>NOUX01000029.1 GCA_002245855.1 Sphingobacterium cellulitidis | reverse complement strand
TTTGTAGCAAGGATCATTTAACAAGACACAGCCCTGTAGGGGCGGCATATTTGTAGCAAGGGACATATAACAAGGTACAGCCCCAGCGGGGTGGCATGTTTGTCGGAACCCCAGAGGGGTTCAATATTAGTAACACGAAGGTAGAAAACAAAGAGCCCGTCCGCAGAACTGCAATCGCTTCAGCGATTGCAGTTCTGCGGACGGGCTTATTTCATGCTACCGTTCCTTTCTACTAACATTAAACTCCTCTGGAGTTTCTTGCACCGCTGACGAGGTTCAAGCCTCGAGGGACGTCAAGTTCGCCTACATATCGCCTAAAATGGATTCCGCATCGAAGATGCGGAATGACAATGACATCCCATGACCCTGACACAATTTATCTGTCATTCTGAGCGAAGCGAAGAATCCATTTCTAGCCCGCCAATCGTAGGGGCGTATCGCATACGCCCTCCTTTCAATATAACCCGTACAATGCGTTTCATTTATCCGATAGGCATTTCGCGGCCTGGATGGTCAAGCCCCAGCGGGGCGGCATGTTTGTCAACCCATGACCAAACAACAATACAAAAGGGCGTATGCGATACGCCCCTACCGACCGGTCCATCCGTTGCATTCACCCAGGCCCCT
>NOUX01000028.1 GCA_002245855.1 Sphingobacterium cellulitidis | reverse complement strand
TCTTTTATTGGTTATTGGATAAATTTTTTCTTTTCTTCTTTTTGCGTTTCCGTTTCAGGTGTCCCTCTACATAATCGGCAGCCTGTTCAGGTTGCAGCAAAGCCTCCAACGCATTACCGGGAGCAAGTGGCATTGTAGCAGGCTGTGGTACTTTTTCGGAAGCATTGGTTTCTGCTACAGTGCGCTGTGGCTGTAAACCCGTGTGATTTTGTTGCTGAGCGGAATGCGCAAGCAAATTCGGCTCAGCAAGGGCTTGTGGCAAACACCTTTCCTGTATCGCTTTGGCACTGTAAGCCTTACCCAATGCACTACCATTAAAAACACATTGTGTACGATGGTCAACATAGGTAATACCATACAGCAAACCGTTTTCATTAAGCCGGAGTACCATATCAATTCCCTGCTTTTTTAAGGCTTCCACCAACTTGTCAATAGTTAAACCCTGCTTGCCCAACAAAGCCATATCAACGGCATTTTTCACCCTTGCCTTATGCGGCAAACGTTTGACTTCGTTACCGGAATATTTTGCTTCAAGTGATTTGAGTATGGGCTTACTGTACATGTCACTTGCTTTAATGGGTACACCGATGGTATTGCCCTGTTCATCCAGCACCCGATACACCAATCCACCACTTTTAAAAACCCTTGAATTTTCACTGCCACGGTCGGCCATTACGTTATACTGGCGCAGTACCGCATTGAGTTCAGGCAGGCTGGTATAACGGTATTTATCAAGTACGGCATCCAGCACATTGGTGATGGCTCTCCGGGTATCGGTACGACCATATTGCACCTTGCGTATGTCCACCGGCTTTAACTGGAATACTTCTTTTTTCTGTTGGCTGTTTGCCTGTACCAGACCAAACATTTTTTCGATTTCCTGACGTGCCGGTTCGGACTTGCGGATACCCAAATGATGGAGGTTGATGGTGCTGCCGTCAGCCAGAATATTGGTGGTCACCAAATGTAAATGTGGGTGGCCTGCATCGTGGTGCTGGAACACCAAAAACGGTTGTTTGCCAAAGCCCAATTTGTCCATATAGACCTTTGCGATTTTCATTAGCTTTTCTTGGGACATACCCGTTTCCGATGGATCGAAATTGAGGGAGATATGAACGCTGTTGCGCT
>NOUX01000027.1 GCA_002245855.1 Sphingobacterium cellulitidis | reverse complement strand
AAATTAACCTCCTTTATTACCATTCTAACGCACATTCCTAGTGTTTATAATAAGTTTGTTACAATTGATATTCCTAAATCGCACTTTATTGAATCTCAATCAAGATTCACATGTTAAGAAAAGTTAAGACTTTATTTTTGCCTTGCATTTCTTATAGATTTGTTTCCATGATCAAACGTATGTATTTAAAATTATCAGCCGTAATACTGGCATTAAGCGTATCCGCTAATGCATTTGCACAAGAATCAGATTCTGTAGAATATAAAGAAAACAAGGAAAAGGCAATTAAATTTGCTGTCAACAAAAACATAAATGCAGCATTGCCCCTATTGACTTCATGTTATCAAAAAAACATGGAGGACAAGGAGGTTCAAACCATGATCTCGGCATCATTGATTAGCATTGCTTCAGACAAGGCTAACCTTCAAGGATCTTTGGATATCATCAATTCATGGACTGCCAAGTTTCCATTCTTAAAGGATGACAAGCAGGTTCGTAAGGTATATACCATCAATGCGAATCAATTGGCATTCCTGAGTTTCCAGGAAAAAAACATAGAAAAATCATTGGCTTACCATGACATTGTAATCGAAGAGCTTTCGAAAAACCAAGACTTGGGGCTAAAAGACAATAAAGACCTTATTTCAATGGCAGTAAATTTAGCAGCTGACCAATTTGAAAAGAAAGAGTTCCGTAACGCCAGAAAAATAGCAAGCGAAAGCTTAGCCTACTTCAACGATCCAGAACTCAAAAAGATGTTGAAATACATGGATGATAAAAACTTGGGACTTAATTAAGTCCCATTTTTTATTTAGGTGGGTGTGCTTTTTTGTAGGGTTTCATTGCAACCAGATAATCCTGGCACCGTTTGGAGGGCGTATGCGATACGCCCGTACAATGCGTTTCATATATCCGATATGCATTCCGCTTTGAATTTACAAACCCCGTAGGGGTGACATATTTGTAGCAAAGAAGCATTTATCAACGAACAGCCCCTGCGGGGCGACATGTTTGTAGCAAAGAAGCATTTATCACCATACAGCCCCGTAGGGGCGGCATGTTTGTAGGAGGATTCATTTCAACCATATATTCGTGGCACCGTTTGGGGGGCGTATGCAATTCGCCCCTACAATCCGTTTCAAAAATCCGACAGCGTTGTTAGGAACCCCAGCGGGGTTCAATATTAGTAACCCGATAACATATACGAATTGCCCCGCCCCATTGCAATCGCTTTAGCGATTGCAATGGGGCGGGGCTTATTTCATTTAACGTCTCCTATTACTAATATTAAACTCCTCCGGAGTTTTTGTTCCCGCTGTCATGTTTTCAGCCCCGTAGGTGCAGCATATTGGTAGGGACGTATCGCATACGCCCTTTTACGATTATCCATCCACGCATTATCCAGCCCCA
>NOUX01000026.1 GCA_002245855.1 Sphingobacterium cellulitidis | reverse complement strand
GGATCAGTTTCAAAACCTGTGGACTAAGCAAATAATTTAGTCAATCTAAAGAGAAAAAAGTTGATGTCTCCGACACCCCTGAACTGACTTCTGAAAGCTTTTATCTTGGCATTGAACGATTCTGCCGAAGCATTGGTGCTCTTGTTGTCAAAGTAGTTCAATATCTTTTTATAGTGAAGGTTTATGGTTCGAGAAACAGTGTTGAATGACTTGAAGCCAGCCTTTTCTACTTTTTCAGCCCATTTAGCCAACCTGGTAAAGGCATAGACCTTGTCAATGGTTGTATTGAATATCCAGGACAGCTCTTGTGACAACCTGTAAGCCTTTTCAATATCGGGGTACCGGACGAAAAGCAATGCAGCCCTTTCCCTTTGATCTACAGTCCATTTATGCTCACTTTTGTAGAGCAGATAGCGACTCCTGGCCAACATCTGTTTTATGGTGTCCCCATTGGACAATACCTCCGGTAGATAGGATTCTTTAGCTCTCCTGGCAGCATCGATGGCTTGGTTTTCTTCATCTATGGCCTGCCAGCGGTGCTTGATCCTTATTTCTTGAAGCGCCTCGGTGGCCAGTTGCTGGACATGGAAGCGGTCAATTACCTGGACAGCATTGGGAAAACATTTCTTTGCAATTAGCCCCATATTACCCGCCAGGTCAAGGGTTATTTCTTGAACTCTATTGCATAGTCTTTTCGGGATCTTTTTTAGAATGGGAATGATGTTCTCTGATTTTGTGCCGCTCAGTATAGCTACAATGGTCCCTTTTTTGCCACGGGCTCTTTTGTTGGTGACAACGGTATAGAGTTTTCCATGAGAGAGGCAGGTCTCGTCAATAGAAAGATGGCTGCTGACATTCTGTGGGAAGATCAAACCTTCTCTTGCGTTCTCACGGTGTTCCCAATCCTGAAAACCACTGAGCTTATTTCTATAATATCTCCTTAGTTTACTGGCCGAAATGCCGTAGAACGAACTGATGGTCTGGATGCTATGAGCCTGGTTGTCCGCTGATACCTTTTAAAAAAGCCGCGAAATCCTGTGTGATACGCGTCCCTTTTGCTACTAATTCCCAGTTCCTGTAAACTACTTTATCGGTATCCTGATTGAGCCATCTGCGGCGTTTCACATGTAGGTAAACTTGCTGACCACGAATAGGAAAATCTTGCAGGGTAATAGGCTCAAAGAAACCTTTGGAAATGAGTTTGTTGTACTGGTATTCGTCAGGAATGACATTCATCTCTTCTAAGAAAATGTCTAAGCGACCTTCGCCCTGCGAATAATGGGCCATCTCAAAATAATCGGAAACTCCCGCTGGAATGATAAGCGGCATTAAGGCTTTAAATGAATCGTGCATCTATCTATAAGTTCAAAGCACAAATATCTAATTATTTTTTGTCCCCTCCACAACTTTTGTACATGATCC
>NOUX01000025.1 GCA_002245855.1 Sphingobacterium cellulitidis | reverse complement strand
GGATCATACCGAAAGTTTGGGGGGTTAAGATTTTTAAGCATACAATTTCATCACTCTGTACAGGAAGAATGTTGTGTCCCTAACGCCACGGAAGACGCTCCTGAAAGCTTTGAGTTTTGCATTGAATGATTCTGCCGATGCATTAGTACTTCTGTTGTCGAAGTAATGGAGAATGTATTGATGATGAGCTGCAATTGATCTTGCTACGCTCTCAAAGGAAGCAATGCCCGCATTCTCAACCTGATTATGCCACAGGCCTAGTTTGGTAAATGCGACCTTTTTGTCCCGGCATTTGTTGAAGATGTCTCCTAAGGCAATTCCAAGATCATAAGCCTGTTTTAGCTTAGGAAACCGCATGAACAGCAATTCAGCCCGGTTTTTTTGGCTTTCTGGCCATCGGCTGGGATGCTTGAACAAAAGGTATCTGGATCTAGCCAACAGCTGTTTGAGCGTATCACCATTAGGCAATAATTCCGGTTCATATGGGATTCCTCGCTTTCGCGACTCCATTATCTTCTTGCTTTCTGCATCCAACACCTCCCAACGATATTTGATACGGAGTTCCTGTACGGCATCATAGGCTAACTTTTGGACATGGAACCGATCGACCACACGTCTAGCGTTCCTGAAACATCTACGGATAGCCTTGGCCATGTTGGGAGCCATATCCATGGTCACCTCCTTTACCTTATTCCTTGATCGCAAGGGTATTCGCTCAAGAACAGCTATGATATCCTCAGCCTTTGTGCCTTTAATAGTTGCTAGGATCGTTCCTTTACGCCCTTTTGCCGATTTACTGCTAACAATGGTATATAATTCACCGTTGCTAAAGCTGGTCTCATCGATGCTCAGGTGTTCCGAGATGTTTTCAGGGAACAATGTCCAGCTCTCTGCATGCGGCTTTTGGTCCCAATCATGGAAATCACTGAGGTGATTCTTGTATTGATCCTGTAGTTGCTTGCCGTCCATCTGGAAGAACAGACCTACCAATTGGGCGCTTACAGGATAGCTATCCAAATATCTTCTTTAAAAAAAGCCCGAATTCCGTAGTCATTCGAGCGCCCTCACGCACTAGGTTCCAATCTCTTGTGATGATATCTCCGGTATCCAGTACCGTCCAGCGACGGCGACGGATATGTAGCGTAACTTTCTGGCCTCGAATGGGAAAGTCTGAAATCTCGGTGGAAGGCATAAAACCCTTTGACTCCAACTTGCTGTTCTCATAACCTGTCGGAGCAATATTAAGTTCATCTAAATAAATATGGAGTTGATTGTCGACCTGATCGACTTCTAAGATCTGGAAGTATTCCAAAAGCCCTTCGGGCATCAATAAGGATAGTAATTTACGTTCGGCTTCTTGCAAGGGATATCTGTATTAAAGACGCTAAACTAAGAAATTTCTAACACTCCCCCCAAGAATTCAGCTTGATCC
>NOUX01000024.1 GCA_002245855.1 Sphingobacterium cellulitidis | reverse complement strand
GCTGTCCATATTGTTGAGATAAATGGTCGGGAACTCATCAAAAATAAGGCTGCTCTTTAGCTTTCCTTTTTTGTTCACCAGCTTGACCAGACGGGTTACATAGAGAGATAGTACAGCTCCGTAGATCTGTATCTTCTGCGGATTGTTGCCCATGCAGACAATCTTCGGATCGTCTGGGTTATTGATGTCCAGGTTAAAGTCATTGCCTGATAAAACATAGTATAATTGCGGCGAAGAAAGCCTAGCCATTGCAACCTTTGCGGAGGCTATTTGACCTTCCAATTGCTCCATAACGTCGTTCAGGTATGCGTTAACAAATGGATTGATCAATACCTCAATTTCCTTTTCGGTGCGCAGCAAGGTAAACAGGCTATCATAATCCACTTGCATCAGCTCAATGACATGGGGCAGCGTGCAGAACTCACCATCTTTATACCTACGCAAATACCATATCACGGCAGACAAAAAGTTGATAGGAGATTCCACAAAAAAATCACCTTGCCGTTTGATCCACTCCCGGTTCAGGCCCATTAAAATCGTTCTTGCACTTTCAGCAGCATCTGTAATATCGGACATGGCCGATGGCTCCAGTGGATTGCAGCGGTGGCTTCGGGTCAGGTCATCAAAATTGATGACGTAAAACGTTGGCGGCTTTTTGTAACGATGCCTGTTTTTCAACCAGGTATTATAGGCAATCTTGGAAAGGTCGTCAAACTTAAAATCGTACACGAACATGGTAAAACCTTTGCGGATATGCTGCGTAATCACATGACGTATCACAAAGTAGGACTTACCCGATCCGGGCGTACCCAATACCATCAGCGCCCTGAACGGATTGATGATATTGATCCAGCTATTCTTTATTTTATTTTTCAGCCGATACCGGGCAGGCAGGTTGATGGAGTACTCATTTTCCAAAAGCCGTTCTTCCTGCGGAAAGGTTTCGTTTTCCTTATTGAAAATATCCTTGTTGTTCAACCTGTTTTTGATGATACGGGAAAGCAGGGTGCCGCCCGAAAGCACCAGCAGAAAACCAAGTCCCGTAATGCCCATGTATAGCACCGCCGTAGCGGATGTTTTTATTTTCACCAGCAAGGACAGGTAACTAAAAAAGTAGATCGCCAGTCCGGTAAGGATGTATGCAAATGCAATCCGGTAATTCAGCTTTTCGTTTTTTCTGCCTTTAGCACCCAATAGGGAAATGACAAGGAAACCAAAAGCAATCAGCTTGGAACGGTGAAAGTCCCTGAACAAACCCGTATTGCGAATGTTCCCTAACAATCGGTCGCTAAACTCACTGGCCAGTCCCCATTCCTTGAATGCAGTATAGCAGTAATAATAAAAATGAAACCCTAAAATAGCGATACTGATGAGCCGTGTCATGTCGAGTATCTTCCTCAACGCCTGTTCGTTTTCTCCTGTCTGTACAGCCATGACAAAA
>NOUX01000023.1 GCA_002245855.1 Sphingobacterium cellulitidis | reverse complement strand
ACTGTCCATGTTGTTGAGATAAATGGTCGGGAACTCGTCAAATACCAAACTGCTCTTTAGCTTTCCTTTTTTGTTCACCAGCTTGACAAGCCTTGTTACATACAGCGACAACACCGCCCCGTAGATCTGTATCTTCTGCGGATTGTTGCCCATGCAGACAATCTTCGGATCGTCTGGGTTATTGATGTCCAGGTTAAAGTCATTGCCTGATAAAACATAGTATAATTGCGGCGATGAAAGCCTCGCCATTGCCACTTTTGCGGCAGCAATCTGACCTTCCAGTTGCTCCATGACATCGTTGAGATAAGCATTGACGAAGGGATTGATCAATACCTCAATTTCTTTTTCGGTACGTAGCAGGGTAAACAGGCTATCGTAGTCTACCTGCATCAGCTCTATCACATGGGGCAGTGTACAAAACTCACCATCTTTGTACCGGCGCAAATACCAAATTACCGCCGTTAAAAAATTGATGGGAGATTCCACAAAGAAATCCCCCTGTCGCTTGATCCACTCCCGGTTCAAGCCCATTAAAATCGTCCTCGCACTTTCAGCCGCATCGGTAATATCGGTCATGGCCGATGGCTCCAGTGGATTGCAGCGGTGGCTACGGGTCAGGTCATCAAAATTGATCACATAAAACGTTGGTGTCTTTTTGTACCGGTGTTTGTTCTTTAACCAGGTGTTATAGGCAATCTTGGAAAGGTCGTCAAACTTAAAATCGTACACGAACATGGTAAATCCTTTGCGTATATGTTGCGTGATCACATGTCGTATTACGAAGTAGGACTTACCCGATCCGGGCGTACCCAATACCATCAGTGCCCTGAACGGATTGATGATATTGATCCAGCTATTCTTTGTTTTGTTTTTCAGCCGGTAACGGGCAGGCAGGTTGATGGAGTATTCATTTTCCAACAGCCGTTCTTCCTGCGGAAAGGTTTCGTTTTCCTTATTGAAAATATCCTTGTTGTTCAACCTGTTTTTGATGATACGGGAAAGCAGGGTGCCGCCCGAAAGCACCAGCAGAAAACCAAATCCCGTAATGCCCATGTACAGCACTGCCGTAGCAGATGTTTTTATTTTCACCAGTAAGGCCAGGTAACTAAAAAAGTAGATCGCCAGTCCGGTAAGGATATAGGCAAATGCGATCCGGTAATTCAGCTTTTCGTTCTTCCTGCCCTTAGCGCCCAATAAGGAAATGACAAGGAAGCAGAATGCAATCAGCTTGGAACGGTGAAAGTCCCTGAACAAACCCGTATTGCGAATATTCCCTAACAATCGGTCGCTAAACTCACTGACCAATCCCCATTCCTTAAATACAGTGTAGCAGTAATAATAAAAATGCAACCCTAAAATAACGATACTGATGAGCCGTGTCATGTCGAGTATCTTCCTCAACGCCTGTTCGTTTTCTCCTGTCTGTACAGCCATGACAAAT
>NOUX01000022.1 GCA_002245855.1 Sphingobacterium cellulitidis | reverse complement strand
ATTGTCTTGTACTGAAATAGGTTGACAAAAAGCGAAGGGTTTACTCAATAGATTTTACAAATATATTTCTTTTACTTAATATGGTTGTCGTCAACGATTTCCATCCTGATAGAGGTTGTCAATCTGTCTGGCTCATCCATGCTGGTTCGTCGAAACACTTTTGAGGGTGTTTCTTCCTTCCATCCCTGATGAGCCTCCTGTGGGGACAACATATCGCAGGACATATGTGGCCTAAAGTTGTTGTATATATCAACCGCCCTGACCAACTGTGCCAGCGCCCTGCCATAGTCGGGAAAGGTCTCCGCCATGCGGTATTCGTGCTTCAATATCCCATTGAGCCTCTCGGCCACGGCATTGTCGTACGGACTTCCGGATTCCGTCATGCTGATTGCTATTCCGTTGTCCTGAAGCACCTTAACGTAGCTTGAGCTGCAGTACTGGATACCCCTGTCCGAGTGGTGGGTCAGCTCTCGTTCTGGATACATCCTGCCCGATATGGCCATCCTTAGGGCCGCGATGCAGGCCTGCGAGGTCGGTCTATGGCTGAGCCTGTAGCCCACGATCTTCCGTGAGAAAGCGTCCGTTATCAGGCACAGGTAGATCCATTTCCCCTTGATGCGCACATAGGTGATGTCGCTGACCCAGAGCTGCTCGGCACGCGAAGGATGGCTCCTTTTGACCAGGTCCGGCCATTTCTTGAACCTGTGATTGGACTGCGTGGTGACCGCATACCTACGCTTGCACCTGACCAACAGGTCGTTCTCCCTGAGCAGCCTAAAGAAGCTGTCCCTGCCCAGGCCCTTCATGCTGGAGCCCATCTCCCTGCTCAGGATGCTGCGCAGCTTCAGGGCTCCCATCCGGTGGGAGTCCTGCCGTATCTCGCGTACCCGGCTCAATATCAGGTCGCTGCGAACCTGCGTCTCCTGCTTGTTGCCCAGGTACTTGTAATAGGATTGTCGTGTTTTGCCAAATAGCCCACAGAGCGAGGATATGGAAGTGTTCCGGTAGGTCGCTTTCATTTCTTGGACGATTTGGCACCAGGCTTTTTTCCGAAGTCCTCCCCATAGAACTCCTGGGCCTTCTTGATCAGCATCTCAAGGGCAGTGATCTTCAGGTTCGCCTCATCAAGGCCGTCCTGGAGCTCTTTTGCGCTCTTGCCCGATAGGTCCGCAGTGCTGACTCCTTCGGGGATCTCAAGGTTCAGCTCGCTCTCCCATTGCTGGTACCATTTCAAAAAATATCGGGGAGTGTCCACCGAAGGAAGGTTATACTTCTGGGATAGCTGGGAAAAGCTCAACTTGCCCTCTAAATACTCCCGTGCTACGAGGATCTTGAAGCTCTCACTGTAAACTGCCTGTCCTCCTGATTTGCGTTTGATCTCTGGTTTTTTCATAACATTTAAATTTAACTTTTAATGTTCGCTTTTTGTAAACCAAATTCAGGAATGGACA
>NOUX01000021.1 GCA_002245855.1 Sphingobacterium cellulitidis | reverse complement strand
CCACTTTTTTGCCCATTTTCTTAGGTTATGGGCAATAGCCATCAATCCGAACTCCACAGTAACTTTCTCGAGTCCTTTCATACTAAAGCGGGTAAACTTGTTGTTGCTTTTCATCTGTCCAAATACCGCTTCGACTTCCACGGGTCTTTTGCTTCGATGGTATCGCCCTTGTGTCGATAGTAGTCTTTCTCTAGCTTTAGCCTTGAGCCAAGCAAGGCGGTGATTGACTTCAATCAGACGATTGCCCTGTGCTTTATGACACCCATCACGCATCGGACAGCCCTCACATCGCTGAGCTTGATAGCAGCTCACCTGGGCGGCATATCCGTTGGTACTGACCCTGGTTGTTTGTCCGACAAAGCTTAGTTTCTGTCCTGCCGGACACACATAAAAATCCTCCTGATTATTGTAATATAGGTTCTGTACCGAAAAAGGATCCTGCTTATGCTTTCGCTTCTGCTCCATATGGAAGTAATTGTACTTGATAAAAGCGGTTATATTCTGTCCTTCCAACAACTCATAGTTCTGCTCACTGCCATATCCGGCATCTGCGACGATTGACTCACTTTGTTTTCCGTAACGGGACTCAAAGCCTTCCAAATGTTCCGGTAGGGTTGTCGTGTCTGCGGTAGTCTGATGGATACTGTAATGGGTGATGAACTGTTCCTCGGTACTGATCTGTGTATTGTAGGCGGGTTTGAGTTGACCGTTCTTCATGTGATCCTCTTTCATGCGCATAAACACAGCATCGGTATCGGTCTTACTATAACTATTGCGATCCCCTAGTATTTTCAGCTGTTCTTCATATTTCTCCAATCGTGGCAAGTAGTCATCTTCGAGTTTCTTAAGCTGCTTATCGGTAGACTTATTGGCCACTTTGAGCTTTGCATTGATCGCTTTGATCTTTTCCTTCAGCTGCGTGCTGTCGATAGCCTTGCTAACTTCTTGATTGCCTAATGTAGATTGGTCTTGGGTAATCTGCGCATCAATATCGGCAAGAACCGAAGCGATGTTCGCTTCTAACTTTACCTTGTTTTTCTCAACCGATTTCTTCCATACAAACGTATAACGACCAGCTGCAGATTCGATCTTGGTACCATCAACATACTGAACTTTCAGGCTGACGTACTCCATTTCATGTAACATCCGGACGATACTTGCAAACAACTCCTGTATTTGCCCCTTAAGACGCTTCCCCCTGAAATAGTTGATCGTACGATAATCAGGGGTACTGTTGCCAGAAAGCCACATGAAATAGATGTTCTCTTGTAAGGCGCGTTCAATCTTTCGGCAAGAATAGATATTGCTTAAATAGGCGTAGAACAACACTTTGATGAGCATCCGGGGATGGAAACTAGTAGTGCCTCCCCCTTTATAAAGTCGGATAATATGATCCAGATCCAACTGATCAACAACCTGATTCACCAACCGAACAGGATGGTTCAATGGAATACGATCAAAAATATTTTCAGGAAATAGACTCGGACTATTGGATGGAAGAGCTTTGAATTGTATGTTTGCCATATTGTTTTTTGGGTGCACCTTAAGATACTAAATCTTAAGGACAAAAAACAGAAAA
>NOUX01000020.1 GCA_002245855.1 Sphingobacterium cellulitidis | reverse complement strand
TATACGATCATGTATGTCGCGCAGCGATCCCAGAGCGGGCTCTAGAAAGGAGGTATTCCAGCCGCACCTTCCGGTACGGCTACCTTGTTACGACTTAGCCCCAATTACCGGTTTTACCCTAACACGCTCCTTGCGGTTACATGCTTTAGGTACCCCCAGCTTTCATGGCTTGACGGGCGGTGTGTACAAGGCCCGGGAACGTATTCACCGCGTCATTGCTGATACGCGATTACTAGCGAATCCAACTTCACGGGGTCGAGTTGCAGACCCCGATCCGAACTGTGAATGGCTTTTCGAGATTGGCATCACATTGCTGTGTAGCTGCCCGCTGTACCATCCATTGTAGCACGTGTGTAGCCCCGGACGTAAGGGCCATGATGACTTGACGTCGTCCCCGCCTTCCTCTCTGCTTGCGCAGGCAGTCTGTTTAGAGTCCCCACCTTGACGTGCTGGCAACTAAACATAGGGGTTGCGCTCGTTGCGGGACTTAACCCAACACCTCACGGCACGAGCTGACGACAGCCATGCAGCACCTAGTTTCCTGTCCCGAAGGACGGATGCGTCTCTGCATCCTTCAGTAACTTTCAAGCCCGGGTAAGGTTCCTCGCGTATCATCGAATTAAACCACATGCTCCTCCGCTTGTGCGGGCCCCCGTCAATTCCTTTGAGTTTCACCCTTGCGGGCGTACTCCCCAGGTGGATGACTTAACGCTTTCGCTTGGACGCTTACGGTATATCGCAAACATCGAGTCATCATCGTTTAGGGCGTGGACTACCAGGGTATCTAATCCTGTTCGATCCCCACGCTTTCGTGCATCAGCGTCAATAACGGCTTAGACAGCTGCCTTCGCAATCGGTGTTCTGAGACATATCTATGCATTTCACCGCTACTTGTCTCATTCCGCCGTCTTCAACCGCATTCAAGCACTTCAGTATCAAGGGCACTGCGACAGTTGAGCTGCCGTCTTTCACCCCTGACTTAAAGTGCCGCCTACGCACCCTTTAAACCCAATAAATCCGGATAACGCTCGGATCCTCCGTATTACCGCGGCTGCTGGCACGGAGTTAGCCGATCCTTATTCTTTAGGTACATTCAGCCCACTACACGTAGTGGGGTTTATTCCCTAACAAAAGCAGTTTACAACCCATAGGGCAGTCATCCTGCACGCGGCATGGCTGGTTCAGGGTTGCCCCCATTGACCAATATTCCTTACTGCTGCCTCCCGTAGGAGTCTGGTCCGTGTCTCAGTACCAGTGTGGGGGATTCTCCTCTCAGAGCCCCTAGACATCGTCGCCTTGGTGGGCCGTTACCCCACCAACTAGCTAATGTCACGCGAGCCCATCCATATCCTATGAATATTTGACAAATAAACCATGCGGTCAATTTGTGTCATGCGGTGTTAATCCGAATTTCTTCGGGCTATCCCCCTGATATGGGTAGGTTGCTCACGCGTTACGCACCCGTGCGCCACTCTCACCAACCGGTAGCAAGCTACCAGCTGGATCCCGTCCGACTTGCATGTATTAGGCCTGCCGCTAGCGTTCATCCTGAGCCAGGATCAAACTCTCCATTGTAAAATGAAGTGTAAGATCAAGACTATTTATAATAAATAGAATTGTCTTGTTTTAATGTTTTCCTCCCGCTCCGGGATATCTGAATTGATTTCTTAAA
>NOUX01000002.1 GCA_002245855.1 Sphingobacterium cellulitidis | reverse complement strand
CATGTCGCCCCTACAGGGCTGTGTCTTGTTAAATGATCCTTGCTACAAACATGTCGCCCCGCTGGGGCTGTACCTTGTTATATGTCCGTGTCTACAAAGATGTCACCCCTACGGGGTTTGACCATCCAGGCCGCGAAATGCCTATCGGATAAATGAAACGCATTGTACGGGCGTATTGCATACGCCCTCTTTCTATTTTATCAACCTCCGACAGCATTATCTTTCCTCATCTCTAATTCAGCCTCTATTTTTAATTTTAGGTTGGATTCCTATATCTCCCCAACCGTAATAACTTCATAAAATTAGCCTTGAAAAACTACTTTCCCTACAGTTCATATTTATTGGTTTAACTCAATTTGTTCTTTTGTTGGTAAATATTGATTTGGCAATAAATGTATGTTTGACCAATAATAATAGGTATTTACCGCAATTCGATTAATCGAAATTCTATCTTTTTGATAGAATTTTTAAGATTCGCTATCAATCTTAGTTCAAACAGTAAACATATTTTGTCCATTCGTTTACTTATCTAAGCAACTAGCTTATTTTCGTATACAGGTCTATTTCATGGAATCGTTTTTTTTATATCTTGAAATCATATTAAGCCGATATCTCAATATTACCTTTTTAAGGAAAACGATTATTAATTAACCTGATAGGACTAACCACCTAATAATTATCTCATTTTTTTATTGAATTCACCAAATTATTGAAATTATGGAAAAGCACGAATTACCACCCTAACTTCCCAAATGATTAATCGTTAATTCTACTAATCATCTAATTAAAACCCTGTATTATGAAATCTAAAATTAAAAGTTGGAGTATTCCCCAAAATATTCATAACATAAATTACTTAAGACCAAAAAATTTATTGAGCCTCATGCTTTGCTCGGGCTCAATGCTGCTGTGTTCAGCAGTAGAGGCTAGTCCGCATCATTTGTGGAAGGCTGATAAAATAGAAACAAATTACCTGATTCCTGTTCATTTTGAACAACAAACAACCGTAACAGGTACGGTCGTGAATGACCAAGGAAATCCAATCGCAAATGCCTCCATTCGAGTAAAAGGTTCAAATGAAGGTTCACAAACCAATGAGCGTGGTGAGTTTTCATTTGAAACTGCCCAATCTCGAGGTACTTTGGTTATAAGTCACATGAGCTACCAAACCCTTGAGGTGCCCATTAATGCTACTTCTGCCATGCGAATTGTATTGCAGGATGATGCTGCCAACCTGGAGGAAGTAGTTGTTACTTCATTTGGTATTCAAAGAGATCGTAAAACCTTAGGTTATGGTGTTGGAGAGGTTAAAGCCGATGATCTGGCAAAGGCACCAACCACTGACGTTACGAATGCATTGGCCGGAAGATTGGCCGGAGTGCAGGTAAGTGGTGCTGGTGGTGGATTTGCAGGTTCCAATATCACTATTCGCGGATTTTCAACCTTTACTGGAAGTAATCAACCCTTATATGTGGTAGATGGAATTCCATTGGATAATTCCGGAGGGGGTAACTCGGTGAATACAGGAGTAGTCAACTCCAGCCGGATCTCCGATATCAACCCTCAGGATATTGAATCAATGAGCGTATTGAAAGGTGCTGCTGCAACTGTTCTATATGGATCTCGAGCTGCTTCTGGGGTAATATTAATTACCACCAAGAAAGCTAAGAAAGGATCAAGAAACCAGATTTCAGTTGGAACCAATACTGCAGTAGGAATGGTATCTCAGATGCCTGAATTCCAAAATGAATATGCACAAGGTAGTAATGGTAATTATAATAACTCCGTGACCGGTTCATGGGGGCCAAAAATCGCTGGTCAGGAAGTGACCAACTGGTTTGGTGAAAAAGAAAACCTGCAAGCATTCCCAGATAATATCAAAGATATCTTGAAGAATTCTGTAAGCTCAGTAAATGATTTGAGCTTTACAGGTTCAGGTGAGAAATTTGACTACCGTGTATCTTATGGCTATACCTTGGAAACAGGCTTATTACCTAGCAATGAGCTGAAGCGGAATAATATTTCGGTAAATGCATCTACCCAACTGACTGACAAGTTTAAGATTGGATCTTCCTTTTCATATGTGAATAATGTTTCAGAGCGTACGCAAGGAGGTAACCAAGGTGCCAATCCATTATGGAGAGGGATCTATGCTCCGCGGAGTTATGACTTGACCAATATGCCTTTTGAAAATGCGGAGGGAAATCAATTGTGGTTTGCGCCGGAAGATCATCCTTACTGGTCCATTAAAAATGTAAGAAACAATAATGAGGTCAACCGTTTCTATGGAAATATCAATTTGAAATATGATATCCTTCCTTGGTTGGCGGCAGACCTAAAAGTAGGTGCCGACGTCTTTAGCTTGACTTCAAAGGGATTTGATAACAAGGGAATCCGTAGTAATGGAAATACAAGTTCTGCAGGAGCAGGTGGTGTTCAAGATAGAAGTGTGTCCATGAAAAATATCAACTCCTATTTTACCTTGACGGCTAATAGAGCAATTTCTGAGAATTGGAATTTAATAGCAACGGTCGGTAATGAGGTAATTGCCAATAATAGAAATACCTTGCAATCTACAGGCTTAGGCATTGTATTGCCAAATTTTGATAACCAGAATAACTTTTTGACTTTTAATACGCTCGGTACCATTACCGAGAACAGACAAATTGGAGTTTTCGCCGATGTGGTATTGGATTACAAATCCTATTTATCCCTGAACGTGAAAGCCAGAAACGACTTTTCATCCACCTTGTCCAAAGGGAATCGTTCCATTTTCTATCCTGCTGCTGCAGTGAGCTTTGTGTTGACCGAAGCTTTTCCTGAGTTAAAATCCAATGTATTAACCATGGCGAAGATCAGAGCCAATGTTGGTGAAGTAGGTAAAGGAACAGATCCATATGCAACGAATACCTATTTCGGTCGTTCGAGTGCTTCAGATGGATTTGTGTCCACATTAGTCAGTTTTCCATTCAATGGCCTGGCAGGATATACCTTGAATAACAGTGCCGGAAATGAAAAACTACAGCCAGAGTTTACTCGCGAATATGAGTTAGGAGCAGAACTATCCCTATATAGTGGTAGAATCAGCTTTGAAGGATCGGTCTATAAAAGAGATACTCGGAATTTGATTTTTGCTGTTCCAGCGCCATCATCTTCAGGTTTTACTTCTGTAGTCACCAATGCGGGTAGTCTATCGACCAAAGGTATTGAGTTGATGTTGAATCTAGTTCCTTTAAAAAGTGAAAATTTCAATTGGAGATCGGGATTTACCTTCACCAAGTTTAAATCCATTGTCGAGGAGTTAGCACCAGGTGTGAATAATATTTCTATTGGAGGGTTTACTTCACCTAACGTACGTTTAGTTGCGGGAGAGGAATATGGACAATTATGGTCGAATGCGTATCAACGCGATAATCAAGGAAGAATGATCGTCAATGCGAATGGTCTTCCAAAGCCAACAACCAACGTTCAGAAGGTCGGAAACCCAAATCCGAAGTTCAATTTAGGTTGGAGCAATGATTTCAGCTATAAAGACTTTTCATTGTCATTCTTATTTGACTTCAAATATAAGGGGGATATTATGTCCAGAACCATTGGAGATTTACGGATTCAAGGGGTTGCCAAAGAAACTGCTGGATTTGAACGTATCGATGGTTCAGGTGCAGTAACTACACCTTATCTTTTTGAAGGAGTATATGAAGATGGTAGTCCGAATACCACCCAAGTTACTGCCCAGCAATATTATAGCTTACAAGGGAAATATGTGGCATGGGAAGGATATGTATTGGATGCCACTTTTGTAAAACTAAGAGAGGCAAATCTATCATACCGTTTGCCAGCACGACTATTCGAAGGTCAGAAGTTCATCAAAGGAATCAATATATCAGTTTATGGTAGAAACCTATTTACTTATGCACCGAACTTCCCGCATCTTGACCCAGAGCAAAATCTATTGGGGATTAGTAATGCTAGAGGATTAGAATTTGGATTTAGCCCAACCCCAAGAACAATTGGCGGAAGTGTAAGATTTAGCCTATAAAATTGAAATAACATGAAAAAGATATTTAGTTTATTAACAGTTGCCACCCTATTGGGAGCGGCTTCATGTAGTTCCTTTCTGGATGTTAATGACGACCCTAATAATGTAACCAAGGTTGCTGTCAACCAATTATTACCCTCCATTACTGTCAATGTTGGTTATTTTGGTGCGAGTGATTTATTGCGTGTTGGGGGAGTTTTTGTTCAGCAATTCAGTGGTCAAGGACCTGTTCAAGGACACGTAGCGTTCAAGGAATACGAGCGATATAATGTGAATGACTCCGACATCAACAATCAATGGGTAGCGATTTTTGGAACTACCTTGAGTGATATTGCTGTTTTGATCAAGCAGGCAACAGATGAAGGAAGTCCACATTATGCGGGTGTTGCAAAGTTATTGAAAGCATTTGTCTATCAAGTTACGGTGGATACCTGGGGGGATGTGCCTTACTTTAATGCGATGCAATTTGGAGAAAACCTTAAACCAGAGGTTGATGATGATGAAGCAATTTATACAGACCTGATTCGATTGATTGATGAAGGAATTGCGGATATCAATGCTGGTACTTCCACCTTATCGCCAAATGCTTTTTCCTCGATTTATGCATCCACGAATTGGGCTGGCTCCAAAGAGAAATGGGAAAAGTTTGGAAATACATTGAAATTGAGAATTTACCTGCATTATTCAGCTAAGGATCCAAATTTCACGAGACAAAAAATCAATGAGTTGATCAATTCGGGGGCAAAATTCTTCAGCAGTAATGAAGATGGATTCGTGATGAATTTCCTTAATGCACCCCAGCGACAAAATCCAATTTACAGTATTGAATTAGGCCAATTCAGGAATCAATTCCTGCCTAACAAATATATTGTGGATTTAATGAATACGAATAATGATCCTCGTAGAGAGCGTTATTTTACGCCGTTTCCATATTTCTCAAGTCCTAAAACCTATAAAGGAGCAAGTGTAATGGATGCGAATGCTTCGAGTGAATATTCGAGGTTGCATGAGTATTTATATGGAACAGTTACTTCCTTTAATTCAAGTTTGGTAGATCCAAAGGGAGCCCTTCAAACTGGGGCAATCTTATATGGAGGCGAAGCGCCAGCTAGGTTATTAACCTTTGCGGAATATAATTTTATCCGTGCGGAGGCTGCATTATTATATGGAGCTGCTGGTGATGCACAAGCATTCTTTAGTGCAGGAATTAAGGCTTCCTTTGAGGACAATAAATTGCCGGCAGCAACTTTGAATGCCTATCTAGCAGATAAGGGAACCTTATCCGGAACAAACCAACAGAAGTTGGAGCAAATCATAACGGAGAAGTATATCGCAAATTTTGGAGTTTTGGTTGAGCCATGGACGGATTACCGCAGAACAGGCTATCCCGCATTGACCCCATTGAAGAAACCAACTGCAATTTATGATGAGGTTCCGAGGACATTATTTTACTCCCAATCGGAGGCCAATAATAACCCAAATATTACACAAAAAACCAGTTTATTGGAAAGGGTGTTTTGGGATACCAGACAATAATTTATAAATTTCAGATGTAATCAACTATTAACATAAAAAGACGATGAAAAGATACATTTTATTATTATCAGCACTAATTTTTGCCGTTTCCGTCCAAGCTCAGCGCATTCCATTTGCGGATAGCACTATTGTTACAAAACATTCTATTGCAGCCAATGGGCAGAAATTTGGATATACAGCGAAGACCGGAACGCAGCCAGTTTGGGATGCCAATGGAAAAGTTTTGGCAACGGTACATTATACCTATTATACCCGCGATGACATTAGCAATAGAGACAAGCGTCCATTGGTAATTTCCTTCAACGGAGGCCCAGGTTCAGGTTCAGTATGGATGCATTTGGCCTATACTGGTCCGCGTTTATTAAACATTGATGATGAAGGCTATCCTTTACAACCTTATGGGGTAAAGGAAAATCCATACACCATCTTAGATGTGGCGGATATCGTTTATATCGACCCCATCAATACTGGTTATTCCAGAATTCTTGATGAGAAAGCAGATCGTTCCTTATTCTTTGGAATCAATGCCGATATCAAATATTTAGCAGAATGGATCAACACCTTTGTAACCAGAAATAACCGTTGGTCATCACCAAAATATCTGATTGGTGAAAGTTATGGAACAACCCGTGTTTCAGGATTGGCTTTGGAATTACAGAATGCACAGTGGATGTACTTGAATGGTGTTATTTTGGTGTCTCCAACAGATTTAGGAATTAAGCGTGAGGGAGCAGTTGCGCAAGCTAATATTTGGCCATATTATGCTGCTACAGCATGGTTCCACAAACGTTTAACACCTGAATTACAAAACAAAGATTTAGATGCTATTCTTCCGGAGGTAGAGAAATTTACTTTAGACGAGTTATTACCTGCGATTGCAAAAGGCTCTAGCTTAAGTGCAACGGATAAGGCTGCAGTTGTTAAAAAAATGGCTAAATATTCAGGCTTGTCTGAAACAGTAATTGCACAAAATAACTTGAATATCCCTACTTCTTTATTTTGGAAGGAATTAATGCGTGATAAGGGCCAAACAGTTGGACGTTTAGATTCCAGATATATTGGTCTAGATTTTCGTGATGGTGGTGAGCGTCCAGATTATAACTCCGAGTTGACGTCTTGGCTACACTCATTCACACCAGCGATCAATTACTACTATGCCAATGAATTGAAATACAAAGCAGATGTAAAATACAATATGTTTGGACCAGTTCATCCTTGGGATAGAAGTAATGACAATACAGGTTATAATCTGAGACAGGCGATGGCAGCGAATCCATTCCTGCATTTAATGGTACAGTCAGGTTATTATGATGGAGCATGTGATTACTTCAATGCGAAATACAATATGTGGCAAATGGACCCATCTGGCAAACTATCTTCAAGGATGAGTTTCGTTGGATACCGAAGCGGTCACATGATGTATTTGCGTAAAGAAGATCTTATTAAAGCGAATGAAGATATTCGTCAGTTTATTAAGAAATCCTTACCTGCTGCAGATCAAGCTGCAAAATACTAGTGTTTTTTTACTCAGCCAGTCCTAAAGGACTGGCTTTTATTTCTTTCGTATTATGCAATTAAAAAGTCTTATTTTTTTCCTTTTCGTCGGGTTAGGTACTGCAAATGCCCAAGATTATATCAACGACACGCAAGCAGTAAAGACCTATCTGAATCAAGAGAAAAGCAAGTATATACAAGAGCTAAAGTCTAATTCCAAGTCAACCTATGAAACATTGAATCATCTGTTGGATTTAGGTGAGTGGCAATTGGTAAATACGGAATTGAGCAAAAATAAAAGTATCAATCCAAATGATGCTGCCGTATTACGATTTAAATATCAATGGTTGAATAATGATTTCAAAGCCGCAGAAAAGGAATTGTCCAAGATTCCGAGCAAAGGGCAATCTGATCTTAAGGTACAAAGAGCTTTAGCATTACTAAAAATTGAAGCTTGGGAATTGGAATCTGCAGAAAAGATGAGTTCAGAACTGCTACGCAAAAATCCTAATGATATCGAGACCAGTTTAGTTTTAGGAAGGGCTTTGATGTTGCAAAAGAAATACCCTGAAGCACTAGCCTTGGCTAATGATTTGATTGCGAAACAACCAAATGAAGCCGCAGGATATTTTCTAAAAGCAGATGTTTTTTTCTGGGATCAGAAACCTAAAGAAGCAGAGGAGGTATTAAAAAAAGGACTTCAATTAAATCCCTTGAATGCTGATGCCAGATTCTACTATGGATATGCCATTTGGAGAAGGATTGATGCTACTCAATTAAATGATATGGTGGCACAATGGGAAGTTGCCTTGGCTTTAAACCCATTACATTTTCAATCCCACTGGCATTTGGGGAATGGTCATACTAACCTGACTTTTGCTGATTATGTGGATGAAAATGAGAAGGAAATTCGTCAGGAATTAGAGACAGCAGATGAGTTGTTCAGTAGCAATAAAATTGAAGCAGCATTAGCGAAGGTTGATCAAATAGAATCGGAACATAAAGGTTCTGTGTTACCTGGAATGCATAAAGCATCTTTATTGTATAGTGACTTTGATGCTACAGATAGAATGCAGCGTTTGACAAAAGCAGAGAATATTTTTCTCGATATTTTAAAGCGTAAAACGCATTATGGCCCTGCACACAATGGTTTAGCTGCAGTGATTAAATCCAAGCGGATTCCATATCTGAAAACCTATGCGAGTATCATGGAGTCATTAAGAAATCCTAAGATCAGCAATATGGATGATTTTCTGGAAATATTCCCTGATGTGGCCTATTATCCAGGAAGTGTGGCAAAGGGTATGGCATGGAACCAATTATATACCTCAACAGTTTATTTTCCATTTTTGGTCAAACAACATAGGCTTTTTGTGATTCCACCCTTACATGTGGATCTAGCATTAGCGATGAAAGCGCCTTATTTCCGGTTTAATTCCACCTTCGATAATCGTCAATGGATGGATATCCGAGGAGTAGGATCAGGCGCAGCAGCCATTGAATATGTTGAGCGTGGAGCTTTTGAAGAACGTAATGTCCTCCTGCATGAATATGTACATCTTTTCCATGGTCAGGTTCTTACAGATCAACAAAATCGCAAGATTAAGTCCTTATATTATAATGCCATGGAAAATGGACTCACCTTGGACTATTATTCTCAAAATAATGAATCTGAATATCTAGCTCAAACTTATCCTGCCTATTTTGAGAAGGTGAAAGTTCATCCCTTGGATTTTAAATCCATGAATACCTTAAACGATCTGAAAACTAAAGATCCGGAGATGTATGCCTTCCTGGATGAAATGATTAGCAAGGAGAAGGCTTACCTAGCGGGAGATAAACAAGCGATGGCTTCAAATTGGTCTCAAGTATATGTAAATCTGGCGAGAAATTCTGCAAAGAATGATCTGAAGGAAGCCTATTCCTATCTGGATACGGCCTTGCAATATGATCAGAAATATTTGCCAGCTTATATCTCCTATGCTGAAAATCTATTAGCTGAGGGCAAGTACTCCGAAGCAAGCCAACAATTAGATAAGGCCAAGGAAGTTGATGTTAATTATGCGCCGATCTATTCAGTGGAGGGGAACTTGTTCATGGCTACGAATCCACAAGACTTAGAGGGCCAGTCAAGTCTCCTTAAAAAAGCCTATGATATTGAGACCGATTATATGGAGAAGGCCAGGAATTCAGGAATCCTTCGTAATTTTTACTTTCAACGGGGGATGTTAAAACAAGCTATTGAAGTCGCTGACGAATATGTGCAGAATGGTTCTGAAATTTCCACTTATTTACGAGATAGGAAAGATGATTCCAAAGCCTTTAAGGCATGGCAAACTTCCTTGTTAGGTAATCAGGATCAAATTAATGTATTGGCGCACCTTGCCGCTCAAAAGCCGCAGAATTATAGCATTCGTACGCAGCATATTGAATCCTTAATTGCGAATAAGCGATACGATGAGGCATTGAAAAACCTACAGCAGATCTATAGAACCTTACAAGCTTCGCAGGTAAACAGACCCGAATTTGAGTTATTATTTGCTGAAGTCTATTCAAAGCAAGGGAATCAAAAAAATCTGAATGAATTCTTGGATAAATTGATGGTAAGAGATGGAGACCCTTCACGTTTAGAACCCTTATATAATCAAAGATTGATTCGATTATTAGCTGAAAATAATAGAATAGCGGATGCGAAGGCGTTTCAGGCCAAAATTAAGCCTATGAATTCTATTTTTTACCGATCTTCTGATTTGGTAAGCCAGGCTTTGATAAATAGCAAAGCAAATAAAATAGATGAGGCTATTAAGCAATTGGATGAGGCACTTTCAATCTATCCTTATGAATTGGATGGACTAAAACTGTTGAAGGAATTGAGTAAAACCAACACAAAAGCGGATAATATTTTAACTAATCGTTTAAAAAAGATGGAAATTCCAGCAATTTTATAGCATCTTTACAAACAAATTTTTTACATGAATACATACGAATTAATTTCCATTGGTCTTTACATGCTGTTGATGATCCTGATAGGATTATACTCTTGGCGAAAATCAACGAGCAACTCGGAGGAGTTTTTGATTGGTGGTCGCAAAATGGGAGCTGCAGTAACGGCCTTATCAGCGGGAGCTGCTGATATGAGTGGATGGTTACTAATGGGTTTACCCGGCGCCATGTATGCAGCAGGTTTATCCAGTTCATGGATTGCCATAGGATTAACGATTGGAGCCTTCCTGAACTATGTTTTGGTCGCACCAAGATTAAGGGTGTATACGGAAGTTGCCAAGAACTCCATTACCATTCCAGTTTTTTTTGAGAACAGATTTCACGATAAGACCCAATTATTAAAAATTGCTTCATCGATTTTTATTCTGGTGTTTTTTACGCTTTATACCTCGGCCGGTATGGTTTCTGGGGGTCGATTATTTGAGTCTGCCTTCCATATGGATTATTATACAGGTTTATATGTGACAACCTTTGTGGTCGTATTGTACACCTTTTTGGGAGGTTTCTTAGCCGTGAGTTTAACGGACTTTGTTCAGGGTACCATTATGGTCACAGCCTTAGTTATTCTACCAATAGTGATGGTAACGCAGATAGGTGGAATAGGAGAAACCATGAGCATCATTGAAAACAAAGGTCCTGACTATCTAAATCTGTTTACAGGAACTACAACCATTTCGATTATTTCCTTGATGGCCTGGGGCTTGGGATATTTTGGACAACCCCATATATTAGTTCGTTTTATGGCGATTGATAGCGTGAAAGACATTCCAAAAGCCAGAAATATCGGTATTACCTGGATGATTTTTACAGTAGGTGGTGCGATGTTGGTTGGATTATTTGGAATTGCCTATTTGGTAAAATTTGATCCGGAAACTATGGTCAAATTTGATGGCTCCAAAGAGATGGCAGAAACTATCTTTATCTATACTTCAAGAGTTTTGTTTCATCCATTGATAGGAGGGTTCCTCTTATCAGCAATTTTAGCAGCTGTAATGAGTACGATTTCTTCGCAATTATTGGTGACTTCAAGTTCAATGACCGAAGATATCTATAGAACCTTTTTCAATAAACAAGCTTCGGCCAAAACGATGCTAATGGTCAGCAGGTTATCGGTATTGATCGTTGCTGTCATCGCCTTATTGTTATCGTTGAATCCTAAGGATAGTATTCTAAACTTAGTTGGTAATGCTTGGGCAGGATTTGGTGCAGCATTTGGTCCCTTGGTGCTTTTATCCTTATTATGGAAAAGAACAACAGCAACAGCTGGCTTTTTAGGGATGATTGTAGGTGGAGCCGTTGTATTATTATGGGTATATGTCCCACACAATTATAAGGATGTTTATGAAATGATCCCAGGCTTTATTCTAAGCTTCCTGACGATTGTCATAGTTTCCTTATTATCAAAACCAGTATCCAAAGAAATTCAAGATGAATTTGATGAAGTAAAACGCATCGTAAAATCATAAGTTGATAAGAACAAGAAAAGCCTTGGTCCATGGACCAAGGCTTTTCTTGTTCTATACCAGAATTCCTAAGGATTAATAGATAGGAGTCAGGGTATAACCTTTATCTTTTAGTAATTGGATTACTCCATTTTTTCCTAACAAGTGTGCTGCACCAACAGCAAAGAATGTAGCGTTGTTATTCATCATCTCAGGCATCTTTTCAATCCAAGCCTTATTTCTTTTGGTCAACATCATTTCTTCTTTTTCAGGAGTAAAAGTTGAAGTTTTCACCAATAAATCCTCCAAGGCAGTTACTTCATTATTGAAATATGCACTTACCAATTTTTTGGTTTCAGCTTTCATCTTATCCAGATCTTTCAAGTAAGTGTAAAGATCTTCAGCTTTGAAAAACTCATTCATCAATTTGATTTGAAAATCAGCGGTTTCAAGTTCATCTACAGGTTTGCCTGCTGCTTCTTCCAGTTTTAACAACTCCAATTCCATGGCTTTCATATCCTGAGGATTTTGACATTCAAATGCCTGCATTGATAAAATTGAAAGTAATACTGCGGGACCGAATTGGTCCAACATTGCCGGATTTAAGTTTTTTGCAGTAAGGACACTATCAATTAATTGTTTTTTTTCAGGAGCCATTCCATCAAAGAATCCAGGTACTGGTCCCACATTTTCCTGCATAACTTTTACAGTTTCGGGATTAGAGGCATTTAATTCCAAAGCCACCCGATCGGTTGTTTTTAAAGCCGTCTTAATTTTGTCCTCAATTTTAAAATCAGGACCACAAGCCATATGTAAGGTGCCTAATACATAAGAGTCTTTTTTTAATCCATTACCTGAAACTTTCCATAAAAATGTTTCCTTGTTTTGAGCAAATAATGCAATAGTCATCATAAATGCTACTGCTGTTAGAAATAGTTTTTTCATGTTTTTCTAGTGTATTTTCAAATAGTAAGTATGTAATTTACCGTAATCGTTACAAAAAATATGCAAAATATTTGAAAACAGGTAAAATAAATGGGGACAAATTTAATCCGTCCCCATTTATTATTTCTTTAAGATAAAATCTCCAAGTGCTTGAAATACTATTTTACTTGGATGCTCCTTATCAAAATAGAGCTTATGTGTATTCTTGATATAATCTTCGGCTTTGGCTTTGTATATATCCATAAATTGATTAGGATTTCTATCGGCCAATGGGAACCAAGTATGTTGGATTTGAACCATTAATTTATGACCTTCCTTAAAGGTATGAGCTACATCAGGAAGAACTACTCTTACGGTGGTTATTTCATTCGGTTTAAAAGGTTCAGGCTTGCTGAAACTATTACGGAATTTTCCACGAAGAATTTCCCCTCTAACCAGCATTTGATAGTTTGGCATAACTACAGTTTCATTTTTTGCAGATGTTGCGGAAGATGAATCCGGATAGACATCGATAATTTTAACGATAAAGTCAGCATCTGTCCCTGTCATGGAAACATTTAAATCTGCTACAACAGGTCCAGCCAAGGTCAGGTCAGAAGCTAGAGGTTTAGTCTCGAAAACTAAAACATCAGGCCGATTGGCGACAAATCTTTGATCAGCAATCATATATTCACGAGTTCTATCGACGATTATTCCTTCTTGAAAAGGAACTGGTTTGTTAGGGTCGCTGATATACTCTACAGAAGCTCCTGTATTTTCATCGGGCTTAGTAGAGATCTCTCCATTTGCTGTTAAGAACAATTCACTTTTAAAAGCATCTTTAGGTGGCCATTGGTCAAAATTTTTCCATTCATTGGCACCCGAAAAGAAGATATTAGCTTCCGCTGGTTTAAAGGAACCTTCGTCTTTTAAGTAGTATTCAAAGAAAGGTAATTCGAAGTTATTCTGATAATCTAAACTGGTCTTTTTCCCAAAGCGAATATCTCCAAAAGAATCCCCTTCGGAGCGAACCCATCCACCATGGAACCAAGGTCCCATCACCAAAATCGAATTATTCTTTTTATTACGTTTTTCAATCTGCTTATAGGTTTCGAAAGCACCATACGTATCTTCAGCATCATACAGACCACCCACGACCATTACGGCAGGTTTTACCTCATTCAGATGGTTGGTAATGGTTCTAGCCACCCAGAAACTATCCAATGTGCTATGTTTAGCAAGATTGTCCCAAAATTTAACAGTATGATTGAGGTAATTCTGTTTTAACTCAGCAAGAGTAGGATTGTCCAAAAAGAATTTATATAAATCTTTAGAAGGTAACTTAAATCCTTGTGGTCCATGTTCATTGGTAATAGGTTTAGGTCTTGGCGCATCGAAGGTATACATAAATCGAAATGCATCTGTTAAGAACAAAGCACCGCCATGATGAAAATCATCGCCAATAAACCAATCAGTTACAGGTGCTTGTGGGGATACAGCTTTCAATGCGGGGTGACTTCCAACCAGACTTACTGTAGAATAAAATCCAGGATAAGAAATCCCATACATGCCGACTTTTCCATTATTCCCCTTCAGATTTTTTACTAACCAATCAATAGTGTCGTAAGTATCGGTACTTTCATCAATGGTTTGTTTGTTTTCTTTGGTCTTTGTGGGGCGGATATCTTCAAAAGTTCCTTCACTCATCCATTTTCCACGGACATCTTGATAGACAAAAATATAGCCCTTTTTCATCATTTCCGGGAAGTTTCCAAGACTAGATTTGTACTTTCCTTCACCATAGGGAGCAACAGTATAGGGCGTACGATTCAAAAGAATAGGGTATTTCTTAGATTTATCTTTTGGGGTATAAATAGAGGTGAAAAGCCGAGTACCATCTCGCATGGTAATATACTGTTCGATTTTATCATAATGCGATTTGACATATTCTGCATTCGCATCCTGACCTTTACTTTGAATTCCCAATAGGAGAAAAAGGAAACAAAGTATCAATAATTTTTTCATTTGGATAGGTTTTTTATTTGAGTTTAATAAGGTTAAAGTTATGCTTTTTTGATAACTTAGACTAACTTAAATACAATAAAAATATGAGCATTAAGGACGGGTTTTTAGTAGAAATGGAACGCGAAACCAATAGTACAAGGAGAATATTGGATCGATTAAAAGATGAAGATTTATCTTTTAGACCACATGAGAAATCCATGTCCCTTGGAGCATTGGCAGGTCATGTTGTGGAATTGCACAATTGGGTATCAGATGCCCTAACAAAGAATGATTTTAACTTAGCGACAGATTATAAACCATTCAGACCATCAACAGTTGCTGAACTCAAGGAAGCATTGGATTCGGGATATAAGAAAAACGAACAAACATTGGATGCTTTTCCTGAGGAGGAATGGTTCAACCAATGGACCATGCGTGTAGATTCTTATGTCATTGGTGAGATGCCTAAAATTGCGGCATTACGTTATGTGATCAATAATCATTTAATTCACCACCGTGGACAGTTAACCGTTTATTTAAGATTATTAGATATTCCGGTACCGGGTTTATACGGCCCATCCGCAGATGAGCAGAAATAAGGGGTATAAAAGATCCAAGGATTGCCAGAAGGAAAAAACTTCTGGCATTCTTTTTTAAATGAAATTGCTGCAATTAAATAAGTTTAGTTATACTATTTTTGATAAGTAATTGAATTTTATCGGCTCATAATTAAGGGTTTATAAAATATTTCAATTTTTTTTAAGATTTCATGTAATAGATGGATGGTATAATCTGTCTTGTTATTAAATAAGCGATAATAATGATGAACCAAGAAACCTTTAAGAATACGGTATTTGTCTTGAAAGACAAGCTTTACCGTTTTGCAAATAGGTTTTTAGAAGAATCGGATGACGCTTATGATTTGGTACAGGAGGTGATGCTCAAATTGTGGGAACAGCGGGGTCAATTGACACAATTAAACAGCATTGAAGCTTTTGCCATGCAAATGGTGAGGAACATGGCCTACAATAAGATTGATAAATTGGGAAGACAGGCCAAGTACTTACAGCAATTGCCAGGGGATATTCAACAGGAACAATATCCTTCCTTAACAAAGGAATTAATTCTGAAGATGATTGATCAACTTCCAGAAAAACAGAGATTGGTGATGTATCTCCGGGATATTGAGGAGTATGAAATAGTAGATATTGCTGAGGTTGCTGGATTAGAGGAAAATGCTGTTCGGGTCAATTTATCAAGAGCAAGAACGACAGTGCGGTTAAACTTAACAAAGGTTTTTGATTATGAAAAAAGAAGAATTGGATAAGCTTAAGGCCAAATACCTAGCAGGAAACACTTCACTTGAGGAAGAACGCAAGTTGAAGGAGTTAGGTTCGGATGAATTCTTCGGAATGCTGCAGCAACCTGAAGAAAAGATGGATTGGGATTTTGAAGATTTTATGCAGGAGCTGGAAGAAAAGCCATTGACTGAGAAGAAAGTTGTTCCAATAAACCGCCGGATAATTGCCTTGACTAGTATTGCTGCTTCCTTGCTGCTTGGAATTTTTATCATTCATCAGCTCATGGATAGTAAAAACCCAGAAGTTGAGCCTAGAATTGCATCGACAAGTGTCATTGATTCAGTAATGGACGTTGAGCGGCCTGCAAGTAGTCCTAATGAATCATCAAGTGCTAACTCTCACCAACATCTAGTTACTGAAGAAATTGTCTCTAATGGCTTTCAAATAGCTGCTGTCAAGAAATCAGTTAAGAAGCAAGAAAAACCGGCAGAAGTATCGAATGCTTTGGATGATGAATTTTACGTTGAAATCAATGGTGTTCGAATTTATGATGAAGAGAAGGCACTTGAAGTTACGGAGACCGCACTCCACCTGGCTACCACCAATCTAAAAAAGGGAATGGAAGGGGTAGAGCACATTAAGTATTTAAAAATTGAAATCTAATAAAATGAAAATTATGAAAACGTTCATGTTAATAATCAGCCTTTTTGTGGTAAGCATGGCACAAGCTCAGATCTCAAAATTGGATCAAATATTTGAGCAATATAAAGAACAAAAAGGGGTGACATCGATCAAGATTGGCAAGCCTATGTTCAAGATGTTGAACAAGATGAAAATCAATGATTCGGATGTAGAAACCATCAAGCCCTTATTAAGTAAGATCAACTCGATAAAGATGTTGGTATTTGAAAATGCAGGTTCTGCAATCCAGGAAGAGGTAAATTCAGCGATCGGAAAATTGAAATATGAAGAGCTTCTGGTTATTAATTCGGATGGGGACAAAATTCGCTTCTTAGCTGAAAACACAGGAGGAGATTTTCTGAGCAACCTTTTGCTAAGTATTAATTCGGATGGGGAAACTGTTTTCATGATCTTGGATGGATCATTAAAATATGATGATATCAATGCGCTTGTCAACAATAACTAATAATAAACCTTAAATACACTAAAATTATGAAACGCTATATTGGAATTATTTGTATTGCACTATTAATTTTCGGCATGCAGAGTTGCATGATCAAGAAAGGGGCAAACATGGAGTTTGCGAAAGGATTGGATATGCCTGGGGATGCAGAGATTGTCTCGATAAAAGTTCCAGGGATCTTGATGAAAGCCTTTATTCGCGGAGAGATCAGGGAATTGAAGGAGGATGATCCGGTATTGGCGATGGCATTAAAAAAGATTAAAAATATCAAATTGATGGCTGTTTCGGGTGGTTCCCAAAAGGTTGCTTTATATGACCACTTTAGCAAGTATTTGGAAAGAAATGATTTCGAGGAATTGATGAGTATCAATAGTGATGGGGCAAAAATCAGTATCAATACCAGAACCAAGAGAAATCGGATCAAGAATATCATGTTAGGTATTACTGATGAAGGGGATCATGTTTTTGTAGACTTGAAATCAGACCTTGACCTGGATGAATTGAATGAGTTGATTGAGCATTATGAAAATACACATCAGAGTAAAAAGGGTCAATCAGAAGAGAAATCGGAGTAATCCTAAAGTTTCGTTGTTTAGTTAATAAAAAAGCCTGTCTCGAAAGAGACAGGCTTTAATTTTTGATATTTTTAGGGAAGAATTATTTAGCTAATTCTTCAGCGATAGCTTTTCCGATTTCAGCTGGTGATTCCACAACGCGGATACCACATTCTTCCATGATTTTCATTTTAGCAGCAGCAGTATCATCAGCACCACCTACGATAGCACCTGCGTGACCCATACGACGTCCTGGAGGCGCTGTTTGACCAGCGATGAAACCAACTACTGGTTTTGTACCGTTTTCTTTGATCCAACGAGCAGCTTCAGCTTCCATTCCACCACCGATTTCACCAATCATGATGATACCTTTAGTTTCAGGGTCGTTCATCAATAATTCAACAGCTTCTTTAGTCGTAGTACCAATAATCGGGTCACCACCAATACCGATAGCAGTTGTAATTCCTAAGCCAGCTTTTACAGTTTGGTCAACAGCTTCGTAAGTTAAAGTACCTGATTTAGATACGACACCTACAGAGCCTTTTTTGAAGATAAATCCTGGCATAATACCAATTTTAGCTTCTTCAGCAGTAATGATACCTGGACAGTTAGGACCAATTAAACGAGAGTTCTTGTCGCTCAAGTAAGATTTTACTTGGATCATGTCTTTTGTAGGAATACCTTCGGTAATACAAACAATTAAAGCGATACCAGCAGCAGCAGCTTCCATGATAGCGTCAGCAGCAAATGCAGGTGGAACAAAAATAATTGAAACATTTGCACCTGTAGCATCAACAGCATCTTGAACTGTATTGAATACTGGGCGATCTAAGTGAGTTTGTCCACCTTTACCTGGAGTCACACCACCTACTACGTTTGTTCCGTACTCAATCATTTGAGACGCATGATAAGTACCTTCGTTTCCGGTAAAACCTTGAACGATTACTTTGGAATCTTTATTTACTAATACACTCATTTTGTCTTATTTTTTGCAACGCAAATCTACTATTTTGATATGACTTCTAAAAATCAGAGAGGTAGGTATTTTGTTATTTTTTAAGAAACTTCGTTTTATTGATTAAATCCCATAGGACTATACCTATGGTAACAGAAACATTAAAGGAATGTTTTGTTCCAAATTGAGGAATTTCGAGAGTGCCATCCGCCAGTGCAATAATTTCTTCTTCCACCCCATGGACTTCATTTCCAAAAACCACGGCATATTTTTTATCAGGCAGGGGTTCAAAGGTTTCTAGGGAGATACTGTTGTTGGTTTGTTCGATGGCATAGATTTCAAAACCTTCCTCTTTAAGGTTTTTTATGGCATCGATACTGCTTTTTTCGTAGGTCCATGTTACAGACTGTGTTGCTCCGAGGGCAGTTTTTTCGATTTCACGATGCGGAGGGGTTGCGGTTATACCACATAAAACGATGCGGTCGATTGCAAAAGCATCGGCCGTACGAAAGGCCGAACCAACATTATGCATGCTGCGAACATTGTCTAAAACAATAACTACAGGGGTTTTTTCCTGAGATTTAAAGGTGTCAACATCGACTCTGTTGAGCTGATCCATAGATAATTTCTGCATTTTGCAAAGATAAGGAATTCGAAAAATTAAAAATGATTTTGAATATTAGTTTTTCTGTGCTATTTTTGCAGTCCGAAATAAAGTATAAAAGATTTAAAATATTATATAGCTAAGAGAAATGGCAAATCATAAATCGTCGATCAAAAGAATTAGAGCTAACGCTGCGAAGCGTTTAAGAAACCGTTACCAAGCGAAAACTACACGTAACGCAATCAAGAAATTACGTAACACTACTTCAGCAGAAGAAGCTAAAGAATTATTGCCACGCGTGGTATCTATGCTTGATCGTCTTGCTAAGAAGAATGTTATCCACAAGAAAAAAGCTTCTAACAACAAGTCTAAATTGACTAAATTCGTTAATAAACTAGCGTAAGTTTAGCTTTTTTATAAAATATTGTAGGGATGTTTTACAACATCCCTTTTCTTGTTTGTGGATTATTAGGATTCCATTCCCAAAAGTAAAAGCTTGGAGGGCAAGGGAAAAAATAAAAGGTTGGATAGTTTTCCTATCCAACCTTTCTTATTCAGTTTTATGAAGATTTATTTTTCCAAGATAGCCTTAACTACCTGATCTAATTTTTGTTTATCAGCTTTGTAAGCATCCAGGTCGTAAAGCTCTACTTTACGGAAATCAATAGGATGGGATTCACTTTGTAAGTAGATAAATCCATTATCCAAAAGTTTTCCTTGTTGATTTACCTTTGGGTCTACTGGGGAAGCACTGCCACCTCCAATTTGTGGTTTATTGTATTCCAATACCACTTTGCCGTCTAAAACGTGTTGAATAATGGAGTCTCCAAGAACTACGAATTCTGCGGTTACCCATTGGTCACCATGGTAAGTTTTAGAGGTAGAGCTCAGACAGTGCGGAGTAAACAATTTATCATTGATTACAACATTGGTTCCTGGCGTACAAAGATTGGAAGTTGTTCTTTCATCTTTTCCATTGCCACCTAACAATTGACCTTCAATTGAAATTGGGAAATCCTGGTCTTTCAACATTGTTTTAGGGTCTTGACCATGGAGCATTGCTCCACTATTGGCCCATGCCCAGCCTTCACCACCTTTGGTTTGTTCGCCTACAAACCGGTATTCTAGTTTTAATACATAATAACCAAATGGTTTATTATATGCGAGATGTCCATACTGTTGATTGAAATCGTCATACCCATCATAACGAACTTTCAAAAGCCCATCTTCTACTCTAAAAGTATTAGCATAGTTGTCGCCTACATCATGTAATCTAATTTTTGGAGTCCAATTTTTGATATCCTTGCCATTAAATAATTGAATAGGTTTAGGGGTTTTTACGGTTGTTTTGTGGTTGACTTGTGAGGTTGCTGAACAGGAAACTAATGTACCTACTAGCAAACCGGCGATAATGGTTTTAAGATTCATTTATTATGGGTTATAAAAGTAAATTTCTATTTTTTACATATTCACTAGGTCTTACACCGATTACCTTATTAAAGGTATTACTAAAGGTAGGTAAGCTATTATATCCCACTCGTAAAGCAACTTCGTTGACACTTAATTTGTCATCCAAAAGAAGTTTTAGGGAAGTTAGCATTCTTAAGATCGTGAAATATTGAATATAGGACATCGCAAGTTCTTTTTGGAATAAGCGAGCTAATGTTCTTTCGGAGATGTCAAAATGTTCAGCTAAGCTTTTGAAGCTAATATTTTCGGCTATATTTTGTTCGAGGTAACTAATGATCTGCTTAAGTTTATCATTTTTTGGATATGGCAAAGCCAAAGGTAATTCCGTTTGTGATAATTCAGGGAGGATTAATTTAAATGCTTTTGCAATGGAATACCGTGGCTCTTCTTCCGGAAATATATTGCCATTCCAGCGATTAGTAAACATGATGAGTTCGATTAGTAAATCGTTTACCGGGTAAATATTTACCTTATCGAAAAATTCAGTATCAGTTTCATATTTCGGGAAGTAAAGATTTCTCATGACAACTTCTGAACTACTCGGGTGAATGCTATGTTTTACATTTGCCGGAATCCAGATATAATGTCTAGCAGGTAGGAAATATGATTTTTCCGCAGTTTTTAAAAATACGACTCCACCTTCAGTATAAAGGAATTGACCTTTTTTGTGTGAGTGCTCAGTAACCGAATCTCCCATTACTGCATGATGACAATAGATACTATTATCGTAAGTATCTACTTCGGTCATATAATATTTATCAATATATTCCTTTTGCATTAAAAACTAGGGATTAATGAGCTATAAATTTCTTGTTTTTATTTGAGAAAACCAAAATCAGGGCATATTAGGGGCAATTGTTTTGGCAGTAAGAAGGAAGGGGAAAACAAAATTTCAAAAAATATGAGGACATCTTTTGAATATTAGGGGTTTTCCCATAAATTAACAGTATCTAAAACATCCTATGGCTATTTTATTTTCCAGTTGAAATTTTAGCGCTTGTGAAAGGGTATGTAAGTAACTGCTTACTTTTAATTTTTATTAAAAAAGTAAGTGGCTATAATGGATAATTTTATAAATAAAATATTGATTAATATTGCCTCACTCTTTTGAGGAGTACATAAATGAATTGATATGTTGGATAGAATACGTCTAGAAAGACTTAAAGAAAAAGTGACTACCGCCGAGGAAGCCGTTAAATTAATTGAAGACGGTATGGTTGTCGGCTCCAGTGGATTTACGAAAGCTGGAGATAGTAAGGTAATCTTACCAGCTTTAGCAGAGCGTGCGAAGAAAGAAAACATAAAAATCACCTTAATGACAGGAGCCTCCTTAGGTCATGGTACCGATGGGAAATTAGCTGAGGCAGGAGCTTTGAAGAAGCGTATGCCATTTCAGGTAGATCCAGTCTTAAGAAGCAAGATCAATAGTGGCGAAGTACTTTTTATAGACCAACATCTAAGTGAAAGTGCCGAGCTTCTACATAATAAGAATTTACCAGATGTAGATATCGCTATCTTGGAAGTGGCCTATATCGATAGAGATGGCAGTATTGTACCAACCACATCGGTTGGTAATTCAGTAACCTTTGCCTCCTTAGCCAAAAAAGTCATTTTGGAGGTAAATACATCCATTCATGAGAATGTTTATGGGATCCATGATATCTATCAAGCGGAGGATTATCCCCATAGGAATGTTATTCCGATTGTTGCGCCCTGGAATAAAATAGGTCGGAAATCGATTCCGTTGAATCCGGATAAGGTTGCAGCCATTGTCTTTACGAGTGAGTTGGACTCTCCGGCGGATATTGCTCCACCAGATGAAAAAACAACCAATATAGCGAAGCATATATTAGAATTTTTTGAAGAAGAGGTGAATTTAGGCCACCTGACTGATCGTTTATTACCGATTCAGGCGGGGATTGGAAAAGTAGCCAATGCGGTATTGACTGGGTTTTTACATAGTAATTTCTATGATTTAACCATGTTTTCCGAGGTACTGCAAGATTCAGCATTTGATTTAATGGATGCAGGAAAATTAAGCTTTGCTTCGGCATCATCGGTTACAGTTTCCAAAGAATGTTATAGCCGTGTGTTTGATAACCTTCAAAAATATCGGGATAAATTTGTCCTTCGCCCACAAAATATTTCCAATACCCCGGGATTAATTCGTCGATTAGGAATCATTGCGATCAATACAGCAATTGAGTTTGATATTTATGGCAATGTGAATTCTACGCATCTAGGGGGTACAAAGATTATGAATGGAATAGGAGGTTCAGGCGATTTTGCAAGGAATGCTTACCTAAGTATTTTTGTTACCCAAGCGGCTTCTAAAGACAATAAGATATCCCATATTTTACCAATGGTATCCCATACAGATCATACGGAGCATGATGTGGATATCTTAGTAACAGATATAGGATTAGCGGACTTGCGAGGATTAGCACCTAGAGAGCGTGCTCAAAAAATAATTGATAACTGTGTTCATCCAGATTATAAAGAAGAATTACAATCCTATTTTGATCGCGCTTGTGAACGAGGAGGGCATACCCCACATTTATTGGAAGAAGCCTTTAGCTGGCATATCCGATTCAATGAGACTGGCAGCATGAAAAAATAATTTTAAACTCAGGTTTTATTTATTGCAAAAAGCTTAGGAAGATTTTCCTAAGCTTTTTTTATCCATTAAAAATGGACTAATGGAAACTAAATTCGAGAATTATCTATTTCTTCCAGGTAAGTAAATTTGGAAACCAACTGACAAACCTAGACCATTCTGAGTTCCAGAAGCATTAATATTGGCTTTGGAATAATTATATCCTGCCATTACTTCCAATGCTACAGTTTGGGTAATAAAGTGCGCGTATCCTACGTTTGCACCTAAGTTTAATGAAACATTATCACCTGCGGAGCTACCTCCGATACCTACATCCCCTTGACCAAAGAAACGTCCTGTTGCACTTGCGCCACCCGGGAAGTAATACCTTACGAAAGGAGAAATTCCATATCCCCAAACATTTGGATTGTCATCTTTTCCAGAGGTAAATCCCAGATTAGCTTGAGCACCAACCGCTATTCCGTCCGAAATAAAGTAACCTGCTCTAGGGTTTAACTGAATGTTGAATGACTCTCCTTCAAAGCTATAACCTAAGCTACCTACAGAACCACCAATCATCCAGTTTCCTTGTTTAATTGGAGCCATACCAACATCAGCTGATGATTGTGGTACGGTTTTCACTTCTACCTGTGCTGAGCTATAAGTTAAGCAGCCAACTGATAAGGCTAATGTTAGTAGTAAATTTTTCATAATAATTTTATTTTCTTTTTAATTATTCAACAATATGCGATTAATAATGTTTTCGTTCAGATAAAAAAATATCTGTTGTGGATGATTACTGACATAAAAAGCGCCCTGAAAATCGAATCCTTCAGGGCGCAAATAAATATTATATTACCAAATTATCAATTGATAAAAGGGGATTCTATATTTCTCTTTTTTATGTAGAAATCCAAGGCTTTCCATGCTTCAAAAGGTCTGTCTGTAGAAAGTACATCAGCCCCTCTAACAATAAAATCAGCATACATTTGATAACCCGATTTTTCTGCAGATCGGTCTAAGTTTCCGATAGTTCCTAAAATGGATTTAATGCCGTGTTGTCTAAGCAAGCTATACAAGGTTGAGTCAGGTTCGGAAGTGCCGACAAAAGCGATTAAGCGGGTATCTGGGATGCTAAGTTCACTTAGGCGAGTTAGGTCATCTCTGTTTTTGATCGTAGCAGAAATCATTATATCCGGAGCTAGACGGTTGACTACTTCTGCTTGATTGGCCGAATAAGTAATAATAATACTGTTGGCTTCCGATTTAGTTTTGCGAATCAATTCAATAACCTTTTCATAAGGAACTGATTTTTTAACATCCAAAGTGTAGATAACACGACCTATTCCCCAATTTAGGGCATCTTCCAAAGTTGGGATGCGGAAATTTGTCAGATTTCCATTGTTATCCTTTAACTGTAATTGGCTCAGTTCTTCATATGTTTTCTTCGACAATTTACCTTTTCCATTCGTGGTACGGTCTAGAGTTTCATCATGCATCAATACCAATACTGAATCTTTGGACATACTGATATCACATTCGATGATGGCCGGCATTTTATTGGCGACTTCAGCAAAAGTTGGGATAGCATTTTCTGGAAAACCATCAGAAGGTCCACCGCGATGTGCACTAACCAAAGGGTAGGAGTTTTCATTGTAGGTCAGGAAATGATAGAGATCATCGACTGTTCTCAGATTAAATACTTGGTCAACATGCGGCATGTTGTTCACATTTGCAGAACTGTTTGTCCTGAAACAAGATGTTGACAGCAAGGCAATAAAAATACTAAATGAGATGAATGAGAAAATCCTATTGCTCATATAATTCAATATTTGCTTTTACAAGTGAAACTAACTCTTCTAAGTTTGTATTTAACTGGTCAACTAATATATGGGCACGATCATAGAATGGTGCTCTTTCTTCCAATTTACTTTCAATGAATTGAAGTAAATGATCTCCAGTCATTCCCTTTAATGCAGGTCTTTTATTGATGTCAGACTGGTTAAGTCTATTCCAAAGCGACTTTGGGCTATGTTTAAGATAGAGAACAATTCCATTATCCAGCAGCCAATCCATATTTTGGAAATAGCATGGAGTACCTCCGCCGGTAGAAATAATTCCGGATTTATTTTGTTGGGCGATCAAGACTTCTCTTTCCAATTCACGGAATTTTTCTTCACCATATTTTGAAAAGTATTCGGGAATGCTCATTCCGATTTGTTCGACGATTTCATGATCTAAATCCACAAATGGAACCTGCAAAGCATTAGCCAATTTTTTTCCCCAAGTGGTCTTACCACTTCCCATGAATCCAATCAGGAAAACTGGTTTTTGAATCATTCTACTTTATCTAGATATTTAGTTATTAACTCATGTTTGCTTGAAAAATTGTATTGGGACCATTTTTTTACCACTACACCATTCAACATCAACATTACCCCAGGGTTAGCACGGACCATACTTTTCAATGGAACAGCATCCACGTAGAATGTTTCCAATACTAAGTCCATTTGGTCATTGATATAATTAACTTCATCAGAAGAAGATGCAGTTGCTAGGATAGCTCTGATATTATAGTCGACGGATAGGTCTCTAATAGTGGAGTTAATTCGATCCAAGGCAGCAATGTCAAAAGGAGTCATCTTCTTTAAATCTGTGCTCACTACGATAAAATTATAATAAGGGTTATTGATAATTTCTTCAGTTCTATCCGTACCATCCATATCGCTGATGATCAAATCAGGGATTTTTACTTCATAACCTTTTTTGACCAATCTACTTTGAGGGTCACCAACGACCTCCCAGTTTTCATCTTCCCAAATTTTCTGCCCCATGTATTCCTTGTCTGTTACCTTTTTGGTTTCGTTGCTGGTTTTATTCTTTAATTCATAAATATGTTCAAAGACATCAGGTTCGGCACCTTCAGGTACTTTCATAAGTTCAGGAACGTTATTTCCTTCTTTATAAGGCAAGAAGTCAATAAAAGGCAGAAAGTAATAGGTATAGATTCCTATTCCAAAAGAGGCTAGGATAATTAATGCAGTAAGCAGGTTTCTAGTGAATAAACTTCGGATGAATGGTCGGATTTTGTTCCTTTTTATGAAGATATATACGATCAGTAATAATAGGACCAAATCTTTAAAAAAGGATTGCCAAGGGGTTAATGGAATGGCATCACCAAAACATCCACAAGATTTAACGACTTCGAAAAAAGCGGAATAGAAGGTTAAGAAGGTAAAGAAAATAATGAGCAACAAAAGTCCCCAAGCGACTTTCTTACCAGCAACACCGAGTATCAATAATCCGCCAAGGATAATTTCCAAGGCGCATAAAAATATGGCTATCCATGTAGCATAATCATTTAGAAAGCCCAGGTTCAACACATGGAAATATTCCTGCAGTTTATAACCAAAGCCCATAGGGTCATTGGCCTTTATTAATCCTGAGAAAATAAATAATAGACCGACCAGAATTCTAGCGATCCATAATAAAACATTAGATTCAGGTTGTTTTGATTGGGAATAGCTTTGTGTATAAGTCATATAGTTTTTATTTTGCCAGACCAAGTTTAATCAGGGCGAACACGGAATAGTTTAGCATATCTTGATAGTTCGCTTGTAATCCTTCAGAAACTAGGGTTTGACCGTCATTATCTTCGATTTGTTTTACACGATGCAATTTCATTAAAATTAAGTCAGTCATAGAAGAAACTCTCATATCTCTCCAAGCTTCGCCGTAGTCATGATTTTTGGCAAACATGAGGTCCCGGGTTTCATTTACTTTTTCAGTATATTTTTGTTCTACGATGTTAGGGTCCAAGTTTTCATTTAGCGTATTTCCAAATTCTAATTGCATTAGCGCAATTACACAGTAATTAATAATACCAATAAATTCCTCGGCTACACCTTCACCGACCTTAGATTCTTTCTTTTCCTCCAGCGAACGGATACGAGCAGCTTTGATATAGATTTGATCGGTCAAAGAACTTAATCGTAAAATTCGCCAAGCGGTACCATAGTCTTTGGTTTTTTTAATAAATAATTCCTGGCAGATGCTGATTATACGATTGTATTCTGTATTTGTATCCATAAATAAATTGTTCATTATAGTATGAGTCTCACAAATATAGCTAGAATATCATTAACCTTAGAGTCACATTGATGTCCAATTTCGTCGATAAACAATAATTATTAGTGTATTCAGTTAACTTTGATGTCAAGATAATTCAGGGTTTAGGAGTCTAAGATGCCTCTTCGGGATTCGTTCAATTTTTTAGAATTGCGATGAACTGTTGGTAAATGCTAATGTATTAGATGTTTTAAGTGGAATTATTGCATGAAAAAAAATGGAATTGTTAACTTTAAAATTGCATGAATGCGGTTTCCTTTTATGGGGAATTTCAAGTAGTTGGATAATTATTGCGCTATCTGAAATTAGTTTTTAAAGATAAAGGGAACTGAATTTAGGGTTTATTGAAATATTAAATAGAATGAATGATGGAATTAAAACGTCCGGAAATTAGAGAGGTAAATATTATCCGATATATACAGCCATTTCGCGAGGGAGGTTCACTACCTGGATTGGTAGATGCGGATGATGGTTTTAGTTATGTCATTAAATTTCGTGGTGCTGGACAAGGGAAGAAGGCCTTGGTTGCAGAGTTTATAGGAGGGGAGTTGGCGAGATTTTTAGGATTGCGTGTTCCGGAAATGGTTTATGCGAATTTAGATGAAGGATTTGGCAGGACTGAGCCCGATGAGGAAATTCAGGATTTATTGAAATTTTCTGTGGGAAAGAATCTTGGAGTGAGTTATTTGAATGGAGCCATCACATTTGATGCGAATGTGGATGAGATTTCTTCGGAGGAGGCTTCGAAAATTGTTTGGTTGGATGCTTTATTAATGAATGTAGATCGTACTGTGAAGAACACCAATATGTTGATCTGGCATAAGGAATTATGGTTGATCGATCATGGTGCCGCGCTTTACTTTCATCATAATTGGGATAACTGGGAAGATACCGTTGGAAAGCCATTTGTGCAGATCAAAGATCATGTTTTGCTTTCAAAAGCAAAACATGTTGTTGAAGTGGATCAGGAATATAAAGGTCTGTTCAGTAAGGAAAATATCAGAAAAATATTGGAGGTAATTCCCGATGAATGGTTAATTGATGAGGTTCGTAATCTTAGTGCAGATCAAGTTAGGGAGGTATATGTGGAGTTTATTGCAAGAAGAGCGGCCCATTCAGAAATTTTTGTAAATCAGATTCAACATGCAGGATAGGACTTTATATGAATATGCCGTAGTTCGGTTGGTACCTCGAGTTGAGCGTGAAGAATTTGTCAATGTCGGAGTTCTATTATATTGTCGAAAGCAGCGATATGCAGATATACTATTTGAATTGGATGAAGAACGATGTTGTCTGTTGTCGAAGGATATTGATTTCGATCAGATTCGTGCTCATTTAGAATCGATGAAGCAAGTATGTTTGGGGAGTAAAGCAGGAGGAGCCTTGGCTCAATTGGATCAAACCGAACGATTCAGATGGTTGACCGCAAAGCGGAGTACGATGATTCAATGTTCAGCAGTACACCCTGGATTGTGTATTGATGCAGCAGAAACGCATCAGGAATTATTTAAAAAATTAGTACAGTAAAATAAAAAACTCAACCTAACCATGATCATGGATGATTTTTATCAACATATATATGAGAAACAACAGGCTGTTCAAGATATGCCAAGCAATAAGGCGATTGCCCAATGGGCAGTAGAGCTTTTGCATTTGTTGTTTCCAGAGCGCAATTCAAAACCTTTTAATACTGTTCAAGAGATTGAAGCAGCTTTCAAACAAGCAGAAGCTGATTTGTATTTGTTGTTGTTTAAGACAAAAGCTTGTTCAAGTTGCAATATTAAAAAGATTAGTGAGAAGTTCTTTATTAACCTTCCTTCGATTTATGAACGAATGTTGACCGATGCGGAGGCCATATTGGAAGGCGATCCAGCTGCACAGAGTTTGAATGAGGTCATAAGGACCTATCCTGGTTTTTTGGCTATCAGTATCTATCGATTAGCAAATGAGCTTTGGATTCAAGGGATTCCATTAATTCCACGGATATTGACCGAGTATGCACATTCTAAAACAGGAATAGATATTCATCCGGGGGCATTTATTGATGAATACCTTCATATTGACCATGGAACGGGTATCGTTATCGGCGAGACCTGTAGGATAGGTAAGCATGTGAAATTATATCAAGGAGTAACTTTAGGCGCATTAAGTGTTGAGAAAAACATGGCCAATACACAAAGACATCCTATTATTGAAGATCATGTTATTATTTATGCAGGTGCAACCATCCTGGGGGGAGAAACTATCGTTGGTCACCATTCCGTAATTGGAGGAAATGTTTGGTTAACTAATAGTGTAGATCCCTACACCACAGTTTACCATCAGCCTAATTCTAAATTTATTGACTCAAAACCTATTCTATAATGGCAACTATCATTGATTTAATTGGAAATACACCTATGGTTGAAATCAAGGGATTTCATAATAACCCCAAGGTAAAAATATATGCGAAATTAGAAGGGAATAACCCTGGTGGTTCGGTAAAAGACAGAGCCGCATTAAATATGATCCGTTCAGCCATGGAACGGGGAGAGATCAACAAAGACAGCAAGTTGATAGAGGCTACCAGCGGAAATACAGGAATAGCCTTGGCAATGATTGCGAACATGTTTGGTCTGGAAATCGAACTGGTTATGCCTTCAACTTCCACAAGAGAAAGGACATTGACGATGGAAGCCTTTGGGGGAAAAGTGACCTTGTTGGAAAACATGGAAGTTAGTCGGGATTATGCCGAGGAAAAAGCAGCAACTGGCGAATATTTTATTTTGAATCAATTTTCAAATCCGGATAACTACGAGGCACATGTGAAAACTACGGGTCCTGAGATATGGAGAGATACGGAAGGAAAGATTACCCATTTTGTGAGTGCTATGGGTACAACCGGTACAATCATGGGTTGTTCAATTTTCCTAAAGGGTCAAAACCCAGATGTTCAGATTGTAGGTTGTCAACCTAATGATGAATCTTCAATTCCTGGGATTCGGAAATGGCCAAAGGAGTATTTACCAAAGATATTTGATGCTTCACGTGTAGATCGTGTTATTGAAATAGACCAGAAGGATGCGGTACAGAGGGCAAGGGAATTAGCGAAAAAAGAAGGGGTTTTTGGGGGGATGAGTTCAGGGGGAGCCTTCCATGCAGCCTTGAAAGTTGCAAATGAGCTTGAAGAAGGCGTGATTGTGTTTATTGTTTGTGATCGCGGAGATCGATATCTGAGTTCGGATCTTTTTGGATAAGAAATAAAAAAGCGGGTTATTTTTAAAAATAACCCGCTTTTTTAAAAATATTTATTTATTGTCTCTCGACCAGATTTCATGAATTGGATCCCCCTTAGAACTAAGACCACTATGATGCCAAGCGCCATCTTTGATTTCTCCATCGAAGGATAGAGAGGCTCCAACGCGGCTATTATCTCTTGAAAAGAATAGGATATTCTCTGTATACTTTTTCCCTTTAAAAGAATAAGTGCCTCCACCAGTTCCGTAAAATCCTTTTTCAGCTGGATTAATGGCTATCCATTGGAAATATCCATCGACTAAAATTTTGATGGTTTTCCGATCTCCACGAGGAATGGTAGACATCTTTTCTTTTTCCATTCTTCCGGTAATTCTCCATAAACCGTCAAGGTCTTGTTTTTTGGCTTTTTGTTTCTGAAAGGTAAGATTGCCCATGCTAATATTTTGGGCATTCAATTGGGCTTCCGTATTCTTTTCTGTTCCCACCTCAGCCGGATTGGCATCATTGTATTCCACCTTTACTTGTATTCCATTGGCATCAGTGCTAAAAGGTCCACCCCAAGTAGAAATGTATTTATTATCCTCATATTGAATATAAGAGCTATAGCCATCCACGAATAGCCATAAATGATTGATATTTCCATCTTTTGCGAGGTATGCTCCATGTAGGGGCTGCTTGGGTTGGGCAATGACTGCAAAGCCCATCAGCAGAATGGCAAAACTTAAAATTAGTCTTTTCATGTTGTGATTCTGTTGGTTAATCCTAAATATAAATAAAACCATTTAAAGGCAAAACTGTTTTTCCAAGGTTGCGGCAATTGTCATAAGGGGGTAGGAATCCCTATTAGAGTTTAAGAATACGGGTTAAAGATTTATTTTTACGCCAAATTAAAATTTTACAGAATTGCAATTAAATCACAGGACACTATTTCTTTTGATGTGGGTTTTTCTTTTATCCATTATCAATTCATTTGGACAGGTTGAAAAGGAGGTTGTTAGAGATACCATTAAGTTTCGGAATGACAGTTTATCCGTTCTTACGGAATCTCCTGATTTTATTAAAGATACCCTGAAATGGGATCTGAATCCAAAAAGAGAAAAGAAGTTTTGGCGAGCAGGAACGCAATGGTTTCTGGCGCAGGCTTTACCTGCCTCCTTTAATAGATTCATCACCAAAGACCCTTATTCATACATAAGCTTTCAGAACTTCTTGGACCATCAACGTTTTAGTGCCTGGGATTGGGATGATAACCAATTTACGACGAATCAGATTGATCACCCATTTCATGGACAGATATATTTCAATGCATTTCGGAGTAATGGATATAACTTTTATCAATCCAGTTTGGCGACGGTAGCAGGAAGCTATATATGGGAGACCGCCGGAGAAACACAACATCCATCGATCAATGATTTGGTGAATACTACCTTTGGGGGGATTTTGATGGGGGAGATGATGCATCGGGTTTCAAGAAATATCTTGGCTAGAAATCGTACGGATCATAACCGGATTGGGAATGAAATTGTGGCTACACTAGTGAATCCAATCAATGGGTTGAATCGATTATTGGATGGGAAGTGGGGAAAGCCGATTGATGATTATTATGGAGCGGATTCATCAAATATTAAAGCGGAGGTTGATTTGGGAATACGAAGGTTTGATGCCAAGGAAGGAGACTTTCTAAATGAAGGGAAAAATGCTTTTTATGGACGATTACGGTTTATCTATAGCAATGGTGAGCATAATTATAAAAGACCATTTGATCAATTCTCGGTCAACCTTGAATTGGGAAATGGGGATAGCTCCTTTATCAATGGGGTGCATGTTCATGCTCTTTTATATGGGGCTAAATTCTTCAAGTCTAAAAAAGGGGATCACTATGGTACCCTGAATGCCCATTATGACTTTTATAATAACGATGCTTTTTTCTATGGTGGGCAGAGCTTGAATTACAATTGGTTGTCTGAGTTCCGGTATAAAAAAGGGAATCGGTTAAATTTAACTGTTGGTGCTGGAGCGGTGATATTGGCTGCGGTACCAGATCCATATTTGTTGTATGGCGCTAGTAGGAACTATAATTATGGCCCAGGTGCATCGTATAGATTTCGTGGGGATTTGATGCTTTTAGATCGATTTATTTTAAGTGCCGATTATAATGGAGGGGTGTTTTTTACTATTTCAGGTACAGATTCATATTATGTTTTGCATGGCTTGAATGTGGAAGCCAGCCTGCGTTTATATAAGCGTTGGTCCATCAATTTGAGTTCAGGATATTTCAATCTTCAGGGGCATTTTTATGATCAGCAATACCCAGATTTCAATAGAGAATACCCTTATGGACGATTGTCGGTGGGTTATAATATTTTCTTTTAGATGAATAAATAATAGTTAAAAAAATTCACAAACAACTATTTTTTTGTTATGAATATTGATTTAATAGTAATATTTTTGCGCTAAAATCAATATCTGTATGAGTAAACAATTACTTAACACTTTAAAAAGAATTGCGGTCTTATTATGTCTAATTCTAAGCAATTCTGTCAATATTTTTGCTCAAGAGCAAGATTCCGTTATTTCCGAAATAACTGAGTTTGAGGGAGACTTTGTCACTCCCACGATGAGCTTGAATTTATCGATTTTGGCACCCTTTTTACACTTTCAATATGAAACACCGTTAGGTCCAAAAACGGTACTAGATGCCAAAGTCGGAATGTTGGCTGGATTTGAATTTGGAAAAGGATCAATTACAATTGATATTAATGAAAATTATCAAAGTGATAGAAATTCATTTCTTCTTGCACCATTAGTATCCGTTGGGGTGAAGCATTTTTATAATATTGAAAAAAGGTATGCAAAAGGAAGAGATATTAGCAATAATGGGGCTAATTATTTTGGTGGAAGGCTTTATGGTTTTTTGCGTGGTTGGGAAAGTGAAAGTGTCAACATAAATGGTGTTGTGAGTAAATCGTCAAGATTTAATAATGATGGTGGAGTAGCTTTGGTTGGACTGTGGGGAATGAATAGGCATTTAGGAAGGAATTTCAATTTTAACTTGGAGTTAGGTCCAAGTGTAATTTATGCTTCTAATTCAGGATTATCTCCTTCATTTTGGCTGACAGTAGGATTTTCAAAAACATTTTGACGATTTATGCTGACTAACTCCTTAAATTTTAAGGAGTTTTATTATTCTATATGAGAACTTCTTTATTAATTAACCTGCTTTTTCTACTTGGTTTATCCTTCATTCAAGCGCAAGAAGTTAATTCCAGTGTGATAGACTCTAGCAAATCTTTTGTGGTTGAAAATCATAGCATCCGAGCGAATATCGTAAAGCCTATGTTAGCTTATCAATTTGAAAGGCCCATTTTCTTAAATGGAGTCTTTGAATTACAGGCTGGACTTACCATGGGGGGATTAAGCCGGTTTCATGCTCTTCCTATCGGTGATAAGGACCGTTGGAATCAATATCATAAAACAAGCGTTTTGATGCCAACATGGTCCCTTGCTGTAAAAAAATATTACGGATTCAAGGTTCGCTCGAGGGATGGTTTGTCGATTAAGCGTAATTCAGCAAATTTCATTGCACTACGCTATTTAGGCTTAATGTCTGGTTGGACATTTGATGTTAGACAAGGAGACTATATAGCCAAAGAAAAGACCTATTTTGATAAAGGAATTGCGACAGGATTTGCTGCTACTTGGGGAATCAATCGGGATATAGGTAAGGAATTTAGTTTCAATTATGAAATGGGACCTATAAGTATGAAAGCTCCTGAAGGGAATTGGGGGTTAGGGCTCTATATAAAAGTTGGATTTTCAAAAAACTTGTAATTAAAAAAGGTTAACGAAGTATTCCGTTAACCTTTTTTAATTTTATAACTAATTCTTGTAATGCTTATTTATCAAGCTTTTCGAATTTGTCGAAGTCAATCTTTTTAGATTTGATTTTCACAGAATCTTTCAATTGATCGAAAACTTTTAAAGCTTTCACTTCTTCGAACAAACGGTTAGCTTGTTCTCTGTCGCCTAATAATTGCATTGCAAATTGTTGCAATTGCTCATCAGTAGGTTCTTCATTGATGTTGTACATTTTGATTTGCGCGTAGATACGTTCTTTTGCTAAATCAACTACTTCATCATATTTAACTTCTAAGTTGTTTGCTGTTACGATACGGTTTTCGATGATCGTCCATTTCAAGTTGTTCAAGAAATCTTCGAAACCTTCTTCGATTTCAGTAGCATCCAAATTAGGGTTAGTTGCTTTTAACCATTTTTTCAAGAAATCCTCAGGGAATTTAGCATCAACTTTATCCATACCGAAAGTATACATATCGTTGCGTAATTTTTGAGCAGAGTTTTGTTTGAATAAGTTTTCAACTTCTTCTCTCACTTTTTCATTGAATTGTTCTTCTGTAGTAACTTCACCAGCAGGGAACAATTTATCGAAAAACTCTTGGTTCAAGTCAGACTCTTCTAATCTATTGATGTTTTTAACAGTCAATTCGAATTTAGTAACGTCTAAGTTTTCAGCTTCATCTTCAGTGATACCTAGAATACGAGCAAGGTCAGCGGTATTAAATGCTTTTTTAACATCTACTTTTACAGCATCATCTTTTTTCAATCCTACCAATGCTTTTTTGATTTTAGCATCTTCAACGATATCCGTACGGATAGAAGTTGTTTTTTCGATACCATCTTCTTTATCTTGTTTCAAAGTAGCGTAAAGTACGTCACCTTCTTCAGAAACTTCAGGATTAGTCATTTTACCATAGCTACGGCGAAGGTTTTTGATACGTTCAGCTAGGGTTGCATCATCTGCTTTAATATCGTATTCCGTGAATTCAGTTTCAGCAGAGAAAGGGATTTCGAATTGAGGGGCAAGGCCGATCTCATAATCGAATTTGAAAGTATCTTTAAAGTCCCAGTTGTATTGTCCGTCTTTATCCTCTTCTTTAGGAAGGGGTTGACCTAATACTTCTAGTTTTTGCTCACCGATGTATTCAGCAATTTTATCATTGATAATTTTGTTGATTTCATCAAATAAGATTGCTTTACCATACATACGTTTAATATGTGCGGTAGGTACCATTCCTGGGCGGAAACCTGGTAATTTAGCTTGTTTTGCTTGGTCTTTAATTGCTTTATCAACCTGTGGATTATAGTCCTCAGGCGCTATTTCCACTTGGATATTAGCGTTGATGTCATCAATGTTTTGGTGTGAAATATTCATACTCTTTTTTTAGCTTTTCGCAATTAATAAAAAAAGTCCTCCTGATTTTTCGTTTTCAGGAGGACATCAAGTGCGGAAGAAGGGACTCGAACCCCCACGCCTCGCGGCGCCAGATCCTAAGTCTGGTGCGGCTACCAATTACGCCACTTCCGCAGTTAGGATTTTATTGAGCCACAAAGATAGAAACCAAACCTATATATGTCAAGTGTTTTCTTTTAATTTTTAATACTTTTTATGTAACTGTTTGTTTTTTAACTGCCTAATTTTTTAAATAAGCTAATTGAGGGGACTTTAAATGGGGATTTTGGGCTGATATTGGTCAAAATGGAAGGATTTTGAGCTGGGTTAGGTTTATTTTTCAGGAAAGAATTATTACTACAACGTGTAAAAATGTACTTATTAATTTGGTTATTATCGGGGATGGAGGGTATTTGGAGAATAATTAGGTTAGAATAAGGACCATTGAGGAGAAAAAAAATAAAAAAAATATTTGTTTGGATACTTTTTTCTTCTTTACTTTGAAACACAAAGTACTTTTATGGAGCAGAAAGATATCTTAAAGGAAATAGGTCAAATCCGTTCGATGATGGAGAAATCATCGAAGTTTATGTCTATTAGTGGACTATCGGGAGTTTTGATAGGTTGTTTAGCCTTATTGGGTTCAGTTGCCGCTTGTTTTGTCGTATATGGGACTAAGAGTGAATTTGGCTACCGTGATTACTACGTTCTGGATGAGGCCATATTATGGAAATTAATCATCATTGCATTTTTGGTTTTGTTTATTTCAATTGCGGTAGGAGTGAGCATGGCTAAGTCCAAGGCTAAGAAATCAGGGCAAAGTATCTGGAATCCAACAAGCAAAGCTTTATTAAAGGCAATGGCTATTCCGTTGGTTACTGGAGGATTATTTTCCATTATATTACTTAGCAAGGGAATTTTTGGATTAATCGCCTCTACCTTACTGATTTTTTATGGATTGTCATTAGCGGCAGCGAGTGTTTTTACCTTTCGAGAAGTAAGGGTACTTGGGATTTTGGAAATTGTATTAGGCTTGTTAGCTTTGGCCTTCCCTGGATATGGCGTTGTTTTTTGGGCATTAGGCTTTGGCGTACTACATATCATTTACGGGTTAATTGTCCATAAAAAGTACGAAAGAAAGTGAGTTTGGATTTAACATTATATGATAAGGTTTTTGAAAATCGGGTAAGGCTTCAGATCATGAGTATCTTGATGGCCAACGAGTCCTATGATTTCAATTCATTGAAGGAATTGTTGGAAGTTACAGATGGTAATCTAGCCTCAAATTTAAAGAATCTTGAAAAGGAGGGCTATATTTTGGTCACGAAGACCTTTATAGATCGAAAACCGAATACAAGTTATAGTAAAACAGATGTAGGCGCTAAAGCATTTGAAAATCATATCATTGCCTTGGAAAGTTTAATCAAGCAACAGTATAAATAATATTTTTTTTGCGCCTCCACTTTGAAACACAAAGTACTTTATGGATAAATAAATTAAATCAACAATCATTAGATAAAAAAATAACAAAAACTACAAGTAAACACTATTAAACATGGAAAATAATTCAATTAACGAAGGCAAGGAGAACAGTTCTCAAAAGACCTTTATGGAAAAAGTTGGGTCATCCCTAATTGTCAAGATCTTTATCATTTTCTTTTTAATGTTGATCCTATTGATTCCTTTGGGATTAATTGGGGATTTGATTTCGGAGCGTAATACGAGAGAGGAGAGTGTTTCTACAGAGATAGCGAGAAAATGGGGGATGGATCAAGTTGTAGCAAGTCCCATCATTGCTGTACCGTATGAAGTCGTTAGAGAGCGGATGAAAAGTAACGATGATGGTTCGGGTGTTAGTACCTTAGTGACGACTGTTGTCACAGAATATGCATTCTTAATGGCAGACCAAGCACAGATTTCTGCGACAGTTGAGCCCCAACCATTAAAGCGAGGAATTTATCAAGCTATTGTTTATAATTCCAAGATTAATATAAAAGGGAACTTTAGGTCATTTGATTTAAGTAAGTTAAAAGTTGAACCTAATGAATTGAAATGGAATCAGGCTAAATTGATTTTTGGGATACAGGACTTAAAAGGATTATCCGCGAGTCCAACCTTTAAATGGGATGGGAAGAGCATTGAAATGGGGAAGTATGATTTAGAAATTGATTTATTCCCCCAAAATTTAACAGTTGACATCCCATTGGAAGGGAATGAATCCTTGAACAAGCCATTTGAAATAAATTTTGATCTAAAAGGTTCTAAATCTTTGAACTTCTTACCATTGGCAAAAAACACCAAGATCAATGCCTCAGGTAATTGGGCTAACCCAAGTTTTAATGGTAATTTTTTACCAGATGAGCGCGAGGTAAATTCCACATTCAAGGCAAGTTGGAATATTCCAGACTTTAGCAGGAAACAAGCTCAACAATGGACAGGAGAACCTTATAGTATTTATACATATCAAGGGATCGATCTATCGGGTGAAGATGCGCATCCTAGGGATTATGTTGGTCCAGGTATGCCAGAGCCAAGGGTTGCCGGCACTGGCAATCAGCTGACCTCCACCGATTATGATATGGTTCAGGTAAATTTCTTACCACAGGTTGATAACTATCAGAAAACAACCCGAGTGACTAAGTATGGCGCTTTGGTGATCGCGTTGACCTTTGTATCACTTGTTTTCATGGAGATTATCAAAAAACAACGAGTACACATCATTCAATATGTATTAATAGGTTTTGCTATGGTTCTATTCTATGCGTTATTATTGGCAATTTCGGAGCATATTGGATTTAATTTTGCATATTTAATTGCAGCTATCGCAACAATTGTCTTGATTTCATCGTTTATTAAAGCAATTACCAAGGATTTGAAATCAGCCTTGAATTTTGCAGCCATATTAGCCCTATTCTATAGTTTTATTTTCGTACTGCTTCAACTTCGCGACTATTCGTTAATTGTAGGAACCATTGGTTTATTCATCATCTTGGCGGTATTAATGAAAATCTCAACAAAAATTAACTGGTATCAATTTGAAAAGCAATGATAAGGTTAAATAGAACATCAATAAGAATGTATCTCACCAGCATCTGGCTATTATTTTGGAAAGTCAGTCGTGGAAATTAGGTATTGATTTCGATTTGCCTGTCAACTTTAGTAAATTGGCGGGCAAATCGTTTTTAATATGCATAAGATATCATGGATTGGAGCACTCTTATTGATCAATAATATGGTTATTGCACAAGAAGGAAAAGAAGTTCCCCAAAAGGTGGAGCGACCAAAAGTAGAGAATCGAGTTAGACGTTCGGGAAATGTGGAACCTTTGAGTCCTAAAATGCTTTGGGAATTGGGTAGAGTAAGTGGAGAAGGGCTATCAGCAGATGGAACTCAATTAATTTACGGAGTATCGAATTATGAATTCGACGCAAACAAATCGGAGAAGAACCTTTTTGTTATTCCTGTAAAAGGAGGAGTTGCCAAACAATTCACTTCCGAAGCTGGTGGAGAATCTGTTTTAAAGGTTGAGGGAGATGATGTGCTGTATATGTTCAGTGGACAAATCTGGAAGAAAAACCTAAAAGATGGAAACTCTGTACAGTTAACGAATTATGAAGGTGGTTTAGAAAATGTAAAAATTTCACCTGATGGGAAACACATTCTGTTTAGCAAGCAAGTCTTGGTGAAAGATTACCATAGCACTGATAAATATAAGGATTTACCTAAATCAAATGTATATATCTACGATAATTTGGATTATAGACATTGGGATACCTGGAATGATGGCAAATTCAATCATCCATTTGTTGCCAGTTATGAGAATGGGAAAATAGGAGAGGCTAAAGACCTGTTGGGTGCTGAGCCATTTTATTCTCCTACGATGCCATTTGGTGGGGCTGAGGACTTTGCATGGACGCCAGATAGCAAGGCTGTTCTATATGTATGTAAGAAGAAATTTGGGACAGAGTATGCTCAGAGTACCAATACGGATATTTACCGATATGAATTAGCTTCGGGTCAAACCAGTAATCTTACTGAAGGAATGAATGGGTATGACAATAACCCGAATTTCAGTCCGGATGGAAAATTGATGAGCTGGATGAGTATGAAAACTGAAGGCTATGAATCGGATAAAAACGATATCTATATCAGCGAACCATCAACTGGAATCAAATTGAATATGACTGCTCATTGGGATGGTACAATCAATTCCTATACTTGGAGCAAGGATAATAAGAAAATTTACTTTTTAGCACCTACTGAAGGTACAGTTCAGATTTTTGAATTGCTTATTCCTAGTAATCTTAAAAATAGAGCATTGCCAATCATCAATAAGATATCAAATGGTGAATTCGATATCAATGGGATTGTAGGTGAAACTAAGGATGGATTGGTTGTTACTTTATCTAAAATGACTCGTGCAAATGAGGTTTATCATTATGCATTTAAGTCCAAAAAATTAAATCCGATAACGACTGTGAATGATCAATTGTACAGTAAGGTCGCTGATACCAAAGTAGAAAGTAGAGTAACGAAAGCTACCGACGGTGAGGATTTATTTTCATGGGTTATTTATCCCCCTAATTTTGATCCAAGCAAAAAGTATCCAACCCTTTTGTTTTGTCAAGGAGGTCCACAAGGAGCAGTTACTCAATCGTATTCCTTCCGTTGGAACTTTCAATTATTGGCATCGCAAGGCTATATAGTCATTGCACCAAACCGACGTGGTATGCCAGGATGGGGCGTAAAGTGGAATGAGCAAATCTCTAAGGATTGGGGAGGCCAAGCGATCAACGATTATCTATCGGCGATTGATGATCTTTCCAAGGAATCTTATGTTGATAAAGAAAAGATTGGAGCTGTTGGAGCAAGTTATGGAGGATATTCTGTATTTCAATTAGCAGGAGTACATGAAGGAAGGTTTAAATCATTTATCTCCCATTGTGGCTTATTTGATATGAAGTCTTGGTATGGAACTACAGAAGAGTTGTTTTTTGCAAACTATGAATTGGGTGGACCTTATTGGGATAAAGCGAATGAAAAGACCTATACTCAATTCAATCCGAGTACTTTAGTTGAGAAATGGGATACTCCTATTTTGATATTTCAAGGAGGGAAAGATTATAGAGTTCCGATAGGACAAGGTTTAGAGGCCTTCCAAGCTGCTCAAATTAGAGGGGTTAAAAGTAGGCTAGTTTATTTACCAGACGAGAACCAATGGGTTCTTTCGGGCCATAACGCACAAGTGTGGCAACGAGAATTTTTCGGATGGTTAAATGAAACCTTGAATAAATAATAAAAAACTAAAAAAATAAAGAAGCCGATTCAATTGAATCGGCTTTTTGAATGTATAGGAACAAGATTTTATTTTGGGTCTTATATCTTGTTTTACATTCTTTACTTAATAAACAACATTTAAAGAATATCGTCACCTTTCTTCATCAGGTCCAATTTTTCATTGAAATTGAATAATTGACCTTCATCTGCAGATTCAATTGCTTTTTTGATTATTTCAATCCCTTTATCATGCTCCCCGATTTTATAAGTTAGGAGGGCATAATTATAGAGGTGTTGCGAATTGTCGGTTTGCTCAAAAGCATCTTTTGACCAATTCAGCATGTTTTTGATAAAATCGATGTCTGTGAAGTTTTTAGCTAGTACACCCACATATTCCATTTTCATTTTGTTACTGATGGTTCCATCATATTTTTTGATGTAATTTTTCAATGCTGGGATATAATCTTCCATCAGGAAACCATTTTTATAGAAGTTCAACTTGATGAAGTCGAGGATTTCGGTTTTATGTTCGGGGTATTTGGTTGCCAAAGAGTCTTCAAAGACAGACCAGTCTTGTTTATTATTCAGGATATAATATCCCATTGGAGATTTGCGGCCGAGCTTGTTTTCGGCATCTTCAAAATTTATTATTCCTCGGTATAGATCCTCGGCCACTACTTCTCCTAAAAGATTATTTATTTTTTTAGCTTGGTTTAACAAGATTGGAAATCCAGAATCTTTCGAAGAACGCGTTACATCCATGATAACTTTTACTTCGGCATTAGATTGTACATCTGGGTTCATTGCCAAATAAGCTTGAATAAGTTCTTGTTTATCTTCAGGCTCAGCTTCCATGGAAGCGTTCAATAATAATTTAAGGACCTGGACATCAATTTTATTCTCCTTATATCGTTCTCTCAACGTATAATATTGAGAGTCTGGATCCTGAATTTTCTTCAACAGGTTTAGAAAATTTGGGATATCTCTTTTACCATAAGCTTTGTGAACAATTTCGCCTTGAGGGCTAAAGAATAAATAGCAAGGATAACCATCTACCTCATATTTTTTGGCGAATTCCTTACTTAAGTTCATCCAATCTTTTTTGATTTTATTTGCTTTAGGATCATCATCAAATTGAACCTGAACTGTTACAAAATGTTGGTTGCTATATTCACCAATCTTGCTGTCTGTAAATACCTGTTGTTCCATAATTTTACAAGGAACACACCAAGAGGTATAGCAATCGATCATGATGTATTTGTTTTCAGCCTTAGCTTTGGCTTTAACTTCTTGCCAATTGAGGTTATTATTAAATGAAATTCCTTTTTCTTGGGCACATAATAGAGTAGGGAGTAAGCATAAAAGAAGAATGATCTGTCTCATAAGTTATTGGATTAATTGTTGCAAAGCACGTACGGAAATAGCATTTTTCATGACCATTTGTTGTTTATTATCTGCATTTCCAGAAGAAGGAATGGTTTGGGTTGATGATACGACACCAGCAAGATTTCCATTTTGGGAAAGGATAGGGGCGCCACTTGATCCAACCGCATAATCCGCACTTACAGTCATTCTGTATTGGCGTATTCCGGGCATTCTAGGATTTAACATCAGGCTATTTTTATTGACAATGCCTTCGCTTAGATAATAGTATATATGGTCAGGATGTGAAATTATTAAAACATGTTCTCCAGGAAGTAATACTGGACCCAAAAGATTGACATGACCCCAAAAAGTTGGACGGATTAACAAAATTAAGTTTTTTCTAGCAGAGCTCGGTATTCCACCGGGCTCTTTCCATTTAATCTGTTTTTTATTCTTTTATTGTTGTAATAGTAGAAGTATTCTTTTACTGATTAGATAAACTCGTCGGCTGTCTCAAGGCTTTGTGAGTATAGTAATTCTGTCTTTAAGATTGCAAAAAAGTTTTCGGCCACGGCATTATCTAAACAATTCCCTTTTCTGGACATGCTCTGTATAATACCTTGTTTTTCTAAAGCCTTTCTGTATCCATAATGCTGATATTGCCAGCCTTGATCAGAGTGAAAAATAAGCCCCTTTGTATCTTTAGTTTTATCAAAAGCCTTATTTAACATCTCTTCTATCATCATCATGTTCGGGCTTTTTGAGATACTATAGGAGATTACTTCTCCATTGAACATGTCAAGTATCGGAGATAGGTAGATCTTCTGGCCTTTGATGTTTACCTCAGTAACATCTGTAGCCCATTTCTGATTGGGCGAACTTGCCTTGAAATTCCTTTCCTGTATATTGGGAGCAATTTTACCAACTTCCCCTTTGTATGAGCGATAGCGGACTTTCCTGATTTTACATTTCAGGTCCAATGTTCCCATTAGTCTTTGAACAGTCTTATGGTTTATATGATAATCCAAGTTCTTCATGTCGGCTGTTACCCGTCGATATCCATATCTACCTTTGTGCAGGTGATATATGCGTATGACCTCTTCCTTTTCTTTCTTGTATTTATCTCTACTATTCAGGCGTTTGAGATGATAATAAAATACCTAACGAGCCATCTGTTTACAATCCAATAGAATTGAAATATCATGTTCAGACCTTAGTTCTTCGATGGCTTTTGCCCATTCATGCGTTCGCGGGCTTCTCTTTCCTTGACTAAGGCCGTGACTTTTTTTTATAATGCAATCTCGGCTCGTAAACGAGTGTTCTCCGCCTGGAGCTTCTCTAGTTCTGTTTCAGGCTCATGCTTCTTTGATTTACTCATATCTTTAGGCGGTCCTCCACGATTTTTTTGTTGATGTAATACAGCATACCCATGGACCCGTACCAATTTCACCCAGCTCTCTAAAGCACTCTTGCTTACTCCATACTGTAGAACAACCTGTACTTAAGGTACTTCTTTTTCTAGAATAGTCCTTACAATTTCTTCTTTGAAATCAGCCGTGGCTGGGACATTAGGCTGCTTGAGTAGCCCTCTTTCACCATAAAGATTATACTTCCGAACCCATTCCAATATCATGACTTTGCTGATATGGAGTTCGCGGGATATGCGCAGTATCGACTTCCCGCTTTCCACTTGAGAAACGATTTCTAGTTTCTCCTCAAAGGTGTGATTTGACATAAATAATGAACCCCAAAAGTTTTTGTATAACTTTTGGGGTTCACTTCACACATATTGGAGCCTTTAATATTTTGTCTAAATATTTTTTATTTGGTGTCTTTTTTGCCAAATATGGAGATTTTAAGGTATTTACCTGGGTTTTCTTTAAGATCTTTCACCAATTGATCTAAGTTTTCAGATGCATTAGTTAAATTATTATATAATTTTTCATCATGTATCAATTGGCTCAATGAACCATCTCCAGTATTTATTTTATTGGTGATTTCAAGGACATCTTTCATTGCTTTATTGGCGTTGTCAACCGTTGCTTTGATTTCAGTTTTTGACAGGTCATCAGAAAGAGTATCCAAGTTATTCAAGATGGAATTGATCTTCGCATTATTGTTTTTGAAGTTCATGGTGATAGATTCCATATTGGAAAGGATATTACTCAAGCGATTTTTCTCAGCACCCATCAAACCATCTACATCACCTGTAATTTTTTCAAGGTTTTTCAAGGATACAGAAATACTATGAACGGAGCTTTTGAAATCACGTTGGAAGTTATCATCCAATACGCTGTTTACACCAGAAAGAACTGAATCTAGTTTTACAACTAAATTTTCTATTTTCTTTTGGAGGGGTTCGACTTTCTCCATCAGGTTTGCTTGAACATCTGATAGGAGGGGGTCACCATTTCTGGCCATGGTGGTGCTGTTTCCTAATTCAAAAACGATAGCTTTACTTCCCAAGAGGTCAGCACTTACAATTCGGGCTACCGTATTTGAGGGGATATCATAATCATTTTTGATTTTGAATTCGGTTCTTATTTTACCGTTAGGTTGTAACGTTAGTTTGGATACACGGCCAATTTGAAATCCACTGACAAGAACAGGCTTGGATACGGCAAGACCATCAACATTGTCGTATTCGGTATAAAAAGTATTTTCGCTGCTGAAAACGTTGTTCCCTTTGAGGAAACTGTAACCAATAAATAAAATGGCAATAGCAATACTTGTTAGTGCCCCGACCTTAGTTTCATTAGATATCTTCAAAATTTCCCGATTTAAGTATTTTTACTTTGTTCTTAGCGCCAATTTAATAAAATTTTATTTTTCTATGCTTTTTCTGTAGGTATTTATAGCATTAAATAAATCGGTGACAATTGATTCCTGACCAGCCGATGACATCATGAATCTTTCTTCGTCAGGATTGGAAATAAATCCAATTTCTGTTAATACTGCTGGCATCCCTGCTGTTGCAAGTACTGCCAAAGATTGTTCTTTCACTCCACGGTCAGTACGACTAGAACCAGCAAACTGATCTTGCATATAGGAAGCAAGTCGGATACTTTGCTCTCTAAATTTTCTTTTCATCAAAGAGAATACGATATAGGTTGAAGGATCCTTAGGATCAAAACCACCATAGTTCTCCTTATAGTTTTCCTCCATTAGGATTGATGCGTTTTCACGAATTGCGACATCTTGGTCACCCGTACGGCTAAAACCCAATACTAGGGTTTCAGTACCTTTAGCAGAAGTATTCAAGACACGCTGCGTAACATAACGTCCTCTACTGTTTTTTACTCTTCTACTCGTGGCACCACCAGAATTACAGTGAATAGAGATAAATAAGTCAGCATGATGCTTATTGGCTAGAGCAGGACGCTCATAAAGCTTAGGATAAACATCTGTTTTTCTGGTATAAACAACTTTAATCCCTGGGAATTCCTTTTCGATTTTCTTACCCAGCTTCAACGCCACTTGTAATGCGATATCTTTTTCTTTTGATTGCCGACCAACGGCTCCGGAGTCATGTCCACCATGTCCAGGGTCTAAGACGATAGTTTTTAATTTTCTAGGACTCCCACCTTGCTCATTCTGTAAATCTACAGGCTTGAAACTTGCTAAAACTACTACTGATACGCAAGTCAATACCAGTCCAATCCTCCCAAAAATCGTTTTACTTTTAATCAAATTCTTCAATTTCTCTTTTCGTTTCAATTATCCTAACAAATTCTATTCCTATTGTAAGCCGGAATTCGCTTTATACGATTTTATGGCATCCACAAGGTTACCCACAATCTGGTTTTGTCCTTCATCTGAAACCATGAATTTTTCCTCATCAGGATTAGAGATAAATCCGATTTCAGTTAATACCGCAGGCATTGCAGCAGATGCTAACACGGCAAGTGAAAGTTCCTGAACCCCTCTGTTTTGACGACCTTTTTTTACATACTCATCTTGAATATAAGTTGCAAATCGAATGCTTTTATCGCGATAAGTTCTTTTCATCAAGGAGAAAATAATATAAGTAGAGGGGTCATTAGGGTCGAAACCGCCATAATTCTCTTGATAATTTTCTTCAAATAAAATATCGGCATTTTCACGAACAGCGACTTCCGATTCACCTCTTTGTAAACGATTGAAACCACATACGAATGTTTCAGTACCACTAACGCCAGGATTTCTCACGGTTTGGGTTACATATCGTCCATTCTTTCCTTTCACCCGACGGTCTACATCAGCAGAGTTACAGTGGATAGATATAAATAAATCAGCATGGTTTTTATTTGCAAGAGCTGTCCTTTCATGAAAAGGAACATCGACATCCGTTTCGCGGGTCAGTAAGGCTTTTACACCAGGCATCTCTTTTTCAATTGCTTCTTTCAATCGTTTTCCGACTTGAAGGGTAATATCTTTTTCAACCGATATTCTTCCCCTTGCTCCAGGCAGGTTTCCACCATGTCCAGGATCTATAACGACCAACTTAAATGTTTTATTCTTTTGGGTTTGTTGAGAGGGTTCCGTTTCTTGATTTTTCTTTTCAGTAGATTGAACCATACCGCTTAAGAAAAACAAGGGTAGGAATATAGCTACTAATGAAATAGAATTTTTTATGGATTTATTGAAATTCATAGTTAACGTTATTATTTTAGTCCCGTCAATAGCATAGTTAAAGTAAACTGTTAAATATGATTAACTTTATGAAAAACCTAATCTTTGTTATTGTTTTTTGACTATTTTTGCCAACAAGAGTTTAAAATTAGCACAAAAATAACATTCATATTTCATTTTGAAGGCCTTAAGTTGTTTTTTCCTTTCCTTTCTGTTTTTTTTTATTGGGATGTCTGTGCTTCAGGCACAGGTGGAGAGTAATTCACGCAATCAAAATGTTACAATAGACACCCTACAGCGGGATACTATTCCAACAGATACCAGTAAGAATAATTTCAAGGATGTAAACGGTCAGGATACTGTTCATATGAAGGATCAGGGTGGATTAGAGACTGTAGTAACCATTACAGCGAATGATTCATCATGGAATCAGGTGAGCAAGAATATTTTGCACCTATTCAAAGGGGCCAAGGTGAAATATGAAGGTTTTGAATTAGCTGCAGATTATATTCGCTTAGACCGAAATACCAATGTATTATTTGCTTCCGGTGTGATTGATCATAATGGCAAATACGTAGGTCGACCCGTCGTAATCATGCCTGGGGAATCCCCCATAGCAGTCGATTCCTTAATATATAATTATAAGACTCAGGTTCCAAAAACCTTTGGGGTCATGACGGAAGTTGATGGTGGGTATATCCAGGCGCGGGAAGTTCGAAAGAATATTTATGATGAGATGTCCCTTTATAAAGGGCTGTATTCAACCTGTAATCTTCCATATCCTCATACCCACTTTGGGATTCAAATTACCAAAGGAGTAATCACTCAAAAGCAAATTATCGCAGGACCATCTTATCTTGTCGTTCAAAATATTCCCATCAAGTTTCTAGCAATTCCTTTTGGATTTTTTCCAAAACAGGATAAGAAAAGTTCAGGTTTCTTATTTCCTTCCTTTGGAGAAGATGCCTCTAGAGGATTTGCAATGCGAGATCTTGGATGGTATTTGACTTTTAATGATTATTGGGATTCAGAAATTCGAGGTTCAATTTTTTCCAAAGGAACTTGGGAAGCGAATGTAAGAACACAATATTTAGTGAACTATAAATTCAACGGTAACTTTGCTTTGAATTATGGTTCTTATGTTCAAGGGATTGAAGGGACAGAGAGTTTTGGTCGTTCAAAGGAATTTAGATTTACCTGGAATCACTCCCAACGGCAAGAGGCTAATCCTGGGACTTCATTTTCAGCCTCAGTAAACTTTGGTACTCGGAATGCGTATAGAAGTCAGGCAACCACCAGTGGTTATAATCCAATGCAAGCGGTAAATAACAGTATGCGTTCATCGATTGCCTATGGAAAAGTTTTCGCAGATGGCAAGGTGAATTTCACAGCGAATATGTCACATGATCAGAACCTGACCAATGGCGATATCAATATTGACTTACCAACCATTAGTTTAAACGTTGCTACCTTTAACCCATTTGATTCCAAGGATAGGATAGGGGAACAAAAATGGTATCAAAGAATCACTGTGGGGTATAGCCTACAAGGACAAAATAGGATTGCTACAAAAGACAGTTTGCTATTCCAAAAAGGTTCATTGAATAAATTTACCAACGGTGTTCAACACAATATCCCTGTCAGCTTGAGTTTAAATGTGATGAAGTATTTTCAATTTAATACATCCCTCAATTATACAGAGCGTTGGTATCTTCAGTCCGTTAGAAACCGCTTAGTTAACCGTCCTTATGGATTTGAAAGTATAAGGGATACTGTTCAAGGCTTTAAACGTGCCTACGATTATTCGGTATCTTCAGGTTTATCGACGAAGATTTACGGTAATATGCAGAAGAAGATTGGTAAGATTGAGGCGATGCGTCATACGATTACACCATCCATTAATGTGAATTATCGACCAGATTTCTCAGATGCACGTTATGGTTTTTATCGTGATTTCACGGATGCAAATGGGATTTATAAAAGGTATTCTATTTTTGAAAATGCACTTTATGGTTCTCCTTCCGAAGGTAAATCCTTTGGTATTGGCTTCTCGGTAGATAATAACTTGGAAGCGAAGATTCGAGATGATAAGGATACTACGGGAAAAGGTGTCAAGAAAATACCAATCATCCAAGGGCTTACCTTTAGTGGTAATTATAATGTTGCGGCAGATTCACTGAAACTGTCACCAATTAGTTTTTCAGGAAGAACAGCATTATTTGACAAAAAAATAAATGTGAACTTTAATGGTACCTTCGATCCTTATTCTTACGATAAGTATACTGGTAATCGTATTGATCGTTATGCTATTAAAGACGGGAAATTAGCTAGGCTTACTAATTTTGGTTTATCCTTTGATTACAGTTTAAATCCGAAGGCAAATCAAAACCGGAGTGATAATATTGACTCCTTAAGAAGTGCTATGCCTAATTTGACACCAGAGCAAGCACAAGCATTGGCAAGAATCAGTACCGACCCAAATGCCTTCGTGGATTTTAATATTCCATGGAATTTAGCAGGATCCTTTAGTATGAACTATACTCGTGTTTTCAATCGAGAAAAGCTTGACATGGAAACACGTTTAACCAGTACAGTTAACTTGCATGGAGATTTCAATGTAACTCCTAAGTGGAAAGTTCAATTTAATACAGGGTATGACTTTGTTCAGAAAGAAGCTTCCATGACGCAAATCAGTATCTATAGAGATTTACACTGTTGGGATATGTCAGTAGGTTGGGTTCCATTTGGAACATATAAGAGTTATAATATTACCATACGTGCTAAAGCATCAATATTACAAGATTTAAAATTAACCAAAAGACAGAGTCATTATACCTATTAACGGTTATGTAAACACTATATCTATGAAAGCTGAAATTATTACCATTGGTGATGAAATCTTGCTCGGACAGATTGTGGATACCAATTCTGCTTGGATCGCCCAAGAGCTTTTTGCCCAGCAAATCCAAATTCAACAAATAACATCAATTACTGATCAGGAAAGTCATATTCTAAAGGCATTAGCTGATGCTGGAAGTCGGGCAGATATTATTATCTGTACAGGCGGTTTAGGTCCTACCAAGGATGATGTAACTAAATTCACGGCGGCTAAGTTTTTTAATACTTCCCTGATCCATAATCCAGAGGTGTTGAGTCATGTGCAACAGATCTTTCGCCAATTCGGTCGGACAATGCCTGAAATAAACAAGGGTCAAGCGGAAGTTTTGGCCAATGCAGATGTTCTTTTTAACGATTGGGGAACTGCGCCAGGCATGTGGGTTGAGGACAAAGGAAAGGTTTATGTTTTTCTTCCAGGGGTTCCATTTGAGATGAAGAATTTAATGACCTTCCGAGTGCTACCAAAGCTGAAGGATTATAAAACCGAAGAAAAGGTGGTAAATAAATATATCCTTACAGTAGGAATCGGTGAATCCCATCTTGCAGAACATATCGCAGATATTGAAGATCAGTTTCCGAGCCATATTCACTTAGCCTATCTTCCAAAGATTGGATTGGTAAGGCTGCGGTTGACAGCGGTAGGAAATGATTTGAACTCCTTGGAATTTGAAGCAGAGCAGTGGAAAGAAAAGTTGGTTTCGCGGATTGGAGGAGCAGTTGTTGCCACTGAAGATGTGAGTTTTGAGGAGGTTATCGTGAAATCATTTTCAGATTCCCAATTAACACTGTCCACTGCTGAGAGCTGTACAGGGGGGAATATTGCCAGATTAATAACTGAGATTCCTGGATCGAGTAAAATGTTCCAAGGTGGAATTGTGGCCTATGCAAATGAGGTTAAAGAGCATATCCTAGGTGTTGAGAAGGAAACCTTGATTCAGCATGGCGCCGTTAGTGAGGAAACAGTAGTTCAAATGGCTAAAGGAGTACAACAAAGATTAAATACGGATTATGCTATAGCAACCAGTGGTATTGCAGGTCCAGATGGAGGAACTGATGAAAAGCCAGTAGGTACTGTTTGGGTTGCAATTGCAGGCAAAAATGATGTAAAAACTAAGCTGTTTCATTTTCATCATGACCGCTTAATCAACATAGAAAGGACTACTGCTCAGGCATTACTCATGCTCTGGAACTTATTTCAACAAGAAACAAAGAATTAACAGAACGATATTTTGTTTACAATGTAGGATAAAATATTTAATTTTGTTCACTTGTCAAGTAAGTATTAATATTTAACTTAGTAATCTAACAATCGAAATAAAAATAGATGGCTATATATAAACTTTTGTTACCTAAAATGGGGGAGAGTGTTTCCGAAGCGACGCTTACCAAATGGGTAAAGCAGGTTGGGGAACGAATTGAAGAAGATGATGCGGTAGTAGAACTTGCTACCGATAAGGTCGATTCTGAAGTTCCATCGCCAGTATCTGGAGTTCTAAAAGAAAGATTGTTTGAGGAAAATCAAGTAGTTCAGGTTGGGGATGTAATTGCATTAATTGAGGTTGAAGGTCCTGAAGTTGAGGAACAAGAAAAACCTACTATCCAACAAGAAGAAAAAGTCGAACCTGTTGTTGAACAAGAAATTCCTGCTGAAGATCAGGATGGAAAAATTGAGGATACAGCAGTTATCGAAGAAGCTGAAATTCCGGGGATGGATCAAATCCAGGAAAAACCTATTCAAGTAGAATCAAATCATCAAGAAATCCATTCTGGCATTCGTTTCTATTCTCCATTGGTTAGAAATATCGCGCAACAAGAAGGAATATCACAACAGGAATTGGACAGTATTCCAGGCACTGGTGGTGAAGGAAGAGTAACTAAGAAAGATGTTTTAAACTACCTTCAAAAAAATAAAGGAATTGAAATTCCAAAACCTAGTCAACCGATAATAGAAGAAGTATCCCAGCCCCTTGTTCAAGAGGTTAAAACTCCAGCAGCGCAAGTTGTAAAGACTAGTACAGGGGATTCGGAAATCATTGAGATGGACCGCATGAGAAGGCTGATAGCTGATCATATGGTTAATAGTGTAAAAACATCACCACATGTATTCTCAGTTGTTGAAGCTGATGTTACAAATTTGGTGAATTGGAGAAACAAGGTTAAGGATGGCTATAAAAAATCCGAAGGAGAGAATATTACTTTTACCCCTTTGTTTATCGAGGCAATTGCCAAAGCTATTAAGGACTTTCCGATGATTAATGTCTCTGTAGATGGATACAATATCATTCGTAAGAAAAATATCAATATTGGAATGGCCACAGCATTGCCATCCGGCAACTTAATTGTTCCGGTAATAAAAAATGTGGATCAATTAAGTTTAACAGGAATTTCAAGATCGGTTAATGATTTGGCAACGCGTTCCAGAGGGAACAAATTAAAGCCAGATGATACCCAAGGAGGTACATTTACCTTTACTAATATAGGGGCATTTGGAAATATTTTTGGAATGCCAATTATTAATCAGCCGCAAGCGGCAATCCTGGCTGTTGGGACCATTAAAAAGAAGCCAGCAGTATTGGAAACTGAGTTTGGAGATGTCATCGCTGTTCGTCATATGATGTATATTTCCATGTCTTATGACCATCGAGTTATTGATGGCGCACTAGGCGGACAATTTATTCGTCGAGTAGCTGATTATTTAGAGAATTGGGACTCTGAGCGAGTTATCTAAAAAATAAAACAAAAACGGTCAAGAAAACTCTTGACCGTTTTTGTTTTATCCATTTACCAAGATTTGGTTTCGTGGTAATTTCTTTTGAATCATATACCGATATCTAAAATAGAGTAGGATCGAAGAAGTCAACAACCCAAGGGTTAATCCATACCAAATCCCTTTTACTCCTATTTTCATTTCGATGCCTAAATAGTAAGCAACTGGAAGTCCAATAATCCAATATGCAAAGAAGGTAATGAAAGTAGGGATATTTACATCGCCCATTCCTCTTAAAGTTCCTAATCCCACCACTTGTGTTCCATCGAATAATTGAAACATACCAGCAATGATCAATAACTGAGAGGCCATCATAACCACTTCTTGATCTTTAGTGATGATATACGGCAAATATTGATTAAACAAGGCAAAAATAATAGCACACACAATCATAAATACTAAAACCAGGTGATAGGATACAGTGGCAAATTTTTGTAACCTAAAGAAGTTTTTATTTCCATAAGCATTCCCGACTTTAATTGTAGCAGCCGATGCAATTCCACTGGCCATCATATAAGTCATTGCAGCCAATGTAATAGCAGTTTGATGGGAAGCTTGTTCAACGGCTCCGATCTTTCCCGCAATCAATGCGGCTCCTGCAAATGCGCCAATTTCAAACACATATTGCATCGCGACAGGACCTCCAATTTTAAGAATCTTTTTAACTCTGGAAAAATCAATGAATTTAATGGAGAAGTGATCGATATAAAGTTTAAAGTTTTTGGAACTTAAAACGTACCATGCCATGACGATCATCATTAAGATACGATCTATCAAAGTTGCAATACCCACACCACGAACCCCCATAGGTTCAATCCCAAACATTCCCTTAACCAAGATTACCGCAATAACAACATTCAGCACATTTCCCCAAATTGTAATATTCATAGCCTGTTTGGTGAACCCTAAGCCTTCTGCGAATTGCTTAAAAGTATTGAAAACCATGAGAGGCAAGATGGATAAGCTAAGTATTAATAAATAAGGTTTAGCCGTTTCTACGACTTCAGGGTCTTGATCAGCATGCTGCATAGCATACATAGAACCATAAAACACAAAGAGAAAGAGAAGAATGGCGGAGACAATATTCAACCAAAAACTATTGGAAAGTAGTTTCGCACATTCTTTAATATTATGCCTTCCATTTTCTTGAGCTATTAAAGGGGTTAGTCCATAAGCAATACCAATTCCAATGATCAAAACCACCATAAAAACTGAGTGTACCAATGATACAGCTGCTAACGGAATAGTACCAGCAAAGTGCCCCACGATCATAGTGTCGGCAGTTTGTACAAGCGTATGACCAAGTTGTGAAATAACAACTGGTCCGGCTAATGCCATTGTACTGAGATAATACTTTTTGTTGGATTTGAAGTTCTGCAGCATATAAAAAATAGTAAAGAGCACAAAGGTACAAGTAAAAAATTGCTTCTCGAATCGTGGTGTAAAAGAACTTAATATTTCTAAAATAGAAACAAGATGTTGTAACATGAAATACTAGTCATATAGGTGTTTTGCTTAAACTCTATTTTGATTGCTGTCCTGATTATGTCAAAAATTTCTCGGAAAGAAAAAACTAATTCAATCAGGTGGTGTTTTAGATAAACTATGTTGTTGCAGTTATAAGTATTATAGGGCTGGTTATTAGATAGAGTAGGAAATATATGTTGTCGTAGATGGGCTACAAATAATATTTTTGAGCTAAATACCGCATTATCAGTATAATTTAATCTTAATTTTTCAAAATTACAATAGAGTCACACTAAAATTATCTATAATGAAAAACCAATCTTTATCCGGTAAGAGGGACTATACCTCGCCGCGGATAGAAATTATATCAAAGTCATGATGGAACATTCCATCGCGGCGGGATCAGCTACTGCCACATTTAAGGGGCCAGGAAATGATTCACCATTTGTTGATTCATGGAATTCCACTCTTAATGATGGAACTTCTGACGACGTATTCAAAACACATAAAGAGAACTGGTAATTTTTTGAATATCACATGAAAAAGATCTTTTTTAGTTTAGTAATTGTCGGTTCAATTCTAAATTTTAGTTGCAGTAAAAATACTGATCAACCCAATACTACTATTACCTCAGGGGTTTCCTTTATCGTTGATGGAGAAACTGCTCTTCAGGAGTCTGATAGTAAAAGTACTTCTGCTGATATTTCGCCTAGTAACGGGAGTAGGTTAAATAAAACGGTAGTTGTAAATTCTGCTCAAAAAGCTGATAAAGAATTTATTTATATTAAGGAAGAATTAGGTTCAGCGGAAGCATTAATGGCTAATTCTGGCAATTCTACTTCAGGAGATAATAAAGCCGTTGCTCCAGTTTATCCTGATAATTATATCCCTGGTTCTCCAGTTAATGGGGGAAGACCACTTACCAATGGAGTTACATTCCGAGTTTTGGTCTATGATATGGCAGGGAAATTTGTGGAACAAGTTGACGGTAAAGTCGGTAGTACTCCTCCAGTAGCAAAAGAATTAAAACAAGGAACTCAGTATAAATGGTATGCGTATTCATATTATAGTACAGAAGCCTTGCCTGCTATTTCAAATAATTTAAAACCTACTTTTAATGTATCAAATGAAGATTTCTTGTTTGCATCAGGAAATTTTACAACTGGAAAATCTTCAAATTCCTCAATTCCTAATATTGATGTTTCCATCACATTTAAACATGCGATGGCGATGGTAGAGGTTGGGGTCTTGGTAACAGGATTCAGTGCAAAGGCAGACTTAAATGCTTTTTTAGGAAACTCTACGGACAGACCTTATATTAGAGCGAACTCCAATGTATTAGAACAAGGTGTATTTGATCTATTAACTGGGAAATTTATTTCAAAATCGAAGATAGCGAGCGCAGTTAATATCAACGCTAGAAGGAACTATGCGGCTGATATTCAATTTCCAAACACATCATATCATGGATATTTCTTTACTGTACCAGGTGGAGATAATGAATATAATAGCAATTTTGTTTACAGCATTCATCCATGGGCATTACTTGATAGACCAGCAAATCCACTGAAATTCAGCAAATCTTATAATGACAAAATAAGAATTGGTAGAGGGAAATATACCAGAATCACGATTATTCCATTGGATAATGGAATTCAAGTTCCGGCAACTTCTAGTGTAGTAGCCACAAATTGGTCTAGGGGAGACTTGTATTACGATGCTGGTACGCAGGGTTTTACTGGGCCATCTGAAGGTCCGACTAGGTTTCAACATAGAAATCATGAACCAAACTCTATCTTTTATGCTAGTACATTCCAACCTAATGGTTATCCAAATCCTATAATGTCATATGGGCAATCGGAAGCAAAATATGGTAGTACATATTATTTATCAGGGAAAATGTGGCCTTTAGGTATTACTCCTGTTATTGATGGTGACCCATGTCATGATCTTAGGCCTAATGGAAATGACCTTAATGATCAATGGAGAACACCTACCGTTGATCAGGCAAAAGGATTGGCAGCTTATATTAATTCATATTCAGGTACAGGAAGAATTAGTGCAACAAGAAATGATGGGAAGAAATCTGTGTTACTTACAGTGAATGTCAATGAACAGAATTCGCCGGATGAATGGTCACAAAGAATTACCTTTGAACTGAAAAGATTTACAGAACCTAATGGAAATACTCATCAGATGAACGCGGCAAGTTACCTTCAATTAGTTCGACAAAGACTACAGGTTATGCTTATTTCTGGTTAAAAAAGCCATATGCAAATTCTTATGCTTATTTGGAATTGTATTATGATAGCAGCATACAAAATAAATTAAGAGCAAAAGTTTATAGTTCGAAGGTTACATCAGCTGCAAATGATGTTTATCCCGCAACACTTAAAGCTACGAACGGAATGAATGTAAGATGTGTGCGGAATTTTAATTAAGGGTTCATTTGAGATCTCTGAAATTTTAAGTTTCAATAATTCAAATATTAAATAATTTCAATAAACGAAGCCGAGGAAGAAATTTCCTCGGCTTCGTTTATTGAAAGGCGATTGGTCTATTGCCAGTAGGGATTGATTTTCCTTGGATTTTGTTTCTAAATATTTACATGAAAAAATTGCTGAAAAAAAATAATAGACTTACCTTAGCTTATTATCAAATAATAAAGTAGAGATGAATTTAGCGTTTTTGAACATTGGTACCCAGGAGATGATGCTTATTATTTTAGTAGCATTATTACTGTTTGGTGGCAAGAAATTACCAGAATTGGCGCGAGGACTGGGACGTGGTATCCGGGAATTTAAAGATGCTTCTGAAGGGATAAAAAGAGAGATTTCAGATCAGATAAATAACTTTGAAAAGGAAATTGACGATATCAAAACGGATATTGAAAAAGAACCTGAGGAAAAGAAAGCTGAATCTACAATTGATCAAAACTTGGAGCAAGTAAATGCGGCCAATGAAACAGAGGAACAATCAGAGGAAGGCGTTATTGAGAAAAAAGTACCACAATTTACTGCACCTGCAGGAACTTATGAGCATCAGCCTTATACTACTCCTACAAAAGACGATTATTACAGCTATGGTTATAATGATCATTTTGCAAGTAATGATGTTCCAAATGCAGAAGAAACTTCGACAGAGGGAGAACCCAAAGAAAGTTCTGCACCTGATGTTGAAGAAAATCCTTTATCGGATAATAACTCAAAAAAAGCCTAAAACAATTAAGAATTCTATATCGATAAGCTGTTGGAATCCATTCAACAGCTTTGTTTTTTCATTTTAATATTTTTTATGATTACTTCCCACGAGATTATCGTTTCGAAAGAATTGTCGATCAACGAGAAACAAGTGATTACAACCATTTCCCTTTTAGACGAAGGGGCAACGGTTCCATTTATTGCAAGATACCGTAAAGAATTAACCGGAAGTTTGGATGAAGTTCAGATTACTGCCATTCGCGATCGTATTCAACAATTAAGGGATTTGGATAAACGCAAAGAAGCGGTATTAAAATCCATCTCAGAGCAAGGTAAGCTGAGCCCGGAGCTTGAGGTTCAAGTGAAATCTGCTGAAAGTATGTCAGCCTTAGAAGATATTTATTTACCATATAAGCCAAAGAGAAAAACCAGAGCTTCTGCTGCTCGTGAGAAAGGTCTGCAGCCTTTAGCTGATTTGCTGTTATCACAAGATAAAATTGATGTGGAGTCTAATGCCAGTTCCTATATTGATGAGGAAAAAGGTGTTCAGACTGTAGAGGAAGCATTAGCAGGAGCGAGGGATATCATTGCCGAACAGATTGCAGAAGATGCTGATGTTCGTGCTCATGCTCGTAAAACCTTGTTGAACAAAGGGAAATTTGTTTCGCGTGTTGTTCCTGGAAAAGAGGAAGCAGCTTTGAAATATAAGGACTATTTCGAATGGGCAGAATCCTTGAAAGATGCTCCATCACACCGTGTTCTCGCGATGCGAAGAGGGGAGAAAGAAGAACTTTTATATCTAGATATTGATATTGATGAATCAGAAGTAATTCCAGGAATTGAAAAGCAATTCATTAAAGGGAATAATGATGCTAGTAATCAGGTATCCTTGGCTTTGCTAGATAGTTACAAGCGACTTCTGAAACCATCGATGGAAACCGAGATTCGTGTCTTAACCAGACAAAAAGCGGATGAAGAAGCAATCAAGGTTTTTGCTGATAATGTTCGTCAATTGTTGTTGGCAGCACCACTGGGTCAAAAAAGATTGCTAGCAATCGACCCAGGATTCAGAACAGGATGTAAAACGGTGGTTTTGGATGCACAAGGGAATTTGCTTGAGAATACAGCTATTTTCCCACATAATGGAGCTGCAGGTCAAGCTGAAGCTGAACGTGTCATTAAGCGTTTGATTTCTGCGCATGATATCGAAGCTATTGCTATTGGTAATGGAACAGCAGGAAGAGAAACCGAAGACTTTGTTCGTAAAATGAATATGCCAGGAGCAACCATTGTTATGGTAAATGAAAGTGGAGCCTCCATTTATTCAGCTTCGGAAGTTGCAAGGGAAGAATTTCCAGATTACGATGTGACTGTTAGAGGAGCAGTTTCCATTGGTAGAAGATTAATGGATCCCTTAGCTGAATTGGTAAAAATCGATCCTAAATCTATTGGTGTTGGTCAATACCAACATGATGTCGATCAGAACAAACTCCAGTCGGCATTGGATGATACCGTTATGTCCTGTGTAAACTCTGTTGGGGTTGAATTGAATACAGCGTCTAAACAGATTCTAGCTTATATTTCAGGTTTGGGACCTGCATTGGCGCAGCAAATCGTAAATTATAGAAAAGAAAACGGTCCTTTTAGTTCTCGGAGAGAATTGAAAAAAGTTCCTCGTTTAGGGGATAAGGCTTTTGAACAGGCAGCAGGATTCCTGCGTATCCGGAATGCAGACCATCCGCTAGATGCTTCTGCAGTGCACCCAGAGCGTTATGCCTTAGTGGAAAAAATGGCTAAGGATATCAATATATCGATCCAAGATTTGATGAAGGATGAACAAGCAAGAAAACGTGTTGATCTTAAAAAATATATTTCAGACGAGGTTGGTTTGCCGACATTAAATGATATTATGTTGGAATTAGCAAAACCCGGTTTAGACCCTCGTGAGAAATTTGAAGCCTTTTCATTTACGGATGGCGTCAATAAGATTTCTGATTTGAAAGTTGGAATGAAATTGCCAGGAATCGTTACGAATATTACCAATTTCGGTGCATTTGTAGATATTGGTGTTCATCAGGATGGATTAGTTCACTTAAGCCAATTGGCAAATCATTTTGTCTCTGATCCTCATGAAGTTGTCAAAGTGCAGCAGCAAGTTATGGTAACTGTTACTGAGGTTGATGAAAAAAGGAATCGAATTAGTTTAACAATGAAAACTGAGGACAAAGCGCCTCGAAAATCGAATGATAAACGTTCTTCTGACAAGCGAAATGACAAGCGTCAAGAGCGAGCCCCAGAAACAGATATGGCTGTAAAATTAGCAGCATTAGCGAGCAAATTTAAATAAAAAAAAGACGATCAACATTGATCGTCTTTTTTTTGAGCATTTATCCGCCATATTATCTCAAAATTTTAATAACTTAAATCCATGATACTAGATGAATTTAAATCAACCCTAAAAGACTCTCAACCTAATTCCTCTTGGGATGTTTCAATTCAAGCCTTATGGTATGATGCTAAAGGCGAATGGAAAAAGGCACATGATCTTATCGATCATTTAAATGATAAGGTTTCAGCACATATTCATGCTTATTTACATAGGGTGGAAGGTGACTTATGGAATGCGAGATATTGGTATAACCGCGCGAAACAACCTGAATTCATTGGAAGTTTGGAGGAAGAAAGAGAGCATCTTCTTCAACTTTACCTTAATTAACCTTTTGACTCGTATCTGAGGAGTTCTTAATGCTATCCTGAGGAATATTAGGAATGGTTAAAAGACTGTCTTTTTTAGGTTTCCAAGTCCACATTTTTCTCCAAAACTCTCCTAAAGTGTTGAATTCTTGTCGATAAACCAAGCCGACAGCATTGATGTAATCATCCGTTGGGGTAAATAAGATATTTCTAGTATTTAACCTGTTGTAGGCTCTGAACATTAAACTTCCATCTCTACGAATTTTATAGGTCAGTTCAGCGTCGGTGGCTACTTGATTGGAAAAAAATGTTAAATCGGTCGTTTGAATATTTCTACGGTCAACAATTCCTCCCGTTAATACCAGGCGATCATCAAAGAATCTAAAACTTGCGGATGCATCGTTCAAAGATCGGATATTAAAGTCCAGGAAATTAATATTCAAGGATTGTGCAAGGATATTATTAAGCTGGTTAAATGCTATTTCAGTTCCTGCAGATAATAAAGTATTGTTTACCTCGCGTCCAATCTCGCCAGAATTACCTGTTGTAAAACTTCTTCGAATGATCAAGCTCAAGGCTTGTTGGTTGACATTGTTCGCATCACTAAAATAAGCTTGCAATTCATCCTTGACATAAGGAGTTTGCGGAAAATTTAGATCAAAGGAGACGTCAGGCTGGCTTAAAGTCCCTTTGATTATCATATCCGCTTGTGCCAGTACGCGTTCATCTGTTCCCGCCCGCCCGGCAGCATTGTATAAATCACCTATGGATGTTCTTTGCTGATAGACGGCAGTAATATTAACTGTAGCCCCAGAAGGCGAACCTGTCCATCTGATAGTGCCTCCTTGTTTGATATCGAAGTATTTATTGATAAAGTCCTGTGCTGTAAAGTGAAATTTTCCAGAATTAATGGCATAGTCACCAAACATTTCAAAGTCTCCCAAACTGGAAATCTTTAAGCTAATTTCCCCTGTTCCTGTTCCCTTCAATGAACCAATATCAGTCTGAAGATTTACCTCCGCACTAGGAGTTAATTCTAGATCCATATTCATCGTCATTCCCTTCAGAAAATATCGACTTGCATTTTCTTTATTGATAGTGGAATCCTTACTGACAAAATAAATGAAATCACTTTCTGAAACAGTCATTGCAGAATTGAAAGGAATACTTATGGTGGTGTTATCTTCAGATCTAGCTTTGATATTAATGTCAATAGCTGATGTATATCCTTTAAACTGATAGGTGCCTGTAGCATAAGCAGTACCATAATACAAATTGTTGTCCTTGTATGTGGTGTTTAAGATCATGACATTATTCGTTGCCACATCCACATCAATAAATGGATTGCTTAGATTGGATAGATTGACCACTCCGCCTGCATTTGCTTGATGCCCTTTGGAATCTGTAAAAACCAGGTTGTTCATCATCACCGCATTCTTGTCAATCATGACAGATTGATTGTTCAGGTTATAAACGGTCTTTAGGTAATTGACCTTGAAGGAGGCTGATTCTATACTGGCCGAGCCATTGATCTGCGGGTTCTTTAATGTCCCAGAAATATGTAAATCAGCGTCCATCTTGCCTTGTAAATCCGAGGCAAGTGTTCTGATAAATGGTTGGAATAATATAAGCTCAGCCTGATTTAGCTTTCCTTTTAAATTTATGGCCTGCTCACCCGAAGCGACTTGATATGTGCCATTGAGGGTCAGACCTCTTTTGCGATCATCTAATAATTGGAAATCCAGATTCGCAACTTTTTTATCTGGATCAAAATCAGCTAATAGAACTAATTGTCCAATTGGAATCTGATTCCAAACCAATGGAGTAGTTGTAACATTGGCAGAAAGATAGGGCTTTTTGAAAATCGAGTGTAACTCGATATTTCCATTCAGTTCTCCATCCAAATGAATACCCATAGGTTTTGTCACAGTTTCCATGGAGTGAAGATTAAAACGCTCGAATTGAATATTCAGTTTATCATCCTCATTCGAAAGAACTCCATTAAATTCCACTTTCTGATTTCCTTGGCTGGCAATTAGATTATTTAAATAGAATTTACCCTTGGATACACGCATTTCAGCATCCTTATTGAATGCCCATGGTTCATGATTCACTACAATTGTCGATTCATCAAATCGAATATAGGCAGGTTTATTATGGGCAAAATGGATATTTCCATTCAACCGCATATAGTTTTGCTCCGTTTCCTCAGCGCCTTTTATATTGAATAATAGGCTATCCTTTGCTAGGATATTGTTAATCTCAATATTATTGACAAAAATACTATCTGTAAGAAAGATTTTATCGGCCTTTAGATTGAGTGAAAAAGCTTTTTCGTCAGCATTCTCCTGAATATTTAGATTTTGAAGACTAATCCCTTGATACTTTACAAATGGACTAAATGCACTGAATTGAGCCGTATAATCTTCGGAAGAGAAATGGGCTTCTAATGTTGCCCCATCCTCTAAGGTTAAAGTCGGATCAAGGAATGCTGAAACTGGTTCAAAAGATTTAATGTTCAATTCTAAATCAAATATCTGTGGATTGAATGGTTCTGTTTCTAATCCAATGGCAGGAGCATATCTCATGGCAATTGCCTTGAAGTAGGGAACTAGCGTGTTCAAATCTATTACTCCCTTCATCTCAGCGTCCAAAACATTAGATTTTAAGGTTAGTAGCCTATCTGTTTCATTCCCTTCGGCCTCAAAAAAGACATCCTCAATGCTGAACTTACCCTTGCTAGTTTCAATTGATATTTGGTTAGCACGTAGATCTCCATTCAGGTTGTTTAGGTTATTTCCCGTTAAATGTGTGCTTATATTTGAATCGTAAATAATTATGCTGTCCTTCTTGACAAAACCCAGATTCTTTAGGTTGATTTGGTCAATCTGAGTGTCTACATTATAAATACTTTGGTCACCTTGAAGGTGGATCTTAGAATCATAGGCTAAGGCAACATTTCTATCGCTAATATGTCCATTGACTTCAATTTGTTCCTCAAATAAAAAGGCGTCCACTGAAATACTATCATATTGATAATTATTTAGCTGAAACCTTCTTAAATCCCCAATAACATTAAGTTGGATTTCCTTGAAATCTAAGTTTTGACCGTCAAACTCTAAATTGAAGGCAGTATTTTTTATAGAATTCGAATTTATTAGATTTCCAATTTGGAACTCATCAGAACGTACTGTTCCAGCGTAAAGAATATTCTTTTGAATATCAATTTTACTTTTTGTTGCTAATTTTCCAAGATCTGTTTGAAAAGATCCATCCACATCAAATAAATTGTACAGACCATTAAATGAACCTGAAAATTTTATTTTACCCATGCGGTGCAATTGTTCAGGTAAAGTAAATTCAGACCTGTTTGAAAGCTCAGGTACCAATTTTTCTACGTCTTCAGCAGTAGTCAGTAGTTGATCTGCCTTAAAATCAAATATAGTTTTATTAATATCAGGTAACCCTTTAATGCTGAAATCTCCGACTAATCTGGTTTCATCTCCGGTTTGAATATCCGCATTTCTAACCCTCATATTGGCAACTGTTCCAAGAACATCTCCTTGGTTAACCTTTGCTTTGAATCGCACAAATTTCATGTCCGGAGCAAAGTATTCAATGTCTTTTGAGTCCACAAATACGTTTGCCATACTTGCTTGAATATGGACCTTCTCAATAAAATCTGAAAAGTCACCAAATTCCTTGTAACTGAATTTTAAGTGTTTTCCTACGACAGAGTTATTCGTTAGGAGTTTCAAATCGTTAAAATCCATAGAATGATCGCTGACCAGGGCGTCAGCACTCAATTCGCGCAGAATAAATCCTGACTTTTCCTGGAAAGTTAATTTTTTGATTTTTGTTGTCAATGAACTGCTATCCTGTTGGATATTGCTTAAGTTGCCCGACAGATGTACTAATTCAATATCTGAAAAATCGATTCCTTTGCTATGGTGCTTTTGGGTGTGATTTAAGATTTTTATATGATTATCAACTAAATTGACTTCATATAATTTGAGCTCCATCTTCTTTTTTGGAGCAGTTTGTTTTTTCTTTTTGGGACTAAAATAATCGATGAGGAACTTAATGTTTGAACTGTCCTTGTAAACTTGAAAATCTACATAGGCTTTTTCAATATTTAAACGTTCTATAACTATTTTATTTTGAAAGAAATCAGTTAAAATAAGATCTGCGTTTAACTTCTTAGCGGAAATAATTTGATTTCCTTGCTGATCAGATAAACTGAAATCATGAAGGTTAAGTTCTGAGAAAGGTTTAAAGTAAATGCTTCCAATTTCAACTTTGGCATTAAGTTCTTTGGAAAGATATTTGGCTACTTTTTTACTGACAAAAGTCTGAACAGAGGAAAATTGTAGAGAGAATAACAAGATCGACAGCAAAGCAAGGATACTGAGCAGACTAATCAACGTTATTTTAAGTATTTTTTTGATACTTTTGTAAATTAAATTTTTATACTTCTCTCAAAATGGCCATTATTCTAGGAATAGAATCTTCATGTGATGAAACTTCGGCCTCTATATGTATAGACGGCGAAATTAAGTCAAATATTATTGCTAGTCAAGCAATTCACGCTAAATATGGGGGTGTGGTTCCTGAGTTAGCATCTCGCGCTCATCAACAAAACATCATTCCTACGGTAGACCAGGCTATCGCCGCTGCTAAAATACACAAAAATGAGATAGATGCAGTAGCTTTTACGCGAGGTCCAGGACTTTTAGGTGCTTTATTAGTTGGGACTTCCTTTGCAAAGTCTTTCGCTTTGGCAATGAATGTTCCCTTGATTGATGTAAATCATATGCAAGCGCATATACTAGCGCATTTTATTGATAATCCTAAGCCAAACTTTCCTTTTTTATGTTTAACCGTATCTGGTGGACATACTCAAATCGTTCTGGTGAAAGATTACTTCGAAATGGAATTGTTGGGAGAAACACTCGATGATGCTGCTGGGGAAGCATTCGATAAAACCGCAAAAATTTTGGATTTACCGTATCCTGGTGGACCTTTGATTGATAAACACGCTCAGAACGGAAATCCTGATACTTTTAAATTGCCCGAACCTCAAATTCCAGATTTAAACTTTAGTTTTTCAGGTCTTAAAACAGCGATTCTATATTTGGTTCAGGCGGAAGTGAAGAAAAATCCTAATTTCTTGAATGAGCAAATGGATGATCTTTGTGCATCCGTGCAAAGTCGAATTGTCTCCATCTTGTTGAATAAGCTGAAAAAAGCCGCTAAACAAACCGGTGTAAAGGATATTGCAATTGCAGGTGGGGTGTCAGCCAATTCAGGTCTTAGAAATGGACTCATTGAAATGGGAAAGAAATATAAGTGGAATGTATTTATTCCAAAATTTGAATATTGTACCGACAATGCCGCTATGATCGCTATTGCTGGATACCAAAAATATTTAAAACAAGATTTTATAGGGCAGGAGATAGGCCCTTTAGCAAGATTAGGTGTATAATACCATATTTAGAACCCGTTCAGGGTTCTAAATACTTGAGTTATCGAAAGGAAATTTTTACTTCGATCTTCTTCCCGTCATTTCCCTTCCTCCAATCTGGACCATTCTGGATAATTTGAATTGCCTTCTGATTTAGTTCTGGGTTGCTGGTCTTTTTAACAGAAATATCGATAGGTCTTCCAAAGGTGGAAATGTCGAATACAAGGGTGACTGTTCCTTTTCCTAATAAGGTTTGATACGAATTGTCATTGATGTATTTTTTATAGGCGACCCAACCTACCAATGGTTCTGATTTTACCTTCTCGGTTTTATTTCCATATCCTACTACTACCACTTCTTCCAAATTGTTAAAGTTTGGCTTTAATTGGACAATTTTATTATTACTCGCTGTAATCAATTCCTTTTCATAGCCAAGGGATAATATCTCGAGTTTTTGATTGTCAGAAGTTAACGGCAATACATATTGTCCAGATGAATCTGTCATAACTAAATCGTTGGTTTTGATATCTCTGACAGATGCACTGATAATAGGTCTACCTGATTGTTGATCCAAGACTCTTCCTGTCGCCAGTTTTTTCACATCTTGTAATGAACTAACCCTATCTGCAGCAACTCCTGCTACTCGGCCAGCTAATTTAGAATTTAATGGATTCTTGCCATTCATTAAAACAACATTGGAATTATCCACTTTTTTTGATGTTTCAAATTGATTGGAGGCAATTCTATTATCATACTTGTTTTGAAATATACTGGTATCAGCTCTCGGGACTTCCTTCACAAAAACATCCTGGTTCCCTGCAATTATTTCCTTAACTCTGTCCTCTTGGGAATGACTTGGCTTTTTAGAATTGCTGGCCCGATTTTCTGCTGCAGAACTCTCCTCAATTTGATTGTTAGGGGTTGCTAATGCAATTAAACTCTCTTCCTCCGATTTCCCGTCTAAACTATCCAAATGAATACTATTTAGAGTAGTATCCGTTGGTGCTTCTTTCGAATCCATGGCAACCATATCCATAGTTTCTACTTTTTCGTTTTGATCCCGATTCAAATACCAGATGGTCCCAATTCCTAAAACCAATAATATGGATGCGGCAATTGAAAGGTACTTATAAAAGCGCATCGGAGTTACTTTTACTGGATGGGTTCTTTCAAAGATGGCAGAATGTAAATCAGAAATTTCAAGTGGTTGTTTCAGTTTTTTTTCTTCCTCCAAGCCTGTAATCAAGTCCATTAGGAATTCATCCTCATGAGAAGCTTTCTCAATAGCATACATCTCGGAGCTGCTTAATTCTCCGTTCACGTATTTACGTAAATATGCTATGTCAAAATTCTTATTCATGTCCATTCCTTTCCATACAGTTCTTCAGGTTCCGCTTACCATTTTGGATATAACTTTTTACATCATTCATGCTATAACCCGTAAGCTCTACAACCTCCTTATAGCATTTTTGCTCAATGAAAAACAATTGAATACTCTTCTTTTGCTTCTCAATCAATGTATCCAAACAGCTTTCCAATCTCAATAACTGTTCTTCTTTTTCTTGATAGTTTTCCTCCTGATGCAGGTTCATGGAAAATTCCACAAAATTATCTGTAACAATTTCAACCTTATTTTTAGCAGACCGTAAGGCCATCAAACAATGGTTTTTGCTGACTACATAGAGCCATCGCGGGAAATCTTGAATATCTTGCTTTTTTACTTTGTCGATGAGTTCCTCAAAGATCTGCATAACCGCATCCTTACTGCGTTCAGGCTCCTTGAAATAACGTAAACACACATAATAGACCATTTCGCTATGCTTTTGATAGAGATCACCAAGATAGCTGAGGTCGCCATCTTGCAAGTATAGCTTTAGTAATTCTTCATCTGTTTGATTCTTCTGTTTTGACAAGGTCCTTGTGCTTATTTATGCCGAAAATTAATTTTTTTTTCTCGTTTATGGAAATTTGATTTTTTCTGCATCCCTTGGCAAAACTTACTAGTCATGAATAAAATATTTGCATTATTAGTCTTTTTGCTTACTCTAGGTAGTAGCGGACTAGCTCAAGAAAGAACAATTACAGGAATTGTGAAAGATGAAAATACTCAGCAAGTGATTGCAGGTGTTGTAGTTAACGTCGAAGGTAAATCCCAAACTGCCCGAACAAACCAAAATGGAGAATTTTCAATCCAAGCAGATAACAAAGATGTTTTGTTGTTCAATTACCTTGGATATGAAACACAAAAAGTAAAAGTGGGAAAAAGAAATAATTTCAAAATAATGCTCAAAGCGAGTGCTCATAACCTTGAAGAAGTAACCGTCATTGGATATGATACTCAACAAAAAAGAGCCGCAACAGCAATGAATACCAATGTTCTCTCTGGTCGAGTATCTGGATTATACATTCATCCTGCACCGCAAAATACAGAAAGCTACGCTCGATTAGATGAAAATGGATTTATTTCTCCTGCAAGAGAAGCTTTGTCTACGTTCGCTGTAGATGTAGATGCCGCTTCATATAGTAATGTTAGAAGAATGATCAAATCTGGTAATATGCCTCCTAAAGATGCTGTAAGGGTAGAAGAGATGATCAATTATTTTCAATATGATTTAAAAGGTCCGACAAATGCTGATCCTGTAAGAATCTATACAGAACTTACAACCTCCCCTTGGAATAAAGAGCATCAATTGATGCGCATAGACCTTAAAGCAAAGGATATCCCTAAAGAAAATTTAAAAGCCTCAAACTTGGTGTTTCTGATCGATGTTTCTGGTTCAATGATGGGAGCAAATCGCCTCCCATTGGTACAATCTTCTTTAAAACTATTGGTGGATCAATTAAGACCAGAGGATAAAGTAGCAATTGTAACTTATGCAGGTTCTGCAGGTGTAAAACTTGAAAGCACGTCTGGTGATCAGAAAATGAAAATCAAAACCGTAATCGATGAATTGACTGCTGGTGGTTCTACCGCAGGAGGTGCCGGAATTAAGAAGGCTTACCAAATAGCACGTCAGAATTTTATCAAAGATGGAAATAACAGAATTATCTTGGCCTCAGATGGTGATTTTAATGTAGGTGAATCTAGTGATGAAGCAATGGAAGATTTGATTGCCAAAGAAAGAGAAAGTGGAGTGAATCTTACTGTCCTTGGCTTTGGGATGGGGAATCTGAAAGATAGTAAAATGGAAACCCTTGCTGACAAAGGAAGAGGAAACTACGCATATATCGATAATATCTCTGAAGCTCGTAAGGCTATGGTTACCGAATTTGGAGCCACCTTATTCACCGTCGCTAAGGATGTGAAAATTCAGGTTGAATTTAACCCTGCCTATGTACAAGCATACCGATTAGTAGGTTATGAAAATAGATTATTAGAAGCTGAGGATTTTAATAATGATGCAAAAATTGGAGGAGATATGGGGGTAGGACATACGGTGACTGCCATTTATGAAATCATTCCGGTAGGAGTGAAAAGCTCAATAATTGGAACGGTAGACCCTCTTAAATATCAAAAGAACGATAAACCCAATATTGGTGAAAAAAATGGAGAATTAGCAACCGTGAAATTCCGCTATAAAGATCCTAAATCTGAAAAAAGCGAATTGCAGCAAACAGTTGTTAAAAATGAGGTACAGGCTATGTCGGCAGTCAGTGAAGATTTTCGATTCGCCACAGCAGTTGCAGAATTCGGAATGTTAATCCGTAACTCCGATTATAAGCAGAATTCAAGTTTTGAAAGTTTAATCGCTAGAGCAAAAGCAGCAAAAGGAAAAGATGATGAAGGCTATCGTGCCGAATTCATTCGGTTGGCAGAAGATAGTAAGTCAATTCTAGATACAGAAAAGTAATAATGCAAACTGAAAATTAAAGGTTATTAAAAAAAGAGATCAGCTTTTTGGGCTGATCTCTTCTTTAATATGTTCTTGTTTCTTTGTATTCTTTTTATTTTTCCTTCTGCTTTTCCTTCCATTGTTGAGTGAAAGATTTATCTGCAATCTTTGGAAGTTCCCTTTGACTTCCCCAGGCTTTTTTGAAGAAATTCCTGACAAAAAAGTTTTTTGTTTTTCCAGAGAAGAAATCAATGATTTTTCTTTTTTGAATAGCCCAAGTAAACATGCTCCATCCTTTCTTCTCTACTGAAGAAACCAGGTCTTGTTGTACCGAGTCCCGACGGTTTACCAGCAGCATTTTCTGAATATCTATTCCAACAGGACAGACTTCTGTACACTTACCGCATAGGGAAGAGGCATAGCTCAGATGCTTGAACTCTTTCATCCCATTGAGATGCGGTGAAATCAATGAACCTATCGGCCCTTGGTAAGTGGTTTCATAAGTATGTCCACCAATGTTTTGGTAGATAGGACATACATTTAAACATGCACCACAACGAATGCAATATAATCCTTGCCTTTGATCTTTCTGTTCTAAAACATTGCTACGGCCATTGTCCAATAATATCACATACATTTCCTCAGGGCCATCATATTCCGTGTTCTTACGGGGACCAGAAAGGACTGTGTTGTATACTGTTAAATTTTGTCCGGTACCATGGGTAGCTAATAAAGGCCAGAATAAATCAAGATCCCCCATGCTAGGGATTACTTTCTCAATTCCAACAACGGCAATATGTACCTTAGGAAATGTAGTTGTCAACCTGGCGTTTCCTTCATTTTCCGTAATAGCAATTGCACCTGTATCAGCAATCAGAAAGTTAGCTCCGGTAATTCCAATATCTGCTTGAGTATATTTTTCTCGTAGTATTTCCCTGGCTTTCATTGTTAACTCCTCAGCACTAGCCTCCAAAGGAGTGTCGAACTTCTCATGAAATAATTTTGCAATTTCCTCCAAGCTCAAATGCATGGCCGGAGTAACAAAGTGATAAGGTTTTTGACCAAGTAACTGAATGATAAACTCTCCTAAATCACTTTCTATGGTTTCAATGTTTTTCTTTTCCAGGAAATGATTGAGCTCAATCTCCTCGGTCGCCATGGATTTCGATTTTACAACCGATTTCGCATTGTGCTGCTCCATGATCTTCCAAATCTCCTCCCGAGCCTCTTCCGCATCATTTGCCCAGATAACCTTGCCACCTCTATTAGTAAAGTTCGATTCAAAATCTAATAAATATCGATCCAGATTCTCAATAACTTTCCACTTAATAAGATTCGCTTTGGTCTTTGAATTTTCCAAATCGAAAAACTTACTTTTCCCTTTTTCGAAAGCATGCTCATACTTATCAATATTGTTATTGATAATTTGCCTATGCTGTAAATCAAAGGATTTTGAAGCACTATCTTTCAGGAATTTCTCAGCTACTGTCTGTGCCATAGGGATGTTCTGTTGCTTGATGCAAAAATAAAAGTTGATAATGAAAATCAACCAATGTTAAAGATAAAAAATTATCTGCGATTGACAGTATAATGTTTATAACTACAAGGCTGTTTAAAAGTTAATGAATTGGAGCTAAAAAAAGCGGCCAATTTTTGTTGACCGCTCTTTAAAGTTTTATTTTTTAGGCTCAATTAAATTGATGCTTAATTCATCTAACTGTTCTTTAGCGATTTCCGCTGGCGCATCAATCATCACATCACGCCCCGAGTTGTTTTTAGGGAATGCAATGAAATCGCGGATTGTTTCCTGACCACCTAAGATTGCTGTCAATCGGTCTAATCCAAATGCCAAGCCACCATGTGGAGGAGCTCCGTATTGGAAAGCATTCATTAGAAAACCAAACTGTGCCTGAGCTTGCTCTGGCGTAAATCCTAAATGCTTAAACATCAAGGCTTGCATATCTTTGTCATGGATACGAATTGAACCACCGCCAATCTCATTACCGTTCAATACCAAGTCATATGCATTTGCACGCACCTTACCTGGATCAGTATCTAATAATGGCATGTCCTCAATTTTTGGAGAGGTGAATGGATGGTGCATAGCATGATATCTCTCAGTTTCCTCATCCCATTCCAATAGTGGGAAATCTACAACCCATAATGGCGCAAATTCATTGGACTTACGCAATCCCATACGATTTCCTAATTCCATACGCAAAGCACTTAACTGTGCTCTGGTTTTATTTGCAGGACCTGAAAGAATTAAAATCAAATCGCCAGTTTGAGCGCCAGTAGCTTCTGCCCATTTAGCAAGATCTTCCTGGTCATAAAATTTGTCTACCGATGATTTATAACTTCCATCAGCTTCGCATTTTACATAAACCATTCCTGAAGCACCTACCTGAGGACGTTTAACCCAATCAACCAACTCATCAATTTGCTTTCTTGTATATGACGCTGCTCCAGGGACTGCAATACCAACAACCAATTCTGAATTGTTGAAAATTGCAAAATCCTTATGCTGGGAAACTGCATTCAACTCTGCAAACTTCATCCCAAAACGAATATCTGGCTTGTCATTTCCATATGTACGAATGGCCTCTTCAAAAGTCATTCTTGGAAATTGATCAACTTCAATTCCATGAATGGTTTTTAATAGGTGACGAGTCATTCCTTCAAATACATTTAAAATATCTTCCTGCTCAACGAAGGACATCTCACAGTCAATCTGGGTAAACTCAGGCTGTCTATCTGCACGTAAATCCTCATCCCGAAAACATTTTACGATTTGGAAATATTTATCCATACCCCCAACCATCAATAACTGTTTGAAAGTTTGAGGTGATTGTGGTAATGCATAAAATTGTCCTGGGTTCATTCGTGATGGAACAATAAAATCACGCGCACCTTCCGGTGTAGACTTTATTAAGTAAGGAGTCTCGATTTCACAAAAATCTAATCCTGATAAATAATTCCGTACTTCTTGGGTAACCTTATGACGAAACAATAAACTGTTCTTAACGGGGTTTCTACGAATATCCAAATAACGATATTTCATTCTGATATCTTCACCGCCATCAGTTTCGTCTTCTATAGTAAATGGTGGCAACTTAGATTCATTTAGAACTTCCAAATTGCTCACTTTAATTTCAATTTCTCCCGTTGGAATTTTATTATTCTTGCTGGAACGCTCGATAACTGTTCCTGTTACTTTAATAACATACTCTCTTCCCAATTCGCGGGCTTGGCTTCTCAAGGATTCATTATCATCACTGTTGAAAGTTAACTGAGTAATACCATATCGATCTCGAACATCGATGAATGTCATTCCTCCTAAGTCACGTGATTTTTGAACCCATCCACTAAGGGTTACTGTTTTTCCTAAATCTTCAATTCTTAATTCGCCACAAGTATGTGTTCTGTGCATGATTATCTCAATTTTTATTGACCAACAAAATTATTGCATTTATCCGAGAATAAAGAATATTAATATCATAACAAAATCAGGAAAAACTGATGCCAATTTGATTCGGTTATACCACTTTCTCCCACTTCACCCATCTATTTGTTTTAAACCCTCCACTTTACCCCACTTTTGACGTTTTTGGTACTTCCAATTCCTTAAAAACAAGAGTTTTGTCCAAGAATTAGCACATATTCTTTCAATATTTTACAATTCCTAATTTATTGTGTTTCAATATTATTATTTGTTTTTGACCCTTCTGAGGCCTTTTTTGTAGTGGATATACTATGTGGAAAACTTTTTTGTGGGGCATAGTGGGGGATTGTGGGAGAAAGTGTATACTTTTACATTAAAATTAGAGTAGAACTAGAGTAAATGGATCAATTAATCGGCGAATTCGACTGCAAGCTAGACACCAAAGGAAGAATGGTGGTTCCCGCTGCGCTCAAAAGGCAACTGCCTGATGTAGAGCGTGTGGGGCTTGTTATGAATCGTGGTTTTGAGAAAAATTTAGTCATCTACACCAGAGAAGAATGGAGTAAAAAGATGAATCAACTTGCCAAGTTGAACCAGTATAACGAGAAGACCAGGATTTTTATCCGTCAGTTTATGCGCGGTGCAACCGAGTTGACTTTAGACTCTGCCGGAAGAGTGCTTTTGCCAAAATCATTGCTGGAATATGCAAACATTAAAGGTGAGGTTTTTCTGCAATGTCAATTTGATAAAATCGAATTGTGGGCAAAAGATGAATATGAAAAAATGATGGACAGTGGTTCTGAGGAAGATTTTTCTGCATTGGCTGAGGAAGTAATGGGTGGATTTAACTTTGCAGGAGATGGCAATGAATAATGAAATCGGATATCATGTTCCTGTAATGTTGCAGGAATGTATAGACGCACTAGCGATTAAACCAAACGGGATTTATGTAGACGTGACTTTTGGAGGTGGTGGACATTCGAAAGAAATCCTGAAACATTTAGGACCTAATGGACGATTGATCGCATTTGATCAAGATCCAGATGCAATTAAAAACACACTTCCTGATGAACGATTTACGCTGATTCATCAGAATTTTAAGTTCTTAAAAAATTATTTACGACTAGAAGGCGTGAAACAAGTGGATGGGATATTGGCGGATTTAGGAGTTTCATCCCATCAATTTGATGCTGCCGACCGTGGCTTCTCGATCCGCTTTGATGCTGATCTGGATATGCGAATGGATCAAGTAGCTGATTTGGATGCTAGAAAAGTACTCAATACATATCCTGAAGAAGATTTACATCGGATTTTTGGAATGTATGGGGAAATTCAAAATGCAAAGTCTTTGGCAAAAACAATTGTGACTAGCCGCTTGACTACGCCGATTCAAACAGTAGCTGAATTAAAGCAGGTGATTCAAAAGTTAGTGCCTAAAGGAAAAGAGCATAAATATCATGCTCAGGTATTTCAGGCTTTGCGAATTGAAGTTAACAAGGAGTTGGAAGCTTTGCAGGAATTTTTAGAGCAAACTTCTCTGGTCTTAAAACCTGAAGGTCGATTGGTAGTAATGTCTTATCATTCCTTGGAAGATCGCTTAGTGAAGAATTTCATCGCTAAAGGAAAGTTTAAAGGTGAAGTGGAGAAGGACTTCTTTGGTAATGAAATTAAACCATTTAAAGTAATAAGTAGAAAAGCGATCACAGCTTCAGAGGATGAGTTGAAACAAAACAATAGAGCGCGTAGTGCGAAATTGAGGATTGCAGAAAAAATATAGTAGAGTAGGTATATGGCAAAGAGAAATACTATAAAGCAAAATGAGTTAAGTGAGGAAGTGCAAGAGGAGATGTCTGATGCGCTGGAGGAAAAAGTCGAAGAGACCCAAGACTTCCTGAAAAACTTCTTCTCTCAAAAAAAGCTGTCTACTTATTTAGTTGCCAAGAATTTACCCTTCGTGGCTTTTCTTGCCTTATTAGGTTTGCTCTATATTTCAAACCGACATCTGGCGGAAAATACAGTCAGAAGAATTGATAAGTTGGGGCGTGAGGTAAAGGAGTTAAGTTGGGATTATAAATCTTTGAATGCGGAGTTGATGAAGTTAACAACCCAAACAGAGATTGCAAAAAGAGCGGATACTTTAGGGTTGAAAGAAAGAACCGAACCGCCTATTAAGTTGGAAATTGTTAGAGAAGTAAAATAATATAAAGACCAAAACATGAATATTAGGAAGTCCATATTGATTCGGGTGTACCTGGCATTTGGCCTGATGGTTTTTGGTGCTTTAATGGTGTTTGGAAAGTTATTGCACTTGCAATATGTGGATGGTGATAAGTGGCGTGAAATTGCGGATAGCTTGACTATTCGTGAAAGAGTGATTGAAGCTGCAAGAGGAAATATTTATTCCAATGACGGAAGTTTACTGGCTACTTCTGTTCCGGAATATGAAATACGGTTTGATGCGATGGCCATTCCATCCGAGCAAAATCAAGTATTTAATGCTCGGGTGGATTCTTTGGCCAATAAGCTTGCCGCTTATTTCAAAGATAAATCAGCCCGACAATACCTGACTCAGTTAAAAGAGGCAAGGGCTAAAAAACACCGTTATGTTTTATTGAAACGTAATGTAACGCATCAACAATTGAAAGTCCTTAAGACTTTTCCGTTGTTGAAAAACTTTAAAGAAGAGAAAGAAAGGTTCTCTAGTTCTTTGATAGCAGTAAGAGAAAACAAACGTATTCTGCCTTTTACCAATCTAGCTGCCCGTACAATTGGGTATAAAAATAGTAAAGGGGATACCGTTCGTGTTGGATTGGAAGGTGCATATGGCGATTATATCGAAGGTAAAAGTGGTGTGCAATTGATGCAACGTATTGCTGGTGGGGTTTGGATTCCTGTTAATCGTGAAATGGAAGTAGCTCCAACGGATGGATCGGATATCATTGCAACTATCGATGTGAATATGCAGGATATGGCACAACGCGCTTTGGAAAAACAATTGATCGCAAGTAATGCTGATAATGGATGCGTGGTATTGATGGAAGTGGAAACTGGAGAAGTACGTGCGATTGCAAACTTTACCAGAGATAGCGAAGGTGTTTATAGAGAAAAATTCAATTATGCAATTGCGCAAGGTGCTGACCCTGGATCTACTTTTAAAGTAGCTTCTTATTTGGTTGCCTTGGACGATAATAAAGTTGATACCAATACGGTGATTGATATCGGTAACGGAACATGGAAAGTTCCTGGTCATACAATCAAAGATTCACATCCACCTAAAAAATCTAAAGTTACCATCAAGGAAGCTTTCGAAGAGTCTTCAAATGTTGGGGTAGCTAAAACTATTGGTACTCATTATGGCAAAAACCCAGAAAAGTTCACTGGAAAATTGCATGAGTGGGGAATGGCGAAACCTTTAGGATTACAAATTCCTGGTGAGGCAAATCCATGGGTGAAAATGCCTGATAGCAGATCTTGGAGTAAACTTTCATTGGTTCAAATGGCTTATGGCTATGAATTGAAATTAACACCATTGCAAACATTGACCATTTTTAATGCAGTTGCAAACGATGGAAAAATGCTAGCTCCATTATTCGTAAAAGAAATTCAGCACTTAGGAACTACAGTTAAGAAGTTTGAAGCTCGTGTGATCAATAAGCAAATTGCATCGAAGGAAGCTATCGGTAAGATGCAGAAGATGATGGAAGGGGTAATGGTTGAAGGAACAGGTAAAAGATTAAGAAGCCCGCTATATTCTTCAGCAGGTAAAACTGGTACTGCACAAATGGCTGATGGTTCTAGAGGCTATGGTGCTAGAAGATACCAATCCTCATTTGCTGGTTACTTCCCTGCGGAACATCCGAAATATTCGATGATCGTGGTAATCCGTAATCCTAGAAATGGTTATTACGGTGGTTCAGTAGCAGGTCCAGTATTCCGGGAATTGGCAGATATGGTTTATGCAAATGACCTTTCATTGCATAAGACCTTCAATAATAGAAAAGTAAATGTCGCTGGAAATAAAGTTCCATATACTTTGAAAGGATCTAAGGATGCAACTGCAAAAGTTTACCAAATGCTAGGTGTACAATCTGTAAACTGGAATTCTATCGTGGCGGCTGATAAAGATTCATCTAAAAACACAGCTGAAGCTTTTACAGTTGCTGAATTCAAAGAAGGAGTAGTGCCGAATGTAAAAGGTATGGGATTAGTGGATGCAATTTATGCAATGGAAAATGCAGGATTCAAAACTACAGTGAGAGGTAAAGGAAGAGTAATAAATCAATCATTAGCTGCTGGACAGAAATTGAAGCCAGGAACTAATGTGCTAATAGAATTGAATTAATATGTTATTAAAGGAGTTGCTACATGCTATACCGGTAATTGATTACCGTGGCTCTCTGGAAACAGAGGTTAGCTCGCTTTGCCTGGACTCTAGAAAAGCAGTTCAAGGCAGTGCATTTGTGGCAGTTCGTGGACATCAAACTGATGGTCACCTCTTTGTAGCGAAAGCTATTGAATTAGGAGCTTCAGTAGTGGTTCTGGAAGAATTACCAGAGGAAATTAAGGAGGATGTAGTTTATGTAGTTGTAGGAGATTCATCCTATACATTGGGAGTGATGGCATCTACATTCTACGGAAACCCTTCCTCAAAATTGAAATTAGTGGGTGTGACTGGTACAAATGGAAAAACAACCGTTGCTACTCTGCTATTCAACTTGTTCAGCAAACTGGGTTTTCATGTAGGACTATTGTCTACAGTGCAAAATCAAATCGCTGAACGCGTTATTGCTGCAACACACACAACTCCAGATCCGATTTCCTTGAATTCATTATTGAAGGAAATGGTGGAAGACGGATGTGATTATTGTTTTATGGAAGTAAGCTCCCATGCTATCGTTCAACAACGTATTGCTGGACTAAAATTCGCTGGAGGCATCTTTACTAACATCACCCATGATCACTTAGATTTCCACGGAACATTTGCCAATTACATTAAGGCAAAGAAAAAGTTCTTTGACGATTTAGATCGATATGCTTTCGCATTGACGAATATTGATGATAAAAATGGATCAGTAATGCTCCAAAACACCTTCGCTCATAAAAAGACCTATGGTTTACACCAGATGGCAGATTTTAAGGCGAAAATCCTTGAAAGTCATTTCGACGGGATGTTATTGCAAGTGGATGGCCAAGAGGTATGGGTAAAATTAGTAGGCGACTTCAATGCCTATAACTTATTGGCAGTATATGGAGCAGCTATTTTATTGGAACAGGAGACTGTTAAAGTATTAATGGCATTAAGTGAAATTACAGGTGCAGAAGGCCGCTTTGAAACCTTGAAATCTGCAACTGGAGTAGTTGCGATTGTGGATTATGCCCATACACCAGATGCGGTTGAAAATGTCTTGGAAACTATCGGAAGCTTAAGAAAAACTGGTCAACAGATATTTACGGTGCTTGGATGCGGCGGTGATCGTGATAAAACCAAACGTCCAGAAATGGCAGAAGTTGCTTCACGGCTTAGTGATAAGGTTGTGCTTACTTCAGATAACCCTAGAACAGAAGATCCGGGTACAATCATCAAAGAAATGGAAGTGGGAGTGCCGGCTGATAAGAAAAAAAATGTGTTCTCAATTACCGATAGAAGAGAGGCTATTCGTGCCGCTTTTCATCTTGCTCAACCCGGAGATGTTATCCTGGTAGCTGGAAAAGGTCATGAGAAATACCAAGATATCAATGGGGTGAAAAACCACTTTGACGATAAAGAAGAATTAATAAAGATTTTTAACGAACATAATTAAACTGCATGCTTTACTATTTATTCACTTGGCTTAACGAGCACGTACATATTCCAGGTGCTGGATTATTCCAATATATCTCGTTTCGTACAGCCATGGCAGTGATTCTTTCGTTAATTATCACAACAGCATTCGGTAGCAGATTAATTCGTTTGCTACATCAAAAACAAGTTGGAGAAACTATTCGTGACCTTGGATTAGAAGGTGAAAAGAAAAAACAAGGAACTCCAACAATGGGTGGTTTAATCATCATCGCAGGTATTTTAATACCAACATTGCTCTTTGCAAAATTGGATAATATCTATATCATCCTAATGATTATTACAACCGTTTGGATGGGTGCAATTGGATTTTTGGATGACTATATCAAAGTCTTCCGCAAAAATAAAGAAGGACTAGCCGGAAAATTTAAAGTAATTGGACAGGTTGGTTTAGGAATTCTAATCGCTATCACCATGTATTTTCATCCTGAAATCGTGGCTAGACAGCAAGTAGCAAATCCTACATCTTCTAAACCAGTTGAAGTAATTATTAATCCTTCAACAGGTGAAAAAACTTACGCTGAGAATGTAAAGTCTACAAAGACTAACATTCCTTTTTATAAAAATAATGAATTTGACTACGCTAAAGTGTTGGACGTATTCGGCGTCAATAGCCCTTTGGCAACGTTCTTTGTTTTCTTGGTCGTCGTAGTATTTATTATTACTGCTGTATCGAATGGAGCAAACATCACTGATGGGATAGATGGACTCGCCACTGGAACCTCCGCAATTATGGGGATTACCTTGGCAATTCTAGCCTATGTATCTGGTAACATCATCTTTGCTGATTACCTCAATATCATGTTTATCCCCAATTCGGGTGAACTCGTGATTTTTGCCGGAGCATTTGTAGGGGCTTGTACAGGTTTCTTATGGTACAATGCTTACCCCGCGCAAGTGTTTATGGGGGATACAGGAAGTTTGGCAATCGGCGGTATCATTGCAGCCTTTGCTATTCTAATCCGTAAAGAATTATTGATTCCGGTATTGTGTGGGATTTTCCTGATCGAGAATCTTTCCGTAATTCTTCAGGTGTCTTACTTTAAGTATACGAAGAAGAAATATGGTGAAGGTAGAAGGATTTTCCTGATGTCACCTTTGCACCACCATTATCAGAAAAAAGGTTATCATGAGTCTAAAATCGTGACACGATTTGTTATTGTGTCCATTATGTTAGCCATTTTAACCATTGTAACATTGAAAGTTAGATAGTAGAAGATGTCGAATATAGCACATACATATTACCCACAATCTGGCCGCTTAGTAATTCTTGGCGCAGGTGAGAGTGGGGTTGGTGCAGCAATCTTAGGGAAAGATAAAGGATTCGATGTATTTGTGTCAGATATGGGAACCATTGCTGATGCTTATAAATCGAGCCTTGAAAAAGAAGGAATTGCATTTGAAGAAGGACAACATACAAATGAGTTGATTGTCAATGCAGATTTAATCGTTAAAAGTCCTGGGATTCCAGAAAAGGCTCCTTTGATAAAAGAATTAAGAGGCTTAGGTCTACCGATAATTTCGGAAATAGAATTCGCCGCCCAATATACCGATGCCAAATTATTGTGTATCACAGGGTCAAATGGTAAAACTACAACTACGATGTTGACTTACCATATGTTGAAACATGCTGGTCTAAATGTTGGATTAGCTGGGAATATTGGAAATAGCTTCGCCTTGCAGGTAGCTAGAGAGCAACATGATGCTTATGTGTTGGAAATATCCAGTTTTATGCTGGATGACATGTACCACTTTAGAGCAGATGTAGCCGTGATTTTAAATATCACACCCGATCATTTAGATCGATATGATTATAAGATGGAAAACTATGTGGCTTCAAAATTCCGCATGGTTCAAAATCAAAAACCTTCGGATTTCTTTATCTATTGTAAGGATGATCCGGAAACAATGGCAGCACTGGAAAAACATCCTACAGCAGCAATGCATCTGCCATTTACACAAGAAGGGAAAGTAGATACCGGAGCGTATCTTGACGACGAGAAGAATTTGAAAATTTTAACACCAAATAGAGAAGCTTTTATCATGAATATTGAAGAATTATCACTGCAAGGCAAGCACAATGTTTACAACAACATGGCTTCAGGACTGATTGCAAAGGTTCAAGAATTGAGGAACCAAACGATGAAAGAAAGCATGGGGTCGTTTGTGAATGTGGAGCACAGATTGGAGCATGTCGCTTGTATCGGTGGTGTAAATTATATTAATGACTCTAAAGCTACAAACGTAAATTCCGTGTGGTATGCATTGGAAAGTTTCTCTACAGACATCGTCTTGATCATGGGGGGTGTGGATAAAGGAAACGACTATGAAATGCTGAAAGATTTAGTGAAATCTAAAGTGAAAGCGATTATCTGTATTGGTAAAGATACAGGACGTATTCACGAAGCTTTCGAAGATGATACCGAAGTAATCGTAAATAGTGCGTCTATGGGTGATGCTGTACAAATTGCATCCCACTTAGCAAAAAAAGGAGATACAGTATTACTATCTCCAGCTTGTGCCAGCTTTGACTGGTTCAAAAACTACGAAGATCGTGGTGACAAATTTAAGGAAGCTGTAATGACTTTATAATTAAGGAGGAACAATGGAATACATTTTTTCTAAACTAAAAGGCGATAAATGGATCTGGATCATTGTGATCTTGTTGTCTATTTGGTCACTATTGGCTGTATATAGCTCAGTAGGAACTTTAGCCTACAAAGAAGGAAAAGGTACTGAACTTTATTTATTCAAACACCTATTTATCGTTGTAGCTGGTTTAGTTATGATGTATTTATCACATAAATTGGATTACCGGTATTATGCTGGAATCTCCAAATTATTGATGGTGATTACAATCCCTTTGTTGTTATACACGTTGCTGTTTGGAAGTAAGGTAAATGAGGCTAGCCGTTGGTTGACCATACCTGTAATCAACCAAACATTCCAAACTTCCGATTTAGCAAAATTAGCGCTGATTACCTTTTTAGCTAGAATGTTGTCTAGAAAACAAGAGGAAATCAAGGATGTTAAAAAGTCTTTTATCCCAATTATGGGAGCCGTTTGTTTTGTTTTCGTTTTGATTGCATGGGCTAACTTATCAACCGCATTGATGCTTTTCGGAGTTAGTGTATTGTTGTTGTTAATCGGACGAATCAGTTTCAAGCAAATCGCAGTGGTATGTTTAGGTGGGGGAGTGCTGTTGATGCTTGTGATTTTCTTAGGACCGAGACGCGCAACATATATGAGCCGGGTTCAAGGATTCTTCACTACAGAAGAAGTTCATGATGGTAAAACATCTTTCCAGGATGATAAGAATTACCAAGCTAACAATGCGAAAATTGCAATCGCTACTGGTGAAATGTTTGGTAAAGGAGTTGGTAATTCGGTGCAACGAAATGTATTGCCGCATCCATACTCTGACTTTATTTTCGCCATTATTATTGAAGAATACGGAACAATAGGAGGAGCCGTTTTACTCTTCCTCTATATAGCATTGATGTATCGATGTATCCGGATCGTCACGCTCAGTCCGCGAGCCTTCGGGGCGTTCCTGGCTGCTGGATTAGGCTTTAGCTTGACCATTCAAGCCTTGGCGAATATGGCAGTGGCTGTAGGTCTCGGACCAGTAACAGGGGTACCACTTCCATTGGTGAGTATGGGGGGGACATCTATTTTATTTACGAGTGTGGCCTTGGGAATTATCCTAAGTGTGAGCCGTAATGTTGAAGAATTAAAAGTGAAAGAAGATAAAGTAGTTGAAAAAGCTCCACGCAAAGTGGTAGTTGGAACTATCTAATTGAAATATTGAATGGCGCATAAAGTTATCATAAGTGGTGGTGGAACCGGTGGACATATCTTCCCGGCGATTGCGATAGCCAATGCGTTAAAAAACCTGTCTCCAGATATTGAAATCCTATTCGTAGGAGCAAATGGAAAAATGGAGATGGAACGTGTTCCTGCAGCTGGATATGAAATTGTAGGATTGGATATTGCCGGAATAAACCGTCAATCGCCATTGAAAAATATTAGTCTTCCTTTTAAGATGATAAAAAGCTTATGGAAGGCAAGAAAAGTTCTTAAAGATTTTAAAGCAGAAGCAGCGATTGGTGTTGGAGGCTATGCATCTGGTCCATTATTGATGATGGCCAATATGATGGGACTCCCAACAGTAATTCAAGAGCAGAATTCTTATGCTGGTGTGACTAATAAAAAGTTAGGTGCCAAAGCAAAAAAAATCTGTGTGGCCTATGAAGGAATGGAAAGATTTTTTCCAGCAGATAGAGTACTGATGACAGGAAATCCTATCCGGAAATCCTCAGTCGCTATTGAAGGCAAAAGAGAAGAAGCAATTCATGCCTTTGGATTAGACCTCGATAAGAAAACCTTATTGGTCACTGGGGGAAGTCTTGGCGCATTGACCTTGAATGATAGTATTAAAGCTGGCTTGGATAAATTGGTTGCTGCAGGAATTCAAGTGATATGGCAATGTGGTAGTTATTATTACGAAAAGCTTAATGCTGAATTAGCTGATAAGTTACCTGATTCCATCAAACTAATGCCATTCCTGGAGCGTATGGATTATGCTTATGCTGCCGCGGATGTCATTATCGCTAGAGCAGGTGCTGGCACAATCTCTGAATTATGCGTGATTGGTAAACCAGTGGTATTGGTGCCATCGCCAAATGTGGCAGATGACCATCAAACAAAAAACGCAAATGCATTGGTGGTGAAAAATGCTGCTTTAATGGTTAAAGACAATGTTGCTAGGGAAGAATTGGTCAACACTGTGTTGGACCTTTTTAAGGATGATGCCAAGCAAAAAGCATTAAGTGAGCATATCTTAAAGTTGGCACTTGCTGATGCTGATGAGGTTATTGCACAAGAAGTATTGAGTATTATAGAAAAATAGAAAATGAATATCGACAAAATAAAAAGAGTTTATCTACTGGGTATCGGCGGAATCGGCATGAGCGGATTGGCTCGTTATTTTAGTCGTCTGGGCTGTGAGGTTGCTGGTTATGACCGTACCTCGACTGAACTTACTAGAACCTTGGAAGAGGAAGGAATGACAATCAGCTATGCTGACGATATTGATTCTATTCCGGAAGCTTTCAAAGTGGCAAGTGAGGAAACCCTTATCATTTTCACCCCAGCAGTGCCAAAAGACTTGAAATTGAAAGCTTTCTTTCAAGACAATGGTCATGAACTATTTAAGCGTTCTCAGGTGTTAGGTTTTATTTCTGAAAGTAGGTTTACTATTGCTGTTGCTGGAACCCATGGAAAAACTACTACCTCTACAATGGTAGCCCATGTATTGAAACATAGTGGATTTGACTGCTCAGCGTTTTTAGGTGGTATCAGTACAAATTATCAAAATAATGTGTTATTCGGCGATAATGATGTTGTAGTGGTGGAAGCAGATGAATATGATCGTTCTTTCTTGACTCTTCATCCTAATATCGCAATCGTGACTTCAGCAGATGCTGATCACTTGGATATCTATGGCGACCCGCAGGAATTAATCAATTCTTTTGAAATGTTCTTGGATCGAGTGGTTGATGGTGGTAAAAGCATCTTGAAAGTGGGTCTTCCATTTTCTGGAGATATCTCTTACGCTCGTGAACAAGTTTGTGATGCCTATGCTGAAAATGTAAGAGTGGAAAATGGTGAATTCTATTTTGATTATCATTCTGCTGATTTAACCATCAAAGATATTCACCTGGGAATCCCAGGATTGCATAATGTTGAAAATGCCGTTGCCGCAATTACAGTTGCTCATCTATTGGAAATTTCAGCTGATAAAATTGTCGCTGCATTATCCGATTTCCAAGGTGTTAAACGTCGCTTTGAATTTATCGTAAAAACAGATAAAAATATTTATATCGATGACTATGCGCATCACCCGGAAGAGTTGAGAGCATTTTTGACCTCAATGAAAAAATTATATCCGGAGAAAAAATTAACGGTGGTATTCCAACCTCACCTGTTCAGCAGAACTAGAGATTTTGTGGATGGATTCGCTGAAGTATTGGCAATGGCTGATGAATTACTATTGATGGAAATTTATCCCGCTAGAGAATTGCCAATTGAAGGAGTTGATTCAACATGGCTTCTGAATAAAATCAATTTGGAGAACAAAAGATTGGTATCTCCTGAAGAAGTGTTGGAAATAGCAAAAACTGAAAACCCAGAATTATTGGTGACCGTTGGAGCTGGAGATATTGATAAACTGGTTAAACCTTTAAAAGAAGAATTGAACCATGTTAAATAGAATAAGAAATATACAATGGCGTCAAGTTGGCTATTTTTTCTTAGGATTAGTGGCGATTGTAGGTGTGGGAATGTTGATGAGCTTGATCAATAAAAAAGACCAAGTTCAGGAATGTACCGCCTTAAAGGTAATGGTTGAAGGTAAAGAAACTTTCATTGATCAAAATGATATTTCATCCATGATCAAAGAGAAGTTTGGAAATGTAGTAGGAAAGCAATTGAATGATTTGCCCCTGCATAAAATTGAAACTGAGCTAAAAAGATCTCCTTACGTATCCAGTGCTGATGTTCATATGGATATGGATGGTACCATGCGAGTGGCAGTACAACAACGCGAGGTTGTCGTGAGAATCATCAATCAAGGAGGTCAGGAGTATTATGTGGACTCCAAAGGGAATAAAATTCCTGTAACCTTAAAATATGTGCCGCATGTTATGGTGGCAAACGGAAATATTAAGGAAGGTTATAAAAAATCCCTGGAACCTGTTCAAAGCCAATTGGTGAAAGACTTGGTGAGAATTGTGGAAGAAACCAAAGGGGATGAACTTTGGAGTAATCAAATTGTACAACTATTCGTAAATGATGAAAGAGATATTGAAATAGTGCCTCGAGTAGGAAGTCAACAATTGATTATTGGGAATGCAGATTCTTTAAACTATAAATTGGACCGTTTGAAGAAATTCTATACCCATATTTTACCTAGGGTAGGAGCAGATGCCTACAGTAAGGTAAATGTAAAGTACAGCGGACAAATTGTCTGCGAACGCAAAGGCGATTGGTTTATCGATAGCCTACAAATGAAAATGAACAAGAAGATTTAAGAAACAAATTACATACAGCATCAAACACAGCATATGAAACCTAGAATTGTAGAAAATGAAAAAGAAAATCCAATTATTGTAGGATTGGATATCGGTACGACAAAGATCTGCGTGACTGTAGGTCGTCGTAGTGGATCAAACAAGGTTGAGTTATTAGGTGTAGGAAAAGCGGAATCTGCCGGCGTAAATCGTGGAGTTGTTGCCAACATCCAGAAAACCGTCACTAGTATCCGAGAAGCTGTTGCTGTGGCTGAAGGTCAATCCAACGTTGACATCAAAGTGGTCAATGTAGGTATTGCTGGTCAGCACATCAAGAGTATCCAACACCGTGGTATTTTAACCAAGAATGACGATGATGAAATCGGACGTCTTGATATCGAACGTTTGATTTCTGATATGTACAAATTAGTACTTCCTCCAGGAGAAGAAATCATTCATGTTTTACCACAAGAATTTACTATTGACAACGAGCCTGGTATCAAAGAACCTATCGGAATGGCTGGTAGAAGAGTGGAAGCCAATTTCCATATCATCTCCGGACGCGTTACTGATATCAAAAACATCAAGAGATGTGTGGATAACTCCGACCTTGAAGTTTCTGAATTGATCCTTGAACCTCTTGCATCATCCGAAGCTGTGTTGGATGAAGAGGAAAAAACTGCAGGTGTTGTGCTAGTAGATATCGGTGGTGGTACTACAGATGTGGCTATCTTCCACGAAGGTATTATTCGTCATACTGCGGTAATCCCTTTGGGTGGAAATATCGTAACTGAAGATATTCGTCAAGGTTGTGCCGTATTGCGTAATCAAGCTGAACAATTGAAAGTTAGATACGGATCCGCTTTGGCAGATGAAAATAAAGAAAATGAAGTTATCTGTGTCCCTGGAATCAGAGGCAGAGAAGCAAAAGAAATTTCTGTAAAAAACTTAGCTTATATCATCCAAGCCAGAATGGAAGAAATCATCGAACATGTGTTCTATGAAATCAAATCTTCTGGATATGAAGATAAATTAATTGCTGGAATCGTAATCACTGGTGGTGGTGCACAATTGAAACACTTAGTACAATTGGTGGAATATATCACTGGAATCGATTGCCGTATTGGATATCCAAATGAATACTTGGCAAAAACTGATATGCTGAACAAACAAGCTTTCGACGAATTGAAAAGCCCATTGTATGCTACAGGTATTGGTCTATTGATTAAAGGTATTCAATCGCTGGAAGAAGAAGAGAAAAGAAACGAGGAGAAAAGCATTAAAAGTGGCACTCCAGCGAAGGATAAAAAAGAAACTAAAATCCAAGATATAGCCGACGGACAAAATAAAAAGGATGGTTGGTTAGCGCGTTTTTTGAACGATTGGATCAAAGATGGAGCCGATATAGACAATGATACTTACATTGGGAAAAAATAATTATCAACATCAGCTAGTTTTTTCCACATTTTAACAAATGTGGAAAACTCTTGTTAAGATTTTGGTAATATTACATTAGAATTGTTGACTTGCGTTGTGTTAACGTAAAGGCTTGATGAAGAATTAAATAGGATAAAATATATGTCGATACAATTTGAAATGTTAAAGGAGAACTCATCAATTATCAAGGTAATTGGTGTGGGTGGTGGCGGCGGAAACGCAGTCAATCACATGTATAAGCAAGGAATTAGTGGTGTGGATTTCATCGTGTGCAATACAGATGCACAAGCATTGGAATTAAGCCCTATTCCAAACAAGGTGCAGTTGGGTGCAAGTCTTACCGAAGGTATGGGTGCTGGTGCTGATCCTGATGTTGGTGAAAATTCAGCAATCGAAAGTATTGAAGATATCAAACGTATGTTAGGTACTAATACCAAGATGCTTTTCATTACTGCAGGAATGGGTGGTGGTACTGGTACTGGTGCAAGTCCTGTGCTGGCTAAAGCAGCAAAGGAGTTGGGTATCTTGACCGTTGCAATCGTTACTACTCCTTTCACTTTCGAAGGTAAACGCCGTCGTATGCAAGCTGAAGATGGTCTAGGTGAGCTTCGCAAATACGTAGACTCTTATTTAGTGATTTCTAATGACCGCCTGCGTGAAATCTTTGGAAACTTGACAATGACAGCTGCATTTGCTAAAGCAGATGATATCTTGACCACTGCGGCTAAAGGTATAGCTGAAATCATTACTATCCCAGGATATGTAAACGTCGATTTTAAAGATGTTCGGACCGTAATGAACGATTCTGGTGTTGCGATTATGGGTAATGCCGTGGCAACAGGTGAACAACGTGCTCTAGATGCTGTAACTGGCGCGTTGGCTTCTCCACTATTAAAAGATAATGAAATTGAAGGTGCTCGCTATATCCTGTTAAATATTACTTCCGGTACTCGCGAAGTAACAATGGATGAAGTAGCTATCATTACTGATTATATCCAAGAAAAAGCTGGCCTATCAGCTGACTTAATCTGGGGTAACTGTATTGATGCAAACTACGAAGAAGAACTTTCTGTAACTATAATCGCAACTGGTTTTCAAACTGCTGAAGAACGTGTGAAGGAAAAGGAAATGGAAAAAATCGCCATCCCTTTGACTCCGGAGGTTTCAACTTCTGCATTCGTTAAACCCGTAGCAACCAATCAATTTGTAGATAGAGCGAATACTGAAGCAAGTGCCTTCGTAAAACCAAGTACCCCAGTTGACTCTCCATCTAACCAAGCGCCGCAAACAGATTTGTTCTCCAACAAAACTGCTGTAGCTGCGCAACAAGCTAATGCTGTAGAAAAAAACGATTCCCAAATTGTGCGTCACACTTTGGAATTGGATGATAATTCTGATGCTGAAGAAGTACAAGAAGATCCAAATCCACACGGATTTGAATTGAAAACTTCTCCTTCTTTGTTTGAGTTTAAATTACCTACTGTTTTTGATGCATACAACCCTGCTGATGAAAAAGAAGAGGTTAAACCTGAACCAGTGAAAGAAACAGTTCAGCCTAAAGCTGAAATCGAACTGGAAGAAGCTAAAAAAGAAGAAAGTAATTTCGAAGATCAATTGTTGAAAACAAAGGAACGTATCCTGCGCCTTAAGGAGTTGAGCATGAAATTGAAATCTTCTAACGGTCTTCAAGAACTTGAAAATGAACCTGCTTATAAAAGAAAGCAAAAAACATTAGATGATGTTCCACATTCATCTGAATCTCAAGTCTCTCGTTTTACCCTGTCATTTGATGATGGTGAAACTGAAATCAGACCAAACAACTCTTTCCTACACGATAACGTAGATTAATCTTATCCTATTTAATAAATAAAGGGTGGCTTGAAAAGGTCACCTTTTTTGTGTTTTAGGTTTTGTTTATAGAAAAAAGATGCTAATTTTAAGTGAGTTACTATAAATAATTATAAATAAATCTAAAAGTTATGGCAAGTATTGATAAATTCAAGGAATTAAAGTCTTTAATTGACGGATTAGAAAACGATGCAGACAAATTTTTTGCAAAAGGTAATAGTGCAGCCGGCACACGTGTAAGAAAAGGTCTACAGGATATTAAAACTTTAGCCCAAGATTTACGCTTAGGAATTCAAGATCTTAAGAACAAAAAATAATGAAGCTCCTTCATTAATGTACAAAGCCCATTTATGGGCTTTTTTTATGCTTATATTTGAATAAATTAGATCGATAATGAAACAAATCCAAAACCCAATCTGGCTCATGAGCTCCGCTTATGATAAACTAAATCAAGCTGAACTCCTCGAAACTGCTGCAAACCTTGGCGCTCAAGGTATCGATTTATGCGCCTTTAGAAAAGATGGTGCTCGAGCAGATCATACCGCAACACATATCGATTATGACCATTTTGGACCTGATCAAGCTAAGGCAATTCTAGAGAACTTTAATTCTAAAGGCTTAAGACTGTCTTTAGGAGCTTTTGAGAACATGATTGGCGGCGATGAGGCAGAAAGACGGCAAAATCAAAACCACCTCTTAAAACTCATTAGAATAGCTCACCTGCTTGGTGCCGATGAAAATGATGTAATGGTGGGAACCTTTGTAGGCTATAACCATGAACTAGGAAATCAAATCGATGGATTTCAGAAAAACTTGGAGGAATATAAACGAGTATTTGAACCTATTATCCGATATGCTGAAGATTTAGGCGTAACTGTGGTCTATGAAAACTGCCCAATGGAAGGTTGGAGATCATCCCGATATAGTAGCACATTTAATAACTTGCCAGGGGTCTTGGCAGCTAGAAAACTTATGTATGCCATGATTCCTAGTCCTGCACATGGTGAAATCTATGACCCTTCTCATGATATCTGGCAAAACACAGACCCTGTCGAAGTAATTGAAGAAATGGATATTTCTAGATTGAAACGCGTGCATGTCAAAACGACCAGAATGCTGAGTAGCAAAGCTAGGGTAGAGTGGGGTGGAATGTATCCCATGCAACAGGTAAATGCTGACCTGGCAAAATTAGCCGGGGTTTCTATTCCTCAAAATGATTGGGATCGACATCATTATACAGCCATGTTGCCCGGGTTCGGTGGAACGGATGATATGGATTGGAACAGCTTCGTAGAAGTTCTTCATGATAGAGGCTTTTCAGGGCCTTTTGAAATCGAAAATGAAGCGAAAAACTCCAAAGATACCCAGAACCTCGCTGCCATCAACCAAGGAGCCAAAGCCTGTATTAGCTTCTTATCCCCATTGTTATGGATACTAGGTGACAATGGGTACCAATATACCGAGCAAAGCAAGCTAAAGGAAATCTCCAGAAAAGATATTCCTGTACGTAGCATAGAAGAATTATCCTAACCATAGGAAAGGATAAAAAAATAAGGAATAGCCATTTGGTTATTCCTTATCTGCATTCATCTTGAATAGCGATATTAAATCTGGAATGTTGTGTACACCCAGTTTTTCGAAAATTCTACTCTTGTACGTACTTACAGTTGATGAGCTCAGATTCAACCTGTTTGAAACCTCAATAATTCCTAATCCTTCAATAAGGTGTCTTGCAACATCCATTTCACGATTCGATAGCTTATATAGTGGGTTTAAACTGTCAACCTTTGATTTGCTGGTAGTCAACTTCTGAACATACAGATCCTTGATTGCTTCAGACATATAACGACCGCGTTCGAAAATGCTGTTAATGGCATTTGTGAACTCAGTCATGCTTGTGGTCTTATTCACATACCCCGCTGCTCCAGCTTCAATATAACGAAGAGCATATAAGGTCTCATCGTAGGATGAGAATACTAGAATCTTTAAATCAGGCTGAATATCCAACAACTCTTTAATTACTTTAATATTATTTCCACCCGGCATATTAATGTCTAGTAGAAGTAAGTCGAAGCTAGTCGTTTTTAATTGTACAAATACCTCATCATATGTTTGAGCATGAACAATTTCAACCGTTTTTAAAGTTTCCTTAATCGCGGTAGAAACACCCAAGCGCACAATGATATGGTCGTCGGCTATTAATATTTTTTTCATAAAGATTTTTACACAAATTACCTAGATTCACCATTTGTACGAATTTTTCAACTTTAGGATTGGTTTGAAAAATTGTATTTAGTAGTTAATTTGTTTCCTCAAATATAATAATTTTAAATGTATTCAATTAATTTTAAAATTATTTTAAACTTTTAAATCGAGCACTCAATAAAATTACTCATTTATTTTGAAATTAATTTTAGTTTCTGATTGTAAACAGCTTTTTTTGTAAGATTATCACATGCTCAACTATTTACAAGTTAAAACTATTTAAATACATTATATTCACTTTTTAGACAATTTAAACTTATGGGATTTTTAAAAGAATTTAAAGAATTCGCTATGCGCGGAAGCGTTATTGACCTTGCTGTCGGTGTGGTTATTGGTGGTGCTTTCGGAAAAATCGTTACTTCCTTAGTAGATGATATCATTATGCCGCCAATTGGATTTATTACCGGTGGTGTCGATTTTTCTAGCATGAAATATATCATTAAAGAAGGTAATGAAGCTGCAGGAGTAGCCGAAGTAGCCGTAACTTATGGTAATTTCATCAATGTCCTAATTCAATTCTTAATTATCGCCTTCTGTATTTTCTTGGTCATTAAAGGCATTAACTCCTTGAAAAGAGAAGAACCTAAAGAACCTGAAGCAGCTCCTGCTCCAACTAAAGAAGAAACACTTCTTACAGAAATTCGCGATATCTTAAAAAATAAATAAGTAGCAAATTCTCGCTCCAAAGCAAATTATGAGGGTTATTAGCCCAAATAATTTGCTTTTTTTTATTTATTAGATTCAGAGTGTTGCGGAATTGTGAAATAAACTTTATTTTTGCATTCCTCTTTTGAGGGATAATTTGGTAAAAAGTATAAAAACAAGCATAATAGCGTCATGAAGAGAACATTTCAACCTTCGCAAAGAAAAAGAAGAAATAAACACGGATTCAGAGAGCGTATGAGCTCTGCAAATGGTAGAAGAGTACTTGCTGCTCGTAGAGCAAAAGGAAGAAAACGCCTTTCAGTTTCTGACGAAAGCCGTCACAAAGGTTAATTTTACTCTCGCCGGTGATATAGGGACCGCGCTGTTTTAGCCGGCTTTATGGTCATCGTGATGAAAAAATATACATTTAAAAAAGAAGAACGATTATGTAGCAAAAGATCTATTGACGATCTTTTCCATAATGGTTCTTCTTTTGTTGTATATCCTTTTCGAATAGTTTGCCTCATAAAACCCGCAAACCCTGAACAAAATTTCCCCGCACAAGTCATTACATCCGTCCCTAAAAAACGATTCAAAAAAGCCGTCGATAGGAATGCCCTGAAAAGACTGATGCGCGAATGTTATAGACTCGAGAAACCTCAACTCTATTCCTTTTTACAAGAGCATTCTGTAAATTTGTTCCTGGCTATTCAGTATGTAAGCAATGATAAATTGCCCTATGAAACTTTGAAAAATAAACTGAAGCTGGTAATCGCAAAACTGGAAAATGAAATATCTAAATCTGATCTGGGAAAAAGTAATTAAGCTGCCTCTAAAGTGGCTTTTCCTCCTTATTATCAAGATTTACCAACTTTTTCTATCCCCACTTTTAGGCGCTAGTTGCCGATATTCCCCAACTTGCTCCCAATACGGTAAAGAAGCTATCCTAAAACACGGCCCCTTCAAAGGTGGCTGGTTAACTATTAAACGTATCGTCCGCTGTAACCCTTGGGGGGGACATGGACATGATCCTGTACCTTAATCCTTATGTCAAATTCCTATATCCTCGCTATTGAAACAGCAACAAATCTTTGCTCCGTATCCTTGTCGAACCACGGAAAACAGATATGCGCAGTTTTTGGTAATGAACCTAATCTTCACGCCACAAAGCTGACAGTTTTCATTCAGGAATTAATGGAAAAAACGAAGGTTTCCCTGAACCAATTGGCTGCAGTAGCAGTAAGTATGGGGCCTGGATCTTATACAGGACTTAGGATTGGCGTATCTACCGCAAAAGGACTCTGCTACGCATTGGATATCCCTTTAATCGCTAATAATACCTTAGAAGCTTTGTGCAGCGGGTTTATAGCGAAATATCAGGACCTGAATAGCAAAACTCTGCTGTTGCCTATGATCGATGCCAGAAGGAGAGAGGTCTATACCGCAGTTTTTAATGCTGATGGTTCCTGGATGAAGGAAACTGAAGCCCTGATTGTAGATGAAAATACTTTCGACCATTATCTGGATCAAGGCTATGATTTGATTTTATTTGGATCTGGTGCTGATAAGTTTATTCCTACTTTTGAAAATAATCCCCAGATTCAAGTGGTTCCGAATTTTGATTCTATCGCTTCCTTCCAAGATCAAAAATCATTCGAAAAATTCCAGAATCAGCAATTTGAAGATGTAGCCTACTTCGAACCGTTCTACTTAAAAGATTTTGTCGCTACAACCCCTAAAAAATCCCCTTTACTATAACCATCTCTTTCTTTTGAACCAGATGTAGATCATCACGGAAACTGACAACATCAAGATCCAAACAGCTGGATAGCCATGTAGCCATTCCAATTCTGGCATATATTTGAAGTTCATTCCATAAACTCCAACTATAAAAGTTAATGGCATGAAAAATACCGAGATAATCGTTAGAATACGCATGATCTCATTGGTATGATTGGACTCAATATTAAAGTAAACCGAAAGTAACTGGGCCGTGTTTTCCCCGATGTTCCTGAACAAAGTATTTGTCCTGGAGTAGATATCCCGCAAATCTTGTGTGTAAATATTTTGATATTCAGGCATATGGAAGTAATCCACTATATCTTTATATAAGGTCAGGATAATTTTGATTAAATCTACCTGTCTTTTTAAATAATACAGCTTCATTAAAAATGGCTTCCTTTTACGATGTAAAAACACGATCTCTTCATAATCATCGAGTTTCTCTGCAAGATCATTGATGACCAAATTCTCAAATGTTTTTAAGGATTGCGAAACCAAGCTGTTAACCAAGCTCTTGCTGGATTTTAGTTTCTTATTGCTCTTATCCAGTTCAATCAACTCGTTCAGAAGCTTGATCTCATTTCTATGCACAGTGATAATAAAATCCTCATCATAAAAAACGGAAATGCGTAAGGTGATATCTGCTAGGGTATCTGAATTCTCAGGAAAGGATTCCGCAATGGAACGTAAAATTAAAAAATGATAATTTTCAAATTCCTCAATCTTAGGTAAATGGCCAATTTCTAAACAGTCTTTTATCGACGCATCATTCAAATTGTATTTTGCCTTCAGCTCCGTAAAATCCTCTAATGTAGGATCTAGGATCTCGTACCAATCATAACCGTTTTCTTCCTTACTGAGAATATGTCGTACCATGTATATCGATTTAAGATGAAATTTACAGAGTTTATAGCAAATTACAAATTTGATTTGGTAGCCAAGGCAATCTTTGGACATAAAAAAAGCCTCGACGAATCGAGGCTTTTCTTATGTGTTTCCGTTCTGCTTACTTTTTAGCAGCAGCGTTTTTGTCACTATATTCTTTGTTTAAAGCTCCTAATACTTCATTAGTGATGTCCATTTTAGGATCTGCATATAAAACAGCTGGATTAGTCTTTGAATAGGTAAGAACTAATTTATATCCTTTCTCTTCGGAATGCTTTTTCAAATGATCTGTGATCGTTGTATAAACCTTCGTGAATTCTGTTTGCTCCTCTTGTGCAATTGATGAAGAAGCATTTTGATCCATACGGCCTAAGTCATTTTGATGTCTAACCAAACGCTCCTCTGTAGCTTGACGCTCAGATGCACTCATCGATGCCGCTTTTTGTTGGTATTCTGCTAATTCACGTTGATAAGCTTGTCCTTTTGCTTGTAGATCGCTCTGTGCTTTCTTTACTTTCGCCTCTAATTTCGTGCGAACATCTTTAAAATATTGGTATTTCTCAGATAAAGTATCTGAATTTACATAGGCAATTTTGTCAATAGGATCAGCTGCTGTTACCGTAGTGGTAGGAGCTGCACTCGTTTTTTCAGGTTGGTTACTCGCTTGTTGATTACAAGATACGATGGCTGCTGTAGCAACTAAACCTAAGGTGATTTTTAATAGTTTATTCATTCTCTGTTTTATATTTCGATTTTCTTAAGGACAAACCTAATATAAAATTTTCAATTATTCTAAAATCAACTCCATTTCCTATCCATTTTAAATCCCTAAATAATGTTAATTTTGCTCGTTCACGTTGCCTTTTTTATTTGATAATTAGGGGAATTTTTCGTATTTTTGAAAGTTAATCAACAGTAATTTTAAAGGATTTTCATGAGCGAAGAAAACAAAAATGCATCTACGTATTCAGCGGATAATATCCAGGTATTAGAAGGATTAGAAGCTGTACGTAAGCGCCCTTCCATGTACATCGGTGATACAGGCGTAAAAGGCCTACATCACTTGGTTTATGAAGTAGTCGATAACTCTATCGATGAAGCTGTTGCCGGTTATTGTGACGATATCGTAGTAACCATTCTTAAATCCAACGGTATATCGGTACGTGATAATGGACGTGGTATTCCAACTGGAATCAATAAAAAAGAAAAAAAATCTGCTTTAGAGCTTGTAATGACCGTATTGCACGCCGGTGGTAAATTCGATAAAGATACTTATAAAGTATCTGGAGGTTTACACGGTGTCGGGGTATCCTGTGTGAATGCCCTTTCTACCCATTTAAAAGCTGAAGTGCATAGAGAAGGTAAAATCTTCGTTCAGGAATATGAACAAGGTAAACCACAAGCGGATGTAAAAGAAATCGGTGTCAGTGATGTAACTGGAACCATTGTTACATTTCAACCGGATCCCGAAATTTTCACAACAACCTTAATCTTTAATTACGATACGCTTGCCAACCGATTAAGAGAACTTTCCTTCCTAAATAAAGGAATTACTTTAACCTTAATCGATGAAAGAGAAATCCTTGATAATGGTGAGTTCCGGAAAAATGTCTATCTATCTGAAGGTGGTCTTCAAGAGTTTGTGAAATTCTTGGATGGCAATAGAACGCCTTTAATTTCTGAACCTATCTATGTAGAAGGTATTAAACAAGGTGTTCCTGTGGAACTAGCCCTTCAATACAATGATACCTACTCTGAAAATGTACATTCCTACGTTAATAATATCAATACTATCGAAGGTGGATCTCATGTTGCTGGTTTCCGTAGAGGATTAACCCGTACCTTGAAAAAATACGCCGATGATTCTGGTTTATTGAAAAACTTAAAAGTAGAAATTGTAGGGGATGACTTCCGTGAAGGATTGACTGCTGTAATTTCTGTTAAAGTCGCTGAACCTCAATTTGAAGGCCAGACGAAAACAAAATTAGGAAACTCCGAGGTAATGGGGGCTGTAGATGTGGCTGTAGGTGAAATCTTAAGTTCTTACCTTGAAGAAAATCCTAGGGAAGCTAAATTAATCGTTCAAAAGGTAATCGTTGCGGCTCAGGCTCGTGCTGCTGCCCGTAAAGCTAGGGAACTCGTGCAACGTAAAACCGTAATGGGTGGCTCTGGCCTGCCTGGTAAACTTGCCGATTGTTCGGATCGTGACCCTGAAAAATGTGAAATCTTCTTCGTCGAGGGAGACTCCGCTGGTGGTACAGCAAAACAAGGTCGTGACCGTGCTACACAAGCAATTATGCCTTTGAGAGGTAAAATCCTCAACGTGGAAAAAGCAATGGAACATAAGATCTATGAAAATGAAGAGATCAAAAATATGTTCACTGCACTTGGAGTAAGTATTGGTACTGCCGAAGATTCTAAAGCATTAAACGTTGAAAAACTTCGCTACCATAAGATTATCATCATGACGGATGCCGATGTCGATGGTTCGCACATCGCAACTTTGTTGTTGACATTCTACTTCCGATACATGAAAGAATTGATCGAAAATGGTTATGTCTATATTGCAACTCCGCCATTGTACCTTGTGAAAAAAGGTAAGGACTTTGAATATGCTTGGACCGAAGACCAACGATTGGCGGCAATCCAACGCTTAAAAGGTGCAGGTAAAGAAGATAGTGTTCATGTTCAACGATATAAAGGTCTTGGTGAAATGAATGCTGAGCAGCTTTGGGATACTACAATGGACCCTGAAAGACGTACATTACGCCAAGTAACAATTGAAAATGCTGCCGAATGTGACCGTATTTTCTCAATGTTAATGGGTGATGAAGTAGCTCCTCGTCGTGAATTTATCGAAGCGAATGCTCGTTATGCTAAAATTGATATCTAATTCTTTTTAGAAATTAACATATTGAAAAGCTGCCATTTGGCAGCTTTTTTTTATTTCCTATTCAACCTTTACCTAAAATTCTTTTACAGGCTCGTACCCTTTCAATTTGTTTAAAGATCCTTTGACCTTAAGGTAATAGTCTTATCCGATATTTATTTCCATACGCAATCAATAATTCGCTCCGTAGTATGGTCCTATTAAAATACCCCATTACTTTACTATTAACTCTTATTATTACTTTCCATTTTTCAACTACCCTCTACGCCCAATCTCAACATGATATCGATGATATTCTAGCCAGCCAAATCCTCGATGAAACTGAATCATCCCACAATATTTCTGAGTATGCTGAAATCCTGACTCAGTTAAAAAGAAGGCCCCTGGACTTGAATAAAGCTACTGAGCAGGACTTTAGACAATTAATCTTTCTTTCTGAATTACAAATCCAACAAATTCTATCCCATCGAAATAAAATCAAATCCTTTATCTCAACCCTGGAACTTCAAGTAATACCAGGTATCAATGCCGAAGTATATGATCAATTGCTTCCCTTTATAAAGGTCAAAGATGATCTTCTGGAAGCAAAATCAACTATTCCTAAAATGATGAAAGAATCATCAGGTTCCTGGATGCTGACCTATAGTCGAGGTCTACAAGTTCCTAGAGGCTATGAAATATCAGACCCCAAACGATCCCGATATTTAGGAAGCCCAGATAGATTGATCAACAGATTGAGGTGGAACTGGTCTGAAAGAGTCAAATTTGCGCTTAATATGAAAAAGGACCCCGGTGAACCCTTTTTTAATGAAAAGCAAACCCAAGGCTTTGACCATTATTCAGGATCAATCAGCATCCGTAAAATTGGGAGGTTCGAAAATATTATCCTCGGAGATTACTTACTGCAATTTGGACAAGGCCTTGCTCTCTGGAATGGCCCTGTCTTTTGAAAAGGTGCTTCAGTAGCTCATATTATGCAAAATGGATTGGGGCTTAAGCCACATACAGGTCTGATGGAAAGCAAGTATATGCGTGGAATGGCGGCTCAACTCAGAATAAAGAACTTGAGTTTTACTCCTTTTCTCGCTTATAATCACTTGTCCGCTAGTATCAATGCAAAAGGACATCGCTCCTTTGTCAGTAGTATTAATTATTCTGGATTACACCGGACACCTTCTGAATTAAAGAACCGACATAGCTTACAGCAGTTAGTATATGGTGTAAATGTGGGATTTCAACCAGAAAAATTTAAGGTTGGTTTCAACTTTCTTACCACTCGATTTGATAGGTACCTGAAGTTGAATAACCGCGATTATAGTCGATACAGGTTCGAAGGAAATATCCTCCATAATGTCTCCCTGTATTACCAATACAACCTTTATAATCTGTTAGCATTTGGTGAATCGGCATATTCAATAGGAGCGGGTTGGGCGAATAACCAGGGTTTAATCGCCGGACTCGGTAGAAAGTTCTCTGCCTCGCTCGCATATCGAAATTATGGAAAAGATTATCATAGTTTCTTTGGACAATCCTTTCAGGAGCAATCAAACCTCGCCAATGAAATTGGATGGTCTGCCAGTATTGCATATCATCCTAATCGTAATATCGAATGGATTAATAAATTAGATTATGTTCAATTTCCTTGGTTAAAGTTCAGAACCAGTAGTCCTTCTAATTCAGTACATGGTCAAAGTCAATTGAGCTATATCTGGTATAAAAAAGGTCATCTGAAACTTCGATACCAATATAAATTTTATCAGGAAAATTATCCTAGCCATATTAAAACGGTCAATCCAATTGCCGACCTGGCAAGACAACAAGCCAGAATTAGCTTCTTCTACAAATTAAATCGAAATCTTCAGATTGGAAATCAAGTTGAAGGAAAACAATTTCATAAGTCTATGTTTGCCAAACAATATGGCTTTCTTGTTTTTCAGGACCTGATATGGAATAAACCATCATGGAAAATGGGCGGCAACTTACGATTCGCTTATTTCAATGCTGATTCGTATGATGCCCGATTATTTGCCTATGAACGGGATGTACTGTATTCTTTTTCATTTCCTTCTTATTTCAGAAATGGATTTCGGTTTTACCTCAATCAAAAAATAAAACCTATTAAAGGGATTGATATTTGGTTCAGGTATGCTATTACGACTTATAGAAACCTGAAAGAATTCGGCTCGGGGCTCGATAAAATTATTGGAAATAATAAATCAGACCTCAGGTTTCAAATTCGATATGCTTGGTAATGCATGAAATCCAATTTCTAAAATTAAACCAAGTCCCCTTTTTTCGAATATTGTTGTTTTTCTCCTCTGGCATCTTAACTGCATTTGCCATTTCTTGGACATATTCTGGTTTCGTAATCCTAATTTTTAGCATATTCTTTTTACTACTTCTTTGCTCCTTATGTTGTATCACAAATAAAAGATCTTACCTTATTTTATTGTTATACATTAGTTTGTTTTGTTTAGGAATGCTAACTATGGCAAGTAAGATTTCTAGAGAAACACCTCCTCTGGACAAAATGTGCCAATGCACCGCTAGACTTTTAGAAAACCGAATCCGAAATGGAGAAATTCTGCGTGCAAAAATTGAAATCCTTAATATTAATCATCCCTCAGGTAAAAGACAATTTAGCATTTTGGCAATGGCCAATATCTGGGATAAAGATTCGACCATCAATTCAATTAAAAAAGGCGACTTTTTGCAATTTCATTCTCAAATCCAAAAACTAAGACCTGCATTTAATCCTACTCAATTCGACTATTCGAAATACCTCAAAACGAAAGCTGTAAACTATCAGGTATTTATTCCAATTAACCATTTAATCATCCATAGCAGCGAAAATGAAAACAAACTAGAAAATTGGCTGCTGGAATTGCAAGTGCATCTTCAAAAGAAATTTAAAAGATTTATTAATGATCAGGCGGCCTTCCAAATTGGAAGCGCCATTAGTTTCGGCTATCGATCTGAAATATCTGATGAAATAATGGAGATTTTTTCAAATACCGGAACAATCCATGTACTGAGTGTATCGGGATTCCATGTAAGTATGATGTTCTGGTTTTTGACCTTACTTTTAAAGCCTACTGACCTTCTTTTTAAAAATAGAAACTTCCGTCTTGGTTTTATCTTTTGTTTTATTTGGTTCTATGCAACGATTTGTGGATTCGTACCAGCTGTTTTAAGAGCCACGGTCATGTTTAGTCTATTCTTGCTAGGCTATTGGAGATATCAGGTCCCCGTTTCATTAAATGCCGTCTATTCCTCCGCATTCCTACTTTTGCTTTATGATCCTTATATGTTGTTCGATATTGGTTTCCAATTATCCTATCTCGCTGTCATTGGAATCCTCGTTTTTCAACCTATTTTGAAAAGCCTTTTTTACACAAAACATAAAATAGCTAATTCGATACTGGATCTTGTCTATGTGTCTCTTTCTGCTCAAATCACAACAACAGCCTTAGCTATTTATTATTTCCACCAATTTCCAACCTCATTCCTGATCTCTAATATCTTAATTACTTTTCCTTCTACCTTAATTCTGATTATTGCTGCCCTTCTCGCAATTTCTCCTTTCGAATATTTAAATATTTTCTTTGGACAGTGCCTTAGCCTATGTATCAAGGCCTCTTTTCAATTCTTGAAACTAATTGATGCTATTCCCTTTTCAAGCATCAAGGGGATTCCCTTAAACTCTACACTCACTTTGATGGCTTATGTATGTATCCTCCTCTACTTTTTCGCATTTCGGTTTAAACGAAAAGTAATAATCTACCTTTCACTGGTCTTATTCATCTTTACTTTGGCTTCTGTTTTATTATGGCGATTAGAAAATAAATCTTTCAAGGGAATTAAATTCTATAATACCAGAAAGGATTTTAGCCTTGCAATCATTCAATCTGGTTCTGTCCATCTAATTAGTTCCTGTGATTCCATTAACCATAAAACCTTGAAATTCAATATATGGCCTGATTTGAAAAATTATTCTGAACTTAAAAATATTCGTTTTACAAAACTAAACATGGATAAAGAAAATCAATATATTCAGTTAATGGACAGTGTCGATTTATTTATCCAAAATTCGAAGACTAGTCATCCCTCCAAATCTAAAATCTTATTGCTCAGAAAAAACGCAACCTTAGCAAGAGATATTAAAGCCGATTTTATCCTAATTGACGGTTCAAATTCTTACCCATATATAAATAGGATAAAAGACCGTTTGGATCTTGAAAACAGGCCATATTACATATTGAAGGATAATTTTGCGTATGTTTGGGATAGCGAATAACAATGGAAAAAACAAGCTTATCTGTTTTAAAAGAATATTGGGGATATGATAAATTCCGACCATTACAGGAAGAAATTATCCACGAAATTCTAATCGGAAATGACACCTTAGCGTTAATGCCTACAGGTGGAGGTAAGTCTATTTGTTTTCAGGTTCCTGCCTTGCTTAATGATGGAATCTGTATCGTCATCAGTCCCTTGATCGCCTTGATGAAGGACCAGGTTGAAAATCTACGTAAAAGAAATATTCCAGCGATTGCCATCTTTTCCGGCATGTCTCATCGAGAGGTAGATATTGCCTTGGATAATTGCATCTTTGGAAATATTAAATTCCTTTACCTAGCCCCTGAAAGGTTATACAATGACATGGTGCAGGAAAGAATCCGCCACATGAAGGTGAACCTATTCGCTATCGATGAGGCTCACTGTATTTCCCAATGGGGTTATGATTTCCGACCTTCTTACTTAGAACTCATCAAACTTCGGGAGCTACAACCAAAAGTCCCTATCCTCGCATTAACCGCTACAGCAACACCAAAAGTGGTTGCTGACATTCAGGAGAAACTCGGATTCAAATCTGAAAATGTCCTTTCCAAGAGCTTTCGAAGGGAAAATCTTGCCTATATGGTTTTCAATGAAGAAAATAAGATGGGCAGGATGTTAAAGGTAATATCCAAAATTGGCGGAACAGGAATCGTATATGTCAGGAACCGACGCGAAACCCAAGAAGTAGCACGCTATCTGCTGAATCATGGAATTCCAGCTGATTTTTATCATGCTGGTTTAGATATCAATACCCGCTCTAAAAAACAAGAAGCCTGGACTAATAACCAAATTCGGGTAATCGTTGCTACCAATGCTTTTGGAATGGGAATAGATAAACCGGATGTCAGATTTGTTATCCACCTCGATATTCCAGACTCCTTGGAAGCGTATTATCAAGAAGCAGGTCGGGCGGGTCGAGATGGTAAAAAAGCTTATCCAGTTCTATTATATCAACAAGCCGATCGAAATGAACTCTGGGAAAATATTGATCTTAACTTCCCGGACTTCCAATATATCCAGCAAGTATACCATCACCTTTGCAATTACTTCCAGATTGCCTACGGTGCTGGAAAAGGATTGAGCTTTGATTTTGATGTGCTGGATTTTGCCAAGCGTTATAAACTTGAGGTTCTAAAAACATTGAGTGCCTTCAAATTCCTTGAAAGAGATAAATGGCTGACCTTAAGTGAAGCGGTATATATTCCTGCAAGATTAAAGTTTGAAGTGGATTTCCAAGAACTCTATAAATTTCAAGTGCAAAGTGCGGCCTATGATCCTTTGATTAAGACCATATTACGATTGTACGGTGGGGTTTTTGATTATTATGTCCCAATTAATGAATTTGAAATCGCTAAGAAAATATCCAAACCCCTTGAGGAAGTACAGCGGATGCTTAAATATCTCCAGCAACAGGAATTGGTTACCTATATTGCTAAAACCGATTCACCCCAACTTCAGTTCCTGCAAGGTCGTGTAGACTATAAAAACCTCTATATTGATACCCAATTTATTGAAGAAAGAAAGGTTATCAAAGAAGAACAAATCAAAGCTATTTATCAATATTTGGATAGCAAAGATTGCCGTAGTTTGAGCTTACAGCATTATTTTGGTGAAGAAGCAACTGAACCCTGTGGCGTTTGTGATCTCTGTGTGGTAAGAGAGCATAAGGTTGGAATGTCCGAATCTATTGAGAAGAAAATCCAATTCTTGCTCCTTGATAAACCTCGATTATTACATGATTTGATAGAAGAAATAGAAATTGGAAAAGATGAAGATCGCCTCCGAGTTCTTCGAAATTTGTTGGATACTGAAAAGGTCAAGCTAGAAAACGACCTTTACCATTGGAATGCCCTTTAGGCCATATTTAATTTCTTTGCCTTTCCTAAGTTATTGTATTTCCAAGCTTTAACGTTTCATGCCCATTAAAAAACTAGTTTTTGGAGGTTTGTATATTGATAAAAAAATATGTTATCTTTAATACTAACCAAATAAACTTTGTATGGAACAATTTATCATCTATTTACCAGCAGCACTCGCTGTATTGGGGTTATTATTTATGTTTGTCAAAGCAGGATGGGTTCGTAAGCAGGATGCTGGTGACGGCAAGATGCAATCCATTTCCAAGAGTATTCAAGAGGGGGCTATGGCTTTCCTTAAGGCTGAATACCGAATCCTCCTTATTTTTGTTGTAATCGCTTCGATTGCACTTTTCATCGTTTCTACCCTGGTAGAAACTTCCCATTGGATTATCGTGGTTGCATTTATCTGTGGTGCCTTTTTCTCCGCTTTGGCAGGAAATATTGGTATGCGGATCGCAACAAGTGCCAATGTCAGAACAACCCAAGCAGCTAGAACCAGTCTTCCTCAAGCCCTGAAAGTTTCCTTCTCTGGAGGAACGGTAATGGGATTAGGTGTAGCTGGATTAGCGGTATTGGGATTGAGTATTTTCTTTCTTTTGTTCCTGAAAATGTTTTTGACCGAAGGTGGAAATTTCTATTTGGAAATGACCGTCGTTCTGGAAGCCCTGGCAGGCTTTTCCCTAGGTGCTGAATCCATTGCCCTTTTCGCTAGGGTAGGTGGTGGTATCTACACCAAAGCAGCTGATGTTGGAGCAGATTTAGTGGGTAAAGTGGAAGCTGGAATCCCTGAAGATGATCCTCGAAACCCAGCAACAATTGCAGATAACGTAGGTGATAATGTGGGAGATGTCGCAGGAATGGGAGCCGACCTATTTGGTTCTTATGTGGCTACCGTATTGGCTTCAATGGTATTGGGGAATTATATCATCAAGGATATGTCTGAAGTGAATGGATCACAATTCACCGATGCATTCCATGGAATGGGACCGATTCTTCTTCCAATCGTAATTGCAGGTGTTGGTATTCTAGCATCTATTATCGGAACTTTCTTAGTGAAAGTAACCTCAAATGATGCAAGAGAAAATCAAGTTCAAAAAGCCTTGAATATGGGCAACTGGGCATCGATCTTATTAACGGTCATTGCTTGCTTCTTTTTGATCCAATATATGCTACCTGAAGTAATCCAAATGAAGTTCTTTGGCGAAGGTTATCAAGATGTTCCGCGAATGAATATTTTCTATTCTACTATCGTGGGATTGGCAGTGGGTGGTTTAATTTCATCTTTTACAGAATACTATACTGGTCTTGGTAAAAAACCAGTTTTAAATATCGTTCAAAACTCATCTACAGGTGCAGCAACTAATATTATTGCTGGTTTGGCTACAGGAATGAAATCGACAGCTTCTTCCGTAATCCTATTTGCTTTGGCAATTTGGGGTTCCTACGAATTGGCTGGATTTTATGGTGTAGCTATTGCTGCTTCTGCCATGATGGCGACCACAGCCATGCAATTGGCAATCGATGCTTTCGGACCAATTGCTGATAATGCCGGTGGTATCGCAGAAATGAGTGAACTTCCTAAGGAAGTGCGTCAGCGTACGGATGTATTGGATTCCGTTGGGAATACAACTGCTGCGGTAGGAAAAGGATTTGCAATCGCTTCTGCTGCATTGACAGCGCTTGCCTTATTTGCAGCTTATGTGACTTTTACTGGAATCGATGGAATTAATATTTTCAAAGCCGATGTACTGGCAGCATTGTTTATCGGTGGTATGATTCCTGTCGTATTCTCAGCTTTAGCCATGCAATCTGTTGGTAAAGCAGCAATGGATATGGTAAACGAAGTAAGAAGACAATTCCGTGAAATTCCTGGAATATTAGAAGGAACAGGAAAGCCTGATTATGGTAGATGTGTGGATATTTCCACTAAAGCAGCATTACGTGAAATGATGTTGCCTGGAGCGATTACTATCATTACACCAATCATTGTTGGGTTTGTAATGGGACCTGAGGCTCTAGGAGCTTATATGGCCGGTGTTGCGGTATCTGGTGTAATGTGGGCTATATTTCAAAATAATGCCGGTGGAGCATGGGATAATGCCAAAAAATCCTTCGAAGCTGGGGTTATGATCAATGGTGAAATGACCTTCAAAGGTTCTGATGCACATAAAGCAGCAGTAACTGGTGATACAGTAGGAGACCCTTTCAAAGATACTTCTGGACCTTCCATGAATATCTTAATCAAGTTGACTTGTTTGGTTGGGTTGGTGATTGCCCCAATTCTGGGTGGTCATACAATTGCTGAAAATGCCAAAAAAGAAAAGCTAGAAACAAAAGAAAAAGTGGTAGTGGTAGATCATAAACCACTTATCACTAAAAATAAATAAGCATTAAACCTTTCTAAAAATAAAAGCCCTCTATAGCAATTTACGCTTTAGAGGGCTTTACATTTTCAACCTATTATTCCCTACTTCACAATCTTGATCACCTTATTAGCTGACCTTGCATTAACCGTCGGGTCATACATGCTTTCAATACCTGTAATCCCAGAATTGAATACACCAATATTATTTGCTTTGACCTCATATTCGAACGTTCTTTTTCCTTTAGGCAAGGAATTGAAGAAATAGTTGGTCGATGCATCCTTTAAGGTAAAATAGAAGTTGTTTCTCCAATTGTAACCTGAAGGGACGTATACGGGCTCAACACCCGCCGGACGACTATCCTTCAAGTGCACATACTCCAGGTCCTGATCGTTGATGACCGTTATGACCACCTTGATCCTTTCTCCGAGTTTTGCCTCTTCGCTCTCCATCCATTTCCCATTCCGCTCTACCATGTACTGTTTGCTGACCTTGATGTCATTGGTTGAACTTTTTACCTCTGATACCGGCAAGAAATATTGGTGGAAAACCCCTCCGAACACTGTCCGGTCATTGTCGTTCTGTAATTGTATAGTTCTATTTTTCTGCAGGTCCTCTTTGGTAAAGGTTTTGGATACCTGTCCCAGAACAACGCTGTCCAACTGTGTCTTCTGTCCATCAGCCAATACCTTCACCGTGTTTTCTAAGCTAAAGTCCTTCGGATTATTGGTCAACAGGAGACTGTAGACAGCATCCACCGTCATCCAGGTGCTGCGCCAATAATTGGCTTCCTTCTTGAAGAAAATCCACTGACTGATGGCATTCAACTTGCTCGGGTCATATAATTTATAGGCCTCCAGCATATAGCTCTGTAAGCTGATATCATTGTAATGTTTACTGTTGCTTTCCCAGTACATTCCCTTTTCAGGATCCAGGATCACCTCTTGTTGAATCCTGTTCTTGATTTCATTGGACTCTTTTGATACGCCAAACAATTGGTTTACCACCCATGCCTTTGCGGCATAGCCGGCAGGACCCTTGGCGGTAATGATCGGAGCCTTGGCAATCTTGGCCTTGAGGACCTCACTGTTCTTCTGCGGAACCTTGACCTCTGAATTCCAGAAATGACGGGCATATAGATAATCCAGGGCAATGCTCGCAGATGCTTTCTCCCTGGTGATACTGCTGTCCTGATCCAGGTAGTTTGCCAACCTGCGCATGCTACCGTTCATCTGCGGATTGACAAGGTTGTGATCGAGGTAGAATACCTTTCCGACCACCTCCAATATTCTCATGGAGATATGGGTATCTGTTTTTCCGCCCTCAAACCATGGGAAAGAACCGTTGTCCAGTTGACCACGCAATATCTTTTGTTCGATTCCCTTGAGCTCGGTTTCGATATTGGAATTGAACAGTTCCGCTATGGCCTCCAATCTCTTGCTGTCATGCTGTATGTCGCGAAGCCAAGGCATCTCCTGTAACTTCAATTCGCTGAGCTGCGCATTCTCCTCCAGTCGGCTCTTGGTATCCTTTGCCTTGATCGATTTAAAATAATCGGAAATGGCCGGATAGTGCTTGCCGATATATTGTACCATCTTATAGCCGAACCATTTGCTGGTAGACTGTTCGGTACATTCATATGGATAGGTCTTGAGGTAATCGATGGCAGAGATAATCTCCAGGATCGGGTTGCTTTGAACCTGAACCTTGGCCTGTAGGTTGTTCTTTCCAGCTGATTCGATATTGAAATCTTTCTTTTCACCAGCTTTCAAGGCGATCTTTTGGGTCTCAGCTATCAATACCTTGTTGGATAAGACCGGCAGTTCCATAATCTCCCCATCGGAGTTTTCCGAGCTTGCGGCGACGATTTTGACCTGCACTGCAGGATATCCCTCCGGAATCTTGAGCTTCCAGGACACCGTTTGGTTATTGTTCTTCTCGACAGTAAAATCCCGCGAGATAGCACTGACCACAAACTTGTCGCTGATGTCGGCATTATCCACTGGATTGATGATCTCAATCTTTGCTTTTCCTTTTTGGGCCTTCTCACTTAGGTTCTGTACCTGCGCGATGATCTCGATCTCATCGGACTCCCGGAAATACCTTGGCAGGTTTGGACGTATCATCAATTGTTTCTGCGTCTGGGTAAAGAACTGTGCTGACCCTACTTCTAGGTTCTTGCCATGGGCGAACAGCATGAGCTTCCACTTGGTCAGGGCTTCGGGACTGTCGAACTCGAAACTGATGTTGCCATCCTTATCGGTGTACAGGTTAGGGTAGAAGAAGGCTGTTTCCTGAAGGTTCTTGCGCGCTTGGACGTTAGAAAGGTTTACGGATAATTCCCAAGAATTTATCTCAGACATACCAGAACCTTCTATTTTTGAATCGAATTCTCCTATTGGAGGTTCATCAACTTGATTTAAATATGCTGGAGACCATATCGCCTCAAAATCATAAGACCTGTTGTAATTTTCTAAATAAGAAATATCACCTTGATTTAATATTGAGGAATCCCACAAAGCGAAATTATTTATTTCATGGAAATTTAAAACATTCCTTGGAATGTAAAGATTGATATAATCTCCTTCATCACGCGCTTTCATCAAAGTATAAAAGGCATTATGTCTAATCGGGTATGTTCTTAAATCGAAATTAAAATCCCAACGTATTGAGTAGTTTGTTTTATAAAATTCATCCAAGGATAAATCATACATAGTTACTAATACATTGGTTGGGATTGGTTTATCTTTCAGGGATATATTAAAACTCCATTTTTCCTTGGTACCAGGGTGTATTTTACTTCTAAAAGTATTTGCCTTTATTTTTAGTTGATTATTTTCCTGATATAAAGGTATTGTTATGCCAAGGTTTTGTGTCTTATTTTCATTGATTAATGTAGCTTGAAACTGATAGTAATTACTGATTTTTAAACTGTCCAGTAAAAAAGAATATGAAGAATGACCATTCTTAATAGGAAGAATAATGGTTTCAAGTCTTTGTTGGTTATCAAATGGAACTAAAAGAACCTCCTTAGCATTTATAAAATCAGTGTAAAAGTCAATTGTTACCCGATCGTTTATAAGATAGCGTTCCTTATCAAATTTGTATACTAAAAAGTTTTTGTTACCCTTTCTGCCTGTTTTGCTATCTTCTAACTGAAACCATTTATTTCCTAAAATGGTAGAATCAGTGCCATCAATGGCTTTAATGTAATAACTCCCTGAAGGAAATAATTTTGGATCGATCTTGATAGTCTGTGAAAGTCTGGTGTCAAAAGGGTAGGTTACTATAAGACTGTCTTTTGGAATTTCAAAGTCTTTTTTCGTTACTAGTGTTGGGAAATACTTAATGTACTCCTCGGGGGTAAAAATATGAAATCCTTTCTCATCGAGAAATTTAGTGGAAGAATACCAGCTGGAAACTGAGATCGTGCTTGGTTCTGGTCTTTTAAAAATTTGAATTTTTCCAGAAATATTTACATTCTCTTGGTTTTCATTTTTACCAGCTATTTCGATTTCATCAAATTTGCTGGTAAATAATTTTTTATTATCTATATCTATTATTGCGTTTCCGGGAATATCCGAATAAATATAATGGGTATATGCCTCTTGGGATTCGCCGGTTGGGCCTGTTGCAAAAGTATTCAATAAAATACTATAGCCTTTGAAATCTGCAAAAAGACTATCATTTAGTGGAACCTTAATTTTAAAAGTTCCATCTTTTTCAGTTTGTAAAGTTCCTGAAGGAAGTTTGAAATATTCAGAGCTCGGGTCATGTGTAATTACATTTATTGTATAAGAAACCGTTGTTCCACTTAATTTTACTCCAGAAAATGTCTCTACCCATCCTGTGAACTCCGCTGTATCTTTGGACGTATAAGTATCTTTAATTTTATTGAGATAAATCTTGAATGTCGGTCTCTTATATTCATCTACTCGGAAACTTGAAGAGCTAATAAAATGATTTCCTTCTTTGACAATGATCTGGTAAATGTCAAGTTCTGTTTTTTCTGGTAGAACAAATTCTCCATGTATTGATCCAAAACTATCTGTAGTTTGGACCAACGAGTCTAATAATTGGTTATTGTTAGTTTTTATTAGCACTTTCAATTTTTTTCCCGCTAATGTTTTCCTGTCAAAAGTATTGTTTTGATAACTGATTACCTTGAAGTGAACTTTCTGACCCGGTCTAAAAATATTACGATCAAGTAGAATTTTTGCATCGTAATCCAATTGATTCTTATAAGCCCGATCCCCTTCATAAAAATTGTTGGTCCTACTATAAACTAGATGTTGGTTTTCTTCTGGGAGGAAAATACCGATATCTTCAGCATAAAATTTAACTGAATCTGTAGGGATAGGAAACGATATTTCTCCGGCATGATTAGTGTTTGTTACTTTTAAAATAGTATCTCTAGTATTTATCTTAACGATTTTCAGCTTTTTCTCTTTGTAAGTCTCGCCATTTTTCCGATTGGCAAGGAATGTATAAAATATATTACCTCCATCGGCAGCTTTTTCAATCGAAGTCTTAAAAAAATAGTCAGTCACTTCAAACTTGGATTCTGCTACTATTTTATTGATATCATTATTTTGAAATTCAGAATTGTTTGAAATCAAGATTCGATATTTTCCAGCAGTTAATGGGTTTATTTTGAAGTAAGTAGTATGGATTTGGAAATCATCGAATGGTTTCAATGCAACTTCTTCAGAATAGATTTCTTTTGAATTGCTAATTAAATCGCTGAATCCAGCTGTTGAATTTGAATAATAATCTATATCGTTTTGGAACTTGAAAACTTTCACGTATATCTTTTCAATATGCCTTACTGAAAGAACTATGGGAACATATTCGTTGGTAGGTATGGAGGAATTATGCTTGAGATTTAATTTTACATCATTAAAGGTATGAATCAATGAATCTAATTTCGGTGCCCAAACTGAGTTTGGATATAGTTTTTTTCCCTTCTTTAAATACCTTACCTGTAATTTAGGATTCATAAAACTAAGTCTTTCTGCCAACATTAAATAGATTTGAGCATTAAATTGACTATTAGTTTTTTGAATAATTCCTTCGTAAGCTTCTATTATACCCGATGTATCTCGGTCTTCTATATATAGGTACTTAGCCAGGAGGTTGGCGGATGCATCCTCAAACCCCATCTTCTTATTATAGGCAAGAATATCTGTTAATAGTTTATTGGCATGATCCAAATTGTTCTTTCTGTCCATAAGTAAAAACTTTAAATAGGTGTCAAGATTGAAATGATATAAACTAGGTTGAATAGAAAGATTGTTGGAATCTTGAATTAATGGTTGCCATTTTTCCATAGGTTGTTTTAGAAGAAAATTTTTATTGGCAATAGTTTTTTTGAAGAGACTATCTATGATTTTTAATTTCCTTTCCCTGGTTGATCCCAGAAATTCATTATTAGTTTTGGATGGACTCTTTTTAATATTATTAAGAAGAAATAAGGCATAAGCTTGATATAGTACAGCTCTTTGAACTTTATTTTTTCCCTTAATGTTTTGAATAAAATGTTGTTCTATTTTTTCGAATAAGTCTGCATTAGTAACATTTTCCCTGAGTCCCATGGTTTCCGCGAGAATTATCCTAACCTCTAGGGCATCATCCTTTCTTCCTTTAGAAGACTTCTTTATTTCATTTAAAATTGGGATGGTTTCTTTGTAATTTCTAACACTTTGTAAATGGTTGATTTCTTTCCATTTTTCTCCAATATCTTGTCCACCTGTCTGTGCGAAGGCTAAAAACGGGAGGATAAACAATAATATTTGTAGGATTATTTTCATGAATTAATAATTGGCTTTCTTAATTTAAGATGCATCCAAATATTGTTTTTCATAAAATTATTTTAAATAAGCTTGACTTGACAGTAGAAAGGGAAGTCTTTAATAAAATGAGAAGGGCAATTGATATCAATTGCCCTTCTCATTTTATTTCTATTATTCCCTACTTCACAATCCTGATCACCTTATTATCTGACCTTGCATTAACCGTTGGGTCATACATGCTCTCAATACCTGTAATCCCAGAGTTGAATAGGCCAATATTATTTGCTTTGACCTCATATTCGAACGTCCTTTTCCCTTTAGGCAAGGAATTGAAGAAATAGTTGGTCGATGCATCCTTCAAGGTAAAATAGAAGTTGTTTCTCCAATTGTAACCTGAAGGGACATATACAGGCTCAACACCCGCCGGACGACTATCCTTCAAGTGCACATACTCCAGGTCCTGATCGTTGATGACCGTTATGACCACCTTGATCCTTTCTCCGAGTTTTGCCTCTTCGCTCTCCATCCATTTACCATTCCGCTCTACCATGTACTGTTTGCTGACCTTGATGTCATTGGTTGAACTTTTTACCTCTGATACCGGCAAGAAATATTGGTGGAAAACCCCTCCGAACACTGTCCGGTCATTGTCGTTCTGTAATTGTATAGTTCTATTTTTCTGCAGGTCCTCTTTGGTAAAGGTTTTGGATACCTGTCCCAGAACAACGCTGTCCAACTGTGTCTTCTGTCCATCAGCCAATACCTTCACCGTGTTTTCTAAGCTAAAGTCCTTCGGATTATTGGTCAACAGGAGACTGTAGACAGCATCCACCGTCATCCAGGTGCTGCGCCAATAATTGGCTTCATTCTTGAAGAAAATCCACTGACTGATGGCATTCAACTTGCTCGGGTCATATAATTTATAGGCCTCCAGCATATAGCTCTGTAAGCTGATATCATTGTAATGTTTACTGTTGCTTTCCCAGTACATTCCCTTTTCAGGATCCAGGATCACCTCTTGTTGAATCCTGTTCTTGATTTCATTGGACTCTTTTGATACGCCAAACAATTGGTTTACCACCCATGCCTTTGCGGCATAGCCGGCAGGACCCTTGGCGGTAATGATCGGAGCCTTGGCAATCTTGGCCTTGAGGATCTCACTGTTCTTCTGCGGAACCTTGACCTCTGAATTCCAGAAATGACGGGCATATAGATAATCCAGGGCAATGCTCGCAGATGCTTTCTCCCTGGTGATGCTGCTGTCCTGATCCAGATAGTTTGCCAACCTGCGCATGCTACCGTTCATCTGCGGATTGACAAGGTTGTGATCGAGGTAGAATACCTTTCCGACCACCTCCAATATTCTCATGGAGATATGGGTATCTGTTTTTCCGCCCTCAAACCATGGGAAAGAACCGTTGTCCAGTTGACCACGCAATATCTTTTGTTCGATTCCCTTGAGCTCGGTTTCGATATTGGAATTGAACAGTTCCGCTATGGCCTCCAATCTCTTGCTGTCATGCTGTATGTCGCGAAGCCAAGGCATCTCCTGTAACTTCAATTCGCTCAGCTGCGCATTCTCCTCCAGTCGGCTCTTGGTATCCTTTGCCTTGATCGATTTAAAATAATCGGAAATGGCCGGATAGTGCTTGCCGATATATTGTACCATCTTATAGCCGAACCATTTGCTGGTAGACTGTTCGGTACATTCATATGGATAGTTCTTGAGGTAATCGATGGCAGAGATAATCTCCAGGATCGGGTTGCTTTGAACCTGAACCTTGGCCTGTAGGTTGTTCTTTCCAGCTGATTCGATATTGAAATCTTTCTTTTCGCCAGCTTTCAATGCGATCTTCTGGGTCTCTGCTATCAATACCTTGTTGGATAATACCGGCAGTTCCATAATCTCTCCATCGGAGTATTCTGCACTTGCAGCTACGATTTTGACCTGCACTGCAGGATATCCCTCCGGGATCTTAAGCTTCCAGGACACCGTTTGGTTATTGCTCTTTTCGATAGTAAAATCCGGCGAGATAGCACTGACCACAAACTTGTCGCTGATGTCGGCATTATCCACTGGATTGATGATCTCAATCTTCGCTTTTCCTTTTTGTGCCTTCTCACTTAGGTTCTGTACCTGCGCGATGATCTCGATCTCATCGGACTCCCGGAAGTACCTTGGCAGGTTTGGACGTATCATCAATTGTTTCTGCGTCTGGGTAAAGAACTGCGCAGACCCTACTTCTAGGTTCTTGCCATGGGCGAACAGCATGAGCTTCCATTTGGTCAAGGCCTCAGGACTATCGAACTCGAAACTGATGTTGCCATCCTTGTCGGTGTATAGGTTAGGGTAGAAGAAGGCTGTTTCCTGAAGGTTCTTGCGTGCTTGGACTTGAGAGAGGTCTACTCCTTGTTTCTTATTCTTTAATTCTTCAACTTGTGCCCTAAGATTAGGGTCTTTTAGTTCATCATATAATTGTACAGTTTCTTCCGTTACTTCATGTACATCGGCTGCTGCTTCAAGATTGATTCCAGCTACTTTGCCTTGAAGAATTCTTTGTGCTCCTTTTACTGCAAGGGCGGAACCAGCTCTATTTAGAACTGGACCATCATAATAGTTATGCAGGTTATTGACACCGCGATTTAACCAATAATCATCCCAAAGGCCATAATTGTTGACTAAAGGTAATTCATTGCCTACTGCATTGATAATTTGTTCATTGAAGCCAAAAGGACTTGAAGCTGATGAAGCATAGAATAAATTTGTGAAATTATATCGCCTGTAATAGGATGGGCTATATCTGTCAAAAAAGGTTGGGAAATAATTGGCTCCAAAAACGTCTAATGACATGTCATACATTGTCGCCAATACCTCTGAAGGAATAACCTTGTCCTTTTGCAAGATGCTAAAGCTCCATTTCTCTTTTGTTCCCGGCGTAATTTTATCTCTAAAACTGCTGATTTTAATTTTTAAATCTTGGTCATCAGTTCGCTTAGGTGCGCTGATGAATTTATTTTCAATCTGGTTGTCTACAATTAATACAGCGTCTAATTGATAACCTCGAGCAAACTTTTCCCTATCAAATTTGAATTCATGGATTGCTCGACCATTCTTTACAGGAATGGTAAAGGTCTCTTGTTTACCAAAGGAGTTACTTGGGAAAAGAATTATTTCCTTTGCATTAGGGACATCTGTATAGAAATTTAATTTGACCTGTTCATCCAGACCATAATTTGGTTTATCAAAACTGTAGGTGAGGAAGTCATGATCGCTGCTCTTTTTGGTAACAGGGTCGAAAATGCTCACATCAGCTTGGCTTCTTATGGTATCCTTTCCTTGGATTGAAATGACTTCAACGTAATACTTTCCTTTTGGGAACAGGGTGGAATCTATTTTCACAAGACTTGTGTCCCTTGTGTCAAAGGAATAGGTTTTCAGTAATTCTGATGGTTTCTTGATGATTAAAGACTCATCAAATGAAGTTGGGAATAGTTTTTTGTATTCTGCATTACTGAAAATATGGTAATCCACATCTTTAAATATATTGTCATATTGATCCGGTAAAGCAATATTAGGCTCAGGATACTTATAGATTTTTATCTCACCGGTCAAGGGCAAGGGCTGGTTATTTTTATTCACGGTACTGATGAATAATTTATTCCATTTACCCGCTTCTTCTATTCTTGGACCTAGAATATTGATTACCCAAGGCTTATCCGAATAGGTGTAAAAAACAGATGCTTGTTGCATTTCTCCGGTCTGATTTACCACCTCAGCAGTTACACTGATGTTGAAATCTTCCAATTTATTTAATGCGGTATCTTCTAATGGAATCCTGATGGTAAATTTTCCTTGCTCATCAGCGATAATTGAGCTATCCGCTAAGGTGAAACTGGTATAATTTCGACCATAGGAGTTTATTTGTACTTTATAATTCACCGATGAACCTACTAGGGGTACACCGGAATAGGATTCCACTTTTCCTATGAACTCGGCTATATCAGAGCGTTTATAGGTTTCCTTATTGGTTTCAAAACTAACACTAAAGGTAGGACGCTTATACTCTTCCACACTTAGGTAGTGGTAGCCAATTTGGGCTCCTTTATCCATAATCAGGATATTGAATCCACCCGCCAAGGTATTGACTGGGATTTGAAGTTCTCCGTTTACAGAACCAAATGCATTACTGGTCAAAGACAAGGAGTCTACTTTCTGTCCGTTGGCATCCTGAAGGATAACATCTAGTTTTTTACCTTCTATCACTTTTCCACTTAATGAACTGTTGTTATAAACAATTCCTTTGAAGAAAAGCTTTTGACCGGGTCTATAAATCCTTCTATCGGTTAAGATCTTAGTGTTGAACCTTTCTCTAGCTTCTTCTTTCTCGATTTGCGAAAAGCTATAATTTAAAGGGGCAGCCATATCGATGATTTGCTTTTCCTCTGCAAGGTAAAGCATCGCCCCAGATTGATAGCGATAATAAGAATCCTTATTGATATCTACTGAAAACTCTCCGTTCTGATTAGTTTTCATTTTATGAACCAGCTTTGGTGCTTTTCCTGAGTTTACATCATAGATCTCCAGCGATTTACCAGCATAAGGCAAACCAGTCTTTCGATTGATCAGTAAACCACTGAAAAGATATGCTGTATTCTTCCCTGTCTCTAGTTCTGTGTAGTTAAATAAATCCGAAACAATAAATCTTGATGAGGATACGGTATTGAATAAACCATCAGCTTTGAATTCAGGATTGTTTGAAATGAGGGCTACATAATTGCCAAAAGGGAGGGCATTTATCTTGTAAATGGTTGAATGTCTTTTATAATCATCAAATGATTTTATTGGGATTTCTTCTGCATACACTTCCGACGCATTTACCCCTACTTTTTTCGTGATGCTATCCAACTTTACTTCAAATTTCTTATAGTTTGTTGGGGTATTGGTCACATTGAAAACTTTCAAGTAGAGCTTTTCCGCATTTTTAAAGGATAGCTGGACAGGACTGTTGACATTGGAAGGGTTAATCTGAGGATTATAAAACTGAATTTCAACACTTTTTAATTGTTGATCCATGAGCTCAACATCCTTGATCCAAGGTGATGTTGGGTACTCTTGTTTTGCTTTGGCTAGGGATTCGACTGCCTTTTTTGTTTCATTGTTGCTGTTCAAGGTCTCTGCAATGATGGCATAGATGAACGCGTTATAATCGCTCTTGTTTTGGGCTATTACATTTTTCAAAGCATCAACATAGCTGTCTTTTTTTTGATAGCTAGGGGAAATATTGTTCACCAATAAATAGGAGGTCGCATCAGCGTATCCTGCTTTTTTATTGATACTGAGCAAATCTTCTGATAACTTTTTGATTTTTGCTGTATTCTTTTCCCTATCCCTTCGCAAGAAAGCGAGGTATGGATTACTATTGAAGTGGTAAAGCGTAGGACTGAGGCTTAGATTTTTGCTAGATGCAAAGAGCGATTTCCAATTTTCAATAGGTTGCTTCAAAAGAAGTTCTTTGTTCTCTAAGGATTTATTGAATAGGGAGTCCAAGATTTTATCCTTGGTTTCTTCATCTGCCGCTAAAAATTTATTCTTGCTTTCGCTGTAGTAATCGATATTGCTTCCTAAAAACTGGGCATAAAAACTATAGAGTAGGCTTCTTTGAACCCCCTCTGTTTGGTTGATGTTGGTTTGGAAGTGTTTGTCTACTTTATCGAACAAGTCTTCTTGCGTGGTATTGACTTGAAGCAATTGGCTTTCTGCTAAGATAGCACGAAGCTCCATTGGTCCATTTTTAGATTTTTTGGCGTAAGTTTTTATTTCATTCAGAAGAGGGGCAGTCTGTTCATAATTCCCAATGGAAATTAGTCTGTCCACTTCTTTCCATTTTTCTTCTATCATGGTTGCTGTTTTAGTTTCCTGACTGAATAGTAGGAGAGGTGTAAGGGCGAATAATAGGATGAATAATTGTTTCATATAACATAAACCTTAAAGTTCATAACCTTGTTTTTGCGATGGATGCAGAAAAGGAGGTGATTCCATAAAGCTAGAAAAAAAATAATGGAGAAAAGCTGACATTTCTTAATTGAAAGAAATCTCTTTTGGGGAATTTTTTTTTAAAATTATTGCTTCTTTTTTAACCCTTCGACAATCTCTATCATAAGAGGTATGCCTGGATTTCGGTTCTTCTTACTCCAGATAAGGGATAAGGTGGTTCGTTGGGGGAGGTGATTCAACTCTAAAAAGTCTACATGCGTATGATAACCTTTTTTTAAGGAGGTCGGAACAATGGCAACACCCAAGCCTTGACTCACTAGGTTGAAAATACTTAATGCATTCACAGTCCTCAGTGCTACATGTGGAACAAAATTATGATCCTCAAAAATGCTCATCACCAATTCGTAATAAGAATTGCTATACTCTTTGGAAAAGAGAATAAAGGACTCCTCCTTGAAGTCATTTAGATTGACTTTTTCTTTTGATTTTGAAACCGTATTCTTGGGTACTACCAATGAAAAATGCTCAGTTAAGATAGGGATAGATTTTAGTCCTATGGGGCTGTCTTTTAATCGTACAAAACCAAAATCCAATTCCTGCTTGTTGATCATGTCAATCTGAACCTCATTGGACAATTCATTGAGAGTAATGTCGATTAATGGCTGCTTCTGTTTTAACTCTACTAATAACTGTGGTAACATCGCCTGCACGGCTGATCCTATAAATCCTAATTTCAAGGAGGTAATCTTTCCCTCTGAAATTTTCTCAATATGGTCTTTGATGTTATCCAACTGATTAAAAATCAATTCAACCTCCTTCTTAAGATAAACCCCCGCTTCCGTTAAAGCCACATTTCTTTTATCTCGAATAAATAAGGAAGTGCCATAATACTCTTCCAATTGCTTGATTTGTCGGGATAATCCTGGCTGTGCAATGAATAACCTTTCTGCAGCCCTCCTGAAGTGTAATTCCTCGGCAACTACTTTGAAATAGAGGAGATGTCTAAGTTCGATTTGATAATTCATAGTTATCAGTTATTGCTAAAATTGATATTGCCAATTATCAAATATAGCAGGTAAATTTGGATAACACAGCGAAATAACATGAAAACATTTAAATACGGAGAAGATTATTTGACCAGTTCTATTGCTATTGCTATTGCAAAATCTGAATGTCAAGGTCTATTAACTGATGAAACCATCAGTAAAATAAATCAAAGCGCCCAATATGTTCAAGAGATTGTGGATGCTGGAAAAGTGGTCTATGGAATCAATACAGGTTTCGGACCATTATGCACCACTTTGATCAGTCCGCAGGATACTAAAAAATTACAGGAAAATATTCTTAAAAGCCATGCCGTTGGGGTAGGGGAACCAATTGATAAGGAATTGAGTAAACTCATGCTTATTTTGAAAGTGCATGCCTTATCCAAAGGTTTTTCCGGTGTTCAATTAAGTACAGTGGAACGGATTATCTGGCATATTCAAAATGATGTCATTCCTGTCGTACCAAAGCAAGGATCTGTTGGTGCTTCTGGTGACCTAGCACCATTATCACATTTATTTTTGCCGCTTATCGGTCTTGGGAAGCTCTGGAAAGATGGCCAAATAGTGGATACTGCATCGGTGCTTAAGGAACATCAAATTGAACCTATTCATCTTGGAGCAAAGGAAGGATTAGCATTAATCAACGGAACACAATTTATGGCTGCCCATGGTGTCAAAGCCGTTGTAGAAATGAATAGATTAATGAATAATGCTGACTTGATTGCAACCCTGATGATCGAAGGTTTGAATGGTTCTATCAAACCATTTTTCTCAGAACTTCATCAATTGAGACCTTATAAAGGAAATACTTTCGTTGCTTCTACCATATTCAACCTCCTGAAGGATTCAGAGATTCTGGAATCTCATAAAAATTGCTCCCGTGTTCAGGATCCTTATTCCTTGCGTTGTATTCCTCAGGTTCATGGTGCATCCCGGAATGCTTGGTTACACTTTAAAGAAATCATTGAAACTGAAATCAATTCCGTTACAGATAACCCAATAATTATTAATAGTGAACTAACTATTTCTGGAGGTTCATTCCATGGTCAACCTATTGCATTACCACTCGATTATGCCACGCTAGCAGTATCTGAATTGGGGAATATCTCCGATCGTAGGGTCTATTTGTCCCTGGAAGGGGAAACTAATGGGGTGCCTAAATTGTTGATGAAAGCAACTGGTTTAAATTCTGGATTTATGATCCTTCAATACAGTACTGCAGCCATTGCTAGTGAAAACAAAGGGCTTTGTTTTCCGGCATCAGCAGATAGTATTCCTACATCATTGGGTCAAGAAGACCATGTGAGCATGGGATCTATTTCCGGAAGAAAACTCCTACAGGTACTGGATAATGTTGATAAAATCTTAAGTATTGAAATGCTTTGTGCGGCGCAAGCTAAAGATTTCCATAATCCTAAACAATCTACAGCAGTGGTGGAAGCAATTCATCAACATATTAGAACGAAAATTCCTCATATTGAAGAGGATCAACCAATGCAGGATATCTTGGATAATGCCCTATCCATTATCAAATCTGGTGAATTGATTGAAATCGCAAAAAAAGCCGCGAAGGATAGTAATAAGCCATATTTTGGTGATGCTGTTGAATATTTTGAAAACTATTGATCATGAAAGAGAACGGAAAGTTAATAGGTCCCTTCAAACAAGTGTTGACTATGCAGCACTTGCCACTGAAAGGGGCATTAAAAGACGAACAACTGGAAATCATAGAACAGGCTGGTATTAATATTGTCGATGGCAAAATTAAGGTTGTAGGAGATTTTGAAGGATTAAAGGCTGCCTTGCCTGATGATATTGAAATCGTGGAACTGAAGGGTGATTTTGTGGCTCTACCGGGATATATTGACTGCCATACGCATATTGCCTTTGGTGGTAACCGAGCTAACGATTTTGCAATGCGCAATGCAGGTAGTTCCTACCTTGAAATTGCAGAAGCGGGCGGCGGAATTTGGAGTACTGTAAAGCATACTCGTGAATGTTCGCAGGATGAACTTAAATTCTTGACCCTTAAACGTGCTGATAACTTGTTGAGACAAGGGATAACAACCGTTGAGGTAAAGAGTGGCTATGGACTCAATGTCGAAGAGGAGCTCAAGACCTTACGCGCAATCAAGGAAGCCAATCAGGCATCTTTTGTGGATTTGATTTCAACCTGCCTTGCAGCACATATGCATCCTAAGGATTATGAAGGTAATGCTGAAGATTACTTATACGAAATTGGCGAAAAGCTTTTCCCATTATTGAGGGCAGAAGAGCTGACCAACAGAATTGACGCCTTCGTAGAGAAGAGTGCCTTTTCTGCTGAACAAATACTTCCATACTATAAAAAAGCCAAGGAAATGGGCTTTGACTTAACAGTACATGCTGATCAATTTAGTACCTCAGGTTCTAAGTTGGCTGTTGAACTTGCTGCAGTTTCAGCTGACCATCTGGAAGCTTCTACTGAAAATGAAATTAGTTTATTGGCAGGATCCGATGTGATTCCAGTGGCTTTACCGGCTGCATCTCTCGGAATTGGTTGTGAGTTTACACCTGCTAGAAAGCTATTGGATGCTGGTGCTAGTTTGGCCATTGCAACCGATTGGAATCCTGGGTCTGCACCAATGGGTAAATTGATCGAAAGTGCCAGTATTCTTGCAACCATGCAAAAGCTGAGTAATGCCGAACTCTTCGCAGGAATTACCTTCCGTGCAGCGAAAGCCCTGAACCTACAGGATAGAGGCCGTTTAATGGAAGGAATGTTAGCGGATTTGGTGATCTATGATACTGATAATTATCAAAACATCACCTATCTGCAAGGCGGTCTTCAACCTAAGGCGGTCTGGAAAAATGGAACTGAAGTATTTGTAAGAAAAGACTAATAGGATGATTGATAAAGATTTTAAAGAAGCAATTGCAAAAGGTATTCCAACAGAATTACCAGCAAAAGCTCAATTAGATAATAGGGTGAGCCATGCCCCAAAACGTAAGGCTATTTTAAGTAAAGAGGAAGAAAAACTTGCTGTTCGGAATGCTTTGAGGTATTTTCCAAGGGAATGGCATCAGGAATTGGCTGCAGAGTTTTTGGAGGAACTCCGGGAATATGGTCGAATTTATATGTATCGATTCAGACCTCAATATGAAATGTATGCTAGACCAATTTCTGCATATCCTGCAAAAAGTCAACAGGCTGCTGCCATTATGCTGATGATTCAGAATAACCTGGATCCTGCTGTTGCTCAACATCCGCATGAGTTGATTACCTATGGTGGCAATGGAGCCGTATTTCAAAACTGGGCGCAATACCTACTGACCATGAAATACCTTTCGCAAATGTCTAATCAACAAACTTTGCATATGTATTCAGGACATCCAATGGGGCTTTTTCCTTCTTCTGAAAATGCACCACGTGTGGTTGTGACCAATGGAATGATGATTCCTAATTATTCCAAACCCGATGATTGGGAAAAATTCAATGCTTTGGGTGTTACTCAATATGGGCAAATGACTGCAGGTTCATATATGTATATCGGACCCCAGGGTATTGTCCATGGAACAACAATCACCGTTATGAATGCTTTCAGGAAACATCTTCCTGAAGGTGAATCTATTCAAGGGAAAGTCTTTGTAACCTCCGGACTTGGGGGAATGAGTGGAGCTCAACCTAAAGCTGGAAATATTGCGGGGTGTATCACTGTTTGTGCAGAAGTAAACCCTGCCGCTGCTAGAAAAAGACATGAACAAGGTTGGGTAGATATATTAGTAGAGGATATCGAAGGATTGATTCTTGCCGTAAAAGCTGCTATTGCTAAAAAGGAGGTGATCTCTATCGCATATATTGGAAATATTGTCGATGTATGGGAACAGTTTGATAGACAAAATATTAAAGTGACCGTCGGATCTGATCAAACTTCTTTGCATAACCCGTGGTCAGGGGGTTATTACCCCGTGGATTTAAGTTTTGAAGAATCTAATGAACTTATTGCCAATGATCCGGAAAGGTTCAAAAAAGAGGTACAACTTACATTGATCCGCCATGCGAATGCCATCAATAAACATGTGGCCAAAGGAACATACTTTTTTGATTATGGAAATGCTTTCCTTTTGGAAGCTAGCCGAGCTGGCGCTGATATCATGGCTGAAGATGGAATTAATTTCAGATATCCTTCTTACGTTCAGGATATCCTAGGACCTATGTGTTTTGATTATGGTTTCGGTCCATTTAGATGGGTATGTACTTCTGGAAAACCTGAAGATTTAAGATTGACTGATAACATCGCCCTTGAGGTGATGAAAGACCTTCAAAAGAATGCTTCTGAAGAAATATACCCGCAGATGGAAGATAATATTAAATGGATTTCTGAAGCTGAAAGCAATAAACTGGTGGTTGGTTCTCAGGCAAGGATTTTATATGCTGATGCCTTGGGAAGAATGAAAATCGCCGAAGCTTTCAATAAGGCAGTCGCTGATGGAAAGTTATCTGCTCCCGTAGTATTGGGTCGGGACCATCATGATGTCAGCGGAACAGATTCACCATACCGTGAAACCAGTAATATCTATGATGGTAGTAAGTTTACCGCTGATATGGCCATTCACAATGTTATTGGAGATAGTTTCCGAGGAGCAACTTGGGTTTCTATCCATAACGGCGGCGGAGTAGGATGGGGGGAAGTAATAAATGGTGGTTTCGGAATGGTCCTTGATGGATCCGAGGATAGCGACCGCAAATTAAAGCAAATGCTTTTCTTTGACGTGAATAACGGAATTGCAAGAAGGGCATGGGCAAGAAATAAAGAAGCAATCAGCGCCATTGAAACCGAATTGGAAAGATCTTCTACACTGAAAGTAACTAAAGCGGAACTGGTGGATAATCACATAATTGATAACCTTTTTGGAAATAACTAACATGGAAGCTTTTGGAAATGTCCTCTACAGACCTACAGAACAGCAGCTATGGACAGGCAGAACCGACGGAACTAGTGCTGAGTACCTTCGTTGGCATCAAATTATGGAATGTATCAACTTAGATAGCATTTCAAATACACTGGAAAATAGCTTTGTATTTTTAGGTTTTTGCTGTGATGAAGGGGTAAGAAGGAATCAAGGTCGTATTGGTGCCAAAGATGCCCCTGAAGCCCTTCGCAAGGTTTTGGCTGGTTTACCGAATCATATGTCCTCAGAAACAAGGATTTTCGATGCCGGTGATGTCATTTGCGTGGCCGAGGATATGGAAGCTGCGCAGAAGGAACTGGCAAAACGTGTAAGCCAAATTTTGGAAAATGGAGGCCTGCCAATTGTCCTTGGTGGTGGCCATGAAGTTACTTATGGGCATTTCAATGGACTGAAAAAATATAGTAAAACAAAAAGAATTGGGATTATTAATTTAGATGCCCATTTCGATATAAGGGCGGTTAATGATAACCAAGGAAATTCTGGTACAGGTTTCTATCAAATCTTTACCGATGCAGAAATTGAAAACTTTGAAGTTCAATATCTCGCGATAGGAATCCAAGACATCAGCAACACGCAGGCTTTATTCAATTATGCTAAGGAAAAAGCCGTTCAGGTGATTAAAGGCAATGAAATCTATGCCGAAAATATCAATAAGGTGATTTCCCAAATTGATCAATTTTCGCAGAATGTAGATGATATTTACCTCACGATAGATATGGATGTGTTTGCAGCGGCCTATGCTCCAGGTGTAAGTGCCCCTGCTTTCAATGGGCTAATCCCGGATCCAACTTTTGCGAAATTATTCCATGAACTCATTCAGCTGCCCAAGCTGAAATCTGTCGACTTCGCCGAAGTCAACCCGCTATATGATATTGACAATAGAACGACAAAGTTAACCGCAGATCTCATTTTTCGCCTAGTGAATAATAAGTGATAATATGTAACTTTAAGGAAATATAATACAGGAGATATATGTCGAATATAGATTTCATCAGAGAAGAAACAGCAGCAAACATCGGGAACTTTATGGTAGGAAGGTTATTGCCATTTCGCCAGAAACGTTCCATTGGCCCCTTTGTTTTTATTGATCACATGGGACCTGCTTGTTTGGCAGACCATGAAAATTTAGATGTGGGTCCACATCCTCATATTGGTTTGTCTACATTGACCTACTTATTTGAAGGTTCTATTTTCCATAGAGATAGCCTTGGTACTGCCATGGAGATTAAACCCGGAGCCGTGAACTGGATGACTGCTGGAAAAGGTGTGGTGCATTCCGAAAGAACCCCAGAATATTTAAGGCAAAAAGATAAATTCCTGCATGGACTTCAAATCTGGGTGGCATTACCTAAAAACCTTGAGTTTATGGAGCCTGAATTCCATCATACGGAAGCACATGATATCCCAACTTGGAAGGATGGCGATGTATCCTTTAAACTGATTGCGGGTGAAGCATTTGGTAAAAAATCCCCCGTTCCCGTTTATAGTAAATTGTATATGATTGAAGTTAAGGCTGAAAAAGATGCCTTAATTGATATTCGCGGTGAATTATATGGCGAAAGCGGTCTCTATATATTAGAAGGAGAAATCGATAGCAATGGCTTTACTTATGGTCCTAAGCAGATCTTGATCACCTTGGATGCTCACCTATGTAGCTTTGAGATGAAAGCAGGATCTACGGTCTATATCTTCGGTGGCGAACCATTTCCTGAAGAACGCTTTATCTCCTGGAACTTCGTCGCAAGTGAAAAACAAACAATCGATGAAGCCAAAGAAAAATGGATCAACCATGAATTCCCTAAAGTACCAGGCGATGATGGCTATGTTCCACTTCCGGGGAAGTAGTATTTAGTATATAGTATTTAGTATTTAGAGCGCTCGCGATAATTCTGAGCGGTTAATAAAAGGAGACTAGTAAGAGTTTTTATATGCGTAAATCGAAGTATCCTTCAATTGAAATATGCTTAAATCGGAATAATGGCAATCTAATCAAATAGCAATTTGGATTTCTAGATTTTAAGAGATTCAGGTTTCAAAACATGAAAGATCCAAGAAATATAGATTTCAAGAGTTTCAGTTTTCAAGAAATGTAAGATACAAGGCATGCGGGTTTCAAGATATATAGATTTTCAGATAGGCAGGTGTCTAAATACTAAATACTAACTACTAAATACTATGATTAAATACTACTAGACCCCCATTCCGCCCAGGAACCATCATATATCGTTACATAGTCGTTTCCGAGTTCGTATGCTGCCAGTGCGATGATGGCTGCTGATATTCCCGAGCCACAGGTGAAGATATTCTGTTTGCTGGCATCAATTTTCCCTTCGAAAAGTCTTTCAAGTTCTTCTTTATCCTGATAGGTAGTTCCATCCAGTACTTGGTCAAAAGGTAGGTTTTTGGAACCAGGTATATGACCTGATTTTAATCCTTCTCGCGGTTCTGGGGCAGTTCCATTGAACCGACCAGATGATCTCGCATCGGTAATACTGATATCATCATCTCCCAATCGCTCTACCAGTTCTTCCTTACTGATAAACCATTCATAATTAGGTTTAGCCTTGAAATTACCCGTTGCTTGAGGTTCTGAGTATTGATCTTCAATAGGAAGTCCTGCAGCTTTCCAAGCGGGGAGGCCTCCATTTAATACATAAACCTTCTCTAATCCCATATATCGGAACATCCACCAAGCCCTAGGACTTGAATATACTCCCCAACGATCATAAATTACCAACGTAGAATCCTGATTGACACCTAATTTTTGCGCTTCTTTCGTGAATTGTTGTGCCGATATCATCGTATGTGGAAAAGGACTGCCATGATCCGAAAAAGCACCTTCTATATCCAAAAACAAACTGTTTGGAAGCAATTCCATCTTACTATTGTCCATCTTCTGATTGACTTTGTCAATAGTAGCGTCAAAAACTATAGCATTCTCCTCATTGATTAATTTGAGGGCTTCGTCGGTACTGATAAGTGCAGCTGTTCTCATGGCGAAAGAGATATGAGATTTTAGATATGAGATTTGAGATATTAAGCTTGTTAGTTTAAAGATATATAAAAAAGTAGAAAATCTAACATCTCAATACTCATATCTCCCTTTCCCTTTCCACTATCTCACATCTCACATCTCAAATCTATAAAACCGCAAAAGCCCCGATTTTTCAATCGGGGCTTTGAAGTATTTAGAGAAATCTAAACTTATTTAGATTTTTTCTCGTCGTCTTCCATTTGCTCTTTCAATTGAGCTAATACGTCAAGATCACCTAGAGTTGATTTTTCAACTGAATCTTTAACTTTTTTCACTGCTGCATTAGCAGTTTTAGCTTCTTTTTTACGAGCGTTGAACTCTTCGATACGAGCTTCAGCTTTAGCATCTTCCCAAATACGAGAGTGAGAGATAACTAGACGTTTGTTTTCTTTGTTGAATTCGATGATTTTGAATTCAGCAACTTCGTCTACTTTCAATGCTGATCCGTCTTCTTTTACAGAGTGTTTGTTAGGGCAGAAACCTTCAACACCATATTGTAAAGCAACGATATCACCTTTGTCACCAACTTTGATTACAGTACCTTCGTGAACTGAACCTTCAGTGAAGATAGTTTCGAAAGTATCCCAAGGGTTTTCCTCTAATTGTTTGTGACCTAAAGAAAGTTTGCGGTTTTCTTCGTCTAATTCTAATACCACAACGTCTAATCTTTCACCAACTTTAGTGAATTCGTTAGGGTGGTTAACTTTCTTAGACCATGAAAGGTCAGAAATGTGAATTAAACCGTCGATTCCGTCTTCTAACTCAACGAATACACCGAAGTTAGTCATGTTCTTAACAACTGCTGATTGTTTTGAACCAACTGGGTAACGTTCAGTGATGTTTTGCCAAGGATCTGGAGTCAATTGTTTGATACCTAAGCTCATTTTACGCTCTTCACGATCTAATGTTAAGATTTCAGCTTCGATTTCGTCACCTACTTTCAAGAACTCTTGTGGAGAACGTAAGTTTTGAGACCAAGACATTTCAGAAACGTGGATTAATCCTTCTACTCCTGGGATGATTTCTAAGAATGCACCGTAGTCAGCTACAGTAACGATCTTACCTTTCACTTTAGAACCGATTTCTAAGTTCTTGTCTAAAGATTCCCAAGGGTGCTCTGAAAGTTGTTTCAAACCTAATGCAATACGTTTTTTCTCATCATCAAAGTCAAGAACAACAACGTTGATTGTTTGGTCTAATGCCAATACCTCTTTTGGATGCTCGATACGGCCCCAAGAGATATCTGTAATGTGAAGTAATCCGTCAACACCACCTAAGTCGATGAACACACCGAAGTCAGTGATATTTTTAACAGTACCTTCCAATACTTGTCCTTTTTCTAATTTCGCAACGATTTCTGATTTTTGGTTCTCTAAATCGTCCTCAATTAATACTTTGTGAGAAACTACTACGTTTTTGAATTCGTGGTTGATTTTTACAACTTTGAATTCCATTGTTTTACCTACGTAAACATCATAGTCACGAATAGGCTTAATATCAATTTGTGATCCTGGTAAGAATGCCTCAACACCTTTGATGTCTACAATTAAACCACCTTTTGTACGTGATTTAACGAAACCATCAATAACTTTGTCATTTTCCAAAGCCTCGTTGATTTCTTCCCAAGATTTCTGTGTTTTAGCACGTTTGCGTGATAATACTAATTGACCATTTGCATCCTCTTGCGATTCTACAAATACGTCTACCGTATCACCGATTTTTAAGTCAGGTAAGTCACGGAACTCAGATAATGCTACTAGACCGTCTGATTTGAAACCGATGTTTAAAACAACGTCTTTGTTATTGATCGATACAACAATACCTTCAATAATCTCACCTTGATTAATTTGGTTGAATGTGCCAGCGTACTGCTCTTCTAATTTAGTACGTTCTGCATCACTGTAGTTACCAAAAGCTTTTTCATCAAGATCCCAGTCGAAGTCTCCTGCTGGAGTGCTCCAAGTGTTTGATTTAATCTCATCGATTAAATTTGAATCTGCTTCAGACTCAATCTTTTCAGTGTCCTTCACAACTTTTGTGTCAGCACCTTGTAGCTCTGCGTTTTTCGCCGCTAACTCTTTTTCTGCTTCTTGTTTTTTTGCCATTAATTAATTATCTCCTTTTCCCTACGATGTAGGGATTGCAAAGATACGAAAAACTTTTATTTACAAGAGTTTAGATGTAAAAAAGTTGAAAAAGTTTTAATTAACCTAGCTTTCTTGTCGTAACTCATCACTATCCTCGAAGATCGGATAGATCGTTTTTACAATAACCTCCGTCAATTTCCGCTCATTAAATGGCTTTATTAAAATACCATCAAATAAAACCTTCCTTTCTTTTTCAAGATTCTTAACTTGCTCATTATCAGATGATGTAGCAATAATCTTGACGTTGTCGTACGCTGGGTTCGCACGAACAGTCGCCAGTAATTCATCCCCTGTCATAATTGGCATATTGATGTCTGTAACAACCACATCAATCGGAAATCTACTTAAAACCTCCAAGGCCTCTTTTCCGTGTGTTGCGGTCTTTACATGGGTGTGTAACGAGAAAAACTGCTTTAAATAAAGCAAATTCAAGGCATTATCATCCACGATTAACCAACTTAAATCCTTCGAGAAATCACTGATCTTCTCAATATTTAAACTGGTCTTCCTGCGGAATTTTGGCTTCGGAACTGGTATTTCTACCCTAAAAGTAGTTCCCTGTCCTGAATTCGTCTTGAAATTAATCCTACCTTTTAAGGTACTGACAATATTTTTAGTGATATATAAGCCTAAACCAACCCCGCCTTCTACTTTATTGGACTTATTAACCGTATAATACTTTTTGAAAATGTTCTTTTTTAACCCCTCAGGAATTCCTAATCCTTGGTCAGATACCTTGAATATTAAATTGCTCTGATCATCTACATCTACGCTGGCAACCACAGTTCCCGCATTGGAGTACTTGATGGCATTGCTCACCAAATTACTCATGACTTGACGGATCTTGAATTCATCAGAAAAAATTACCGTTGGTTTGCTTTTATTGATCTGATACTCCAACTCAATCCCCTTCATCTCCGCTTGATTTCGATGAGTTTCTATAACATCTAATAGCAAATCCGTAAAGTCAAAATGTATAGACTCTATATTATTCTGCTGATCAATCTTACTTAAATTCAAGATGTCATTGATCGTTTTTGATGTTGCGGTAATATTGGTATAGGCTGATTCCAATAAATGAATATCCTTGGCTTGATATAAATCCTTTCTACTCTTTAATAGATCCACAATACCAATCAAGGAATTGATTGGGGTTCTGATTTCATGGGTGATTTCGGCTAGAATATCCGTTTTCTGCTCAGCTAATTTAGAAGCATAAACCCGTTCATCCAGTAATTTTCGTTCGTAATAACTGGTAAAGAATTGGTAATAAACCAAAATGCAGATCACGATAAATACAAAGGTCAGGGATACTATGATCTGCCATTTGAAAGTATCGGTTTTTGCTATTAATATATTTAATTCGTGATCGGTTTTATCACGCTGAATTTGAATCCTTTCCTCATGAATAATACGGATCAGCTGGTTGGCACTATGTAATAATGTAAAGTTATCTGCCAATAAAGAGCGTTCGCTTTTTCGGATATTGGTCAAGGTTTTCTTGAGCTCATTCAGTTTGTTCTCTGTCTGATTATTTCTTTGACGGATAATATTTTTTAGGTTCGCGTTTTGTTGAACGACCTGCTGATCTTGTGTCGGAGCATTCGCTTCAACTGTAATGGTATCATCGCCTTTTTGGAAAATCCGTTTTAGTAAAGATTTTTTCTTGACTACGACTTTCTTGGGTTCTGCGGGAACAATGGTAGCTGGAACCTTTTGAGGAGGTAAGGTAAATATTGACTCGTTACCATGCTCGATATTGAAAGATTTCAGAGCTTCTGAAGCCACCAAAATGGAATCTAATTTATTTGTCAATAGGGCATACTTCGGCAATAAATCCTCCAGAGTTTTACCCTTATAATCACTTCTACCTTTGATCTTTGATTCCTCACTTCGAATTAATGTCAAGGAATCGACAGCTGATTTTAAAACGACCAACTTGGTCCGGTAGGCATTGTAATCCTTAATATTATAGGTGATAGAAAATACTCGGAAATGATCCTCAGCATCACTGAAAATATTCAATAACTCCGTGAAATTATTTTGATCGCTATTTACAGAGGTATAAATGTTTTGAATCTTATTTTGGATACTCTTATATTGGATATAAGAGAAAATAAAGAACACGACAAAGGTTATGAATAATACGATTATAGAACTTAATAGTATATTCCTAACGTTTTGATTACGCTTATTCCGCTTTTGTAATTCTTTGTCTTCCATTCGTAAATGTGTCCGTCCCCAAAATCAATTTGTATCAACAAATCAATGAATCAGAATACAATAATAATAAATTTATAATAAATTAAATTTTGTTTGGTTTAAACGAATTGTATACACGAGGCTTAACAATTTTAATACTTTGCTTTGAAAGAGCAATACTTGCATTCAATTCAAAGCCTATGATAAGAATAAGGGCATTTATGTACATCCAAATCATCACGACGATCAGGGTTCCAATCGAGCCATATAGCTTATTATAAGCCCCAAAATTATTGATATAGAATGTAAAAAAAGAAAAAGATAGCATGGCTAAAATGGTTGCTAAGGTCGCTCCCGGCGTAAAAAGTTTCCATTTTTTTGTAGAGCTTGGTCCAAATTTGTAGATCAAACTCACCGTAAAGAAATAAACCCCAAACAAAATAATCCATTGGGCTAATTTGATCGAAAAAGCCCAAAACCACTTTAAATCGTAATCTATGTGGGTTTTTAGGTAGTTGATTAAGTAGTTGGAGCCTGCATAAAGAGCTATGCCGACCGCTAAGGCTAATACAATCGCCAAGGAAAGAGCAAGGGCAACGATCCTTCTTTGAAACCAAGTCCTCGATTCTTTGGATAATGAGGCTTTATTGAAGCTCATCATTAAAGTTGTTATTCCATTTGTAGCGAAAAATGTACAAAGAACAAATCCGGCAGATAATAATCCTCCATTTTGTCTTTTGATAATATCTTCCAAGGTAGTTTCCAGGATTTCATATGCATTATTGGGGAGCGCTAATTGTATCAATTCCATCAATTGCGTTTGAAAATTATCAACCGGAATATACGGGATTAAGGTAAAGAGGAAAATGATACCCGGAAAAACTGCCAACATAAAATTGTAGGCTAGGGAAGAGGCTTTATTGATTATGGATTCACGAGCAATCTCCTGAAAGAAGAAAACCATAACAGTATAGAGTGGTAATTTCCCAAATCCTGGCAAAGTTGCTGATTTAGTCCACTCAATAAATCTGTCATACGGCTTAACGTACAGAAGATGTTGATGAATTTTTTTCATTTATTCTCCAAAAAATGGAGCCATCTTATCTATAAAAATCTGGGGAGGTTTGCAAGGTCGATTTTTGACCATATCGACAAATACCAATTGGGTAGACCCTGTATTCAATAGCTCACCAGATTCATTAAACAGCTCATATTCAAATTTTATCCTTATTCCTGGTTTTTCTCGAATATAAGTATTTATCGTTACTAAATCATCATATTTTGCTGCCTTATTGAATTTACAGCTCAATTCGATCACAGGAAGCATTACACCCATTTCCTCTAATTCTTTATAGGAAATTCCAGTGCTTCGAAGCATTTCTGTCCGTGCAACTTCATAATAGGTCGCATAGTTACCATAGTAAACATAACCCATATTATCTGTCTCGGCGTATCGAACCCTAACCTGATGCTGATATAAGAACATATTATTTTTTAATATTTCTTTCGTCTAAAGCTTTTTGGAATTTTCTCGCATTGACCAAGTGCTCTGCAACAGTTTGTGCATATAGATGGTAACCCGAAAAATCGTCCTTCGCACACATGTAGATATATGGATGATGCTCATAATTTAACACCGCATCAATGGAGGCAATACTAGGCATCATAATCGGTCCCGGAGGCAATCCTTTAAAACGGTAAGTATTATATGGGTTGTCAATGGTCAAATGTCTATTCAAAACGCGACGAATTGTAAAATCATTATTCGCAAAAATGACAGTCGGATCTGCCTGAAGTAACATCCCTTTCTTAAGTCGATTCAAATAAAGTCCAGCAATTTTCGGCATCTCATCCACGTGTAAAGCTTCCCCTTTAACAATGGATGCCAAGGTGCTTACTTCTTGAATGGTTAATCCCAATGAATCTGCCTTCGCTTTACGATCTGCAGTCCAGAATTTTTCATATTCCTTCGAAAAACGATCTATTATTTCTTCAGGTTTAGTGTTCCAATAGATTTCATAGGTGTTAGGAATAAACATCGAGAAGAAGTTCTCTTTGTTGAATCCGTATTTCTCAGCTAATTTCTCATCATTCAACAGATTGATAAAGGTTAAGGAGTCAGCCTCAAAGTCTCTTCCCAATAAACCTGCAAAATCTTGTCTCAATCGCACATTTTGGAATCTAAACTTCACTGCATCTTGGTATCCGCCACGAAGGTTGCCGATAAACCTACGGTTGTTCATGGATTTATCAATTTTGTAGCGACCAGCCTTGATGCCGGTACTCTCCAAATCCATTGCCTTGGCAACATAATTAAAGTAAGTAGGATTCTTGACAATGCCTTCAGATTCAATTCTGGAAATAACACTGCTATAAGGTTCATCCGTTTTTACGAAAAAGTATTCCTCATCTGAAGCAATGGAAGGCGCCATAAATGCTTGATAACCTACCCATGCCACTCCAAGGACAAGAAATAAAATAATAAAGAGTATGATTCCTAATCCTTTTCTTTTTTTAGTGTTCTGCGCCATATTATGGATTTATAGGGGTAGTTTCTGGAGTCGGAGTCGGTGCTACGGGTTTTCCTAATGTAACATGAATCGCATTTCCAATGGAAATAATTTTAGCACTGGTATCTGGGTTCTGTTTAATGACTACAGAACCTAATGTATCGTTGGAATTATCATTAAATGATACAGAACCCAAGGTTAATCCTTTACCAGCAAGCGCAAATTTGGCTTCTGTAAGGTTCAATCCTAATAGAACTGGGATTTCAACTTCATCATCGCCGCGACCATTTCCTAATATCAGACTGATTTTAGATCCTTTCGGCACCATACGTCCCGGACGAATAGGCTGTCCTGCAAATTTTACATCCAAGACCACATCTCTAGCGATATCATTTTTATAGACCGTATCAGCAATTTTTAAGGAATGGTTCTTTAAAATTGCGGAAGCCTCGATGAAAGTTTTGTCGATAACTTCTGGAAAAGCAATTTCCGGAGCAGATTGCGTAATGATCGTTAAATAAATGGTACGACCACCTTTAACATGCGATTTTGGGTCAGGATCCTGATCTATTACCAGTCCAGGTTTCGCATCCATTTGATAAATGGAGTCGATTTCTACTTCCAACCCTGCTTTATCTAGCACATTGAGAGCTTCACTAATGTTTAATCCTTTTAATAAAGGAACTTCTTGAGAGTCACCGTGTTTCGTGTAGACCTTCAAGCCGAAATAAACCAAAATAAAAAGAATGACAATGAAAATGAGCCCAGCAATCAAGTTTTTTCTGAAAGTACTCGTTCTCAAGTATAAAAAGAACTTAGACATCTATTAATGTGTTTTTTTGAATATCCTATTAACAATATTAATTCCAATTTTCCGAATTCCTGCAATCGAACTTAATATAAAGGCAAAAATATTCGTTTTTCCTCGTATCTCAAATTATATTTGCTTCTCGATTATTACATATGAAAACTAAAGTAGCATTAATTACGGGCGGGTATACTGGAGAAGCTGAAATTTCTTACAAAAGTTCAGCTTTTGTCTATTCCCAAATTGATAAAGAAAAATATGATGTTTATCCAATCGATATTACCCTAGAGAGTTGGGCATATACCGATGAGAATGGACAAAAACATGAAATCAATCGTCAAGATTTTTCCTTGACCATTCATAATGAAACCTTACATTTTGATGTCGCATTTATAATTCTCCATGGAACCCCAGGGGAAGATGGCCGTCTTCAAGGGTATTTGGATATGATCGGTTTACCATATACTTCTTGTGGAGCCTTAACCTCCTCTTTAACCATGAATAAAGGCTATACCAAAGCCATTATCCAAGATATTCCACAGTTAAAAGTGGCTAAATCAGTTCTTTTATTTGATATCGATAGAGCAAATGCTTTTGAATTGGTGAAAAGTAAACTCAACTTGCCACTATTTGTAAAACCAAATGCTGGTGGAAGTAGCATTGGAATGAATAAGGTAAATACTTGGGAAGAACTTCCTAAAGCATTAGATGAAGCATATGATGCTGAAGGAACGGGCATGCAAGTGTTGGTGGAAGAGTTTGTTAAGGGTAGAGAGTTTTCCCAAGGAATTTTCAGGGATTCCAAGGGCAATCTGCAGGTATTACCAGCAACGGAGGTGATTACAACGCGCGAATTCTTTGATTTCGAAGCAAAATACACCCCAGGTTTGACCCAGGAAATTACACCTGCTGATTTAACAGCAGAGCAGAAAAGTAAAGCTGACGAGATAATTAAAGAAGTATATGTACGGTTGAATTGTAAAGGAATGGTTCGAGTAGATTTCTTTATTCAAAATGAAACTGATGAATTTTATTTCATTGAAATTAATACCATTCCAGGACAAACCGCGCAAAGTTTTATTCCACAACAAGTACGTGCTGATGGTAGGACAGAAACTAAGTTCTATGGAGAGCTAATTGAAGCAGCCAAAAATCATTAAGCATCTAAATAGATTAAGATTTATTAAGAGGATTTTTCCAAGGAAGGGTCCTCTTTTTTTATGTCCCTCCATTTTATTTTCTCCCAATTTAATAAGTGTCAAATTAAGGATTCCTTCGGAGGTTCTTCGGACCTTGTCCGAATTTTTTCGAACAAGATCCGCGAAACCTCCGAAGAAGGTCCGAAGAAAGTCCGATAAAGCTGCGAGTTTGAGGTTTATTTTTGCCTAATAAATTTCCTATGTGACGTAAAGCCAAATCACAAAAAAAGGCCATACCCTATTGTGGTATGACCTGATAAATTAGAAGGTTTTATTTATTGCAATTGATTAAATAATAACTTGAATGTTCCGTGAGTTTGAGCCCTGAAATTGATGTCATTTCCAAAGGAAACCAACTTACCTTTACCAACAGGTGCTTCAAATGCCAAAACTCCGTCTTTTAAATATTTCTGTCCCCATGACCAGCCGCTTTTTAGGACCTTTTCAGAATCGAACCAAAGTAAAGGTTTGATGTTTGAATTGCTGATTTTATAGAGGTTGTCATTGCTATAATAAACATCAATTTGATCATTATAACCCCAAGTACTTGCGGTATTCGGAGCTACTTTCGCTGTTAATACCGACCCTGGAGTATAGAAATCAGTTCTTTTTAATGCTTCCTTATTACTATCGACAAGGTGATTTTCTACCCCTAAGCCTAGATGTTCAGCTAGATCAGAGCTGCTTCCAATGGTGATGATCTTTCCCGAGTTTTCAAGGAAAGTTTTTAAAGCAGGAATTGATTTCTGCTCTGTTAAACGACCCCACCGTTCTTTGTAAGGAGATGGAATGTTTTCAGGGGCCTCCATAGCCGATCTTCCATAAGAAGATGTCGAGTTCGGATTAATGTTAAATCTAGGAATTGAATTTCCTGGGAAAATGATGATATCATACTTCGCATTCAAATTACCCTTATCGATGTCATTTGCATAGATCAGCTCAAAGTTATAATGATATTTTTCCATTAAGAACCTTAACCAACCTGAAGGCATGCTTCCACCATAGGTATCCCATAAAGCAATGCGTAATGGTTTAACTTTTTTATATTGTTTTGGAAGGTTGTTTATGCCTTCTGCTTGAAATACCAAGTTGATATCTGGTTTATTTTCAATGTAAAAATCACCATTGATTTCATCTCTCCATACATTCTTGCCATTTTTCAAAAGGTCATTGCTGATCCGGAAAGACTCATTGATTGTTGCCGGGAGTTTGATATACTTTCCTTTAGGTTTTGCCATTTCAGCAAGTTTAATAACCTCTCCATTTGTTAATGCTTGAAATGGTCCATTGAAATCATCTAATATCCTGTCAAATTTCACATCCATTAAGTAAGCTAAGGTCCAGCCTGCAGCGTCATAAGGTGGAATAGGAGGGCCTCCAGGATATTGGAAATCATCAGGGTGGTCCTGTGGTTCAAACATATCCAGGATATGCGGTCTGAAAGCCTGATTAGTTTTTATGATATAGGAATTCTTGGCGTATTGCTTACCATTCACTGTAAAATCAGCATTTGCCTGTTGGACATCTATTCCGTTTTGGATCAAGGCATTGATAAAATCAGTTGCCTTTACAAAGTCAGGTTGGTCAGCTGGGATAATAAACCCTCTAGGATCTCTTAAATCTTTGTTTTCAAAGAGGCTTCCCAGTAACTTGCGCTCTTCAGCACGATTGTTGGTGATTTTAGGGTCTTTCCTTTTGGCTTGTTGTAAGGCTGTATCGATGATGGCAACCTTGCTAGGTGATAAAGGCCAAAAGTCTTTAGAACCTCGGTCGATAGAGTTTTTCCCCATTCTATACATGTTGTAAAGAACTTCATCCTTATAGCGACTGGCATAATTTAATATGGCATAGTTTAATGAAACCGAATAATCGATGGATTTTTGGAAATGCCATACCTGAGGAACGACAGGGTTTTGCGTATCATTATTAGGTACCAAGCGATTCGGTACCAATGGAATTTCAAAAGGAGTGGGGTTTCCGATCATTTCGGTCAATAAGCCCATGATGTTGTGGAAATAAGTTGTGGTTCTTAATCCACCATTGTACCAGGTGGAGAAAACAGATCCATCTTTAGCGGTATATCCAGGTTTATTTTCGGCATTAAGTCGGGAAGACATGGCAGCTCCTAATGCATCAATTCCTGACATGAGGAGAGGGTCAAATACATAGTTAAAAGGGTCCCGATAAGGAGCTCCAGCCACTACGGCACCTGCTGGCGCTGTTTGATGGTGGTTGTACATAATTTGAGGGATCCACTCCACAAATAGCTGTCGGGCCATGTTCTGAGATTCCTTCAGGTTCAGCATAAAGAAATCCCGGTTGTTATCATGACCAGCATATTTTTGGTAAAGCACTGGAACATAATTTCCAGATCTTTTTTCAGGTGTCTTTTCACGCATATACCAATTAGATACCAGTTCATGACCATCAGGATTTGCATGTACCATCAGGATAATGGTATTCTCAAGAATATTTTTTGTTTCAAGGTCATTGGAAGAAGCCAATAAGTAAGCGGTTTGAATCAATTGACTAGTTCCAACCACTTCTGTCGAGTGCAATCCGCCATCAATCCAAACGATACTTTTTCCTTTTTGCGCCAATGACCGAGCTTCTGTTTCAGAAAGATTTGCATGGGCCAGTTTGTTGGAAATGTTTTTATATTCATTTAGATTTTTCAGGTTATCAGGAGAGCTGATAATAAGCATGCATTGGTCTCGTCCTTCCTCGGTTTTTCCGATCACCGTATATTGAAGTCGGTCAGATTGCTGATCTAATTTCTTAAAATACTTTTCAGTCTCGGTAAAGGTTGCCAATTGGTAATCGTCGCCAATATTGAATCCAAAATGCTCCTTAGGGCTACTAATTTGCTGCGCATAAAGCGTTTGGAAAAAGGCGAATGATAACAACATTAACCGGATAAGGCTAAATGAGTTCTTCATAATTTTATTAGGTAATAATTTATTGGCTAAAGATAAGAATCGCACGTTGATAAGGCGAAGTTTGCTGTTAATTGTCAGGATAATTCACAACAATATTACAGTTTTGAGAGATTTCGGTTTATATTGACAAATGAGTTTTAATTGTGATGGAATTTGTATATTTGGATGAAGACATTGAGTAGCATATGATATTAGTTGCAGATAGTGGATCCTCCCAATCCGATTGGATGCTTCATCTTCCAGATAGCAAACCATTACGTTTCAGCACCAAAGGGTTAAATCCTTTTTTTGTAAGTGAGAAAGAAATAGCATCGATATTAACGGAGGTTCCCGAAATTATTCCATACATCAAAGAAGTCCATGAGGTTTACTTTTTTGGGGCAGGATGTTCAACACCAGACCGTCGGGAATTGGTGTCGAATGCATTGACCCAGATTTTTCCATCTTCCTTTATTTCCGTTGAAAGTGATTTATTAGGTTCTGCCTATGCGACCTTTGCTGCGGGTAAGGGATTGATTTCAAACCTAGGGACTGGTTCAGATATCAGTTTTTATGATGGAGAGAAGCTCTCAGCTAGTTTACATGGCAATGGTTATGTATTAGGTGATGAAGGTTCAGGGGCTTGGTTTGGCAAACAATTAATTACAGCCTATCTGTATGAATCCATGCCAAGAGATCTGGCTAGGAAATTTAAAGAAGTCCATCCCATTACCAAGGATATCATCATAAAAAATGTCTACCAGAAAGACCGTCCGAATGCCTATTTAGCATCCTTCGCGAAATTCATGGCCGACAATAGACAACATCCATATATTGACAATTTGCTTCGTAACGGATTTGATGAGTTTGTTCGAACCAATATCATGACTTATCCTAACTTTTGGGATTATGAATGTCATTTTGTTGGAAGGATTGCCTATTATTTTGATATTCATTTAAGAGAGGTATGTTCTTTGCATGGAGTACGTGTAGGAAAAATATTAAGCAGTCCTATCGAAGAGTTATTTCACTATGTAGTGGATAGAGAGCTGAATGTTCAACTGTAAATAAAGATAAGATTATGATAATGACGATGATTATGATTTGTACCATGTTGTTTCAACAGCCAACGGTATATGATTTCTCTTTCACATCGATTGATGGAAAGAAGATAGATTTTTCAGAATTCAAAGGAAAGCAATTGTTAATTGTGAATACGGCTTCAAAATGTGGGTTTACAAAGCAATATAAAGAGCTTCAGGAATTACATGAGCAGTACGGTGATAAATTGGTTGTAATTGGTTTCCCATCTGATAATTTTGGTAATCAAGAATATGCAGATAACAAGGCAATTGCCCAATTCTGTGAGAAGAATTTTGGTGTTAATTTCATTCTATCTGAAAAGGTAGATGTTAAAGGAGATGAACAAACAGCTTTGTTTAAATACCTTACCGAAACTGATAATCCTGATTTCACAGGAGATATCAAATGGAATTTCGAGAAATTCCTAATTGGAAAAGACGGAAAATTAGCACATCGCTATCGTTCAAAGGTTACACCTTTAGACGAGGTGATTACCAAACAGATCTTGTAAGAAACTAAGGCCTGTCTATTGGCTGATTAAAAATAGATTCTTCGCTGCGCTCAGAATGACAAAAAATTTGTGAGTGGGGTTGAGATAAAAAAAGCTTCTTCGGCAACGCCGAAAAAGCTTTTTTTATCTCAACCCAATATATTTATGTGACTGTCATTCCGCATCGAAGATGCGGAAACTATTTTTAGGAGATATTTTAGACAACATATCTCCCCTACAAATCATAATAGCATGATCTGCAACGGGGTTCGTAGCTTTCTTTTTCGCCTAGAAGGACACGGGATTCATTTTGTAGAATACGGTAGGAATAATTTGCAGGTGCGCCACATTGTACGCATACTGCATGGACTTTGGTGACTTCTTCGGCGATAGCCATAAGGTTGGGCATTGGGCCGAAAGGTTTTCCAAGGTAGTCCATATCCAGGCCAGCAACGATGACACGAATGCCTCGGTTTGCTAATTCAACGCAGACATTAGGGAGGTCATCATCGAAAAACTGGGCTTCGTCAATTCCTACGACTTTCGTATCAGAACTTAAAAGCAGGATCGCTGAGGAATGGCTAACCGGTGTTGATGGAATGGAGTTGCTATCATGTGATACCACCTCATTGACACCGTATCGTACATCAATTTCAGGTTTGAAGATTTCTACCGGAAGCTTGGCGAATTGTGCCCTTTTCATCCTACGGATCAACTCCTCTGTTTTTCCTGAAAACATGGACCCACAAATAACCTCGATACTACCGATAGGACCTCTTCTATTTGGGAAATTATGTTCAGAAAACAACATCATTTTTGAAAAAATTTATACTAAAAACCTGATTTAAGATGTTTCATATTATATGAAATTCTTAGCTAATATAGCTTACGAATATCGAAATTTAATCTTATTTTTGGTTTAAGGAGATAGGATTTAAAAGTAAACGAGGTGTCAATCAGTTTGTTTATTTTTTTATTACAGACAAATAATTAGAATTAATTTCAATCTATACATAAAAAACATGGCTTATTCAGATCAGGATATTTTAGGGAAAATTGGAGATCTTTTGGTAGAAATCAATGAGCAGTATGCGAGCTTAGAGAAAGATAATGTTGGGAGTAGAAAAGCGGAGATATTATTATTGGCGGCACAAGCGAAATATTTGGCAGCCCATATTGAAGCATTAGCAAGTTTGCAAGCACAACCGACTCATTTATTAGGTTCAGCATCTATTGTGGAAGGGGAACAGAGCTTTACACCAGCAGTGGAGCATGATGATCACGAAGCGGATGAGCAGCCTGTAGAAGAAGAAATTCAAGAAGTGGAACCTGTAAAAACTGAGGAAGAAAGGAAGCCATTGATTGAAGAGTACGATGAGGAGATGCCTGAAACTACAACTTACGGAGAGGAGTCAAATCAAGAGAATGAAGAAGTTAAGGAAGAGGAGCAAGAAGAATTGGTAAAAGAACCAATTGAGGATGAGACTCAAGAAGAAGAGAAAAAAGAAGCTGAACCAGTTGAAGAGGTAAGTGATTTTAAAGATTTTAATATTTCCTCCAACCCAGTTCATACTGCATCTTCGGATTATACTTCAGTGACCACTGCACATGAAGCTGCTCAAGAAGAGGAGAAAAAAGAACAAGCTACAGAAGTTCAACCCGAGAAACCCGTGGAAGAACCTACTGTTAATGAGGTGATAGTTGAAGAAAAGAAAGTTGAAATTCGTGAAGAACCGGAGGTTTCGTTGAATGATTTGGCTAAGCAAGCAGAAAAGCCTTCGCGTCCATTAACTTTAAACGAGTTGATCCAGCAACAAAAGAAAGCTGGAATGACCAATGCGAGCCAGTTTAATACTTCTCAGGATCGTAATCCGGATAAGATTGCAGATTTAAAGGTAGCCGTAAGCTTAAATGATAAATTGTTATTCATTAAGGATTTGTTCAATGGCTATAGCTTAGCGTATTCAGAAGCGATTGAGTTGTTAAATAGGTTTGATAATTTTGCAGAGGCAGATGCCTTTTTACAATCGAATTATTCCTTGAAGAATAATTGGGCTTCAAAACCGCAAACTGTAGATAAGCTATATGCTATTCTAAGAAAGAAATACATTTAACATATTAGATATAACAAAAAAGGTCGCTTTGTTCAAAGCGACCTTTTTTGTTATATCCTTATTTTAGAGGTCAAATTTGACCCAATATTGGCCTTCATGGCCATATACGAAATATTTCGATTGAATGATTTCAGCGAATATTTCAGTATCTACTAGGTAGTTTTCTTTATTTTTCGCGAAATCAGCCTTTTGTATGATAAATACATTGTTGTTTTTAACGGCTTTGTAGTCGCTGTACTGATTGTTAAGTAGTTCAGGTAGTTTTCCTAAGAAAGCAGGGTTATCGTTGATAAAAATGAGGATTTCGATATTTTCAGCTTCTTTAACCAAGGGGTTGTTTTGTGCGCCTGCTATTTCGCTTAATTCTTCGATATAGGTTGGGTCGTTAGCCGGGGTAGAAAGGTCAATAATTTCTACCATGGGTCTATTTTCGATTGCGATAAATTTGAGTTTATGGATGATAATATTTAATTCTTCTTCCAGTAATTCGAACTTTTCGGGGTTTGATTTTTGTAAATCGTTTGATATTGCAGAATAATGTTTTAGTTGAATCATTATGATAGACTATTATTGTGCAAAGGTAATCAAGCTGTTTAAAAGACCCAAGCAATTGTCAAGATTCGTAAATTATTTGTAATTTGGGGTTTAAAATTTAAGGAATAAGATATGTTTGATAAGTTATTTGAAGCACAACAGAAGGCTCAGGAGATCAAAGCGAGGTTAGATCATATTTCAGTATCTGGGGAGGCAGAAGGCGGTAAGGTACGAGTGATATCAACGGCGAATAAGGAGATTAAAGAAGTTCAGATTGATCCTGATTTTTTCAAGGAGGCTGATAAGGAGGAGATTGAGGAACTGTTGGTTGTAGCCTTAAATAAAGCGTTGGTTCAAGCGGAAAGTATTAGCCAAACGGAGATGCAAGCTGCCTCACAGGATTTGTTAGGCGGATTGGGCGGATTAGGAAACTTATTTGGTAAATAAAAAGGAAAGAGATATGAAAGCGACTTATTATGGTCAGTCATGTGTGGAGTTTGATTTTGATGGGGTCAAGGTATTGCTGGACCCATTTATTAGCTATAATCCTTTGGCTAAGGATGTTGATATTTCCAAGATCAATCCGGATTATATTTTCTTAAGCCATGGTCATCAGGACCATGTTGCGGACATGTTTAGTATTCAACAACAAAGTGGGGCTACTGTTGCGACGATTGTTGAGACAGCAGCTTGGGTTCGCAAGCAAGGAGTTCCGGAGGATAAGGTAATTGAATATAACTTAGGAGGGACCTTGAATCTTCCATTTGGAAGGGTTAAGATGGTTTATGCTGCGCATAGTAATAGTACACCGGATGGGGCTTACGCAGGCTTTCCGGTAGGTTATATTTTCTTTTTAAAAGATAAAACCATCTATTTTGCTGGAGATACGGCTTTGACGATGGAGATGAAATTGTTGGAGCGTTATAAGATTGATTGGGCATTGTTGCCAATCGGTGGACATTATACGATGGATATGGATGATGCGGTAATAGCTGCAGAATTTGTGAATTGCCAGAATGTTATAGGGATACATTACGATTCGTTTCCGCCGATTACGATCAATCATGAGGAAGCGAAGAAGAAATTTAATGAAGCAGAGGTTTACTTGGCCTTGCCAGGGATTGGGGAGTCTGTGGAATTATAAAGGAAAAATAAGAAAAAGAAAAGCCGCATTGTTATCAATGCGGCTTTATTATTTTTGAGAATGCTTTACTTAAGCAATACTTCTTGATCTATTGATATGGAATTGTACCAAGTCATCAATTGGGGAGCGTAAGATTTTACCTACTTTCATACCATATTGACTCGCTTTATCTTCAAGGACGTTTCTGAAGTTATAACCTACAGAACCTATACAATTGAAGGTGTAAGATTGGTAATCTGGGTATTTGCTCACAAGGTTGTTAAAGAAAGCTTCGAAAGCATCATCAACGATTTTGCGAGTATATTCAATATTTACGTTATTATCATACACGAATTTACTGAAGCTAGCACAGAATCTGTTCGCTAAAGGTTTAGTGTATACATTGTCCATGATTTCATCAGGAGTAAGTTTGTAGGTATTGAAGAAAACTTCAGCTACATCTTTTGGCATTAAGCCACGGATAAAATCTACTAAAAGTTTTTTACCGATAAAACTACCAGAACCTTCGTCACCTAGAATATAAGCGGCAGAGTCGATATTATGGGTAATATCTTTTCCGTCATAAATACAAGTATTGGTACCAGTACCTAGAATTGCAGCAAAACCAGCATTAGTGCCTAATAATGCACGTGCAGCAGCCAATAAGTCATGCCCAACTTCTACTTTAGAATTTGGGAAAACTGCTTGGATAGCGTCTTCAACAATCTTAGCCTTTTCCTCATTATGTACACCAGCACCATAATAATTTACCTCGCTGATTTTATCAAATGGAATATCTTGAGGTAGTCCTTTTTTAAGGGATGCAATAATGTATTCGCTATCTACAAAATATGGGTTGTAACCCTCGGTGTTGAAGTAAATCTTCTTGTTGTTATCATCTAACAAACACCAGTTTGTTTTTGTAGACCCTCCATCTGCAATTATTATCATTATTTATAAATTTAGTTTTAAAGTAACTTGTTTTGTCGTTTTACAATGGTATTGTTCTATGTTTAAATCCCAAAATACGGTATTTATTAATAAAAATAAGAATTTTTATTTGATATATTGAAATAATTTAGGAAGGTAGAAGGCTTATTAAAAAATAAAAACCTTATAATTTATTGATTATAAGGTTTTTATAATTTTATTTTTACTTAAAATACTTAGTGTATTTTTTACAATTAGTTTGGGTTTAATGTGCTCCTTCAGCCTCAATCTCATCAATCGCAATTCCTTGTTTAGACAAGAATTTACGGACTAATACCGCAAATACGATAATGTAAATGAAACCGATTGCAGGCACTAAATAAGAATTGTGAATTCCAATAATATCGGACAATTTTCCTTGGATAGGAGGGATAATACCACCACCTAAGATCATCATTACCAAAAATGCAGAACCTTGTTCGGTATATTTTCCTAATCCAACAATTGAAAGACTGAAAATGGATCCCCACATGATTGAACATGCTAAACCACCCGCCAGGAAAGAATAGATTGCCACTGTACCGGAAGTTAATAAACCAACGATCATGGCTATCAATCCAAAAGTTCCGAAGATAATCAACGTACGTACAGGTTTTTCTTTACTAAGGAAGAATGCAGCAATCTGGAGAGCTACACAGATAATAAAGTAATATAATACCGACATGTCAAATCCAGCTAGGGAATTTACACCTATGATAATGGTAAATGCAATAATTGGGACAATAATAGTAAGGAGACTTTTTTTCGATTTAGATAATTTAAATGCAGTGATTGCCCCTGCCCAACGTCCAATCATCATACCACCCCAATACATGGATACATAAGGTGTGATCTGTGAGGATTGCAGGTTTCCAAATTCCTCCAATGTTAATAGTTCACCCAGGTTACTACCGATAGCAACTTCGATACCTACATATATAAATAAGGCTAACATCCCTAATACCAATTGCGGGTATTTCATGGCACCCCAACCTTCAGGGTTTTTCTTAGCGCTATTGTAAGAGAATAAAAGGCCGAACACAACAACCGCAAGAGCAACCAATAACCAAAGCATACGTTTGATTTCAAGGCCGTGACTAAGCTCTTTAATCTGGGTCAGAAGATCTTGATCGTTAGAGGTTGCGGCTTGGTTTTTAAGGTCTAGAATATGTAAGGCAGTTTCAGATTTATAACTTGTAAATACCGGTATAAAGGCACATAACAAGAGGATAGTCATAATAATAAGAGTTGTTCTAGCTTTATTAGCTGGTTCCATTTGTTCCAGGTTAAAACCTGCGGGCACTTTTTTGGAGAAATGGAATAGACCGGCTGCTAGTACAAATAACAAACCCACACCTATATATAGGTAGACGACTTTATTTAGGGGAAGGTTAGCAATTTCGGCATCAGAAATGGTTTCGAAGGTACCGAACAGGGCAAATCCAACGATTAGGGGTCCAATTGTAGTACCGAAAGAGTTGACACCACCACCAAGATTCACGCGAGAAGCTCCAGTTTTTGGGTCTCCTAATAATACCGCGAAGGGATTTGCTGCGGTTTGTTGTAAGGAGAATCCTAATGCCACGATAAACAATCCGATTAACATTCCCGTATATACATTGACTTCAACAGCTACAATCATTGCTGCCGCGCCTAGAGCGGAGAAAAGGAGTCCATAGACGATACTTCTTTTATAGCCCCATTTACCGACAAGGTCTTTTCCGGAAATAGTACCGAAGATAAACAGGAGCAAAGCCCCGATGTAATAGGCTGAATAAAATGCAAAATCGATAAGTTGAGATTGAAATTGATCTAAGTGGAAATAATTTTTACAAAAAGGAATAAATACACTGTTTCCAGCTGCGATAAATCCCCAGAAGAAGAACACCACGATTAAGGTGTAAAGCGCTGGGTAGTTGGTGTTTGTTTGTTGGTTATTCATGAAAAAAATGTCTAACTTGATGATTTAATCGTACAAATAAAGAATTTTTTTTTGATTTATAAAGATTTTCGATTGCTGCTAAAACAATTTACCGATATTAAGCGTTACATAATAAACTATAAATAAAAAAAAAGTATTGATTTTCTTTTGAATTTACAATAGTTCTTTTTTTCTTTGTGGCGGTTCTTAAATTATCTTTCGGGATGCTAATATAAAATCTATATGATTTAGTTACCCAATAAGACATATGAAATTGATGTATTAGCAGAGAGATATTTTTCAAAAAAAGTAAAAATCCTTAAAAAATCATATTTTATTATTAATGGATATTAATGAATTGAATACGAAGCTCGTGTCTGAATTGCGCGAGATTGCGAAAGTTCTAGGCATTGTAGACTCTGAGAAGCTCAGAAAACAAGAGTTAATTGACCGTATTTCTGAGATAGCCAAGGAATCACAACAAGAACAGCCTGTAGAAGTTGCTGAGGGAGATTCAGACAAAGCGAATGCAGAGCGAACAAGAAAAAGAGTGCGTACCGTAAAAGTTGCCGAGCCGGTAGCAGTAGGCAGAAATAGAGTTGGCACAGAAGATGAACAACCAAAGATTGAATTTGCGAGTAAATCGCCAGAATCTAGTGCATCAGAAACAGCAGTAACCCCTTCTCCTGAACCAGCTCCAAAAACTTCCACTCCAACAGATTTTGATAATGTAATTGTTAATGAAGGTGTATTAGAAATTATGGCCGATGGTTATGGATTCTTAAGATCTTCAGATTATAATTATTTAACCTCTCCTGACGATATTTATGTGTCACAATCCCAGATTAAGTTATTTGGATTAAAGACAGGTGATAATGTAAGAGGTTGTATTCGTCCTCCGAAAGAGGGGGAGAAGTATTTTCCACTAGTACGTGTTGAAGCGATCAATGGTCAGGATCCTGCAGAGGTTAGAGACCGGGTTCCATTTGACTATTTGACACCTTTGTTTCCGGATGAGAAGTTGAACTTGGATTTAGGTCCTGGGAATTATTCAACTCGTATCATGGATTTATTTACACCAATTGGTAAAGGACAGCGTGGATTAATCGTTGCTCAACCAAAAACGGGTAAGACAAACTTGTTAAAAGAAGTTGCGAATGCGATTGCGAAAAACCATCCTGAAGTTTACTTGATTATTTTATTGATCGATGAGCGTCCGGAAGAGGTTACGGATATGGCAAGAAGTGTACGTGCGGAAGTGGTATCATCAACTTTTGATGAGCCTGCAGATCGTCATGTGAAGATTGCTAATATTGTTTTAGAGAAAGCAAAACGTATGGTTGAATGTGGTCATGATGTAGTAATCTTATTGGATTCGATTACAAGATTGGCGCGTGCTTACAATACGGTTGCTCCAGCATCAGGAAAGATCTTATCCGGTGGTGTTGATGCGAATGCATTACACAAGCCAAAAAGATTCTTTGGTGCGGCAAGAAATATTGAAAATGGAGGTTCATTAACTATTTTAGCGACAGCTTTAACAGAGACTGGTTCAAAAATGGACGAAGTTATCTTTGAAGAATTTAAAGGTACTGGTAATATGGAACTTCAATTAGATCGTAAATTATCTAATAAACGTATTTTCCCTGCGATTGACCTTACAGCATCAAGTACAAGACGTGATGATCTATTGGTTGACCGTGATGAGTTACAACGTTTATGGGTTTTGAGAAACCACTTGGCAGATATGAACTCACAAGAAGCAATGGAGTTTTTATTAACTCAAATGCGTGGTACAAAATCTAATTCTGAATTTTTAATTAGCATGAATGGCTAAAAAGCCATCATAAATTGATATTTTTAAGCCATCTTTGCGAGAAGATGGCTTTTTTTATGAAGAAATACATTCCAAATACAATTACCTCCCTAAACTTGTTTAGCGGTTGTATCGGTGTAGTCATGGTTTTGAATCAGGAGTATTTGTTGGCATTTTATTGTGTGTTGGCATCTGGTATATTTGATTTTTTTGATGGAATGTCCGCACGGGCATTACATGTAAAATCATTGATTGGTAAAGAGTTGGATTCATTAGCCGATGTCATAAGTTTTGGCTTTCTTCCGGGTGCCATTATCTTTACTTTATTAAAAGATATTAGTACGAGTCCATACCTTCCTTACTTAGGATTTATAATTACGGTATTTTCAGCTTTGCGATTGGCAAAATTTAACATTGACACTCGCCAAACGACCGATTTTATTGGTGTGAATACCCCCATGAATACTTTTTTCATTGTTTCATTACCATTTATCCTGCTAGATTATCCCATGCTGAAAAATGCTTGGTTATTATTAGGCATAGCCATAGTAAGTAGCTTGTTATTAGTATCCGAGATTAAGCTTTTCTCCATGAAGCTAAGTACCTTAAGTTGGGCTGTTAATAAATACAAATATCTATTTCTGCTTACCAGCATTATCCTGCTGATAACCTTAAAATTTCTAGCATTACCTATAATACTTGTATTATATATTATATTCTCGAAACTACATTTTGCTTTTGAAAAGACTGAAGTTAATCAAGCTTAGTTTGGTAATCTTCAAGTTCTTGCATTGCTAAATGAAAATCATTTTTTATTTCCTGAAATAGCGTGTTGATACCCGAGATAGGCTCTTTATTAGCGGCTTGATCTTCAAGGTCTTGGAATTTCATTCTTAAATTGCTTGCACCGAGATATTGCATGGTTGGTTTAATATGATGTGCTTTTGATTTGATATCGCTGTGATCTTGAGAATCAATAGCAGCCTCCAAAGCTTTGAAATCTTCTACACCTTGCCCAAGATATAAGGGAATCATTTGTTTAATGATTTCCGTGTTATTCATCATGTTTTCTTGGATCGCGTCTGGGTTAATAATTTGATAAGGATTCATGTTTACGTTGTTTTTACTTTAAGTATATCAGTTGATTCTTCAAGTAATTCCTTATTTGATTTTTTGAAAATGGGATGGATGTAGTCAGCGGCGATTTCAACGAGAGGAATTAAAGTAAAGTTACGTTCTTGTATATAAGGATGCGGTACTTGAAGTTCATCTGTATGAATAATATCACTATTATAATAAAGAATATCAATATCAATAATCCTGGATCCCCAACGTTGGCCTCTTATTCTTCCGAGGAGGAGTTCGATTTTAAGGATGTCATTCAACACTTTATTTGCGGAGAGTTCTGTTTCAACTTGTATTACTTGGTTGAGGAATACGGGTTGATTTTCTACCCCCCAAGCTTCAGATTCATAGATAGATGAAGAGGATGTAATTTTACCTATTCTATCTTCTATTTCAATCTTAGCGTCATCCAATTGTTTGTTAGGATTGCCAATATTTGCCCCCAAAAGTAGGTAAACTATATTCATGAGTTTAATATATGAATTGTTTATGATAATCGGAATAATAGCTTAAATTTACGGACACTACTAAAATAAAATATATGAGATCATTTTTCAAATATGTGCTAGCAACGGTTACCGGGATCATTATCTGTAGTATTTTGATGTTTTTTATTCTGATGGGTATCATCGGGGTGATGGTAAGTTCCGTTGGGAGCAAAAGTGAGACTGTAACGGCAAGTAACTCAGTTTTAATGATTGATTTAGCACATGCCATTACAGAAAAGACAGAGCCAAATCCATTTGAAGGCTTAGATATTCCGGGATATGCTGGTTCGAAGTCTATAGGTTTGAATGATATCGTTTCAAGAATCAAGGCAGCAAAAACTGATTCAAATATCAAAGGTATTTATTTAAATGTTTCAAGTGTTGGGACTGGTTTTGCGACGATGAAGGCGATTCGGGAAGCGCTTTTAGATTTTAAGACTTCAGATAAATTTATCCTAGCCTATAGTGATGTGATGAGCCAAAAAGGGTATTACCTGAATTCGGTTGCTGATGAAATCTATTTGCATCCACAAGGTACCTTAGATTTCCGAGGATTGGCGACATCTGTTATGTTTTATAAGGAAGCTTTGGATAAGTTGGGAATTGACATGCAGGTATTAAAAGTTGGTACTTATAAAAGTGCGGTTGAGCCATTTATCCTGAATAGTATGAGCGAGGCGAATAAGGAGCAGGTTAATTCTTATTTAAACAGTATTTACAGTACCTTTTTAACGGATATTTCCTCCGTTAAGAAGATTTCTACAGATAGTCTGCAAAGTATTGCGAATGGTTATATGATTCGTGAGCCAGAGGATGCTAAAAAATTAGGATTTGTAAATGACCTATTATATAAGGACCAGGTTATTAGCAAAATCAAGGATAAATTAGGGATCGATGCGAAGAAAGATATTCCTGTTGTATCTCTATTGGATTATAAGAATAAAGTAGATGCGGGCGAGCCAGGAGGAGATAGGATTGCAGTACTTTATGCCTATGGTGAGATTATAGATGGAGAAGGAATTGAAGGACAGATTGGTGGCGATAAATTGTCCAGAGACTTGAGAGAGTTGCGTGAAGATGACAAGGTGAAAGCGATTGTAATGCGTGTAAACTCACCTGGAGGATCGGCTATGGCATCAGAATCAATTTGGAGAGAGGTTGAATTAACGAAAAAAGTAAAACCAATTGTGGTTTCTATGGGCGATTATGCTGCATCAGGTGGTTATTATATTTCTGCAGCTGCGGATTCAATATTTGCAGATCCTACCACTTTAACAGGTTCCATTGGTGTATTTGGTTTGATTCCGAGTTTCCAGAAGTTATTTAATGATAAATTAGGGATTCATTTTGATGCGGTAAAGACTTCGAAGTTTGCGGATATGGATGTCGATATGGATAGACCATTATCTGAGGAGGAGAAGGGAATTATTCAAGGTGGAGTGAATAAGATTTACCAGGTTTTCTTGCAAAGAGTTGCCGAGGGAAGGAAAATTGATGTTGCACAGGTAGATAGTATCGGGCAAGGTCGTGTTTGGACAGGAGAGCAAGCTGTAAAATTAAAGTTAGTGGACCGCGTAGGGACATTAGATCAAGCGATTGCGGCAGCGGCGAAGAAGGCGAAATTAGAAAAATATAGAATTTCAGAATACCCAAGAATGAAGGATCCATTTGCTTCCATTTGGTCAACTTCAAAAGATAAGATCAAGATGTGGATGTTGGAGGATGAAATGGGAGATTACGTGAAATATTTAAAGGAATTGAAGCGTATAAGCCAACAATCTGGTATTCAAGCAAGGATTCCTTATTTGGTAGAAATCTATTAAGACTTAACATGAAAAAAGCGTTGATATACTGATCAACGCTTTTTTTATGTCTTGATTTGAGCGAGCTAAAAGGTGAAAACCTATGTTTTTACTGATTCTACAAGAATTTTCAGATTAGGTGTAAAACTGAAACTTTTTTATATCTTTAAACTCTAAAATCAACCGGAAATATATAAAATATGAAAACTATCGACGATTTAAATTTCAACGGAAAGAAAGCTTTAATCAGAGTTGATTTCAACGTTCCATTAGACGAGAATTTCAACATTACTGATGATAACCGTATTCAAGGCGCATTACCAACGATTAAGAAGATTTTAAAGGACGGAGGGTCAGTTATTTTGATGTCCCATTTGGGAAGACCGAAAGAAGGTCCAACGGATAAATATTCACTAAAGCATATTGTAAATTATCTTTCAGAGGTATTAGGGGTTGATGTTCAATTTGCGAATGATTGTATTGGGGAAGAGGCGATTGAAAAGGCTAAGGCGTTACAACCGGGTCAAGTTTTATTATTAGAGAACTTGAGATTCCATAAAGAGGAAGAGAAAGGAGATCGTGATTTTGCTAAGAAACTAGCGGATTTAGGAGATGTTTATGTGAATGATGCCTTTGGTACAGCGCATAGAGCACATGCTTCGACAGCAATTATTGCAGAATTTTTCCCTAACAATAAGTTCTTTGGCTATTTAATGGCTAAGGAAATTGAGAATGCGGAGAAGGTTATGAATAAGCCTGAGCGTCCATTTACAGCGATTATGGGGGGTGCGAAAGTTTCTGATAAGCTTGAATTAATTGAAGCATTATTGGACAAGGTTGATAATTTGATTATTGGAGGAGGTATGGCTTATACCTTTGTGAAAGCTCGTGGTGGTGAAATTGGTAAATCATTAGTAGAATTGGATAAGCTTGACTTGGCGAATGCATTAGTCAAGAAAGCGGATGAAAAAGGGGTGAATTTGGTATTGCCTACGGACGCACAAATTGCGGATCGTTTTGCCAATGATGCGAATGTTTATGATGGTCCAAATGATGAAATTCCAGCAGAGATGCAGGGATTAGATATTGGTCCGGAATCTTCAGAACATTTTAAAGATGTGATTATGGCATCCAATACCTTATTATGGAATGGTCCAATGGGCGTATTTGAGATGGATACTTTTGCTAAAGGTACGCGTGCAGTTGCGAATGCGGTAGTTGCAGCAACAGAGCGAGGTGCTTTTTCCTTAATTGGGGGTGGTGACTCAGCTGCTGCGGTATCAAAATTTGGAATGACAGAGCATGTAAGCTATGTTAGTACAGGTGGCGGTGCTTTATTAGAATACATGGAAGGCAAGACCTTGCCTGGTGTAAAAGCAATTTTAGATTAATTTTTAAGGTAATATATATAAAAGGGAGCCATTGGCTCCCTTTTTTTGTATTATTTATTAATAAGAATAGCTGAAGCTGAAGCTTGGCACCAATTTTTCTTTTGGACTAAACTGGTTGATATAGGTCAGTTTTGCACCGACCCCAAAGTCTGGAAGGACATATTTAAACAGGTTGAAATCGGCGGAAAGACCGATTCCGAAGGATGTAGGTTCGGCCTTACTGCTTTGGATATTTTGATAATCAGCGAAGAAATACCCATGGAAACGCTTGATATATGCTAGCTGCCCGATAGCCCAATCTGGATAAGCGATAGGGAAACGATAATTCATCAGTAAGGTGTTTTCGACCTTTGGAGAGTTGAAATGTGCATATCCACTAACCATTGGAATATCATAGGATACATTATATCTTCCGTCGGCTTTTTGATAAGATAATCTAGCCTGAAAGCCATGGTTTTTGAAGAATCCGGGGAAATAGAAGTTTGTTCTAACGGCGAATAGAGTACCCTCCAGGGCCTTTTCAAATGGCACATGTCTATATATAATATTGAAATTTTGCCCCCATCGAGGGATTAAATCCATTTGACTTCTCCTTTGATTTCGATTGAAATAGACTTGATAATTTAGTGGAAATGCGATTTCATCGTGGAAACCATTGAGGGTAGAGATGCTCAAATTGTACCTTTTTTGATAAGAAGTACCGATGTTTAATCCATAGCCATAGGAAGTTTTTCCACGATAAATGCTGAGTGGGATCTGCATATCCAGGCTATAAACATGTTCTCGGAAGTCGAATTTTGTGAATTCATTTTCGGTATTTTGCTTTTTAGCATAGCCGATTTGGCCTCTATTCTGGTATGATAAATTAAATTTTGGGTAGTATTTTTGGTATAAAACCTCGGCGGAATAGATGCTTTTTTCCATATCCAAGTCGTATTCATAGCCCACTTTTAGTTGGGAAGTATTCAATAAATCATTGGCAATCCAGAATATTCCAGGGCGGTAATTATCAAAATTTTCAAAGTTATTACCACTTAGACTAAGACTATGAAAGTTGAAAAAATGACTTAAGGGGTTGTAGTTGCTAGTCTCAAATTCTTGATTATTACCATTTGAATTTCCTTGAAATGGGCTATTTATGTGCAGGTCGAGGACAGGATTGACCTCAAATTTCGGGTCAATTTGTTTGCCATACAATTGTGAAGAATCCAGTTCAGCAGCTTTATATCCGTTGTATTTATACTCGTTGAAGAGAAGGTTTTGATCATTTCCTAGGCTAGGGGAGAAGGCTCCGAAGTCTGAATTCGACAGCTGATAGAACTTATTTTCAGTGGGAGAATAGCGGTATAAGTTGTCGATATTTTGAAACTGAGCTTTAAAAACAAGGTCATTTCCCCAGTAAATTGGGCGTTGATATTCTTGATTTGCCCAAGGAAAAAGTGCTTTGAATTGTTTAGATTCAAGGTCGATTTCGACAATATTGGTCCCATTTGGGGAGATGGCGATGGCGGCAATTTTGGTTTCATCCTTGTTTAAACTTGGCTGTTGGAGGAGGATTCCTTGGGGAAAATCGATGATTTTTTGGGTTTCTTTCGATAAACGGTCGATATATAAGAGGCTAGAGACGTTGTTTTGATCCACTTGGATAACATATACCTTTTCAGAATTATCGCTTAATATGGGGCTGTAAAATCGAGAATTTTTCGAGAGATCCTCAGTTTTGCCTGTTTTTAGGTCTAAAATTCGGACTATATTATAGGTTTGTTTTCCAAAACGAGCATCCTTTCTGAGTTCATCCCAGATTAAAAAATCATCATTAACATGAAAATATGGGCTAAGTTGATAGCCGATTTTTATGATTCCTTCCTCAGAATTTGCGGTCCTTTTTCGGATTTCAGGAATTGATTGAGGGGATTGAACCAGGCTAAAAATAGCCTTAGAACTATTGGATTGGGGTAGGTAATAATGGGTGGGATATCGATTATTATCTTCAAAAATGAGGTCGGAATTTGAGGAAATTTTTGAAGAATCCCAATCATTTTTCAAGCTTGTCATTGTAGCTTCATAGAGTTTTTTACTACTCAGTTTTGTGTACTTTTTTAGGGCAATATTAAAGTTAAAAGGTCGCCATAAATTAGCTCTCATATCCTCCATGATTTTCTCCTTAATCGAGTAGCCAAACTGGTTCGTTAGGTAGCTGTTCATGCTGTATCCAGTCAGGTAATAGGAGGGGGTGATATCTTTGAAAGAGCCTAGGATATTCTTACTAAAAGAGTAGTCTTTTCCGGAGAGCAGGTTGGTTCGGAGAGGCATGAACCAAGCCGAATTTCTGCCTCGACCACCGGAGGAATATTGGGTTTCGATGGAGACTGCATCGCCTTCGAAGTACCAAGCTGGTAGGTGTAAACCATATAAAGCAAGGGCAAGTTGTTGGAAAAATGGTCCTTGAATTTTGCCTGTCAACTTGTCAAATTGGGCAACATGACGGAGCTCATGTTGGATTAGATTTGGGAGCCATTCGGTGTTGTCACTAGCCGGCCCAGGGGTGGAAAAAGCTTCAACTTTTCGGGGTGCAAGTTGAGCAAATCCATTTTGTTCAATATGATTTTCGTGAAGAATTATTGAAATTTTCTTGGGATGTCTGTTTAAATCCTGACTCGCAAATACAATCATGCTGTCTATCTGTTGGGCGAGGAGGGAGGCTGAGTTTTGGAATTCCTGAGGGAATATAAGCTGGAAATTTTTAGTATTTATCTGCTTCCATTTTACCTTAGAAGAGGCTTGTTCGTTGTCAATTATTTGAGAAAAACTTGTTTGTGTATTTATGATTAATATAAATAAGTATAAAGTACTGATAAATAATTGTCTATATCGTAAAAATAAGCCTAAAAACCTCATTTGCTAAATATATTAGTAAGAATTATTGATTTTAATTGAATTAAATATTTTGGTAATAATTGTAAATGATTGAAAATAAGAAATATAAAACTTATAAATACTTTGCTGTTTTTGTTCTTATTTTGCATGTTTTATATGTATTAATCTCAGTTATGTGATTAATTATTGATTCCCTGATCAGCTCTGTAAATGTAGGTTAATTTGTTAATATATTCAATAGTGTAGGCTTTCAAATTTGTTTTTGAGAGGTTTTGGAATTTTATTGAATGGCTTGGAAAAATTGAGTTTGAAAATCGAACTGCCGAAGGCGGATGTTTTTAGGTATTTGGAACGAAAGAATTTTGATGGCTTTATTTAAGGCTTTTTATACTTACGATTTTTCGGTTTGATTTTGGGGATGAAAAAATGGTTGAGGATTGTCTAGTTTTTGGATTTTCCTAAGGCTGACAAAATGTCTTGATTTATTGTTTTTATGTTAGTGGTTTAGGGGAGGTATGGGAGGTGATATTTATTGATTAAAAATTAATTATATTATTATGGTAAAAAAAACGACTTTTGCACAAACGATTTTTGGACCAATGTAGGATAATAAAATAAAGGAGGCGTATGGAAGAATTAGCAATGCTTGTAGCACATGTTGAGGAATTGATTGAACGTGGAGATCAGACCGAGCTTGCGGATTATTTGAACGAACTAAATATTTCGGATGTTGAAGAATTGATCGACGAACTTCCCGAATACGGTCCCTTGTTTTTAGAAACATTAAGTCTTAAAAGAGCGGTAAATGTATTCCGTATTTTAGACTTCCCCACCCAAGAAAGAATCCTTAAAAAATTACCGGCTAGTAAGATTCGAGAGCTTCTCAATGAGATGCCTCCGGATGACCGTACATCTTTCTTTTCAGAGTTGAAAGGAGATGTTGTAAAGCGGTTGATTATTCTCCTTACACCGGAGGAGCGAAAGGAAGCTTTGTCGTTGTTGGGATACCCTGAAGATTCGGTTGGCCGTTTGATGACACCGGACTACATCACGGTGAAGGAACATTGGACCATGCCAAGAGTTTTGGATCACATTCGTCGATATGGTTCAGCATCTGAAACCATTGATGTTTTATATGTGATTGATGCGGAAGGGAAATTAGTGGATGACGTTCGGATTAAGGATATCTTATTGGCGGAACCCGAGAAGGTCGTTGCTGATTTAATTGATAATCGTTTAATCTCTTTGCATGCGGACGATCCGCAAGAAGAAGCGGTGACGATTTTCCGGATGAACAATCGGGTGGCACTTCCAGTAGTTGACGAGCAAGACATCATGTTAGGTATTGTGACGATCGATGATATCTTGTGGGTTGCGAATGAAGAGTACACCGAGGACATGCAGCGTATCGGGGGTACGGAGGCTTTAGATGAGCCGTACCTGGATGTTTCGATATGGCACTTAGTGAAGAAAAGGGCGGGATGGCTTATTGTGCTATTTTTAGGCCAGCTGTTGACTTTTAATGTTCTTCAGCACTACGAGGCTAAGTTCACCACTATTCTTGTCTTGTTGATGCCTGTAATCATGTCCAGCGGGGGGAACTCGGGTTCTCAAGCATCGACTTTGATTATTCAGGCGATGGCGATGGGCGAAGTGACTCTTCGGGATTGGTGGTTAGTTATGAAGCGAGAGATTTTATCCGGATTGCTTTTGGGAATTATCTTGGGCGTATTAGGATTTTTTAGGATTGCTGTTGAGGAGGTATTCAAATCAACTTATGGAGATACTTGGTATTTGTATGGAGCGGCCATTGGGAGTTCGTTGGTAGGTGTAGTGTTGTGGGGATCCTTGGTAGGTTCGATGTTACCATTTATTTTGCGGAGGTTTGGGGCAGACCCAGCGAGTTCATCCGCTCCATTTGTATCGACGATTGTCGATGTAACGGGCTTAGTGATTTACTTTAGTTTCGCAACTTATATCTTGCGGGATGTACTATTTAAATAATTCTAATTGGTTTTGAATAACTTGCGATAAAACGCGAAAAAATATTTGCACTTCTCGGTTAAACTTCCGATAATTGCATCACCGAAAACGAAAGGGACGGTTTAAACTCCTGAATAGCTCAGTTGGTTAGAGCATCTGACTGTTAATCAGAGGGTCGCTGGTTCGAGCCCAGCTTCAGGAGCTGAAAGCAAAAAGATCTGCAAATTATTGCAGATCTTTTTTCGTTTCTAGCCGTTGAGTAATTGAGGAAGGGGATTTATTCATTGCCTATTCCATCCCTAATCCCAATATTGAATTTTTAGTTTTTGATTTTTATGGATCGGAAGGAAACCTCGTCACCATGATCTTGTAATAAAATGTGGCCTTCAGTGGCTTCACCGAATTTATCCCAGTCTTTATACTTACTGATTGCAACAAGGTCTTTGAACTCTTTCGAGCCACGGACATAGGATAGGACTTTTACCCCATTGAGGAAGTAAGTTACATTATTGTCTTTATCTACGACAACCCGGCCACGGTTCCATTGGCCAATAGGTCTAGTTGCGCCCCGGCTTTTATCAGAAGTAATTAAATCATAAAGAGAGGCGATGGTGCGATTTCCATCCCGACCAAGTTTAGCATCTGGATGTTTTTCATCATCCAGGATTTGATATTCCAAGCCGATTGCAGAACCGGAAGTTTTTTCGGCCAGGGTGACAAAGTATTTAACACCACTGTTTGCGCCCGGAGTTAATTTGAATTCAAAGGAAAGATCAAAAACACCATACTTATCCTTTGTGATGATATCCCCTCCATTGGTAGACTCGCCGCCATCAGATTTTTGTACTTTGATAATTCCATCTTTTATGGACCAACCATTAGCAGGGAAATTATCACCTTTAACACTTCTCCAACCTTCGGAGTCCTTTCCATTGAACAAAAGCTTGGTGCCATATTTTTGTTCCGTTGGACTGATGCTGTTTGGCGTCAGGTTGACAATGTATTGATCGATTGGGTAAGGACTAGGTTTTAGATTTTCTGTTTTGATCTTAATATTCTTGAAATAGACTTTTTTTCCATCGAGATCATCGGGGATGCTGTGGACCTGTAAACCAATAAATCCTGATGCATCCAAAGTATCCACGACATAGGCAGCAGGGACTCCATTGATCCAAGATCTCAATTCATTTCCTATGGCCTCGATTCGGATATGATTGTATTCATTTTTTTTATAAACGGCTTTGGCCGGTTCATTGAGGTCAAGGGGGTAAAGCCATCCGCGTCTTCCTTCGTCATAGACTCCACCTGCCCAGGCACGAGTAGAAGGGTCGATTTCAATCTGTCTTCCATAAACGCGACCTTTTCCATTATTTGCTTGCGGATCGATATGGCTTCGGGTTTGGATTCCTGAATTAGTCTTATCACCTTCCAGCTTTACATCTAGTTCCAGGATAAAGTCGCCATATTCCTTTTCAGTGATCAAAAAAGAATTTGGAGTGCCTTTGGTCATTCTTCCGACTATAGCTCCGTCTTCTACGCTATATGGAGCTGCACCACCGGCAGATTTCCATCCAGCCAGGGTCTTGCCATCAAATAAGGGTTTGAAGTCTTTGCTGGAAGCAGATTGAGCTAATACTTGTGTAGAGCACAAAAGGGCTAGACCTAAGGAACTGATGGAATAAATAAGCTTGTTTCTTTTCATAATAAAATCGTGATCGTTTAAGTTTTAGAGTATGTCCAGCTTTCAAGCCATTTAGAATGGGCAAGGAAGGTGAGGATAGAGGGGCTAAAATTTATTTTTTTGAGGTTTATACTACAATAATAACCATTAAAAGTGATTGATAGCTAAAACGTTATATCTTTTTTTTACGAAAACGTTATAGTGTTCAGAACATTTTGATTGTTAGTGTTTTAGTCTGAAAATCAATTGGTTGGGTTAATAAATTGAACTCAAAGGAAGAAAAGGATAAAAACGATTTGATATGAATTCATAAATCATTCATAGTCTTCTGTTAAAATTAATTATATTGTGGAATCAACTTATCCAATATAAACATTCTATGCTATTACTAGGGATTGACTTAGGCACATCATTTATCAAGGTTTCTGTGGTAGATTCTCAAACAGGGAAGCGGATTGTATCTGCACAATATCCTGAGACGGAGTCTGCGATTGTTTCACAAAAGAAAGGTTGGGCGGAACAGGATCCGTTGCTATGGTGGGAAAATACCAAAAAAGCGATTTTGAAGGCGAATGCCAGTGGTCAATATAATCCTAAAGATATTGGGGCTATTGGAATTGCCTATCAGATGCATGGTTTGGTAATCGTTGATAAAGATCAACAGCCATTAAGGAATTCGATTATATGGTGTGATAGCCGAGCGGTTGAGATAGGGAATGCAGCATTTGAGGGATTGGGTGGCAAAGGCTTCTTAAAGTCACATTTAAATTCACCTGGAAATTTTACGGCTTCGAAATTGGCTTGGGTCAAAGAGCATGAGCCGGAAGTTTATGAGCGTATTTCAAAATTTATGCTTCCTGGAGATTATCTATGTATGTGTTTGACAAAGCAAATCAATTCAAATCCAAGTTCTATTTCAGAAGGGATTTTATGGGATTTTGAGAAAGATACCTTGTCAGACAGCTTGTTGGATTATTATGGTATTGACAAGACATTGGTTCCGGATATACAGCCAATATTTTCGAACTATGGTTCCTTGGACAAGGAAGTGGCTTTAGAGTTAGGCTTGTCTGAACAAGCGATTGTGAGTTATAAAGCCGGAGATCAGCCCAACAACGCCTTGTCCTTAGGGGTTATTGATGCAGGCGAAGTTGCAGCGACGGCAGGTACTTCGGGGGTGATTTATGCGGTCAGCGATCAATTAATATTTGATAAAGAATCTAGGGTAAACAGTTTTGCGCACGTCAACCATACGAAGGAACAGAGTAATATCGGAGTTTTGCTTTGTATCAATGGTACAGGCATCCAGAATAGCTGGATTAAGAAGTTAACAGCGAAGGGTTTGGATTACGATCAAATCAATCAGAAGGCGGCAGAAATAGAGATCGGCTCTGAAGGGATTGTGGTATTACCATTTGGGAATGGTGCTGAGCGGATGTTGAACAATAAAACCGTTCAGGGTCATCTTGAGAATTTAGATTTTGTACGACATGATCAAGCCCATTTGTGGAGAGCAGTGCAGGAGGGGATTGCTTCCTCCTTTCGTTACGGGTTAGATATTATCCGGGAGAATGAAATATTTCCTTCAGTGATCAAGGCGGGCTATGCGAATATGTTCTTAAGTGAGGTATTCCAGGAGTCTTTTGCTGGTCTGACTAATGTTCCGGTGGAGTTATATGAGAATGATGGAAGTGTAGGGGCTGCCTTGGGTGCAGGAATAGGAGCTCAGCTGTTCAAAGATAAGCAAGAGGCATTTTCAGGCTTAAAGCGAATTAAGATCATTGAGCCGAAGCATACCGATCGATATGAGGAATTGTATTCAGGTTGGAAAAAAAGTTTGTTACAGAAATTATAATCAACTAAAGTATATGAAAGTATTAACAGGATCAAAAGAGTATTTTAAGAACATCGGGCAGATTCAATATGAAGGATTAGATTCCGATAATCCATTGGCGTTTCGTTGGTATGATGCGAAGAGAGTGGTTGGAGGGAAGACGATGGAAGATCATTTTAAGTTTGCTTGTGCCTATTGGCATTCATTTAACGGCAATGGTGCGGACCCATTCGGAGGTCAGACCCATTTTTTTCCATGGGATGAGAAGGCAAAGGCTTTAGATCGCGCCAAGGATAAGATGGATGCAGCATTTGAGTTTATGACGAAATTACAAATGCCATATTATTGTTTTCATGATGTTGATTTGATAGACTATGGAAATGACGTCAAGGAGAATGATTCGAATTTAGAGGCTATTGTTGAATATGCCAAAGGGAAGCAAAAGGAGAGCGGTATCAAGTTATTATGGGGTACAGCGAATCTTTTCAGTCATCATCGTTATATGAATGGAGCGTCTACGAATCCGGATTTTCATGTTTTGGCGCATGCGGGAGCACAGGTAAAAGCAGCCTTAGATGCGACCATCGCATTGAAAGGTGAGAATTATGTGTTTTGGGGCGGTAGAGAGGGATATATGACCTTATTGAACACGAATATGAAGCGTGAGCAGGAGCATTTGGCGAAGTTTTTACATATGTCCAAGGACTACGCGCGTAGTCAAGGATTTAAGGGTACATTTTTTATTGAGCCGAAGCCATGTGAACCAACAAAGCATCAGTATGATTATGACTCAGCTACGGTGATTAGCTTTTTAAGGCAGTATGATCTAATGGATGATTTCAAATTAAATATTGAAGTTAATCATGCTACATTGGCTGGGCATACGTTTCAGCATGAGTTGCAGGTTGCTGCGGATGCGGGATTATTGGGTTCGATTGATGCCAATCGTGGAGATTATCAGAATGGATGGGATACGGATCAATTTCCTTATGATTTAAATGAATTGACGGAGTCCATGTTAATTATTTTAGAGGCTGGTGGATTGCAAGGAGGTGGAGTTAATTTTGATGCAAAGATCAGAAGGAATTCTACGGATCCTGCAGACTTATTTTATGCACATATTGGGGGGATGGATGCTTTTGCGAGAGCTTTGGTTACTGCGGATGCGATTTTACAGAAGTCGGATTATAAAAAGATTAGAAAAGACCGATATTCAAGCTTTGACAGTGGGAAGGGTTTGGATTTTGAGCAGGGTAAATTGAGTTTAGAAGATTTACGTTCCTACGCTATTGAGCATGGCGAGCCCGAGATGAGAAGCGGAAGGCAGGAATTTTTAGAGAATTTAGTAAACCGATATATTTAATTGGTTGGGTGGATAAAGTAATTTTCATTGGATATGAGTGGATTATAAATTAAAAGCAGTTTTTTGATAAATTTTTCAATTTTTTGTTTGGGAATTAATTATTAAAAACCTATTTTTGTACCACTTTGAAGATGAGGGCAACCTTATCCATTCAAATTCCTGAATAGCTCAGTTGGTTAGAGCATCTGACTGTTAATCAGAGGGTCGCTGGTTCGAGCCCAGCTTCAGGAGCAAGAATAAAACAAGCCGGCCAATCGCCGGCATTTTTTTTATATCAAAATTATATCCATGAGTTTAGTAATCGTTGGAACCGTTGCGTTTGATGCCATTGAAACCCCATTTGGCAAGACTGATAAAATTGTTGGCGGTGCAGCTACCTTTGCTGGTTTAGCCGCGTCCTATTTATTTCCTGATGTAAAATTAATTTCTGTTATCGGTGAGGACTTTGGCGATGATAATTTAAATATTATCAAATCAAAAGGGATCAATGTTGAGGGTGTAGAAATTATTCCTGGCGGGAAGTCATTTTTTTGGTCTGGAAAATATCATAATGATATGAACAGTCGTGATACTTTAATCACGGAGTTAAATGTATTGGCGGATTTTGATCCAAAAATTCCGGCATCTTATCAAGATTGTGAATATTTATTGTTGGGTAACCTAACACCAGCGGTTCAGATGGTGACCTTAAGTCGTTTGGAGAATAAGCCGAAGTTAGTTGTTTTGGATACGATGAATTTCTGGATGGATGTAGCGTTGGATGAGTTGAAAGAAGTTTTGAAGAAAGTTGATGTATTGACGATCAATGATGCTGAGGCGAGACAATTGTCCGGCGAGTATTCATTGGTTAAGGCTGCGGAGAAGATTCTTCAAATGGGTCCACAATATTTGATTATCAAAAAAGGAGAGCACGGTGCTTTATTATTTGGTGAAGGTCAGATTTTTTCGGCACCAGCATTACCACTAGCGGATGTATTTGATCCAACAGGGGCAGGGGATTCCTTTGCAGGTGGATTTATAGGATATTTAGCCAAATTACAGTCCATTAACTTCACGAACATGAAGAACGCGATTATTTTTGGATCCGCGTTAGCATCATTCTGTGTTGAGAAATTTGGTACAGAACGGTTACAGAATTTAAGTCCAGAGGACATTAGTAACCGTATTCAAGAGTTTGTTAAACTTTCAAAATTCGAGATAAGCGAATAAGCTTATCTCGAATTTGTTTTAGGACAGCCTTTATTTTGGGAGATTCCAGAATAAAGGGTTCCCTGGCTTAATAAATAAACCTAATATTTTAAGGATATTTTTTAGAGAATTAATTCTCTTTGAATTTGTACGCTGTTAGGGTCTTTTTCATGGACTTTCTAGCAACGTGGATTCTCGTTTTTACGGTTCCTATTGGAATTTTCAGGTGTTCTGAAATTTCATGGTATTTATACCCTTCAAAATACATGGTGAATGGGACATAATACTCATCGGAAAGTTTGGAAAGCGCATAGTTAATGTCTTCCATGATGAATTTGTTTTCACCATTGTTTTTTGTTGCGGAAACCACGAGATTAATTTGGGAAATTTCTTCTTCCTTCGTGATGAAGGAATTGGTTTTTACCACACGACGGTAGTTGTTGATAAAGGTATTCTTCATGATCGTGTAAAGCCACCCTTTTAAATTTGTACCGTCTCTAAAGTTTTTGAAGTACGTGACAGCCTTCAGTAAGGTGTCTTGTACTAAGTCGTTAGCATCTTCATGATCACGGGTGAAGTTTCTGGCATAACTTCGAAGTGATTCAGAGTGCTTAACAACTAGTGAGTTAAATTCGATCTTGTTCATACAATTAGCGATTATAGTATAGTTAAATGATGCGATAAATTCAGGCAAGTGCCTGATTAGCTGAACAACCGAAACAATTATTAAGCTATAAATGTATACAAGCTTCTGCAATTCTTGTGCAGTAAATTAATAAAATTGTGGATTTTGATATTTTAGTAAAGGGTATTTTCTTTATACGAAAGGACAAGGAATGGGGGTATCGCCTTTTATTGTATTATAATCAATGATTATTGTTTTATAATAAAAAAATGTATAGTGAGGGAAAATGTGGAAAACTTTTATAATATATTTACTTCACGTTCTAAAAGTACTCCAAACTGTGTATTAACATCGTCCACAATAGTAGACGATACGTTAAAGATTTCATTTCCAGTGGCATTTCCAACATTTGTAAGGACCAAAGCTTGATTTTTCCACACGGCTACTTGACCTACGGACTTTCCTTTCCAGCCGCATTGTTCAATCAACCAACCGGCGGCAAGTTTCTCTTGATCTGGGTCAATGCTATAATGAACAATTTGGGGAAATTGTTTTAGCAGTTCTAAAAATTTTGATTTTGAGATGATTGGGTTTTTGAAAAAGCTACCTGCGTTTCCAACTGTGGAAGGGTCTGGTAATTTTTCGACGCGGATAAAAGATACTACTTCAGCGACATCCTTGATCGTCGGGTTTTGGATACCCCTGTTTTGGAGTTCGCTCTCAATAGCTCCATAGCTAGTGTTTATTTTTCCGAACAGTTCTAACTTGTAAGTAACACTACAAATGATAAAACGGCCTCTATATTCCCGCTTAAAGATGCTATCCCGATAGGAGAATTGGCAATCTTCATTGGTAAAGGTGACAAACTCACCCGTTAGTGTATCAAATGCTCTACAGGAATAGAAGATATGCATGAGTTCCTGACCATAAGCTCCAATGTTTTGGATAGGGGATGCTCCGACAGTTCCAGGGATTAGCGCCATGTTTTCAAGACCTGGGAAATCATGTTCTATACAATACCAAACTAAATCATTCCAAACTTCCCCAGCTGCTGCAGTGACGAAGACATTATTTCCTTCGATAAAATGTTGTTTGCCTTTGTTCGCAATATGAATCAATAATCCGGGGTAGTCTTTGGTAAATAGAACATTACTTCCACCTCCTAAGATAAAGAATTCTTTTTCGAATAATTTTTCGTTGAATAGATCATTCAATACGGTTTCATCCTCAACTTTAATATATTGATTAGCGATTGCCTCAATAGCGAAAGTATTCAGGTTTTTAAGGGATTTATGACTGATAATTGCGTTTTTCATTTTTTTGACCGAATCCTTTAAAAGTTCGAAAAATTAATCTATCTTAGTTTACAAGGCTGTAAAGATAGTTAATCATCAAAATATAAACTAATTTTATTGTGTATGGCAAAAAATGCGGATGCGAAAAGGGGAAAGATATTGGAGGCTGCAAAACGTAGATTTGCACATTATGGATTAGCTAAGACCACCATGGCTGAGATTGCTCAGGATCTCTCTTTTTCTAAGGCCTTATTATATTATTATTTTCCGGACAAGAATAGATTGTATGCTGCTGTTTTCGAGATGGCGGTAGATGAAATTATTACGGAGACAAATCAGAATATCTCCATTGCAAAGAACGTCAGTGATGCGATGGATGCATTCCTAGGTGCAAGGTTAAAGATCATCAAGGATAACTTCAATATTTTTGAATTCACCTATACATTAAGAAACGAAATTCCCACCGATATAGAAGCTATTTTACCATCCTTATTTGAGAAGGAGAAGCATTTGGTGAGTTTGATTTTGAAAAAGGGAATCGATACAGGTGAGATTGAGGTAGATGATGTTGATTTGACGGCAAAGATATTGCTGATTAGCTTATTAGGAATGCGAATAGGGATTCTACAAGAGTTCAAGAATTTGTTTTTACCTCCAACGAAGGAGGAGTTTGATTATATCTTAAATCTTCAGAAAAAACTAGCCAATATTTTTATTAACGGTTTGAGAATTTAATTTTTATCAAGGATATTTTTCACGATTAAATGGGCATGAATTCTTGAGTTTTCGATAAACCAAAGATGGGTATTTAATCCGCCACATACTACACCAGCCAGATAGAGGTTTTCAATATTTGTTTCCATGGTTTCAGGATTGTGGTCTGGGATACATGGTTCTTCAGCAGGGATATTTACACCGATTTTTTCAAGGAATTCGAAGTTTGGCCTATAACCCGTCAATGCCAGGACAAAATCGTTTTCTATTTCTACCAGTCCATCAGGAGTTTTGATTTGTACTTCTTTCTCGCCTATTCTCACAATATTTGATTCATAAAATACATTCACCTCGTTATTGGCGATTCTATTTTCGATATCAGGTCTTACCCAATATTTAACTCTAGGGCTGACCTCTTTTCCGCGGATTACCAAGGTGACATCGGCCCCTTTTCGGTAAGTTTCCAATGCAGCATCAATTGAGGAGTTACTAGCACCGACGACTATTACTTTTTGGTTTGCATAATAATGGGGATCCTTGTAATAATGGCGGACTTTGTTCAATTCTTCACCAGGTACTCCTAAATACATGGGGATATCATAGAAGCCCGTTGCAACAATTACATTTTTTGCACGATAAATTGATTTATTGGTAGTGACCTGAAAGGTGCCATCAATTTTATGGATACTGATTACTTCTTCGAAGAGACGGGTGTTGAGATCAAATTTCTTTTCAACCCGTCGGTAGTATTCTAGGGCTTCGGCACGTCTTGGTTTTGGGTTTGTGGTAACAAAAGGACAATCTCCAATTTCAAGTCTTTCCGATGTAGAGAAGAAAGTCATATTGATGGGATAATTGTATAGGGAGTTTGTTAAACAGCCTTTTTCAATAATGATATGGCTTAAGTTTTTTTTTTTAGCTTCAATACCACAAGCGATCCCAATGGGTCCGGCTCCCACAATCAAAATATCGATTAAGTTATCCATTTGCTAATTCAATTTTTTCAGGCTGGATGGATAATTCTTTTTCCATCACATCCAGGGTAGATTTGTATAAATCTGAGGAAATTTTATTTAAAAACTGCAATTGTTCTGTAATTAATTTGGACTCTTCAGGGTCCAAAGTTTCCGGTGTAATCTCGGGGAAATCCGTTACCGGAATAAATTCTTCAGCATCTTTCAATGGGACGGCCTCAATTGACTTGCTAATATTCATTAGAATCTTTTTCAATAGAATCAAGTGTTCCTTGGTATAGTTTGTATCGGTTGCCTCCGTTAATTGCGTCAGTAAAGTTGCCCCATATGAGGAAAGAATATGATTCAATATGACGAGACGGTTGACTTCTTTGGTGCTTTTTTGTCTCCATTTAGGCTCAGAGAGCATTCTTTGGAAAGTGGATCCCATATTGGCGGAAGCGATATAGAGTTCTTTTCTGGAGAGTTTATAGCTTGTTACGGTTATTTCATCGCCGGAAAGGATTCTAACAGCTTGAGCCAAGTATTTATAGTTTGCAATAAGCAGTTGTCGGACACTGGTTTTGATTTGAAAACTTTCCCAGTTTGGGAAAATAATATAGCTTGAAAGAAAGGCGATCATACCGCCAAGAAAAGTGTCAAAGATTCTTTCCTTCGCCACTTCGAAAGTATTCAATCCAGAGAAGCTGAGCATAATCAGGACGTATGGAGTCATAAACATTACCGCCATAATATAATTCACCCTAAATAAGCTGTAAGCAATCAAGAAGAAGAAGATAAGGATGATAAACCTGGCGATTTCGGAATGTACTGTCATCAGGATGATTGCACCGATGATACCACCGATTATGGTTCCTAGGAGGCGTTGGAAATTACGTTCCTTGGTTAATCCAAACCCTGGTTTCAAGATTACCATAATGGTCAACAAAATCCAAAAACTACCCATTGTACCAATGTTGAAGTAGTTGAGGTTGAAGACGAAGTAGGTAATGGTCATAACGATTGCCATCCGAAGGGCATGGCGGAAGATACTTGAATTGAAAGATAAGTTATCTTTTAATTTTCGAGGGTCAATATGTTCAGTTTGTATAAACTTTGATGCTTCTTCAATCTCTTGTTTCTTAATGTTATTAGGACGAATTACGGTGTAATTGTAGATGTTATGAATAAAGATGCTGATGTTACGAATACTGATCAGAATCTTTTTCAAGGGTCTGGTATTAATATTTTCCTTTTTCTCAATGGCATCGATAGATCGGAGAATATTTTCAATGTCTTCTTTAAAGTTGTAAAGTGGTTTAGGGACTCTATTCGCATTTAATTGGTAGGCGAGATGGTCCAATTCATTGGCTATTTTAAAGAGGATATGTTTGAAATCTTTTAGAATGCCGGTATGTCCATATTCCTTTCGGATTAATTCATAATCATAATGGGTGGTCATGGATTGCTCAAAAAGATCGACAATATCATTAAATGTCAAGGTTAGATAGCGTCCGATTTTGGTCGTATCCTTAATGTTTCGTTTACTTTGGAATAGGAGGTCACGAACATTTTCTTGATGTTCATGAACTTCAATTTGTTTATCAATGAGTTTAGTATAGTTGTCATCGATAGACTTTTTGCTGTCATAAAAATTGGCTCTCAGTCGGATAAAGTCACCCACATGGCGGACAGTTTCTGAGAGTTCCTGTTGTGCGAGGCGATAAGGTCTGGCTTGGGTAATGGAGAAGCTAATCAACATATACCATACTGCACCGATGGTAAAGTAGAGTAGGAGCATCATTTCTTCCTGGAAGGTTTTGACATCATCCACATTGATCAACATGATTAATATTCCCATTGAACCAACTGTTGCTGCCCGTGCATTGAACACAGCAAACATGGAATATAAAAAACAGAGGAATCCAATAGCGATGGACATCATCCAGATGTTTCCATTGGCCAGGAATGTAATTACCTGGGTTAGGATACAGACAATCAGGCAGGCAATCATGCCAGTACGGCGGTGAGCTGGAGCGCCAGGAGTATCAGAGAGGCCAACCAAAAGAGCGCCTAAGGAGATATAGGTTCCTAGTAAGAATTTGCCTAAAGAAGCACAAATCAATATAGGAACAATACAGCCAATAGTGATCCGAAGGCCATCTGCAAAATACTGGCTATAAAAGAAATTACTTAGTTCTTTGGTTTTTTTCATGTTTTTGTCGAAACAAAGATACAGAAGCAGTAGTTAATTAAAGGGGTTTGCTACATGAAAATCGATAAAAATTACATTATTTTAGATTTTTAATTCCTTAATAACATTATTAAAATGTTAATTTTTCTGTTTAGTTAGTGTAAATAATACAATTAGTTGCTTAAAAATGTATTAAAATGATATATTTGTATGGATTCACTAAACTAAATCTTCAAAAACAAGATACTTACTATGAGATTAAGCCAAAAGACATTAGCTTTCCAAAATGAGGTTCTCACGCGGTTCGATTTATATAAGAGTTTGTTCTTAACCTTGCCATTTCAACGTGTCAAGCATACGGGGACGATTTTGCCATTTTTTACGACGCATTGTGAGAAGGGAGTTGAGGAACATTTATCTCCAGAAGTTATTATCGATAGTTTCTTTGGGCAATATGAGCAATATGTTCAAGAGGATGACCGCTTAGATTTATTGTTTCGAATAGTTCAATATATTGAGCGTCAGGTGGTATTGTTTGATGCGGTTGAGGATTCGGCATTCAAGGCAGTCGGGAAGAGCGATGAGACCGGCGGTTTAGATTCAATTTTTAATTTGGCTCAGACGAACCCTCAATTGAAGAAACAAGTGATTTCAAGGTTGAAGGATATGTCAGTTAGATTGGTTTTAACTGCGCATCCGACGCAATTTTATCCAGGACCTGTATTATCAATTATCAATGATTTGATTGATGAATTGAAAAAGAATGATATTCCAAAGATTCATTTGTTGCTTCAGCAGTTAGGGAAGACGCCGTTTATCAATAAACAGAGTCCGACGCCAGTTGATGAGGCGATCAGTTTAGCTTGGTTTTTAGAGAATGTATTTTATTCTGTTGCATCAGGGATTGAGGCGAAGATTGAGGATGAGTTAGAGATCAATCCAAAGGATGTGGATCATCTGATCGAGCTTGGCTTCTGGCCAGGAGGAGACCGTGATGGTAATCCAAATGTAACTTGGGAGAGCACGAAAAAAGTAGCTACACTTTTGAGAACTATTCTATTTCGTTGTTATTATCGTGATTTCAGGATAGTAAAGCGCAGAATTACATTTAGAGGTGTGGAGCAATATATGGATGAGTTGCAGGATTTATTCTATGAGAATAGCTTTAATCCAGTTGACAATCCGGTGGATGAGACCGAGCGTATTTTACATAACCTGACTGAGATTATTCGAGTGTTAAGGGAGAATCATGATGGTTTATTCGTGGAGATTGTAGAAGACCTTCGTAGAAAGGTACAAACCTTTGGTTGTTACTTTACAACTTTGGATATTCGTCAAGATAGCAGTGCTTTAAGGTCGACTTTTGATTGGTTGGTAAAAACTTATCCGAAAGAGACAGGGATAAAGTTTGAGGAGATAGAAGGCTCAGAAGAGGAGAAGGAAAATCATATTAAATTTACGGAAGCAGAACTTGATTTTACGGAGGACATTGATCCATTGGTTATTGATACGATTCGTGTAATTCGATTGATCAAGGAGATTCAGGCTTCGGGAAGTGAGCGTGCGGTTCAACGATTTATTATTTCCAATTGTCAGCAGGCATCAGATATTTTAGGATTGATGCAGTTGTTTTTATGGGAGGGATGGACGAAAAAGGATTTGACGATGGATTTCGTGCCGCTTTTTGAAACGGTTGATGATTTAAAACATGCTGCGGATGTAATGCGTAGTTTATATTCAAATCCAACCTATGCTTCTCACTTAAAAAAACGCGGCAACAAACAAACGATCATGTTAGGTTTTTCAGATAGCACGAAAGATGGTGGTTACTTGATGGCGAACTGGTCGATTTATAAGGCGAAGATTGAATTGACGGCGATTTCCAGGGAGTTTGATGTTGATTTGGTATTTTTTGATGGTCGTGGAGGACCTCCTGCACGTGGTGGTGGTAAAACACAGCGTTTTTATGCTTCCATGGGTAAGGAGATTGAGAACAATCATATTCAATTGACGATTCAAGGGCAGACCATTAGTAGCCAATATGGTTCATTGGACTCTGCGAAATACAATATTGAGCAATTATTACATGCTGGTCTGATATCGGATTTGCAACAACGCGTAGGCGATACGCTGACGGACAAGCAGAAGGATGTCATCGATCGGATGGCTGCCGAGAGCCATGAGAAATTCTTGGAGTTGAGGCATCATCCATTGTTCTTGAAATATTTAGAGACATTAAGTCCATTGAAATCACTTTCCAACATGAATATTTCGAGTAGACCGATGAAGCGTAATTCGGGTCGAGAGTTACGATTAGAGGATTTGCGTGCGATTAGTTTTGTGACTTCATGGAGTCAATTGAAGCAAAATATACCAGGTTTTTTTGGAGTAGGTACAGCCTTGCAATGGGCGGAGGATAATAACCTCTGGTCTTATGTAAAGAATTTATATGAAACTTCAGGGATGTTTAATACCGTCATTGATAACTGTATGATGTCTATGACGAAGTCGAATTTTGAATTAACTTCCTACATGAAGGATGATCCACGATTTGGGGAATTCTGGAAGATGTTGAAGGCGGAGTTTGATTTGACGAAGAAATACTTGTTGAAATTGACGGGGATGAAGGAGTTGATGGAAAATTATCCAGTGGAGCGGGCTTCGATTTTGGAGCGGGAGAAAATAATTCTTCCATTGTTAATTATTCAGCATTATGCTATTCGTTTGCTTGAGAAGCAAGAAATGGAAGAGTCTAAGGCAGAGATTTATCGTAAATTAATTGGCCGTACCATCTATGGAGTGGTGAATGCGGGAAGAAATTTAGCTTAGATTGATTTTGAATTAAATAGAAATAGGCATAAATAGGGATATTTTCTTATTTTTGTGTGTTTTTAAAATAATAAAGCGATGAAATTAAATACATTATTAGTTGCAGGAGTTCTTGCAAGTGCTACTTTATCTTCTTGTGTTTTCAAAACAGCTGAAGAAAACCAATTGAAATACACACATACGACATTAGTAGATGGGGATGCGTATGCTTTTTTCAGACAAGTAGGGTCCATCGCACCTTATGAGGTTTCCTACGCAGAGCATGTTTCGCAAGTAGGAAATGCACAAGCAAAGGATGCAGCAGCAAAAGTGTCGAAATTTTTTGGGGATGTTCTACCACAGATGGATTCATTGGCGACTAAGTATCATGTAGATTTTCCGATTTTAGGTACAGAGAAGTACACAGGATCAGGTTCAGAGAATATTGCTGTTGAGCCCAATGCTGCGCCAGTAGTAGTTGAGGATTCAACGATTGCAGACTCAGTTGCACCAGTGGTATTACAACATGCTGCGGTTTATTCTGATCAAGCCTATTTAACCCACATTCAACATCAGGTTGCGTTGGTTAAGGAGCAATTCAGAAGATTATCTCGTAATACAAACAAAGATTTAAGAGATTTTGCACAAGCTCAAACAGAAACTGTTGCTGAGTTGTTTACTGCCGTAGGTGGTAAAGCAGATGCGCATGCGCATCACTAAGCAAATATAAATGACAGAAACTAAAATAGTTACAGGAATAATGTCGTATGGAATGTCCGGAAGGGTGTTCCATGCGCCGTTTATAGAGGTTAACCCCAACTTCGAATTGCGGGGTATTGTTGAGCGTTCAAAGAAGGTTGCACAATCCAAATATCCTGATATTATCAGTTATGATACGGTAGAGGAGTTATTAGAGGATCCAGCAATAGAGTTGGTGATTGTGAATACTCCGAATGACACCCATGTGGAATATGCGCTTCGTGTGTTAAAGGCAGGGAAGCATGTTTTGATTGAGAAGCCATTTGCGCCAACAGCTGCGGAGGCAAATGTCTTATTTCAAGTTGCAGAAGAAATGGGGCGATATATTTTGCCATTTCATAACCGTCGATTCGATGCGGACTTTCTATCGTTGAAAAAAGTCATTGAAAATAATGAGGTTGGACGACCAATAGAATTGCATCTTCGTTTTGATCGATTTAAGCTGTCTTTGGGTGCAAAACTGTTTAAGGAAACAAAAATACCTGCATCAGGAGTAATTTATGATTTAGGATCACATTTAGTGGATCAATGTATTTCATTGTTTGGAAAGCCCAAAGCCATGACGAAGGTTCGTGGGGTGTACCGTCCTGATTCGATTGTTGATGATTACGGCTGTATAATCTTGAATTATAAGTCGGGATTAAATGTTTATATCACGACGAGTTTATTGGTCGCGAATCCGCAGGCCAGTTTTGTGCTTCATGGGGCGAACGGCAGTTTTATCAAGAATAGAACCGATGTGCAGGAGGCGCAATTAATCGATGGAATGATGCCGAATAATCCAGCATTCGGAATTGAACCTGAGGACATGGAGGGTATTTTAACGAATCCAGACGAAGAAGGTAATTTACTATCGAAGTTAGTTCCTGCCGAATTAGGTTATTATATGGGTGTGTTTGATGCTGTATATGAGACTATTCGGGAGGATAAGCCATATTTTGTAACAAAGGATCAGATTTTATGGCAGCTGGAGATCTTGGAGCCAAATAAATAAATATCTATTTAATATTAAGTTTACATTTAATTAATTTTGGATTTTTAACATTGTTAAACTTTTCAAATCAAATATAACGTGAGATATGCCGCTATTGATATCGGGTCAAATGCAGTTCGCCTTCTGATTGCCGATATTATTGTAAGAGAGAACGAAATCACATTTAACAAGAACACACTACTACGCGTACCTCTACGTCTAGGGGATGATGCGTTCATTCACCATCATATTTCAGAAGGTAAATTTGAGAGCATGGTTAAGACCATGAGTGCTTTCAGAAATCTTATGGATGTTTATAAGGTTACGGACTATATGGCCTGTGCCACTTCTGCGATGCGTGATGCTGATAATGGTAAAGATGTTGTTAAAGCCTGTTCAGAAGCAGGAGTTAATATAGATATTATAGATGGTTCTATAGAAGCCCAGATTATCTACAATGTTCACAGCCATACCAGTATGGATAAGAACAAGGTTTATTTATATATCGATGTAGGTGGAGGTAGTACAGAGATCTCATTATTTGCGAATGGAGATTTAGTTGCTTCACGATCTTTTAATTTGGGTACAATTCGTATACTAGATAATCAAGATAGTCCTGAGACTTGGGATGACATGAAATTGTGGGTTAAGAATATCACGAAGGGCTATAAGAATATTTATGGCATCGGGAGTGGTGGTAACATCAATAAACTTTCACGGTTAGCGAACGAGAAGGCAGACAAGCCAATTTCTTATGCTAAGTTAAAAGCATTATATGTTTATTTGAACTCTTATTCATTGAAGGATAGGATCAATGTGCTGGAATTGAAGCAAGACCGTGCGGATGTTATTATTCCTGCATCTGAGATCTTCTTGACAATCATGAAAGTAGGGCATTTGAAGAATATCATGGCGCCAAGAATTGGATTAGCCGATGGTATTATTCAGACTTTGATTAACAAAAATCTTAAGAAGGAAAAGGTTTAAAATCGTTGCAAAAATCAAAATAAAGATTATTTTTGCGATGTCTAAGCCCAGGTGGCGAAATTGGTAGACGCACCATCTTGAGGGGGTGGCGCCTGTATGGGTGTGGCAGTTCGAATCTGCTCCTGGGCACCCTGAAAATATTAAAGGTCGAGGATTTTCCTCGACCTTTTTTTATGGACTAATCCCATTATTCTGAATTCTAATCCTCTTCAACCATGAATATTCATTATATTTAAGTAAAGTATACCTATGCCTGATTTTTAAACTGTAATTATCGAATTGCAAGATTAAGAATCTACACACAACATAACAACCTTATCAAGATGAAAAGACGTGGATTTATAGGAGCATTAGCTTTAGGAACAGGGCTATCACTAAGTTCTTCGAGTGTTGCTTCAGGATTTGGCTTAGTTCCCCATGCGGAAGCTGATCAATATGAAGGGCAGGAATTGAAGGCTGATTTGGTGATTATAGGTGCTGGTTTGGGAGGTTTTGCGGCAGCCTTAGCGGCATTGAGAAATGGTGAAACTGTTGTCCTGACGGAGGAGACGGATTGGATCGGAGGACAATTGACTCAACAAGGAGTGCCTCCTGATGAGCATCAATGGATTGAAACCCATGGTGCACCAGTTTCCTATCGTGATTTTCGAAATGCTGTTCGGTCCTATTATAAAGCATATTATCCTTTGACTGCTGAAGCGAAGTCAAGGGAGAATTTAAATCCAGGGGATGGGGCAGTTTCGCGATTGTGCCATGAGCCAAAGGTTGCCTTGGCCATTTTGGAAAGTTGGCTACAGCCTTATATTAGTTCAGGGAGATTGACTCTGCTGTTAAATTATTTCCCCTTTCGGGCAAATGTGAGTGGAAATCAAGTTGAAGAGGTAAGTGTCAAGCATGGAAAAACCGGTCAAATCATTGCGTTAAAATCCAATTATTTTGTGGATGCCACTGAACTCGGGGATTTATTGCCATTGACAAAAACCGAATATAGAACCGGGACAGAATCAAAGGCTGAGTTCAATGAATTGCATGCCCCAGAACAAGCAGATACGCAAGATTATCAATCTTTTACCGTTTGTTTTGCCATGGATTATGTTCCGGGAGAAAACCATACCATACCCAAGCCAAAGGATTATGATTTTTGGAGAAATTATATTCCGAATATCAAGCCAGCCTGGTCAGGGAAGCTATTATCCTTATCCTATTCCAATCCGCAAACCCTAGAACCGAAGACCTTGGGATTTCATCCAGAAGGAAAATCGACTGGAGATCAATTAAACCTTTGGAATTATCGCAGAATTATCCATAAACACAATTTTGATAAGGGGTTTTATGCTGGTGATATCAGCATAGTGAATTGGCCGCAGAATGATTATATGTTAGGGAACTTGATTGATGTACCTAGGAAAGAATTTGACAAGCATGTTGCTGCTGCCAAGCAATTGAGTTTATCGCTATTGTATTGGCTACAGACGGAGGTTGAAAATGAAGAAGGAGGAAAAGGATGGCCAGGAATCCGGCTGAGGAAGGATATTATGGGGACGGAGGATGGAATGGCGAAATATCCCTATATACGTGAGTCTAGGCGGATCAAGGCTGAATTTACAGTTACCGAACAGCATGTTGGGAAAGAAAATCGGAAGATAAGTGCACAGGCAAATGAAGATTCTGAGAGGGCTGCATATTTTGAGGATTCCGTTGGAATCGGATATTATCATATAGACTTGCACCCTACGCAAAGAAGAAATTATGTAGACTTTCCTTCCTTGCCCTTTCAGATTCCGCTAGGGGCATTAATCCCTATCCGAATGGATAATTTACTTCCGGCCAATAAAAATATCGGGACAACACATATTACGAACGGCTGTTACCGACTACATCCGGTAGAATGGAGTATTGGAGAAGCGGTTGGATTATTGGTGCATTTTGCAAAAAAGAAAGCTGTGACCCCACGACAGGTTCGGTCTGATAAAACATTATTGAGAGAATTTCAAGATTTTATCCGAAGTCAAGGAGTTGAAACGGAATGGAAATAAGGATTGTACTGATGCAAAAAACCTTTGCTTTCCGATAGGAAGGCAAAGGTTTTTTTATGGGGTTCAAATTGAAATGTTATAGTTTATTGGCTTTTACCGTGATTTCCGCGATGTCCAAAACTTTGATTTCATTTTCCAATTCTTTCACTTTAACACCATCGCTAAGCATGGTCATACAGAAAGGACAAGCTGCTGCGACGATTTTCGCTTCAGATTCAATAACGTCTTCAATCCGCTCCACATTGATATCTTTATTACCTTTTTCAGGTTCTTTGAACATCTGCGCACCACCAGCGCCACAGCATAGACCATTGGATTTACAGCGTTTTAATTCCACAAGGTCGGCATCTAAAACCTCTAGAACCTTACGAGGAGCTTCATAAACATCATTGCCACGACCTAAATAACAAGGATCATGATAAGTGATTTTTTTGCCTTTGAATTCATTTCCATCGGCAGGTTTTAATTTGCCTTCATCGATTAGGGATTGGATCAGTTGGCTGTGGTGGATTACTTCGTAATTCCCACCTAAGCTAGGATATTCATTCTTAATCGTATTGAAGCAATGCGGACAAGCCGTCACGATTTTTTTTATTTCATAGCCATCCAATACCTGGATGTTCATCATGGCTTGCATCTGGAATAGGAATTCATTTCCAGCCCTTTTCGCAGGGTCTCCAGTACAGCTTTCTTCAGTTCCTAAAATGGCATATTTAATTCCTACATGCTGTAGGATTTTGCAGATATCTCTAGTTATGCGTTGCGCACGCTCATCGAAGCTACCAGCACAACCTACCCAAAACAATAAATCTGGACTTTCGCCTTTTGCTACAAGTTCTGCTACGGTAGGTATATGTAATTGATTTTCCATGTTAATACAATTTATTGATTTGTCCAATTTGCTCTATCAGCTTGGGAATATTTCCAAGGAGCACCATTGTTTTCAAGGTTAGAAAACATATTGTTGATACTTGATGGAGCTTGAGATTCCTCCATTACAGCAAATTGTCTAAGTCCGATAATAATTTCTAAAGGGTTGATGTTGACTGGGCATTGCTCCACACAAGCATTACAGCTTGTACAAGCCCAGATTTCCTCGCGAGTGATGTAAGTGTCCAATAATGACTTTCCATCATCTACAAAGCTTCCGTTCTTGTCTATATTTTTACCAACTTCATCGATGCGGTCCCTGGTATCCATCATGATTTTACGTGGAGACAAGAGTTTACCTGTGATATTAGCTGGACATGAAGAGGTACAACGACCACATTCGGTACAGGTATAGGCGTCCAATAGGTTTTTCCAAGTCAGGTCCTGAACATCTTTCACACCAAAACGACTAGGTTCGCCGGATGGAGAAGGTAGGCTGGGATCTAACATTACTTTTACCTCATCCGTTACAGATTGCATATTGTTAAGTTCACCTTTTGGTTCCAGGTTCGAGAAATAAGTATTTGGGAATGCCAGCAGGATATGTAAATGCTTGGAGATTGGTAGATAGTTAAGAAATGCCAAGACCCCAATGATATGGAACCACCAACTGAATCTTTCTATCGCTATCAAGGAAGATGCTGAATCTGGCAATATTCCTACTAAATAAGAGCTGATGGGGAATGATCCAACGGCATGGTATCCTTCAACATTTAATAATTGAAGCTTAAAATCTGCAGCATTCATGGTTAAGAAAGCCGCCATCAATAAGATTTCTGCGGTTAAGATTAAATTAGCATCTGTTTTTGGCCAATTGTTAAGTTCAGATTGGTTGAGGCGTTTTACTTTGACAATGTTTCTACGAATTGCAAAGACAACACAACCTAATAACACCAAGAATGCCAATATTTCAAATGAGAAAATTAGGAAGTCATAAAATCCGCCAAGGACATCCGCAAGCACCCGATGGGTTCCAAAAAGACCATCTATAACGATTTCAAGCATTTCGATATTGATGATTACGAATCCTACATAAACAAAAAGATGCAGTAGGGCAGGGATGGGTCTTTTGAACATTTTCTTTTGACCGAAGGCGACCAAAAGCATAATTTTCAATCTTTCAGCGGGACGGTCAGAGCGGTCAGTCGCTTTTCCTAGTTTGATATTTCTATAAATCTTACTTGCGTTTTTATAGAAAAGAACGAGGGCAGCTATGAAGATAATACCAAAAATGAGTTGACTTATCATAGTTTAATACTTAGGTTAACAAATATAATTAATCCCATTATACTATGCATGCATAATAAATTATTTAGACAGATTAAAAATAAATGACGGGAACAAATAAGCTTTAAATCCCTAAAAATCAAGTTAAGTATAATAATTGATACAACAAAAGGCGTTAAAAATTAGGGGTGGTTTTGTATATTGCATGTTCTATCAACCTAGTGAAAACATTGGTGCCTGTATTCCTTATTGACGATTGATTGATCGGATTATTCATGGATACAGGTTAGTAAACAACAATAAAAATAGAGATGGCAAATAGTTCGAACACCTATGATGTAATTGTCATTGGTTCAGGTATTTCAGGGGGCTGGGCGGCAAAGGAATTCTGTGAGAAGGGTTTTAAGACCTTGGTCTTGGAGCGTGGGTTTGACGTTCAGCATGTTAAGGATTATCCGACGGCGTATTTGGATCCATGGCAGTTTGATCACCATAATAAAGTTTCCTTAAAGATTCGAGAAGAGAATCCGATTACGGCGAAATGTTATGCTTTCAATGAGGATGCCATGCATTTTTTCACGAAGGATAAGGATCAGGAGTATGTTCAGGAGAAGCCATTTGATTGGATCCGTGGATATCATGTTGGTGGGAAGTCCTTATTGTGGGCGCGTCAGGTTCAACGTTGGAGTGACTATGACTTTGAAGGACCGGCCCGAGATGGCTTTGCGGTAGATTGGCCGATTCGATACGCTGATATTGCACCTTGGTACAGTTATGTAGAGAAATTTATTGGGGTTTCCGGAAATAGGGATGGAAATTCGGCAATGCCGGACGGGGAGTTTCTGCCAGCATTTGATTTAAATGCGGTGGAGCAAATGATTCAGAAGAAGATTCCATTGAAATATTCTGATCGGCAAGTTATAGCAGGGCGATGTGCGCATATTACAGATCCCCAACCCATTCATATTGAACAAGGACGTACTAAGTGTCAGAACCGGACGATGTGTCAAAGAGGCTGTCCTTTTGGGGGCTATTTCAGCTCAAATGCATCAACCTTGCCTTGGGCGGCAAAGACTGGGAATTTGACCATGAGACCCAATTCTATCGTTGAATCCATTATATATGATGAGGATAAACAGCGTGCTTCAGGGGTTAGAATAATTGATGCAGAGTCTGGGAAAACTTCCGAGTATTTTGCGAAGGTAATATTTGTAAATGCTTCAGCAATTGCTAGTAATCAGATCCTGTTAAACTCTACATCCAAACGCTTTCCGAATGGTTTAGGAAATGATTCAGGTGTATTAGGGAAATATATTGCCTTTCATAATTACTTGGGATCTATTTCGGCGAGTATTGAGGGCTTTGAGGATATGTATTATTATGGTCGGAGACCTACGCAGCCGATTATTCCGAATTTCCGGAACGTAAAGAAACAAGAGATGGATTTTCTACGTGGATATGCATCGTTTTTTGGAGCTTATCGTGGTAGGGGTGGAAATAGTGAGATGCAAGTTGGCGGAAGTTTTAAGGATAGTTTATCTGAAGTCGGCGGCTGGGGAATCGGGATGATGATGCAAGGAGAAACCATTCCTAAGGAAGAAAACCATGTACGCTTAAGTTCGGACTTAAAAGATAAGTTTGGAATGGCTCAGATGGTCTTTAATGTGGGTTATGATGATAATGATCAGAAGAGTATGCAGGATTTCCTGGATCAAGGTTCAGAGATGCTGGAATATATTGGAGCAAAGAATATCAGTCAACATAATAGTCAACAAAATCCAGGCTTAGATATCCACGAAATGGGGGGAGCGAGGATGGGCTTAGACCCGAAGACGTCCATTTTGAACAAATGGAATCAAATGCATCTCTGTAAGAATGTATTTGTGACAGACGGAGCTAGCATGACTTCCACCGGAACGCAAAACCCTTCATTGACCTATATGGCGATGACAGCTCGATCTGCCAACTATGCCATGGAAGAAATGAAAAAAGGAAATCTATAAATCAGTATAAGACATAAAAAAAGGATCAACTCATCGTTGATCCTTTTTTTATGTCTTGCTTTCTAAGAATTATTTCTTTGGAGCAGCAGCTGGTGCAGCAGCAGAAACACCTAATTTAGCTTTGATGTCTGCAGTTAAGTCGTCACCACCTTGGAAGTAAGGAACACCACCACTAGAGATGTCTAATACGTAAGCATAACCTTTATCTTTAGCCACGGTATTGATAGCTGTCATTACTTTTTGCTCGATAGGAGCATATAACTCTTGTTGTTTTTTACCGATTTCTTCTTGTGCAGCTTGTTGAACACTTTGGATACGAGTTTCCATTTCACGCATTTTGTTAGCGATCGCTTGAACTTCAGCATCTACAGTTTCTTTATTTGCTTCACTGCGGTTTCTGATTTTTTCGTTAGCGTTGTTTTGCTCTTTTTGGTACTCACTGATCATCCCTTGAATTTCTTTTTGTTTAGTTTCTTGCAAGGTTTTCATTTGAGTTTCAGCAGCTTTGAACTCGTTAGTAGACTGAACAATTTCAGCTGTGTTGATGTGTCCAATTTTTTGTTGTGCATTGACAGTATTTCCTGCCAATAAAATTCCTGATGCTAATACTACACTTTTCAATAAATTTTTCATGCTTTTTTTGTTAGTCTTATATTTTACTGATATAAGGAAATTTTCTTGTTTTATGTTAAATAATAAAATTAGTTTGCAATTATAATAAAAATTATTAGTTCGCTAAAGAAGGATTAGGTTTCAAACCTAATTTAGTGATAACATCGTTACTTTTATCCAAGTTTGGGTTGGCATAAAGGAAAGTATTTTCACTTCTTTTATCCATAATGAAATCAAACTGACCAGCAGCAGCCACATCTTTGATAGCTTTATCTACTCTAGCCTGAATAGGTTTCATCAAGTTTTCACGTTGTTTAAAAAGGTCTCCTTCGAAACCGAATTTAGTACGTTGGAACTCTTTTACGGCTTTTTCTTTATTTACGATTTCATCTTCACGACGTCTGCGCATATCTTGGTTCAAGTTAGCTTGATCCTTTTGATAAGCTTGATACATACGTTCAATTTCATCGAATTGTTTATCTACTTCAGCTTGCCATTGCTTAGACTGGTCATCTAGTTGTTTTTGCGCTGAATTATATTCTGGAATATGTTTCATTACATATTCTGAATCCACATATGCTAATTTTTGGGCAAAAGAAACTGAACCCAACATGGTTAACATCACGATTAATATTCCTATTCTTTTCATCGACATATTATTTTTTAAATTCTATGTTTAAGACAATTCAAATGTTAAAAAGTTTAATTAGAAACCTCCCATATTTTGGATAATACTGAAGGTGAAGTTTTGTTTCCAACGATCAGTAGTTAAGCCTGGGATTGGATCTAATGCATGTCCGTAGTCAATTCCTAGCATACCAAAGATAGGTAAGAAGATACGAGCACCCACACCAACCGAACGGCGAACTTTAAATGGATTCACTTCATCAAATTTGTTCCAAGTGTTACCTGCCTCTGCGAATGCTAAAGCGAATACTGTCGCTTGCTCATTCAACATAATCGGGTGACGAAGTTCAATTTGATATTTTGCATAGATTGGGCTACCTGATTGGATCGCAATATTTTGTAGATTACTACCAGTTGATGCAGGAATTAAAGCACCATTTGAGTATCCACGCATTGCAATAATCTCAGAACCTTGTAAGAAGTCGAAGCCTTGCATACCATCACCTCCTAATTTAAAACGCTCAAATGGAGAAATTGGTGTCTCATTACCATAACTTCCTAAGTAACCAAATTGAGCTTGTGCCTTGAATACAAGTTTACCAGCGATTTTGGTGTACCATTGAGAATCGAATTTCCATTTATGGTATTCCGTGAATTTGTATTTCTCGTTATCTGGAGCAGTAGCGTAGTTGATATTGTTCCATAATGAATATGGAGGAGTCAACTGCACACTAAACTTGATATGAGATCCTGAAGTAGGGTAGATAGGCGCGTCAATTGAGTTACGGCTAATCTCTTGCGTAAAGTTAATGTTATAAGCTGTACCATCCGCGAATACGAAGATACCACCATAGTTATCCAAGAAATAGCGTTGGTAAGACAATGAGCTATTAATTTGGAAATAGTTGTCTGGCCATTGCAAACGCTTACCTAAGGTAGCAGTTACCCCGTGCATTTGGATTTTAGGAATTCCTTCATAATCCTCATAACGGTTATTTTGCCAGTTATAACGTTGGTATTGTGAGTTTGAAATGTAAGCACTCAATCCAAAGTAAATAGGTTTTTTACCACCTAACCAAGGCTCAGAAAAGGAGAAGCTATACGATTGGTATCTCTTTCCGGAAGTTTGCCCACGGATACTTAATTTTTGACCATCACCTCTAGGAAGTGGTTTCCAAGATTCTTTCTTAAAGAAGTTACTTGTAGAGAAGTTATTGAAGGTCAAACCTAATGTACCAATCACCTGACCAGCACCATAACCTCCGGATAATTCTACTTGGTCAGAAGGTTTTTCAGCTACTGAGAATTCAATATCTGTTGTTCCTTCTTCATAGTTTAAGTTTGTTGGCATAGGTTGAACCTTTTGCTCATCAAACATACCTAACTGAGAAATCTCACGAACACTTCTTACCAATAACTCACGAGAATACTTTTGACCTGGTTTTGTATAGATAGAACGAAGAACAACACGGTCATTGGTCACATCATTACCTTTTAAGATAACATTGTTAATGGTGTATTGTTTACCTTCAAACATCTGGATTTCCAAGTCTACAGTATCTTGATAAATTCTTCTGATTACAGGTTGTACACTGAATGTTAAGTAACCATCATTTTGATAAATGGCTGCGATGTCATCCGAATTTCTAGTCGGACCACTTAATTTTGAATTCAGTTTTTCTTCACTATAAACATCACCATGTTGAATACCTAATAAGATATTTAAAGTAGAATCCTTGAATTTAGAGTTTCCAGACCATGTAATATTACCTACGTAGTATTTAGGACCTTCATAAACATCGATATCAATCGCTACTTCATTATTATCATGACGTCTTACAGTATCTTTTAGGATTTGCGCATCGCGGAAACCTTTGTCTTGCATTTTAGCAATCAAATTGGTTTTCGCCTCTTCGTACTTTTCGTCTTTGAACTTACCAGGTCCAAATACGCGGAACCATGCTCTAGGACGAACTCCCTTCATGAATTTAGTCAACTGTCTGTTGCTAAATTCTTCGTTTCCAGTGAAGTTAATGCTGTTTACCTTGATTTTTTTATTTCTATCAACATCCACTACCAAGATTTCATTGTTCGCTTGCGATGAATCTGGTTTTGTAGTGATTTTTATCTCTGGGAATAAGTAAGATTTTTCTCTTAAATATTTTTCGATAGTTGTTTTAGTGGTCATCAACAAGTTGTCATTTACAATCTTGCCGGAGTTAGTGTTTAGTCTTTTACGAACTTCCTCGGTTTGAGTTTTACTTAGACCGTTAATATCAACGCGGGTTAAACGAGGTCTTTCAACAACTCTAATTTCAAGGTAGATAGTTTCATCTTCAATTTTAGTAGCATATAATTGAACATCTTCAAAAAGGTTTTGATCCATCAAGGCTTTGATTACGCTTGATGTTTGTTCACTTGGAACTTCGATATACTGACCAACGGATAATTTGGAAATGGTGATAAGGACTTCCGCATCCAGATATTGTGCTCCAGTTACGGTTACTCCACCAATTACATAGTTTTTTGGATCCAAATAAGAGATATCATCTGGACTGTTCAAATTCAAAGGCCTATTTCCTGTTATCTGAGCCTGCGCGAAATTGCAAATTAAGAAGGTGAGTAAAATAGAAAGTTTAATTATACGCTTCATCTACTTTTTATTATGTCTGCTAAAGTACAGCAAAGTCTTGTTAATTTTTGTTAAAAGAAATATTACGAAGTTCTGACAGTATCGCTGTCAAAATTAAAATGATGCAAAAGTAATGATTTCTTATAATTGTTCACTAGTTTTCCCAAATCTTCTTTCTCTATTCTGAAATAAATAAATACACTCGAATAAAGTTTCTCTAGAAAATTCAGGCCACATAATAGGTAAGAAAAACAGCTCAGAATAAGCTATTTGCCACAACATATAGTTGCTGATGCGTTCTTCACCACTAGTTCTGATTAAAAGATCGGGGTCTGGAATGTTGTTAGTGTAAAGATTTTGGCTAAAAAGATCCTCGTTAATTTCATCGATAGAAATTTCACCTTTTTTAACTTTTTCAGCGATCGCTTTTGTAGCATCCAGGATCTCTTGACGGGATCCATAGCTCAATGCAAGCGTCAAAGTACAGCCAGTATTGTTCTTGGTTTGGTCTATTGTGGATTGAAGAGTGACTTGGCAATGGTCTGGTAAGTCCGACATTCTGCCAATACTATTCACCCGAATATTGTTTTCTTGGAAGGTAGGTAATTCTTGGTTTAATGAGTTTACTAATAGCTCCATGAGTGCATCCACTTCAAATTGTGGTCTATTCCAGTTTTCAGTGGAGAAGGCATAAAGGGTAAGATATTTTAATCCGATTTCTACGGACGCTTCTAAGGCTTCACGTACCGCAGTTACACCATTTTTATGGCCAAAGACGCGAAGTTCGCCTTTTTCCTTTGCCCAACGGCCATTACCGTCCATGATGATAGCGATATGCTGTGGTAAATTGTTTTTATCTATTTTATCTTTAAAACTCATTAGATAATCTACGTTAATTCTTTGTATAGTTTTTGATCAAGCTTAAAGTTTTGGGACCTTCCTTAATCTCAGAGAATAAGAAGAAAATTGAAGAGAAAGGGTAAAAGTTAAGTTGATAGTGTTTATTGAATAATCCCAAAAATGAGCCAATCAATTTTGTTCCTAAATTTTCCAAAGTAGGAAGTAGCGCAAATAAATTAATTACCGAAATTGATTCGCTTTTCATCTTGATTTTTGGCCCCAATATTTAAAGATTTTCAAGTAAAGATACAGGTTTTAAGATAATCCTTAAATAATTTTTATGGATTATGGAAGTTTAGACAATTAATCTTAATAATTGCGGACATCAATACCCCACAATAGTTTCTCTCTTAATATTCCAAAATACTGATCGTTTGGCAGTCTGATTAAGTTGATACTAAATGGAGCCTTGGTAATCAATAAACTAGTTTTAGTGCTGAGGGTATGACTCTTAGAGTCGCAACTCAAGATGTATTTTTCTGTTCGGCTTTCGATTTCAAGGCGCAGTTGCATATTCTCATTAACAACTATTGGCCTTACATTAAGGTTATGTGGCGAAATAGGAGTGATCACAAAATTTCCACTTCCAGGCATGATAATCGGTCCGCCGCAGCTTAAGGAATATGCTGTAGAACCCGTTGGAGTAGCAATGATTAATCCATCTGCCCAATAGGAGTTCAATAATTCATTATCCAATACTGCATGAACGGTTATCATTGCTGAAGAATCGGATCTGAATACGGTAATATCATTCAAAGCGAAATCTTCCCCTTTAATAAAGGTCCCGTCGGAACTTTCAACTTGCAGCAATGCTCTTTTCTGAATTTGGTAGTTATTGGAGAGAATCTGATCCAAGGCAGCCTCCATATGATTTTTGGAGATGTTTGCCAAGAAACCTAATCGACCAAAATTAATCCCAGCTAATGGAATCCCCGAATCCTTGATTAAGGTCGCTGCAGAAAGCATCGTACCGTCACCACCTAAACTAAGCATAAAGGCGATGTCGCTCGGAAGATCATGGTGGGATTTAAATTTCTTAAAGGTGAAATCTAATTTGCATAGGCGCTTCAGGAAACTATGAAAGTCGTGGTGGATATATACTTTCACATTTTTTTCACGCAGATAAGTGAAAAGTTCAATGACATATCCAATCACGGACTGGTTAAACTCTCTACCGTATACTGCTATGGACAGCTCTTTCATGCTTTTGCTCATATTATTCGCAAAGATGGAAAATTCTAAGAATTAAATATTCAAATAGTTCATTAAAAGATTATATCGCTCTTGGATATCATTTTGATCTGACCCATCATTAAATGTTGCCTTCACCACATAATCATGTCTCCACAAGGAAGCTAATACCGAAGAAATATTGTTTTTATTAACCTTAATAGTCAATTCTACCTTCGAAGAATTTTCAATAGGTCTAATCCCAGTATTTAAGATTTTGGTGTTTTCAGATTCAATAATATGCGAAACATGAGTTAAACTATTGTCTCGATCTTCCATTTCAAGAACAATGATAGCTCCCTTATCCTGATTGGATATGGTTTGGTTGACTGCTCTCAATAAATCTTTTTGCGTAATAACACCTACATATTCCTTCTGTTTATTTACAATTGGCAATAAATCAAACTGATAGGTTTCCAAATATTGCAATGCATCATAGATGTGTTGATAATCGTAAAGATAAATGAAAGGAAAGGATAGTTTAAGTTCCTTAATTAAGGTATCTTCATCTTCCAGGGATAAAAGGTCTTCTTCAGTGATTAATCCGAGATATTCCTTACCTTTTACGATGGGAAGTTGATGAAAATGAAGCTCATTAATCTTGTCTAAAGAAAAAGCTACCGTGTCATTTGGATGAACTTCGGTATAGAGCGTAGATATGTTTTCACCGATATACATGAAACCTTTTATATGATTAAACTAAAAAAAAAGAAAAACGTTTAATTTTAGTTTAATTCTGCGTTTATTGCTAAGGTAGTGAAAATATTAAATTGATATAAAATAAAAAGATGTTTTAGTCATCTTAAAACTAATTATGTAATTTTACACAACTTTTATAAAAGAGTATTATAGTATATGAGCTTAGAAAAGCAAGAGAAGTTTATTGAAATCAGGGAGGTAATACGCAAGAAAAGTCCAGGCTTAGCCAAATGGATACCCAAGCCATTATTAAGTTATTTAGTAAAAACGATCCATGAAGACGAGATAAATTATATCATGACTACCTATCATGATGATATGGGTTTAGATTTTGTGGACTCATTACTGAAAGAACTTAAGGTGAATGTGCATTTGGAAGGTGCTGAAAATATTCCTTTAGATGAAAGTGTAATCTTTGCTTCGAACCATCCTCTAGGTGGTTTGGATGGTGTGGCATTTATGCAAGTCATAGGCAAGTATAGAAAAGATGTGAAATTCTTGGTAAATGATATTCTGATGAATGTCCGAAACCTTGAACCTTTATTCGTTCCTGTAAATAAAGTCGGTGGTCAGAGTAAATCAGCTATTGCAGCGATAGAAAATGCCTATGCATCCGATCATGCGCTGTTGGTATTCCCAGCCGGACTAGTTTCTCGGAAAATAAAAGGCGAAATCGTTGACCTAGAATGGAAAAAAAGCTTTATAAGTAAAGCAAAAAAATATAAAAAAGACATTGTTCCTGTTTATATTGAAGGACGAAACTCGAATTTCTTTTACAACCTATCGAGAATAAGACATAAAATAGGATTAAAAGCAAATATTGAAATGTTATATTTACCTGATGAGATGTTTTCCCAAAGAGGGAAGGATATCACCATCAGAATCGGGAAGAAAATTCCTTATACCCATTTTGACACCAGCAAGAATGAACGTCAATGGGCAGCAGAAGTAAAAGAAGTGGTTTATGCCATGGCTCATGGTAAAAAATAATGTATGCAAGAAATAATTCAACCGGTAGATAGAGATCTAATTAAAAGTGAACTTACGAAAGAAGCCTTCGTTCGCTATACCAATAATGGAAGTAACGAAGTCTATTTAGTAAATTATCATACCGCACCTAATATTATGCGTGAAATCGGAAGATTGCGCGAACTTACCTTTCGTGGTGCCGGCGGTGGTACCGGATTACCTTTAGATATTGATGAAAATGATACCTCAGATCATAATTATGATCAATTAATCGCCTGGAATCCAGAAGATGAAGAAATCATCGCTGGTTACCGTGTGATAAAATGCGATCAAGCAACCGATTCTAATGGGGAAATTCATCTCTCAACCGCACATTACTTTGATTTTTCTGAAAAATTCAAAAAGGATTTCTTACCCTATACTATTGAATTAGGAAGATCTTGGGTTCAACCTAAATATCAACCTGCAATCGATAATAGAAAAGGTATCTTCTCATTAGATAACTTATGGGACGGACTAGGAGCACTGGTTCTTATTAATCCTGATGTTAAATATCTTTTTGGAAAGGTCACCATGTATCCGCATTATAACGCTGAAGCAAGAGATCTTCTGATCTATTTTATGGAACACTATTTCCCTGATAAGGATAATTTAGTGGAACCTGTTCAGGATCTTTACCTGGGCTATAAAACGGATATCTCGAAGTATATAGGAATTTTTGATGGATTGGATTATAAAGAAGGGTATAAGGTGTTGAATGCAAGGATTCGCGAATTAGATGAAAACATTCCGCCTTTGATCAATACCTATATGAATCTTTCGCCAACCATGCGTGTATTTGGAACTGCCAGAAATAACGAATTCGGGGAAGTGGAAGAAACAGGTATCATGATCACTTTGGATGATATCTATCCAGCGAAAAAAGAACGACATATGTCGACCTTTGAAAGAGATAAACATTTCGGTGAAAGACCAGTAAAAACAAGATAAAAAGAACCCCCAATGTGATTAAACATTGGGGGTTTTGTTTTTATTTTTCTCTTTATGGATAGAGGGCCATTTCCAGGTGTGGGATGTTGTCTTCTAAATAGACCTCACTTTCAATCTGAAATCCTAGTCCAGTATAAAATCGCATCAGGTATTCCTGAGCACTAATCCGGATTGGGACCGATGGAAATTCCTGCTTTAACTCTTCGATAGCCTTATTCATCAGAACTTGACCATATTGATGCTTTCTGTAGTCAGCATGAACCACTACTCTGCCAATGGAGCTACAATTAGGGTAGGAGATATCTGGTGGTAATAATCTCGCATAAGCGATACAGATATCATTATCCATTGCAAAAAGGTGGTTGCCTTTTAAATCCTTGTCATCACATTCTGGATAAAGACAATCCTGTTCCAGCATAAAAACATTGATACGAAGCTGTAAAATTTTATAGAGCTCTAAGGAGCTTAATTCTGAAAAGGATTTTAATCTCCATTCCATAAATTTCTTAGCTTAATAGCGATTTAACAACTTCTGAAATCGTGCGCCCATCAGCTTGTCCCGCAAGTTTTTGGTTGGCAGCACCCATTACTTTTCCCATGTCCTTGATGGAGGTAGCACCTGTTTCAGCAATAATTCCTTTTACTACATTTTCAACTGCATCACGGTCCAACTGTTTTGGAAGAAATTCTTCGATTACTTCCAATTCCTCAATTTCAATGGTATATAAGTCTTTTCTATCTTGTTGTTGGTAGATTTCTGCTGACTCCTTACGTTGCTTAGCAAGTTTTTGCAATACTTTGATTTCACCTTCTTCTGTCAATGCTTCAGCATGTCCCTTCTCTGTATTTGCTAATAAAATGGCTGCTTTAATTGCACGCAATCCACGTAATCTTACATTGTCCTTAGCGATCATTGCCGCTTTGATATCTTGTGTGATTTTTGCTTCTAATGACATATATGTTTTATTTATTTTCTAATTACTATTGTTCCATTTGCTTGAGCTGTTGGCATCACCAACAAATCATTGATATTCACATGTTTTGGTCTGGAGAGTACAAAAGATACAATCTCAGCTATATCCTGTCCTGATAGTGCTGTCAAGCCTGTATACACGTTTTTCGCACGTTCTTTATCGCCGTGGAATCTTACTTCTGAGAATTCAGTTTCTACCATTCCTGGGTCGATACTGGTGACTTTGATGCCCTTCGCCAAAAGATCAATGCGCATGGCTTTTGTAAGTGCATCTACCGCATGTTTTGTTGCGCAGTACACATTGCCATTCGGATAAACTTCTTTACCAGCTATCGAGCCTAAATTGATGATATGTGCCTGATCACTTCCTTCCATCATCGGGATTACATACTTGGTCACATATAATAATCCTTTTACATTGGTGTCGATCATGCGGTCCCAATCCCCAATCTTGCCATCTTGGATGGAATCCAATCCTTGACTCAATCCCGCATTATTAATTAGGATATCAACTTTTTTCCATTCCTCTGGAAGGTTGGATAAAGTCGTTTCTACCTCATCCGAATTGCGAACGTCCAGTTTAAAACTATGGGTTTCCGTATTAGGATTGATGGTTTTGATTTTTTGGATTAATTCCTCCAGTTTTTCAACTCTTCTGGCGCATAATAGAAATCTATATTTATTTTCCTTTGCCAATTCAAGAGCACAAGCTTCTCCAATTCCAGAGCTTGCTCCCGTGATTAAAACTGTCCTCATTTTTTTAATTTTTTAATATTATTAGCATTTCTTCCTGATTTAAATCTTTTTCCAGGATTTTAGGAGTTGCTAAGTTGACATACACAAAGATACAACAAACTGACTAAAATATTGGGACTTTCAAAGGGTCATTCTAAACTTAAAGAAGACTTAAGCATACCTAACTCGCTGACTATGAATAGAAGAGAGAATAGTACTTCAAATTAACTGTTTTTTGTAGGCTGTTAGCAGGTTATTCACAAAGCTTAATCTTATCCACATTCCTTTAAAATGTTGATTTATAATGCGTAAATTTAGTTATTAACAGGTTCTTCACAATTGATGTTAATTATTAGTCCCTGTTTTACAACTCCTATTGCATGATTGTTGAAGCACCTATTTTTTACTGTTCAAAACTTGATGGTAGGGCATCTCTTATTTTTCTTACATTTGTTACCCTATCATTGAAAGCAGGGTGAATCAAGCCGAGAAATATTTTATAGTATGTCTTTAGAAAACGAATTTACAAACAGTGCGTCAGGACAATCTAGCCGCGCAAACTTCAACAAAAAAAGAACGAGCTTAAATAACTTAGTCTCTGGATTAGGTAAGCTCCCTCCACAGGCATTGGACCTGGAAGAGGCGGTATTAGGTGCGCTGATGTTGGAGAAAAATGCGCTTAGTGAAGTGATCGATATCTTAAAGCCTGATTCATTCTATAAAGAAGCTCACCAAAAGATTTTCCAAGCGATCTACAATCTCTTCCAAAAGACTTCCCCAATCGATATTCTTACCGTGGTGGCTGAATTGCGCCAAATGGGAGCCTTGGAAATGGTAGGTGGTGCATACTATATCACTCAGTTGACTGACCGTGTCGTTTCAGCGGCCAATATAGAATACCATGCTCGTATTATCTCCCAAAAATATATTCAACGTGAATTAATCAAGGTATCTACCGAAATTATCAACTCATCTTACGATGAAACTTCCGATATCTTTGATTTATTGGATCATGCTGAAAAATCACTTTTCGATATCGCCCAAAACAACTTAAGGAGAGACTCCAGAAAAATGGATGATATCATGCGTGAGGCCATTTCTTCGTTGGAATCCTTACGTGAGAAAACGGATGGATTAACAGGTATTCCTTCCGGATTGACAGCATTGGATAGAATGACCTCGGGTTGGCAGCCTTCAGACTTAGTGATTATTGCGGCTCGTCCAGCGATGGGTAAAACGGCCTTCGTATTGTCTGTTGCTAGAAACGCAGCAGTCGATCATAATCGTGCCGTTGCTGTATTCTCCCTGGAGATGTCATCGGTGCAGTTAGTAAATCGTCTGATTGCCGGAGAAACCGAAATTGAACAAGAAAAACTTAAAAAAGGAAACCTTGCGGATCATGAATGGCAACAATTGCACTCTAGAATTGGCCGCTTGACCGAAGCTCCTTTAATTATTGATGATACCCCAGCATTAAACGTATTTGAATTCCGTGCGAAATGCAGACGTTTAAAAGCACAGTACGATATCCAAATGGTAATCGTCGATTACTTGCAGTTGATGCATGGAAAAGCCGATGGTAAGGGTGGTGGTAACCGTGAGCAAGAGATCGGTAGTATCTCACGTGCATTAAAATCCGTTGCTAAGGAACTGAATATCCCTGTATTAGCCTTGTCGCAGTTAAGCCGTGCAGTGGAATCCAGACCAGGAAACAGTAAGCGTCCTATGCTTTCCGACTTACGTGAGTCCGGATCTATTGAGCAGGATGCCGATATGGTACTTTTCCTTTACCGTCCTGAATACTATGGTTTGTTGGAGGATGAAGAAGGAAGATCAACAGTAGGTGTAGGAGAGGTTATTATCTCAAAACACCGTAACGGGGAGACCGGTATTGTTCCTTTACGCTTCGTAGGTAAGTATGTGAAGTTCGTCGATTTAGAAGATGATTTCTCAGGAATGGGTCCAGATGGTGGTAGTTTCAATGATTTTGGTGCAGGAATGGGTAGTGCAATTCAACCTTCTGGTAACTTTGGAGATTTCGGTGGTGGAATCACAATGCCTTCTAGAATGAATGATATGCCAGATGATGCTCCATTTTAATCAGAAATAAAAAAATATTTAAAAAAGCGCAGAACTAATCTTCAGCGCTTTTTTTGTGCCTTTTATTTGATGGCAAAATTGAAATATTGATCCTTGAACGGTTCATTTTTTAAGGTATAATGCCACCATTCTTCTTCAATTGCCTTGAAACCATATTTCTCCATAATGCCTCTCAATAATTTTCTATTCGCCTTTTGAGCATCTGAAATTTCACTGTAATCATGGTGGGAGGGTTCTCCGAAAAAGTCGAATCCTGTACCCATATCCAGTTCCTTCTTGTCCGTGAGATTAATGATGGTCAAGTCAATCGTGCTACCGCGGCTATGTCCAGACTTCTCCGCAATATATCCGAGTTTAAAAAGGTCTCGCTTGTCAACATCTGGATAAAACTCTTGTTTTGCGGTGCTATCTGCGATATCCAATGCCCATTCCTTGAAATTATCAACTGCCTGCTGCGGTCGGTAGGCATCAAAAACCTTTATTCCCAATCCCATTTGATTCAATTCTTTCTGAATTAAAACCAAGGATTTCGCAGCTTCCTTACTGATATAAACTTTGTTTGCTTCATAGCCTTTCACCCGCCTCCCCATGAAATTGTGGTTCCCAAAATATCGCAATTCGATTTCAATATTGGGGACCATTTTCTTCAACTCTACAAAGCTGTTGGGAATTTCTTTTTGAACCCCACAAGCAACAAAGAGAATCGCAAGAATCAAGGAATGTATAGCAATTTGTATTTTTTTCATAAGTCAGATTTTGATCTTGTAAGAACAAATTTATAAAACCAGATACAAGTTTGAAACATTCCCATCGATTAGGGGTATTAGTGGAATGCAGTTCTTCATTTTTAGATCTGTGATGATTTATTAGTTTTGTGCTCATATGAGAAAGAAAGTCGATTTAGATAGCTGGTCTAGAAAGGAACATTTTGAGTTCTTTTCCAAATTTACCGAACCCTTCCATGGAATAACTGCAGAATTGGACTTAACTATTGCTTATCAACAGGCAAAGTTAAAGTCTCAGTCTTTCTTTCTGTACTACCTGTACCGTGCTATTAAAGCCATGAATGAAATTGAGAACTTCAGGTTAAGGATTGATAATTCAGAACTTTATTTATATGATGAGGTTCATATCTCGACCACCGTACTTCGTGATGATAATACTTTCGGGTTTTCCTATATTGATTTTCGAGAGGATGAAGAGGAGTTTTTGAAAGGAGCCAATCAGGCAGTAGAAAAAGTAAAAAGTTCTTCGGGATTAGATTTAACAGGTGCTAAGTTAAATGAGGTGCATTGCTCGGCATTGCCCTGGGTCAATTTTACTTCCCTTTCCCATGCTCGAAACTTCGATTATCCGGATTCATGCCCTAAAATTTCCTTCGCAAAATTAATGGATGTCGACGGGAAAAAGACCATGGCGATATCCCTACATGTTCACCATGCATTGCTGGATGGCTACCATGTCGGATTATTTATGGAACGATTTCAAGAGTTGCTCAATCAAATCGATTGATTTTTTCCTATCTTCTTGTGCCTGTGGATAATTTTCTAGAATAGTACGGCTATTTTTATTAAATTTGAGTCCCCATTTTTGAGGCATTACATTAGATAAATTTAGGAGAGTATTTTGGATTTTTTAGCAGGATTGAACCCCTCACAACGAAACGCCGTTGAAACTATTAAAGGTCCAGTGATGATTGTTGCTGGTGCTGGATCTGGAAAAACGCGTGTAATTACCTATAGAGTAGCCCATCTGATACAGCAAGGTGTAGACCCTTTCAATGTACTTGTGTTGACTTTTACCAATAAAGCAGCCAAGGAAATGCGTGAGCGTATTATGAAAGTGGTAGGCTCCGAAGCCAAAAACATCTGGATGGGAACATTCCACTCTGTTTTTGCCCGTATATTACGTGTTGAAGCCGAACTCTTGGGCTATCCCAAAAACTTTACAATCTATGATACAGACGATACCAAAAGTCTGTTGAGAACCATCTTGAAAGAGATGAACCTCGATGATAAACTATACAATGTCAACCATGTGTATGGTCGTATCTCATCCGCAAAGAATAATTTAATTTCCCCACAAGAATATAATAAGAACGAAGCTATTCTAGCCGAGGATCAGTCAAATGGTCGTGGTCAGCTAGGACAGATCTATATGACCTATGCTCAGCGCTGTTACCGCGCTGGAGCCATGGATTTTGACGATTTATTGTTCAAAACAAACGTTTTGTTGAATAAATATCCAGATGTTCTGCATAAATATCAGCATCAATTCAAATACCTGATGGTGGATGAGTATCAGGATACCAACTTTTCTCAATACCTGATTGTGAAAAGATTGGCTGCAGTAAATGAAAATATCTGTGTCGTTGGAGATGATGCCCAGAGTATTTATGCCTTCCGGGGTGCAAATATTCAGAATATCTTAAATTTCCAAAAAGACTATCCTGATGTGAAGGTATTTAAACTGGAGCAAAATTATCGATCTACAAAAATGATCGTAAATGCTGCAAACAGTATTATTGCTAATAACAAGAATCAATTAGAAAAAAATGTATTCTCTGATAATGAGGATGGAGAGAAAATCAAAGTAAGTCGTGCATTCTCCGATAATGAGGAAGGTAAGATCGTTGCTGAAGCAATCTCTCAGGAAAAATCATTGAAGAGTTTAAAGTATAAAGATTTTGCAATCCTATACCGAACTAATGCGCAATCGCGTTCATTGGAGGAGGCTTTGCGAAAACTGAATATTCCTTATAAGCTTTACGGAGGAACATCGTTCTATCAAAGGAAAGAAATTAAGGATTTAATAGCCTATTTCAGATTGACCTTTAATCCGAATGATGAAGAGGCATTGAAACGGGTGATTAACTATCCGCGAAGAGGGATCGGTGATACGACTGTAGAGAAAATTATGGTGGCAGCTGACCAACAACAATTACGTTTGTGGGATGTGGTTGCCAATGCTCAAATGTTCTTGGACGGTCGTAGTGCTGCTTCAGTTTCCAATTTCGGATTGATGATTCAAAGTTTCCAGGCGACTTCAAAAACAAATTCTGCATTTGACACCGCAATGCATATTGCTCAGCACTCTGGAATACTGAAAGATCTTTACGAGGATAAATCTGTTGAGGGTTTAGCACGATATGAAAATATCCAAGAACTCTTGAACGGTATCAAAGAATTCTCAGAAAGGGAAGATCTTGAAGAAAAAGGATTGGATGTCTTCATGCAGGATATCGCCTTACTGACGAATGATGATAATGATAAGGATCCAAATGCAGATACTGTATCTTTGATGACGATTCACGCCTCCAAAGGACTTGAATTCCCTGTAGTTCATATCGTTGGATTGGAAGAAAATTTGTTTCCATCACAATTATCTTTAAATTCAAGGTCAGAACTGGAAGAAGAACGAAGATTATTCTATGTCGCAGTGACACGTGCAGAAAAAAAGCTACATTTGTCCTATGCAACTTCCAGATACCGTTGGGGAACATTAAATAACTGTGAACCAAGTCGGTTTCTAGATGAATTAAATCCAAGTTGTTTGGATCTTGACTTCAAGCCACGCTCATCACCAATGATGGATGATGACTTCGGGTCAGAACGCGTGCAATGGCAACGCAAAGAAGGCGGTAATGCTTCAGGTGATGTGTTTTCTAAACCAAAACCTAAAGTAATAAAGACAACTTCCATATTGCCAAAAGCACATAAACCAAGTCCTGATTTTGCCCCTTCAGATACTTCAGGTCTGCAGGTTGGTATGGAAGTTGAACATGAACGCTTCGGATTTGGTAAGGTTATTAACCTCGAGGGAAATAAACCGGATATTAAAGCAACTATTTTCTTCAAAGAGTTGGGACAGAAGCAATTGTTGCTTAAATTTGCCAAGCTTAGAATAGTAAATTGATACCCAATTTAGAATTACATATTTAACACCTATAGAGGGTTAAAGCAAAATAAACATATGATTTTTGATTATAACAGCACTAGACCAAAATTAATTTTGGCAGAATATGGCCGAAACGTACAGAATATGGTGGACTATATCTGCACGCTGTCAGATAGGGAAGAAAGAAACCGTTTAGCGCAGGTGGTCATCGATATGATGGGGGTATTAAACCCACATCTTCGTGATGTATCTGACTTTAAACATAAACTTTGGGACCATTTATACATTATTTCGGACTTTAAAATTGATGTGGATTCTCCTTATCCAATCCCGACCAAGGAAAATATTCACCATAAACCAGAGACTCTTAAATATCCTAACCATAATATCAAGTTTAAACATTATGGACACACCGTAGAAGAGATGATCAAGAAAACCTTGAATATCTCTAACCCGGAAGCCAGACAAAAAATGACCTTAAGCGTAGCCAATTTCATGAAAATGGCTTACTTAACTTGGAATAAAGATTCAGTCTCTGATGATCAGATCCTTCAAGATTTAAGTACACTATCGCATGGTGAATTACAATTGCCAGCAGATACCGTACTGACGAAACTTGATTTCAAAACTCCTCCTCCAGGGAATCGTGTTAAAACCTCAGGTAGTAATACCGGCCAACAACAACAAAATAAGCCGCAAAATAATTACAACAACAAGAGGAATAGTAACAACAACAATAATAACAAGAGACCCTCGAACAACAATAACAACAACAGACAGAAGAAGAATTATAAATAAGACCTTTTGAAAAAAGCAATTGGTACTCTTTGTACAATTGCTTTTTTCATCTAGGTATGATATGAATTGAACAATCCTTTAATTTTTTCAAGCTGAAGGATTGGTTGATATGAAGAAACTATGAATGCATTTGAAATTTACGGTGGTAAACCATTAAAAGGAGAAATCGTTCCTCAAGGAGCTAAAAACGAAGCATTACAAATTATCTCTGCAGTCTTATTGACCGCTGAGAAAATGACCATTAGCAATATCCCTGATATTAAAGATGTAAATAAATTGATCGATTTATTGGCAGCAATGGGCGTAGATGTCAATAGAGTGAATGAGGATACGTACGAATTTGAAGCAAAAAACATCAATATAGATTATTTCCAATCTGAAGAATTCAAGAAAAAAGGAGGGAGCCTTCGTGGATCTATTATGATCGTAGGTCCTTTGTTGGCAAGATTCGGAAAGGCAGCTATCCCTAAACCAGGTGGCGACAAAATCGGAAGACGCCGTCTAGATACACACTTCCTGGGTTTTGAAAAACTAGGTGCTAAGTTTGTCTATGATGCTGAAAACCATTTCTTCAATGTGGATGCTACTCAATTAAAAGGTACATACATCCTCCTTGATGAAGCATCGGTGACTGGTACTGCCAATATCGTAATGGCGGCAGTTTTAGCAAAAGGAACAACAACCATTTACAATGCCGCTTGTGAACCTTATTTACAACAGCTTTGTAAAATGTTGAATAGAATGGGAGCTAAGATCTCCGGAATTGGTTCTAACTTGCTAACCATTGAAGGAGTTGAAAAACTTGATGGAACTACGCATAGAATGCTTCCTGATATGATTGAAATCGGATCATTTATCGGTTTGGCAGCCATGACAGGTTCTGAAATCACCATTAAGAATGTATGCTTCCAAGAGTTAGGAATTATCCCTTCGGTATTTGCTCGCCTTGGAATCAAATTTGAACTTAAAGGAGATGATATTTTTATCCCTGCTCAGGAAAACTACGAAATCGATACTTTTATCGATGGATCTATCTTAACCATTTCTGATGCCCCATGGCCAGGATTTACGCCTGATTTATTGAGCATCGTCCTTGTTACAGCAATTCAAGCTAAAGGAAATGTTCTGATTCACCAAAAAATGTTTGAAAGCCGTCTGTTCTTCGTAGATAAACTTATCGATATGGGTGCTCAAATTATCCTTTGTGATCCACACCGTGCTACCGTTATCGGCTTGAACAAGCAAAATAAACTTCGCGGTATCGAAATGACCTCTCCGGATATCAGAGCTGGGGTATCCCTATTGATTGCTGCTTTGTCAGCTCAAGGGAAATCGGTCATCTATAATATCGAACAGATCGAAAGAGGCTATCAACATATCGAAGAACGCCTGAAAGCATTAGGAGCAGATATCAGAAGAGTAGAGGCACAACCTGCTGGACATTAACAAGAATTGTCTTCTTAGTGTTAAAAAAATTATTCTACACTTGAAAATCTACTAAGTCTATATATTTTTGTGCAAAATTAATTGTTCAAACACACAATGAAAAAAATCACATTACTATCTGCAGTTGCTGCTTTCGTATTAGCATCTTGTGCAGGAAACCCTGAAGGTAAAAAAGCAGAAACTAAAGATTCAGTTGCAATCACTCAAACTGAAGTTGTAGGTAATACATTAAATGTAGATACAGCAGCTTCCAAAGTAGTTTGGACAGGAACTAAAGTTACTGGAAAACACACTGGTACTGTATCTATTAAATCAGGTACTTTAAACGTAGATAATGGTAAGTTGGTAGGTGGAAACGTTGTCCTTGATATGAATACCATCAGCTCAACTGATCTAGAAGGTGAATTCAAAGGTAAATTAGACGGACACTTAAAATCTGAAGACTTCTTCGCAGTTGCAAGTCATCCTGAAGCTACTTTCACTATCACTGAAGTTAAACCTGGTGCTACTGACCAAGATTTAAATATCTCTGGTAACCTAGTAATCAAAGGAGTTAGCAAAAACATTACTTTTGACGCTAAAATTGTTGAATCTACTGAAGCAACAGTGAAAGCTACAGCTAACTTTAACATCACTAGAGCTGATTGGGGTGTGAATTATGAAGGTAAATCTGATGATTTAATCTCTAAAGAGATCAATTTCGACATCAATTTAGTTGCAAATAAATAATTTTATTTAATTCAATATTAAAAGCCCTTGACTTTAGTTAAGGGCTTTTTTATGCAATTTTCCTTCCTTTTGCTTCCTCATAAGCAGCAGATAAGTCTTACTTTTGTAGCTTATCAAATTCTAAACAAATGAAAATTTCCCTGATCTGCATTGGAAAAACTGATGATCAACATATTGTTCAAGGAATCGAAGTATACACCAAGAGACTCAAACATTACGTCAATTTTCAGATTGTAACAATCCCTGATATAAAGAATTCGAAAAACCTGACAGAGGACCAACAGAAAGAAAAGGAAGCCCAGTTATTATTGAAAAATTGTACGAACCAAGATTATATTATCCTCCTCGATGAAAGAGGGAAGGAGTATAGCTCAGTGGAGTTTTCAAACTTCCTGGAGAAGCAAATGATCGCCAGTGTTACACACCTGGTATTTATGATCGGCGGCCCTTACGGCTTTGATGAATCTGTTTATCAACGCGCCAATACAAAGATTTCGCTTTCCAGGATGACCTTTTCCCATCAAATGGTCAGATTATTCTTCGTAGAACAGATTTATAGGGCCTACACAATTATGCGCGGTGAACCCTATCATCATGAATAATTTTATGTAAATTGAATATATTTAGCATCATATAATTGAATATTTGAATTAACAAAAGGGTTAGGATTATAGGTTTTTTTTAGGAGTTTAAAATCAAAATAGTAACATTTAGTAAAGAAAATATTATGGATGAAAATAAGTTTAAAAGAGATTATAAGTTCAAGAGCCAAGAAGGGGCCCATGGTGGAAATATTAATAAGTGGATTATTATTATCGGTGGGGCAATTGTAATATTATTGGCTTACTTATTAAGATAATTGCAGGGCGTTAGTCAGGTTAAAATAAATAAGGCGATACGGGGAGTATCGCCTTAAAATCACACTAACTATTAATAAAACCCTATAGAACTAGGTGTTTTCAAAACATAGATCCCAGAATAGACAATAGTCTACCTCCAAGACCCACTGTAAAAGTAAAAACCTTTTATTATAAAATCAAATAAAAGTTGCAACATTTATATTATAATTGAATTTTATCTATATTTTTTAAAAATTCAACCCACGCAACCTGGTCAGTTTTAAATGTTAAGTCATTTTCTTGCAACTCCTGCAAGGGAATTAATCTAAACGCTTGTAATTTTCCTTCTAGTGATTTTTCAGTAAAGTCGAAAGATTTTGTCTTAATGTGTAATTCTACTTCGTTTTTTTGCTCTACCTGATAGTATATTGAGATTATTTGACTCTCATTAAAACTCGATTTCTCAAAAAAATCCGTCGTATAAATATGCTTGATAACCTCAACCTCCATTCCTGTTTCTTCTAGGTACTCGCGCTTCAAGGCATCCAACAATCCTTCCCCATATTCTAAACCCCCTCCCGGAAATTTAGTGAATGAAACATTCTCTGTGCGCTCATCGCTTATTAGGACCTCATTGCGATCATTGATCAATATCCCATAAACCCGAACATTAAATAAAAACATAGTTTAGTATTTTGACCCTGCCTCGTTCCAACAAAGTCTAGATAAGTAATTTGTGTATTTTTTTAGTATGATGATTTTGGTCAAAACAGTGCTCCGTCTTGACCAAAATAAATCTATAAAGGCTGAAATCCTGAACCTACAGTTTCCGAATCCAAGCCTACCAATGAATAATGCTTAGGTAAAAACCATGAAATCGTACTCATAGCCTGCTTATATTCTTGTTCATTGGCAAAGTTCTTAGGCGTAATATTAAAAACCAGGTCCTGTGTTACCTTTTCCTCATCCGTATAATTTCTTGCAATCAGCATAACCATCGGATTCCTAACCCCTGAATATTGTAGGAATTCGCGAATCTGATGTCGAGCGTAACTAGGTAATATCTCCTCCGAAGGTTGTCCCACCAAGATTTCCTCATCGTTGCCAATCACAAAATCCTCGTTGTTCCTTGCGAAATGATGATCATCCGTGTAAAACTCATTGCGTAATGCATAATTCATCAAATCCCCATAACTGAACATCCAATCCGGATTTTCCTTTCTTGTATTCAATGCTACTCCAAAACCACTTTGAAGTAAGTGCCCTAATTTATTCTTTATGACGTAGGCCTGAAAATTCTCCCCTGGTTCTACCGAACGTAAATTAAAATAGGGAAAGCCTTCTGAGCTCATGATAATCTCCGGTTCAGAAACCGCAAGATTCGCCTCTCCAATATGATCGATAAACTCCGCTACCCAATCGTTGTTCCTTTTTTCTAAAGGTATCGTTAGCAAGTTGTTAACGACTAATGTTTTTTCAAGATCTCCTAAATTCCCGGATCCCGCGTTTGCATCAAAAAAATGTATGTTACTCATAAGTCCTTTGAAAATACGGCTAAAAGTAAGGATTATTGTCTTAATGTTAAATGTTTAATTCAAAAATCATCTGATATAATCCTGAAATTGGCTAAGATAAACTGGTTTATTTTCTTATTTTTGTTAAAAAAGGAACCACTTTAATGTCAGATTTAAATACGACACGATCAGTGCAATACAATACATCAAAAATTAGCTACGAGGAATTCCGCCAGGTACTCATTGAAGATTATAAACTAGCCACCCAAAGCCGATATGTTAGCCTCCTTGGACGAAAAGAAGTGCTAACCGGTAAAGCGAAATTTGGAATTTTCGGAGACGGTAAGGAATTAGCCCAAATTGCCCTGTCAAAGGTCTTCAAACCCGGCGATTGGCGATCAGGCTATTATAGGGACCAAACCTTGGCCTTCGCGCTAGGAATTAGCAATATCTATCACTTTTTCTCTCAATTATATGCTAATCCCGATATCAAGGCCGAACCTTCCTCCGCAGGAAGACAAATGGTCGCTCACTTCGCAACCCCTATCATTGATGAAAACGGTGAATGGATTGATCAAACAGCCCAGGTAAACTGCTTTTCCGATATCTCAACAACAGGGGGACAAATGTCCAGAATCCTAGGATTGGGGCTCGCCTCTAAATTGTATAAAAACAATCCAAACTTATCCCATAAAGAGAAATTCTCAAATAATGGACAGGAAGTAGTCTTCTGTACAATCGGTAATGCCGCAACTTCCGAAGGGGTATTCTGGGAAACAGTAAATGCTGCCGGAGTAAAGCAATTACCCGTTGTCATCTCCATTTGGGATGATGGCTATGGAATCTCCGTGCCTAATGAAATCCAAACTACTAAAGGCGATATTTCCGCCGTATTAAGAGGGTTTCAGGAAGATGAAGCCGGTCAAGGCTTTGAAATTTTCCGCGTCAAAGGATGGGATTATGCCGGCCTTTGTGAAGTCTATGAAAAAGCTGCTGAACTCGCTAGAAATGAAAGTAAACCATGCTTGATTCACGTAGTGGAAATGACACAGCCGCAAGGCCACTCCACTTCTGGATCGCATGAACGCTATAAATCGGAAGAAAGATTGCAATGGGAAACTGATTTCGATTGTAATCAGAAAATGCGCGATTGGCTAATCGAATCTGGAATGGCAACTGAAGAGGAGTTGGCTGATATCGATTCCGAAGCAAAAGACTTTGTTCGTAAGGAACAAAAACGTGCCTGGACCGATTATCGCAAAACTCTACAGGTTGACCTGCAAGAAGCCATTGCTAAATTGGAAGGTATTAACCACCACGCAGCAGAAATCCCTTTAAAAACCTTGCTTTCAACAACCGAGCCTTCCCTAAAGGAGGTGTATGTTAATGTTCGCCGTGTAATCCGTGAACTTAGAGGAATCGATGTTCCTGGCAAGGATGAACTGATTTCTTGGTTCCGAGAAAAACAAAAAATTAACCACGATAGATTTAACGATAAACTTTTCGTAGATACCAAATATTCCCCTTTAGCAGTTGAAACAATCGCGCCTCAGTATGATAACGATTCTCCAATCGTAGACGGAAGAGAAGTACTGAATGCTTGTTTTAAAGCTAATTTTCATAATGATGCCCGATTGTTGGCATTCGGGGAGGATGTAGGTAAAATAGGCGATGTGAACCAAGGTTTCGCTGGCCTACAGGATGAATTCGGTAGCCAAAGAATATTTGATACCGGAATTCGTGAATCTGCAATTATAGGGAAGGGGATAGGACTAGCGATTAGAGGATTTAGACCTATCGCAGAAATCCAATATCTGGATTATCTGATTTATGCAATGCCTGTCTTAAGTGATGACCTTGCAAGTTTGAGCTACCGGACCAAAGGAAGACAAAGAGCTCCTTTGATCGTCAGAACCCGTGGTCATCGATTAGAAGGAATCTGGCACTCCGGTTCGCCTATGTCCGTGTTATTGGGTGGATTGAGAGGAATGCATATCTGTGTGCCTAGAAATATGACTCAAGCAGCTGGTATGTATAATACCCTCCTGCAATCGGATGAACCTGCTGTAGTCGTTGAATGCTTGAATGGCTACCGCTTGAAAGAAAAGATGCCAAACAATATCAGTGAGTTCACTGTGCCAATTGGTAAAGCTGAAAAGATTAGAGAAGGCTCGGACATTACCGTGGTATCTTACGGTTCTACCCTTCGGATAGTACAGGAAGCCGCCTTAGAATTGGATAAATTAGGCGTTTCCATTGAAATAATTGATGCGCAATGTCTTCAACCTTTTGATAGAGACCAAATCTCTGTTGAATCATTGAAGAAAACAAATAGATTATTGGTGGTAGATGAAGACTTCCCTGGAGGTGCTTCGGCTTACATAACCCATGAAATATTAGAGAAACAAGGTGGTTATTACCATTTGGATGGCCAACCTAAAACGCTTTCGGCGAAAGCTCATCGTCCTCCTTATGGATCCGATGGTGATTATTTTACTAAACCTGCTGTCGATGATGTCGTTGAAACGGCTTATCAGATGATGGCAGATAGTAATCCAACAACATTTCCTCCTATCTTCTAGGAGGAAATGTTCCTTTTCTTAGTGTCCTTTGGTAAATAAAGATGCCGCGCCAATAATCGCAGCATGCTCTTGATATTGACCGATCTGAACATCAAAATCCGCCAATACTGATTTATCCGGAAAAATACGATCCCAAGCCTTCACAATATTACCCCCAATTACAAAAGACTTACAATCATGCTTCTGACTAAAGAAGTTCATGAAGTGTAATAGGTGCTCCTGATATTCTGAAAGTAATTGGGAAACCTCTGTACTTTCCCCGTGTTTTTCAAGGATCTCTCTTAAACCACTCTCTTTTAAGCCGCTTAACTCCTCAAATCTTTTTACAAACCATCTCGTCACAAGATATTCCTCATAGATGGAATCACGGTAAGCTGTATTCCAAAGGTCTGCATCAAATGCTTTGTCCCCTTGATTCCATACCGAACTCCCTAATCCTGTTCCAAGGGTTATCCCTAAAATCCGCTCTTTATGCTCCAGTCCACATCCAAAAACCTCTCCTTGTAAGAAGGCCGCAGCGTCATTGATAAATAATATCTTCAAATCTGCTTGACCTAAACCTTCTAAAATAGGTGCAGTTACTTCCAGGTTATAAATGCTATCGTATTTGGACTGCCCTTTCATTAAGGCAATTCCTTTTTCATAATCAAATGGACCTGGCGCTGCAATTCCGATGTTAACTACTTCTAAATCAGTCTTTTCTAAGCAAGACTTCATATTCGAAGTCCAGTCATGAAAAATCGATTTAGCATTTTCCAACGAATTTACATGCGAGCGAGTGATGGTCTCGTTTAAAATTTTCCACGTATCTTTCTCCACAATTGCAGATGTGATATGGGTTCCGCCAATATCACACGAAAGAATATAATTGCTATTCTGCATTCTTTAAATAGGCCTTATATTTTAATAAATGGTCAGCTATTACTAGGGCTGCCATCGCCTCCACAATAATAACTGCCCGAGGTACTACACAAGGATCATGACGGCCTTTACCGGAAATACTGGTTTCATTCCCTACTGCATCAATGGTGCTCTGATCACGCATGATCGTCGCAACGGGTTTAAATGCTGTCCGAAAGGTAATATCCATTCCATTGGAGATCCCGCCTTGAATTCCTCCTGAAAAATTGGTTATTGTTTTTATCTCATCTTCTTGATTGATGAAGATATCATTATGCTCTGAACCCAACATCTTTGAACCCTCAAACCCTGAACCATACTCAAATCCATGAACAGCATTGATGCTCATCATAGCTTTGGCAAGGTCCGCGTGTAATTTGTCAAAAACTGGCTCCCCAAGTCCTACCGGAACTTTGCGGATGACCGTCGAAATTACTCCTCCAACAGTATCTCCATTCTTGCGAACCTGGTTGATAAATTCCTCCATTTCTGAAGCACTCGCCGGATCAGCACATCGTACAATGTTATTCTCACGGATTTCCAATAATCTAGAAAGATCCTTAAGATCAAGATTTGGAGAATCAATGTTACCTACAGACGAAACATGGGCAAATATTTCGATTCCATATTGTTTTAAAAATAACTTGGCGATTGCGCCAGCCGCAACACGTGCCGCAGTTTCTCGAGCTGAAGAACGTCCTCCACCGCGATAATCACGAATACCATACTTTACCTGATAGGTATAGTCAGCATGTGATGGCCTAAATTTATCCTGAATATGGGAGTAATCCTTGGAGCGTTGGTCCTCATTAGGAATCACAATGGCAATGGGCGTGCCTGTGGATTTTCCTTCAAAAGTTCCCGATAAGATTTGCGCAGTATCACTTTCCTTTCGTTGAGTGGTGATTTTGGATTGTCCTGGACGTCGCTTGTCTAATTCCGATTGAATAAATTCCTCGTCAATTTCAACTAATGACGGACATCCATCTACTATCACCCCAATCGCCTTTCCATGTGATTCCCCGAAAGTGCTTATCTTAAATAAATCTCCAAAAGTATTTCCTGCCATAATTCGATAATGCCCGTAAATATATAAAAATTGATAATAAGTTTGATTAGCTTGCCAGAATATTATTTTTCTGAAATCTGAAAGCCTTGCTCTTCTAAATGCTGCCAAAACATCGGATAGGATTTCTCTACCACATTTGGCTCTTCTATAATAACCTCGCTAAAGACTAACGCTAATGGCGCGAATGCCATCGCCATCCGATGATCTTCATAGGTCGCAAATGTTAAGTTCCCAGGATCTTTTACCTTCGCCGTTTTTAAATGGTAGGTTTCCCCGTCCGCTATCAACTCTGCGCCAAATTTGCCAATCTCAGTCTGTAAGGCTAAAATCCGATCAGTTTCCTTAATTTTTAATGTTTCTAATCCTGTAAAGGAAACATCTTTCTTCAATGCCGAAGCTATGACAACAACCGTCTGTGCTAAATCAGGACATTCCTTGAAATCAAATAAGGTCTTTTCAGAACCTGTATCCACTCTTCTTAGGTGTAAGCCGTCGGATTCAAAACTGGATTCTACTCCAAAATGAGTCATTATTTCAACAATTGCCATATCTCCCTGCAAACTACTTTCCTTTAGTCCCGGTAATACGATATGGCCATCCTTGGATAATGCCACTATCGAATACCAATAAGAAGCTGCACTCCAATCGGGTTCTACATAAATGGTAGAGGCTGTAAATGGCTGTTTTGTTATTTGAATTTTATTTTCTGTAAACTCATACTGAATTCCACATTCCTTCAACATCTCCAAGGTCATCGTAACATAAGGCCTCGAAGTCAATTCTCCTAGTATGTTGATGGTTAATCCTTTTTTTAAGGATGATGCAATTAATAGGAGTGAGGATATGTATTGGCTACTGATATTTCCTTGAATTGAAATCTGTTCCTTTCCTTGAATCATTCCACCTTCAATTTTCAATGGAGGATAGCCAACTTTGTTTTCATAATGAATGTCTGCACCTAAGTCTTTCAAGGCATCAACTAGGATACCAATAGGTCTTTGTTGCATTCTTTCAGTTCCAGTCAGAATAAAGTTGCCTTTTATTAAATTCAGGTAGGAGGTCAGGAAACGCATAGCTGTTCCTGCAGGACCAATATCAATTGTTGTAATCGCTGAATCTGCGTTGCTAGCTTGGTTTAAAGCTGCATTTAGGGTTACTGTATCTGCTGCTTCAGAGAGGTTTTCTACTTGTACAAGCCCTTTACTCAATGCTCTGATAATAAGAGCACGGTTGCTCTCTGATTTGGAACCAGTAAGCTGAACCGTGCCTTTAATCTTGTGCGAAGGATGGGTTAAAATTAAGCTTTTCGCCGTCATTCTTATGCCTCCGCAACCGGTTTAGTGTTCATAACCTCGTTTTGCTTACGAATCGACTCGTTATGCAACAACTCTAAATATTTTGTCGTGAACTCTTCACTTAAGTTTAATGCTTTCGCTAATTGAATACGTTTTTGAACAATCTCATCCCAACGGTTAATCTGAAGGATAGTAACGTTGTTATCTCTCTTGAATTCACCGATTTTCTCAGCAATCTTCATTCGGTCTGCAATCTGCTTGATGATTTGATCATCCAATTTGTCAATTTGACCACGTAATTCTGCTAATTTATCTTCAAACGCTGGGTTATCTGATTCTGGCTTACGAACTGCAACGCTATCCAATAATTCTGCTAAGGCAGCAGGAGTAACTTGTTGTTTCGCATCTGTCCATGCTACAGATGGATCAATATGTGATTCAATAATCAATCCTTGCATATCCATATCCATTGCTTTTTGCGTTACGTATGGAATCAATTCACGATTACCACAAATATGGCTTGGGTCATTGATGATAGGTAATTCTGGTGCAATAGCTTTTAATTGAATTGCGATATCCCACATTGGCTCATTACGGAAAGCAGTTTTCTCGAAAGAAGAGAATCCACGGTGAATCGCCGCTAATTTCTTGATTCCAGCTCTGTTTACACGCTCTAAGGCTCCAATCCATAAGGATAAATCTGGGTTAACCGGGTTTTTAATCAATACGGGTACATCAACACCTTGCAACGCGTCTGCAATCTCCTGTACCGTGAATGGGTTCGCCGTTGAACGAGCTCCAATCCATAAGATATCAATCCCTGCTGCTAAAGCCTCCTCAACATGCTTCGCCGTCGCTACTTCTGTCGCTGTCAATAATCCAGTCTCCTCTTTCGCTCTCTTCATCCACTCTAATCCAATGCTGCCAATACCCTCAAATTCCCCTGGACGAGTACGTGGTTTCCAAATGCCCGCACGTAAAACATTCACCTTTCCAGTGTTCGCTAATAAATGTGCAGTAGAAACTAATTGCTCTTCTGTCTCAGCACTACAAGGACCGGCAATGATTAATGGTTTATCTCCGGTGTCTAACCAAGATTTTAATGGAAGAATGTCTAATGAATGTTTCATCGTATTTTTTTTTGATTATTTACTTAATTAATTATGTTGATTTAGATTTTTTCGTTCTTTAAGTACTCGCCCATGATACTGAAGTTCACCGTATGCTTAAGGACTTTTCTTATCGCAGCATCATAGTCTGCTTGCTTTTTCCATTCCACATCGACATAGAAATCATATTCGTTTCTTCTGCCTACAACGGGCATGGATTGAATTTTACTGAGATTTACATTCTGCTCAGCAAAACATTGCAATACCATCGCTAAGGCCCCGATAGCATGGGAGGTTTGGAAGGAAAGAGAGGCTTTGTTCGCATTTTTCTGTTCCTCCAACTCGTTCGATAGAATCAGGAAACGAGTGGAATTCTTTTTGTTGGTTTCAATTCTCTTTTCTAAAATTTCTAACCCATATAGTTTGGCTGCTGCCTCACTTGCAATTGCTGCCGTCTGGGTTAATTTTTCATCCAAGATCTTCTTCGCACATGCTGCAGTATCCATTCCTTCCTTGATGGTCCATTCTGGATGATCACTTAAAAACTCATCACACTGACGGATCGCAATAGGATGTGACTCTACAAAATGAATATCCGAAAGCTTTACCCCAGGTAAGGCTAATAAGTGTTGCTGTATATTCAAATGAACCTCACCAATGATATGAAAGCGGTAATCCCTGAGTAAATTGTAGTTCGGTAAGATACTCCCTGCTATGGAATTCTCAATCGCCATCACTACATAATCTGCCTTGCCTTGTTTTAGTAAATCACAAGTCTTTTTAAAGGATGAGCATTCAAGGGTCTCTATTTCTTTTCCAAAATATTTGAAAGCTGCTTCTTCATGAAAGGAAGCTTTAACTCCTTGGATGGCAATCTTTATTTTCTCACTCATTGTTTGTCTTCTAATGCTTTTATATTGTCAATAAAAAAGGTCCCAAACTTTTCAGCTGGGACCCCTTAATATTTTCTAAATACCATATACTAGTCCCAGCTCTTATCTTTAAAATAAAAGAACCAAAAGTTGATATATGTATATTGTTTGTTCATTTCCCTTGTTATTGTTGTCAAATATAGAACTTCTTTAATTAAGTGCAAAATATTTTTTAAAAAATATTGTTTTTGTGCGTAAAATATGTGAAAAAATAAGGTAAAAAACATCGAAAAATAACGTGAAAAATAACCTAAAAAATGATGAAAATAATCGAAAAAATTTACTTATTATTTCAGTAAAACCAGTTATTACGCATTTAATGGTGCTTTTTGTGTTATTTGTAGTCAAAAAAATAAGAATAAAAAACACTAAAAATATGATGAAAAAACACGTAAAAAATAGACCTAAAAAACAATTGAAAATAATATTAAAAACGAGGTGAAATGTTCGAAAATCGATAATATTTTGTTGTTCTTTTCTTAATGAAAGCTTAATAAAATGTTTCATTTCATGATGATAAATGGAAAAGGATATATTTGTACTCTTTCTGAAGAGTGAAAAATATATGTTCTATATTCTAATTTCTGTTCTCTGTTCGGTGACTGTAGCTATTATTATTAAGCTAGCACGACAACGTGGAGTAAATTATCTGCAATTGTTGGTTTGGAACTACCCAGTTGCTCTTTTGCTGACTTATTTCGTCCTAAAACCTCAAATCATTCCCTGGACATCAAATCTTCCTTGGAATCTATATTTACCCTTAGGTTTTCTATTGCCATTTATCTTTATCTGTTTGGCACTATCCATTCGCTTTGGTGGAATCGTAAAAACGGAGGTCGCTCAGAGATTGTCCTTGTTTATACCCCTCCTTGCTGCTTACTTCTGGATGAATGAACAATTTGAATCCAAAAAATTTATTGGTATTGCCCTAGGTCTCCTGGCAATTGTGTTTTCGATAGGCTGGAGTAAAAACAATAAGTCGGAAGGTAAGAATACGTGGATTTATCCCTTGCTGGTATTTTTTGGAATGGGAATCATCGATATAATATTCAAGCAGATTGCTCTTCATACGCAGATTAGCTACATGTCTTCTTTATGGATTGTCTTTACCTTAGCATTAGGATTTGCCCTTATTTTTCTTCTTTATTTATTGTTTATTAGAAAGGAAACATTTGATAAGAAATCCTTGTTATATGGTGCTATTCTCGGAATTTTCAATTTCGGTAATATCGTGTTTTATATGAAAGCACATAAGGCACTTCCTGATAGTCCATCCCTAGTGTTTACAGGAATGAATATCGGAGTAATTGCAGTAGGTGCAATTGCCGGAGTACTACTATTTAAGGAGAAACTTAGTGTTTACAATAAAATAGGGTTATTTTTGGCCATTATTTCAGTTTTATTAATTGCATTGCTGTGAGTTTATTTGAAGATACATACCAAACTATTGAATTTCCTGCCGAAGGTATTTTTAGGGACAAAGGAAGTAAGTTTATCGCTTATGCCTATCCCTTCAAAGATGAGGCAAACCTGAAAGATATTATTGCCGATCTAAAATCCCAGCACCCTAAAGCCAGACACCATTGTTATGCCTATAGACTAAGCCCTGACCGTTCAGTTTTTAGAGTGAATGATGATGGTGAACCTTCCGGTACTGCCGGAAGACCAATCCTGAATGTACTGCTCTCCATGGATGTAACCAATATTCTAGTGGTAGTCGTTCGTTATTTTGGAGGTACCTTATTAGGAGTGCCTGGATTGATCAATGCCTACAAAACAGCAACCCAGGATGCTTTGGCAAATGCTCAAATTGTAGAAAAAACTGTTAATGATGTTTATGAATTAAAATTCGATTATTTACAGATGAATGATGTCATGCGAATCGTTAAAGAAACGGACTTAGGAGTTTTAAGTCAAGATTTTGATACGAATTGTAAAATTACTTTTGAAATCCGTAAATTACAAGTAAATGAAGTGATCGGGAGAATGGAGAAGATTGAGGGGGTAGAGATCAATTACTTGCGAACCATATGATTAACGATTCTGAACTAATTATTAATTCCGATGGAAGTATTTACCATTTGAATTTATTGCCATCTGATATTGCTGATACCATTATTTTTGTTGGTGACCCTGACCGTGTTCCTGAAGTATCCAAATACTTTGATAATATCGAAATAAAAAAAGGTAGACGCGAATTTATTACCCATACTGGCTCCGTAAATGGAAAACGGATCACCGTTGTTTCCACCGGAATCGGAACGGATAATATAGATATTGTCCTCAATGAATTGGACGCCTTGGTCAATGTTGACCTTAAAACCAAAACCTTAAAGCCCGAAATCAAATCGTTGGATATTATCCGAATCGGAACATCCGGTTCCATCCAAGGGAATATTTCAATGGGAACTGTTCTCGCATCTGAATATGCCATAGGTTTTGATACCTTAATGCAATACTATAAAAAGCCCTATACCCAACCCGAAGTAGAACTTCAGGAAGCTGTAATCAACCATTTTAAAGGACTTACCTTCAAACCATATATCGGTAGAGCATCCCAAAAACTTCTCGATAAATTTGCCTTCGACCTTCCTAAAGGTATTACCATGACCGCCCCAGGATTCTATGGTCCACAAGGTAGAAATGTCAGATCCAATAATACCTATCCCGACCTGATCAAAAACGCCAATAGCTTCAATATCGAAGGACGTAATATCACAAACCTCGAAATGGAAACCGCAGGCATATATGCCTTAAGTAATATGTTTGGTCATCACGCAATTTCAATCAATGCCATCCTTGCCAGCCGAGTGAATGAATCTTTTAGCAAAAACCCACAGGAAATAGTTGATAAAGCAATTAGGATGGTGATTAGTCGCATAGGCCAGTAAATACCAGGATTTTCCAGGATAAACATGATTTGAGGATGGGCCATGAGCTGAAAGAAAGTGAAACGGCTTATTGGAGTACTTAATATGGTATGGTGGGAGTTTGAATCGAAAATTTGAAACGGCTTATTGGAGTACAGAATGTGGTATTTTGGGAGTTTGAATTGAAAATTTGAAACTGCTTTTTGGAGAACGTAACTTAATATGATTGGAGCTTGAAATGGAGAATTGGATAGGGAGGAAGAATAGTTATTATTTAACCTAATCGTAACTTGTTTTCATTTATTGTTGATTTATTTTCCGGTATTTTTAGTTGTTATATTTATTGATAGCAACGAATTGGAAGATGAAGTATCCTATTGAAAATTATAATCATTTAACAGATTTAACAGGTAGGATTATTGGCTGTGCGATGGAGGTGCATCGGACTTTGGGAGGAGGTTTTCAGGAATTGATTTATCAACGCTGTTTGGCGATAGAGTTGAAGAGCCAGAATATTGCATACAAGCGTGAAATGGAAATGACCATTATGTATAAAAACACCAAAGTAGGAACTAGGAGAGTTGATTTTTTTGTGGAAAATAAAATTATGGTGGAACTCAAAGCCTTAAGTAGCTTGGAAAACTTGCATCTCGCTCAAGCCAAAAATTACCTCGAAGCCTACAACGTAAATATTGGTTTACTCATTAACTTCGGAAATACCCGACTAGAATTCAAACGTATCTACAACAAAAACTTCAATATCAATTCCGAAAACAGTTAGTCAAAAAAAATGCAATTAATCCCCACTCAAACTTTATCTATCCCCCAATATTCCAATTCAACATTTCCTTCACTCAAGTAGTAATATCCAAATTACTCACCCAAATTACAGCATTTATTTTTTTGGTTTCACATTCCGGTTTCACATTCAGATTATCCCGCAAACCAATACCCCGTTTCACATTTCTACTTTCAAATTCCCCGTTTCACATTTCCGTTTCACATTTTCCTTTCAAATCTTGGCCAATCCTCAAATCCTCCTTTCCTGGTCAAAAGCCCACCCCACCGATCCCTTTCCTTGCGGAGTCGAATCTCAACAGAATAAATAGTAAAATAGTAAATGACCAGAGCGATGACCCTCCATAACTAATAAATGGAAGCGGAATCCCAATTACAGGTACTATACCTATTGTCATCCCTATATTGATAAAGAAGTGGAAGAAGAGGATAGAGGCTACGCCATAGGCATAGATTCTGGCGAAGGCAGTTCTTTGGCGTTCTGCGATATTCACCAATCGAACCAATAGCGCGACATAGAGTGATATCAGCACTACGGATCCGACGAATCCCCATTCTTCACCGACCGTACAGAAAATAAAGTCGGTACTTTGTTCTGGAACGAAATTGTATTTGGTTTGAGTCCCTTGAAGGTAGCCCTTACCAAATAATTGACCGGAACCAATGGCAATCATGGATTGGTTTAAGTTGTAACCTTGACCTTTAGGGTCATCCATTTTACCTAGGATAATATCGATACGATTTCGCTGATGCGGTTGTAGAATCTGTTCGTAGGCAAAGTCCACACAGAGAATATAAACGCTGGAAACCACGAATAAGATGGCCATATTGATAAGGTTCTTACGTTTCTTACGCATCATAAAGGCGAAGAAACCACAAACCAATGCAAGTATTCCTATCAGGATCCACTGATTGACCAGAAGTGCCAATACAAATAAGAAGATTGCCAAACCACCGATGATCAGCAATCCTGTACTTACATAACCTTCTCTATAGAATACAAATACCAGGGAGAAGAAGGCAAGTGCAGAACCTGTATCGGGCTGCAACATAACCAAAGCCACTGGAAATAAGACGATACAAACACCGACGAACAGTGTCTTCATATTGGGGTTTTTGTTGGTTTGGTTACTGAGGTAATAGGCCAACAATAGACAGGTTGCTAGTTTTCCAAATTCGGAAGGCTGGAGCCTGAAGCTTCCCAATGGAATCCACGCCTGGTTACCACCTACATTTCGACCGACCACCAATACTGCGACCAGCAGGAGTATAACCACAATGTAGATAATAGGGGCGGAGGATATAAAAAACCGCGAGTCAATTATCAGAATACAGATTCCGATGATTAATGCGGTGAAGATATAAATGGATTGTTTACCATAGTTTGTTGCCAAGTTGAACAAGCCTGGATTTTCAGGATCATACACTGCAGCATGGATATTGAACCATCCTATCAGACATAGCGCAAGCCATAATCCAATGGTCAACCAATCAATTCGTCCAAAAAAACTTTTCTTATGCAAATTATTCATGGTTCCTTCTCACTTGACTATGATGAACTAATACGCCTGAATCTTCGTTTTTCTTTGGCGAAACCGCTGCCGTGCGTACAGTTTGTGTTTTGGCAGAATTGCTCTTTGTACTATCCTTTTTGATACTATCTTCCTTTTTTACTTTTGGTTTCGGCAATAGGTTGCCATTGTAAATTCTATCCTGAATGTACTTTGGTAGGGATATGGTATCCTTCAGATATTTCTCTACCATCATACTCGCAATAGGTGCAGCCCATGTACCACCGTAGCCTGCATTCTCCACGAATACAGCTATGGCAATTTTCGGATTATCACGTGGGGCAAAGGCAAAGAATACGGCATGGTTCTCACCATGCGGATTTTGAACCGTTCCGGTCTTACCACACATCTCTATGCCAGCAATCTTCGATGCTGCTCCCGTACCACCTTGGTTCACGGCTTGGCTCATCCCTTCAATGACAGGTTCATAATGTTTTGCATCAACACCGGCAAAAATCTTTTCCGTGAATTCTTCCTTCACGATCTGTTTCTCACCAATACCTTTGATTAGGTGCGGGCGATAGTAGAATCCGCGATTTGCCACAATAGCCATAATATTAGCCATCTGCAAAGGCGTAATCCCCAGCTCTCCCTGACCAATGGATAAGGAGATATTAAAACTTGAACGCCAATTTCCACTGCCGTATCGCTTGGTATAAAAATCTGATGTTGGAACCAATCCTGGTTTTTCACCCGGTAGATCAATTCCTAACTTATGGCCCAAACCAAATTTGCCCAAAGCTTCTTTCCATAGGTCATAGGCTTTTGGACCACTCATTCCTCTGGAATCGATCATTTTTGCATAGACATACCCATAATAGGTATTACATGACATTTTAATGGATTTAACCAATCCTGTTGCACCATCGACGTGGGTACAGCGCATAATCGCACGACCACCGCCATAACGGTAACCACCCGGACAGTAAAATATCGTTTGGTCATTGATCACACCTGCTTGTTGTGCCGTCAATGCAGAAACCACCTTAAATACAGAACCCGGGGGATAAGATGCCTGAATAGGACGGATAAACATCGGTTTAGTCTCGTCATTCAATAACTTCATATAGTTATTTCCTAATTCCCGACCAACCATCATATTTGGATTGTAAGAAGGACTACTTACAAAACTTAAAATCTCTCCTGTAGAAGGTTCTATGGCAACGACAGAACCCAATTTATTCTTCATCAGCTTTTCCGCAAGGATCTGTAAATCCTTGTCTAAGGAAGAAACTAATCCGTCTCCTGTTACCGCCAAGGTATCGTATTTCCCTTCCATAAAACTACCTTGAGGCCTGTTCAGGGCATCAACCATCTGGTTTTCAACCCCACGTTTTCCTCTTAATAATTCCTCATAAGCACGCTCGACCCCTGAGGCTCCAATATAATCTCCAGGACGATAAAATCCATTGGACCTTTCGATATCTCGATCGTTTACCTCTTGGATATAACCCAGGAATTGTGCCGCAATACTATCCGGATAACTTCTGACAGTCCGATTCAAAGGATAAAATCCGCGGAACTTATAAAGATGCTCCTGGAATTTTGCATACACGGTCGAAGATACTTGCTTCATGAATTGTGATGCACGGTAAGGAGAATGTGCTTTAGCCTTTTTCATCCGAACATTGAAATCAACCGTATCAATCCCCAATAAATCACAAAGTAAAAGGGTGTCCAAATCCTTTACCTCTCTGGGAGTAACCATGATATCATAGACCGGTTCATTTTGAACCAGTACCTTGCCATTTCGGTCCAAGATAACTCCACGCGCAGGATAAATGATTTTCTTACGCATGACATTGTTATTGGCTGATAATAAATACTTATCGTCAATAACCTGTATGTAAAATAGCCTTGCAACAATAACTAAGGCAATTGCAATAAAAATTCCTTGAATAACGAACTTACGGTTGAAATAACTATTGTTCATGTGAATAAGACCGTAATTATTAATTACTTAATAAGCGAGATTTTCTTTTATAAATCAGTATACTAATCAATATGATTAACAAGATAGTAAAAATACTGCTTAATAATATGCTGAGTAAAGTGCTTAAATAGTTTGAGAAACTAAAATATTCAACGTGTAGGAGAACGATATGGTGAATCAATGTTCCTATCGAAATATAAGATAAAAACCATTTCGACCCCATATTTCCCAAGGATGGGGTTTCAAAAGAATTCTGAACATCCACATCCAAAGTAATGCGATGGAAGAAAATCCTATACCAAGCCAAGGCTACACAAGCTGCCGCATGAACCCCAATGGAGTCATAAAAGGCATCTACCGTCAGACCTGTCAAAAATGCAAGGACGTATAATACGAAATTTGGTGTCCCAATCGGCAATAGAAAGATAATCAGGATATAGGGAAATGGAGTTGCTAAGTTGTAATACCCAATATTCTTGAATAACACAACTTGCATTGCAATCAATACAATAAATCGAATTATATTAAAAATAACCAGTCTACCCATCGTTATCCTCCGTTACTGATTCTAGTTGATTTTTTTCATTCTCCAATAAATCCTTGACCACATACACATGGTTAAGATTACTGAAATTTGTTCTTAACTTAATTTTGATGTCCAAGAATGAACCCCCGGAACTAATTCCAGTTTCTTCAACTGAACCAATCTCGATACCTTTCGGAAATAAGGAAAATCCCGACGTAAATACCTTCTGACCTTTTTTTACCTTAATATGGTTTGGAATATCCTTCACAATGGCAAACTGCGGATTGGAAGTGTTACCCCATACCAATGACCCAAACACATTGGCAGTGTCCAAAGTCACAGATACTCGGGTATCCGGGTGTAATAAAGATTGAATCGTACTGAAATGCGGCGAAACATTCAAGACAATCCCAACGACCCCATTGGAGGTAATTACTCCTAATCCCTTTTGAATTCCTGCGATGGAACCTTTATTGATTGTGATGAAGTTACTCTTTTGGTGAATACTGTTGTTGACCACTTCAGCCATGGTAAATTGATACCGGTCCATTTCAATGGAATCATTGATTTGAACGGAATCAAGCGTATCTGTCAATAAGTAATGTTGTAATTGCTTGCGAAGCTCTGAATTTTCTAACGCGAGGTTCTTGTTTGTTTCTTCAAGCGCCAAATAACTTTTCCAGGAATTTAGTTTATCATAGAATGAACCGACTAATACATTCGAGGAGTTGATAAAGGCCGAACGTTGGTATCTGTTGTTTTGGACAACAAGTAGGAGAGAAGCAACAAAAAAAAGAATAAACCAAAAAAAGGCATTGTATCTAACCAAGAAAAGCCAAAGGTTCTTCATTATTGTTCTCTGTTAATAGTTACGCGATATAACATATTAGGAATGTTATATCGCGTAATAAATATTTTTTTAATTATTTGTTACTGCATTAAGAACTTGAAACGACCGATGTTCTTAAGCGCAATACCAGTTCCTCTAACTACTGCACGTAGAGGATCTTCTGCAACGTGAACAGGAAGTTTCGTCTTAGCTTGAATACGTTTGTCTAAGCCACGTAGTAAAGCACCACCACCTGTTAAATAAATACCTGTTTGGTAAATATCCGCAGATAATTCTGGTGGAGTAATCTCCAATGCTTTCAAAATCGCCTCTTCAATTTTTGAAATGGATTTATCTAAACAGTGGGCAATCTCTGTATAGGATACAGTAATTTGTTTAGGAATACCAGTCATCAAGTCACGACCTTGAACGGCAAAATCCTCAGGTGGATCGGTTAATTCAGGTAATGCAGCTCCAACCTCGATTTTGATCTTCTCCGCGGTGCGGTCACCAATCATGATGTTGTGCTGACGACGTATATATTGAACAATATCTGAATCGAAGTTATCTCCTGCAACACGAATGCTCTGGTCACAAACTATCCCTGATAAAGCGATTACGGCAATCTCCGTCGTTCCCCCACCAATATCGATAATCATGTTTCCTACAGGCTCCTCAACGTCAATCCCAATCCCTACAGCTGCAGCCATAGGCTCATGGATTAAGTAAACCTCTTTCGCACCAGCAATCTCTGCCGAATCGCGAACAGCACGCTTCTCAACCTCTGTAATCCCCGAAGGAATACAAACAACCATACGTAAGGATGGAAAAAACCAACTCTTTCCTTTAGTGATAAGTTTTACCATACCTCGAATCAAGTGTTCAGCAGCCGTAAAGTCTGCTATTACACCGTCACGAAGCGGTCTAACCGTTTTTATATTGTCGTGAGTTTTACCCTCCATCTGCATCGCTTGACGACCAATGGCAATTACCTTGTTCGTCGTACGGTCAAATGCTACTATTGAGGGCTCATCTACTACTACTTTATCATTGTGAATGATGAGGGTGTTAGCTGTTCCCAAGTCTATTGCAACTTCTTGCGTAAACCAATTAAAAAGACCCATTTAAATGTGAAAGTATTATTTGTAATTTAATTGCAAACCTAATGAAAAAAAATGGTTTTTTATGAAAGCATTATTTATAAAAAAACATCTTTTCCTAATGAAAATATGGAAAATTTCAAATTCGTAATTGACAACGTATTTGCACCTGTTTTATTGTATTGAAGTGCCAATATAATAGTTAAACGTGTCAACTTTGAAATTTTCTTTGGTCAATCCTTCCAACCTCATGATCTTGAAATTTTCAGTCGGTTTGATTAACATCCTTTTTCCATCTTTGTCAAATATATGAACCGGCATATCAAAGCCCTTAACCTCCGAAATCCAACGAACCATAAATACACCTGGCGAATTTTGAATCACCTCCAAGGTCGGTATACTGGTCTTTTGTACATATTGCTCAAATGTCTTAGCTAAGTTGATGCCAGATTCCTTGCTCATATAATTTAATATATCGTTGTAGTCTACTGTTTTATGATAAAACTCTTTATTTATCCCTCTAAGTAGCTTCAACCAAGTTTCATCATTATCTATCATCGTACGGATCATGTTATGTAATACACCACCCTTATTGTACATATCACCTGATCCTTCTTTATTGACATTGTAGGGTCCTTGTATAGGAAGGTCATTTTGAATGCCACGACGATTCCCATTTACATAGGCTTGACTAGCTTCTTTACCATAGAAAAAGTCGATGAATAAGGCCTCAGAATAATTCGTGAAACTTTCATGAATCCACATATCTCCAAGGTCTTTTGCCGTGATGTTGTTTCCAAACCACTCGTGCCCTGATTCGTGAACCACAATGAAATCCCATTTCATTCCCCAACCTGTTCTCGATCCATCATTTCCTAAATAACCGTTCTGATATTTGTTTCCATAGGCTACCGCACTTTGATGCTCCATTCCTAAATGTGCTGTCTCAACGAGCTTATAGCCGTCCTCATAAAAAGGATAAGGTCCAAACCAATGTTCAAAGGCCTTTAAAGTCTCATTCGCATTTTTCTTTAAATGGTCAATTTTCGAAGCATTCTCTTTTAATACATAGTAATCAAGGCTCAAAGGTCCTTTTTCACCAGCATATGTTTCCTTGAAATGGGTGTAGTCGCCAATATTCAAGGCAACATTATAATTGTTGATGGGATTTTCAACGCGCCAATGGTATTTGGTATAGCCATCTTTCAGGCTTTCAGTTTTGACCAATCTACCATTTGAAACATTCATTACTCCTTTAGGTACTGCTACTGAAATCAACATGCTGTTTGCCTCATCGGATTGATGATCTTTATTAGGCCACCATACACTCGCTCCTAATCCTTGACATGCTGTCGCAACCCAAGGTTTACCATTGCTGTCTTTCTTCCAGTCAAAACCGCCATCCCATGGGGCCCGCGTCGCCTGTATGGGATGCCCCGAATAATACACCTTGAAGGAGTCTATTTTCCCTTTTTCAATAAAATCTGGGAATTCCACAAAGACCGCATTATATTCCCTACTAAAAGGTAAGTCCTTGCCTCTGTATTCTACCTTGTCAACGGAAAGGTTGTCAAACAAATCAAATTGTAGCTTATTAAAACGCTCTACAGCTTGGAATTTGAATAAATTACTTCCCGAAATAAATTTCTGATCGATATCTACCTTAACGTCCAAATGATAATATTGCACATCATAACAGGTTCGGAGCGGAGTTAATTCACCACGTAAAGAATCCGCTTTGTTATAGATTTCTTTTGCCTTCATCAATTGGGCATACGTCACCTGACTTGCCGAACATAATAACAGACCAAGAAAAAATGATTTTACTTTTAACATAATAGGTTATATAATATGGATTAGTGCTTTTTTTGATTAAAATAATTTTCAATCTGGCTGAGATCAAAGGCATTTAAACATTCTTCTTTGCTTAATCCACCTTTTCTACCTACGTAAACACCATATTCCATGTCCAGAAAACCTTCCTTCCGGTGTGCATCTGGATTGATGGATAATAATACTCCTTTTTCTAAAGCATATTGATGCCATCTCCAGTCAAGGTCCAAGCGCAATGGATTGGCATTGATTTCTATGACAACCTTGTTGGCAGCACAGGCGTCGATGACTCTTTTGAAATCTAATGGATAGCCAGCCCTTGATAATAATAAACGTCCGGTGGGGTGTCCCAAGATCGTGGTATAGGGATTCTCAATAGCCTTGATAATTCTTTCAGTGGCCTTGTCCTGATCCATTTTTAAATTGCTATGGATAGAAGCAACTACAAAGTCAAATTTGGCAAGGATTTCATCCGGATAATCCAGGGATCCATCCGAAAGAATATCTGATTCTATCCCTTTGAAGATTTTGAAAGGGGCTAGTTTCTTGTTCAATTCATCTATTTCAAGCCACTGTTGTTCTAATCGTTCTACCGATAAACCATTGGCATAAACCGCGGTTTTGGAGTGATCACAAATCCCAAGGTATTCTAATCCCAATTCTTCCTTACAATATAAGGCCATATCCTTCAATGAATGAACTCCATCACTATAGGTTGAGTGATTATGCAATGATCCCTTCAGATCCTCATAGCGGATTAATTTGGGTAGTTTATTTGCTTTGGCAAGCTCAATGACCTTGCCACTCTCGCGTAATTCAGGTTCAATATATTCCAAGCCTAGGGAAGCATAAATCTCTTGCTCGGATCCCAGCGCTTGGATTTCGCCAATGGCACCTAATTGCTGGATATGTTCTGAAGAACCCGTACTGATCAATAATTGCTGGGCATAAGATTTTTCATCCGTGATAATCACCTCAAATGGAATTCCATTCTCATCTTTGAAGGTGATTTTATGATTTTCTGCATTAATGTCAAATTCGTTGTCCAAGGCTTTTACTGCTTGCTGAACCGCCGTAGCATCCGCTGCGATCAATAGCTCAACATGTTGTAAGACTTCCGATTTCCGTCTATAATCTCCTGTGAAACTGATAGGCGCTAATGCTAACTCCTTTTCAAAATGCTGGATAACCGCTAGGGCAGAAGGCATAACTTTGGCAAATAAAAACCAACCTTGATTGGCAATGGAAAATTCGATGGCTTTTTTGATATCTTCCTGCGTTTTTAAGCCGAATCCCTTTGCTTCAATCAACCTGTTCTCATTACAAGCATAGTATAATTCACCTACGGATTCTATTTCTAGATCGTTCCAGATTACCTGGATTTTTTTAGGGCCCAATCCTTTAATCTTTAGCATCTCCAAAATACCTTCTGGAGTCTTAGCGACTAATTTTTCCAATTCAGGAAAAGTTCCGCTATTGACCACTTGCATGATTTTTTCAGCTGTGCTTTTGCCAATATTTGGCTGCTCACTGAGGGTATCTAGATCTGATTGACTTGCCGAAAAGGGTAATTTGTCAATACGAAATGAGGCAGAGGCCATAGCTTTGGTCCTAAAAGGATTCTCATTATACAACTCCATCAACTGTGAACACAATTTAAATACTTTAGCTATGTCTTTATTTGTCATAATTTCCTTCTTTCTTCTGGGATATCAAAAATAGGAAATTGAATCGAGACATTGACCAAAAGACTGCCAAGGAAAGTCAATTCTGAAGGGAAGGATTGAAATCATAAAAAAATCCTGAGCTGGGGAAGCTCAGGATTTTTACCAAACCAATTATTAACCTAAATTATGAAATTATATACTCTAATTATTCTTTTGCTTTTCTTTTATATTAAAACGCCATGCCTTTCACTTTCGTATATGGAATGCCCAGTGTTAACATTTTTTAACTTAAGGAGCAATATCCTCCATTTATTAGATATTCCTAATTCACCCAGTTTACTTGGTATAGGTCAAATAAAAAAAGCCCTTTCGATTGGAAAGGGCTTTTTAAGATATTTTTGTTTTTAAGCTTGTTTTACTTCTTCTTCCTTGACAATAGGTTCAGATTCCGGTCTATTGTATTTTTGAATGATCAAACGGATACCTGAGTTCTTGGTCAAGAACTTAATCGACCAGTTGACAAAGGTTACTAATCTGTTTCTAAATCCAAAAATAGATACCAAGTGGACAAACATCCAAGTCATCCAAGCGATAAAGCCTTTCAGGTGTAAGCTTCCCATATCCACAACGGCTCTATTTCTACCAACGGTAGCCATCGATCCTTTGTCAAAATATTTGAAGTTTTCTGTTTCTTGTTTGTTCAGTTTGTTCATGATATGTTTTGCAACATATTTCCCTTGTTGCTGCGCAACAGGGGCAACACCAGGTAAACCTCTAGGGTTTTCATCTGTTATCATGGCCGAAACGTCACCAATTGCATAAACATCTTCCTCACCATCAACCACACATTGCTCATTGGTTTTGATACGGTTACCGCGCTGAATAATTTCTGGGTTAATTCCTTCTGGCATCTGACCCATTACGCCAGCACCCCAAATCACAGTTTTTGTCGGGATCTTTTCGCCTGAGGATAGGGTGACTGTATTGCCATCGTAATCCGTTACAACGGTATCCAAGATGGTTTTAACACCTAATTCATGTAAATAGCGCTCAGCATCACGTGAAGATTTCTCAGAAAGTGCACCTAGGATCTTTCCGGTTCCTTCAACTAAATATACCTTCATCTCGTATGTTGACAATTCAGGATAATCCTTCTTCAACATATGTTGTTGATACTCTGCAATCGCTCCAGATAATTCAACTCCTGTAGGTCCACCACCTACAACCACAAAGTTTAAATAACGCTCCCTATCCGATGCATTCTTTCTTAATACAGCCTCCTCTAGATTCTGTAATAAATAACTACGGATATTTAATGCCTCAATGATGTTTTTCATCGGTAAAGCGTATTTCTCAACTTGTTTGTTGCCAAAAAAGTTGGATGTAGCTCCTGTTGCAATAACTAAATAATCGTAATCATAATCTGCTACCGAAGTGTGAACCATTTTGTTCTTGCTATCAATGCTTAATACTTCGGCAAGACGAAAACGGAAATTCTTCTGATTTTTGAACATTTTCCGCAATGGAAACGAAATAGAATCGGATGCTAAGGTTCCTGTGGCAACCTGATACATCAATGGTTGAAAAGTGTGGTAGTTGTTACGGTCTATCAATAGAACTTCCACCTCTTTGTTTTTCAGCTGGCGAGCCAATTCAACCCCTCCGAACCCAGCTCCAATAATGATAACTCGGGGAAAGTTTCTTTCAGAACGATTTAGTAACATAATACTTCCTTGTTATAAGAATTTTAAAATAAGGCACAAATATCTGACATTTTCTTGCATATTTTATCAATTAATTACATTAATTTGAGATAAAACATGAAATTGATGTTTAAACTTATGCTATTCTTCTTGTTTTCAACAAGTTAAATATTGCATACTAAGTGTATTTAGTACACTATAATTTAGCCTATTGTAAACTTCCTTTAATCTTTACGGTCAATCCGTTATTCATTTCCGTCAATCTCAGTTGGCAGGCTAACCTGCTATTATCATCTGCATCGGGGAGGGTATCCAGCATATCCAACTCCTGATCTTCAGCCTGCGCTAAATTTTCCATTCCCGAAAGTACCTCCACATGACAGGTCGCACATAAAGCCATACCTCCACATGTCGCCAGTATTTCATACTCCGAGGCCTTCAGGATTTCCATCAAACTCAAGTTGACATCCGTGGGAACCATGACTTCCTGTCTTGTACCATCCCGATCCTCTACATTTATAGTTATGATATTTTCCATGTTAGAATGCATTGATGCCGTTTACTGTTGTGTATTTAAAACTTAGTTTTTGCTCCGGATAAACATATTTAAAAGCACTTTGGACCATTAAGGCCGCTTCGTGATATCCACAAAGGATTAGCTTTAATTTGCCCGGATAGGTGTTGATGTCACCGATGGCATAAATGCGTTCCACATTGGTTGAATAATCAAATGTATCCACCGCAATGGCATTTTTATCAATGTTCAATCCCCAATCTGCAATGGGTCCTAACTTCGGACTCAAGCCATAGAGCGGAATGAAATGATCTGTCTGTATAACAATTTCCTCCTTAGTTTTGTTTGTCATAAGTACAGATTCTAAATGGCCATTCCCGTTGAGGCTCTGTAAGTTATGGGATAATAGAAGGTTGATTTTGCCTGCTTTAGCCAGGTTGTAAACCTTCTCCGCAGAGTCTGGTGCTCCTCTGAAGCTATCACTGCGATGCACCAAGGTTAGCTCGCTCGCAATATCACTCAAAAAGATCGTCCAATCCAAGGCGGAATCTCCACCGCCCGCAATGACGATCCTTTGATCTCTGAATTGCTCGGGATTCCGAACCATATAGTGAACATTTTTACCTTCGAAATTAGCTAGGTTTGCCAATTCAGGCTTTCTAGGTTCAAAGCAACCTAAGCCACCTGCAATGACAACAACTTGGCAATGTATCTTCGTCCCTTCTGATCCCATTACGATATAGGAGCCATCCTCCTGTTTTTGAAGCCCATCAACACGTTCACCTAAGCTAAAGGTGGGTTGAAAGGGTTCTATTTGCTTCATTTGATTGTTGATCAATTCTTGCGCATTGATGCTAGGGTAACCCGGAATATCATAGATCGGCTTATGTGGATATATTTCTGATAATTGTCCCCCAACCTGAGGTAGAACATCGATGAGATGGCAGCGCATCTTTAATAAACCTGCTTCAAATACCGCAAATAATCCTACGGGACCTGCACCGATTATGCATATATCTGTTGTGATCATATCTATTTGGTTTCTAAATTTTTATAAATCGTATTTAATATTCTTGTAAAGTCTTGAAAATCTTCATCAGATAAATTCTCCCAAGCCTTCATCCGAAATTCCTTTACCATGGGAGCTAACTGTTCTACTTGTTGTTTGCCACTTACCGTCAATTGAATATGTAAGCAACGACGATCGGAAGGATGCTCAACCCGCTGGGCATAGCCCTTCTTTATCAGCAAATCAACTATCCTAGTCATGGTTGGCTGATCCTTCCCACATTGATCTGCCAGATCCTTATGGGTTAAATCCTGATGTTCATATAAGGTCTTGAGCACTGACCATTGATCAACGGTCAAATCAATTCCATGATTGGAAAAAGAAGATTGCGCAAATTGTTTCACCCTTCTCGCCGTTCGGTCTAGAATGAATGAGTATTGATTGAATTTTTCCTTTAGCATAACAACTATTAGTATGACAAGTAAATTTAAGGATTCTTTGTTTATTAAAAGAATTCATTGAAAAATATTACAAGCAGATGCATTTTTTCTGACTTTATCTTGTAGTCTGAAATCAAGGTTCGTAAGCATATTAACTCTAAAAAAAATCAAGATAAATTCGCTGTTTTACCGGACCTTCTCCGGACCTTCTTCGGATTTTTGCCGCAGCTTGTTCGAATTTTTTCGAACAAGCTCCCTGGGATGTCCGGACAATCTGCGGCGGAAAGCAAAATTTGAGTAGGACTTGAGAGGAATGAATTTGGGAACTGTTGGTTGGGGAGTAAATAAGAAAATTTGGAATTGGGAGGAAACTGGTTAGTTGAAGGAAAGGTTAATATTCAATTATATTTAGATAACATCGGATAATAAAATCGTATCCATCGGGCTTAATTTTATCTAAAATTTAAACCTATGCAAGTATTAGCCTGTAAAGAGCCATCTGAATTTGAGTACCTTGAGGAAGATTGTCCTGAAGTTAAGCCTGGATATAGTCTATTAAAAGTTCAAGCCATTGGCATCTGTGGAACGGATTTGCATGCTTTTGATGGCAGTCAACCTTTCTTTCAATATCCACGGATTCTGGGGCATGAAATCGCAGCAAAAATAATAGCTACCGAACATCCTGAATTTAAAGTCGGTCAACTGGTTACTTTCTTACCTTATTTTAATTGTGGTCATTGTTATGCCTGCCAATCAGGAAAGGAAAATTGTTGTCAGGAGTTGGCGGTATTTGGTGTTCATATCGATGGCGGAATGAAGGAATTTATTCAAGTTCCAAATCAGTATCTAGTTGATGCGAACGAATTAAAAAAGGAAGAATTGGCTTTGGTGGAGCCTTATTCTATTGCACTTCATGCGGTGCGCCGCTCTGGTCTGGTTGCTGAAGAAACGGCAGTTATTGTTGGGGCGGGGCCTATAGGTATCGCAGCTGCTACCTTTGCTTTTTTATCCAATGCCAAGGTCCTTGTCATCGATATTAATGAGGATCGCTTAGAACTCTGCCGGAAAATGTTGCCGAAGGTAGAAACCTGCAATGCTCGTTCAAGGCAGGTAATTGAAAAGATTAGTGAGTTTAGTAATGGTCGGATGGCAAATGTATTGTTTGATGCTACCGGAAATCTAGAAGCTATCAAATCCAGTTTCTCTTATTTGGCTCATGGCGGTAGGTTCGTGTTAATCGGTTTGCAAAAAGGAGATATCAGTTTTAATCATCCGGAATTTCATAAAAGAGAAGCAACTTTGATGAGTAGCAGAAATGCTAACCGAAAAGACTTTGAGGATGTTATTGCCTTTATGAAAACTGGCGAACTGAACTTTCAAGATATTATTACTCACCGGATTCCATTTAATCAATTGGCAGAAGAGTTTCCAAATTTAATAAAGCCCGAAAACAAAGTTTTAAAAGCCTTGGTTCAATTTCAATAAATCTATTAAATCCTAAATAACCGTCATTATGAAAACTAAAGCAATTAATAAATCGACTATTATTTTTTTGGCTAGCCTCTTTCTTTTGTTTATGCAATTTAATGGCTTTAGTCAAGTCAAGGATCGTGAGATTCCCAAAGAATGGGAGAAGCTGGTTGAAGGGGGGCGATTTCGAGATTTGTTTTTACCCATGCAGGGTAGTAAAAAGCAAAAAGTAGGTAATTGGGGAGCAGACGCGGTGAAGAATAGATTTGTGGACAATGGAATAGAAGATAATATGAATTCCTATTGGGGTGGCAATATAAAATTTGCAGATGGGAAGTATCATCTATTTGTTTGTGGTTGGCCGGAATCCTCCAGCAAAGGACATATGGCATGGCCAGGATCCATTGTCTACCATACAGTAAGTAAAGATATCCATGGACCTTACAAAATTGTAGATACCATTGGGAAAGGACATAATCCTGAAATTTTTCAAGCGAAGGATGGTTCCTATGTATTATATGTAATCGATGGTTCGTACCGATCCAAAAGTTTGAATGGGCCTTGGGTTTATGAAAAGTTAAGTTTTGATAAGCGGGATAGACCAATTATTGAGGGTTTGTCTAACTTGACTTTTGCAAAACGCGAAGATGGTTCCCAATTAATGGTATGTAGAGGCGGAGGGATTTGGTTTAGTGAGACCGGCAGTAGTTCTTATCAACAAGTTTCCAATCAAAGGGTATATCCGCCAGTAGAAGGTGAATTTGAAGATCCAGTAGTATGGAAAGACCATATTCAATATCATTTAATCGTGAACGATTGGTTAGGTAGGATAGCCTTTTATTTAAGGAGTCCGGATGGAATCAATTGGGTGACGGATCCCGGACAGGCATATACAGTTGGAATTGCTAAACATAAGGATGGAACGTCGGAAGACTGGTTCAAATATGAACGTATCAAAATTTTTCAAGATGATTTAGGCCGTGCTATTTCAGCTAATTTTGCTGTCATTGATACCATAAAATGGGAGGATAAACCCAATGATAAATACAGCTCCAAAAACATTGTTATTCCGTTGAAAAAACCACTTCTATTGGAATATTTGAATACAGGTTTACCGAATGAAAACGAGGAGGTTCGAATTCTGGTTAAATCAGAAAAAGGATTCAATGCAGCTAAGGATTTGGACCTTGCAAGTTTAAGATTTGGTGCGAATGATGCAGTCAACTATGGAGCGGGTAGCAAAATTTTGCGAACTGAAAAAACCAAGGATGGACTCATTTTAGTTTTCGACAGTAAAGGTCATGAATTAAAACAAGATGAATTTGCACCAAAACTATTAGGAAAGAATAAAAAAGGCGGTTTGATTTTTGGTTATTCTCGGATTCCATGGTTCCAATATGAAAAGGGTATATTAAGTGCTCGGAAACCCATCATAAAATCAGATAACCAGCAATCTTCTGCCCAGGTGATAATGGAAAACTTTGGAACGCGTGCCAGTAAAGCTGCTACCATCCAACTATATCAAGTGGAAGATGGGAAAAGAAAATTGATAGGAGAATCGAAGTTTGATTCGATTCAACCCTATGCTAAGCGGGAAGTTGAAATAAAGCTCAATGATTACGAATCCAGCAATGACTTCATCATGATCATTGATGAGCCTGAAAGTAAAATCAATGAATGGTCTTTTAAGCTAAACGACTAGAAGCATATTTTGGAATTGAAGCTTGAGGTAATTTATTGAATGCCTTAAGCTTCATTTTTTCCTATCAATCGTTCTTTAAACTGTCTAGGTGTAATACCCTTGATAGATTTGAAGATTTTATTAAAATTAGAAAGGCTTGAAAAACCACAATCATAAGCCACATTGCTGATTAGATTGTCATTTTTCATGATTTCCTGACAGGCGATGCTTATTCGGGTTTCATTCACAAATTGGATGAAACTTTTTTGGGTTCTGGCTTTAAAGAACCTACAAAATGCTTGTTTAGTCATATTTGCCATTTCAGCGGCCTCATCCAATTTAATATCCTTGTTATAATTCTCCAATACAAAGCGGATGATATGGTCGATTTGATTTCCTTTAAACTCTTGCGATGAGTATCGATTTCTATAGGAAGTGCTGGAGATATATTGAAAATCCTCTGTCTTGGTCAGCTGATTCAATAGTTGTAAAAAGTAAATGGTTCTTTCCAGGTTCTCGGCTTCATTGATTGCGAATAATAACTTGGTCAATTGGGCTTTACTTTTACCAGTGAAAATCACACCACGCTCCATTTGGTTGAAGAAACTTCTGATATTATGGGTTTCTTGCAATTGCTCTAAAATCTGGAGGCATTTCTCCACATCAATAAAAAGCGTAATTGACATGGCTTGCTTTTCATCGGGTTGGCTCGGTTGATTGGAATACCAAACATGTGGAAGATTGGAACCCAATAATGTTAATTCATCCTTCTCAAAGTTTGAAATGTTGTCTCCTATAACTCGTTGACCACTACCTTCTTGGATATAGTTAATTTGAATTTCTTTATGAAAGTGAAAATTTGTGGAGAACAATTGATCGCTAAAGTGTCGAAATTTATACACTTCATTATCAAGCTGACTTAATATGCGGTCAAATTTGGGCTTCATGTTTTGAATTAATAGGTGATGTTTTTTGAAATTAAGGAATTGTCAACCTCAAAACAAGATATTGCTTGTTAAAATGCATTTAAATGCCCAAAGTATCTAAATTGTTAATATTGTATGCAATCTGGTTAATTCAATTTTAATGAAGAAGTGGAATGAGCGTTATTTTTGATTATTCCGTAATCCGAATTAATCGGATTATTCTCAATTATAACCTTATGTTAAGATTCAGAAGATTTCCATTCCGTAAAAAGGTTTTATTAATAGCCATAGCGAGTTTATTTTTTCTCCATGGCTGGAGTCAGGAGCAAGGTCCTAACCGTATTTGGTATGCTGAACCAGCAAATTCTACAGTGAAAGATAATCCAGATGGCTGGGTAAGCGATGAAGAATGGCTGAAAGCTCTTCCTCTTGGAAATGGTTCCTTAGGGATCATGGTATTTGGGGATGTAAATCAGGAAAGAATTCAATTGAACGAGATGTCCTTATGGAGTGGAAGTTATGCAGATTCCGATAATCCGGAAGCCTCTAAACATCTATCTCAGATTCGGGAGTTACTATTTGAAAAGAAGTTTAAGGAAGCTACTGATCTTACCAATAAAACCCAAATTACGAATGGCAAGGGATCTGGAAGTGGCAATGGTGCCAATGTTCCCTTCGGATGCTTTCAAACCATGGGTGACCTTTGGATAGATTTTAAGGAGAAATCTGCTTACAAAAATTATAAACGGGAATTAAATTTAATGAATGGTATTGCAACTGTTGATTATCAACAGAATGCGGTTAATTATAAGCGGACAATCTTTGTCAGCCATCCCGATCAGGCCATTATCATCAATTTCAAGGCGGATAAAAAATCAAAGATTAGCTTTGAATATTCCTTAAATCGTCCTGAGCGATTTAAAACCCGTATTGAAAATCAGGTTATGATTATGGAGGGGGAATTAAATGACGGGAATGGTCAGCAAGGTATGCTGTATAAAAGTTCTATTATCCCTCAAATAAAAGGCGGAAAATTAAAGGAAAATGGGGATAAAATCAGCATCGAAGCTGCTGATGAGGTTACCCTTATAATTACCGCTAAAACCAATCATAAACTAGAATATCCTACTTATCTAAATCGCAATTATTTAAAGGAATTGGATGAGATCAATGTAGGGGTAGGGAAGAAAAGCTATGCCCAATTATTAGAGCGGCATATTGCTGATTTTAGTAAGTTCATGAAGCGGGTAGATTTTTCATTGGGAGATGGAATGAATGATCTTCCGACCAATGAATTATTAATCAAGAATGCAAAAACAGGGAATGAGCAGGTCTTAATACCTCTTTATTTTCAATTTGGCCGGTATTTATTGCTTTCATCCTCTCGAGAGGGGGGCTTGCCGGCAAATTTGCAAGGGATTTGGGCAAATAAAATTCAAACTCCTTGGAATGGTGATTATCACACAGACATCAATGTTCAGATGAATTATTGGCCTGCGGAGGTCAGCAATCTTTCAGAATCCCATAAACCCTTATTAGAATTTATAGAATCTTTGGTTATTCCAGGCGGACATACTGCAAAAACCCAGTATGGGATGTCAGGTTGGGTGGTGCATCCGATAACCAATGTATGGGGTTATACCGCTCCTGGCGAAAGTGCAAGTTGGGGGATGCATATTGGGGCAAGTGCCTGGTTAGCGCAGCATATTTGGGAACATTATTTATTTACGGAGGATTTAGAATATTTGAAAAAAGCCTATCCAGTTCTCTTAGGTGCAGCCCAATTTTATTTGGATTGGTTGGTGACAGATCCCAAATCAGGGAAGTTAGTTTCTGGTCCATCGCCATCACCTGAAAATACTTTTATTGCTGCGGATGGCACCAGGGCACAAATCAGCATGGGACCGACCCATGATCAACAGGTCATTGATAATTTGTTTTTGAACATCATCCATGCTTCTAAACTGCTGAAAGCAGAAGATTCCGAAATACTAAAGGAAATTCAGGCTGCTCAACAGAAATTATTATTATCCAAGATTGGTCCTGATGGTCGTTTGATGGAGTGGGCAGAGCCCTATGCTGAAGCAGAGCCAACGCATCGACATTTATCACATTTATTTGCGTTTTATCCAGCTTCGGAAATCACCTTGAAAAAGACTCCAGAATTGGCGAAGGCTGTGGAGAAATCCTTGCTTGCTCGTGGGGATGATGGTGTTGGCTGGACTTATGCATGGAAGATATCCCTTTGGGCGAGATTAAAAAATGCAGAAAAGAGTCTTGAATTATTAAATAAACAATTGCGACCGACAGATGATACTGGAACCAAATATTCAGCTGGTGGGGGGACATATTATAATCTTTTTGATGCCTGTCCACCCTTTCAAATCGATGGTAACTTTGGCGTCATAGCGGGAGTGGCTGAGATGTTATTGCAAAGCCATGATGGTAGCATCGATTTATTGCCAGCTTTGCCTTCAGCCTGGAAAAAAGGAAAAATAAGTGGATTGGTTGCTCGTGGAGCAATTGAAGTTTCCATGGTTTGGGATAACCATAAATTGCTGGAAGTGGGTTTAAAATCGAAGTCCAATAAAGAAGTGAAAATTAGTTATCTGGGAAAAGAAAGGTTAGTGCGATTGGAGGCTGGCAAGTTATTGAAACTTAATAAAATATAGCGAGTATTTTAGCTAGTTGTATAGCCTTATTTCGGTTAATATAGGATTAATTGATGGTAATTTTGAGGCAAAGCAGGGTTACTTTTTGATGTATTTTGGGGTTAAATAAACCTAATTCAAATAACATGAGGAAAGTAATCAAGCTAGGCAAAATTGCCATGCTTAATATGGTCATTTTATTATCGACCATTTTAAATGCACTGGCTCAGGAGCAGGTTCAGGTAACGGGAAAAGTTACCAATAAGGAGTCTGTATCCATACCGGGAATCACGGTGAAAAATTTGAGTAGTGATGCGGTTGTTTCGAGCAATAGCTCGGGAGAGTTTAGCATCACAGCAAAGATTAATGACAAAATCCAATTTTCAGGAGTTGGCTATGAGCCACAAACCCTTACCGTAACCTCTTCGAGTCCTTTAAATGTTCAAATGTTGAGCAAGGATGAAGAGATCGATGAGGTGGTGGTTGTAGGTTTTGGACAACAAAAGAAAGTCAATTTAACAGGTGCAGTGGCCACTGTTGGGGGTGATGAATTAACAAAAAGACCCGTTACAGATGCTGGATCCATGTTGCAGGGAAAGATGCCTGGGGTTAGGGTCGTACAAAACTCAGGACAACCTGGTGAAGAAGGATTATCCATTCGCGTTCGTGGCCAGGGTACTTTCAGTGGTGCTGGTTCCAATCCATTGGTTCTTATTGATGGGGTTGAAGGCAGACTTTCGGATCTTAATCCAAATGACATCGAGAACATCTCCGTTCTAAAAGATGCAGCATCAGCTTCCATTTATGGCTCTAGAGCAGCCAATGGGGTTATTATCGTAACTACAAAATCAGGAGTTTCCGGGAGAACAAAGGTGGATTATCAACTTGGATTAAATGTCCATGAAGTGACCAAGATGCCTGAGTTTATTACAAACTCAGTAGAATACATGGAGCTATGGAATGAGGCCAAGAAAAACTCTAATCTTCCAAGTGGACTGTATCCTCAAGAGATAATTGATGCTTATAGAAATGCTACGGATAGAAATCAATATCCTAATACGGATTGGGTAGATGTGATGTTTGATCCGGCCTTTGTACAAAACCATTACTTGACATTCAATGGGGGTGAAGGGAAAACAAAGTATAATGTTTCCCTAGGCTATGTAGATCAACCTGGAACGATGAAAGGTTTTGATTTTCAGCGTTATAATTTCAGGTCGAACATTACTTCAGATATAAATAGTTTTATCACCTTTGGGACCAATCTTTCCTTCAAACACGGGGTAAAAAACAGCTCAAGATCAGGTGGTACAGATATCTTTTTATCAACCTTAGCGCAAGCACCGACCTATGGTCCATATCTTCCTGATGGCAGTGGTCGATATGCTTACAAAGCCTATGTGTTTGAAAGCAATAATAAAAATCCACTTGCTATCGCTGAAAATGGTGTAATGAATAGGCTTCGGGACTATACCGGTAATTTACAGGCATGGACCAATGTAAAGCTATTTAAAGGACTTTCATGGTACAGCAAGTTTGCTGTAAACGGAGATTTTTACCGAAATAAAGATTGGAGACCTGTAGTTCCATTATACAATTACCATACTGGTGAATTTATGACGAACCTGGATACAGGTGGAAAAGGTTTGGCTAATCGTTCGGAGCAAAGGATTTATACCAATTTATATTCTTATTTATTATATGAAACTAGTTTTCAGGAGAAGCATAATTTAAAATTACAATTCGGTTATAGCCAGGAGAATTCCAAGTTTGAAAATTTAAGTGGGTATAGAGAGCAGTACCTGAACAATGACCTTCAAGAATTGAATGCAGGAAGTGCAGCAGTCCAAACGGCAGGAGGTTATACTGAGGAATGGGCGATTCAATCCCTATTTGGACGTGTAGGCTATGATTATCTGAATCGGTATTTATTGGAATTGAATGTTCGATACGATGGGACCAGCCGTTTGAATCCTGAGAATAGATGGGGAGCTTTTCCATCCATCTCTGCAGGATGGAGAGTTTCAGATGAACCATTTATTCGTGAGAATAATTGGACCTGGTTAAATGATTTTAAAATCAGGGGTTCATACGGGATATTAGGAAATCAAAATATTGGACTCTATCCTTACCAAAGTATTTTGGAGTTAACCGGAGCTTATTCATTTGATAATGCCACCTTAATTCCAGGGGTTGCCCAGTTAGGTTTAGCCAATCAGAATATCAAATGGGAAACTACTAAATCCACGGATATTGGGGTAGACTTAGCCATCTTCAATGGATTGACAATTACAGCAGACTGGTACCGCAAAACGACATCCGATATTTTAAGACTTTCTCAGTTGACTGATTTAGTAGGTCTATCGGCGCCTTATGTCAATAGAGGAGTGATGGAGAATACCGGAATTGAACTGAATGTAGGTTATCGAAATACGGTTAAGTCTGGAGCGATGGAAGGATTAGCTTATGATTTCGGCTTTATGATTGATAAGTTCAAAAATAAGTTAGTCACTTTTGGAGCTGAAGAAATCTCAGGTTATACCATGAAACGTGAAGGATTACCTTACGATAGCTTCTACATGCTAGAAATGGATGGTATTTTTCAATCTCAAAGCGAGATTGATAATTCACCAAAACAGTTCAACGATAAAACCTTACCGGGTGATATAAAATATAAGGATCAGAATAATGATAACAAGATTGATAATGATGACCGAATCATTATAGGGAATCCATTTCCAAAATTTGAGTATTCCTTCAATATTGGAGCAAGTTGGAAAGGGATAGATATTTCGGCCTTCTTCCAAGGGGTTTATAAGCGGGATGTATTTGTAAACAATTGGGGGACTATTCCATTTGTACAGGGTGCTGTGCCTACAGTAGACTGGAGAAATCGTTGGACTGAAGAGAATCCGTCGCAAACGATGCCAAGAATATACTGGGGTTGGGATGGAGGTGAAAAAATTACCCGAAACTCATCTTATTACTTAAAAGATGCCAGCTTCCTAAGGTTTAAGAATTTGGTTGTAGGATATACTTTCCCAGAGACTTTGACCAACAAATTAAAATTGAGCAAGGTGAGAGCCTATTTTTCAGGAGACAATTTGTTTACCATGACGGATTATCCAGGTTTGGATCCTGAGCGTACAGGTAATGGAAACTTTTTGAATTATCCTCAAAATAAGATTTACTCTTTTGGTCTTCAACTTAGTTTATAACCCTAAAATAGATTATTATGAAATTCAGATATAAATATTTATTAATCCCAGCTTTAGCCCTTTCATTGGGTTCATGTTCGGATTATCTTGATAAGAACCCCACCGATAAGTTATCCCCAAGTTCATTTTGGAAAACCAAAGGCGATGTAGAATCTGCATTGACAGCTGTATATGCAACCTTGCAAGCTAGTCAGTATTCATATGGTGCTCCAAATTTTGACAACATCACGGATAATGGTTATGGGCAGCACAATTACGATAATAGCAGCAATATCGCTCAAGGAAATATATCTTCCACAACTGGGGGCTATATCTCTACGATTTATTCAACTTCTTACAGAGGAATTGCGAGAGTAAACATCTTTTTGAAGAATTTAAGTGAATATAGCATGGCTGATATTTCGGATGTGGACCGTAAGAACTATGAAGCCGAAGCCAAATTTATTCGAGCTTTTTATAATTTCCAATTATATATGTTTTATGGATCTGTTCCATTGGTGACTGAGCCATTGGATTTGGAAACTCAATTCCAGGAAAAAACAGATAGTAAAAATATCTATGCGCAGATAATAAAAGATTTGGATGAATCTATTGCGACACTTGATGATGTATCCTATTTGTCGAAACCGGGACATGCTGTTCGATCTTCTGCTCAGGCATTGAAGCTCAGGGTTTTGATGAATGATAGTTTCACGTCAAAAACCGCTGCGGATTTAGCGAAAATGAAAGAAGCTGAGCAAGTTGCCAATGCGATCATTAGCAAAGGGTTGTATAGTTTGGACGCAAATTATGAAGGTCCTTTTAAGGATGCAACTCAAAAAAGTAGTAATGAGATTTTATTTTCCATTAACTTCTTAGCGCCAAACAATTCTACCGAAATGGATATGTGGTATGGGGATTGGGTTGTGGTAAGTCCATTGAAAAATTTAGTGGATGCATATGATTATACAGATGGATTGGCTTATGGGGTTTCACCATTGACAGATGCGAATGATCCGTTCAAAAATAGGGATCCCAGATTAGGGAAAACTATATTTAAGGGCACAGTTGTTTGGCCAGATGGGAAAACGCATCGACCATCCAATGGAGCTCCAACAGGTTTTGGATTAAAGAAATTTCTGACACCGGATTTGGTGCCTTATGGCTATGCAACGCGAAGCCAGCAAGATTGGGTGATGTTGCGATATGGCGATGTTTTGTTGCATGCTGCCGAAATTGAAAATGAACTCAACGGTGCTAGCAGTAAAGCCTATTCTTATATCAACCTTGTTCGAAAGCGGGCAGGCATGCCTAACTTGCCTACAGGATTATCTAAAGAACAATTTAGAGAACGATTAAGGAAAGAACGTAGAATAGAATTGGCTTTTGAAGGATTGCGATACTATGATTTAAAACGATGGAAGATTGCTGAAGATGTATTAAATAATGTGAATGATGGTATCATTCCTTATTCCTTCGAGTCTAAGTTTTATAAGTGGCCTTTGCCACAAACGGAGATTGACAAGAGTCAAGGGAAATTAGTGCAAAATCCAGATTATGGTAAATAGTATGCCCATATAAGAATCAAAGAAAAAGCTGTCAAAATTACTTGACAGCTTTTTTTATAGGTAATTAGAATGAATTTCTATCCTTCTTTTAAAAGAATCTCTTCGCCTTTTTTCAAGGGAATATGGTAATAATTATTTGCTTTTTTCAATGCTTTTCCCGAACTGTTTACGAGATTTTTTTCTACTCTGAGTTTCAATGTTCCATTGTGATTAGCTTTGATTTTCAATTGTTTTATTTTTCCATCGACAATTTTAGAGCTGAATAAATAACCGCCTTCAGATCGCAAATTTTCAAATGAATAATCCTGCCATGTATTTGGGATTGCAGGCAACAATTCAACATAGCCTTGTTTGCTTTGGATCATCAGTTCATGGATTCCTTGAGCAAAGGCAAAATTCCCTTCAAGGGTGAACGGTCTGTAGGTAAAATTCGAAAATTGACCGCCTTTCTGGTCACCATTTAAATGGAAGGAATTGATAGAGCAGAAGTTATTGGCAAACTTTTGAAGGTTGTCCAATGCAGATTCCGCATTCTTTCCGCGGGCATGCAGGATTGCCATCCAAGAAAAGGAATAGCCAACCCAAGCTCTGGTTCCTAAGGTATCCAAATGATGTAAGGATTTTTCAATAAGAGGTTTATCTTTAGCTGAGTTGATATCGAGTGTTCCCATTGGATAAATTGCCATGTAAGGCGACATATGTCTGTGGGAGTGTTCCATAGGAAATCCTGGAGCAACTAGTAATCCGGTTTGATCTTGAGCGAATTCAGGAAATTCAGCTCTTATCTTTAGCCATTTCTGGGCTTCATCTTTTTTACCCATGGCATTGCTGATATCTGCTGCGGACTCAAAGAGATAATGTACAAGTGCTAGGTCAAAATTGGTCCAATCTTTAAACCAGGCGTCTATCCGGTTGTCATTATATTCTGGGCTTGAGCTGATAGGAAGATAGCGTTTTCCGTTTCTTTTGGTCGTTATTTGTTCCAAATAGGTTGCAACATCCTGGATGTACGGGTAAGCCCTATTTTTTAAGAATTCGGGATCCATACTATATTTCCATTGCCAGTAGAAATGTTGGGCTGTCCAAGCACTTACGGTAGGGGAAAGTGAATATTGAATCCATCCTCCCATAGGAATCCCATTTAGAGTCAATACTCCCGGGACATTGAGCCCTTCAGTTTTGAAATATTGTTTGGTAAATTCCTTATTGATGTCTTTAATTGACCATAACCATTCGGTAAAGGAAGCAGCTTCTTCGAGCTTGTTCCCTGTATATCCTGGCCAATAACTAAGTTGTGTGTTTAAATCATTATGGAAATCCCCTTTCCAAGGAGGTAAGCCTCCATTATCAGCAGTCCATACGGCCTGTAGGGTGATTGCCGGTGCACCTTTCCTTGCAGCAGAGCCAAATTTGTACATTTCCAGGAAATACTGTTTTTCCAATACCGGGTCAGGAATGCGAATACTAGATTGGGCCCAATAGTTCTGCCACCATGCCGTATGTTCCTTTCTGAAATTACCATCTTCAATTCTTTCCAAGCTAGATTCCAATTGGGCGGAATGATTATCAGAGACCGTCCATAAGCCAATTATGCGATCTGCAGAAACCTTCTTCCACACAAGTAATACTTCAAAAAATCGCTTATCATAGGTTGGTTGATGGATAATTTGGTAATTATTTCCTTCTTTTAATGTTCCCTGTTGATAGCCTAATCTGGAAAGTCGTTGACCTTCAACGACAGACTGTTGCCCATTATCTGTCGCGGAAGCACCATAGCTATGTGGGATCAAATTAGGCAAAGGTAATTCCTGATTGTTTCCAGTAATTTCAAAATAACCAATTGGTTTGGTTGCGTGAATAAAGTTTTGAATTCGAATGCCGTTTTCAAAAATTATAGTATTGGTAGCATCCGCCAGATTCAATTCATTGCTTTTGACGGTTCCCAGTTTAGCGAGGTCAAAAGTCATTGCAGCAGCTGGTAACTTAGTGGGGTAGGGAATAGCGTCATATGGCCGATCACCCCATTGCTGTGCATTTTGATAAGTATTATTGAACACCTGTTCTTGGACCCATTTAAAATCATGTTTTTCGATGTCCAAGGCTTTTCTCTCATCCCAAAGGTCCGCACAGTCCAGAGAGTACCTTAGGGTATTATCTTTTTTCCAGATTAAGGCACCGATTTCAGCATTTCCTAATGGAATAGCCTCATCCCAGCGTTCAGCAAGTTTAGTAAAGTTCAGATTATGAGTTGGGGAGGGTTGAGCATGTGCACAGATACTCCAGTCTAACAAAAAAAGTAGCGGGAAGAATTTTTGTGAAGATATCATATCAGGTTATTTTTTATAAAAATAACGCATTAATATGGCTGGGGATACTTCTTAATTAACCGAAACTGAAACTATTTTGTCTAAAATGGATGTAATGGATTCGGGAATTAATTAGGAGGTTTTGGGGATGAAATCCTATTGTATGTGCTGTAAAAAAGAAGGGGCTGTTTAATAACAGCCCTTTCAAAGATCTTTATAGGATTAATAAATCCATTTAAAGTTATATTCTTTTTCTGGAATCTTCATACGATCTGCCAGACGTAATAAACGGTCAGGAAGACGCATTAAATAATCTCTAGCTTTTTCACCTTGTTCATTCAATCCAGTTACCTGATCAATTTTCCAATCTGTCAAAAGTTCTTTTAGGATATCCACATAATCCACTGCTGTATAAACACCTAAACGTTGAGCTGCATCTGAGAAGTGCGCAAATGCGCCACCTTGAGGTTCTCCAGATTCTCTTAAGAAGTGAGCCGGCATAACGATTTTTTTCTTCATCATATCCTCGAAAGCAATCATGACTTCACTAGGGTCAACGACCATGGCATGGGAGATAAAAGACATATAAGCTTTGGCATGTCTTGCTTCGTCGGAAGCAATGACACCACACATTTTAGCCAATAATTTATCACCACTTTTTTTGGATAATGCAGCCACACGACGGTGAGATACATTGGTTGCCAATTCCTGGAAAGAAGTATAAATAAAGTTTCTGTAAGGGTCAGCACCCGTACCAATATCGAAGCCATCTTTAATTAAATACTGTACAGAGATTTCAAACTGTTTCATATCAATTCGACCCGATAGGTACAAATATTTGTTAAGCAAGTCACCGTGGCGGTTTTCTTCAGCAGTCCATGCGCGTACCCATCTCATCCAGCCACCTTGTTCATTTTTATTGACATCCTCTACCATGGTTAACCAAGACTCATAGGTTGGAAGAGCTTCTTCCGTGACAGTATCACCGATTAGGACTGCAACCAGGTCATAAGGTAATTCTTTAGCGCTTTCCTGTAAATCGCGAATTTCCTCAAAAAAAGTATCTCTGCCTGCATCCGGAAGGAAGTCAGCCGGTTGCCACATATCCTCAACAGGTTTTAAATAATCGGACATTTCATTCAACATGAAAGGTTCCAAATAGGTCATAACCTCTTTTCTTGAGCCTTCTGGTAAGTTTAAAGGTAGTTCTTGCATAATTAAACAAAGGTAATCAATATCGACTTAATAATAATTTAATATTTTTTTATTTCCATCCTTAATTAGGATTATTACTTATAAATAACTTTAATATTGCCCGATATGTTTTATTATATCTTAACTTTGTAAAAGAATAAAAATATCAAGAATTGGATACACTAGACATCAAATCGATACGCGAGGAATTCCCAATTTTGAAACGTGAGGTAAATGGGAAACCTTTAGTCTATTTAGATAATGGGGCGACTACGCAAAAGCCCAAAGCAGTAATTGATGCAATCCTAAACTATTATACGGACATGAATAGTAATGTTCACCGCGGTGTTCATTACTTAAGTCAGATATCAACAGATGCCTTTGAGGTTACTCGACGTAAAGTTCAGGAATTTATCAATGCAAAGCACGACTACGAAATCATAATCACCAAGGGTACAACCGATAGTATTAATCTGGTTGCTACATGTTTTGGTCAGGAATTTATACAAGAAGGGGATGAAGTTATTATCTCCGCAATGGAACACCATTCCAACATTGTGCCATGGCAGATGGTTTGTGAGTCAAAGGGGGCTAAATTGAAGGTTATCCCGATGAACGAAGCCGGAGAGCTGGATATGGAGGTTTATAAATCCTTGCTGACTTCAAAGACAAAGATTGTCTCTGTTAATTATGTTTCTAATGCCTTAGGAACCATCAATCCTGTCAAGGAAATTATTCAACTTGCTCATGCGCAGAATGTACCGGTATTAATTGATGCTGCACAAGCTGTACAACATATCAAGATCGATGTTCAAGAACTGGATGTTGATTTCCTAGTATTCTCAGGACATAAAATGTATGGTCCAACTGGGGTTGGTGTGCTTTATGGGAAAGAAGAATGGTTGAATAAAATGCCACCGTACCAGGGTGGAGGTGACATGATCAAGGATGTTACTTTTGAAAAGACAACTTATAATGAATTACCATTTAAGTTTGAAGCTGGTACTCCCAATATTGAAGCGGGGATTGCCCTAAATGCAGCAATCGATTACATCAATGAATTAGGTATTGATAATATCAAAAAATACGAGGATGAACTTCTGCAGTATGCTACAGAAAGATTACAAGAAGTTGAAGGGATTCGTTTTATCGGAACAGCCAAGGAAAAATCATCTGTGATTTCCTTTGTTGTAGATGGCACCCATCCTTATGATATTGGGGTTCTTTTGGATAAATTAGGAATTGCTGTTCGTACAGGTCATCATTGTGCACAACCGGTTATGGAGCAATTTCACATCCCTGGAACAGTTCGAGCAAGTTTAGCAGTTTATAATACCAAAGAAGAAATCGATGCACTGGTAGCCGGCGTAAAGAGAGCCGTTGCTATGTTAGTATAAAAGAATATGACAATAAATGAAATACAAGATGAATTGATTGAGGATTTTTCCTTTTATCAAGATTGGATGGAGAAATATGAATTCATCATTCAATTAGGTAAGGAGCTTCCGATTATCAATGAATCAGATAGACAAGATCAATATATTATCAAGGGCTGTCAATCTAAAGTATGGTTGGTTCCGGAAATGAAAGATGGTAAATTATTATTTACTGCGGATTCAGATGCGGTTATCACGAAAGGATTGGTCAGTTTAATGGTGAAAGTATTATCAGGTCATAGTCCAAAAGAAATTGCGGATGCCGAGTTATATTTTATTGATCAAATTGGTTTGAAAGAACATCTTTCGCCAACCCGTGCCAACGGATTATTGTCCATGGTAAAACAAATAAAATTATATGCGATCGCTTTACAAGCTAAAGCATCTTAATAAAAACGCTGCCCAAGGCAGCGTTTTTATTTTTTGGACTTTTGATTTTCCTCAAAACTATTCAGACATTTCGGAGAATTCTTGCATTGAAGGCCTATAGATATTTTGGAAAATGAGTGCCTCATCTCCTTCAAGGCCGGTCATTTCTTTTATTAACTCCACGGAAAAAGTCATATCAATATACTGCATGGTATACTCATCGGCTTCCAATTGTTTTTCTAGCGGTATCTTTTCAGGTCTTTTAAAGAGCATTCTTTTAACCGCGAGCAAATCTACTGTAAACAAGGTCGCTGTGCTACCATTTGCGAGAAAACCTCTTGGATTTCCAGACATGTCAGCACGCCCGAGGACGTATTTTCTAAAGGTTGGTGTTTTGGGAATATTAAGATTGAGATTTACCTGATTTGAGTCCTTTTTACTTGTTTTTCCTTCCACACTGATGGCTTCAATCTCGATATATTTTGGTTTTAACAAAATGGATGTGAGGGTTTTTTCCTTAGTTTCCATGAACAGGTTGATCTTGAGGACTTCATAATTATTAAGATGAATTCTCAGGCTATCATGTTGGTTCACAGCAATCGAGAAATTTCCTTGATGGTCGGTGAATTCTACAGCTTTGCTGCTTTCCACTTTTACCCGATATAAAATTCTACCTGTTTGCGAATCCCTAACATTACCTTTTACTGTTTGAGCTTGAATCTGCAAACCTGAAAACAAGAGAAAAAGTAGCAATAGGAATTTCATATAGGTATTATTTAATACCTAAAAATAATTTATAAAACTTTAAATATTAGATTATTAACTTATTTTAACGAATGGTTTTTATTACACTTTAATAAAGTTGGAAGAGATCCTTTTACCAAAGAAAATCTCAGCCTTTTCATTAAAATCTTCGGGATCATCCGTCGTGAAAAATTGAAGAGATTTCTCTTTGGAGCATTTTTCTTCCACCTCAGGATGTCTTTTGAGGTAGTCCACTAGGCTTTCAGCAACGAGTTTTCCTTGGGAAATAATATTGATTCCTTCTGGGACGTATTTTTGAATCAGTGGGAGTAAGAGCGGGTAATGGGTGCAAGCCAAAAGGATGGTGTCCATTTCAGGTGATGCTTGCAATAATTGTTGGATATCTTGTTGGACAAAGAAATTAGCACCTTCGCTATTAAGTTCATTATTTTCAACCAAAGGAACCCAGAATGGGCATGCATGTTGAAAGACATCGATATCGGGATGGAATTTATTGATTTCGATTACGTAGGAATTTGAATTGACGGTACCTTGAGTAGCTAGGATCCCGACCTTGTTACTTTTTGTAAATTGATTGACGACCTCCGAGGTTGGGCGGATAACGCCTAAAACCTTCTTACCTTCTGGCAGGTCGTTTTGTTGAATGGTTCTTAATGCTTTTGCCGAGGCGGTATTGCAGGCAAGGATAACTAAGTTACATCCCAATTCAAAGAGTTTAAAAACACATTCTTTAGTGTATTCATATACCGTCTCAAAAGATCTGGTGCCATAGGGTACTCGGGCATTATCCCCTAAATAGATATAATCATAGTCAGGGAGATGTTTATGGATTTCTTTGAATACTGTAAGACCACCATAACCAGAATCAAAAATGCCAATAGGACCAGGGTTGTTTTGTTGAGACATGTAAAATAACTTTCTTCAAATATTGATACAAAGGTTGTTGATTCTGATTTCAATTGCAAATGATTGGAGAAATTCTTGAGGTTAATTTTTACTTAAATCGGGAAAGCAAGAAAATAATCTTAGCTTTAAGTATGATGGGCCTAAAACTAACTATCCCAATATTTCTTATTTTTCTTAGCAGTTTCTGTTACTCCCAACAGAAAAATTCGATTGTTGTTTCTAGCAGTGGACATTCCCTGGAATATGAAGATGGAAGACCGTTTTTTTGGTTAGGTGATACTGCATGGGAATTATTTCACCGATTGAAAATTGAGGAGATTACAGAATACCTGGATAACCGAAAGGCTAAAGGATTTAATGTCATCCAATGTGTAATCTTGGCGGAATTGGATGGAATTCGAATTCCGAATCGATATGGTGACTTAGCATTAATAGACGAGGATCCAACACAACTTAACGAAGCTTATTTTAAACTGGTAGATTCAGTGATTGAACTTGCCCAGGAACGCGAGATCTATTTGGCAATTCTTCCTACTTGGGGTGATAAGGTGACTTTGAAATATTCCGGAGCTGGACCTGTGATCTTTACCAAAGAAAATGCGCATCAATTTGGGAGGCTTTTAGGAGCGAGGTATAAAAAGTATGATCATATTTTCTGGATATTAGGAGGAGATCGGCCAGCAGATGACCAGGAAGGGAGTTGGCTTGAGGTTTATCGCTCGATGGCAGTAGGGTTGGATGCGGGCTCTGGAAAGAAAACCTTAAAGTCATTTCATCCTGGAGGATATATTTGGGAGAGCAGTCCAATGCTACACCAAGAGAAGTGGATGGATTTCAATATGATTCAGTCTGGTCATGCGCGGTTGGATGTTCCGGTTTGGGATTTAATACAGAAAGATTTGAGTTTGCTACCAAAGAAGCCCAGTTTGGATGCGGAACCCTGTTATGAAGATCATCCTATCAATCCATGGAATGGATGGGATCCTTCGAAAGGGTATTTTCGAGATTGGGATGTTAGAAGACAACTCTATCGTTCTGTCTTTGCGGGTGGATTTGGGGTGACCTATGGTCATCATGCTATTTGGCAATTTTACGGACCTTCCTTTTTGCCAGTGAATTACCCAGATCGAAATTGGCAAGAAGCAATGGATAGACCTGCTGCATTTCAAGCTGGCTTCCTTAAGAAATTGATTCTTTCCAGGCCTTCAAAAAATAGAATACCAAATCAATTGATGATCCTGAATCAGGATTCGATAGAAGCAAAGAATTTTATGACCGCATTTACCGATTCCGAAAAAACCTATGCTATGATATATTTACCGAATAATAAGTTTGTTAACCTCAATATGCGTGAGTTTCCTAGTAAAAACATCCGGTATCAATGGTTTAAGCCAGAAACAGGCGAAATAGTAGAAAAGAAGGCAGTTGGGGTAGAGGAGAAAATGCAGTTTCATGTTCCCAAAAACAAGAATTCAACAGATTGGGTGTTGATTATTGATAAAATAAATTAATTTACTTAATGGAGATTTTTTCTTAAATAACAGTAGTTTTTTTAATGATACTGAGTGGTTTCTTATCAGGATTAAAGCTCAGTGTTAAGTTTATATTAATTCGTAAAAATGAATTAAACCACGTGTAATAAAATCCGTCATTTATATGTATGCTGGATGATATCTTAAAGGCAGACGATATTATTACTTAAAGAAACGAAAATTAATTATTACAAAATTATTTATGAAAAAAATCACATTTTTATTAATCGCTTTATTAGCCGTATTTGCTTCCTGTTCAAAGGAAAATGTAAATCCAAATCCAGAACCAGAGCCTGAGCCTGAGCCTTCTGTAGAATATCCCAAATTTATTATTACTTCACAAGATACTAGTGTGAGTATTTTTCAAAATGCGTTAGCTTCCTTACAGTTGGAAGGGGAAGAAGCAAATGACCTAAAAACTGGTATATTTTTAATGGCGGCCTATGATTCCATTATTTGGGAGATCCCAAAACAATATTATCAACCTGAACCAAGCACTAATTATTCAATAAAAGTTGGTTTTGCATTTCCTTTTCCAGGTACTTACAAGCTTTATGTTTCAGGATATAAGAACAAGGCTATTGTAAGAAGAGATTCCATTAATTTTATTGTCAAGAATTCAAGGGACTTTTTAGGGTTAAATTGGAAGGCAGGTAAGGACGAGACCTTTAATTCTGCAGAAAATTCATATACCAAAACCCTTTTAAATTTAAAAAGTGATATTACAGGAGATAAGCCATCAGCTAGATTAGAGTTTATGTATAGCAGTAGTTCTGGGCGGGATCAATATTCTATAATATCTTATAATACTTTAACTGAATGTATCAATAAAAATTATGGTGAAAGTCAATATACTTATACTGGTGATCTAAATAAGTCAAACTTGGTGGCAAAATATGCGGAGCTTTTCAAGAATCCATTAGAGAGTCGATATTTTCCAGTAAAAATATGGCAAACCGAGAAAAATAATATTGTTTTATTAGGAATGAAGGAGGGTTCTGAAGAACGAATTTATTACGTTGTTAAAGCAGAACCTCGGAGTTAAAATTACTTTTAAAATTAAAATAAATGCCCCCAAATTCTCCTAGAATTTGGGGGCATTATTTATGTTAAGCTTTTAAAAGTTCTGGTTTTTCTTTGTATAATTTCCACATCAATTCACCGAATAAAGTATTGGTCCAAGCGAACCAATGTCTGGTAAATTTCTTAGGGTCATCCTTATGAAAGGATTCATGCATAAATCCAGTACCTCCATGGGTGTTTTTTAATGTTTGCACACATTGGCGTATTTCCTCGTCATTTGTTGAGGTATTGGCCCGCATAATAATAGACATTGGCCAGATCATATCACGACCGATATGTGGACCACCAATTCCTTCAGCAAATTTTCCCTTGAAGAAGAACGGGTTTTTATCGGAAAGGATAAAGTTTCTTGTTCTTTGGTAGACTTCATCATTAATATCGACTGCACCTAGATAAGGTAAAGCCAATAAGCTAGGAACGTTAGCATCATCCATCATCAAATAACTTCCAAATCCATCAACTTCAAAAGCATAAACGCGTCCGTGAGTAGGATGGTCAATAATACCATATTGATTGACAGCTTGCTCCACTTCGTTGGCCAGCGCTTCCATTTCGGCAGCTAAGGAGTTGTTGTTTTTTACTTTTTTCAGAATTTCTGCGGATTGGCGTAGACTAACAATAGCAAACAGGTTTGACGGAATCAGGAATCCAAAGATACTGGAATCATCAGATGGGCGGAAGCTAGATACAATAAGTCCAACAGGATTAACTGGATAGCCATAGCCATCTACCTGCAGGGTATCTGAGCCTCTGGAAGTTGTTCGTTCAAATTTATATGGACCTAAACTTGTCTTACGTTGTTGTTCTTTAAAAGTACGAAGGGTTGCTTCCTGTGCTTTTACCCAAGTTTCATCAAATGGGGTAGTGTCATTAGTTTCTTTCCAATAGCGATAAGCCAAACGGATAGGGTAGCATAGAGAGTCAATTTCCCATTTACGTTCATGCATTCCCGGTTTCATATCGGTATGATCGGTAAACCATTCTCCTTTTTTGGTAGGATCATTATAGAAAGCATTAGCATAAGGGTCTATATTTATACATTCTGATTGCTTATTGATCAATCCAAGGATCATATTTTTTAGTTTTTGATCCTTGTTTACAAATTGAATGTACGGCCAAACTTGGGCACTACTATCTCGTAACCACATGGCGTCGATATCACCTGTAATCACATAAGTTAATTTGCGGTTTCCTTTGGATTCATCGTATACCGTAGTATCTAAAGTATTAGGGAGACAGTTATTAAACATCCATCCTAGTTCTTTATCCGCTACATTTTTTTGAAATTCTTTGATCATGTCTTCCACCAGTTTACTGCTGAAATGACGTTTATTAACAGGCGTACGGACTACCGGAAAATCATTAATTCCCTCAGCAAAAGTGAATTTGCTGGCGAGCATTCCAGCCCCTAATAGGGCTGAATTTTGAAGAAAAGTTCTACGCTTCATATTTATAATAGAATAGTTTTACAATTAATTAGGTAGCAATATACAAATTGTCGTTGATTTTCCCTTGCATAGACTAAACGTTTTAGCTATTAATATGGGTAAAATTATGTTTAGCTCGATTAATAAAAGTACCTTTGATAGTTTTTAGGAATAAAATTTGATAGTATTGCTCAAATATCTCGACTAATAATAATTTATGAAACAGACGTTATCCTATGCAATCGTCGGACTACTAAGTCTAAGTACCTTCGGCACATTGCAAGCACAAGTCAAGAATCAACCTTACTCTTACCAACATTACCAAAAGTATGATGAAGAGTTATATTCGCCTAATACCCGTTATCATACATCCTCGAAGCCTTATTTATTTAAGGGTCGCTTGTTAGAGAAGATGGATTCGATTCAATCGTTGAATTCGGTGGATTCTGACAATTGGTTTATGCGGAAGATATTCAATGAACACCTAGTTCAGGTTGAAAAAGAAGATCATACTTTTTATTTGGATGTTTTACCTGATTTTGTGATCGGGACAGAGATGCTCGATAAAGATAAGAGAACGACATGGTTAAACACCCGTGGGGTTCAAGCAGGAGTTACCATTAAGGATAAATTCACTTTTTACGGTAATTTCTTTGAAAACCAAGGGGTATTTCCACGGTACATAGATGATTATATCAAGGAATCACGAGTGGTACCTGGTCAGGCAATGTCAAAAAGACCTTTGAATAAAACTAAGGATTGGATGTATGCAACAGCCAATTTCACTTATGATTTTAGTGATTATTTTCAAGCGACCTTAGCTTATGATAAGAACTTTATTGGGGATGGTTATCGTTCGGTTTTATTATCGGACTTTTCATCGAACATGGCTCACTTAAAGCTTACGGGAAAAGTAGGTAATGTACAATATACCTCGATATGGGCATATATGACTGATCCAAATAATCCCAGAGTGGATTCATTGAATTCAGGCGGTAGATATGGTGACGGTATTAAATGGGGTGCCTTTCAATATTTAGATTGGAATGTGACGAATCGCTTGTCCTTAGGATTCTTCCAATCAGTAATTTGGGCTAATCGTAATCAAGCGGGTCATCGCGGATTTGATTTTAATTACCTGAATCCGGTTTTATTCCTTAGACCAGTAGAGAATAATAATATTTCATCTCCAGATAAGATGTTCCTAGGATTAAATGCAAAATATAAGGTGTTGGATAACCTAACAGCTTATGGTCAGTTTTTACTAGGAGAGTTTACTGCGAAGGAATTTTTCTCGAATAATGGTTATAAACATAATAAGTGGGGGGTACAGTTAGGAGCAAAGGCTTTCAATATTTTCGGGGTAAGAAATCTGAATATTTTGGGAGAGTATAATGCTGTTCGTCCATATACCTATCAGCATTTTGTTTCCATATCCAATTATAGTAATAGAGGGGAGCCATTGGCACATCCAAGAGGGGCAAACTTTAGAGAATTGGTTGGTATTGCGAATTATTCGTGGAACCGTCTTGATTTTTCGGTTCAAGGATTATATAGCAGATATGGCACAGACCCTATTGGTAAATTTGGGGTTCCTATCAATTATGGCGGCGATATCTTCCAATCTTATAATACTGCGCCGAATACCTATGGTAACAAAATTGGTCAAGGGGTTCAGAATGATCTGTTTTATGCAGATTTGAGAGCCGCTTATGTATTAAATCCGAAATATAATTTGAGATTTGAGGTTGGTTATACCCAACGTTATAATCGAATTGAAGATGAGCCGACTCAAAAATCTGGAGTAATTACGGTTGGATTACGTTCAAGTTTCCGTAATCTTTATGGAGATTTTTAGGATTATAGTATCTTTAGCATATAAAATCAAATCATGAAAAAGATATTAATCCTAAACGGACCGAATTTGAACTTATTAGGGGTTCGGGAGAAAGGCATTTACGGTGATCAATCCTTTGAAGTTTATTTTGAAGCATTAAAGTCTAAATTTTCGGATTTAGAGTTACATTATTTTCAAAGTAATTCAGAGGGGGCTATCGTAGATAAACTTCATGAAGTTGGATTTTCATTTGATGGAGTTGTATTGAATGCTGGAGCTTACACCCATACTTCGGTTGCTATAGCAGATGCGATTGCGGCAATTAATACTGCAGTTGTAGAGGTTCATATTTCCAATGTCCACCAACGTGAAGAATTTAGACATCATTCCTATTTATCTAAAAATTGCAAGGGGGTGATATTAGGTTTTGGTTTGGATAGTTATCGATTAGGTTTAGAAAGTTTTAAGAACGACTAACAAAAAATCAAGATAAAACAGAAAGAGAGGAATTATTCCTCTCTTTTTTGTTTTATAATATCTTCGTTTAATTGCTGGAAGTTTCCAGTTCTTTTTGAAATTTATTTTTGACCATCAGGTGCAGTATTAGAGATAAAATTCCTCCTGCGCACATGACGGATAACATAGGCCAGGCAGTTCCATTATGGAAGAAACTTACCAATGCGGAGGCAAGTGCTCCGATTGCCATTTGAATACAACCTAATAAAGCAGAGGCACTACCCGCTAAACCTTTAAATGGGGTAAGGGCTACTGCAGATGTATTTGGAAAAATAAAGCCATGCCCAAATAAGAAGCAGAAAATTAAAATTAGCATGACTGGGAAACTCAATAAATTCGTCATTAAGGCCACAATCATCAATATCCCAATAAAGGCTTGCCAGGTATTGGCCATCCTGCTGATATATTCGCTACTATGTTTTTTGAGGAAGTATCTATTTAACTGGGTCGCAATAACCATTGCGGAGGCTACAAATGCAAAAGCAATTCCATATTCTTGTTTGGTTAGACCAAAGAACTGTTGCATGACGAATGAAGATCCTGCTAAATAAGCGTATGTGCCGGCAGAAGCAATAGAACCGATCAAACAATAGGATAGGAATATTTTATTGCTTACAACTTGCCAAAAGTTGTTTAAAATAGATTTTGGGGCGAGAGAAAAGCTTTTACTTCCGGCATAACTTTCAGGCAAGAAAAATGCTGTAGCAATAAAGATAAAAAGTGAAAGTAAGGCTAAAAATAGGAAGATATAATGCCAGTCAAAATGAGCCAGCATAAAGGCTCCGATACTTGGTGCCAGAATAGGGGATACCCCAATCACCAACATTAATAAGCTGAAAACTTTCGCAGCTTCACGGCTGCTGTAATAATCCGTCACCATGGCGCGAGCTCCAACCATACCGCCACAACTTCCTAAGGCTTGTAAGAATCTTAAGATGATCAGGTGGTTGATATCCTTTGTGAAAATACATAATAAGGATGCTACAAAGTAGATGGCAAGACCAACGAGTAATGGTTTCTTTCTTCCATATTTATCCAATAAAGGGCCATAGATCATTTGGCCAAAGGCAATACCAATAAAGTAACTAGTTAGTGTAAGTTGCACTTGGTCAACGGAGGTGTTGAAATCTTCGGCGATGACATCAAAGGCAGGGAGGTATAAGTCAATCGAGAAAGGACCAATTGCTGATAATAGTCCAAGGATAAGCAGGGTTACTTTTCTGTTGTTTTTTAAAGTTAAGGTCATCAAAAAATAATAAAAAAAGCCCTACAATTTTGCAGGGCTATATTGTGTTAAGCTTTTTTGTTTTCTTGAGGTTTTCTGAGTAGCAGAAAGATACCTAGCAGAATAAAAGGAATACTTAGTATTTGTCCCATATTTAATAACATACCAGCTTCGAATGCTACTTGGTCGATTTTTACGTATTCAATAATAAATCGAGCACCGAATAACAGGATCAGGAATATTCCGAATAGTTTACCTGGTTTAGGATCTTTATTTTTCTGATACATAGCCCAGAGTATGAAGAAAATTATGACATAAGCGATTGCTTCATACATTTGAGCGGGGTGACGAGGGATTTGATCGATATGTGTAAATACGACTGCCCAAGGGAGGTCAGTTGGATTACCAATCATTTCTGAGTTGAAGAAGTTTCCAAGTCGAATAAATGCTCCTGCAATAGGTACTACCAATACCAGCCGATCTGCAATCCACATGAAGTTTGTTTTGGTATTTCTAGAGAAAAGCCAAAGAGCTACTAGAATTCCGATAGCTCCACCATGACTGGCGAGACCTGTGAAACCTGTTAATTCCCAAGCTCCATTAACCTTTTGGAATGGGATAAATATTTCAATAAAATGCTCTTTATAGTAAGCCCAATCATAGAAGAAACAGTGTCCAAGTCTAGCACCAAGGAGGGTTCCTACGAAAATATAGATTGTCAATTTATCCAATAACTCTTGAGATTTCCCTTCTCTCTTGAAGATTTTTAGCATCAGGAAGTAGGAAACGACGAAAGCCAACAACCAACATAGAGAATACCAACGAACGCCAAAGGAACCAATTTTAAAGATTTCAGGCTCAGGTCCCCAAGTAATAAAACTTAAAATATCGATCATATTGTAATAAAAATGTGTGGTAAAGATAAGGTTTCGGATTTTATTTTTGCGAAAATAGCGGAAATACTTATTTTGCGAGAATTAATAATACACTATGGCAAAGAAAGGAACAAAAGTAGAGGAGCAAGCTTCTGTAGTTACAGATGCCTCCTTATCTTTTTTTGAAAAATATATAAATAATCCTTCACCGACAGGATTTGAATGGGGCGGACAACGCATGTGGTTAGATTATATCAAGCCATTTGTTGATGAGACCTATATTGATAATTACGGTACTGCTGTTGGGATCATCAATCCTGAGGCAGAGTATAAAGTAGTCATTGAGGCACATGCGGATGAAATCTCATGGTTTGTGAATTATATTTCCAAGGATGGATTGATCTATGTAATCCGTAATGGAGGTTCAGATCATCAGATTGCACCTTCTAAACGCGTCAATATCCATACGGATAAGGGAATCGTAAAGGCTGTTTTTGGTTGGCCGGCGATTCATACCCGCTCCGGAGAAAAAGAGGAGAGCCCTACCTTGAAGAATATCTTTTTGGATTGTGGTTGTACATCAAAGGAAGAAGTTGAAGAATTAGGGATTCATGTAGGCTGTGTAATTACCTATGAGGATGAGTTTATGATTTTAAACAATCGTTATTACGTAGGTAGAGCATTAGATAATCGTGCTGGTGGCTTTATGATTGCTGAAGTAGCTCGATTACTAAAAGAAAACAAGAAAAAATTACCATTTGGATTATATGTTGTAAATTCAGTTCAGGAAGAGATTGGATTGCGTGGTGCTGAGATGATTGCAAATTATATTAAGCCCAACGTTGCGATCGTTACGGATGTAACCCATGACACGAATACACCGATGATCAATAAGATTACGCAGGGAGACCTTGCATGTGGCAAGGGGCCAGTTGTTTCTTATGCCCCAGCGGTACAAATTAATCTGAACAAGCAATTAATTGAGGTTGCGCAAAAGAATAATATTCCGATTCAAAGGCAAGCATCTTCAAGGTTTACAGGAACAGATACAGATGCATTTGCCTATTCAAATGGAGGAGTGCCATCTGCATTGATTTCATTACCTTTACGCTACATGCACACGACTGTTGAAATGATTCATCGAGATGATGTGGATAATGTTATTCGTTTGATCTATGAGATGGTCTTAAGCATTAAGAAAAATCAAGATTTTAGAACTTTTAGTAAATAAAATATAAAGCACAAAAAATTAGACATGGAAAACCCTAATTTAAATCCAGAAGGACAAGAGTTAAGCATTGAATTGACAGAAGAAGTAGCCGAAGGCGTTTACTCTAATCTAGCGATCATCACGCATTCAAACACTGAATTCGTAGTTGATTTTGTTAGAATTATGCCAGGAGTGCCTAAAGCTAAGGTCAAGTCCAGGGTTATTTTAACACCAGAACATGCAAAACAATTAATGAAGGCTTTGCAGGAGAATATCAGCCGTTTTGAAGGACAAAATGGGACTATCCAACCAAAGGATATGCCTTACCCTTTAAACTTTGGTACTCCAAAAGGCGAAGCTTAAAATTATTTCATAGCACTTAAAAAGAGCTGCCATCGGCAGCTCTTTTTTGTTTGTTTTCATAATATCAAGAAAACATTCCAAAACGTTAAGGTTGCTTTCTTAAAATATTTGCTGAATGTTTTGTTTTTTAAAGTTTTTTACTGAAATACAATAAATCATGATTTCTGAATTTTCTGTAACAATAGGGTTGGGAATTCTTATAATCGGCTCATATTAAAGAGTTCCCCTAAAAACACTAAAAATTGGAATGGGATTTGATTAAATGATAATATTGCCGTTTCTGGCATTTCAATCAAATAAAAATGGATATTAAAGTACGAAACCTTAGTAAAAAAGATTATAAGGATTTAAAGAATTCTATGGAGGAGGCTTATCATGGTCTTGGCGATCCATGGACGAAAGAAAATATTGTTGACCTTATAGATATTTTTCCTGAGGGTCAAATTGCAGTGGAGGTAGATGGGAAAGTTGTTGCTTGTGCATTATCTATTATCCTAAATTCTCGAAAAACAAATGTTTATGATAAGTATTACACCATTATTGATGATGGTAAATTTGATAAACACGATACAGATGGAGATACCCTTTATGGAATCGAAGTTTTTGTGCACCCAGATTTCAGATCACTTCGATTAGGAAGAAGGCTTTATGATCAGCGGAAAGAGTTGTGTGAGCAAAGAAACTTACAAAGGATTATTGCTGGAGGGCGGATTCCGAATTACCATAACTACTCCGACAATATGACTCCAAGGACTTATATTGAGAAGGTAAAACGTAAAGAAATATATGATCCTACCTTAACATTTCAATTGTCCAATGATTTCCATGTAAAGAAGATTTTGAAGAATTATCTTCCTGAGGATTCTGAATCGATGGAAGTGGCTACGCTTTTGGAATGGAATAATATTTATTACGAGCCTGATGCGCCATCCAACTCGGCAACCAAACAAACGATTCGTTTAGGATTGGTTCAATGGCAGATGCGCTTATTTAAGGATTTAGAGGAGTTTTATGATCAAATCGAGTTCTTTGTGGATACAGTGAGTGATTATGGAACAGACTTTATTATGTTTCCAGAGTTTTTCAATAGTCCGTTGATGAGTCCTTACAACGAATTGCCAGAGCGTTTGGCGATGGAGAAATTAGCTGAACATACCAAGGAAATCGTTGAGCGCATACAGCAGTTCGCAGTTTCATATAACGTGAATATTATTTCGGGATCAATGCCAATCATGGAAAGAGGAAAACTTTATAATATAAGTTACCTGTGTCATCGAAATGGTAGTTTGGATCAGTATAAGAAGATTCATATTACTCCGAATGAGATGAAGTATTATGGCTTGGTAGGCGGATCAGAGGTGAAGGTTTTTGATACGGATTGTGGCAAGGTCGGATTACTAATTTGTTATGATGTGGAGTTTCCGGAGTTGAGTCGGATTTTAGCAGATCAAGGGATGCAGATCTTATTTGTTCCTTATATGACGGATACACAAAACGGTTATATCCGAGTTCGTTCATGTGCTCAGGCTAGAGCAATTGAGAACGAATGTTATGTAGCCATTGCAGGATCGGTAGGTAACTTACCACGCGTGAATAACATGGATATTCAGTATTCGCAATCAGCAGTATTTACACCGTCAGATTTTGCATTTCCAAATAATGCGATCAAAGCCGAAGCAACTCCAAATACCGAGATGGTATTGATTGCAGACGTAGATTTATATGCTTTGCGGGATCTGCATGAATACGGTACAGTCAAGCTATTAAAAGATAGACGAAAAGACTTGTATGAAGTCAAGTTGTTGAAATAATCAAGCATAAAAAAATGGGGTTAATCAAATTAACCCCATTTTTTTATGCTTGATACAAGAACTACAGTTCTCTAATCCAGATATTTCTGAAGGAAACCAAGTCACCATGGTCTTGCAGTCCAATAGGACCCGCGCCATGTGCTTGCATCTTAGGTAATCCAATGTATTCCGTTGTTCCTTGGATTTCAGTATTGTTTTGCACCAATACGCCATTATGCAAAACAGTCACCAATCCTCTTTTGATCAGTTGCCCATCTTTATTGAATCTAGGTGCGGTATAAATTACATCATAAGTATGCCATCCACTTTCTGGTTTTCTAGATTCTACTAGGGGAGGGCTTTGTTTATAGATACTACCTGCTTGACCATTGGTGTAAGTTTTGTTATTGTCATTGTCAAGGACCTGAAGTTCATATTTCCCTTGCAGGAATATTCCAGAATTGCCTCTACCTTGGCCTTCTCCTTTTATGGTTTCAGGGCTTTTCCATTCAATGTGTAATTGGAAATCCTGGAAGTCTTTTTTGGTATGTATTCCACCGGAACCTGGTTTTACTGTCAGGACATTATCGTTAATGGTCCATTGAGGTTGGCTACTACCATCCTTATCGCTGACCCATTCAGTAAGATTTTTTCCATCAAATAACACAATGGCATCCGAAGGAGCTGCATTTGCTTTAGTGTTTACCACCCTTGGTACAGGTTCATAAAACTCGGTATCCTGAGGTTGGAATTTGGTCTGAGCGCCAGCGTAAGATACGCCCGCAAATAATGCTATTAGTAAAGAGTGTTTTAACATCGGTTTAAGTATTTTGTTATGGTAATATAAGAAAAAACATTATTTTTAATAAGCAAATTCATAAAACTTTAGTAAGAATGGTCACAATCACGCAAAAAATAGCCCTGGAAGAAGTTCGATTTTATTCTCCGATTGGATATTATGAAGAAGAACAAGTTTTGGGTAATGAGTTTTTTGTAAGTGTTTCTGTAAGTTTTCCTTTTAATAATCCAGATTCAGAAGAGATTCAGAATACGGTTAATTATGAAGAGTTGTATGCCATCTTGGTGGAGGTGATGAGCCCGCGTCGTAAATTACTCGAATCAGCAGCTGAGGATATTTTAAATAGAGTTGTTGAAGAATATTCCCATGTTCAACAAATTGAAGTATCCATTCGTAAAGTAAATCCTCCTTTTGGAGGTGACCTGGCGAATTCTGTCGTATCCCTTTCTTATTCAAAAGATTAGTTAGTTCTTTCTAGCTTAATTCCCTAATATTCTGATTTCCTAAGTTTATTAAAACGGTCATTTTGGCTGTTTAATTTCTTTATTACAAGACAAATTGTCTTGCGAATAATGTTATCTGGCCTTGGTACGTTAGTTGATTAAAGGATGATATAACAAGAAAAAAATAAATAAAACATAAGGAGGAATTAAACATGGCATTAATTAAGTTACCAGGAAAATCTTACAACACAGATGCTGTCAATCCATTTGTAAACAACGTGTTTGACAATTTATTTAATGATTCATTTATCACGGACCGTTTAGTAACACGCGTTCCAGCGGTAAATATTACAGAATCAGCAGAGGCATTTAACATCGAAGTAGCTGCCCCTGGCTTACAGAAATCGGATTTCAAGATCAATGTTGATAAGAATGTGATCAATATTTCTGTAGAGAAACAAGAAGAAAAAGTAGAAGAGGGTAAAGTATACAGTAAAAAAGAATTTAGTTACACTTCTTTCTCGAGATCATTTACACTTCCGGAAGTTGTTGATTATTCAAATATCGACGCGAGTTATGAAAACGGGGTTTTAGATATCAAAATTGGGAAGAAAGAAGAAGCGAAAGTAGCAAAGAGATTAATTGAAGTGAAGTAAGTTTAATTGTGGTTAGTTGATTAGGGTAGCATTTTAATGCTACCCTTTTTTTATGGGATTGTCATAATAATGTCTTTTGTGAAAAAAACATTTAAACTACTTAACACTGTTAAGTAGTTTTGTTTTTGTAATGATATTATAGGTGGAAAAGAAAATAAAACATAAGGAAGATTTAAGGACTGTGATTTTGGAGGCTGCCAAGAAGCTGTTTGTACAGGAGGGATATGAGGCGACATCGATTCGCAAGATTGCAAAGGAAATAGGGTTTAGTCCGACTACTATTTATTTATACTATAAAGATAAGAGTGATATAGTATATGCCTTGCATCAAGTAGGTTTTAATATGTTAAAGGATCAGTTTATGCCATTGATGACGGTTGAAGATCCTTTTGAGCGGTTGAAGGCCTTGGGCAGGATATACATGAAATTTGCTTTCTCGCATCCAGAGTATTACCAAGTTATGTTTATGATGCGGGAGCCATTATCCTTTTTGAATGGACAGTTAGGGGATAATTCATGGGTGGAAGGCGAATTGGTAATTGAGTTATTAAAGCATACAATAGTTGAATGTCAAAGTTTGGGTTATTTTAAGGGTATGGATCCTGTTTTTATAACCATTCAGTTATGGAGTTCAGTACATGGTTTGGTTTCCTTACATATTACCCAACATTTGGATTGTATCTCAGACGTATTTGGTCAATCGGGTGAAATGGAAGAGATGTTGAATTCTTCATTTCAAATTTTAATCGGTTTGATCAATTCATCGAAATAGTTTTTTTTGAACATATAGTTAACACTGTTAATAATGAATTTACATCACACACTATCTATTATTATCATAACTCTTGTTGGTTCATTTAGGCTGGCGTCTGCGCAGGAGCCTCAATTGGATCTATATGTCAAGCAGGGTTTGGATAGCAACTTAGTTCTTATACAGAAGGATTTATCGCTGAAAAGAGCTATGAATGGTCTTGAAGTTGCCAAGAGTATGTATTTGCCTAATATAACCTTTGACCTTACTTATTCACATGCTGATGGTGGTCGATCCATTGATCTTCCCATCGGCGATATGCTGAATCCTGTATATACCACGCTAAATCAGTTGACGCAAAGTGATAATTTCCCTCAGATAGATAATGAGCAGATTACCTTCTTGCCCAAGAATTACTATGATGCCAAGGTAAGAACCTCGGTTCCAATTATTAATACAGATATCAAGCATAATAAGGTTGTTCGGGAGAAGATGGTGGAGTTGAGTAAAACAGAGACTGAGCTATATAAAAGGGAGTTGGTCAAGGATATCAAGATAGCCTATTTCAATTATTTGAGTGCGGTACAGGCTAAGGAGATTTATGTTAATGCATTAGGCTTGGCTAAAGAGGGAAGAAGGGTTAATCAGAAGTTATTGGAAGCAGGTAAGGGATTACCAGCTTATGTGATTCGGGCAGATGCGGAGATTGCGCAGCATGAATCAAAAATTGCAGAAGCCGATCAACAAATTAAGAATGCAAAGTATTACTTCAATTCCTTGCTGAACCGTTCGGAAGATGCGGAGATTATTTATGATTTGGAAAAGGATAGGTCAGGGGATTTGAAGACTGGGGAGTTATCAGTTGATATCGAAGGCAGGGAGGAATTGAAATCTTTAGAAGGTAATATTGCGATTCAGGAATCTTTGGTAGAAATGAGTAAGCAAGCTTTTGTACCGAAGGTAAGTGCTTTTTTGGATTTAGGTTCGCAAGCCGAGGGATTGAGAGTAAGCCGACATTCACAATATTTTATGGTGGGAGCACAAATGAGTTTTCCGATTTTTCAAGGCAATAGAAACCGGTTAAAGATTCAGGAAAATGAGATTGCAGTCGCGGAGGCACAAAATAAATTAGATCAGGCGAAGCAACAATTGGGCTTATCGGCTGCGCTGGCAAAGAATGAATTGCTAGCGATGCAGAAGAATTATGAAAGCTCGAAGGTTCAGATGGAGGCCGCCTCAACCTATCAAAGACTAATATTACGAGGCTTCAATGAAGGGGTGAACACCTATATAGAAACCATTGATGCCCGTTCGCAATACACGAATTCCCAAATGGCGAATAACATTGCAGCCTTTAAACTATTATCGGCCATGGCTAAATTAGAAAGAGAAAACGCATCATACCCACTAAAATAAAGAACATGAAATTAACACACATAACTATAATACTTGCTTCGGCAGCATTGATTTTAAGCTGTAAAAATGCGGAGCGAAAAACGGAGCTTGCTATTCAGGATACTATCCCAGTAAGGTTGATGCCGATTAATACAGGGTCCAGCGAAACGGGTATTGAAGCGACAGGCGTATTTACCACCGATGATGAAACGGTATTGAGTTTTAAGAATGGGGGAGTTATTTCAAAGATAGCTGTGAAGGAAGGCGATGCGGTTCGTAAGGGACAATTGCTGGCTTCAGTTTTAAGTTCGGAGGTGGATGCGAAAGCAGGTCAGGCTCGATTGGCAGTTGAGAAAGCAAGGCGAGATTATGAGCGGGCAAGCAAGTTATACAAAGACAGTGTAGCAACCTTGGAGCAGATGCAAAACGCTAGAACCGCATTGGATTTAGCACAGCAGGACTTGAAATCGGTAAGTTTTAATCAACAATATTCAAATATTTATTCACCGGTTTCAGGCTTTGTATTGGCAAAGATGGCGAACGAAGGTCAGGTTGTAGGGCCTGGAACACCAATCTTGCAAGTGAATGGTGCTGGGAATGCAAAATGGCAGTTGAAAGTAGGTGTTGGAGATCAGCAGTGGAGCCAAATCAAAGTTGGTGATGCTGCCAAGATTAGTACGGACGCGATGCCTACGGATACCTTGGATGCGGTGGTCGCAAAAAAATCTGAGGGGATAGATCCGCAATCCGGAACCTTCAGCATATTCCTGGAATTAAAAGAAAAACCAAGTTATAAGTTGGCTTCAGGAATTTTTGGGAAGTCTATTATCCAAAGTTCCGGAATGAAAGAAGGAAATCAATGGAGAATACCATTCTCAGCCTTATTGGATGGCAATGGTCGTGAGGGTTATGTTTTTGTCACCGAAGATGGTAAGAAGGCAAAGCGTCAGAAAATTAAGGTTTCCAAAATAGAGAATGATGATGTGTTGGTAGAGTCTGGGCTTGAGAATGCTCAATCCTTGATTATATCCGGCAGTCCATATTTGTTGGATGGATCAGCAATTACAATCAAAAAATAACATCATAACCAGAAATCATGAGCTTAATAAGATATCCTATTAAGAATTACCAATTTACGATGATCATGGTTTTGATGATCATGGTGGTGGCCATCACTTCGATGATGACCATGCCTAGAGCTGAAGACCCTGATATGAAAGGAGTATCCTTTCCGGTGTTGGTAGTGCATCCTGGGACAAGTCCGAAGGATATGGAACAATTGGTGGTGAAACCTTTGGAAGCTAGATTCTATGAACTAGACAATATCAAGGATATAAAAACTACCATCAATAATAGTGTTGCCTTTTTCTTTATTGAATTTGAATATGGTCAAAACTATGATGATAAATATCAGGAGTTAGTGCGTGAATTGAATGCTTCGCGTTCGGAGCTTCCTGATAATATCTACAGTATGGAGGTTTTGAAAATCGACCCTACGAATGTGAGTGTTATCCAGGCGGCTTTAATTTCTGAGAATGCTTCACAAAGTAGCATGAAGAAATATGCGGATAAGCTGAAGCAAGAGTTGGAAAAGGTGAAGGCCTTGAAAGCGGTGGAGATTTCCGGTCTTCCGGACCAGCAGGTTCGCATAGATTTAAAACAGGCAAAGCTGGCGGAATTGGGTATCCCGATGAACAGAATTATTCAAGCTGTTCAGAGTGAGAATCAGAATATTCCTGCGGGTAGCGTAAATGCTGGTAGCTTATCCTTCAGTGTGAAAAGTTCGGGGAACTATCAGAGTATTGAGGATATTCAGAATACGATAATATCCAGTGCTCAGGGACGAAATATCTTATTAAAAGACGTAGCTGATGTTTATCCATCCTTTGGAATAAACAACCATATCACCCGACTAAATGGCTTTCATTGCATTTTGATCAATGCTGCTCAAAAGGAGGGAATGAATATCTCCGATACCCAGAAGGAGTATAAAAAGGTTCTGGACGAATTTAAAGCTGGACTTCCAGAAAATATTGACTTGGTATTGAATTTTGACCAGGCTAATAATGTCAATAAGCGTCTTGGGGGCTTGGCTGTAGATTTTGGAATTGCGATTTTCTTGGTGCTATTTACCTTATTGCCATTAGGAACGCGAGCTTCCTTGGTTGTTATGATAGCCATTCCATTATCCTTGGGGATAGGTTTGATTGCCATGAATTCATTTGGTTATTCGTTGAATCAATTGAGTATTGTAGGATTTGTGGTGGCATTAGGACTGGTGGTGGATGATAGTATTGTGGTCGTTGAGAATATTGAGCGTTGGATGCGCGAAGGTTACAGTAAGATCGAAGCGGCTATCAAAGGAACAGAGCAAATAGCATTGGCGGTATTGGGGTGTACGGTGACTTTAGTAATTGCCTTTATGCCTTTGGTATTTATGCCGGAGATGGCCGGTGAGTTTATCCGCAGCATGCCGATTGCGGTAATTTCATCGGTTATAGGTTCGATGTTTATTGCCTTATTGGTTGTTCCATTCTTATCGAGTAAACTTTTGAAGCCACATGAGCATGAAGGTGGAAATGCGATTTTGAGAGGGATGCAGAAGGTGATCCATAAGTCTTATGGTGTATTTTTGGATAAAGCCTTAAAACATCCGGGCCGTACGGCAATCATTGCGTTGGCGATATTTTTAGGGTCTTTGGCATTGATTCCAATCGTAGGATTTAGTTTATTTCCAGCTTCTGAGAAGCCACAATTCATGATCCATATCAATTCTGCACTTCAATCGAATATTCAAACCACTGATAGTATTACTAAGGCGATTGAAAAGGAGTTGAAGCAAATTCCGGAGGTGAAATACTATACATCCAATGTAGGAAAAGGAAATCCAAGGGTGTATTACAATATGCAACAGGCACGTGAAGATGTTTCCTATGCGGATATCTTTGTTCAGTTGCATGATGATATTAAGTCCAAGGATAAGATTGCTTTAATTGAGCAGTTGCGAGCCAAATGGACACCTTATTTAGGAGCGAAGGTTGAAGTTCGAGATTTTGAACAGGGAGTTCCTATTATTTCTCCGGTTGAGGTTAGAATTCTTGGTGAAAACCTGGATACCTTACAATCACTAGCATTTAAGGTTGAGGATTTATTGAGAAATACGGAAGGTTCGGAATATGTGAATAATCCTATCAAGAACAATAAGACCGATATCAAGGTTAAGATCAATCGTGAGAAAGCAATGGCTTTGGGTGTTCCGACCTCTTCTATTGACCAAACGATTCGAGTTGCCTTATCTGGTTATAGCGTAGGAACCTATACTGATCCTAATTCGGATGACAATGATTATGATATCATGGTCACTGTTCCGCGCAATGGTGAACCGAATATTGAAACATTAGAAGGCATATTTGTTGATAATGTAGCTGGGACTTCAATTCCATTATCTCAGTTAGCAAGTTTGGAATTTGAGGAGTCTCCGTCGAATATCTATCATAAGAATAAAATCAGAACGGTTTCGGTGAATTCATTTGTGAAAAAGGGTTATGGAAATGATGAAGTCATCAATTCAGTTATCGATCAAATGGATAAATTCCCATTCCCTGAAGGATACTCCTATGAAATGGGGGGTGAGGTTGAAAGTAGGGAGATGGCTTTTGGTGGATTTGGGACTATTATTTTGATTACCGTCTTTATGTTTATTGCGGTGTTGATCTTGGAGTTCAAAACCTTTAAGAGCACCTTGATTGTGTTATCTGTTATTCCGTTGGGAGTAGTGGGTGCTGTGTTGGCATTGTTAGTGACTGGAAACACCTTATCCTTTGTTGCAACGATTGGTATTGTTGCGCTAGCAGGTATTGAGGTTAAGAATACAATTCTGTTGGTGGATTTTACCAATCAATTAAGACGTGAGGGGATGGCTTTAAATGAGGCTATTGAGAAGGCAGGAGAGATTCGGTTCCTTCCAATCATACTAACGACCTTAACGGCTATTGGAGGGTTATTACCGATCGCTTGGTCATCTAATCCATTGATATCTCCATTGGCGACCGTCATGATTGGAGGATTGATTAGTTCAACATTATTATCACGAATTGTTACACCGGTGATTTATAAATTAATTCCTCCAAAAATAGAAGAAGAGGAAAATTCAACACAAATAGAAACGAAATAAAAATCAAGGGCCGATTGATATCTGATATTAACCGGCCCTTTTTATTGCTAATTGTTATGGATTTTCTGATTTGAATCGATAATATTCATCTTTTAATTCTTCATATCTTTTCTTCCAGTCTTCTGGTGTCCTTTGGGAGATATTCTTTAATTTCTTCAGTTGAAACGAAAGGATACAAGATGCTATCCCCGCTGAGATAATTGCCATTCCAGTCCAGATAACTATAGTTAGTCCAGCGAATACAGGATTCCATAGGAGGATAAAACTAAACAGGATTCCAAGGATGGCGAAGAATAAGATCCATCCCCAATTCTTAATACCGTATTGTTTGAGGTCCAAAGCGAAGGATAGATATTGGATGGATTTAAACATGGCGAAGAAGCCTATTACAAAAGGCAATGTTGCCAAAGAGATTGCTGGGTTGCTCAATAGTAACAATCCGAAAAGGGTATTTAAAATACCGCCGGTCAGATACCAACCCCAACCATCAATTTCATTTTTATTATTGAGGGAGAAAATAATTTCTGCGACGCCTGAGAATAGAAATGAAATACTAAAAACAAATGATAATGCTAGAAAAGAGGTTACTGGTGTTGATAGCACATAAAACCCTAGAACAATAAGAATAATACCTACGATTAAGGGCAGATACCACTGTTTAACAGCGGTTTTGATGGTTTTGAGAAAATTTTCCATGATAGTATGATTTAAGTAGCATGATAATCTAGATTTTAATTTATAACCTAATACAAATCAAATTTCATTAAGTTTTCTTAAATATTAAACCAATATGATGAGGGTCATTTTATCCTGTGATATATTAATTATTGAGGTTAATGAATTTTCCTTTCAAACAAAAATTGTCTATGCTTGTTTGTTTGAAAAAGGAGTAAGTATGAAAAAACTATTGATCATAGGAGCTGCATTTTTAATGTTAGCCTGTAATAATCAGAATAAAAAGAATTCAAATGCAGCCGATTCGGCGATAGCAGAAGGTTCAACGGAAGGAGCAATTCCTGCAAATAATCCAGCTGATGTATTGCCACATGTTGCTAAGAAATTTATTGAAGAGCATTTTCCAAATGCGACGATTCAACATGTAGAAAATAAACAAAGTCCTGTTTCGGATGGTACTGTCTTCGATGTTGATTTATCAGATAAGACGGAAATAGATTTTGATAAGGATGGCGAATGGCGAGAAATCAGTACGAAAGACAACGTAGTTGTTCCATTAGCTGTATTACCGGCATCTGTTCAAGAGTATATCAATGCCAATTATGCCGGACAAAATATTAAATCTGTAGATAAAGAAATTGATGTAATGGCAGTAGAGTTAGCAAATGATACTGATTTGGTTTTCGATTTAGACGGTAAATTCTTGCGAGTAGATAAATAATAAATATATCCATAATAGAAAAGCTTCCGTATTGTAAAATACGGAGGCTTTTTTTATTGTTGGAGAATTAACCTAAGCTATTCAAGCTTTCAACTAAGATTTGAATCTTAGCTTCAGCATCTGCTTTTTTGTTTTTCTCATTTTCTACAATCTCTGGTTTTGCATTTTGAACAAAACGCTCATTGGATAACTTCTTATCTACAGATACCAAGAATCCTTTAAGGTATTCAATTTCCTTGGTGATTCTTTCTTTCTCGGCATCAACGTCGATATTATTTTCCAAAGCAACATAACATTCATCTTTACCAGCCAAGAAACTCACGGCACCCGTAACTTTTTCTTTTACAAAGGTTAATTCCTCAACATTCGCTAGTTTTTTGATACTATCCTGATAAATACTGTAGTCAATATTTGTCGCATTGATAGCTAATGGGAGAGCTATTTTAGGAGAAAGTCCTTTTGAATTTCTGATATTACGAACCTCAGAGATGATTTGTTGTACGATAGAAAATTCTTTGATGATATTTTCGTCGAACCCTTGTGATTTCGGGAATTCAGCAACGATAATACAATCTTTTTCATCGCGTTCTCCAAAAATCTCATCATGCCATAATTCTTCTGTGATAAATGGCATAAATGGATGCGCTAATTTCAGAACCTTTTGGAATAATCCTTTTACAGTCTCATAGGTTTCTTTTTCAATAGGTGCTTGGTAAGCAGGTTTTACCAGTTCCAAGTACCATGAACAGAAATCATCCCAGATTAATTTATAAGTTGCCATCAAGGCATCTGAAAGTCTATAGTTTGCAAAATGTTCTTCAATTTCCACAAGGGTTTGGTTGAATCTCGCTTCAAACCATTTTGCTGACATCTTTTGCGAATCAGTTGCTTCCTTATCTACCACTTCCCATCCTTTTACCAAACGGAATGCATTCCAGATTTTGTTGGCAAAGTTTCTTCCTTGCTCACAATAAGAAACATCAAACATCAGGTCATTTCCTGCAGGTGAAGATAACAACATACCCACGCGAACACCGTCAGTTCCGTACAATTCCATTAACTCAATAGGGTCAGGGGAGTTACCCAATGATTTAGACATCTTACGGCCTAATTTATCCCTTACAATTCCAGTAAGATATACATTACGGAATGGAGGTTTTTGGGTATAATCATGTCCCATAATGATCATACGTGCAACCCAGAAGAATAAAATCTCAGGTGCAGTCACTAGATCATTTGTTGGGTAATAATATTTAAAATCAGGATTTTCTGGATTTCTTACACCGTCAAATACAGACATTGGCCATAATCCCGAAGAGAACCAAGTATCCAAAACATCATCTTCTTGACGAATTCCAGAAGTTGATTTGCCTAGGCTTTCAAATTCCTGTATAGCTTCAGCTTCAGTTTTAGCAATTACCCATTCATTCTTTTCATTGTACCAAGCTGGAATTCTTTGACCCCACCATAATTGGCGAGAAATACACCAGTCTTTAACGTTTTCCATCCAGTGTTTATACGAGGCAAAAAACTTGTCTGGTATTAACTTGATGGTTCCGTCTTCCACATATTCTAAAGCCGGTTTAGCTAGGGTATCCATTTTCAAGAACCACTGCATGGAAAGCTTAGGCTCGATAGCAGCATTTGTTCTTTCTGAAAAACCAACCTGTGATTTATAGTCTTCGATTTTCTCAATTTGTCCAGCCTCTTCCAATAATACAGCGACTTTCTTACGCGCAATGAAACGGTCTTCACCTACCAGGATCTGAGCCTTTTCATTTAAAGTACCGTTATCATTTAGGATATCAATAACTTCAAGATTGTGTTTTTGACCAAGTTCATAGTCATTTAAATCGTGAGCAGGGGTAACCTTTAGACATCCTGTACCGAATTCCATTTCTACATATTCATCTTGAATAATTGGAATCTCGCGGTTGATCAAGGGAACTAAAACTGTTTTTCCTTGTAGGTGTTTATACCGTTCATCCGCGGGGTTGATACAGATGGCAGTATCGGCCATAATCGTTTCCGGACGAGTAGTCGCAATAATCACATACTCATCGGAATCTTTGATTTTATAACGAACGTAATAAAGTTTTTGATTGACTTCTTTACGGATTACTTCTTCATCAGAAAGGGCAGTTTTACCTTCAGGATCCCAGTTTACCATACGGATTCCGCGATAGATATAACCTTCTTTATAGAATTTGATAAAGGTGTCGATTACAGCTTCAGAAAGGTCTGGATCCATCGTGAACTTGGTTCTTTCCCAATCACATGAAGCGCCTAGTTTTTCTAATTGCTTAAGGATGATACCGCCATATTTCTCTTTCCATTCCCAAGCATAGCTCAAGAACTCTTCACGAGTAATAGATGACTTCTCGATTCCTTTTTCTTTCAACATAGCGACAACCTTTGCTTCAGTTGCAATGGATGCATGGTCTGTTCCAGGGACCCAACATGCATTTTTACCCTGCATACGTGCACGGCGGATCAATACATCTTGAATAGTATTGTTCAACATGTGTCCCATGTGAAGGACTCCGGTGACGTTTGGTGGAGGCATTACAATTGTATATGGCTCACGCTCATCTGGTACCGAACGGAAAAATCCATTTGACATCCAGTAGGAATACCATTTCTCTTCAGCTTCTTTTGGATTGTACGTTTTTGCTATGCTCATTATGATAATTAATGTTCTAAAAGGTTACAAAAATACGCATTTATAGCCTTATTTCCCACCTGTTAGCCGTAAATAAATATCCTAGATTTAGTAATTAAAAATTTAATGTTAATTAACTGTTACTATCTTCAATTAAATGTAAATTTGGCGATTGAATTTTTTAGTAACATGAAAAATGTTGTCAAAGATTTAAGGGGCTTTTTCTTCTATTTCGGCTTTTGGCTAATGATGAGCTTCTTGGATCGCAGTATATTTTTAATTTTTTTCTCGGAGAAGCTTGATAACCCTAATATAACCGATGTTTTAAGGATTTTCTTTCATGGGCTACCGCTCGATTTCTCTGTAGCATCATATATCTGTGTATTGCCTTTCTTGGGTTATTTGCTGTTGAATTATTATTCTAATGAAACTCTGAAACGGAAGCTTTTAAAAGCTTACACCTTTGTCATTCTATTATTTTATCAGATTGTCACCTTTGCCAATGTAAATATTTACAGAGAATGGGGGGATAAAATTTCCAAGCGAGCGATTGATGCAATTGCTGAAGATGCTGCCGGAGCTGCTGCTTCTGCGGAATCTACTCCGATACTGATTCCAGTATTGGGAATTGTATTATTGACTGCGGGTAGTTATTGGTTATTCTTAAGGCTTTTTAAAGGGGTTGAGTTTCCTAAAAAACTACCTATATGGAAGCTGTGCATTCAGATTTTCATAGGAGCTTTATTTTTATTCGGGTTTATCCGTGGCGGCTTTGGAAGAGCTCCACTGAATCCTAGTAAGGCGTATTTTTCGTCGAAGACTTTTTATAATCATGCTGCGGTAAATACCCATTATGCATTATTAAGGGAATATTTTACTCGGAACCAAAGAATGCGTTCGCCATATAAATACTTCCAGGAGGAAGGTGAAGTGCTAGAAAAAATAAAACCAGCATTTATTGAGAATCCTGACTCTTCCTTTAATATTCTGAAGACCAAGCAACCGAATGTTGTTTTATTGGTATTGGAAAGTTTTGTTGCTGATCTCATCGAGTCTACCGGTGGCGAAAAAGGTATCACCCCGCATTTTGAAGAAATGATTTCTAAGGGAGTATTCTTTGATCAGATTTATGCAGCATCAGACCGTTCCGATAAAGGAATTGTTGGAGTATTCAGTGGATTTCCAGCACAAGGACCAGAAAGTATCATCAAGTATATTGATAAGCATGAGAATATGCCTGCCATAGGCCAGGAGTTTTTCAATGCCGGCTATACTACCTCATTTTACCACGGAGGACAAAGTGAGTTCTATAACTTTAAATCGTACATGTTGACCCATGGAATTGAAAGGGTAGTGGATATCATGAATTTCAGTCCTTTGCTGCCTAGAACATCATGGGGCGTATATGACCATATTGTATTTGAAAAAATGATCGAAGACCTGGATGAAGATAAACAGCCTTTCTTTTCGAGTATTTTTACTTTGGTCAACCATGAGCCCTTTGAGCTGTATGAGGATTACAAGTATGGTAAGGACAATAATGTAAATAAGTTTAAGAGTACAGCCTTTTATACGGATCACTCGGTCTTTCAATTTATTGAAGAGGCCAAGAAAAAGGATTGGTATAAGAACACCTTGTTTGTCTTGGTTGCAGATCATGGTCATCGATTGCCAGCAGAGAAGTGGGATATCTCAAGACCGCAGAGGTTCCATATTCCATTGTTGTTTTTTGGGGATGTGATCAAAGAGGAGTACAGAGGGAAAAAGTTTAATCAAATCGGAAATCAAACCGACCTTGCAAAAACTTTGTTGAATCAATTGAATCTACCTTCGGATCGATATAAGTGGAGTCGGGATTTATTTAATTCCACTATGCCACAAGTAGCCTTTTATAATTCAAAGGATGCATTTGGAATCATCAGTCCAGAGGAAGTTATCTCCTATGATCGAGTAGGAAATCGAATAAACTATAATTCTAATGAACAATATCCTCAAGTCAAAGCAGATAGCTTATTAAATATGGCTAAAGCTTATTATCAAGAGGTGTATGAAGACTTTATGAAGTATTAAGATGATAAAGCTAAAAGGATGGTTTAGACCTTATTTAGCCCTGGCAATTCGCCTTGGCTTAATGCTGGTTTTGTATGCACTTCTAAGGTTAGGTTTCTACGCTTTTAATATTTCGCAGTTTCCACAGGTATCATTCGGTGAATTGATGACCATGATGGCTGGTGGTATTAAATTCGATATAGTTGCCTTATTGTATATTAATATTTTATATATCCTACTGGTTTCTTTTCCGATTCCATTCAAGTATAATCGAGTATATTCCAAGATTACGAAATGGGTTTTTGTAGTGTGCAATAGTATTGGCATTGCATTAAACCTGATAGATTTCGCTTATTATCCATTTACATTAAAGAGGACAACAGGAACTGTTTTCGGTCAGTTTGCCAATGAGGAAAACCTGTTGAAACTATTTCTGGACTTTGGTTTAGAATATTGGTATCTAATCTTGGTTTTTGCATTGATTGTTTGGTTATTGATCAAACTATATGATTTAGTTCGGGTTGAACCACCGGTTGCATTTAATTGGAAATTTTATTCGGTTCAATTGGTTCTTTTGCTTACGGTCGCATTTTTATTCGTTGGTGGAGTTCGTGGTGGCTGGGCACATAGTACACGTCCGATTACCTTGAGTAATGCTGGGGATTATGTGAAATCACCAGAGGAGATGAATATTGTGCTGAATACACCCTTCTCCATTCTGAAAACATTAAAGGCTGTAAGTCTAAAAGAGGAGCATTTCTTCTCGGATGAAGAGTTGAATAAAATGTATCCGGTTGTTCATCAGCCCAAAGACTCGGCGGAATTCAAAAAATTAAATGTCGTTATCCTGATTTTGGAAAGCTTTGGTAAAGAACATATTGGTTTTTTCAATAAGGATTTAGATAATGGAACCTATAAGGGATACACACCATTCTTGGATTCCTTAATTCAGCAATCCTATACTTTTACAAGATCGTATGCGAATGGTAGAAAATCCATTGATGCATTGCCTTCGGTGATCACAGGAATTCCTTCTATTGGAGAGCCATTTGTGCTTTCGGTTTATTCCGGAAATAAGACTACCAGTTTGGCGAAGTTGTTATCCGATGAAGGCTATGAAACCTCCTTTTTCCATGGGGCTCCCAATGGAAGTATGGGCTTCTCTGCCTATATGCAATTGGCCGGGATTAAACATTATTACGGCAAGAACGAATATAATAATGATGCTGACTTTGATGGTGTCTGGGGGATCTGGGATGAGCCATTTATGCAGTATATGGCGAAAGAAATGGACCAGATGAAAGAGCCTTTCTTTAGTAGTTTTTTCTCGCTGTCATCACACCATCCATTTAAGGTTCCTGAAAAATATGCTGGTAAATTTCCGAAAGGAACATTAGCCCTCCATGAACCATTAGGCTATGCTGACCATGCCCTAAAAGAGTTTTTTGCAACTGCCTCTAAAAGTAAATGGTATAATAATACGTTGTTCGTTATCTGTGCCGATCATGCAAGCATGACTCACTTTAAGGAGTACAATACGATGCCGAACTCCTTTGCCATACCTATTATATTTTATTACCCAGGTGGAGAGTTGAAAGGGGTATCTGATAAATTAGTTCAGCAAATTGATATTATGCCGACCGTATTGAACTATTTGCAATATGATAAGCCATATTTTTCATTTGGCTTTGATGCCATGTCAGCGGATAGAAACAATTTTGTGGTTAGCAATATTGGGAATATTTACAACTTCTTTATGGGGGATTATTTCATGACCTATGGAGATAAGGAAGTAAAATCCATGTATAATCTAAAAACGGATAAGTTCTTGGAGAATGATCTTAAAGGTAAAGAGCTGGGAGTCCAGGACTCGCTAATGAAGCATTTAGAGTCCTTTATGCAACAGTATAACAACCGAATGATCCACAATAAACTGGTTGCTGAAAATTAATTTACGATTGGCTTTCCGAATTTATATCTCAGGGTGAATACCTGTTGATTATCCACTTTTCCTGGTGAAAAATGGAATGAGGCAGTAAACTTTCCTTCTATGTGGTTAGATTTAAAAGGCATCCATCCAATATCCAATCGGTCATAGGTTTTACGATGGTAGAAAGAATCTCCATTCGGAAGGTTTAGAGCTTCGCCTAAATAAAGGGTATTTTCTAAGAAGAACCGCTTATAGCCCATATATACATTGGAGATAAAGCCAGAAGCTTTTTGCATATCATAAACTGATCTCACTCGATCAAATCCCATGGCTGCTCCAGCATCAATTGTCAATGAATCAAATACCGTTTTATGACTTAGATCTACACCCAAACGAAGCATCACCACAGCATTGTCTTGTATATGTTCGTCAATGCTATCATTGCTGGTCAATGCATTGTGGTACATCATTCCATCGTTCCTGATATAGAAATTCCCTATGGAATACTTACCTGTTATGCCTGCAACAAATTGTTCCCGATTTTGATAACCTTGTTTGCTCATCCAATCGATAAAAACCGTTTGTTTGAAGTTCTCATTTTTATAATTGAAATACATTCCTTCAATATTGGGACGATCATACATCAAGGTGTCAGCAAGCACCATTCGAGGGATATCCTTGAGCCTTTCATATCGAGGCATAAATCCCAATGCAAAATCAAATTTTTCCGTTTTGTAATTATAATATGCAATAGGGTTTAATCGACTTTTATTCTCAGTATTGATTCCAAATTCCTGATTGAAATGAACCCCTCCATAAATCCTATGGTTTTCTTCAATTTGGAAATAAACGTTAGGGGAGATGGTCGCACCGAAGAAGGTTTTAGGAATAGTATACTGTGCTCCATATTCTCTGTTGTCTGCATATCCAAAAAAATCAATTCCTAATCCGATCTTTTGGGCATAAGAATTAAATGAGAATACCAATAAAATAGCGCAAATGAAAATACGTAACATGTAGGAGCCTTGAAGGTGCATATAATAATTTGGAACAACTTAATAAGAATCTCTCAAAAAACAAAAGGTCGCCTGAATTTTCAGGCGACCTTTTGTTTTTTATCTGGATTGGAATTAAACTTCCAATAATAATCTAGCTGGGTCTTCTAGTAATTGTTTAACACGTACTAAGAAGCTTACAGACTCACGACCATCAATGATACGGTGGTCATAAGATAAAGCGATATACATCATCGGACGGATTACCACTTGACCGTTTTCAGCGATAGGTCTTTGGATGATGTTGTGCATACCTAAGATCGCTGACTGTGGAGCATTGATAATAGGTGTAGACATCATTGATCCAAATACACCACCATTGGTAATTGTAAATGTACCACCAGTCATTTCATCGATCGTCAATTTGTTATCACGAGCTTTTGTAGCAAGTTCAGCAATTGCTTTTTCGATTTGGTATAATGCCATAGACTCAGCATTTCTGATAACTGGAACTACAAGTCCTTTAGGAGCAGAAACAGCGATAGAAATATCCGCGAAGTCAGAATAAACGATTTCATTTTCATCGATACGAGCATTTACAGCAGGCCATTCTTTCAATGCAGTAGTAACTGCTTTGGTGAAGAAAGACATAAATCCTAAACCGATACCATGTTTTTCTTTGAAAGTATCTTTGTATTTAGCACGAAGATCCATGATAGGTTGCATGTTTACTTCATTGAATGTAGTTAACATGGCTGTATCATTTTTAACAGCTACTAAACGTTTAGCGATTGTTTTACGCAATGAGCTCATTTTCTCACGACGTTCAACACGCTCACCAGCTTTAGCTGGAGCTGTTGGAGCAGCGGCTGCAGCCGGAGCAGCAGGTTTAGATTCAGTTTTCGCAGGAGCTGCTTGAGCTTTCTCAGCATCCTCTTTCGTGATTCTACCGTCTTTACCAGTTCCTTTGATTGTAGATGGATCGATACCTTTTTCTCTTAAGATTTTAGCAGCAGCAGGTGATGCTGTGCCAGCAGCGTAAGTTTCAGGACTCTCGTCAGCAGCTTCAGCAGTTTTTGCTTCAGCTTGTGCCGCAGGAGCTTCTTCTTTTTTCGCTGGAGCATCTCCAGATCCTGAAGGAGCAGAACCTTCTTCGATAGTACAAACTACAGCACCGATTTCAAGAGTATCTCCCTCTTGAGCGATTATGCGTAAAATACCCGCTTTTTCAGCTGGTAATTCAAACGTTGCTTTGTCAGATTCCAATTCGGCAATGTTTTCGTCCATTTCGACGTAATCACCATCTTGTTTTAGCCATTGGGCCAAGGTTACTTCGGTAATTGATTCGCCAACCGAAGGGACTTTGATTTCTAAGCTCATATTTACTTCTTTTAAACCGTCGTTAAATATACTATAATATTACAACGGACGGTTAAACATTTTGTTTATTCAAATGATTTATTTATTATCGCTTCTTGTTGCGCTACATGTTTTTTCATGTAACCTGTTGCAGGGCTACCACTTTCAGTACGTGCGATATAATCTGTAAAATCTAAATCAGTTTTACGGAAAATACGGCAGTAATATGGCCAAGCACCCATGTTTTCATTTTCTTCCTGAACCCAGATGAATTCGGTCGCTTTCTTGTACTTCGTACGGATCGCTTGGAATTTCTCTACTGGTGCCGGATATAATTGCTCTACCCTTACAATAGCAACATCAGTGCGTTTCTCTGTTTGTTGTCTCTCTAATAAATCATAATAGATTTTACCAGAACAGAATAAAACACGTTTTACGGTAGTTGCTTTTGCGTAGGAATCATCAATAACTTCTTGGAAGTTCTCTTTCGTAAAGTTATCTAATTTTGAAACAACTTTAGGATGACGCAATAAACTCTTAGGAGTGAATACCACCAAAGGCTTACGGAATTCTCTTAGCAATTGACGACGCAATAAGTGGAAGTAGTTGGCAGGAGTTGTACAGTTCGCAATAATCATATTGTCGTTAGCACATAATTCCAAGAAACGCTCGATACGTCCTGATGAGTGCTCAGGTCCTTGACCTTCCATACCGTGTGGTAGCATCATCACCAAGCCATTCGATCTTTTCCATTTTGTCTCCGCACTTGACAAGTATTGGTCAACAATGATTTGAGCACCATTGTAGAAGTCACCAAACTGTGCTTCCCAAATAGTTAAGGCTTGTGGGTTAGCTAATGCATATCCATATTCAAAACCTAAAACTGCATACTCTGAAAGTAGGGAGTTGTAGATATTGAATCGCTCACCGCCATTAACATTTGCCAATGGGATATATTTTTCTTCAGAATCTTCTAATGTAAGAACCGCATGTCTATGCGAGAAAGTACCACGTTGAACGTCTTGTCCAGAAATACGAACGCGTTTTCCCTCATCCAATAAAGTCGCATAAGCCATTAATTCACCCATTGCCCAATCGTAGTTGTCATTTTTAACCATGGCAGCACGATCTTCGAACAATTTCGAAATCTTACGGAAGAATTTTTTGTCCTTAGGAAGGGTAGTGATCTCATTCGCTAACTTCAAGAATTCTTTTGCAGGAACCTTCGTGTTAACTTCTTCATAGATCTCAGCTTTCTTAGCAGCATGTAATCCTTTCCATGCTCCACCGAACATCGGAATCTCATCATCCAATTTATCAGTTTTCTTAGCGATGTCCAATTGCTCCTGAAGGTAATCCTTAAATTCCTTCTCTATGTTTTTTACATAGTTTTGGTCAATTGATTTTTCATCTACTAATTTTTTCGCATATACATCTTTTGGATTTGGATGCTTCTCGATCGCTTTGTACAACAATGGTTGAGTGAACTTAGGCTCATCCGCCTCATTGTGTCCATAGCGACGGTAACATAGTAAATCGATGTATACGTCTGTTTTATATTTTTGACGGTATTCTACCGCTAAATTAATCGCATAAACTACAGCTTCTGCATCATCTCCATTTACGTGGAATACTGGTGAAGAAGAGATTTTCGCTACATCTGTACAGTAAGTTCCCGAACGAGCATCTTTATAGTTAGTTGTAAAACCAACTTGGTTGTTGATTACGATGTGGATTGTACCACCTGTACGGTATCCCTCAAGTTTTGACATTTGAGTAACCTCGTAAACAACACCTTGACCAGCAATCGCTGCATCACCATGAATTAAGATAGGAGCAATCTTCGAAGAGTCTCCATTATATTTCATGTCAATTTTAGAACGAACGATACCTTCAACAATTGGATCAACAGTTTCTAAGTGTGATGGGTTTGGAGCTAATGAAAGGTGGATAGATTTACCATCTACCGTAGTAACGTCGGATGAATATCCTAAGTGATACTTCACGTCACCACCAAATTGCAATTCAGGATCTTCTTCCGCATACATCTTACCTTCAAATTCAGAGAAGATTGTTTTGTAAGGTTTTCCCATGATGTTTGCCAATACGTTCAAACGACCACGGTGAGCCATGCCGATCATGAACTCCTGAATTCCTAGGCTAGCACCTTTTTCAATAACTGAATCTAATGCTGGGATTAAGCTTTCTGCACCTTCTAAAGAGAAACGTTTTTGACCTAAGAATTTGGTTCCTAGGAAGCTCTCAAAAATAACAGCTCTGTTTAATCTCTTGAAAATGCGTTTCTTTTGTTCAACATCATAATGAGGTTGATTTCTATCCGCTTCCATATGGTCTTGCAACCATTTAATTTTTTCAGGGTTACGGATGTATTTAAACTCAGCACCAATTGAACGACAGTAGGTGTCTTCAATCAGCTGACGAATATCTCTTAATTTGGCAGGACCTAAGCCGACTTCAACACCCGCATTGAAAACAGTATCCATATCAGATTCTGATAATCCGAAAGTTTCCAATTCTTTACCAGGGTAGTATTTACGGCGCTCGCGAACAGGGTTGGTTTGTGTGAATAGGTGTCCACGGTCTCTATAACCATGGATCATGTTTAGTACGTTGATTTCTTTTAATGCGTGATCAGATACTCCTTCAACCGATTCAACTGAACCGCCTTCAGATGTCTGACCAAAATCAAATCCTTCAAAAAACTTCTGCCAACCAAAATCTACTGAATTCGGGTCAGCCTTGTATGCTTGATATAAACCGTCGATGTAACTCGAATCAGCATTACTCAAAAATGTCAAATTGTCCATGTGGATTGGGATCATAAAATTTTGCCAAATTTATAAATAATAAACATACTTTTCCGCATTTAATCGATATAAAATACAATGTTTTAGCATGTTTTTTAGTCTATTCTGTATCAGAAATAAATAATAGTCAATTTTTGATAAAACTTAAGGTTTTTAGAATGAAATGTCAAGTTTTAGAGCAGCCTTAATGCCTAATCTCTTATTTTGAAACATATAATCTTTTAGCAAGGTCTTGCCAGTCAGCGCAGCTGTTTTCTTTTGGACTAGTGCCAACAGCTGCCATGTGCGACCAAAAACCGTATGTCGTTGCGGGGGCATAATCTAAAAGATGTTCCTCAAAAAAACTTGCTCCAGCCAACCAGTTTGACCCTAGTTCTTGGGTGAAGTATTTGGAAATCAATCTTCTTTCTGCATATGTAATGTTTCCAGTGTCCAAAAGGTTTTGGATGATCTCATCAATGCCACTTTCACCTGTGTTGGCCGTTTTCCAACTCATAACAAGTTCTTCATTGATGGACTCAGAATTCTTCGCCTCCGATTCAATGCCATTCAGTTTAAAAAATACATTCGGGTATTTCTTCAACATAAAGCGGAAATAATCACGCCATAACAACATTGTCATCAATCGATCAAACCTTTTCTTGTTTTGGCTTAAGGATGAATTCTGCATCTCATGGTAAACATAAATAGGCGATAAGGACCCTATTGCAATGTATGGAGAGACTAAGGAGAAGTTTTGGAAATTATCATAACTCGGATCCAATAAGTTTTGAAGCTTATCAATTCCGTTTTGTTCACCACCTTCGAAATTCTGCGAACCCAATTGATTAATCTCTTCCTCTGAATAACCGAGATCCAATAAACTTGGTAAGCTTGTTGTTTCCAAATGCTGAGGACTTAAGATCTTATCAGGTGCTACCAATGGTGCCCGAACTGAACTCTCTCGCTCGATTTTCTTTCTGAAAATATTGAACTTATCAGGAATATCCTTGATCGGAAATGGAAGGTCCTCTTTATGAAACAAAGTGTGACCTATGAAATGGCGGAGGTTGATTTTGTTATCCCACAATGCTGCTTCCACCAGTTCTGAGATTTGCGTCTCGCGTGAAGCGACTTCACGATGATGATAAACTTCACTAACCTCATATTTGGCGCATAATATTGGAAGGATATCTTCGGGCTTACCGACAAAGGTCATCAGGTCACTGCCCATACTTAGCAATTTTTCCTTTAGATCCAGTACAGATTCCAATAGAAATTGCGCCCTTTTTATGCCCGTATTGTTGAATTGGAATTTGTTTTTGTGGAAATAACGTGGGTCAAAACAGTAAACAGGGATGATTAAGTCTGATTTTGCTATAGCTTCAGTTAATACTTCATTATCATGCAGCCTTAAATCATTCCTAAACCAAACAAGAACTACTTTTTTACTCATACTATTTTCCCAGAAATGCGTTACTTAACAAATATAGGCTATTATATGCTTCTAGGGGTAAGCCTGCCCCGAATTTTTACATCCCCTAGACAATGTGATTAATTGTTAATTTTTGTTTTTTTTGTAAAATTTTTAGAAATTTTAAACTTTCGCAGTTTAATTCTGTTAGCATTTAATAAAATATAATAAATACCGGAGGTGAGATGGAAGTGTTATTATCTGGTCTGAATTCCTATTTAGGTAATCGGGCAATGGGTAACTTAAGTAGGGAGGACTTTAATGTACATGGTATTGCTCGTGACCTCGATTTATTTAAATCGAAAGTCTTCGAATCAATAACAGCCACGCTTGATAAAGTTGATTTGTTAAGAAAAGGGAAGGAATTTGATGGTTTTTCTATCGATTCTGGAATTGGCTTGTCTATATATATTACTCATGTTCCTACATTAGGCGAACTTGTAAATCTTAATTTAGAACTTATAACGTTGAAAAACTTTATTGAGCTCACTAAGCGCAATGGAGGTAAACGGATTGTATATATCGCTAGATTGATGGATAAGCCCTTTATCAAAGATATTGATGCGCTCTTGAAATCGTCTAATATCACTTACACCATTGTGCTCAAAAACCTAGCGATAGGCAAGGGTAGTGTCCTGGATAAATACATGCACCGATTGATCAATGGGAAATATCTGCCTTATGATAAGCTGTTTGCCAATGTGAGATTTAACCCAATCTCTTCTTTGGACCTATTGCGATGGATCTATAATGTCGATTGGGATAAGCATTTCATCAATGAAACAATTGAAATAGGAGGCCCTAGTACCATTACTGTTCAAGAAATGTTCCGCCTTTACAAGAAAATGCTGTATCCGAATGCTGATGTTAAAAGTATTCTATTGCCACACTTTATCATGAGCTTGGTCTTTCGGAAAGCTTACCATATTCACAAGGAAGATATCATCGATTTCAAAAGACTGATGGAGAAAGAATATCCCATCGACAATACCTCATGGAAAAACGATATGCTTTTTTCCTTTACCCCTCTAGATCAGGTCATCAAGCTTGACCAATAATTTTTAAACCTTCTTAAATTGCCACTATTAGCTTACATTTGTAGCTATTCGAGCTATTTATTATGGGATATAAGAGTTTACAAGAATGTGTGACGGACCTGGAAAGAAATGGTCATTTAATTCGTATCAAAGAAGAAGTTGATCCTTATCTAGAAATGGCGTCTATCCATATGCGGGTGTATGATGCACAAGGACCTGCCTTACTCTTTGAAAATATTAAAGGATCTAAGTTTCCTGCAGTTTCCAACCTTTTTGGAACTTTGGATCGCTCAAAATTCATGTTCCGTGATACCCTGGACCATGTGAAGAAATTGGTGGATGTCAAGATGAATCCAATGTCTGTCTTGAAAAAACCATTTACCTATGCTGGTTCTTCGATGGTAGCCTTAGGTGCATTGCCATGGAAAAAAAAGTCCTCAGCACCTATTCTTTATGGTCAGACCCAGATCTCTGAACTTCCACAAATCGTAAATTGGCCAATGGACGGAGGTCCCTTTGTGACCATGCCACAAGTTTATTCGGAGGATATTACCAAGCCTGGAATAATGAATGCAAACTTGGGTATGTATAGAATTCAATTGGCTGGGAATGAATATATCCAGAATCAAGAGATCGGACTGCATTATCAATTACATCGTGGAATAGGGATACATCAGACCAAGGCAAATGAGCTTGGAAAGCCCTTGAAGGTAAGTGTCTTCGTGGGTGGCCCGCCTTCGCATCCTTTGTCTGCTGTTATGCCTTTGCCGGAAGGTCTTTCAGAAATGCTTTTTGCAGGAGCATTAGGGAATCGCCGGTTCCGATATTTTTATGATGAGGAAGGGTTCTGTATTTCTGCAGATGCCGATTTTGTCATTACTGGGACAGTCTACCCAAATGAGAATAAACCTGAAGGTCCTTTTGGTGACCATATCGGTTATTATTCTCTCATTCACCCATTCCCATTAATGAAAGTGCATAAGGTTTATCACCGTCAAAATCCTATTTGGTCTTTTACGGTCGTAGGTAGACCACCTCAAGAGGATACGAGTTTCGGAGCATTGATCCATGAAATTACAGGTAATGCTATTCCTCAGCAAATTGGAGGTCTGCATGCAGTGCATGCTGTGGACCCTGCTGGTGTTCACCCACTTTTATTTGCAATCGGAAGTGAAAGATATACGCCTTACCAGAAGGTAGATAGACCTCAAGAGGTCCTGACCATTGCTAATCAGATATTGGGAACAAACCAATTGAGTTTGGCAAAATATTTATTTATCTCGGCTTTTGAAGATAATCCTAAACTTGATATTCATAGCATTAAGGATTTCTTTACCCATATTTTTGAAAGAATTGACCTGAGCCGGGACTTACACTTCTTGACCAATACCACCATCGATACCTTGGATTATACAGGTGATGGATTGAATGCTGGTTCGAAAGTAACTTTCGCAGCAGTAGGGGATGTGAAAAGAAAATTGGTCACAGAGTATCCAGCAGGACTTGACTTACCAAGACCGTTTAATCAAGGGAAATTAGCATTGCCTGGAATCATTGTTGTGGATGGTAAAGCTTTCACAAGTTATGAAGAGGAAGCCAAGGTTATGGAAGAATGGTGCGAGGCAGCAAAGGATCAAAATTGGAATGGTATTCAATTGATCGTTCTGGCTGATGATGCTGCTTTCACTGCTGAAAATGAAAATAATTTTGTCTGGGTTACTTTTACTAGATCAAACCCGGCTTATGATATCTACGGTATTGACAGTTTTACTTCACATAAGCATTGGGGCTGTATGGGTCCTGTAATTATAGATGCCAGAAGTAAACCTCATCATGCCCCTGATCTTATTAAAGATCCTGAAGTAGAAAAAAGAGTTGATCAGTTAGGTGCTAAAGGTGGTTCTTTACACAGAATTATCTAATTGAGAGAACAGTTTTATAGCAAAGCCGATTCATTTAAATGAATCGGCTTTTTTCGTTTTTGAAACAATTAGATCTAAAAAAAGTCCATGAATGAAGGATATTTTTAACAAAAAGCTTGTTTTCCTGTAAATAATGTAACCATTCGAATAAATAATTATTAAATATTCAATAAAAATTAAAAAACATTATGAATATTGTTTTTTATTACTTTACTTTGTGTCAATAATTCATAGAAACAGATAAAAAATTAACAAAACAATAATCGTATGTGCGGAATTGTCGGAGCATTTGAATTGAAGCAACCCTTGGAGTCCTTAAGACCGCAGGTCTTGGAAATGTCGAAAAGAATTCGTCATAGAGGACCAGATTGGTCAGGGATTTATAGCTCAGAGAAGGCTGTATTAGCCCATGAGCGTTTAGCGATCGTAGATCCTAAATCAGGAAGTCAACCCTTATTCAGCCCAGATGGGCAAGTGGTACTTGCTGTAAATGGTGAAATCTATAATCATAAGGAACTGCGAAATTCATTGCCTAATTATCAATTCTCGACCTTATCAGACTCTGAAGTTGTACTGGCTCTATATCTTGAGAAAGGTCCCGCTTTTGTGGAAGAGCTCAACGGAATTTTTGGATTCGCATTGTACGATTCACGTGATGATTCCTTCTTTATCGCCAGAGATCACATAGGAATTATTCCTCTATATTATGGGAAAGACGAGTTCGGACAACTGTTCGTCGCGTCTGAATTAAAATCATTGGAAGGGTTCTGCTCAGTAATTGAACAATTCCCTCCAGGACATTACCTATACAGCAAAGAGAGTCTGGAGCCACAGCGCTGGTATAAAAGAGATTGGGAAGCCTATGATACGGTAAAAGAAAATGAAACAGATATCGCCAAATTAAGAAAGGGATTAGAGGATGCTGTATATCATCAGTTGATGTCGGATGTACCTTATGGTGTTTTACTATCAGGTGGTTTGGACTCTTCCGTAATTGCAGCTATCACCAAAAAATTCGCTTCCAGGAGAATTGAATCCAATGATGAGGAGGAAGCATGGTATCCGCAATTGCATTCATTCGCCGTAGGATTACAAGGTTCTCCAGATTTGATTGCAGCCCAAAAAGCTGCCGACCATATCGGTACTATTCATCATGAGGTAAACTTTACTATTCAAGAAGGCTTGGATGCCATCCGGGATGTAATCTATCATTTGGAAACCTATGATGTAACTACTATTCGGGCCTCTACACCAATGTATTTATTGGCGAGGGTAATCAAATCCATGGGGATTAAAATGGTGTTATCTGGCGAAGGATCAGATGAGTTATTCGGTGGATATCTTTATTTCCATAAAGCTCCAAATGCCAAGGAATTCCATGAAGAGACTGTTAGAAAATTGAAAAAACTTTATCTATATGATTGCCTCCGCGCCAACAAGTCTTTGGCTGCATGGGGGGTAGAAGGTAGGGTTCCTTTCTTGGATAAGGAGTTTATGGATATTGCTATGACCATCAACCCTGAGGATAAAATGATCAATGATGGTAGAATGGAGAAATGGGTTGTGAGAAAAGCTTTTGAAGATTATTTGCCGGAATCAATTGCCTGGAGACAAAAGGAACAATTCTCAGACGGTGTTGGCTATTCATGGATTGATACTTTGAAAGCCCAGGCTGAAGCAAAAGTTACCGATACTGAATTTGAAACTGCAGCAAAAAGATTCCCGATCAATACTCCCAAAAACAAAGAAGAATATCTATACAGAAGTATTTTTGAGACACATTTCCCATCCGATGCAGCTGCTAAAACAGTACCATCCGTGAAATCAGTTGCTTGTAGTACGCCAGAAGCTTTAGCTTGGGATGCCTCATTCCAAAACCTGAACGACCCTTCCGGTAGAGCTGTTGCCAATGTACATAATGAGAGTTATGGAAAAACAACACAAGAAGAATTGCTTAAATCTTAGTTTAATCATATCATATCAACTTGTATTAAGGTAGGCCGTAAGAAATTATGGCCTATTTTTTTGGTCGAGGATTATCCCTGCAGTGATCCCAAACTGGGCAAGAATATAGGTGCTCATGATGTATAGACCCGAATCCGCAATATAAGCCACAAATTTATTGACAGCCAATATGGAATCGGATACAATGAATAAAATAGCACCTAGCATACAAATGATAAAACTGGCTAGGTTGGTTTGATATTTCCTGGTATAGGCAAAAAACGCCATCGCAGCAATCACCATGATATATAAAATTACAGGAATTTTTAAAGGTCCTAAACTTGGCTGTAGGATGGTATAGAGATAGTAGGAATAGCTTGCCAAAATACCTGCAACCAGAATATAACTCTTATGCCGGCTTAATTCTTTAGGACTGCTTTGTTTGATAAATGCAGTCACATAAAGGACATGGCCTATCAAAAATGAAGCTAATCCAGCAACGAACATATCTTTCAACATCAGAAAAATATCCCCCAAACAACCAAAGAACAGACCAATGCCAACAAGCTTGTCAATATTTCTTTTAAATCCGGTTTCCTTGAAAAGGATATAAATCAGACTGATACAAATTAATGGCTTGCTGATATACCGAAGGGTAGGAAGATTAGCATAAACACTATACAGATGAAGCAGCGCAATGACAATAAATGCTATGTATAATTTGTACTGCTTCATCTCAGGATTAATTCGTTTCTATCGGATTATTCTTTGCTTTATTCCGTTTTACAAGGATATAACTGATCCATAGAATCAACATCCATGCTGGAATCAATTCTACAGAAATTTTCAACCCTGTAAACCACATCATTACCAAAACACCTACTAAAAATAGTAAGCTGAAGTAGTTACTGATTGGATATAGAATGGTAGGGAACTTAGTTTTTATGCCTTGCTTGTCTTTTTGCTTTCTAAAGAACATGTGGGTCAAGGTAATCATGATCCAGTTGATGATTAAGGCAGAAACAACCAAGGACATCAAAATTCCTAAGGCTTCTTTCGGAATAACTTTATTGATAACAACGGTAATTGCCACAATTGCGGCAGAAACCAAAATGGCATTCACAGGGGAGAAGTTGGAATTTAATTTCTTTAAAAACCTAGGTGCATTTCCTTGTTCAGCAAGTCCGTAAAGCATTCTTGAATTACTATAAACACAGCTATTATAAACCGATAAAGCGGCCGTCAATACAATGACATTCAAAGCATTTGCAATGATACTGGTGAAGTAAAAGGTTTTTCCAAATAACTCAAATTGGAAACCTTTTAGGGTCGCAAAAACCTCGACGAAAGGACTGGTATCTGCTGTAATAGTTCTCCAAGGCATTAGGGCAAACAAGATAAAAAGCGCTCCTACATAAAACACCAAGATTCTCCATAATACTTGATTGGTTGCTTTAGGGATGTTTTTCTCAGGATTTTCAGCCTCAGCAGCTGTAATCCCTACCAATTCCAATCCCCCAAAAGAGAACATTATTATGACGAGTGCTGCCAGTAATCCGGAATACGCGATATCTCCACCGCCACTGAGCCAACCGTGCGGAAAGAAGCCGCCATCATTGTAGAGATTTTCTACCGTGGCTCTTTCTCCTCCATTTCCTGAAAGTAAGAGGTATGCTCCAAAGATAATCATGGCAATGATCGCAACAACCTTAATGATCGAAAACCAAAATTCAGTTTCCCCATATACTTTCACAGAAGCAAGATTGATTACATTGATAACGATAAAGAAGAATAGGGAAGACGTCCATAAAGGTATTTCTGGCCACCAAAATTGTACATATTTACCGATGGCAGTCAATTCAGCCATACTCACTAAGATGTATAATAACCAATAATTCCATCCCGAAGCAAATCCTGCAAAGGGTCCCCAGTATTTATTGGCAAAGGAACTGAAACTTCCTGAAATAGGCTCTTCAACGACCATCTCACCTAATTGCCGCATGATAAAAAATGCAACCAAGCCCGCAATTGCATAGCCTAAAATAACGGAGGGTCCAGCCAATATTGCTGCCTGACCAACCCCTAAAAATAATCCGGTTCCAATAGCACCACCTAAAGCAATTAACTGTATATGTCGATTACTTAGACCTCTTTTTAATTCTTTATTGTTGTTTTCTTGCACGCTGAAGAAGGTTAATTCCTGATGTTAATGATTATCGAAGGGGCTAAACCCGATCTTAGATTAATAAAAGCCACAAGATAAATTTTTCATTTTAATTTTTGTGCATCAAATAAAATAAAGAAAACATCTTGTCGATATTTAAGACGTAATAATTTTTCTTATGTTAAGTAGGTCTTGCTGCTATTCCATAAAAAAACGGGCAAACATTTCTTGTTTGCCCGTTTTTAATCCTTACTTTTTATTGTTGTTTTGCAGTCATATCAACGCTGCAACATCCTTTACCACATCCCGATTTGGGTTTCTTCGAAAAGAAGGGTTTGAAAATCACATATAATGCGATAACAAATAGGACGAAAATGATTATGTACTGAATAATTAAGCCCATTACTTTAAAATTTGATATGCAATTAATGCAGCAACGTAGGCTAATCCAGTCATGAAGAAGGTTTGAATCAAAGTCCATTTCCACGAACCGGTTTCCTTACGAACCACACCAATCGTTGCCATACATTGCATGGCAAATGCGTAAAATAATAATAACGAAATTCCCGAGGCAAAATTGTATGCTGGCTTGCCAGTATTGGTATTGATTTCAGAACGCATCCGGGATAATAATGATCCCTTTTGGCCCTCATCTTCAATATCCACATCTGGCCCCATACTGTAAACAACCGCCATCGTTCCAACAAATACTTCCCTAGCTGCAAAGGATGAAATTAATCCGATTCCCATTTTCCAGTCATAACCCAATGGTCTTACGATTGGTTCAATTCCCATTCCTATATAGCCTAGGAAGGAATGTTCCAATTTGTAGGAACCAATCTCACGCTCCAGGTCTTCAGCGCTTAGCGTTGGGTTGTTCTGTTGAACAATCTCTTCAGCGTCATAGAACTTTCTGTTCGGACCGAAGTTTCCAAATACCCAAAGGACAATAGAAATCATCAATATAATCTTACCCGCTTCAATAATAAATCCTGAAGCTTTATCCCAAACATTGGTCAAAACGTTTTTCCAATCTGGTAATTTATAAGTCGGAAGTTCAAAAATTAAGAAAGAGGAACGAACGCTTTTGATCACTTTATTTAATATCCAAGCAGAACCCAAAGCTCCTACAATCCCAAGGATATACATGATAAATAATGTGATTCCCTGTAAATTAAATCCTAAGAATGTATCTGCAGGAATGATCAAGCCGATGATAACGATATAAATTGGTAATCGTGCCGAACAGGTCATAAATGGAGTTACCAAGATAGTCAGCAACCGTTCCTTTGGATTTTCGATGTTCCGTGCAGACATCACTGCTGGAATAGCACAGGCAGCACCTGACATCAATGGAATTACTGATTTACCATTCAACCCGAATGGTCTTAACCATCTGTCCATTAAAAATACAACCCTGCTCATGTAGCCTGATTCCTCCATCAAGGATAGAAATAAGAATAAGATTACAATCTGAGGAACAAATATCACAATACCACCAATACCGGCGACAATTCCATCCACAAATAAAGAGGATAGGGGACCTTCTGGTAATACGGAGGATAAATAGGCTGTTAATTCTCCAAACGAACCGTCGATCCAATCCATTAATGGTCCTGACCAACTAAAGATGGCTTGGAAAATTAAGAACAATAACCCAAAGAAAATCACATATCCGAATACCGGATTCAATAAGATCTTGTCAATTTTTCCAGTTGTCCCTAAAGTTTGATTTTCAGATTTAACTAAAATTCGCTCTAGTTCTGCAGTGATTTTATCTTGTCTGATCAAGGATTCAGTCTTCTGCATTTCATGTGCATCAAGCTGATATTTATCACGGATATTTTTTAGAGCGATTTGCTTCTCTTCATCCAGATAACTTACATTTTCCTGAGCCAGATATTGCCATGTTAGGTATTCAGTAGCTAAAGGAAATATTTTCTTGGCTTCATTTAATGCTTCTGTATATTTTTCAGGAATTTGAAATGTTCCAAGATAGATGGAAGGTTTCTCATCGAACGATGCAATAAGCTTTTCCAAACCTAATCCCGAACGGGCATTGGTCTGATAGACCTTGGTCTTTAAGTAAGATTCTAACTTTTGGAAGTCAATACTTACACCTTTACTCTTTACCTCGTCAATCATGTTGACTACGAAAATCGCAGGTAATCCAAGTTCACGTGCTTGTTGGTAAAGGATAATTCCTCTTTTTAGTGTGGATGGTTCTGCCACCACGACGGTCAAATCGGGCTTATATTTATTTTCCTTCTGGCTTAAAATTTTAAAAACAATTTCCTCATCTAAAGAGTTAGGAAATAGAGTGTATGTGCCAGGAAGGTCAATGATATGATACGTTCTATTATTGGCTTTTAAAGTACCTTCTCTTTTCTCAACGGTAATGCCTGGGTAATTTCCGACTTTTTGGTTGAGTTTTGTTAATCTGTTAAATAGGGAGGTCTTACCGACATTTGGGTTTCCAAGTAGGACAATGTTAGGATCTTTCATTATATTAATTCTGCTATGATGAGTTTAGCTTCAGATTTACGGATAGCGATCAGGGCATTGTTTTCAATAATGTTGACACAGATTGGTCCACTTAGAGGAGCTTTATGTTTTATTTCAATCACTGAACCTGGGTAGAATCCAAGTTCATAAAATTTTGCAGGAATATCTGCAGATTGTATTGCATTAATCTTAGCGAGGTCTCCGATTTTTAATTTATCAAGGCTAATATTTTGCGGCATTATTCGTGAATTATTTATGTGTTTTTAAAAAAAATCAACATTAGCAAAGATAAATAATTAAAATCTTTTAAATTGCGGATTAAGTCACACTAATGTATTATTAAATATGCCGAAGATCGAAGAATTGGTTAAAGTCAGGCAATTCGCAAGTCCTTGGCATCGCGCAACGATCAATATTATTTACACTAACAACTGGTTGAACGTGATGCTTGAAAAGAGAGCGAATGCCAAACAAATCACCTTGCAACAGTTTAATGTGTTGCGCGTCTTACGCGGTCAGTACCCTAAACCCGTTACCAATAACTTGTTAAAGGAAAGGTTGCTCACCAAAACCCCTGACATCAGTAGGTTGGTGGACCGTATTGTAAGCAAAGACCTAGTTTCTAGGGAAAAAAACAGCGTCGACAAGCGCGCAGTAGATCTGTTAATCACAGAGAAAGGCTTGGAATTGCTTCAAGAAATCGAAACAGAGATGATGTTGGATGATGTTCTTCCTCAAAACATTACCGCTGAGGATTGCTTGAAACTCAGTGAACTGTTAGATAAGTTTCGAGGACATCTCGATGTCTCCGACTTCTAATTAATGTTCATGATCATGATGGTCATGATCGTGATGATCATGATTGTGGGTTTCCTCAGTTTGTTCTGATGGCCCATGATTATGGTGAGAATGATCGTGACCTTCAAATAAAAAGTTAGCCATCGAAACCAAAACCCCCAGTAATACCGCCAACATCTTTTTCTTGTTGAAGGTATGGTGATCCGCAGAACCTGATTCAAATAAAATGGTCGTCGAAATATGTAGGAATATACCAATGACAACTGCCATTATCTTATCGAAATATTGAGCTATATTTCCGATTTCTCCCGCACTGATTCCTTTACTTGTTATAAAACCAAGCGGTGTCATCGCTGCAAAAACCGCAATAAATAAGACGATGGTCTGCTTGTTCAAGCGTGTACCAATCAATAAACTTCCTAATGCAAAGGCTGCCGGGATATGGTGGATGGCAATCCCAAAGACCAGTTCGTTGCGGTGTCCTGAAGCTAATGGAAATCCCTCCAAAAAGGCATGCAAACATAAACTGATTAGAATCGCAATTGGAAAGGCCTGGTGCTTGTGACCCTCATGACTCTGGTGGATGTGTCCATGCTCAATCCCCTGAGAAAAATGTTCCAATACCAATTGAAATAAAAATCCTCCTAGGATGTAAAGTCCAATTACCTCCCCCGGTGTTTGGTTGCTATGGTATACCTCAGGAATAAGGTGTAATACTGTAATGGCAAATAAATAGGCCCCACTGAAGGATAAAACCAATTTTAATAATTGGGTATTATCTCTTTTAACAAAGAATACGGCAATACCACTTAATAATGCGGAGAAAAATAAAATGGATACGATCAAGAAACTACTCATGAAGCTGTTGGTGTTGGAATGGGTTTGGGTTCAAAAAATTGAGGATAAAACCTCTTAAATAAATATCCTGTTCCTAATCCAATCAGGGTTCCTAATATTGCCCCACAGAGAATATCCAATGGGTAATGAACGCCGACATAGATTTGAGAAAATGAAATAGACGCCGCCCATAGAATACATAACCAGAGGGTGTGTTTCCATTTGCGACGGAATAATACGATCCAGAAAAAGGCAAGCGCAAAATGATTGGTAGCATGGGAGGAAGTAAAACTAAACCCTGAACCACATCGAGCTCGTAAATTGACTTCATTCTTGAATACTACATCATTACATGGCCGAACCCGTTTAACTGTTTTCTTTATCAAATGGGATGATGCCGCATCTGAAATTCCAAAAGTTGCCAAGGTACAGGCCACGATTAAAACTCCAGTCTTGCCATAATGCTTGATAAAGAAAATAATCAAAAATAAATAAAGCGGTGACCAGGTATAAGGATTACGTAAAATAGGTAGCAACCAGTCAAAAACAATATTGCTTAAGCCCTGATTGATTAATAGAAATAATTCTTGATCGAAATGTATTATTTTCTCTAACATATTTTTGAAGTAGAACTGTCCAATTTTATTAATTAAATCAAATCTAAAAAAATAAGACGTAATACCTTATGTCATATCGTAAACGAAACAAAGTTGCAACAAAGATATGCATTAGAAGGAAAAAAAGAATAAAAAACCACAATAATTATTTTAATACACTATTTTTACGAGCATTAATAACAATTAAACTTATGGCTTTAATAAAATCAATTTCAGGAATTAGAGGAACCATAGGCGGTAGACCAGGTGATAACTTAACACCTGTAGATATTGTGAAATTTACCGCTGCCTACGGAAAAATTATTACGGAAAACGCTGAAAATAAAACTATTGTCGTTGGTCGTGATGCTCGTATTTCTGGAGAAATGGTTTCTAATCTTGTGATCGGAACGCTTCAAAGTATTGGTGTCAATGTGATTGACCTTGGTTTGTCTACAACTCCAACTGTGGAGATTGCAGTCCCTAAATTAAAAGCTGCTGGCGGAATTATTCTAACAGCATCCCATAATCCAGGTCAATGGAATGCCTTAAAACTTTTGAATGATAAAGGCGAGTTTATTGACGATGCAAAAGGTAAAGAAGTTCTTGAGCTTGGTGAAAGTCTGAATTTTGACTTTGCCGAGGTAGATCAATTAGGTTCTGTTACAAAGGATGATTCTTTCCTACAGAAACATATCGATGATGTTCTTGCATTAGAGTTTGTGGATGTGGATGCTATCAAAAAAGCAAACTTCAAAGTTGCTGTTGATGCGGTTAATAGTACTGGTGGTACTTTCATCCCTGCATTATTGAAAGCTCTTGCTGTAGAAACTGTTTATAAGATTCACTGCGAACCTAATGGACATTTTCCACATAACCCTGAGCCTTTAAAGGAACATTTAACTGATCTATCAAAAGCGGTATTGGATAATAAGGCTGATTTAGGTATCGCTGTTGACCCTGATGTTGACCGTTTGGTGTTCATGATGGAAGATGGTGAATTATTTGGCGAAGAATATACCTTGGTTGCTGTTGCTGATTTTATTTTGGGTCAGAAAAAAGGAAATACCGTTTCCAACCTTTCATCCACTCGTGCATTGCGTGATGTGACGGAAAAACATGGCGGTCAGTATTTCGCTGCTGCAGTAGGAGAGGTGAATGTAGTTACTAAAATGAAAGAAGTGGATGCTGTTATTGGTGGTGAAGGTAATGGTGGGGTGATTTATCCTGCTTCACATTATGGTCGTGACTCATTGGTAGGAGTGGCTTTATTCTTGACACACCTCGCTAAATTAGGTAAAAAAGTAACGGAATACCGTGCTGAATTGCCTCAATATTACATGTCCAAAAACAAGATTACTTTAACTCCTGAATTGGATATCGATAATCTATTGGCAAAAATGCAGGAAAAATATGCACATGAACAACATTCTACAATCGATGGCTTAAAAATCGATTTTCCAAATGAATGGGTACATCTGCGTAAATCGAATACTGAACCCATTATTCGTATTTACTCTGAAGGACCTAGTCCTGAAGCTGCTGAAGCTATAGCGCAAAAAATAATGAATGAGATTCAGGAAATTGTAGGCTAGTCTACAACTCCAAAATAGGAAATCCTCCAATGACTAAATGTCTTGGAGGATTTTTTTTATAGTTACAATTTAGCTGACCAATTTTATGTTCCTGTTTATAAGGATTTTGTTTTAAAAAGTTACAATTCTCGTTTATCATAAAAATTTTACTGAATCAAAACTGATTTTTTTTAGTATCTATTTCAAGGAAAATATTTTTTTTTATAGCTATTCGTCTACAAGATATTATACTATTCAATAAATTTGGCAATAAATTAAAATGATTTCGCCGTGAAAACACAAACCCGCTTATTAAGCTTATTATTTTTGTCTACTGCTTTGTGTCTTTCATCTTGCGAGAAAGAAGCAGAATTCAAGAATGTTCTTGTCAAGGAGGAGAAAGCTAACATTGAAACCAACACAGGCTTCACCGATAGGGAAGTCAAGATGTCTTCCGGCTCTTGGAAGGTGGTTTACGTAAAAAACATTAACCCTACTCATTACTTATTGGATGGTGGATTACAATTAATGCGTCTCGGCAGTGTCGGTCGTGTGGATTGTTCTTTAGGTTTTATTTCCTTAGAAAAGAAATCCTCCGATCCTGAAAAACTATTTATCTCAATGACCGAGAATCTTAGTAATGATCCTCGTCGCATCCTTATCGGTATTGAAGATGAGAATTCCGCTCGTGAAGTTGAAATTACACAACAAAAAGGTAATGAATATGAATGGGTGAAAACAGAGGTAAAGGAGAATACCGCTGCACGTAAAATATGGAAACAGAAGTTACCAGCAGTTACAATTGATAACAAGGCTACAACTCCGTTAACATTAACAACGCCTGTAAAGGAGTTTTATAAGGAAGCTGCCTTCATCTCAGACTTTACTTCTGATTACTACGGAACCTTTGATTGGGCCCCAGATACTTTAATTGGAATGGCACCTTTTATTTACCAAGGTATCAAGTATTGGGATGCTAAAGTAAAGTATGTAAAAGGAAAACAAACGACAGCATTTATGGCTGATGCAACCCAGCCCGTAAATGTGGTGACTCCCGCTAATTCTAAAAGATCGGTATTCGCTGAGGTAACTTTTATTTATCGTGAATGCGACTATACCATAACTCTCAAAAATAAAACTACTGGATTCTTGGCTACCCTTGTTGGACGTTGGAAACAAACCGTTCCGATCAAGGGGGAAATCAAGAGTCTGTAGTCTAAAATTCCTTTTCGCTATTTCGTGTCCATAGAATACGATTATAGATAAAATAGTTTTGTTCAATTAAAAAATATATTCTATCTTTGCGACTCATTAAATATTAACAATTTTAATAAATAACAATGTACGCAATAGTAAATATAGCAGGACAGCAATTTAAGGTTGCAAAAGACCAATATCTTTTTGTACACCGTTTACAAGGAGACGAAGGCGCTAGTATTGAATTTGACAATGTATTGTTAGCAGAAGACGGTGGTAAGTTTACTGTAGGTACTCCAAGTATCTCAGGTGCTAAAGTTTCAGCTACTATTTTGTCACATTTGAAAGGTGAAAAAGTTATCGTTTTCAAGAAAAAACGTCGTAAAGGTTACAAGAAGAAAAACGGTCACCGTCAACAATTCACTAAAATCCAGATTACTGGTATCAGTTTATAATCGAATTTTTAATCTGACGCAAGTCTTAAATTAGAATAAAGAAATGGCACATAAAAAAGGTGCGGGTAGTTCCAAGAACGGCCGTGAGTCACACAGTAAGAGATTAGGTATTAAAATTTTCGGTGGTCAACAAGCAATCGCTGGTAACATCATCGTACGTCAACGTGGTACTCAACACAACCCTGATGCTAACGTTGGTATCGGTAAAGATCATACCTTATACGCTTTAATCGACGGAACAGTAGTTTTCCGTAAAAAAGCTAACAATAAATCTTATGTATCTGTTCTTCCAGTAGAAGAAAATAACTAAGGTTTATATAAAAACATAAAAAAAGCCTGTTTGGAACTCCAAACAGGCTTTTTTTTGTGAACATCAATTACAGAAAACAATGGTGGTCATTGGAGGGCGTATGCAATACATCTTTTTTCCCCACATCCCCCCTCATAATATTTCTGTCCTTCTGAGCGCAGCGAAGAATCTATTTTTATCCAACTATGGGTAGGGGCGTATCGCATACGCCCTTTTTAATACCCCACGCATACGCCCTTTTTATTCCCCACCCATACACTTCTTTTCAATTACCCCTTTATTCCCCCTATAAATAATCATACCATCATCGGTCATTAGAGGGCGTATGCAATACGCCCGTACAATACTTTTCATTTATACGACATACCTTCCGCGTTATATTCACAAGCCCCATAGGGGCGGCATATTTGTAGCAAGGAGCATTCACCAACGTACAGCCCCATAGGGGCGGCATGTTTGTCAATCAACCGCCTAAAAATAGATTCCAAATCGAAGATTTGGAATGACAATTCCGTTGTGTTTAATAAAACAGATTCTTCGGCCTTGCTCAGAATCCCTCTCTGGGATCTAGCCATGCAGGGCTTAATTGGTTTAACACCTCCTTTTACTAACATTAAACTCCTCTGGAGTTTTTTCCTCCCATTTCCAAAAAAATAGGCGGACCAATTAATTGGTCCGCCTATAAACACGTGGAGAATACCGGATTCGAACCGGTGGCCTCTTGCCTGCCAGGCAAGCGCTCTAGCCAGCTGAGCTAATCCCCCTTAGCGCAGCAAATATACTGGAATTTCCGATATTTCCTATTTTAGCGCCAAATTATATTTTGTCCCATCTAAAAGGGATACTTCCAACATAAAATTACTGAAATCAGCGTAGCTAGCCGCAGGATAGACTCCCTCTTTAATTTGTAATTTCCAGTAGCAAACCATTTTTCCATCCTTGATATCTACCGTTAACTCGTAAACTCCCATGGGAACCTCAAACTTCTTCTTTAAGGGGATTATTACATGCTGTAGGTTGTCAGGTAATTGAATTTCTGTTTCATCAATATCGGTATATCCGCGGGTGATTTTAACTAGGTTACTGCGATTGCGAATATCCGGAATTGGAGAAATACGATTTAGGAAATTTGGAAATACGGTGATGTTATTATTGTTTTTTATTCCGAAATTCTCAGCCTCAATGCTAAGCTCCTCCGTTAAGGAAAGCTTGGGTCCATCATTGATGCTGTATTTGATGTCGTTAAATTGAATTCTATTGATATCGTATTGACGACGTAGGTTTTTGATCTGATCATCCTTTATTTTTTTAACATTGACAAAATGATTTTCAAATTGTGTCCCTGCGAATTCTGTATTGATTGTACCACTGATTTTTCCTTCAGGTGATAACACGAATGAGCTTTTTCGGTGTTGCAGGTTTTGATCGTAGGAATAAACTGCGGTACGCATTATTTTTCCACCGTTCTCAGTAACTGCAAGGACCAGACGATCATCTGTAAAATCACCTAGATATCCGAATGGAAGCTCTTGACTTGTGCATTCCAACCAAGTTGTATCATTTTCAAAAGGCAAACATAAAATAATATGGTTCCCATCAATTAGATTGGCGAATTCAGGGTCAACATCCATTTTTCGATTTCCAGCTTCAACAATACAATAATAGGACGGTATTTTGACCACATCCAACAATGCCTGCATATAGTTTACTAAAGCTTTACAATCGCCATAGCCTAATCGGTCCACATCAGATGCTGGAAATGGCTCCTGACCACCTATACCGATCTGAACTGAAATATATCGTGTTTTATGTTGGAGATATTCATATAAGGCTTTTGCCTTCTCCTTATCTGTTTTTAAATCCTTACATAGGTCATTTACCTTAGCAATGGTCGCATCAGGTAGCTTTCGTTTATCTTTCAATAAATTGACGTTTAGCCAATTCCCGAAATCATTCCAACTGTTGACCTGGCCAGCATGCTTGTAGTATTCAAAGGATTCCGGAACCACAAAAACCCGCATCCCTGTTTCAAAACGATTTGGACTATATGGTTCAGAACGTACTGCCGGGATATTGCTGACTTCCCAAGAATAAGATTTCTGTTTCCCCTTCATTTCCTCTTTGCCTTCGCTTTTAAGGTTTTTCTTCAGGATCCTCAATTTATTATTCGGATCCGCTAAGATCTCATAACTGCTTTTTTGAACGGATACATCGCCATAGAAATCTGGTCTCCAAGAATTGATGGCCAGGGTTTGATTATAACGGATTTCATAATCAATTACCACTGTATATGGAAAGGAGGAAAGTGATGGTGCTAAATACTTAATCCTCGCATTGGTGAACATGGTGCTCTCTTCCGAGGCACTGTAGTCCTTAAAATCTTTAACTGAGAATTTTTTTACAGTTTTGCCATCCGCATCTAAGACCTCGCCTTTGATGTTTTTTATCTGACGAGATTTATCATAAGAAAATTCAATCCGATTATAATCTTCACCAGCGTTATTATGGATAGTAATAACCCTTCTGCCCGTTTCAATCATTTCACTTGGACTTAGGATGTTAAAAGTCTGATGTTCTTCACGAACGGTAGCAGAAGCCCTGCTCAGGAGCTCTTTTGGGATGTCACTTACTTCATATTGCGCATGCGCATTCAGATGAAATAATACAGCTATAAATGCGAATATTCTGATCTTTCCAATCATATCTTTTTGAATTGAAAGTCTGTCATTTGTTGTTGGATTATCCTTGCGAAAAATTCCTTCAAATGGAAGTATTCCTCTTGGTTGTAAATCGCCTTATTTAATGCGATCGATTGCTGAACCATCAATAAATCTTCATTCACTAGAGATTTAAAGATATATTTAGCAGTGCCTTCTGGCAATCCCATCGAAATATCCTTTGGTTTACTGCTGTTTACAAAGCCTTTGGGCAGACTAATGGAGATATTAAAACTTTCTAATTGAGGAGCACCAAGATCTACATGATAGGTCCTTTCTTCCAGTTTAAAGGGATTTTTTGTTGTTCTTTCATAGAAGGTCGGATTCAATAAAAAATTAGCCTCTTTGTAATTATCCCTCAAATCCATTTCAAAACTTAATGTTTCTATGAAATCCTTATCTAAATTTTCTAGATTTTCTACTTTGACCCCCAAAACCCGCATACTGCTGATTTTCTCCATAATTCCTTCTTCGTATTCCTCAAAACTGTTGTATTTATCAATTTCTCTCCGTTTAAATAAAGCATCCAAACCAGAGTATAAAACCCGAATAGTGCCGGTAATTTTGCCTGTCGAATCCAACTGTCCTAAAATATTAATCGATTTCTTAGCTGGAACCACATTTTTTAGGTCTATCCAATCAGATTGATTTTTTGAATAGATTACCCGACCGCGGTCATTGATTGATTCTATGGATAACTCACCGAATGGAAGAAACTTTTTGGAAGCATCCAATAGATAATCCTTGCCATCAATCTTTGCTAAACAGATCACAGCATTAAAATCACTCATTGAAGGGTATAAGTAATTGGGCATTCCATTCTGACGAGTAGAGATAATCACGGGGAATGCTTCTATTTCAGCAGCATTTAATGCCGAAATCAAACTGAAATTAATATCACCGATATTTCCCTTTTTTGTTTCCAGGGCTTTCTTAATTCCGACTTCGGCAAACTTCCCAATGATATGGTTCCAAACGATGTTTTTTTGAATGTAATAGTAGATCGCCTTTGCCTTATCCAATGCCGATTCCTTGTTGCCTATTATTTCTGGTAAAATATCTTTAAATGCAGATTTATTCTTTATTTGACCACCGAATTCCTTGTCTTGCATCAAGTCCTGATCGATGTCGGACCATTTTTTTGAAAAATTGGTATGCGGACCATTAGGGTCAAGATAAGTTCGTAGTTCATAATTGATGGATGAAATATAGTTAATCGGGGCTAGCATATAATCCTCCTCTTTAAAAGCGGGGATATCTTTCATGGTATAAGTGAACTTAGAACAATCTTGACGAACTCCATTCAGAAGAAAATGTTTATGTAGAACTTCTGATTTACGATCCGCTAAGGATAGGAAACCCTTTAAGTTAATATTGTAATCAAATGTAGCCGGAATTATGGATACATACTCACTGTGAATTTTTGGAAATTCAGATTGGAAATACCAGGTACGATAGGTTCTTATTGCTGGTGAATATAATCGATATGAATACTCAATAATGGAATTATCCTTAATATTAGGAAGAGTAAACTTTACTAATTGGTTATATTGTGAAGCCTTTTCCGTGAAGATGGCTTCTTTTTTTAGTTCATCTGTGATGAGTTTGCCATTATCAAAGTTTATGGTTTTTCCCTGAATTTCCCGAACATATTCCATATCTGAGCCATATTTATAAAGGGGTATCGTGACATTCGCAGCATTTGCGCCTTCCTTATCTAGGATTTTTATCCTGACATAGGTGGAATGAACCACACGCATTCCCCGATCACTTTCGCTATATTCCAAATCTGTTCTCCCATGTTCATAGATGACTATGGCATGGGCTGAAGTGTCAATTTGCTTATGATCTGTAAGGAATAAACCAACATCAAGTTTTGGCAATGGATTTTCCTGGGTATAACCCATGAGACATGCACATAGCATGCCTAGCCCTAGTAAGATAGATTTCATAATGATTTGGTAATAATTTAGGTCAAATGTAAATAATTTACATCTAATTTAACAGGAGCTATTTAACGTAATTATTACTTTTTTGTTAAAGTATAATCTTTATGCTTCTAACAATTGTTTTTCATATAAAGAAGCATATTCTCCATTGATGGCTAGCAGCTGTTCATGTGTGCCTTCTTCGATTATTTTACCATCTTCAAGGACTAAAATATGATCTGCATTTTTAATGGTAGAAATTCGATGAGCGATAATAATAGAGGTTCTTCCTGCCATGATTTTCCCTAGATTATGTAGGATCTCTTCCTCAGTTTTCGTATCTACAGCAGAAAGACAATCATCAAACATTAAAACTTTAGGATCTTTGACCAATGCCCTTGCAATCGACACTCTTTGTTTTTGACCACCTGAAAGTGTGATTCCGCGCTCGCCAATATGTGTTTCAAAGCCTTCATCAAAGCCGATAATATTTTCATATACAACAGCATCCTTAGCCGCTTGTTCAACTCTATCAATATCAACTTGGTCCAAGCCGAAAGCTATATTTCTTGCAATGGTATCCGAGAATAAAAAGACTTGTTGTGGTACAAATCCAAATTGTTCCCGAACAGATTTTAAGTCATATTCCCGAATATTACGTTGGTCATATAAGATTTCACCTTGATCCGCATCAAACATCCGCATCAGCAAATTAGCCAAGGTTGATTTGCCAGATCCAGTACGACCTATAATAGCCATGGTTTTACCTGCTGGTATATGAAAGCTGATATTATCAATAGCCTTGATCCCAGTTTCAGGATAAGTGAATGAAACATTTCTTAATTGGATATCGCCTTTGATTTCATGATCCAAGGTACCACCTTTAATCTCAGAATGAGTATGTAGGAATTCGTTTATTCTTTTTTGGGATGCTGCCGCTCTTTGTACCAAGGAAGTTACCCAAGCTAAGGACATAGCTGGAAAGGTTAGTTGATTCACATAAATAATGAATTCCGCAATATTACCAGCAGTAATATTACCAGCATTTACTTCTAGTCCACCCACATAAACTGTTACAATAGTACTGAACCCAATTAAGAAGATAATCAATGGAAAGAAGATCGCTTGAACTTTTACCAGATTTAAATTGATATCCTTGTATCGATCGCTCTCTACCTTGAAATTCTCCATTTTATCCTGCTCTCGTGTATAGGTTTTGATCACCCGAATACCTGAAAAGGTTTCCTGTACAAAGGATGATAATTGGGATAACTGACGTTGAATGCGTTCACTTCTTCTATTGATGACCTTATTTACAAAAAGGATAATGACCGAGATAATAGGAATCGGTAGGAGGGAATAGGTCGCCAATGTAGCATTTACATTATACATGGCGTAAATAATCATAATGGACAATACAACTGTATTTATCGCATACATGATTGCTGGGCCTAAGTAGTTTCGAACCTGATTGACATCCTCAGTTGCTCTATTCATCAAATCCCCAGTATTGTTCTTTCTATAAAACGAAAAATCCAACTGCTGATAATGCTGGTAAATTTCATTCTTTATATCATATTCAATATGTCGGGAGGTTAGGATCAGGGTTTGTCGCATCATAAAGAGAAAAATTCCTCTCAATAAGGCGAGGACTAAAACGACAATTCCGAAGAATAATAAGCTTTTACTGAATACCTCATAGATGATCGATTGGCGGTCGAATCCATCATATAATCTATATAAATCGATGTTTTCCTTGACCAGGTCAAAAGCTTCACGGATGACCTGTGCAGGAAGAATTCCGAAGTAATTTGATATGATTACGAATATCACACCTGGAATAATGCGCCAACGGTACTTATAGAAAAATTTATTGAGGTATGATAGTTCCTTCATTTGAACAAAAATAATGGATAATTTTCAATAAACTATGGAGTAAAGTTGTGATAATGTCAATAGTTTGCCTTTATTCGAATATTTTAAGCCTTTTCCTTAAAGAACTAAATAATTTACTAATTTTGTACCTGTTAAATTTTGTTTGTTTATGCAAAAAGATTCTACCTCCTTATTTGATTTGATGCGTGTTTCAGACCATCAAAATATCTTCATTTGTAATGATAAAGAAGTCGGCTTGAAAGCTATTGTCGCGATTCATGATACGACATTAGGTCCAGCAATCGGCGGTGTCCGGATGTTGCCTTATGCAACCGAAGCAGAAGCAATTGAAGATGCTTTGCGTCTTTCGAAAGCTATTACCTATAAAGCTTCCTTAGCTGGTCTTAACCTTGGTGGTGGTAGTGCAATTATCATAGGAAACAATAGAACTGAAAAATCTGAAGTTTTAATGCGTCGTTTCGGAAGATTCATCAATGGATTGAACGGAAACTTTATTGCATCGATTGATGTAGGTACTACGCAAAAAGACTTAGAATATATTCATGCTGAAACGGATTATGTTGCTGGCTTGCCAACTTCATTAAACGGTTCAGGTGATACAACGGTTTTCGCAGCCAAAGGTGTCTACTACGGTATCAAAGCCGCAATCAAAGAGTTGTATGGTGATGATAACCTTGCTGGTAGAAAAATTGCTGTTCAAGGTGTGGGTAGCGTAGGGGAACATTTGGTATCCTTATTACGCGCTGAAAATGCGAGAGTATATGTTTCTGATATGACTGAGGAGCGAAAAATGAAAATCGCGGCCAAATACAAAGCAGAACCTATTACCTATTCGACAAGCTTTGAATTGGATGCTGACGTGTATGCACCATGTGCATTAGGTGGAACTGTAAATCCAGATACCGTACCTCGTATGCGTTGTAAAATTATCGCGGGTTCTGCAAACAACCAACTTTTGGAAGAAGAAAAAACTGTAGAGTTATTAAAGGAAAATAATATCCTTTATACCCCTGATTTTCTAATCAATGCTGGTGCTCTTATCAGTTGTTACTCTGAATTAGAAGGTTATGGTGCCGATCGTACAGATCATTTGATCCGTTACATCTACACTGCAACCAGACACGTGATTCAAAAATCAAAAGAAGAAAATATTTCAACATATCAGGCCGCTAAAGAATTAGCTGAAAAGCGTATTGCGGACATGAAGAAATTAAAATAATATAGTATAATATCGTTCTTTATTAAATATTCGTTCTTTCATTAAATTATGCTAAATAGAAGACACCTTAGGGTAAAGGTCATGCAGACATTGTATGCCTACAGCTTGTCGGAAGACAAGAGCATTGTAAATTTTGAGAAAAGTCTGCTCAAAAGCGTTGAGGAAGTCGATGAAATGTATATCTGGACACTAAATCTTTTGGATGAAGTGGCAGAGTATGTTTTGATCGATGTGGAAGGTATTGCCAATAAGTGGATACCAACCGATAAGGATAAGACCTTTACTTCTACAAAATTAAATAGCAATACTTTTATCGACTCCTTGCGACAAAATCGTGAGTACCTGGAAAAAGTTAAACGCTATAACGTTGACTGGAATTATGATCCTGAAATCGTGCGTTCTATTTTCGCTCAATTAAAGGATTCTGAAGCCTATTTGGAATACCTAAATCTAGAAGACCGTTCTATTTCGGCAGAAAAGGATATCATAAAATATATCTTTAAAAAGATTATTCTGAAATCACCAGATATCGAACAAGCCTTGGATGAGCGTTTCATCAATTGGCAAGTCGATAAGGAAGTGTTACAGGCGATGATTGCCAAAACTTTCAAGAACTTCAGTTCTGAGGTGCCTGCAAAAAATAAATTAGCAGATTTAACCCCTAGTTGGATCGAAGACAAAGATTTCATCATCGACTTATTAAAGTTGACCATTAAATATGGGGAAGAATATCAGGATATGATTGCTGCTAAAACTAAAAACTGGGAATCGGACCGTATCGCCTTAGTGGATAATTTATTGATGCGTATGGCCATTACAGAATTGATTAATTTCCCTACTATTCCAGTAAAAGTTACAATTAACGAATACATTGAATTATCCAAATCTTTCAGTACCTTGAAAAGTAGTACCTTTATCAACGGTATCCTTGATAAGATCCTTGCGGATTTGAATGCGCAAAGAAGAATCAAAAAAGAGGGTAGAGGATTAATTGCTTAATGATATAAACATGAAAAAATTAATTTTAGCTTTCGTTGCTGCAACTGTTTTTATGAGCTCCTGTAATCAGGAAGCCAAAAAATCTGATGCTGATAATACAACTGAAGCATCTGCTAATGCTGCATCTGCGGAAGGATTTGATGGAATTGGAAAAATGGATTTTGAAAGTTCTGTTTATGATTTCGGAAAGATCAAAGAAGGTGAAGTGGTGAAACATGTTTTCAAGTTTGAAAACACAGGTACAAGTCCGGTTATTTTATCTCAGGTTTCAGCAAGTTGTGGTTGTACAACTCCAACATTTACAACGACACCTATTCTACCAGGAAAGACAGGCGAGATAGCTGTTGAATTTAATAGTGCCGGACAGATTGGATTGCAACAAAAAATTATTACGATTGCTTCAAATGCTGAATCCAATATTACTACTGTTCAACTAAAAGGTGAAGTTGAAGCAATTTAAGAGCAAACTATAAATTATAATATACAGATGATTTCAACAATTTTATTACAATTAGGTGGAAGTGGCTTTGCACAGTTAATTCCTATGGTATTGATCATAGTGGTTTTCTATTTCTTTATGATTAGACCACAAATGAAAAAACAAAAGGAACACAAAAAATATATCGAAGAAATTGGCGTAAACTCTAGAATCGTTACTACTGCTGGTATCCATGGTCGTATCGTTGAAGTTAGCGACAAAACTTTTTTAGTTGATGTTGGTAACGGTGTTAAAATTCGCTTCGACAAAACTGCAATTTCTCTTGAAGCTTCTAAAGCAATGAATACTGAGAAAACTGCGTAAGCATTAAAACCATAAAAAAAGTCTGTTTGGAATTTCCAAACAGACTTTTTTTATTCCTTTTGATTTCTTCCTATTCCCCATTCCACTTTCCTATTATTTTCTAACCCCTCTTATCTCTTCTTATCTTAAGTTTATTCATCTTTCTTTGGTTAAACCTTAAATAGTATTCTTTAGCACTAAAAATTCGATTCAAATAGCAGGCTTCTGGGGATTTTTCCCGGACCTTCTCCGGACCTTCTTCGGACATCCTTCGAAAATTTGCGGACAAGGTCCGGAGAATTTCTGAAGGAAGTGAGGCTGAAATGTGTTAGTAAATAGAACAAGGTTGGAACATGAATTGAATTAATCTGATATTTCATTGGATATCAGAATGGGAATTGATTTCTCTCCTAAGGAACCTATGGGAGAGGTGGAAGTCTTCCATAAAAAAATCTGATTGCTTTCTTCTGTAAACAGAATCAGCAACCAGATTATTACTAAACTATCAATTTTTAATATGGACTCTTTATTGCGGGAATTCTAATATTCGAACTTCAGACATCTGGAAGTTACTACCGCCATTCAATTCTAACATAGAGAATTTATAGTAATTATAAACCTCCTTATTTGTAAATCTAAAGGTTCTTGATTGTCTTCTTTCGGTGAAGAATTCATTGGACCTTTCATCGACGGTCACCCAGGTTTTACCATCCAGGGATCCTTCTACTTTCCAGCGTTTTGGATCACGGTCTGGTGAGTCATTACCAGAAGTCATACTATATCCATTTACGATTTGTGGTGCATCAAATAAGAATTGCCAACTCATATTGCCACCCACACCACCAACAAATAATTTGGTTGTAATATCACCGTCAATCATCTTCTTAGAACCTTCACCAGCATCTGGACCACCACTGTTCTCATGAGATACGGTGAATGTGTTTTGGAAGGTTGTAACATCTTTAATCAAGCCCAATTCGGCAACAAAAAGATCCAAGATGGCTGTTGATCCTTTTGATGTGGTCACCTTTAACTGAATTTCCTTAAATGTGCCTGGCTCAAAAGTCAGGTCAATGGTTTTATCCGTACTTATGACCGACGATGTATTTTTGTACCCATCTCTCCATTCTGTTTTGGATACAGCCATATTCGTGGTAAAAGATAGATTCAGTTTACCAGCCCCTAAGCTCTTGGTGTTCACCTTGATTAGGTTCGCCGCAGATATTCGGATAGTTTCCTCCCTTTGGGCCCAATATCCTTCGCCGTTTAAAGCTGTCATGGTAACCACAAAAGTTCCAGTTTTTAAAAACGTATGGGTAGGTGCAACCACGGAGGATGTACTATCATCTCCAAATGCCCAACGGGTTTCCTTAAAATTAGTGCCTTTGTTATCAAATTTATAAGTGAAAGGGTCATTGGCGCTGACCAAGGCATAGTTAAATGATGCCGTTGGTTTTGGTTCTTTCTCGACAATTTCCGGAACCCCTTGTTCTTCTTTTTTACATGAACTGCTTATCAATCCTAGGATTAAACAGATAAATGCATATTTCATTATTTTCATAATTCTGTAAATTGCTATTGTTAAGGAATTCTAACCATTCTCCATTCTGCCATTTGGAATAAACTACTACTTCTAGTTCTTTCTATGTGCAGCTTAAATTGTTTGTAAGCTTTCGGGAACTCAATATTAAAGCGCTTAGTTTCTTTCCGACCATTGAATACCTCCGTACGGCGAACATCTATTGCCTCCCAAGTATTACCATCATTTGATCCATATAACACCCATTCTGCTGGGTCACGCTCTTGAGCATCATTACCTGATGTAAAGGTGTAAGCACCAATTTTCTGAGCTTCCGTATAAACTAGCTTTAATTCCAAATCAACGAAGTCAAACAATAAGAATTTAGAATCATAATTGTTGTCGATCAGTTTTAATGCATTTTCATTTTGGTTACCATTATCACGGCTATAACTGTAGACGCCATCATTGGTAACATCGACTTCTACCACATTTTCAGAATCAATCAAAAAGATACCATAGCTTTTCTCTGGGTTAATTACATGTAGGGTAGAGGAAGTTAACTCCACCATGACAGCTAATTTTTTATCCAGATTTGCACTGATAACCGACCAAGGTACTGTCAATTCAAGTCCTGCATTTTTTGCATTACTTGGAAACTGTACTTTTGAAGCGATTGTATATTGGTCTGGATTTAAACCAATGGTGTTTGCAGGAAGCGTCCCGGCTTTGATTAATTGGGCAATCGTATCTGTTGAGGTCCCAATATCCACTGAAAATGCAGATCCCGGGAAACTCGCCAAGCTGACTCCAATAGGGATCGTCAATCCCGAAGATGAACTTTCATAGTTCATTTGGTTCTTCGCAACCAAAACTTCTCCAGCACCATTCGTTAAGGAAAGAAAGTGAATATCAGATTGGGTTATTAAATCATTTACCTTTAAGATCAATACGCCGATCGCATTGTTTTTATCAATGTTATTTCCTTTTCCCGCATTTGTAATGCTGTAACCAATTACAATATTCTTTCCGAAGTATTTTTCAACTTCGGTGCGTGTTATGGTTAAACTGAATACTGTAGAGTCAGCTCCAAAATTTACCTTGGTACTGTTTGGCAGGAAAATAGACTCTGCTCTGATAGCGACATAATTACTGCCCAAGTTTTTGGATTTAATATGATCAGCAGCGGCTTTTTGATTGACTGCCAAATTAACTTCAAATGCTTTTGAAGCAGGAGTACTTAGCTTAATACTCACAGGAACTGTGATTTGCTCATTGGTCTTGGTGATTCCCCCAGCAATATCCCCAGACCCAACCGTGGTCGAGGAGCCTGGTTTGATGGCGAAATCTTCCAATGCCGTATCCTTACAACCCCAAATAATGGAGAAGAGTAGGATAGGTAGGAATATATTTTTGAATAATTTCAACATGGTTTTCATAATCTAAAGGTTTATTTATCAATCCACACTCGACCATCTAATCCCCAGCTCAACTGTCTTGGAACTTTTAACCAGCTAATGATTTGGGTAGCAACATCAATGTTTCTAGGAACCAAAGCACTCAGGGTTTCTGCAGACGGTGCACAGATGAAATCATTCAAATTAGTGATTGGATAATTTCCGTGAGTTTTCATATGTGAACCAAATGGGCCTTCATCCAAAAGGACAGAACCATCGGTGGAGTTCATTGGCCAATAACCAGCTAGGAAGTTAATATTCGGGTGGTTTGATTCTACTCCGACTTCACAGCTATACTGTTTAATGGTTTGAGGTGAGAGAGCTTCTTTCCAAATTTTAACATCCGCTAGGTAAGCATCAGAACGCCATCCTTCACGTGTTTCTAGGAATCCGATTCTTAATTTAGCTTCTGAAGTGATGGATCCCCAGCCAGTAATTTCCGCTTCTTTTGATAATTCCCCATTGGTGTATAATCTTACCGTTCTCTTACCATCTACGGTTTGACCGGTTACTGCAATTGAGTTCCAAGTACCACGGTTCAAGTTTTTATCTGCTTTCACTTCCCCGGTACCTTTATCTCCACGCGCATTGAAAATCCATGATTCACCAGAAAGGTGGATTACCCAACCGATACCAGATGGATCTTCACCCCAACCACCTTGCCAATGTTGTCTTTTTCCGATAATGGATGGATACCAAAAGGCGTAGTTGTTGTCGCGTCCTTTATTCTTTTTGATTTTTAGCTCAATGGTGAAATCCTTATTGTCCAGATTGAAGATGCTGTTATCACCAGAATCCAATTGGGCATAGTTTTCGGCATTAAAGCGCATGAAATCCCCGATAAATTTATTTCCAATAAATGGTTTACCCACAAATTTGGTGCTGAATTTAGGGGAGTAAATTACTGTAAAAGTATTTACAGCAGCATTACTAAAAATGGTATTATCATTTTGCGCAGGAGGGATTTCATATTCTCCACCTTGACTGGAGGTAATTACGACCATCCAGTTTTCCTTTGCATAACTAGGTCGAGCTTCCAAAGCTTTGATCATTTGCCCAACCTGAGCATCAAACTTCTCGATAGCAGCTTTATAGGCAGGCTTTGAAACATCATACCCTGCAGATTTACCAGCAGCATCAACAGCGGAGAAATGTCCTGTAATAAGTGATAACTTTTCATCTTTCAGGTCGTTGATCACTTTAGTTGTTACATCATCATCATTTTGAGCAGTTTGAGCCTTGGTATTAGCACCAAAATATTTAAGGAATGTTGCATTCGAACTTATGGTACTCATTTTTATGGAGTCATTTGTTACATCCTTAATGCGTTGTGCCAATAGGGGATAGGCATCGAATTTATTGTTTTCAATAGTATTATCCCTGACTCCATGCTTGCTAAAGTTAACACCGGTGAACAAATTTGACCAATTGGAATAAATTCCAGCGGCATTTTCTTCACTTAGCGATACCCATGAATAGATAGAATGGGGAATAAGTGCATTGATATTGGGAATATTGGAAGTTCGAACGGATTCCCCGCGAGCTCCATCCACAATCAATAATAATACTTTTGGAGTTCCATAGATAACATCTATGGAATCATTATTATTTTCTGGGATCACCTTAGAAAATTCCTCCTGACAGGAAGTAATAGTAGTAAGGCCCAGAATCATCAGCATGAATGCTGATATGGAGTTTAAAATACGTTTCTTCATAATTAGGAGTTTATTCAATTGTAATTCTTGTTATACCACGGGCATCGACATTGTCAAATTTCGAGAAGCCACCCAATAACAATAAGGCTCTTTTACCATCATCAGATTTTGTTTCAATAACTTTACTAATATAACCTTGCACCAAACCTGAATTGTTCATGCCTTTTACAAGGTCTCCTTTATTGTCCAAAATCATAAATCCAGATCTTGCAATTCCATTGTACTCTTTAAAGCCTCCGGAAACAACGATTAAGCCATCATCCAATTGTTTGGCATAACCGGCACTGCCCGTTCCAAAACTTTTTACTTTAAAAGTATTATCAATAGACCCATTGGAATTCAAAAGGATTAAATACGGAGAGTTCACGTTATTAAACATTTTAAAGCCACCTGTTAAGACATATTTGCCTGTTTTATCATTATAGGTTACATTACTAACAGTGAAGTTTGCACCTGTACCGATATTAAATGTTTTATCTACGGTTCCATCTTCATTCAGACGGACAATATTCCCTGCGGCTTGCCCATCAAAGTTGCTGAATTTACCATAAACTACTGTTTTACCCTTTAAGGCACCTGTTTCATGGTAGTATGCATTGACAAATCCATTTGCCCCAGACAAGGCTTTATTTCCAGAGAACCTAAAGGTTTTATCCAGGGTTCCATCCAGATTCAAAAGCGCCACAGAACGAATCTCGGTACTGTCCAAAATAACAGAGTCACGTGTTTCCATATAATTTGGTTTACCATAAATCCGGTGAATATGGAATCTGAAATCTCCGACAGCTAATATTTTTCCTCTATGTTGGAAAATTCTGAAAACAGCTTGGTTGAAGCCACCATTGAATTTAGGATAGTATTTTAGGGTATCCGGTAAATGCGGAGGTCTAAATGGTTTAACTTCCATCGTATCGATCTGACCGTTTAAATTAATCCTGGTTAGATTGGAGATATTGTCGGTCCTTTGGTCGAAACCAGAAAAATTACCAGCAATATAATAAGCATTCTGAATTTGAATAATAGAATTTAACGATCCATTAGATCCATTTCCGACTCTAAAACTTGCGTCATATTCTCCATTTCTAAAGGTTCTAACAATACGATTATTTGGTTTGATATTACCTTTGTTTTCATAATTCGAGAAATCGCCCACCAAGACTCTTTTGTCCTCAATGGTTGTTAGCATATCAGCAATATAGCTACTACCACCAGAAACACCATATTTCGCTTGCCAAGTAGGGTCTAATTGAACCTTGCCAAGAACAGTGAAGTTCGGACCATAGAAGACAATGTCATCTATCAGAATGGTTGTTTTTCCTGTACTTGCGAATTCAGGAACTTTAACCGTAATTTCTCCATCGGTAATAGAAACTATTTCTGCTTTTTGACCATTGAAGGTGAAAATTGCTTTCTCCTTATAGTTTGTCAATCCAGTGACCTTAAATTTTACCAGGGTACCTGGTCCACCAGTTTCCGGAGCAGGTTTCTGTGTACTTTCAATAACAATTCCCAAAGGTTCTTTTCCTTGTTGATAAGGGTCAGAATGGAATTCAACATCTTTGGAACATGAGAATAATCCAAAGAAGCTGATTGAAAGCATATAATATATTAATTTCTTTATCATAATTTTAGCGTTTACTTTGAACAACATCTGATATAAAATCCATTGAAAGTATATCCAATCCGAAATAAGCCTTCGTATAATCAAGTACATGAATTACACCATTTTTTGGTTGTATATCCGAAGTTGAAACCGGGTAGGAAAGGAAAGCAGTTGGATTTGATTCATTTTGAATATAGGATAATTGCAACTGCCTGTAACCTTTATATTTCAATCTTGAAACCACTGTGGACCCATTCATCTGAACGATATCGTTAAATACCACTCCAATGTTGCACACAGAACCTTCCAAGGAGATATAGTTTTGCCCAGGATAAGTACTCAATAAGTCCACATCGATTTGAGGATAATCCGCCAATTTATTTTTACCATTGAACATATGCCTCAAGAGGTATTTTCTCCAAATTTCCCCATCCACATCGGCCAAGGTTTTTATGGTATCCAATCCATTCGAAAATAAGGTTGGATTAAGTTGGTTTCGGACTAGACCTTTAATATCCGGATCAGCAGGGGCAAAGAAGGTAAATTCTTTTTCCTGAAAATCTTTTTCAAGTCCGGCTAATTTGATGATTTCGACAATGGTGTCAAAAAGAACAGGTTTTGTTTCCAGATATTGTATGATACTACCATCGAACTCTGCCTTCGCTAAGCCTCCATCTTCATAATAATCATCTTTACTGCACGCACTCAGGAATAGGATTCCAAAAAAGAACAGTGCAATGTATTGAGGTTTAAATAATCTTTTCATAATTAACGTCCAATTGTTGTCCAGTATTCATTCAGTTTCATATTCGGGTTATTGTTCATGGCCGAAGGATCAATTGGCCAGGTCCAACCTCCACGGTTGTATTGGTCAAGTGTTAATGGACTCATGGTCCATTCTGCACTCATTAATCTTCTGGTCCGAATCAAATCAAAATAACGATGACCTTCTCCGATTAATTCTCTTTCTCTTTCTAGGAAAATAAAGTCTTTCAGGGCCCCACCGCCACCTCCACTATATCGGGTAGCTTGGGCTCTATCACGGACCATATTCACGGCAGCAATAGCCTCGTTATTTTTTCCTAATTCAGCACATGCCTCCGCATATAATAGAATGGCATCCGCATATCGGAAGATACTAAAGGTATTGTCCGGGTTTTTGTCCTCATTACCTGAGGCATAAACGTTGGTACCAAATTTACGAAGGACGAAACGGCCATTATCCGAAGTAATATCTTCAAACCACATTTCCCTACGTTTATCAGCATCGCCTTCAGGGAAAATTTGATTCATATAGGTTGAGATAAAGAAACAGTGACTTAACTGATTCGTGTATCTCGGGAATTTATATGGCCAACGAAGAAAGTGATCCCAAAATGGTGCTAAGGGTTCAACAAAATCACCATAGTTAATACTTTTGTAGAATTCAAAAAGAGACTCCTCACTTCTACCTTTGGTTACAACCGCCCAGTTTTGGTCAGTAAAAGGAGCAATAAGTTTATGTTGCTTACTGTCGATCAACTGTTTGCCCAAATTTGCTGCTTCATTAAGGTATTTATTTTTATTACCTGGGTCAAAGCTTGAATTCCACATATTCATATGCATCAATAAGGCTATAATCGCCCCTTTTGCAGGTCTAGCGCCTCTTAAACCTGGATCATTTAATGACCATGGCATTAAATCTTTTTGCGGAGTTAATTCGGCAATACACTTATTTAATACCGAAACCATGTTTTCACGAGCTAAAGGTTCGGTATGATAAGGATCGGTGTAGTATGGGACATCCCCAAATAGGCGTACCATCCAGAAGTAGGTGAAACAACGCAAGAATTTTGCTTCCGCAATATATCTAGCTTGGTCTGAGCCTGTAACCCCAGGGATTCCTTCCTCTAGTTTTCCGATCAGGATATTTGCACTTTGTATAACTTGGTAATATTTTGTCCAATTTGAAATCACATGTAATTTATACCAATCAAATTGGGAGGAATACATTGCTGCTGGCAACTGGTTCTTACCTAATACTTCAATTACCTTCCGTTGACTGTAACTATTGGCGCCTTCAGAGACAAATATCTCCCCCGAACGGGCTTCACCAATGGCTCCCATTACCCAGGTTTCATTGATTTTTTCGAAGAATTTGGCATACATAAAAGCAAAATTCGACTCGACATCCTTTTGCGACAAATAATAGTTATTTCCTGTTAGACGGTCAATTGGTTCTACGGTCAAGTAATTCTTACAACCAGAAGAGCTGAATCCAAGAGCTATACCTAGACCAATTACTGCTAATTTATTTTTTATCAAGTTTTTCATAATTTTTAGAATGAAATATTGAAACCTAAGGTATATGTTCTCGGTACTGGGTATCCATTGGATGCATCGCGTCCTAGACTCGTCACGTTTTCGGGGTTTGGACCTGAATAACTTGAAAAGGTGTAAACGTTATCCATAGATGCGTAAATACGGAATCTATCTAAGCGGTATCTTCTTAAGAAGTCCATGTCGAATACGTAGGCCACGATAATATTGTTGATCTTAAAGTAACTTCCGTTTTCTTCCCAAAGAGTTTGGTCATAGCGGAACGGCTGTACACTGTTATTTCTCGAGAAATCATAAGGATAAGGGTATTTTGCAATATCCCCATCTTTCATCCAAATACTAATGTTTTCGATCGGCACAATCGCTTGCGAACCAAAAGGATCTCTAAATAGATCCATGCGTTGCGCACGAGCATAATTTAGGATTGTTCTTTTAGCCGTATAGGAGGCATAAACCGAAAATTGGAAATTTTTATAATTCAAGGTGTTTTGCATACCACCAGTCCAAAGCGGTTGAGTATTACCTGCACGTGTATAATCGCGATTATCTAAAATATAATCTCCATTTCTATCCACGAAAATTGGATCTCCGGCTTGGAAGAAGGTACCATCTGCAGTGCGGTATCTCAATCCAGTAGCTGGATCGATTGGCACATCTGCATCAGTCGCATAAACCCCTACGTTTTGTAATAAATAATTCGAAAGGGCAGAGGTTCCAACACGATTTACCATATGCAATCTATCAGCATTCCCATCCCATTTGATATATTGACCACGGAAGTTGTCCGGAAGTAATAATAATACATCTCGGTTATAAGCTCCATTCAAGGAGAATGTCCAGCTAAATGGGCTCGATGCAGATAAAGGACGAACATTGATGGCAAGCTCATGACCATAATTGGCTACCCCGGCATCATTGGAATATAACTTATCAAATCCGGTTGAATTCGTTAAGAAGGATTCAAATAGCAGATTATCCACCTTTTTGTAATAGGTGTCATAGACTAGATCTACTTTATTATTGAACAAGTTCAAGTCCAAACCAGCATTATACTGCATGGAGGTCGTAGGTTTCAAGCTTGGATTCGGGATAAAGGAATAGTTAATACCAATACCTTGCGTTTGGTTATAGAGACCTGAAATATCATATCGTCCATAGATACGCTCCAAGGTACTCGTAGGCATTACATTGACCCCCCAAGTAAAACGTAAAGATGCCAAATTGATCCAAGGAATCGATTTAATCCATTCTTCATGATGCGCATTCCAACGGAAACCAACAGCTGGATTTTTAGTGTAAAGATTTTCAAAACCATTTGCGGAAGAACCATCAATACGATAGGATAAATCCACAATATAACGGGATTTATAACTGTACGAGGTAGCTAATGCAAAGGATAATGCTTTTTCATTTCTGAAATTGGATAACACACCTCCACCTCTGGAGAAATAACCATCATAGCCAAGAGGACCTTCAAACTGATCATTTGGAGTTCTTGCTTGTTTTGTAATGGTGTTCTGACGTTGGTTATGTCTTACCTCATTGAATAGGTTAATAAAGATATTATGATCTTCATTGATATCCTTTGTGTAGTTTATGATATTTCTATTATATAAGTTCGATTCCCGTCCAGCAAAAGAGTAGACTTCGGAGAATTGGCCAGCAGCAGCGGCTGGAGTAAATTTGTCTTCGTTATTAGAAGCAAACTCATAACTCATGGCGGACTGAATTCTTAATCCCGGGAATACTTCGAATTTTCCTTCCACATACGGACGGATCAACTTGGAGCTGTTATCGTTCTTGGTCCGAATCGCAGAAATATAACCTGCATCTGCTGAGAAGAATCCTGGTGGCGGTAATAAGGTTGAGTTCATACCACCGGTTGAAACTCCCGTTTGTAAGATCCCTGTACCATCACCTTTATTTTGTTTACCTAACTGAGCAAATACCTGACCTGTAAAATCAAATCTTTTATTAGGTCTGTAATCCATTCTTAAGTTAGATGAATACCTGTTGAATCCTGTGTTTTTAATAACCCCAGTTTCACCATAATATCCAATATTAGCTTTATAGGAAAGGACTTCATTTCCACCATCTAAACTTACGTTATGATTTTGGTTGAATGTATTTTGATAATAGAGCGCTTGCCAGTTTGTGGAGTTATTGTAAAATGCATTCAAACTATCTGCAAGCATTGGTGTTTCCATAATTTTATCCAATTCCCCTTGCGTTATTGCATTATTGATAATTTGCCACATCTTTAATTGGCGTTCCAGATTTCCCCCCAATGTTTCTCTTAATTTAGGAGGAGTCTTCATGAAGGTACTTTGGGTATAATTAATTCGAGGAACTGGCGAATTACCACGTTTGGTCGTAATAATGATTACCCCATAGGCACCTTGGGATCCATATAAGGAAGTTGCTTGGGCATCTTTTAAGATTTCGATGCTTTCCACATCTTCAGGTGGAATCAATGATAAAGGAGAAATACCTGGACCTTGTTGTTGAAGACCAAATTCTGACGCTCTATCGGCATCCATAGGCACCCCATCAATCACATACAGGGGAGAGGTAGGCATTAAGATAGACTCGCTACCCGACCCGGTTGTGGAAAGGGTTGAAAGACCACGGATTTGGGTTGACCCTCTAAAACCAGGAGCACCTGTATTTACTTGCACGTTAAGTCCCGGTACTTTTCCTTGCATTAATTGCTCAAGGTTGGCTGCAGGTACGTCACGGATATCTTTTTGACCCAATGAGGCAGATGCACCGGTACTGGTTTCTTTTTTACGAGCTACATATCCACGGACAACCACTTCTTCCACTTGATCTTCAGTTGAGCTCAATTGAACGGTTAAAGTAGTCTGATTTGCCTTTACGGTTACTCTTCTTTGGTTAAAACCTACCGCCTTAAAGACTAAGGTGGTATTGGCAGGTACGCTTAATGCGAAACTACCGTTGTCAGAGGATGCGGTAATTGCACGATTAGTTGCAGCATTTAAAATAGTTGCCCCAGCGATTCCATTATTGGACTCGTCAACTACACGCCCACGAATAGCTTGATTCTGGGCATAAGCAATTTGAAGGGTAAAAATGCTTAAGATTAGTATAATTAGTTTTTGAAATTTCATAAGGCTTAAGTTTATTCATCCTCAAATTTTGGGTTCTCATTGCGGAAATGGAATACAATTTCCCAGTCTCCTTTTTTATAAATCCGGAAATTCAGACCAAATGACCCTATAGTTCTGCCACCACCGAAACCAATTCTGGAATAAGCAAAGTTGACATTAGCCGTTCCGCCATTGGCGTAATCGGTTTTATAATTGGTTAATGGAATCGGATAGGCCACATCATATTGGATATACTCTGGATTTTCTACCTTATTGAATCCATGTACCAACATATCCCATTTGGTTTCATTGAATTTTTTAGGATTGATGAACTTACCATCTGCTCCCATAAATTTGAAGCGTAAGCTATTTCCTTTACCACCTGTAAATGGACGAATATAAACCACCACATCTTTTTGGATGTTATTATTTACCAAATTCAATTGGGTTCTTTCACCAACAACGTTACTCAAGTAACTCGGGATAATATAATCCTGTCTGGTGGTATCTTTCGGTCTTTGGGGATCGGGAGCTTTGCCACCTGTATATGGATTAATATCCGTTGAAGGATAATAAGGGATTTCACGCCAAGGAATAAGTTGGAAATCCTTAATTATCTGGGTTCCTCCGGAGTTTTTAACTTTCAGGTCAAAAAAGCGGATATCCTGAGTTTTTATAACCGTATCCACAGGTCTTGGTTTCAAGATGGCATTGGTTGCTGAAGCCCACAGTATAAAACGACCATTGCTGTCAACTTCAAATATCGGTTTTTCAACAAGTTTTCTCTTGGCTTCAATTTCTGCTAATGATTTTTCCAAACCATCATATTCCTGAATCCATTCGTAGGTTTGAGCTTTAGTAAATATATCGGTTACAGGACGTCCATCACCATACCTTGCATTGACAATTTCAAAGGTCATAGGTAGGGTAGAGTTGTCCTCCACTAAGGAGGTAAATACCGAGGTTCGTCCTAATGTAGGTTCAAGAACCTTTATTAAGTAATTTACATTTTCACTGATAAAGTCTCTGTCTTCTGGGAGGCCATACATGTCAGAGCATGCGGAAAATATGCCAAAGCTTCCAACAAAGACGCAGAATATTCGGATTTTATTCGAGATTTTCATAATTAGTCTTTTCAGGTCCATTAATTAGTTTACAGTTCCTTTGTTCACACTCCAATCTGCAAGTTGGAAGTCACCTCCAGCACGATTCTTCTGAACATTCAGCCTATAGAATTTATATGCTGTGGTATTGTTGATCCAGAATACGCGTTGTTGGAATCTAGAAGTAAATTCTTCACCAGATTTGGAGTCTAAGGTTACCCAATTATTACCATCTTGAGATGCTTGTAGGGTCCAGTCCATAGGGTCACGATCTGGAATATCATTTGCTGAGGTAAGGGTATAGGCATTTGCTGCAGTAGCTTCATTCAATTCTACCTGCATCCAAACCCCACTGAAGCTATTCAGGAAGAATTTTGTTTCTCTGTTGCCATCAAATACATATTTAGAGGCTTCAACAGCGTCCGGACCACCACCAGTTTCGCGGGATACCGAGAATTTACCACCAACAGTTACAAATAAGTTTGGTGGAGGTGGAATATAAGTCAATCGCGTTACGAAGTCATTAAATCCAAATACGTGGTTTGAGGAAATGACATGAATCATTCCGTTCTTTGCCTCGATATTAATGGATGCCGTAGTTGCGGTCACCCAGTTTCTGGTAAATTGACTGTTTTTTGTGTCTGAATACTCAATTACTTTAGGGCCTCCATCTTCAAAGCCTGAAGACGTTGCTGTTTTTAATTTAGCATTCATCACTCTTTTGTATTTATAATCCTGTAATTGGATTCCATCTTTTAATTTCATGGAATCTGCGGGAAATAGCCCTTTGATAATATATTGAGCCATCATGGTATCTAAATGCTTTAGATCCACATTAGCTAGATATTCCAGAGGTTTATCAGATTCTTTACGCGTATTATTCAGGTTTTCAATGGCTAATTGAAAACTTTGATTAGTAGGGGCAAAGAAGGTGATTTTATCATTGCCACTTAGGACCGTGTTCATTTTGGTACGGTTTAATACCTGTAATAATGAGTCAAATACACCAGGTTTACTTTGAAGATACTCCAATACAGTACCATCATATGTAACCTTTTTTACGACTTCATTATAATACCCTTTATCTTTGGCGCATCCGCTAACCAAAATCAAAGAGAGTACACTAAAAAATAAATGTTTGACTTTCATGGTTATACGGTTTATTTCCAATATTCATTTTGGGTTAATAATTTGTTCTGGGATAGGACATCATTAGACAATGGCCAATAAATTCCTTTCTCTCGGATAAGTTTGCTGAGGTCAGAATTATCATTCAAGATTTTATATTGTCGGACCATATCATACCATCGATGACCTTCACCCATTAATTCGCGGTTTCTTTCTTGGAAGATTGCATCGATCAATTCTCCATTTCTAGCCGCGGAATAATTATTCAATCCTCTTCTTTCGCGAATCGTATTTAGAAGCTCGATTGCTCCGGCTTGTTCACCAATTACCGCTAATGCTTCAGCACGAAGAAGGTACATGTCTTCTAATCGAGTGATGATAGTCGCACTTCCATAAAACCTGAAGGTAGGATCTGTCGTTCCACCCATAATAACTTTGATCTTGCTGAAAATTGGATACTGTCCATTGAAATTTCTGAAATAAACTTCCGTTACTGCATTACCAAGGGTATCAGCAGAAAAGCGTTCGTCGGTAGATTCGTTGAAAATCGAAAGGATTTTGTCCTTTGTCATATACATATCCGGGATACTTTTGTTAACAACTGGTGCTGCTAAAGTAAGTTCCTCGATGTGTCCAGTAAATGAACCTTCCACATGATTGTAAATATGTCCGAATCCTAATAACTGGTTTGAGTTCTTATCATTGAAGAAGCCATTAGGATTAGTAAGGTCAGCAGTAGAAAGTAAGGATAAGCTACCTTTTTGTTGGTTGTCGATTACGAATTTAGCGTAAGCTGCAGCATCTGGATAATTACTTTGCCAAGCAGCTACATGTGCAAGAATTGCATAAGCAGTTGTTTTACGGGCTAAAGCACCACGCCATCTGGCATTTGCTTCATTATAATAATTCCCTTGCTGTTGTTCATCACCAGCGCTATATACAAAAGGTAGATCTGCAGCAGCGGCGATCAATTCCTGTTCTACGAAAGCTAATACTTTACTTTGATCTTCACGAGGTTGATCGGTAAATGAGCCTTCTTTAGAAGAAACGATTAAAGGCACATCACCCCAAAGTCTAACCATATAGAAATAGGCGAAAGCGCGTAGGAAACGGGCTTGAGCCACATCCACCTGCATGTTATTATTCGTATAGCGTTCATCCTGATCCTTTACTTCCTGAATACGCTCAAGGAAAATATTTGCAGAATTAATAATAGCATACCAGCGTCTCCAGCTTTTCAGATCGTTCATTGCACCGAAAGATGCATTCAGGTCATTTTTAGCAATAGATTTTAAATCTTGACGAATAGGAATAGTGAATTCACCAGAACGAACATCACCATACAACCAATGAGCGTTGTTATCATTGAGCGCTGCTTTGGTCAAGCCATAAATTCCCATCAAGGCACCTCTGGAATCCTCCAAAGAACGCCACATATTTTCTTCTGAAACCAATCGAGTAGAGTTGATATCCAGCATTTTTTTGCAGGACACAAAAACTTGACTCAATACGATTAAAATGATTAATATTCTTTTCATGATCGGTTACAGTTTAAGTTTAAATCCTAAAGCAAATGTTCTAGGAATTGGAAGTGAATAGCCTTGGTCATAACCCAAATAATTCACTAACTCCGGATCCCTACCTGAATATTTGCTTACAGTAAATAAATTGTTAGCAGATAAGTACACATATAAATCTCCATTCTTGCCTAAACTATTTCCTACGATATCCTTGAAGTTATATCCTAGCGTCACTGTTCTCAGTTTTAGGAAAGAGCCATCTTCCAGAAATAAGGATTGATTGGTTTGGAATGGAGTTACAGAAGACCATGGATTGTAAAGAGGGTATAGGCTATAATCGCCTCTCTTTTCCCAATAAGTAATCTCCTTGATTGAATTAATACTGCTTGCATTTTCATTTTCGATGAAATTGAAGCGGTTTGACATTTCTTGATTTACGATTTTTCTTCCTAGGCTAAAGTAGAAGTTTAAGTTCAAGTCAAAGTTCTTATAAGTAACCATGTTATTCCATGAACCACTAAGTTTAGGAAGGATATTCCCCTGAAGAACTTTATCTTCTTTAGTAATTTGATTATCAGCATTGGTGTCAGACCAGATTGGATCACCTGCTTTTAAGATGATTCCATTGTAGGTCATTTTCTGACCATTGGCTACTGGTACCTGATCATCAGTTTGGTACATGCCATTATTCTGATATAACCAGAAAGCATCTATTCTTTCACCAACTTTTAATAAGCGGTCATTGACTTCAACCTGATCAAGTCCGTTTGGCAAGGCTAATAATTTATTGTTGTTTACTCCTAATACGATTCCGGTGTTCCAAGAAACTTTGTCATTTTGCACAACATTTCCTGATGCCGAAAGATCGATTCCCATGTTGCGAACATCCATTCCAGCTTCATACTGATAGGCATAGCCGTAATCTTTTTTACCTGGAAGCATGATCAATTGATCCTTGGTGTCACGAACATAGGCATCCAATGAAATCTGAATGTTACGTTTGTCAAATCCCAGGTCAAATCCTAAATTGATATTATCTGAGTAGGACCATGGTAAGTCATAACCTACCCAACCTACATTATAAGGACGAACAAGTGCTGCAATGGCATTATAGCCAGGAACGATTCTATTTCCGGTATAACCAATTTCAGCAGTGTAGCTAGGACCTTGTGAATAGTTGTCATATAGATTATAATGACCAATACGGCCAACGCTCGCACGGATATTCAACATGCTGATTGCATCGTTATCCTGAGCAAGATCATTTTTGGCATCCCAACCCAAGGCTAAAATCGGAGAGAAGAACCAACGCGTAGTTGGTTGCGCATTTGATGATCCATCATAGCGCATCGTCAAGGCTGCAGTATAAGATTTGTTATAGGTATAAGAAGCTTTTCCATAGAAATTAACCATGTTATGCTTGGTTCTATCCAAGAATTTATACACAAGTTGTCTAGGGAAAGCAGTTGGATTCAGGTAATTTCCATTATTTGGATCTGATTCCAATAGATTCAATTTGATAAAATCATTAACTCCCTTGTAAGCATAAGCATAATTGTATTTATAAGTATCCCAGATCAAAGAGTTTCCAACTTCAAAATAGAAGTAATTGACATCGTTTTCAATATCGTAAGACAATTTATTATCTACCAATAATCGTTGGTTGTATCCATAGTAATTGGAAGCGAAATTGCTGTTTTCCAAAATTGTACTAGGGTAGAAGAGGTCACGATAGCCTTCATTATAGTCGACTCCGAATTTACTACTCAACTTAATTGGTCCAGCATTGATTTGAAAACGGAAAAATCCTTCAAGAATATTATTGAAGTTCTTATCGAAACTCTTATCGAACTCGTCTAAGTAAAGGTCATAGACTTCCTTGTTCGGGGCTAAAGGAGCGCCTAAGTCAGGAAGGTAACCCATCATGGCAAATCGATTCCGAAGGTTTCTATTTCTATCGCGATTGACCCGTGAAGCATTGAAAAGGGTTTCAAAATTCAACCATTTAAAAGGTCTTAAATTCAGGAAGAACCGCGCATTGTATTTATCCATCTTGGTATCGTCCGCTACACCTGAGGTTTTTACATTTCCAAGTGAGAACTGGAAAGTTGCTCTTGGCTGACCTCCTGATATATTGGCATTGACACCATGGTTTAACCCATTGGAGTAATAGCTGTCGGACCAGTTTGAAGGACCGTAATAATCATTATTTAAGGAGTCACTTAAATAAATTGGATATACATCATCCTGATTAAACTTCCCATTACTGGTATATAGATCATAGAATTGTTTTCTGAAGGCATTTTCATAGGCACCATTGATGGTAGTTACCGTAGGACGTTGAGACATTCCAATGTAACTATTCACGGTTATCCGTTTGTTGCCATCTCCGGCTGCTTTTCTGGAGGTGATTTCAATCACCCCATTTGCTGCCAAAGGGCCGTAGGTTGCAACAGCCGAAAGGTCTTTCAAGACCTTAATACTTTCGATATTGTCGATATCAAAATTGGCAAGAAGGTTATTCTCGGTCCCAATTCTTTCGACATCATAGTTTTGGACATCAAAAGCAAAAGGGTGTTCTCCGATCAAAGGGATTCCATCCAAAACAACCAAAGGTTGTGAATTGTAAATATCCCTATTGGTAAGGATAGGTTTACTAATTCCCCGAACAAACATTTGAATGTTAGATCCGGGTTCACCGTTTGATTCGGATACATAAACCCCAGGTAATTCACCTTTAATATACTGCTGTAAACTATTAGCAGTGATTAAAGACGTGGTTTTCATGTTTCTGATGTTGTTGAATTTGGGTAGGTCCAATTCATAAAGTGGCTTTAATAATGCCAAGGTATCCAAGGGTGGAACCGAATCAGTTTCGGTCGTATCCTGGAGCGATAGGTTGGCAAAATCAACGTTATGACAATGTGCATGCCCCACAGACATAGACATAAAAATCAATAACGATTTAAACTTCCATAATACACTCATATTCGCAGTGCGGTTTATAGGTTAGTAAATAGTAGATACTTTTTTAAATCTGAATCCAATAGCTATCGCTAGAATTCAAATAAAAAATACTGGATGAAATGTAGTAGTTCGCGCTTTCCCTTAGCGGGTTACATAAATTGGTCGCAATTTTTTTCTTCTCATAATTATTTGTTTAGGGTAATTGATTTCTAAAACAACACTGGTTAGATGTGTTTAGTTTGGGTAAACAGAAAAAAAATAATCCTTAACTAGCCGGAAAATAAATTGCTGGAATTAAAAGTTGTAAAAAGCTTCATAATGTGTCTGTTAGTAAACGTTTATATTAATGGTGTAGACTAATTTATAAATAAAAAACGTTTTAGCAAATTTTTTTAAAAAAAATAGCAATTTCTCTCCATATCTGCTTTAACGTTAAAGTAGACATAGATAAATGTAACATTTAAAAAGTTTTGCTGTTTAGTATTGCCTTATTTGTTTAGTCGCCACGACAAGATTCTGTTAATCTTATTACCCTGATGCATTTGGGTAACTTTGATGTCTTCAATCTTATGGTACTCTAAAATTGCCTTTAATGGTTTTAAATTGTCTTTATTAGAAACAAGAACAGAACAAAGTCCGATTTGATCTCTTAGTTCAATACTTTCATAGATCATGTTACTAATAAATTTCTTTTCACCACCCGGAAACCAAAGCTCGTTGGAAAGGCCTTGAAAGTTGGTCTTTGTACTTTCTCCTTCTTGATGAAGTTTTTGGTTTTTCTTTATTACCGTTTGTCTATAGTCATCCCGAGATTTGTAGAAAGGAGGATTACATAGAATGGCATCGAAATATTCATTGGGTTGAATAATTCCTTTTAAGGTCTGTTCAGGGTTTTCCTGAGTTCTTAACTTAATACCCTTTTTTAGATAAGGGTTGTCATTTAAGATTTTATGCGCGTGTTGGATGGATTGGATATGGGTATCCGAAGCCACAAAGTTCCAATGATACTCAAGGAAACCAAGAATAGGATAGATGATACTGGAACCAGTACCTACATCAAGAACGTTGATGTTTTTTGGATTTTTAGGCTGGATCAGGTCTGCTAAATAATTAATATAGTTTAATCTTCCTGGAATGGAAGGTACCAGACTACCTGGTAATAGATCCCAATTTTTAATTTTAAACTCTGATTCTAACAGCGCTTTATTTAATAAGAACACGGATTCTGTATCCCGGAAGTCCAGAGATTGACGGCCGTCAGGTAATACGACAAGATGTTTCTTCAATGGGTGTACATGTTTGATCAATTTCTTGAAGTCATATTCCTGATTGAACTTATTGCGCGGGTGTAGATTTTTTGAGATTTTTTCCATTATTTTTACAGTACACAAAGATATCTATTAATTAGCAAATATGATCGAATCCAACATATTATTGGTCATGATTCTATTCTTTTTCATGTCCATGTTATTTGTCGTTTCCCAGCGTTTTAAGATTTCATACCCTATCTTGCTGGTAATCGGTGGGTTAGCGATATCATTAATTCCGGGTTTACCCGTGTTTAGTATTAACCCCGATGTTGTCTTTTTGGTTTTCTTGCCGCCATTATTATTTGAAGCGGCATGGTATACCTCCTGGAATAGCTTCTGGAGAAATCGGCGGTCTATTTTAACGATGGGCTTCGGGTTAGTTTTTGTTACATCCATTGCCATCGCTTATTTATCAGTCAATTTAATACCGGGATTTACCTTAGCTTTAGGCTTTCTGTTGGGCGGAATTATATCACCTCCAGATGCTGTGGCTGCAACCTCTGTATTAAAAGGTGTAAATATGCCAAAACGTGGAATCACCCTTTTAGAAGGGGAAAGCTTGGTTAATGACGCGGCATCCCTAACAGTTTTCCGAATGGCATTGGCGGTAATCATGACGGGAGCTTTTACCATGCAAGAGGCGGTGATTGGATTTTTCACCTTGGCAATAATGGGGGTCTTTGTTGGTCTTGTCATCGCAAACATCCTGTTTTTTTTCTTGAAATACATAGCGAAAGCATCTAGTATCACAACGCCAATTACGCTGATTGCTCCTTATATAATGTATATCGTAGCGGAGCATTTTGAATGGTCCGGTGTTTTGGCAGTAGTGTCCGGAGGATTATTTCTCTCCTATAGATCCAAAGATTACATGGACTATAATACCAGAATCCAAACTCGGGAGGTTTGGGAGACAGTCGGGTTTCTATTAAACGGCTTTGTGTTTATCCTCATCGGATTGGAACTGCCAATTATTATTGATGGTATCGAAAGCGTCTCGACTTCTTGGGCTATTGAAATTGCTTTGATCATAACCTTGGTAATCATCGTGATCCGGATTGCCTTTATATATATCGTCAATTATCTTCCAAGATTATTTCCAAGAGTCCGTAAGAAAGAACCTTCACCAGGCTGGAAAATGCCTCTGATTTTAGGATGGGCCGGCATGCGTGGGGTAGTATCCTTGGCATCTGCATTAGCTATTCCAATCTATGTTTCTAGTGGTCAGCATTTCCCACATCGTAACCTGATTCTATTTATCACCTTTGTGGTCATATTAATAACCTTGGTCGTGCAGGGTTTGAGCTTACCTTGGCTGATAAAATTGGTGAACTTGGATGGTAAGTCGTCTGAAATTCCTGAAGAAGCTCAGGTGGAAGCCATCAGATACCGTTTGGTTAACGAGGAAATGAAATTGCTGAAAACAAAATATGCGAAGGAACTGGAAGAGAGTAATACGGTAAAGGCTATTAATCTATCTTTAAAACGTAGTCTTGAATCCACTGCTACCAATCTAAGCAGTGAATCTAAAATCAAGATCGCTAATGAAAAAGGCTTGTATAAACAGGTTATGCAAGACCTAATCAATGTGCGTAGAGATGTTATCTATACCTTGGTGAGTGAGAAGAATTATGATGAGTCTATTTTGAGAGGATTGGAGCATAATCTTGACTTGGAGGAGTCGAGGTTGAATCGTCGCTAGTGCGGCCAGGATTGGAGGATTAGAGGAGAGGCCAAGATTATTTTTCGAAGCTATACTTGAAAACGTGAGCGGATAATGGAACGGTTTTTTTGGGGGGTATAGTTGAAATCATGAGCGGGAAAACGTGAACGGGGTGTATCTAAGGCTTTATTGGAATACATCCTATGCTTAGGAGATAATTTTATGGAATTGTGTTGGAATTTTCATCATTTCTTTACAAAATGTAAAGATTATGAAAAGGTTAGGGGTTTATGCATTGGTTGTCTTTTTGATGATTGCATGTAGGGAAAAAAGGCGCACAGTTTATATGTCTGGGGATGAGTTTTTGGAGAAGGTATTTCCTACTTATTCGCCGATTGGGGTTGAATTCTCGAAGGTGGTAGATGCGGTTGTCGAATTTGATTCGGCGAGATATGTTCTTGATAATGATTTAGTTTTTAAATTCTATGACCCTATGTTTGGGAAGGGGTACTTAAATTCAAATTTTAATAGTGAGGATGACTTGGATTTGCAGGGTTCTGTTCTTGAACTGGCTCTTGAAAAACTGTCTAATGATTCCAAGGATATTCTGGCTTTTCAATCTCAATTAATGGATACGAGGAGGTACACTAATTCTTCTAAATTGTCTAAAATGCTGAAGCCTGTCCCGTATGGGAAACATAATGAATTGCCTTATCTGTTTGATTTTTATTCTTTCGATAAACCATTGTTTACTGCTGATAAGAACAAAGCATTGATCAATACGTATTACTATTGCGGAAATATGTGTGGCCAAGGAGTTGTTTACTACCTTGAAATGAAAGATGGTATATGGAAGGTTACAGGTTATGATTATTCCTATGAAACTTAGTGAAATTGGATTTTAGCTATTCTTTTTGATAACTATGGAAAAATTGTTTTGTTGAATTGGCTTTTCCTTGATCATAGGAGTATCCCAAATTTTTGGAAAATTCTCTAGCCATCTTGTCAAATAATTCAATCATTTTGCTGCAGGCTGTCCAATTTTCTTGAATATCAGAGCCTGCGAATGTTTGCTCCAATTCTTGCCATTCTTCTGGACTGAGATACTTCTTAAATAATCGCCCATATTTATTGGTCGTTACTTTCCATTGATTTTTGCTCGCTATGTACCATTCGATCATAGGGATAAAATACTCTACGCGAATGATTTTTTCCTGCATGAATTTGAGATAAAATAGGTCTTCACGAATCAGGCATTTAGGAAGATAGGTAACATCCCAGAAAAAATCTGCAACTAGCTTCTGAAATTCTTCTTCAGTTGGTTTTTTTTTGATGCTAACTTGATGAGATGCTGGTTGTAGGCTTTTACAAAGCCCATCCTTGTCAATCAGGATCTCATAGCCAATATCCCAATCCTCAGGTAATTCATTAGCTGAAACTTCAGATTTAAATTGGTCTATGCTGTAAATTTTAAAATCAATTTTTACCCCATCCCAATACTGCACCATCTTCATGGCATGTTTTCCTTCAAAGGCTTCAATTCCTTCTTCATAAATATTCAATGGATCTCCAAAGAGATTTATCCAATCCTTGGATTCTAAATAGGGTATAGGATCATTGAAAACAAGTTCGATATCGAGGTCTGAAAAATCATCAATAGGAGCTAAGGGGTTGACCAAAGAGCTAGTCAACAAGGCTGCACGGATATCAGCATTGTTGGTGATCCATGCCTTAATGGCTTCCAATTTTTCATCTCTTGCTTTCATAGGTTTTTCCTCAGATTTTAAGTTAATAAAAAAATCCCAATGCTTATCGCATCGGGATTTTTCTTAACTATTACGTTATTCCAACTTATTTGCTTTGGTTTTCAATCCACTTACGTGCATTTACGAAAGCTTCAATCCAAGGAGAAACTTCGTCTTTGCGTCCGTCCGGATAGTTTGCCCAGTTCCATTGGAAAACTGAACGTTCAATATGTGGCATAGTAACTAAGTGACGACCAGTTTTGTCACTCATCATTGCCGTATTGAAATCTGATCCATTTGGATTGTGTGGATATTGATCGTAAGCATATTTCGCTACGATATTGTATTGATCTTCTTGTTGAGGCAAGTTGAATTTTCCTTCACCATGAGAAATCCATACTCCCAATGTCGAACCTGCAAGGGTAGACAACATGATGGAATTGTTTTCTTGGATTTTTACAGATACGAAGTTGGATTCGTGTTTCTGAGAAGTATTATGCAACATTTTACCATGTACTTCATGTTCAGGATTAATCAATTCCAATTCCATGAACAACTGGCATCCATTACAGATACCTACTGAAAGGGTATCAGGTCGTTTGAAGAAGTTTTCAAGCGCATTTTTTGCTTTTTCGTTATAAAGGAAAGCACCTGCCCAACCTTTTGCAGAACCTAACACGTCTGAGTTAGAGAAACCTCCCACAGCACCGATGAATTGAATGTCTTCCAATGTTTCGCGACCTGAGATCAAGTCGGTCATATGAACATCTTTTACATCAAATCCTGCAAGGAACATGGCATTGGCCATTTCTCTTTCTGAGTTTGAACCTTTTTCACGAATGATTGCCGCCTTTGGACGAGCTTTGCTACCGTCAATTACTGGTTTCTTACCATCAAATTGAGCAGGGAAGTCAAATCTTAAAGGCTGATTCTTATAGTTTTTGAAACGCTCATCTGCAGTTCCGTTTTTCGATTGCTTTTGGTCTAATAAATACGATGTTTTGAACCATGTATCTCTTGTTTCAGCTACATCGAAAGTGAATGTATCTGCATTGTTTTTGATGCTTACTGAAGATCCATTGATGGCTTTACCAATTTTGAATGCTTCAATACCTGCATCAGCAAATGCTTTCTCAAATGCAGCATCTTCTTTCGCTTGTAGCACCAATCCGATGTTCTCATTGAATAATGCTTTCACCGTATCAGCCTCATTCAGGCTAGAAAGATCGTATTCAGCAGCTAGATCAACATCTGCGAAACATAATTCCAATAAGGAAGTAACCAAACCTCCAGAACCAATATCGTGACCAGCAGCTATCTGACCATTATTGATCAATTCTTGAACCGCATTGAATGCTTTCTTGAAGTACTGCGCATCTTGGATAGTAGGTACATCCGAACCGATTTTGTTTAAAATCTGAGCGAACGTAGAACCTCCAAGTTTGAAGTTATCTTGTGAAAGATTGATATAATAGATGGAACCAGCATTTTTCTTTAATACAGGCTCTACTACTTTATTGATATCAGTACAGTTACCACCAGCAGAAATAATTACTGTTCCTGGGGCAATTACATTTTCACCATTCGGATATTTCTGTTTCATGGAAAGGGAATCCTTACCAGTTGGGATATTGATACCTAATTCAATAGCAAAATCAGAACATCCTTTTACAGCTTGATACAATCGAGCATCTTCGCCTTCGTTGTTACAAGCCCACATCCAGTTTGCCGAAAGGGAAACACCTTTCAAGCCATTGTAGATAGGGGCGAAGATAAGGTTAGAAAGTGCCTCTCCGATTGCGTTTCTAGATCCAGCAACTGGGTCAACCAAGGCAGTCAATGGAGCGTGTCCAACTGTGGTTGCAATACCTTCTTTAGATTTGTAATCCAAAGCCATTACTCCAACATTGTTTAATGGCAATTGCAAAGGACCGGTACATTGTTGTTTTGCAACACGACCACCAACACAACGGTCAACTTTATTGGTTAACCAATCTTTTGAAGCTACAGCTTCAAGTTGTAATACCTGGTTCAGGTAATTAGGAACCTCGCTAACATTATATTCAAGGTCAGCATATTTGCGCTGAACCTTACTGTCGTTCATGATTGTTTTTGGAGAAGAACCAAAGAAATCCTCTAAGGCATAATCCATTGGTTTTTCACCTGTTTTCTTAGATTCGAAAGTGAAGCGATGATCCGCTGTTACATCACCAACAGTGTACATCGGCGAACGCTCGCGGTCAGCAACTGTTTTCAATTTTTCGATATCTTCTTCTGCAATCACCAAGCCCATACGCTCTTGGGATTCATTACCAATAATTTCTTTAGCAGATAAGGTAGGGTCTCCCACTGGAAGTTTATCCAAGTCGATCAAACCACCTGAATTTTCCACTAGTTCAGAAAGGCAATTTAAGTGTCCACCAGCACCATGGTCATGGATAGAAACGATAGGGTTTAAATCGCTTTCAACAAATGCACGAATGGCATTTGCTGCACGTTTTTGCATTTCAGGGTTGGAACGTTGAATCGCATTCAACTCTATGCCTGAGCCAAATGCACCGGTATCTGCTGAGGATACTGCAGCACCACCCATACCAATACGGTAGTTTTCACCACCTAGGATAACAATTTTATCTCCTGCAGCCGGTTCATGTTTTTTAGCTTGACTTAACTTGCCATAACCAATACCACCTGCTTGCATGATTACCTTGTCATAACCTAATTTACGACCTTCTTCTTCATGCTCGAAAGTAAGTACAGAACCCGTAATCAAAGGTTGACCAAACTTGTTTCCAAAATCAGATGCCCCGTTAGAAGCTTTGATCAGGATATCCATTGGCGTTTGATATAACCAAGGTCTTTCTTCCATTCCTTTTTCCCAAGGGCGGTCATTCAACAAGCGTGAATAAGCTGTCATATAGATTGCTGTACCAGCAAGAGGGAGAGCACCTTGACCACCAGCAAGACGGTCCCGGATTTCACCTCCAGAACCTGTAGCAGCGCCAGAGAATGGCTCTACTGTAGTAGGGAAGTTGTGGGTCTCAGCTTTTAAGGAAATAACAGAGTCGAAATCTTTCTCCTCATAAAAGTCCGGTTTATCTGCTGTTTTAGGAGCAAACTGCGTTACTTTAGGTCCTTTTATAAAAGCTACGTTATCCTTATATGCAGAGACAATCTCGTTAGGATTTGTCTCGGATGTTTTCTTGATTAATTTGAAAAGGGAGGTAGGTTGTTCCTCACCATCAATAACAAAGGTACCATTGAAAATCTTGTGACGACAGTGTTCTGAGTTTGCTTGTGAGAAAGCGAATACCTCTGAATCTGTTAGTTTGCGACCAATCTTTTCAGCTAGTTTATTCAAATAATCTACTTCCTCTGGGCTCAATGCTAATCCTTCGGATTTATTGTAAGCCTCGATATCATCAATTTCCAAGATTGGCTCTGGACTGATGTTAATAGTAAACATATCCTGAGTCAGTGCGCTGAATTTTTGGGAAATCATAGGGTCGAAATCCTTGAAATCAGCATCTACTTTTTGGAACTCTTCAATCCGGATAATACCGGAGATACCCATATTTTGGGTAATCTCAACAGCGTTTGTGCTCCATGGTGTTACCATTGCAGCCCTAGGGCCTACATAGTAGTCATTTAGCGTTTGTTCGTCGAGTTTTTTAGAGTTGCCGAAAAGCCAGTTTAGTTTGGAAATATCTTCAGTAGATAAATCATTTTGGGTTTGAACAGCATAAACTGTGTTCAATGGGTTCACGAAGAAATGAATCATTATTAAAGTGAATTTGAACGTCCTTCAATTATTCTGCAAAGTTACGGAATATTTAAATAATAAAATGGCTTAAACCGGCATCTTTTTAAGAAGTAAGTCGGTTTTTTAGCTCAATTGTTCATGCTATCGTCAAAATGTGATTTTTGCTTACAAAATATTACATTTGTAGAATGGCTTTGAGGCGAATAAACAAAGTTCAACGTCGGAAACTATCAATATTTCTACGTTGTATCATCATTTCATTTTTAGCTTGGACCTTGTTTGCAATATCCAGTGATTATACCTTCACTAAGAAGGCCAGCATGAGCTATGTGAATTTGCCTGAAAATAAAGCTTTTCACCCCTTGCAATCTGATACGGTTTCGGTCAAGATTAAGATGTCAGGCTGGAAGGTGTTCATGGAACGACTGCATCCCGATACGGCCAAAATACAAGTGGATCTTTCTGGTTTGAAGTCTCGGAATTTTATTGTTTTTGGAAACCAAATCGGATTTATCAACCGACAATTTCCCAGCGATAAACAAGTAGTTGCGGTTTCACCAGATACACTATATTTCGATTTCTCTAAACAAACCCAACGTAAAGTGCCAGTCAAAGCCGTAGAGCACCTTACTTTCCAAAGGCAGTATGGGGTAATCGGAGCAACTCGCACAAATCCTGAGTATGTGACCATTACAGGCCCGTTGGAAGATGTGGCAAGTATTGAGTTTCTCGAAACAGATACCATTAAAGGCAAGGATGTGAATACCGACGTGCGGACGGTAGCTTATTTAAATAAACAGCAACGGACAAATATTACCATCTATCCGACTTTTGCGGAGGTAATCGTGCCGGTAGGGGAAATAACGGAGAAAATTATTGAGCTACCTATCAAGGTTGAGAATAGTAAAGGTTATACCTCAGTACGGGTATTGCCAAGTAAAGTAAAAGCGACGATTTTGCTTGCTGTAAAGGATTTTAATAAATATACTTCCAGGGATTTTGAAGCAGTGGTTGATTTAGACGCTTGGAAGGAACATAAAGTTTCGAGTCTACCGGTTATTATTACCAAGATGCCTGACTATGTGAAGGTCTTGAACATAGAGCCTCAAAATGTGGACTTTTTTGTAAGAAGATAACATGGGTTTAAAAATAGGGGTTACCGGAGGAATAGGCGTTGGCAAAAGCGTTGTTACCAAGATCTTTAAGGTTTTGGGAATTCCCTCTTATGATGCCGACAAGGAAGCCAAGGATATCATGGTGAAAAGTGACGCAGTTCGGGCATCCTTGATTTCAACCTTTGGATCGGATGTGTATCATGAAGATGGTTCCTTGAATCGGGAGTGGCTTGGTAAACGAGTTTTTTCTGATGCTGAAGAATTAAAGAAATTAAATGCCATAGTTCATCCGGCAGTAATCAAGGATGGCGAAGATTGGGCAGCGGCTCAAACCGCTGCATACAGTGTGAAAGAAGCAGCTCTGCTTTTTGAAAGTGGCTCTTATAAGGCTTTGGATTTTACCATTTTGGTTAGTTCTCCTTTAGCACTCCGGATAGAGCGGGTGATGAAGCGAGATCAGGTCGATCAAGAGGAAGTTCAAAGAAGGATAAACAAGCAGATGCCTGAAGAAGAGAAAGAAAAACTATGTGATTTTATCATCTATAATGATGATAGCCATAGTTTGATAGAACAGGTAATGGAACTGCACGCGAAATTTATCGCTCCAAAGAATAAGTAATGCAAATTATTGAAGATTTTTTAGTGAAGAGGGATAAGGGCTATTATTGTCCTTATGGTGATTTCTATATTGACCCATTATATCCAGTTAAACATGCTGTGGTGTCACATGCTCATGGAGACCATGCATCTCCGGGACATAAAAATATCTATTGTACAGTGGGAACTGCTGCGATCATGCAGTTGCGATATCCTAAGCAACCTGTAGAATCCTACCAGAAGAAGGAATTTTCGGAGTTTTTCCAAATAAATGGGGTTGATATTTATTTTATCCCTGCGGGACATATTTTGGGTAGTGCGCAGATCTTGATGATTTATAAAGGGGTGAGGTATCTTTATACAGGAGATTATAAGTTACAAGAAGATTCGACTTGTGAGCCAATAAAATTTGTGGAAGCCGAGGTTTTGATTACGGAGACCACGTTCGCCAATCCAAATACCAAACATCCGGATCCTATTGCTGAAATCATGAAGTTGGATGTAAAAAGCAATATTTTATTGGGATGCTATGCCTTGGGAAAAGCACAAAGGATTACAGCATTATTAAATCAGCACCTTCCTGAGAAAGAAGTTTTACTTCATTATCAAATCATGCCGATTCATCGGATATATGATCAGTTTATTGATTTTCCAATGAAATATGATTTGTATAACAGGAAATCAATGAAGGAAGCGGGGGAAAACAAGGTTTATTTGGTACCACCATTGACTTTTAACAGTTACCGGAGGGCTAAAAATGTGTTGAAGGTATTCGCATCGGGATGGGAACGCTTGCAAGCGCAGAATGATATTAGTTTATATCTTTCTGACCATGTGGATTGGGGAGATATATTATTTTTTATTGAAAAGGTAAAGCCGAAAGCGATTTGGACCTTACATGGGGATGGGCGAGCATTGCATGCACATTTCTCGGAAGAAATAGCGATTCGGGATATACATAGTCAAACATTTATTCCAGATTATTGTTGATAGGGATGATAATCAATATGGAGTAAACGTATGAATAAATTTTTTAGAGCATTAATTGCGGGCTGGGGTGCTAAGAAAATGGGCCTTGGTTGCTTTGGTACAATAGTCGTATTTATCATTATTTATTACTTACTAGGATATTTGTAGGAATAAATTTGGGATTGCGATTAAAGATAAAAATATGGCTAGATGCGGAATATCTAGCCATTTTTTCTGTTTAACAATAGCCAGGACGGCTTATATAAAGAAATTGTGTAGGGAACACTGAATTTCCACATTTATACACAGTTTGAAAAATCTGACACCGATTCGATTAATAGTTTTTGGCTTTTGGTTTCTCGAAATCCGATTGATAGAATTTCAATTTCTGCTAACCTAATATATTGAGTAAAAGTGATTTAAAGAATACCTAATAGAAGGTATTTTTAAATTTCTGAAATTCTGGGATATAACTTACTGATAATTAGGGTTATAATTTTAGCTAAAAAATGATTTTTAAGTATACTGAACAGATAGATTAAGGGATTGTAACAGTTTTTTGATAAATATTGATATTCAATAAAAAAAGCCTTCGCAATTTGCGAAGGCTTTTTTTGTGGTGCCAGCTGGATTCGAACCAGCGACACAAGGATTTTCAGTCCTTTGCTCTACCAACTGAGCTATGGCACCTTTACAAGATTTTGTTTTGAATCTGTTACTGGTCAGATTTTGGTGGTGCCAGCTGGATTCGAACCAGCGACACAAGGATTTTCAGTCCTTTGCTCTACCAACTGAGCTATGGCACCTTTTTTTGTAAGTCCGTTACCGAACTTGCGATGCAAATATACCGTCCTTTTTCGAATTCTAAAACTTTTGCTCTAATTATTTTCGAGGATTTATTCAAAGTCTTGATTTTGATTGAGATAAAATTACATCAAATAAACATTGTGAATGGGCAAATAACGGTATCTTTGCACTTCAATAAAATATTATGAGTAAAAAAGGAAGAGTTTTGGTGGCGATGAGCGGTGGAGTAGATAGCTCTGTTGCTGCAGTCATGCTGCACGAACAAGGATATGAGGTCATCGGGATTACGATGAAAACATGGGATTATGCTAGTTCCGGCGGCTCTTCAAAGGAAACAGGTTGTTGTAGCTTGGACAGTATCAATGATGCTCGAACATTGGCTGTAAACTATGGCTTCCCACATTATATCCTTGATATTCGTTCTGAATTTGGCGATTATGTAATCGACAATTTCGTGGATGAATATATTGCCGGAAGAACTCCTAATCCATGTGTATTGTGTAATACCCACATTAAATGGGAAGCATTGATGAAACGTGCTGATAAATTGGATTGTGAATTTATTGCAACCGGTCACTATGCAAATATCCGTATGCATGACAACGGTCGTTATGTGATTTCCAAAGGGAAAGACGAAAATAAGGATCAGTCCTATGTGTTGTGGGGAGTTTCTCAGGAAAACTTAGCAAGAACCCAATTTCCATTGGGAAGTTTTACGAAAAAGGAAATCCGCCAGATGGCATTGGATATGGATCAAAAGGAATTAGCCAACAAATCGGAGAGCTATGAGATCTGTTTTGTTCCTGACAATGATTATCGTTCGTTCTTAAGGCACAAACGTCCTTCGTTGGATCAGGAGATAGGGCCAGGTAATTTTATTTTATCTGATGGCACCGTAGTAGGTCAGCATATCGGTTATCCGTATTTTACAATCGGACAACGCAGAGGCTTAGGAATTGCCCTAGGAAAACCTATGTTCGTTATTCAGATCCTTCCGGAGTCAAATTCGGTGGTGTTAGGAGAGGAGCATGAGTTAGAGCGCAGCCAAGCATTTGTGAAGAATATCAATTTAGTGAAATACGCTTCGTTGGATGAGCCAATGGAAGCTATCACTAAGATTCGTTATAAGGACTCAGGAGCGATTTCTACTTTGACACAGCATGGTGATATCATGCAGGTGGATTTTGTTCATAATGTCAAAGGAATTGCACCTGGACAATCAGCAGTTTTCTACGAAGGTGATGATTTGATCGGTGGTGGTTTCTTAATGAAAGAAGAGAAATAGAATTTTAATTCTTAAACCATAAAAAAATGCGATGTGAACTTCACATCGCATTTTTTTATATTATCAGTGGTCAATTATGATAATTTACCAACTTCTTGAGCTAGATCGATAATTTTGTTAGAGTAACCCCACTCATTATCGTACCATGAAATAACTTTCACAAAGTTATCATTCAATGAGATACCAGCTTTAGCGTCGAAGATAGAAGTACGAGCATCACCTAAGAAATCTGTAGAAACTACATCATCTTCAGTATATCCTAGGATACCTTTCAATTCACCTTCAGAAGCATCTTTCATTGCTTTTTTGATTTCTTCGTAAGAAGCACCTTTTTCTAGGCGTACAGTTAAATCAACTACAGAAACGTCAGCTGTAGGAACGCGTAAAGACATACCAGTTAATTTACCTTTCAATTCAGGTAACACTAAACCAACAGCTTTAGCAGCACCAGTAGAAGAAGGGATGATGTTTTGGTAAGCACCGCGTCCACCTCTCCAGTCTTTCACTGAAGGACCATCAACTGTTTTTTGAGTAGCTGTTACAGCATGTACTGTAGTCATTAATCCTTCAAGGATACCAAATTTATCATTTAATACCTTAGCGATAGGAGCTAAACAGTTAGTAGTACAAGAAGCGTTAGAAACGATGTTGTATTCTGGTTTTAAATCTTTATGGTTTACACCCATTACGAAAGTTGGGGTATCATCTTTCGCAGGAGCAGACATAATTACTTTTTTTGCACCAGCTTCGATGTGTTTTTGAGCTAATTCTTGAGTCAAGAAGAAACCAGTAGATTCGATTACTACTTCAGCACCAACTTCATTCCATTTAAGGTTTGCAGGGTCTTTTTCAGCAGTAACACGAATAGTTTTTCCATTTACGATTAAGTTTCCGTCTTTTACTTCAACTGTACCGTCAAATTGACCGTGCGTTGAATCATATTTCAACATATATGCTAAGTAATCTGGTTCAACTAAGTCGTTAATACCCACTACTTCGATATCACTGCGTTTTACAGCAGCTCTGAATGCTAAACGGCCAATACGGCCAAATCCGTTAATTCCAATTTTCATTTTTACTAATTTTTATTTATAAAATATTTTACAAGGTTTTGGACAGGTTCCCTGATGATGGTGCCGACTGCCAAATGATTTTCTTTGGCAATTTCTCGCAACCAGTCAGCGTAGTTGTTAGCTACCGAACCTGTGAAATTTAAGGTAGAGTCAGGATAAGTTTCCGAGAGTGGAACCAAATATGTTTTTACATAATTTTCAAGGCCTTTTTTGATAATACCTTCCATATAAGGGTCCTCCTTATTTTCAAGGATAAAATCTGCAAAGGAAGTGAGAAAAATATTCGGGTTAGGGCTGTTATAAGTTTTGTCTAGGATAAGCTTGCGATCGATATTATGTTTATGCAATAATTTTTCGCGGAAGCCTTGTGGCATGGATTCAGTTAGGAAGTCCTTAAGAATCTGCCGTGCCTGCCAGTTGGTGGAAGCTTCATCCGCCAAGATATAGCCTAAGCCATAGTTATTCTCAACAATTTTTCTACCGTTATAGAAAGCAGCATTGGAGCCACTACCGATGATCCCAATAATTCCTTTTTCATTCCCGAAAGTTGAAATTGCAGAAGCCAGCATATCGTGGCTCACTTTTACTTTCGCATTTTTAAAGAATTGTGTAAAGACCTTTTCGATTTTTTCTTGTCTCTCCTTAGAAGATGCGCCGGCACCGAAAAAATAAATCTTACGGATGCGTTCGGCGTTATTTATGAGTTGGGTATTCTTATTTAGTAGCTGGTAAATAAAGCGTTCGTCTTGAATGTAAGGGTTTATACCCATGGTACGGAATCCATGTAGGACTCTGCCTTTCTCAGCAAGTCGCCAATCGGCGTATCTTGATCCACTAAATATGACTGCAATCATAAGATTATATGTTCATTACTTCAGCAATAGTTATTAATTCTTCGTCCAGTTTGAATTCTTTGCCACGCAAAGCCTCTTCCAGCGTTGTACTAACCATTTTACTGCCACGGATTCCTACCGTTGCGCTTCTATTGCCTTTTATTAGTTCGTTGACTGCGAAGTATCCCATTCGGGTGGCAAGTACTCTATCAAAACTACTTGGGGATCCTCCACGTTGTAAATGTCCTAATATACTAACTTTTGTGTCATAAAAATCAAATTTTTCTTCGACACGTTTTGCAACATTATAGGCTCCACCGTTTTTATCGCCTTCAGCAATAATCACGATCATGGATGTTTTATTACGGTCTTTCGCAACCTCCAACATCTCGATCAATTCATCGATTGCCGTTTCTTTTTCAGGCAACATGATGGCTTCAGCACCTCCCGCTACACCTGCATTCAATGCGATACAACCTGAGTCACGCCCCATTACTTCAACGAAAAATAAACGGTTATGTGATGCCGCAGTGTCTTTGATTTTATCAATGGCATCAATAACAGTATTATTTGCGGTATCAAATCCTAGTGTATAATCCGTTCCGTAAAGGTCATTGTCAATAGTTCCTGGGATACACATGACAGGGATATCGTATTCTTGTGAGAATACTTCGGCACCAGTAAATGTACCATCACCACCAATCGCAACTAAAGCATCAATTCCTGCTTTTCTAATATTTTCGTACGCTTTTTTGCGGCCTTCAGGAGTTCTGAATTCCGGACAACGCGCTGATTTTAATACGGTTCCTCCTTTTTGAAGAATCGAACTTACGGAACGACTCACCATTTCAGTAAAATCCCCCTCGATCATTCCTTCATATCCCCTAAAAATACCAGTTACTTTTAGGTCGTTAAATAGCGCTGTTCGAACTACTGCGCGAATGGCAGCATTCATGCCTGGGGCATCGCCCCCTGATGTATAAACGCCAATCCTTCGTATATTGTTCATTAGGTCTTTCTTATTTTTTAGAAATACGAATATAATGTGTATTTCTTACACTATTAAATTTTTTTGGTAATTTGTTTGTGTAATTGTTATTATTGTTGAGGTTTTCAGGAAACAATTGATCAATATTAATAAATTTAGATTTTGCAAACATATTTTACTATAGATTGTGTCATTCTGACATTTGATGAGGGACAGTTGAAAGTTTTGTTGGCTGAACGAAATGAATACCCTTACAAGGACTGGTGGGCTCTTCCGGGCTATTTTGTGAATAAATACGAAGAAATGGCCGATGCTGTGGCTCGTATCTTATTCGAAATGACCGGACTGAAGGATATCTATATGGATCAGTTGGCGGCTTTCGCAGGCGTCAAACGACATCCCGAAGGAAGGATCTTGACCGTCGCTTATATGGCTTTGGTTCAAATGGAAGAGGTCAAAAATAAAATTAGTTCTGGTAGTACCTATATGAGGCAATTGAAATGGTTTCCTGTAACAGAACTTCCCGACTTAGCCTTCGACCACAAGGAAATCATTGAGTTAAGTTTGGACCGTTTGAAGAAAACTGTCAGCTACTCGACCACTCCATACGAATTATTACCAGCCAAATTTACACTAACCCAATTGCAACAAGTTTATGAGGCTCTTCTCAATAAGCAATTAGATAAAAGAAACTTTAGAAAAAAAATCAATAATCTTGGCTATCTCAAGGAATTGAATGAATTTCAAAAAGGAGTATCTTATCGTGCTGCAAAACTATATTCATTCGATAAAAAGAAATTCCACAAAATCTTTAGTCAAGACTAAAAAACAACTTTCTTAAAATATTGTCTAAACGTTATCCTTTTGTTAAAAGAGTGTTAATCATCACTTTTTTGACAAAGGGATGATATTATTTATTTTCTATTTTATACTTTTGAACAATTTTTAGAAAAAGTCAAAAATAAAAAAGGTATAAAAATGGAGAATCGTAAGGATCAAATCATTGATGCAGCGCTAAAACGCTTCTCTCATTTTGGTTTTCATAAAACCACAATGAATGAGATCGCCGATGATATGCGAATTACTAAAGCAAATCTATATTACTACTATCCGGATAAGTCAACTCTTATTCTAGATGTATTAATAAAGATTGCAAATGACGTGTATGCAGGGGAGAAAGATATCGTAGAATCGTATTCTGGAGATTTAATGAAGACGATGATGGATGTGCTGGATTATAGAGCTACTTATACACGTAAATATTATGTTTTACATATCTGCGAAAATTTAGATTGGATTAAAGGTCTGGATCTAAATGAGGTTATGGAAGAGTTTCAACAGCGTGAGGTCACCTTGATTAAAAAATTATTCCAAAAATCATTGGATAGTGGTGAATTGATCATGGATGATATTGAAGGCTGTGCACAGACTCTGGTTGAAATTCAAAAAGGTCTTGGCATCATTCATACTATTTCGGATGTCATTACTGAAATTCCAAATGAATCGAACGTAGATAAGATAGTTGAAAGTCAAAAAAGAGCACTTAAATTAATTTTCGAAGCACGTATAGCTAGTAATAAATAGAATGAATAGAACTAAACTTATGGCCCTAATGATAGCAGGGATGTTATCGGGTTCATTGTTACATGCACAAGAAACCTTGACCTTGCAGGAAGCGGTAAAATTTGCATTGCAAAATAAAGCGGAAGCCAAGAAGGCAAAGCTTGAAATAGAAAATTCTGAGTATTTAATTGATGAGGTTAGGGCAGGAGCTCTTCCTCAGGTTAATGGTTCAGCATCATTGACCTACAATGCACTAATTCAAAAAAGCGCATTGGATGGGGCTTTGATGGGGAGACCGGGTGAAACAATCATGGTGGCATTCGGACAACCTTGGCAAGCAAACGCAGTGGTGCAAGTGAGTCAACAGCTTTTTAATCAATCTTTATTTACTGGTTTAAAAGCGGCAAGATCTACTCGTGATTTTTATCTGATCAACGCTGAGTTGAGTGATGAACAATTGATCGAGAGAGTTGCCAATGCATACTATGAAGTTTATCAATCAGATATGCAGTTGAATACGATTAATAACAACTTGGAAAACACCAACAAAACCAGAGATGTTTTGAAAGGTATGGTTGATGCAGGTTTGATGAGAAAAATTGACCTAGATCGTACCGAAGTTGCTATCAACAATTTATTAGCACAAAAGCAGCAGATTGTAAATGCTCAGGAGCTAAGAGAAAATGCATTGAAGTTCGCGATAGGGATGAAGATCACGGATGATATCGTTCTTCCAAAAGAGACCTTTGATATCAATGGTGAGTTTATCAGTGAAGAATTCAATGTCGATAATCGTACTGAAGTAAAATTGGTTGAAAAGCAAATCGAATTACTAGAACTGAATAAGAAATCAATGGTTGCTGCTTATTATCCAAGCTTGTCATTGACCGGTAACTTAGGTTATTTGGGCTTTGGACAGCAGTTCCCAATTTTCAATAATTCAGCTAGTTTTGCGCCATACTCAGCAATTGGCTTAAACCTTTCTATTCCAATCTTTAATGGAGGATCTACGAAAGCAAAGATCAACCAAGCAAATGTTGATATTTTGAAAGCTAAGGTAGATTTGGAGGACAACAAACTTGGATTGAACCTAGCAGCTGAAAACGCTAAAGCTCAAATTAAAAATAGCTTGTTGACAGTAGATAACAACCGTCGTAACGTAGAAATGGCGAAGGAAGTTATGGAAAACACCCAAAACAACTATAGAAATGGGCTAGCGACTTTAACAGAATTGTTGGATTCTGAGAATGCGTATGCAGATGCTCAAAACAACTTGAATACCTCATTATTAAATTATAAAGTTGCAGAGATCCAAGTGATCAAAGCAAATGGAAAATTAAAAACATTAGTAAACGAATAATATAACCACACATAATGAAACGTACATTAATTACCCTAATTGTTATCATTGCTGCAGGAGCAGGTATATACCTTATCCTTCAAAAGAACAAAGCAAAGAATGATGCAGATACGGCTGCGGTAGCTGAGAAAAATGCGGCAGTAGCAGTGCGTATCGACACAGCTGAGAATAGCAATATGAGCTTAGAATACTTAGCGAATGGGACTTTTATGCCAAAACAAGAAGTAACGGTAGCTGCTGAAACTGGTGGTCGTGTAGTTCGTGTGATGGTTGATGAAGGTTCTAGAGTATCAGCAGGTCAGACATTAGCAATCGTTGAAGGCGATAAATTGAATGTCAATGTTGCGAATGCTCAAGCAGCTTACGATAATGCGCAAGCCAATCTTATGCGTTTTGAAAATGCACTTTCAACAGGAGGTGTTACTCAACAACAAGTTGATCAAGCACGCCTTCAATTTGAAAGTTCAAAAAACAACTTGAAAAGCGCAAAATTAAACGCAGGTGATGTTACTATTAAAACATCAGTTTCTGGAATTGTAAATTCCCGTAAAATTGAACCAGGTGCTTATGTTAGCCCAGGTACACCAGCATTTGATATCGTCAATGTAAGCACTTTAAAATTAAGAGTTAATGTGGACGAAAAGAACGTCGCAACATTACGCGTAGGACAAGCTGTTCAAGTAAGAGTGAGTGTTTATGCGGATAAAGAATTTTCAGGAAAAATTACTTTCATCGCTCCTAAATCAGACGGAAGCTTGAACTTCCCTGTAGAGATCGAGATTGCGAACAACCCGAACAACGAATTGCGTGCTGGTATGTACGGTACTGCTGTATTTGGTGCTAGCGGTAGTTCAAGCGTATTGGTTGTTCCTAGAACAGCTTTCGTAGGTAGTATTTCTGATAACAAAGTATTTGTATTGAAAAACGGAAAAGCTGTAGAATCAACAGTGGTAGCGGGTAGAAGTTTTGGTGATAATATTGAGGTTCTTAGTGGTTTGCAAGCTGGCGACCAAGTAATTATCTCTGGTCAAATCAACTTGTACAACAATTCACCTGTTGAAGTTATTAAATAATTTGTGCTAAGAACGAACTCATAAAATGAAGATTACTGAAATATCGATAAAACGTCCGAGTCTGATCATAGTATTGTTTATACTATTGACTTTAGGCGGGATATTCTCATACACCCAATTGGGTTATGAGCTGATACCAAAGTTTGAGGTAAACGTAATTACCATTCAAACAGTGTATCCAGGTGCTTCACCTTCCGAGGTAGAAAGTACTGTAACCAAGAAAATAGAGGATGCCGTATCCTCCTTGGAAAATATTAAGAAATTGGAATCAACCTCTTTGGAGAACGTTTCGATTGTAATGATTACCCTGAATGACGGAGCGGATGTCAACTTCCTGCTCACGGATGCCCAGCGGAAAATCAATGCGGTCTTAAATGACCTCCCTGATGACGTTGAGGCTCCATCATTGAATAAGTTCTCCTTGGATGATATCGCCATCATGAGTTTGGCTGTAACATCCAACCAATCGGAGAAAGAATTGTACGACCTGTTGGACAACAAGATACAACCAATCTTTGCGCGTATCTCTGGGGTTGCGAAAGTAGACATGGTCGGTGGTGAAGAGCGTGAGATCCAAGTTTCTGTAGACCCTGAGAAAGCAGAAGGCTATGGAGTTTCAATCTCTCAGATCCAAAGTGTTATTGCACAATCCAATTTAGATTTCCCTACAGGAAACGTAAGTACTCGTGAATCGAGAACAACCATCCGTTTGGCTGGTAAGGTTGTGGATGTTGAAGAGTTGAGAAACTTGCCAATCACTACCCCAACTGGAGTGACTATCTTCTTAAGAGATGTTGCAGATGTTCAGGATGGTATCAAGGAAATCGAGAAAATTGCACGCTTAGATCGTAAGAATACCATTCTATTACAGGTGTTCAAACAGTCGGATGCAAATGCGGTAGAGGTTTCCAAATTGGTGAAAGAAACGATTGAAACGGTACAGACAGATTATAAAACAGATAATATCCAAATCAGAGTTGCGAACGATTCAACGGATTATACCTTGAATGCAGCAGACAACGTAATCCACGATTTAATGATCGCGATTGCCTTGGTAGGTTTTATCATGTTGTTCTTCTTGCATAGTTTGAGAAATGCGGCTATCACCATGATTGCGATTCCATTATCCCTGGTTGCAACCTTTATCGGTCTGTTATTGATGGGCTATACCTTGAACTTGATGTCCTTGTTAGGTCTTTCTCTAGTGGTAGGTATCTTGGTCGATGATGCGATCGTTGTAATTGAAAATATCCACCGCCATATGGAGATGGGTAAGAATAAGGTTCGTGCAGCTTATGATGGTGCAAAAGAAATTGGATTTACCGTATCGGCGATTACCTTGGTTATCGTGGTAGTATTCTTACCTATTGCGATGTCAACAGGTTTAGTGGCTAATATCCTTGCACAGTTCTGTGTGACGGTAATTATTTCAACTTTATTATCCTTATTAGTTTCCTTTACAGTGGTGCCTTGGTTGTATTCACGTTTCGGAAAATTAGAGCATATCAACCCTAATTCCTTTATTGGTAAGATTGTACATGGTTTTGAAGCAGGATTGACAGCTTTCACCCATTGGATTACAGGTATCCTAGAATGGTGTTTGAAAAACTGGAAAACCAAATTGGCAACTCTTTTTATTGCCTTGGTATTGTTCTTTGGCTCATTCACTTTGGTAGGTCTTGGATATATCGGTACCGACTTTTTCCCAGCTTCGGATAAAGGTGAGTTCATGATCCAGTTAGAATTGGAGAAAGATGCTTCCTTAGAGAAAACCAACTTCTTGACACAAAAAGCAGAATCGATTATTGAGTCTAAACCAGAAGTGGAAAGCATCATTACCACGGTAGGTCAATCCTCAGATGGGGTAATGTCTACCGCAGGTTCACGCTATAAGTCTGAGATTCACGTGATCTTAAAAGATACTTATACAGAAAGCTCGAAGGTTTATTCTGCTCGTTTGAAACGTGAGTTAGAGAATAAATTAATCGGTTCCAAAGTTACAGCTGTAAATATGGGTTTAATGGGAGCGGAGCAAGCACCTTTGAAATTGACTGTAATGGGTTCAGATTTGGAAGATGCACGTGAGTTCGCTATCAAAGCGGAAGAAATCTTACGTAATATCCCGGGTGCTACAGGAGTAAAATTAACTTCTGAAGATGGTAACCCAGAGATTCGTGTTCAAGTGGACCGTGATAAGATGACTTCCCTTGGATTGAATGTAGCAACGGTGGGTATGACCATGCAAACTGCATTCTCCGGAAATACAGATAATAAATTCCGTGCTGGTGATAACGAGTATGATATCAATATTCGTTTCGCAGAGAGCGGAAGAGCAAATATCAATGATGTTAGAAACTTGAAGTTTATCAATAATCAAGGTGCTACGATTTCATTGGATCAATTTGCAACCGTAGGATATGGATCAGGACCAACCTTATTGGAACGTCGTGATAAATCTCCTGCAGTTTCTGTCCAAGGTTCGGTAGTAGGTCGCCCAATGGGTACTGTTGCTGCTGAATGGGAAGAAGGATTCTCTAAATTAGAACGTAAGCCAGGGGTTGTATATGTGTGGGGTGGTAACATGGAAAGTCAAACTGAAGGTTTCGGAACTTTGGGAGTTGCCCTTATCGCTTCAATCTTATTGGTGTACCTAGTTATGGTTGCTTTATATGATAGTTTCTCGACTCCATTTGTGGTCTTGTTCTCAATTCCACTATCCTTTATCGGAGCCTTGTTACTATTGGCATTGACAAACCAAACATTGAACATCTTTACCATCTTGGGTATTATCATGTTGATTGGTTTGGTTGCGAAGAATGCGATCTTACTGGTTGACTTTGCTAACCATAGAAAAGAACACGGTGATAGTACGCATGACGCTTTGGTTGCTGCCAACCACGCTCGTCTTCGTCCGATCTTAATGACAACCATTGCGATGGTATTCGGTATGATTCCAATTGCCTTAGCAACGGGTGATGGTGCTGATACTAATAGAGGTTTGGCAATCGTAATTATCGGAGGATTATTGTCATCCTTATTATTAACCTTAGTAGTTGTACCGGTAGTATATTCCATCTTCGATGGATTCGGTCGCCGCTGGGGTAAGAAAGAAAAAACAGATTATGCAACAATGATGGAAGCTGATTATGTTCCGAATGAACATTATGTTGACGAAATGGAAGTGAAGCATAACTAATCTAGAACAATTAATTTTCTAAATACTAAAGGCCTGGGATTTTTTCCAGGCCTTTTTTGATTTTTTCTTGTAATTCCAAAATGATATTTCGCTAATTTTTCCTTAAAATCAATGGAAATTTATGGAAAATTGGTTGGTTAAACATCTATTTATTTTATGGAAAAATATGCTTTTAAGTAGTATTAACGAGGATTTATATGGTCGTTATCAGTCGTAAATCATTTACTTTTTTAAAATTTATATCATGTTCTCGTGATTTTTCCCGTAATTGGTATCATTCAAATTAACCGAACAAAACGTTCAAAATTTGAAGATAGAAATTGATTGTATCACAATAAAAATATCACACACTAACTATTAATTTTATGGCCGGAATTTCTCTAAATTCTGGCCATTTACTTTTAATCATGAATCATGATCATCAACTTTATTCGGGTTCGGGGGAAGGGGATTTGTATCATGTTCCGGACGCTTCCCAGTATCTGATTGCACCTTCTCATTGTCTTCCCTTGGCTTATCAACTTTATCCTTTTCCAATTCTTCCTGTTTTACTTCTTTCTGTTTACTCATAGCTTTTGATTTTTATGTTTCATTTAAAAAACACCTTGAATCAAGGAATGTTCGGAATAAATGTTGAATGGTACTTCAAACATTTTATTTTATCGGATGTTTCTTAAATGGTAGGGACCAAAATTTTTTTATGGAAAAACAGCAAAGCAAAGGATTTATTAAGGATACTTTTCAAATTTTAAAGAATACTGTCATGGGATTTATGAATGAAGACAGTATGAAATACAGTGCATCACTAGCTTATTATACTATCTTTTCACTCGGTCCCATTTTGGTATTAATGATTTCCTTGGCCGGTATCTTCTATGGAGAGGATGCTATTAAAGGGAAATTATTTTCTGAATTAAATGAATTGGTGGGGCTTACGGCTGCTCGTCAAATCCAGGATGTAATCAAGAACCTAAGCTTATCAGGAAAGTCTAACTTAGCGATGATAGTCAGTGTTATTACCCTGATTATCGGTGCTACGACAGTCTTCGGTGATATGCAGAACTCGATTAATAAGATTTGGCATGTCAAGGCGAAACCTAAAAAAGGATGGTTGAAAATGTTAATGGACCGCCTTTTATCCTCTTCCCTGATTATTGGATTAGGATTCTTATTAGTAGTGACGCTGGTGGTCAATGGGATTATCCTGACCTTAACAGATCGCTTACTCAGGTTCTTCCCGGATATGACGGTTTATGTCATGGATGCTATTAATTTCGGACTAACTTTTGGAATTACCTTTATTCTATTTTCCGTGATCTTTAAGGTGCTTCCTGATGTTACCATAGGATGGCGACCAGTCAAGGCAGGAGCATTCTTTACCTCCATTCTGTTTGCGATAGGACGATTCGGAATTGGCTTTTACTTGCAGTCCTCCGATACAGAGTCTACCTACGGGGCAGCTGCATCCATTGTATTGATTCTTCTGTGGGTTTATTATACCGCAGCCATTCTATACTTCGGCGCAATCTTCACCCGCGAATTTGCAACCTTTCATGGAATAAGCATAGAACCTTCGGAATATGCCGTACATGTAGAATTAAAGGAAATTGAACGAAATGTTAGTGAAATCCCTCCAGCACCTCTAACGGAGGAAGAAAAGGTCATTGAAAAATAATTAGTTCAAGATGGATTTTTTATCCAGCCAAATAAATCTTGGGCGATAAACGGAGGCTTTTTTCCACCATAATCGTTCGCTAAAGGTATTGACATTGTAGCTCACTAATATTTTATTATCCTTACTGATCTGAGGATGAAACATGGCATTGTAAGTAAATAAACTGTCCTGTTTTAACTCGGGCTCTTCGATTTGATATAGTAGTTTTTCATTCCTAAAAGGTCCCTGAAAGTCATCAGCAATATAACTGTATATCTTTCCGGGAACATGATAACGATCTTGATTCAGCAATACGATCTTACCATCCAGCTTACGCACGCTGAACTGTTCTGAAACCATGCTATGAACCCCTGCAATCGCTTTACTCTTGGCAGCATCTTTTTCCCATTTCTCCCTAGCCCAATATTCCTGGGCTATCAAATCCCTATTCTTGATTTGTGCCCGCATGACATGCAGTTCTGAATGAAAATTTTTATGATCTACCTTAGAACCATAGATGTAAATATATTTCCCTTGTTGTATGATGGCATGTCCATAATGGATGGGGTTATCCCCAGAAATAAAAGATGCCCGATGCATCAACTCAAAGGTTTTTGGATTTAAGATCAGGAAGTCACAACCTTCATATTGAAAAGCAAAAGGTCCTTTTTCATTAGCTTTCTTACTGTATTTAGCCATGAATAATAATAGCTGTCCTTTAAAGAGGAAGCCATCTCCTGGCCAATACCAATATTTTCCCTGTTCTGAAGTTTCTACATCTATGAATGATCGAGGCTGATTGAAGTCTCCGCCATACAAACTTTGAATGCTGTCCTTTGAGTATAGCGTTGCGGTATTTCCAAGAATAAATTTTGAAGGCGATTGCCTGATATTATCCTTAATAGGACCAAGAAAAGAATCTCCCCACAGGAATATTGATTTTCCTTTACCCAGATCTATCGAAATACATCCATCAGAACCCGATATTCCTGTCGGGTTTTCGGGCAACAGCAAGTCCGTAAAACTAGGATCTAGCTTTACGGAATCAAAACCTAAAATCTTGGTCTCCACTGGTCGCTGACTATAACCACAATAGGGGGAAGCTATGACCAATAGAAGAATGGCAACTAGGGTTTTCACTTTTATTGATGATAAAACTCTTTTACTCTATTTTCTAAATCTACAATGATAGCATTTGCAAAATCTCTTTCCTGTAGTTTGCTTGCATGATATAAGGCTCCCGGACTAAATACATTCACCTCCATGATCTTATCCCCAACGATATCCAAACCGACAAGATACATATTGTCATCCTTCAACTGTTGGGATACCTGATTCACCAACTGAAGGATATTGTCGTCAATAATCGCAACCTCAGGTTTTGCACCTTGATGGATATTACTTCTGATTTCATCCTCTTTTTGCACTCGACGAACTGCAGCATATTTCCCATCCACGATCAATGGCTCTCCACCCATCATAAAAAATCGAATATCTCCCTTCTTAGCCTCGGGTAAATATTCTTGAGCAATCACATAGCCGTCTCTAGAAATTGCTTCAACAGTTTGTTTTAGATTCTGCCTATCTTTATAATCGATCATAAAAACATTCTTGCCTCCTGATCCTTTCAAAGGCTTCAAAATGATTTTATCCTGTTGTTCCTCCAAAAACCGAAGGACATCATTATGATTTCTAGTAACCAATGTTTTTGGACGAACCGATTTAGGGAAATTTTCCAGATACAATTTGTTGTTTGCCTGAACCAAATAATCAGGATCATTAATGACCAATCTGCCATTTCTCTTAACTATTTGAGCGAACTGTATACCTGCTGCGGCAGCCCAAGGACGGTTTATCATATCTAAGGTCGGATCAAATCGCAACCATAAAATATCAATCTCGTTTAAATCAACCAATGTTTTCTCAGCATCTTTTAAGTGATTGACAAAATCTGAACCTTTGGTTAATCCCAGTTCCGGACTGATTATCCGGCAATGTGCTAATATTGTTTGTTCATCCTCGTAAACAAAATCTGCAAGTCCGATATACAGGACGGTGTGACCTCGTTCCAAAGCTTTCAAAGCAAGTATAGTCGTTGTAAATTTCTCCTCTTCTTTATGGGACTGGTTGATTAAAATTGCGATTTTCATATAAGTTTCTAAAATATTTTCTCTTATTGTATTAGTTTAAAAATGCTTCCTTTTCGTTTGACATCCTTCCATTGAGCACTAAATTCAGGGAATAAATACCGCGGTGTCACTGCTGGTGGAATTAAAATCTCTTTCTGTAAAAGGTCCTTGATAATCGGGAGATAATCTTTTCTGATTTTCCCCATCATCAACAGATGTACATTGTTACCATCTTTCAGGTAATTGAGCAATTCCATGATGCCTTTTAAATAGAGTGCATCCTTTGTCAATCCACCACCACGATAAACCCGCATCACGATTTGAAATGCTGTTTCTTGTTGAAAGCTGTATTGCTCCACCAACATGTTGAAGGTATCAATGAAAGAATTGCCGAGTAACATATTCTGAACAGCTATAACGCGTGCTGCAATGGTTCTCAAACGATCATTGTTTAATCCACCGACAATATATTCGGCCAAAACAGCCAGGCCTTCCTGTAGCTCCTCATATCCTGGAACACCAAGACTAAAAATACTCAAGGGCTGCTCCCTACCATTGAAATAGGTCACCACATGCGTACCGATTTCATGTTGTATCAAGGCTTCTGCTCTTTTACGAGTCAATTTATATTCCTTGCTGATATTAAGTACCCCACGGTTGACCATCACCCCAGAAATATCCTCCCGAACCCGGACAGGACTGTTGAATTCTTGATTTTGACGCTGTAGAAATTTTATCTCATCTCTGGCTAGTTTCGCAAATTCAAAGGCATTGATGTAATCATCACTTTTTTTGATGGGTTCCTCAGGTTCAGTCACCATTAATATCGCCATGGCGCTTTTATAAAGCTTCTCCGAAACGTTACCAAAGACTTGTAAACTCCCATGTAAAAAATCATCCTTGCCGCGGTCAGCAATCATACTGACCATCGAATCCAATTCTGTCCGCTTATCCCTGAAGATATACGCCATGGTAGGATCATAAATATCTTCAATCCGCAGGTTATATAATCTTCGCTTGACCAAATCCGGATCAATGTGCATCGGTCGGTATAGGAATTTTGGCGTTTTCCAGAATTTATCCTTCTTAAACTGCAACCAAGCCTCATGCGCATTTAACGGAGTAACCATCAAAAGAAAATCAAACTTTTTGCTCTCTTGAGCCAAGGCATTGTCAATATCAATCATGAGCGGGGTAAGCTCCTGATGAAAATTAAGCTTCTGTGCCGTAGCGTTCAAATGCGTATAGACCCTCAGGAATTCAAAGAAAAGTCTGGATAAGGACTTCGCTAAGGTTTCGCGATATAGCCGCATTAAGATGGGTAATACCAAGTCCTCTTCCTCAATATAACTTTGTTTAATTGCTAAACCCATATAAAGGATTTGTCGGTTCTGGAGTTCTTTTTTACTAAAAAGAGCTCCAAGATCTTTGGGTTGAGGGATATTCAAATCCTTAGCAATAGCCGTACTGATTTCCCGCGCTTCCTTGTTGATATTCTTTTGAAAATACTCCGCAAGGGGCAAAATATCCTTTTGACCAACATGGATCAGAATATCTTCCTTTTGCATAGGTTCACCAATCCACGCCTCAACCAATAAACAAGCCCCAAACTCTTCCGCTAATTTCTGTGCAATTGGTTTAATCCATTCCTCCAGATTAAAGTCCTGTGATTTACAAACGATACTTGCATTCTCCGTCTTAGCTAAATCAACCAACATTTTATCCCGCTTATCCGAACTTGGAACCCTATAAATAAAAATATAAGGCACAATCTTGTTGAAAATGAATTTCCCAACATTTGGAACTTGATAGTGAATTGGATTACGCTTATTGATCGCGTTTAATATTCGGGTAAGGGTTTTGCTATTTTCCTCTAACATTTTTAAAGTACGTTGTTAAAACCGTGATTGAATTCATTAATAATTGTTTACAGGATACAACTCGATTTAGGTCTGGCGCTCCTGTCCATTCATCCATAAAATCCTTGCGGAATTCAAAGGATAGGACACAACCGTAATCCCCAAATTTTTTATTTAAAAACTGCGATAAATATCCTCCCTTAAATTTAATATTTTCTTGAATATCAATCGGTTCGTCATACAAGCTTTCTTTTTTAATAAATTCAATTAATTGTTTTATTAGAGGATCCCATTTCGGATCCACGTAGGCGGTACCTAAATTTATCTGAGGATTTTTTTGCAAATCAATTATCTCATCAGGACCATTTCTTTTGGCATTATAGCTATGGATATCATAGACGATAAAATACCCAAATCGATCTATGGTTTCCTGAATTAACTCCTCAATTTCTGAATAGATATTTTTATGATCCAGATGCAATTCTGTAACAATATTTTCAGGTAAACTGTCTTTCCAAACCTCTAGTCCCCATGCTTGTTCTGGTCTTAAGTATACTGAATCTACTAATGTCCGATTTAAGTCAAGTTGAAATCGCGAAGAACCTACAATAAATTGATTTGTTGGAAGTTCAGCCATTACCGCCGTAAATGGATCTTCTTCCCGAAGCCTTTCATCTTCACCGAGCTTGATATAAGGATCAATAAGCGGATCGATTTGCTGACCATCGTGGATCGCAAATGACCAAAACGGACTGTCTATCTTTTTGATGAAATACTTTGTAAACTTTGACATTTTCTTCCTTTCTACCTTTATCAACAATGATTAAAGAAATTGGTTTGAATGTCAGGACAGTAATATTATGGTAATTGGAACTTCTAATAGGATCAAGGAAATTCGGTCATATATCAATATTTCCAGAGATTTGTGTAACTAACTGTAACAATTCGAAAAAAATATTTAAAACCCATAATATCAAGACCTTATTATACGTTGTCTTTGTATAACCAGTTAAAAAGGAGGTTGTTATGAACCTAATTCAACGCATTGAACATTGGGGAGATGCACATCATCCGAGATGGATTGACTTCGTCAGGATAGTTCTTGGAATTCTGATCTTTGCAAAAGGAATAAGCTTTATTATGGATCGTGACTCTGTAGCCACATTGATTGAAAAAACACATTTTCAATTATCCATTTGGAGTGCTGTTCATTATGTGGTGTTTGCCCACCTGGTAGGAGGGATTTTCATCGCATTGGGATTATGTACTCGACTGGCTGTGGCTATACAAATTCCAATCCTTATCGGAGCTGTATTCTTTGTGAATATTACCAATGGGTTCAGTTTTCTGAATTCCGAATTTTGGTTGTCCCTAGTGGTACTTTTACTCCTTATTTATTTCTTGATTGTCGGCTCAGGACCTATGTCCCTCGACAAAGAAATGGATAAGCCAGGTTATAAAAGACAAATTTAAAAGGTGAAATACCTTTGAAGACTTCTAAGTATTATTTGGAAAGGCCTTGCTTGCAAGGCCTTATTTATTTGCCTAAATATGATGCACTTATTACCATAGATCAATACTTTATCCTTAATTAAGGGGTATTTTTGTATTCTATTTAGGAAAATACCATGAAAGAAAAACAAATTGAAAAAATTATTAAACCTGGCATGCCTCATTTCGTAGGCGATGGTTTTAGAGTACATAGTTTTATTCCTTCTGCCATACCAATGCAGCGGATGGACCCATTTATTGTATTTGATTATAATTCGAAATACAACTTTCCGGCCAGTTCAATTCCAAAAGGAGTAGGGGTACACCCGCACCGTGGTTTTGAAACCGTAACTCTGGCTTATAAAGGTAGGGTTGAGCATGCTGATAGCAGTGGCGGCGGTGGAATAATCGGAGAAGGTGATGTACAATGGATGACCGCAGCTTCTGGTGTTCTTCATAAGGAATTTCATGAATCGGAATGGAGTAAGGAAGGTGGTGAATTCCAAATGGTTCAATTATGGGTAAACTTACCTGCCGCACATAAAATGTCCGATCCGAAATATCAGGCTTTAGAGAATAAATTGATCCCTAAAGTCCAACTTGCAGATGGTTTGGGATATGTTGAAGTAGTAGCAGGTGAATATCAAGGCACAAAAGGTGCAGCCAGCACCTTTACTCCGGTCAACTTATTCAATGCCAAATTGAAAACTGATGGAAAAGCTGAATTTGAATTCCCTGAGTCCTATAATACCGGATTGCTAATCTTGGAAGGATCTGTAAAGGTAAATGGACAAGAGGTCGCAACCGATCATTTTGTTCTGTTTGAAAATAATGGCGAAAAAATCAGTGTTGAAGCAATGAAAGATGCATTAATCTTGGTATTGAGTGCTGAACCCATCAATGAACCAATTGCAGCTTATGGACCCTTTGTAATGAATACAGAGGCAGAAATAAAACAAGCCTTCCGGGATTTCCAAACTGGCAAATTCGGATTTCTTGAAGATTAATCCTTTCAATAAAAACAGGGGTTGAATTCATGATTCAACCCCTGTTTTATGATTAATAATTTACAGATAAACCAACACCAAATCCCATATCCGAATCATAATGTGTCCGAATTCCAAGATTCTTGGTCAATATATACCGTAAATCACCCATATACTCTAAGTCAGAATTTACCATAACACCAGCTCTTAATCTTTTTGTTACTGGAATGTCCTCCCGCATTAACTGCAATCGCACATTTCCGTCATGATAAACCTCTGCCTGAAATCTGACCAGCATAGGTAGCAAATAAGTGAAACCTGCCGATAATAAAGCACGTTCATTCTTGCTGTTTTTCTGACCAAAGATGTTTTTCTCGGGTCCATGCTTATCCATTCGCCTATACCGATAATCAAAGCCGATAAATGGCATAAACCATTGCATTTTTCCAATATAGCGCCCTAAATGCGTTTCAACCTCGTATCCATGCATATCACTATAGCCCAATCTCCATTCTGTGGTAAGGCTATAGCGGGTATTATGCAACATCAGTTCACCATCATTACCATTCGTCGCGAAATCATTCTGAATCATAAAATGCTTCATATTACTTTCCTTTTGTAATTCGCGATATGCCCATGCTTTATTTGGAAGATAGGGATTGGGAGCTTGATCCTCTGTGCTGAAAACCCGATTCATTCCGGCCATCATATGGTATAAAATATGGCAATGGAAAAACCAATCACCTTCTACATTCGATAGAAACTCAATGGTATCCGTCTCCATCGGCATAATATCCAATACATTTTTCAGTGGAGCATAATCCCCCTGACCATTGATCACTCTGAAATCATGTCCATGAAGATGCATAGGATGTCGCATCATGGAATTGTTGTATAAAATGATCCGTAAGACTTCGCCTTCTTTGATCAAGATTTTATCACTCTCCGCAAGAACCTTGTTATCCATACTCCAAACATACCTGTTCATGTTTCCCGTCAGTTCAAACTTCATTTCCCTGACTTTGGCATCAGCAGGCAGCGTAGTTTTTGTAGGGGATCGTAACATCGTATAATTCAAAGTCACAAGATCAGAACTTCCATGTTCGCCATGGTTCATGTCTTTCATATTTGCCATGTCATGATCCATGCTCTCCGAAGAATGATCCATTTGATGCTCTGAATGCTTGCTCTGATGTGCTGAGTGTTCCTGATGTGCTGAATGTTCCTTTGTAGTATCCGTTGAAGATTTTGAATGTTCTTCATGATTCATGGAATCATGCTGATGCGATTGATTTTGAATTTCCGGATACATCACGGTATTCATATCCATCTTCTGTAGACTCATTTTCATGCCCATGTCATCCAGATCACCATTCATTTTCATCATGTCATTCATCATCTTCATTCCTTCAAAGTATTTCAGCTTTGGTAATGGACTGACTAATTGCTTGACACCTGAACCCAAATACATGGAAACCTGATTAGTCCGATCCTCTGGGGTTGCCATAAATTCATAGGAAAAACCATCCTCAGGAATCGTAACGATGACATCATAGGTTTCTGAAACGCCTACAATTAGACGGTCCACTTCTACAGGCTCCACGTCATTTCCGTCATTGGCAATAACCGTTATCTTTCCACCGGCATATGTTAACCAGAAATAGGAAGATGCCCCAGCATTGATGACTCTTAGTCTTACCTTGTCACCAGCCTTGAACTGTGAATAAGTCTCTTCAGAACTTCCATTCAGTAAAAATCGATCATAATAAACATCGCTGACATCCATGGCAAGCATCCGCTTCCACTCATTGGTCAACTTTGTTTTAAAATGTCCAGCTTTGATGGCTTCAGCATAACTCTGCGTAGCATTCTTTTTGATGGCAAACCAATCATTGGCATTATGAAGCATCCGATGTACATTGTCTGGATTCAAATTGGTCCATTCACTCAAGACCACCGGTATTTCCGGAAGATCATCAATGCCCTTTCTAAAGGTTGGATCATTCGGCCTTTTCTTGAGGATCATGGCGCCATACATCCCAATCTGCTCCTGCATCCCTGAATGACTATGATACCAATGCGTACCATCCTGAATGATGGGAAACCGATATACAAATGTACTGTTCGGTTCTATGGGCATTTGAGTCAGAAAAGGAACACCATCCTCCTTATTCGGTAAATAAACCCCATGCCAATGCAAGGAAGTTCCTTGCTTGAGTTTATTATGAACATGTATTTCTGCAGTATCTCCTTCGGTAAATGTAAGTGTAGGCATGGGAATCATCCCATTTACAGCAACCGCCCGACGATTCTTATCAGCAAAATTTACGATACTATCCGTTACATTTAAATCATAGCGCACGATTTTTTGGCCCAAGGCCAGGGATGAGCAAAATATAAAGGTGATAAGTAAAAGGTATTTATTTCGTGCTTTCATTTTCATCATACGTTAAAAATTATTAAGTCTGTTTAGATCGGTTAGAGTTTTTCTTTAACCTCTCCGCAACTCATCATTTTTGATCCGTAGTATGGGTTTTTTATCGCTTCTTCCTTACTTAACCAATAAGCGCCTTTATTGTTGTTGGCCATTGGACAAAATTGCCAGAATAAGCCTTCTGCTGATCCTGATGTTTTTGCTAACGTATAGATTTGGTCGGAAAGTTCAATAAAGGTATTTCTCTGACCTTCGAGTTTTGTGTCTTTCGCGATTTGATTTGCCGATTTTTCTAAATTTCCTTTCAACTTCATCCACTGAACATGCTCAGCTTCTGCCAATGAATTCATGTCCACTTTTTTGATCGATTGACTCAATTGACCTGCTGCCAAAGCACTGTTTTTTTGATTACTCGTTATTAAAGCATCTTTCAGTTCCAAGTAAGAAGCAAACACAGAAGTTAAACCTTTCTGTTGTTGGGCATGCTCATTTTTAGAACCTGGTTCATGTGGCTTCTCATTGGAATTCATCTCATGCTGTGGACCGCCTTTTGCTACTTCATGGCTTCTATCATAAAGGCAACATTCATGTAACTTTTCATAAATATCATCCGGAGCTCTGAATTGTGCATTATCATAACCTGACTGAGCTATTTTTTTCAATACAGCAGATTCACTGGTTTTTGTAGAATCAAAGGTGATTTCAGCCTGTTTTTGTTTGGCATCCCAACTGACCTTGGATATGTTTTTCTCAGATCCACTGGTTTCTATGGTCTTCTTACACATGCCACAGTTTCCATTAACCGCAACTGAAACTGTTTTTGCATTCTTGATTTGTGCTATACTAGCATTGATTCCTAAGCCAAGGATAAGGCCTAAGATTAAGGATATCTTTTTCATCTTTTATTTTTTAATTTAAATAGCTTGGATAGCCAATGGCTAACCAGAATAAATTACCTAATGGTACAAATGGAAGTAATTAAGCTATTTTGGGCGGGATGAAAATTGAAGAATATCCAGAGGTTTCTTGGAAAACCAAAAGGGTAGATATTTTCTCCTTAAAAATTGGATTGTTGAAATGAAACTCAAAACTTGGGTTGGAATAGAAACAACAGCTTGTATTGGCCATCATCGGACAACAACAATTGGAATCAGTACAAGAGCTTTTACTTTCCTGATGTTTGGATGTGGGCTCTGTATTTTCCTTTTCACAACAGCTGTGTTCATTTTCAGCATGATGATCCTTTGTTTCGCAACTAACTTCTGACTTCACTTCCTCCTGATGTTCATTGCACGCAAAAGTAAGCTTTGGGCTGAACAAGGCTAAGAGTGTGAAACAGATTATGGAAACTATCTTCGTCATCATGTGATATTTACAAAGCTATGCAAAATTTTTAGAATGAAAAAAGATGTCCAAAAAGAAGGCCCAGGTTGTAAAACCTGAGCCGGACACATTAACTATTATTAATTATACCTTGCTAATTAATTTTGAAGATTTTTATCTTCGTTCTCGAGGTGGAACCTGACATGAACCATTTGCTGAACAGCCCATATTCAATAGCGGTAAGATCGTAAATAATACCCCCAAACCCGCAATCAACCACATCTCTGATTTTACTCCCTGAATAATGATGATAATACCCATTACCAAGCGTAAAATCCGCATCACACTCCATTGAGATAAATAAATTTTTACCTTATCCATTTTTTCTCTCCAGTTTAATAAATAATTCTGTTCCCATTCTTGGGCCGATACTATTATAGCATGGCTCCATTTTTTCTATTTCAAAATAAGAGGCAAACAACGGTTGATATTCTTCTTTCGTTCCTCCAAATGGTGGACCTGACTTTTCAAACTCAACCCCAAATAATACCCCCACAATTTCTCCTCCTTCTGCCAATAAAGAATTTGATTTTTTGACATATTCAGATCTTAACTTTGGCTCTAATGCACAGAAAAAGGTCTGTTCAAGCATAAGATCATACTCACCTTGATGATTGAAAAAATCACCCAAAATAACGCTGATCTCTGGTTTATCCTTAAACTTATCTTTTAATTGGTCTACTGCCATCGGTGCAATATCAATTACAGTCAAGTTTGTAAACCCATTTTCCAACAAATAAGCCGCTTCATGCGCATTCCCACATCCCGGAATCAAAATCCGAGCATCTTTATTCGGGTATTCATTCATGAAGGTAACAATAGGGGTGGAGGCGTAGCCTATATCCCAACCAGTTTGTTGGTTCTCCCAACGCTGATTCCAAAAATCTTGATCCAAAGATGTTTCCATCGTATGTTAATATTTTAGTGTTTGTTATCCCTTATAGCTTGAATGGAATAACACAAAATTGAAGATTAATTTCCTGATGGTCGGTATCTTTTGTTACAAAGCCAAAATGAACTTAATTGTCCTGGAAAACAGAAAAAAATCAATGAATAGAACCAATAAACAAGTTATTTTATCGGATGTATGATTATCGTAATGCCGGATATTCCATAAAAACTAAATCAAAACCTTGAGCCCAATAATCTGCTGTCCTCTCCTTGACCTTAAAGCCCAATTTTTGATAAAAACCTTCTGCAAATTGCGAGGTTCTTACAATTAATCGTTGAATAGCCATATTTTGCTTTACATATCGGATGCGATGTTCCGTTAACAATCTTCCAGCACCTTGATGCTGAATTTCTTTATCCAGAAAATCCCAACTCAATCGAGCGGTGATCTGATCATCATCGTAATTTATTCCACCAGCACCAATAATCCGATTCTCCTGGATCAAAATAAAGTAATCCTCAATTTCATGCTTCAAATAATGGATTAAATCCTCATGCTCGGATTCAGCGAAAAATTCAGGAACATTCGTCTCGAAAACCCTCATGACTTCCTTAAAATCTGATTTTTGATAGGGACGTATCAAAATACCTTGCTTTTTCATAAACTTTAAACTATCCGATATCTTTCAAAAGTTTGCCAATATTTATCCTTATAAAAATCATAACTCAATTCCAACCGATCCTGATACTTAGGGATTAATTTTTCCATAACCATGCTGACATTTCTGAACTCCCTACAGGCAATAAAGGTTTCACGAAGACCATTCACAGTCTCGGAACCTAGAAAAATATAGCCCTCGGCACTAGGTAAAGTCTTTTCAAGCTCCTCCTCAAATTCCGCGATATGATCATAGGTGTCCGGATTTGGAAATCCTGATTCACTATCTGAATGATAAGCGTTCATCACCACCAATATCCAGGGGTGTGAAGCTTTGTAATCCCAATTTAATACCGAAGTGTTGATCGTTGATAATATAGGTTTCCCGTTTTCTAAACAACCTTCAAAACCAGAAAATCGATCGTCATCGGAATTATGCCTTACATCCTGATATTTCTCAACAAATTCCTTTTCACGCCAATGTAGATAATCCAATAATTTATCGGCCTGGATTAATTCTTCCTGCAAATTTTGTGGTCCACGAACATCAATTTTATCAATGATTTGGATCATGGTCTCTTCCCCTAAATAATTATCCAAGAAAATAAAGATTCCACTTAGGATTTCTTCTCTTGACTCCTCGTGATAGGAGTCATAAACAAACATCAGATCTATTTTATCCGGATAATTGGCATGAAGGATCGGGTAGAATTTAATGTTGGATTTATCGAATTGCAGATCATGCATCAGAATGGCAAAATCTTCATTATTGGATTCTGGTTTGAGGGCTCTAAATTTCCACCCGGCAAGGTCTGGAGATGATTGGACTAGCTTCTCCGCCCAGATGACATTCTTGATGATTCCGTCTGGTGTAAATACGAGCTCCGCATCTTTATCCTGATCTATACCTACTAAAAAAAATACACGCGGTTCCATTTTATCCAACACAGGGGCAAATTGTTGAATGAAATCCTCCTCCACGTTCTTTCCTGATTTAATAACGTCATAAAACTCTTGTGATCGTGTTTGAAACCAATCCCAAAAGGCTTGATAATCTTGGTCTGTAGGCGCTGAAAATAAAGTATCCTTACTGCTCATATAAAATAATATTTTTAAAAAATTGGAGATTGTTTTTCTCCATTTCTTAAATATAAGGATATAAAAAAACCTATCCTAAAAAATATCTAGGATAGGTTTTTATAAAATTCGTATAAATTAAGCTAGTGGTTCAGGAGCTTCCTCTTCAAATAATGGAAGTTCTTTGATAATGTTGTACCAGCTAATGATTTTTTTGATGTCTGAGGAATAAACTCTTGCCTCATCATGATTAGGCGCTACCTCTCTAAAATACTCACGTAACGTATTGCCATCAGCCTTCACATCAGGAGTGTTGCCACCATTGGTTTTGATGGTTTCCAATACATCAATCAAACGGATTTCTTCGTCTTCACCATAAATGGTAATATCTTCCAAAGTTGCCATTTTCGTAGTCGATAAATTTACTACCGATTTAACTTTGGCAGCATCCAATGACTCAAGGACAAATCCACCCTTGTTTTGACCAATTAATTTAAATAATCCCGGCTTGCCAGTAACTGACACTAATCCTCTTAAATTCATTTTCTATTTCTTAAATAAGAATTAATCTTCTATTATTTCTACACCTAAAATACGGTCACCTTGACGGATATCATCAACGACATCTACATTCTCGATAACTTTTCCGAAACAGGTATGGTTGCGGTCTAAGTGTGCGGTATTGTTGCGACTATGGCAAATGAAAAACTGTGATCCGCCTGTATTTCTCCCTGCATGTGCCATCGATAATACCCCACGGTCATGATGTTGATTGTTGCCATCTAATTCACAATCAATCTTATATCCTGGTCCACCTGTTCCAGGCATTCCTGTCGCTCCTTCACGCGTATTTGGGCAACCTCCTTGAATGACAAAATCAGGAATAACACGGTGAAAACTTAATCCATCATAATATCCTGATTTAGCTAACTTAATAAAGTTCGCTACTGTATTTGGAGCATCTTCTGTATAAAATTGCACAGTCATGTCGCCCTTTTCTGTTTTAATAATCGCTTTGCTCATTATTTGTGTCCTTAAATTGTAATAGCCTACAAAGATAAGACTTCTGTCTAAATTCTAAAGCCCCTATTTATTTGTTGGTACAGGTAATATTAACAACTATTAGCGTTTAAATATTTATTTTTAAGAAATACAAACTCAAAAAATTACATATTATGCAAAAATTGGTTATTCGTGATTGGGCAGAATCTGATAGACCTCGCGAAAAACTGTTAGAACAGGGACGTCGGTCTGTTACAGATGCTGAACTAATCGCCATTTTAATAGGTTCCGGTTCTAAAAATGAAACCGCAGTAGAACTCGCTAAAAGAATGCTTGGCACTGTTAATCATGACCTTTTTAATCTCAGTAAATTAGAAATCAGTGAATTATGTCAATTTAAAGGAATAGGGGAGGCTAAAGCTATAACCATCATCGCTGCTTTAGAATTGGGACGTCGAAGACAAGAAACTTCAAGTCCCGAAAAACCAGTCCTAAATTCTAGCAAAAAAGCCTATGAATATTTAAAACATGTCCTTGAAGATTTGAGTCATGAAGAATTCTGGGTGATTTATCTGAATACGAGCTGTAAGGTTCTCGATAGACAACTAATCGGTCGCGGTGGTAATGATTTTACACCTGTAGATATTCGCGTGATCCTAAGACATGCCCTAATGAATAAGGCTAATTCCATAATTTTAGCCCATAATCATCCCTCCGGAACATTAAAACCTAGTGAAGCCGATAAAACTTTGACAAAAAAGATCCTGGCAGCAGCTAAATTAATGGATATACACGTTCATGACCACCTTATAATTACAGATCAAAGTTATTTCAGTTTCCGTGATGAAGGTTTATTCAATTGATTTCTTATCCTATATCAATGTGTAACAAAACCGAATCCGCCACCTTTGTGTTATTATTAAAAGAAGAGAATATCATGGCAAAATTTTTTTATCACCCAGCAGACTCCCGTGGAAAAGCAGACCATGGATGGTTGAAATCCAACCATACCTTTAGTTTCGGCGGCTATATGAACGCCGAAAGAATGAATTTCGGCGCATTGAGAGTATTAAACGATGATTACGTCGCTCCAGGAATGGGCTTCGGAAAACATCCTCATAGTAATATGGAGATTATTTCTATTCCATTGGAAGGAGAATTAGCACATAACGACAGCATGGGAACAGGCTCGGTCATCAAAAAAGGTGATATCCAAATGATGAGTGCCGGTACTGGAATCGAACATAGTGAATATAATAACAGTGAAAAAGATCCCGTAAAGTTCTTGCAGATTTGGATTATCCCGAATAAACAAAATGTAGAACCTCGGTACGATCAACAAACCATTGATTTTGATGCTGCAAAGAATAATTTTCTGCAGATTCTATCACCGGATCCTGAGGATGCCGGAATTTGGATCCATCAAGATGCCTGGTTTCATATCGCTGATTTTGATGCTGGATTTAATCGTGAATATGTCCTGAAAAATCCTGAAAATGGTCTTTATATTTTTGTGATCAATGGAGACCTCGATGTAGAAGGTCAAAAAATGGAAACACGAGATGGCTTAGGAATCGTCGGCGCAAAACATGTGAATATTAAAGCCGATACAAAAGCTGAATTCCTGTTAATGGAAGTTCCAGTATAAGAATATAAAATGTTTACTAGGCAGGAATGCACATACCCGTATTTTCCTGCTTAGATTAAACTGCTCCCATAAAGTCCCGCTTCTTCTCCTTACTCTTGACGATCAAGATATAGTCCTGTCCGATTTCTAAATATCCATATTCATAACAGAAAATATATTGTTGTCCTTTCGTCGTCAATATCCGGTGGGTATGATAGACCATAGAAAATCCTTCCCCTAATAATTTGGTCTTGCTAATCTTAATCATTTTCTCCTCTGCCAATAAGCTGCTTAAGATCTTTCTATTCTTGCGAAGTTGCGTATTGACTTTTTTAAGAATATTATACTCCTTACTGTTTTCCCGATTATTAAATGCATTCCGACAGTTATCATTGCAAAATCTTTTGTCCGTTCGACCTTTTATCGGTTGCTCGCATTCTTTACAGTTTCTATGATCCATTTTTCTAAGTGATTATTACCATTTAAAAACGACTACAGTCGACTCTAATTGATTGATATACGAATGTTTCTCCTTTTCAACCGCACCTTTGTCTCAGTTACTTAGCTAAGATAATTGAATAATAAGAAAATATATATCAAAAAATGAAATAATAATGAATGCAATGAAAAATTCAGTACAGCTATTAGGAAGGTTAGGACATGAACCAGAAATCAAAATCAGTAGTAATGGTAATCCCTATTGTTTTATTCGATTGGTCACCAATGAATATGTCGTCAAAAAGAATGGCGAAACCTATGAAAAAAGTCAATGGCATCGAATTGCTGTCTGGGGGAATCTAACTAAACAATTACAGAAAAAAGGTAAAAAAGGTAGTCTCTGGCTAATTCAAGGAACCATTTTCTATAACTCCTATGAAGGAAATACCGGGGTTCAAAAAGAGTTTTGCGAAATCCGAGCCAATAAAATGATGTTCCTAATGGAATCAATGGGAATGAAAAACAAAATGCTTGACGAAGGAACCATGGGGGAGAAGGAGCTGAATATGATCGAAAATGATTAAAAGCGTATAAAATAAAAACAGGGAATTGTGAACTCACAATTCCCTGTTTTTATCTTGTTTATATCTCCTTATGGATGTTGCCATCCTGCAATTTTAGATACCGTACGTGGAATATCCACATTATCCATTTTTTGATGGAATTGCTCGGCTCCAACACCGATGGCATAAACCGGAATATATGCTGCTGAATGGCTTCCTGATGCCCAGCTCAAGGAAGATGCTTTGTTGATAGCTTTGATAGCTAATGAAGCAATTTTGTCATTGGTAGCATATAAACTCTTGCTCGTTTCATTTTTATGCTCAATAAAACTTTTTTCATAAGCTTCGTGGATCGCTTTTTCATCATCTTCACCTACCTTGATCGTTTTCCATAAACCTAAGTGTTCACCTAAAAACCCTTTAAGTTGATCCCAAGTAGCACTTACATTCTTTTTACGGAAATCATTGATCAATGCTGATAAGCTCTCTTGAGATAACTTTTGGTTTTCAAGATTTTTCAATCGTAAAGTCGAACTACCATTTCCAACCCCAATTCCACCAGTTTCGTGGTCCGCAGTTACAATAATCAATGTTTCTTCCGGATGTTTTTGATAGAATTCATAAGCTTTTTGTACAGCATTATTGAAGTCCCAAACTTCTTGAACTGCTGTAGCACCATCATTTGAGTGACATGCCCAATCAATTTTTCCACCTTCAACCATTAAGAAAAAACCTTGATTTCCTTGACTCAAACTCTCAATAGCTGCGGAAGTGATTTCAGCTAAATTTAAGTCGCCTGGCTTTTGGTCAATCGCATATTTTAATGAAACTGGATCAGTTCCTTTTTTATTCATTAAAATCAATTTCTCGGATTTTTTCGCTTTTTTATAATCATCCAACCCGTATAATAAACGGTAACCTGCTTTTTCTAATTGTGGAAAAATCGATGCTACTTCTTCTTTCTTAGCATTCGTAGTTGGTTTTAAAAATCCTGACCCTGCAAAGAAGTCAAATTTGGACTTAATGATATCCAAACCGATTTCATAATACATATCGCGGTCTGGCTGATTGGCAAAAAAAGAAGCCGGAGTAGCATGGTCGATACTTACGGAAGTAGTAATACCTACTTTCATCCCTTTTTCCTTCGCTAAATAGGCAATACTTTTATAAGGTTTAACACCTGCACTGTCCATTGCTATAACACCATTCTTAGTCTTATACCCAACAGCTAAAGCGGTACCGCCAGCACCAGAATCCGTTACGCCATGAGATAAGGAATGTGAAGTCGCAAAGGTTGCATAAGGAAATTGACTGAATACAGTAGGTGAGACACTGTTCTTATTCGACAATGAGCTCTTATAGACCTCTGCCGCCTGAACTTGATTTAAGCCCATGCCATCACCAATCATAAAGAAGATGTATTTCGGTTGCTTCTGTCCAAATGCCGTCCCTATTAATAAAAAGAAAGCTAATAATAAATTGAAATATTTAATGTTCATACCAAACGGATTAGTTTATTCACAAAATTAAGGTTCTCATATTAAGATAATGTTAATTGATAAAAACAAGGGTATGCAAACAAAATGTTACATAGTTTGTTTTTTTCATTGTACTTATAAACTCAGGTTATGGAAAACAATTTATTACAACTTGCTCAAAGTTATTTTAATGAGCATACGTATAGTACCCTAGCTTCCGAGGAGAATATTTCTCCCGAACAAGCTAAAAGAGGAATTGAAACCGTAATTCCTTCTTTATTCTTAGGTTTTCAACGCAAATCCGGCCACGGATTAGGAAATCTACTTGAAACTTTAAAGTCTACTTTTTCTGGATTTAACTTTTCAGATGTATTGAGATTCTCTCCACCTGTACAGGAAGTGCCTCAAGATGGTGATACGACCAGATCTTTGCTGAGTTCCCTTTTTGGGAATGCTTTTGATCAAGTGATCCCCAATACGGCTAACTTTCTCGGATTGAATACCAATAGTCTGATCCGCCTATTTTCGGCAGGTATCCCTGCGGTAATCGGTGCCTTGACTAGTAATGGTGAACGTTGGGATACAACCTCAATCGAAGCCGATCTTAACAATAACAGAGCTAATTTCCTTAAAGCTTTGCCTGCAGGATTACCTCTGAATATCCTTGGTGAAGAACCAAAAGGACCAACCATCGTACCGGAAGAGCCTCATGTGGCTCCAGTCGATCCTATCGTGGATCCCGCAAGAGATGTTTTAGTAGAAGATCCAATTATTCCAACTTCGAATGTGCGTCGTGATGATCCACCTGCTGCTTTACCACCAGCAGACGAAGAACGTAAAAAAGGTGCTGGACTTTGGTGGATTCTTATCCCAATTATCTTGTTATTATTGTGGTTTTTCTTCGGTAAAGGCTGTAATAGGGAAGAAGCACCGGTTTCTGATGCCCATGTGGATTCCTTGATTACCGATTCGGTCGTCAACCAAGATACGGCAATTGGAACTGAAATGGTTCGCGAAAGTATTATGGTAACTTTACCTAATGATACCGTGATCAATGCCTATAAGGGTGGTATTGAGGATCAACTGGTCCAATTCCTGAATTCTGATTACAAAAGCTTATCGGATGAAGAATTAAAAGATCGTTGGTTTGATTTTGACAACCTAAACTTTGCCACGGGAACTGCTAATATCTTGCCTGAAAGTCAGGTACAAGTGGACAACTTGGTAGCAATCCTAAATGCATTTCCGGATGCCAAAATTAAATTAGGCGGTTATACCGATAAAACAGGGGATGAAGCGATCAATAAAAAATTATCTAATGATCGTGCAATCGCAGTAAAAAATGCATTTGAAGCAAAAGGGGTAGGAAATCGTGTCATGGCAACCGAAGGCTATGGATCCCAATTCGCAAAATTCCCTGCTGATGCTCCGGAATCTGATCGTGTAACAGATAGAAGAGTAGCAGTCAGTGTAAGAAAATAATATATTGAAAATTAGAAAAAGCAGTCCAACCTGGTTGGACTGCTTTTTTTATTCTCTTTGGAATGCTATTTTTGCCGAATGCTTACAAAGTCACAAATAGAAATGATTGAAGGAGATTTTGAGAAATTCTTCAAAGATGTTAAATCAAAAGGGAAGACTTTCGATTTTGATCTGTTTGGAGAATATGCAATTTCCATTCTTAATTTCTATGTTGGAAGCTCCTTGCTGACTCTACCCAATAAAAAAGATGGAGCCCTAACCCTGGTCCGTCTTTTTAATGCCGGATTGGGAAACATCATCACTCCGGAGGATCAACAAGAAATTGCCGAAGCAATTCAACAAGATCCCACCCTCAATTACGCATTAATACAGCCTGTATTTAATAGCTAGCCTTCTTGAATCGTCCATTTTAATTTCGAGGTATCATAACCACAATCCTCGGCATAGCGTAGATAAGCAATTTCTTTCTCTGCACTGATGGTTTTATTGCGGGATAAAATCCACATATAATCCAGATTATCGCCGAAAACCAACGCATCCTCATAGTCTTCACCTATCTGAACAATATTATATCCAGAATAGAAAGGTCCAAAAAAGGAAACCTTTAATTTCCCTTCGTTGACATCCCCTGCATATTTTGCTTTTCCAATACTGGTTTTTGCTTTTCCAGTATTCACATTAACCCCTTGGTTCTTCACCAAGATGGAACCATCATCATTTAGACTGTAATCTGCAGTCACATTCTTAAGGTCCTTTTCCCAAATGAAATCTAAACGCGCAATTTCATACCATTTGCCTAAATACCGGCTCAAATCAAAGTTTTCAATAACCTCAGCATTGGATTTTATCGGTCGTAGATAATTGTAAATCACTGAACCCAATGCGACAGCAGTTAATGTTATTAAGGTTTTTTTCTTATCCATCGTAATTATTTTATAGGAAAACAGGTTAAACTTCATAAATGTTTAAGGAGATTCCTAGTTTTGCATAAAATTAAAGAATTGTATTCAAGAGAAGAAGCAAAGAAAATCAAGGAGTCCTTTTGGACCAGTTTCGGGCAATATATGTCGCCGATTCCAAATGCTGATGGGGAGAAAGTAACATGGGTGAATTATAAAACAGGAATCCGTTTTCTCTTTTTCAGAATGGAAGCGACCAATAAATTGGCCCAAATAGGAATTGAAATCGCCAATCCTGACGCCGGAATCAGGGCTTTACTTTTTGAACAATTTAAAGAATATGCACAGGTCCTCCATGCTGAACTTGAGGAGGAATGGATTTGGGACGACTCTTTTTATGATGATTACGGTAAGCCTACTGCGCGGATCTATACCGAAATCAGAGGGTTGAGTGTATTCAAAAAGGAGGATTGGCCGGATTTAATTTCATTTTTTAAACCAAGAATTATTGCTTTGGATAGTTTTTGGTCCAATGCTCAATATGGATTTGAACTTTTTAAATAAATAGGAACTATGAAACTAGTAGGAAGAATTCTAGTATTTTTTATGCTGATCACACAAGCTCATTCGGTATTTGCTTGGGGAATGACCGGACATCGCGTAATCTCAGAAATTGCCGAACAACATTTAACCAGAAAAGCGAAACGAAACATCCAAAAATTAATCGGCCATCAAAAGATTGCCTACTGGTCCAATTGGGCAGATTTTATTAAGTCTTCCCCGGATTCTGTCCTTTTGAAAACTGGAACTTGGCATTTCTTGAATACACCTGGAAACCTGACCTATGAGCAATTCCTCGTGGAACTGCAAAACTCTCCAGAACAAAATTTATATAAAGCCTACCAAAGAGTAAAAAAAGAAGTGGCTGATAAAAACCTTTCTATTGAACAAAGAAAACAAGCTTTTTATTTTATGGTGCACTTGTTAGGTGATGCGCATCAACCCATGCATGTCAGTAGGGCCGAAGACCTTGGTGGAAACAAAATTGCGGTTACTTTCTTTGGCCGTGGATCTAATATTCACAGAGTATGGGATTCTGACCTGGTTGATAATGAGAAATGGTCTTATACGGAATATGCACGCGTATTGGATTATGAGAAATATTTCTATAAACAATATACAAATTCAACCTTCGAAGATTGGTTGTATGAATCACATCAACTGGCCAATGTTATCTATGATGATGTGGCAAAGGATAATAAACTATCATACGATTATATCTTTCGCTTTAAGGATCCAATGGAACAAGCGCTCCTGAAAGCGGGATTGAGACTCGCTAAAGAATTAAATGAAGTGTTTGGGTAAACAAAATGGGGCTGTTCTTAAAACAGCCCCATTTTTATTAATTATTTAAGGTCCAATCGAAATAACTGCCTTTGGCAATAAATCGCTGGTCTTCCAGCTTAAAATCAAAATCTAGGTAGTCATTGCTGCAGCTGCCCATATCCGAACAACAAAATTTGCGGTCAATGTCAAACTGCAACCTGAACTTTCCAGCATGGGTATCCGGCTGATACCTGAAATTGGAAACCTGGATGTTCCCAACTTCTGGGCTACCATCTTTATCGCCCAAAACATCAAAAATAAACCAACTCAACTTATCCAATTCTTCCTTCGAGATATAGTTCAATAATTCTGAAGGATCCTCAGAAATGGTCTCTAATTGCTCTGAATTGATATCGGTTTCAAATGTATATTCTTTAGCTTCCATAAGATAATATTTTTTCAATCTGTCGGATATCCGGAAAGTAATTCTCCAAAATATTCGACGAAAATGTGTTTTTTTCCTTTACCTCTATCAAAGCCTTTGCCAATAAATAATCATTGACCCGAATATCCAACTGAATATTTGAATTATTATAGGTCAGTGAATGATCCTTGATGATATAAGGGCTCCGGGATAGCTTTTTAAAATGAATATCATCAACTAGAACCTGAAATAATTCCTCCCATTTTCCTATCAGATTCATGATCATTTGTTCGAAAATAATCTGGCCTAGTTGACTTTCCAACTTTTCTTGGCTCCTGAAGTTGAACGTAGAAGGGGAGTAATAAATAATATCGTTTTTTAAGTAAGGTTTCGATTGCCCGGTCTTTACAGGTCGGACGGCATAAGTTTTTCCAAATAAAGGAATGGTAAAAAAATCCAAGGTACTGTCAGGTTGAATTTTCTTCGTTTCTTGACGAGCGAATTGTTTGATATAGGTGGTCAGTTCAGGCACTGAAAGATGAGCAGGTGCAAAAATCAAGGGAATTTCCTTCCCATTTGACTCGATTTTGATGGAATCTTCTGCCGAAACGACCAATAAATATTCTTTACCTTCAACTTGAATAATCATTGAGCGCAAATTAACAAATCCTCCATGTTAATTATATAACAATTAATTATATAAAAATAGTTACTTCTAGTTTTTTCATAATATCGCTATGTTTGCATAAGAACGATACTAGGTTCTTAAACAAAATAGGTTAATTATGAAACAATATGTATTAATGGCGGCATTGCTTGCCGGTTCAGTTTCTGTTTTTGCACAGGAACACCAAGCAATCAATGTTTCCTACATGGACAAATCCGTTCGTCCACAAGATGATTTCTACAATTACGTTAATGGTAATTGGATGAAAACAGTAGAAATTCCTTCTGATAAAGCTCGTTGGGGATCTTTTGATCAACTAAGAGAAAATACGGATGAAGCAACTTTGAAAATCTTAAAAGAATCCTTGAATACCAAGTTTGAAAAAGGAACTGATGGTCAAAAAATCGCTGATCTTTATAAATCTTATGTAGATTTTGATACCCGTAATAAATTAGGGATTACCCCAATCCAACAACAATTAAAAGATATTGACCAGGTTAAAAACCTAAAAGGTCTTTATGATTATTTTGTGAAATACGGAGCAATCGGTGGAAATCCTTTCTTTGGTGCTTACGTATATGCCCACATGAAAAACAGTAATATGAATGCTGTTTATTTAGGTGGCGGTGGATTAGGTTTAGGTCGTACCTATTACCAAAAAGAAGATGAAAAAAATACAGAGACTTTAGGAAACTATAATCAATATATCAATGCTCTTTATGGTAAAGTAGATCCTAAAACTCGTGATCTAAAAGGTCCAAAGGTAATCGAATTTGAAAAATTGATCGCCTCCAACCTAAAAACTGTCGAAGAACAACGTGATGCTCAGAAACGTTACAACCCGGTTGCGGTAAAGGATTTGCAAGCGATGGTGAAAAACATGGATGTTGCAAAATACATTCAAACACTTGGTTTTAAAGCAGATACCGTAATCATCGGCGAATTAAGATATTATCAAAATCTGGATAAGATTGTCAATGAACAGAATCTTCCTGTTATTAAGGAATACTTAAAATTCCATGTAATGGATGATGCTACGGGCTATTTGACAGCTGATCTTGACCAGTTATCTTTTGATTTCTATGGTAAGAAACTAAGAGGTCAAAAAGAACAACGTGCGCTTGACAAAAGAGGTTTAGAATTCGTAAATGGAAATGCTGGTGAATTATTAGGTAAGTTATATGTAAAAGAAAACTTCCCTGCAGAAGCAAAAGCTGCATGTGAGGAGTTGGTACAATACTTAATTAAATCTTTTAATGTTCATATCAAGGATTTAGCTTGGATGTCGCCAACAACCAAAGAGAAGGCTTTGGAGAAACTTTCTAAATTCACGGTAAAAATTGGTTATCCTGACAAATGGAAAGATTATTCTAGCCTTCAAGTAGGAACTTCATTAGTTGAGAACGTAAATAATGTTCGTCGTTGGGCATTTGAAGAAAACTTAGCTAAACAAGGTAAGCCGGTTGATAAATCAGAGTGGGGTATGACTCCTCAAACAGTAAACGCATATTACAGTCCATTATTTAATGAAATTGTATTCCCCGCTGCGATTTTACAACCTCCATTCTACGATTATAAAGCAGATCCAGGAGTGAATTTTGGTGGTATTGGTGCTGTTATTGGTCACGAATTATCACACGGATTTGACGACTCAGGTTCACAATACGATGGAAATGGTAATTTAAATAACTGGTGGACTGAAGAAGATAAAGAGAAATTTAATGCTGCTGCGGATGCATTGGTTGCTCAATTTGAAGCCTACGAGCCTGTACCAGGAGTATTCGTGAATGGTCGTTTCACTTTAGGTGAAAATATCGGTGACTTAGGTGGATCTTCAGTAGCATTTGACGCGCTTCAAATGTATTTGAAAGACAAAGGAAACCCAGGTTTAATCGATGGTTATACCCAAGATCAACGTTTCTTCCTTTCTTGGGCGACGATCTGGCGTACAAAAACAACCGATGAATTTGTAGTGAATCAAGTGAAAACCGATCCACACTCGCCAGCACAATACCGTGCTACTGGTCCGATCATCAATTTAGATGCTTTCCATAAAGCATTTGATACCAAAGAAGGGGATAAGCTTTATCTACCTAAAGACAAACGTATCGTAATTTGGTAATCCAAATCTAGAATAAAACAAAAAGCCACTATTTTCATAGTGGCTTTTTAAATATTGATATAAATATCTATCTATACAGTTGTGTCATCAGTGTTCGCATCAGGTGCATTTTCCTGAATAGATTTAATACCATTCGAACGACCTGCTTCGCTTTCATACATTTCACTTGTTCCAATAATTTGGCCATTGCCGGCTTTTAAGTTGAAATAGAATTTTCCATTTTTCGCAGTTAATTTGTCAAATTTTGAAATATCCTGCGAATTTTTCTTTACTGATGTGATCCCATTTTCACATGCAGCCTTGGTGGTATACCCTTCACTGCTTAAGATTACTTGTCCATTGGCAGCTTTTAGGTTGAACTGGAATTCCCCATTCTTCCTAGTTGAAATTACAAACTTTCCCATAGTTTAATTTTTTAGTTGTATACTAATTTACTAAAATTCAATAAAATAAAAACCTTAAGTCTTAATAAATTAATTAGGTTATTATTTTACCATCTACATAATACCAGGTGCCATGTAATTTTTGAAATCGGGATTTTTCATGATGAACATACGCTACAGCATCGGGAGCAATAAATCTCGCCTTGAATTCAACTGTGTTTTCTGTCGCCTTCAGTACTTCCAAACCTACCCATTGATTTTCCTTACTCCATTGTGCTATTTCCGTTTTTTTCTGAAACCTGCGACTGCTCGGATGGAAACTCTGATATAGAAAATCAATCAGGCCTAAACAAAATGCTGAGTATCGTGCTCGCATCAATTGTTCTGCATTTTCAACAGTTTTTAAGTCATGATGCCTGATTTCGCAACATTCCTGATAACTTTTTTCGGAACCGCAATAACAATTCTTATTCATATTCAATGTCTTATCCAAAGCTGATTTTTTTTGGCCGATGTTGGTCCAATACTTGTTTAACGAAGGTACAGATGTTTCTTCTGTCATAGAAATATCTATATAAGTAATGTTACAAACTATAAATAAGAAATCGCCGTTATAAAGGCAAACAATAACCCCTAAATGACAACATTGAAAAATGAATTAGTAGGCACGTGGCAGCTACTATCCTATATAGAAGTACCTATTAAAGGTGCAGATTCAAAATTCCCGATGGGGCAGTCCCCAAAGGGTTTGTTAATGTATGGAGCCGATGGATTTATGTCGGTACAAATTTCAAACGCTGATCGCAACAGTTACGTCTCTCAGGATCGTTATCTCGCAAATGCTGATGAAATCCAAGAACAGGTTAAAGGCTTTATTGCCTTTGCAGGGTCTTATAAAATTGACAATACCAATGCGATTGTTCAATACTCCATTACAACATCTTCTTTTCCAAATTGGGAAGGGCAATTTCAGGAACGGAAAATCGACTTTGAAGGCGATATTCTTTATCTAAAATCTGTCGAACCCATTCTTTCCGATGGTATCATGGTCAATAGCTATATGACATGGCAAAGAATCGAAAAAGCAGAATTTATTTCCAGGCGTGAAAAATTTATTGAAATCACCTCTTCAAAAATGGTAAATCCATAATATTTTTTGAGGACATAAAGGTTTGATGAGTTTAGTTTTCTGTGGTAAATCGCAGGAAACTAAACTTGATAGCTAAATCGTACCAGGGATGCTGGAGTTGAAAGCCTGAAAGATTTTTTTACATTGATATGTATCTGATTTTTTTTCAAAATTCCGTACCTTTGTGCCATCAATTCAAGATATGAGTGACGCTATAAAACACGAGTGCGGAATTGCACTTATCCGACTTCTAAAACCCCTATCTTATTATCAAGAAAAATACGGTACGCCCTACTACGGCATCAACAAATTGTACCTGCTTATGGAAAAGCAGCACAATAGAGGCCAAGATGGTGCAGGTATTGCAACAATTAAGTTTGATGTAAAACCTGGGAATCGTTATATCTCCAGATATAGAGCCATGGGTTCTTCGGCAGTAGCCGAAATCTTCGAATATGTTCAGAAGAAATTCGCAGCAGTTAACAAAGCTTATCCAGAGGAATCTAAGGATACCCAATGGCTAAAAGACAATGTTAGCTTTACAGGCGAAGTACTATTAGGCCATTTGCGCTACGGCACCCATGGTAAAAATAGTATAGAAAGCTGTCATCCTTTCCTAAGACAAAACAACTGGATGTCTAGAAATTTAGTAGTTGCAGGTAACTTTAACATGACCAACGTGGATGAGTTATTGCAACAATTATATGATCTAGGTCAGCATCCTAAAGAACAAGCCGATACAGTGACGGTATTGGAAAAAATTGGTCACTTCCTCGATGAAGAAAACCAAAAATTGTTCGATAAATTTAAACAAGATGGTTATTCAAACATCGAGATCTCTGCTCAAATTGCAAAGAATATTGATGTTGCTAAGATCTTAACCCGTTCTGCAAAAACTTGGGATGGTGGTTATACCATCGCTGGTATTTTCGGACATGGGGATGCATTCGTGATGCGCGACCCGGCTGGTATTCGTCCGGCATTCTACTACCAAGATGATGAAGTATTGGTCGTAGCTTCTGAAAGACCTGTTATCCAAACTGCATTCAATATTCCATTGGGTGCCGTGAAAGAAATCAAACCTGGTCATGCATTGATCGCCAAGAAAGATGGTACGGTTTCAGAAGAAATGTTCAGACAACCTGTAGAACAAATGTCTTGTTCTTTCGAACGCATTTATTTCTCCAGAGGTTCTGATGCTGATATCTATCAGGAACGTAAATCTTTAGGTAAGTTGTTGATCCCGCAGGTACTTAAAAGTATCAATAACGATATTAAGAATACCGTGTTTTCTTTTATTCCAAATACAGCCGAAGTATCGTATTACGGTATGATGGAAGGAATCAATCAACATGTTAGGGATTGCCAAAAAGAAGTATTGTTAAATCGTACGGACAAAATCTCCGATGAAGAATTAAATGAAGTTCTAGACCTGAAACCACGTTTTGAGAAATTAAACGTGAAGGATGCTAAGCTTCGTACTTTTATCACGCAAGATGCTGACCGTCAAGATATGGTACAACACGTTTATGATACAACTTACGGTATCGTAAATGACCATGAGGATACCATTGTTGCAATTGATGACTCCATTGTAAGAGGAACTACTTTAAAACAAAGTATTCTAACCATTCTGGATCGTCTTCATCCGAAGAAGATTGTAATCGTATCTTCAGCGCCACAAATTCGTTATCCTGACTGTTATGGTATTGACATGTCTAGAATGTCGGAGTTCGTTGCCTTTGAAGCTGCAATTTCACTGCTTCGTAAAAACGGATTGGCACACATTATTGATGAGGTTTATCAAAAATGTTTGGCTTCTACGACCATGCCGAAAGATCAAGTTGAAAATTACGTAAAAGCTATTTATGAGCCATTCACAGATGATCAAATCTCTCAAGAGATTTCTAGAATCGTGAAGCCTCATAACTTAAATGCTGAATTGGAAGTAGTATTCCAAACCTTGGATAACTTACATTTAGCATGTCCTAACCATAAAGGAGATTGGTACTTCTCTGGTAACTATCCTACACCAGGTGGTAATAAGGTTGTAAACCGTGCCTTTATGAACTGGATGGAAGGTAAAAATGTAAGAGCTTATTTCAGTAGCTAAGCGCTAAAAAAAATATCTTTTTAAAGACCGTGAATTTTATTCACGGTCTTTTTTTTTATTAAATCCCCGAGTCATATTTTTAGGTGAACTCCTTCTATTATTCGATATTAAGTATTTTATTATTCGGGAAAAATTATGGGTTTTACCGGACTTCCTTCGGACCTTCTTCGGATCTTTGCCGCATCTCCTTCGAAAAAATTCGAACAAGGTCCGACTCAGGTGCGACTCAGATTCGAAGATTATCTGGGATTAGGTAGAGCAAGTCCTGAAGAAGATATATTCCAAGGTAAAAGGTGAACCAACATTTTTGACGGGGTTCAAATTCCCATTGCAAATTTTATTAAAGACAATATTGCCTCAACAGAGTTGGTAGCACCTGAATATAGATACTACTTTCAAAAAAGAAGTGCCTTTGATAGCAAGGATAATCTGAAAGAAATATCGGATGATACAGGAATAATAGGAACTTTTAGTGATTATTTCTCTATTGTACCTTATACATGGTTAGCAGGACATAAGAATTCTGTTTTTAAATCACCTTATGAGATTTTTCCTCACTATGTTTTACCACTCCTTTAAGGCTGCAAATGCAAATCCAGTAAATAGTTTGAGAGATGAATAGAAGAAGGTAATAGCTTCTTAAACAGGAGAACGATAAATAGTGCATAAAAAAATAGATTTCTTACCAAAAATGCAGGAGCATATTGAATTGGTAAGAAATCTATTTTTTTGATTTGGTTTGAAACACTGAAGTTTGCTTCGTGTTTCAGGATTCAAATCTGAAATTTTTCCTTAGTTCAACACCGTTTTAGATTTTCCGGTTTCTTCTTCATGTTGCGTAGCAATTAATGTAGAAGGAGATTCTAAAGGATGTTTTTTAACCACTTTGGTACTTGCCAAATAGTCTTTATTTCCGGCATAGATATACATCAAGGTGCCACCTTTCAAGGTATTGATGATAGGTTTTGTCAATTCACGTGGGAGGGCAGGGCAGCCATAGCTACGTCCTAATCTTCCAGTAGATTTAATGATATCCGTACTGCAATAATCAGCACCATGTACCACGATTGCTCTTGGTCTAGCTTGATCATTGATTCCTTTTTCAAGTCCATCTAAACGTAGGGAGTATCCATTCCCTCCAAAATAGGTTTCTTGAGCATAATAAAATCCCAAGGAACTTTGGAAGGATCCATGTTTATTTGAAAAAGCAGTTGCGAATTTTTCACCACTATTTCTGCCATGAGAAACGATGTTATGGTATAAAAGTTTTTTAGCTTTCATATCCAAAACATACATTCTTTTGTCCGTAGAAGGCAGCGTAAAGTCGATGATGGTCATGATATTTTTGTTTTTAGGGCTCAAATGGTTGTAACCTTGCATAGCTTGTTCGAAGGCGTCCCATTTGATGATCCCTTGTAACTTCATTTCATCATATAATTCTTTAACTGGATCTTTTACGATTTCTACTTTTGTCTGAGTGATTTCAAGAGGAGCATTTAATTGCTGAGTGTTGTTTAGGTCTCCAGAAATGCTGGAGGTCGCAATAGCCCATAATGAAATAAGCAATAGTTTATTCATAAGCACATTTTCCTAGTCTCTTTATACAAAGCTAGGAAAAATATGACAATCAAAGTGTTAAATAAGGTTTTAATCAATTACGACCACCAAAGATTTGAAGGGTTTTGACGTATCATAAACAAATTTGGCATGAGATGACGCATTTCTGACACACATATGTGACCTTGGTGTCGTACCCAATGACCATGAATATTCTACAATCTTACCCTTAGGATTATTCACCGGAACCCCATGAATATAGCCTCCATTGGTGAATCTGGACGCATATGGCGCAAATCCTTCAATGGTTGTTGTTCCATCCCCATAGTAGAACATCTTAGGTTTCTGTTCTTGAACGATAAAGATTCCAACAGGGGTTTCCATTTGGTGTGGAGGCCTGTGTAAACCCGATGTAGCAGGGTTCATACTGCGTATTTTCCACTCATTTTCACCCGTTCTTTCCACGGTCATAATATTTTGGTTTGTAACATCTACAATGTTTACATGCGTGATTTTTAAGGAATCACCTATTGATTTAACATATCTTTTGGGTACAAACCAAGTACCTTCGAATGAAATTCCATTGACCTTAACCATTTTTACGGAATCTGAACTTTCCAGGCTGACCAAGGAACCGTCACGACCATAAATGGAAGGTTTCTTGCTGTTTTCTTCTTTATACAGGGGGGCTGATTGGTATTTTTCTGTTCCTAAGGTATCAGAAACTCTTTTGTACGCATTCCGAACAAAATTTTCCACCACTGCAGCTTCACCATTCCGGTTCTTATAGTTTTGAAGTACCCCATATTGATGCGGAGCACGTTGGAAATTCTCGATAAATGCTAATTTTTCTTTTATTTTCTCAATTTGAAATTGACGCGTAGTGTCTTTGTAGGGATAAGTTTCCTCCAAAGAATGTTTATCATATTGTAAATCTTTGTCAAGTTTGATATCAGCAGCTGTTCTAGGTCTTTCTCTTTCCGCTTTTTCGGCAGCTTCTTTTTCTTTTTGGACACGTTCGATAGAATCTTGCTTTCTTTTCTCTGCGGCGCTAGTGGTTTTTGACGAGTTCTTACAAGACGCAATTATTAAAAAGGCAAAAAGTAAGGACCAGAAAAAATAATGTTTCATTCGCTAGTTTGGTGTTTTTTAGTGGATTATGACCTATTTTGATGCAAAAATAGAATTAAATCAGTATGTTACCTATAGAATACTAAAAATCATTCCATTATTTAGGAAATTAGTGAATTAATTTTCAAATTATTCAAATGAAGCTAAATAACTACATAACCATTGCTGTTGGTATAATTATCAATGAATCCGATGAATTATTAACGGTTCAAAAAGAAGGATCGAGCTATTACCAATTGCCGGGAGGGAAAATAGAAGGAGAGGAGAGACCAGTCAGCAGTTTGATTCGTGAATTAAAAGAAGAGTTGGATGTGGAACTTGTAGAATCGGGATGCAGACTCCTCGGGGTTCATGAGGCGCAAGCTGTTAATGAAACGGGCAAAACCGTTCGGGGTTATGTTTTTCAATGTGATTTCATGAAGGAGTTCAACGCGATTCAACCACATGCAGAACTCAAAGAAATCCGTTGGGTAAAGAAATCTGAGGTAGAAACTGTAAAATTGGCGAATCTATTGAGACAATTTGCTTTGCCAATCTGGTTAGGTGAGTAGGGCACTCCAATAAATCATATAAAATGAAAAGGGGTTGTTTCAATAACAACCCCTTTTCACTATAATCTGTAATTAACGATTAAAAGTGGAATGTAACACCAACAGTTGGCGCTAATGAATTCGCATCTAAACCGTAATTATTAGTAGTTGTTTTTACATTAGTAGCTTCCTCAGTTGAAGAACTATTATTGAAATACAAACCTCTTACTTTCAATTCGATTCCGATATTTGAAGTTGGGAAAAATGCGATACCTGGAGCCAATTCAACACCATAGCTTTCAGTTGTTGAAGTTTTGGTATTATCAGTTTCTTGAGTTCCCCATGCCATTGGAACAGATAATTGTCCGAAGAATTTTACAGGACCATCGTTATGGCTGTACATTCTACCAAATGGAGCAAGAACAAAAGAAGAGTTATTTACTTTAGTACCGATTGCAGTTTCGTTTTCAGCCCAATTATAACCTACACCTGTACCTACTGCAATATTATCTGCAACAAAGTAACCTGCATTCGGGATAATACTGAATTGATTAGACTTAACATCTGAATCTTTTGTAGTTTGACCGTGGTATCCTACTTGACCACCAACCATAAATTTACCTTTTTCAGTTTGTGCGTTTGCTGCGAATCCTAATACTGCTACTGCAGATAAAGTAAGTAAAATTTTTTTCATGATTTTATATTTTAATTATTGACTTTATTGTCGTGTTAGTCAAATAGTCAATATCCATACCAATGTATATTGTCCAATTTGGAATATAGATTATAAAAAAATGGATAATATCGTAAGTGTTTGAGATTCAGTTTGATAAAATTTTATCAAGATTGAATGGGTAATTTTTAATGACAATTAACAAACAATCTAAGGAGATTATGAAATTTCTTTTCTGGAAATAAGTTAAAATAATAGCCAACTTGTCAGCAATTCGGACGTTAATTTCCTGCCAAAACTGCAATTCTCATGTCAAGTCGTAGAATTAATGGGAGTAGGAACTTATAAAAATATAAATGGTTTAGCATTTCAAATCAGATTATTTAGATTTACAGGATTAATAAAATCAATGAACATCAGCGGAAATCCTAAGCTTTCAAAATCTTTACTCTGGTTAATGACCATTGTTTCAGGTGTAGTAGTTGCTAATAATTATTATAATCAGCCATTACTTGCGGAAATGGCGGTTGAATTTCATGTTTCGGAATCTGCGGTGAGTAAAATTACTGTATTAACGCAACTAGGTTATGCATTTGGCTTGTTAATGATCATTCCTTTAGGCGATAAATTGTACCGAAAGAAGTTGATTTTGGTCGATTTGATTTTAGTTAGTCTAGCCTTGATTTGGATGGCCATTTCTAAGGAACTTTGGATGCTTTCGATGGCGAGTTTTCTGATAGGTTGCACCTCTGTGGTTCCACAGTTATTTGTTCCTATGGTTGCTGATCTTTCCAATGCGGAGAATCGATCTCAAAATATTGGCATGGTCATGTCCGGTTTATTAATGGGAATTCTGTTATCTCGTTTTATCGGAGGAATTGTTGGTGATATTTGGGGTTGGCGGAGTATATATTATGGGGCAGCCCTATTGATGTTGGTTTCTTGGGGTTTGGTTTATAAAATGTTGCCGGAGATGAGTCCTAATTTCCATGGCAATTATGCATCGTTAATGAAGTCCGTTTGGAAATTGGCAAAATCGGAACCCATCTTGCAGTTGGCATCATTTCGAGGTGCTGTAAGTTTTGCATCGCTCTGTGCTGTTTTCACGACTTTAGCTTTTCATTTGGAGGAGCCACCATTTGAGGTAGGTCCATCCATAGCTGGAACCTTTGGATTGATCGGGGCAGCAGGGGCATTAGGAGCAGCATTTGTGGGGAAATTGAATAAAGTCTGGACCCGAAATAAGATTATTAGTATTTCTCTGGTAATTATTTTATTGAGTTGGTTTTTTATCTACTTTATGGGAAACACCTATTTTGGATTGGTAGTGGGCATTATCCTGATAGATTTGGGTTTACAATCCTCACATATTATGAACCAATCGGATTATTTTGCGATAAAAACACCAGCAACCAGTCGTTTGAATACCGTATATATGGTGATCTATTTTATAGGAGGGGCTTTTGGGTCATGGCTGGCTGCGCAAGCTTGGGGAATTGCGGGTTGGGCTGGAGTTTGCGCCGTAGGTGTGACCTTTGCCTTATTAGGGCTTTTGTCACACCTGTTATTGGCGAAACGGGTAAAATCTATCTCAAAGGAGCATTAATCCAACTTTACAGCATTTAGACGTAAGGAATTCACAATTACCGAAACGGAGCTTAAACTCATCGCAGCAGCAGCTATCATTGGTGACATCAGAATTCCAAAAAATGGATATAATAATCCTGCTGCAATGGGAATGCCGATTACATTATACAGAAAAGCAAAGAGTAAGTTTTGCTTAATATTCCTCAACATGGATTTGCTAAGTTTAAATGCTTTATGAACACCTACTAAATCACCTTTAATCAAGGTGATTTCTGAACTTTGAATGGCGACATCAGTTCCGGTGCCCATCGCAATACCCACATCTGCCTGGGTTAAGGCAGGAGCATCATTAATTCCATCCCCTACCATAATAACTTTCTTGCCTTGCTGTTGGAGCTCCTTAATTCCTTTCAGTTTATCTTCTGGTAATAAACTACCTTTGGCATGTTGGATACCGGCCTCCTTAGCGACGATGTCAGCTGTATTTTGATTATCACCGGTAAACATATAAACCTCCACACCTTCAGAAATAAATCTCTGAATTACTTCAATGCTACTTTTTTTCAAGGCATCGAAGGCCGCTATGATTCCAGCCAGCTTTCCATCAATCGCTAATACAGAAACAGAATTTCCCTTTTTCTGTAGCTCTTCAATCTTTTTCTTTTGCTCCTCTGATAGGTCAATATGTTGCTCGGTCATTAATTTAGGGGTACCTAATAGAACTGTCATATGGAAAATATGGCCTTTAACACCTTTCCCTGAAATGTTTTCGAATTGAGTAACATCCAAGAATTGCAATCCATTTTCTTTAGCTTTTTCGGTCATGGCCTGAGCTAATGGATGGGTACTATTTTTATTGACAGAAGCTGCAATTTGAAGGATATCATTCTCTGAGAACTTATCGTTTTCCGTTGTTACTTCTGATACGGATGGTTTTCCTTCCGTAATAGTACCGGTTTTATCAACCACCAAGACATTTGCTTTTTCCAATTTTTCCAATGCTTCTGAGTTTTTGATCAGGATACCATTTTTAGCACCTTTTCCAATACCGACCATGACAGACATTGGCGTAGCCAAGCCCAAGGCACAAGGACAGGCAACAATTAAAACCGCAAGCATATTTGAAAATGCCATTGCTGTACTATTAGGTACAGAAGATACATTCCATAGAATGAAGGTCAAAATCGCAATAACAATTACTGTTGGGACAAAAATTTTCGAGACCTTATCCGTTAACTTTTGAATTGGCGGTTGGCTTCTGCTAGCATCATTGACCAATTGAATTATTTGAGCCAATAAAGTTTCAGAACCAATTTTTTCGGCTTTGATCAGGATTTCATGATTACCATTGATCGTACCAGCAATGACCTGATCGTCTATTGATTTTTCTACAGGAATGGGTTCACCAGTAATCATGGCCTCGTCAATGGAGGTGTTTCCCTCAGTCACTAGACCATCTACAGGAACCTTATCACCTGCGCGAACTCTTAAAATGTTGCCAACTTGCACATCATGGATGGAAATTTTCCTTTCCTGTCCATTTTCTACCAAAATCGCTTCAGCAGGACTTAATTTGATTAATTCCTTAATCGCCGAATTGGTTTTGGAATGTGCTTTTGCTTCCATGACTTGGCCTAGTAAAACCAAGGTTAGAATAACCACTACGGACTCAAAGTACAGGTGAACTTCTCCATGATGCCCTTTTAATTCTTCCGGAAAAATTTGCGGAAAGAAGAACGCCAATAAACTAAAAACAAATGCTGCTGCAGCTCCCAGGCCAATCAAGCTAAACATATTTAGATTCCAGGTCTTGAAAGAAGTCCATGCACGTTGGAAAAACATCCAACAAGTATAGAATACGACTGGTAAGGTTAATATCAATTGAATCCAAGCATTTACTTTATAAGGGATAATCTGGCTGATTGGTTGACCAGGTAACATATCGCCCATTGAAAGAATAAAAACTGGCACCGTACAGGCTACTGAAATCCAGAATTTCTTCAAGAGATCACGATAATGCTGGTCATCATCTTCGGTTACTTGATTAGGGACCAGTTCCATTCCACAGATCGGACAATCGCCAGGATGGTCTTGTACGATTTCCGGATGCATAGGGCAGGAGTATTCCACTTTCAAAGTAGTATCTGGAATTTTTTCTAAGTTCATTCCACAAACCGGACAAGAACCGAACTTGTCATAAACTTTGTCACCTTCGCACATCATTGGACAATAATACTTCCCAGCATTGCTGGCATTTACTTTGGGTTGTGCTTGATGCTGATGAGACGGAGCATTGAAATCGACCTTTTCAATTGGTCGTAAGTGCATATTACAAACTGGACAACGTCCCGGTTCATGATATATCTTGTCTTTACCTTCACAGAACATGGGGCAGATATATTGTCCACTTTCTGATAGTTCTGGTTCATGATTATGTTGATGATGGGTATGCCCATGATGGTCTTTATCATGAATTTGGTAGTGACCGCCCAATTCATCGAGTTTATCTTGTAGGTTGAGAATATTGATGGGTTCATCCGTCTGTATTTGGGCCTCAGCTTTTTCGAGGTTTACTTTGGCGGTGACACCGGGAACTTCATTTAATTTCTTTTCGACGTTTGTCCTGCAGCCGTTACAGGTCATTCCCGAAACTTTATAGGTGTGATTTTTCATCGTTATATTTCCTAATTACTATTTAATACAAATTTCCGGACAATTGGGTTCATAATTGTTACATAATTTCAATAAATAGTTATAAAATTATGGCCAATTTGCATGAACATCGTACATTTATACAAACCTAAAAAGCATGAGTATTTCAAGAAGAGAATTTATTTATAAGTCAGCTTTATTATTTCCGGCATTACATTTATCGTCATTATATGGGCGTTCAAGTGCTCAGTCTACATTAAGAGTAGGTGCTATTGGGATTAAGGGAATGGGATGGTCTGATTTAAGTTCCATCTTAAAAGTGTCGAATGTAAGTTGTACTGCGATTTGCGATGTAGATGATGCCGTGATTCAAGATCGGTTGAAACAGTTGAATGATTTAGGTCAAAAACCTAAGGTTTATAAGAATTATCAAGAACTGTTAAAGGATTCCGAGGTTGATGCGGTGATTATTGGAACGCCGGACCACTGGCATTGTTTAATGTTGGTTGATGCCTGTAAAGCTGGAAAGGCTGTTTATATCGAGAAACCCATTGGTAATTCGATCGTAGAATGTAATACGATGTTGGAGGCCAAGGATAAATACAAGAGTATTGTTCAAGTTGGTCAATGGCAACGCTCTCAGAAGCATTTTAAGGATGCGATCGAGTTTGTTCATTCAGGACAACTAGGGAAAATTCGTTTGGTAAAGGCATGGGCATATTTAGGATGGAAAAAGCGAGTTCCGGTTGAGCCTGATGGACCAGTTCCGGCAGGAGTGGACTACAAATCCTGGTTGGGACCTGCGAAGACCCGGCCATTTAATCTAAACCGTTTCCATTATAATTTTAGATGGTACTGGGATTATGCAGGTGGGTTAATGACCGATTGGGGAGTTCATTTATTAGATTATGCTTTATTGGGCATGAAGGTATCGGATCCAAAGTCCATAATGGCAGCCGGAGGTAAGTTTGCCTATCCCGATGATGCCGGTGATACCCCAGATACCTTGACCACTGTATATGAATTTGATGATTTTAATATCCAATGGGAACATGCTACGAGTATTTCCGGAGGACCATATGGCCGGGAACATGGTATTGCCTTTATTGGTAATAATGGAACCCTAGTTTTGGATAGAAATGGTTGGGAAGTTATTCCAGAGATGGATCGAATGAAAGCAGTACCTTATCAGAAAAAGGTTGATAATGGTTTAGACCTGCACATGCAAAATTTTGTGGAAGCTATCCGAACCAAGAATAGCAATATCCTCAATGCTCCACTAGAGGTAGGGAGTCATATTGCGAAATTCTCCCAAATGGGAAATATAGCCTATAGAACAGGCAAGAAAATCTACTGGGAAAAAGAGAAACAAAGATTTAAGGAATCTGAAGCCAATAAACTTTTGGCTGCTGGATACCATAACGGATATAAAATCCCGAATGTTTAAATGATTGGGTATAAGGAAGATTTTGGATTGATTGGGAAGTTTTCCTTCAAGGTATTGAAAAATCCTGTATTCCGCTGATTGTCCTCTAAGATAAAAGGAACAAAAACTTGGTTATTATGAACCAGGAGTTCATAATAACCAAATAATATCTGATTGTTTTTTTGTACTGATTTAACGGCTTTCACCTGTTGCACATCTCTCAGCAAGTTAAAAGAAACTTTATTCCCACTTAACCATTCGATCATGACATCTTTTGTGTTAGGATTGAACCAAATTCTTTGGTCTTTTGCATACTTAAGTTGATTATTCAATAAAAACAATTGGCTCATTAAATAAAGACTGATAGGAAGCAAAAAGAGAATGATTTTTATTTTCATGGCCAATAAGATGGTGATAATAAATAGAACCACACCAATTCCTACACTAAATAAAGTATTCTTAATGGTTTTTTGAATAATTGGAGCACCACTTTCAATGAGAAAATAACCTTGCTTATTGCTTTTTTGAATAGCTGTAGATTTTCCTTTCATCATCACTCTTCGTGACAAGAAATAAATTAAAATACCAACAAGGATAGCAATAAGGAGGAATTTATTCATTTTTAGTATTGTTCAGATTCGTTAGGGTATTCTTGAGCTTTTACATCCGCAACATATTGTTTGACAGCTTTGTTGATTTCCTCATTGAGATTTAAATATTGTCTTAAGAATTTAGGTTTAAATTCTTGTGTAATTCCCAACATATCATTAACCACCAAAACCTGACCATCACATAAGTTTCCTGCCCCAATACCAATAGTTGGAATATCCAACATTTTAGAGACCTCTCCAGCCAAAGCTGCTGGGATTTTTTCCAGCACTACTGCGAAACATCCTGCTTCTTGCAATGCCAAGGCATCCTCTTTCAATTTTGCTGCTTCAGCATCTTCCTTTGCACGCACACCAAAATCTCCAAATTTATAGATTGATTGGGGTGTAAGTCCCAGGTGTCCGCAGACAGGAATACCGGATTGAACAATCTTTTTAATATTATCGATAATTTCTATTCCACCTTCTAATTTAATAGCATGAACACCGGATTCTTTCATCATCCGTACAGCAGCTTTATAGGCATCTTCTGTGGCACCTTGGTATTCACCAAAGGGGAGGTCCGCGATTACCATCGAGCGTTTTGCGGCTCTAGCGACTGCTGAAGCATGATAAATCATGTTGTCAAGGGTAATAGGAAGGGTTGTTTCAAATCCTGCAAAGACATTGGCAGCAGAATCACCCACCAAAAGAATATCTACACCGGCATCATCTAAGATCCTTGCGGTAGAATAATCATAAGAAGTAAGCATACTGATTTTCTCACCTCTGTTTTTCATATCGCGAATAATAGATGTTGTAATTCGCTTGATTACTTTATTTACTGACATGTTAGATTGCTTTTATTGCAAAAGTAGGCATTTTTGTAGGAGTATCAACCTGAATGTTAACCTATTGGTTAAACTACGCTGAATTATAGAAAATTAGCAATAATTCTTATTTTTGCGCTATGGCTCAACAAGAGAAAAATCTATTTAAATTTCCGAAATTCAACGAACTGATCATACATGAGGATGATAACCTGATTGTCATCAATAAACCGCCCTTTGTTGCATCCCTTGATGCACGTGGTGGGGATGAGGTTAATATCCTGCGCTTAGCGAAAAATTACTTCCCTGATGCACAGGTATGCCATCGTTTGGATAAGGATACTTCTGGCGTATTATTAATCGCTAAGAACCCTGAAACCTATAGGTTAATGTCTATAGAATTTGAAAAACGTCGGGTGGACAAGACTTACCACGCCATTATTGGTGGTACGCATGTTTTTGAAAACCTGGTTGTTGATTTACCTATTTTGAATCAAGGGAATAAAAATGTAACTATTGACCGCTATAATGGGAAACCTGCAGAGACTATATTCAATAGTATCAAGTATTTTAAGCAATATACCCTAGTAGAGTGTAAACCAATCACAGGAAGGATGCATCAGATCCGGATTCACTTGGCGACACAGCACGCTGCTATTGTTGGGGATGCCATGTACCGTGGCAAGCCCGTGTACCTTTCTCAAATTAAGAAAAGAGGCTTTACCCTTTCCAAAGACCAAGAAGAACTACCTATCATGAAGCGTTTTGCCCTGCATTCTAAAGCTGTAAAGTTTACCTTGAATGGGAAAGAGTATGCCTTTGAGGCGGATTATCCGAAAGATTTTGCTACTTTGTTAAAACAACTAGAGAAATTTGATTCATAATCATGGCAGAAAAGAAGAACAAAACAAAGAATATATTATCCTGGGTACTAATTATTGTATTAGCGATTTTGGTATTGACTCCAACGACTAGAACCGCAATTCAACGTGGGCTGATGAAAATTGGTTTGTTTAATCCAGATGTTCCCAAACAAACAGCAGCAAATCCATCGGCAACTCCGTTGGTGATGACTGAAACCGTTACATTATCAGACGATGCTGGAAAAACCATTCAAACGCACGATTTAAAAGGGAAAGTTGTTTTTATCAACTTTTGGGCAACTTGGTGTGGTCCATGTCGTGCAGAAATGCCTTCCATTCAAAAGTTATATGATAAGTATAAAGATAATGAAAACGTGGTATTTATGCTTGTTGAAATAGAGCATAATAAGGATGGAGCGAAAGCTTTCATGGAGAAGGAGAAATTGAATATGCCTATCTATTATCCGGAGAGTGATATTCCTACGACCTGGTTAAGTAACTCTATTCCTTCAACAGTTGTTTTAAATAAACAAGGAGCCTTAGCCTTCGACCATAAAGGAATGGCCGACTATTCAACAAAAGAATTTGAGGATTTCATGATCTCATTAATTAATCAATAAAAATGACAAAACAAGAGCTAATTGATAACATAAAAAGTAAGAAAAGCTTTTTATGTGTGGGCTTGGACACTGATATTAGTAAAATTCCGGAACATCTATTAGATGATGAAGATCCGATATTTTCATTTAATAAGGCAATAATCGAGGCAACTTCGGATTTATGTGTTGCCTATAAACCGAATATTGCTTTCTATGAAAGTTATGGTGTTAAAGGATGGGAATCCTTGCGGAAAACCTGTGAAGTCCTTCCAAAGGATTGTTTTAGTATAGCAGATGCTAAGCGTGGTGATATCGGCAATACTTCCAAGATGTATGCACAGGCGTTTTTTAATCCTGCTTCTTCGGGATTGAATTTCGATTCCATTACGATTGCACCTTATATGGGTGAGGATTCAGTGACTCCATTTTTAGAATTTGAAGGGAAATGGGCCATTGTTCTGGCCTTAACTTCTAATCATGGAAGTTTGGATTTTCAAAACTTTCAGAATAAAGAAGGTAAGCAATTATTTGAGGAGGTCATTGATAAGGTGAATACTTGGGGGAGTTCGGAGAATATCATGTATGTGGTTGGAGCTACGCGTGGAGAGGCTTTTACAACGATTAGGAAGCATGCTCCGGATCATTTCTTATTGGTTCCCGGTGTTGGTGCACAAGGCGGTTCCTTAGCTGATGTTTGTCAATATGGGATGAATAAGGATTGTGGAATCTTGGTAAACAGCACCCGTGGTATTATTTATGCTTCCAAAGGGAAGGATTTTGCGGAGAAAGCACGTGAAGAGGCTGTGAAACTTCAAAAAGAAATGCAAGAGCAACTTGAGATCCACGGGGTTATTTAATCCTGAGGATTAGTCGATACATTTTTAACAATATCTCTAATTGAGACCAATAAAAACTTTCATGTCCGTTGATTATCAACGAAAACATGAAAGTTTTTTTAGATTATGAATCTTTGGCATAATAATTTGAGGAGATGCAGGGTTAATACATTTTATGATTAAAATAAGGTCCTTTTTATATTTAGGTCTGCTAGCAGGGGTTACCAGCTTTAGCAGTTGTAGTTCAGTTTATTTGCCTAATGTTCCAGCGACCCCTATGTTTACAGGCAAAGGTGAAGGATATTTGGCGGCACATGTCAACCCGAAAGGAAATGCTAGTGCAAATCTTGGTGTTGCCTTTACGGATCACTTGGCAATTATTGGGAATGGTTCCTACATCAATTATAAATCTGATAATCATGATTTCAAACAATACTTGTATGAAGGTGGCTTAGGTTACTATACAGTGCTTGGCAAAGGAAAGCGGAGTGTCTTGGAATTTTATGGCGGATATGGAGTAGGAGCGACGATGGATGTCGATAAAAGAGCAAGTACAACAGGGACTAATGCCGTGGAAACCCGGGATGTGGATTTTAACAAAATCTTTGTTCAAGCAAATTTTTCATCAACCCGAAAAAACAAGATTAATCTTTTTGGTAAGAAAAGGACTCTAAACTACGGAACGGCCATTCGGTTAAGTCGAATCAAGATGGATAGGTTTGATTTAAATGGGGTTTCAAGTCAATTGGAAGAGAACGTTTATGTAGAACCAATTTTCTTTACAAGACTGGAATTGAATAAAGGTTTTCAGATTCAATATACGAATGGCTGGAACATTGGTTTAATGAATAATGAGTATTTGAAACCCGGTAATGCGGTATTTACCTTAGGTTTGATCTATAATTTTGGAAGAAAGTAAAATGGATATGAAAAAGATAATAGGAATAGTATCAATATTGACAATCCTGATGTTATCAGGATGTCAGGTTAATAAAAAAGCTCAAATCAAGGCTTTGGCAGATTGTGAATATGATGTTGAGTCGGTTGACCAGGTCAAGTTTAATGGAAAGTCTTTGGAATCCTTCAAAGGATCGGATGGTAGCTATAGCTTATCTTCTATGGCTGGTCTTGCCGTAGCACTCTTTAGTAAGGAGTTGCCTTTGGAAGGAAAAGTAAATCTTAAAATCACGAATCCTGAAATGCAAAAAGCAGCTTTCAACTCATTTAAATATGTGATTGAAATTCAGAATTCACCTCTTTTTGAAGGAACAGTGGATCAAAATGTCAACTTGAAACAAGGTGAAAGTACGATTGTACCCATGACTTTCAAGGCAAATATTTTTAACAAAGCTAAAGAGAATGGATTTGATAAATTCTTTGATGAATTATTGAACAAAAAGTCTGAAGGTTTTATGGTCTTGAAGATCAAACCTTCTATTCGCATAGCCGGTCAAAATATCTATTATCCATCTTATATTACCGTGGATAAGAATTTTGGAAGTAAGATATTTAAGTTGTTTAAATAAAGAAATGGGGCTGAAAGAGGCCCCATTTCTTTTGGATATGAAAATTTAGATGTGAGATATAAAAATATAGATTTGAGATGTGAGATTTGAGATGTGAGATAGAAAGGCTGTTAGTATTATGTTTTTGCATCAAATAGAATATGTCTGAAGACATGTTCTATTTGATGGTTACTTCGTCAACGAGTTTCCCATCTTGGGAATAGATCTTAAAGGAGCCTTGTTTTTCGTCAAGGTTTGCTTTGATGATATTGACGTTAGAGTTAATGATGACCGGGAAATTTACGGTTTGATCAGCCTTTAGGATTTCATGTCGATGCATATGTCCACTCAGCATAATTTGAGCTCCTGCTTTATTTAAGATAGGAACAAATTTATTCCGGATATCTTCCATTCCATGCCAGCCTAATACGGGCGGGATATGGCAGATAATGATTTTGTACTTTGCGTTTTTGTAAGCTGGGTTTTGGACAGCTTTTTCCAGCCATTTGGCTTGCTCAGTTCGGTATGCGTCCATATCCACAATTCCACTATATTCAATGTCTGAATCCGGTTTATCTTCACCACAATCCAAGACAATAAAACAAGCATCCCCTTGATTGAACATATAATATAGCTCACCTGAACTGGTAGGGAAATATTTTGGGTATTGTACCGCGAAAGGCCCCCTAGTTTCATGGTTGCCTCTTGAATAATACATTGGTTTTTCACTAGCAAACAACTGTATTGCAGTATCCATAAAGCCTTGGTACATCTGTTCTTCACTCAATAGGTTGTCAACCATATCCCCATTGAAAACAATGAAATCCGTGTTTTTTAGATCCACCTGCTTGATTAGGTTGGTCATGACCTCATTCTTTCCATGAATATCATTGATCACAGCGAATGCAACAGATGATTTAGGTCCAGGCGTTGAAAATGTTAAGGGTTGTTGCTTATATACGTTTGTTGCAGCATATTCACCGTATTGCACTTTTGTACCTTCATGTTTCAGGACTTCTTGATTATATACCCTATAGCGATATTTAGTTCCGGGCTTTAGACCAGAAAGGTCAACCTGGTGTACTGTGCCTACATTCTTGAAGCCATATTTTCCGGAGAATATTTTGGGTCTTTCGGATTGGTAGAAATGGGTTTGATCGTCAGGGGCGAGTTCAACCCAGCCAATAGCATTTTTATTGCTGGTCCAGATAATGGAAACAGTTGAGTCAGTTAGAGCTTGAATAAAGGGTAAATGACTGATAGTGATTTTTTCTTGCGCCAGTACCGGTTTGCAAAAATAAATGCACAGAGCAAATAAAACGAGAAGAGACCTTTTCATGGGTATGATAAATTGTTTAGGTGTTTGATTAATTGAAGCAATTTAAGAAACTCCCTATACCTAAACAATTTGTCAATGAAAATATTACGAATCCTTACGCGATTGAATTTCTCATTTTTTCCTTATACATATCATAGGTGTACACATTGTAAGGCAATAATTTATTGGCGAAGTATTTTGATACCAGACAACATACAATTAAAGGGATAATCAAGCTGTACCCATTAGGGACGATATTACAAATCAGGAAAATAGAAGTAAATGGGGCATAGATAGCGGCAGAAAGCATGGAGCCGGCACCAATCAGAGCGAAGTTAATGGGGCTTACCTCCATATGTAATACAGTCTGACAGAAAATAGCCATTAACAACCCTAAGAAAGCACCTACAATGATACTTGGCGCAAATACACCACCATCTCCACCAGCACCTAAGGTTAATGAAGAGGCCAATGGTTTTAGGAGAACCAAAAGGAGCAGATAGCCGATGGAATTGGATTCGGCATGTAGAACCTCATTTAGACCATGATAACTATCTCCAAATAAGACTGGGAAAAAAAAGATTATTAATCCAACGGTAATGGCACCTAGGTTTACTCGAATAAAATTGTTATTAATATTTCCAAAGAAGGTTTTAATTCGGATCATCATCAGCGTAAAACCAACGGCGAATAGACCTGCAAGTAAACTGAGGACAAAAAAGAAAGGTGTGGATTGCCATTTCCAATCGATGATGTGGGTTGGGATAACTCTCTCATTTCCTAATCCGTAGATAAATAATGCTGCGATTAAGGTTGAAGCCAAACAGCTAATCAATATGGTTGGTTTAAATTTCCGACTGATAGCTTCGATTCCAAAAAGTAATCCTGCTAAGGGGCTGGAGAATAGAATGGCAACTCCGGCAGCGGAAGCGGCACAAATCAACTCCCTTTTATAAAGTTTGGCGGAGAAGTTTTTCTTGTAGACTTCGTTTCCAATGGTTGCGGTTGATACCACAGTGGACACTTCGATGCCAGTAGATCCGCCAAAAATAACGGTTAAAAATCCATTGATAAAGTGGGATGGAATTTTAAATAATGGTAAATGGTCTTTTCGGAGATCTAAGGTTTTATAGATTTCGGTCATTCCTTTATTTTTCTTGCCATGGAAGACATACTTTCTCAAAAAGTAAATCATGGTAATACCGATTGATGGTAAGATAATAAAGAGGTAGGGATTAGTTTCAGAGACGAAAGAAAGCATATGATGTTCAGTTTTCTCTGTGATAAATCGTAAAGAAATAGCTAACAAGGAACTCAATAGACCAACGATCATGGAGATGGCGAAGAGTTTTAAATAATTGTGATGAATAACTTTCTTTCTATTCATATTGGATAGGGGGAATGAAACTTAATAATCAGAAAAATGAAGTTGATTTTAATGTGATTATTAAAGCGCGATTGCGGCAAATTTAAGTGTTTTGGAGTATCTCAGGGAATTGTAAAGCAGAATGTTACATTTTTTTTTATTTGATCAAAGTGAGAGCTTTTTCTTTATGAGCGGCGATATGATCGGTTTTACTGCTTTTTATTTCATATTGAGGGTCATCGGGGCTAGCGCGATGAGTATAACCTTTGTAATCAAAATCAGCGATATGGATTTTGATAATAGTTCCTGATACGCGACCTGCTTCTGAATTCCAGCTAACATGATCGCCAATTTTAAATTTTGTTTTCATGATTTATTAATTTCCTGAATAGGTCAAACCTGAATCCGTAATTTTTGCAACAGAAGTATAAGGATGTTCCTGAGCTTTTCCGATGCCCATAATATGCCATACCTTCCAACCTTTATACTTTAAATAATCGGAGACCAAGGATCGATGACATCGCCACCATACAGCTTCTGAACACATAAAAGCGGTTTTTCTTTCTGTTGCCAGGTTTTCCAGTTCTTGGATTCCTTGAACAAAGCCATCTGTTTCCATATAATCGGCATAACCCCTAAAGGATTCATTTTTCCAAGCGTTGTTATGGCTATCCTTATGAGTCGGTCTTCGTCCGCCCAGTGCTTCCAGGTATTGGTAAGCAATTCCGTTGTTTTCCAAATAAGACCGGAGTTCATCTTGATTAAATTGCGGGTATTTCCTAGATCCGGGATGTCTTCTGATATCTACCAAGGTTTTGATGTCAAAGGAATTTAGCATGTCAAGGAATTCCTGAATGAGATGAGTCGAATGACCTATGCTGTAAATAATTCTATTTTGTTCCATCTTGGTTAAATGCCAATAAATACTTGTTTATGTATTGATCTTTCTCCTTGGATTTATATTGTTGTATAAAGCGAGGGTGTTCCAGGACTGTCAATTTTTTGAACAATTGAGCTTCATTATTTAGTTTTTGGATGAATAGTGCATTCTTCTTTCCTAAAATAAATGCTTCATCTTGGTCAAGACCCATGGAAATATGGTTTTTTAGGGAATCGATCATAAAGTCTTTGACAGCAAGGAATAATTTTGGGTCGTCGTAATAATTCGCATTCAAAAATTGACCAGGTTTTACTTCACGAATTATGGCTAGGGGAAAAGGGGAGTTGATATAGAAGTTTTTGTAGAATGCTTCTGCACCTCCAAATTCCTGAATCATGTCATAGATAAAAACGGAGGAGATTTCATGGGTTCTGGCAGAGGTCATTTTGATTCCACATACAGAATCGAGTCTTTTGGTATCCGTAAAAGGCACACCGGTGACACCAGCACCATGTCTACTTGGGTTTATTCCGATCAAGAATTTTCGAGTATCGTTGTCGGAATAGAACTGTTCATAGAATTGCCGCATCACCTTCATTGTTTCGGGGTTATCCATGAAGGGGTTCAACACAAAATAGCCTTCTGGTAATTTGCCAGTGTATTGAAGATTTCGATTGAAGTCAATTACTCTATCTGCAAAATTCATTTTTACAAATGGATTTGGTTTCCTATTGCTTCAATAAAGGTACGAAAAAGGCAGCTTTAATTCGATTGATCTCTGTTGAAAGTATAACCTACTGTCCATTCGATAAAATCAGCTTTCCCCATGTGGGCTTTGATGGATACTCCTGCGTTGATATTTTTATAAACGTAATATCTTGCTCCGGCTCTAAGGAATACTCTTCTGATTTCACCATTGAAGCGTTGATTATGGAGATAATATCCAACATTTCCGTTCAGGACGAGTCTTTCATTGAGGATATGTGCAATATAGAATGCCGGGCCTCCAGAAAGTTTGGATCCCAGTTCTCCAGACTTGTCGCCAGCGATTTCAGCATCATTGCCGGATGAAGAATAGAATAAGTCAAATCCAGCTCCTAATCTCCATTTATAGGACACATGTTTGCTGGCATAGGCGCTTAGGGTAGATTTAAAGAATCTTTCATCTGAATCATCTTTCAGCTGCTTGAAGCCAACGCCATAATTAAGGTGGTAAAGGATTTTCTTAGAATAGGGCTTTAGTACGGAATCTTTGTTGATTTTTATTTCAGGATTGATTTGATAATTGACTGATACGGTGACAGGTACGAGGTTTACCCCTTTGTTAGGGAGTCTAAGGGCTCCATTAGAAAAATGATGGAATGCAAGTCCTACACCAGCTTTCCAATGTGGGTTAATCTTGTATTGGGTCCTTATTCCCAAATCAATAAACACATTGTTTTTAGAGCCAATCACCAGGTTCAATGGGTTTTCATTTTCGTTGTAGGGCTTAAAGTTACCAGATAGACCAAGTCCAATCCGGTAATCATAACTCCAACGACTATCCTCCTTTGGAGCAATTGGTGTTTGAACAAATCCATAGATAGCGAAAGGACTACCTAAGATATCGGTATTGAAAGTGCTGGAATATAGACCGATACCGTAAATAGGATAATTGTATATTTGATAATATTGATCTTTTTTAGCACGTTGTTTCCAACCGATTTTAAAGTTTAATCCATTGTAATAAGCGCCTTCATAGGTGCTTGATTTTAAACCTTTTTGAGCAAGAATACCACCGTTTTCAGTTTCAAGTTCAAAGATTAGGGGGCTTTTTTTAATTTCCTTTGTAATTTGAGATATCTGACTTACAGCTAGAAATGGGGACAGAATAAATAAAAATAGAATAGTGCTCTTGATCACAGAATAATAATTATGGATTTTACTTAATCGACAAAAATAGTAATAACTTTAGGGCTTAAAACGTGTTCAGTGTCATTTTTGTTTCAATTCTGACTGCTGAAAAAAATAAATGCCGTGTCAAACTTTATCCTTATTATTTTTTGTCTTTCCGCTGGAGTAATTAGTAGGAAATTTAATTGGGTTGCAAAAGATGGATATAAAGCCTTAAATGCGTGGGTTTTATATTTCGGATTGCCAGCTATCTCCTTTAATTATTTACCCAAGTTAAATTGGGATAATAGATTACTATTTACCATGTTGGGGCCAATATTGGTATTAACAGGTTCTATCATTCTTTTCTATATTATTGAGCGGTTTACGAATATTTCCAAGAGGACCTCACATACTTTGATGTTGATTGCTGGACTGAGCAATACATCCTTCGTCGGATTTCCATTAATCACGGCCTATTTTGGGGTTGAGGCACTTCCAATTGGAATTGTAAGTGATCAGATGACCTTTTTCTTATTATCCACCGTTGGAGTGGTTGTCGCGATGAAGGGGAGTTTAAAGAAAAAGAATACGGTGGATATCAAATTTATTTTAAAACGAGTATTTACCTTTCCACCATTAATCGGTTGTTTACTTGCTATTACTTTGGCAAGGTTTATTGACTTGAGTAGTTTAGATGATTTTTTTAAGATTTTAGGTTCTACAGTTTCACCCTTAGCGCTATTTTCTATAGGGCTTCAATTGAATTTCGGAATCGTAAAAAGTGAAATCCCCAATATTACTTATGCTTTGATTTATAAATTACTATTAGCACCGGCCGTAATTTTTCTGATAGCATGGAGTATGGGATTAAGCGGGGAGATTGTTCAGGTTTCGATATTTGAGATGGCAATGCCAAGTTTGGTCGCTACCAGTATCATATTGAGCCAATTCAAGTTGAACTCCAAAGTAGGGAATAGTGTCATCGGATTAAGTATTCCCTTGGGCTTATTGAGCACATATTTTTGGTATTTTATACTTAGTACATTTTTAATGTAACCTAAATGTTATTAAATTATTTACAGAATTGCTTATCTTTATTGCAATATATTCAAGAAAATGCTAATTGTTTTTAGGTTTTAATATACTATAGTTATTTATGAAGAGAGTTTTATTCTTTGCCTTATTGGCAGGGATACAAGTGTCTAATGCTCAAGAAAAGCACGAGCGTTATACACAAAAAATTGAAGGGACAAGTTTAGAATTCACAATGGAAGCCATTCCAGGCGGTGAATTTGAGATGGGGAGTTCAAAATCTTCCAATGCAGATGAGAAGCCAGTTCATAAGGTAAAGCTAGATCCGTTTTGGATGGGAACCTATGAGGTAACCTGGAATCTTTTTGAGCCATTTTTATATAAAGATTACGAAATTACCAAATCTACCGATGGCAAAGTTTCTGCTGAAGTAGATGCAGTAACTCGACCTACAAAACCATATTTGGATATGACTTTTGGTTATGGCAAGGATGGTCAACCAGCTTTAGCCATGACACATTATAATGCCATTCAATTTTGTAAGTGGTTATATGTGAGGACTGGGGTTTTCTACCGTTTACCGACGGAGGCCGAGTGGGAATATGCAGCTAGGGCAGGATCCAATACAGAGTATTTCTTTGGAGATGATGCTGGTCAATTAGCTGATTACGCGGTTTTCAAGGATAATTCCTCCAATAAAACGGCGAAAGTAGGGAGTAAAAAAGCGAACCCTTGGGGTTTATATGATATTTTAGGGAATGTTTCGGAGTGGACTTATGATCAATATGATGCTGAATTCTACAAGACTTTGGCGGGTAAGGTAACGGAGAATCCGGTTAATGTACCGACGAAGTTATATCCACATGTTGTTCGTGGGGGATCATTTGAGAGTACAGCCGTGGATATGCGTTCTGCAGCGAGAGGAGCCTCCGATCCAATATGGAAACAATTGGACCCTCAGATTCCAAAATCAAATTGGTGGTTTCCAGAGGCGCCATTTGTAGGGATGCGCTTAGTTCGTCCGGTCAAACAACCGAGTCACGAGGAAATTATGGCGTATTATGATAAGGCGCCAATCAAGGATTTTTAATTAACATAAACCGATAATACTCAATTTAAATCTAACTTCATGGAAAGTTTAAAACGTAGAGATTTTATTAAATCATCATCAGCCCTAGTGGGTGCTGCAGCCTTAACCGGGAGTTCAGTAAGCAGTGTATTCGCAGCGGGATCTGATGTTATAAAAATTGCCTTAATAGGCTGTGGTGGTCGTGGTACAGGAGCTACCTTTGATGCCTTTGCATCAGGTCAAAACATCAAGTTGGTGGCGATGGCAGATGCCTTCAAAGATAACCTAGATTCAACTTATAATACCTTAAAAGAGAAATTTGGAGATAAGATTGATGTACCAGATAGTCGCAAATATGTAGGTTTTGATGCTTATAAGGCGGCAATCAAGGATGCTGATGTGGTTTTATTGACCACTCCTCCAGGATTTAGACCACTTCATTTCGAAGAAGCAATCAATCAAGGGAAGCACGTCTTTATGGAAAAAGCAGTTGCTGCAGATATCCCTGGAGTACGTAAGGTTCTAGAAGTAGCGAAGATTGCAAAGCAAAAGAAATTAAACGTTGTGGTAGGTCTGCAAAGACGTTATCAGACCAATTATAGAGAAGCTATCAAACGTATTCACGATGGAGCTATCGGAGATGTTGTTTCCGGTCAGGTTTATTGGAATAGCGGTGGAGTTTGGGTAAGACCTCGTAAACCTAATCAAACAGAGATGGAATACCAAATGAGAAACTGGTATTATTTCAACTGGTTATGTGGGGATCATATCGTAGAGCAACACGTCCATAATATTGATATTGCAAACTGGGTAAAACAAAAATATCCAGTGTCGATTCAAGGAACAGGAAGTAGAGCACATAGAACCGGAAAAGAGTACGGTGAGATCTATGATAACTTTGCTTTGGAATTAACTTACGATGATGGATCGGTAGTATATAGCCAATGTCGTCACTTCGAAGGGATCTCAAACAGAGTAGATGAGACCTTCCAAGCTACTAAAGGTAGAGTATATTTATCAGCTAGTAATCAAGCTGTTTTGTATGGTCCAGATGGTAAAGAAATTTATCGTCATGATCCAAAAGGGAATCCAAATCCATATCAGCAAGAGCATAAAGAATTATTTGAAGCGATTGCAAAAGGAGAATATAAATTTGATAATGCGGAGTACGGTGCTTACAGTTCCTTGACTGGTATTATCGGAAGGATTGCATGTTATACTGGAAAGGTAATCAAATGGGATGAGGCGATTCAATCGAACATCAGCTTGATGCCAGATCAATTTGCATGGGATGCAAAACCTAAGGTATTGCCAAATGAAGATGGATTCTATCCAGTTGCAGTACCAGGACATGATGTTGAGAAATACATTTAATAGTGATAAAATTCTGTAATTTTATCATCCTTATATTAATTGGTTGCTGTGCATACGGACAGCAACCAATTTCTGCTTTACAGAAACACGAATTATACGGAAGAGCACAAGGAACAACCTATACCCTTACCTATTATTCAGAAGGTGCTTCCATATCCCAATCATCCATTGACAGTATTTTTGCAGTTATCGATCAATCGATGTCCCTTTATAAAAAAGGGTCCAATATTTTGAAGTTCAATGATCCTGAATTGATGAAGATGAAGTTGGATTATCATATGTGGACTGTTATGAAGGAATCATTTCGCGTATACAAAGATTCCAAGGGTTTATTTGACGTCACAGTAATGCCGTTGGTAAGCTTATGGGGTTTTGGTCCAGAGAAGGTAGTTGATATACCAGATTCAAGTAAAGTTGCGGAGACTTTGAAATTTGTAGGGATGGATAAATTGAAATTATCCGGAAAGCGACTTAAAAAAAGAGTTCGCGGAGTTCAAGTCGATTTAAATGGAATAGCGCAGGGCTATACGGTGGATGTCTTACATGATTATTTGTTAGATCAAAAGATTGATAATTTTATTGTAGAAGTCGGTGGGGAGATACGAGCTCATGGGTCAAAACCAGATCAGAGTAATTTCAAGGTTTTGGTTCAGCGTCCGGAGCAAGCTTCTGGAGGTTCCGACCATATATTAGAGTTAAGAAACAAATCTGTCACTACTTCAGGTAGTTATGAGAAGTTTCGTGAAGTAAAAGATTACAAGTTTTCACATCATATTGATCCTAAAACGGGTCGCCCGATTAAGTCACAGACAATATCAGTTACGGTTGTAGCGAATAGCGCTATGGAGGCAGATGCATATGATAATGTGTTTATAGCGATGAAGCCAGATGAAGCAATTTCATTTGCGAATTCAAAAAATATAGTTGATATTTATTTACTGTATTTGGAGGATGGGCAGGTGAAAGAAGCTCAGTCTTCTGGATTTCAGAAGTATTTGCTAACCGATAAAATACTTAAAAATTAAAACTTATACCTAAATGAAACGTTCAGATTTTTTAAAAAACAGTTCCCTATTAGTAGGTGCGTCTTTATTTTCAAATGGCCTTTCTGCTAAAGATCAATCAACAAACCCTATGGATTCAAAATCTGCCAATCAACCTTTTAAGTTAAACTATGGTCCACACCAAGGGATGTTTAGTGCTACAGCTGGGAAGAATTTCTTGGATGAAATAAAATACATGCATGAACTAGGTTTCCGCGGTATTGAAGATAATGGGATGCCAGGTCGTTCAGCAGATGAGCAAAAGAAAGTTGGAGAGTTATTGGCAAAATTAGGGATGACCATGGGCGTTTTTGTGGTTCCAAAAGGAGGGAATGGTGCGAATTCCTTAGCTGCTGGAAAACAAGAATTTATAGACATATTCGTCAAGGGCTGTAAAGAATCTTTAGAAATTGCAAAACGTTGTAATGCAAAGCATGTCACTGTAGTTCCTGGAGATTACGTTCGTAATCTACCGATCGGAGTACAAACTGGCAATGTTGTTGAAGGTTTAAGAAGAGGGGCGGAAATATTTGAACCTCATGGGATTACGATGGTATTGGAGCCATTGAGTGATACACCGGATTTATTCTTACGATTTTCGGATCAAACCTATGAAATCTGTAAGGCAGTAAATAGTCCATCTTGTAAGATTTTATATGATGTATATCATATGCAGAAAAATGAGGGTAACCTAATCCAGATGATGGAAAATTGTTGGAGTGAGATTGCCTATATCCAGGTTGGAGATAATCCAGGCAGGAGGGAGCCAACAACTGGAGAGATTAATTATAAGAACTTATTTAAGTGGTTGTACGAGAAGGGTTATAAGGGAGTTGTAGGGATGGAGCACGGGATGTCAAAATCTGGAAAAGAAGGGGAAGAAGCCTTGGTTAAGGCCTATAGGGAAGTGGATTCCTTCTAATGCTAAAGGGATTTAGTATTGAAACAAATTCGTTATTAAATTTTGTAATTAGCATATTATCTCTATCTTTAAATTCAAGATTTTAGTAAACCTTAAAGAATGTCTTCATCAATTAAATTTAAACTCTCTTTCATGATGTTCCTCGAATTTTTTATTTGGGGAGCTTGGTTCGTTACGCTCGGAACATTTTTAGGAAACAACTTAAAAGCCTCAGGCTTAGAGATTTCAAACGTTTTCTCGACACAATCGTGGGGGGCAATTATTGCTCCATTTATTATCGGTATGATTGCAGACCGATATTTTAATGCCGAAAGAATTCTCGGTGTTTTACATATTGCTGGTGCATTTTTGATGTATCAACTTTATCAGAGTGATTCCATTGGATCATTCTTTCCGTATGTATTAGGTTATATGATCTTGTATATGCCAACTCTGTCATTGGTCAATTCCGTATCATTCAGACAGATGAAAAATCCGGAGAAGGAATTTTCATTTATTCGAATTTGGGGTACTATTGGTTGGATCGTAGCTGGTTTATCCATCAGTTACTTATTTAAATGGGATAGTCCTGAAGGGCTTCAAGAAGGTTTCTTAAAGAATACATTCTTGATGTCTGCTATTGCTTCCGTTGTATTGGCGGCATTTTCCTTTTTACTACCTAAGACCCCTCCGATTAAGGATAGGAATTCAGGCGAGAAGGAAAGTATTTCAAAGATTTTAGGATTAGATGCGATCAAATTATTGAAGGACCGTAATTTCTTGGTTTTCTTTATTTGCTCGATATTAATTTGTATTCCTTTAGCGTTTTATTATCAATATGCGAATCCATTTTTAACAGAAATAGGCTTGGCAAATGCGACTGGTAAGATGACTATTGGACAGATTTCAGAGGCTTTATGTCTGTTATTATTACCAGTATTCTTCACACGTTTTGGTTTTAAGAATACCATTTTATTGGGGATGTTAGCATGGGTATTACGTTATGTACTCTTTGCTTATGGTAATGCGGGAGAATTGACCTTTATGTTATTGTTAGGGATTGCCTTGCACGGTATCTGTTATGATTTCTTTTTTGTTTCGGGCCAAATATATACGGATTCCAAGGCAGGAAAGGATAACAAGAGTGCTGCACAAGGATTGATTACCTTAGCGACTTATGGAGTAGGTCAATTGATTGGATTCTGGGTAGCAGGTTATGTAAGTGATATGTATGTTTCGATCAAGGACACTGATTTAGCCTTGTTCTGGAATAATTTATGGATAGTTCCAGCGGTTATTGCCTTTGTGGTGATGATCATCTTCTTGGTTTTTTTCAAGAAGGAGACTATTCAAACACAAGTAGAAAACTAATTAAAATTTAAAAGATAATGGTGGAAAATAATGTATATGATGCAATTGTTATTGGATCCGGAATCAGTGGAGGTTGGGCAGCCAAAGAACTTACTGAGAAGGGTTTAAAAACAATTATGTTGGAGCGTGGTCGCAATGTAGAGCACGTAAAAGATTATCATGCCAACAAAGACACCTGGGAATATCCGCATAGAGGTGGCAGAACCGTGGAGATGGAGAAGGATTATCCGGTATTAAAACGTGATTACCCATTAAATGAGAAAAACTTAGATTTCTGGGTGAATGAGAAAGAGAGTCCTTATACGGAGGTCAAGCGATTTGACTGGTTTAGAGGGTATCATGTTGGCGGTCGTTCGTTAATGTGGGGTCGTCAAAGCTATCGTTTAGGGGATTTGGATTTTGAAGCAAACTTAAAAGACGGTCACGGTGTAGATTGGCCGATTCGTTATAAAGATATCGCTCCTTGGTATAGTTATGCTGAGAAATGGGCTGGTATTTCTGGTAACCGTGATGGTTTGGATGTACTTCCAGATGGAGACTTCATGCCGGCAATGGATTTCAATATTGTTGAGAAAGATTTAGCTGAGCGTTTGAAGAAAGAATATGGTGGTTCACGTCACTTTATCATGGGACGTACTGCTAATATTACCAAGCCGCATACAGGGCGTATTAACTGTCAATATCAGAATCAATGTTGGTTAGGATGTAATTTTGGGGGTTATTTTAGTACCCAATCCTCCACCTTGCCACCAGCGATGAAGACTGGAAATTTAACCTTGAGACCTTTTTCAATCGTAACGAAAATTATCTATGATAAAGATACGAAGAAAGCGAAGGGAGTTGAGATTGTTGATGCGGAAACTAACAAGACTTACGAATTCTTTGCGAAGGTAATTTTTGTTTGTGCTTCAGCATTTAACTCTACATGGGTTTTAATGAATTCAGCGACAGATGTTTGGGAAGGTGGATTAGGAAGTAGCAGTGGTGAGTTGGGTCACAATGCTATGGATCACCATTTCCGTTTAGGAGCAGGAGGTCGAGTAGAGGGTTATGAGGATAAGTACTTCTTTGGAAGACGTCCGACGGGCTTATATGTTCCTCGTTTTGTAAATATTCCGAGTGATACCAAGAAGCGTGATTATGTACGTGGATTTGGATATCAGGGTTCAGGAAGTCGTGGTCGATGGTCTGGCGAGATTGCAGAGATGCAAGTAGGTGGAGCATGGAAAGATGCGATGTGTGAGCCAGGAAACTGGAGTGTTGGCTTTACAGCTTTTGGAGAGATCCTACCATACCATGAGAATAAGATTTCACTAGATAAGAATGTGAAAGACAAATGGGGATTACCAGTATTGTCAATGGACATGGAGATCAAGGATAACGAGCAGAAGATGCGTAAGGATATGACGGAGGAGATGAAGGAGATGCTTGAGAAGATTGGTGTTAAAGATGTGAATACATATGATAGTGGTTATAATTTCGGTATGGGTATCCACGAAATGGGAACTGCGAGAATGGGTAGAGATCCTAAGACTTCGGTATTGAACGGCAATAACCAGGTGTGGGATGCTACGAATGTATTTGTTACAGATGGTGCGATGATGACCTCTGCAGGTTGTGTAAATCCATCGTTGACTTATATGGCTATGACAGCTCGTGCGGTAGATTTCGCGGTTAGTGAGCTTAAGAAAGGAAATTTATAACAAACTAAACCCAAGATAGTATTATGAGTAATAATTCAAGAAGAGAATTTATTAAGAATTCCGCGATAGCAGCTGCTGGTATCAGCATTGTACCTAGACATGTTTTAGGTGGTACAGGTTTTACTGCTCCAAGTGATAAATTAGTTGTAGCAGGTATCGGTGTTGGAGGAAAAGGGGAGAGTGACATCAATTCATTCCATCAGTCAGGAAAAGCAGATATCGGATTTTTATGTGATGTCGATGACCGTCGTGCTGCAACCTCTAGAAAGCGTTTTCCAAAAGCAAAATATTATAAAGATTATCGTGAGATGTTGGACAAAGAGCACAAGAATATTGATGCTGTTTCTGTGTCCACGCCTGACCATAACCACGCTATACAGGCATTAGCTGCAATGCAGTTAGGCAAGCACGTTTATGTTCAGAAGCCATTGGCACATGATGTTTGGGAAGCTAGGGTATTAACTGAGGCTGCGAAGAAATATAAAGTAGTGACGCAAATGGGTAACCAAGGAGCGTCGAATGATGGTCCAAGACAAGCTCGGGAGTGGTACGAGGCTGGATTAATTGGAAATGTTCATACGGTTTACTGTTGGACTGACCGTCCAGTATGGCCACAAGGGATTTCATGGCCAACGCAAAAGGCTAATGTTCCTTCGGAGTTAAACTGGGATCTGTGGTTAGGTACTGCTCCACAGAAAGATTTTGTGGATAAATTAGTTCCATTCAACTGGAGAGGTTGGTGGGATTATGGTACTGGAGCACTAGGAGACATGGGATGTCACTTATTAGAAGTTCCTTTCAGTGTTTTAGGATTGTCCTACGTTCAAGATGTACAAGCATCAGTAGGATCTGTTTATGTAGATGAGTTCAAGCGTGGATATTTCCCTGAGAGCTGTCCTCCATCGAGCCATGCTACGATGACTTTCCCGAAAGCAAAAAGAACAACAGGCCCAGTAACCTTACATTGGATGGATGGTGGTATTCAACCAGCACGTCCAGAGGAATTAGGTCCAAATGAGGTATTTGGAGATGGAGGAAACGGGATCTTATTAATTGGAGATAAAGGAAAGATTCTTGCAGATACCTATGGTGACAATGCTCGTTTATTACCTACTTCGAGAAAAGAGAATGTAGCGTTGAAATATGAGCGTGTACCAGGTGGTGCAGGTGGTCACTATGCACAATGGGTTGAGGCTTGTATTGCAGGCTATGGCAAGAAGGAAGTAAGTGCTCCATTTGAAATTTCCGGACCATTAACAGAAGCGTTATTAATGGCTAACTTAGCAATTCGTGGTGCAGACTTACGAGTTGATGGCGGTTATCCAGGACGTAACTTGAAGTTATTATGGGATAATGATCAGATGAAAGTAACAAACTTTGACATTGTAAACCAATTCGTAAAACGTAACTACCGTCAAGGTTGGGATGTTAAATACACACTTTAATTAAAGAACAATGAATAGAAGAGAGGCATTAAAAAACGTAGCATTCATCGTTGGTGGTACAGTAATCGGTGCGAACTTGTTTTTACAAGGATGTACCAGACCGGCTTCGAAAGAAGTTGCATCTTTATTCGAAGGTGATACACCTGATTTTTTAGGTGAATTAGCCGAAGCTATTCTTCCAAAAACTTCGACTCCAGGTGCTAAGGAAGCAGGAGTTGGACAATTTATTCCAGTTATGATCCGTGACTGCTATGAGGAGAAGGATCAAAAAGCCTTTTTGGAAGGGTTGAATGGAGTAGATGATCGTTCGCAGAAAGAATTCAAAAAAGGATTTGCGGAACTTTCAGCAGAGGAGAAATTACAATTCGTAAATAACTACGATAAAGAAGCGAAAGAATATCAAAGTAATAAAAAAGAGGAGGATGCAAATCATTTCTTCACGATGTTAAAGCAATTGACTTTAACTGGATTCTTTACTTCTGAGGTAGGTATGAAACAGGCACTTCGCTATGTGAAGATTCCTGGGAAATTCGATGGTAACTATCCTTACAAAAAAGGAGATAAAGCTTGGGCTCTTTAGTTCCAAACGATGTATAAAAAAATCCCCCGAAAATTTTCGGGGGATTTTTTTATGTTGTTTATTACGTATAAAAATAATTTTAAGTCTATTCAGATATTCGCATTAGGAAATGCGTTCTGCCATCTTTTTGAATAGAAAATACGGAGTTATCACTTTTCATAATGGTGACTTCATCGGCATAATTCAATTCTTTTAGAAAGTTCATTTCCAAATTATGGATGGTTCCATTCAAGATTCTTTCAGGTTCCATTGCATCGAAGCACCATTCCATGTATTTAACATTATTAGCATGGTAAACAATATCCAGATCCGAAAGTTTGACCTTGTAATTGTTGAGGAGTTGGAAATCGACATTACCATCAATTTTTTCGACGAGGTTTTTGGTGGAAGTTTTATCTCTAAAGAACTCCATATGGTCGGTGCTCAGGGCAAAAATATCTGCACGGCGGGTTTTGATATTAAATACAACCCAAAGGCTACTAGCGCGAACCAAAACCTGGTCATCGAGCCATACTTCGAAGTTCCGGATGGAGCGGCTACCAGTAAAGTCTTGGATCCAAGTCCTGACAGTGATACTTTGTGTATATCGAGGTAAATTATCGATTTCGATCAACATCCGGCTAAGCACCCAAGATTGGCTGGCATTAACCATAGCTTTATATCCGAAGCCGAGATTTTCCGCATGTTCACTTGCTGTAATTTGTAGGATATTATTTAATTCACTGTATTTCAACTGCCCGTTCGGATAACATTGGGTAAAATTCAATGTCCATTCCTTTTCAAATATGCCCATTAATATATTTTCTGAATCTATTGCAAATGTAACTAATTAAATATTCTGTGCTAAAATCTTGCTGAAATATATATTATTGTCTAAATTAACGTTAACCTTTTAAACCTCTTAATTGATTGACGAATGACAGGAACATTAATTGAAAAAGAAGACGTAGATAAATTTAGAATTATCCCCGCCGAGACTGATAAAACAACACAATTTACGAACAAACTACAGGGAGCAGTTCGTTTGGGCAACGAATTCAAATCCAAGACGACTATAGTTTTCAACACAGAGGACGGTCCGAAACGAATTGAAACTACCGTATGGTCCCTTACTGATAAATACATTCAAATAAAACACGGGATTCTTATTCCTTTAAAAGCACTTATAGAAATCGAATATTAACATCAATAACTGGATTTAGAATTCAGGTTATTTTCTATTTAAAATTGAAACAAAAAAGCTTCTTATCAACTGATATGAAGCTTTTTTTTGATAGGAAAGGAGGGGGCTGTATATATTCGGGATACAGTCATTCCCTCCAATTCTATACTATTACTTAATAAGGATCTTGTTTTTAAGGGATAAAAATTAGGATTACGAATACGGCAAATAGTACCAAGTGCATGATTCCCACAAATGGAACTGTTTTTCTTCCGGAGAATGAAAGCATACTCAGGATTAAAGTAATCACGAATAGGATAGTTTCTGTAGCTGTTAACCCGAATAAGACGGTTTTATTGGCGATTAGACCAATGATTAATACTGCTGGAACAGTTAATCCAACGGTCGAAACAAATGCACCGTGACAAAGATTGATTGCCCTTTGGAATTCATTATTTATCGCTGCTTTCACCGCAGTCATTGATTCGGGAGTAAAGACGATAATAGCAATCAATACACCCCCCAATAATGGAGGTAGATTTAATTCTTTGATTCCATAATCGACCAAGGTTGCCAGATTGTGTGATAATAATACAATCGGTAGAATCATTGCCAACAAAAGCAGGGTTCTTAAGAGGATTTCTTTTTTACTGATGTTAGCATGATGCTCTTCAGCGGTATTTTGGGATTGATTTCTTTGGCTGAATGGGATTTCCATAGATCCTGCTGCGGGCTGAATATATAAGTGTTTATAGCCTTTCATTTGGAATGCTAAAAAGAATCCATAGAGCAGAATGACAAGTCCAGAAATACTTCCGGCTTGAAAATTTGTAAATTCACCATTTCCTTTGCCTTCCATAAAGTTGGGTAACATCATTGAAATTCCACCCAGCATGATAATCATGGAGAGGTAGGTAATGGTTCCTTGTGAATTGTATTCCTGTTCACCATATTTTAACCCTCCTAAAAGGATACATAAACCCAGAACCAGGTTCATAATTATCATCATGACAGAAAAGATGGAATCCTTTCCGATTGTAGGATTATCTTCCGGGCCAAACATCATGGCTACGATCAATATAACTTCGATGGAAACGATGGAGAGGGTTAGAATTAATGTTCCATAGGGTTCACCAAGTTTATGAGCTAATTCATCGGCTTCTTTTACGACTCCAAAAGCAGCTCCAATAATGGTAAATAAGACCAGAATGAAAATTCCGATGGCTAGAATATTATTGCCATACAATCCTTCAATACTTTTTCCAAAAAACATGAACAAGAAGACCATTAACCAGATTAGAATTAGACGTATAATGCTGTTTTTTGTTAAAATATTGTTCATAAAATCATCTCCTTTTTTAAGTATTTGTTATAACTTGTATTAATTTTTTTGACCCTGCAAATCTCCACAATTTAAAACCCATAGTTTTTTACATAAGTTAAAAAAGTTAGAAGTTTCTACTGACAAACTACTGTCATTGATTGTTATACTTTTGTTAATATCAATTTTTAAATCATGGAACAAACAAGTATTATGAAGATCCTAATTTCCCAATATCGAGCTGTTCTAGGAATGTTACGTGATGTCACGGAGAAGGTTCCAGAATCTGAATGGGATACCCAAGAGTATAACAATCCAAATTGGCAATTGATTTATCATACGATTTGGAGTGCTAAATTGTATCTATCAGCAAGTTACGAAACCTATGTGGCATTTTCGGGGGCGATTGAAGGGGCTGAAAGTTTGGGGGGTGCTAAGGAATGGGAAAATGCAGAAGTTGAGGTGCTAGGGATTAATTCTAAGCAAGAAGTATTGGAATTTATCCAAGAAGTTGAACAAAACTTAGAAAATTCAATTAAGCAATTGCCTTTGGAAGCAGACTCTGGTTTTGAATGGTATCCCTATAGCCGATTAGAACTTCATCTTAATACGATCAGACATATTCAGCACCATACAGCCCAGTTGATTGAACGATTGAAATTAAAGGGAATTACTGGATTTCCATGGTGGATTGATGAGAATAAGCCAGGCGAATGGGTTTGATAAGGACATAAAAAATTAGAAATATGTTTGCAGTAAAAGTAGAATATTCAGTGTTTCCAGAATACGAGGAAGAGAACAAGGTTCGGATTAAGGAGTTTTTAAAAGCTTTTAAGGAATTGGATCAAAGGAGGTTTAGATATTCGGTTTTTCAGGAAAAGGAGAGTAAGAGGTTTGTTCATTTGTCGGAGTATCAGGATGAGCAAATCCAGCAGGAATTATTAGGGAATCGGGTTTTTCTGAACTTTCAGGAAAGTCGGGATAAAAACTTAATGGAGCAACCTTCAATAGTTTGGTTAGATTGTTTATTTTAGTGAACACAAAGATCACACTTCACTATGGTAAAAAAGTTGGCAGCTGTTATTGCTTTGGGTTTGTTCACAAATCAGATGACCCATGCTCAAGATTTGGATGGGCTATTTAACAAGGTAAAAAAAGGGGCTAAGGGTTTAAGTAAGTCATTATCATGGGAGCCAGGTAAGGCTGTCAGTACATCGTTGAAAGATACCCTAACAGGGATTTATTGGATGGATGATTTCTTAGCAAATCGCACAGCAGATACAATTTCGACCTTTTCATTAAAACCAGGCTATTATAAAACCACGTTGCGGTCGTATTGCCTACATGCCGGAACCTATGGTCCTTCGAAAGGATCAGGGTATCAGGTTGCGAACTTTGAAGGTTCACAGAAAAAGTTGATTACTTCAATTTTGGAAAAGTCAGTAGAACATCCGGATATCAGTCAATCAGATGTTCAAACTTTAATTTGGGGTATTGAAGCAGGAACGAAGTTTTCGGCTTATCCAACTGATTTTCAGGTTCGAGTAAAGCCTTTGATTTCAGTAAAAGATATGGCATTGATGGAAATTAATGTAAAAAATATCGTCGAACAGAATCTTCCGTCAGATGTGAAGAGTTTATTGAATACCTATGCTTCCTTACGGAATGAAATGCAATCTGCGCAGATGAACTTTGCGAAGTTGGAAGATCTTGCAGTAAAGACCGGTGTTCCTGCCATAGGTGTTGGTAGCGTGACGATTGATCCCGGAAAATGGTCTTATTTGGAGAGTGGTTACTTTATGAAAGTAAATCCGCAGAGCTATTCCACAACGGATGTAACCTTATACCGTCCATTGGAGGCTACTGTTGCCTACGATAGCCAGAATAGGATTTCAAGTTATTCGCATGAAGGATATAAAGTAACGGTTAATTATAAAGATGCGGGTAAACCTATTGAAATTGGGGAATATAAAGGTCATGTTCAACAAATAGAGAGCTATACTTTAGAATCGCCAGGAATGGGGACCCAAACCGTTGAATCCAACCAAAAATATTTTGATTTTACACTAGATGCGATTAATCAATACATCGAGAGCGGCAAGGTTTATGATTTTGATGGTTCAGTGCTTAATTCCAATGAGATTTCTTATAAAGAAGCGAAGGATTCTTTTCAAAAACTGAAAAATGTTTATGATAGGACCAAGGACCTCATGGATATCTATGATGATTTTAATATTGATGAGAATCCACCTGAGAATTTGGATAAATACCTGAGTGAAGCTTATCAAAATGAAAGGGTCAATGAGGCTATCCAAGTTGCAACCAATCCGATTGATAAGAAAGGACAGAGCAAATGGTTGAAGGAGCATTTCCAAATGCTCAATGATTTCTTTTTCTATTCCATCTGTAAATTAAGGGGAGATGATTGTAAGCCGGATAATGATCCAAAGAATCCAAAATTACCGGACTATTTAGGTCAGCCTGGAAATACAAATGCTCAGCGAATAGGCTTGAGTGAGTATAAGAAATAGGGGGGATTTATCTGATTCGGATACAATCAATAACAATCAATTGGTTATTACTATCTGTTGTAAAGAACAGGTAGGTTTTTCCGCCATCTTTGATTTTGTATTTTTTTCGGATCAGATCGACCTTATCTGGGAAATTGCGAGTTGCAATATTGGCTTGAACAAAGGGGTTATTCTTTTTCAAAGCAGAATAGGGCAGTACCTGTTGGATTTGAAAAACTCTTCCTGGAAATTCAGGGAAGAAGTTTTCGGAAGTATATAAATGCGAATGTTGGTGGATCTTGCTGAGTCCAAATGCTTTTCCTATGCTTTTGAAGGCACCAGCTTTAGTGATGGCAACATCGGCATCGTAGAGATAATCCTGAGGTTCGGAGAAACGACTCATGGCCGATCGTTCCGCATCATAGGTAAATTCGAAAGTTTGAATTTGATCTGCAAATAAGCGAATTGCGTGAATTTTAGTCTCACCTTCAAATCCTCGCTCTTGAATGAATAGCAATTCCTTACAATCATTATCCAAGCTGATGACATAAACATATCGAACATGTTTAAGGCTTGACAATGCCGTGCTAATATCCAATAAAGGGGAAAGCTTACTTATTATGTACCTGCTTTTAGAAAAGAAGAGCTCCTGATTGGCTACAATATTGGGTTCACAATCTTCCAATAAGAAAACCTTTCCTTGGTTTACCCTTCTGGAGGGGTCAACATAAATATAATCGAAGGCATCATCTTCGGACTGTTTTAGAAGTTCAATGCCATCGGTTGCTTTGCAGATTAGATTAGGAACTCTTAGGATGGTAGCATTATACGCAACGATTTCAGATAATTTCTCATTGAGTTCACAGTGAATAACTTCATCGGCTTCTTGGGCAATGTAGCAGCTATCCACACTAAAACCACCTGTTAAATCAATTACTCGACTACCTTTAGCGATTAAAGTTTGTTTGATCAGGGCAGTATGTTCGGAGGAACATTGTTCAAGATTGATTTTGTCGGGATAATAAATACCTTCACTGTATGCCCAAGTGGGCAATTTTTTGACGCTACGTTGCCAACCATCGATTTGCGATGCTAATTCTGCGGAGCTTACATTAGGGAAAGGGCTTTTCTTCAAGGCTATTTCCGTGGGTGACTTTTCACGATTAGCCTTAATGAATTGTTGTACATCCTTTTCTAAAATGTGCTTATTCATCTTTGTTTTTCACAAGCATTTGGCAAGTATAACTATCCTTAAGTTCGCGAATAATTTCTTTATTTACCAATACTCGGTCGATAGTTTGTTGATTATAGTATCGAATAGTAATTAATTCAAGGCCAGCCGCCACAGAAACTTTATATCTTTTTTTGAGTTGTTCCAGTAGGTTCAAGACATTTTCACCTGTATCATCGACACTTACTGAAAAGCTGATTGCGGAATTATGCATCATATTGATTTTGATTCTATTCTGATGGAAAGCATCAAAAATATGGCTAAGATTATCTTCTACAATAAATGAAAAGTCTCGAGGTTGGATATTGATAAATACCTGATTGACTTTAAAGATAAAAGATGGTACAGGGAGTGTTTGGTTGGTTGTTTTGATTTGTGTACCCGGTTCTTCAGGATTAATAAATGAACGAACATTTAAAGTAATCTTTTTATTTTGAAGAGGTTTTATGGTTTTTGGGTGGATAACTGTCGCTCCGTAGTAAGTTAATTCAATGGCATCGGTATAGGAAAGTTCAGGGATAAGTTCGGTTTTATCGAACCATTTAGGGTCAGCATTTAATACGCCCGGAACGTCTTTCCAGATGGTAATATTTTCCGCATTTAAGCTAGCGGCAAAAATAGCAGCTGAGTAGTCAGAACCTTCTCTACCTAGGGTTGTTGTAAAGTTTTCAGAGGTTGAGCCGATGAAGCCTTGTGTAACAACGATATATTCATCCAGGATGGATGGTAAGTCTTTTCTAATTTTTTCCTCAGTTTTCTCCCAGTCTACTTTTCCTTCGCGGTATGTATTGTCAGTAAGGATATAGTCGCGTGCATCAACCCATTGAGTTGGCAATCCTTGGAAGGAAGAATATGCGGCTACAATTTTTGTAGCGAGTAATTCACCAACGGAAACGATTTGATCATAAAGGTAATCGTATTCATCTTGTGGGTCTTCTTCCAAGATCCATTCAATCTCAACGAAAGTATTGGCAATATCATTGTATACCGGATGGTTATGATCTGGAAAAAGTTCATTCAGGATATTAAAATGTTCTTGTTTTAAGCTTTCAAGAAGGTCAAAACAGGCTCCATCGCGTTTAATATAGCTTTCGGTGATTTTCACCAGTTTATCAGTTGTTTTTCCGATTGCGGAAACAACGATTAACAAGGATGAATCTTTATATTTTTCAACGATTGAAACTACATTTTTAATGTTTTCTGCACTTTTAACGGAGGCACCGCCAAATTTATATACCTGCATTTATACTACTGAATTGAATTGTAATACTCTTTGATTTTACTAATATAGATCTTTCCGGTTTGGGTCATACATTCCTGAATATCATCAAAAGGGATGCTTAGAAGCGTTGGACCTTCAGAATATGGTTTGATCTCGTAGGGATTATAATAGAATAATAGTCCTTCATTATCAATTCCATAATTTGCAGCTAGTGTAAATTGGTCGTTTTCAAAGAAATAACCGTTTTGATAGCTGCTGCTGTCAGCCAAACCTTCTTCTTTACGAAAGAATCTTTCTGCAATTTTAGTAAATTCTTTCATTTTATTTTCAGAAATAAACGTATTCAGGGGTAATTTTTGTTTAGTCTGAGCATCATATACATTCCAGACTGTATAATTATTGCCATGAGCACCTCCAGAGAATTCATAGGTCATATTTCCGAGCATGATCAAATAGGGGTTATTCATCTTAACCTGGATATCAGTTTCCTTTTGCCAAGCGATGCTGTATTTTACTTCATTTTCTTCAATAAAATTTCCATAGCCTTCTAGAAAATTGTGGACATATTGGTCCAGGGTAAGCTCATTATCAAGAAGGATATTTTCCTTGACGATTTTATTCATGCTGCTATCCTGAAAAATAGGGTAGCTTAATTTTACATAGGTTGTATCAATATGATCTTCATCACCTGCGAAATAAGGGCTGATTTCTTTGATCAGGGTGTCTCGAAAAACCAAGGAGTCCTTTCCATAAGTGACGGGGTGATTATGAACATTAGTTCCGCCAGTTTTATTGCTTTGACAAGAAAATAACGATGCCGCAAATAGGGCAGAAGCAAGAATAGGAATATAAGAAGGTTTAAAAATCGATATTAACATTTATCCACTCTCCGTCAAATTTTGTGTTATATTTTTTATAAAAATCTATTGCTGGGGTATTCCAATCAAGGACTTGCCACATCATACCAGAATATCCTTGTTCATTGGCGTATTCAATAGTGTGGTCCAGTAAGAGTTTTCCAAAACCTTTTCCACGCATACTTTCAGTGACAATGATATCTTCTAAATATAAACGTCTACCTTTCCAGGTAGAGTATCGAATGTAATATAAAGACATTCCAATTATTTCGCCCTGATATTCTCCTACGAAAGCCCACCACACTGGATTTTCACCGAATCCAGATTCTTCAAATTCCTGCATACTTACCGTCACCTGTTCAGGAGCTTTTTCGAAAAGGGCTAATTCCTTTATCAATTCCAATAATTTTGGGCAATCTGCTTTTACTGCATTTCGGATTGTTAAACTCATTATTTTGCTTTAAAATGTTTGATTACTCTTTTTCCAAAAATGGTACTTCCTAATCTCACCATATTGCTGCCTTGTTCAATAGCGATTTTATAATCGGAAGACATTCCCATGGACAAGATATCAAAACTATCTACTTTTCGGAAATAAGTGGTTTTGATTCCATCAAAAAGCATTTTTAATTCGTAGAATTCTTCTTTAACAATTTTTTCGTTTTCGGTATTACTTGCGATTCCCATCAAACCACGGATTCGGATATTTTTGAAGGCTTGAAATTCTTCATCACGCAGGAGTTCAATGGCTTCAGCATGGTCGAGTCCGAATTTAGTGTCTTCATCAGCAATGAAGATTTGCAATAAGCAATCGATGGTACGATTATTTTTCAGGGCATGTTTGTTGATTTCTGCTAATACTTTCATTGAATCTACAGAATGAATCAAGCTCACGAAAGGGGCGATATATTTGACCTTATTTGTTTGCAGGTGTCCTACAAGGTGCCATTCGATATCTTTAGGTAAGTTTTCGTATTTAGCAACCAGGTCTTGAACTTGGTTTTCGCCGAAAATTCTTTGTCCAGCATCATAGGCTTCCATGATGTCTTCATTAGGTTTAGTTTTCGAGATTGCTACTAATGATACGCCAATGGGGTTCAATTCTTTTTGTAATTCTGTAATATTCTTTGCTATACTCATGATGAAAAAGGGTTCGCATTGATGAATTTAAGAAAGCTATATGCAAGCTTTTCTGTATTTTTGTACAAATTTACAAAATGCAACGATTAATACTTGGTTTACTTCCTTTGTTTTTTATAAGCATTTCCTGCAAAAAGCAGGTTCCTGAAGGTATATTACCTCAAGCGGACATGGTTGAGCTGATGTCAGAGGTTCATATTCTCGATGGCTATATATCGAATATCCCTGTTGACAGCGCTAAAAAGGTGATGGATCCTTTGTATGAACAGATTTTCAACAAGTATGGATTAGATTCCGTTTCATTCAACAAGAATGTAGATTACTATTTTGGAAATCCTGATTTAACGTCAAAAACCTATGATCAAGTTTTGAAAAACTTAGAAAAAAAGGAACGGAGTTATATTTCACAGGATTCATTGATGAATGTACGGACTCAAGATAGCATAAATAGAGTGACACGTTCGCAGATGAAGTTGCAGACGTTGAACGATATGATTTTGAATGCACAGCGAGATACAGGTGAAGTTTCAATTGCGGAGCGTACGAGAAGGTTTTATGAGCCAGTCGGGTTAATGCCGATCTTAGGAAAGAACCTGTTTGAAAAGAAGCAAAACGTAGAATCAGTCACACCAGATATTTCTACTCTACCGATTCCAAGTGAGACAAAGCCGGACAGCAGTATAAATCTGCCGGATCCGTCAGAATTTAAGGAGCAAAAAGTAGATACTATACCTTTTAAACGAAGAAACGAAAGGCTCAAACCGGTTACCAGACCGCGTGAGAGGCCAATTGTACAATAGAAAATGATTTATCCACAGAACGCAGTAGAAAAGTTAGGATTTTCGGAGATAAAAGATCTCATCAAGGCGAAATGTCTGAGTGAGGCAGGGAAGGAATTGGTTGAAAAGATCCAGCCACAAGTTAAATTGGATTTAATTGATCGTTTCTTGCGTCAAGCGAATGAATTTAAGGTTTTATTGGTTCATGATGCTCCACTTCCTGTGGACCATTTTTATCCTATTAAAGGGATCATTGAAAAAGCAAAGGTAGAGGGCTCATTCTTATTGGAGGAGGAGTTTCACAGGATATTGCTTTCCTTGAGAACCGTCTATGCTATAATTCGATATTTTAATGATCGTGCGCAGCAATATCCAAATCTTGAATTATTATTTGAACATCTTCCAATAGAGAAGAATATTGTGCGTCAAATCGAACAGATTATTGATGACCGGGGCAAGATAAAGGATAATGCGTCAAGATTATTATTGGAGATAACTTCACAAATCAGTAAAGCGGAGCAGGAAGCTCGTAAGCGACTTGATTCAGTCTATAAGCAAGCTCAACAGAACGGATGGACGGCAGATGGCAGTCTGACGATTCGTGACGGGCGATTATGTATTCCGATTTTAGCGGAGAACAAACGTAAATTAAAGGGATTGATTCATGATGAATCGGCTACTGGTCAAACCGCGTATATTGAACCGGAGGAGGTGTTTCATCTGAATAATAAAGTTCGAGATCTTGAGTTCGAACGACGGAGGGAAATTGTTAGGATTTTGACTAGCTTGACCAGTGAGTTAAGACCGCATGTTCCTTTGTTGTTTGCTTATCATGGTTTATTGACCAAATTAGATTTCGTTAGAGCCAAGGCCTTATTTGCATTGGATATCGATGGGCAGATGCCAGAGCTTTCCAAGGAAGCGGAGGTGATTTTGGTGAATGCCAAGCACCCTTTGTTATATTTAGCTTCCAAACAGGATGGTCATCATTCTGTGGTTCCTCTGAATTTAAAGATTGATGAGATAGATCGAGTTTTATTGGTTTCAGGACCGAATGCAGGCGGTAAATCAGTCTGTATGAAAACGGTTGGTCTTTTACAACTCATGTTTCAATCTGGCTTATTAATTCCTTGTGAAACCACTTCAAAATTAGGCGTATTCAAGCAATTTTTTGCAGATATTGGGGATGACCAATCGATCGATAGTGATTTAAGTACCTATAGTGCGCATCTTTCCAAGATGAAACATTTTACGCAATTTTCAAATGCGCGTACCATGGTTTTGATTGATGAGTTTGGTACAGGGACTGATCCACAATTCGGGGGGCCAATTGCGGAAGCTGTGCTAGAGGTTTTGAATAAGAAGAAAATTCGCGGAGTGATTACCACCCACTATTCCAATCTGAAAGTATTTGCAAGTAATACGGAAGGTATTGAGAATGCGTCGATGTTATTTGATAATGAAGCGATGAAACCTTTGTATATCCTTCAGACAGGAAAGCCAGGGAGTTCTTATGCTTTTGAAATTGCTCAAAATATTGGATTACCCAAGGAAGTTCTGCATTTAGCCAAGCAAAAAATAGGTGTGCAGCAGAAGAAAGTGGACACCTTATTGGTTGATCTAGAAAGGGAGAAAAAAGAGGTTTATGATACCAAGGTTGCCATCAATTTAAGGGAGAAAGAAATGCTTGGCCAACAAGCCGAATTGAATGAATTGAAAAGCTACTTAGAAGAGAATAAGCGGCAATTGATGAAGGATGCGAAGGAGGAGGCTAGGCAGATTATTAAAGATGCGAATAAATTGGTTGAGAATACCATTGCTGAGATCAAAACCAAGCAAGCTGAAAAGGAGGAGACCAGGAAATTAAGGGCAGGATTACAGCATGCTTCAGATAAGTTGAAGGAAAAGCAAATAAAAGAGATTAAAAAGGCAGTGCCTACACCTGATACGATTGCGGAAGTAGAAGTTGGGGATTGGGTTAAGATCATTGATACTGGAAATGAGGCGCAGGTGATTGAGATTGCAAAGAATAACCTTATTCTGGCCTTGGGAGATTTACGAACCGTTGTCAAGAAGAACAAGGTCGAGAAGTTGCGTGGTAAGGAGAAATCGAAGGCTGCGAAGCGATTCAGATCAGTTTCATCAGATAGTGTTGCGGACTTCAGTCCGGAGGTTGATGTTCGAGGAATGCGAACCGAGGATGCTTTAGGGAAAATCGAGCAGATCTTGGATCGTGCGGTTATGATTGGTTATCCTTCATTGAAGATAGTGCACGGAAAAGGGGATGGGATATTGCGTAAATTTATTCGGGATTATTTAAGAAAATACAATCATGTAAGTCGGTTTGAGGATGAGCATGCCGATCGGGGTGGGGATGGGATTACCTATGCCTATTTGGATTAGGAAATAAAATATTTAAAAAAGGGAATCAAATAATTTGGTTCCCTTTTTTTATGGAGTTTTAGCTTGAGTTTTTCATTCATTAAGATTTCCAAATATTGAAAAATAAAATACTGATGATTAGTGGGTTTAGATTTCCTGTTTTTAGGGGATTTTTGGAGGGTGTTGGGTGATGTTAAGCGGGAGGAATTGGGCAGAATTCAAAAATAGTTGTCGGGTAAACTGTCAAATACTTAGAAATAGGAAAAAACTTTTCCACATTTTGAAAAATGTTAAAATTTGTTAAAATATCAAATTGCAATCGGTTTCATTGCGAATATTTCAATGAAATAGGGTAGTTGTTTATAAAACTATTCAGTATTTAAAATTTTGCTTACTCGAATAAGACAGATAAGTGCAAAAAGGTGGCTATGAGTATATTAAGTTTATGTTAACTAACTCTGAAAATCAATATGTCTTTTTATTTTTGTCCTGAAATAATAACAAACCGTATGAAGAAATCTTTACTTTTCTTTGCTTTGGTACTTGCAAGTTATGGAACCATCCAAGCTCAGGTTACCACAAGTAGCATGTCTGGAGTTGTCACCCAAACCAATGGTGATAAGACGACAGGAGCTACTATTAAAGCTATTCACACGCCATCAGGAACTGTTTATACCAGTTCATCGAATGAGGCTGGACGTTTCAGTCTTGCGGGGATGCGTGTTGGAGGACCTTACAAAATTGAGGTTACTTTTGTTGGCCAGGAGCCAATCGTTTATGAAAATGTATTCTTACAATTGGGTCGTTCATTTGAATTGAATCCAGTATTCGGTGAAAGCACAACTACTATTGATGAGATCACAATCACAGGAGTGAAGAAGGGTCAAAACTTAAAGACAGGTGCTTCTACGAGTATTTCAAACAGAACTATTCAGGCATTACCTACGATTTCAAGGGGCTTGAATGATTTTACACGTTTGACACCACAAGCAGACGTAAAAGGGGATGCACTTTCTATTGGTGGTATGAACAATCGTTTCAACCAGTTGACGATTGATGGTGCGGTTAGTAATGACGTATTTGGATTGAGCAGTGCTGGTACAAACGGATCAAGTACTGGTGTTTCTCCAATTTCATTGGATGCTATTGAAGAGATGACTGTTCAGATTGCGCCATTTGATGTTAGAGCAGGTGGTTTTGCTGGGGGTGGTATTTCGGCTGTAACACGTTCAGGAACGAATGATGTTAAAGGGTCGGTTTATTATTTCCTAAGAAATCAAAACTTGACTGGAAAAACTCCATTTGCATTATTAGATGAAGGACAAGAGAGAACGAAACTTCAGGACTTCAAGGAGCACCAATGGGGGGTTAGAGTAGGTGGTCCTATCATTCAGAATAAATTATTCTTTTTCTTGAACTATGAGAACACAGGCAACGCAACACCATTAAGTTTCGCTCCAGGAACTGACGGTTCTAAGTTTACTGTTGCAGATGTTCAACGTGTTGCTGATAAAGCAAGTCAATTAGGATATGACCCAGGAAGTTTCTTGGCTCAAGAATCCAACAATAAATCAGATAAGATCTTTACAAGATTTGATTTCAACATCAATGATAAGCATAAATTAACTGCTAGATATAGCTACGTTAATGGTTCTGCTACAGATTTAAATCGTTCTCAAAACTCACTTACCTTCTCAAATGGTGCGGTTTTAAGAAAAAGTACTACGCAATCAGCGGTATTAGAATTAAACAGTAGATTTAACAATAGATTATCAAACAACTTAGTTATTGGTTATACCAATGTTACTGAGCCAAGAACAACTCCAGGAAATCCTTTCCCAAGAGTAGCTATTGACTTAGGTTCAGGTATGAACATCAACTTAGGTGCTGAGCCATTCTCAACTGTTAACCAGTTAGATCAGGATATCTTCACTTTAACAGATAACTTAACTTTATACAAAGGAAACCATACATTGACATTTGGTACTCACAACGAGTTTTACAAAATGTACAATGGTTTCATTGGTAGTGCTTTCGGTAACTATACTTTCCGTAATTCTCCAAGTTCTGATATCAACCCATCCACAGGAAATCCATATACTGCGATTGAAAACTTCGAGAGAGGTTTAGCAACCAGTTTCCAATACAACTATAGCAATACAAGTGATCCGAAACAAGGAGCAGACTTTTCAGCTATGCAGTTAGGATTCTATGTTCAGGATGAGTACCAAATGGCTGATAATTTGAAATTGACTGGTGGTATCCGTGTAGATATTCCTATTTATCTTACAGATCCATTGGAAAACACAGATTTCAACAACTCTATCTTAGCACAAAGATATGATGTAATGACTAACAGAATGCCAAAAGCGACATTCATGTGGTCTCCAAGATTAGGATTCAACTGGGATGTTAAGGGTGACCGTACAGCTATCGTTCGTGGTGGTGTTGGTATCTTTACTTCACGTTTCCCATTTGTATGGTCTGCAGGTGCATACACTCAAAGTGGTGCATTATTGGGTGGTAACCAACTTAATGCTGGTTCAAATGCTCCTAATATTGGTTTCATTGCTGATCCTAACAACCAACCGAAAAACCCAGGAGAGGTTAAGCCTTCCGGAAATATTTCAGTGTTAGACAAAAACTTGAGATTACCTCAAATTGCTAGAACTTCATTAGGTGTTGATTACCAATTACCTGGAGGAGTTATGGCAACAGCTGAATTCATGTACTCTAAGAACTTAAGTTCATTCAGATTTACTGACTTGAACATGAAAGATCCTATTGGACAATTAGAAGGTGCTGATAACCGTTTATTGTATGGTGCTACTAAAGATGCAAAATTAGTATTGCCTAACTATACTCAGGTAATTTACATTGATAATGTAAACAAAGGTTACTCTTGGTCAGCAACTGCTCAATTGTCGAAATCCTTCAACAGCGGTTTCTTCGGTTCATTGGCATATACGTATACAGAATCTAAAGATTTATTCTCTGGATCATCTTCACAAAACCAATCGAACTTCTTCAGAACAGCAACTGTTAATGGTTCAAACAACATTACTTTAGGACACAATCCATTCAGTACAGGAAGCAGAATCATTGGTTATGTTTCTTACTCTAAAGAATACTTAAACCACTTAGGTACTACACTTTCATTAGTATATACAGGTCAATCAGGAGCTAGATTCTCATACTTAATTGCTGGTGACCCAGGAAGATATACTGCTGGTAGTTCAAGTGACCAATATTCATTGATGTACATTCCTAAAGATGCTTCTGAGATCAAATTCGTACAAAACGGAGAAGTTACTCCAGAACAACAATGGAATGCATTCAACGAGTTTATTGAAGCTAATCCATACTTGAAAAGCAGAAGAGGTCAATACGCCGAAAGAAATGGTGATAAAGCACCTTTCTCACACAGATTTGACTTTAGAATCTTACAAGATGTATTTACCAATGTTGGTGGAAAGAAAAATACTATCCAAATCTCATTTGATATCATGAATGTGGGAGCATTGATCAATAAAAAATGGGGTGAGCAATACAGTGGTGGCGGAAGTTTTTGGGATAACTCATTTAGACCAATTTCATTCGATAGTTTCCAACAAAACACAAACATTCCTCAATACAAATTGGGTAACTTAAATGAAAACAAACCTTATTTCACGTCTGATATTCCATCTAGATGGTCAGCGCAATTAGGTGTTCGTTATATCTTCAACTAAGATTAAACAAATTTTCATCATACAAATCCCTCGGTTTATGCCGGGGGATTTTTTTTATGGAAATGAATTGGATCGGAATCTTTTCAAAGGTATATTTCATAAAAAAATCGCCCTTGTATAAGGGCGATTGATATGTTTTTTTAAAGGCTGGAAATCTCCAGGCGTTTTGCTTATTAAAAGTTCGGTTTCAATAGATACTTATCATAGAACCTAAAGATATGTTCCGTAGCTTCCTCAGCTGTATCCACCATCCTGTATAGGTTCAAATCCTCTTCACTGATGTATTTATTGCCTAACATGGTATTCTTGATCCAGTCGAACAAACCATTCCAATACTCCGTTCCTACAAGTACAATTGGGAATCGAGCAATCTTGCCTGTTTGAATTAGGGTTACTGCTTCGAATAGCTCATCCATGGTTCCAAATCCACCAGGTAACACAATATAACCTTGGGAATATTTCATAAACATAACCTTTCTTACGAAGAAGTAATTAAATTCCAGGAGTTTATCGCGGTCGATGTATTTGTTATGGAATTGTTCATGTGGGAGTTCAATATTTAATCCTACGGACTTTCCACCGGCATTATAAGCGCCTTTATTTGCGGCTTCCATGATTCCGGGTCCTCCGCCTGAAATAACACCGTACCCGCGATCAGCTAGTAGTCTAGCGATTTCAACGGTCATTTGGTAATATTTATGTTCGTCAGGGGTTCTAGCAGAGCCAAAGATTGAAACACAAGGACCGATTTTAGCTAATTTTTCGAATCCATCTACAAATTCTGACATGATCTTAAAGATTTGCCAGGAGTCTTTTACTTTTATTTCTTGCCAAGTTTTATTGGCAAATGAATTTCTAATTTTATCGTCTTTAACCATTTGGTTTATTTTAATATTTATTGCAGAAAAATGCTTTTGTAGCGTTTTTCGATGTAATATAAGATTTTATATTAACTTCTGCTAGGCAAGTGATATTGTTATTATTTTAATAAAAAAACATAAAAAATTCAACGAAATTTTGAATTAATAAACCGATTTACTACATTTAGCCCAATTAAACCTATTCGCTAATAAAAATATCTTAAACCTAAAATGAACAGAAGGGATTTTATCGGCAAAACTGCTTTGGCTGCGGCTGGAATTAGCATCTTACCTCGACATGTTTTGGGTGGGAAAGGATTTCTTGCGCCAAGCGATCGGTTAAATCTGGGGTTCATTGGAGTAGGTAAGCAGGTAGGAGGCTTGTTAAGTCGCTTTATGGAATTACCTGAGACGATGGTCATTGCCGCTGCTGATGTTGATAGTTCGAAATTAAATCATTTTATAGGTTCAGCGAATAAATTAAATGCATCCAAATCGGGGCATCCGGTGGAAGGCTATGGTCAATACCGGGATTTATTGGCACGGAAAGATATTGATGCGGTCATAATTGCTTCACCTGATCATTGGCATGCGATGCATGTTGTGGATAGTGCGAAAGCTGGAAAAGATATTTATTGTGAGAAGCCTTTGGCCTTAACGATTGATGAAGGAAGGGCCATGGTGGATGCTGTCCGGAAATATAAGCGTGTATTGCAAACAGGAAGTATGCAGCGTTCTCAATATAATTTTCGGCAGGCAGCAGACCTCATTCGCAATGGTTATATAGGAGAAATCACAGAGGTCAATGTTTCAATAGGAGAACCTGTCAAGGAATGCGATTTACCTTCATTAGAATCCCCAGCGCATTTGGATTGGGATTCTTGGGTTGGTCCCTCCTTATACAGAGGTTACAATCCGATATTGAGTCCATTATTAGGAGCACCAGAATGGGCGATGTGGCGTTTGTATCATGGTTTTGGCGGTGGCTATGTGACCGATTGGGGAGCACATATGTTTGATATTGTTCAGTGGGCATTAGATATGGATCATTCCGGACCAGTGTCCTTTACACCACCGGAAATTCCAATGGCCAAAGAAGGTTTATATTTTACCTATAAAAATGGGGTAAAAGTTCATCATAAATCCTGGGGGAGTTTCAATGCTATTCAGTTTCTAGGTACGGAAGGTAAGATAGAAGTGGCAAGGGAGTTTTTGAGATCCGACAAGGCTGATTTGCCAAAGCTGGAAATTCCAGAGAAGAATCGTAAGGTTTACTATTCAGAAAACCATTATAAGGATTTTGTGGATGCGATAAAGAAGCGTTCTAAGCCAATTTGTGATGTAGAAATCGGACATCGTACAGCGACGGTCTGTAATGCGGTTAATATTGCTTATCAATTGCAAAAACCGATAAAATGGGATCCTAAGAAGGAGCAGTTTGATAGCCCATTTGCGAATAATCTGAAAGGTAGAGCTTACCGAGGGAAATGGGATTATTTAGATTTTTAAAATAGAGCACACATAGATTTGTTTCATAAACCGATGCGCCAGATATTCGAAAGAATTCTGGCGTATTATTTTGCTTAATATTTTCGTAATTTTGAAGAATGAACTTTTCATCAAAACTCCTTGAGCAAGCCGTAGAAGAATTTGGGAAATTACCTGGTGTTGGGAAGAAGACCGCTTTGCGTTTGGTATTACATTTATTGAAACAATCAGATGCTGAAGTTAGTCGGTTTACGGAGTCATTGGACCGATTGAAAAAGGATATTAAATATTGTCGTACCTGTTATAATATTTCGGATACGGATCAATGTGAGATCTGTGCATCCATTAAGAGAGAAAAAGGTTTAATCTGTGTGGTTGAAGATACGCGGGATGTGATGGCGATTGAAAATACGAACCAGTATTCAGGGGTTTATCATGTTTTGGGTGGTTTGATTTCGCCGATGGAAGGAATAGGACCTGCGGATTTAAAGATTGAGGGATTGATAGACCGTGTACGCGATGGAAGTGTTCAAGAAGTTATTTTAGCATTAAGTGCGACGATGGAAGGGGATACAACGATTTTCTATTTATACAGGAAATTGAAGGAATTTAATGTACAGATAAGCACGATCGCTCGAGGAATTGCCTTCGGTGGTGAGTTAGAGTATGTTGATGAAATAACCTTGGGTCGCTCGATTGCAACCCGAGTTCCTTATGAAAGAAATGTAGGTTAATTTTCAGCATTCATCTTGCTGATGATCCAATAGAAGCCTATTCCACAAAATATTAAAGTTAATCCTGCTGCTGTCCATAAGGTAGAATAGCCATAATGATCAGCAGTATAAGTTCCTAGGAAAGGGGAGAATATATTCGCTGCCGCAAATGCAAGGGAGTTGAATCCCATATATGCCCCTTGGTTGTTTTTGTTTGCTCTATTGATAGCCACGGTAGCAGTAAATGGCAAGGTCAGCATTTCACCTGTTGATAAAAAGAACATGGCAAGATATAGCCAAGCAATTCCCATGTCCGTTGTGAGCATCAGGTAGGACATACCTGATATTGCAGTACCCCAAAGCATAATCTGCCGAACGGAAAACCTATGTTCGACCACATGGACCAAGACCATTTCGAACAATACAATAACGAATCCACTGAAACCTAGTAATAATCCAATTTCATCAGAATGCAAGTTATGCGCTTCTTTGTAGAATAAAGGTAAGGTGCTGAGGAGTTGGAAAAATGCCATTGAAAATAAGCAACAGAGAATATTAAAGACGATAAATAATCCATCTTTATAAGCGTTTCTGACTGGTTTATCATCAGGAAGTTCCGTTGCGGATTTAGTTTGTCCGATTTCAGTTCTTGCTTTTCGGTTTCTGAAGAAATAGATAAATACAATGGCAGCACAAGCTGCTGCAATGGCATTTCCGTAGAAGATCCAATTGTATGAGAACTTAGCTAGGAAACCACCAAGGGCAGGGCCAATGGAGAATCCTAGGTTCACTGCCATTCGGTTTAATGAATAGGCACGGGTAATATTTTCTGGTTTTGCATACCGAGCAACAGATACGGAGTTGGCAGGTCTAAATACGTCGGCCACCAAGGTTAAGAAGAAGATCATCATGGCCAGACCTTCAAAAGTTCGGAATAATGGCAGAACCAAGAATAATGGGATCACCAAGATCAAACTCCAGGCTTGTACCTTAAAGTTTCCGAACTTATCCGTTAGCCAGCCACCGAGCCAGGAACCACAAACAGAGCCCAATCCAAAACATCCTAACACCAACCCAATTTGGGTTTTACTAAACCCAAGTTCTGATGACATATAAATACCAAGGAAAGGGATGACCATTGATCCCGCGCGGTTAATCAACATCACAAGGGCCAATAGCCATGCAGCAGGCGATAGGCCTTTATATGAATTAATATAAAGTCGAATTAATGCTCTCAATATCTGTTAGGTTACTTAAGCAAATCTGCTTGATTCTTTATCTAAACTTTTGTCAATGGTATATGTTGTTGCGATACTTCTTTTTGTACCCTTCTTCTTGTCCAAGATAAAATCGATTCTTCCTAGATTAACCCCTGAAAAGCCAGTTTGGTTTACCAAAGTGATCTGGTTGTCTAAATTTTTGACTTCTGTCGGTTTTGTCAAGAAAGTATGAGTATGTCCGCCGATAATTAAGTCGATATCTCTGGAGTTTTTTGCCAAGAGTAAATCCGAAACTTTGTCAGTGTCATAGTTGTATCCGATATGGGATAAACAAATAATCAAATCACATTTAAGTTCCTTCTTTAATTTATGGGTATATTTTTGAGCAACTTCAATTGGGTCAGAAATTTTTACACCCTGATAACTTTTAGGATCTACGAGACCTTTTAAATCCACCCCGACAGCAAATACACCAATTTTTACGCCGTCACGATTGAAGACCAGGTAATCCTTGGTTTTGCCCTCCATGATCGTGCCTGTGAAATCGTAATTCGAGGTCACAAAAGGGAAGTTGGCCTTATCAAAATGCTTTAACAATCCTGGTAGACCATTGTCAAATTCATGATTTCCGAAAGTTCCGGCGTCATATCCTAATTTCGACATCAATTCCAATTCTATTTTACCATCGAAGACATTGAAATATGGGGTTCCTTGGAACATATCGCCAGCATCAAATAGCAGCACATTTTTCTCTTCGGAGCGGATTTTTTGGATTAACGTACTGCGTCTAGCAACACCGCCTAAGCCCTGAAGTCTGGAGCCATCCATTGGATACGGTTCAATTCTACTATGAACATCATTAGTATGCAGGAAAGTAATTTTTACTTCTTTGGATTTGCTATAGCCAGCAAACGGAACAGCGCTAAGTGAGGCTGTTGCTCCCAAAGCTACCATGCTTTTTAAAAAGCTTCTTCTATTCAATGATTTTAACTCTTCCATCTAATTTTGATTCTACTTTTTTGCCTTCTTTTGTTAATTCCTGAACATAGTTGATCAATGCTTCTCTAACGCGTTCTGAGGTTGTATTTCTGCTAATTGGAGAATTGAGTCCTCTTACAAGGTCACCACCATTGGCGATGAAATCGTAAGTGACAAGTTTATATGTTTTGTTGGGGTCGATGTCTTGATTCGCAATTTTGAAGCTTTCGATTTTTTTGTCCTTGATTACCACCTTAGCATTGCCTAGGGGTTGGCCATTTGTCTCTGCGATAAAATCAGCGAGTACTTTTACATCGGAACCTTTAAGCTCTAAAATAGTGATGTAATTTTCGAAAGGCATCACTTCGAAGATGGATCCCACAGTTACATTTCCTTGTTTGATTCCGGCTCTGATTCCATCTTTGGTCGCCATGGAGAAAGTGACTTGAGGGTCAACTTTTTGACCAATAGCAAGTAAAGCATCTGCGAAGAAATTACTTAATTGGGTTTCAGGAAGGTTTCTGTTTTTGATTAAAGCCTCAGGGGCATAGCCCAGGACTTGATTCATCTTATCTTCAAGTTGATTCTTATAGGGTAAAATATACCTGGATATTGCTGTGTCTTCTGGAATTTGATTATTGATTTCCAGCATTTGTTTGTTCGAAACAGCAGTTTGGTAAAATGAAGTCTTACAAGAGCTGAAGACTAAAAGGACGGACATCCAGAATAGGACGCTGTACTTGGATAGCTGTGTACTCATATAATTTGAATTATTCGCAAAGGTATTAAGAATGCCCTGAATCCAAAAGAATTTGAGAACAAAAGAAAAGGATAATGTAAATATTAATCTTAAAGTAACTTTATTTTAATTCATTTCAATCCTATCCTCAAAATAAGTGTTAATAAAATGTCTTGCTAGGGCGAATGCTTGTCCGTTTTCACAAAGATTTGATACTTGTAAACTGCATCCAGTTGCGATTTTGCTCATGGAATAGGTTTGGATTTGTTGTTGAATAGGGGTTATCATTAACATGGAAGACCTTGCGAAGCTTCCTGAGAGAACAATTGTTTCTGGGTTGAACAGTTGCATCAACAGGGAGATAGCACGACCTAATTTACCGCCCAATTCAGAAATTAGTTGGATAGCATATTGGTCACCGTCCATTGCGGCCTGGATAATATGTTCGGGAGTAAGTTCTGTATTGTTATATCGGGACACGATCAAGGTTGGGGTTCCGTTTTCGATATCTTGTTTAGCTTTGTTGACCAATGCGGTACCTGAGACCAAAGTTTCCAAGCAACCACGTTTTCCACAATAACATAACTCCCCTTCATTAATAAAGCTAATGTGACCCATTTCACCTGAAAAACCATCCTTCCCAAGATAAATCTCACCATTGGCCACGATTCCAAGGGAGATTCCCCAATCTAAACGAATCACCAAAGCGTTATTTTTCTTTTTCAGTTTGCCATAGAATTGTTCAGCGAGGGTAGCGACTTTAGCGTCGTTAATAATTTTGGTAGGCTTATTAAATTCATGTTCTATGTGTTTTTCCAGAATAAATCCAGGTTCATAGAAGTAGGTGAAGTTTTCACCAGTAGATCGATCTACCAATCCAGGCATTGAAATACTGATTCCGGAAATTTGATCCAAATTTATTTTTTGTTCTTTAATATATTTTTTGGTCAACTGGAGGAAAGATGGTAGTTCTTTAATGTCTGTTGATAATTCGAAGGGAAATTCCTGTGCTGGAAATAAGATGATACTATTATTGTCGACTACACTAAAACGGATAGATTTGCGATTTATTTCGATGGTTAACACTTTAAATAAGCCATCAGTTAATTGGTAAAGGTTTGGTTTTCTTCCACCTAAGGATTCGCCACGATCATGCTGTGTCAAGTAATTATTTGACACCAGTTCAACCATTAAATTGTTTAATGTTGGGAAACTTAAGGTCAAACTTTTCATAAGATCATTGACTGAAGCGTTATCAAGCTCATAAACAGCTTTTAGAAGTTTCAGTTTTTTCTTTGCAGATTTGGCAGTTTTTTTTCCTAATCCGGAAGGGTTGACCAGAAGATTTTCGATAAATTTCATAATCGCATGAGTTAATTAAATCTCATTGTTAATTTTTGAGGGTTGAATAAATCTTAATTATTGGAATTAACTCAATTAAATTAAACTAATGAATAAATATTTAAATTTTTATCTAAAATAAATAAAATAATTAATATTCAAATTAAAAATTGGTTCTATTTTATTTGCGAATATGATATTATTTGTAATATTTATGATTTGTTGTAAATATTTACAAATTGTATGTTAATAATTTTAACGAATATAAATATATTTTGGGAGTTTTAGGGATTGACTATTAAGTGATTATAGTGCATAAAAAAGCCCTAACATTTGTTAGGGCTTCTTCTTTAAAAATTGAATCGTCGATAGACTATTTTTTATCAACTTTATATAATTTTCCGCCATCTGTCACACTGTATAGTGCTCCATTTTTAGCTTGGATAACATCTCTAAATCTTTCACCCTTATCACCCAATAATCTTTCTTCACCCACGACTTTATTGTCTTTAATAACAAGGCGAGCAATATGAGTGCTGCTTAAGCCACCAATAAATAGGTTGTTTTCCCATTCAGGAACATTCGATCCTTTATAGAAGGTCATACCACTTGGAGATAAAACTGGATCCCAGTAGTAAACAGGTTGTTCCATTCCTTCTTTTTGTTGGATAGGAGGGTTTCCGATTGCATCACCTTTATACTCGATGCCGTAGGTAATTTCTGCCCAACCGTAGTTATTTCCCGGTTTCACCAAGTTGATTTCATCACCACCACGCGGACCGAATTCAGAATCCCATAGATCTCCCGTAGCAGGGTTAATTGCTAGACCTTGAACATTACGGTGTCCGTAGCTGTAGATTTCAGGTTTAGCATCACCTTTACCAATAAAAGGATTACCTTCTGCAGGTTTACCGTCTTTGGTGATTTTCAAAATTTTTCCAAGGGCTGAGTTTAATTGTTGCGCTTGAGGGCGAGTTTCCAAGTCTGATCGCTCACCTGTTGAAACGAATAAATTACCATCTTTATCAAACAAAATACGTCCACCATAGTGTAATTTGCCATTATAGGTAGGTAAAGCTTGATAGATAACTTTTGCGCCTTCGATAGACTTTTCATCATCTGCTAATTTACCTTTTGCCACTGCGGTGTGATTTCCTCCAGAGACAGGTTCTGCGAACACCCAATATACCATTCTATTGCTTCCGAAATCAGGGTCTAGGGTAATTCCTAATAAACCACCTTGACCTTGCGCATCTACTTTAGGGATGCCAGTGATTGCATCACTCGTTGTTTTTTTAGCTGGATCCACGATACGCATGGTTCCTTCTTTTTCGGTTATCAGCAGTCTTCCGTCAGGAAGTTCAGCGATTCCCCAAGGTTGTTTCAATCCTTCAACTACTACTGCGCCTTCATAAGGAGAGGTAGTTTTTACGCCTGCGATTCTAGTTTGACCTTCAAAAGCAGGTTTATAGTTTGAATTTGCCGGAAGTGTTTCTACAGGCGGGTATTTTGTTGTATCCTGACTGGTTGTTGTTGTATCTTTTGGTTCAGTACCATTAGAATTCGCTCCAGAACAGGAAATAAATGCTGTTGCTGCTGCGAAAAACAAAACGTTAGAAAAATGTTTCTTCATGTTGGTTGATTTATGTTTGTTTATTTTTTATTAGTTGAATTCTGGTCTTTTCGGGAAGTTTGCGACATGGGCATACTTAGGTCCCATACTAATCAATGCTTCTTTCCATAGGTTTTCGCCATCGGTAATAAATGCTAAATCAATATTAAAGGAGTTGTGTACAGCCCATGAATTTTGTTTGATTTCACCATCCAATTGTCCGGGGCTCCATCCAGAATAGCCGAGAAAGATTTTTACTTCTTCGTTTGAGATAAGGCTTTCGTTGATCAGATATTTTAAACGTTCAAAATCGCCACCCCAATAGAGGTCATCTACGATATGGGTTCCGCCGGGAATTTTTTCTTGGGCTTTATGAACGAAAAATAATGCATTGCCTTCCACTGGGCCGCCAAAATAGAGTGGGACCTCGGGGTTTTCGATTTCCTCTAAGACATCGGATAGCATGAGCATGGAACGATGATTAAGGATTAAGCCTACCGTACCATCCTGATCATCATGTTCGCATAATAAGATGACGGAGCGTTCAAAATTTTGGTCGAGCATGAAAGGTTCGGATAAAATTAGACTGCCTCGTTTTGGAATATATTCGTTGAACATAACAGAAATAGATGTGTTTATATCAAATTTATAGAATAACATTATTAATCCACTGTAAAATAGCAATAATTTTTCATTTCATTTTCTATAAAAAATGGAGATTATGTTAAGTTTGTAGGAAATATCCTTTGCCATGTCCATTGAACATAAAGAAATTGCCGCGATTCGGGAAGACTATGTTAAAAGCAGTTTGAGCGAATCGGACGTCTTAAAAAATCCTATTGAACAGTTTCAGAAATGGTTTGATGAAGCTATGTCTTCGCAAATTATGGAGCCAACCGCTATGGTTGTTTCTACGGTATCCGAGCTTGGTTATCCATCCTCACGTGTTGTTTTGTTGAAGGATATCAAGGCGGATGGTTTGAGTTTCTTTACGAATTATAACAGTAGAAAAGGCCAGGAGATTCTTCAAAATCCACATGTTTCAGCCTTGTTTTTTTGGCCAGAGCTGCAACGGCAGATACGTTTTGAGGCGGAGGTTGAGAAACTTCCTAAAGGAGATTCTGACGAATATTTCTCCATTAGACCTCGAGGTAGCCAAATAGGTGCCATTGCATCTCCGCAGAGTGCCATTATTCCAGATCGTGAATCCTTAGAAAATCGGGTGATGGAAGTTGAAAAAGAAATGGAAAACGTAGAAGAAGTGCCGAGACCGGAGTTTTGGGGTGGATTCTTAATGAAACCCTTTCGGGTTGAGTTTTGGCAAGGTCGCAGTAGTAGACTACATGACCGTATAGTTTATCTGAAAGAGAATGACAACTGGGTCATAAATCGTTTAGCACCTTAATTATGATTCAGGAAATCAAAGAAAATATACTACAAGCAGTTCATCCAGATGCGGTCGTTGAGGTCCAAGAAATTGGTCTTCAATCTGCATTATATATAGCACCTGATTATTTAAAGTCAGTCTGTAAGTTTCTTAGAGATGATTCAAGATATTATTTTGACTTTTTGGCAAATGTTACTGCGGTTGATTACTTTCCGCAGGAATATTTTGAGGTCGTATATAATTTAACCTCCATTCCATTTCAAACGCAATTGTGTTTAAAGGTTCGGGTTTCAGCCGATCGGAATTTGAATGAATTGCCAGAGGTACCTTCGGTATCTGAGGTTTGGCGAACAGCAGATTGGCATGAGCGTGAGGCATATGACTTAATGGGTATATTTTTTACGGATCACCCCGATTTAAGAAGAATTTTGATGCCTGAGGACTGGGTTGGGTATCCGCTGAGAAAAGATTATCAAGATCCTGAAACTTACCATAATATCCCGATTAAATAAGCAATGAACGAACGTTATTTACAAGCTCATAAAAATTATCAGGAAAAGATTAATACCGTTTCCTCCCAGGAGATGGTTATTAATTTAGGGCCACAGCATCCTTCAACGCATGGGGTATTGCGGTTGGAACTGATTACGGATGGTGAAATTGTAAAGGAAATTATTCCTCATATGGGTTATTTGCATCGTTGTTTTGATAAACATGCTGAATCCATGAATTATGGAAAAACAATTCCTTTTACTGATCGTTTGGATTATCTGGCTTCCATGAACAATGCACATGCTTTTGTAATGGGAGTGGAGCGTATGCTTGGGATTCAGGATAAGCTTCCAAAAAGGATAGAATATATCCGGGTCTTAGTTACTGAATTAAATAGAATTGCATCACATTTAATTGCGATTGGAACTTATGGCATTGATATCGGTGCTTTTACGCCATTTATGTGGTGTTTTAGAGACCGAGAACATATTATGAATATGTTAGAATGGGCATCAGGTTCAAGGATGCTCTATAATTATATATGGGTAGGTGGGTTGTTTTATGATATTCCAGTCAATTTTGAGGAACGTTGTCAAGAGTTTATCCAATATTTTAAACCCAAATTGGTTGAATTGGATGATCTTTTGTCCAATAATCAAATCTTTATTCAGCGTACCGCAAATATTGGTGTATTGCCTGCAGATGTGGCGATAAATTATGGTTGTTCAGGGCCAATGTTGAGAGGTTCTGGAATAAAATGGGATTTAAGAAGGGTGGATGGATATTCTGTTTATCCGGAATTGGAATTCGATATCCCTGTTGGAAAAGGTGAGATGGGAGCAGTAGGTGATTGTTGGGATCGTTATAAGGTGAGGGTAGATGAGGTTAAAGAGTCTGTAAGGATTATTGAGCAATGTTTGCCAAGGTTGATGCATGATTTTAAACGAACCCCTGATTTTGATCCCCGTGGATTAGTTCCTAAGAAAGTGAATTTAAAAGCTCAAGAATACTATGTTCGCGCTGAAAATCCAAAAGGGGAGCTAGGGTTTTATTTTGTGACTCAAGAGAAAACGGATATTCCTAAGCGAGTAAAGGCGAGAGGTCCGAGTTTCAACAATCTCTCAGTTTTACCTGAATTGGGAAAAGGAGTTTTGATCGCGGATTTGATTGCAATCCTCGGATCGATTGATATTGTGCTTGGTGAGGTCGACCGCTAAAATAAACGTGCATAAAAACGCAAAAATAATTAGGAATAATCCATTAAATAGTTATATTTGCTATCTCATAATTTAAGTTTATAATTGGTTAATAGTTAGGGGAGCAATTGCCAGATTGCTTCCCTTTCTTTTTTATAAAAAATAGCAAGAACCTGCAAAACTTGTTGTCCCTATTTTTAATACTTCTCAATCCTTGATTCAAATCTCTCAATAGGTTTTTATTAATAATTTTAGTAAAATATATAATAAAATTATTAATAACTAAAAATATTAGTATATTTACAACAATGAAATAAGCGAGTTTCTTTAAATTTTTGAAGACATATATACAATCATAGGGGCTGTTGTGAAACATCCCCATTTTTTTAGAAGCATAATCTTAATTGATAGAATTTAATACTGAACTATATTAGGTGATTATGGATCTATATATTATTAGAAATAATTTTATTAGCTGTTAAATACCCATATTATGACTAAATCAATTAAAAACCCGGAAATAGTACTCAAGAAAACGGAGGTTTCTGATTTGGAAACTTTGTTTCAGATTCAGCTTGATGAAGAAGGCGGATACCTAGCGGCCTTTACAGCTAAAGACCATGATAATAAAGCTGCCTATATCAACAAATACACAAGTTTTTTAGAGAATCCGACCATAAATAATCAGACAATCTGGTTTGAAAATACCATTGTTGGAAGTGTTGCCAAATTTATCATGGATGATAAAACGGAAGTTACTTATTGGATTGATCGAAAATATTGGGGTAAAGGAATTGCAACAAAGGCTTTGAAAGAGATGTTGAAGATGATAGCAGTGAGACCAATATATGGAAGGGTAGCATTTGATAATTTAGGTTCACAAAAAGTATTGGAAAATTGTGGTTTTGTAAAAATTGGAACTGACCACGGATTTGCAAATTCCCGGCAAGAAGAGATTGAAGAATTTATTTATAAATTTGATTTATAGATTGTTTGTTTTGAAAAAATTCTTGTTGTTAATGTTAGTTTCAATGCTTTTCATTTCTTGTAGTAAAGAGAATGATGAAAATATTATTGGAAACTGGATTGGAGTTAACGGGGATGAATGGCTTTATTTAAACCTGAATTCCAATGGTGAATTTGAATTTTCGGTATGTTCATCCCGGGAACAAGGAAATGACTGCCTGGAACAAGGAAAATACAGCTTTAAAAATAACCTACTTACCTTGAATGATGGATTTACAGATGTTATTTATAGCGTAAGTTTTGAGTTAGAAAATAGAATTCAAATCATCAAGCATGGTGGGTATGGGGATATAATTGACTTCAAGCGTAAATAATATCAAAATCGAGTATTGACCAATCCTTTCCTCTCAGATTGGTAATTTATTTTCTTCTTTTCTAAAATAATCTGCTAATGGATGCTTAAATCTTGGGCATAAATCTAAACGACAATTTCGATTAATATCCCAAATTTGTAGGCTAATTAAGTTGCCGCTAAATAATCTTTGGGGCTAGCTGAGAATTGAAATTAATATTAGTCGCAAAAATTTCTTAATAACTAAAAGCAAAACAAAATTATTTAAATTATATAATCGTACATTTGAAAAAAACCGTTTCTGTGGAATCGAAAGACAACTTATTAGCTAATTAGATATTACATAATTTTTATAATTAATTCTTTTGTTGAATAATTATAGAATATGATGCCATAACCTAAAAAAGAAATTGTTATCAAAATGAATGAAGATCATAGCTTGGCATATTCTCAGCTCTTGATTGCTATCGAACAGGGCAATGAGCGAGCTTTTGTAATGTTATACGATATGTTTTCGAAAGATCTTTCACATTATATTCTTTCAAAAGTCTCTGATGCAGACCTCGCACAAGACATACTACATGATTTGTTCTTATCAGTTTGGAAAAATAAGGATCGGTTGGCTGAAATAAAGAGCTTGCCAGCATATCTGTATAGTTCCTGCAGATATCTCATCATGGCCAATTATCGGAAGAAAATTCTAAAAGAAGTTCCAGCATACAATCTAGATCAGTTGGATGTATTGGATGAATCCGTACCATTAGAGGATAGGCTCCACTATCGTTATATCATTGATTTGGTTGAAGAAGAAATTGAGCGACTTCCTGAAAAATGTCAAGCCGTATTTAAATTAAGTCGCTATGAATATCTGAGCAATAAGGAAATTGCTGAACGAATGAATATTGCAGAATCAACCGTTGAAAAACATATCAATAAGGCCATTTCCCGTCTTAAATTCTTGACAAAGAACTATACCATCTTATTTTAATGCTAATTTTATTTCACTGTTTTTCAGGTATTTGTGGTGAAATTCATTTTTTTTTCAATTTATAGTAGAAGCTAGCGATATGAAACTACACTTATGTTTAAGATAGCTCAATAAACCGTCTATTATGATAGATAAAACTAAATTATTACAAATACTTACGAAGTATCTTGCTGCAAAGGAAACGAAAGCGGAGCGGAAAGAGCTATTGGAATGGTATGAACAACAAGAAAGCAATCATCCTGATTCTTCAATGGAAGATGATGTTCGGATAAAAACAAGAGCAAGACTTATTACTTCGATCAATAGTTCCGAACGAAATAAATCTCGAATACCTCTTATTTGGTTACCAATTGCTGCGGCATTGCTTGTAGTAGGAATTTTTGGTTATCAATATTTTCTTTCTGGATCTGAGAAGAAAGCTACCATGGAAATGTTAAGTCAAATCAAACCGGCAAAAGATCATGCTATCATGATTTTGGAGAATGGGAGAGAGATTAATTTGGATCAGTTGGCTGCCAATGAGGAAATCCAGGTTGATGGTATGATTATCAAGAAGGATAAAGATGGAAAAGTTAGCTATCATTTAGCATCATCGAATTTGCCAGTCATTCCTAAGAATAGTATTCAAGTTCCTATTGGATCCACCTTTAGTTTGACTCTAACGGATGGAAGCCGAGTAGTTTTGAATTCGGATTCTAAACTTACCTTTCCAAGTAATTTTAGCACAGGAGATAGGGTTGTGGAGTTAGAGGGAGAGGGATATTTTGAGGTTAAGCATTTAGATGACAACAGTCGTTTTATTGTTAAAACAGATGATCAGAATGTTGAAGTATTGGGAACAAAATTCAATGTCAAAGCATATAAAACTGAAGAAAACACCCTTACTAGCTTGGAGGAGGGCTCTGTAAAAGTAACAATCCCTAAAGGGAAAAGTGCCCTGCTCAAACCGAATCAGCAAGCCCGAACAGATGGTTCCACAGAATTACAAGTGGGCAATGTAAATATTGACAACATATTAGGTTGGACAAGAGGACAGTTTTGTTTCGATGGAAGCAACACTGATGAGGTTCTACGAGAAATAGCCCGTTGGTATGACATCGACATCAATTACAAAAAGGCTGCAAACTCGCCCAATCAATATGTTGGGAAAATACCAAGAAACTTGACCTTAAACAAATTGGTCGAATTACTCAATTATGCGGATTTAAAATCTACTGCCAGCATTACGAATAACCAACGTATCAAATTACAAATTTATTAACCTAAAAATCATCAGATGAAAAGAAGAAATTACTCACCCTAAGAGGCGAAAAATTATGGCCATAAAAAACGGACCCTGTTGGCGCAGAATCCGTTATTGTAAGGCTGTTTTACCAATGTAAATCCATATTAATAATCACAACCCAATTCTAAATTAATGAAATTTAATTTATTTCCATTCTCTATACGCGAGAATTTATACGAATGTGCCTATGTTAATGTAGGTTTCGATAAGAATCGTTTTATAGATAATAAGGTAAAAGAACCAAATCATTTTGGACCAATAACGAGTCTTTTGATGAAAATACATCTCATTGCTTTAATCATTGTATTGGCTATGACTCAAGTCAATGCACGATCAATAGCACAACAAATTACTTTGAAGCGAGAAAATGCAAAGCTTTCTTCGATTCTCAAGGATCTGGAAAAACAAAGTGGATACAGTTTTTTTTATAAGAAAACAGATGTTGATCCAGTCAAGGAAATTGATGTGAACTTCAATTCCATTCCCTTAAATGTGGCATTGAATAAGCTTCTGAGTCCTCGTGATCTGACCTTCGAGTTTTTCGAGAAAACGATTGTAATAAAGAAAGAAAGTACCACTTCTTTGGCAGGCTCTTCAGATCAACTTTTATCCAAACCTAACTTTTCAGAACAACAACAGGTTCATGGAGTAGTATTGGATGAAAAGGGAAATCCTATCTCTGGAGCAACTATTCGAATAAAATCCATGCCGAATAGAGCAGTGGTAACTGATAAGAATGGTCGCTTTATTCTTCCCATTACAGCTATTAATGAAATCGTAGTGGTGTCCTATATCGGGTATGCAAACCATGAGTTAAAGGCTGTTCTGACAGCTGAAGGATTGACTATTCGGATGAAGTTAGTTAGTAATGAAGTGGATGAAGTGGTTATTACAGGGATGATGGAATTCAAGAAAGATGCCTTTTCTGGAGCTTCTTCCACTTTCAAGCGTGAAGAGTTGAAGCAAGTTGCGAATACCAATGTAATTCAAGCGCTTAAATCTTTGGATCCTTCGTTTTTAGTTATGGAAAACAACCTAAGCGGTGCGAATCCTAATATTTTACCAAACATAGAACTTCGTGGTCAGACCAGTATTACCAGTGAAAATCTACGTGATGAGTTTACAGATGATCCAAATCAACCTCTATTTATTTTAGATGGTTTTCAAAGTAATCTGAGGACTATCTTGGATTTAGATATGAACCGTATTGAATCCATTACCATATTAAAGGATGCTAGTTCTACTGCGATCTATGGTTCTAGAGCATCCAATGGGGTAGTGGTTGTAGAGACTATTCGTCCAAAACCAGGCGAACTGCGTTTGAACTATACCACAGATATGAATGTTGAGATTGCTGATCTAGGTTCATATAATATGATGAATGCGGCAGAGAAGTTAGAATTTGAGCGATTAACTGGAATTTATACCGCACAACCCTATCTACAAGAATATCAGCATACCTATTACGACCCTCTGTACAATAGAAAACTTGAAAATGTTTTGAGAGGTGTCGATACTTATTGGTTAAAAACCCCTATACAAACAGGTTTTGCCCATAGACATTCCTTATATGTTGAAGGTGGTAATGAAAATTTTGTTTACAATATCGGGGGTAATTACAAGAAGAATAATGCGGTAATGAAAGGTTCTGGCCGTCAGGAATGGGGGGCTCGTTCAAATTTGATTTACCGCCAGGGAAAACTGAGTGCCATTAACAACTTGGCAATTAACGGAAATACTGCCGATGAATCCAATTATGGTTCTTTTGCTACCTGGGTAAATATGAACCCTTATTATGCCAATTTGGATTCTCAAAATCCAATTATTGAGGAGTATATCGATCAACAATACGGTATGAAGTACAAGGTATATAACCCCATTTACAATACCCAACTGAATAGCTTCGACAATAGTAAAGGTTTTGCTGTGACCAATAACTTCCAATTGATTTATGATCTGACTAGCGATTGGCGCATTACAGGTTCCTTCCAAATTTCTAAGAATATTATTAAAGCGAATACTTTCATTTCTCCTTTAAATACCATGTTTGAGAACACTCCATTATTGCAGATGGGTTCTTATACTTCGAGGGAGCAAAATCAATTAGCTTATACAGGAAATGCGATGCTATCCTACGGGAAATCAATTAATAAACATACCATAAATGCTAATGCCAGGATTGAGTTTGCCGAGAACAATAACAGTAGTTTAGGTTTTGTTGCTGTCGGTTTTCCGCGCAGTAGCAATGGTAATCCGGCATTTGCGTATGGATATCAGCGAAACAGCTCACCTTCTGCAAATCATGTAATCAGCAGAAGGAATTCCATTCTTGCAACCTTGAATTATAGCTACGACAACCGTTATAATACAGATATATCATTCAATTACGATGGATCAACGGCCTTTGGTCGCCAGAATAGTTACTCCCCATTCTTTGCTACGGGATTAAGTTGGAATCTCCATAATGAATCTTTTTTAAAGGATAATCCAATGTTTAATCAATTGCGCCTGCGAGCAAATTATGGTGTTACAGGAAATCAGAACTTTAGTTCAACAACTTCTATCTCTACTTACAACTATTTATCGGCTTATAACTATTATGGGCAGGGGGTAACCTTGGCGACATTTGCCAATGAAAATCTGCGTTGGCAAAAAACCAACCAATTTAGTGCTGGTATTGATGCGACATTGCTAAATAATAGATTTAACCTGACTTTCAATATCTATAATAAAATTACCAATGACCTTGCTGTTGCTGTAAATCTGCCTGCATCCACGGGTTTAATTGCTTACCCTTTCAATGCTGGGGATTTAACCGTAAAAGGCGTGGAATTGATGACCAAATATAACATCATACATAAGCCAGCAGACCGAATATTCTGGAATGTTGGATTAACTGGTGCTAGAAGTACTCAAACTTTTAACCATTTCAACAACCTGTTGACAGGTTTAAATCAATCCCTACAAAATTCAAAATCCTTATTGCGCTATAAAGATGGCCATAGTCCAAATGATTTATGGGCAGTTCAATCTTTGGGCATCGACCCGGCAACAGGTCGTGAAATGTTCCTTAAGAAAGATGGTACTAAAACTTTCGACTATGATGAGCAAGATATTATTGCATTAGGAAATGGAAACCCTTTGATTCAGGGCGTATTGAGCACCAATATTACTTATAAAGGTTTCATGTTTGGTGCTTATATGCGTTATATCTACGATCAAGACGTGCTAAATTATGCGCTATTCAATAAGGTTGAAAATATCAGTTTAACCGATGTGGTTAATAATAATCAAGATAAAAGAGCATTATATGATCGTTGGGTAAATGTCGGCGATGTATCGAAATTCCGTGGTATTAGCATTACAGATAATACAAGCCCTTCCTCCCGGTTTATTCAACAGGAAAATTCCTTTTCATTAGAATCGATTTCCTTATCCTATGATTTCCGAGATTCAAAATGGATCCAAAAGGCGGGCTTATCTAATTTAAGAATATCCGGAATTACCAATGAGGTATTCAGATGGTCTACAGTTCGTCGCGAACGCGGAATTGACTATCCATATGCCAAAATGTATTCATTAACCATCAACGCCAATTTCTAAGTCATGAAAATTAAATCAAAAAGCTATACATATCTATTCCTTGGCTTGCTTGGTCTGATGACCATGAGTTCTTGCCAAAAATGGCTGGATGTCCAACCAGAGGATAGATTTACAAAGGAACAAGTCTATAACTCTGCTTCAAGTGTGGAAGAAGTGGTTAATGGCCTGTACCTGAAAATGGGAGAAAACCAATTATATGGTAATAAGTTGACCCTGACAGACCTTGAGGTGATGTCTCACCGATTTAGAATTGGAACAACTTCAGGTTATTATTATGATCTAAAAGAGCATAATTATGAGCAAAAAGATGTCAAAAATTCTTTTTCCGGAATCTGGACGAACATGTATGCCATCATTGCGAACATCAATGATATGATCAATGTTTTGCCGACTGTAAATAATGGGTTGACTGATCAAGATAAAGCGCAATATATTGGACAGGCAACAGGTCTTCGCGCCTTTATTCATTTTGATTTATTGCGTTTATATGGTCCAGCTTATTCCGATGAAACCAAAGGTATGTCTGCTATTCCATATGTCAATAAATTGAGTACAGATATTCAGCCTTTCTTAAGCTCTGAGATGGTGATTGCAAATATTTTAGCAGATATCAAAAAAGCTAAAGAGCTATTAAAGAACGACCCTATATTGACCGCAGACGTTCCATTTAAGAATAATTACTTTAATTATTATGCTGTGGTAGCCTTAGAAGCAAGGGTACAGCAATGGGCTGGAAATAAAGAGGCTGCTTTGGCTGCAGCCAAACAGGTTATAGCTGCGCAAGATAAATTCCCTTGGGTAACACATCAAAAAATAGCCGGAAATGGTTCTAACCCAGATCGTAAGTTCTTTACAGAAGTAATCTTCAGCGTCTTTAATGATAAATTATATGATATCCAGAGAGATTACTTTGGCTCAAATTTGTCTGAAGAACAAATATTAGCTACCGGTTCAGGAAATTTGGTCAGCAATATTTATGAAAATAATGAATCAGATTATCGATATAATTTTTCATGGCCTTTTGCTTCTACTGGTATGGGCTATAGGACCTTCGTGAAGTTTGATGATATCCCAGATGTAGAAATTTTAAGCCGATTTATGGTGCCCTTGATTCGAATTTCTGAGATGTATTACATCGCTGCTGAATCTACCACTGACCAAACAGAAGCCCTGAATTACTTGAACACCGTAAGACAGCATAGGAATATTAATGGCGATATCAGCAATTATGAAACCTTGGAGAATGAATTAACCAAAGAATACATGAAAGAATTCTACGGTGAAGGTCAAGTATGGTTCTATTATAAAAGAAAACAAAAGGCTAATATTTTTTCAGTAAACACTTCCAATTTAAGCTTTATCATGACACCTGAGGATTATATCATCCCTATTCCATTGGCAGAAACTGAAGGCAGATAATATTTAATCTTATGAAAAAATTACATAATTACATTTGGATTTTATTTTCCTTTCTGGCGATTCAAGGCTGTAAGGAAGATACGCTAACCACCTATTTGGATAATGAAGGTGGAGAGAATATTTACTTTCTAGAAAAATATAACAATTACAGATATGAAAGCTTCATGAAGGAGATTTCTCTGGGTTTAACACCTTCTACAGTTACAGATTCTTTAATATTGATCCCAATTCGAACTACTGGGCAACCATCGCAGACTGACCGACCGGTTTTGGTGGTTCCAGCAGATACCTCTTCTATGAAGAAAGGTGTGCACTATGATTTTGTCTCGGAACCAAAAATACGTGCAGGTCGAGTTACTGATACGATCTCCATCATTTTACATCGTACTGAGGATATTAAAATTAATCGAGTGTTCTTAAAATTGGATTTAAAACCAAATGACCATTTCAAAACTGATTTGGCTATAAAAAAGAACTTAACCAACCAAGATCTACTTTCCTATCAATTCTATTTGGACGACAAGTTCCCAGTCCCACATATTTGGACCACATTTTTTGGAAAACAGTTAGTCGAGTTTTATTTGGGAACCTATTCCAGACGAAAGGTAGAGCTGATGTTGGAAGTCTTGAAAATTGAGCCAAGACTGATTTATGATACCAAATATACCTTGCCTGTTACCTCCATTTTAAACTGGTCAAGCTATTTAAAATATTGGTTGAATAAAGAGAAAAATGAAGGTAGAACGCAATACGACGAAAATGGTGTCGAAATTTTTATGGGACCTTTTGCAAATTAAGAACAACATGAAAAAAATTATATTCTTTGCAATTTCCTTCGCATTGATTTTTGCGACTAGTTGCAATAAAGATCTTGGGAATTATTCTTATAGCACCTTAGATACATTGGGGGTAACAAATTTCCCTGATACACTAGAAATTGAATTAGGATCAGAAATCAATATTACACCAAAAATAATTTCTGACAATCCTGGATTTAATACCCAGGAGTTAGTATTCGAATGGTATGCGTTTAACAAAAACGTGGCAAATCAAACCAATGCTAAAATATTCTTAGGAGAAGGTCCAAAATTAAAAATGGTACCTAAAATGCAAGTAGGGAATTATCCTTGTTATTTAAGAATTACTCAGCCCTCGACAGGCAGAATCTGGACAAATTCCTTTTACCTTAAGATTAATGGCAAAATTGGAAAGATCGGCTTCTTTATTTTATCCGATAAAAACAAAAAAGCTCATTTAGATTATTTTCAAGATGATCCTAACCATTGGAATAGCTTCGGAAAGGTTTATCGAGATGTAAATCAGTATTGGAATAGTATTATTGATGGCGGTCCATTTAATATTGATGGAGAACCTAAAAATATGGAAGTCTATGTGATGCGGAAAGACTTTCAATCAGCTCAAAAATCAACTTTATTTATCAATTCAGGTGATCGCAGTTATATGGTGAATCAAACAGACAATTTTACCTATAATCCAGTAGACTTTACTTTTAGGAGCCTAACATCCGGTGGTACTCCAGAATATGCTGACCAGATTATTGCGGCTGATGATTTCTTAAGCATGGCCATAAAGGATAATAATATTTATGTTTATGGGTTTTTGTTTGGTAAGCTGTACAATGTCCCTTTGAACAGCCGCGCGGATGGTTCTTCATATCCTGTTTCCCCATTCGTAGCAATGCCAATGGCGAATTATCAAATGAATACAATGATCTTTGATACAGAAGGAAAGGCTTTCATGCGTTTTAACGCTTTTTCTTCTAGAGCATTTCCAGTATCAGCCCCGATCCCTGATTTCAATCCAGCAAATACTGGAATGGATTTAATCTATCTCGGACATAGTATGGCTTCAAATGGACAAGCTGTTGCTATTATGAAAAAGGATAGCAAACGCTTTTTAGTTCGTTTCACATTTACCAGTGATGGAACCATTATGCCAACTTCTATTTTAGATGTCACCTCTACATTAACAGATATTGCTGGAGCAACCAATTTTGCATTGGATAATAAGTATGGATATTTATTCTATACGGCCAATGATAAATTGTACCAATATGATATCGATGCAAAAAGACTAAAAGTTGCTAAAACCCTAAATGGTCGAAAAGTTTCCATGTTAAAGTCCGAGCGCTATGTTTTTCTGCATACCAGCTCTCAGCAAGCATTCACCAATCCGGGAAGGATGGAGCCATTGTTATATAGTGTCATTTTAGGGACTTATGATGAAAAAGATCCAATCAGTTCGGGTAAAGTAGAATTCTTACATGTACAAGGATTAATGGGTGACCTAAAAGAAACTATCAAACCAATGAGTGGATTCGGGATAGTAAAAGATATACAGTATACAGATCTAAATCCATAGGTAAAACTCAAATATTGCATAATAATTTGGATGACCACGTCAAATAAAGATTTAATTAACAGTTAGTGATTTTATTTAACATGTAACCAAGTCTAGTTGGAAGGAGCAATTCCCGAATGGGGATTGTTCCGCCAACCTTAGAAAGAACCATAAATACAAAACATTAGTCTTTCAATACGCTTATGTCTAAGTATCAAAAAATACTTTTCTCTTTTCTGATTTCATTTGGTTTGACAACTCCTAGTTTTGGACAGGATTTTCGTGCATTACTAGAGCAAGCATTCCTATCAAAAAATAAAACCGGTCTGGAGAAAATTCTAGCAGAGAATTTCTCTATTGCTGGGAATACCAATGAGTCAGCGCAATCCCGATTGGAACAAATCCTGACTAAATATTCAGTTAAATCTATTCAGAAATTACCAACGACTTCAAAAGCAGAATCCAAACAACTAACCTTGGTCTTCCTTAATAATGATGGTAAATCTGATAGTAGCATTTTACATCTGAATTCGGAAGGGAAAATAAAGCACATTGATCTTTTCGATCGCTTATATGGTATGACTCGATTGCCAAAGGCAAAGTTGAGAGCAAGCATACCTTTTGAAAACCATGCCGGTTCGATTATCATGAAGGTATATATCAATAATCATCCAAATCCACTAAAGCTTCTATTTGATACTGGAGCAGATGGTATGGCAATTAATGAAGGGTTAGCAAAAACCTTAAACTTAAATATTTCTCGAACCAACAATGCCTCGGTGGTAGGAGGAAATCAACAAATCCAGGTTTCTGATCAAAATAAAGTACGCATTGCTGATTTGGAAATGGATGATATGAGCATCGCTATTTTTCCTTCGCATGATGAAAAAAATACTGATGGAATAATCGGGAACAATTTATTGAAAAGGTTTTTAACAGAAATAAATTACGATGAGAATAAGATTAATCTCTATGATTTTGGTGCCATAGAGTACCCGAAAAATGGAAGGCTAGTACCAATTTCTTTACCGTTCAGTTTAATTGAAATCCCTGCAACCTTAGAATTGGTAGCAGGAAAAAAGGCTGAAGGACGATTTATTTTTGATACCGGAGCTTCCTATAGCTTAATTTGTTTCAGACCTTTTGTTTTGAAAAATCGCTTATTGGTTAGCGGCTTTAAGCCTGATGGCCAAACCAATACCTTAAGTTTTGGAATCAATACACCAACCTTTTACGGAAAAGCGGCTGCATTTCATTTGAATGGTTTAGCTCCTTCGGAAAATATGCCTGTCTCCTTGATGGCTGGTTCGTCTGCTAATCAAAATTGGAGCCCACCTGAATCGGGTTCTATCGGAAATAGATATATCTCTAGGCATAATTTATGGATCAATATCGCTGAAAGTGAAATACATTTCAGCCCCAATAAACTTCACGATCTACCTTTCGATTTCCTGATTCGATCAACCGTTTTGGGCTGGAATCAAAAAGCTGAACTCCAAGTCTTGACTGACCCCGCAAGATCAGAAGTTCATGAAAAAATAGGTCTACCTATCAAAGAGATTATGGGAATCCCTACAGACCAATTAATCCAGAAAAAAGAGTCCTTACAAGGTCTTCTAGATAAGGCGAAAAATGAAACTATTACCATTCTATTTCAGGATGGATCAACCATAAATATTTAACAATTCACCTATAAGCAATAATTCTATGAAAAGAATACTAACAACCATATTCCTTATTTTCTTGTCCTTAAGTTCTTGGGCACAAGTGAGTAACATTTCCGGAACTATAGAGCCTGGGAAATTTAAAAAGATGTTTTTATACAAAGTAATAAATGGTAGGATGCTCGAAGTAGCTTCATCAGTTCCGGATGCCCAAGGTAGATTTGCCTTCAGGTTTACTCCAGAATATGAAGGCTTCTATTGCTTTGGTTATGGTTCCTCCATAATGACACAGGGAATCAATAAATTATACTTCCGTGGAAATGAAGATTTGGAAGTACGTGCAGATGCCGATGGATATAAATTAATAAAAAGTAACAGTAAGGAAAACGATGCCCTATATCAATGGGAAACTGCGGTTAAAAACATTCAAACCAAGGCACTCACTTTAGGAAATAGTACTTATGTAGACTTCTTCCCTGAATTGGAGGAGATTGCTTCGAATATTAAGGATTTGAGTAAGGATCCGAAGACGGGAAACAAAGAATTCGATAAACAATTTGAACAGATAGTAAAGACTGATCTTGCTTTTTATGCTATCAATTTTTTATATATACCCCATTCGGCACATCCTAGCAAAGAAGAATACAGCGATTACTACATGGATTTCAAAGCTGATGAGTATATGACGGATTGGTTATTAAAATATCCATTTGGTGACCGTTTCTTGAATAGCCTGGTGATGTTCAAAAATCAAGGATTAAAGGAGTATAATTTAGAAAACCTATTAAGTAGTATCCCAAATCAAGTCTTGAAAGGTCAGTATTTCTTAAACTATGCTGAGCGATTAAATTCGATGGAAGACTATCTTAAATTGTTGGATAAAAACAAACAAAATTTAGTTTTGGAAGAACAGAAGGCTAGGACACAAGCCATTGAAATGAGGTTAGCTGAAACGAAGGAGGGTGTTCCTGGATTTAACTTTAGCTTCAAGGATTTGAATGATAAAGTAGTCAGTTTAAAAGATCTGAAAGGCAAAGTTGTGTTATTGGATTTATGGGCTACATGGTGCGGACCTTGTCGCGCTGAGGAGCCTCATTGGGAAAAACTAAATGAAGATTATAAGGATAAAACTGTAGCCTTCTTAGGAATTTCAACGGATCAGGATAAAGCAAAATGGCTGGAATATATGCAGGAAAAAAAGCCGAAAGGTATTCAATTGCATGCAGGACCTAATAATCCTCTTTCAACTGCTTATAAAGTCAATGCTATCCCTCGTTATATATTGATGGATAAAAATGGGAATCTTATCTCCGCTGATAGTCCAAGACCCTCGGATCCTAAGCTTAGAATGCTTCTGGATACTTGGATCAAAAAATAGTTTGTTGTTAATAATAATTGCTTGGTGCAGCTGAAAAGCTGCACCTCCTTTTTGAATTCAAATAACAATAAAAAGGTCGCCAATCTTGGATAGGCGACCTTTTTATTGTTATAAAATTATACTTAAAAGTATTGTTTACAGTTCGTTATAGTTAGGAAATCTTGGAGATACCAATTCTTTCCATTCTGGATTTTTCTTAATAAATGCCAATACATAGGGACAGTAAGGTGATACTGTTTTGCCTGAATCTTTGATATAATGCAGCGTTTTTTCTACCAATGCTGCTGCCGCTCCGCTACCTGCTAATTCAGGAGGAGCTTCGGTATGGATTAATGCGATGGTACTACTGGTCTCCTTATAATCTATAAAGGCAATATGACCATCAACATCTAGTTCAAATCGGCTTATTTCTTCGTTTTTCTTTAGAGGTAGGTTGATAAATTTATCTTTCATATCCAATCAACAAAATTGTAAAATTATAGTTTTTATTATTCTGTAAAAGTAGAACTCTAAGGTTAACTAAATGTTGACCTAGGATAAGAAAGATAAATTTTTTATGAATATTACTCAGCTACATTATAAAGGTGGTCGAATTCCTTTTTGTACTTCTCAAGAATTACTTTCCTCTTCATTTTCAGGGTAGGGGTAAGTTCTCCATTTTCAATGGTGAATTCATCTGGAAGAATAATTGGTTTTTTGATTTGTTCCCAATTTCCAAAATGTTGATTAGCATTTTGAACCTCTTTATTGATTTTACGAATCACTTTGGCTTCCGTCAGGAATTGATCTTTTGGCATTCCTTTTAATTCTGGAGCTTCACTTTTCGACCAATCTTGTAAATGAGAATAGTTAGGAACAATAAATGCAGAGGCAAATTTTTGTCCATCACCAATGACCATTGCTTGTTCAATATAATTCGATTCCAGTAGTTTCTTCTCAATAGGTTGAGGTACTACGTATTTCCCCCCAGAGATTTTAAACATTTCTTTCTTTCGGTCGATAATTTTCAGAAAGACTTCGTCTTCCCAAGTTCCTATATCGCCGGTATGCAACCAACCATCAATAATGGTTTTATTAGTTTCTTCTGGGTTTTTATAATAGCCTTGCATCACATTGGGACCTTTAACCAAGATTTCCCCATCGTCAGCAAGTTTTATTTCAACGTATTTTACTGCTAAGCCAACTGTTCCAATCCGAATTCCTTTCAGATAATGGTTTACTGAAATCAAAGGCGAAGCTTCTGTCATTCCATAGCCCTCATAAAGTGGGATTCCAGCAGCAAGAAATACACGAGCCAATTTGGCTTGTAAGGATGCACTTCCTGAAGCTACAGTTAGCAGATGTCCCCCCAATGCTTGGTACCATTTGTCTAATACCAATTTCTGAGCAAGCTTTAATTTTAGATTATATCCAAAACTGCGTTTTTCTGGGTTTGGATCATATTGTTCTGCGACTTCAACCGCCCAATCAAAGATCTTGCGTTTAAAGCCAGTCAGTTCCATTCCCGTCTTCATGATTTTTTCATACACTTTCTCCAAAATCCGAGGAACTGCAGTCATGATATGAGGTTTTACCTCGGTAATATTTTGTCCGATTTTATCCAAGGATTCAGCAATATGAACGGTGATCCCAATATACAAGTAAGTATAAATAACCATTCTTTCATAAGCATGGCAGGGTGGAAGAAAGGTTAATGCGCGGTCATAGGCTTTACATGGAGTTATCTCACGAGCAGCTTCAACATTCGAAATAATGTTATGATGCGTTAGCATTACACCCTTTGGTTTTCCAGTCGTTCCGGAGGTATATATTAAAGTTGCCAAGTCAGTATGCTTAACCCGTGCTCTTAATTCCTCAATTTTCGAATCTGCAATATGTTCTCCTACCTTATTTAGTTCTTCCCAATTTCGTACATCCTCATGCTTTTCAATACAGAAGATATACTTCAAGGTGTAAATTGAGTCTGTTAATTCGGTAAGACGTTTATAGAGACTTTTTGTGCTCACGATGCAAAGTTTTATTTCTGCATCATTGAAAATAAACTGATAATCAGTATCACTGATGTTAGGATAAATTGCCACTACTACGGCACCGATTTGTTGGATGGCAAAATCAACAATATGCCATTCGATACTGCTATCTGCAATCAATCCAACCTTGTCATTGGGTTTTACTCCCAATTCGATTAAGCCTTTGGAAAGGGCATTTACTTTTTCTAAAAACTCCTCAGAAGTCAGAGTTTTCCATTCTCCTTCCTTTTTATGCGAGAACATATTCAGGCCCGGGAATAGCGTTACTTGCCTTAATGCAAGGTCAAATAGTCTAAGATTTTCCTCCATAACATATAAAAACCTGTCTTTCAAGTTTATCGACAGGTTTCTTAACCACATAACAGTATTATTGGCTAAGAAGTTTTGCAAAAATATGAAATAGTTAGGTTTAGAATTAATTAATTTAGTTTTAGTGTTTGTTTACATCTGTTTGGAAGGGGCTACCAGCTTGAAATAGTATACCTTATATCCCATTATTCAAATTCTGAAAGTCCATCAAGATTTCATTTTATAAATAGGTAGTATTTTGTTTGTCTAGTTAAAAGTTTTAAGTTTGTATAAACATTATTCCCATGAATACGTACGATAATCCAGTTTTACAGCAGTTACCAAAACATTTGCAAAGATATGTGGTTGAACAGGCCTATGAGCGTTATAGTGCGTTGGATCAGGCAATATGGCGCTATGTAATGCGTCAGAATTATGCCTATTTAAAAGACATCGCTTATTACCCTTATATTCCTGGCTTGACAAAAGCTGGATTAACCATTGAACGCATTCCAAATCTGCAATCCATGAATGATAGTTTGAAGAAGATTGGCTGGGGAGCTGTCACCGTTGATGGCTTTATCCCTCCAGCGGCTTTCATGGAATTTCAAGCTCATTGTGTCTTGGTCATTGCAGCAGATATCCGACAAATTGAACATATTACCTATACCCCTGCACCTGATATTATCCATGAATCTTCTGGTCATGCTCCGATTATTGGAGAACCCGAATATGCAGCTTATTTGCAGCATTTCGGAGAAATAGGGTCCAAGGCAATGAGTTCAGGTAAGGATTTCGAACTTTATGAAGCTATTCGGGCTTTATCGATCATTAAAGAAAAAGAAGATGCCTCCGAGGAGGAAATTAAAGAAGCAACTGATAAATTCAATTCCATTTCTAGCAATATGGGTGAACCTTCGGAAATGGCTTTATTAAGTCGTTTGCATTGGTGGACAGTTGAATACGGATTAATTGGTTCTGTTGAAGATCATAAAATCTATGGTGCAGGATTATTATCATCAATCGGTGAAAGTGCAACCTGCATGCAACCTGATGTTGCAAAATTGCCCTATAACCTGGATACCCTTCAGTTTTCTTACGATATCACAAAGCCTCAGCCGCAATTGTTTGTTACTCCAGACTTTCAGCACGCTTATGATGTTCTTGAAGAATTTTCGAAAACCATGGCATTCCGAGTTGGAGGCAAGGAAGCAATGGACAAAGCTATTGACAGTAATAATGTTTGTACTGTGGAATTAAGTTCTGGACTTCAAATTTCTGGAGTCTTTATTTCAACATTTCTTGGCGAAGAATTAATTGCAATTAAGACAAATGGACCTACAGCCTTAGCATATAATAATAAAGAGTTAGTAGGCCAGGGAAAACAATATCACAAGGATGGATTTAGCTCACCTGTAGGTTTACTTCTTGGAAGACGATTACCATTGGAACAATGTAAGCTACCCGATCTGGAAGAGATGGGTTTAGTCCAGGATAAGCCTGGAACAATCTATTTCAAATCTGGAATTCTTGTTTCCGGAACGGTAAAATCATTTGTATTTGATGAGGAAGGATTTTTATTGTTGATCAGTTTTAACGATTGTACAGTAGTCCATGAACCTACGAATCAAATTCTTTTCCAACCTGAATGGGGTACTTATGATATGGCTGTAGGAAGTTATGTAAACTCTGTTTATGCAGGAGCAGCAGATAAATATGCTTATGAACCTGAAATTAGTATTTCTGAAATGAAAACTGAAAAGCAAGTCTGGTCAACGGAGCAAATGGAGTTGCATAAGCTATATAGTGAAATCAGAAAAGCGAGAGAAGAAAATCTGGAAATAGATTTCAATCATTATTTGGAAAGTCTGGAGAACCGTTTTTCCCAAGACTGGCTAGCATTAGTAGAGTTATACGAATTGGCAATTAATAGACAAGAAGTCGAGTTTGAACAAAGCATCTTACAACGATTAAAAGAAAAGGCCAAGAATAATCTTGACCTTGATAAGTTAATTTCTGATGGTATAAGACTGGCTGAAACCCAGCCGATAAACTTGGAATTAGTTTATTAATAATACCTGCCAGGCTTTTTCAACTTCGTTTTCATCTAAAAGCTTGGCAGCATAACGTTGTAACTCATTATTCAATTGAGTTTCGTCATTCTGCCACATGCTGAGCAAGGAATTAACATGCTCATCTTCTTTAATTTCGGTTCCTAACTCTGGAATAGCTTCAATATTCGCTAAGAGGCCTAATTGATTTCCGGTTAGAATGGAAGAATTCCGAACAGCCTCCGGCAACTGATCAACACCAATCCCTAATTTTCTTAATGGTTTTGGAACCTCGAAGAGGTTATCCTTCGTCACCCGACAATACCAATCCCCACCCAATCTTGCAACCAGATCCAAAGCAGCCTGATCCATTTGATCATGCTCATTCAATAAGTTCCCTTGAATATGCATGCATATAACTTCAGCAAGCACAAGATTCCCTGTTCCGCCGCCTTCCTGGATGGTAATAATCTCTTTAACCCTACACTCCAATTGAACTGGAGACTCAGCAACGCGTGGTGGTTTGATATGTTTTGAAGGAATAGCTGTAAATCCTGATTTGTCAAATTCATCGACTTCCTTGGCATATTCAGTACTCGCGAGCGATTGCTGTTGCACCATATTGTAGTTTACAATATTGATCACCACTTCAGGTACTTCACGGATATTTTCCAGCGTATGCTTATCCTTTCCATCCCGCATCCTTGTTAATGGTGAAAAAACGCAGATAGGTGGATTATGTGACATAAAGTTAAAATAGCTGAAAGGGCTGAGGTTAACTTTTCCGTTCTTATCGATTGTTGAAGCAAAGCAAATCGGTCTGGGAGCTATGGCATATTTTATTAAATTATCAAATAAGGAACCGTGAGTTTTTTGGTCGAAAGTCTTGATTTCATTAAACTGCATATCTATCTAATTATTGGTTTTTATTCTGATTCTTCCTCTTTATATATATAATTTTCTAGTTTCCCTAAGCCTGTAACTTCCATGCTAATCTTGTCCTTAGGTTGAATCCAGAATTCTTGATAATTCGGGTCTTTCCGTTTTCCGGTCCCATTTATTTCAAGCAAACAACCAGTACCTACAGTTCCCGAACCTATGATATCCCCTGGATAAAGTGTCGCCCCATAGGATGCCCTTTCGATTATTTCAGCAAATGTCCAATTCATGCTGGCTAAGGTGCCTTCTGAACACAATTTATCATTTACCCAACATCTCATTTGCAGATCATAGGCATTTCCTGAATGGCCTTCCAAGGGTTTGGTTTTATAATTTTCCAATTCATCCAAGGTCAGCAGGTACGGACCAAACATACTGGCAAAATCTTTCCCTTTTGCTGGACCAAGATTCAGTTTCATCTCTTGCATCTGTAAATGCCGCGCGCTAAGATCATTGAGAATCATTAACCCTGCGATATACTGATCAGCCTCTGCCGCTTTGATATTCCTTCCTTCTTTCAAAATAACAATGGCCACCTCTAATTCAAAATCCAATTTGTCAAAATGCTTGGGCATACAATATACTGGACCAGGACCATGAATAGCTTGATGATTTGAAAAGTAAAAAACTGGAAATTCATCAAATTCTGGGATCATTTCTAAACCTCGATTCAGTCGAGAGGTTTCCACATGTTGTCTGAAGGCATAGGCATCGCGGAAGGATGGGGGATTAGGAATGGGAGCACATAAGGTAATTTCCGAAAAGGAAAGACCTTCATTTTGAAAATCTTCAATTTTTATGAAATTCTGAATGGCATTTTCTGCTAATGATAAGCCTTCTTGTCCCAGCTTTATTAATTCCAGACTGGAATTCGGAAGCTGATCGGATAGGATATGGCTCGGAAATACTTGATTTTCAATAATAAATCCAAGCTGTTCATTGCCATTTTCTAAGTATGTTACAATTTTCATAATGAATTTTTGAAAGCTTCGCTCATTAATTTATAAAGGTTATAATAATTCAGGTAGAAGAAATTAAATTTCATAATACCATATTTATTTTCTGTTTGTTTATGTAAATATAAAATTATAAAGGGTATATTTGAAATAATTGATACCATTATGAACGTGAGCAACATAAAGCCAAAGAACCTACCAAAAGGTTTGATGCCTTATATTAAGGCGCTGATTGCTGATGTTGTTTTTGCCCAATACTAATACCAAAAATAATTCTTTTCTAAGTGATATCTAGCCATAGGCTATGTAAATCAATCATATTACAATCATTTTTTTAAACTTAATATTATGCCACTTTATCATCAATTAGGTAAGATTCCTCCAAAACGTCATACCGTTTTTAGAAAGGACAATGGCGAATTATTTTCCGAAGAACTAGTATCTACACATGGATTTTCCAGTGTCTATTCTCTAGTGTACCATTGTTATCCTCCAACTATCGTAAAAGAAATTAAAGAGCCTTATGATGTCAATCCTAAGATTGCTCGTGAAAAACATCTGAAACATACCAGTCTTCGTGGCTTTCAGGTTAAACCTCAGAAAGACTTCCTTGAAAGCAGAGTTCCTGTTCTGGTAAATTCAGATCTCCATATCTCCTTGGCCGCTCCTCAACAGTCCATGGACACTTATTTTTATAAGAATAGCCAAGCTGATGAGGTTATTTTTGTTCATGAAGGTTCTGGAATCTTAAAAACAGGCTATGGTGAAATTCCTTTTGGATATGGGGATTATCTGGTTATTCCGAGAGGAGTTATCTATCAGATATCCTTTGATACCGACAAGAATCGATTATTTATTGTAGAATCTTTTGAGCCTATCAAGACTCCGAAACGGTATAGAAATGAATTCGGTCAATTAATGGAACATGCTCCTTTTTGCGAAAGAGATATCCGGAGACCACAGAACCTGAAAACTTACGATGAGGCTGGAGATTTTGAGATTAAGATTAAAAAACAAGGCTTAATATATCCATATATCTATGGTACCCATCCTTTTGACTTCGTCGGATGGGACGGTTATCACTATCCATGGGCATTCTCAATCCACGATTTTATGCCTATTACAGGAATGTTGCATCAACCACCTCCTGTACATCAAACCTTCGAGACCAATTCTTTTGTCTTATGCAGTTTCTGCCCTCGAATGTATGATTATCATCCCGATTCTATTCCTGCTCCTTATAACCATAGTAATGTTGATTCTGATGAGGTTCTATATTATGTGGATGGCGATTTTATGAGCAGAAAGTCGGTTGAAAGAGGACAAATCACTTTACATCCTGGAGGTATCCCACATGGACCTCATCCAGGTACGGTGGAAAAGAGTATTGGACAAACCCGAACGGAAGAATTAGCCGTAATGATCGATCCTTTCCGTCCATTGATGCTAACTGAACAAGCATTGGAAATTGAGGATCAGGATTATTATAAATCATGGATTAACTAAGTATCAATAAATAAATTATGACACAAACATTTGCTGAAAAGATTGCCAAGGCGCAGGATTTTTTGCCAATCAATGGAACAGATTATATAGAATTTTATGTGGGTAATGCCAAGCAAGCTGCCCATTATTATAAAACAGCTTTTGGGTTTCAATCTGAAGCTTATGCAGGACCTGAAACCGGAGTTAGAGATAGAGCTTCCTATGTTTTGAAGCAAAATAAAATCAGGATCGTATTGACTACTGCTTTGAAATCGGATAGCCCAATTTCAGAACATGTAAAAAAACATGGTGATGGGGTAAAGATCTTGGCGCTATGGGTAGATGATGCGGAAAAATCACTCCATGAAACCGTTAAACGCGGCGCAAAAGTATATCAGGAGCTAGAAGTTCGTCAGGATGAATTCGGTGAGGTAAGAACGGCCGGTATTTATACTTATGGCGAAACAGTACACATGTTCGTGGAACGTAAAAACTATTCAGGACAATTTATGCCTGGCTATGTTAAATGGGAAAGTGATTATCAGCCTGAAGAAACCGGACTACTCTATGTGGATCATTGTGTTGGTAATGTGGGCTGGGATCGAATGAATGAAACCGTAGAATGGTACCAAAATGTAATGGGTTTTGTGAATATCCTTTCTTTTGATGACAAACAAATCAACACTGAGTATTCGGCTTTGATGAGTAAGGTGATGAGCAATGGAAATGGATATGTCAAATTTCCTATCAATGAACCTGCCGAAGGCAAGAAGAAATCCCAAATAGAAGAGTATTTAGAATTTTATGAAGGTGAAGGTGTTCAGCATGCTGCATTAGCAACTCATGATATTTTAAAAACCGTAAAGGCCTTAAAAGCAAGAGGGGTAGAGTTCCTAGGTGCTCCGCCTGAAGCTTATTACGATATGTTACCTGAACGGGTAGGTGAGATCGACGAAGAAATCAAAGCCATCCAAGAATTAGGAATCTTGGTAGATCGAGATGAAGAAGGTTACTTGTTACAGATTTTCACCAAACCAATTGAAGATCGTCCAACCCTATTTTTTGAAATTATTCAACGCAAGGGAGCTCAAAGTTTTGGAGCAGGAAATTTCAAGGCTCTATTTGAAGCAATTGAAAGAGAACAAGAGAAACGCGGTAATTTATAGGGATTTACAGATGAACTTATTAATAATGAAGGATCTTTTAAAGGAGTTTGAGGAGAAGAAACCAGAGATTGTCTTTGAATGGAAAGATACAGAAACAGAAGCTGAAGGTTGGGTTGTTATCAACTCATTACGGGGTGGGGCTGCAGGTGGTGGAACCAGAATGCGCTTAGGCTTGGATCGTAATGAAGTCGAATCCCTGGCGAAAACTATGGAGGTGAAATTTACCGTTTCCGGACCATCAATCGGTGGTGCCAAATCGGGGATTAATTTTGACCCTGCTGATCCAAGGAAGCACGATGTATTAGAACGTTGGTTTAAAGTTGTGACTCCATTGTTGAAGAATTATTATGGTACGGGAGGTGATTTGAATGTGGATGAAATCCATGATGTTATTCCATTAACCGAGCAATTTGGTCTGTGGCACCCTCAAGAAGGTGTACTGAATGGACACTTTGATATTCGGGAAAATGGTCGGATTCACCAGATTGGTCAGCTTCGCTATGGTGTTTCCAAGGTTTTAGAAGATTCTCAATATAGCCCTGATTTAAAAAGAAAATTCAAAGTTGCCGATATGATCACCGGATTTGGAGTTGCTGAATCGGTAAGACATTTTTACGATTTATATGCTAGCAATCTAGTCGGAAAGAGAGCAATCATTCAAGGTTGGGGTAATGTTGCAGCCTCCGCAGCTTTTTATTTGAGCAAGCACGGAGTTAAGGTTGTAGGAATTATCGATCGCGTCGGCGGACTAATCAATGAAGATGGCTTCTCGGAAGAAGAGATCAAATCTTTGTTTTTAAATAGAAATGGTAATTCACTGAATTCGGAGTCTATGATTCCATTCGAAGAGATTAACGAAAAAGTATGGAGTTTAGGTGCTGAAATTTTTATTCCAGCGGCGGCTTCAAGGTTGGTTTCCAAAGACCAGATTCAAGAAATGGTAGGCAATGGGCTGGAAGTAATTGCTTCTGGCGCAAATGTGCCTTTTGCTGATCGTGAGATTTTTTACGGACCGGTAATGGAATATGCAGATCAACATGTTGCGGTAATTCCAGACTTTGTTGCCAATTGTGGCATGACAAGGGTGTTCGCTTATTTAATGCAACCTAATATTGAAATCAGTGATGATTCCCTGTTCAAGGATGTTTCAGACGTTATCCGAAAAGCATTAGAACAAATTCATAGTTATAGTCCAGATACCAAGATCAATATATCATCTCGAGCCTATGAATTGGCATTGAGACAATTACTCTAATGGAAATAATAGGGGAGGGATGGGTAAAACCATTCCTTCTTTATTTCTATAGAAAATCAAAAATTTGAATTATTAAACCTCTTCTCGACGAGTACGAATGTACTCCTCTACAATAGGAAGATCAGCATTAGCCCAGTCAAATCGGAATAATTCGGTCCGGTCCACCCAAAGTACTTGCGCATGCTCATTGGCTTTTACATCACCACTTTTTATCGAACATACAAATGGGTATAAGGTTAGTGAAAAATCAGGATAGTGGTACTCTACTTTGGTAAGCTGTTCCCCAATTTGAATATTTAAATCAATTTCCTCCAATACTTCCCTTACTAAACATTCCTCCAAAGTTTCCCCTTCTTCCAATTTCCCCCCTGGAAACTCCCATTTTAATGGTAGTTTCATCTCAGCAGATCTTTGACAAATTAATAATTGTTGATCTTTTTCTATTAAGGCACAGGCAACATGTATCATCAAAGTAAATATACTAAATTAGGACGGAAAGCATACAAAATATAAAGAAAGTGTAACACTAAGTGTTACACTTTAATAATGAGTGATTTATGGTAATTTACTGAAGTCTATCTCAGGATTCTTTTGAACATTATCATAAATAAATCGTGAATTTGGAGGAACTAACTCACTAAAGAAACCACCGTTCTTCAAAAAATATCCATCTTTGTTTTTACCACCAATTGCATCAATCCTCTGTTTCGCATGGTATGTATTGTCAACTGTGAATTTTGCTTCTGTCACTTTTAGCCATTTTCCATCCGCTGTTTTTACCCATTGATTTTTATAGTTCGCTGTTCTTGAATGGTAACCTTGATTTGGACTGAAATTTTCTAAGAATGAATGAAATCCAGTCAGATATTTATCTGTCTTGGGTCTTTTGAAGCTCGCAATTAATTGCCACTTACCTTCTTCAGGTGCATAAAACCATGCTGTATAATCGGTTTTTCCTTTGCCATCTGGTTCGCCCTTTAAAAGAAATTTGTATGTGCTTCCTGCTTTCCAATTATATTTCAAATAACTCTGTCCACCCGATCCTTCGTTTCCAAACTCACCTGTATGAACATTAGCTCCTTTTTTATTCATGATTATCTTCTGATCATCTGGAATTGCATTTGGATCATCAGTACTGTATGGACTCCATACGGAAAACAAAACTCTTCTTTCGGTTGGAGAATTCACCTGAATTCCAAAATATCCCTCACTGAATCCATTCGCCATATAGTATGAACCCACAGGGTCTGAACCTATTGGAACTTCAATTTCCGAATAGTAATACTGGATTTTATCATTGCTCGGCGCAATGTAGGCTAGGTGACAGGAAGGTCCTCTTCTCGCCCAGTAATAGTATTCCGGATCATTACAATAAGTTAACCCCTTGCTTACTGCTTCACCTGTTGCTGAAAAACTACTTATTTCTCCAAAATTATCTCCTGACTTATCTATTCCTTGTACATCAATTTTTAAATAGCCTGTGTCCACTTTAAAACTTCCTACTTCAGTTGTTGTAGAACTTCCGTTTTTTAATTCAACCTTTTTGCTCACTCCATTTACGGAAACTTTAATAGAACTATTGCCTGAATTGGACTTGCTGTTTAATGACAACTTTAAATTGCCCGCTTTATTGACACGAAAATAAGTGCTGATAATAGTTTTTGGATTTTTCCAATTAGTCAAACCATTTTCTGTGATACGCTCTGTGGTTTGGCCATCAAATACGGTAATAAAGGCATTTCCAGCTAATGGAATCGAATACGTAGTGTCGGATTGGTTAATAGGTTTGTTGGCAAGTACAGTTTGTTTTGAACATGCTAAAGTTAAGCTTAATCCAAGGATCAGGCTGCTCTGATAGCATATTGATTTTAAGAATTTTATCATGTGGTTATTTTGTTTGAATTCTTGAAGATATACATGCTAAAATTGATTTAAAAGTTTTTGAAGAAAGCAATCGTTTGTTCAAAATTCATTTTTGTAATAACCCTTAACAACGAACTAATAATTAATTTATAAATAAATTATAATTTTTTAACTAATTGTAAATATGGGCTATCTAGTTTTATACAAACTTTTTGATTTTTTTATTTTTTATGGCTAAAAAAGTAGCTCTTTACCTCAAAAAACTTAAACCTTTACGTTACTGGAAGGAATTACTAGGTATTCTCATCATTTTATTCGCATTTATATTTTTCAGGGATCAACGCAAGGAGATTGAACAAATCATGCCCTTAATCCAAAGTTGCAATCCCTATTGGTTCATTGGCGGATTATTATTGACGTTTTTCTTTATTTTCATGGAAGGCTATATGTATGTAGCCAGTTTTAAGGCAGTGGGAATAAACATTAGTTTAAAGGTCGCATTGGAATTATTTCTGAAACGTAATTTTTTAAGCGTATTCCTTCCTGCAGGAGGGATTTCTTCCTTGGCCTATACAACCACTCAACTTAGACGGATGAACCTGAATAAAACTCTGATTCATCAAACCAGTATCGTTTATGGTTATATTGCACTGTTCTCGGTCTTTTTATTGGCTGTTCCTGCTTTGCTTTATAGTTTTTTCCAAAGTAAGCAATACGGAAATCTCCTGATTCCCTTATTGACCTTAGGATTAATCCTGGCCATTTCTTTTTATATTATTTACTCTTTTCGTTATAAGACTTCAATCTATTATTTCATTGAGAAAAAGTTTCCAAAAACGATTTTCCAAATTTCAAATCTCTTTTCATCCGCTGTAAATAAACGTTATTTGGCTTTATCACTTTTTTTCAGTGTATTGGTGGAGTTTTGCGGGATCATCCATATCCTAATTGCCATGATGGCTCTAGGCTTGCCATTGTCCTTCGAAGCTGCAATCCTAGGCTATATTATTTCTACCCTTTTAATGATTGTTTCCCCTTTTTTGCGCGGGTTGGGTGCTGTCGAGTTATCCATGTTCTTAATTTTTAAAAAATTCGGATATACCCATGAGCAAGGGATAGGTATCACCATTCTGTATCGATTCTTTGAATTTTGGCTACCTCTTATTTTTGGATTTATTTCCTTTTCAATGAAAGGAACCCAATTGCTAACTCGAATTGGTCCTGCAGTCATGATTTTTATTCTAGGAATAATCAATATTATATCGGTCCTTTTACCTCCAATTGCGGATCGATTGCACCTGGAAAGATTTTATTTCCCTGCGGAAACTCTCGCTATTTCCAAACTAATGGTTCTGATTATTGGGATAGGTTTGATCGTTTCTTCAACCTATTTGTTGAAAGGATTTAGGAATGCTTTCTGGTTTGCCTCTTGTTTTTGTGTGATATCCTTAATAGGTCACCTATTAAAAGGCATCGATTATGAAGAATCTATCGTAGCTGCAATTACCCTGGTCTTTCTACTCTTCAATCATAAGGAATATCGGGTTCAAGCCAATAATTATTGGGTGAGAATTGGTGTATTGACTTTCATCTTTAGTTTTATTGCCATCGTAATTTTTGAAACACTCAGTTTTTATATTATTGACAAAAGACATTTCGGAATTGATTTTACCTGGAGGGAGTCTTTTATCTATGCCATGCGTGGTTTCCTGTTGTTTTCGGATGCAGGACTAGAACCTAGAACCAATTTCGGAAGGGAGTTTTTGCATATAATACATGCATTGGGTTTTGGATGCTGGATTTTATTTTTTTATACGATCCTTCGCTCAAAAAAATATATAGCAGCCAACTGTGATCAAGATAAAAGGGCATTAGCCAAGAATCTCATGGAAAGATTTGGAAACTCTTCGCTTGATTATTTTAAAATCTCAAATGAAAAAGAGCTCTATTTCTCTAAATTCTACCTAGGTTTTGTTTCCTACCGAGTGGCAAATAAATATGCTGTTGTTTTGGACGAACCAGTTTGTCATTGGACAGATAAGGAAGATGTTATTCAGGAGTTCGATGAATATTGTATGAAAAATGGTTTAAAGAGCATTTACTTCAGAATATCTGAGGATGGCTTATTGAACTTTCAAAGTTTGAAGAAAAAGAAATTATTGATCGGGGAGGAGGGAATAGTAGATGTGCAACAGTTCTCCTTGCAAGGTAAGTCTAGAAAATCCTTGCGTAATGGATTGAATTACCTGGAAAAAAATGGTTATAAGGCGGTGATTCACACTGCACCTCAATCTCAGGAATTGCTGACCGAATTGGCGGCAGTTTCTGGAGAATGGCTCCTGGAAAATAATCGAACAGAAGTGATTTTTTCCCAAGGCCAATTTGATATGGAAAACTTGCGCTCCTCAGATATCATCTGCATTGAAAATAATGAAGGGAAAGTTGTATCATTTTTAAATATTATTCCCGATTACGCTTTGGATGAATGTACCTATGATCTATTCCGAAAAGTAACAAGCGCACCGGGTGCTTGTATGGATGGATTGATCGTCAAATTAATTGAATATGCGAAGTCCAACGATTTTAGATATATCAATCTAGGTATGGTTCCCTTGGTTGGTATTGAAAAACCTGATAATGCTGCAGAACATATCATGCAATTTGTATCCAGTAATTTCCCAAAATTCAAAAAGTTTCATAACCAAAGAGATTTCAAGGATAAATATTGCAATAAATGGGAAAAACGCTATTTATTGTTTGATCACGATTTTGATTTACTGCACCTGCCAGGCGTCATGAAAAAAGTAATGAAAGCCATGCCTACCTCATAATTGATTTTTATGAATATTAAATTAAATGGTTGAACATGTAATTAATTTTGTGAAAACATTAGCATTTTGATAATGATGTTCATCATAATTGGTAAAAAAAATTATATTTACGCTAATGACCATTTAATTTAAATTGTTCTTCGCAAAAAAATTAATTCTGGTTATCTAATTCTATGATTATTTAACTGTAGTTCAGTACATGAGGAGTAAGTTTTCAATTTTATCTTGTTTTGTTTTTATCAACTTATTGTTAAGTGGTTTTGTTACAAATGCTCAAAACACTGCCGATAGTTTAAGCACATACTCCCATGATGAATTAATAGACAAAGCATTTGAAACTCGATCTACCCTTTACCTGGACTACCTCGAAAAACAGAAACTCAGCCAAGACGAAAAAAAATTATTATATACCTGGTATTATTACCTAACTGCCGAAAATGGCGACCTGGATATTACCCTTAAGTACCTGCAAAAATTAGATTCAATCTCTAAACTTACCAATGATCCCAACAATCAATTCAATGCTAAAATGGGAGCAGCTGAGGTATATTATAAGAAATCTGAATATGCTAAAAGTAAAGAAGCCTTTTTACAAGCTGAAAAGTTTGTGGAGAGTTTTGCGGATGGCACTGATCGAGTTCTTGCCAAAGCAGAGTATGATTACTTTTACTATTTAAGTGGAAACTTCGATGTATATAATCATAATTTGGAAGTAGGCATCAAGGAGTTGCAAGCTATCAAGACCGATAAAATGCCCCTTGAAGAAAAGAGATTCCATATTAATTCAATTGCCACTTTAGCCGTAAACCTAGCATGTGGTTATATTCTAAAAGAAGATTTCGACCATGCTGAAAAGAACCTGAAACTCGTAGATGATATTTATGCAGAGAATTTTAAAGGTGACACAACAAGCACCTTTGTTCATGAAATTCTTGTAAAAGGGAAATATCATTTCTTTAAAAAGGAATTTGAAAAAGCAATCCCTTTCTTTAAAGAAGTGATTGATATCAACCAAAGAAAGGATTTCAAAGAGGATGCCTATATGGCGAAAGTCTTCTTAGGAATGGCATATTATCAATTGGAAGATTATCAGCAATCCCTGGATTATCTAGAGAATGCTATTAATAATCATATGCTGGTAGCAGATTATATAAAATATGAAATGGAATCCTACCGATATGCATCCCTAGCAAGTAAGGAATTGGGGGATACCGAGAAAACACTGCGTTATTCTGGTTTATACATGGAACAGGATGAAGCATTGAATGATAACAAACGATCTACTTTTATTAATTCCTTTATCAATAACCTTGAGGTTGGAAAATTACAAAAGGATATCTCCGCCAAAGAAAGTACAAATTTCAAATTAAGATATATCCTCTTTGGATTGGCAATTTTAATTGCCGGATTAGGAGTGGTACTCGTTTACCAGATCAAGGAAAATAAAAAGAATAAAAAGAAGATTCAGGATTACCTAGAACAATTAAGTCAGAATAAGAAAAATAAAGACCTTGCCCTTAATAAAAAAGAGGCAGTTAATCAGGAAGCTATAGCTGAAAATCAATCCAAGGAGATAGATGATAAAACTGCTAGAATTCTTGATAAGTTGGAAGAGTTCGAAGAAGGGGAGTTGTTTGTGGATAGCAAAATGAGCTTGGCATTTCTGGCAAGTTACCTTGAAACTAATACCATCACCTTGTCGAAAATTATCAATACTCATAAGGAGATGAACTTTAATGATTATATTAATGGATTGAGGATTCGCTATATTATAGAAAAAATAAAGAATGAACCTAAATTCGACCAATATAAGATATCATACCTGGCCGAGGTAAGTGGTTTTTCTTCCCACAGTATCTTCAGTAAGGCATTTAAGAAAAGTACTGGGGTTACACCTTCCCAATTTTTAGATTATTTAAAAGAAGAAACGGTTTAAAACCAATTTTTCCCCAATTCAAGCTGGTTATTTTATATAATTCAACAATACCTTTATTCGGACATTTAAAAGTAGCCTCTTACATTTGGTAATACAATTATCTATGTTTTACCTAATGAAGAGAAATGTTAAATTCATTCTTTAAAAGAAAGATATCAATCCCAAAGCATCAGGAGAATTGGCAAGTTTATTTTTCAAGAATAAATAACCAACAAACTTCGGTGATTGTAGATTTAAATATTGCTAAGATTGCTCCTGTGAAAGTGTTGCCTGAAGTTTTCTACCTGATAATTCCCTTTGATTTTGCGAATGATAATGGACTTCCTAGTTTGGAAAGTTACAAGATGATCAAACAAATTGAAGATGAAATCGCTGAATTAAATCATCGCTACGCAGAAAACCTCCTCCATGTTGCCACTTTGACCATGAATTCGGAACGCTTACAAATGTATTACTGTACCAAAGTTGATGATAGTAAAGTATTCTTAGCACAAATTGATAAAGCATTCAATCACCAACTTACTTATCAAATAGATCATCGCGCTGATCCTGACTGGAGCGACTATTTCAATCTAGCTTACCCATTGCCGTTTCAATTGGAGATGATTAAAAATAGGCTGGTATTAAGAAAGCTTACTGAAGCTGGTGATAATCTCGTGAAATCTCGAAAAGTTAACCATTATCTAGTTTTCAACGCTGAGAAGGATGCGGGTCATTTTATGGAATTTGCAGAAAATGAACGTTTCGTCTTGTTCATGATGGAGAAACGTGGTGATCAATGGAAATTGGGGATTTCCAGGAATGATTATGTTTCCTATGAGCAGATAGATGAATTGTGCCTGCCTCTATGGGAAAAGGCGCAAGTATATAATGGAACTTATAATGGCTGGGAATCTGAAGTTATTATATCTCAGGCTTAATTCAAGAATAAATTAATATGTTTTTTAGAGTAGATAAAGTTAAATACGCTTCCTATGTTGCAGATCACTTGCAAAATCCGGTCAATGCCAATAACCCTATGATTATTGTTTATTATAGGAATTACTTTGGGACAGCCCTGTTAACAGGCTATGCCAAAAATTCGGAAGCTGTTTATTATGATAATATCACTGGAAAAACCATTTCTAGAAGAAAATGGACCGATGAAATGAAGAATTATGCGAAGGAGTGCGAAAAACATGTGCCTGCAGCTCCACATCGATTCAAACCCACCATCTTTGGCTATATTTTCCTATTGGGAATGGTCGCTTTATTCGCCTATCTGACTTATGACTCCTTCCTGAAACCTAATCCAAATATCAATCCTGAAAATCCACCAATGGCTCAAAAAATAAATGCTGGAGATTTATATTTTGGACGATTTCTAGAACGTGATCCGGTTTCTAAGGTTTCCAAAGGAGCTGGATTCTCTTGGTTTAAATTTATCGATGCCGGAGAAGGAAGCATCTTAATTTCTAGAGCAAGAGAAAAAAGTAGTAGCGTCAAACCTTCAATTGAAATGAATAGCACGGATTTTGAAGAGGAAACTATTCCAATGAAAAAAATCGAACATGGAGACTATCAGATTGATCTCGTTTCCGAAGACGGTAGTTTAGAGCTTAGTTTGACAGAGAAAAAATAAAAATGGGAATTAAAGAGGGTATTACAGGGAAAAAAGTGATTAAAATATTTATTATTTGTATTGTAGTAGGATTCTTGTTGTTTGTCTTAGCAATTATACAAACCGTAAAAACAAAATCAACCAACATTAGTAAAAAAGCTCCTTACAAAGAAATAATTGGCAAAGAACTGATTACAAAAAGACCAATCCGATTATTTATGGAGAAAAATCCGGTCAAAAAGGATTACCCTTATGCCTTGTCTGATACAAATCAGGCGTATTGGAATTCCTATATGGCTAGCCTGGGAGCAGAAAACCCAGAAATAAAATTAAGTGATTCGGTCGATGCTAATTCCAAATTAGTCTTCGACAAAGCAGTAATGTACACAAATGGAGTTTCTGGATCTTCAGATCCTCGATTGTTTGGAACATTGAGTACCCCCGAAGGAAAAACTTATAAAGTTGAATTTCGATGGGGTAAATATGACTATAATTACCCTTGGAAAGTTTCTCAGAGAGGCTATTTGTTTGAATTGGCACCATGGCAAACCGCGTTAGATACCTCACATTATTATTTGCCTAATGCTGAATGGTGGTAGGGATAAATATTAAAGATATAGCAGGCATAAGAGGTTTTTATACTTCTTATGCCTTTTTTTATTCTAAATATTGTTTGATTTTAGGAAAGATTAATTTAAACCAAAAGGTATAATTTTCCGGATTTTCTGCAAGGTCTCGCTCCAATTCCTCTTTAGGGATATACTTTAAATTCTTAACTTCCTCAGGATTTGGATTCGATATTTCCTGATTATATCTACCTACAAAAATATGGTCATATTCATTCTCCCATAGACCATTATCTAACTCTTCCTCATAACTCAACTGCAGGATTTCCTCAATGTCAATATGAATGGCCAACTCCTCAAAAGTTCTCCTTTTTGCAGCTTCTATGGTAGACTCTTTAGGTCTTGGATGCCCACAACAGGCATTTGTCCATAGACCCGGACTATGGTATTTTGAGTCGGCTCTTTGTTGCAAAATAATGTTTCCAGACGCATCCAAAAGAAAAACCGAAAATGCTCGGTGTTTCTTATTTTGAAGATGAGCCTCTTGTTTTTCCATTTCACCAATTTCACGATCATCCTGATCAACAAGGATCACATATTCTTCGACTATCATTGCTTAGATTTAGGGTATTCTCCTAAAATAAGGAATTCATCTAACTTAACCTAAATTTCTACTTGAAGATCAGAGATGAAACTATCAACCCAAGATTCCTCTGTTGCCCAAGAGGTAACAATCCTAACTACGGCTTGGGAGTCGTCAAGCTTTTGCCAAACATAAAACTCATATTTTTCCATTAGTCTTTTAATAACTGTTAAGGGTAGGATTGGAAAAAGCTGATTGCTGACTGGTCGACTCGCAAATGAATAGCCTTGTTGTTTTAATGCTTCTGCAAGTTTGCTTGCCATAGCATTGGCATGCTTGCCAAGATCAAAGAAAAGATCATTCTCAAATAAAGCATAGAATTGAGCTCCTAAAATCCTGCCTTTCGCCATTAAAGCTCCTTTTTGCTTAATGTAATAATCAAAGCCCTCTGCTAAAACAGAATTCTTAAATACTATAGCCTCACCTAAAAGCGCTCCATTTTTTGTTCCGCCAATGTAAAACACATCCGCTAATCTGGCGATCACCTCAATACTTACATCACTGGAAGGGGAGGTGAGAGCAGTGGCCAACCTTGCTCCATCGATAAAGAATTTTAACTGATTTTCCTTACAGAAGAAAGCAATCTCCTCAATTTCTCGCTTACTATAAATACTACCAATCTCAGTACTTTGCGAAATATAAACCATTGCTGGTTTTACCATATGATTGTCCGTATGGACATCTAAAACGGATTGTATACCTGCTACCGTTATTTTCCCTTCCTTATTCGGGATACAATTGATTTTATGTCCCGTATTTTCTATGGCACCTGTTTCATGAACCTCAATATGTCCCGAGTCTACTGCTATTACAGATTCATAGGGTTTTAACAAATGGCTAATCACCAATAAATTTGCTTGGGTACCTCCAGAAACAAAAAATACCTCCGCATCAGCGTTGGAAATACGTTTTTTAATAAAACCCTTCGCAGCCTTACTTAATTTATCATCGCCATAACCTGCCTCTTGGTCTAGATTGGTTTTTAAAAGTAGATTTAGAATATTGGGATGTGCTCCTTCTGAATAATCATTCTTGAAGCTAATTTTTAATTCCATAGGGTAAATATAATCGTTTTTGGAATTCGAAAATTGAAATCTTTAAGGATTGAGAGTTTAAAAGGAGAAAATTTTACGCTTTTAAGGAATTGAATATCCCTAAAAATAAAAAAGGATTGATCGTGATGATCAATCCTTTAAGAAATATGTTTTCTGTGCTTATTTTCCAAACATGCCTGCCAGGCTATCTAAAATACTTCCTTTGGCATTATTGTCATTTTTCTGATCAAAGAATTGCACAACTAAATCCCCTAATCCGCCTGCAATATTTGGTTGTGCATTACTGGTTGAATTTGAAGATCCAGCACCCAATACACTTCCAATCAAATCGCCGATACCACCCCCGGAAGCACCTGCATTTGAAGATCCTCCACCTAAAATACTTCCCAATAAATCGCCAATGCCGCCAGAGGAGCCGCCGTCAGATTGTTTTTTCTTGCCCAAATAACCCATTACTAATGGCGCTAAAAGGGCCAATATACCACCAATTTTTCCAATGCTAATTCCCGATTTCTCAGAAAGGGATTGCTTAACCGTTTCGGTGTTCTTTCCGAAAATATGGTTCACAATTTTATCTTCATCTTCAGTAGGTCCCTGATTGAATAATCCTGCTAGATTATCAAAAATCCCTCCTGAATGTGAGTCTAATGCGTTTTGAATGCCTTGAGCTTGTTCAGGACTTTTCTGTGCATTGTAATTTAATGCCGACATCATTAATGGAATTGCAGCCGAAACTACCCATTGCGTTTGATTCTTGTCTAGTCCTAATTTTTCAGATATCCCTTCAGTAGCTTGGGAACCAATACTTCCTGAAATTAAATCACTAATGTTCATACTGTAGATTGTTATAGTTTATAAATGTTATTTTTATAACTCAAATATATTGCCAATTTTACTAGTATGAAAAAAATATGTCTAAACATCCTTGTAGCTGTAGCCTTACTTCTAACAAGCTGTTCTAATGAGTCTAAAACCAGGGAAAACCCTGAAGGAAAGAAATATGAAAATGTAACATTATCTCCTGATCTCGCGAAGATTATATATGATATGCCAACGCATTGTATCCCAGTTGAATATCCAAATAAATTAGGCCAAGTTCTAGGTTCGGATACTGACCTGAAATCCCCTAAAAAACTTAGACCGGTGTTCTATGGTTGTTTTGATTGGCACTCCTCCGTACATGGATACTGGTCGGTAATTAAACTTTTAAAGCAATTCCCTGAATTGGATAAGGAAGGGACTATGCGAAAGGTCTTGAATGATCATATCACAGCCGAAAATGTAGCCACTGAAATAGCTTTTTTCAATGATAAGAATAATTTAAGCTTTGAAAGAACTTATGGATGGGCTTGGTTATTTAAACTTCAGGAAGAATTGTACAACTGGGAAGATCAGGATGCTAAAAGGTGGAAAACAAACTTACAACCTTTGGTCGATTTATTGGTTTCAAAATATATTGAGTACCTACCTAAACTTGTTTACCCAATCCGTGCTGGTCAACATGATAATTCTGCCTTTAGCTTATCCTTATCCTTGGATTATGCCAATACCGTCGGGAACGAGGAATTCATAAAAGCCATCAAAGAAAATTCTACCCGTCTATTCCAGGCTGATAGAAATTGTGATTTAGCTTATGAGCCAAGTGGTTATGATTTCCTGTCTCCATGTTTGGAGGAAGCATTCCTAATGAGTAAAATAATGGATAAAACTACTTATATAAACTGGTTGAAAGAGTTTATGCCCGATTTATTCAGCCAAAAGTTTGAATTGAATCCAGCAATTGTAAAAGATAGAACAGATGGAAAATTGGTTCATTTGGATGGATTGAACTATAGTCGTGCAGCATGTTTATCCGGAATCTCCAAAATGGATCCAAGCTTGGAACATCTTCAAGCTAATGCGGTAGAACATTTTAATTTTTCTATTAAAAATCTAAGCAAAGAGGATGATTATATGGGAAGTCATTGGTTGGGGACATTTGCATTGTACGCAATTAATGTTTTGAATAAATAGCATATGGATTAGAGCTTTGAGATGAGAATATTATGTCCCCATCTCAAAGCCTATTATTTCTGCTAACAAATAGGAATTAATTTATTCTCTGATAATTTTACAGGAACTCTTTGAATTTGGGTAAATCCATCTTCAGTACTGATGATGGCTGAAAGGTCTATTCCGCGATTGGACAAGGTGTTCAATAGGGCAGTCCTAAAGGCAGTTTTGTTGGTTCCCCAATTGGAATTCACCAAGTCATTGTTCAAAATGACCAATTCATTGTTGGAATAATGGTGGAATTTCTCCACTAAATGTTGATGTAAGGGTTTTGTTGTGTTGGACATACAATTAATGTTTAAAGTGTTTAACCATAATTGCATTCAGAGACGTCTATTGGACCTTGCAAGATTCGTTTATTTTGGCTGCTCGCCCGTATCGATTTACCACCGCGGTGACTCCCACTCGGTTGGTATTGCTTATGCAATTCTGAATACTCTACAAACTTAGTAGATTATATTTTATTATGCAAGGAATTTTTTGAAAATTCTATAATTCTTTTCTTAGACGTGCCACAGGGATATTCATGGCTTCCCTATATTTCGCAACCGTACGACGTGCAATCGAATAGCCCTTTTCTTTCAGAATTTCAGTCAGCTTTTCGTCTGCCAAAGGTTTTCTCTTATCCTCGTTCGCAATACACTCCTCCAAAATCTTCTTGACTTCCTTGTTGGAAACCTCTTCACCTGATTCTGTTTGAATAGCTTCGGAGAAGAATGATTTCAATAAGAATGTGCCAAATTCCGTTTGAACATATTTAGAGTTTGCAACCCGCGAAACAGTTGAAATATCCATTTCGATTTTATCAGCTATATCCTTTAAAATCATTGGCTTAAGCATTCTGTCATCTCCGGTTAGGAAATAATCATATTGATATTCCATGATTGCGTTCATGGTTTTCAATAGGGTTTGTTGTCTTTGTTTGATTGCGTCGATAAACCATTTTGCTGAATCCAGTTTTTGTTTTACAAATTGAACTGCTTCACGCATTTTTTTGTCGTTTTTCTCCGCTTTTTCATAATGCTCAAACATCTCCTGGTAGGAGCGGGATACCCTTAATTCTGGGGCGTTACGTCCATTAAGAGTTAGGTGCAGGACACCATCATTATTTGAAATATGGAAATCCGGAATAATCTGTAATTGCTTTCCAGCAACAGCACCTGAATCTCCCGGTTTTGGGTTAAGCTTTAATATTTCATTTACGATCTCTTTTAACTCCTCGGAATTTACCCCAAGTTGCTTTTCGATTTTATCGTAATGTTTTTTGGTGAACTCATCCAGATAATTCTCAACAACTTGCATCGCCTGTTGAATGATCGGATTATTCTGGTCTTTCTTACGTAATTGGATAGCTAAGCATTCCTGAAGGTTTCTAGCGCCAATTCCCGGAGGATCAAAGGATTGTACAATCTTCAGCATCTCCTCAACTTCATCTTCTTCGACGATAACGTTCTGTGAAAATGCAAGGTCATCGATTAAGGATAGAATAGGTCTTCTTAAATAGCCATCATCATCTAATGAGCCAATGATTTGTTGACCAAGAACATAATCCTTGTCCGATAGCGCCAAGAGGTCTAGCTGATTCTGTAGGTTCTCAAAGAATGAATCCTGAACGGCAATAGGAATCTCCTTTTTCCCTTCGTCATCATCATGGTCATAGCCACCGCCATAGTCCTTATAATCATCTTCTTGTATGTATTCATCCACGCTAAACTCATCGTCATAGCTGTTGTCTTCCATATTGAAGTCATCATCAGGATCCTTGTCAGGATACTCCTCAACCGGTTCATTCATGTTAGTCAAACTTCCATCTTCCAAAGCAGGGTTCTCTTCAAGTTCCTCCTTGATCCGTGCATCTAATGAAACAGTAGGTACCTGAAGCAATTTGATAAATTGAATTTGTTGCGGTGAAAGTTTCTGTAATAATTTTTGTTGTAATGTTTGTTTTAACATGTCCCCGATTAATAAGTCAGGTAAAAATAGGGAATAATATTCAATTTGATAAGAACGTAAGTAACAAAAGAATTTTTAGGTACAGTTTTTGCTAATATAAATGCCGGAAAAACAGCCTACTTAAAAACCAAAAAATACATTTGTTAAATTTCGTTAATTTTCGTTCTAAGCTTCATTTTTGAGCGAATTGCTATGATTTTTTCCAAAGTTTTGTTCATATTTACCGTATGTTTAAACGTGTCCGGAACAAATTTTTGCGTATCGCACTGATTGTTATTTACTTTATTATCTTATTCACTTGTGCGGTTCAAATAAACTTCTTAGGATTGTTCGGATCATCACCTACGAAGAAAGAAATATTGTTGCCCGAATTAAACGTCTCTTCTGAATTATTTACCGCCGATTCCGTATTGCTAGGTCGTTACTACAAGCAGGACCGCGACCCTGTACCTTACGATAGTATTTCCCCTAATATTGTTAATGCCCTGATTGCTACTGAGGATGTTCGTTTTAGAAAACATCATGGGGTAGATTTTATTGGTTTATTTGGTGGGGTTTTCTCCACATTGAGTGGAAGCGACCGCGGTGCCAGTACAATTACTCAACAACTTGCCAAAAACCTGTACAAAACACGATATAAAGACGCTCAAGGTCTCCTAGGTAAAATCCCCGGGGTCGGACTACTTGTGACCAAATACAAAGAATGGATGACTGCCTTCAAGCTGGAAAGTAAATACAGTAAGGAAGAAATCCTAACCATGTACTTGAATACTGTTTCTTTTAGCAATAACGCCTACGGAATTAAATCTGCTTCTGTTCGCTATTTTGATAAATTACCAAGTGAAATCTCTGTCAACGAAGCTGCCGTATTGGTTGGTATGCTTAAAGGTACAACCCTCTATAACCCAATCCGGAATCCTAAAAATGCCCTTCAACGTAGAAATGTCGTTCTAAACCAGATGAGTAAGGAGGGCTATTTAAAGAAAGAAGAAGTAGATAAATTGAGTAAAGACTCCTTGGGTTTGAACTTGAATAATCAGGAAATCCGAAACTCCAATGATTCATATTTGAGAACTGCAGTCGAGAAATGGTTAGAGAAGTGGGCGGAAGATAATGAAATCGATATCTATACTAGTGGCTTGAAAATCTATACCACCATCGACTCTAGAATGCAAAAGATCGCAGAAACCGTGGTTTCAACCAAGATGAAGGAACTTCAACAACGTTTGGATAATGTTTGGGGGAATGATCTGCCTTGGCGCGATAAAGAAGGAAATGTAATTCCTAACTTCCTGGAAGATCATGCGAAAAAACTTCCTATTTATGCTTCATTGATGAAAAAATTCAATGATGAAGCTAAGGTTTTTGAAGAACTGAATAAGAAAAAAAGCATGGAAGTCTTTACCTGGGATGGAATGGAAAAAGTTGATTATTCCACCATGGATTCCCTAAAGCATTATTTAACGATGCTAAATACCGGAATGATGGTAATGGATCCATATAATGGGGATATTAAAGTATGGATTGGTGGTATTAACCATGACTACTATAAGTTTGACCATGTTAACCAAGCTAAAAGACAGGCTGGATCTACGTTTAAACCATTTGCTTATGCTGCGGCATTAGAGTCTGGGATGGCTCCATGTGATAAATACACTGATAAACCTGTGAAAATTGAGTTTATTAATAATAAGGGTGAGCATGAAATTTGGGAACCTAAAAATGCGGACTGGTCATTTTCTCATAGTGAAATGTCGCTAAGACATGCAATGGCTCGTTCTTTAAATACTGTTACAGCTCAAATCACCGAAACGGTGGGTTGGGACAAGGTAGTTGAGATGGCTCATAAATGTGGTATTGATAGTAAACTAGAGTCTGTTCCATCGGTAGGATTGGGGTCTAATGATGTTTCGGTATTTGAAATGGTGCGAGGCTACAGTACCTTTATGAATGAAGGGAAGAGAACTGAACCGGTTTTGGTGTCAAGGATCGAAGATAAGGATGGGAAAGTGTTGGCGGAATTTAAAACCTCAACCAAACAAGCTATCACCGAAGAAAATGCTTGGTTGATGGGTTACATGTTAAGAGGAACAATTGAAGAATCTGGCGGTACCTCACAAGCATTATGGGAGTGGGACTTATTTCAGGATAATAATCAAATTGGGGGGAAGACCGGTACATCTTCAGATTATGTCGATGGATGGTACATGGGGGTGACCAAGGATTTAGTTGCTGGAGTATGGGTAGGATGTGACGAGCAAAGTATCCATTTTAAAAGCTCGGCAACTGGGGAAGGTTCTAAAACAGCTTTACCAATTTATGCGTTATTTATGGAGGAGATGTACAAGCATCCCGAACTAGGCGTAACGTTCGGTAAGTTCCCGGATCCTAAGGTTGAAATCGAGAAAAAATATAATTGTCCAGGACCTCGAATTCGTGTTCGTCAAGATACAAGCAGCACTGAAGAATTAAATCTGGATGCTGAATTACCAAATATTGTTTTACCAGATGTATTGAATCAAAACAATACAAACGAAGAACAGAATGAGGAAACAAATTAATCAGTTTTAATTGATTTGATTTTATTATTTTTATTGACTAATAATAACTTATGAAATTTAATCACATACTTTTTGCGAAAATTTTAAGTATAAACCTACTTCTAGCGATTGTATGCTCCTTAATACCTTCTAATGCGAATGCCCAATATTTTGGACAGAACAAAATGAGGTATAAGAAGCTTGATTTTAAGGTTTATGACACACCGCATTTTAATATCTATTATTATCTGCAGAATGATTCCATGATGAATTGGTTAGCCGAGGAGTCAGAGGTCTGGTATGAATTGCATCAACAAGTATTTCAAGATACTTTTTCGAGAAAAAATCCTATTATTTTATATAATAATCACCCTGAATTCCAGCAAACTACGGCTATTCAAGGGGAGATTAGTGTAGGAACTGGTGGTGTAACCGAGGCCTTTAAACAAAGGGTTGTCATGCCAATTATGCAAATTAATCAGCAAACCCGACATGTTCTTGGCCACGAATTGGTCCATGCTTTCCAATATCGCGTTCTAATTGAAGGTGGAGATTCAACAAGGTTGGAGAATATCGCGAATCTTCCCCTGTGGATGGTGGAAGGAATGGCAGAATATTTCTCCATCGGGAAAAAAGACGCCTTTACCTCTATGTGGATGCGGGATTCATATGCTAGAAATGATTTGCCAAGTTTAAGGCAAATGACAGAGCAATCCAGTAAATACTTCCCTTATCGTTATGGACAGGCATTTTGGTCATATCTTGGGTCTACCTACGGGGATACCGTGATTATGCCTCTATTCATTGAAACTGCCAAATACGGTTATGAATTTGCAATAAAAAGAGTCTTTGGATATGATGCTCAAACCATGTCTACCCTTTGGAAAAATAGTATGGAGAACTCCTACAAGAACATAGGAAAGGACACAACTTCTAATCCAATTGGTAAACTTTTACTATCCACGAAAAATGCTGGTCGAATGAATGTGTCGCCGGCAATTTCTCCGGATGGTAAATATGTCGTTTTCTTGTCTGAGATGGATCTCTTCAGTATTGATCTCTTTCTCGCTGATGCAGAAACCGGAACGGTCATTCGAAAGTTGGGAAGTCGACTCACCAATAAGGATATTGATGAATTCAGTTTTATAGAATCTGCAGGTACCTTCTCACCGGATAGTAAGAAATTCGCGTTCTCCGTTTTCAGTGAAGGGAAAAATAAGCTCATGATCGTGGATATCAATAATGGTAGGACACTTTCGGTGCAAGCCATGGGGGATATCACTGAATTTACCAATATTACTTGGGCACCAAATGGAAGCCTGGTGGCTTTCTCAGGTCTGAAAAATGGACGAAGCGATATTTATACCTATGATCTAGAATCTAAGCAACTAAGCCAACTGACCGACGATAAATACTCAGATTTCCAACCTAGTTTCTCCAGAGATGGAAAATATATCGTTTTCAGTACAGATAGAATGTCCTTGGAGTCAGCTAGTAGAACTGTTGATATTCCAATGGGATTGGCTTATGTCGATGTAAATACAAAAGAAGTTAAGAATATACCTGTTTTCCCAGGTGCAAATAATTTAAATCCTCATTTCTCTTCATCCGGAAAAGAAATTTATTTCTTATCCAATAGTGATGGATTCAGAAATATGTACCGAATCGTTATCGATGGGGGACATGTTGAAAGAATGACGGATTTCTTTACTGGTATTAGTGGTATTACTGAATATTCACCAGCAATGAGTGTTTCAGCAAATGACGATATCATCTATTCTTATTTTAAGAATAACTCATTCTCCATATATAAAGCGAAAAGTGGCGAGTTTGATTCCGTGTCTGTAGATCCGGCATCAATCAATCTTGAGGCAGCGATGTTGCCTCCGGTTCAAAGCCGTGGCGTGGATGTGGTCAATACCAACCTATATAATTTCAATGCTTATGGCAGGATTTCGGATTCGCAAATTAAGAATATAGCCTATAAACCGAAATTCAAATTAGATTACCTTGCCAATTCTGGCGTTGGGATGTCTGTGGGGTCAAGGTATGGTGCAGGTATTAACTCTGGGGTGCAAGGAATGTTTTCTGATATCTTGGGGTATAACCAAATATTCGCAGCCTTGAATATCAATGGTGAGATTTACGATTTTGGTGGACAAGTAGCCTATATAAATCAAAGAAGTCGTTGGAACTGGGGTGGTTCATTATCCCATATTCCGTACCGATTCGGATTTTATAATTTCGATTCCAGGGATTTAGGAAATGGTGTGGAACCAGTGATTGATCAGTATTTGGTTCGTTCTTTCCAAAGTCAAGCAGATGCCTTTGTTGCCTATCCTTTCAATAGACATCACCGTTTTGAAACAGGTGGTGCAATATCTTATAACTCCTATCGAGTTGACCGCTTTACACAAAGTTATTACAACTACTATGGTAATCGCGAGCGAGTACCAAATGATGAAGCTGCTAAAGCATTAGGAGTGTCTAATTTGGATCCATTTAATTTGATGCAAGTCAACGCTGGATTGGTTGGAGATAATGCTGTATTTGGAATCGCTGCACCATTGCAAGGTTTTAGATATAGATTAGGTGCCGAACAGTATTTTGGGACCTATAGCTTTACAGCTTTGAATATAGACTTAAGGAAGTATCAAAGAATTAAACCAGTAACGATTGCTGCTAGGGTCTATTCCTATATGCGGATGGGCGAAGATGCCGATCGTCTTTATAATATTTATATTGGTTACCCTTATATGGTACGTGGGTTTGAATCTAATTCCTTTGGACCAAATAGTATGATTGGATTCAATGATCTTTCTGGGTCGAAAATGGTAGTTGGAAACTTTGAAGTTCGTTTGCCATTTACTGGTCCTGAGAAACTCGCTGTTATTCCTTCAGGGTTATTATTCTCAGATTTAAACTTCTTTATTGATGGTGGTTTAGCATGGAGTAATAATAGTATTATTAAATGGAAAAAAACCGATGCTGATAAAGTTCAGGAGAATTTTGGAAATGGTTCGGTTACTACTTATGACTCGAGAGTTACCATGCCGGTATTTAGTGCAGGTGTATCGCTTCGAGTGAACTTATTCGGTGCCATGATATTGGAACCTTACTATGCTATTCAGTTGAATAATCCGACCCGAGAAAAATTTGGAACCTTCGGATTAAACTTTGCTCCAGGTTGGTAGTCTAAGAATGACAAGAGAGCGAAAAAATTAGAGATTAGTGTAGGGAAAAGGTTGTTAAGGCCGTTGTTTATTGCTTATGCATAAACAACGGCTTTTTTTCTGATTCCAATTTTTGGAGTATGCGGGCACAGACTTAACCAATTTGGGTTGCTCTTGCGAATCAATCTTTCTTTGACCATTCTGCTCATCCCTGATAATTCCTGTAATCTCTTTTCTGCCTCCAACTCCGTATTGAACGATTCAATAAATACAATTCTATTTAATACCGCAAATGAAAATAGGGTAGGCTCAGCTTGTTCCTGTAATTCATGGTATACGGATCCCAAATTTTGATTTAACCCAACTTGTAAGAACCTACGGTTTGAATCTGTCGCGATGTAAATATGGTATTTGTTCATTTTATTCTTGTTTTAGCTAAATTATTTGGTAATTTGCAGTCGTTTTGCTAATTTTATTGGTACAATTATACTAATAAATTTAGTATTTCAAAAAAAAATAATAAAAAAATCTATGGCAAATATTTCATCAAATCTTAAATATCTTCGCAAGAAAAAAGGGTTGACTCAGCAGCAATTTGCTGATTTAATGGAAATCAAGCGTGCTTCGGTGGGGGCTTATGAAGAGGATAGGGCCGAGCCTAAGTATGAATTACTAAAAAAGATAGCAGAGTTCTATGATTTAAGTATGGATGAGTTGGCAAATGATGTAATAGATGATAAATGGAAACCAACTCCGAAGAGCAATGCCTCCAACCTAAGGGTATTAAGTGTAACTGTGGATTCGAATGATCGGGAGAATATTGAATTTGTTCCTGTGAAGGCTAGTGCTGGGTACATGAACGGATATGGTGACCCTGAATATGTCAGTGAACTGCCGAAATTTTCCCTGCCTCTGTTTAACCAAGGTACTTATAGAGCATTCGAAATTAAAGGTGACTCAATGTTACCATTGGCATCGGGTTCATTAATCATTGCTGAATACGTAGAAAACTGGCATGATATAAAACCTGGACAAACCTATGTTGTGGTTTCCTCTGATGATGGTATTGTTTATAAACGGATCGGACAAAAATTCAAAGAAGATAAAGGATTGAAGTTGGTTTCTGATAACAAGACTTATGAACCATATTGGGTTTCCGCAAATGAAATCCTGGAAGTATGGAAAGCAAAGGCTTTTGTAAGTACCGAATTACCGGAGCCAAATCCAGAACCTACCTTGGAAGCTTTGTCTACCATGATGGCTCAAATGCAGAAAACTATTAACTCCGTAGTCGATAAAAATTAACATCGTATTTGATATATGTTGTAAATAATAAAATGTTTTCGTACCTTTGTACTATCTGAAAGGAAGGGGGCATCGTATGCCCCCTTTTTTTAATTCATTAATTAAAATATGCAGATCGAGAATCGAGTAATAGAGTTAGTTGAGGAGAAAATTGCCGACAGACCAGACTTATTTATTGTTAGTGTACGGTTTTTAAAGAATGGTGTTTTAGAGATTCTTCTAGATGGTGATAATGGCATTGCCATTGAAGATTGTGTTCAAGTTAGTCGTCATGTTGGATTCCACTTGGAAGAAGAGAATGTGATTGATAAGGCTTACCGTTTGGAAGTATCATCACCAGGTATTGATTCTCCATTATTGTTGAAAAGACAATTCGAGAAGAATATCGGAAGAAGTATCCAAATGAAGATGTTGGATGGAACTAAAAAAGAAGGCGAATTATTGTCGATTACCGATGATTCAATCAGCATTGAAGAAAAAGTAAAGGAAAAAGGGAAGAAAGCTGTGCTTGTACAAGCTGATATTCCATTAGATCAAATAAAGGAAACAAAGGTGTTAATTTCATTTAAATAAGAATGAGTACTAATATAAATTTGATAGACTCGTTTCAAGAGTTCAAGGACTTTAAGAACATTGACCGTCCTACAGTCATTACTGTTTTGGAGGAAGTGTTCCGTAGTATGATTCGTAAGCGTTTTGGAACAGATGAGAATGTTGACGTAATTGTCAACCCAGATAATGGTGACTTGGAAATCTGGCGTACGCGTGTGGTTATGGAAGACGGATTCTCTGAAGATGATGATTTAGAGATTGAGTTGGAAGAAGCCCATAAGTATGATTCAGACTTAGAGGTTGGTGATGATTATATCGAGCAGATTACTTTAGAGAGCTTCGGTAGACGTGCCATCTTAGCCGCTCGTCAGACTTTGGTTTCTAAGATTCTTGAACTTGAAAAAGATGAAGTATTCAAGAAATACAAAGACCGCGAAGGTGAGTTAGTAATCGGAGAGGTTTATCAGATTTGGAAAAAAGAGATCTTAGTTTTAGATGAAGATGGTAATGAATTGATTCTTCCTAAAAGTGAGCAAATCCCTGCTGATTATTTCAAAAAAGGAGACAGCATTCGTGCGGTTGTTGACAAGGTAGATATGATGAATAATAATCCTAAGATTATTATCTCTCGTACAGCACCTGAGTTTTTACAACGTTTGTTCGAACTAGAGGTTCCTGAGATTTTCGACGGATTGATTACTATTAAGAAAATTGTTCGTGAACCAGGAGAGCGTGCTAAAGTAGCTGTAGAATCATACGATGATCGTATTGATCCAGTAGGTGCTTGTGTGGGTATGAAAGGTTCTCGTATTCACGGTATTGTTCGTGAATTACGTAATGAGAATATTGACGTAATCAACTTTACGACAAACCATTCTCTATATATCACACGTGCATTAAGCCCAGCTAGAATCACTTCCATCAAAATTGATGAAGAAAATAAAACTGCTGCGGTTTATTTGAAACCTGATCAAGTTTCCTTGGCGATTGGTCGTGGAGGTCATAATATTAAATTGGCTGGTAAATTAACTGGCTATGAAATTGATGTTTACCGTGAAAGCGGAGAAGAAGAGGAGGATGTGGACATCGAAGAATTTGCAGATGAAATTGACGGATGGATTATCGACGAGTTTAAACGCGTTGGTTTAGATACAGCGAGATCTGTATTGGCACTGTCCGAAGAAGAACTTGTAAGACGTACAGATTTAGAGGAAGATACCATCCGCGAAATTGTACGTATTTTACAAGCAGAATTCGAATAATAAAAACTTCGAATTTCAGGGTTTAACAATTTATAATAAATTGTTAAATCCTTGTAAAAAAACATATTTTTGTAGTACGATATTATATTTAGAAGATAGTAGATGACAGAAGGTAAAAGTATAAACTTGCTTAAGGCGGCAAAAGAGCTCAACATTGGGATTGGCACAGCTGTAGAATATTTGGTTAAGAAAGGGTTTGATGTAGACTCTAAACCAAGTTCGAAGTTGAGCCCTGAGATGTATGGCGTTCTTTTGAAAGAATTTCAGGGTGATAAGATTGTTAAAGACGAGGCTAAACAAATAGTTATCGGCAAGATTCGCCGTGAAGAAGGTCCAGCCACAGGCACTGCTAGCTCTAACCCTGAATCTACTGATGAGAAGGAAAGCCCTACTGAGGTTAAAGAGATTTTGATAAAAAATGCTTCTACGGAGAATACTCCAGTAGTGGAAGAAACCAAAAAAGAAGAAACAGGTAATTCACCATTGAAGGTGGTTGGTAAGATTGATCTTGACAGCCTAAAACGTGGTAAACCTGCTCCAAAGGCAGAAGTCAAAGAAGAAAAACCTGTAGAACCTGAGAAAAAGGTAGAGCCTAAGAAAGAAGAAGCTCCAGTTGTGAAACAGGAAGTAGAGCCTAAAAAAGAAGAGGTAGCTAAAGTAGAGGAGAAGAAACCCGTGGTTGAAAAACCGGTTCAAGCGGCTCCTGCTGAAAAAACCGAGGCTCCCGTTAAAACTGAAAAACCAGTGCAGCCTGAGAAGGCTCCGCAGCCAGTAAAATCTGAAAAGACAGAAAAACAACCTGAAGAGGTGAAAAAAAATAAAGAAGTAGAAAAACCTGCCGCGAAGGTAGAACCAGTGGATGATGTCATCCGCGCTCGTTCGGAAACCTTAAGTGGACCAAAAGTAGTCGGTAAGATCCAGTTACCTGTTTCTAAGCCACACAAACCTGTTGCCTCCTCATCGAATAATGCTGGTGGAAATCAACATGACAACAAACGTAAGCGCAAGCGTACGAATAAACCGAATCCAACTCATGGCGGTGCTGCTCAAGGACAAGGTCATGGCCACGGTGGTCATGGTCATGGACAAAACCAAGGTCAAGGTCAGGGACAAGGTCAAGGACAACAAGGTAATAGACAAGATGGTGGAAATCGTCCGCCTTATCAAGGTGGTGGTAACCGTCCGAACAACCGCCCGAATCATCCAAACAATGATCGTCACGGGAATAATAGAGGTCGTAACGACAGAAACAGAAAACCTGATACTCCAAAAGAAGAGCCTACAGAAAAGGAGATCCAAGATCAAATTAAGGCAACTCTTGCTCGCTTGAGTGGAGCTGGTAAATCGGGTAAGTTTGCTCAACGTGCTAAGTTACGCCGTCAAAAACGTGATGATATAGCAATGTCTGCCGAAGAAGCAGCAATGGAAGAAGCAGCAATGTCCAAAGTATTGCGCGTAACGGAATTTGTTACAGCAAATGAATTGGCCAACTTGATGGATGTTCCAGTAACGCAAGTAATTGGTACTTGTATGAGCTTAGGAATGTTCGTATCTATCAACCAAAGGTTAGATGCTGAAACATTAGCAATCGTTGCTGATGAATTCGGATTCCAAATTGAGTTTATCAAACCGGAGGATGAAGAAACAGCTGAACTGGAGGAAGTAGATGATCCAACACGTTTAGTGCCTAGAGCACCAATCGTAACGGTGATGGGACACGTTGACCACGGTAAGACTTCCTTGCTTGACTACATCCGTAAAGCAAATGTAACCAAAGGTGAAGCCGGAGGTATTACGCAGCACATCGGTGCTTATGCTGTACAGTTAGATGGTGGTAAAAAAATAACATTCTTAGATACTCCGGGTCACGAAGCCTTTACAGCGATGCGTGCTCGTGGTGCTCAAGTAACAGATATTGTAATTATCGTAATTGCTGCGGATGATGCCGTGATGCCTCAAACTAAAGAAGCAATCAATCATGCCATGGCTGCAGGGGTACCAATCGTATTTGCCTTTACGAAGGTGGATAAACCAGGTGCCAACGCTGATAAAATCCGTGAACAATTATCGATCATGAATATCCTAGTAGAAGATTGGGGTGGTAAATACCAAGCCCAAGAAATCTCTGCTAAAACTGGTGAGAATGTCGAACTATTGTTAGAAAAAGTATTATTAGAAGCTGAGTTATTAGAACTTAAAGCCGATCCTAAAAAACGTGCTGTAGGTTCCGTAATCGAAGCTGCATTAGATAAAGGTAGAGGTATTGTAACAACAGTACTAGTTCAAGGCGGTACGCTTCGTATTGGTGATCCAATTCTTGCGGGTTCTTATTCTGGTAAAGTTAAAGCCTTGACCAATGAACGCGGTGAACGTGTGAAAGAAGCTGGTCCTTCAATGCCTGTACAGATCTTAGGTATGTCAGGTGCTCCAACAGCAGGGGATAAACTTTATGTATTAGAAAGTGAATCTGAAGCTCGTCAGGTAGCGAACAAGAGACTGCAACTTCAACGTGAGCAAGGTATGCGTGCAACTAAACACATTACCTTGGATGAAATCGGAAGACGTCTTGCTATCGGTAACTTTAAAGAACTTAATATTATCGTTAAAGGGGATGTGGATGGTTCAATCGAAGCATTATCCGATTCATTGTTGAAACTTTCTACCGACGAGATCCAAGTGAATATCATTCACAAATCAGTGGGTGCTATCTCTGAGTCCGATGTATTATTAGCTTCTGCTTCTGATGCGATTATTATCGGTTTCCAAGTTCGTCCTACTCAGAATGCACGTAAGCTTGCTGAAAATGAACAAATCGATATCCGTCTATACTCTATTATCTACGATGCGATTGAAGAAATCAAATCTGCGATGGAAGGTATGTTGGCTCCTAAATTGGAAGAGAAAATTGTTGCTGAAGTGGAAATCCGCGAAGTATTCAAAATCTCTAAAGTTGGTTCAATTGCCGGATGTATGGTGTTGGATGGTAAAATCAACAGAAACAATGATATCCGAATCATTAGAGATGGCGTCGTAATCCATACCGGTAAGTTAGCTTCTTTGAAACGTTTCAAAGACGATGTGAAAGAAGTTTCTCAAGGTTATGAATGTGGTTTGAGCATTGAAAGATTTAATGATATCCAAGAAAAAGATATCGTTGAAGCATTCGAACAAGTAGAAGTAAAACGTAAGCTCTAATCAAAGCTTATTATTAGATATCGAAAGAGGTTTAGCATCGTGCTAAACCTCTTTTTTTATTGATACGATATCAACGATTTCTATTTGAAAATGCTAATGTAAGCTACTATCTTTAACCCTATGTATACATTTAGGATTTCAGAAATTATTCAACAACCAAATCATAATATTTCCATACGTTTTGAAGATGTCAGTGGGGATTTCCCATCCTATCAATCAGGTCAATTTTTAACTCTGGCTTTTGAGTTTTCTGAACGTGAAGTTCGCCGTTCCTATTCTTTTTCCAGTAGCCCCTATGTGGATGAACCATACGAAATCACGGTAAAAAGAGTTGATAATGGTGAAATTTCCAGATTATTACATCATAAAACCAAAGTGGGAGATGAAATCCAGGTCATGGAACCTCAAGGTCTTTTTACCTATATTCCTTCTGAATCACATACAAATACCATATTTCTTTTTGGTGCCGGAGTAGGAGTTACCCCATTATTTTCAATCTTGAAAACCGCTTTGGTTGCCGAGAAAAAAAGTAAAGTCGTTCTCATTTACAGTAATAGTTCAAAGGAACAAACCATCTTTTATGATGAATTGTTGAAATGGCAAGAGGCTTATCCTGACCGCTTGCATATTGAATTTATTTGGTCAAACAGCAAGAATCTAATGACAGCTAGACTGAATAGAGATTATATATTAAGCCTACTTAAGAATCATTTAAATGAGGGCGATGAGGCGGTATTTTATACTTGTGGTCCATTATTTTATATGGATTTAGTGAGATTTACCTTATTGGGAATGGGATTTCCTGAAGGGAACATCAAAAGGGAAACCTTCCACTTTCCTGAAGAAGAGGAGGATGAAGATGAGAAGGAAGAGGAACCAGTAGATATGACCAGTTATGATATTGTCCTCAAATTCAATGGTCAGGAATATCCACTGACCATACCTTATGACAAGACCATTCTGGATGTTGGATTGGAGCATAAAATCAAATTACCATATTCCTGCAAATCAGGAATGTGTAGTACTTGTATTTCTCAGGTCGTAAAGGGTTCTGTTCGTATGGACTATAATGAGGTTTTGACGGATAGGGAGGTAGAGAATGGAAGGTGTTTGATCTGTACCTCGCATCCAACAGAAAATGGAACCAGTATCGAAGTGTATTAAAATTAATGTATGAAAAGAAATCTGCTGTTATTATTGATGATCCTTGCAAGCAATATGCTTTTTGGTCAAGTTACCTATAAAATTACTTATCATTATTTTAGGGATGGGGCAATGATGAAACAGGATCCTGTTGTGGTCTTTGCTACAAAAGGGAAATCCTTTGTCACTAAGGAAAGCTTAGTTTCTGGAAACGCCAGATATCCTGCAGAGGTATCCAGCTACGATTACACCGGGAATAAAGTATATAGAATATCCTATTTAACTGCTGATAAGCAAATCAGCACTGTTGATAGTACAACACTGAAGAAATATACCTATGAAGAAGTGGATTCAGATGGGAAGAAGATTATTGGGTATAAAACCCAGAAAGCAGTAACCTCTGTCAACTCCAATAAAATAGAACTTTTATATTCCAAGGACGCTCAAATTCAAGCTGCTCCCAATGATTTAGGACAAAGTCTGGGTCTTGTTTTGGAATATAGACGCAATGGAAACTCTGGTTTGGTTGCTGCATCCATTGAAAAGCTGAAAGGCTGGCCAAAAGATCTTCCTGAAATCAATCCTTCACAATTACTCGATGAGTTGACTTATAGAGATGAACTTTGGAAGAGTAGGTTTATCTATCTGCCGGTTTTTCAAGATGAACAAATCTGTTTTCAACCCGGAATTAAGTCAGATAGCATTATGCGATTCGCTGAAGGAACCGTTATCCTTAAGAAGATCAAAGTTCCGGAGGTAGATGTCAATTCACAAGCATTCATTCAGCTGATTGAAAAATCGAATGGGGATGCCTACGATAGGACCGGATCGGTATTTCTGATAGCAGAGGATCAAAAGATCAGTTTCTTGGATGGGATGAAAAATGGAATGGCGACACTCCCTAGTTATGTGGATTCTTCGGGAACTTCATATCCTGGAATGATCCGAACTTCTGAATTTTCTCCAGTTTATGAGCTTATGCGTTTTTTTACTCCATTTGGAGTATCTCATTTCAATGATCGCCTGGCGCTAAAGGGAAAAACATGGCAAGATAGTGTAATCTATAGACAAGATATTTCGGAGTTTTTGCCTGTTCTTTCGGGTAAAGAGGTTTATATAGGAACCTATATTGGTAATTATGATAAAGGTGGTCATAAGGTAAGTTTAGAGATGAGTATCCATCCTGGAGGTTCTAATTATGCGGAGGGAATGAAAATTATGCCTTTATTCAATACGACCAATGTAATGGAAATGGGTGGTCAGACCTATCCGACCATGTTTAAAGATGAAAAAGGCTTAGAGTTGACTTTTGAATTGGCGCAGGATGTAAAAGACGCCAAGCTTAGATATATTAGCACCGGTCATGGTGGTTGGGGAAATGGAGATGAATTTGTTCCAAAACCGAATAGGATCTTTTTAGATTCCAAGTTGCAAGCTCAATTTACGCCTTGGCGTTTGGATTGTGGTAGCTATAGATTATATAATCCAGTGAGTGGGAATTTCGAAAATGGTTTATCCTCCTCGGATTTAAGTCGCTCCAATTGGTGTCCAGGAACAGTTACTAATCCTGTGTTTATTGACTTAGGAGATTTAAAGGCAGGAAAGCATACGATCCGAGTTCAGATTCCTCAAGGCCCTAAAGAGGGTGAAAGTATCAGCTTCTGGAATGTATCAGGGGCCTTATTATACAAATAGAGAAATAGAAAAAATAGAAAGACAGCTAGCTAGCTGTCTTTTTTTGCTTTTGGTAAATGGAGGTTGAAAGAAGCATTTATTTCTTCCACAAAATCAGTGGATAGGAAAGGGGTTTCAGCATCTATTTTTTGATGTATAAAAAAGTAAACTTCCTTTAAACCGGCTTCTCTCCATTCTTTAAGTTTCAGAACCCATTCCGCTAAGCGTTGTTTATCCAAAATCTCAGTGGATGAGACAAAGCGAATAAATGCAATTGGGCTGGTCAATCTAAAATGCAGCATATCCCTTCGTCCGGGCGTATCAACAATAATATTAGTAATGTTGTTCTTTTTTAATACGCTTAAATATCGTTCCAACACCTCTTGGTCATTGAACCATTCCTCATGTCTAACTTCAAAAGCTAAAGGGTATCCTTTTGGAAATCGATCTAAAAATCCTTCCAACCTTTCAAAGGCTTTGGGTCGGAAATTTTCAGGCATTTGGATAAAGGGCATCCCTAATTTTTCTTCAAATAATACCGTGGAATCAACAAATGCAGCTACTTTTTCGTCGGTATTATTGAGGCGGGAATAATGACTGATACTATTGGTGAATTTGGGACAAAATCTAAAATTATCAACTGTTCTATCTTTCCAGATCAAGACCTGTTCCTTGCTCGGTGATCTATAAAAAGTTCCATTGAATTCAACCGCGTTAAAGTTTTTGGAATACAGGTTTAATTCATCCTTGGTTCCTCGCGGATAAAAACCCTTTAAATCGGCCTTTGACCACTTTGGGTAACCAACATAAAAATGAAACTCCTTATCCTTTTTGTATTTCTCAAGTAACTGAATAGTTTCCTTTGGGGTTTGAGGTAATGAAAAATCTATATTGCTTGCGTCCTCTACTTTTCCAAACTTCATATAAATCTATTTTGAATACGACAAGATACGATAAAAATAAGAATAGCCATTCCTGCATATCGGGAATGGCTATTCTACTTATAATAGGAAATCTTATTTTAAGACATGTTTTACTCCATCGAATGTCATTTGAACAGGGAGGATAAATCCATTTTTATCAAATTTCATTTCATCGATACAGGTTTCTCTTTCATTAGCTCCTTTTTTATCGAGTGGTCTACGGTGATAAACCATGTAATATTTATCCTTTTTAGGGATCTTGATTACGGAATGATGTCCAGCACCATAGGCAATCTTAGGGTCGGGTTGAAGAACGGTGCCAATCCTTTTGAATGGTCCTAAGGGACTATCAGCAATCGCGTAGGCCACCTTATAATCCGGTCCAGTCCAGCCACCTTCTGACCACATAAAATAATATTTATTATCCTTAATAAACATAAATGGGCCTTCAGTATAATTTTCAGGCGTTACTTCTTTATATATTGTTCCATCCTCAAAAGGAACTAAACTCTTAAAATCATCCGCTAATTTTACCACATTACAATGGCCCCAACCACCATAAAACATATAATGTTGGCCATCCTTGTCCCGGAATACAAATTGATCGATTGGTTGAGCGCCATTGACGATATCATTGATTAGTGGTTTCCCGAGTAAGTCTTTATAGGGACCCTCAGGCTTGTCAGCAACAGCAACCCCAATTCCGCCAATTTCTCCCTCGTGGACATCATTCGCACCAAAGAAAAAGTAATACTTCCCATCCTTTTCAATCACACTAGGTGCCCACATCGCTTTATTGGCCCATTTAACTTCGCTATTGTCCAAAATTCGAGGATGTTTTTTCCAGTTTACCAAGTCTTTGGAGGAAAAGGCATCAAACAAAATCTGCTCTTCGTAGGGTGCTGAATAGGTTGGGAATATCCAATATTCATTGTTGTAAATTATTCCTTCAGGATCGGCATACCATCCTTTGATTACTGGATTTTGTTGGGCTTGGCTCTGGCCAATCGTAAACAAACTCAAGAAAGAAAGAGTAAGTAAGGTGTTTTTCATTTCAGTTACAGGTTTATGATTTGAAAATACACATTATTAAATGGAATACAAAGCTTTCCTAATTGGATTTAGCATGAATGATAATCCTTGTTGCATAAAAAAAGGTATAACCATCGTTACACCTTTTAACCAAATTTACTTATAAACAAAGACGGACTTATCTTTCAGGGTAGGTTACTGTGATATGGCTGATTTTCCAACCATCTTTACTGTTGCACAATGTAACGTAGTCATATTTTTTAAAGGTTTCAAAAGTTGTAGTAACTTTTACAATACTACAATCATCATTTTTTTCCACGAATGAATATTCAGTTTCGGCATTCATTTTCGATCCTTTATTGCTTTTTAAATGTTTAACCAATTCAGATCTTCCGATAAGTTCGGTTTGACCGTTATTAGGGGTTGAATATTTAAAATCTTCGGTAAATAGGTAGTCAACTAAACTTACTTCACCGTTGTTCGAAGCATCGATGTACTGATCGATAATAGATTCGACTTTAATAAATTTTACAGGTTCTGGTTTACTGTTAGCAAATACAAATGAACTTACAAGTGTAAATACTGTTGTTGCGATTAGAGAGATTAGCGTTTTCATGATTTTAAATTTTTTGTATTATTGATTATGTAATTGTTTGATTCAAAGGTATATCGAAAACCAAAGCGCGTACAGTGGGAATAGGCAAGTCCTTTTGAAAACTCGGTGAAGCTTGAAAAATAATCGGTAAAAAAAACAAAGAATTTCTGGCTTCGGTGAATAATCAGGTGAGCAGGGTATAAAACGACTTTTATTCTGAATTCTATGGTAAAAAGAGGTTCAATCTGGAAATTGAGCTAAATATTATCCTTCTTTTATAATACTTCAGGAATAATTGAATGTTATATCGGATTTTCTAGGGACAAGGCACGGATCTTCGCCGGACCTTGTTCGGAATTTTTCGGCTGATGTCCGAAGGAGGTCCGAAGAAGGTCCGGCGAAATTGCGGTAAAACATGGGGCTTTATTAAAATAATTTTCGAGTTAATGTGCTTAATGATATTAGAAACAGGATTAGGTTCAATTTTTGAAATCGGGGAAATAAAAAGGAGGGGACGGGAAAAAAAAGGAGGTTATCAGCTATGATAACCTCCAAATAATTCAAATAATTTATTTCATTAACCTATTTTAAATGAAGTCATGGTCAGGGCACCTGCCACTGCTGCATCATTAAAAATAAATAGGTCTTCGTTTTTATCCTGTAAGGCTAAGGCATATATCATTGGTAGATAATGTTCAGGAGTTGGGATTGCCATTTGAAAGGCAGAGCCTTGTTTGTCAAAATCAATCAGAGGTTGATGATTACCTTGGATGATATATTCTTTCATTTTTTCATTAGCTTCCTGAGCCCAATCAAATGCGAACCCAACGGTATTGAGGTGTTTCCAGGAAACCATTCTCAGGTTGTGGACATTATTACCTGAACCAACAATCAAAACTCCTTTTTTGCGTAATGCTGCTAATTCCTTTGCCAAAGCATAGTGATGACTTGCCGGCATGCTGTAATCAATGCTCATTTGAATTACAGGTACGTCAGCATTCGGGTATAAATGTTTTACTACGGACCAAGAACCATGATCCAATCCCCATTTATCATCCAGATGAACTTCCTTGCTGCTTACGATTTCCTTCACTGCCTCCGCTAATTCAGGTGAACCAGGTGCTGGATATTGAACATCGAATAAAGCTTGCGGGAATCCGCCGAAATCGTGAATGGTACTTGGATGTTCCATGGCGGTTACAAAAGTTCCTTTTGTTTCCCAGTGAGCCGAGATCACCAATATTGCGGTCGGTTTTTCTATTTCTTTACTTATATTTTTGAAACCTTGAACAAATTCATTGTCTTCGATGGCATTCATTGGACTACCATGTCCAAGGAAAAGAACAGGCATTTTATTGCTGTTGTTTAATCCATCAACGAATTTATTGAGTGCTTTCAGTTTGACAGCTGCTCCTGCAAGTGGTAAAGTTGCTGCGGCAGCCAGAAATTGTTTACGTGTCATATCTTCCATTATAAATTCCTTTCCAATTTATAATACAAATATCGGTACTCTATGGAGGGTAGAGGTATGAGAATTTGGAAGAATGGTATAAGTTTTAGGAGATTAACTTTTTCATTTCCTCGCGAAATTCAGTAGGGGTCTGTCCAGATTTCTTTTTAAATACACTCGTGAAGTAAGCTTTATCACTATAACCTAATTCAAATCCAATTTCAGAAATTGTTTTATTGCTACTGATAAGTAGGTTTTTAGCTTCAATCAGTTTTCTGGTTTCAATAATTTCGGATACGGATTGCTGGAGGATGCTTTGGGTAATGGTATTCAGGTTTCTTGCACTCATAAAAAGTTTCTCAGCATAATAATTTACTCCTTCAGGACGTCTAAAATTCTCTTCTAGTATGGTTAAGAAGTTTTTGAAGGTGATATCTTGATTTTTATAGAGATTATGATGGTCGGGATCCTGTTTTTTTCGTTCGGTTTCAATCATACTAAAAAGAACGGTCAACAATTCCCGTACAATAGAGAGTTCCGGTTTCTCCTGTTCCATTTCATCATTTATCATTTGACAAATCTGGTTCAAGCGTTCAAAACAACGGCCTTCAGGAAAGGCAAGGTTGGCATTATCATGGAAATAACTATATAGATTGAAGGTAGTCTCGGGAATAAATTCACTTTTAAATCGCAGCACCCAAAAATCACATTCCCCATTATTTAACATGGGAACGACGCGGTGAATTTTGCCACGACTTACAAAGCAAACAAATGGTGCATGGTAAGTCTCGCTCTTAAAATCTATAAAATGCTCAATTTTGCCCTTTATTCCAATGATGAGTTCTTCAAATTGATGATAATGGGGTTCATTGCTTTGATTTTGAATATAAAGGGCATCTTTATTATCAACCTTATAAATTTTGAACAAATCTTCCATAGTTAAACTGAATATTATATAAATATCCCATTTTTTCTTCAAATCCTTTAAATGCTTAAGAGTTTTGCACTAGATTTTTGCTGTTTAGCGTAGGATTTTCAGTAAATAGTAGATAATTATCGGTTGATTTATGTTTTAGTCTTCAATATTGTGTTTTTATTGTCTATAAAAATGATATTTTCGATATATTTTATGATTTTCTGTTACAAATATTTGTTTTTTTAGTATAAAACTCAATAAAAATTGATTTTTATTCAATATTATTTGAATTTTATTTTGATAAATGTAATATAAATGTATTTTTGTTGAATAAAATTTAAAAGAATATGGTTTTATCTGGTAAAAAGTCTTATGTTCCTCTGGTTTTTATGGGGGTTTTGGTTGTTATTTCACTTGTTTTTTCAAAAACGCCTAAAATTCATTCAGATTCGGCTTATAATTTTGCGGATATTGCGTGGATGTTGACTTCCACGGCTTTGGTTTTGATTATGACACCGGGTTTAGCCTATTTTTATGGCGGAATGGTAAAGAAGAAGAATGTTATTTCAACGATGTTGCAAAGTTTTATATGTATGGCCGTCGTTGCAGTGCTTTGGGTAGTTTTTGGATTTAGTTTGGTATTTGGAGAGTCCATTGGCGGAATCATTGGGAATCCATTCAGCTATTTCATGTTTAATAATGTCTTGGAAAGGGAGCCATGGGAGGCGGCACCAACCATTCCATTTGCCTTATTTGCTATTTACCAGTTAAAATTTGCCATTATCACACCGGCATTGATTACCGGAGCATTTGCCGAAAGAATAAGATTTACTTCTTATGTTTTATTTATCTGTCTGTTTTTCATTTTCATTTATGCACCATTGGCACATGCTACCTGGCATCCGGATGGATTTTTATTTAAAATGGGTGTATTGGATTTTGCCGGAGGCACTGTGGTGCATATGTCGGCTGGATTAACAGCATTGGCTTCGGCCATATACTTAAGAAAAGGAAAAGATATGCATAGTCATACTCCGGCTCGAATTACCTATGTGTTATTAGGAACTGGTTTACTATGGTTTGGTTGGATAGGTTTCAATGCTGGATCTGCTTTTTCTGCTTCTGAATTAGCGGCGACAGCATTGATTACCACTTCAACGGCATCTGGCGCAGCAGCATTAACCTATATTTTCTTTGATGCTGCAAAAGGCATAAAACCTTCCGCAATGGGGGTTTGTATAGGTGCGGTTGTGGGATTAGTAGCGATTACACCGGCGGCAGGCTTTGTTACTTTTGGACATTCACTTGTGATTGGAGCCGTGGCCGCAGTAATAAGTCGCCTAGTGATTGCTTGGAGAACTCGTTCAAGAATTGATGATACCCTAGATGTTTTTCCTAGCCATGGTGTAGGGGGAATGGTAGGAATGGTTTTGACGGGTGTATTTGCTAGTAAAGCAATCAATGCCGCAATCCCAGATAATGGATTGTTTTATGGAGAATGGAAATTGTTTATTGCTCATATTCTAGGGCTGGTGGTCTCCTCCGTGTTTATAATTATTATGGCTTTTGTGCTGCTTAAAATAACAGATTTAATTTCAAGATTGCGGGTTTCAGATGCAGAGGAGGAAGTGGGGTTGGATATCTCCCAACATGGCGAAAGACTATGACCTTTATTAACTAAAATTTCCTAAATTATACCTGATGTTCCTAGGAATGTCAGGTTTTTTTATGGTTATTGAAACATTTTTAATTTAAAATGGTTTATTAGTTAAATCAACATGACAAGCATATGCACAAAATTAAATTTATATTATTAGGAGCTTTTGCCATGGGATTAATAACTGTAACGAGTTGTAATAACAGCGAAAAATCTGAAAATGAAACGGAAGTTCTACCAGATCCTGCGCAAGGAGGAGATGCTGAACGCTATAATATTAATGCACCTGATGAAGAAGTCATTAATTTGGATTCAACGGAGGTAGATACAACCGTTAAAGACACTGCCCAATAATCACATTCTTTTATATTTTTGTTAGTCAAAAGCCTGATTTTTCACAATTTCGGGCTTTTTTAGTACGCTAGATTTTTCTAACGTTTTAAGTTTATTGAATTTTAGTATATTTACGAAAATATCGTAACATGAACCGATTATTACTTTTTCTTCTATTATTCACTGTTCATTCCATAGGCTATTCCCAGCAATTAATAAAAGGCAAGGTCATCGATGCAGAGTCTCGGTCTGTCATAGCTGGGGCATCCATTTATATCAATAATTCTTCTTTAGGGACTAGCAGTAATAAAGAGGGTACCTTTTCCTTGAATACAAGTAATAATATTTTTGAGTTAGTCATAACTTATATGGGTTATGATAAGCAAATTATCCAAGTCCAGTTACCCTTGGAGAAGGAATTGCTTATTCAATTAAAACAAAAGTCAACTGCTATTGAAGAAGTGGTGGTTCGAAATTATTTAAAGGATGGATGGAAAGAATGGGGTAATTTTTTTGTTGAGAATTTAATTGGTATTGGAGATTTTGCAGATGAATGTGAAATTCTAAACCCCGAGGTTGTAAAATTTCATTTTAATAAGAAAGATAATGTATTGATTGCTGTTTGTACGGAACCCATAATCATTAGAAACAAAGCTTTAGGCTATGAGTTAACTTATGATCTTGCCAATTTCAATATGAATTTTTCGACGAAGATGTTCTTTTTTGAGGGATATGCCTTTTTTAAGGATCTTGGAAAAGGGCGTTCAAAGTATAGGAAGAATCGTGAGGATGCTTATATGCTATCCATGAATCGATTTGTGTCGAGTACCTACCATAAATCCTGGGCGAAAGATGGCTACACTGTTCGAAAGTTAGTTAAAAAGGAGAATGAAGTTCGAGTAAATGCCAGAAAGAAATATGCTGAAATTAAAAAAACTGTTGATCGGAATTTCAATGGGAATTGGAAGTTATTTTATGCTTCTCAGAAGGATGTTTCTGAGGATCAGGTTAATACCCTGAATAAGCAGATGATTCAGCATGAGAAAATCAGTTATCTGATGGGAGTGATGCAGCCTGAGGAAATCATTGTAAATGAGGATAAGGAGCGGATGTTAAAGGAAGTTTTATACCAAGATTATTTATATATTATTTTCCCATCGTCATTTGAAAAATCGAATCGAAAATTATTGAAGAAGGCAGCGAGTCAAGTATCAGAATTGTTTTTAGCGGAACCAGAGGGAGTAATAATTGAATCGCAGGGCTCCTATTTCCCGACTTCAAATTGGATTTTAAGTGGATATGCGGTTGGCTATTCCAAGTTAGCCTATTTATTGCCTTTGGACTATCAAGTTTCGGAGTAAAAAATACGCTGATGTAATTAATTTCTTTTACATTTATGTAAATGAAAATACAGCGCACTAATTACTCAATTTCAAATTAGCATGATTATCCTAGGTTGTATCTTAGCAATATTAGTTGGCATTACCTTGGGTTTGATTGGGAGTGGTGGAACTATTCTGACGGTTCCAATCTTAGTTTATATCATGTCGGTTGAACCGGCATTATCGACAACTTATTCACTTTTCGCTATCGGAATTACTTCCTTTATTGGTGCTATCCGCGGTGTGGTAAAGAAAGAGGCTGATCTGCCGAAAGTTATCAGTTTTGGATTGCCATCCCTGATCGTAGTGTTTGTTACGAGGTCCTATATTCTACCTTTAGTACCTGATGTGATCCATATTGGAAGTTTTACATTTCATCAAAATGTACTTTTGATGATCTTATTTTCTTTTGTCATGGTGGCTTCTTCATTAAGTATGATTCGCTCGGTGAAGAACAATCCAGAGGTGCCTGCATCCAATGTGAAAACTCCCATAGAAGTTATTATCCTTCAAGGGGCTATGGTTGGTTTAGTAACGGGACTTGTCGGTGCAGGAGGAGGGTTTTTAATTATTCCGGCCTTGGTGAATTTCTATCATTTACCGATGAAACGAGCGGTCGCTACTTCATTAATCATCATCAGCATCAATTCCTTTTTTGGAGTGATGGGAGATCTTGAGAAGTTTGAATTGTTCGATTGGAATTTATTGCTTGGTTATACTGGCGGAACAGTTCTTGGTATTTTTATTGGTTTCTATCTTTCAGATCGGATCAGTAACAAATCCCTTAAAAAGGGATTTGGGTATATGATCCTTGCTGTTGGATTGTATATCTTATTGAAAGAAACCTTGCTGCGCTAGGTTATTCAGCAGTTTTCAATTTCATAAATTGATTTTGAACTTTTCGAAAGATTATGATGCCAATAATTCCCAAGCATAGCCAAAGAAAATCAATACTAAATAAATCAATATTGCCTTCCATAAAATTGTTCCAGATCCACTTGCCACTTAATACACCGTTAAAGACAGGAATGGTGAGAGCAATCATGCTTCCCAAGAGCAAGGTTTCCTTATTGGTTCTTTGCAAACTCTGGCGGATGATGTAGTACGTACTGAAGATCAACCAAGTAATAAAGTAAACTTTATATAGGAACTCTTCATTGGCTTGAGGGTTAAATTTTACAGCAATAAACGCTATTGCCGTTGTAGGAAACATTGTAAGGCATATTGCCAGGTAAACATTGGCTAGCCAAAAATTGAATTTTCTTTTATGCTTAGGGATGTTGTTTTTATCTCTTGCCACTAACCAAATCATTATTCCGGAGCTGATTACCAAACAACCCATAATTCCCAAGATAAAGGATAAAAATTTTAGCGGATAACCTGCATAATCTGCAAAATGTAGACGATATAGTAGGCTTTTTACATGATCGACAAAGCTGGAGTTTGCCATGGGATCCTTTTCTTCGATAAGCTTGTTGTCTCGTACCTGTACATTGTAAATGCCATAGCCTGCAAAATGCTTGGCGTATGTTGGGCTAACTTCAGCTACAACATGCATGTTTTGGTCCGCATAATTTTTGACATTGATCCTGAAGATTCTGCTATTGGGCCATTTATTCTGGACGTCTTTAATAATCTGATTTATGGAAGGAGGGTTGGGAAGTTTCTTATTGGAATAGGGGAGATCAACAGAGTGATTGAAGGCAAGCTCCGTATACATAGCTTTAGAATCTCCTTTATAAATAAGTTTTTCGAATGGAATAGCCAATACCGAATTTAAGATTAGGAAAATTCCGGTAATAGCATAAAGTAATTGAAAAGGATAAGCCACGACACCCAAAGCTGTATGCATATCGGTCCAGACTGTTTTCCATTTAGAGAATGGTCGGTAAGTGAAAAAGTTGGAAACCAGTTTATCCCAATGAAGGAGAAGGCCAGTAATCAAGGCAAAAAGAAATAGGAAGGATGTCAATCCAGCGATTACATATCCAAAAGGACCAATTCCTATGTTAATTGGAACTTCATTTAATTGGGCGAGGAAATGTAGTCTGTAAAGGAACTCAGCCAGATCGTAATTTTCGGAATAACTGCCAGATTTTTTATTGATGAAATTGAATCCAAAGAATTTTCCATCATCTGTTTTCCAATCCGCTTTATCAGGAATTCCCTGATTGATTTTATCCAAGTTTATTTTATTTTGGATGCTATCTTTCGATGCAGAATAGCCCATGTAAGCTCGAGCATTCTGATGATAAAAGGTGAATGTTAGGTCCCTACCTAATAAATTGATTGAATTATCCAGTGAATCTATCAAGTAATCACAATTGATATCTTCTGTTTTTTGTTTAGAAAATGATTCACCTTGTTGCCAGGCAGCGATTTCATTTCTAAAAAAAGAAAAAGAACCGGCAAAGAAAATTACATAGAGGAATGCACAAATAATGATGCCACTGATGGTATGCGTACTGAAATAGATATTGTAATTTCTGATATTCATGGTAGAATTAATATAGGGTAGGTAGAAACAACAGCAATGCGAGGCAGAGGTATATTCCCCAGACCATCCATCCATTTTTTGCTAAAAAGGCTAATAACAAGAGGGTAGCCCACAAGAGGTAACCTGTGAACCCAGATAAAATGGTTACATCTTTTCTTTCAAAAAATAAGGTCAAAAAGGAGTGAAATGCTAACATGACTATATAGCCTCCAAAAAAACCAGAACTGATTTTCAAGAATCTTTGCAGGGGAGAGCTTAAATATTTTTTGTTGGCAGGCATGGTTGATAGGTTTTTAAATAAGGATTTCCATAGAGAATGAAATACAGAACAGAATCAAAACATGCTTCCAATCCAATATTCTATACGGTATTAAAAGATTAACTATACTCAAAGCTGCCATCAGATAGACCATGAATGCCAAAGCGCCAGCCTCATAACCTTGTTTCATAATTGTTAATACCGCTGAGATTATCATAAGAAGCAATCCAGATACTTTTAACGTAGGTGGTGAAAGCTGTTTTAGGAATGATTTTTCAATCTGATGATAACATTTCATCTTTTTGCTGCTGCAATACATCAAATAAGTTCCGGCAAAAAGCAATAAGATAATTAAGCTATACATGATGATTTGTTTTAATGTAGAAAGTCAAGTATAGTAGGAGAGCCTACTATACTTGACAAATGATTATTTTACGAATAGGGTCAGGGTAGTTCCTTTCCAGATTTTTTCAATGTTCTGGCCTTCCCATAATTCTTTCTTGCCCTCAGTCTTTGAGGCTTCAATAATGTATTTTCCGGAGGCTATTGGTTTGAAATTTATCTTTCCATTTGCATCGGATTTAAGAGTTTTTGTCCAGCCATTAGGAGCCATAATTATTACTTCCTGATCTTTTTCGATCTGGTCTTGGTTCAAGAGTTGAACTTGAATAATTGAGCCTGATTTTGGGTTCAGTTCATCTGTTTGTAGATGGAATGGTAGGGTGCCGTTTTTTAGGGCAGTATTTCCAACTTGAACATTCGCGAATGCTGAGAATTCAAACCGCATAGTCTCATAAGCTTCTTTTGCAGGGATAACTGCAGAGAGGGTGTAGGTTCCATTTTCTGTTGGGATGAAAGAGGCTTCGAAATGATCTGCGTTTTCAGATTTTTCCAATTTTTGTTTTTGACCTTGAGGACCTATTAAAAAAAGCTCAAACTCCTTGACGTTTGAGTACCAGTTTTTTACAGAGTCTACAGTCTGTTCTGCGTATTCACCATAGAATATTTTTACGCTGTGTTTTTGATTTAACTTTCCAATTGCTTGAGTTTCTAACCAAAGAGCATGCGCTTGTGCTAAAGAAAGCGTGCAAAAGCTGATAATAATTGTGAATAATAATTTTAATTTCATGTTTTTAGAATTTATATGCGAATGTTAATCGATAGTTTCTTGGGGCACCGGCTTGCCAAGAGTAAGTAGGGTTACTGAAGTATCTAGTGTAATAACTACCGCCCTCAATCAAGTATTTATCCAAGAGGTTCTGTACGTTTAGATTGACACTGAATTTGTCGATGCGGTAGCCTATTCCGGCATCAAAGCGGAAATAATCTTCAATATTTTTTTCGGGTTCATCCTTGGAGTAGAATTCCAAGCCACGTTGGATATTTGACATCCCTCCAAATTGGAAGGCCAAACCTTTTGCCTTTCCTCGCGTCAATTCATAGTCCAGCCATAGGTTGGCGATATGAACATCGGCACCATCAAGTCTTTGTCCAACAAAAAAGGCTTCAACACCTTCATTGATTTTGGTTACTTGTCCATCGGTATATGCATAGTTCGCAATCAGGTTCAATCCCCTTAATATCTCACCACGGATATCGACTTCGAGCCCGCGGATTCTTTTTTGCCCAACTTCGACTGACATCTCAGGTCTTGGTCCATAGGATGTTATTTCATGGTTTTTGGTGATTTGATAGATCGCGATGGTACTATTCCATTTTCCTTTGAACCAATCTCTTTTGATGCCAAGTTCATAATTGTTACCTGTGATTGGTTTTATTTTAGAACCGTCAAATAAAATTCCTTGCTGGGGAAGAAAAGATTGGTCAAGTAATGCATAGACTGCAGTATTTTTATCAATGGAGTAGGATAGACCTATTCTCGGCGTAACTTTTTCGCTTTTAACTGGCGCACCGCCCCAGGTACTGATAGACATGGAGGTATAGCGAGCAGCCAAAGTCAAACGTAAAGCATTATCAAAAAAGCTCATTTGATCTTGCACATAGGCTGAAGAGTAATCTGAGGACATAATGCCACCGCCTACAGCTGCGCGTTGAGCCAAAGGATGGCTGCGGTCAAAACTCTGAAGCCCAAAGTCAAATCCATAGACAGGATTCTTAGGATCAAACTCACCACCATTTAAACTATCCAGAATAATGCTTTGGTTCCAGTCTGCTAAATAGGATTTACTTCCTAGATCAATACCCGCCAATATTTGGTGTTTCACTTCTCCAGTATTAAATGAGCCATTTAAGAAAGCTTGGCCAAGGAGCATCGTACTTTGGGCATCCCAAGTATCCGATTTCCGGATAATTTTGCCATCAGGAAGAATATCTTTAGGCCAACTGCTAGCGCCGATTTGATTATAATTAAAATAAGCACCCTGTGCGGTTAATTTCCAATTAGCATTTAACTTATGCTCGATATTGATAAATGCAGAGTGTTCATCGATGTCCAGAGGTTCGGTTCCTTTTTGAGAAAATGTGGTTTCACGAGGAAGGGATTTATAACCAAAAGGAGACATTAAATAACCTGATCCAACATCAGTCATGACAGCTTTCTGATAAGTGTATTCCAATGTGGCAGTTGTCTTATCATTAATTTTGTATGATAGAACAGGAGCGATTACAAGTCTTTTATTGTCTTCATTCGGGCGGAATGAAGCTTTTGAAGAACCGGCGATATTCAATCGGTATAATAGTCTGCCATCTTTTGATACCTTACCATCTAAGTCTAATGTGGTTCTGTAGTTTTCAAAACTTCCTAGGCTAAAAGTAACTTCGGCATTTTTTTGACCGGTAGGTTTTTTGGTGACCACATTATATATTCCTGCAGGATCACCACTAGACATCATAAAACCGGCAGGTCCTTTTACGAATTCAATTTTTTCTACCGTTGCCATGTCTTCTGATAAAGGACTCCAGTAGGAACTGACAATATTCATCCCATTGCGGAAAGCCTGGATTTGGGAACCGCGCATGTTGATATTGACATACATGTCATTCCAATGGGTTTGTCGGCTTACCCCAGAGATATTTCTGAATGGGCCATCTGCTAAATTGAATGCCTGTTGTTTTGCTAACAGCTCAGCATTTATGATTTGAACATTTTGAGAGAGTTCCAATACCGGCGTCATGACCCTTAATGATGGGGAAACCTGATGGTCTACTATTGGTTTTTTACCACTGACTACCACTTCTTGGATTATATTTTTATTTTCCTCAAGGATGAAATCTAAAATTCGAGTTTCATTTTCCTTCAATACGATAGTCGTTATTTGGGACGTAAATCCAATGTGCTTAGCATGCACTTCGTAGCTTTTAGCAATTAGGTTTACAAATTCATATTTTCCTAAGGAGTCCACCTGGATTTCTTGGCTATGATTTAGTTTGACCACGACGTTTTTTGCAGGAGTACCTTTTTGCGTCAGGATAGTTCCTTTTATTATTCCATTTTGAGCGGAAGCATAAAATATGCTACCCATAAAGAGTAGGCATGTAAAGAGAATACTTTTCATGAAAATATCGGATTAAAGATTAAAGGGAAAGGATTTGAGAAAAAATGGGTTAAAAAATTGAGAAAACTGAAATGGAGTAATAGGATTGGAAGAATATCGGAGGATTTTCTTCTCAAAATAATAGGGTAATAAATAATTGAACATAATGAGTTAATGATAAATAAATAATAATTCCATTAACTGCGTATGAAAGAACCTTGAAATAATTATCTAGGGGGAGCCCCCAATTTTTTTTATCTTGCGGGTCCTTTCATACTTACAGTTTGATAAAGGTGGTCGGTTCCTAGAACCGATCAACTAATAGGAGTTACAGCTTCTATTAGATTTGGGCGTCATGCTAAGATTGCAGTCTTTGGCATGGCGCTATTTTTTTGTTTGTATATAGTCTTTATTTAGACTTATTATAAACAAGTGCAAATATAGGAGGAAAAAATTTTTATTCAAATTTTTTAATAAATAATAAAAAATTGTAAATCAAGGTTTTAGGGAACTGTTATATTGATGTTTATTAAAATATTAGCGTGGATAATATTTTGTTTACAAACACTTAATTTGTTCAAAATTGATTTATATCCCGTATATTGTGATTTAATGCGATTCGATTAGAGTTGCATTAATAATTCCATCAACTAAACTTAATTACATGAAAATCAATACAGCTAAATGGGTAGTTTTATTGGGTTTTGGTTTTTCTTTTTTGAATTTCCAGGAGTCCTATGCACAATTAAAGCCAGCCTTATCAGCAACTTTTGTTGAATTAGCGGATCCCAGTTCGGATGTAAATTCGGATTGGTCGAAAGTTTCACCGGGTTTACAAAGTTCTTTTGTAACAATTGATAAGCGATTTGCAAAATCATTAGCTCCCGAAATTGCGAAGCAGAATCGGGTTAAAATTGAGGGTTGGAAAGGGGAGAAACTTTCTGCTCAAATACTACTCTGGACAAGTACAGATATATCGGATGTACAGGTTTCTGTTTCTGATTTACGTTCAAAGGGAAATGCTGTTATTCCAAAGTCTGCTACTGATGCTCGATTTGTAAGATATGTGATGACAGATGAGTTTGCAGGAGGTTGTGGACATCGGAAACCTGAGGATTTTGCTTCCTCATTGTCTCCTGATATGTTGGATGATTTAAAGTCTTTTAATTTAGAAAAGAAAACAAATCGCCCCGTATGGGTAAGTGTAAATATTCCTCAAGATGCTCAGGCCGGACTCTATCAAGGTACAGTCACTGTTAGTGCGAAAGGTCAGCCAGCACAAAATTTAGCGTTAGAGGTAGGGGTCATCAATCAAACCTTGCCTAAATCTTCAGAATGGGTTTACCATCTTGACCAATGGCAGCATCCATCGGCAGTTGCCCGGGTGGAAGGATTAGAAATGTGGAGTGATGCGCATTTTGAGGCTATGAAACCAGTGATGAAAATGTTAGCTGATGCTGGGCAGAAGGTGATTACGACAACTTTAAATAAGGATCCTTGGAATGTTCAAACCTATGATCCCTATGCGGATATGATCACATGGACCAAAAATGCAGATGGTAGTTGGACTTATGATTATGCTGTTTTCGATCGTTGGGTTCAGTTTATGACGGATTTAGGGGTAAAAGATATGATCAATTGCTATTCCATCATCCCTTGGAACAATGAAATCCATTATAAGGATGCGAGCAAAAGCGAATTAGTGAATGTTGTAGCAAAACCAGGAACAGCTGTTTTTGATGAATTATGGACTCCATTTTTAAAGGATTTTGTGGTACATCTGAAGACAAAAGGTTGGTTGGATAAAACGAATATTGCCATTGATGAGCGTGAAAGAGAGCAGATGGACGCTGCATTTGCCTTATTAAATAAGGTAGCTCCTGAAATAGGAATTTCCTACGCTGATAACCAAAAGACTTATCAGCGATTTCCAAATTCTGAGGATATCAGTATTTCTGTGGGTCATCCATTTTCAAAAGAAGACATCATTAACCGTAAAGGAAGAGGCTTGAATAGTACTTTTTATATTTGTTGTTCAGATGGTTTTCCGAATCAATTTACTTTTTCCGAACCTGCAGAATCAACATATTTAGGTTGGTATGCCTTAGCAACGGGATTTGATGGCATGCTGAGATGGGCCTATAATTCATGGGTTGAAAATCCTTTACAAGATTCCAGATTTAGGACTTGGCCAGCAGGTGATACTTATATTGTTTATCCAAAAGGTAGATCTTCCATTCGATATGAAAGGATGCTAGAAGGAATTCAAGATTATGAGAAGGCGAGAATTGTATTAAAAGCATTAAAGGATAAAAAAGATCAAAAGAACCTGGATGCTTTTCAGAATGCGATCAAGAAATTAGAAGTCAACCAACGTTTCGATGGTTGGAATGAGGATTTGAATCAAGCAAAATCCTTATTGAATGAAATCTCGAGAACACTATAAATTGACCTGTCGATTTTGGAGGTAATTTTTTAATTACCTCCAAAATTCAACATAACCTAGTCTTTAAGCCCTCAAAAGACTTTTTATTCTTACCCTGTTTCTTGGGGTAAGGCATATTGGTTTTATAAAAATTGAAGAAACTTAAATACTAAATATGAAAATCAATCCTAAACTGATTTTATTTGCCTTGCTGTCGGTTGCAGTTATTCAACCTATAAATGCACAGACGGGTACATCCGCAAAGCCAGATTGGCTTATTCAATCCAAAGGCTATAAATCCAAAATTGTGAACAGCAATGATGGCATTATTCTGGACAATGGTTTAATTCGTCGTTCCTTCAAGAAAGCCGCTAACCTGGCTTGTTATGACTTTACAAATTTGACCAATGGTCAGCAGCTTATTCGTGCTATCGAACCCGAGGCTATTGTCAATATCAATGGTCAGGATTATGAAATTGGAGGTTTAAAAGGACAAAAGGAGAAGGCCTATTTTTTAACTGATTGGTTCAGCAACTTAGAGGCGAATCCAGATGCTTTTACTTTTCAATCTGCGAAAGAGGTCCCAATAGAGCAAAATCTGAAAGTAAACAGTACTTTTTGGTCTTCCAGCAATGAGCTTCCTAATGGGTTGGGTATGGTATTTACCTTTCAACATCCTAAATTAACAGGGATTTCTGTAGATGTGCATTATGAGATTTATGATGGGATTCCGGTTTTACGGAAATGGGTGGAAGTAAGAAATGAGGGTTCTGCCACAATAATGGTTAATAGAGTGGTCAATGAAGTGTTATCCTTGGTGGAAGAGGAGTCAGCAGTAGTTGGGAGTACAGAGGATATGTTGAAGCAATCAGGAATATATTTTGAAACCAATTATGCTTTCAACAATGCCATGAAATACCGTTTGTCAGATCAAACCCTGCATTGGGAGCGAGATTCTACTTATACATCGCAAGTAAATTATGACCTGACAAGTCCAGCGAAAGCGGTTATTTATCCTAAGGATGTTTCCAAGATAGAGGTTCTTCCAAAGCAAAAGTTCATATCTGTAAAAACCTATGAACTGTTACATGATGGCCATGATCTGGAGCGTAGAGGCTTAGCAGTTCGTAAAATATATCGGAAGCTGGCACCTTGGACCAACTCGAATCCAATCTTTATGCATTTGGTCAGCAAGAATAGGGAAGAGGTAATAACAGCGATAGATCAATGTGCTGCTACGGGTTATGAGGCAGTAATATTGAGTTTTGGAAGCCATTTAAAAATGGAGTTGAATACTCCTGAAAATCATAAGGAATGGAAGGAGTTGGCGGATTATGGGAAGTCGAAAGGGGTTAAATTAGGAGGTTATACTTTATTTAGTTCCCGACGGATCAATGATGCAACAGATGTTATCAATCCAGAGACTGGGAAGCCTGGAGGGGCATTTTTCGGGAATGCACCATGTTTTGGGAGTCAGTGGGGATTAGAGTATGCGAAAGCAATTAAGGACTTTTTTAAACATACAGGCTTTAGTATTTTGGAGATGGACGGTCCATATCCAGGCGATGTTTGTGCTTCGCATGATCATCCTGGCCATCATGGATTAGAGGATTCGCAATGGGCACAAATGGAAATTCAGAAATCTATTTTCCATGAATTGAATCAAATGGGGGTATATATCAATGCGCCCGATTGGTATTTTTTAGATGGCACGAATAAAATTGCTTTAGGCTATAGAGAGGTTAATTTTTCATTATCCAGGGATCAGCAGAAGATATTGAACCGTCAAAATATTTATGATGGAACTTGGGAGAAAACTAATTCTATGGGATGGGGATTTGTTCCATTAACAGCCTATCATGGAGGCGGAGCAGATGCAGTGTTGGAGCCTTTGAATGAGCATTTGGATGACTATAAGCAATTGATGATGCAATATTACGGGGCAGGAATACAAGCCTGTTATCGAGGTCCAAGGCTTTATGATACCGAAAAGACGAAAGCAACAGTGATTGAAGTCATTGAATGGTATAAGAAATATCGGAATATCTTGAATGCGGATATTATTCATCTTCGTCGTGCTGATGGAAGGAATTGGGATGGAATTTTACATGTTGATCCCAATGGTAAAGAGAAAGGATTAGGTATGTTGTATAATCCTACGGATAAAGAAATGAATATTTCGATTGATTTACCTGTTTATTATACAGGTTTAAATGAAAAGGTTCAATTCGCTATCGAAGGGAAAAATTCGAAGGTCTATACAGTTTCGCGAGATTATAAGATTCAGGTTCCAGTGAAGATTCCAGCCAAGGGATATACCTGGTTCACATTGAACTAAAGAATAAGGGCGATTCAAATTTGAATCGCCCTTTCCAATATAGAATGTAAATGATTAGGAAATCAGTCTAGGCTTGATTACCTATTACTTAATAGCCCAACCCCAAGGCAAATCATACAAGTGGTAACACATTAAGTTTTCATAAATATAGGAGTTGATATTTTTCAAAAAATGAACCTGAGTTAATAAATTCGGATGTAACAATCGTGGAATTATAGGATTTTAAAGATTCTTTTGAATATATTTGGGATATAGATTATCGTTTTAGTAGGCTCAAAACGCCATAAAAAGGTAGTTGTCACCTAAATTAATTATAGAAAATCAAATTATTCAATGAGAAGAAACACAATTACATTCGGAATTTCTGTTTTTATGGCTTTTTCCTCTACTTCTGTATTTGCTCAAAGTTGGGAACATACGGATGATGACCGGAAAGTTGCTGTAGAAATAGATACCCTAAAGGAAAAGGGTTATACCTTATATTGGATTAATAAGGATAAGGATTTTAGTGCTGAAACAAAACAGGAGTTGATCAGTACCTATTTTATTAACTATCCAAAGCTAGCGAAGACTTACAATAAGAAAAGTCCGAAAGAAGTCACTTTCGTGATTGATCCAGGATATGATGGTGTTGCAGCGACGGCAGGAGGAATTGTACGATATAGTCCAAAATGGTTGAAGAAAAATCCACATGATATTGATGTTGTGACCCATGAAGTGATGCATATTGTTCAAGCCTATCCAAATGGTAGTGGGCCATGGTGGATTACCGAAGGTATTGCTGATTTTATTCGGGATAAGTATGGTGTTTCGAATGAAGCCGGAAATTGGAGACTTCCCGAATTCAATGCGAAACAAAAATATACAGACTCCTATCGTATCACTGCACGTTTTTTCAAATGGATTGAAAGTCATAAGAAAAAGAATTTTGTGAAGAAATTGGACAAGGCCATGCGTGAGAAAACGTATACTGATGCTTTTTGGCAAAAACAAACTGGAAAAACGATCGATGAATTATGGTCGGAATATTCTTCAAATCCCGTAATATAATATCATGAACAGAAACTATATAAAACTAGCTAAGTGTTTTGCCTTATTGATGATCCCCATGCTTGGAAATGCACAAGATTCCAATCTTAGTCAATATGTAAAGCCATTGATAGGTACGGCAAAAATGGGTCATACCTTTCCAGGAGCTACCGTTCCATTTGGGTCGGTACAATTAAGTCCGGAAACAGACACCATTCCATACGCTGTCAATGGAGTTTACACAGGCGATGTTTACAAATATTGTGCTGGATACCAGTATGATGATCCGACTATTGTAGGGTTTAGTCATACGCATTTTTCCGGGACTGGGCATTCAGATTTGGGAGATATATTGATTATGCCAACCCAGGGGAGTGTTCAACTTAATCCAGGAACAGCTGATCGGCCGCAAGATGGATATCGTTCGCCCTACAGTCATGCTAATGAAGTGGCTGAAGCCAATTATTATAAAGTAAAATTAGATAAACATAATATTCTTGCGGAATTGACGACGAGTACCCGAGTGGGGGTTCATCGTTATACTTTTCCGGCATCGGATCAATCCCATCTTATTCTTGATTTGACTTCAGGGATTTACAATTATGATGGAAAGAATGTTTGGACTTTTGTTCGGGTATTAAATGATTCAACCATCACTGGATATCGTCAGACGAATGGTTGGGCGAGAACAAGAACAGTTTATTTCGCAATCAAAACCTCCAAGGCTTTTAAGAATTATGGCGCCAAGTATTTGGATAAGAATGTTCAGTACAAGGGTTTTTGGCGGAAGTTCAACCAAGAGGATAACTTTCCGGAGTTAGCTGCACATAATATCAAGATGCATTTGGATTTTGATACCAAGGAAGGGGAGCAGGTAATGATGAAAGTAGCTTTGAGTCCTGTGAGCATGAAAAATGCCTTGGAAAATATGCAAGCAGAAACCCCTAATTGGGATTTTGAGGAGATTGCTGGAAAAGGGAAGTCAGATTGGAATCGGGAATTGGAGAAGTTCAAGGTTGATATGTTAAATAAGGAAGATTTAGTGAATTTCTATACTTCTGTTTATCATGCGAACCTGATGCCTACAGTTTATATGGATTTAAATGGCGAGTATAAAGGGTTGGATCAGGAGATTCACAAGGCCGAAGGATTTACGAATTATACATCATTTTCGCTTTGGGATACTTTCCGTGCCTTTCATCCATGGTTGAATCTTGTTGATCCGAAGCGAAATGCGGATATGGTATCATCGATGATGGCACATCATGATCAATCGGTATTAAATATGCTTCCAATCTGGTCGCACTATGCCAATGAGAACTGGTGTATGAGTGGATATCACTCGGTTTCCGTTGTGGTGGACGCAATTCTTAAGGGAGTTTATAAGGGCGATGCTGAGGCAGCATTAAATGCTTGTGTACAAACTGCCAATGTGAGACGATATGAAGGAATCGGCGACTATATAGATCTTGGATATGTTCCTGATGACAAAAATGGGACTTCAGTATCCAATACTCTGGAGTATGCTTATGATGATTGGTGTATTGCACAATTGGCTGAAAAACTGGGTAAGACTGAAATTGCCAATGAGTTTAATAAAAGGGCTCAAAATTGGAAGAACTTGTATGACGAGCGAATTGGTTTTATGCGTCCAAAAGATAGTAAAGGCAATTTCAGGGAGAAATTTGATGTGTTAGATACGCATGGTCAAGGATTCATTGAGGGAAATACCTGGAATTATTCATTGTATGTTCCGCATCAACCAGTAGAATTGATGGAGACTATGGGTGGCCAAAAACGATTTGAGACTTATTTGGATTCCCTATTCACGATGCATTTACCAGATAAGTATTTTGAAAATACGGAAGATATAACGCGAGAAGGGATTATTGGGAACTACGTACATGGTAATGAGCCATCGCATCATGTTGCGTACTTGTATAATATTACAAAGAGTCCTTGGAAGGCTCAGGAGCGTATTCGTCAAATTATCAGGAATCAATATCATAATGGTCCTGCCGGATTAGGGGGCAACGATGATTGTGGACAGATGTCTGCTTGGTATTTGTTCAGTTCACTAGGTTTTTATCCTGTCGCTCCGGGAGATCCGCATTATTGGTTAGGAAGTCCATTGGTTAAATCGGCTGAGGTGAAATTAGAAGGTGGAAAGCTATTGAAAGTTCTGGCTAAGAACCAATCGGAAAAGAATGTTTATGTAAGTAAAGTTTTCTGGAATGGGAAAGAGTTGAAGGATTTCAAGATTTCACATGCGGATTTATCAAATGGGGGAGAGTTGCAATTTGTGATGGCTTCAAAGCCCAAGAAATAATATTAATAGCAAAAAAAAGCGGGCTTTTTAATGGAAGGCCCGCTTTTTTTGCTTCTTAATCTGGTAAACTACCTAAATCCAGTTTGTCCATAAGGTTTCCAACCTGGTCAATTGTAAAGCCCTCACCTTCAATTTTCATTAAGTATCTGTTTTTGTGAATCCATTCAATGGTTGAGGATGTTTCATCATTGTATTTTGATTCGGTCAATTTTGCTCTGTGACCTTTATATTCCGTTGTTTTTTGAGAAGAGTCTTCTGTAATTTTTTCAGAATCCATATTGTAACCATAGAATGCCAATGCAGTTAAGCTACTTGCTTCTTCACCTGCGCCATCCATTATGTTGATATTGATAGTTTTGGAATTATCTTCATTAGCATAATCAGCCGAGGCTGTTGCAATGTTCATGACATTCATTTCACCGACTGATATAGATGTTCTTTTCAAGCCATCTAATGATTCAGGGAACACTTTCTTCAACTCATCATTATTTACAGGTGTTTTAGTTTTAAGCGCAGTTGTATGTTTTTCTACTTCTTTCATGGCCTTTTCCATACCACTTAAACTTTGAATGGCATTTCCGGCATCACTTAGTTTCTCGAGAGCACCTTTTTCTTCAGTTTCACCTTCTTCAGAAGAATTGTTTGAATTTCCACAGGCGATAAATAAGCTGCAGCCCAAAAGTAGCGAAGCTACTAAATACTGTTTTTTCATATTAGGATTTTGTTGTTTCCTACAAATCTAAAATATAAAAACTCATCGGGTTTATTTATCCGGAAAATACCTGTTTATAGGTAATGATATGTGGTAATTATGCTCAGGGCCTTTGATATTTGCGTATCGTTTGATCAATTTCTTGGTTAGTGACATCTATTTCGGCGATTGAAATTCGAATAAAACCTTGCATTGTTTTCATGAAGGTATCCCGAACAAAAAAGTTCTTCATTCTATCGGCATATTTCTGAGGGTCACGGATTTCAAGATCAACGTATTTTCCTTCATTGTAGATATTTACAATATCATTCCATTCAATAAGTCCGGCAGCTTTGGCTACAGGAGTAGTATTGCCGGTTATTCCATTAGCGCCAATGCTAAGGGCAATTTCATCTGATTTTTTACCAAATAACTTCATGTAAATGAATGCTCCAAAACCTAGGAGAGCAATGAATATACTGCTGTATCTGCCGAAAACTAGGCCCTCGGTCTTAATAAACCAGCTATAGTAGACAAATCCAACGCCCACAACTCCTATGATTAGGAAATAAAACGCCATTTTCTTTAATTTATCCTGGCTGTAATTAAAATTTGTTGTTTCCATATTTTGATTTTTTCTTTTTGACGTAAATGACTAAAAATTAACTTGCGAGAATCTTGCTTTTTTCTTGATCAAATTCTTCTTGCGTCAATATACCAGCATCCAATAATTCTTTTAAATCCATCAGCGCTTTCTTTTTATCAACTGCAGCAGGCGAAGAATTAGCAGGGGTAGAATTACTTTGCTGTGCAGCGACCTCCTTGCCTTTAGAAGAGCCAAATTGAATTAATAAGGCCGTGATCTCATTAAATCCTTTGATATTGGAATAATCAATTGCTTTTTGTTCTTTAACATTAACCAATTGAGGGTCTGCATTGTTTTCCAATAGAAATTTCAGTACATCTTTTTTACCATTGGCAGCAGCATAATGTAAAGCAGTATTTCCGGATTCGTCCTGAATATTGATATCTGCTCCACGGTCTACCAATAGTTTTACCATGCTCAAGTGTCCATTTTTCACAGCATGTTGCAATAAGCTTTCTCCACCTTGGGCCTCGTTGACTTTAAAATTGAATTGTGCATCCATGGAGAGATTGTTGTTAGTTTCAACATAATCGAGATAGCCGTACATAGCCTGATCGTTTCCTGATACTGGGCGACTATGATTGACATCTAACCCTTGATCCAATAATAAGGTGACAATTTCTTTTTGATTATGAGCACAGGCATACCAAATTGGGGAAACTCCTTCTGAGGAACTGATTCCAACATCGGCCCCATTGTCCAATAATGCTTTAACCATAGCCTTATTTCCTTCATAACAGGCGACCAAAATGGCAGATTCTCCGAATTGATTGACTTGGTTGACATCAGCACCATTTTTGAGTAAAAGCTCAATCATGGGAAGTTGTCTATTTTTTACGGCTAATAAAAGGGCTGAATTACCTGATTTATTACTGCTATTCGGATCGGCAGAATTTTCAAGTAATATTTTGGCGACTTCCGTACTTCGATTAAGGACAGCAAGCATTAATGGAGTTTCGGTATTATTGTTCATGGCATTGACATCCAATCCTTTTTCAATCAATTCCTTGACAACATCAGCCTGTCCTGTAGCTGCGGTTAAGTGTAATAAACTATTTCCTTTTAAATCATTGAGGTCGACTCTTGCACCTTGCTCAATAAGGTAAAGGGCAGTTTGCTTTTGTTTTTGGAGGCAAGCAAAGAATAGGGAGTTTCGCCTTGTTGATCTTCATAATCGATGTCTGCGCCCTCTTCTACAAGGACTTTTACTAGGTCCAAGTATCCTCTATGGGCGGCATAATGTAAAGCCGTTCGACCTTTTTCATCTGTATAGGTGACATCTACTTCTTTATTTTCTAATAGTAATTCTGCTATTTTTCTTTTTCCGCCCTCGCAGGCGATAATAAATGACATTGACATAAGTTAATTTTCTTTTTGTTGAGCAATTAATAAGATTTCCACGGTTTTCGCTTTGAGATTATCTTGCGAAGCAAGCATCATGGCAGATTGCTCTTGATTATTTACAATGCTTGGGCGTGCTCCGGAATCCAGTAGTAATTTCACTTTCTTATAAGTTTCTTTTGCTTGATTCTGGTCATGGTTACTATCTTTCATAACGACTAAATGTAATAAGGTATTACCAAAATCATCTTGCTCGTTAACTTCAGGTTGAGTCGCATGGAATACCTTTTCAAACAATCCTGCGTTTTTTTGAGCAATCCAGTTCCAAGCGGATAATTCATTTTCATAATATGGGGATGTGCTATTTAAATCGGCACCATCCTCAATCATTCGCATTAATAAACCTGGATTGTCGGCATTGTAGCCTTCTAATGTGCGGAGATATTCATGTAAAGCTTTTACACCCCGATTATTTGTTTGTTCAAAATCCATGCTATCGTATTCAGCAAGTTTACTGTATTGTTCAAGGTCGGCTTTTTGAGATACAGCGATAAAAAATGCGGATTGACCTTCATTATCTTGCTGATTAGGGTTAGCCCCATTTTGTAGCAATGCTTCCAACGCATGTGGCTTATTGCTTTCTAATGCGATATGTAAAGCGGTTTTGCCTTGTTTATTCGTTTCATTGATATCTAAGCCCTCATTGGCAAATATTTCGAGATATTTTGCTAGATTTTGTGGAGTCAAGCCGTGTTTTTTGATGCTTAAATTGATAAGGTTATCCTCTGCTTGGTTTTTAAAATCTACCCGACATCCTGAGTCTATAAGTGCTTGAATTATTGCTGGATCAGCAGCGTTATTAATAGCATGACTTAATAAGGTTTCTCCCGAAACTTCATCATTAATGTTGTCCGAACTACCAATGAAGTCCTTGAAGAACTCTATAAAATCTTCTTTCGGGCTTTTTACTTTGATTAACTTGGAAAATATAGTATCATCCAATTTTTCAAGCATGTAAATGTCTTTTTCAATTTCTTTATTTTCGGACATTAAGCCGATTAATTCAAACCCATTTTTTCGGATGATGGTATCATAAAGTTGGGAATAATCAAAGGAATGCGGGCTCTGAGGGATTCTCTCACCTTGTTCATATAATTTTGTTGCATTTTCCATGTCGCCATTTGAAATAGCTACTATCAAAGGAGTCTTTTCAAACATAATATTGAGTTTTTATTAATTTTCGTTTTTAATCTGATTAGAGAATTCTATCAGTTTTTCTTCTGACCAAGGACTATTGATGACCATGACATTATTTTGGGTTACGGATTCAAAGGGAATGACGTTAATTATTCTATTATTAATAATTAGAGTAATCTTTTCCTGCTGATTCTTAGATAGGAGTTGGGCAAAGTTTTCTTTGTCAATTTCATTTAATCCTATGATTACTTGTTGTCCATTGGGAACGACGGAGGTGAATTGTGAAGCCGAAATGAAGGGTTCTTTTGGTATTTGTATGTTTTGAGGCAGATAGCTATCGTAAGAAGTGACTAGATATAACCCATTTTTACGATTGATTATGAAGAATTCAAATGGTTTTGCCTGATTTGGCGTATCGATTATTTCAACCCCAGCAATAATTCGATTTCCTTCAATATATACTTCATCGTATAATTTCTCAACGCCTTTTTCAACAGTTTTGAACTTATCTTGATTGAAATTATAGATTTCATCTGCATTCATGGACTGGAACCCTTTTAATTCTGTTTCTGAATAGGTCGATTCAACGATTTTTATCAAACGATTATCAAGAGCAGTTCTACTATATTCCTTTTTATAGTTTAACAACAGATTAGAAGAATCATCAGCGTCAATCTTTTAAGGATTAAAAGGTTCAATTGCTGAGTAAAATTCTTCTAGGATCTGAGTTTCTCTTAAAAATTCCAAGGCATCCTCGTTACTAGCTGAGTCATAGGATTCAAAATTCAAATTCATAGCAATGATGATTAAACTGATGATTGATTTCATAAAAATTCTGTTTATAAATCTAAACTAAGAATGCTGATAATGGTAGGATTATTATATGGAAGTATGGTTGATTTATATAAATGAACCAAGTATTGTATTGAATCGAAGCTAATTTTTTTGTCATTTAAAACCTACTTATAGGTAAAATAATTAATAAGATTGAATGTTTTTGTCAATAAAAGTTATCTCTACTATTTTGTTTATTGATTTTTAATAATAAATTAGGTGTACTAATTCAATTATTAAATACTAGGATATTAAGTTGAATTTTGTTTCTTCCAATTATTAGTATAGACCCAAATTATTGAAGTTTATGAGCAATATGCACTTAAATTGTTCGCCTATAATTCGTTTTCTTGTCTTAATTATTTTTCTGTTAGATGGAGGCTTGTGCTTTTGTCAGCAAGATAGTTTAAAGATCAATTCCATGATTTCGACAAGGAACAGTTTTTCCAATAGGGTTTTAAAAGTGGATTTAATTGCTCCAATTGGTTTAATATCATATGGGATAGCTTCGGTGAAAAGTCCGTATTTGCAGCGTCAGAATGAGATCATAAAGGAAAACTTACAATACAATCGACCCCAACGAGTACATATTGATGATTTCACCCAATATGCATCCACCGGGGCATATTTTGCTTTGGATGTTATGGGAGTTGAAGCGAAGCATAGCTTAAGGTCTCGATTTTTTACAGCTACTGTTTCACATATCATTATGGGCACTACGGTGAATTTAATGAAGAAGAGTATGCCTATGATGCGGCCAGATTTTTCATCAATGAATTCCTTTCCATCGGGGCATACGGCTACAGCATTTGTTGGTGCAGAATTGATTTGGCAAGAATACAGGCATCAATCGATATGGTATGGAATCGGGGCGTATACATTAGCTGCGGGAACAGGTTTTTTTAGGATGTATAACAATAGGCATTGGTTATCCGATGTTGTGATGGGGGCTGGAGTAGGGATACTAAGTACCAAAATGGCTTATTGGATGTTACCAACTTTGGAAGAACGGTGGCAAAAAAAGAAGTATCCATCCATATTTATTCCCAGCTATAATGGGAGACAAGTTCAAATCACCTATGCCTGTACCTTTTAAAGGCTATAAATTAATGCTATCATAGGCCCAATGTAAAAGTGCTTGTCTTTGTTTAGGCCTACACTGATGGTCAGCAAATGCACAGTTGTATTTAACCTGACTTAGGTGCCGTTTAAAGGCTTTCCAGCGTTTGATTTGTCTATCATCATCTTCGGACCTTCTACCCATGTAATAGCGGCAATACCATTGAAACCAGCCTCTAGGGTCTTGAGGGTGAATCCAACCTTTCATTTGCCACATGGAAAGAGGCTGTGAAGCCCTGATTTTAAAATAGTTTAGACTGGGATCTCCTGCTTTATTGTCCCCCTGATATAATTTAGCATTGGTAAACCATTCTTTAGGGAATTCATCTTGGCAGTCATTTAGATATTTTCCGTTGAACACACCTAATTCCAGCATTTCCGCTGGGCTAAGCTGGGGTTTGAAGTCCAGGTGAAAGTTTTTACCAATAGGCTCCGTTCTTTCATAAACATAGCCAGATTGCATCCTATCCTTTACCTCAACACGCATATTGATCCTTCTCTATTTGTTTAATTGATATTGTGCAAATACTTTATTATGAGCCTTTACTGTGTTTAAACATAAAGTCGTAAATCTTTTCTCCATGAAATAAACTTTCCACGCTACCATGGGTTCCTCCAGGGATGATCGTCAGGGTAGCATCGGCTTTATTGTTACATTTTTTAATGGCGTTATAGATTTTTTTAGATTCGGATGCAGGTACTGCTCTATCGGCACTTCCGTGTTGAATCCACAAAGGGACTTGGGTCAGGTTACAAGCATAGCTTACTGTTCCGCCACCACAGATGGCAACAGCAGCTGCAAAACGCTCTGGGTATTTACCAGCTACATCCATTGTTCCGTATCCCCCCATACTCATTCCACAGACATAAACCCGATGCTCATCGGCAGGGTAATTCTTAAGGACTTCATCAAGGACATCGACCACCTTGTCGGGATCCCAACCATTGGAGGTTTGGGGAGCAACAACAATCGCATCCAGATCTTTGCCTCTTTCAATTGCTCGCAGCACCCCATAACGTTTTACACGGTTTAAATCATGTCCCGACAGACTTCTTCCATGTAAGAAGATAATCACTGGAATTTTTTCATCCGTTTTTATGTTATTAGGGGTTCTGACCAAATAGGAATATCCGGTTTTTGATTTGACAGCTTTTAATTGAGCAGAAGCTGAGAAAGTGAATCCTAAGCAGAGAGCAAACAAAAGCAAAAATGATTTATACATAGTTTTCTTTCGAGTTTATGTCCAGATGGTAGAAATCTGGTTTCTTAAGTCAGTTAAAAATCAAGGCTTGCAAGATAGAAACAAAGAAGTTTTAAACAAAATGAAGTTATGTAAATTATTGTATAGTAGTTTGTTATATTTTTTCATGACATTTATATTACAATTCAATTATTTTTCATAAATTGCTTAAGTATTATTAATCAAAGCGATATGAAGAGAAAAGCCGTTACCTTATTTAGTTTATTAGCCCTAGTTATTGGACTTAGTGCCTTTCATGTTGGTGGGCAGGAAGAAAAGCCACAGAATCTCAAGGTACTTCCAAAGAACATTAGTCATGAAGCGCTTGATAGTACAATGAAGTCGTTTAATATGGCTCTAGGCGTAAAATGTAATCATTGTCATGCTCCGAAGCCAAATGGCGAAAAAGGTTTGGATTTTGCGTCCGATGCAAACCCGAAAAAGGATATTGCTAGACACATGATAAAAATGACTAAACAGATCAATAAGAAACATTTCAATAAAGCCTACGATGGCGTTGTTTACAATGTATCATGTAACACCTGTCATAATGGGAAAACTGATGCATTCACTGTTGTAAAACAATAGTTTATACAGATTCAGTGAAAGCGATAGTTCGGATAACATATTGTCCCAAATGTGGTTGGATGCTTCGTGCAGCATATATGGCTCAGGAGCTTTTAACCACCTTTGTGGATGATTTACAGTCGGTTAATTTGGAGCCGAGTGAGATTAGTGGTCGTTACACGGTATTTGTGAATGACGAAATAATTTTTGACCGCAAACGTGCGGGTAGATTTCCGGAGATTAAGGAGCTTAAGCAGTTGGTTCGCAATATAGTTAATCCGGAAAAGTCCTTAGGTCACTCTGACCATTAAGGTTTGAAAGAAGCCATAAACCCTAAAAATCTTTCACATTTCTTAACCCTTTTCAAAGATAAAAATCTGTATTTTTAACATTCACCATAACAGATTTATTGTAAATGCGCATATTACATACAGCAGATTGGCATCTGGGTAAAAAGCTTGATTTCTTTTCTAGGCTTGAGGAACAGAAAGAAGTCTTAGACGAAATATGTCAGATTGCAGATCGGGAGGATGTAGACCTTGTAGTCGTATCAGGTGACCTATATGATACTTTTAATCCACCGGTTGAAGCTACAGAATTACTTTATCGAACATTAAAGAGGTTATCCAAGAACGGAAAGCGGCCAGTGATTGCGATTGCGGGGAATCATGATTCACCCGATCGAATAGATTCACCAGATTCGCTTGCGCGTGAATTGGGGATTTTCTTTTTTGGTCAACCTAATTTAAAGATCAATCCGCTTACCGTTGAAGGGAGTTTTGATATCCTCCGAGTGGATGAAGGTTTTGTTGAGATAAAGCTTCCAAAATACTATTATCCCATTCGGGTTTTGAGTACTGCGTTTGCGAATGAGATCCGCTTGAAACAGTATTTAGGGGATGAGGATAAGGCGAGTCAGCTGCAGGAAGTATTAAAGAAAAAATGGCTGGATACAGCTAATCAATATTGTGATTCTTACGGTGTGAATATCTTGACGACGCATTTGTATATGTTGAAGCGTGGTGCTGAGGTGTTGGAGGAGCCAGAAGGTGAGAAGCCATTACGGTTAGGTTTTGCGGATCTGGTTTATTCGGATAGTATTCCGGGGTCCATTCAATATACAGCTTTAGGGCACTTGCATAAATTCCATGAGATAGGTCAGGGTACAGCACCAGTAATTTATCCTGGGAGTCCATTAGCCTATTCTTTTTCGGAAAGCGGTCAGAAGAAACAGGTGGTTATTGTAGATTTAGAGCCGAATAAAATAGCTCAATATCGTACAGTTTCCTTAGAGAAGGGAAGGCCATTGCATCGGGTTAGGTTTAAGGATATCGATGAAGCAGTGCGATGGTTGCATGACAATAAATATGCTTTAGTAGAACTTACAATAGAATCTGATAATTTTTTAAGTTCCAGTGATTTAAAAAGAATTCATGGAGCTCATGAAGGGATTATACATATTATCCCTGTAGTCAGTAAAAAACAAGAAATAAATCAACCTAAGTCATTGGTTAATCTGGATCAGGATATGGAAAGTTTGTTCAAGGACTATTTCAAATCCAAGTATGGTCAGGAGCCCAATGAAGAATTGATGGCCTTATTTCATGAGGTCTCTACAAATACCTTAGAAAAAGAAGATTAAGTATGTTGCCATTATATTTAAGTATTGAGGGTTTATATTCCTATCAAGAAAAACAAAGTATTGATTTTGCAGAGCTTACCGAGGCAGGTCTATTTGGGATCTTTGGGAATGTAGGATCTGGGAAATCTTCCATTTTGGAGGCCATTAGTTTTGTGCTATATGGCGATACGGAACGTTTGAATAAAACGGATAAACGTGCCTACAATATGATGAACTTAAAGTCTAATCAAACGATGATTGTCTTTGAGTTTCTGAACTTTGAGAAGCGTAAGTTTCGCTTTGTTGCACAGTGGAGAAGAAGAAAGAATTTTGATGATACCACGCCGATTGAGCGTACTGCATATGAGTGGATAGACGGGAACTGGGTTCCCTTAGAATCAGCGGATGGAGCTTTATTGACCAATCTTTCCTATGCCAACTTCCGAAGAACGATTATTATTCCTCAAGGACAGTTCAAGGAGTTTTTGGAGCTAAAGGGTAAGGATCGTTCAGAAATGATGAAGGAGATCTTCTACCTGAATAAGTTTGATTTGGGGCCTAAAGTTGGGTTTTTACAAGCGGGGAATAATCGCAAGCTAGAGAATCTAAAAGGTGCTTTATCAGGCTTTGAAAGTATATCAACGGAGGTGCTTAACCAAAAGAAATTGGAGGTTGAGGAAGCTAAGAAAACATTGGAGCAGACCAAGAACGACTTTCAAGAGCTTCAAGTAAAGGTGCAATCTCTACAGGAGTATAAAGACAAAGGAATAGAGCTGCATCAAAAAGAGGGGCAGTTCAAGGAATTGAACAGTAAGAAAGAACGAGTACAACAGCAAGAAGCTGATTTAAATCGGTATGAAAGAACTTCCCAAGCCTTTAAGGAACCCTTGAATTTTTTACAGTCGCTCAATGTAGAACGGGAATCCTTGATTCATAAGATTGAGAATTTTCAGATTGTAAAAGAGAGGCAGTTACAGGAAATTGATGCAGTAGAGAAGGAGATTGCAGCCATTCAACATGATTATCTGAATTTAAATATTTTTAGAGCACAAACAGAGGATTATCGCAAGCTGATCCAGATCAAGGAAAACGAGAAAAAAGAAAAGGAACTTGAAACCAGACTTTTGAAGGGGACGCCTTTTGTAGAACGAACCAAGGAAGCGGAAAGGAATTTAGCGAAGAAGTTGGAGGAGACTGAAGAAAGGCTTGAAACAGTTAAGTCAGATAAGGTAGATACCTCGCAGCTGATTGAGATGGAGAAATGGTATCATAAAAAAGATACGATGGATCAACAGCAAAAGCAATCAAACAGGTTGTTGGAGCAATTGACAGGGGAAATCGAGGAAGAGCAGCGACAATTCAACAAGGAAGGTTATACCGAAGATAATTGGGAGCAAATGATAGGGAATGAGTTGAAGTTGATTGAGAGCGATCTCAATAAGCTTCGAGATCAAGAGACCCATTTGCAAGTCCAGGCGAAGTTGAGTCGTTTTGCGACGGAACTCCAGCCGGGGATGCCATGTCCCCTTTGCGGTGCTTTGGAACATCCAGAGCCTATGCTTGCCAATCATGTTCAGGATGAGCTACAAAAAATCCATCAGGAGAAACTGAGTTTAGAGGAGAAAAGGGTGTCTTTTCAAAAGCAAAAGGAGCTCTTGACAAGGATTAGTTTTAGTTTAAATAGCAAACGAAGCAGTTTAGCCCAAATTCAGCAAGATATAGAAGGTCAAAGCGGAAATCTATCGAATCATCTTTCAACGTTTAGTTGGGCTGGTTATTCCAGCGACGATACGGGTGCATTCGAAGCGCAAAAGGAGCGAATTAAGCAAAGTGAACAAATTACTGCTGGTTTAGAATCAGAAGTCAAGCAATTGCGTTTGGATTTGCAAAAAAGCCAGGATAATATTCAGAAATTTGAAAAAGAACTTGATTCTATCAAAGCAGAAATAGCTGTCCTTCAAGGGGTAAATGCGCATAGTAAGGAATCCTTACAACAGTTGGATTTTGATCAATTTAAGGATGTGGAATATGAGGAGCTAAAGCAGTCCAAACTGAATTTGGATCAGAAAGTAATACAAGTAGAGAGTGGTTATCTGACCCTGAATCAAAAATTAAATACATTAAAGACCAAATTAGCAGAGATTGCGGGTCAATATGGTTCCGCTAAGGATCAGTTAAGTAACTTCAATCAGCAGATTAAGGTTAGGCAGGAACAACTTGCCAAATTATTAAGGGAATACAATTTCGCCGATATCACGCAGGTTCAACAGATCATTCAAAGACCTATGCCGGTTGAACAGATGCGGAAAGAAATCCAGCAATTTTATGTTCGGCTTGAGGTTTTAGAGACTCAGATCAATTCATTGCAAGAGTTCTTGAAGGATAAGGAGTTTTCTGAGGAGGAGTTGGATACCAACAGTAAGTTGTTTGAATTCAAGAAGGAGGAATTGGAGCTGCAGTTGGCATTGACCGGTGGATTGGAAAAGGAATTGGCTCATCTGACCTTAGAAATAGGGAAGAAGGAGAAGTTATTGGAGGAATTTGAGCAATTGAGTGCGAGGGGTGCGAATCTTAAGGTTCTGGAGAATCTGTTTAAAGGGAATGGTTTTGTGAATTATGTTTCCAGCATTCATTTGAGGCAGATGTGTGAGATGGCGAATGAAAGATTTCATCGATTGACACGAAATCAGTTGAGTTTGGCTGTCAATGAAAATAATGAATTTGAGGTTATCGACTATTTAAACAATGGTTACCGACGGTCTGTAAAGACTTTATCTGGTGGACAGAGTTTTCAGGCTTCTTTGTGCTTAGCATTGGCATTAGCAGAGAATATTCAATCGCTGAATAAATCTGATCGGAACTTCTTCTTTATCGACGAAGGCTTTGGTACCCAAGATTCGGAAAGCATCAATACTGTTTTTGATACCCTGCAATATCTGCATCATGAGAATCGGGTAGTTGGGATTATTTCCCATGTTGAGGAGCTTAAGGAGCGGATTCCAAGATCGGTTACTGTTGAGAAAGATCCAGAATCAGGAAGTAAGGCTAAGGCCTCCTGGAACTAGAGAGTTGATATTTTAAAAGGCTATAAAAGATGAAAGGTCCCGTGAGCGCGGGACCTTCATCAATTAAACATATAACCACTAACTAATAAAAAACCTTAAAATCTTTTAGCTATTTGAACTATCTATACTTTTAGTTTCTTCCACTGGCTTTTCTACCGGCTTACGATCCATATTTCTACGTTTCATTTGGCGGTGATGATTTCTTTCACCACGATCCATTCTATCTTTGCGGTTTTCAGCCATTTTATTTTTCAAAGTTTCTTGTTGTTCAGGAGTTAAGAGTTTCAAGAACTCTTCACGCTCAGCTTTCATTTCTGTTCTACGTGCTTCCCGATCAGCCTTTCTAACTTCTTGTTTTTCTTTCCACTTTTTAGCTTGGTCCAAATTGTAAGCATAAATATCTTGTTTTTGCTTCTCTGTAAATTTCAACTCTTTATCCAAGCGGTCAGTTTTCATTTTTGCAATTTCTTCTGGGGTTTTGCTTTGCATTTTTCCCATTTTGTGTCCGCTGCGAACTTGTTTTCTATGCTTCATCTCTTGGCGAACTTCTTTTTTTACTGAATCTTGAGTCTGTGCAGAAGCTGCAAAGCTTAATCCAGCGAATAATGCAGCAAATGTTAATATCTTTTTCATATCCTAATATTTTCCTTTTGTATACTTTGAGCGAAATGGTTGGGAAACGTTTAAATCCAGTTTAGTTAAAGTATGTTAACGTGGAGGCCTTTAAATTTCCTGCCTTTTCGTTTTTCTTATAGGTAAGAGTAGAAAGTAATGGAAAGGTTTATTTTTAGCCTTGTTAAATTTTGTTAATGGCTTTTTTAGGGGTTATGAGGGCTGTTATTAAAAATAAATCAGCTAAAAATCAATTAGTTTAGTGTTGGAGGTAATTTTATTTTTGGAAAATAAAGGAGAGTACCTATATTTGCATCGTTCCAAAGGGAATACGCCCAGGTGGCGGAATTGGTAGACGCGTTGGTCTCAAACACCAATGAAGCAATTCGTGCCGGTTCGATCCCGGCCCTGGGTACTGACAATAAAGCGGGAGTCATAGACATCCGCTTTATTTGTTTTAAAACCCACTTTGGACTGCATAATCCGGGTCAGTTTCAAATCCTGTTGACTAATCAAATAATTTAGAGAGTCTGAATAGGAAAAAGTTTATATCCCCGACACCTCTGAACGCCTTTATCTTCGCATTAAAAGATTCAGCCAAAGCATTGGTGCTTTTTTTGTCGAAGTAATTTAATATCTTCTTGTGGTGTATATTGATTGTCTTTGATACCGTATTGAAGGATTTAAAGCCTACCTGTTCTACTTTATCCGTCCATTTTGCAAGTCTTGTATAGGCATATATCTTATCCGAGGTACTGTTGAATATACTAGAAAGCTCATATTTGTTAAAAATCTATTCCTCCCAAGGTATTTCTTCCTTTTTCATCGCTTCTATTATACCTATTGCCCATTCCTCTGACAAGGAATCTAATTGTCGAGAGTGATAAAATTCTAGACAAGCTAGGGAATAGGCTGTTTTTCCTTCTGCACCTTCACCCACGTCTTTTACGAACCTCCTGGAGTCAATCCGTTTATATTCTTCTTTTGCTAAAGAATCTATTTTAGGTCGTATTCCAAAAGAATAAAATCTAGTTCCAAAACTATACACGCTATATGTAAATGGGAGACTAAAATCCAGAGAATCGTTTATACCATAACGTTTGGGATAACAATAGTCAATACATCTTACAAAAGCGATGTTTTTAAGAATAGTCTTAATAGAATCTACCTTTTGAGCATTTCGATTTGATTGTACTACTCGCTCTGTAAAACAAGAACTTAAAATGAGTAATAAAATGCAGATTAATAAATGTGTTTTCATAATATTTATTATTAATATATTGCTTCTTTTGCAATAAACTTCAATACCAAGGAAATAGATTTAATTTTTCCCATCATTAGTCATCAAAATATTAGTTTGATTTTAATAATATTGGCTCAATATAGAATCCCAAAACTTAATGCATATAAATTAATTTGGAAGAATAAAAAGATAAATTTCTTTGACGCCACCAGAAGCTGAAAAATAACTTTTATTAGAAGCAAATTGCATATTCTCATTTAATACATCTAGATGTCCTCCATGTGTATTGTATTGCTGATCTATTTGAGGTTTCTTTTTTTTGCTTTTTATTGAAGTTTATAAGCAGCTGTTTACAAAAGAAAAGCTCATCTTTCGATGAGCTTTTTTGTTTTATATATCTTTTTTTAATCTATTACTAATTAATATTTAAGGAATACTAGTTCCTATTCTTAATAAAGTCTTTTATAATCCCCTACAGACCACCTGCGCCTACTAAAGTTGAAATTACTCCTGTTGAAATAACTCCAATGATACTGAGCGCATAAAAAGCAATTCCAATAATGGCAATAATTCCAATGAATTTATAGTGTTTTCTGAGGTAGTTAAAAGCGACAGTAAGTTGTTCAGAATTTCTAACGCTAATTGCAGATTGAAGGTTTGTTGAAAATTTGTATAACCAAAGGATTGGGGTAAAATATATTCCTATAAAAATCAAAACCATCAATAGAATTGGAATTGACGCAAAAGCATTGATTTGTTCTGCGCTGGTGCTACTATTGCCAATAAAATATAGTAAGAATATCACGACCAAAACAAAGTAGAGGATCAATCCGACCATTGCTACAATAGAAAGGAATTTTGCCCATTTTGCGACTTCACGTAAATGCTCAATTGAAATCGGTCCGAGTTTAAATTCAGTGAATGATTGTCCTGGATTGTAGTGTGGATTTTCATTTCCGGGTGATTCGAAGTTATTTTCGTTGTTTTCCATAATTAGTTTTTGGTTATTGAATTTATTACTCCAATTTATCAAAAATTATTGGTTCCTGGTTAAGTTATTATAATTTTCGGTAGAAATATTCGTGATATTCGGTAATAATATTAAGTGAAAATTGTTAAAATTTATTTCAGTTGGCTTGTTTTTTGTAATTTAAAGGGTAATAAACCATTTGTAATTATGATAAGAGTAATGATTTTAGCCTTTGTTCTATTGATTTCCAATGAGATACGGTCTCAGGATTTGGATTTGAACAGCGTTCGAAATGATTTTAATAAGGGTGTAAAGGACGAGGAATTGTGCAAAAAGCATCTAGAAGCGCTTGAGGAAAATGCGGATAGTCCGGTTGAACGTGGCTATGCAGCTGCATTTCATATGTTTATGGCCAAACATACTACAAACCCTTTCAAGAAGATGGGTTATTTTAAGGATGGTCGAAATATGCTTGAGAAAGAATTGAAATCAAACCCCAATAATGTAGAGTTAAGATTTATCCGCTTGAGCATTCAATATCATATTCCTAAGTATTTAGGATATCATAATGAGATTGAGTCAGACAAGGATTTTGTGATGAATAACCTCTATAAACTGTCGGATAAGTTTACGAAAGAAAAAATTTACAAATATTTAAAGGGTGCCAATATGTATACTGCGGATGAATTAGCGTTATTAGGTAGGTAAATATCTATATTAGCGTTATGAAGATGAGATACATTTTATTATTTGCAGTAAGTATGATTGTTCATTCGGTGCATGCGCAGATTAAGCAGAGCATCAATGAGTTTTCGGTTTTAGAAGTTACAGACAGACTTTGGGTGAGCGTAGTTCCGAGTGATCGGCATGAGCTTGAGATTAATGGAGAATTGGCGGATAAAGTTGAGGCAGTTTATTCAAAAGGCGAGTTGCGCTTGAAGATGAAAGCTGGCTATATTATGCAAGGGAATCAAGCGAATGTGGTGGTTTATACCCCATCCTTATCCAGTATAATTGCCAAGAAAGGTGCTGAGGTCAATATAGAGGAGTCAGCGATTGAAGAGGAGGCGATGAGTTTTATTGCAAGTGAAGGGGCGAAGATTCGTGCGATGATTAAATCAGTGGGAGTAGATGCGACCGTAAATACAGGGGCATCGATTGATTTATTAGGTTCGGCTACGAAATTAAATGTGAGAACAACAGCAGGTGGGAATTTTTATGGCAAGGATCTCAAAACTGATATTGCATATGTGCGGGTGAATGCTGGTGGGAAGACTGAGGTTAGTGCCTCACAATCTGCTGATGTTGAGACCAGAGCAGGGGGTACAATTGATGTTTATGGGAACCCTAAGAACAAAAGAGATAAGAAAATAGCCGGTGGAAAGATTGTTTTCCACAAATAAAAAATAAGATTTTTAAGGAAAGCAAGCCTCTTTCAGGGGTTTGCTTTCTTTTTTGCATCAATAAGTTAATATTTCCTCTAATAAATTAGGTATTGATTTGTAACTTTGCGCCATGTCAGAAAAAATTATCATTCTCGATTTTGGATCGCAATATACTCAGTTAATTGCGCGTCGCGTTAGGGAGCTAAATGTATACTGTGAAATTCATCCATTCAATAACCTTCCTGAATTTGATAATTCAGTAAAAGGAGTGATTTTCTCAGGTTCCCCATATTCAGTACGTCAAGAGGACGCTCCTCAGATTGACTTTAAATCTATTCAAGAAAAATTCCCATTATTAGGGGTTTGTTATGGTGCTCAATATATAGCACAAAATTCTAATGGAGAGGTTTTACCTTCTGAAATTCGTGAATACGGTCGTGCTAATTTGCAGTTTGTAGATCAAGAGAATGATTTATTGAAAGGCATACCTACGCAATCTCAAGTATGGATGTCTCATGGAGATACCATCAAAGAGGTTCCTGCAAATTTTAACATTATTGCAAGTACAGATAAGGTTCGCGTTGCGGCTTATCAAGTGGAAGGCACAAATACATACGGGATTCAATTTCACCCAGAAGTTACCCATAGTACTGATGGTCAAGTTTTATTGAAAAACTTTGTTATTAATATTTGTGGTTGTACTCAAGATTGGACAGCTGATGCATTTGTTGATACTACTGTTTCAGAATTAAAAGAGCAATTAGGAAATGACCATGTGATCATGGCATTATCTGGTGGAGTTGACTCCACTGTTGCTGCGGTATTATTACACCATGCTATCGGAGATAAATTGCACTGTTTCTTTGTTGACCACGGTTTATTGCGTAAAGATGAATACGAGCAAGTATTGGCATCTTACCAAAACATGGGTTTAAACATCAAGGGCGTAAATGCGAAGGATCTTTTCTATTCCAGATTAGCTGGAGTTTCAGAGCCGGAGCAAAAACGTAAAATCATTGGTGCATCTTTTATTGATGTATTTGATGAGGCAGCGAAAGAGATTCAAAAAGAATTACCAGAAGGTGTTGAGGCAAAATGGTTAGGGCAGGGTACTATTTATCCAGATATCATTGAGTCGATATCGGTTAAAGGTCCATCTGCGACTATCAAATCACACCATAATGTAGGCGGATTACCTGACTACATGAAATTAAAGGTTATAGAGCCATTAAAAACTTTATTTAAGGATGAAGTTCGTCGAGTTGGGAAGTCCTTGGAAGTAGATCCAGCTATCTTAGGAAGGCATCCATTTCCAGGTCCAGGCTTAGCAATTCGAATTTTAGGAGATATTACAGAAGAAAAGGTACGGATTTTGCAAGAAGCTGATGACATTTACATTCGTAACCTGAAAGAATCGGGTTGGTATGATAAAGTTTGGCAAGCAGGAACTATTTTCTTGCCGGTTCAATCAGTTGGTGTAATGGGGGATGAGCGTACCTATGAACACGTTGTCGCACTAAGAGCAGTAGGTTCCTTAGATGGAATGACCGCTGATTGGATTCATTTGCCTTATGATTTGTTAGCTAAAATTTCAAACGAGATTATTAATCATGTCAAAGGAATCAACAGAGTCGTATATGATATCAGTTCAAAACCACCAGCAACCATTGAGTGGGAATAATTTGAAAAACATTTATAGAGGTACCCTTGCAGCATTCTGCATGGCTGCTGTTCTAGCGGTGAGTTCATGTTCGCCAAAAACGACAGGTGGAGTTCTAAAGAACCCAAATGTCTATGGCAATACTGGAAAAGATGCTGGGAATAAAACAGAAGCCGAGAAAAAAGAGGATGCCAAGAAGGAAGAAACGGTAAAAGCAGCAGATCAATCAAAAAACATTGCTCTGCTTTTACCCTTTCAACTGAATATGATTGCCAATCAAAATGTGGTTGAAGCTGATGTGAAGCGTTCTGCTTTGGCATTGGACTTTTACCAAGGTTTTCAGATGGGGGTTAATGAAGCAGCTAAAAAAACTGCTGACTTCAATATCCATGTCATGGACACCCAGGACAATGAGATGAAAAATCTTTCTATTGCTGCGTCCAAAGAAATTGAAAACGCCAGCTTAATTGTTGGTCCTGTCTATCCGAAAGAAATCAGATCCTTTGCGAAAGGAAATAAGAACAACAAGATTCTTCAAGTGAATCCATTGGCTGCAACTATGCCTACGGAATTCAATATTGCTAATCTTGTTTCTTTGACTCCACCCATTCGTATTCATATGCGTGCTATTGCGGCAGAAATGATGAAGAGATACACGGATTCCGATGTTATCATTGTTTTTGAAGCTAGGGATAGTGATCACCGTAATTTTATCGCCGGATTTGATGAGGAAGTCAAGAAGATTAACCCTGCTGCGAAAATTGTACATGTATCGTCAGTTTCGCAATTGGGTCAAACTATTCCTGATATGGGAACCGCTTTTGTAATTTCAGGTACTACTGAAAAAACACAACTTCGTTCTTTAGTAAACTCATTGGATAGTAAAGTAGGTCAGGGATATTCTGTTCGTTTATATGGACATCCACTTTGGTCGAAAGTTGACTTTAGACCATATGACAACTTCTTCCGTATGGATCCAACGATCAGTTCTGAAAGTCATTTAAAAGTATGGAGCACAGAAGTTCAGAATTTTCAACGCAACTATAAATCAGCATTCAAGATTGAACCTTCAGACTTTGCTTACAAAGGGTATGATGCAGGAAGATATTTTGCAACCTTGTTGAATAAGTATGGTTCGGCATATGCTGAGAAGGTAGTTGATGAGAAGTATTCTGGAATCTTTAGCGATTACCAGTTTAACTATAATCCAACTTGGGGATATGTAAACCAAGCAGTTAAAATTAGAACCTATCGCAACGGTTCTTTTCAATAAGAAGCATTGGAAGTCAATAGCAAGAGAATTCAGCAACAGGTACGTAACTTTGAACGTACTATCAACGAATATCAATTTAAAGAACCTTTTTCTAGGTTCTTAACTCAATTTTATAAGAATAACAGACAGATGGGTTCATCCGATAGAAGGATGAACTCTAGGTTCTGCTATAACTTTTTCAGATTAGGAAGAGCATTCGTTTCTCTGACACCGACTGAAAAGTTAACCATAGCTGAATTTCTATGTGAGGTCGAATCGGGTGTTGTGGAAGTTTTTATGCCTGAATGGGCAGATAAACTAGGATTGGGAATTCAGGAAAAAGTGGAGCTAGTTGAAAGCAAATATGGAAAGTTCCTAGACAAGGTTTTTTCATTTGCTGATTACTTATCTCCAACAATCGATAAAAACGCATTTATTTTATCTCACTTTGTTCAACCAAACCTGTATATCCGCATTCAAAAAGGAATGGAAAGCAAGGTTCGCAAGACCTTAGAGAAGAATTCAATTCCCTTTGAAGAGATCTCTGAGCAAACCTTATCCTTAAAAAACGGAACCAACCTTCAACAGGTAAAAGGATTGGATGGAACCTATGAGGTTCAGGACTGGTCTTCCCAGCAAAGTTTAAATGATCTAGTAATTCCGGAAAGATCTTCTTGGTGGGATTGCTGTGCAGCATCTGGTGGTAAGTCATTATTGTTGCTGGATAAGGAACCAAATATTAAGTTATTGGTATCTGATGTTAGATTGAGTATTCTAAGGAATTTAGATGAAAGATTTGAAAAAGCCAATGTCAAGACTTATTTCAGGAAGAAGATTTTAGATTTAAGTAAGCCAGTTAATAATATCATGGGCGAGGAGTCCTTTGATGGAATTATTCTGGATGCACCATGTTCAGGATCTGGAACCTGGGGTAGAACCTCTGAAATGCTTTGGAAGTTCAGTAAGAGTGAAATAGAAAAATACAGCAGTCTTCAGAAGGACATTGTGAAGAATGTCGTTCCTTATTTAAAACCAGGTAAGACCTTATTGTATATTACTTGTTCTGTTTTTGCTGCTGAGAATGAAGAAATCTGTCAATATATCACAGATGAGTTAGGGTTACAGCTTATTGATCAACATCCGATTATTGGATATGATAAAAAGGCAGATACCATGTTTGTCGCTCAGTTTAAGAAGGCTTAATCGCAATTTAAAGGAATTACCAAGACCGGGCAAGTAGCTTTTCTGATTAAGGCTTCAGATACCGATCCGGAAAGGAAATGGTCAAATCCAGTTCTTCCATTATTTCCCATAATTATCAAATCTGCAGTCCATTCTTTTGCGACTTGAAGGATTTCATCTCTGACATCACCCACACGGTTAAATGTGAAGGTTTCAGAAGCTGATTGAAATTCCGTTGCGAGTCTATTCAGAAAATCCTGAGAAGCTTGTTGTTGAATTTCAGAAACTTCAGGAACAATTATAGGTTGCTGACCTAAAAGAGGGTCAACACCATAGGAGGTTGGAGAAGTCGGTGGAACTACCGTGACTAAAGCAAGTGCAGGATGTATTTCTTCAACAATTTCTCTAGCATAGTCGATTGCACGACGTGAACAGGGAGTCTCATCAATTGCTAATAATATTCGATTGAACTTTTTTGTAGTCATGATATTTAGATTATAATGTATCTCTAATATATTAAAAAACGATTAAATTAGCTGAATTGTTTTATTAAAACAACTTATTTTATGGCATTAGGAATTTGTGTATTGAGTTCTATTTCAGTATTGGAAACAGCAAAACTTTCATCCAATAGGGTTTATGAACTGTTATTTGGGGAAGCTTTTACAATATTAGAAAGGAAAAAATCTTGGGCATTCATTCAGATTCAAGATTCTGAAATCCAAGGTTGGATAATGGATGGTCAATATGAATTTGTGGAGGAGGTTATTCCTGCAGATTATATTATTGATGAGGTTGGTGGATATGCTGTTGCTGGTGAAAATAAAACGATGCAGATTTATCATGGAAGTCCGATCCCTGAGAATAAAAGTATTGTAACTTCCGAAGACAACTATAAAATCTTATCGGATCTTCGGGATACACAGGAAGGTTATGATGAGGAGCGAGATCGGGAACAATTAGAAAACTTTGTAGCGTCCTATTTAAACACTCCATTTTCTTACAAGGGGAGAACCATTCATGGTTTGGATAATATTGGCTTATGTGGCTTATTTTACCGTCATTTTGGGATTGAACTACCTAAGGATATTGAATCTATCTTAAGCCTTGGGAATTCCGTGGATTTTATATCCGAAATCCGTGGAGGCGACTTAGCATTTTTCATCAATGATAATGGCGAAGTCGATCATTTGGGAATTGTGATCTCTGATGAGGAAATATTACATGTTGTTGAGAAAGTTCGTATAGACTCCATTGATAATGAAGGAATTTACAATCACGATCTGCAACAAACAACACATCAGTTGAGAATTGTTAAAAGGTTGATGTGAGGAAAGATGTGAGATATGAGATGTGAGAATTGAGAAAGTGGAAAGGCAGAAAGCTTATTAAAAGTTATTTTATCCTGTTTTCTATCTCATAATTCTATAGATTATGTTTTTCAATTTTCTATCTCAAGTCTCCAATCTCATATCTCAATACTAAACAATAATTCAACAAAAAAAGCGACCTATAAAGTCGCTTTTTTTGTTGAATTATAGTTGAATTACACATTGAATCTAAAGTGCATAATGTCTCCATCTTCAACGATATATGTCTTTCCTTCTACAGATAATTTACCTGCTTCTTTAACTGCAGCTTCAGATCCGAATTGAACAAAGTCATTATATTTAATAACCTCGGCACGGATAAATCCTTTTTCAAAATCGGTATGGATTACACCTGCTGCTTGAGGAGCGGTGAAACCTTTTTCAATTGTCCATGCACGAACTTCCTGAACACCGGCAGTGAAGTAAGTTGCCAAGTCCAATAGTGAATATGCAGCTCGGATTAATTTATGAACACCTGATTCTTCAAGGCCTAAATCCTCCAAGAACATTTTGCGTTCTTCATAGTCTTCCAGCTGCGCGATTTCAGATTCAATTTGAGCAGAAATTACCAATACCTCAGCATTTTCATCCTTTACTGCTTCTCTTACTTTCTCCACATATGCATTTCCTGTATTTACAGAAGCTTCATCCACATTACAAACATAAAGTACAGGTTTGATGGTCAAAAGCGTTAGGTCTTCGATAAATTCAAAATCTTCTTCTGAAATAGGAGCTGTACGAGCTGATTTTCCAGATTCCAAATGGTTTTTCACTACTGAAAGGACTTCAAATGTTTTCTTAGCATCTTTATCACCACCAGTTTTAGCCATTTTTTCAACCTTCTGAATACGTTTAACAACGGTATCCAAATCTTTAAGTTGCAATTCTGTATCGATGATTTCTTTATCACGGATAGGGTCTACTGAACCATCTACGTGGATAACATTACCATCATCAAAACATCTTAAAACATGAATGATAGCATTAGTAGTACGAATATTCCCTAAAAACTGATTTCCTAAACCTTCACCTTTGGAAGCACCTTTCACCAATCCGGCGATATCTACGATTTCGATGGTATTAGGAACGATACGTTGAGGATTTACAAGTTCGGCTAATTTGTTCAAGCGAGCATCTGGTACAGTGATTACACCAACATTGGGTTCAATTGTACAGAATGGAAAGTTTGCTGCTTGCGCTTTTGCATTTGATAAACAGTTAAATAAGGTCGATTTACCTACATTCGGTAGGCCTACTATCCCGCATTGTAATGCCATATTTCTATTTTGTTAAAATTGCGACAAAGATAACAAAAATGCTGATAGAAAGGATTAGCTATTGTGGAGTATTTTAAAGGAAATGATTATTGAATAAAAATTTTAAAGTGACATTAAAATGAAAATTAAATGATTGATTTAGAGTGTTGTAGCAGATGATTTACATTTTTTAACATTTTCAGTTTAATCCTTCCGCTCAAAATAGCTGTCAGAACATTAAAAATAACCGGACAATTGGGTCCTAACGATATAAGGAGATTATTATGAAAAAGTTATTTTACGCAGCATTGTTTTTTGGAGGTTTACTATTTGTTAAACCGGCTGAAGCTCAGGTTCGAGTAAGTCTGAATATTGGATTACAACCTAATTGGGGACCAGTTGGCTATGATTACGCCAGATATTATTACATGCCAGAGTTTGATATGTATTATGATGTGTCAAATCGTTATTATACTTATTACGATGGACGTAGTTGGGTGTCTCACAGGACTATACCTCGCAGATACAGAGGTCGGGATTTTTATAGAACCTACAAAGTTGTAGTCAATGAATCCAGACCATGGAGAAACCATAGACATTACCATGATCGTTATCACGGTTATTCTAGAAACTATTCTCAAGTTGCAATCCGTGACGGAGGAAGACATTACCATAAAGCTGACAAGCATTATCGTAAAGCTCAGAAAGAGCATTACAAGTATCATAAGAAGATGGATAAGCGTTGGAAAAAGGGAAGACATTACGATGATTAGCATATAAAATAGGGATAAATTGAAGGGGGCCTTGGTGAGGGGTCCCTTTCTTTTATCAACAAATATTTTTACTTTTGAAAAAAAATTAAGACACCTTTTAGGCTATGTTGAAGAAGACAATTGTCGTTGGTATTGCCTCAATTTCCACACTAATTTCAGTATACTCCTGTAATTCTATTGTTTGGTCACCAAATTCTTCGAATTCTTCGGATTCGACTGAGAATGTATTGGCTGCGGGCAAATCCGAAGTTCAAAAAGATACAGTTAAATTAATGGACTTGTTGGATTCCTTAAATAGAGGAAAAATAAAATTTCCTGAAGTTGATTCCTTAAATAAAATTGATCCTAAACAGGCGAAAAGAACCATGCGGGATTCCATCTATCGGGAATTAAACAAGAAGGATAAGCATATTTATTTGACCTTTGATGATGGACCTTTAATTGGTAGTTCGGCAATTGATTCTATTATTACTTCGAAAAACGTTAAGATATCCGCTTTCTTGGTTGGTAAACATGCTGGCATGAGCAAGCGTTTAAAGCGTGATTTTGAAAAATATATGAATAATCCACTTGTGGACTGTTATAACCACAGCTTTACCCATGCGGCAAATAAATTCCATGTTTTCTATAGTAACCCGGATTTGGCTGTTGCAGATTTTGAAAAATGTGAAACCGACCTTGGATTAAAGCATAAAATCGTACGTATGCCGGGTAGAAATATTTGGTTATTCGATGATGTTCGCCGTGTGGACTTAACTTCTGGTAGCCAAACAGCAGATTTATTGGGTGTGAATGGGTATAAGATCTATGGATGGGATATGGAGTGGAAAATCAATGGCCTGAGTGGAAAACCTGTTCAGTCGGTTGATGAGATTTATGGTCGTGTTCGGAATATGCTAGGAAATAAATCTACATTAAAACCTAATAACATTGTGCTATTGATGCATGATGATATGTTTCAAAATAAAAAGGGACAACAATTGTTAAGCAACCTGATTGATAGTCTCAAGCAACATAAGGATTATAAGTTTGATTTTATTGCCAACTATCCTGTAAAATATTAAGAATTGGGATTGGCTTAAACTTTTGTGTTGCAATAAAGTTTAATATTTATGACCATATCCCAACTCTTTAAAAAAGTATTACCCTTTACCAAACCGTATAAAAACTTAATTTTTTATACACTCATCTTGACCGTTATTGGCTCTTTTGCTGCCCAGGTCAATGCCTTTATCCTCAAATATACAGTCGATACCATTAGTGACCTCTTGGTCAATAAAACGCCGCTTCGAACGGGGTTATACCTGTTGGGGACTATATCTGCAATCCTATTAGGAAAGGAAATCGTTTATTCCATCGTTCAGTTTGGACAGAAATATTACGGTGAGAAATTGCGTATCAATATCGCCCGTGATTTTTCGCAGGCTATCGTCGATAGAATATTGACCTATAGAATGGCATTTTATTCCTCCAGCATCAACGAATCAGGGAAGTTACAGACTCGTATAGATGCCGGGATTAGCTCGCTTACCCGTTTGGTTCAAAATTTCTTCATCGATATTCTTCCATTATTTGCCAATGCCATTGTCGCCTTGGTCTGTATGTTTTTGGCTAATTTTTATGTAGGTCTAGTTGGCTTATTTATTATCCCCATCTATTTCTATGTTTCCCAGTTACAAGCAAAACGACTATCGGGATTTCGTAGGGAAATGCGTCGATACCGTGAGGATAAAAGCAATCAGTTGATTAAACTTATTGACTCCATCACGGTTATCAAATCCTTTGTGCGCGAAAAAACGGAAGCTACTAAGCATCAGCGGATTCAATCCGATATGACCGATAACCAAATGAGGACTCGGAAAACTTCTTTTATTTTCGAAAGCATAAAGGGCTTTATTGAGCAAATAGGAGTGGTTATCGTGATTATCTTGACTGCTTATTTCGTATTGAACGGACAGATGTCCATAGGTGCCATTATGTTTCATATCATGTTGTTTAATAATGTGTCGGCACCTATTCGCCAACTACATCGAATATATGATGAGGTAAATGATGCTTTGATTTACTCGGAGAGCTTTTTTGGAATTTTGGAAGATGAAGGTCAGAAGGAACCAACAGGGAAGTACAGACCTGATGAAATCAAGGGTTTAATAGAAATTAAAAATGTCAATTTCAGTTATCCTAATGGTTATGAGGCGTTGTTTGATGTAAATATGCGGATCTGCCCCAATGAAAACACAGCCTTGGTGGGATTGTCTGGAGCAGGGAAAAGTACAATCATCAACCTCTTGGATAAGTTTTACGAGCCTACTGAAGGCGCAATTTATTTAGATGGAGTTGATTTAAAAGAATATGATACGGATTTCCTTCGGGAAAATATAGGTTTGGTATTGCAGAAGAATCATATTTTTAAAGGAAACATCATTGATAATATCAAGTATGGCAAGATCAATGCGAGTATGGAGGAGATCATTGATGCTGCAAAGAAAGCCTCTATTCATGAACAGATCTTGGAACTTCCCTATGGCTACTATTCTGAAGCGAATCTACTTTCAGGAGGCCAACAACAGCGAATTGCCATTGCCAGAATGTTCCTAAAAAATCCACCAATTATATTTTTGGATGAACCTACAGCCAATCTGGACGCAATTGCTACTGAACAAATAAAAAATAGCCTGGACGCCATTAAAGTCGGTAGGACAGTGATTATAGTTTCTCACAGTATTTCCCAGATTATCGATGCCGAGCATATTATCGTGATGGAAAAAGGTAGGGTAGTAGAAGATGGTACCCACGAAGCCTTATTTGATAGGCATGGTACTTATTATAAGATATTTAGTGCGATGGCGAATAGCTTAAATATCCATAAGATTACGGAATCCATGAAAGAAGATTAAATATTATAAAAATTAGGCTTGTTTTTTGTTATAGGAAAATTTGAATTCTAATTATTGAGAATATTAATTTATGCTTTACCCAGTCCTAAGATCTTTTATCAAATTTGGTTTGAAATGGTATATTTCAGAATGGCAATTAAAAAACTTGCAGCTGGCGCAGGACAATTACCCTGCAGTCATAGTTGCCAATCATCCAAACTCATTCTTTGATGCTTTGATAATAACTGTACATCAACCTTCAGAAATCTGTTTTCTGACTCGTGGTGATATTTTTGCAAAACCATGGGCAAATTGGGTGTTGAGAACCTTTTATATGCTTCCCATCTATAAAAAGAATGATGATGAAGATGCAGATATCAGCAATGCTTTTACCTATGATGAATGTGTCCGTCAGTTAAAGATGGGAAGGAAATTACTCATATTTCCAGAGGGTGTTTCTCGAAATCATTTAGATTTAAAACCCTTTATGACCAGCGGGTTGAGTTCTATTATTCAGCGGGCGGTTCAAATGGATGTCCCTATTCAGGTTCAGCCGTATATTCTCAGTTATAATTCTTTTGATGATAATCCAAAGGCTGTTTATTTGGAAGCCTTAAATCCTATTGATTCCACCGATTATTTGAACAATTCCAATGTTGATACAACAGAACTGATTCGACAGCTAAGATCAGAAATGGACGCTAGTATGTTAAATTCCTATATCGAAGGAACTGAAGATGTTCAAAAAAGTAAGTCCTGGATGAAAATTCCAGCACTGTTAGGATATTATTCGCACAATTGGTTCTATCAGCTAGTGAAAAAACAAGTGAAAAAGAAAACAGAAAACAGCATTTTCTATGATTCGCTCTTGTTTGGAGTTTTGTTATTCTCTTATCCAATTATTATTTTTCTACTCAGCATTATTATTGGAAATATTGCCGGTTTCTGGTGGGGAGTACTGATATTCGTTTTATTACCCTTCTTATCCTATTGTTGGGTTCAGTATCAACCAATCAAGACTGCTTCAGAAAATTTAGAAGGACGCGTTAATAAGCTGAATCCTTAAATTTATTTTGTTTAGGCTTCTTGCGTACTTTGTCCAATAGTTTCTTTCCGAATTTAAAAGCAAGGTAGAGAATAACCAAAACACATATTCCTGCTAAAATAGGTAAGAAAATAGCCAGAATACTCATAATGGTTGAGCCAATGGTTTCAATGGTGGATATGGCAGGATTGGCTACTCCGGCTGTTGTTCCTGAGGAGGCGGCCCTTGTTCCTGCAAATACAGAACTAATGGTTGCGGCTGTACCACCGCCAGCAATAATCGCTAAAGACCATTGTATCCAATTGCTAACTTCCGTAAACTGAGAAGCAAATAACAGCGAACCTGCAATGGTTGCCAATGGTACCGTGATGCTATCCAAGATATTATCTATGAAAGGGATATAATAAGCCAGTATTTCAACTATGGTGGCTAATCCGGTTGCAATGACAGCTGGTAATCCGCCAATCCAAGCATAGCTTTGATCCAAAGGAATCCAACCCAGATAGGAACCCAAGCTTAAAAAGAAAATGGGTAAAAACACCCTGAATCCTGTTGCGGCGGCTAATCCAATTCCTACAAATAAGGAAATAAGAAAAGGTAGAAATTCGGTCATGTCTTGGTTTTATTAATCTTATAACAAATTTCCAGCCAATTGTTTAGCAAAAAGAGAGAGGGATTACTGTTTAGTAATCCCTCTCTCTTTTTATTTTCTCTTGCTTATCCTTCAAGATTCATGATTTCCTCAGCTAGATTTTCCCAATCTTGTTGTAGACCTTCCAATTTAGCTTTTTCAGAATTGTAATTTCTGGTATGTTCTTGAAGTTTTACAGGATCGGAATAGATATCCTCCTGTGCAAGTTCATTTTCTAATTCTTTCACCAAAGATTCCTGACTTTCAATCTTCTCCTCCAAAGCGGATAACTCCTTGTTTTTCTTCTGAATAATCTTTTTTACATCATCAGTCGGAGTAACCTTTTCCTTTTTAGGTTCTTCTTTGACTTTCTTTTCCTGTTTAACCACAGGCTTGATTGTACGTTTAGAATTCCATTCTTCAAATTCCTGATAAGATCCCGGATATTCTTTTATTTCCTTATCCTCGATAAACCAGATTTTATTGGCAACATGGTCCAGGAAGTAACGGTCGTGGGAAACCACGATAAATGTACCTTCGTATTGTTGAAGGGCCTGGATTAAAATATTTACTGAAGCCATATCCAAGTGGTTGGTCGGCTCATCCAGAACCAGGAAGTTCGCGTCAGCTGTCAATGCTTTTGCCAAGGCTACCCTTGATTTTTCACCACCTGAAAGCACTTTGATCTTTTTGAAAACGTCATCTCCAGTAAATAAGAAACTTCCTAAAATGGAACGCAATTCAGTTTCTGTATGTTTTGGCGCAAAGGCAACCAATTCTTGAAGAATTGAATTCTCAAGATGTAGTGCCTCTAGTTGATGCTGTGCAAAGAAGGTTTGAGATACATTATGCCCTTTTGTGCTTTTTCCTTCAAATTCTGTATCAGCATCAGCAACAATTCTTAGTAAGGTCGATTTACCTTTACCATTAGCACCAATCAATGCGATTTTATCACCTTTTTCAATCAATCCATCGGTCTTATCCAAAATATCAATGTTCGGATATGATTTGCTGATGTTCTCAATCGTCACCACATGACGGCCTGAAGGCTTTGAGAATTTGAAGCTAAAGTTTACTTCCGGATTATCATCATCGACCTCGTCCACTTTTTCCATTCTGTCCAAGGCTTTGATACGAGATTGAACCATCTTTGCCTTACTCGCCTTTGAGCGGAATCTCTCAATCAAACGCTCTTCCTGTTTGATCTTCGCCTGTTGGTTTTTGTATTGATTACCTTGGATTTCTTCGCGTAATGACTTTTCCTCTAGGTAGAAACTGTAGTTTCCAGCATATAGGGTTAGTTTTCCTTTTCTGGACTCAACAGTTTTATTGATAATCCTATCCAGGAAATAACGGTCGTGTGAAACAATAACAATTGCACCTTCAAAACTTTGAAGATAGGTTTCTAACCATTTAATGGAAGGTAAATCCAAGTGGTTGGTAGGCTCATCCAGTAAAAGGATATCAGGGGCTTGCAGTAGGATTCTGGCCAACATAACACGCATTCGCCATCCTCCAGAGAAAGTGGCCAATGGTCTTTTTTGTTCCTCTTCTGAGAATCCAAGACCAGCCAAGATTTCATGTGCTCTAAACTCGATGCTATATCCATCTAAAGCTTCAAATTCAGTCTGTTTATCACTCAGTTTATTTAAGATATCATCCGAATAATCTGTTTCTAACTTTTTTAACAGATTTTCTATTTCCGTATGTAACTGATTTTGACGCTCAAAAGCCTCCATGGCAACATGAAGGATACTTTTTTCCGAGTGATAAGACAGTAAATCCTGGTTTAAATAACCTAATTTCAGGTCCTTTGCCATTGAGATTGTACCCGATGTTGGGGAAAACTCACCGACGATAAGTTTTAATAATGTGGACTTCCCGGTACCATTGGCACCGATTAGGCCTACTTTATCTCCTGGCTTAATATGCCAGTTTGCCTCGTCGTACAACGCTCTGGAGCCTATTTCGAATGTTAAGTTATTTATTGATATCATTTCGGGTGCAAAAGTAATGAATATTTCTGCATCTTTGGCTACCTTTGCATCCATGTATAAGCTAGTTAAACCATTTTTCTTCTCCATGAACCCAGAACAGGCGCACCATAATGTGACTTCAGGGTTGAAATTTTTCAATAAAATTTGGGGCTCTAAAGCATTATTAAACTCCATGTATTGTGTTGAAGATCCAAGGTTAGAAACCAAGGTATTCGGACTTACATTTAAAAATCCGGTGGGATTAGCTGCGGGATTTGATAAAAATGCTGAATATATCGAGGATATGGCTAGACTAGGCTTTGGTTTTATCGAAATTGGAACGGTTACTCCAAAACCTCAACCTGGTAATGATAAACCTAGAATGTTTAGGTTGCTGGATGACAGCGCCCTGATCAACCGCATGGGATTTAATAATAAAGGAGCAGATGTTGCTGCCGCAAAATTGAAATTCCTAAAAGAGAGAAACGGTGTTTTAATAGGTGGAAATATTGGTAAAAATAAAGTGACACCAAACGAAGAAGCTGTAAATGACTATATCTATTGCTTTAAATCATTATTTGACTATGTGGATTATTTCGTAGTCAATGTAAGTTCACCGAATACTCCTGGATTAAGGGATTTGCAGGAAAAAGGTCCTTTAATGCATATCCTGAATACTTTGCAACAAATGAACCTCGAGAAATCAAATCCAAAACCTATTCTTTTGAAAATAGCACCGGATTTGACTTTTACCCAACTGGATGATATTGTTGATATCGTCATGGAAACAAAGATCGCAGGTGTTATTGCTACAAATACAACCATTGCTAGGGAAGGACTTCAAAGCAATCGCTTGTTGGTTCAAGAACCAGGAGGTGTGAGTGGAAAACCTTTGACCCGCCGTTCTACTGAAGTAATCAAGTATATTTCTGATAAATCAAATAAAGCATTCCCAATAATTGGAGTAGGAGGGATTCATTCTGCTGAAGATGCTATTGAAAAATTAAATGCCGGAGCTAGCTTGGTTCAGGTATATACTGGCTTTATCTATGAAGGGCCTTCATTGGTCGCTGATATTTGCAAGGGAATCTTGAAAGAGCGTAGCAAAAATCAATAAGATTATCCCACATGAAATTGTTCATGTGTTATCATAAAAAAAGAGCTGATAATCATTTATCAGCTCTTTTTTTGTATTGTATAAACCCAATCTATTGGGTTACTTTTTTCAAAATATAATTGTCTTTCAAAGGACCATCGATTGGTTTACCATCTTGGTCAAGTGAGAATAGTTGATTTTCACCAACTTTCAATTTCATATTTACTTCTTTACCTACCAAGTGAACCACGCTGCCGTTATCATGCCACATGAATTTTCCGGTATCTTCTATTTTAGTATCTCTTTCTTGATATTCACCCTCGTAAGTGAAGGTCTCATCCGAATTTAAGGTTACTGTAGTTTTGATACCAGGACAATCTGCACATGGAAAAACTCCGCTGTATGATCCTGCCCAGTCTAATGAGTTTTGAGAGGTATGTGTAGTATCTACTGGATTTGTATCTGTAATTTCTGTACCGCTTGAATCTTTTGATTCCAATTGCTTATTAGCATTCGAAGTACAAGACCCAAAAGTAAGTAGTGCAGTAGCGCCTGCAAGTATCCAAAGTTGTTTCATATCACAATAATTTATGTGTAAAATTAACCCAAAAACTACGCCAAAAGGAATTTTATTCTAGTTTTTTTATATAAAAGTTACCTTTTAAATAAGTTTAATCTTTGGGTATACAAATCTATAGCTGGAATTTAATTTATAGATTAAAATTTAGTTCAAGATTTTGTCAGATTTTATAAAAACAAATAACAAAGATATATACTTTCCTAATTGTTCTACCACTTTGTATTCCTGTATGCTGCATCCCAAAACATAAACTCCAATCGACTAGCTGTGATAAAGGCTTCCAACATCAATTCTCTACCTTTGTCGTTTGTGTTTTCAGCCATATAATTCGTGTAGTCCAATGCTTTCTTTACACCAATGGCAAACTCTTCGCCACTATAGGTTTCAATCCAATTTTTATAAGGATTGTTTGAAGTATTTTTATTTTGATAAATATGATCACCCACTTCTTTATAAATCCAAAAACAAGGTAAAATTGCTGCAGTAGCCACTTCAATAGGATCAAAAGCAACGGTACTTTTCAAGTAATGTATATAATGATGACATACCGGTTCTATGGTAATTTCCTGATTGGGCTCGAGATTGAATTCCTTAAAATAAGCTTCGTGTAAGGCTCTTTCAACGATTAATGCGTTTTTTCCAAATTCGAAAAAATCCAAGGCCATTTCATTGTCCATTGCTTTGGAACCCAATGCCGCAAGTGCCCGACCATAATGCTCCAAATATTTCGCATCTTGCAACATGTAGAATTGGAACTTCTCCAATGGGAGATTTCCATTCTTCAATTCCTCAATAAATGGCATTTCAAGAATTTCTTTATATAGTGGTTCAATTGCCGCCCAGGCTTTATCAGTCCATTTCATATTTGATAAGTTTTACAGGGTTGAAAAAATGATTTAAGGGTCCATGACCTTTTCCAATTATTAAATCTTTACTGCCTTTTATCGCACTATTGATATACATCAGAGCATTTTCGGTAGATTGCTCCAAATGATATCCGCGAGCCAAGAATGAGGCAATAGCAGAAGATAAGGAACATCCCGAACCGTGCGTATTCTTTGTATTGACACGTTTCGATTCAAAATACTGAGCTGCTTGACCTTTTTGAATCAAGATACTCGTCAGAATATCACTCTGTAGATGTCCTCCTTTTAATAAGGCAGCCTTACAACCTAGGCTCAATATCTCATCTGAAACATCCTCCATAGCATGTACCGTACTTATATCGCGATTTACCAAAACGGAAACCTCATCCAGATTTGGAGTGATTATGTCGGCAATAGGAAACAACAATTCCTTGATTGCTTCTATGGTGTCTTCTTGAATCAGGCGATGACCACTGCTGGACACCATGACTGGGTCAAAAACTATGGGACCTTTATAGTCCTTTAAAAAACTGGCAATCGTTTCTACCAATTTGGTATGATGCACCATTCCAATCTTAATGCTGTCTGGATAAATATCTTCAAATAAACATTCCAGTTGCTCTGATACGGCTTCAACCGGGATCTCAAAAATATTCTTTACACCCTGCGTATTTTGAACTGGTAATGCCGTCAAAACATTCATGGCATAGCATCCAAGTGACGAAATGGTTTTTGTATCGGCCTGTATTCCAGCACCACCACTTCCATCAAATCCTGCAATACTTAAGACGGTTGGAACTTTATATTTTTTGTTTTCTTTCATTTTAATAAGGCTTTTAATTCCTCTGTTGCTTTTCGGGGATCCACACTGGAACAAATTGCTGATACTACAGCAACACTATTTGCTCCGGCAGCAAAGGCTTCACCTGCATTTGTTAGGTTCATCCCACCAATGGCAATCAGTGGTCTGTTGTTCATAGTTTTAATTTCCTCAATACCGGAAATTCCCCAGGTTGTTACCGTATTGGTTTTCGTCGGCGTATTAAAAATAGGACTGAGGCCAAGATGATGAGTCACTTGTAGTTGACTCGACTTCAATTGCTCTTTATATTCTAATGACCATCCAATTTTCATCCGATCAGCATATTTTTCAGCAATTTCTAAAGGCTGTTGATCTGAAAGACCTACATGGATGCCCCAAGCTTCAACCTCAGCAGCAACCTCCGCATTATCATTGATGATCAAAGGAATTTGAAAATGATCGGTTATCCTTTTTAATGCTTTGGCTTTGTTCAAATAATCGGAAAATGATATATCCTTTTCGCGCAATTGAATGATATCTACCCCAGCTGAAATTGCTTGCTCAGCAACTTTTAACCAATCCATTTTTGTACAATCTTTTTCTGAAATCACCAGATATAAAGGGTAAGGGAAATCAGGATGGATTGGCATATCTTTTTAGCTTTAAATTCCCTAGGATCTGCTCTTTAGCCAGGTTATATAAGGTGTCATATAGATTTAGTTGTAAACTTCCGGGGCCTTTTGAGATTTTTGCCGCCAGTTCACCAGCAAGACTGGTAATCGTTATTCCTGCGACAGCCTCCTCATAAGGATTGTTTCCTAATCCGATGAATGCTGCGGTAATGGCGGATGCCGTACAACCTAATCCCGTCACCTTCGTCATCATCGCGGAGCCATTGCTGACCTCCGTAATCTCTTCCTTCGAAATAACATAATCTATAGATCCGGAAATACATACGATAGCTCCAGTTTCTTTATTTAGAATCTGACCAGCCTGTAGGGCAGTGCTGCTGGATTCTGTACTATCAACTCCTTTCGAACTTTTATTATTAAAATTCTGTAATGCCATGATTTCGGAAGCATTCCCACGAATAACTGTCGGTTTCAATTGCACAAGAGTTTCCAGGGTTTCATTCCGCAATTTTGAGATTCCGGCACCAACAGGATCTAGTACCCATGGTTTCTCTAGTTTGTTTGCCAATTTTGCGGCCTCGATCATGTTGTTTGCCCATGGCTTGCTGATGGTACCAATGTTTATGACCAGGGAATTGCAGAAGCTTAAAACTTCTTCCAACTCCTCTTCGGCATGCACCATAATGGGAGAGGCTCCTAATGCCAATAAAGCATTTGCCGTATTGTTCATCACGACAAAATTCGTGATGTTTTGCACCAAAGGAGATTTTGCTCGGACTTGTGTAAGTAAATGATAAATGTCGTTTTCCATTATTTGAAATTTAAATACAATAATGGCTATAGGGAAGGGAATAGGCAATTGGACTGCCAAACGCTTATCTGCTTTTCCCTACGCCGGTTTTAACCGTATCAGGTTCAAAGGGACTGTCTCAATTCTATAAAGAAGAATACCCCTAAAGCCAATCAAATATACCCTAAACAATCTGCAAAGTCAAATATTCAAGGTCTTGATATCTCAGGAATTCAATAGAATCTTTATCCTCAGAATAGTATCTCTGTCTTTTTGCTTTTCACTTTCACTCAATATCTCCCAAGGAATCAAGGATGGATGTAATTTGAGCTCATCATTCCTGTTTTCACCAAAATCCCAACCATTGATATATCGATGCGCCATCCAACGATTATGCTCGATAATGGCGAGTGTTTCAATTTCCGCAGTACTGAATGAAACCTGTTTAGGATCAGCAACTGGCCAAGCCTTGTCGGTCAATAAAAACTTATAGGGAATATGATCGGCCTGGGCTCTGCTTGCATCCTTGGCATCCTCACTCAAGGTTAACCAGTCTGAAGTGTATTTTTCACTTTCTGAACTTGCCCCCGATAACAATTTGCGGTAATCATCATGAATCGCCTGAGCCAGTTTATCCTGCTTTTGACCAGTGATAAATTCCAGGTTGCAGATATCTTCCATCTGCCCAAAAAACTTGATCCTGTCCGTGTCTGTTGAGTAGTTGATCAATTTTCGTAGTCCCTTTCCTTCCGCATTCAAAACATAGATCGGGAAATTAGCATTTTGCGTTTTTTCCAATAGTTCCAATCCTGCATTTAGGTTGGCCTGATCCTGATCAAATGCCGTAATAAATAGAGTTTGATCGCCTTTATTCATGAGCTCCTCCTGATTAATCATTTCATTGAAGGTGCCTTCAAACTTATGGAAGCTAACTGGAAAGATTTTATCAGCTTTCGGATACTGTTCACTAAAATAATTTCGGTCTTTATCTGCATGATCAGAGTATATGGAAATCTGCAAATCATTTTCAACAGAGGTGTGAAATATCCTCAATGCCTGAACCAACATGGCCTTTGCAAAATCCCCATAACCTAGAAATACTATCTTATTGATGTCCGCAATGCTTTTCCCAACCTTTTGCATATCCAGTGGAATCTGCGAAAAGAATTGACGAGCCAGCATTTTATGGATATTAAAAAATCTTAGCTGAACCTGATTGTTCTGAAAATGGATTCCCGTGTTTTTGACCAAGTCGATTAATCGAGGATTGCTAATATGTAAAAAACAAAGTAGTTCATTCTGACATTTGGATTTATCATAGATATCCTGAACGGATTCAATGATTTCTATCACCGTTTGCTCATTCTCTAGAAACACAATTAGGGTAGAAGCACGTTTGATTCCTGCCTCAAGAAGAGTGTTCTCATCCTCAGCATTTCCGATGATGACTAGATGACCTTGTTTTTTTACAGCATTGATGTCAGCATGTTCGGTTTCTTTTTCAATTGCAATTCCCTGCTTTTGATAGTCATCCTTTAAACTCTTGAATAGCTGTCTACCTTTTTTTGAGATTCCAATGGAAATCAAATGATTTTTCTTGAAAGAAGCCTTCATCAGGTTGAACTGTTCCGAGAATAATTTCTGAATAATTTTATAAGCCCCAAAAAGAAGAATCCCTATAGCACAAATTTTGGCAATAATTAATTCCAAGGGAACATTCTCAGTTTCAAGACCTGAACCCGAAGGATCACCCCCGAATACAATTTTGATAATCCGATAAATACGATCAGGGAGATATCGAAATGAGTTGCTCTCTGGAAAAAATTTAGATAAACCTATCCAAGATATGATAATCAAAAAGCATACAAATGCGATTCCCAATAGGCCTTTTTGTCTTCTTGTCAAATTCATTCTTTTACTTGCTTAATTTCTGTTTTGCTTCTTTTAACAGGCTTTCTACTTCTGATTTTAATTCCTTGTTTTTGATTTTTATCAACTGCTTCTCCGTGATTTCCACGACTCTTTGTCCAATTAAATGGGTGTCTGGATTACTGCTGAAATAATTGGCTACCATGGCTCTTGCCAATGGATGATAATCATAGGTAACAGCTAATAGACGTAAGTTTGCATCATTCTTGATCGGATAGTTTTTCTTCAAGATATCCGTGATCTTCTCATTGGAACTTGGCGAAACCGTTCTGACCAAGGGGTCGTCAAAATACCAGGTATTAAAGGTATTGCTGCTGTCTGTATAATTTAAGATGGCGCCAGTCTCGTTATTGTACTTCTTGCCATAGAACTTCTCTAAATCGTTGGCTAATTGATTTTTCGACATGCTCACCTGACCTGGAACTTCCCAGATGTTGATGGAATTCCCATTCATCAACGATTCTACCGTCATCAATCGCTTATCCCCAGGGATAACATAAATTGCATCAAAACGCTGATTAATAAATGGCATCGTCAGTATATTCCCGGTCGTAGCATCAATTACCTTAGCAGCCAAACGCATTCCTTCGGCATCATCTTGTACGAAGATTTGTTTATCATCATCCGAAAAATGAAAATACTGCGTGTTTTTACTGATTCGAATGGTTTGCCCGAAAGATTTTCCTTCCTCAAGATTCCAAAGTCGCATATGGGTGGCATCCTCAGACACTGCCAGCACATTTCCTTTGTTATTAAAGACCATAAATGGTGAAACGATGGTTTTCATATTCAGGATCGGCTTGAAAGTTTTTGTTTCCAAGACCTCTGCATCCCCAACACTACTAACCTTTAAAAGATATTCACCTGTAGGACTGAAAGCACCGCTGCTTAAAGCTTCCTTACCTTCTTTCAATACTTTTTTGGAAGCTATATCCAAAACCTTCCATCCATCAGGATTAACCATAATTACCAGCCTGAAGTCTGGACTAACCGTAAATCCTCCAATTTCTTGTTCTTGTGAAAAGTTGATAGTTTGTTTTCCAGTTTCAATATCCCAAGCTGCAAAACTGTTTTTTCCGGTTCGCGCTAAAACCTGGGTTTCATTCTGATTGAAAATATACAGCCTGGCCTGTGAATCAAATGGCTTTCCAACGGCTTTTCCAGTAGTTGCATCAAAAAAGTAGGTCTTCCCACTTTTCCCCTTTACCAAAACCCGCTTTGTTTTATGAAGAACCAAATGAACAGTTGCCTCTTCAGGAATTTGAATAAAGTTCTTAGTTTTCTCGCCTGTATTGAGATTTAATTGCTCGATTGATTTTCCACCCTTATACCTTAACAAGGCGATATCGGTGCTAATTCCGGGCTCTATATGTGCTAAATCACTGGTCTCAAAAAATTGTGCTACCCGCAAGGCATCTCCCTTTTTATTCTCGAGAAAAGTTTGGGAATTGCTATTGACCAAGGACTGGGTCCAATCTGGGGAATTGGCCTCTGAATTTAAGGCATCCTTCTCCATTATTTTTATCATATTACTGAAGAAGAAAACATTCTCTGGTAATTTACTCGTTTTAATTACTGAACCATTGCCAGTGTTCAATTGACTGATTTGGGAATCATTCCCAATATATAAATTACCATTATCTGTAAAACCTGTAAATCTCACCAAGGTCGAGGTTGGCAAGGACCATTGAGTTCCATTTAGCTTGTTGAAATAATTTATGCCTGCCGTATTATGAAAGATAACCTGATTTCCATCCTTACTGAAAACTGCCGTTTTGATCCCCGAGCCTAAATCCTTTTTAAAGATCTGCTTTAGCTCTGGACTGGAAAGGTCATAAATGCTTACTTCTGAAGGACCTTCAAAAGATTGGCGATCTACCAATAAGGTCTTTGAGGTATTGTCGAAATAAGCAGTGGATGTTCTCAATTCCTGACTTTTGGTAAGATCCTGCTCTTGTTTCGTTTCGGTGTTGAATAAAATCGTTTGTCTGGAGTTTTTATTGAATACAAGGTATTTCGCGTCCGGAGAGACTGCTGTTATTGCAATAAAGGTACTATCCGGATTGGGACGAATTTCTTCCTTCTTATTATTTTCTATATCATACCTGACGATCACACTGTTCAGGGTAGTTACATAAGCTCTGTTGCTGGCATCAAATAGGGGATACCGAATTTGAATGGAGGTGATATCATCTCGTTGGATATGTAATTTTCTATCAATAGCATTCCAAACCTGCAACACATTCATATTATTCCCCGCACTTGCGAACCCTACAAGCCATTTTCCATCTGGTGAAAACCGTGTAAAGCCATAATTGACATTCGGCATTCTCGTTAGGTCATCTTGTACCGCAAGCATGGAATGTGCAAATAGTTCAGCACTTTTATCTCCGCGTCTGGTGGCTTCCGCAATATAGGCTGCACCATCACCATACTCACTTTCTGTAAGTTTATTGATTCCAGAAGCATACAAGGATTTGGCAAGATTACGTAAAGCCGAATTCCTTTGGTTCCAGGCAAAAATACCTGCAATAATTGCCAGGATTCCTAATGCAGCAATAGCCGTAGCAATCCTTTTGATATTCCGGTTCTTTCGCTTTATTTTTTCGAGTTGATAGGCTTGATCCCTTTTGGTTAATTCGCCAAGTGGAACCCCCAAAATACCGGAGATTATTTTTAATAGCGCTAGATCCAACCTTTGTTTATACTCATCTACCTGATTCTTGATCTGATGATGGGCAATACCTTGCTCATGTAAATATCGACGATAACCTTCTGGCGATGTAAAACCTTCATCCTGTGAATGTGGAATCCGAACATCTGCTGCCAATACTTCCTCTGGCTGATCTTTTATGATCTGCCCATTCGCATCCACATTATATCGCAATTCATCGGGAAAACATTGAGCTTCTGTATGGGTGTCGCCATATTCTGGTTCTCCCTTCAGAATCAAGGCCATGATTTTTTTCGATTTCCCGGTTTGCTTGAAATACTTGATCTCATCGCGTACATATATAGAACGCGCTGATTTTGGTGAACTCAGATAAATCAGAAATTCCGAACGGTCTAATGCCGAAGTTAGGGCATTGCTCAGACTTGAACTGGCCGATAATTCCTTCTCATCCTGAAATACAGGATAGATTTGTCTCGGAATTTCTTCACCGGCTGCATTTTTCTTGCCGATTAAGTCTTCCGGAACCTCATAGGTTTCTAATGCATGATGTAGCCAATCCGCCCACTTCCGACCTTCCCCTTGATTATCGCTATGACTATAACTTATAAATGCTTTATATTTCTTGCTTAGGTCTTGTTCTTGATTTTCCATGAATTAGCAATTTGGTAGTATCTGATTTTCAGATGACAAAAACCAATCCTTTTTCTCTGATTTTTGAAAATTTTGAGTAAAAAGCCCAATTATTTAATCTTTTGTCAATATTAATTTCCATTTAGTATACCATAAAATCCCCTTGATTCGATTTATTCATCATATCATGATCTAAATTATATTCGAAACTTCTGTAAAATATTTGTGGAAGAATTATATTGATCAATTAAACTTTCTACCTTTAAAAACCTTTTTTAAAACATACGATTATAAACAGATAGAACTATTTTTATTTGATCGTATAACATGTATAGAAACAAACAGAAGCTCTTTTGGGCTTTGGGCTTATCGCTACTTTTTAGCACTACAGCAACTGCAACAACTTTTGCTGACACATTTACCAACAAACAACAAGTACAGATCGATTCTACAGGAGTACAATCTGTTCAGAAACTTAATTCTACAACCGTCCAAATAAAATTCAGTAATAACGATATTATGTTATTGGATTTTTATGCTGATAATATCTTTAGGCTATTTCAAGATAATAATTACGGGGTAATCCGAGATCCACAAGCTAGCCCCGCGGCTCAAATCCTCGTTGATAATCCAAGAAAGAAAATCCACGACTTAAGAATTGATGATAAGGGTAATTCATGGTTTATTTCTACCAAAGAAACTGCCTTTGAAATCAATAAAGAAACCGGTTTATTCAAGATTTATAATATTAAGAATAACCAATTAGTCACCCAATCCCTCGAAGCAATTGATTTTACCAAGAAAAAAGTAAGCCTGCAATTAAAGGAAGATTCTACGGAATACTTTTATGGCGGTGGGGTTCAAAACGGTCGATTTTCACATAAAGGAAAATCCATTGCCATTGAAAACACCAATAACTGGACAGATGGTGGGGTTGCTTCACCAACTCCTTTTTACTGGTCTACCAAAGGCTATGGGATGATGTGGTACACCTTCAAAAAAGGTAAATATGATTTTGGAAACACCGAAAAAGGAAAAGTTAAGATTTCTCACGATACGGATTATCTGGATTTGTTTTTTATGGTAAGTGACTCGCCTGTAGGAGTTTTGAATGATTTTTATCAATTAACAGGTCATCCTGTTCTACTTCCGAAATTCGGTTTTTATCAAGGTCATCTAAATGCCTATAACCGGGATTATTGGAAGGAAGATCCTAAGGGTATTTTGTTTGAAGACGGAAAAACTTATAAGGAAAGCCAAAAGAATGAAGGTGGAATCAAGGAGTCGTTGAATGGCGAAAAGAATAATTACCAATTTTCTGCAAGAGCGGTAATTGATCGCTATGCCCAACATGATATGCCATTGGGTTGGATATTGCCCAATGATGGTTATGGTGCTGGATATGGTCAGGAGAAAACTTTGGATGGAAATATTCAAAACCTAAAAAATCTTGGTGATTATGCTCGTGATAAAGGTGTAGAAATTGGCTTATGGACCCAATCTGATTTGCATCCAAAGGACAGTATAGAAGCTTTATTGCAGCGTGATATTGTCAAAGAAGTTCGTGATGCCGGAGTCCGCGTGTTAAAAACCGACGTGGCTTGGGTAGGAGCGGGCTACTCTTTCGGATTGAATGGAGTCTCTGATGTTGGGCATATTATGCCTTATTATGGCCATGAAGCACGTCCTTTTATTATCTCATTGGATGGATGGGCAGGAACTCAACGCTACGCTGGTATCTGGTCTGGTGACCAAACCGGTGGGCAATGGGAATATATTCGTTTTCATATCCCTACTTATATCGGCTCAGGACTATCCGGTCAACCGAATATCACCTCCGACATGGATGGAATCTTTGGCGGTAAAAACTTTAAGGTCAATACGCGAGATTTTCAATGGAAAACTTTTACCCCAATGGAACTGAATATGGATGGTTGGGGTTCTAATGAAAAATATCCGCATGCATTAGGGGAACCTTATACCTCCATCAATAGAAATTACCTAAAATGGAAATCGGAACTATTGCCTTATGCCTATAGCATTGCAAAAGAAGCTATAAATGGAAAACCTATGATCCGAGCAATGATGCTGGATTATCCGAATCCATATACCTTAGGCTCTGCAACGCAATATCAATACTTATATGGTCCTTCGATTCTTGTCGCTCCAATTTACCAGGAAACCAAAGCTGATACCTTAGGAAATGATATCCGAAACGGAATTTATTTACCTGAAGGTCGTTGGATCGATTACTTCTCGGGAGACCTTTATGAGGGAAATAAGGTGGTCAATAATTTTGATGCCCCAATTTGGAAAACTCCTGTATTCATAAAGGCCGGAGCGATCATTCCTAGAGTCAATGCCAACAATAATGTAAAGGAAATCAATAAAAAACATAGAATCTATGAGATTTATCCTGAAGGTAAATCCCATTTTTATGAATATGATGATGACGGCTATACCCAGGCTTATTTGAATAAAGAAGGGGTAAATACTTGCATTGAGGTAGATGCCGAAAAAAATGGAAAAGTAAATATAGCAGTTAACCCTACGGAAGGTGTCTTTGAAGGTTTTGAAAAAGATAAGGTTACTGAATTTTGGATTAACCTGACCAAAAAACCGAAGAAAATCAACCTTACGGTAGGAAAGAAGAAGGTTAAATTAAGTGAAGCTCATTCTAAAGCAGATTTCGAAAAAACGGAGAATGTTTTCTACTATAATGAAAGCCCCAATTTGAATGAATTTTCAACGAAAGGTTCGGCTTTTGAACAAACCATAATTGCTAAGAATCCACAATTGATGATTAAGGTTGCTGAAACAGATGTCGTTCAGAATGCAATCAAATTATCTATTGAAGGTTTTGAATATGCTCCGATCAATAGATTTAGAAAATCTTCAGGAACTTTGGCAGCACCAAATACTGTAACGGTATCTGATGAAAAAACAAAAGCCTATACCTTGGAACCTACCTGGGACAAAGTCAATAATGCTGATTATTATGAAATTGAATTTGATGGACTAAATTATAGCTACATCAAAGATAATAGCTTGTTGTTTGAGGGTCTTAAACCTGAAACAGCTTATAATTTCAAAATCCGCGCGGTCAATAAGGATGGAGTATCAGATTGGAAAGAATTCGGACAAACCACAAAATCAAATCCATTGCAATTTGCAATTACGGGTCTAACTGCCGAAACAACAGTTCCTAATCAAGGTTCTGAAGGAGTTAAGAATTTAGTTGATTTTGATGAAGGTAATATGTGGCATACCAAATGGGGCCAGAAAGCGGTGCCATTTGATTTAATTGTCGACTTGAATAGCTTTAACCAACTTGATAAGTTCCAATATCTACCTAGATCTGGTCGTGGAAATGGAATCTTGCTGGAAGGTAAGATTGAAATCAGTAACGATAAACAAAATTGGACTGAAATCGCTGATTTCAATTGGGAAAACAATGATAGCATGAAGGAATTCACGTTCAAAGAACAACCTAAAGCTAGATATGTGAAATTAATAGTGACAAAAGCAGTTGGTGATTTCGGCTCCGGACGGGAATTGTATGTGTTCAAAGTGCCCGGAACAGATAGTTACCGCCCGGGAGACATTAATAATGACCGATTGATTGATATCAATGACCTGACTTCCTATACTAATTACACCGGCTTAAGACTTGGTGATGCTGATTTTGAAGGTTATGTAAGTAATGGGGATATCAATAAAAATGGTTTGATTGATGCTTATGATATCTCAACGGTTGCTACCAAATTGGAAGGTGGAGTAGAGGTCAATGAGGATGAGAAACTTTCCGGTGCGCTCAAACTTGCAGCCTCCAAAACTTCATTCGCGAAGGATGACATTATCGAAGTAAGTGTTAAAGCTGCTGATCTGAAAGATGTAAATGCATTTTCTTTTGCATTACCATATAGCCCGCAAGATTTTGAATATGTTGGTATTGAAAACCATTTGGCAAAACAAATGAATAATATGACCAACGATAGGTTACATAGTAATGGTCAAAAAGCATTATATCCTACATTCGTCAATATAGGTGATCAGGAAGTAATCAACTCTAAAGATGGGGTATTATTAACGATCAAATTTAAAGCTAAACGTGCTGGTACCTTTAATCTGAAAGCAAAAGATGGAATCTTGGTAAGTAAGGGTATGAAGGTTCTTAATTTTTAGAAATAAATAATCAACCCAATCGATCCGCTTATTTCAGGTGGATAACAAAAAAAGACCAGATTAATCTGGTCTTTTTGGTTGTTGTATTGTATTTATTATTTATGCAAGAACGAATTGTAAGTCTGCTTGGAATTTTACGTCTTCGCTTACCATAACACCACCTGTTTCTAGTGCAGCATTCCAAGTAAGTCCGAAGTCATTACGATTGATTTTACCTTTTACAGTATAACCAGCTTTTTGATTTCCCCAAGGATCTTTTCCGATTCCACCGAATTCTACATCGAAAGTAACCGGTTTAGTTACTTCTTTAATCGTCAAGTTTCCTGTTAATTTGAATTCTTCATCATCAATTTTCTCAATACCTGTAGATACGAATTTGATGTCTGGGAATTGTGATACTGCAAAAAAATCTTCACTCTTTAAGTGTTGATCGCGTTGGCTGTTTTTTGTGTTGATGGAATCTGCTTTGATTTCTACAGATACATGCTTTGCAGCATCTAATACATCTTCACTATTCTCAACGCTTACATTGAAGTTTTCAAAATGACCTTTTACTGTGGAGATCATCATGTGTTTTACTTTAAATTCGATTTCGCTATGTGCGCTATCTAAGTTCCAATTTGCCATAATTTTATTCTCTTTATTTTCTCTATTTGTTTTTGTACTACAAAGATGAGGTCATTTTTGTTCTTGCACATTGATGTATGTTAAGAAATGAAATGTTTATTAAAAAAATTAGAATTTACCCTTCTTCAACCACCTATTATAGTATTGGACGGCTTTTGGACCTGGCAGAAGAAAATAATTAATCCATATCTGCATATAATTAAGACTTTTAAAAAGATTCCCGATAAAAATTAAACTATTGATAATGAATTAGTGACGAAATTATGACGGTTAAAATCTGTTAAAGCTATTTGATTTTTTCATGCGCATAGTATATTTGCCATCAAATGAAAGCGATTATCACATTTGTACTATTTTTCTTCTTCTTGATGATAAGGAGTGGCAATAGTCACGAGGTAATCAATTATTCTGATAGACCCACTATCAGTTTTATGGAACATCAAATGGGATTGCTTGAAAAACAATCTCATCCCACACAAAAATTAGTATTAACACAAACAAATGCGAGTGGCCTTGTAGGACATGCTGAACAGATCCTGCTCGAACAAGAATCTGAAGACTTCCAATTATGGAAAGATTATCAGCTTCAGATGGCCTTTTTTTCTTGTTTGATTGCATTTACATTTTTACTGTTCTTTCCGAATAGATCGCAAAATAAAACCCCGGATTTTATCATAGATAATAATCCAAACCCAATCTTTATTTCACTTCGCACTTTAAGAATTTAATACCCAAGTTCCTTCAATGGTCATTGGCAAGAAATTGCTGTTGAATGGATAGGTATTTATAAAGATCTAATTTTCTTAAGCACACTAACAATCTTCGTTGACTATTGAATGTCCTTATCCCTCATTTGGGTTAACACCCATTTTACATTCAAAAACTTTATTAAACATTAACACAAAATGAAGAGAGTTGTTATGCTCATGAGTTCACTAGCTATGCTATGCCTAGTGTCCTGCAATCAAAAAAAAGAAGAAAAAGAGGAAGATGTAAAATTTACTGCAACCTCCCCAGCGGAAATTGACACCAGCTTTAACAAGGAATATGTGTCCCAAATTAAATCCGTTCGGAATATCGAACTAAGAGCATTGGAAAAAGGTTACCTCGAACAGATTCTCGTAGATGAAGGGCAATCAGTTCGAAAAGGTCAATTGCTTTTCCGTATTAAACCAACCATGTACCAAGCGGAACTGAACAAACAAATGGCCGAGGTAGATGTCGCTCAAATTGAAGTTCAGAATACCCAGAACCTTTCTGATAAAAATATCGTCTCCCCAAATGAGTTGGCAATGGCGAAAGCCAAGTTGGAACGCGCCAAAGCGGAAGCTGCAATTGCGCGCTTACACTTGAATTTTACCGAAATTCGCGCTCCTTTCGATGGTACGATTGATAGAATTCCTCTTAAGCTAGGTAGCCTGGTGGATGAAGGTGAGTTGTTGACCTCCTTATCTGATAATTCCCAGATGTTTGCCTATTTCAATGTATCGGAACCTGAATACCTGGATTACCAACGTAATGTTGCTAATCGTGCTGATAACCATGTTTCCCTATTATTGGCAAACAATGAGGAATTGGAACATAAAGGAATTGTCGAAACGATCGAGGGTGAATTTGATTTAGAAACCGGAAACATTGCATTCCGTGCAAGATTTCCGAATCCTAATAAATTATTGAGGAATGGTGAAACCGGAAAGGTTTTAATGACTGTTCCAATGAAACATGCATTATTAATTCCACAAAAAGCAACTTATGAAGTTCAGGACAAGAAATATGTTTTCCTAATCCAGAATGATGGTAAAGTAATTTCTCAACCGATCAAAGTGGGGGCCTCCCTTCCGGATTTATATGTTGTAAGCAGCGGTATCAGTCCTAATGATAAGATCTTGTTGGAGGGCTTGCAGAAAGTTAGGGAAGGTGAAAAGATCAAGTATCAATTCGTTGAACCGAAGGATGCCATATCAAACTTGAAGATCAGAACAGAATAAATTTTAAGGAATAAATAGAATAATCATGTTTAATAGATTTATTAATAGGCCAGTCCTATCTATTGTCATATCCCTTATCATCGTATTCTTGGGGGTATTGGCAATGACCCAATTACCAGTAACACAATTTCCTTCTATTTCACCACCCAAGGTGAATGTCACTGCGGAATATCCCGGTGCAAATGGGGAATTGATGGTCAAAGCCGTTGTAATTCCATTAGAAAGGGCAATCAATGGGGTTCCCGGAATGAAATATATGGCATCTGATGCCGGTAATGACGGTGAAGCAAGTATTCAAATCGTATTTGATTTAGGGACCGACCCTAACCAAGCCTCTGTCAATGTGCAGAATAGGGTAGCTTCAGTTGTCAATAAGCTTCCACCCTTGGTGGTGCGCGAAGGAGTAAAGATTACCCGTGAAGAATCCAATATGTTGATGTATATAAATATGTATAGCGATGAGAAGGATCTGGATGGGAACTTTATGTTCAATTTTGCAGACATCAATGTGGTTTCTGAGTTAAGACGTGTTCCGGGTGTCGGTGTAGCGAATATACTGGGGAACCGCGAATATGCAATGCGTATCTGGTTGAAACCGGATCGAATGACTGCATATAAGATTTCTTCTGAGGAGGTAATGAAAGCCCTGGAAGAACAAAGTTTGGAAGCTTCGCCAGGCCGAGCAGGGGAGTCCTCTGGGATTAAATCTCAATCCTTCGAATATATCTTGAAATATTCCGGACGATTTACTACCGAAGAAGAATATGGAAATATTATCCTAAAGGTTAGTCCTAATGGTGAAATCTTGAGATTGAAGGATGTTGCTGATATCCATTTCGGATCAGCAATGTATGATATCTATTCAACCTTGAATGGGAGACCCTCTGCAGCTATTGTCCTGAAGCAATCTTATGGCAGTAATGCTTCCCAGGTTATCAAGGATGTAAAAGCTAAAATGGAAGAATTGCAACAATCCTTCCCTAAAGGTTTACATTATGAGATCAGTTATGACGTATCCAAATTCTTGGATGCTTCTATGGAAAAAGTCTTGCATACTTTGGTCGAAGCCTTCGTTTTAGTAGCCTTAGTCGTCTTTTTATTCCTTGGCGATTTACGGTCAACCTTAATTCCGACGATTGCTGTCCCGGTATCTTTAGTAGGGGCATTCTTGTTTATGCAATTCTTTGGAATTACCATCAACCTGATCACCCTCTTTGCTTTGGTGCTAGCGATTGGGGTGGTGGTTGATGATGCCATTGTGGTGATTGAAGCAGTCCATAAAAAAATGGAAGAAGACCATATCTCGGCATACAAGGCAACGAAGCGGGCAATGAAAGAAATCGCTGGGGCAATTGTGGCGATTACCTTTTTGATGGCCGCGGTATTTATTCCAGTTGCCTTTATGTCGGGTCCGGTAGGAATCTTCTATAGACAGTTCTCCATTACCATGGCGACATCCATTATCTTATCAGGAATTGTGGCTTTGACCTTGACACCCGCATTATGTGCCATATTATTAAAAAACAACCATGGTAAACCCAGAAAGAAATCAATCGTTGATAAATTCTTGGACTCCTTTAACCGTGGCTTTGATAAAATGCAAGGACGATACGTTGGTCTTTTGCGCAAAATGGTTAATAAACGTGCTTTGACCTTTATTATCCTGATTGGATTTTGTATAGGGGCTTATTTTCTAAATAATAGTGTGCCGGCAGGTTTTATTCCAAATGAAGATCAAGGGATGATTTATGCTATCATTCAGACTCCTCCAGGATCTACTTTGGAAAGAACCAACAAAGCCGCATTGGATTTACAAAAAGAAGCCGAAGATATCGATGGCGTAGCTTCTGTTTCTTCCTTAGCAGGTTATGAGATTTTGAATGAAGGAACTGCCGCGAATACTGGTACCTTACTGATTAATCTGAAAGGTTGGGAAGAAAGAAAAGAATCTGCTCGGGAAATCATTGAGCAGTTGGAAAAAAGTGCCGAAAATATTCCAGGTGCATCCATTGAGTTTTTTCAACCTCCAGCTGTTCCTGGTTATGGTGCCGCAGGTGGATTTGAACTGCGCTTATTGGATAAAACCGGTAATAATGATTTCCAAAAAATGGAACAGGTCAGCAAGGATTTTGTGAAGGAATTGAACAAAAGACCTGAGCTATCCTCCGTATTTACCTTTTTTAGTGCAAGCTTCCCTCAATATCTCCTGAAAATAGATAATGATATTGCCCAACAAAAAGGTGTGTCAATTGATAATGCGATGAGCACCTTGTCAACCTTGGTGGGTTCCAACTATGAAACCAACTTTATCAAGTTTGATAGACAGTATAAGGTGATGGTTCAAGCATTACCGCAATATCGCGCATTGCCGGAAGATATTTTGAAGTTATATGCCAAAAATGATAAGGGGGAGATGGTTCCATTTTCTGAATTTATGCACATGGAAAAGGTTTATGGTTTATCGGAAATCACACGTCATAATATGTATTTGGCTTCTGAAATCTCGGGTTCTTCTGCTGCAGGCTTTAGCTCCGGTGAAGCAATCAATGTAGTCAATGAGGTCGCTCTGAAAACCCTTCCTCGGGGATATGCGATCGACTGGGCCGGTATTTCCAAAGACGAGGTCGCTCGTGGTAATCAAGCCGTATACATATTCCTGATCTGTTTAGGCTTTGTTTATCTGATTCTTGCTGCGCAGTATGAAAGCTTTATCCTTCCTTTCGCTGTCATATTATCATTGCCTGTGGGTATTTTTGGAGCATTTTTCTTACTGAAATTAATGCATCTGGAAAATAACATCTATGCACAGGTGGCCTTAGTGATGCTGATTGGTTTACTGGGCAAAAATGCTGTCTTGATCGTTGAGTTTGCTGTCCAGAAACATCAGGAAGGCCTAAGTATTTTTGAAGCAGCAATGGAAGGTGCGAAGGTCAGGTTCCGACCAATCCTAATGACTTCATTTGCATTTATTGCAGGATTGATACCATTGGTTTTGGCAACAGGACCCGGCGCTATTGGGAACCGAACGATTGGTACCGCGGCGGCAGGAGGGATGCTGTTCGGTACCATCTTCGGTGTCCTTATTATCCCTGGTTTGTACTTTGTTTTTGGTACAATCGCCTCAAAAAGAAAATTAATCAAACATGAAGATGAAAACCCATTATCTGAAGAAATCGATGGATACTAGAAAAAATACAGGCTTCATTTGGGTTGCAATAGCTTTGATTGCACTTTCTGTAGCAGGATGTAAAGTGCCTCAAGCAACCCAGAAAAAGGAAAATAAAATCCTGCCAACAGCATTCACAGATTCATTAGCTGTTCAGGATAGCAGCAATTCAGGAAATGTGAAATGGCGAGAGTTTTTTACTGATCCCAATCTGATCTCCTTAATTGATACGGCTCTTAAAAATAATCAAGAACTTAATATCACCTTGCAGGAATTGGAGATCGCTAAGAATGATATCATGCTCAGAAAAGGGGCCTTGAAACCCATTGTTGGGCTGGGCGCCTCCGGTGGAATTGAAAAGGTAGGTAGATATACCTCGCAAGGTGCTGGCGATGCATCCACTGAAATTACACCTGGCCATGAAATGCCAGATCCACTTGGAGATTTGAACCTCTCCGTATTTGCACATTGGGAAGTCGATATTTGGAAAAAATTGAAGGACTCTGAACAGGCTGCGGTCAATAGGTATCTTGCAACCGTAGAGGGTAAAAACTTCGTTTTGAGTAGTTTGATTGCTGAGGTCGCAAACTCTTATTATGAGTTATTGGCACTGGATAATCAACTGGCAATTATTCGTCAGAATATCCTATTACAGGAAAAAGCGCTAGAAGTCGTTAAAATTCAAAAGGAAGCAACCCGAGTTACGGAACTTGCTGTTAAGAAATTTGAAGCTGAGGTTGCAAAAACCAAAGGAATGGAATTTTCTACTTTACAACAAATCAAGGAAACAGAAAACAGAATCAATTTCTTGTTAGGTAGATATCCTCAAACTATTGCTAGAAATCAGGCTAACTTTATTGATTTGGTGCCGGCAACCGTAAAAACAGGAATTCCTAGCCAACTGCTTAACAATCGCCCCGATATTTTGCAAGCAGAACATGAGCTGGCTGCCGCAAAATTGGATGTGCAAGTGGCAAGGAAGGAATTTTATCCATCATTGGATATTTCTGCTGCCTTTGGATTACAGGCTTTTAAACCTTCTTACCTGTTTAGATTGCCAGAATCTTTATTGTATAACTTAGCTGGTGATTTAACAGCTCCTCTTTTGAATAAGGCTGCCATCAAAGCGGAGTTTAATTCCGCAAATTCAAGACAGATTCAAGCCATCTATAACTATGAAAGAACCCTGTTGAACGCTTTTACAGAAGTATCTACACAATTATCAAATATTGATAACCTCGAAAAAGGTTATACCTATAAAAATCAAGAAGTAGATGCCCTAAATAAATCCATTGATGTTTCCAATGAATTATTTAAATCTGCACGCGCTGATTATCTTGAAGTTTTAATGACGCAAAGAGATGTTCTGGATGCAAAATTGGAATTAATAGAAACGAAAAAACAACAACTCAATGCAGTTGTTAATGTATATAAAGCATTAGGAGGGGGTTGGAAATAAACTCGTTCCTGATATAATTAGGGTTAGTTTTTCTGGGGAGCGATTCATTCGCTCCCCTTTTGTGTAGTTTCTGTAAATTTTATCAAGGTCTTTGGATAGAATAAATATCTTTGGCGATTGTTTATTTAAATACCAAACAAATTATTATGGTTAAGATTACAAGTTTCTGCTTTTTTCTATTAGGGCTAATTTTGTTTAGCTCAAATGTTTCTGCCCAAACGAATCGTTTTTCTGTCGGAACCCATCTCGAATGGTCAATGGAAGCACCTTCTTATTCTAAATTGTATTCTGTAAATGGAAAGTACGATCTCTCAGATCGGCAGGCAGTGCAAGCTCAATTTGGTCTGGGAACTTATGATATTATTTATTTCGGAGCAGATTACTTGTACAATGTATTTTTATTCAATAAAAAACCAAGTGTATTTCTAGGTGTAGGATTAGGCTATGAGGCTATCCGCGGTACCAAAGCAAATGATATTATTATTAATGCGCAGGTTGGATTGGAATATGAAATTCATAAGTTTTCTCCTTTTGTAGGTTATAAGCCTAAATATTATTTTGAGGCCGAAGGGATCGACCCAAGTACCATAATGATTGGAGTTCGATATCGATTATAAAAAAAAGATCCTGTTCAAGTGAAGTGAACAGGATCTTTTTTTTATAAAGTTGAAGACTTTCTCGGAATTAATTTTGTTTTTAATTCGATGGTCTCAAATTCTTCGACCGGATATTTTGATTGTACCAATTCAATTAATTTGCTAAATGCCACTAAACCAATTTCTTCGGTCGGTTGTACAACCGTTGATAGGGAAGGGTTCAGTGAATTTGGAATTCGAATATTAGAAAATCCGATTACAGAGATCTCCTCAGGGACTTTGATATCCATGCCAGCAAGTACGCCAAGCGTCAAAGTCGTAATATCATCGGTGGCACCAAAAATAGCATTGACCATATTCCCCGTCTTTTTGAGGTAATTCAACTTACAGATGATGGAATCCTCAATCTCATCATGCTTGCTATAATCACATTCCAAATATAAATTAGGATCAAAATCCAAACCATGATCCTTTAGACATTTTTTGAATCCCAATAATCGATCTTCCGCAACGCCAATATTTTTTCCTGTGATATGCAGAATATTCTTACGTCCGGAATTTAATAAATGCTCTGTTGCCTCATACGCACTGACCTGATTTTCTACTCCAACCTTATGCGTTTGAAGATCATGGTTCACTCGGTCAAACAATACAACTGGAATCCCTGAATCCTGAAGATCTTTTAATTGCTGATAGTTGGAATTAAATGCTACAGGAGAAATCAATAAACCATCAATACCGCGCATGCTCAAAACCTCTATAGCATGCTTTTCCAATTGAATACTATCACGACTCTGCATGATGATGATATCATATTTCTCATCTTGAGACCCTTTATGTATGCCTTCCAATATCTGAGAAATAAAGGTATTACTGATATTAAATACAATTACACCAATGGTATTTGTCTTCCCCGTTTTTAAGGTTCTTGCAACTTTATTTGGAACATAGTTATGCTTTTCAGCATATTCCTTAACTATTTTCTTGGTGGATTCGCTAATCTCGTAACTATCTGATAATGATTTTGAAACAGTGGAAATGGATAACTTTAAATCGCTTGCAATGTCCTTTAATGTCTTACGTTCAATCATAATTTATTTAATCTGCTAAAGCCTTGCCTTTAGCATCTACTCAATTTTTTAAATAAACGTAAATTTATTGAAATTGCCAATATAATGATGGTGATTACCCGATAATCACGATTTAATTTTAATGAAATGGGTGTTTTTCCTTGAATACTTACCAGGCATATCCTAGACCTACACCAAACCACAAAGGCTTAAATCCATCAACAGTATTGAATATAGGATTGTAGGTCACTTGAAAGGCAAAGCCTTTTTCTATAGGTCTGAACCTATAGCCGATTTCCAAGGATGGCATGATGGTATTAACTTTTTTCTTAACATCAATAGGAGATGCGGCAAAAACAGTATTGACACCTAATAAAAGCCCACTTCTATCCTTACCAATAATATAGTTGATTCCAAGTGGTATGGTTAATATTTGTTCATCAAGGTATATTCCTGAACTTCCAATCCCAGCCTTAAATCCTAAACCATCTCGTGAGTCTGCTCTAAATCGCATATCAAAGTTCAAATTGACTAATGCTCCTGATCCTAAGCCCTCCAAAAAGACAAATTTCTGTCGCTGAGAATAAGATTTTGAAATCATGGTGAATAATAATAAAAGACTAATAGGAACTATTTTGAATGATGAAATCATAGACAGAGGGGGATGAAATAAGTTTGTAGTAATTGAAATAATAAAATTCTTGGCCAAATATATTAAGAAAAAAAATATCTACAATAGAAATTTCACTTTTGTTTTTAAGAAAATTAATTAATCTATTATGCTTGTTTGAAAACTCTTTGATGCGTTTGTTTAAAATAATGAAAATTGGAATAGTTTATGTAGAATTTTGATTTTCTAAAGGATTAAAGGGTTTAAAAATGTTTTATGCAAAAAATTAATGTAATTATTACCGGAGCCACCGGAATGGTAGGCGAGGGGGTATTACAAGAGTGTTTAAAAAATGATGCTGTCGAAAAAGTATTGATTATTAATCGAAAAAGATATGATCTGCAACATCCTAAATTAAAACAAGTGGTCGTTCCTGATATTCTTCAAATTGATGAATTAGGTGACGAACTCTTGGAGTATAATGCTTGTTATTTTTGTGCTGGTGTGTCATCGATCGGAATGAATGAACAGGACTATACTAAACTTACCTATGAATTAACCCTAAATTTTGCGAATAAACTGCTTAATAAAAATGCTGATTTGACCTTCTGTTATGTTTCTGGAAGTGGAACCGATAGTTCTGAAATTGGAAAAACCATGTGGGCCAGGGTTAAAGGTAAAACGGAAAATGATCTCTTAAAGTTACCTTTTAAGGCTGTCTTTAATTTTCGACCTGCATTTATGAGACCAAGCCCTGGAGCTAAAAATGTAAAAGGTGTTTTGAAATTTATTGCTGCTTTATATCCAATCCTTAGACCATTCAATAAATCCTATTTTTTAACCCTCGAAGAAGTCGGTAAGGCGATGATTGTTGTAACTTTGAATGGTTACAATAAAAATATTTTGGAAGTTCAAGATATCTCTTTTTTAGGGTCCAAATAATAGCTCTTTTTAAGAATTTTATTCCATTATTTAGGCTTTTTCCTAGCCTAAATTAGAACCTTTATTTCGATTAATTTCTACGAATTTTTTCCTTTCTTTTGCCCTTAATTTTTATTTTCAGCCATTTTTCTCGTTAAATTATTTATCTAATCCAGCCTATTTCTTTTGTTTTTTGCCTTATGCTAAGGAGTTAGAAAAAAGCATTTAGCAATATTAATTAGCTTAACTATATCATTAAGAATAGTTTATAATTTTTTTAAAAAGTATAGTTGAAATCAATTTTATTGTGTTAATTAGTATTAAACTTTAAATTAAGAAACGATAACCTACAAAAGGTAAAGAGAATGAACCTGTTTGAATCACAACTAGAACCAAATTTATAAATCGTTTTAGCATTATTTATTATTAACTATATTTTTATGTGGAATTCTGACAAATTTACTCGTAGAGGAAATAGACTATGGATTGTTCCGTTAGTACTCCTCGCAACAAGTTACAGTCCAGCTAATGCACATGTTAGCCTTGGATCTAACGTAGTCCTTACCACGAATTTGCAACAACAAACCGTATCCGGTGTTGTTCGTGATGCAGGTACTAACCAACCTATGGGCGGAGTAACAATCTCCGTAAAAGGTACTAGCACTGCTACCCAAACCGATGACAATGGTAATTTCTCCATTGCAGCAAATTCTGGTCAAGTGATAGTTGCCAATTTCTTAGGGTTTAAATCCCAAGAAAAAACAGTTAGTTCATCGACTATGAACTTCTCCTTGGTCAGCTCTGATCAACAAATTGAAGAACTTGTCGTAGTAGGTTATGGTACGATGAGAAAGTCTGATGTGACTGGTTCTATCTCCAATGTTAAAGGTGAGGATATGATTAAAGCCCAAAGCTTTAGCCCCCTCGAAAACTTGAGAGGTAAAGCTCCTGGTGTAAACATCTACTCCAACTCTGGGCAGCCTGGCGCTTATGCTAACCGCGTCATTATTCGTGGTACCAACACCATTAACTCCTCATCAAACCCATTATACGTGGTCGATGGAGTAGTAATGCAGGATTTTCATTTGTTAAACCCAAATGATATTCAAAGCATTGAAGTATTAAAAGACGCTTCCTCTGCAGCAATCTATGGTGCCCGGGGTGCAAATGGGGTAATCCTCGTAACAACTAAAAGAGGTAATAAAGATGGCCGTAGAACCATTTCCTACCAAGGATCTGTCGGTAGTAACTCCGTACAACGCTATATGGATGTGTTGAGCGGACAAGAATGGGTAGACGCCTTTATGATCGGTCTTGCTAATGAAAATAAATGGCAAGGAAAAAATTGGAACCTGGATAAAAAAACCTGGTTCAATGATCCGAATTATTTCGATTCGAATGGCAATCCTTTATATGATACCGATTGGCAAAAAGAATCAACTAGAAATTCATTATCCCATAACCACCAAATTGATATCCAACAGGGGGATGAAAACTCTTCAGTAGGGGCATATTTGAACTACTCCGAAAATCAAGGGGTCGTAAATAATACCTATAGCAAACGTGTCAATGGTAAATTAGCCTATGATGCGAAGGTTAAAGAGTGGTTATCTACAAGTATCAACTTGTTGGCAAACCATACTTGGGGCCAACACACACCAGAAGATGGTGGTGGACAGGATGCTCGTCGTACGATGATTGAAATGTTACCTTGGCTACCAATTCGTCAACCTGATGGTAAATTTACAAACTCTTCTTCTTCAACGGTTTCTAATGTATTGGCATTTGAAGGAATGGCCAATCCGGTTTCCATTTTGGAACTGCAAAAAAGAATGCGCTATAACACCCAGATTTTTGGTAATGCCGCATTGACTTTCCACCTTGCAGATGGATTGGACCTGAAAACCCAATTTGGTATTGATAACCATAGAAAAGAATATAGAGGCTATTCTTCTATTACTTTAAATAACATCTCCAGACCAAATGGTTGGGCCGAAGTAAATAGTTGGAATGACCTGTACTGGCAAGAAGAAACTTACTTGACCTATAATAAGACCTTTGGCAAACATAGGATAAACTCCATGGCAGGTCTTTCATGGCAAGAACGTACTTATTTTGGGTTCAATGCTCGCACTGAAGGATTTACAACCGATGCGTATGAATATAATAACCTAGGTGTTGGTTCTATCCCGGGAGCTCCGGGTTCTGGGGCAAATAAATGGGCCATGAATTCATACTTCGTACGTGGAAACTATAGCTACGATGACCGCTACTCGGTAACTGTGACTGCTCGTGCCGACGGTTCATCCAAGTTCGGTAAAGATAAAAAATATGGTTTCTTCCCATCAGCAGGTCTTGCTTGGAATGTTTCCAATGAAGAATTCATGAAAGATCAGACTACCATCAGCAACTTGAAATTACACTCTTCTTATGGGGTAACCGGTAACTCTGAAATTGATCCTTATACTTCTTTGTTCAAAATCAATGCTTTCACGACCCTAATCAATGGAATCCGTGAACCTGGTTATATCGTTGGTAACTTAGGAAACCCAGGCTTACAATGGGAAAAAACAAAAACCTATGACGCAGGTATCGAAGTCGGATTTTTCCAAAATAGATTGAATTTCGACGTTTCTTATTATCTAAGAAATACAAACGAATTATTGTTATTAGCGCCAGTACCTCACTCTACAGGTTTTGTGGATGTCATGAAAAATATCGGTGCAGTTCGAAATCAAGGGGTGGAATTCTTAATGACTGCAACGCCAGTTAGAAATGATAACTTGACTTGGAATATCAACTTAAACGGTAGTTATAACAAAAACAAAGTTGTCAAATTAGGTGAAAATAATGAAGATATCCTGATCAATAACTGGGTGGGTGGTCCAAACGGAATTATTCGTGTTGGTGAAAACTTAAATAGCTTCTATGGCTACGAACGCGAGAAAATCTATACCGTGGAAGACTTTGAAAAAGGTGAAATTACGCAAGATAAAATCGGTAGACCAAAACGTTCAACCACCCAAAGAATCTTAGGTCAAGGTGTGCCAGACTGGATGGGAAGTTTTATCAATACCGTGAATTACAAGAATTTCGACCTAACAGTGGATCTTCAATTTGTAGCTGGTGTTGAAACCATGCAACAGTTCTATCACTCTACTTATGACCGTTTCGGTATTACAAATGGTTTGAGTGCTATCTTAACTGATGCATACGATGGCTCTAATCCTGGAACGATGCAACAAGCTATTTATCTAACGAATAATGGTCATGCTGGACAAGATACCAATGTGGATTCACAATGGGTTGTAGACGGTTCATACCTACGGGTCAATGTCCTTCAACTTGGATATACATTTACTTCTGACCTTGCCGCTAAAATGGGAATCTCTGCACTACGTATTTATGCAAGTGCAAACAACCCTTGGTTATTTACCAGTAAGGAATTTAAAGGATATGATCCTGAAAGTACCTCGCAAGGGGAGTATAAGTTTGGACAAAACGTTACTTTCTTCTCTTACCCTAGAGCAAAAACTTTCACTTTCGGTATTAATTTGACCTTATAATCCTAAAGAATTATAATTATGAAAACTAGAAATTTTGCACTCGCTATAATATTGACAGGAGCCCTTGGATTGAGCTCTTGTAATAAATTTTTGGATGAAGATCCATATTCAAATGAACAGTTAGCAACCTTCTATCAAACAGAAGCCCAAGCCATCGGAAATGTAAATGGCATGTATCGCCGTGGTGCAATTGTACGCTACGGAAATGCGGGAAGCGCTTACCTTGGTCCAACAGCCTCAATCTCCACTTTCTTAACCGGATATTTTACGAACTCCTACGAAAATCAGGAATTGATCTGCCAGTATTCAAGATTGTTAAATAGACAAGAAAATACGCGTATTGTGTCAAATACCATGAACTCCATTTGGAGAGAAAGTTATGATGCCATAAATATTGCCAATGGTGCTATTAAACATATCCCAAATATTAGCTTTACGGATGAAAATCAGAAAAAAGTGTTGATCGCTACTTCCAAATTCTTCAGAGCATTCAACTACTTCTATTTGGTGAAAACATTTGGAGATATCCCAATGCCTTTAGAACCCACTGAAGATTTGTCAAACCTTTATCCAGAACGGACTTCAGTAGCTCAGGTTTATCAAACCATTGAAGCTGATTTAAAAGAAGCAGTGGAAGTATTGCCGGCCTCTACTTTCAGTGACAATAAAAATCGGATTACCAAATATGTCGCAGCAATGGCCTTGGCAAATGTTTATTTGCAACAAGGAAAATTTGCTGAAGCTTCTACTTATTCTAAAATGGTAGTCAACTCTGCTCATGGCCTGACTGCAAATGAAGACCTAAAAATGAAGAGTGCCTACAATAAGCTACGTACTACTGATAACCTGCCTGAATCCATCTATGTGTTTGAATTTGATGGTCCTATCAACTCCAGTGGCTGGTGGCCAACTTATGGCTTTAATTCTGCAGCAACTGCCGTGTTCGATAAATACTCTATTTTTGAACGCGTTTATGGGCCTACTAAAAGATTCTTAAATGTCTATAAAGCAGATGACCTAAGAATCCAACCGAATCAATTTTTCCACTGGGAATATAAAAACCCTAATACTAGTAAGGTATGGAAATCTGATGATGCCGGTGTATGGTATTATGTGGATGAAAATGCCGTGTTGAATACAGGTCGTGGTACTAAAGATTGGAATATCTATCGTTATGCTGAGGCTTTATTAATCGCTGCAGAGAGTTCTGCGAAAGCTAGTAATTCAGTTACTGCTGAAGCTGCAGGATATTTGGCAAGAATTAAAGCCCGAGCTAGTACAACTGGTAGAACCGTTCCTCAAATTACCACCGAACTTCAAGGCATGTCCTTAAATGCTTTCGTTGAAGAAGTATGGACTGAACGTCTTCGTGAATTACCGTTGGAATTTAAAATGTGGGATGACTGTCTTCGTACTGGTAAATTCCCTGTGATTTCTCCAACAGAAAAAGGTAAAGTGACTTATACTAACTTGGTTGGTGCTCAAAATGCTTCGGGTGCAACATTCAAAGATACTGACTTATTATGGCCAATCTCTTTGGATGAGCTTCAACGTAACCCTAAACTAACTCAGAATAAAGGTTACCAAGCAACTAATTAAGCATATTAATTACATAAAAAGGAGGCTATCTGTTCTGCAGATAGCCTCTATTTTTTTATAGGTTTTCCTCAATGAATTTTAGTCGACCTGGAATATCTATTTTTGGAATTTCTATAACCTCATAGCCATATTTGGAATAAACCATCCGCATAGCCTCTTCTGTTTTTAGGGCCTCATCCCAAGATTGCTTTCGCTCTGTATCTGTGATGTAAATGTCCTCCCAGGCAGGGAGTATAAACACCTTTTTGTAGATTGGCCTGTTTAAATAACTCTTTAAATCATCGGTTACTGGGATATCTTCCATTTCCATATAACAAATGGTATCCAGCAACCCACGGTCAAAGAATACACGATCTGATTCGTGATTTATTAAGGTTTGCTCGTATGCGTTAACTGATTCTGACCACATTAATTTGGCATAGCCATTTTTATCCGCCCAAGGTAGGGCAGAACCTCTATTATTTACTTGGTTTTTTATGATTTCTCGCGCAACCTCTGGAATACAGCGATACCCTTTTTCTGAAAGTCCATTGATCAGACTTGTTTTCCCAGTGCCTGGTCCGCCAGTTAATACGTAATAATTCTTTGTGCTTATATCCATGAAAAATTCTAAAATGTCAGTTCTAATATTTCTCCGGGTAGTCCATCAAAATCCCTGAATTCGCGAGATTGAAATCCATTTTTCGTTAGGATCCGACGCGAAGCAAAGTTCTTAGGATCTATTATCGCAAATAAACCCTTTAAACCCTTAATTGTTTTAGAATATTGTATTAAATGATCTGCGATTTGCCCAGCAATACCCTTTCCCCAGTATTCAGGAATTAAGATATATCCTAATTCCGCAATGTCAGAATGGGAATCCGTGATTTCTAATTTGGCAAGTCCAATAAAGTGGCCTTTCGACTTATCCAAGATCTTATAAGTCCCAAAATTAGGAGATAAGGAATTTAATTTTAATAATTTTCTGAAATCCTCCCGAGCCTCAACATATTCAATGGGTCTTTCAGTTATCATCTCCATTACTTTGCTATTGTTTACCAAGCGAAAATAATTGTCAAAGTCCATGGAAGTATTCACAAACTTTAATAGCTTATACTGATCTAAATCCATCATAAATATTAATAATTTTAATAAAAGTAAAAATTATTAATGAATATTATCTTGATTTATGATGGATGCATTAAATTTAAAGTTAAGGTAATATTCAGCCTATATTTCCGAACCGAATCTCATCCTTTTCAACTTTAAAATTTTGTCACTTAACAGGACAACTAATATCACATAGAGCATTTGCGAGAAAATACTCAGGTAATTTTTGATATTAACATCTGCAACCTTCGGCAAAATAAACTCTGAAAACAGGTAATTAATACAAATACCAAAAAAGGTGCCTGCAGCAAAGAATATTAAGGCATATTTTTTAGATTTTGAAATAGATGCTTTATCCGCCTCTATTTTTTCTATCCTAGCCATTAATTTGGAATCAAAATCATCAAAAGGCATCTCAAGTTTTGCCAGTTGCATATAACCTTTGATCTTATCTTTTTCCTCTTCCATATGATAAACTGTTTATTTCTTTATTAAGTTCAAAGGCCATTCTTTTTCGAGCCCGAAATAAAATCACCTTACAATTCGCATTTGTCCAACCTGTAATACTACACAAATCCTGTATAGACATTTCCTCCAAATAAAACAATCGCAAAGCCAAGGACTCATTGCTCGGGATTCGCATCAAAACGGTATTGATCATCTGTTTCTGTTCTTCCTCCATCATAGTCTTCAATGCATTATCATTGAATTCTATATCATGTTCGATAAGGTCAATTTCAACCTGTTGCAAATTCTTTTTGCTGATCAATTTATAGGAACAATGAACTACAATCTTATAAAACCAAGTGCTGAATTTTGATTGACCCTTGAAATTTTCCAAGGATAAATAAGTTTGAATAAAGGCTTCTTGCGTAGCTTCTTCCGCTAAAAGCTCATTTTTTACAATAGATAGAGCAACCGAAAAAGCCATGTCTTTATAGTTACTGATAAAGTAATTAAAAGCATGGCGATCTCCAGAAAGAACTTTGTCTATGTAAAGACTATCCATCTATCCCTTGATCTTCCTTGTTTTCTTTTTTGTCTGCAATAATAAATGAAACTCCTACCGTTAAAGTAATCGTCCCAATAATAATTAATCCATCCCAACCTGAATTATTTAACATGCTCGTCGCATACATCATACCTGAGGCTAGAGTGCCTACAGCAAATCCAATTACTACTATTCCAATTTTTCTCCATGAAACTGGATTCTTTGGCAGACGTGGAACTGGACCTCCAAGCTTGGTAATTGTCTCGGACCTAAACTTGCTAATAAAATATGTACATAGTACAACGCAAGCAAAAAATGAAATTGGAACTAATATACCTAGTACTGTCATAATTTGTTTTTATTCATTAGTGCTGTATTCTGAATAAAAGGTTACACAAAATTTTTATTTTTTTTCAAAATATAGGTTGACCAGTTGATAATAGCTTTAATTATAGCTTCCTGCCAATAAACTTTTCCTGCCCCAGTAAAAACTGGATTGCTTTATCAATGTTTTTTAGCTTACTGTTTTCTGATTTTAGATTGTTGATATAACGGTTAATCTCCTTTTGAAGGGAAGGAATCAACGAATCATAAACCTTTTTGGCCTCTTGATTATTCTCTAAGGCTAAAAGAAAATTCGGATCCATTGGGATTTCCCTACTTTCTAAATCCAAAAAAATTGTTACCTCCAATTCTTCAGCAATACGCTTCGGTGAATCCTTCAAAATCATCGTATTGATATACAACCTCCATTCTCCCTGGTATCGCAGTAATGTCTGCGGGAAAAACTCTGAACCATTCACAGATACCTTAATGGGAATATTTCCCTTATTACGATTGGCATCAATAAATAATTTCTGCAGAATTTCCTCCGGAACAAAAACAAAAGGATTTATCCCGATAATATCAAGCTTACTGAAAAAAGTGTACTGCTTTGTATGAGGCATGGAATAAAGGATTAATAAATGTCGACCTGCTAATTAGTTTTTCAGATGTTAATATAGTGGAAATATTGGGCAATTTTTCTTGACCTCTTATTTTAACTTTCTTTTGTTTCTTTCATTCTGATCCAAACCAGGATTCCAGATAGCAGGGTAATAAAACCAGCAATATGTACTGCCCACATTAAGCCCAATAAATTTCCAATGATTCCGGCCATCAAGGCTCCAATGGCATAGCCCATATCTCGCCAGAATCTATATACGCCAAGTGAGGATGCACGCCAACTTGGATGCGCTGCATCACTTACTGCAGCCAGTAGAGCAGGGTAGACCATAGCGGTTCCAATACCCAAAAATATGGAACCTAATATTCCTGAAGTTAATGGCTCAAAGATTTCCAAGCCTATCAGGAGGTGGCCTAGAACTTGGACAAACATGCCCCAAACGATCAATGGTTTTCTTCCCCACTTATCCGCTAAGGGACCAGTAACAATTTGACCAAGACCCCATACTACTGGATAAATGGCTTTAATCCAGCCAATACCTTCCAATCCAACCCCCATCGACATAAATAACAAAGGGAAAACACCCCAGGACATGCCATCATTCAGGTTGTTGATCAAGCCGGCTTGAGAAACTGAAAATAAGTTTTTATTCTTGAAGGAAGTTTCCTTAAATACCCAGCCTAGGTTTGGCTTATGAAACGTTTCTCCTGATTCGCTTACGGGGTTTTGTTTCGCCTCTAATAAGGCAAATTGTCGGGTATCTTTTATTACAAATATGGAAAGAATCAATCCTATTAAGGTATAGGCAATTCCAATATAAAATGGCTCTGGTCTTAACCCATATTGCGATGCTAAATAGCCAGTGATTAAGGCCGTAAGTCCAACAGCACCATATCCTGCCGCCTCATTCAGTCCCATCGCAAGTCCGCGACTCTTTTTACCGACCAAGTCAATCTTCATATTGACCGTCATGGACCAGGCGAAACCTTGGCTAACACCCAATAATATGTTGGCAAATAAAATCCAATTCCAACTCGGTCCAAAAGCTAAAATAAAAGGTACTGGCAAACCTATTAACCAGCCCCAAATCAGAACCTGCTTACGGGTATATTTATCTGCTAAGACACCAGAAATTAAATTCGTAATGGCTTTGACCAATCCGAAAGCTATAATAAAAGAAAAGATGACAACATCAGACTGGATCCTAAAAATCTCCGTACCTAGTAAGGGAACCACAGTACGCTCCAATCCCACCATTCCACCAACCATCATGTTGACCAGAATCAATAAACTAAACTGCTGCCAGTTTTCTTTTAAGCCCAACCTTATCTGATTCATTCTATTTGTTTCGCCTTTTGTTAATATGAATCTGCATGGAGTGAATTTTATTGTTTCTTAACGAAAATAATAAAATCACTTCTTATCTGCCGCAAAGATCGAATTAATGGAGGAGGAGTTAGGTTACTCTGGTTACATTGAATTTATTATTTAAAAAAATAGGGGTAACCTGAATCGGATACCCCTTGAAATTGAAACAATTACTATGAAGTTCTTATAACCTTATAAAAAATCTATAATATTCTAGCAGTGTATTTAATGGACTGTTTATTTAATAGTAAGTCCGGTAGATTAATGGAAATTTTAAACTGCTTAAGGGCATCTTCTTTTAATACAATAATCTCTTTCTTTTTCTTTTCAACCAGATCTGCTGATGCAATGCCATTTTGTTGGGCTATATCTAATGAGTTTAGGACTTTTTTATAATATTGCTCATTGATATTAATATAGTTGTTGTATTGAAATTCAAACTGGTTGATTAATGCAATAAATTCTTCCAGCCTATTATTAGCTTCTTTTAAATTTCCATTATTGCTTATCAAGATGTTATCATAGGATAAAATACCTCTACTGGTATTCGTTTTTTCTGCATTCTCCAATAGGTTTTCTACATACTTGTTGTTGAAGTGATTGAATAGGTTGGTCATGTACTCCCCAATATCTTCCTCTTGTGATTTTATTTGGTTTGGAAATTTTAAAGTCATTGAAAAGAATAGCAACTGATCATATAGTTTTTGCTGTAGAATCCCAAGTTCATTGCTTTGGAGCTCAACATTAGTCTTGAAGTAAGTTGTAGATTCATTCAATGCCAGGTAGTACTGAGTGTATTTATGAAGTTCCTTTTCAAAAGCATCTATTTTCTTATAATCGACATCGTCATTGAAAATACTGGTGCTTCGTAGTAAACCCAAAACAGCATTGGAAATGCTAATCGCAGGAGCGATTGTAGGGATACTTCCTAAAATTGGACTTTTTGTAATTTCATTGACAGATTGAATTATATTTCCAGCAATATTCTTCTTTTTGGGTTGAATGTGTTGCTTGACTAAATCCTTGATTACTTCGTCGAATTTAAAGTTCAATGAATTGCTGTGAGGGTTGTGCAAATCATTTACAACAGCATCTAATTTATTATCCTTTTGTCTCGACTTTAAAAAATTTATTTTCTCATTTAACAATTTGAAAGTGGCTAAACCATTTTTCAGGTTACTCCTTACGATTTCATATTTTAGCTTCGCATCCAGGTCTTTTGAAGTAATTAAGGTGTTGATTCTTTCTGAATTTGCCTGGTTTTGTTGGAGCAAGTCATCCACCTGCTTTTGAAGATTGATTAATACGGTAGAATCTACCTCTTTGACCATTTTGTAAGGTTGGCTATTTGCCAAATTGATGGCAAAGAGCATCAATACTGCTAATAATTTTGCTTTCATAATATTTAGTTAGTTGGAATGTGTCGCTTCTGAGAGAATAACCATCCTGATATCACCTATTCTAATTAATATGAACCCAAGCATATTATAATAGGTTAATAATTAGTTTGTTGCAAAACAATATCTTTTGCTAGTTAAATTTAAGCCGCTTATTCATCATTTTCAATACCTACGCTTAGGTATTTTTTAACAGTATATACCTGTTTTCGAGGACAAAAAAAGCCATTTTAACAGGTAGTGGTTTTTAGTCTCCTTGTCCATACTTTTGAATTCAATAAATAATATACTTTATGAAAGGCTTACTGAAAATCACACTTACTGCGCTATTACTTTCATTCATCCTGATTTCCTGTGATAAGGATGGGAATGAAGTCGAGGATGAAAAAATTCTAACCGAAAGGATTGAGGATATTATTCCTAAACAATATCTAGATACGTTAAAGAAATTAGACTTTGTTATCCATTCAGGTGTAAAACCACCAACGGTGGAAGGAAAATTTGCCATTAAACCGCATATCCTGGATACGAGTAATATCGCTTCTGATCGTCCTGGTCATCGTTTCCAAGATGCCAAAATTGAACTCTCAGGCCAAAATAATAAGGACTTTAGTATTCTTTTGTATGGTGAGAATTTTATACATAACAGAGATACCAGTATCACTACGGCAATCTCCGGGACTGATAATAAATTTACCATTTATGGAAAGGTTAAGTCCACGGTGGGATCTTCTTCCGCAATCATCGGAATGATTATTTCAGCTGAATTAGGAAATGATGGAAATGTCAAAAATTGTAAGACTGGTATTATCATGATCGATGATTCCAAAGGTGGAGGCAATTTTATTTCGAATGGACAGGCTCGTATAGCTTTTGATTCCGATTTTATTAGTGAAAGAATAGGGGATAGCAAAAGCATGGCAAAAACCATAGGAAACAATAGAGTTCCTTTGAGCAATAGGCTCTTGGAAACTAGTGGGTTAGAATAAGAGACCTTTATTTTTTTAGGTCAAATAAAATGGGCTGGATTCTCTTATCCAGCCCTTTATTTATTTAATGAACATCTTGGCCTTTCACGCGCTTAATATTAATGAATGGACTCTTCATCAGATATAAAAAACTCTGCTTTTCATCTGAGTCAAACTCGATCAACCCGTATTTCATATCCTTGACCTTTAGGGATTTAAAAGTCCCAAATATGCGGTCCCAGATAATGAAAATATCAGCATAATTGCTATCTGTAAAAAATTGGTTTTGATCATGGTGGACCCGATGATGATCTGGCATTACAAAAATTAACCCGAAAGTCTTATTTAGCCAGGTCGGAAAATGTAAATTGGAATGCTCCAAGAAAAGAAAGATATAGAGGATAAAGTAATATAATCCTAAGGATAGAATATCTGTCCCGAAGATTCCTGCTGATAAGATATTTCCGGTTTGATAAACGAGGATCATCTCCAAGGGATGAAACCGAAAACTACTGGAGGAGTCCATGCTGGTATCGCTATGATGTACTCGATGTAGCCGCCAGAGTAAAGGAACCTTGTGTGCCGCCCGATGAATCCAGTAGGTCGAAAAATCATACAGCATGACGCTCAGAATTAGCTTTACCCAAAAAGGCAGCTGAACATAAAATAATAAGCCTATTTTATGATTGTTGAGCCACTCGATACAGTAGACCTGGAGCACAACAAAAAATAGGTTCATCAAGGTTAGTGTGATCTGAAACAGGATGTTTTGAATCAGATGTTCCCCTCTTTTTTTGAAGGAAAATGGATTAGAACTAATCTGCTCCAAGGTAAAAAAGAGAGCCAGTAATCCGATTATCAAATAATTCGGATCCATACTTAAAATGCTTTCAAGTAATTCCATTTCAATATTATTTAGATTAATAAAATCTTAAAAAACGCAAGGATTGAAATAGTTTCGGGAAAAATTCATAGGATGTAGCAAATCAAAATTCCTGATAGAAGATGATCGTCTGAAAAGACTACTGCAAATAATTTAGGGAAAAGCTAGAACCTTCTAAGTGGCAAGGATTAGATGTGTGTTTAACTATCAATTTCAAGTAATATCTATAAAGAATAGTTTAAGTTACTAAGAAATTTTATTAAATAGCTAATTTTTGAAAAAATAATCATTTCGCTACAAAAATTAATTTATTTGCCAAACCTAACCGGTTTTGTAGCTCTTCTGGAAAATATTTTGAGAACTCTTATTACTTTAGCCCCAAACTAACAAGCGCGAGCTTACAAATTATTAATTTTTTGTCGATGAATACTCCAGATACTCATGGTACTTATGGCGCCACCCTGTTTGATATTAGGTGGAAACAAAAGCGTAAAGCAATCATGGAGAGGGATCAAAATAGATGTGTCATTTGTCAAGATGTCCACCAGTTACAAGTCCATCACCGCCAGTATCATTTTATCAATCGGCTTAACCAATTTAAAGAACCTTGGGACTATCCCAGCAATCTTTTGATTACTCTTTGTGCCTTGTGCCATAAACGAGGTCACCGTAAATATAAAGTTCCAACCAAATACATTTAATCTAATGGGTCTATTTAATTTTTTTAAGAAAAAACAAAATGAAAGCTCTCCTGAGGATGCTTTGCTCAATGGCCATTTACCACCTATTCCAGAGGATATTTTTGTAGAAAAAGACCTCAATCAAGATTGGACAGCGCCAATTAGTTCCTTTACAGGTATCAATGCCATCTATTCTTACCTTCAGTCTGATTTTGAAACTAAAGGCTTCAATGATGCTCTAACAAGCCCAGATGAACGTTATAAAGACGATAATCTCCGTTTGATAAAATTCGACCTCGAAATTATTATTTCTAAGGTTAAAACCTATCACGACTCTTTCCTAAAGGAACTGGAATTTCATATCAATTCCCGCAAAAGATCTGGATTGGTGGACCTTGTTGAAGAACTCGTAACTAAAAAAGAAGACCTTGAAAATCATATCCGAAAAGTTGTGGATATCGAAGAATCCCTAAAAACGGATTCTGGTCTGTTTGAAAGAGCTATTCTTGCCTACAATAGAGGATTTACCAAAGGTCTAGCCTCAATAACACAAAGAACCCTACTGTCTAAAGAGTTTTAACATGAAAAAGAACCCATGGCTTAAATTTGGTTGTTTCCTTACAGGTTATAACTATTATTTAGTTCAACATTCTAGTGAACAAAGCTCGAAAGCTGTCAAAAAATTCACCTCTGCCGTGTTATTGATTGTCTTGGTTTGGATGTTTATTGCCTATTCATTCGCTGTCCGATATCTGCATGTCGGTGTAGTAGGAGGTATTCTTGCATCCGTCATCGCTGCTTTTGTCGTTATTCAGATTGAAAGAATTATTATCCTTTCTACTAAAGTCAATAAATGGTCCGTTACCTTCCGGGTTGCTCTTGCACTTGTGATGGCAATCTTAGGTTCTTTTATCTTAGATCAAATTATCTTTAAGGATGATATCGAACTCAAGAAAACTCAGATAATGGAAGATCGCGTTAAAATCGCTATCAAAAATTCTGAAAATGATGTCGATGAACAGGTGAAAAGCATAGATGCTAGTATTCAACAATTGGAGGCCAGGCAAAAAGTCGTGTCCGAAGATTTACAGAAAAATCCAGTGATCGTAACGTCTTATACCAATACTTCGGTAACACGTGATAATCAAGGCAATAGAATTAATAGTACCAATTCAACCAATAAAATGGTGAACGAAAACCCTAAAAAAAGGGAATTGGAACAAATTAATGAACAAATCAATGTTCTGAACGGTCAGAAATTCAAAACCATCGGCTCCCTGGACTCAATACGCGCGAATAAGGAAAAGGACCTTAGGAAGTCATCTGGTTTTATCGATGAATTAAATATCCTGCATGAAGTTATTACAAGTTCGAAAATTGGATTGACAGTATATCTGCTTTTCTTTTTCTTCTTTTTGTCCATTGAACTATTTGTCGTGACTATCAAGCTTACAGATAAGGCCTCGGATTATGACAAATTGATCAACCACCAAACGGAAGTCCGAATGAGAATGCTGGAACGGCTGAATGGCTAAATAGACGGAATACATTCTCCCTCTTGAATCCCTTATCTGGGATTTGAAAAGAGGATAACAATAGGCAGTCCTGAATTCAGATTATTAGAAATCTGGTTTCAGGGCTGCTTTTTTTATATAAAAATGCCAGTCTTATGTTTTTTTCTTTACCAATTACTAGGCATATTTGTTTCAGAGGAAAATTAATATTCAAAAATTCATTCTAGAATATTTTCTATTGAATCCTTAATACATCACACTATGAGAAGACAGATAATTTCCATTCAATCCTTAACTATTTTATTATTTGCTGTTTTATTTACTTTGAGTTCTTGTAAAAAAGATAAACATCCTGATGACTCGGGTGAACCAGATGAATTCGAGGAGTTCTATAAAGGGCTTAAAGTTCATGCATTTGGAAATGTTCAAAAGGAAGGGGATCCTTTAGGAAGTAGACCAGTACATTGGTTTAATGGAAAAATCAACTACTTGGAAGGCTCTGAAAATGGGGGGAGTGTCCTTGATGCCTTTATGCTCGGACAGGATATCTACATAACTGGATTTGAAGGTGCTGTTGGCTCGGATGTAACTTCTCGAAAACCAGTTTACTGGGTCAATGGTAAGAAACATATCCTTGAACAAAATGTCTTTGCTACAGGAAATATGATCTATGTTTCCAATTCAAAAGATATCTATATAAAAAGAACAGTTTACGAGAATAATAAAGTTAGCTCCACTGATATTTTGAAAAATGGAAAATTATGGCCACTTGAAATCCGAAACAACAAAAAACCTGATATTCGGGAGTTTAGAGGAATGAATAATGATGTGTATGTTCTAGGGCATATGGAAAACTCCATCCTATGGAAAAATGGTAAGATCTTTTTAGAAAAGAAATATCCTGAAACTATGCAAAACGTCATTTTTCATCAAAATGACACCTATTTATTCATAATAAATCTCCTTAATAGAAATAATAAAGAACCTTATATAACTATCCATAAGAATAACAAACTCCATCAATCCATTGCAAAGACCAATGATGTGAATTGGGTTGATGTTGGTAATATCAGAACTTTCATGGAAGGCAGTACTACTTATGTTGCGGTAAGTTTTAGAAATGAAAGTAATGCAAAAATCGTGGTTTGGAAGGATGGTAAGAAGCATTTGGATCTACCTGCCAATGAAATGATGCTAGAAAATTTATTTGTAAAGAATGGCCATGTTTTCGTTTCTGCCTATAATGCCGAGGACCAAGAAAAATCCGATAAATATTGGATGGATAACAAGGAATTGATTTTAGATTCAGATGATGCCAAAGAAATCAATATTTCCAAGATCATCATCGAAGAGGCTCAATAAATTTAAGATGAGCTAAGTAGATATTAATCTAAAAAACCGTATTAGTTTATTTGTTGGGTTTTTGTAATTACCTTTGTGTAAACTAATTGTTAACTTGAAATATCTACTTAGCATTTTATTTGTGCTGTCTGCCTATTGCTTATCTGCTCAGACAGTTTATAAAACTCCATCAGGTGGTAAATATCACACTGCAACCTGCCGTTATGTCAAAAATGTATCTCATGGAATGAGCATTTCTGAAGCTAAGAAATTAGGACTTTCAGCATGTTCTCAATGTCATCCCGACCAATCAAATCAAAGAGGCTTTGTAAGTTCAGGTTCGAGTAAAGGCTTAGGCATCAAAGCCGGCGAGGCCCAAGGTGCCAACAGCAGATCCGTCCAATGTAAAGGAACCACCAAAAAAGGAACCCGCTGCAAGCATATGACCAAAAATGTCAATGGGTATTGCCACCAGCACGAACCAAAATAGGAGAGCATTTTCCTAAAAAATTTTATCCATATTTTGTTCAAATAGGCAGTTCTATCGGACCTTCTCCGGACCTTCTTCGGATCTTTGCCTGACCTTGTTCGAATTTTTGCGGTTAAGCTCCGACAGAAGTCCGAAGGAGTTGTGGGGAAAATGCGCGAGAAGGGAGAGTTTGGGTGGAAGATGAAGTGGGTGTGGATCGAAATAGAGGGTTGGGGAAGGGGGGAGGGAGTTTCATCAAATGAAAACTCCAAAAATTCAAATGTTAATTCAGGACTTTCTTTATTTCTTTTAGGTATTGTGGGTTTTTCGTAAAGTCATTGTGTCCTTCTCCTTTTAGTGTGATAAGCTGATCTCCTTTTTTGAAAGTTTCCTTTAACTTCTCCGAGGAACCATAATATACCGCTTTATCATGGTCGCCATGGAAGATAATAACCGGTGCTTTTGTTTGTTCAAGATATTTTCGGTTGTCAAGTTTTAAATTCAAAATGCTTGAGTTTAGATTTGGGTCTAGCGCATAAGTCCAATCTTTAAAATTATAAAATGGCGCTTGAAGAATAAGCTTACCTGGATTATTGTGGGCAGAAAGATAACTAGCAGCTGCTGTTCCTAAGGATTGCCCAAGAATAATAATCTTTGATTCTTCAGCATATGTTTTTTTGATGAATTCATAGACCTTCTGCATGTCGGCATACCAATGGTCCTCTGTTAAAAACTCACCATCACTTTTCCCATAGCCCCTGTAATCAATCATAAAAAGATCGTAATGGAGGTTGGTATAAATAGGTGCAATTTTACTCCATTCTCCCAAATCGCCAATACTGCCATGAAGATAAAAAATCAATCCTTTGGGATGTTTAGTAGGGAAGTAAAGACCGTTTAGTTTAATGCTATCATTGATTGGTACCATAACCTCCTGAAAGGGCTGTTTGAAGTCGAATTTTAATTCTTTGTTTAAAGTGCCTGGAAATAATTGGTCAATAATTTCTTGATTTAATTCCTTGATTTCTTGCGCTGATAAATCTTGTGATTTTGCAGGTAGAATAAGGATGGTAAGAAGGAAAACCAGTGTATACAAATGCTTCATTTCCAGATGTCTTATAGGGTAATTTACGGAAAATGTAGATAGGTGTCAGAAATTTAACTTTTTTTGACGGTGGGGAGGGGGGAAGGTGAATCGTTTCCAATTTTATTAGTGGGTTTCCGTTATTTGAAGTAAAAGTCAAGCCCTTCTACCGGGTTTATATTAAAATATTTTTTTTCTAGGTGTTTATCATTTACTAAATTGAAAATCTGTTTTGCTCTTTCAATTTCCTCTTGTTTTGATATTGAGAATAGTCTTAGTGATCGTGTTTTCCAAATATGTAAATAACCAAAAGCCAATTGTCTTATTTTCTCGTTTTCGTCTATTGTTCCAATCATCAAATATGGAATTGCTGTCATTCCGCCAACTTTGCTAAAGAGTTTTAGCATTGACTTTTTTAATTCATAATTACCTGTTTCGTAAATGCATTTTGCCTTTGTCAAAATTTCTGGCCTCGGAATATGAGATAAAAATTCTATAACTAAGTTTCTAAGTCCATGATATTGGCTGCCAAGGTTGGCTAAAGCAAAATAATAGGCACTTTCTTCATCAAGCTTGCATAGTGCTAAAAAAGCTGTCTTTTTAACTTTTATTCTATTGTCCTTCAAATATGGCTTAACTGTTTCCGAGTACTGTTTACCTTCTGTTTCTGCAAGTCCACTTAATGACCCAATGACTTCTCTGTTTACTTGTAAATTGTCGTTGTAAAATTTAGCAAAGTTTATATTTGATTGTTTTAATGAAAACCTTGCAAAATTTCTTATTGTAGCAGAATAGTCCGATAAAAACTTCCCTACAGTAGTTTCAAAGTCTTTTTGATCTTTTAAGCAATAAAGAGTTTGAAGTCGGACAATCGCTGACTGGTCAATCAGTAATTGCTCGATTTGGGGTTGCAGAAGTTTATCAAAATGGCTTATTGCTAGATTCCTAATTAAAAAATGTTTGTCACTTAAGAACAGGTTTAATTCTTGAGAATTGTTTCTAGGCAAATTTGAAATGTGCCTTGCTAATAAAAATCTAAGTTTGTCTGGATATTTTTTGAAGTTGCCAATTATATATGGCCTATTTGTGGAAGCAACGAACTCAATAATGTCTTTGTAAACTCCACTTAAGTCTGTCCGTTCAACTTTTTTTAGCCACTCAAAAATTGGCAAATTTTCAATTAAGCAATCAATGTAATTGGTTGTTTTATAGTTTTCTAATCCATTTAAGGCAGCTTGTCGAACTGGCAAAACCCAATCAGCTAAACGATAGATTAAAAATTGTATAGCTCTTGAACTGTCAACCTTAGAAAGTTTCTTAACTGCTTTTTCTCTGACGTATCCATTTCCATTAAAGGAACTAATTGCCAATAATTCAATATATTGTTCCTTAGGAAAATTTGCTTCATAAAAGTCAATATCACTTCTTGAAATTTTACAGTGTTTAAGAGTTGCATAGTGTCCTTTTTTGCTATCATTCTTTTTGAATAGATGAATGATTGTTTTTGAAGTGGTTTCTCTTATTTCTTTATTGTTATCTTTTAGAAGCTCTGTTAAGCTGTAAATAAGACTTGGGTAACCAATAATGGCAATTTTTGTCAATGCGTCAATTTTTTTATCAGTGTCACCCTTTGCAAAAAACCAAGTCTTGTTAGGTCTACTTAAAATTTTTAGGTATTGCCAAATTTCCATTTCTTGATGTGTCGTCATATAAGCTTGAATTTATCGTGTCTGCACGATGATATGCAGGGCGGGTTGCAGATGGTATATCATCATTATTATTTGTGCAATATATTAATTTTTATTACTAGTAGAGGGGGGGGATTGATTGGTTTTTTCCAGCATTTGAAAGTATTAGCTCAACTTAAATTGCAAAAGAGTAAATTGTGTAGATGAATTATTTAATTAATGGCGAAAAAAAAGTTTTTATATTTTTAAAGCCTTATTTTACGACTGTTGCTAATTCTCTTAAAATATGGGATTTTTTTAGAATTGCTTATATTAAATTGCTTTTTTTCTTCTATTTTGGGTTTGTTTGAGTACTTACTGCCCAATAATTTCCAGCAAAATCATAAAAAGACCCCCGCGTATCTGGATCCCCATCTTTATTTATAGGTTTTTCTATTATTTGACAACTATTTTCTATTGCTAATTCAAACGTCTTGAAAACATCAGGGACATAAAGGTGTAACATTGTTTTGTTAGCTGGAAAATTTTTAGTGCTATTACTCATCATAATTACAGAATCATCTAAAAGTAATTCAATATGAGCAATTTTACCATCTACATGCTCAAATTTTCTTAGAATTTTAGCTCCAAAAATTGTCTTTAGCAATTCCACTAGTTTTTGAGCATCGTCAATAATTAAATAAGGGGAAAGAGAATTGTAATTAGTGGGTTTAAAATCTTTCATGTGGCATAAAATTTTTTTGTTTATTTATCTTTTAAAATGACCGCTAACAACTGTATAAACATATCTTATATAAGAAAAGTTTTGCCTATCCCACATTAGGATTATTCCATTAAAACAACAGCTCCAATAAGATGAGGTAATTCTCTTAAAATATTAGGTTTTTTAACTATATGTCAATATTTATGTTAAAAACTATTATTTATTTTCTTTAACTGTTATTTTACATAAGATTATTCGATATATTTATATGAGTTTAATGATAAATTTTTTCTTCTATTTCTATTTTGTTTGTATGAAATCTATTTTTTTCTCTTTTGTCTTACTATTCATCAGCTTATCTTCGTCGGTCGCGCAAAAGCCTTCAGACTGGATAAATAAAGATGCACTTCAGAATAAAAATTTTGTAGATACTATTGAATTTGAAACCATTGTAAATAAAATATTTATAAAAATCAAAATAGATAGTTTAGAACGGAAATTCATATTTGATACAGGAGCTCCATGTATGATTAAAGATGATATTTTATCCCTTATTAGTCACAAATTTGTGGAGAAAAGAAATTTAGAATATGTAAACGGGAGGGTGTATGAACATTCATTTATTACTCTTGATAGTCTAAAGATTGGAAATACTAAATTTATAAATGTTCCTGCTTTTGATATAAAAAATGAGAATTTGGATGAACTTTTTAGGTGTCTTGATTTCGATGGAATTATTGGCTCCAATATTCTTAATGAGTTATTAGTTAAAATTGACTATCAAAAGAAACATATCATTCTAAGTGATCGATCTGAAGCATTTCTAAAACGATCAAAATCTGGAGATTTATCTATTTCTCCACATGGTAAACCATTTATAGATATTAAAATATCATCTAAAATAAAGGACAAGGTTTTATTTGATTCAGGAGATGATGGTTTCTATTCGATTTCAGATAACTTGGTTTCAAAGTATGGAAAATCTAAGTTCAAACTTTCTGATTACCTAATTGATACTATTAAAATTAGTGATTCTCAATCTATTTCAAAATTTTTATTCAGAGACCTAAAGTTTAGTAATGTAAATTTTAAGGATGTTGTCAGCATAACTACCAGTCAATCAAATTCACGTATTGGAAGTGAGCTTTTGAAATATGGAAGTCTTGTTTTAAATTTCAAAGACAAGGAATTTATTTATGAACCCTATGATCTAAGCGCTAAGGAAATACATCTTCCCCAAGCTATTAGAGATTTTAGCATATCACTGGAAAATGGTGTAATGAAAATAAGCCAAGTGTGGCCTAATTCAAATTCGAGAAAAATGGGAATAAAAGAGGGAGACCAGCTTCTCGAATTAAATGGTAAAAAAATCGTCAATCCCTGTAACTTTTTCCTGTCTGATGGCCTAAAAGCCAATTCAGAAAAAATAGTGATAAAGATTAAAAACCAGGAAGGAGTTATTAAAGACTATTTTTTCCAAAAGAACAGCGTTTCGAACAGTAAATAAAGTATAGTTTTGATCCATTACGTTGGACTTTGCGAAATAATGTTTTCCTGGAAAAACTCTTCCAGCAATTATTGCGTTTAGCTTTAAATTCGTATATCTTCTCGGTATGAAAACACCTTCTTTTATTTCGCAATTTTCTTCCCATTCAACTGCGATTCTGTGTGCAGCATTTTCAGAATTTACACCAACAAAGTCAGGAAATCCTTTCGGTTTAATGTTTTTTAAACGAATTAGACAAATTCCTACAATCGCTTTTCCTTCAAATAATTTTGGTTTGAAAGGCTTTGATAATATTAAGGTTATATGCCGATAGTTTGTGTATACTCTATTTTATTCAAAATTTGGAGTTGTGAAATAGTTACCAATATTAGGTTTAGTAGTTTTTCTTTTTTTACAATTACAACTAATTTTTCGGAGCTTGTTGATAGTTGCTGATATTGAAGCTAGAAATTTCAATTTTGATAGAAAATTTCCAAATGCCAATTCAATGTTAACTGCAGTGGTTAATTGTTTTTAGTGATTTCCATTCGTGTTCTATATTTTCCATTAGAATTGCATTGTCAAACTTTATTGAACCTTCGGGAAATATTTTTTTATCATTAAAGAAACTCGATTTGACATTAGAAACCTTCAGTGGTTTTACTTTCCATTTATAAGTTTCTAATTTTAAGCCGTCAAAATTTTTGCCGTTAGGTGAGTATCCAATAGATCCATTTTCGAAAAATGCCGAAACACTTTCAATCGTTTTAAAAATTGAATTTTCATCAAAATTTTCGGACAATTCTGCATCAACTTCAATCGTTGTATCGTCTGAACTTTTGAAATCTAAATGATAATTATTGTTTTGTTCTATTACGTTGAACTTTGCGAAATAATGTTTTCCTGGAAAAATTCTTCCACCAATTATTGCGTTAAGCTTTAAATTCGTATCTCTTCTCGGTATGAAAACACCTTCTTTTATTTCGCTATTTTCTTCCCATTCAACTGCGATTCTGTGTGCAGCATTTTCAGAATTTACACCAACAAAGTCAGGAAATCCTTTCGGTTTAATGTTTTTTAAACGAATTAAACATATTCCTACAATCGCTTTTCCCTCAAATAATTTTGGTTTAAAAGGCTTAGGTAATATTTTTTCCACGACGCTCGGGTCTGCAATATAATTTACAAGAATTCGTCTTTCTATGATACCGTGAATAGTTGGGATTTTCATTTTAAGAGTTTTGTTCGAAAACCATTGGAGCTAAGTTTATTATATACGCAATTTAAGATTTTTTTTGCAAGTGAATTGGGGGTTAGGAGATTACTGAAAGAGGGCGGGATTGCCTTCGGCGATCCCTTGTGGGGGAGGCTAAAAGATGGAAATTAAAACCTACGCTCGTTTCTCTCGCTGGTTTTGTTGTTTATTTTCCTAATTGCTTTCGTCTGTCAGAAACCTCTTTCATATAATTATCAATGTAAGGTTTTACATCCTCAAATTTTGCAACTCCATTAAACTCCGCAATTTGTTTCCCAAAATATCCTTTGAGACTGCTAGTCAATTTTCCATTTCTGTATGATAAAATAAAGGAATGGTCTACCGATGCATTGCCGTCCAGTTCCAATGCAAATTCTAAAAGCTTTTGCGAGCAAAATATCGCATCTGAAATTAGTTTGTCTTGCGATTTTGGGTTTGTTCTTATTTGGCAAGTCAAATTGTGTGAAACATACTCTTCTTTATTGCTTTCTGTTAAGTTTAAAAATGGATGTCCAACTTGGAGTTCTCTATTATACAAACTTGTTTTGTCTTGCTCAAACCAAAAGCCTACCTTTTTATAGTAGGCTTAAATTCAAAGGTTGTTATGTTAAAATGTTTGATTTATTATATCAGAAGAATAATTTCCTACTATTTCAGCTTTAAAAGTACTTTTCTTTTCTTTAGATTCTAAAACGTCAAATACCTTACCTGTGAGAATTGTTTTATGATTGCTTTTTATTATGACTCCTGGAATTGACTTAGTTCCAATTATGACATTACTTTTATTGTAAATTATTATCTCTAAATTGACTGATGAAGCTTCCTTAAGTTTTTGAGGAAATAAAACTATTTCAAAAACATTATTTACTGATTTTGGTAAAACTTTTAACTTACTAATAGATTGTATATTTGCACTTTCATAATTATTTGTACCAAAGGGGTAAATACCTTTATAAAGATTTCCCTTTAATTCAAGAGTTACTTCCTCATCTGGTGAAACGTCTGTAATATCAACTTTTACTGTCGAGGTAATTCTGGATAATTTTATTGGTGAATATGTGGAATCACTATCGACCCCAATTTTTACAATATCACTGCAAAACACATTATTTATTGAGCCATAAAAATAAATATCCTCAATTTTGCCTTCTGTTCTTGGGTTTGTATCTACTCCTGCTAGGATTATAGAATATTTGCCCTTAGGAAGTTTTAAATTAAAGTTCAATGCATCTTCGTATTTCTCTTCATAAACATAATTTCTCCCTTCAGATACCTTCTTACCATTTTCATCATAAATAAGATATATGAGTGAATTAAATTTATCTTGAGGGTTCTCTATTTTATTTAAAGTAGATGTGTTTTTTGTCGTTGATTTCACATTCATAGGTTTAATTTCCTGGTCAAATGCACTCGCGGAAAACTTTACGTCAAATAAGTGTTCTTCTGGCATCGGATCATTTGTGTGGCCCCCTTTTTTACATCCAATAAATAACAATGGCAATAATGCCAGAATAATAATTGATTTTTTCATATAAACAATTGATTTGGTTAAAGTGCAAATCTATTGTTTTACAACAAAACAAAGGAAACGGTTTTCCGTAAAAATTAAGGGTTGAATATGAGTTTTATTATCAATCTTATAGCTACATAATAAAATAAATTCATTACCAAAGAATTCCTCTTTTTATTAGAAGTATAGTTACTATCGAAAATCTATTTATTGTTTTTTTTTTTTTAATGGAGAAATGTGCTGTAAAAGAACAATATTTAAAGTTAGCATATAATAGTTTTAATAATACTAAAGGTCTAAATATTAGTTATAAATCTAAAATTCTTTATATTGCAAGTAGACCGTGTTTTTATAAGGAATGTACTCTTATATTTGATATTAATGTAGCAAGATTAATAATGAAATTGTCAATTCCTAACGAAGTTTTTGAAATCATAGAAATATTTTCATCAACAAAATTTAAGCACTTTCAAATTTATTATTCTATGATGCACAAATTTGCTAATGAATCAATGGGAGAGGCTGAGTCATATGAAATGTTCTTGTTTGATCAAAAAGTATTCTCATAAAATGAGGGTGCTTGAATTTGTGAAAAAATAATACTAAAACTATTTTTACCAACTAATTATTGATTTAGGTTATGGATAATTTTACAAAACAATTTATTTCAAATCATCAAATTACAAATAATATTTTAATAGATGCCAAGGGTAAAAAAATAAATGGTATTAAAGAATTCATGAAAGATAACGATATATTTTTTGCATATAATACAACCCTTTGTAAAAATGGCCATAATATTAGGAGTCGATCTGGACACTGTGTAGTATGTGATGTTTCTAGAATCGCATTTGTTAAGAGGTCTTTTAAAAAAGGTTATTTGTATCTTTTTGGATCAAAATCAAAAAAAGTTTTAAAGTTAGGTATGACTACTGAAAAAATTGAAAATAGATTACAAAAGTTGAAAAGTAGACAGGTTGGAGGTACACAAGATTGGGATGTATTATTAACAATAAAAGTAGATAATACGAATTTGCATGAATTTAATCTACATAAGATTCTTGTTAATTATAAAGTTAAAAGTTCTTATTATCAGGGAACTGAAAGTAAAGAACTTTTTAGATGTAGTTATTTCAAGGTGCTAAATGAAATAAAAGAATATCTATCTATAGGAAATATTAAAATTGAAGAATATAGGGAGTGGAAGAAAGATTATTCAGAGTTTGATTTCAAGAACTTAATAATGAAAAATTCCTAATATGCTTTAAAGGGAGAGAAATTTTTTTATTAATTCTTTCCCTCAATCATTCTAATAGTATTAATTAATTATAATTAACTAAATACTTAAACGGTTTTGATATTCTTTTATTAGAGAGCGGGATTGCCTACGGCGATCCTTTATAGTGGAGGCTAAAAGTTAGAAATAAAAACCTATGCTCGTTTCTCTCGCTGGTTTGTTGTTTATTTTCCTAATTCCTTTCGTCTGTCAGAAACTTCTTTCATATAATTATCAATGTAAGGTTTTACATCCTCAAATTTTGCAACTCCATTAAACTCCGCAATTTGTTTCCCAAAATTTCCTTTGAGACTGCTAGTCAATTTTCCATTTCTGTATGATAAAATTAAGGAATGGTCTACCGATGCGTTACCGTCCAGTTCCAATGCAAATTCTATAAGCTTTTGCGAGCAAAATATCGCATCTGAAATTAGTTTGTCTTGCGATTTTGGGTTTGTTCTTATTTGGCAAGTCAAATTGTGTGAAACATACTCTTCCTTATTGCTTTCTGTTAAGTTTAAAAATGGATGTCCAACTAGGAGTTCTCTATTATACAAACTTGTTTTGTCTTGCTCAAACCAAAAGCCTCTAGCAATAACTTCTACGAATTGGTCGTGAAATTTGAAAAGATAGTGTGAAAAATCCGTTAGCATTTCATTTACATTATTTCCGAATTCGTATAAATTGCCATAATTTTCATTCTCATAAACGAACCGTTCCTTCAGCCACTTTGAATTTTCAACTTTATAGACCCAAGGATATTCTTGTCCTTCCTCCCGATTAGAATTGAATGGCAAATTTTCACCCCTACAAATTTTCAAAGCATCTAAGTTCTCAAAAGTTATTCGACCATATTGTTCGTCTTCTGTTTGAAAATAAATTCCGGTTAGCTTTTCGCTATATATAATGTCAGGACTTAAAACAAAGTCTGCAACAATAGGTATAATAATTCCTTTCGCTTGTTCCATTTGTGAGATTATTAATAATTGGAGTGTCATTTTTCAAGACAACTAATGTTATTATTTATGCAATATATTAATTTTTATTACTAGTGGAAGGGGAGTGTTTAATCGATTGGTTTGAATTAGCATGCATTTTGCCGATTGGCGTGTTTCTTATGAACTGTCCATCGGCATTAATTTCAAATTTTAGGTCTTCATCTATTTCCATAATTTACTATTAAAGCTCTTAATCAAATATAATAATTAGGACACGAAAATTTACAGGGGGTATATATTTAAAAATGGAGTCCAAACCAATACTGATTTTCAAAAGTGTGCCAAAAGTGTGAAGAGATTTTCAATATTTTATGCTTTTCATACTCCTATGTTTTTCTTCATTCAATTATGGTTTAAATGAAAAACGATAAGTTACCTTCTGTTATTTCTATTGTTTACTGAAAGAGGGCGGGATTGCCTTCGGCGATCCCTTGTGGGGGAGGCTAAAAGATGGAAATTAAAACCTACGCTCGTTTCTCTCGCTGGTTTTGTTGTTTACAGCGAATTGCTTCAAAACATTTTGGCAATTCGCTGTAAACAACAAAACCCTTCAACTACGTTGAAGGGTTTTAATTTATCTTTGCGGAGAGGGCGGGATTCGAACCCGCGGTACCGTTTCCAGTACGACAGTTTAGCAAACTGTTCCTTTCGGCCACTCAGGCACCTCTCCGGGTTTCGACAGTGCAAACATAACGCAAAATTTTCACTCTTCAAAGTCGATTTAGCGAAAAATTCCCATTTTATTCTACTCTATCAGCAACCTTTTGAATATCAATTTGTTTTTTTAATTATCTTTCTTCTTGCTCAGATCATAATCGATGCGAACATGGTAAATGCTCTTCAACATCGCCTTGAATATCTTCGCCGATTCGGAGATCTCACGCATCGTAATATCCGCATTCTGGAACTGTCGCTGCATCAATTTATGGTCAATAATCTTGTCCACTAAATTGTTGATGGATTCCTCCGTTGGCTCCTTTAATGCTCTGGATGCCGCTTCTACTGAATCCGCCATCATCAATACCGCAGTTTCCTTGGAGAACGGCACTGGACCCGGATACTTAAAGATGGATTCGTCAATCACCTTGTCCGGATTCGCTTTCACCGCCATGTTGTAAAAGTAATCTACCTTCGTCGTTCCGTGATGCGTTCGGATAAAGTCTATTACAACCTCCGGCATTTGGTTCTTACGGGCCATTTCTATCCCCTTTAAAACGTGGGAAATGATGATCTGTGCACTTTGTTCAGGTGTCAACTCCTCATGCGGGTTGTCGTTTGTCTTTTGGTTCTCGATGAAATATAGCGGATTGATCATCTTTCCAATATCATGATATAGTGCTCCTGCACGTATTAATAGAGGATTTCCACCAATCTTATAAATTGCTGCCTCCGCAAGGTTAGCAACCTGTAAGGAGTGTTGGAAGGTTCCTGGTGCTTTCAGAGATAACTCACGCAATAAACGCGAATTACTGTTGGTCAGCTCCATCAAGGTCAGATCGGATACAATTCCGAATAATTTCTCAAATGCATAGATCAATGGATAGGCTAGGAGGGTTAGACCCACACTCACCGTAAACGGAAGGATGTCTTGCCAGTAGATGGAAGAGAAGGATCCGTTTCTGGTCAATACCAATCCGACATAGGCAAGAATATATGTTGCCAGTATCAATACACTGGAAACAAGGAATTGCTCTCTTTTAACTAATGTACGGATGCTGTAAATAGCGACCATACCCGCCGTAAATTGTAGGAATACAAAGTCAAAGCTGTTCGGCACGAATAGTCCTGCTACCAAGACCATTAGAATATGGATATTCAATGCGATCCGGGTATCAAATAATAGTCTGAAAATAATCGGTACGGAACAGTAAGGGATATAGTATAAGCTTGGAATCTTGATCTTGATAGCCCAACTCAGTACGCCCAGCATCACCAAAATAACGATGAAGATGATAAAAAGTAAGCGGTTGTTGTTGAAGATATCCCTTCTAAAGAAATATAGGAATACCATCAGCAGCGCCATTGCCAATGAAATCAAGACGAAATGACCAAAGGTCACAAGGTTTTGTTCACCACTGATCCTGGATTCATCTTCGAATACCTTACGTAGTGATTCCAGCTTCTGGTAGGTCTCATTATTGATGATCTTGCCTTGCTCGGCAATCAGCTCGTCTTTTTGAACCATACCCCGCGTAGTGGAGATATTGGCCAATGCCGTCTGTTCAACCTTATTGGTTTGGGATTCGTTGAAGACATAGTTGATGGTGATGTAGTTCTTGAGAACTTCTGACAACCAACGCTTATGCTCAATCAGTTTATTCTTTTCCAATGCCCCAACAATATATTGGTTCGCCGATTCGATGGTGAAGCAGTCGACCGTATTTTTTTGCTGAGCAATATTATCATGGATTAATACAAAATTATATTCTAGGGAAGTTGGGTCATTTTTGGTTGAATCGCTACCCTTGATTTGGTATCGGTTATTTAACGAGATAACACCACGTCCATAAATATAGTTTAACAATGCCGTACCAACTTCACGATAATCATTGAGGTTGCCAGTTTCAGAAGAATCCAGTTGGCTGGCTTGCCATTTTTCATTAAGGTCAGTATTGAATTGGTCGATTTGTTCTTTGCTAGCGACGTCATTCAAGTTATAGATTGGCTGGACCGTGTTAAGGATATATTGCTTATCACGTTCCATTTCCTCGGCAGTCTTTAGAATGGCAAAATTATAGGGCGAGGTTAGATTCTCATGATTCCATGGTTTTCCTTTCTGATATTCATATCTGAACCGAGGTTGTTTCGGCAGAAAAATACAGATCAGCACAATGGTAAGAATCACCATGCCGTATTTCCACATAGTGGAGTTTTGTTGAAGTTTATCCTTAGGGTAATTTATTTTTAATTTCGCCACAGTCTATTTTTAGTAATCCTAACTAACAAATGTAATTATTTTAGAGCAAACAGTACATCTCACATCTCTCAATTTGTAAGCGAATTGTAGCAATTCATTCAAAAACGGACATTGTTTTCTGATAGAGGATAATACTTGTTATCTTTGCAAAAAAATTAATACATGTCCACACAACAACACTTAATAGCACCGTCGGTATTGGCTGCAGATTTTGCCAATTTACAGCGTGATGTTCAAATGGTAAATGAAAGCGAAGCAGATTGGTTTCATATTGACATCATGGATGGTGTATTTGTTCCAAATATCTCTTTTGGATTTCCAGTAATGAATGCGATTGCGAAACATGCCAAGAAACCTTTGGATGTTCATTTGATGATTGTTGATCCTGACCGTTATCTAAAAGTTTGTAAGGACAATGGTGCCGAAATTATTACGGTTCATTATGAAGCTTGTACTCACTTACACCGCACATTAGCAGCGATTAAGGAGTTGGGATGTAAAGCAGGAGTTGCTTTGAATCCGCATACACCAGTTTCATTATTGAAGGATGTGATTCAGGATATTGACCTGGTATGTTTGATGTCGGTGAATCCTGGATTCGGCGGACAGAAATTTATTGAGCGTACCTACAGCAAGATTAAAGAATTGCGCGCTTTGGCGGCTGACCAAAATACGGATGTATTAATCGAGATTGATGGTGGAGTAGGAACCTCGAATGCAGGCAAATTATTAGCTGCTGGAGCGGACGTTTTAGTAGCTGGAAGTTTTGTATTCAGTTCGGAAAACCCGATGCAAACGATTAAGGATTTGAAGGCTGTAGACCCTACAGTTCAAATGGTTTAAGACGTTTGTTTAGAATACTTCCAAATTAGCGTGTGATGGCAGAAATGCGAATTAAACGCAGTTTTTTTTGTATTTTTGCGTAAATAGCTCATAATAGGGAGCTAATAATGGTTAAAATTTAATAAATCATATTAAACTACAAATAATGGCTTTTGATATAGACATGATCAAAAAGGTATATTCTCAATATGATGAACGTATTACTGCGGCTCGTCAAGTTGTGAATAAACCATTGACTCTAGCTGAGAAAATTTTATATGCACACCTTTGGGATGGTAATGCATCTGAGGCTTACGAACGTGGTAAATCATATGTTGATTTTGCACCGGACCGTGTAGCGATGCAGGATGCGACGGCGCAGATGGCTTTATTGCAATTTATGCAAGCAGGCCGTGCTCAAGCAGCAGTTCCTTCAACTGTACACTGTGACCACTTGATTCAAGCGCGTGATGGAGCAGCAGAGGATTTAAATCGTGCTAAAAACGAAAGTTCTGAAGTATTCAACTTTTTAAGTTCTGTATCTAACAAATATGGTATCGGTTTCTGGAAACCAGGTGCTGGTATTATCCACCAAGTAGTTCTTGAAAACTACGCATTCCCAGGTGGTATGATGATCGGAACTGACTCCCACACAGTAAATGCTGGTGGATTAGGTATGGTCGCTATTGGTGTTGGTGGTGCTGATGCCTGTGATGTAATGGCTGGATTACCTTGGGAACTAAAATTCCCTAAATTAATCGGTGTAAAATTAACTGGTAAATTATCAGGATGGGCGGCTCCTAAAGATGTAATCTTGAAAGTTGCTGGTATCTTAACTGTAAAAGGTGGTACTGGTGCTATCGTAGAATACTTCGGTGAAGGTGCTGAATCATTATCATGTACTGGTAAAGGTACGATCTGTAACATGGGTGCTGAAATTGGTGCTACAACTTCAACCTTCGGATACGATGAGTCAATGGAGCGTTACTTACGTGCTACTGACCGTGCTGAAGTTGCTGATGCAGCAAATGCAATTAAGCAACATTTAACAGCAGATGCTGAGGTTTATGCTAACCCTGAGCAATACTTCGATCAATTGATCGAAATCAACTTATCTGAGTTAGAGCCTTCATTGAATGGTCCTTTTACTCCAGATTTGTATACTCCAATCTCACGTATGCGTGAAGAAGCAGGTAAAAACGGATGGCCTACAAAAGTAGAGTGGGGATTGATCGGATCATGTACCAACTCTTCTTACGAGGATTTATCTCGTGCTGCATCTATCGCTCGCCAAGCGGTTGAAAAAGGTCTTGTAACAAAAGCTGAATTTGGTATCAACCCAGGTTCCGAGCAAGTACGTTTCACTGCTGACCGTGATGGTTTATTGAAAACTTTCGAAGATCTTAACGCTACTATCTTTACAAATGCATGTGGACCATGTATCGGTATGTGGGATCGTGCTGGATCTGAAAAACAAGAGAAAAACACAATCGTTCACTCCTTCAACCGTAACTTCGCGAAACGTGCTGACGGAAACCCGAATACTTTTGCTTTCGTAACTTCTCCTGAAATGGTAGCAGCAATCGCTATCTCTGGTGACTTAGGATTTAACCCACTTACTGACACTTTAACTAACAAAAATGGTGAGCAAGTGAAATTAGATCCTCCTACAGGTGATGAATTACCAGAAAAAGGATTCGCAGTGGATGATCCTGGATATCAAGCTCCTGCAAAAGATGGTTCAAGCGTTACTGTAGATGTATCTCCAACTTCTGATCGTCTACAATTATTAGAACCTTTCGCTGCTTGGGAAGGTACTGACCTTAAAGGCTTGAAATTATTAATCAAAGCTAAAGGTAAATGTACTACTGACCACATCTCTATGGCTGGTCCTTGGTTGAAATACCGTGGTCACCTAGACAACATCTCTAACAATATGTTGATCGGTGCAGTAAACTTCTTCAACGATAAAACTGATAATGTGAAGAACCAATTGACTGGCGAGTACGGTCCGGTTCCAGCAACTCAACGTGACTATAAAGCTCACGGTATTGGTTCAATCGTTGTTGGTGATGAAAACTATGGTGAAGGTTCATCTCGTGAACACGCTGCTATGGAGCCTCGTCACTTAGGCGTTCGTGCTGTATTGGTGAAATCTTTCGCTCGTATCCACGAAACTAACTTGAAAAAACAAGGTATGCTTGGTCTTACCTTCGCTAATAAAGATGATTACGATAAAATCAAAGAAGACGATACAATCGATATCATCGGATTAACTGAATTCGCTCCTAATAAACCGCTTACATTGGTGTTACACCATGCTGACGGTTCTTCGGAAGAAATTCTTGCTAACCACACTTACAACGAACAACAAATCGGTTGGTTTAAAGCTGGTGGTGCATTGAATATTATCCGTGCGAATCAAAATTAGTTAGAGTATTTAGTAGTTAGTATTTAGTATTAAGATTGATTTTCTAGCTGAATATTGGTTTTATTAGATGCTAACTCGAAAGGTGCTGTTCTGTTGGAACGGCACCTTTTTTTTTGAATTTGATTGAAACGGCATTTTGAAATCTTGAATGTTTGAAAAGTTAATTGGTTAGATATTTTTGAAATGAAGCCTCTTTATATCTCGATGCAATGGGCTTCTGTCCTTCAACAAATAAAAATATTCCATATCTTTATTTACCTAAATAAACCAAGCAAATAATGAATAATAGCTTATTGAAAAGCATTGGATTGGCTGTTTTATTAATCAGTACCGGAATAATGGAAACAAAAGCTCAGAAAATACCTTATGAATTGGATGCCAAGAAGAATACTACGGTAACTTATCAGGAACTCCAAGACTATTATGCTACCTTATTGAAGGGTAGGAAAAATGTGAAAATCATGGATATTGGTTTGACCGATGTTGGCAAGCCATTACAGCTGATCGTTCTTTCTAAGGATGGTGATTTTGATCCCAAGAGCATCAAAGCAAAAGGGAAAGCCGTGATGTTGATCAATAATGGGATTCATCCTGGAGAACCTGAAGGGATTGATGCTTCCATGATGTTCATTCGGGATTTATTGAAGGAGGATAAACTGCCGGATAATCTGGTGCTCTGTGTAATTCCGGTTTATAATATAGCTGGAATGCTTAATAGGGGTGAGTCTAGAGTAAATCAAAATGGACCTAATGAATATGGTTTCAGAGGTTCCAGGCAGCATTATGATTTGAATCGGGACTTTATCAAAGGCGATACAAGAAATTCCAGACTGTTTCAAAAAATCTTCAGTACCTGGGATCCCGATGTGTTTTTTGATACGCATACCAGTAATGGGGCGGATTATCAATATGTAATGACCTTGATTGAAACGCATAAGGATAAACTTCATAAAGATCTTGCTCCCTATATGAAATCCAAGTTTACGGATGAATTGTATAAGAGGATGGAAAAGGAAGGATTTCCAATGGTTCCTTATGTAAATTCAAAGGGAGAAACACCGGAAAGTGGTTTGGTTTCATTTTTAGAAAGTCCGAGATATTCAACGGGATATGCAGCTTTGCATAATACCATAGGATATATGCCGGAAACACATATGTGGAAACCCTATCAGCAACGTGTGGAATCTACCTATGCCTTGATGAAAAACTTGTTTGAGGTTTCTGTTCTTGAGTCCAAGGAATTGGTCGCTTTGCGTAAAAATGTAAAAGCTCAGGTAGCTTCACAAACTGATTTTCCTGTTAGCTGGGCATTGGATGCTGAATCAGTAGAACAAATAGAGTTCAAGGGCTTTGAATCAGGCAAGAAAGCAAGTGAGGTTTCAGGACAGGATCGTTTATATTATGATCGTAATAAACCTTTCAGCAAGCTAGTGCCTTATTTTTCGACTTATAAACCCACTATAATCATCAAAAAACCAAAGGCTTATATTGTTCCGCAGGCTTATGATAAGCTGATTGAATTGATGCAAACCAATGGGGTGAAAATGACAGCATTGGAAAGGGATGAGGTCAAAGAGGTCGAGATGTATTATATCACATCCTATAAAACTCAGGGAAGTCCTTATGAAGGACATTATCCGCATAATTCTGTTGAAATAAAGGCTGAAACCATGAAAGTTCCCTTTTATAAAGGAGATTGGCTGATCGAAACAAATCAGGATATCAACCGTTATATTATCGAAACCTTGGAGCCTCAGGCAATGGATTCCTTTTTTAATTGGAATTTCTTTGATGCTATCCTTTCTCAGAAAGAGTATTTCTCTGCTTATATCTTTGAAGATACTGCTGCAGAACTACTGAAAAAGGATGCTAAGCTAAAGAAAGATTTTGAAGATGCTAAAAAGCAAGATCCTAAATTGGCTGAGAATGGTAGAGCTCAATTGGAATGGATCTATAAACGTACGCACCACTATGAACATAACTATATGTTATATCCGGTGGGTAGAGTGATGTAGAAAACAATTAAAAGATTAGAACTTCCAAAAATTGATTTTTTTGGAAGTTTTTTTATGATTTATAGCTTGAAACCTGCTGACAAAAGGCTGTCATTCCATGTTCTTAAATTTGATTATTCAATCATTTAAATAGAAAATATTATGAGCACAAACGGATTTTTTTCAAAAGCAGAATTCTTAAATCATTTGCAAGGCCATAGAAATTTAACAAGAAATACCATTGAGAAATTCCCTGAAAAGGAATTATTTGAATTTAGCATTGGCGGAATGCGTCCATTTGCTGAACTGGTAAAGGAGATATTAACTGTTGGTCTTCCAGGATTGGAAGGAATGGTTAACAATACCACCGATGGATTTAATCATGATGTGCCATTTAATACTAAGGAAGCACTTTTGGCAGAATGGGATAGACAAACTCCATTGATTACAGAATATTATAATCAAATTCCTGAGGAAAGATTTCCAGAGCATTTCAATCTATTTGGTCAATTTAATGCACCAATTTATGAGAATCTATTATACTTTGTGGATAATGAAATTCATCATCGTGGACAAGGATATGTTTATCTAAGAAGTCTAGGTATTGAGCCTCCAATGTTTTGGGATAGATAAAATATACAGAAAGGCTGCTCTAACCATAGAGCAGCCTTTTTATATATGTTGTATCCAATTATTTTTGTTCGAAAACTGAGTTTACTTCAGTGATTTTCCAACCTTCATTATCTTGTACCATGGTTAGGTAGTCAGTGCGTTTGAAGTTGGAGAAGTCAAGGGTTACTTTTGCCAAACTGTATTTTCCAGCTTTTTCAACGATTTGATAATCACTGTCACAGTTGAAGGTTACACCTTTTTGACCTTTAATCTGTTTGATATATGAGCTTTTTGAAAGCGGAGCCTGATTGTATTCTGTATTGTATTTTAAGCTGAAGTTGTCAGCGAATAAATTATCTACATGTTCTACATCACCTTTTACTGAACTGTTGATGTATGCATCAACCACATTTTCTACGACTGCATTATTTAACTTGTCCTTGTCTTTATCGATTGCAAATGCTGTTAATGATGAAGCGAATAATAGACCTGCGATTGCGAATGTTTTTACTAGATTTTTCATGACTTATAGTTTTAATGTTTAATACCTGTTTTATTTTTTTTGTTATTATTTCTTATTTGATATCTCAAAGGTAGGACGTAAAAACAGGCGGTAACAGGCTAAATAGGTTAATTCTGAAGCTTTCTCGGTAAACATTGCGGAAAAATCGGTGAATATTCTTGCTGGTGACTAAGTATTTTTCACCGAGGCATTGGTCGATATTATCAGGACGCTGAATTGAATCCTTCGAGAATTATTCTCTCAGCACCGATGCGAATAATCCGATTACTCATGAAATCAAAGATTAGATCATCCTCCTCCTTGGCGGTTCTTTGATCTATTAAGGCATTATGAATTTCTCGGTCAGAAGAAGGATAGTAGGTGATTCCATCAATACAGGTGTCATTCCATATTTGATCCTGATCAGGGGCTTTGTTTAGTAAATATGAATAATTGTAAGCATTGAATTGTAGAAATTCAAAAGGAGGGTTCAATAATAGATTATCGGTCTTTTGAAATAACAGATGAATCTCAGTTTTTGAAATCATAACCTTCTCCGCAATAAAATCATATTCATTGTGTAAATCTATTTCGTGTCCATCAAAATAAACATAGATCAGGTCGTGAATTTCAAAATTTGTTAGCATCCCTTAAAATAATAAATATTAAGGGTAAAAAAACAACCTAAAGAATTTTCTTTAGGTTGTCTTACTTATATTTAATTGAGATTAGAAGCTAATCACATAGCTTGCATATATAGAATCAGCATTTTTAAGTATTACTTCAATGCTTTGTTGCCCTCCATTGTTCACAGGGCGTTTTATTTCGAATTCCTCATTTACATTTACAGATCCTTGGGCTTCATCATTTACATAAATATCCAAAGGAGTATCAACTTGATCACCAGTTACTTTGAATCTCAGCTTCATCGCTGAACTTGAAATCAAGGTTATGGTTCCTGAGGGATTGGCTTGAGCATATTCAACATTATTCATATTTAATTCTGAAGGAATTTCTGTGGTTTCAGGGTTTCCAAAAAGTATACTTCCTATAAACATTGCTGAAAAAAATAGTTCATTCATATTAGTAGTTTTTATGTTTTATGTTTAATAAATCTATTGTAATAACGATGTTACATTTAAGAATATTGCATTTACCATGCCAAAGGGAAGTTTTTAAGGTTTTTTAACGACTTGTATGGAGGTGAAAATGTATTACAAAAAAAATCCTGAGCTGGGGAAGCTCAGGATTTTACCAAACCAATTATTAACCTAAATTATGAAATTACTCTTTTTTACTCTTTTGCTTTTCTTTGATATTATAACGTCCTCAAATGGTAATTCGTGTCAATGAATTCGAGGATTAACATCTTTTAACAAAGAATTAGTGTGCTTCAATAAGAATAACTGGATTTCTAATATTTTAATCTCGTGAAACAATATTTTTTGCAAAATATGCCATAGGAAAATATGCGAACACTAGGTCCACAAAGGTAAACCAGATAGGAGAGGGCAGCATAATAATAGAAGCTAATCCACCTAGGAAAAAGAATACCGCTATAACCATGGCAAAGGTAAACTTCTTGCTTGCAGCAATCCAAGCTGCTACTAAAGCTCCTACAAAGGTGCCCAAGGCATGAGCCAAAAATGGAAAAACAAAATGTTTGGGTTCAAATAAATGCATTCCTGCTTTTAATCCTTCCGCTGTGCTGGCATCAATTCCTTCTGGTGGAGGAATAACCATCGGGCCAATGGTAACCAATGCCATATTGACCATACTACCCACAACAATCCCAAGTACTACAGCTAGTACATTTCTAATTACTGCATTCATTTCTTTTCATAATTTTTAACAAATGTAATTCAAAATGAATGGAAATATTGTCGATCAAGAAAATTAATCTGATTTATTTTTTAGTCTTGAAATTCCAAGGGAAATTTAGCGATAAGTTAAGTTGAAAGCTTGGATTTAGCAATCTCTACGGAATCGACAAAATTTACGAGTTTACCTTTATTACTTTCGAAAATGAATTCCTTTAAATGATTGCAATCATATTTGCTGAAATTTCCAACAATTGCAAGTCGGACACGATAGGTTGAAAATTTTTGTAATATCTCACCCGCTAATTTTGTCCTTAAGTCAAAAAACTTGGGATGTATATTCTTTTCATGAATAATTAATCTTTCGTAGCCCTGATAATAGATATCACCCATTACTTGAGTTCCATCTTCCACTGTTTGCCAGACGTAATCATCTGCAAGTATTTCTGCAACTTGTTGGTTGTTAAGGAAGTGTGATATAATCTTCATGCGTAATTTTAAAATAGTTTGTAAACATAATCATTCTCTATGAAAATGTTTATTATTTCCCTATGAAAAATATTTGTCGAAAATAGGTAAAAGAAACCCCACTTAAGGGATCTAAGTGGGGTAAGGTATAAAGATAATAGTTATTGTGATTTTCGTTTCTTAAGCGTTCGTCGTACTCTTTTTACAAGTTGAAATTCCCAAAATACTGTATAAAGGACATATGCCAATGATACTAGTAAGTATGAAAATCCCAGCAACGACTAAAAGGACAATAGCTAATGTTCCTGAAATTACATTTGTGAAATATAATATCGCAATGATTATCGCGATAATAATCCTTATTAATTTGTCTTGTGATCCCATGTTCTTTTTCATAACAAGTGATTTAGGGTGAACACTAAAACAAAAATGGTTTTTATTTTATTGTTTTTCAGTGACTTTTATCACATTAAGGATAAAATTTCTACTTTATTTCTAAAAAGTTTCAAAATTCCTTTTTGTTCTAATTGTTTCAACAATCTTGAAATGACCTCCCTGGAAGTAGAAAGCTCATTCGCGATTTCTTGATGGGTAATATTTAGTGTATCACTCTGAACAGCTTCTGATTTTGCCTTCAAATATTCCACTAATCGCTCATCAACTTTTTTGAATGCAACACTATCTAATGCTGAGATAATTTCTTCATAACGATTATCCATCGTTCTTAGAACAAACATCCGCCAACTTGGATAATTTTCATACCATTTCACTGAAATGGGTGCAGGAATAGCTATCAGTTCTACCTTTTCTTCAGCAATCGCCTTGATGTTGCTTAGTTTATTCATTAGGGAAGTCGACAAGGAAACAGCGCAGCTCTGACCTGATTTGATATAATATAAAATCAACTCATTACCTTCACTTGTTTCCCGAATAACCTTGATTGAACCTCTCAACAAAAGGGGAATAACCTTGATGTATTTATTGGGCTCCACGATCATATCGCCCGCCTTAAACTCAAGCTTGGAACCCACTTGCTCTAACTCGGCTTTAAGCTCCTTTTCCAAGAGAAAATCAAACTTCCTGCTACTCATTTAATAGATAGTTGTGTAAATACAATTGTTTAAACAATTTTAATGTTTAAACAATAAATATAGATAATGAGTAAATAAAGAGTTGCTAATATTTCCGAAAAATAAAAAACAATAGCCTTTCGGCTACAATATTTGGCTAAAAAACATCTTTTATTGTTTGTTAACTCTATTTCGGCCATTTATTTATCCTCATAATAAATTGAATTAAGCCAACGCCAGATATTTAAGGCAACAAACGCAATTGAAATTAATATTTGATGAACTGAGTTAATTCAAGATGACTATGAGTTCTTATATCGAAACTCCAAATAAATAGCCAACCAGCGCAGATAAAACCATGGCAATAGTACCCCAGATTACGATTCGAATTACCGCCTTTGTCATATTGGAACCTCCTGTTTTTGCAGATACTGCCCCTAAGATTATTAAAGAAATTATTGTGAAACCATATAGGTAGTATTCCATATTATCGACGGGAGCAAAAAGAACTACCAGCAAGGGCAGGAATCCGCCTGCTGTAAAGGCTGCTCCCGAAGCTAATGCTGCCTGGATTGGATTTGCCTGATTGATATCAGTAATTCCTAACTCATCTCTAACATGGGCTGCTAAAGCATCATGAGCGGTCATTTCCTTTGCAACAAGCATCGCTGTTTCCTTTTTTAATCCTCGTTCCTCATAAATTTTTGCCAACATCTGTAGTTCTAATTCTGGCATTTCATCCAATTCCTTCTTTTCACGTTTGATATCCGCTTTCTCGATATCTGTCTGCGAACTTACGGATACATATTCTCCTGCCGCCATCGATAATGCCCCAGCTACCATACTCGCGATAGTCGCCAATAATATCGGATCTCTGGAGCTACTTGCTGTAGCAATACCAATAGCTAGACTTGAAACTGAAATGATTCCATCATTTGCTCCTAATACGGCTGCACGTAACCAGTTACTCCGATGGATGTAATGGTTCTCTAGGTAGTTGTCGATCGTTGTCATGGGATTGGGATTATGAATATTAATTTAAGCAATTTTATCCTAATACTTGCCCAATCCAGTTTTAACAAATTACTACTTCTTTATGGAAAATAATGGTTGATAAAACCCTGATGCCAATGAAACGGTTTCTTCAAATAAGGACAGCAATAATTTATAGTTTTCCAATAAGGTGCTCTTTGCCGTTAATATTGATTTTACTTTTTGCTCAAGCTTGACAGGGCAATAGGAACTTTTGCTAAGAATTTCGATAGCTTTTTTATCAGTGATTGGATAGATTTCATTGAGTGCAAATAAGGCTTGAACGATGTTCTTCAATGCTCTTGTAAAACAGCCGAATGAATTGAAGTAATCATTGTTTTTCGCGAATCCTTCGGCATTGATCAAGGTGAATTCAGCGGACCATAGGGATTCCTGGATAATCGTCTTTTTGAGGTTCTCCGGATAAACTTTGACCAATGATTTTAAATATTGGATGATCTGTTGCGGATCGTAAATTGGCTGGCAGGCTTCTATTTCTGCCAAATAAAATATAGAGGAAAATCCATAAGGAGGTTGTTGTTCAAAATGATTTTCCCATATTCCTTCAGTAGCATCTTGAATGGTTTTGCGGATTTGGTTGATGTTGCGATACAGAAAATCGACTTTTCCGAATTCGGTATGTATCCATGCTCCTCCATTGACCCAGGGTCCCCATTGATAGAAGTCAGTAACTGTTGGATTTTCAATTGTTGAAAATTTTTCTGCAACATTGCGGATATCATCAATCGAAAATGGATGGTTATCATGATAATAAATTCCAATATCTAAATCTGAATCCTGATTCGCACGACCCGTTGCAAACGAACCTCCTAAAACAATGGCTGAAATGTTTTCCAACTGCTCCAATTCTGCACATATATCCTCTAATAATTTTTTTTTGTCTTTAGGTAGGTTCATATCACTAAATATAGGAAACAACTTAATCTCATCCAATTATTAATAGCAAGACTATTTAATAATCGTCTCGGAAACTATTAAATAATAAAAAACCTGAGCCGGGGAAGCTCAGGTTTTTATTACTAACCAATTATTAACCTAAATTATGAAATTATTTACTCTTTACTCTTTTACTCTGTTTGTACTATAAAAACGCAAAGCATGTGCCTATCTTATATATTGCTTGTTGGATTAACATTTTTTAACGAGATAAGTTATTTTGTTGCAACTAAAACTCTTTTTTTTAATTTGAATTTAAGCTCAAGGTCAATATGAAATATTCTGAGAAACTGATTAGTTATTTAGAAATAATATTTAATTTCATATCTGAATTATTGACTCATTTTAAGAGAGTTAAGCTTCGCGTTATTTCCTTATTTAATATGATCTCAATAAAGTAATAGTCATGACCCTTTCGCTGAAAAATAGATATTCTGTTTGGAACCTTGCTAAGTTCTCTCCAATCTTGATCGTAATTTTCATGTCAATGATGACATTGACACTTTTGCAGGATTTCTTGGAGTCTAAACGTAGTGGACATCAATTTTACTTTTCTGAAGCTCTTCTTTTTAATTTCTTCTGGATGTTGTTTATCCCAATAATTGGTTTACTCCAAGGGGTCCTTAATAAAATAGAGCAAAAAACTATTAAACTCGTTTGTCTTTTGACGACTCTGGCAACGGTGGTACATCTTCTGATATTTCCATTATTTGCTTCCCTTATTTCCTATTTTTTCTATCACAGCCATTATAGTTATTACAAGTTTTTGTCTTATACCTGTACCCACGATTTATTTAAGTTAGTTATGGTCTATTCAGGTTATTTGTTGTGGATTAAATTTCAATCTGTAGAAAAAGAGTCAGAGGTCTCGTCTTTACAAGTCAATTTGAACATGCAATTCCTGGTCAATAATGGAAAGGAGAAGATTCTGATAAAACAAGATGAAATTTTTCATATTACTTCAGCAAGTCCATATGTAAGTATACAGCTTGAAGATAAAAATTACCTCCATTCTGATACTTTGAAATCCCTATTGGAAAAACTAAATAGCGATCAATTTATTCGAATCCATAAATCTTCTGTGATAAATATCACAAAGGTAATTTCATTAAAATCTAGGCTCAATGGTGACTATGATATTTTTCTTTCCAATGGGGAATGTCTAAGGTTAAGTCGCACTTATGCTGCTGATTTCAAGAAACGTTTTCAACCTAGTCATCGGTTCAACCATTAAACTCCTCGGGTTAAATCATTTTATTTTTACTGTCTTCTAATTGAATTTATCTTGCCGTAACATTTTAAAATACGGCTATATGAATTTAAAAAACTGTTTTTCGATTTTAATTCTCCTAACCCTCACCTTTACTTATTCGTCTTGTAAAAGTCAAGGGTTAAGAATTGTTGGCGGACCATGTGAAGGCTGCGAAGCATTGTATGAGTACCAAGACAAAATATTGAAATCCGTGGATACCCTTCCGGAGTTCGATAGAAATGAACCAAAGATGAAAATTACCGGCATCGTCTATAAAAAGGATGGTAAGACTCCTGCTGAAAATGTGATTATCTATATTTACCATACCAATAGAAAGGGAGTCTACCAAATGCGAGGGGATGAAATGGGTTGGGCAAAGCGTCATGGTTATATTCGTGGATGGGTGAAAACAGGAAAAGATGGTAAGTATACTTTCTACTCTTTTAGACCTGCCTCTTACCCTGATGGTTCTGAACCTGAACATATTCATATCACCATCAAAGAACCCAAAACCAATGAATACTACCTGGATGAATATTTTATTGCTGATGATCCATTGTTGAAGGCTGCATTTATTAATAAATTACCGAAAAGAGGTGGTTCAGGGGTTGTGCATCCGAAAATAGAGGCTGGTATGCTGACTGTTAAAAGGGATATTATTCTAGGAATGAATATTCCGGATTATGAATAAGGCATTCTTAGTCGAGCGTGAGGGATTGGCTCAGCCGCTCTAATCCCGTGCTTTAGGCCTGAGCCATCCCTTGTTGGGGGGGGCTTCATACAAATCAAAGCCCGTTCGCTGCGCTCACTATGTTTTGTTGTTTTTGAAGGGGGGTGAGGGATTGGCTCAGCCGCTCTAATCCCGCGCTTTAGGCCTGAGCCATCCCTTGTTGGGGGGCTTCATACAAATCAAAGCCCGTTCGCTGCGCTCACTGTGCTTTGTTGTTTTTGAAGAATTTGCTCAAACAAGTTTGGCAAAATCCTTCAAAAACAACAAAGCCTCGCTATTGCGAGGCTTTGATTTGTTTGGCGGAGAGTGAGGGATTCGAACCCCCGAACCTGTGACAGTTAACGGTTTTCAAGACCGCCGCATTCGACCACTCTGCCAACTCTCCGCGACAAAAGTACAAATTCTGACTTGATCTCCAAATAAAAAATGAAAATAAAACCCAATAAAATCCCCTTTAACGTCTAATTAAGCTGATTTTAAGCCTATTAAGCATGGAAAATATTTTATCTATCCCCGTAGAATCTGGCTTTTCCTGAAAAGCCCTTTTAAGATCCCCCTGAATAATAAAAATATGTACTTGTAACGCAATTAGTTAATGATAAATGTGCTAAAAAAAGATATTTTATTTTGGTTTTATCAACCAAATACCTACTTTTGCTTCACAAAATCAAGCGCCAATAGCTCAGCTGGATAGAGCAACGGTTTTCTAAACCGTCGGTCAGGGGTTCGAATCCCTTTTGGCGTACTTAATTCCCGCTTTAATTCTTTTAAAGCGGGTTTTTTGTTTTTATCCAGTTCGTAATCCTTAACTATTCCTTCTCCTTAATTCATATTTTT
>NOUX01000019.1 GCA_002245855.1 Sphingobacterium cellulitidis | reverse complement strand
CGTATAAAATTAGGCACCGACCTACTCTCCCACCTGTTACGGCAATACCATCGGCTCTGGCGGGCTTAACTTCTCTGTTCGGAATGGGAAGAGGTGGACACCGCCGATATAGGCACCTGAATATCTTTTTTGGTAGTAGTTAGTAGTTAGTATTTAGCAGTTAGACCCGGGGCCTGCCACCAAACACGGCGTACTTCGTACTCCATATTGACATGTTATTGGAAGAAAGGATGTTAAAAAGAGAGAGGACAACAGAACTATCCGCATTGGAAAGCTTCGGGCTATTAGTATCACTCGGCTTTGGTCTTTCAACCTTTACACCTGTGACCTATCAACGTTGTCATCTTCAACGACCCTTATGAGGAAGTCTCATCTCGTGGCTAGTTTCGCACTTAGATGCTTTCAGCGCTTATCTATCCCGGACGTAGCTACCCTGCCGTACACCTGGCGGCATAACAGGTTCACCAGCGGTCCGTCCAACCCGGTCCTCTCGTACTAAGGTCAGATCCACTCAAACTTCCAGCGCCCACAACAGATAGGGACCGAACTGTCTCGCGACGTTCTGAACCCAGCTCGCGTGCCACTTTAATGGGCGAACAGCCCAACCCTTGGGACCTTCTCCAGCCCCAGGATGTGACGAGCCGACATCGAGGTGCCAAACCTCCCCGTCGATATGAGCTCTTGGGGGAGATCAGCCTGTTATCCCCAGAGTACCTTTTATCCTTTGAGCGATGGCCCTTCCATACAGAACCACCGGATCACTATGTCCGTCTTTCGACCCTGGTCGACTTGTAGGTCTCACAGTCAAGCAAGCTTATGCCATTGCACTCCTCGTACGGTTACCAAGCGTACTGAGCTTACCTTTGAAAGCCTCCGTTACCTTTTTGGAGGCGACCACCCCAGTCAAACTACCCACCAAACAATGTCTCCCGCTGTGCGGGATTAGAAACCGAATACAGAAAGGGCGGTATTTCAAGGTCGTATCCACGATTCCTGGCGAAACCGCTTCAATTACTCCCGCCTATCCTACACATCCTGTACCCAATTTCAATGTTAAGCTATAGTGAAGGTTCATGGGGTCTTTCCGTCCCGTTGCGGGTAACCGGCGTCTTCACCGATACCACAATTTCACCGAGCTCATGGCTGAGACAGCGCCCAGATCGTTACACCATTCGTGCAGGTCGGAACTTACCCGACAAGGAATTTCGCTACCTTAGGACCGTTATAGTTACGGCCGCCGTTTACTGGGGCTTCGATTCAATGCTTCTCCTTGCGGATGACATCCCCTCTTAACCTTCCAGCACCGGGCAGGTGTCAGGCCTTATACCTCATCTTTCGATTTCGCAAAGCCATATGTTTTTGCTAAACAGTCGCCTGGGCCTTTTCACTGCGGCTTCTCCATCGCTGGAGGAAGCGCCCCTTCTCCCGAAGTTACAGGGCCATTTTGCCGAGTTCCTTAGCCATGATTCACTCGAGCACCTTAGGATCCTCTCCTCGACTACCTGTGTCGGTTTACGGTACGGGTATTGATAACCTGGAGCTTAGCGGGTTTTCTTGGAAGTCTGCTTACCTGCGCTATCAGCGCCCCCGAGGGTTTGCTGTACTATCGGGCTTCAGCTGTACCAGCGGATTTGCCTACCGGTCCAATACCTTTGCCCTTCAACGAACTATTCCGTCAGTTCGCGGCAGTGTCACTACTCCGTCACCACATCGCAGTTATCAATAGTACGGGATTATTAACCCGTTGGCCATCGGCTGCCTCCCTTCGGATGCGCCTTAGGTCCCGACTAACCCTGATCCGATTAGCGTTGATCAGGAAACCTTAGTCTTTCGGTGGGCGGGTTTCTCACCCGCCTTATCGTTACTTATGCCTACATTTGCTTTTCCATCAGGTCCACCACGAGTCACCTCGAGGATTCACCCCCGATGGAATGCTCCCCTACCAGTGCAATAAATTGCAATCCATAGCTTCGGTATCGTTCTTGATGCCCGTTTATTATCCACGCCCGGCCGCTCGACTAGTGAGCTGTTACGCACTCTTTAAATGAATGGCTGCTTCCAAGCCAACATCCTAGCTGTCTGGGCAACCGGACCTCGTTAGTTCAACTTAGAACGAATTTGGGGACCTTAGCTGATGGTCTGGGTTCTTTCCCTCTCGGCCTTGGACCTTAGCACCCAAAGCCTCACTGCCGGCCATATCTAGCAGCATTCGGAGTTCGTCTGGATTTGGTAGGATTTGACTCCCCCGCACCCAATCGGTAGCTCTACCTCTGCTAGACTCATATGCCGACGCTGTTCCTAAAAACATTTCGGGGAGTACGAGCTATTTCCCAGTTTGATTGGCCTTTCACCCCTACCCTCAGGTCATCCGGAAACTTTTCAACGTTTATCGGTTCGGTCCTCCAGTACGTGTTACCGCACCTTCAACCTGCCCAAGGGTAGATCACAAGGTTTCGCGTCTACCTCGTCCGACTATACGCCCTGTTCAGACTCGCTTTCGCTTCGGCTCCTGGCCTTAAGCCATTAACCTTGCCGGACAAGAGTAACTCGTAGGCTCATTATGCAAAAGGCACGCCGTCACGGAATCACTCCGCTCCGACCGCTTGTAAGCACACGGTTTCAGGTTCTTTTCACTCCCCTGTTCGGGGTTCTTTTCACCTTTCCCTCACGGTACTGGTTCACTATCGGTCTCTCAGGAGTATTTAGCCTTGCCAGATGGTGCTGGCGGATTCCCACAGGATTTCTCCGGTCCCGCGGTACTCAGGATACCACTATGGCTGCATTCTTTACCTGTACGGGGCTCTCACCCTTATCGCGCAGTTTCCCACCTGCTTCCAGTTCATAGCACAGTCCAATGGCGTGGTCCTACAACCCCAGTATTGCCGTAACAATACTGGTTTGGGCTCTTTCCCGTTCGCTCGCCACTACTTGGGAAATCATTGTTATTTTCTCCTCCTACGCCTACTTAGATGTTTCAGTTCAGCGCGTTCGCTTCATTTGATGGCATGTCTTCAACATGCCGGGTTGCCCCATTCGGAAATCCACGGATCGAGTCGCATTTGCCGATCCCCGTGGCTTATCGCAGCTTATCACGTCCTTCATCGCCTCTGAGAGCCTAGGCATCCCCCGTGTGCCCTTGTTTACTTTCTTCACGCTATCACCCCTTTTGC
>NOUX01000018.1 GCA_002245855.1 Sphingobacterium cellulitidis | reverse complement strand
ATATAAGGATATAGAAACTATTCGCAAGATCGACCAGGGAATGGTGCAACGCAATTACCTACAGATAAAACAGGACATACAGGATATTATCCAATCAGAAATGGAACGGATGCTGAATGACCCGGGGTTTAGCCATTTGGTGGTGAGGAAGGGAAATTAGTTTCAGGTATGAAAAAAAATAAATATCTTTACCTTTTGAATATAGATAAACCCCACTTATTAGGGTTTATACTTAAACGAAAGGTAATGGCAAGAAGCACTTACATATCCGAAAATCTAACCCAAAAGCAGATAGATTTCATGCTGCTATTGGATGATTATGAACTGGATATATTCACGTTGGAAGATATAAAGAAGCAGTTGGGCGATAAAGTCGAGGATGTCAATGAACTGATTGAAAACCTGGTGCATAAACGCATACTTTCCCGGATTGAGCGGGGAAAATATTGCAGGTACAATTTCAGGGACGAGCAGGTAATCGGAAGTTTCCTGGTTCCGGATGGAGCGGTTGCCTACTGGTCTGCATTGCATCATTATGGACTCACCGAACAGTTCCCAAATTCTATTTTTATCCAGACTACATACCCCAAGCAGGATAAAAGCGTATTTGGGGTTTATTACAAGTTTGTAAAAATCAGTAAATCCAAGCGGTCAGGGATAGTAGATGAGGGATACGGCAATAGGGTTTACCGCATTACCTCACTGGAAAAGACGATAGTGGATTGCTTTGACCTGCCGCAATATTCCGGTGGTTATGCAGAACTGATCAGGGCTTTCAATGAAGCAGAAATGGATGGCAATAAATTGATAGAGGCTTGCAAGGCTATCCATAATATCGCAGCAACGAAACGTATGGGGTATTTGGCGGAATTGTGCCAAAAAATCGAATTGGATGGGTTTATTGCGTATGCGGAGGAACAGACCAATGACCGGTACAATCTGTTTGACCCTGCGGGGACGGAGGACGGCGAATTTGTGGGCAAATGGAAATTAAGGTTGAATATACCAATGGAAAGTATAATGGGTATTATCAACAAACAGTATTGAAATGATATTACAGAAAGAAATAGCAACCATAGCGGAGCAGGCATGCGTGGCCAAAGCCGTCGTTGATAAAGACTGGGTATTGGGACATTTTGTTGCCGCCATGTATTCCGAGCCGGAAATAAAACAGAACCTGATATTTAAAGGGGGCACTTGTTTACGGAAGTGTTGGTTTCCCGATTATCGGTTTTCCGAGGATCTGGACTTTACGTCAAGGTCTGAAGACTTTGAATTAACGGAACGCCACATAAAGGATATTTGTGAGAAGCTGGATGGCCATGCAGGGATAAAGACACATATTGTTTCTTTAAAACCCATAATCTTCCAGGATAACAAAGTGGGATACGAGGCAATCGTGAAATATTGGGGTGCAGACCACCCCAGAAATGAAGCCCCGGCCCCACCTGAAAGATGGCAGACCAAAATAAAGGTGGAGGTGATACGCTATGAGCAAATGGTATTTGAAGCTGCGGAAAAAATACTGTTTCATCCTTATTCAGATGAACTGATGCAGGTCGGTGCTGTACCTTGCTATAAAATTGAAGAGGTGCTTTCCGAAAAGGTCAGGGCACTCATACAGCGCTCTTATACCGCACCGAGGGATTTTTACGACATATGGTATCTGTCCCGCAATGTACCTGATCTGGATTGGAAAAGCATTGTAAAGGCCTTCCATGTCAAGATGCAATACAAAGGGATTGAATTTACAGGGATAGAACAATTCATCAATCCTAAAAATGAACGGGCTGTGGAACTGGCATGGAAGAACAGCCTTGCACACCAGATACCGTCAGGCAGGTTGCCGGAGTATGCGGAAGTCAGGGATAGCTTGCTGGATTTGTTCGGGAAAGAATTTGAATGAAAGGAATGGTAGATAAAACATGTTGGCTCATGGTAGGCTCAAAATTGGCTCACGAATTTAGATACCTTTCCTTTAATTGGATAAATTAAACAATTTTATTTTGAGTATGTTAAAAACAGAAACGGTTGAATATGAACAACGAGTAATTGCGTTTATCGACATACTCGGCTTTAAGGAGATCATCAGGCAGTCCGAACAGGACACAGGCAGGATAGAGTTAGTCCACGCTGTACTGGAATATTTAAAAAAACTGGAAACGTCTGATAATTGGACGTTGCGCCTTTTGGAAATAGAAGAAGATGCCCAGAAACGTGGCGTGGAGAATTTTGATGTAAAAAACAAAATAAATACAACTGCATTTTCGGATAGTATCGTGGTTTCCGTTAAGGTTGATGACAACGTAAATGAAATGGCTTCAACACTGATCGTAAATCTGGCCTATGTCGGCGCCTTGTTATTGGAAAAAGGTATCCTGTTCCGGGGCGGTATAACCATTGGAAATATTATCCATAAGGAAAATGGTATCGTATTCGGGCAGGGATTGATAGATGCCTATATGCTCGAAACAAAGAACGCAAAATATCCCAGACTGGTTTTATCCGACAAGCTGATCAAACGGCTGAATTACCCCATTGAAACGAAAAAAGACCGTTATCCGTACCATCAGTATATAGAAAGGTTTTCTGATGGTTGTGTTGGCTTTCACCAAATGATCTATTACCAGGTAATACAGTCCTGGACTGAAATGACTAACGAAAAATTGAAAGAAAGCCTGGATAAAATACGCAGGATCATTATTAGTGGTCTGGACACAAGTTTTGAGCATACTGATGTTTTTGAAAAATATAACTGGCTGAAAGAACAATATCATAAGCTGATCATACTTGGTGATTATAATCGTGAGGCTCGAACAGAGGAAAATATTAAAATCAGGATCAGGAACCTGAATGAAAACATAGCGGGACAGAATATACATTTTTCATATACGGACGGCTTTTATGAGAAAAAGAGAGATGCAGAAAAAGGGGAAATTTTTTGATACAGTCAGGAGTTGTTAAATTAAAAGATGAGTGAAATGAATATTCATATCAAAATATATCCAGCTAAAAACGGGGATTGTTTCCTAATAAGCATTGGGAAATCTGAAAAAGAGGAAAAGAATTTTCTCATTGACTGTGGCTATGTTGATACTTTCCAAAAATATCTGAAGAATGATTTAATAAAAATTGGTGAAAACGGGGGAGTTCTTGAAAAGTTAATTCTGACACATATTGATGCTGACCACATTCAAGGAGCAATAAGGCTTTTAAAAGACAATAATGCTGAAAAGTTTATAACAATAAAAGAAGTTTGGCATAACACGTATCGTCATCTCAGTGTTCAAAAGGAAGGTGAAATAGATGTAAAGCAAGAGCGAATTTTACAACAGATAGTTCGAAGAGGGTATCCCCAAATTGAAAGCAAACAAGGAGAGCAAGAGATCAGTGCAGAGCAAGGAACAACAGTGGGTGCATTGCTGCTACAAGGAAACTACTCATGGAATAGTGACTTTGATAATCAGGCTGTTTGTATTGAACGAAAGCTCAAAATAGCACTCGATCCTGATGCTGGTATTTACCTTCTATCCCCGGACAAGCACAAGTTAGACAAGTTGAAAAATCTATGGACTGATGAATTAAAAAAGTATAACGCCAATTTCAATTCGGGCAATTCACAATTGTATGATGACGCATTTGAGATGCTTTTGTCATGGGAACAACAGAAGGCTAAAGTATCCCCAAAGCAAATTTCCGCTACGAAAGAAACGCTTGAAGAATTATTAAAAATACCTTTTGATGAAGACAATACGGCTACAAATGGCAGCTCTATTGCCTTTGTTTTACAGGCTCAAGACAAAAAAATACTTTTTCTTGCAGATGCGCACCCTGGTTTGATAGTGCAATCCCTTAATGAATATCAAAATGAAGGCACAATAATCTTCGATTTAATAAAAGTGTCCCATCATGGCAGCTTTGGTAATATCAGCCGTGAGTTGTTACATAAAATTGATTCGGAAAAGTACCTTATCTCTACTAACGGCCAAAAGCATGGTCATCCGGACAAAGAAACTATAGCGCATATCATTACCAGGAAGGCAGGTTTTCATAGAAAACTCTATTTTAATTATATCACTGCTAATTCAAAATATTTTGATAGGAAAGATTGGAAGGAGAAATATAATTACTCAATCCACTACCTGGATCAGCAGCCTTATACACTAACATTATGAGCCAAAAAATATTAAACCCAAAGCAAATAGAAACAGCAACTGTGCGGGTCACTTGCGGAAGCAAGTCAGGTACAGCCTTTTTTGTTGCCTCCGAAGGAGATAAACAAATCTTACTTACATCTGAGCATAATTTGCCTGAAGGGCAACCAGTGAAGCTATATCTGAATGATGAGGAAGGAGAGGCGGAAATTTTGGAAAGAATATCAGATCGTGATGTGGCCATACTGGAATTTAAAAATCAATCTGCAACTATTATTCCTGATCTTCCTTTAAAAAAAATAGAAATCCCCTACAATGAAAATTGGGAAACCTATGGTTTCCCGACACAAAGGGTAAACTCTGGGGGAAGATATACCGGCAAGGTCTCTCGGACTAATGAAGGCACAAAATGGGATGTGGATTTAGAATGTGAACAATACGGCAATATAGAACAATTTGATGGATTGTCAGGTGCAGCGTTGGTAATGAATGGGCATGTAGTAGGAGTTATTGGGTATGATACCGTAGGAACACTCGGCGCAACAAGTATCACTAGTATTACTGAGATTTTGAACAAGCACCACATCATTGTCACTATGGATAAAGGGCATTCTATACCAGATTCGATAGAAAGTGATATATCAGACACTACGCCCAATGAGGAAGTGTTGCAAGAAATAAATGATGTAGTTGCAGCGCAAATTGACGGGAGTTATTTTTTGGTAAGTGGCAGCCCGGGTTCAGGCAAAACTACAATAGCTGCTCAATTGAAATTTGAGGATGGCAATCATATTATAAGCGATAGGTTTTTTGTAAAAGTTCCAGAGAGCGAAGAAATTCCAACACAAATCAGGGCGACACCGGATTTCTTTATGAAATGGGTAGAAGAAGTTTGTCACCGTACCCTGTATAATAGTCCGCCACCCAAACCCAAAGCTGAAAAAACACTAAATGACAGGATAATAGAAATTCATCAGGCGATACAGCAGTTATCCTTACATTATCAACAACAAGGGAAAATAGCCTTTTTGATTATAGACGGTTTGGATGATGTTAGCAAATCCCAAATAGAGAACTTTCTCTCCGTGTTGCCTGTTAAGTTACCTCCACATATCAAGGTGATTTTCTCATGTACATCAAAAGAGTTATTACCAAATGTAATCCAGACCACAATTGATGCATCAAAAGAAATTAAGGTCACACCACTCTCAATTCAGAATGCGGAGAAATACCTTTCGGAGCATGTAAAAGAAAGAGGACTAAATGCAGGTCAAATAGCGGCACTGGCAGAAAAATCAGAAGGGCATCCTCTTTATCTAAGGTATTTGACCAAGTATATCTTAGGAATGGAAGAAATACCTTCCATTGATGATTGGATTAGCTCCATTCCTGTAATTGGTGGAGAAATAGAAAACTATTATAACAAATTATGGCTGCAAATAAATGATCACCCGGAAGAAATCTGGCTTGCAGCTACTTTATCAAGGTTAAGAGTACCGGTAGATAAGAAAACCTTATCAGAAATACAACCCGAGGCGACCAAACACAGTTTCCCGTCAGGTTTTAAGAAGATAGAACACTTGTTAAGAGACAATGAGGCGATAAGCATTTACCACACTTCTTTTTCTGATTTTGTAAATAAAAAGACAAATGAATTAGACGAACAAGTACATAAAAACATAAGTAATTATATTCAAAAACACCCTCAGACAAATTTTAGTCTGTCTGAGAAAGTGTATCACCTGGCACATGGAGATGAGCAAAGCAAAAAAAGAGCATTAGATGAATGCAACCAGGCATGGATTGATGACTGTGCATTGAACAGCATTAACCCTGATATTATTTTGGTAGACGTTAAAAATATAATTGGCCTTGCTGCTGAATTTGGGATATCACATAAAGTCATTTCTTTATTGCTTCTTTCGCAACGGGTGAATTTTAGGTACAATACACTTTTTCAGGAGAACGCCATTTTCCTTGTAAATGCTTTACTGGCTTTAGGCAGACCGGAAGAGGCAATAAGGTATGTTGTACGCAATAAAACACTAATCACTGCAGATGGGGATGCATTATACCTTTTACAAAAATTTTATGAATATGGAGCAGATGAAGAAGCTGAAATCTTATTAAATGCAATTAATCAGAGGTGTAGAAATATCGTAGAAAGTGGCTTTGATACTGATACCTTCAATCGATTTATCCAATTAAAATTCAGTGCTGTTACCTTATCATCAAACTCTGATTTTGAAAATGCTTTTCATGAATTTGGGCACTTGAAGAAAACGGCGATAAAAATGATTGAAGCAAGTGGTAATCCAAAAGAAGCTACACATAAATTTAAAGATGATATAGGTTCTTACAATAGCGGCTATCTTATCTGGAGATTTAATCTACCCCCATTTACTAAGGAAACTGAGGATAAGTCCACTTTTGATGATAGGTCAAGTGGCTTTATTGCAATAAGCATATACCACTCATTAGAATTTCAAGGAAAAAGTCCAATTATTAAAACAGAAGATAATATTCCTGCTTGGATAGAAGATTTAGAGTACATGATTGACAAATATGGTACTCATCCTGATTATCATTTCTTTTTACTTTATATTTTATTGGGAAGATCAAAGAGACTTGATCTTGTTGAGAATCTATACAAGAATGTCTTTCCGGGTGCCGAGGAATTCGATTTGCGAAAGGAAAATGGCGTTGACTTAAATCATCAATCCATACATCGGTTCACACTCAATGCAGAATGTCTTGGGTATTTTGATACTGTAGACCAATATCCGACACTACCACAATACGGGTATTTATCCAATTGGGAAGAATGTATAAAATCTGTTTTTAAGCATTTAAGCTTTCTGGCAGGAAAAGTAAAGCGTTATAAAAATGACGGCAGGAATGAAGATATCAAACAACTTCAGAGTAAACTAAACGCGCTAATTGAAAAGTTAATTCCGGACTTAAGAGATAGAATGAGTTGGAAGAGAAGCTATGCCCTCCCTGAATTGGTTTATCCGGTCATCTACAAAAGCCTGATTCATTTATTGATAGATGCTTTCCCCGATTATATTACAGTTTTTGTTGAGCAAATAGTCAATAAGAAGCCATATCAGCTTGGGCTATACACCGAAGGTTATACCGATAGCTTGTTTGTTATTGCCAGGGAATTAGCTAAGGAAGCCAAACATGAAGTGTCGGCTTTCAAAGTAGCAAAAGTATTAGAAGAGCATGTTGTAAATATTGTAGAAAATAGATGGGAGAGAAATGAATACCTGTTGAGATTAGTTGAATTGTATGCGCTCTTAAAGAATGAGGATAAGGCTAGACAAGCATTTAAGGAAACGATTGATACCTCTATGGGACCATCATGGTACAAAGAAGCTCAATTGGGAATAATAAATACTGCTGTTTCAAATATTGTCCCTAAGGATGGCAATCTTTCCTACCTCCAGAAGTTCGCAGCGCATCTTCATAATGCATCCGGCGAGATGACATTCCAACGATATGTGAAAGAGCAGCAGGAAGAGTTTGTCGGCGATTTGGCCAAAGTCGGGTTTTTAAACAAGTCAATAGAATACTTTAAACATTTGTTGCTTCCAGATCATCAAACCATTATTGCTAATGCTGAGTCGGGGACGGTTGATATGCCTTACACAGGCGAAGGATATATATTGGGAGCCAGGGCAATTGAAGAGCAGAGTGGTATATTGGACATGTTGCGGAATTTTAAAGATTCAGGTTCCCTTATGGTTTGGGGATTTAGTGAATTGTTTATGCTTGGGGATGATAGATATATCAGAGGTTATGCAAAGATTCAGGCAGGTATTCTAAATCATTTGGAAAAAAGTGAACCAGGAAAGTTAGACATAGTATTTAAGCGCCTGGCTCGGTTCGTGGTTGCTGAAATAAGCGATGAATTTCGATATGAGTATTTACGGGAATTGTTTAGCGAATTGAGCACTTCAAATTTTGAGAAATTGAAACCGTATTTAGAGGTGGTTGGAATGCAACCAAATCAAACTTCAAAAGAAGTGACTGAAGAAGAAGGAAAACCTTCAACTCCTAAACGAGAAGAGAAAGATCCTCTTAACGAACTAATTAATGCAAAAGGCGAGGCACAGAGGAAGATTGATACAGAAAATAAAAGCGGTGCAAGAAAAGTGATAATTGACGCATTGCAAAAAGTTCAGGATGAAAAATATGGAATATGGTCATTTAACTACTCCAGTAAAATAAATGACATAAGAAATCTTTTTGCTGAAACGTACAATAACTCTGAAGAATTTATCAAAGACATAAAACAACTGATTATTAATGAACCTTATTTTGAAGAATGGGTAATTGCCAACCAAATTATTTCATTGCTTCGGAATATAAATGATGAACAAGAAAAGCAATTGATCTTAGAAACTGTCCTGGAGCATATTAATTTGATGGTGAGAACTGGGCAGCATTTTTATGATAGGTATGAGTGGCTGAATCAACAAGCCGATAAAGTAAACACCCATGAACAAGACGATCATTTACTAAATTTCCTTATTTGGTTTTTAAATCATCCTTCATTAGTTGTAAAAAATAGGGTTATTGAAACCTTGGTTTGGCTCGGCTCCATCAACCCAGATATTATTTTGAGAGCGCTAATTAACGAGCTGCTTAGCGACGGCTATAGCATCTCAAAAGAATTTTCCGCTTCTATTATTCATCAACTCTCAAATTTAAATCCTGATGGTTTTGCTCAAAATCTGAAAACTGCTTTGGAAGAAAGGGAACAAGAGATATTGAAACTTAATCACTTTATGATAAGGGAAGCCATTCTTGCATCTCTTGCCGAACTTAAAAATAACGGCATTAATGATTTGGATGAGTTGATTGCAAAATTTGAGCAAACTTTTGCTACTTCTAATAAGAGCAAAGGGGAAATAGTGTTTGAAGACGAGTATTTGGAACCGATAAGTGATCTCATATATGAGCTTAATGAGTTAAACATTTTGACCAAACAGTTTGCTGAGGCATTGGTGGGACAGGTAAAAGCATTAGCCTCATTATCTATTGAGGATAGTCAGAAAGCAAGTAGATATATTGATCGGAGTTTTAATGATCATAACGACATCTCCCTTGTTTCGGATTTTGATACTCTTTTGAGATATGCTTTAAATGTTGCTGTGTGCACTTGCACTACACTTAGTGACAGGGAGAAAGTTGCTAATATATTACGGTTTTATCAACCTACGTTCCCTGAAAACAAATTAGCACCTCAGTTTAATAGCAGTAATGAAAGTTTTGAAAATGCTGTAAAAGATTTTTTTGAAACCGGAAATATTGCTTTTGACAAACTATTAGTTGACGGTGAGCTTCCATTGAACTATTACTCTACACAGCATTCGGAATCTCGCCGTAGCGGTAAAGAAAAAATTGAGCTTACAGCCTATCTGATCCCTATGGCAAAATTCTCTGCAAAACGTCACTCTTATCCTTGGCCAACTTTTCCGGCGAATGGTTATCCTGATAGTGTTTATGAGGAAGAAGAAGATATAATTCCGCTATTTATTAAGAGTGAATATGCGGGTAATGTTACCGGAAGTGAGTTGGTACCAGCTGTAATGACTACAATTCTAGGTACTCTAATTCCAAATCTCAAAGACAATGCTAAATCTGTATACTGGCGTAAAGGAAGAAATTGGGATAATAGAGAACAGGGGGTTGCTGAAAAAACAGGTTATTATACAACCGTAACAAAAGCCAAGATCGAAACGCTGAAAGCCGGGTATAAGCTTATTTGGCAAATATTTTTTGGCTACAATTCCAGGTACATTGATGTGTTTGAACAAAAGGAGTTAATAAGATGATTACACCAAGCAACAGAAAAGAATTTGAACGGCATATAGATATTTTAGCCGAGAGTATTGAGAAAAGAAGATTTCATTTACCGCCTAGTCGGAGAATGCTTAATAGCTTGCTCAACGCAAAACCATTACCGAACAGACGAACCAATTTTCTGACTATTGATGAATCAACACGACTATTAGCTAATTCATTGGCAAATTTCGACAGACCAGAATTTAAAAACATAAAAGATGCCGAACAATAGAAAAGAATTTGAACGGAACATGCATTTTTTATCCGAAGGTTTTGAAAGAAACCAGGTAATGATTAACAGATCGAACGTCAAATCAATTAAAGGGATAAAAAATGCCAGATTAGCGCCTAACCGAAGAGCTAATCTTCATACAGTTGATGAAATGGCCAGGCTGATGGCAAATTCAGTTGCCAATATGGTACAACAAAAAGAATTAAAATCAAAAGAAAATGGGGAAGAGTAAATATGGAATGCCTCCTCCAAAAACCAGAAGAGAATTTGAGCACAATCTTTTCCTATTGGCAGAAGAAACCCACCGAATAACGGAAAGCGGTAATGATGATTTATTCAGAAATTTTTTGTGGGCTACTTATCCGCATATAAAAAACATAAAAATCCACCCTAATGGCCGGCTGAACTTTTTGACGGTAGATGAGCAAGCACGCTTACAAGCAAACATGAAAAAATGGATGAATGGATAATATTTATGAAATGAAATACCTATCGCAGAAGATTGGAACCACAATTACCATCAAAAAGTGTCTCATAAACTAAGAAGATTAATTGCTGAAAATCAATTTTTGTTCAATCAAGGCCGGGCATTCCATGCACCGAATTTTTAATTACAATGAGAACAAGGTAAAGGAAGGTGTTGCGGAGTGTATCGGTGCCGTAAACTATCCGCTCGATGCAAGTGAGATGAATGGAAAAATGAAGCTTAATTTTTTGTTGAAGCGTATCGGTCTGAATGAAAATATTA
>NOUX01000017.1 GCA_002245855.1 Sphingobacterium cellulitidis | reverse complement strand
CCAAAAAACATTCGGTTGTCATTCTGAGCATCGCCGAAGAATCCATTTTTATTACGCTATACAAGACAGAAAAATTGCCCATTCGCTTTTCCCACGCTGATTATGTAGCATCACAATGAAACCCCAGAGAGGGATTCTAAGCAGCGCCGAAAAATCTATTTCCTTCAATAAATGTATCGGCTGTCATTTCCAATTCTTTCCATCCTCCATACCGCTATTATTAATTTTTTTATTAATTTAATTGCAGAGAAGGATTAATATTCAATAATTTCAATTAATATTAATTCTCCTTGTTTCAAGGATTTATCTAAGTGAGATAAAACATAATAAACCTTTAATAAATTGAGTTAATATTACATAAATTGGTTGAATTCGATAAGGCTCAAGGAATATAAATGAACGAATTACTGGAAAAAACATTCAATTTCGTCTTATCGGAATGGTACTATACCAGTGCCTTCTTTTTTGTGTTTTTCAGCATCCTATATTTCGTGGGTACATTCATCACTGAAATCATTGTTGATTACAAAACCAAGAATAAAACCTTAAGGCAGATTGTCTTCGCCAAGAAACCCGGTCAACGAAGCAAGGAAATCAGAAACTCATTGGTTTCCATCCTCGTTTTTTCACTTCAGGCCATTCTCTTTCAGATATTATTTTCTCAAGGGATTTTTAAGGTGAGATTTGATAATCCTTGGAATTGCCTATGGGAAATCCCATTATTATTCTTTTGGAACGAACTCCACTTTTATATGGTCCATTGGTTGCTCCATCGGCGCTGGTTCTTCCTGAATGTGCACAAAGTACACCATTGGTCTAAAGAACCAACAGCCTATTCCATTTTTAGCTTCCACTGGATAGAAGCATTTTTATTAGGAACGGTAATCTTTTTCCCGCTCTTTATCCATGATTTTCAAGTATATTCAATATTAAGCCTTCCGATTATGAGTTTGGTCATCAATTTGCTAGGTCATTGTAACCATGAAATACCATCTGATAAACCCAACTCATCTTTCTCTAAATATACCTTTAGACATAGTATGCATCATAAATGGGGGCACGGAAATTTTGGATTTATGCTCAGTATCTTCGATAAAATATTTAAAACGCAAGTTTCAGAAAATAAGAATTAAATGAAATCAGAAAATAAAAAAGTTTATATAAATGCAATTGGTAAGCATCTTCCAAATTCGCCCATTTCAAATGATGAAATGGAAGACTATTTGGGATTGATAGGAGGGAAACCCTCCAGGACCAAGGATCGAATGCTGAAGCAAAACGGTATTAACACCCGCTATTATGCTTTGGATAAAGAACAAAACTCAACCGATTCTGTTGCCGGAATGGCCGATAAAGCTATCCAAAATTGCATTGAGAATGCCAAGATCAAGAAGGAGGATATTGAATTATTAACTGCGGGAACGACCCAAGGTGACTTGCCAATTCCGGGATTCGCGAGCATGGTACATGCTGAAGCTAAGCTTCCGGTTTGTAATATCGTCTCCCATCAAAGCGTGTGTTCATCGGGCATTATGGCCTTAAAAAGTGCTTTCCTCCATATCCTGACTTCTGAAAATGAAAACGCGATTGCCTGTGCAGCGGATATGCCGAGCCGAATGTTCAAAGCTTCTCGCTTTGAAAAACAACCTCACATTCAGGAAAAAGGGCTCCCAATGGATACCGATTTCTTGCGCTGGATGCTGTCAGATGGTGCCGGAGCAATGTACCTCGCAAATAAACCCAATAAAAATGGACTAAGCCTTGAAATTGAATGGATAGATGTCAAATCCTATGCTAATAGCTTTGAGGTCTGCATGTACACAGGGGCTAACAAAAAGAAAGATGGTACAATCGATAAAAATTGGTTGGATTATCCTAATTTCTCAGATGCCGATGCCGATGCTGCAATAAATTTAAAGCAAGATATCAAACTGGTAAACAATACTGTAAATCTTGGTGTTCAGCACCTCTTTCAATTGATTGAAGCAGGAAAGGTAGACCCTAAGAAAATTGATTGGTTGGTTTGCCATTATTCTTCAGAATATTTCAAACAGCCAATTGTAGATTTACTGAAAAAAGGCGGACTGACCATCGAGGAAGATAAATGGTTTACTAATCTTCACGATAAGGGAAATACTGGCGCTGCTTCCATTTATATTATGCTGGAGGAATTGCTCTACAGCAATAAATTAAAACCTAATCAGGAAATAATCTGTATGGTTCCGGAGAGTGGACGGTTTATTACCACCTTCATGAAGCTTAAGGTTGTTGGCAATGGTCAAAGCGATAAAACCCCTCTCATTTCTAAAAAGGATGAAATCTTAGCTCCTGAAATTCACATAGACCATAAACCTATCCAGGAAAAATTGGTGCGCGACTTGACTCAGATTTGGGTCGATTTCGAATTATCCTTGAGAAATACGCCTATCATCGAACGAATCTATAATGGAACGATCAGTCTGGAAGACTATAAATTACTTTTGTTAAATTTAAGACAACAAGTAATTGATGGCTCTCAATGGATTGCTCGTGCGGCATCCAATGTGAGTATGGATTATTTCGATATCCGTTCTTCATTTATATCGCATTCCAGGGATGAACACAAAGATTATCAGATTCTGGAAAAGAACTATATCAATTGTGGTGGAGATAGGGAAGACCTCTATCATGGCGAAAAGAATATTGGTTCAGAAGCATTAAGTGCCTTTATGTTCCATAAAGCAAGCCAGCCAAATCCTTTTGATTTATTGGGAGGCATGTTTATCATCGAAGGCTTAGGGAATCGTTTGGCAGGAAAATGGGGTCGAGCTATTCAACATCAGTTGGATTTAAAGGATGACCAGGTTTCCTTCTTTATTTACCATGAAACCTCCGATTCCAATGATAATCACTTCGAGCGTTTTGAAAAAGCATTGAACTCCGAGTTATTGACTGCAGATATGGCCAAAAGAGTAGCAAAAACGGCGAAAGTGGTGGCGAAATTATACCAATTGCAACTGGCTGAAATAGGAAATTATTAATACTGAAATATGTTACATACCAGCGAATATTTCGAACATAAGAAGAATAACCCAAGGGATCCCAGCCACTGGCATGCCTTGTTCCTTGATAATAGTGTGCCATTTAATAAGGATGCTAAGGCCGCTTTTCTATTTGATTCCAATCGGAAAAGTAAACAATTTCTGTTGCCATTCCTACGCGTATTTGGCCGATTGACCATTATCATTCTACAGATTTTTAAAGCCGTAGCACCTAATCTGATCAATGCTCCTAAAACACTGCATCGATTTCTCTATTGGGGAATGAAATATTGGGTGTCTCCCGAAGCTAATTTCTTGATTCTGCGTCACTTCTATTTAGGATCTGAAGTATTGCGCTTTATCAAGGATAATGTCAAAGGAGCAGAGGATATTCCAATGAATCCACTTAAGCCCTTATCTCTCAATGCAGTAAAAGATAATTTGTTCCTAGAGCATGACCTGAATCTTTATAACTTTATTATCAATTTAAATACTGCAATTCAGGATAAAGGATTGAAAATTGAACCCGTGGATAATCCAAATTTTTCCGCTGTTTCAGCCAACCCAATTCCATTTGAGGAATTCCCAAATCGTTGGACCAATATTATGGACTTATCCTCAGCTATTGAAGTATTCACCCCAGTCTATCAATTCTTCCTAACGGACAATGATTTCTGGCGTGCTTCCAATTCACTGCAATTGGATGAGGTTATTGGAGTATATGCCGCAACGATTATGCGATGCCCTGAAAAGCTAATTGCATTGAACAATAAGCATCCTATGATCCCTTTGCCAACTTATGGTGCTGGATTTAGATTGACCTTACATGGTCTTTCAACGGAAGTACTGCATCATCTTATAGCTCAACAAAAATTACATACGGAAGAAACTCCGGTTGTCGTTTAAAAGATTATTCTATATAAAAAAGAAAGGGTTAATATGTTGTATATTAACCCTTTCTTTTTAAGTGAATTATATTATTTTTCAATCTCTTTTAAACTGCTCATTTTCTTATACTCAAGGAATCCTTTGATATCCTCAAAGTGTTCACGAACGCGTTTATTTCCAAACTCAAATACCTTAGTTGCCAATCCATCTAGGAAGTCACGGTCGTGGGAAACTAGAATCAATGTACCATCGAAATCCTGTAAGGCATCTTTGATGATATCCTTGGTCTTCATGTCCAAATGGTTGGTCGGCTCATCCAGAATCAATACGTTTACTGGCTCCAATAACAATTTGATCATCGCTAACCTGGTCTTCTCTCCACCAGAAAGAACTTTTACCTTCTTGGTCGTATCATCTCCACTAAACATAAAAGCGCCCAATAAATCCTTGATCTTAACCCTTACATCACCAATCGCTATTTGATCAATGGTTTCAAATACCGTTAGCTCCTCGTCCAACAATGCAGCTTGGTTCTGTGCAAAATATCCAATCTTAGCATTGTGGCCAACTTTTAAAGTCCCCTCGACATCAATTTCACCCATAATGGCCTTGATCATCGTCGATTTACCTTCTCCGTTTTTACCTACAAATGCTACTTTTTGTCCTCGCTCAATGACCATATTCGCCTTTTGGAAGACCAAATGATCACCATATGATTTTGTCAAGTCTTCAACAATTACAGGATAGGTTCCTGATCTTGGAGAAGGTGGAAATTTCAAACGTAAAGCTGAATTATCAACTTCATCAATTTCAATGATTTCCAGTTTTTCCAACATTTTTACGCGTGACTGCACCTGTAATGTCTTAGAATAGGTACCCTTGAATCTATCGATAAATTCTTGGTTATCAGCTATAAAACGTTGTTGCTCCTCATAAGCCTTTAATTGATGTAGTCTACGCTCTTTGCGAAGCTCCAGGTAATGACTGTATTTAGCCTTATAATCGTAGATTTTACCCATGGTAACCTCAATGGTTCTATTGGTGATATTATCTACAAATGCTCTATCGTGTGAAATAACAATTACAGCCTTCGCTTGGTTGATCAAGAAATCTTCTAACCATTCGATACTCTCGATATCCATATGGTTGGTTGGCTCATCCAATAAAATCAAATCTGGTTTCTTCAAAAGGATTTTCGCCAATTCAATACGCATTCTCCAACCTCCTGAAAACTCAGAGGTTTGGCGGTTGAAATCAGAACGCTCAAAGCCCAAACCCTTTAAAACCTTCTCAACTTCAGCATCGTAATTGGTCTCTTCGATTGAGTAGAACTTCTCACTCAATTCTGAAACCCGTTCGATTAATTTCATGTAATCATCGGTCTCATAATCCGTACGAACATTCAATTGCTCATTCAACTCCTCCAATTCATCGCGCATCTTATAAACCTCCTCAAATGCTTTGGAAGTCTCCTCAAAGACCGTCATATTGTCTTTCGTCAATAAATGCTGAGGTAAATAGGCAATCACAGCATCTTTAGGCCCAGAAACATTACCTGTCGTCGGCTTCCCAACGCCAGCAATAATCTTTAATAAGGTCGATTTTCCAGCACCATTCTTACCCATTAAGGCGATTTTATCATTTTCATTGATGGAAAATGTTACATCGGAAAAAAGAGTCGTTCCCCCAAAGGAAACGGAAATGTTATTTACGTTAATCACGATTCGATCGATTTTATTTGAGCTGCAAAGATAGAGGAAATATTCGTTTCTTTTTTGGAACTTTTCAATCTTGTTTTATTATCAAAAAAAAGAAAAATTTATCATAAAATAATCCCTATCTTAATCTAACCTAAACGATTACCTATGAAATGTTCGGCTTTCTTTCTTTTGCTTTTGCTCCTTTCAAGCGTTGGTTCTGCAGCTGAAATCACGCTTAAAATCAATAAAAAATATCTCAATTTCCCTATCTCAAATCAACAGGATAGAAAGAAAATGACCTTTCTGCCAGATGCCAGTGAGCCATGGTCTGTCGTTGTCCGCCTAGCTCCCGACAAAGAAGATTATTGGGTGTTTTATGACGTATCCCATCTCATGGGGAAAAATCTAAAGATTAGCGCTGATGTGGATGAGAAAACCCTGAAGAAAATCTATCAGGCTGATGAAATCCACGGACAGGACAGTATTTACCAAGAAAAGAATCGTCCGCAATACCACTTCAGCACAAAAAGAGGCTGGATAAATGACCCTAATGGATTAGTATTCTACGATGGAGAATATCATCTGTTCTACCAACATAACCCAATGGAAACGGAATGGGAAAATATGCATTGGGGACATGCCGTAAGTGCTGATTTGATTCATTGGAAAGAATTGCCAACGGCCTTATATCCTGATAAATTAGGAACCATGTTTTCTGGTTCCGCCATTATTGATTATCAGAATCATGCTGGTTACAATAAGGGTAAACAACCCGCAATGATTGCTTTCTATACGGCAGCATCCGATGCCCGACAGGTGCAATGTATGGCCTATAGCTTGGATAAAGGTAGAACCTGGACGAAATACAACAAAAATCCAATCATAGACTCCAAGGAAAAATGGAATAGTCAGGATACCAGAGATCCAAAGGTATTCTGGTATGAGCCTTCTAAACATTGGGTTATGATATTAAATGAGCGCGACGGACATTCCATCTATACCGCTAATGATTTGAAAAATTGGACTTATCAAAGTCATGTATCAGGTTTTTGGGAATGCCCCGAATTGTTTGAATTGCCAATTGATGGAAATCCGAATAATAAAAAATGGGTTATGTATGGTGCCACTGGAACCTATATGCTTGGCTCTTTCGATGGGAAAGTATTTAGTCCTGAAGCAGGTAAGTATTTCTATAATTCTGGAAAACTCTATGCTGCTCAAACTTATAGCAATATCCCCGAAAATGACGGTCGCCGAATCCAAATAGGATGGGGGCGAATCCAACAGCCAAACATGCCCTTCAATGGTATGATGATGTTGCCAACTGAACTGAGTTTAAGAACTACGAAAGATGGTCCTCGGTTATTTAATAACCCAATAAAAGAAACAGAACAATTGTTTAGCAAGATCGATTCCTGGAAGAATTTGACTTCCTCCAAGGCAAACGAACTTTTACATCAATTTAGCGATTACGATAAGATTAGAATCCGTACAAAAATCAAATTATCACATGCTACCGAAGCAGGGTTCAACCTCTATGCACAACGGATGATTAGCTATGATATGAATGCTAATATCTTGAATACCATGTTTTACTCGCCTCAGGACCCAACCAGTATGGAACTTTCTGCCGATATCTACATTGATAGAACCTCCATTGAAGTCTTTTTTGACAACGGAATCTATACCAGTTATCTCGAAAGAAAACCTGACCCAAATAATCAGGAAGGGTTCCATTTCTGGGGAAACAATATCGAAATTCTGGAATTGGAAGTATTTGAAATTAAAGGGATTTGGAAATAATAATTGAAATTCTTAACCTAAGATACATGCCTAAAAAACTCAATTAATTAAAGCTATTAACAGGTAATATTCCTATATTTAATTACACTAATTAATGAAAAATGAACAAAAGAACCATTTTATTAGGTATACTGCCTGTATTCTTGACTGTGATGTCATGTAATAATGCGGCAAATAAGGATGCTGCCAACTCGGATAGTATTTCAAACAGCACTTTGGATACGACCGTTACAACAAACCCGACTGAATCTGCTAATACGTTCAACCCAGAATCCCTACCTGAAGCAACTGCTGAGATGGGCCAATTCCCTTACTATTCTATTCCTGAATGGCTCGACGCTAAAAGTAGCTATGGCTTTGATAGAGATTCTGACTTCGGAAAGATTGAATTCTATACTGGAAATTCATTCTATCCGGTTGAGGGTAAAATTAAAGTCAAAGGCTATGGTATGACTGACCCTAAAGATCCTGGAAGTGGAAAGTGGGATGAATATAAATTTGTTCAATCTTATGCTAAACATTTTGAAAGCTTAGGTGCTAAAAAACTTTTTGAAGGACAAGTGCCGCAAGAACAAATTGACGCACTTAATAAAGCCAATAATAAAGATGGCTATTTCTATGATTTTGGAACTTCCAGCATGGAAAACCTGGTTACCTATGGCTTGAAAAAAGGGGATAAGGTTATTTTATTCGCCATTGTTTCAAATACGGCCTATGGTGCTATTTATGTTGCTGAAGCAGAGGCCTTCAAACAAACTGTCGGAATCATAAAAGCAGATAAAATTGAAAAAGATTTAAATGAAAAGGGGAAGTCCGTGCTTCAAATTAATTTTGATACGGATAAGGCAACCTTGAAACCTGATGGTAAAGAATTGGTCGCTGAAATTGGAAAAGTCTTGAAATCTAATAGCTCCATGAAATTGGATATCAATGGTTATACCGATAATGTAGGAAATGCTGACCATAATTTACAGCTATCCAAAGATCGGGCGAATACTGTCTTAAATACTTTGGTTCAGGATGGAATCGATAAATCCAGATTAGCTTCAAATGGTTTTGGTGCAAATGACTTTATCGCTGACAATAATTCTGAAGCAGGAAAACAACAAAATAGAAGGGTAGAGCTGATTAAAAAATAAAGGAATTATTTCCGATCTATCAAAGTTACAATCAGCATGATTAAGCCCCCAACTAAATAAATACTCATGGGGACCAGAAAGAACCATATAAATGCCCAATATTGATAGGGGCTCATCTTTCTGAATATCTTAGGCCGCTTCATATAGGAAGAACAATCTAAGGGCGCATTTGTGTAATTAAAGAACAAAAAAATAGCCTGCATAATTTATGCAGGCTATTTTTATTCTTAATGAAATCTTATTTCAATACGAATTTAAATCCTAATGAAAATCTTGATGCTTCAAAGTGTGAACCATGTGATAAGTTCCACCAAGGTTTCCAATCAAAATGCATTGCTAATGGTGTTGAAGGAATTCTAAATTCCATACCTAATGCTGGACGAATGGCAAAATCAGTATGTGTTTCACCTTTCCAGTGTTTATCATCATCATCATACCAATCATCATCCCATTTTCCATGGTCAATAAATGATAACTGTGGACCAACACCAACATACCAAGTCAAACCTTTTGCTCCGGCAATACGTTGATTATAAGAGTAATCAGCACCAATTACTGTAATGTGATCCCCAAATAATACTTGAACATTTCCAGCATCGCGACCGCCAAAACTATGTTTTAGCTGTGGACCAAATAAACTCTCGCCATCGCCTAAATCAATCCCAAGCCCAATGGCAGTACGGTAAGGAGTCTGCGCTTGAACATTCTTGCTCGTCGCAAGCATGAACATACATAGAGTTAGAATAGGTAAAAATAATTTTTTCATGATAATAAGTAATTGTTTCAATAAAAACTCTCACTTTGAAAGTTTCCGCTGTTATAACAAATAGTTTGCCAAAACACGCTAATATTCGCTCTAATACCACAAAAACAATGATTTTTAATCCTAAGAAATATCCGCAAACTTCTCATTCAAAAGGGATTCGCTAAATAATAATTATGATCTTAAAAATCATCATCGTCATCATCAAATAATCCCGGACTATCAGAATTATTGCTGTATTCCTCTTCCACCTCTTCCTCTTCTTCTTCTTCTTCCTCCTCAGGGTTAATATTTTCTTTCAAAGGGTATTCCTCACCAATAGGTTCATTGTCGTCTTTTAGCGGATCTTCTTCTGGGCTAGGTTTCGGTGTTCCTTGATCCGAATCTGGATCATAAAATGGATTTTGAAATTGCGGTTCATTATTCTCCTTATTTTTATTGTCTTCAGGATCACCCATTAAATCTTGAATTAGACCAAAGGCAAGTATAAGACCTGGCTCATGCTTTACCGATAATAATCTTGTTTTCATATAATGTTTTATGAATTGAACAGATTCAATGTTGTTTAGTTGTGGGATAAATACCCTTTGTAAATGTATTTATACGCTTTATTGAAATAATGTCAACAAAATTTAATACCAGGTTTTCTTAAGATAAGCATACAGAATAATATTCTAGTTAACGTTTAATTATCCATTTTGCAAAGAGCCAGGTTAATTTGAAATAATTAGATTAACCTGACTTTTTAAATGACTTTGATAATAGAAATTATGGCTACTAAAAATGAAAGTGCAAAAGAAGGGCTTAACAATAAGGATAGGCCCAATAAAAAGAAGGATTTGACCGCATTTATGCAAAGAAAATTAAAACCTCAGGATAAGGATGCTGAAGCTGGGGTAGATCCGCAAGAAGATCAATTAAATATTATGCCGGATCCTAATTTACATCCTAAAGAACCAAAGAAAATCACAGCTAAAAAATAGAATTGTCATGAAAAAACTAATATATTTTTTTCCCCTATTGTTCTTGCTAACCACATTTGCTTGTAATAATCCCAGCAATAACAATAATAATCAAATGGATCAGCCCATCGATAGCTTAGATAGTATTGATAGTGCAAAATTAGATAGTACAATGGTAGAACAGCCCATTAATCCAATCGATTAATTGGGGTTAATGCTGTTTTTACTCCGTCTTCTTTTTGACTTCAAAATCCTCTCTCTTGAATTTCTCTGGATAATTAGAACTCATGTAATATGCTAGGTTGTGCATTGGAAAATTTTCATTTCTAATTTTTCCATTATCATCCATTAGAACATATCGTGGAATTCCATTAAACCGGAATAATTCCCGAAATGCTAAATAATCATCTTCGGAAACTAAAAAACTGTTGTCCATGAAATTCTCTTTGATATATCCATCGTAGAACTTTTTGGCAGTATTACCAACATCTGTAATAAATACAAATTCCAGATTCGGATGATCTTTTAATTGATTTCTCAAATCTTTAGTATGTTCAATATTTGCTCGGCAAGGACCACAATTCTCCGCCCAAAAATCAACAACGACAATTTTACCCTTATATGGCTCCATTAATTTTTTGAAAATTGCTGCTGACTCCGTTTTAGGAAGCTCATAACCATCTTTATTTTTATCCTTCTTCGCGATAACCGATTCTAATTCAGAGATTAAAACGGCTTGATGAAGGTTCTTTTTAGCATCAATTAGATTTTTTTCAGCCCTTTCCTGATTACCAATGGATCTTAATAATTCTCCAGATATCGCCCGAACCTTCGCAATGTTATAAAACAAGGGTAATTCCTTGCTTTTATATCGAGCCATGCCAACTGAATCTAACTTCTGATATGCATTTTTTTCATTTATAAATTCTCTCAAGGGAAATATTGGAGAAAATTCTATTCGATTGATCGTAAATTTAAACTCTCGTCCAGTGAGGTAGGTATGATCATTCATGTCTATTTTATTGATGAAATCAAAATAAGAAGCTGATAATGGAACTTGCAATACGGCATTGCTACTATCTTGTTCTGCATAATAATTTCGGTTCATCTCAAAAGTGAATAACTTATCCAGGTAATAGAGATCAATATTATTTAAGAGTACCTTTTTTGCTTTTGCCGAATATTTCTCTTTTGCAAAAATACCTTGAACTCGGCTTTTCTCTTCTTCCCATTCCTTGTTGTTTAACTCTACAAACTTCTGTTCAGATAAGGTTTTGATCCGAGTTATTAAAGAATCATACGGTATATCAGGAAGTGCTATGGAAGCGATTTCTTTATTTATTTGTTGGGTATTTCCTAAAAATTGAATGGCCTCTTTTTCATTTTCCACAGATGGATCAATAATCATCGCCAAAGTATTCCCTGGCTCAACATAAAAATTGTAAAATTTATTAAATAAAATCATAAAAGAATGCAATGGAAATTTGAGCAAGATCTGCGTTTCAAACCTTCCATCGGGACTTATTCGAACTAAGGTTGGACTTTCTTCATTGGTTATGAGATTTCCATGGTAAATCATACCATATCTCGAAGAATTCTCGGGTTTATATCCTTTAATATAACCTATTATCCGAACGGAGTCCTCCTTGAAAAAATTATCTATACCATAATCTTTAATTTCTTTCACTTTTGATTTCGATAATTCCGATTTTATCCATTGTTCTATTGGTTTTGGAATTGAAGAATCTGGTTTTTTCGTTTGAGAATATCCCGTAAGGATCGTAGAAAATATAATGATTAGACTAATTAATGTTTTCATAATCAGTGAATTGGTTTGATTAAATATATTAATTAAAAATGATATTTCTATTTAATTTATTGATATTATATAGACTCATTTTCAGCCTATTTTCCTATTTTTAAGAAAACTAAAACCTACTCATATGCGTAAAACTCTTATTCATGCTCTTGTATTTTCATCTGTATTGGCTTCTTGTGCAAATTCCACCAGTCAGTCCAATACAAATACGAATGCTGATAGCACTAAACTTGTAAAGGAATATCCAAAAATGGGGACTGTCGAAGTGTTAGACCCTGCCATGCTTGCTATTATTGATTCTACGGCTCAAGTTGAAAAACTTGCCGATGGTATGACCTGGGCTGAAGGTCCTGTCTGGGTAAATGATGGCAACTTCCTGCTATATTCGGATACCAGACAAAATATTATTTATCAATGGTCTGAAGCTAATGGATTACAGGAATTTATTAAACCTGCCGGTTTTGAAGGCCCTGGGACCTATAGTGAGGAGCAAGGAACGAATGGCTTATTGATTAATAAAGAAGGATATTTAATTGCCTGTGATCATGGAAACCGCAGAATTGCTAAAATTGATCTGAAAACTAAAAAGAAGGAAACTTTAGTCGACAATTGGCAAGGCAAGAAGTTTAACTCTCCGAATGATATCTGCCAACACCCGAATGGTGATTATTATTTTACTGACCCTCCCTATGGCTTGCCAGGACGTGAAAATGATACCGAAACAAAAGAAATTGCTGAAAATGGGGTCTACAAAGTCAATGCAAAAGGAGAAGCTACCCAGGTGATCTCAAATTTGGCAAGACCTAATGGAATTGTTATTTCTCCTGATGGAAAAACTTTATTTGTTGCTTTAAGCGATGGAAATAATCCATTTATTATGGCATACGATATTAAAGAGGATGGTCTTTTATCAAAAGGCAGGATATTCTTCGACTTTAAAAAGCAATTCCCAGCAGAATCCTTGGCGGCTGATGGTATAAAAATGGATAAAAATGGAAATATGTTTGCTGCAGCAGGGGATGGAGTGGTAGTGATTAACTCCTCAGGAAAACCTATAGGAAGAATTCGTTCAACTGTACATACGGCCAACTGTGCTTTTGCTACAGATGGATATTTATATCTTACTTCTACAGATCAGTTATTACGTGTTAAACTGAAAAATTAAAACCTATTTTCTCGCAGATTGTTCAAGATGTATCACATATACTCTACGGTAATGAAAGATCAAATTATTGAACTTGAACGCAAATATTGGGATGGAATGGCTAATCTGGACTATGAAACCGTAAAAAATTTAACTTATTTCCCCTGTATAGTTGCGAGTAAGGATGGTGTAAATCAAATTGATGAACCGACCTATAAAAAATATTTTGACATGGGGCAGGGAATGAAAATGAAGATTAAGGGATTGACAGATGCCGTTGTGGAACTATTTAGTAAAAGTTTCGCTACTATAGGGTACCTGATTGAAATCGAGGTTGATAATCAAGGTGAAATACGTAATTCAAAATGTGTCTGTACATCCACTTGGATTCTTGAAAATGGAGAATGGAAATGCTCAATGCATACCGAATCTGACTATAATAAACAGGCAGATTAAATAAATTATTATTTCCTACAATAAAAAAAGGCAAATTTTTGCCTTTTTTTTATTGTAATTTTTTCAAGACTAATTTTGCTAAACCTTTCATTAATAAAGGGTTAATTTATGCTATTTGAAGTCTGCTTTCCTACCTGCTAAATTGTCTTTAAAATATTACGGTTTCTCATATTAATTCTCAAATCTTTGAAATATCTTTGGCCTTAACCAAATCGTCAATTTATTAACAATTAATTAGCATCATGCTGAACAAATGCTTCTACTGTGGGTACAGAGCTTTGAGTAAAAAGCAACTGAAAGAAAGAAAATGCCCCAAAAAACCAAAAATCCTCTCAATATTTTTAAAATATTGTACTACAGGAATTCTATAACAGTCATGATAAATGGCTGTTATTACCCTTGTATATCATTAAATAGTTGATTTGTAGTTTAATATCTCGAGTATAATTTACTAGGCTTACTTAAAATCATTATTTAATTTTTTTAAGTATGTTTTTATTTCTTATTAAATTATTTTTAGTTAAGTTTAGAGAGAACAATTAAATCTTTATATTTAAACTGTAGAGGTTGTCCTAGGACAACCTCTTTTTTTATGAGAACAATAATTTAAAACACTGAAAACGAATTGTTTAAATATTGTGTGGATGTTATTTCATTACTCCTGATAGGCTAATGGGTGCTTGTTACCAATAGTAACTTTAGCACTCTTCAATTGATAGATGTTCCAATACCTAACTATTTTATTTCCTCGATGCTGCTCCAATACCTTTCTTAGTTTAATTTCCTTAAATAGGTCCGCATAAAGATTATTAGGGTCAATAAAATTATTGGACGGACTAATATAATAAGCATCCTCCCCAATTTTTAGTGGTTGTTGGGCTAAATTTAGCCATGCAAATTTGTGTATATCGGTAAGTTTACCTTCTGCAATCAATCGCATGTCTAAGGGCATCGCAACATAATAATATAGATGTCCTGCAGGAAACCAATTATGTACTAGGATAGCATCCGTGGATTTCATGGAATTATTTTCTATATCCCTTGCTCTAATTTGTTCAAATTGGGTTTTGAAGTCTTTCCATCCCAACATATCCAAGGTAACATCTCCCTGGCCTAAATGCTGTTTATCCGCATTTGAAAACAAATTTCCTGGAAACCAATGAATCAGTAGTACTGCAAATAACATTATCGAAAAAGTAAATCCCAATTGCATATTCAATAACCTCCGAAGCCTGGGGATATTATTCAAATCTAACCGATAATCAATCCATAAAGCTGAAATAATCATCAATCCGAAAAAACCAGGGCCAGACCAGTGGGGGAGAGCTTGCCTGAAAAATGAAACTCCAGTGGTTGCCAAGATAATTGGTATGGAACAAAATAATAGCAGGTAAACAATATGATTGGATATCCCATAGATTTTAAACTTATTGCGGGTTAATTGGATTAGCACAATAATATAGAGATAAACCAACAAAGGGTTATTGTAGAATATCTGCCCAAAGAATGCCTGAGAAAAGAAATCCAATCGAATTCCAGATTCGATTAGGCTTACTCTTTGACTGTGAAATTTCCAGGTGATATATTGATAATACTCATTCCATAGCCAGATCGGTAGTATACAGATTAAACTGATGAGAATGGAAAAGTTAAGGAACTTATTTTTTAATAATTGCCTTTGAAAAAATAGGATATATCCAATAAATCCAAACCATAAGAAAATAGAATGGACCTTGCTCATACAAGCTAATCCAATCCATAATCCCAATAATAAGAACTGAGCATTTTGCTTCTCGTTGGACTCCTTCATCACTATACAGAGCATACTGTATAAACTGGCAATCCAAAAGGTATTGGCAATTGAATCTGGAAGGATAAATAAGCCTGAAATAATGCTGGAGTATAAGGATGCAGTATAGAGTACCGCTGCAATTAATCCTGCCCGTTCGCTCATTAATTGTCGAGCTATGGATGCAATTAGCCAGGTATTGAAGGCCGCCATAATAATGGCGCCAAAACGCATGGAAAAATCATTCAGCCAATAGAGGTTTAATGTGAAAAATCGAATTAACAATCCAACCATGGGCGGATGGTCAAAATGGTTCCAATCCAAATGTTGGGCATAGGTGAAATAATAAACTTCATCATTTCCCAATTCTATAAAATTGGCAAATAAACAGCGGATGATCGTCGCCACCACAATCAGCCATCTTAATTTCAGCCTATATTCATTTACCATGGCCAAATGTGAAAATTAAATTTGCCGAAAAATTCCATATAAAAACCATTCCTATGGCCATAAGCTTGCTGAGATAAAAATTGAGCTTCAGCTTCTGATGAAAAAGATATAGAAAGCCTGTATTTAAAGCTAAACCTATACAACTGATTCCTAGGAAATAAAGAAATTGACCAATTATTTGAGGATCCTTGCTGGAAAAGGTCCAGATTCGGTTGAGGATATAATTGTTGATGACAGCAACTGTAAAACCAATCCCATTGGCTACGAACTTATTAATCTTGAATTTTTCCTTGCACAGCCAAGTGAAGAAAAAGTCTATGGACATTCCCAATAAACCAACAGCCGCAAATTTAGCTGCACTCAATGCAATTTTCCACATAGCCTAAATCCTGAAATTTGTAGGTAATTGCGATAAACTGAATCGATGTTCAGTAAAGTAGCTCAGTAATAAAGCATATAAACTGCTGAATCCTACACCTAAAATCGACCCAAACCAAACGTCATCCAGAAAATGCTGCCCTAAGTAGATCCTTGAATATCCTGTTAGACAGGCAAATACAAATGCGATGACGCCTAAGGATTTACGCTTCGAAAAAACAGCTATGCAGGTTGCTAATGCAAAGGCCGAGGTGGTATGCCCCGATGGAAAGGCATTATGATAGGACATCGGCATCCACGATAGGGAATGAAATAGGGGATCATCTTGAAGATAAAATCCAGGACGATTGGTTTGAAAAGATCTCTTTAATAAAGAACAGATTAAACCAGAACCTATATAAGTGGCTGCCATTGCAACTCCTAATCGCCTAGACCACAGGAAAAAACAAAGTAAAGCTAAGGCAACTACAAAAATCCCATCCCCAAATTGAGTGATGACCGTAAAAAAGTAATCGAAAAATAAGGAATGCTTAGAATTGAAAAATATAAATGATTCCTGCTTCGAAAAGGAGAAAATTAATGAACTTACAACAAATAACCAAAGCAGAAAACTGATATAAAAAACCTTGTTCTCATAATATAGCTTAAGTATACGTTTCATTCTGCTAATTTTACTTTCCTATTCAAAAGCTAAAATTAACCTTGTACTGTTATTCTAATGTTAGGTGAATATTAATTATCGCAATGTTTCTAAAATTTCCTTTGCAGCAAAGGTCCCTCGGTAAAAGGCCTCCTCAAAGATGGAAATTCCTGATAAATCTGAATGTGCGAAAAATACTTTGGATTCAATAGTTCGCTCCAATTGCTTCCTCGCAGAGGAACTAATAAAACCCGGAACTGGGCTGATCATCCCATGTCCAAGCCTGAAAATCTCCATCGTCTCCACTTCAGCAGCGATCCCATAATGAGCCTTATTTAAGTCTTCTAAAATAAAGTCCTTCCATTGTACCTCTGACCATTCATATAGTTTTTGCCGCTCGGATTTCAAATCTCTTGAATCCAAACTATGATAGTAAGTGATGACAAAAGGTGATTTGAATTGACCTAAACTTTGATGTTGATCGTAAATATAGCCTAGTCCTTTTCCGCCATGGATGATATTATCCCATGATAAATCTGAACCAATGGATAGAGGAAATTTCTTTAGCGTGATGGTAGCGGTTATCCAAGGGGCATATTGACATAATTTACTCAACTCCTTCCGCCCTGGTATTAAATACTGATTGACAAACTGTGGACATGCACTCAATAATCGGTCTACAAAAAATAACGTAGATTTACCCGTCTTTGAATTAAAAGCATAAACTTTTACTTGATTTCCTGTGTAATCAACCTTATATGCCAACCATCCACATTGAATCTTATCCTGAATAAAACTTGCTAGATGCTTTGCTAACCTTGAATTTCCTTCCTGCCAGGTTAAGACCTCTTCCTGATCTGGATAATAATCATGCTTCCGGCTCGAAAAATAATGGATTCCTGCAAATGCTGAACTGTTTTTAATCCCCGTTCCAAAATCATCGCGACAGCAGTAATTGACATATTGGTAGAGGTTCTCAGAAGTGTAAGCTTGTTCCTGCATCCATTTTTCCATGCTTAGCATATCTAAATCCACTAAATCATGTGCTTGAGACGCAAAAATAGTGGGGATATCAAAGATGAATTTTCCATCCTTTCCTTTCTGTTTACTAAAGGTATCCATTTGTTGAAAGAACCGCTTAAATTCCTCCTGCTCATCTGGATTTAAACTATATTCTGGGACAGACCCTTCTTGCCAATAATTTTTGATGAATAACCTTGACTGTGGCGCAAAACTAAGCTGTTCCTCGTCAAAAATAGGTTTCCCATCATTGGTCCACCCAACAACTATTCCTACTTTTTCCAAAAATTGATAGATTTCCTGATTTGAAGCATTTGGAATCGGAAGATAATGTGCTCCTAAGGGATATTTTGAGTATTGATTTTCCCCCGAACGGGAGTTCCCGCCAGCTTGTTCCTCCATTTCTAAAATCATGAAGTCCGAAAAACCAGATTCCTTTAATTGATAGCCTGCCGATAGTCCGGATATTCCAGCTCCTAATATTAATACAGGAACATGGACCTCTTCGCTGGGCTTTGGAAAATCTGGAAAACGCAAACGATGACCTAAAATATGGTTGGTTCCTGTAAGTCTCAGGAATAATCCATTCGCTTTCTGTTTGCAAGATTGAATAAAAGTAGCGGTAAGACCGAAAATAAAACTTGCCTTTAGAAAGTGACGCCTACTCCAATTATATTTTACCCCATTCCTCATCAAAGTATCGCACTAATATCTGATTGTCTAATCGATTGATTTCTACCTCTCTTTTTCCCATATCACCCGCAAAATCTGTTAGCTTTTCAAACTTATAATCATAAAACTTTAATCCTTCCACTTTTTGCTCTACACGCGTAAAATCTATACTCGAATCTGGGGAAAATAAACAAAATCCCCATTCTCCAAAGGATGGAACATAGGCATGGTAGGCTTGAGGGTTGGGAAATATTGAAGCAATCGTCGCATGTACACACCAATAGGATTTCGGTGCATAATACGGAGAGGTCGTTTGAACAGAAATTAGAGCCTCCGGACTCATCAAAGTCCTTAGACGTTTATAAAATGCCGTAGTATATAGTTTTCCTAAACTGTAATTTGATGGATCCGGAAAATCTATTATTATAACATCATATTGTTGATTTTGATCCTTTAACCATATAAAAGCATCTTGGTTGATGACCTCGACTTTCTTACTATTTAAGGCATTGGCATTCATTTTTCGTAGGATTTCATTGGTCTGGAATAATTGGGTCATTCCTTCATCCAAATCTACCAATGTTACTTTTTCAACTTCGCCATACTTAAGAACTTCTCGTGCTGCCAATCCATCGCCACCGCCCAAGATCAAGATGTTTTTGGGATTGCGGGAAATGGACATTGCCGGATGAACCAAACTCTCATGATAACGGTATTCATCCTTACTGTTGAACTGTAAATTGTTGTTCAAAAATAATTGATAATCCTTTCCTGAATTCGTTAATACAATCCGTTGATAATTTGTCGTATGCTTATAAATAATGTTATTTCCATATAACTGATTCTCAGAATAATTCAATAGATTATCTGAATAAGCGAAAACAACACACAAAAACAAGAAACAAACGATAGCCTTTACCTTCATCAGGGTAGGGTTTTTCAAAAACTTGCTGAGATAAAAGGCTAGGAATATTCCTACTAAGATGTTGATAATGCCGAAAAGTAGGGAAGTCCCCATAACTCCAAGTTTTGGAATCAACAAAATTGGGAAAAGAACGGAAGCAATTAAAGCACCGATATAATCAAAGGCAAATACATTGGAAACTAGGTCCTTAAATTGAACCCGATCCTTTAAGATATTCATCAATAATGGAATTTCCATTCCACATAAACAGCCGGTTAGAAAAACAATAAAATAAAGGATAAATTGAAAATGCTCTACCTGCTGGAATAATAAAAACAATAGCACAGAACTCGTTCCACCGATCACACCAATCAATAATTCAATTTCAATAAACTTATCAAATAAGTTTTTTTGAATGAATTTGGCTAAGTAGGAACCGACACCCATTGAAAAAAGGTAGGTGCCGATAATAAAAGAAAATTGTTTTACTGAATCTCCTAATAAATAACTCGCTAATGCCCCTGCTACCAGTTCATATACCAATCCGCAAATGGAAATGATGAAAACTGCTATCAATAAGAAGATTGACAGATTTTTCTTTTTATCCATGAATGGAAGCTGCAATAATTATGGAAATCCCAAGGATAAAACTTGCAAAAACTATGGCTAAGGCCACATTTTGATTCTTTACTATCTCTTGCCATGACTTCTCAGGAGTTAATTTCTCAATCACCAGATAAGCTAATAATAAGATAATAATTCCAATGAAAGAATATATTACCGAGGCAGCAATGCCTTTGAAAAAATAATCGTAATTCATGTTTGTTCTATTTATGATTTCCAATGAAAAAGTTTGACCTTCGATATATTCTGCTGGACCCTGTACCTGTATGATCCACCTGAGTATCAATTTTGATAGTTGATTCACAGCTTTGCTGGTCCTCAATATATTTTAACCCAAAAATTAATGCTAATCCTACTATACTAAAAATAAAAAAGCCTGATTTAAAGAGGATGCCATAGGCCGTGGATTTATCATCAACCCCAGTTTTTCCCTTTTCATTCGCCGAAAATAAGATTGCACCATAAATTCCTATACCAATGATATAGATGATATATAAAAAGATTAATGGGGTATTACTATAGCCCCCATATTTTAATTTTATCTGTTCTTCTAGCTTAAATTCCGTGACTTCAGTTTCCAATTCGCCCGTTTCAAAAACGAAATGATATCGCCCCGGTAGAACTTTACAAAAATCTATATCAATAACATTTGCTAAATTCTGGGGATTCGCAACATGAACTATTGGTCTTAAACTGGTAACAGCATTGTTGTTTTCATTGACCAAACTTATTGTCAACATTGATCCTGAATGACTTGGAATGGAAAAGCCTTCATATACTAAATGCTTTTTTACCGTTCCTTTTAATTCAAATGGCGTGGAAATAAACGAGTTACTGGAAGATTTAGAAGTAAACGTTTCGTTGAATTCAATATGCTGAATCTGCTTTTGAGGCTCGTTGATATAGGAATAAATAAAGTATGGTAATATCAATAATGGCAATATGGACAGTATAAATTGATTGCCAAATTTTTTTGTTCGCTCTAAATAACGTCGTGATTTTTGAAATAAGTTTAAATAACTCGTCCTATCCCAATAGGTTCCTTTATAACATTCCTGCTCCCCATCAATGGTTTCAATAGAGAAAAAATCTAATTCTTTGAATGTATGGGCATAAGTGCTGGCCTCAGATTCATTTTCAAGATCCTCAAATACAAATCCTTCCGCATAAATTACCTTTTGCTTTACGGTCTCTTCAAAAGAATAGTTTTGATTATTATGGCTTACCGAATCAGGTTTAATCCGGACACTCGCTGGATCGATTTGTTCTAAGGTACAGTAATAACCACCGCCATCACTAAAGAAAATATCTTTATCATCCTTATTTAAACAAACATATTCATTGCCAACACCATTCTGACTTTTCCGCTGAATAATGGTGATAATACAGGGTTTTTTATTTCCAACATCAATTATCTCACTCAATTCTGCCCAGACCGTTTTCTGATTGGCTGAAAATTGTTTCTTAAATACCCAGGTATCTTTATCATCACCTACAAAATAGGAATGACAGCTCGGACATACATAACCTGTATAGTCAAATACTTCGACTGGAAACTTTTGGTTATGGGAACATTTGGAGCATTTTATTTCCATCATTAACGATTAACTAAGGTTTCGGTTAAAACAGTCGATTCAAAAAATGTCTTGTATTCCTTTCCTAAATCCAATACTTTTTCAGAATTATCCTTTAGGTAATTACATAAGTAAACATCAAGAGTTAGTTGATTAAATTCTGGCCAAGTATGCACACAGATATGGGATTCCATCAAACAAACTGCAGCAGTAAATCCACCACCATCAAAGCTATGCGAGGAACAACCAACCATTTTCAGGTCATATTGATCCAACTTTTCCTGTGTAAACTGTAGGAAACCCTCTAAATCACATAATAATTTAGGATCATTCACCTGTAATGTCAATAAAAGATGTTTCCCTGGCCTATAACTTTCTAGCATGTATGATTGATAATTGATGGCCTAATATAATTCATTTCTGCTGAATTAACAATGCGATATAATATTGAAAGGCGTGGGCAATAAAATAAAAAAGGGCGTATGCAATCCGCCCCTACAGTCGTTTCAAAAACCCGCCAGCGTTTTAAGAACCCCAGAGGGGTGGCATGTTTGTAATTCAAGTCTCTAAAAAATAGATTCCTCATCTTCGATTCGGAATGACAATCATATAATTACATTTGGTTGAGGTGAAAAAAAATTCTTCGGCAATGCAGAAGAATCTTTTTTTCACCTCAACCCTGACACAATTTTTCTGTCATTCTGAGCGTAGCGAAGAATCCATTTTTATCAACTATGGGTAGGGGCGTATCGCATACGCCCTTTTTATATTCGGCATATTAGTTCATATCCACACCAAAACCCGTCAGCGTTTTAAGAACCCCAGAGGGGTTCAATATTAGTAAACCGATAGTATTAACGAATAGCCCCGACCAAACGCAATCGCTAAAGCGATTGCGTTTGGTCGGGGCTTATCTCATTTTACACTTTCTATTACTAACATTAAACTCCTCTGGAGTTTTTTTCACCGCTTTGCATTTTGAAACTCCGTAGGGGTGACATATTTGTCATTGAAGTCCCTAAAAAATAGATTCCTCATCTTCGATTCGGAATGACAATCATATAATTACATTTGGTTGAGGTGAAAAAAAGATTCTTCGGCATTGCCGAAGAATCTTTTTTTCACCTCAACCCTGACACAATTTTTCTGTCATTCTGAGCGTAGCGAAGAATCCATTTTTATCAACCATGGGTAGGGGCGTATCGCATACGCCCTTTTAATATTCGGCATATTAGTTCATATCCACACCAAAACCCGCCAGCGTTTTAAGAACCCCAGAGGGGTTCAATATTAGTAACCCGATAGTATTAACAAATAGCCCCGACCAAACGCAATCGCTTTAGCGATTGCGTTTGGTCGGGGCTTATCTCATTTTACAGCTCCTATTACTAACATTAAACTCCTCTGGAGTTTTTATCTCCGCTTTGCATTATCAAACCCCGTAGGGGTGACATATTTGTAGCAAAAAATAATTGCCAACGTACAGCCCCATCCGGGCGGCATATTTGTCATTCAAGTCTCTAAAAAATAGATTCCTCATCTTCGATTCGGAATAACAATCATATAATTACATTTGGTTGAGGTGGAAAAAATGTTCTTAGGCAACGCCGAAGAACATTTTTTCCACCTCAACCCTGACCCAATTTTTCTGTCATTCTGAGCGTAGCGAAGAATCCATTTTATTCAACTATGGGTAGGGGCGTATCGCATACGCCCTTTTAATATTCGGCATATTTGTAGGGCGTATGCAATCCGCCCTTACAAAACGTTTCATTTATCCGATAGGCATTTCGCCAGCGTTTTAACAACCCCTCTGGTTTCCTCGTCCCACAAAAAAAGGCGGACCATAGTCCGCCTTTTTTATTACAATGGATGTATCCCTGTCTTAAGACACATGCACCTCTTGCGCAGGTTTAACCTTACTTGGATCTTTTTGTAAAATCACGGTTAAAATACCATCTTCAAAACTTGCATGCACATTATCCAATAACACCTCATCTTGTAATTGGAATGCCCTTTCAAATTCACCCAATTGCTGCTCTTGATAAATGTATTTCAATCCAGGCTCTAGTTCTGCGGCCTTGCATGATATTTTTAACAATTGATCGGTAATATTAACTTGAAATTGTTCCTTCTTACGACCAGCAGCAAATACCTGTACCTGATAAAACTCCTCGTTTTCTGCGATATTCACCGGAATATTGGTTTTATTACCGCGATTGAATGGACTGCCTTCTTGGAACAAATGGTTCTGTAAACGGCTAAATTTCCTTCTAAAATGGCTTCTGCATTGATTGTTTTGTGCTTCTGCGGATTGATTATATTCTTCTCTTCTAAACATTTCTTTAATTTTTTGATATTAGTAAATAGGGACAATAGTTGCTTTACGCGTATTGTTGACATAAGTCACTGGAACAATCGCATTTCTTTTCTCGGATAGATAGGGTCTTGTATCATATGGATCCATCATATAAGGGTTATCCGATTTGAAGCGACGATTTTGAACTTTGGAATAAATTAAGGTTCCTATTGAAAATAAGATCGTTGTCACCAATAGAATCTTAAAGATTGTTCCAATTAATAATGTTGCTATTCCTACCATTGCTGTTGCTACGAGTAACTTTGGAATTATAAATTGAATTTTATTTTTCATGTTTTTATTTTTTTAAATCTTGTAAAGGCCTTTGATGTTGTAGACGTTGGACAGCATCCTTTTACCTTAAATTATTTTGAAAAATTTCAATTTATTTTTTCCAGCCTAAAAACCACATCTAGAATTAAAGCGTTTTTTCCATTCCTCGCGAAATCGCTCGCGTTCTTCCTCGCTAAGGTTAGAGTTTTCCATATCATGCGGTCGCATCCGGCGTCCAAATCCCGGACCTGGTTTGCCAAAACCCCGACCAAATAATAATTTGGACAATACAAACAAGCCCAAGGCTTGCCAATAGCTGATGCTTTTCAAACCAAAGATCTCTGGCATCAGATGATTCCAAAGGAATTGAAGTAGGCCAATGACCAAAAAGAATAATATGGCAATTGCAAAAACCTTAAAGATTTTTTTAACCTTTCTTTTTTTATGCATATCGTTATTCATCACTAATATTTTTAAGATTTTAATTCATTATATAAACCACGTAACCTCAAGCGTAAATGCTTTACGGCATAGCTTTTTCGGCTAATAATCGTTTTGAGGTTTTCATTTTCAAGATTGGCAATTTCCTGTAAGGTCATTTCTTCAATTTCATTCATGATAAAGACCTTTCTTTGTTTCTCTGGCAATTCCTCGAGTGCTTTCATTAATTCATCCCAAAATATATCCTTAAACATTTTGAGTTCGGGATTATCGGTTTCATCTGCGACCAATAGATGTGCAATAGGGAAGGAGTCCTCGTCGCTCCCTTCTGTGAGCTCATCGAGCGATTCATTTTTCTTCTTGCGGTAACTATCGGTAATTTTATTGCGTGTTACGGAATATAACCAGGCGCCAGCATTCCCTAGATCATCAATATTGGTGACCCTAGAGAATTGATACCAAACTTCTTGCAAAATATCTTCCGCATCCGCTGTCTTTTGTACGCGTGACTTGACAAAACGCAGCAATTGACCGCCATATGTTTTGACGACCTCCGTAAATGATTTGGCATTTTTTTCCGACATGTGTTCTAGCTGTGCCTCGTCCATACAGACAATGACGAATCAAAACTGTTTTTACTTTAAAATATTTCTAATTATTTTTTGATTCAGGAAGGATGCCTTTGAATAGGAAAGTTTTATAATCATTATCTTCTAAATTTTGAAGATTGAAATAGGGATATCTACGACCTTCAATATTTTTTCTTTTAATAGGGTCGTTCTTATAAATATACTTCAGGTATGAAATTTTGGCTTTAATTTCAGGGTATTCTTCTATTATTTTATCATAAATGGCTTGTTTCTCCGGCTTTAATTTTATTTCGGTCTCATCTAAGATAATATAGGCCCAATCTTTGTTTTTTACCTTTTTATAGTTCTCAGCAGCCCTTTGTTTTTCAATAACAATCTTATTATTTCTGGAATTACTGTTTTTTATTTCAATCAATGTTGCCTTAGCATTACTGAATTTCCTAACTAAAAAATCCGGTTTATATCGAACACATCCATCGCCATATATTTCAGTTATCGTTAGTGAATTCTTTCGGTAATTAATAGCAATTGGCTCTCGCATATAGGCACAATACTCTTCAATCATGAGAACAAATTTTAATTCCAATTTGGAGTCCAGCAACAATCCGTTATATAATATTTTATCAGCTTTTATGAAAAAAGGTTTTTTCTTCATGATGTGATATTGAGTTAATTTTGACTTTTTTCAATAATATATTCATCAATTCTTTATTATTAAAAGAAGCGATATATTCCATGTTAATGGCTAATATCTCCTTTAAGTTATGAAAAAAACTGGGATTTGGGAGATGTCATCATAATAAAGAATTACTGCTATTTAACATTAAAAAATTTAGAACTATTTAATCGAACTATTTCAAAACCCAAGTGTTCAGCCTATGAATACTTACTATTTTGGATAAGCTCGCAAAGGCATCTTGATTAATTAGTATTGACAAATTACCTTAAGGCAGAAATAGGTGATAGGTCTAAATAATTGACAGCTTCAATTTTTATAATTGGAGCTGTTTTTAAATCATAATTATCCGTTTTTCAATAAAAATCAAATTAATTCAAACCAAATACGTTTTTCATTGTTGTCATTATACACACATATTTATTCACTATTAAAAACATAAAAAAATGGATTCTTTAGATTTAAAAGGAAGATGGAATATTTTAAAAGGAAAAGTAAAACAACAATATGCGGATCTAACGGATGACGATTTATTGTATGTTGAAGGAAAAGAGGATGAACTTTATGGTAAACTTCAGAAAAAAACTGGAAAGACCCGTGAAGAAGTTCAAACTTGGTTAAGAGATTTGGATAAATAATATCCAAAACGACTATCATAAAAAAATGCCTGACCATTACGGTCAGGCATTTTCATTTTCTATCCTAATTGTATTGTGGCAATGAATGCCTTTTTTCTTTTCACTACTTCAAAGCTAAAGCATTCATTGATAATTAGAAATACCTGTTTTAAGGTAATTTATAGAATACAACTATTTTGGGTCCTTCAGTAAATCAATAATATTTTCAATAGGTCTGCCAATGGCTGCTTTACCGTCTTTAATGACTATGGGTCTTTCTATTAGAATTGGATTTTCAACCATAATATCTATCCACTCTGCATCTGTTAAATCCTTTCCACTATATTTTTCTTTGAATATTGTTTCCGTTTTGCGAATAAGGTCCAATGGCTTCATCTTTAACATGCTTAATATATCCTGAAGCTCTTTTATTGTAGGTACCTCTTTTAAATATTCCTGAACTTCAAATTCTGCATGATTTTCTTCTAAAAGCTGATAGGCAGCCCTACTTTTGCTACATCTATTATTGTGATATATTTTTATCATAATTCAATAAATTTTATATTCTATAAATTCCTTCAAATTTATATTTCTTTTATGGAATTAGTAAAATTCAATAATAAACGCGATATCTCAGTATCGCGTTTATATCCTATTTATTGTAAGTATTAGGGTCGAATGCCTCCTTGAGGTTCTTGGGTTCTATTTTCTTTTTATGGTTTAGATTGTGTCTACTATTCGAAGATGTTACATAGGCCTGTTGTCGGGTGCGTTGTAAATTTCCAATAGGGCAATTTTCTTCGATTGTTCTAAATGGGGTGAAGGATAGGTTTTCCATAACTTCGAAATTTCCGTCTGCAGGTACTTCCTGTTTGAAAATAGTAATCTTTGCTACTGTTTGAAAAGGGGCAATGTTCTGATCCCATTCAACTGTCAAATCGTTAATTGGTAATTTGTCCAAATCTGAACATAATTGAATTTGAAGCTCAAATGTTAATTCATGTTTTGCAATTTCCTTTATTATTGCTGAACGATATGGCCAATCTTCTGATTCTATATCTACCTCTCTGTCTTGAATTTTACTACGGGTTTCTGCGGTTGGTATCACTCGGATTTTGCCCATATAATCCCCATGACGTACGGCTCCCATACTATAAAATTCATATAAAAAACTGTTGATTGCTGGGATTTTTTCAAAAGTTTTCAATGCATTTAATTCCTTTAATGCTTCCCAATTTGGAAACGCTTTTTTGTTTTCTGTAGCCCATAATGCAGCAAACTCCAATTTCCCTAAGGCTCCTTTTTCAAAAAAATCAGTCAACTTTAGGAATAACTTTGAGATAAAAACATAATGCTCAGCAGTATTACAAAAGAATACAGGATTATTAATCAAGTTATAATCCATATTTGGGGAATCTTCCTCATTTGGTGCAAGCTTCTTCCCAGGAATATCAAATACCTTAATAGCCATTCCTTGGGCATTTCCACTTAGTTTATCTGGTAGCACACGCGAGGAGCCATTGGAAAAACGAATGACTGCTTCATGTTTGCCCGGTTGTGCATAAATTCCTTGGGCCAATTCTGAAGGTAAACCAGACAAAATCTCAAATTCTGCTTTTAATGCTGCATATCCGTTGGCATGTGCATCTCTAGTGTAGTGGTTAATATGACTTAAGGTCTTGGTTTCCTTTATATAATTTTGAATATCATTGTTTATCGTTGCCATGTACTCTTTGAAATTCTCTGGAATTTCCTCGAGTTCAGGTTTATACTGAATATATTCCTTGTTCATAGTTTGTGTAATTAATTATTACTAATAGTTGTTATTAGGCATTGTGATCAAATGGAATTATGGAAGCTCACTAATCCATTTTAATGCAGAAAGACTTGGAATAAAGCAATATTCACCACCTTTGACAATATTATAAGTTTGAAGATTGTGATATCTTTTTACCATTGGATCTGCCGGGACAGTGAAAAGACCATCTTTTTGAACCGAAATTAAAGGATCCCTTTCAGTTCCTAGGTTTTGAGAATTTCCATCATTTACCCATTGCGCCTGCAGAAATTCCATGGTTCCCATGGCGTTTGCACTGATCGCTAAAAAATATTGGCCTCTTTCCTTACCATCATTCTTGATGATATCGGGAGCAACAATATCTCCAAATGTTACGCTCTTTCGGATAATGCGATGTAAGCGAACATCTTCCATGACGAAGTTTTTAGAGTCCCGAGGGTTCATGCGCCTAATATGGGATGAAAAGGGACATTTTTTCCCATATTCATCATCCTTAAAGGAAAAATCATTGTTCTTATTTGCATTTTCTCCCAAAGCCTGGTCATCACTTTCAGGGCTTAATACCAATGGAGCTCCACTTCGCCAGCGGCCTACCATTTTTGCTGCCAACAGTTCTCCTTCTTCAGGACTATTACTGTTTTCTTGGATGAATTTATTGAATTCAGCCACCTGACTTTGGTATTTCCGAACGGCTAAAAAAGATCCATTTTTACCTAATATCTCGGGCTGTGGAAATGGCGCGATTACTCCTGCCTCGCCAGGGTATCCCAAAATAAATTCACCTGCTTTAATTGGACGATCATAACTTGCTGGCATATCAATACCGGAACCTTCGATTTCAGGATTACTAATCCCATCCCGAAAACCAAATACATTTTTTACCTCCTCGGTTGCTCCAAAATCATGTTGAAACAACACTTCAATGCCTGTATTCCCTTCCAATTCTTGTCTGAACTGATTCAATAAATCTTGCCAAGCCTCCTTAGAATCTGCAATGACAGCAGCTGCAACATGGATCTCCTGTTTAAAAGCTTTTTCCCAATGTTTTGGATCATTTACACCCTCATCTTTTAGGAATTTAGCGCGAGCAGCCATACCTTCCTTAAAGGATTCTGGAAAAGAATCCAATGAAGATTTATCTAAACCTAAAGCCTCCAATCCCTTGTAAGTAAGGGTGAGGAAAACCGTTGCACCCTCATTCTTATCCCAATCTTGCGCAGAATGAACCAAAGGCAAAACAGCTTTAATCATGTCTTTTCCCGATGCTGCAGACTTGATTTTTATGGCCGCCATAGTTCCATAGTAGGGAATAGGTCGACTCCTTAAGATCATGGATTGAATATCATCTAGCTCTATTTCAACCTTATTGGGATTGAATATCCTTTTTAATAACTCGAATGCCATAGTCTAACTTTTATTTGCCTCATCAATAACTTTGTTTAGGCCACTTACAATTTTATCTTGTCGGCGAATATCATTTACCGTCAAATGTGGAACCCCAACATACCATCCGGTTGCTGTAATTTGATGGTCAATAATAAATTGTTTGACACTGGGGTCTTTAATGCCAGGCCAGCCTTCTACATTGCCAAAGATAATATCCATTAATTCAGGGATTTTGGTGGCAAAATCATCTATATAGGCATCCCAATCCCCATCATAAGCAGTACAAAACAAAATTTTAGTATCGTTATCTAAAAGCACGATGCGAAGGTCATGTAATGTTCCGACGCGGGTTGCACCACCAAGGTTCCCATCAGCTATCTCCATTATTTTCTTTAATCGTTCCCCGCCTCCAGGCTTTAAATCTGCAATTGCTGTCAATTCTGAAACCCGACCAGAACGAAGTCCTTTCTTTCCAGCAGATTCAATGGAATGATCATATCCATCATTCGCCGCTTCCTTAAAATTTGCAATAATTAAGTCTTTCTTTAATTTTAAATCTTCTAACATACTCATCTCTTTATCATTTTAATTTTAAAATCATTTTCATTTCCTTTAAAAAAACAACAGATACCTTTCTTAAATGTTTTAAAAAGACTGAGCTTTAAAACTCTCTTTAAACGCGCTCAATTCATGTTTAAACATTGATTTTCTGTCTTTTGATACCTAATGAAGACGGGATTTTCAGCATCTTGGTATAAGTAAGTCAATCAACTGTTTTTATTCAGTTTATTACTCTTTTATATCCTTTTAAAATAGGATTAAGTAAGTTTTTAATAAAGTAAGATCACCTTCTGAATGAGTTGTTTTTTCATTGATCAACTTTCTATTACAATTTATTTTTCAGGAATATATTTGGATTTATTCGGCCGGAATAGGGCTTAAATT
>NOUX01000016.1 GCA_002245855.1 Sphingobacterium cellulitidis | reverse complement strand
CAGCGTTTTTAGGAACCCCAGAGGGGTTCAATATTAGTAACCCGATAGCATATACGAATTGCCCCTCCCGACAGCAATCGCTAAAGCGATTGCTGTCGGGAGGGGCTTATTTCATCTAACGCCTCCTATTACTAACATTAAACTCCTCCGGAGTTTTTGTTCCCGCTGTCATGTTTTCAGCCCCGTAGGTGCAGCATATTGGTACGGGCGTATCGCATACGCCCTTTTACGATTATCCAACCACGCATTATCCGGCCCCAGCGGGGCGACATATTGGTACGGGCGTATCGCATACGCCCTTTTACGATTATCCAACCACGCATTATCAAACCCCGTAGTGGTGACATATTTGTAGAAAGAGCCATTTTCCACCCTACAGCCCCAGCGGGGCGGCATATTGGTAGGGGCGTATGCGATTCGCCCTTTTACGATTATCCATCCACGCATTATCCAGCCCCAGCGGGGCGACATGTTTGTACAATACAACGCATAAAAATAGATTCCGCATCTTCGATGCGGAATGACAATGACATAATTAAATTAGGACGTGGTAAAAAAATGGTTCTTCGGCAAAGCCGAAGAACCATTTTTTTACCACGTCCCTCATACATTTATTCTGTCTTTCTGAGCGTAGCGAAGAATCTATTTCTATTCAGCCATAGGTCTAAATACTCTATACTAAATACTAAATACTATATAAGATCCACACTTCTTTTCACGAATGCCGTCAATTCAGCGCCTGTTAATAATCCTCTGGACAACAATGCCAAATCAAACGCTTGTTTTGCTAATTTTTCAGCTTCATCCTCATTCGATTCTACGATGCGTTTTACAAGGGGGTGGTTACCATTGACTGTAACTTTATAATTATCAGGCAATGTACCATAGAAGCCCATACCGCCACCGGTTTTCGCCATATCTTTCATCCTACGCATAAACTCATCCATCGTAACGGAAACTGGTAGATCATTCGCATTTAATGCATCAACTTCCACTTTCATATCAGGGCGAGAGATCGCTTTCTCAAATATCCCAGTCGCTTTTTTGCTTTCATCCTCAGATAATGTTTGTTCTATCTGTTCATCCTTTGGAATCAACTTATCGATAACATCGGAATCCACACGCTTCATCTGGATTTTCTCGCCTCCATGCTGCTCTACATATCCCGCAAAGTGGGTGTCCAAAGGTCCTTGGAAGTTAAGCACATCGTACCCTTTCGCTAAAGCGGCAGAAATATAACCATCTTGTTGTGCCTTATCCTGGGTATATAGGTAAACGATATTACCATCTTTGTCAACTTGAATATCCTTCACCTTCTCATAATATTCTTTGAAAGTGTAATAATCGTTGTTTACATTTTGTAGCAAGCAGAAATCCTTTGCTTTTTCAGCAAATTTCTCATCACTCAACATTCCGTATTTGATGAAAAGATTGATGTCTGCCCATTTTTCTTCAAATCCTTTACGGTCAGATTTAAAGATCTCATTTAACTTGTCAGCAACCTTCTTGGTGATGTAATTATTGATTTTCTTAACATTACTATCAGCCTGTAGGAAAGAGCGGGAAACGTTCAATGGAATATCTGGTGAATCAATAACACCTTGTAATAGCATCAAAAATTCAGGAACAATATCTTTCACCTCATCGGTAATAAATACTTGTCTGGAGTATAATTGAATTTTATTACGTTGGATTTCCAGTTCATTCTTAATTTTTGGAAAATAAAGAATACCCGTCAGGTTAAATGGATAATCAACATTTAGGTGAATCCAGAATAATGGTTCATCCATGGAATGCGGATATAGCTCATGATAGAACTTCAGGTAGTCTTCATCCGTTAATTCCGAAGGTGATTTCGTCCATGCTGGTTGAGTATTATTGATGATATTAGGAACTTCAACAGACTTATACTGTGGTTTACCTTCAGCATCTTCCCCATCTGGTTCAGATTCTGTTTTTGTTCCAAACTGAATTGGAACTGGTAAAAACTTACAATATTTATTCAGGATTTGTTGAATTCTATTTTTTTGAAGGAATTCCAATGATTCTTCATTGATATGAAGGATTACATCGGTACCTCTAGTTGTTCTGGTACCAGCAGAGATTTCATAGGATGTAGAACCATCACACACCCAATGTGCAGGTTCAGCACCTTCTTGGAAAGATAGGGAATCAATTTCCACCTGGTCTGCAACCATAAAGGCAGAATAGAATCCTAGACCAAATCGACCAATGATTTCATTGGCATCATTTGCTTCCTTGAATTTCTCCATAAATTCAGTAGCGCCTGAAAATGCGATTTGATTAATGTATTTCTTTATTTCTTCAGCAGTCATACCAATACCGTTATCTGATATGGTAATCGTTTTTGCCGCCTCATCCAGTTTAACCTGAATGGTCAAATCCCCAACTTCACCGTTATATTGCCCTAAGGACGCCAATCGCTTGATCTTTTGGGATGCATCTACCGCATTCGATACTAACTCACGTAAAAATATTTCATTATCGGAGTATAAAAACTTCTTAATAACCGGAAAAATATTCTCGGTATGAATTGAAATAGTACCTTTCTCTTCTTGCATATGTTTGATTTTTTATTTTTAAGATTTATGTATTCAATGCTAATCAACTTATATTCCAATGTTATTTTTAAGTCATTTTGACAGCTAATTCTGAAATTTTTACACAATTCCCTACTTTTGCCATAAAAAACAGGATATTTCTTCAGATGATTTTTAAAAAACCAGATTTTCTTAAGTCCCCATTGGAACATTATCGTAGCCAACTTGAAAACATTCTTCAAGAAAAATCGCAGGTCTTTCGGGAAAAAAGTGTCAAAAAAGGTCTCCCTTTTATCTATACTTTGGTTTTTCCTAAATCTGAGGAGCATCCTTTAATAAGTTTATCCTATGGCGTATCCTTTGCCAACCATCCTGACCAACATAATCGGATTGAAATCTACCTGCAGATAAACTCTCAGGATATGGCTTGGGCGCATGTTATTGGATATTTAGCAAATCATTTACGGGGAGATTGCCCATTTAATCAGGGTGAGATCATCCGTCTAGGACAAAAAATAAGTGCTGAATCTGAATTAAACGCTTTTGTCGTGATACCTGCAGATACCAATCTCTTGCAGGATCGGATTCCCGATGCCAGAAAAAACTCCTCGGTTCAATTGGTAGAACTGCTTCCAATTTACGAACAAGAGGTTTTTACTATTCAAAAAATTGGACTGGAAGAATTCATCAAACGATTGGCAAAGGAAAAATTAAATCCAAAAAGAAAGGCTATTTAAACCTTTTCTTTCTGTAATATTTCTTTAAAATTTCTTTCAATTTTGGCTTATTCTAAGGCCAATACGTTAATAATAAAAATATTTTTTGCCACATTGTAGCATAAGCTGAATCATTCCCGTTTTTTTATTGAACGTTCACAAATTATTACTCAAAAAAGAATTTACTGAACAAATGAAAAAACATAGCTTATTAATAGTCATCTTATTAAGTTTCCTTACTTTAACTAGTTGTTTGAAAGAAAACGATGATTATCCTGATTTGAATTACCCGGCAGTTTCCTTATTTAATTTTTTCCCGGGAGAGGCAGGAATAATATATGCCGTTAATGGTAACATTCTAAATCCAGCTAACCCTAATTACAAAGGAATTTCAATGTTCTTTGCTATTCCTGGAAATAAAAAGATTCAGGTTGTCGATAGGATGACTAATCAACCTATTATTGATACGACTTTAACATTTACTGACTCTGTTTTCTATAGCTGTATGGTTTATGGAACTAAGGAGAAACCTAAATTTATTCGTGTACCCGATGTGGAAATTAAAAATCCAGAGAACAAAACTGGTGTTAGATTCTTTCATTTGGCCAACCAAGTTGGGAAAGTAAACTTTAAAGTAGGTACGCAAGAAATCACAGGTACTAGCAATCGGGTTCAAGAAAACCCTTCTACCCTAGCACAAACACAAATTTTTAGGGAAGCAACAACAGGTAAAACCACTGTGACAGCCGTAGATGAACAAGGAAATGTCCTTGCTAAAATTGACGAAATTAATCTTGAACACAATAAACACTACAACTTTATGCTTATTGGAAATAAGGGTAAAAGTACATTTCCTTTAGAATTGACTTACAGTGTTTATGACATTACAGATTAACACTTTACACATAGGCAGCTTTACAATACATCCATAAAAACAGAAAGGCCCATTTATTTGGGCTTTTCTAATTTTTAAGGTTTTGCTATATTTATGACCTATGAGCCTTGAGAAACCCAAAATCGATGAGTCCTTTCGTGTATTACATGCGAAAGCCCACGAATACATTACTGACCAACAGGAATTGTTGGAAGATGATTTTGCATTCGGCCATTTCTCCACCTACACTGTCGATTGGGAAAATAATACCATTACCTTCTCGCATGAAGACAATTCTTCCTTGAATCTTTCGTTTCAGATTGTAGGTTCTTTAAACGCTGATCAATCCATTTGGACCTGGAGATGGGATAACCCCAATATCAGCCCTAAAGAAAAAGAAGAACTGGAAATTATTAAAAATTATGGTGAATTCTACGATTTCGGCTATTTGACAAGCGCACAACTGGAAATTACAACCCCAATCGCATGGGCACTGACCGCCATATCTGGGTACCTCCGTGTTTCCAAAGGTATCTTTAGAATCCTAAAAGAAGATGAAGCTCAATTTGTTTATTTTAAGGAAGTACTAGCTTAGAGTTCCTAAATTTACTTCATTAAGCTTCCAATTAAAGGTGTTTCAATCATTGTTGAAATTCCTTAATTTCGCACACATTTTTTACGTAGAAGAGCTAATGCAACTTACAAAATTAGAGATAAGAGGTTTTAAAAGTTTCGGTGATAAAGTAACCATTAATTTTAATGAAGGGGTTACTGCCATCGTTGGTCCCAATGGATGTGGAAAATCTAATGTTGTTGACGCAATGCGTTGGGTACTAGGTGAACAAAGCACCAAAAACCTACGCTCTGATAAAATGGAGAATATCATCTTTAACGGCACAAAAAACCGGAAAGCCGCAAATCTTGCCGAAGTCTCCTTAACCTTTGACAATACCAAGAACATCCTTCCTACTGAGTTTGCTACTGTTACAATCACAAGAAAACTCTTTAGAACCGGCGAATCGGAATACCGCTTGAATGATGTTAAATGTAGATTGAAAGATATCACTGACTTATTCCTCGATACAGGAATCGGAACGGATACATATTCGATCATTGAATTAAAAATGATCGATGAAATTATCGCCAATAAGGATAATTCCAGAAGAAACCTATTTGAAGAAGCTTCAGGGATATCCAAATATAAGGTTCGTAAAAAACAGACCTTAGCAAAATTAAAGGATACCGAATCTGACCTTTCTAGAGTGGATGACCTGCTTTTTGAAATTAACAAGAACTTAAAATCACTTGAAAATCAAGCTAAAAAGGCAGAGAAATACTTTAAACTGAAGGATGAGTATAAAGAAGCCAGCATTGGTCTTGCCTATTACAAGCTGGAAGGCTTTCAAACCGATTTAGAAAGAATTACTGACCAGGAGGCTGATCAACAAGAAAAGCTAAAGAATGTCCTTTCTAGCATGGAAGCAAAGGAAAAAGTCCTTCAGGAGTCCAAAACAGAAATTCTTTCGAAGGAACAGAACCTTTCTGCTCAACAAAAAGCTACCCAGGAATATATCAATAAAATCAGGTCTTATGAATCTGAGAAAAAAATAAAAAATGCGCAGTTACTGCATTTACAAGAAAAGGAAACTCGATTAAATAATGACCTTCAAAATGATAAACAACAACTTAATCATGTTGAATATCAAATCAAAAGATTAAATGAGGAGTTATTTGAGGAGCAAAATAGCCTAGATATTGTAAAACAGGGATTAGATGGCAATAAGCTAGAAGTTGAAGAACTGAGAGCACAACAAGTTTCTGCAAAAACTAAACTGGATGAGTTTTCCAGAAATAGCCAATCTTTACAAAGTCAAATTTATGCACTTGAAAAAGAACTTGCCGTCCTAGCCATTCAAAAAGAAGCTTTGGAGCAAGAATCCTTAAGAACGAGCCATGACACGGAATCCAAGGAATTGGAATTAAATCAATTCAATAAAACGGTTGCTGAACTGGAAGAACGGGTTGCTATTCAACAGGATCAATTTGATGAGTCCATGCGAACCGAGGAGGAAATCCAAAGACAGATTAATGAATGTGATTCCAAACTTAGGGATGCTGCTGATGACCTCAGCAGAAAAGCTCGCTCGGTCGATTCTAAACAAAACGAATATAATCTTACCAAATCCCTGGTGGATAATCTGGAAGGATTCCCAGAATCTATTAAATTCTTAAGAAAACATGCCGGCTGGAAGAAAAACCCACCCCTGTTTTCAGACATCCTTTTCTGTAAGGAAGATTACCGTGTGGCCGTGGAAAACTTCCTGGAACCTATCATGAACCATTATGTGGTAGAGTCAAAAGAGGACGCAGTTCAAGCCATAAAACTATTAAGTGATGCTTCAAGAGGACGCGCTAACTTCTTTGTATTAGAGGCTATTAAGGATGAATCAATCAATAATACAACTGCTACTCCTATCCAAGGATTGATTCCGGCAATGGAGATCATCACAGTTGATGATAAATATAAAAGCCTTTGCCATAACCTTCTGAAAGATGTCTACTTATTGGACTCCGAATCCAATATTGACTTGGAATCTGACCTTCCATCCGATAACATGGTTATCCTTCAAAAAGAAGGAAAATATGCCAAGAATAAATTGGGAATAAGTGGTGGTTCTGTAGGCCTGTTTGAAGGAAAACGCATTGGTAGAGCGAAGAATTTGGAAATCCTGGAAAAGGAAATAAAGGATCTTAATGAACAAATCGACCGCATCCAGAAGTCTCAAGAGGAATTAAATGGCAAATTGATTAGTCTCAAGGGTAGTTCTCAAAAAGAATTTATCGATGAGCAAAGAATGCAATTGAACCGTTTAAACAATGAATTAACCTCTGTAAAAACGAAGCAAGAGCAATACCAGACCTTTATCAATAGCAGTCAGACCAGAAAGCAAGATATTGAGGCTAAGGTTGCGAACATCCTTGCGCAGTTGAAGACTTCTGAGCCTGAATTGCAAAAATTCAAGGAAACCGCAACTGAAAATCAATCGGTATTAAGTGAATTAGAAGATAAATATCATGACCTAACAGAGGTCTTGACCGAAAAATCATCTATTTTCAATCAAGAAAATATTAAGTTCCATCAGCAACAGAACAAGGTAAATACCATTCAAAGGGATTTAGAGTTTAGGGAAAGCCAACGAGATAACTTTGCGGAGCGAATTGAGAAGTTTACCCTGGAATTTGAACAAGTAAAATCTCAACTAAAGGAGGCTTTAAGCTTTGTAGATGACAATGACACCGATTTAGGTGCCATGTATGAGCAGAAGGATTTATTGGAAAAAGGACTACAGGAGGTTGAAGAGAATTTCTTTAAATCCAGAAAAATAATCAACGAACTGGAAGACGAAATCAATCAACTCCGTAAATCCAAGGACATTTCAGACTCCTTGATTTCTCAATTAAAAGATAAGAAAACCTCACTTCAAATTGATTTGAATGCGTTGAAGGAAAGGTTGTCGGTAGAATTCAATATTGAGCTTCAAGACTTATTGGAAGGCGAAATTCCAGAGGAAAGACCATCCATGCCTGATTTGGAAACTGCTTGCAGAAAGCTCAAGAAACAATTGGATGATTATGGTAGCATCAACCCGATGGCGAAGGAAGCCTACGATGAGATGGATGAGCGTCATGGATTTATCCAAAAAGAGAAAACAGACCTTATGGAAGCCAAGGCTTCCCTGATGAGTACCATTCATGAAATCGACCAATCGGCTAATGATAAGTTCATGCATGCCTTCACCACGGTTCGCGAAAACTTTATCAAGGTATTCCGTTCGCTTTTCAATGAAGAAGATTCATGTGACATCGTGTTGAGTGATCCGAACAATCCTTTGGAATCAGATATTGACATTATTGCTAGACCTAAGGGAAAACGTCCTTTATCCATCAACCAATTGTCAGGTGGTGAGAAAACATTGACCTCCACTGCCCTATTGTTTTCCCTTTACCTCTTGAAGCCAGCACCGTTCTGTATTTTCGACGAGGTAGATGCACCATTGGATGATACCAACATTGATAAATTCAACAATATCATCCGCGAATTCTCCAACCAATCCCAGTTTATTGTGGTTTCACACAATAAACGTACGATTGCCAGCACCGATATCATATACGGTGTGACTATGGTAGAACAAGGCGTATCACGAGTGGTAGCAGTGGATCTAAGAGATGTTGCCTAGCCTATTCTCTTTTTAACCAATCTTTGGAAAAAAGAAAATAAATAGCATTGGTAGCAAGAAGGATGAGCAACGCAAAATAGCCAATATCCTTATTGGCTTGATTGGATCCAAATAAAAAATAAAACATGGTTACTGCCGCAGTTAATGAAATAATCAGCAGCAAGAGACGATTATAGTTCATAACAAAGTAATTAATTGGTTAATAGCTTATTGAAAGATAAGGATTTAAAAGAGAATAAGGAAAAAGATTCTTCGGCAATGCCGAAGAATCTTTTTTTTTGAAATGCATTGTACGGGCGTATCGCATACAACCTACAGATATGCCGCCCCTATGGGGCTGTATGTGGGTAAATGATTCTTTGCTACAAATATGTCACCCCTACGGGGTTTGTAAATTCAAAGCGGAATGCATAGCGAATAAATGAATCGCATTGTACGGGCGTATCGCATACGCCCCCAATACGGTGCCAGGTTTGTATAGTTGAAATGAATCCCCATATAAATAGGTCACCCCGATGGGGTTGGATAATGTGTGGATGGATAATCGTAAAAGGGCGTATGCGATACGCCCTACCAATATGCAGCCCTGTTGGGGCTGAAAACATGACAGCGGGAATAAAAACTCCAGGGGAGTTTAATATTAGTAATAGTGTGTTACAAGAAAATAAGCCCTGCCCTAATGCAATCGCTAAAGCGATTGCATTAGGGCAGGGCTGTTCATATATGTTATTTTGTTACTAATATTGAACCCCTCTGGGGTTCCTAGAAACGCTGTCGAATAAATGAAACCCATTTTACGGGCGTATCGCATACGCCCCCCATACGGTGCCAGGATTGTATGGTTGAAATGAATCCCCATATAAATATGTCACCCCTACGGGCTGAAAAATAGCTAGCGGGAACAAAAACTCCAGAGGAGTTTAATATTAGTAATAGTGCGTTACAAGAAAATAAGCCCCTCTCCATTGCAATCGCTAAAGCGATTGCAATGGAGAGGGGCTGTTCGTTTATGCTATTATGTTACTTATATTGAACCCCTCTGGGGTTCCTAGAAACGCTATCGAATAAATGAAACCCATTGTACAGGCGAATCGCATACGCCCCCCATACGGTGCCTTATGGCATGATTGAAAAAGATTCTGAGCGTAACGAAGAATGTTAATCCTTTAGATTTGTTATCGGAGAGGGATTCTGAGCAACGTCGAAGAATCTGTTTAAAAAACACAAACGGAAGTGTCATTCCGCATCTAAGATGCGGAATCTATTATTAGGCGATATGTTGTAAAAACATGCCGCCCCGATGGGGCTGTTCGTGGATAATTGATTCTTGCTACAAATATATCACCCCTACGGGGTTTGTAAATTCAAAGCGGAATGCATATCGAATAAATGAAACGCATTGTACGGGCGTATCGCATACGCCCCCCATACGGTGCCAGGTTTGTATAGTTGAAATGAATCCCCATATAAATAGGTCACCCCTACGGGGCTGAAAAATTGCTAGCGGGAATAAAAACTCCAGAGGAGTTTAATGTTAGTAATAGTGTGTTACAAGAAAATATGCCCCGCCCTAATGCAATCGCTAAAGCGATTGCATTAGGGCGGGGCTGTTCGTTTATGCTATTATGTTACTAATATTGAACCCCTCTGGGGTTCCTAAAAACGCTATCGAATAAATGAAAACCACTGTACGGGCGTATCGCATACGCCCCCCAAACAAATCTTCTCAATACGCTATCGAATAAATGAAACCACTGTACGGGCGTATAGCATACGGCCCCCATACGGTTCACCCCCCTTACTTCTTAAGCGTATTTTCAAACAATTTAAAAATCCGTTTATATTCATCGGTCCAGCTGCTTGGTTGGACAAAGCCATGGTCTTCTACCGGGTAAACTGCGAGTTCCCAGTTTTCTTTTCCTAGTTCGATCAAGCGTTGGTTTAATCTTACGATATCTTGGAATTGAACATTGACATCAACCATTCCATGAAGCATCAAAAGATTACCCTTCAGCTTATCTGCGAAATAAATTGGCGAACTTCTTTTGAAGGCGATTGGATCTTCAACTGGGGTGTTCAGGATATTGGCAGTATAGCCATGGTTATAATGTGCCCAATCGGTTACCGATCTTAGAGCCGCTCCAGACTTAAATACATCCGGTTCGGTAAACAATCCCATCAAAGTAATAAAACCTCCGTAGGAGCCTCCATATAGCCCTACATTTGCAGGATTAACTCCATAATGGTCTACCAAGTACTTCACTCCATCCACTTGGTCCGTTAAATCCTTGCCCCCCATATGTCTGTAAATTCCGGTTCTATGGTTTCTTCCGTAACCTGAGCTTGCGGTATAGTCAATATCAATTACGGTATAGCCGTTATCTGCCAACATATTATTGAACATATATTCCCTGAAATACTGGCTCCACCAATAATGCACATTCTGCAAATAGCCAGCGCCATGTACAAATACAACCGCTGGTTTATTAGGATGTGGATTCTTCGCTGGATAGACGCGAGCATAAACATCATCCCCATGGCGATTTTGGAACTTGATCATATCCGGCTCCCGCCAAGCATAACTCTCAAACTCCGCAGACGTTGATTTGGTGATTTGATTCGCTTTGGATTGGGCCTTGTTATTCTGCAAATACAGCTCCCAAGGAGTATTCATGGTGGAATGATTAATTGCCAACCATTTCTCATCCGGAGATAGCGTCACCTCATTACCACCCTTCATGGATGTAATTTGTTGCAAATTCCCACCTTGAACGGGCAGACTATAAAAATGGGTAATACCTGGATGTTCTTTATTTCCGGAGATATAAAAAGTCTTGCCATCCTTCGATAGTTCTACGGATTGCACCTCCCAGTTGCCTTCGGTCAATTGTTTTTTATTGTTGTTGTTCAGATCATAGCTGTACAAATGCGAATATCCTGAAGCCTCAGAATTGAAATAGAAAGTATGATTGTTCAACCATTTCACATCGCGGCCAATTCCCGGACCCGAAATCCAGGCATCATCATGCTGCCTATCCAATTGAACCAAACTCGCGTCCTCAGGATTAACTCTTAGAATCCAAAAATCCTTATTGTCCTGTGCTTTGGCAGTGATAACCGCATATTTGGCATCAGGCGACCAAGATCCAATTCCCCAACTTATATTCCGGTCAGCATTTGCTTTTTGTAATTCTGCCAAGCGCTCAGGATAATCACTGAAATAAGCAGGCAGATCCTTGATTCCTGGAATGGTAGCGGGTTTTACCTCTAAGGCAGTATCCTGAAGAACTTTATAGACAAAGGTTTTATATTGGGTCAATGCACTCCCAACTTTCGTCCGCATATTCAGATCTTCCACATAACCCGATCGCGTAATAAAATCAGGAACAATGGTATTCCGATTTCCTTTTGCTGGAGTAATCAACCTATAAGTGACAAATTTCCCATCTGGACTTACGGATAATCCTCCCAAGAATGAATCCCCAAGGTATAAGGGTTTCTTCGATTCTTTTCTTTTCGATTTATCCTTTAAACGATCCTCTTCTTTAAAGACCTCAAAAAGTTGCTCTTGATCTTTTTTCAACCATTCATCCTGAGCACTCAATTTCTGTTCTCCTGTTGGTTTGGATCCCCTTTGAAAATTCGTCAGTTGTCGAACTTGGTTCGAACCTAAATCCATCACATAAACATTATCATTCCGCTGAAATACAATTTCATTATTTATCAGGAAGGAAAGTGGGCTTTCACGTTCTACGGTTTCTGTCAGGCGATTAACCCTATTCTTAGATTTAATGAATAAATCACCATCCCGCTCGAACAAAGCCATGCTTTTATCCTGGTTATAGATATAATCAGGTACAACTTCCAATCTTGCAATGCTATCAGAACTCAATTCATATTTCTTGGAGGCAATATCAAGACGATAAACTTGGCTTTTATCCTTGCTTTCCGGATTCCAATCAAAAAACAGGTATTTACTATTTTCTGACCAGCGGTAATTTGAAGGAGAAGTTCCCATCCATTTGGGATCGCGCATTATTTTATCGACTGTTAGAGGTGCTAACTGAGCGTAACTGCTCCCCATAGAACCTAAAACCAAACAAGAAATAATTAGGTTAATCTTATTCATGAATAATTGATTATTGTTTATAGGGCAAGTATACGAGAATCCTTAGGAATAACCCATTTTGTCAGCTATATTTTACGTTTTATTGGCTAAATAATTCATCCAACTCAAGAATAAAAGGAGTTTTGATGAGCTTGCCGTTGAGCCTTGAAATTCAGAAAAAATAAACTCCAAATTTAAATCAAGATAGCAGTTTATGGGGACTTTCTCCGGACCTTCTTCGGATCTCCTTCGGATTTTGTTCGAATTTTTGCGACGGAGGTCCGAAGGAAACCCGAGGGAGATCCGATAGCATTCCGCTAGAACATATAATTAGACCAAAATAATTCCCGAAGTGGAGTAAAATGAGCCTAAAAATCTGACAATAAATTAGACATAAAAAAAAGCGCCAGTAAATACTGGCGCTTTTCTATAAAAAATGATTAACTATAATTTTTTCACTCGGATATTTCTAAGGAATACTTCCGTACCATGTCCTAAGAAACCAATGTGACCAGAGTTATTCTTTAATCCTGGGTGATCTTTTCCATCAGCAGCACCATTTTTAGTTGCTTGCTTCAAATCGGCATCAACGATTACTTTTCCATTGACAGTGACTTTGATTTTATCACCTTGAATACGGATTTCTTCAGTATTCCATTCTCCAACAGGATTTAGGGCGCCACGTTTAGCAGCGATAATACCGTAAACCGATCCGTGATATTGATAAGGTTTCAAATCTTTGTACACATCTGCGCCATCATCCAGGATTTGGATTTCCATACCTGAATAAGCAGCATCTCCATCCAATGGTGTGCGGATTCCTACTCCATTGTTTGCTCCAGGAGTCAATTTAAACTCAAATCTGTAAACGAAGTCAGCATATTCATCTTTCGTGTACAAGTTCTTGCCGAATTTAGCATCTGGATTCGAACGGATGTATCCTTCAGGTGTAATCTCATAAGCCGGAGTACTCGTCCACTTATCTAAATTCGTTCCATCAAATAATAGGTCAAATCCTTCTTGCTTCTCTTGATTGCTTAAAGTATAAACTTCCTTACGAGCGATTTCCTTGATATAGATATCACGGTACCATACTCGTGAACCATGTGCTTGAAGTTCGATTTGCTCCGTTGGGAAAATAGATTGATTGCGGTCCCAGTAGTTTTCCAATGGTACATTGTCCACCACTAATTCACCATTCAACCATACAGAAACATCCTCACCAACCATTTTGATTTTAAAGGTATTCCATTCTCCTAAGGCGTTGTCCGCAACTTTGATTGGATCTTTGGCATTCTTGGCGTTGTTATACAAACCACCAGAACCTACCTGCGCTCCTACTTCAACTCTGGAAATATCCCAGATCTGAACTTGTGGAGTTCCTCTCAAATAGATACCTGCATCTGGTTCTTTACCATTAGGGTCCAATTTCCAGTCTACCAACATTTCGAAATCGCCATACTTTTTAATCGATGCGATGTTATCTCCATGTCCACTGAACACTAAATCGCCATTCTCGGCAGTCCAGCTTTCACGCATTTTCTTATCGGCTTCAACCTGTTTCTTTGCCAGTTCAGCTTTTGACATGTTAGCACGTTTGATTGGATTTTCAACCAACCCTTGCCAGCCTGTCAAATCCTTACCATTGAACATGGAAACATAGCCCTCACCACTTGGCATTTCTGCTAAGTGACGAACAATAGCTTCCTTTAGGTATGAACTTTCACTTCCTGATAATTTTGTTGCCGCATCATTTAAGATTTGACGAACCTCAGGACCAATAAAAGCTTTATTATCCATCGCGATATTCATGGCTACATTCGTTGCTGCTCCACCTAATTGAGCATCATTCATGTATTTTGCCGCGAACATTAAGGCTTGGTAAGTTCCCGTAGACTGTAAGTTTGATAAGGCAGCTGATTTTTGCTTGTTATCTTGAGCCAATGCAAAAGCATCTTTCAACAATAGAGTCTTCTGATCAGGATTAACATTACTAGCATTTAATTGCTTGATTAATCCATTGAAGATGCTGCTAAATAATGCTGGATCCTTTTCAGTTTTTGATAAACGAATCAATACCGGTAAAGATTCAGAATTTGACCAGTTTGCAAGAGCCTGAATAGATTCAGCTTTTAACGGGCCATTACTTGACACATAATTTTCAACCGCTTTTAAAGCTTCAGAACCACCTACCCCAGCAAATATTGGGAAGTATTTCCCTGCTGAAGGCGCTGCAGAACGAGAAATGTTAGCAGCTAGACGTTGGATTTTAGCATCCTTGTCCGGGCTAGCATTGATAGCATCAATCGCTGCTTGTTGTGCATATTTTAACTCCTCTCCAGAAGCGTTATCCAATAATTGGATTACAGCATCAAGGTTATCAGGATTTACGGTATTTGATAGAGCTTTAAAAGCAGCCAATCTAACCGCTGCATCCGAAGAAGCAGTTAAAGGCAATACAGCAGCTGAAGAAGAAGGGTTGGTTCTATGACTCAACACATCCAATAAAGCAACCTGTGTTTTCGCATCCGCAGTTGCTAATGCGCCATTGACAGCATCCATTGCGGCTTTATCCTGAGAAGATAAAAGCAAGGTTTTAATAACTGCCAATTCCTTTTCAGAAGCATTCGGGATCTGTTGGATCAGGAATGCTGAATTTGTGCCTTTAGATAATACCGAAAGTGCATTTAAGGCAGCAATCTTAGCTTCTTCATCTTTTAAAGCTGGAAAGCTTTTTTCGATGGCTTTGATAGATCCAGTTGCATCTTCAGTCGCCAGGAAATTCAATACACTCTCTTGTGCATCGCCATCCAATTTTCTCAATGAACCGGCCAACTTCACCAAGTCACTTGCTTTCGCTTCATCAGCCAATAAGTTCAATGCAACATTACGAAGCAATTTATCTTCGTTAGAAGCTAATTTTATCAATTGCTTCTTTTGTTTAGCTGGATTGATTGAAGTTAATACAGAGATAGCACCAGCTTGGATGGTTGGCGCTTTAAATGCCGTAGCATTTTTATATAATGCGGTTGCAAAACGAGTTGCTTCAGCATCTTTATCTTTTTTCGCCAAGCTTTCAGCATAATCCACTGCCAAACTAGCGGCATTGGTTTTATCATACTGGTAACTCTTCTCTTCCACCTTTTTCAGGAATGTTTCAGAAGAATTCACTCCGCCGATTTTACTCAATGCAGTTAAAGCCGCCAACTGGAAATTATCAGAGTTATATTTTGAAATCAATTCGATGATTTTTGCCTCAGCATCAGCTGATTCCAGTTCTCCTAATGCAGTAACAATAGCAGTCGCTGTTTTTTCCGTTGAGGAGCTATTCAATGCAGCATTCAGTGCAGATGCAGCTTCAGGAGTATGGATAGCGTTCAGAACGCGAGCAGCTTTCTCTGCTAATTCTTCATCGGCCAGGTATGGCGCAACCTTATCGATGGCATCGTTCTTAGCACAGAATTTCAACACTTCAAAAACATAACCTTTATTGTTTTTGTCGGTCAATTTATCCAAGGCATCCAATAATCCTTTCACATAGGTAGCACGTTGGCTCTCCATGTTAGGTTGCATCACGAAAAATGCATAGGAATTGGTTGCATATTCTACAGGGGCATTATTACCTCCTTGTGGTTTTAAGCCTAATAAGAGCGCAGAAACATCTTCAGAAGTAAATCCTTCCAATTCTTTCATGGCCATAATGAACTTGGCTTGTTCTTCAGCAGGTTGTTGCGCCAATACATCAGCAATCTTGGTCGCCGTAGTCCGGCCTGAAGGTTGTTGAGCATAAGCTGCAACTTGTAAAAATAATAATGCGGCTATCGTGTTAAATACTTTTTTCATGTTTTGTCGGTATTAGAAAGACCAAGGTCCTCTCATTGGCTGGTTAATCAATCTGTTGGCTGCTTCATCGTTTACAAACTCTTGCTTTGCAGAATCATAATGTAAGGTTCTGTTCAATCGCAATGCGGCAAGGCCTAAGTTTACCAATGTACAAGAGTAATACCCGTTTTCTTCGTTCAGCGCAAATTTTTGACGCGTACGAACTGCTTCCACGAAGTCTGTAATCTGCGGAGCAGGATCTGGATATTGTGCTAATTTGCGTTCCAAATCAGGAATATCAGAAACAAAGCCTTTGTATAATTTTCCATTTGGACCTTCGATATAGGCTTTTCCTTCTTCAGTACCTTCCCCATCCAGGATGATTTGACATCCATCAGCATAGGTATAGGTGATTTTTCTCCAGGTACCTACAGCATCGGAGTGTTGTTGAGGAGCATCCACTTCAATCTTCACTGGGCTTTCATTGTCTTTACCTAGGAAATATTGAACTGGGTCCATATAGTGCTGACCCATATCTCCAAGACCACCACCGTCATAATCCCAGTAACCTCTAAACGTTAAGTGCGTACGGTGTGAGCTATACGGTTTATGCGGAGCAGGTCCTAACCACATTTCATAATCAAGTTCTTTAGGCACCTGTTCAACAGGAAGGTTAGTTTTACCTACCCAGTAGAATTTCCAGTCGAAACCAGTATGTTTACTGATAGTCACTTTCAGTGGCCATCCCAACATACCTGTATCCACTAATTTTTTAATTTTCTTCACTGGTACGTTCATGCCATAGAAATTAGCATCAAAACGGAACCAGGTATTTAATCTAAAAATATTACCATGTTGTTTTACAGCTTCTTTCACTTTCTTACCTTCACCGATAGTTCTGGTCATTGGTTTTTCACACCAGATATCTTTTCCAGAGCGAGCTGCTTCTACTGCCATTAATCCGTGCCAATGTGGAGGAGTTGCGATATGGACGATATCTACTTCAGGATTAGAGATTAAATCGCGGAAGTCATGGTGTTCTTTGATACCACCGCCCAAAGCTTTTTGAGCTAATGCTAAATGTCTAGTGTCAACATCACAGATTGCAACCGTTTTAGTACCGGCATAAGCAAAGTGACCTCTACCCATTGACCCTACTCCGATCACCCCTTTAGTCAGGTGGTCGCTAGGTGCTAGGTAGCCCTTTCCAAGTACAAAACGAGGCACAATAGTAAATGCTGCTGCCCCAATCAACGATTTCTTGATGAAATCGCGCCTAGAAGTATTATTATTGTTTTCTTTCATAAAATTTATGATTCAATCGGATATAACAAACTAATCTAATGCTTGGAATCCCCCTATTTTGGGTTCATCTTGCAGCAAAAAATCGGATTATTGTATCATAAAAATTGTATAAATAGATTTAGTTTCACAATTGTAGGAAAACTTTTCAGTTTTCATTTATCACATTCAGTCATAACTTTATTATTTATCGCCAAACCTCCTTATCAGTTCTCTACAAAACCTAAACAAACGTTTGCGTAAATGAATTATTACTTTCGCCAATACAACCCATCTGCCCAGACATGCAATAAAACAATATTAAAGATAATTTAAGAAAAATAAATAAAAATAACTGAGGTATTCGCAGGTAAAATGTATGGATAATAGACTCAAAAATAACAAATTATTTAAGATTAAAAACTGAAATACAGGGATTTTTACAGAAAAATATGCCCATTAAATTATTATTAACTCAAATGAATAGGATTCATTTCTTCTTAAAATTTCTTACATTTAGCATAAAACACATTTAGATGCTCGCTGTAATCAATAGATCTGATCAACTCAATACATTAAAAGAAGCAATCGTTTGGGACCTAATAATCATCGGTGGAGGTGCCACCGGATTAGGCACTGCAGTAGACGCTGCGAGTCGAGGTTTCAAGGTATTATTAATAGAAAAATATGACTTTGCGAAAGGAACATCCAGTAAAAGCACCAAATTAGTTCATGGTGGAGTTCGATACTTAGCAAATGGGGATATAAAACTCGTTATGGGTGCCCTCCGCGAAAGAGGATTAATTTTCAAAAATGCTCCGCATGTCTCTTCGGTTCAATCTTTTATTATTCCTGTCTACTCTACCTTCAGTAAATTAAAATATCTTATTGGCCTGAAGCTTTATGATTGGCTGGCCGGCAGTCTTCGGATTGGTAATTCCGAAGGACTTTCCAAGGCCGAAGTGATCCAAAAGCTACCGCATATCAATCCGAAGAATTTAAAAGGCGGCATCCTTTATTATGATGGTCAATTTGATGATGCCCGTTTAGCGGTGAATCTTGGACAGACTGCCATTGAACATGGCGCGACAGTTTTGAACTATGTGGAAGCCATTGAAATTCATAAGGATGAAAAAGGGTTAGTGAATGGATTAACCGTAAGAGATACTGAAAGTAATGAAACCTATTCGCTTAAAGCTAAGTCTGTTATTAATGCAACTGGTGTCTTTGTGGATGATATTTTGAAGTTAGATTCGCCTACTCATAAAAACCTCGTTCGGCCAAGTCAAGGGTCACATATCGTTATCGATCGTAAATTTTTGGATGGCATAGATGCCCTGATGATTCCTGAAACTAGTGATGGAAGAGTACTCTTTGGAGTTCCTTGGCATGGAAAGGTGCTCTTGGGAACCACGGATATTCCCATCAAGGAACATATGATAGAACCTAGGCCGATGGAAGATGAGATAAACTTTATTTTGGAAACCGCGGATAGTTATTTAGATCCAGCTCCGAAAAGAGAAGATATCTTGGCTATATATGCGGGTTTACGGCCTCTGGCGGCTCCAAAGGATGATGATGAAAGTACTAAGGAGATTTCCAGGGATCACAAATTAATCCGTAGTGAATCTAACCTGATTACCATTACTGGTGGAAAATGGACTACCTATCGCAAGATGGCAGAAGACACGGTGGATATGGCAATTCAAGTTGCGGGATTAAAAGATGTTCCTTGCAAGACCAAAAACCTAGAAATCCATGGCTCCACCCCTGATGTGTATCATGCCCATTGGAATCTTTACGGCAAGGATTATCAAGCTATCCAACACTTGATCCAAGAGGATGAATCGCTGCGTGAATTATTAGTTGAGGGATATGAATACAACGCTGCTGAAGTTGTTTGGGCCTGCCGATACGAGATGATCCGTAAGGTAGAAGATTTTCTAGCACGTAGATGTCGATTACTCCTATTGGATGCTAAGGCTTCCATTGAAGCTGCACCTAAAGTTGCAGAAATCATGGCCAAGGAATTGGGGAAATCAGCAGAGTGGACACAAAAAGAAGTTAACCAATACATTGAATTAGCTAAACGCTACATGTTATAATTCAATATCTTATAAAATTAAATAATGAAAGAATATATCATAGCATTAGACCAAGGTACGACCAGTTCAAGAGCCATCTTATTCAACAAGAAGGGTGATATTGTCAATATTGCGCAAAAGGAATTTCAGCAGATTTATCCGAAATCAGGATGGGTGGAGCATGACCCTCAGGAAATTTGGTCCAGCCAAATGGCGGTATTCACTGAAGTCTTAACGAAGTCCAAAACCAAATTGGAATCCATAAAAGGAATCGGTATTACCAATCAAAGGGAGACTACGGTAGTTTGGAATCGCCGAACCGGAGAGCCTATCTACAATGCTATTGTATGGCAAGATCGCCGAACTGCAGACTATTGTGCGCAACTGATCAAGGAAGGTCATTTGGAAAAGGTTCAGGAAAAAACCGGATTATTAATCGATTCGTATTTTTCTGCAACCAAGATAAAATGGATTTTGGACCATGTTAAAGGGGCCAGAAAGCTTGCTGAACGCAATGAATTGGCTTTTGGGACGATTGATTCATGGTTGATTTGGAATTTGACCAATGGTGAGAAGCATGTTACGGATGTGACGAATGCTTCCAGGACCATGTTATATAATATTAATGATTTGAGCTGGGATAAGGATTTATTGAAGTTATTTGATATCCCAGAATCCTTATTACCGGAAGTAAAAAGTTCTTCTGAAGTCTACGGGGAGACTTCTACGGAATTGGGCAGTCGTCCTATCCCAATTGCGGGGATTGCTGGGGATCAACAAGCGGCCTTATTTGGCCAAATGTGTCTTAAGAAAGGGATGGCGAAGAATACCTATGGCACAGGCTGTTTTTTATTGATGAATATTGGTAACAAGCCTGTAAAGTCGGAGAACAAGTTGGTAACGACCATCGGTTGGAAGATTGGAAAAGAGGTGGTTTATGCCCTGGAGGGTAGTATTTTCATTGGAGGAGCCGTTGTTCAATGGTTACGGGATGAGTTGAAGATCATCAAGAAATCCAGTGATATTGAAGCCTTAGCGACATCCGTGGAAGACACCGATGGGGTTTATTTGGTACCGGCCTTTGCAGGCCTTGGGGCTCCGCATTGGGACCCAAATGCCCGAGGAACGATTTTCGGAATTTCCAGAGGGACCACCGATGCCCATATTGCAAGAGCGGCCATTGAAAGCATTGCTTATCAGACGCATGACATCTTGAAAGCCATGGAAGCTGATTCAAACACCAAAATCAAGGAATTACGCGTTGATGGTGGAGCGACTCAAAATCAATTCTTATTGCAATTCCAGGCAGATATTTTAAAATCAACTGTAGTAAAACCTAAAATCACCGAAACTACAGCAATGGGAGCTGCATTCTTAGCCGGTTTAGCAGTTGGATTCTGGAAGGACCTTGAGGAATTACAAGCCCTATGGCAAGAGGACAAACGGATTGAGAGCAATAAATCCATGAAATTGGCAAAGAATCTGGAAGAATGGAAACGTGCAGTCAATGCCGTTATCTACTGGTCGAATCATTCATAAATTATAGAAACAAATAACTAAACCTAATATATGTCACCATTTATAGCTGAACTAGTCGGCACGGCAGTTATGATTCTCCTGGGTGGAGGTGTTGTTGCCAATGTAGTCTTAAACAAAACCAAAGGAAATGATTCAGGTTGGATCGTTATTACGACCGCTTGGGCATTAGCTGTATTTGTAGGGGTAAATATTGCAGCGCCATATTCTGGAGCACATTTAAACTGTGCAGTTACGATTGCTAACCTTGCCTTGGGTAAAATGGACCTTGCTACTTCCCTATCCTATATAGGCGCACAATTTCTTGGAGCCATGATCGGAGCTTCAGTTGTTTGGTTGGTCTATAAAAACCACTTTGATGCGACGGAAGATCCAGGTGCAAAAAGAGCGGTATTTTGTACAGAACCGGCGATTCGCAATCAGTCAATCAATTTAATCTCAGAGATCGTAGGTACCTTTGTGTTGATATTTACCATTCTTCATTTTACAGATGCGAAATTATCCGATGAATCGATTGTCGGATTAGGCTCGATTGGAGCGATTCCAGTTGCATTTTTAGTATGGGTGATTGGTTTATCTTTGGGTGGAACTACAGGCTATGCCATCAACCCTGCAAGGGATTTAGGCCCTAGGATCATGCATTCCATCTTACCGATCAAAAACAAGGCAGGATTCGATGCTGGATATGCATGGGTTCCGGTTCTTGGTCCAATTATTGGGGCTTTATTGGCGGTAGGATTAAATTTACTGATTCATTAAAAAGAATATGAAAAAGGGACTCTTTAAATTTTTGAATAAAATCAATCAAAAAGTATTGCCACGCTATAGCAAGGAGGATCCCTCTAAACTAAGTAAGCTACAACAGGCTGTTGTAGCTTACCGATATTACGTTTTAATAAATTCTATGGATTAGGGAATAACTTATTTTCCGTTTCATCCGAAGGTGTTTCATCAATTATTTTAACAATATTGGATGGAAATACCACATTCTTACCATCCAAAACAGCTTTAATTTCTTCTGCCATTTGATTTTTGGTAGCCCAAAATACTTCGCGATTCGCCCAGGCACGAACAACCAAGCTAATCCCAGTTTCTTTTAAATCCCCTACAATCACTTCCTTTTTGGGAGCATCCAAGATTCTCTCATCCGCATTTAATACCGAAAGAATAGCTTCTCGAGCCGTTTTAATATTCGTATCATAAGATAATACGAAGGTAAACTGCATTCTTCTAGCCGTGATTTTGGTGTAATTCTTAATGACCGAATTTGCTAAAGTTCCATTAGGACTAAAAACACGGATACCATCATCATCGATTATTGTCGTATACAATAAATCGATTCTCTCCACAGATCCCGAGGAACCGTTAGCACTGGAAATATAATCACCGACATCAAAAGGTCTAAATACCAAAATCAATACACCACCGGCAAAATTTGATAAACTTCCCTGTAATGCCATACCAACTGCTAATCCAAAAGCAGACAAGGCCGCAATAAAGGAAGTTGTTTCAATGCCCATGGTATTTGCCACTGTCAGGATCAACAGGGCATACATCGCAAATTTCATTAAGCTTTTGATGAAAGAACGGATAGAAATATCCACATCCTTCTTGACAAATCGCTTATCGACAAAATTCAATACGAATTTGATTAGGTATCGACCAATAAATAGTATAAAAAATCCAACCGCTATGCTTGGGATCTTAAGTAATACCAGATCAAATAATTTCTCTAAGCTAGATTCAATGTTTGCAAAGCTCATTTTTCGTTTTATGATAAATTAGCTTCAAAAATAAAAAAATACTGATTCATTCTGCAAAAGGCCTAATATTTTAAATAACTTTAACATATGGACTATTGCTACTTTGACAATAATGCGACCAGCAAAATAGATGAGGATGTTTTTGAAGCCATGTTGCCCTATTTGAAAGATGCTTATGGAAATGCTTCCAGCGTTCAGCATAAAATGGGTAGACAAGCCAATCATGCAGTTGAAAAAGCGCGAATTCAGGTAGCAGAACTATTAAATGCGAATCCCAAGGAAATCTATTTTACCTCTGGTGCCACTGAATCCATCAATACGGTGATCAAAGGGATCAGCAAAGCCTACCAATCTAAAGGAAATCATATTATTACTTCCAGTATTGAACATAAGGCGGTATTAAGCTGTTGTGATGCAGTACTTAAGGATGGAATGGAAGTCAGTTATTTGCCGGTGAATAAATTGGGAGTCATTGATTTGGAGGTTTTTAAGGAAAGCATTCAGGAGCAGACTGTTCTGGTTAGCATCATTGCAGCCAATAACGAGACTGGCGTTTTGCAACCGATTCAGGAAATTGCAAGGATATGCCAGGAAAGGGATATCTTATTTTTCTGTGATGCCACGCAATGGATTGGGAAAATCCCACTTGATCTGAGTCAGATTCCAATCGATATCCTCTGCTTAAGTGCACATAAAATGCATGGTCCCAAAGGAATTGGAGCATTATTTATTCGCAGAAAAAGTAAGCCTATTCAAATTCCTTCGTTGATCATTGGTGGAAATCAAGAAGGTGGATTTCGTGGCGGTACCTACCCTGTTCATCAGATAGTCGGTTTGGGTGAAGCGGCAGCACGGGTTAATTTTAACCTTGAAACAAGTGATATCAGGGATTATTTTGAGAAAAGACTGATCGAAGAAATTGAAGAAGCAGAAATCAGGACCTTGAATACGGATCGATTACCCAATACCAGCAATATCCATATTAAATATGTCCGGGGTTCTGAATTAATGACGAAATTACCCAATATTGCTATTTCATCGGGTTCAGCTTGTGTTTCAGGGAGCAGAGACCCTTCCCATGTATTAAAAGCGATGGGATATACAGATGAAGAAGCATTCTGTAGTCTTCGATTTAGTTTCAGCAAATACAATACTAAGGCAGAAATCGACTATGCCATCCAGGAAATAAAAACCGCGACAGCTAATATTCGGCAACATTCACCAATTTGGGAAATGTACAAGGAAGGATTAATTTGACAGAAGTCAGATGATTATTATCAATTATGAATTTAGATTTATGTATTTTTGTAAATCATTAAAGGAAGACTTATGGTTACCGTAACAGATAAAGCGAAAGAGCGTATTAGTGCAATTATAAAGGAAGAGAACTACGATAACACTTATTTTGTTCGTGTTGCTGTAGAGAGTGGAGGTTGTTCAGGATTATCATACAAATTGAACTTCGATAATGAAGAGAAAAAAGGTGATCAATTCTTTGAAGACAATGGCGTAAAGATTTGTTTGGATATCAAATCCTATCTTTACTTGGCAGGAACAGAATTGGATTATACTGATGGATTGACAGGAAAGGGATTTGAATTTCACAATCCAAATGCTTCCAGAACCTGTGCATGTGGTGAAAGCTTCTCCGTATAAACGGCAAAAGATATTATTATTACAAAAGGCAAACGGTTAGTTTGCCTTTTGTTTTTCATAAGCTATGATCAGGCGGCTGACCATTCCATATCGAGCCATTCCCTCGGCTTGATTATTATGTTTCAAGTATTGATTATAGAATACTGCGGAAATATCGGAAATCCATCCGGAGTAATTCTTCCAATATTCCTGTTCGGATTTAATATCCGCCACAACTAAAGGTGATAATTTTGCTTTATAGGATTCAAACAGGGATTTATCGACCAAATACAAGGTTCTAAGCAGATAATTCACGCTTTCGTAATATGCTGAATACTGGAACGAAGGTTTTGGATTTTCCTTCATTTTGACGAAAGCGATAAAATTACATTCATCCTCAAAACCTATTCCCATCTGATGGGAAAGTTCATGGGCGACCGTAAAAGGATATGAAGGCAATGGCATTTCGGTATTGACATGTGCTTCATTGCTGAAGGGGTTAAAATATCCAGAAACCCCAAAATAAGAAGCCATAGGTCCAATGAAAGGTGATTTTATCTTCACTTGCGTTTTTGACAACATAGTAAATGTCTGGTCCTCCTTCATGATTTGTTGTACTTCCAGATCAATTTTATTGCGGTCTTGATTTTCGAAATTTATTTCTCCCCTGAGTTGATTCGCCCGATTGATATGAGAATCCAGAACTGACAAATGATCTTCCAAGAGGACCGTATCCACCTTAAGGTTCATTTGCTTACTGACAGGAATTCGATAATAATTGAGCGCCCATGCCGAGTAGAAAAACACATATACAGTAAGTAAAACCGCAACAAATTTCAGAAACTGCTGCCCTGCAAGTGCAAATTTCTTTTTGAACAAAAGGAAAATAGACTTGAGTAAAATCAGACCTAAGGCAATAAAAATAATGGCATAAATCAAATCCCCAATACTGAACGGAATCCATCCGAAAAGGAATTTTGGCAAATGAGCATAGATAGGATAAAATCCGCGACTATAATAATATTCGACCCATTCCGAATTGGATTGGAAGATCTGCAGGCCAATAATCAACAATATACAAATGCCTATCCATTTGTAATACCTCCTATTTGACCGTCTTTCCTTCATAATTAATCTTCGTTTTCGAAATAAAGCTTGTAATAATTCATGCCCTTGTCTTCATCATATCCTTTCTCCAATAACTCGCGCTTACCATGAACATAGATATGGAAGTTTTTATCCAATTTCAATACAGATTTATAACTGCTTGCCATTTTCTTCACTGCAGGAGCAGCAATATCAAAGTTGGACTGAAAAGCTGTTTCAAATTCATCCTCGAAATTGCTCTTATAATCCTTGAATAAGGAAATAGCATCTGGGTTTCCGATTACCTCCTCATTGAATTCATTTTCATCAAAGGTTTCCTTGGTTTTAAAGTAATTCATGGAGCGGTTCATCAAGTCGATTTTATCGGCTTTATCCATATCAAAAACCTCATCAATTTTATCATTGACAAAGTTCTTGTAAACCTTCAAAAGGTTCCCTGTTTGTTGATAATTATCATTTCTGGTTTTTAGTTTCAAGAAATCATCCTTCCAATAAACGGCTTCAGAACCATTGGTCTGGTCTACACATAAAACCTTATATCCTTCTTCCTCTTCCACATTGACGATAACAACCCCTTTATCCAGTTTATTGATATTGATTGCTTTCTCTTCATAGTTTACCCCTAAGCCAGCAGCTTCTGAATAAACTTTTAAGTATGCTTCTTTATTTTCTGATTTAAAGATTCCGATCGCCTTATGCTCCTCACCTTCCAGTTGCACATTATCCAAGGCAACCACATACAATTCCCCAGATTTGATTTTCGGGTGTTCAGTCACTTCGTACAGGAATTTGGCGATGGATTTTGAAAATTCCAAGAAGCCTAGCTCGCCTTTAAAATATTGCCTGGAGAAGTAAAATACTTCATTGAGCTCCAATGTATCATTGGGATGATAGAAGCGATAAACCTCATTGGCTTTGGCAAAAGGCTTCATGAAATATTGCATCAATAAATCCGCCAATACTTCATCGGATTTAACATCAACTTCTTCTTCAGAAAGGGTAAAATACTCGTCTTGGCTCTTATTTCCGACATGATGAATAATCAGGTTCAGGAAATTGGCATCTTGGTGAAAAAACATAATCTCTTTATAAATCGTAAATATCTATTGCTGTTCTGTAGGTGTTCACATGGGCATTGACAATATCCTTAATATGATATGAATAGCCACCGCCCATGCTCACTTCAACAGGAACATTAAATTCTTTGCAGTTTTGGAATACTAATTCATCCCTTTTTTGGCATCCTGCCATGGTCAATTTAAACTTTCCCAATTTATCGGTTGCCAACACATCTACTCCAGATTGAAAATATACAAAATCAGGCTCGATTTCTTGAAATAAACGTGGAAGAGTTTCATTTAACAGGGATAAATATTCTTCATCCTCCACCCCATCTGCTAAAGGAATATCGATATGTGATTTTTCCTTTTTAAATGGGAAATTCTTTTCCCCATGGATGGAGAAAGTAATAATATCTGGGTGTCCTTCAAAAATATGAGCAGTACCATTACCCTGATGGACATCTAAGTCGATAATCAAGATTTTCTTGGCAAGACCTGAATGATACAGGTAAGCGGCGGCGACAGCTTGATCATTGAGCAGACAAAATCCTTCACCGAAGTCGCGTCCAGCGTGATGAGTTCCTCCGGCGGTATTAAATGACACCCCTGTCTTGATGGCTTCAAGCGAGGCTTTAATACTTCCATCGATTAAATAACGCTCGCGTTCCACCAGAGATTGAGTCATTGGAAAACCAATTCTTCGGATCATTTTAGGGTCGAGGCGAAGGTTTAGTAAATCGTCAGTATATTGCTTATCATGAGCCAAATAGATAATCTCCTTATCTACCAGTTCAGGTTCAAAGAAGGAATCCTTGGACACTAATCCTTCGTAAATTAATTGTTCAGGAATAAGCTCATATTTCATCATTGGGAAACGATGTCCTTCGGGTAAAGGTTGGATATAAGCAGTATGATGGGCGATTTTCAGCAATTCACAAAATTTGAAACGAAGATATGGAATCCTTTATCAATAATAAATTCTTCTCAAAAAATCTTGCTTTCTATTGATTTTATAAAATCATTAACTTAACTTTAGGATAACCCTTAGTTAATTGAAGCTCATTTGGTTACTCAGGAGTTTACCATTATAAACGATATAAAACAGGAGGACCTATGTTCAACAAAAAAAACAACTCCTCAAAAAGTGATTCTGAGGGATCATGGAAACATCCATTTATTAAAAACATCCGAGAAAAACTTCGTAAACAAAGTCAACAGGATAATATGCGCCTTATTATGGAACATTTAAGGTCCAATAATTTTGTATTTAGCAATAATTAACGCAATCTGAAAAACGAAACTGCTCTAATTCTGTTATAAGGGTATATACCTAAATAGCGTAGCCTTATGATTATAGATATCAATTCTCTATTAGGAGCAGAAATTGTCAAAACAGAAGAGGATTCTCGGTCCCAAACACTCATAGTCACTTTGCTATTGGACGATGATTCGGGTCATCATGAAATGGAACGGAAGATGAGATTCGATCAGGTTACCCATTATTCACGATCGGAAATAGCGCATGAAGGCTATCCTGTAATTTTGGAAATTTCAGAGTCAGTTCCTGACATTGAAAAGAATTTTGATAATGACAATAACCGGAAAAGGTTTAAGATTGATACCACCTCAGGTATTATAATTCTTGAATTTGAAAGATGCGAAATAATGGATTAGTTTTTGCGACTTATATCATTAGTTTTGGATAAAAATCAACATGTTGCTAATTGATATTCACACCCATAAACATTCAGAGCCAGATGCTGGTGTTCTGACGCTTCCCAATGTAATTGTTTCGAAGGAATCAATCTACAGGAAACCTTGCAGTGCTGGGATCCATCCTTGGTATATAGATGCGGATTTTGAGTTACAATTTGAGACCTTAAAGCGGTATCAAGCTCAGGAAGGCGTAATTGCTGTTGGGGAGTGTGGGTTGGACAAGTTGACTGCTACCCCTTGGGAGCGGCAAGTGATGGCTTTTGAACGCCAGATTGAGCTGGCCAATGAGCTTAATAAGCCTATCATTATCCATTGTGTCAGGGCTTATTCAGAAGTATTCAGTTCGCTTACAGCTAAACATAATCAGGTTCCTGTGATGATGCATGGATACGCAAAGAACTGGGAATTAGCAGCTACCCTATTAAAACATGGCTATTACCTATCCTTAGGCCCCCATATTCTTAAGGGCGGAATGATGGAGGTTATCCGTCAGATTCCTTTAGATCGTCTTTTCTTAGAATGTGACGATAAGAATGCAAAAATCTCTGAAATTTATGCTTATTTTTGCCGCGCCAGAAAACTGTCTATACAGGAACTGGAGCAGCAGATCTTGCTGAATTTCAAGAAGGTTTTTAATTATACAATAAAAGAATGATGGATATATCATGGCTCTCTCGGACTGAAGCATTAGTTGGTAGAGAGGCTTTGGAAAAGTTAGCGAACTCCCATGTTATGGTTCTTGGTTTAGGTGGCGTTGGTTCTTTTGCGGCAGAATTTATTGCACGTTCAGGAGTAGGGAAAATGACAATCATTGATGGTGATACCGTAGACCCGAGCAATAGAAACAGACAGTTACCAGCATTGGCTACAAACCACGGAGTAGCAAAAGCTGAAATCATGAAGGAACGTTTATTGGCAATAAATCCAGAACTACAGTTAAATGTTGTTCAGGAGTTTGTATTACCACAGAGTATCCCTGGATTACTGGAATTGAAACCAGATTACTGCGTTGAAGCCATCGATAGTATCACTCCGAAATTATTTTTCATCCGTCGTGCGTTGGAAGCAGAAATTCCATTTGTAAGTTCGATGGGTGCAGGTGGGAAATTAGATCCTACAAAAATAAAAGTTGCTGATATTGGAAGTACATTCAATTGTAAACTGGCTCAGCATATCCGTAAGAAACTTAAAAAACACGGGATTAAAAAAGGCGTTAAAGTTGTTTTTTCAACAGAACTGCCTGATAAGGAATCCTTGCTATACACCGACGGAAGTAATTACAAGAAATCAGCTTATGGCACGATGTCTTACCTTCCGGCAGCCTTTGGAGGCACATTGGCTTCGGTGGCCATCAGAGATTTAATGGAATAATAAAGATTTTTATATAATAGCAAAGGCTACTGAAATCAGTAGCCTTGCTATTATATTTTTTCTTCAATATTTTATCCTACCACGACTTTTACCATATCATCAACGCTCAAATATTTCTGAGCGATATCTTGCACCTGATCTGGATTGATCTGACGTACAACATTGCTATAATAGGTATAGTAATCCAGGTCTAAACCGGAGTAGTAAACGGATTTGTATTTATCTACATGGGAGAAAATAGATTCCAGACTTCCTAGCATTGACCCCAACATATAGTTTTTTACCAATTCTAATTCCTCTTCGCTGACTTTCTCTTCTTGCAATCTTCGAGATTCCAATTCAATCTGTTTTAAGGTATCCTCAGTATATTCCGAACCTACATCTGTAACCACGGAAATAAATCCAGCATAGTTCAGATTAGCTACAAGTGACCCAATGCTATAGGTATAGCCTTTGTCCTCACGGATATTACTCATCAGTCGGGAACCGAAGAAACCTCCAAACAAGGTGTTTACAAACTGTAAGGCTGGATAGTCAGCATGTGATCTTTTGATTCCTACTTTTCCTAAACGAATAGATGATTGTAAAGCTCCTGCTTTATCAATTTTTACTAGGTCGGTATCGAGATCCAATTTTTGAATATATGGAACACTTTGAATTGCTACTTCCCCTTTCCATTGCTCTTCAAAATAGTTTCTAAAGCTAAATAATACTTCTTTACTAATATTCCCAGAAAGGAATAAAGTTGCATTTTTCGGCTGAATCTGTTGTCTATATAATCTTAAAAGATCATCTCTTTCAAGCCCTTTCAATAATTCATCCGTTACGGATTGACCGTATCTGGTTGAGCCAAATAGACTATCATAGAATTTTCTACGGGCGATAAAATCGGTTTTCTCTAAAGAGATTTGAAGACTTTGGCTATTGTTTCTGATATAAGTTTCCAATTCCTGTTCAGGGAGTATGGAATGGTTTAAGATATCGTTAACGATAGGGAGAACCGCATCAATATGCTTATTTAAAGCATATAATGTTAGAGCATTATGATCAAAACTAAATTCAGGAACTAAATAAGCGCCAAAGAAATCAATTTTTTCAGCGATTTGAGCACTTGTATAAGTGGTGGTTCCTTCCTTCAACATGGAGGACAATGCTGTATTACGAACAGGATTTTCGAAGCCTTCAAATAAGTTATTGAAAACAAACTCGGCTTTGACAAGCTCTTGAACGGGAGCATGGAAGACAAATACTTTCAAACCATTGGAGAAGATAATTTCTTCTGGTTTTTCAAGGGTGATATCCCCTATTCCATTGATCGATGGTGCAAATGATCTATTCAGCATGCGCGACCTCCTTATTTCTTGCGTTATACATTAAGGTTGAAGAATTTTCTTTTCTAAAGGTCTCTTGAGCAACTCTTTGAATTTCTACGGCTGAAATATTCAGATACTTTTCTACTTCATGATTATATAAATCGGCATCCCCCAATAATTCATAATAGGCTAAGTTCATCGCTTTATCCAGGATAGACAACTCGGCAAAAACAATGGTGGATTCGATTTTATTCTTCACTTTGGTCAATTCTTCATCGGATACCAATTCATTCTTTAGCTTACCCAATTCATCCCAGATTGCCTTTTCAGCCTCAGTCAATGAAATATTAGCCACTGGCTTACCTTCCACTACAACCAGGTTATTATCCAGGCTGCCTAAAACATAAGCATTGATATCACTAAATAACATTTTCTCCTTAACCAGACGACGGTATAACCTGGATGAGCTTCCTCTCGCAAGGACATCCGTGATTAAATCCACGATTTGGTAATTGGGATCAAGTCTGTTGACCGAGTGGAAAGCAATATAAATACTACTTACAGGCACATCAGCAGAAACTTCTTCCAATCTGGCAAGCTCTTGTTTTGGTTCTTGCGGCAGGTTTCGATTATTCGCCTCACCCATCGGGATATCAGCGAACCATTTTTGCGCCAATTGCTTGATTTCAGCAAGCTTTACATTTCCTGTAATGGCAACAATGGCGTTGTTAGGCGTGTAAAATTTCTTGAAGAAAGCTTTGACATCTTCCATCTTGGCATCTTCAATATGTTTCACTTCCTTACCAATGGTCGCCCATTTATAGGGATGAACCTTATAGGCGAGTTCTCTTAATTTCAGCCATACACCACCATAAGGTTGATTTAAATAGCGTTGTTTAAACTCTTCGATAACAACATTCCGCTGCACCTCCAAACCTTGTTCATTGAATGCCAAGCCCATCATACGGTCAGACTCTAACCAAAAGGCTGTTTCAATATTATTAGCGGGTAAGGTGATATAGTAATTGGTGATATCGTTGGAAGTAAAGGCGTTATTCTCCCCGCCAACTCTTTGCAAAGGCTGGTCATAGTTGGGGATATTCACCGAACCGCTGAACATCAAATGCTCAAAAAGGTGGGCAAAGCCAGTTTTATCTTCTTGCTCATCCCGAGCACCGACATTATAAAGAATATTCATGCAAGCCATTGGACTATGAGGGTCCTCATGCACAAGCACTTTCAATCCATTCTCAAGAATGAATCTTTCAAATTTTATCATTGAATCTGATTTTCAATAAATTATATTAAACCCAATTAACCCCTTTTTTAAGTAGGGATAAAGTTTTTTCTTCTTTTGAACCTGCCTCTGTTTTAAAATTATAGAACCAATTAGCTTGTTCTGGTAAACTCATCAAAATGGATTCGATTCTTCCATTGGTTTCTAAACCGAATTTGGTACCGGCATCATAAACTAGGTTAAACTCTACGTAACGACCTCTGCGCAATAACTGCCAATTTTTTTCGGCTTCCGTAAATTGCTTGTCGCGACTTCTGTTAACTAATTCACTATATACTTTAGGAAATAAATGTCCTAAATCACATGAGAAATCAAATATTTCCTGATCGGAGATTCCTGCTTTTAGCGGAGTTAATTTATCATAGAAAATCCCACCAATCCCTCTTGTTTCTTCTCTATGCTTGATAAAGAAATAATTATCTGCCCAATCCTTAAACTTTGGATAGAATTCAGCAGAGTATTGGTCACATACCCTTTTTAATTCCTGATGGAAATAGGAAGCATCTTGTTCATCCACATAATGTGGTGTCAAGTCTATACCTCCACCAAACCAGCGAACTTCTTCATTCAACTCAAAATACCTAATATTCATGTGAATAATCGGCACCCAAGGGTTATTTGGATGAATGACAATGGATACACCTGTCGCGAAAAACTCATCCTCATCAACTCCAAATGCCTTTTTGATTTGTTCAGGAAGTTTTCCATGCACTGCAGAGAAATTTACCCCTCCTTTTTCCAAAATATTACCGTGTTGAATTATTCGGGTTCTTCCGCCTCCACCGCCTTCACGTTCCCATAATTCTTCAACAAAATGAGCCTTTCCATCCAATGCCTCTAATGCTTGGCTGATCTCATCTTGAATTTCTTTATATTTTTCGGCAATCTGCTCTTTACTAATCATTATGTCAATTTATCCGATAAATTCTTTACAGCAATACTTGCTGGCTGATTTTTATATAAAATATTGTAAACGGTATTACAAATAGGCATTTCCAATTGATGATTGAGGATTATGTCCTGAATGCAATCAGAAGCAAAATACCCTTCAGCAACCATATTCATTTCCATTTGTGCAGACTTAACAGAATAACCTTTACCAATCATGGTACCGAAAGTTCTATTTCTGCTGAATTGAGAATATGCTGTCACCAAAAGATCGCCTAAATATGCCGATTGGTTAATCTCTCTTTTCTGAGGATCGATAGCATTGACAAAATACTCCATTTCACGAATAGCATTCGAGATTAATACTGCCTGAAAGTTATCACCATAGCCTAAACCATGACAAATACCACATGCTAAGGCATAAATATTTTTCAGCACTGCACCATATTCCACACCCAGCATATCATTTGATACGACGGTTTTTATATAATGAGTTTGAAAATATTGTGCTACCATTGCAGCATTGGCTGTATTTTTCGATGCAAAAGTCAAATAGGAAAGTTTTTCCAGAGATACCTCTTCAGCGTGACAAGGTCCGCCTACGACTACCGTATCTTCAAATGGGACTTCAAACTTTTTGTTCAAGAACTCGCCAACAATTAATTTAATGGAAGGCACGATGCCTTTGATGGCAGAAACAAGAAGTTTATCCTTGAAATCAGCAGGTTGAAGTTCACTCAACGCTTCCTCTAGATAGGCTGCTGGTGTATTTAAAATAACAATATCAGAATTCTTAATAACATCCTTTGGGTCTGCGAATAAACTGATATGATCCAATTTTACTTCTACAGCGCTTAGGTAAGATGGGTTGTGATGGTATTGTTCTATGTAATCAATATCTTCTTGCTTGCGTACCCACCAGTTGACATGTTTAACCTGTTGATTATCTGTCAACATCTTTATCATGGCGGTTGCCCAGCTTCCACTACCTATTAATCCAATACTTGCCAATAGTTTCCTCCTTTATTTGTTTGAAAAACAAAGATACCAATAAATGAGCGTTGCTAATGTAAAATATAGGTTGATTTTATCAGGATTTGGTAATTCAAGCTTTGGAAAGACAAAATTTAGGGCAATAAAACAAAAAAGAACTTTCAATAATCCCGGCATAAGCAATGGAATTGAAAGTCCTCACATAAGAATTAAACAACGATGATATTACTTTATCGACACAAAAATTTCAACACTAGGAATTTCCGCTTGACAATTATCTGCTGAATATTTCTCAAAATCAGCTTTATATGCTCTATTCAAATCAGAGGCCCAGATTTTGCCCCAAGCAGCATAAATGGCTTCACCAGAAATATCGCCTTCTAGCAATATCTTTTCGTAAGTTGCTGCAGGAATTTCCTTGCCAACCATACCTTCAGGAACTTCATCAAGAGAACTAACCCGACAACCCAAAAGGGTTAAATAAGGACCTTGAAAATCCGACTCATAGTCTGTATACACACAGTAAACAGTATCATCCAGTCTATTTGGGATCTTATTTTCAAGTTGCTCACCCATAAATCTACCCCATAATGCTGGGATATCCTGGGCAGCAGTTCCATCGGTATTACAGGTTTTTACTGCTATCCCGATGATATAAAAGGAGTTTATATTTTCTTTGCTCATTTTCTATAGATTAATTGATTACAAAGGAATGTTAGTTTGTGACAAAGGGTTGTCAGTAGGAATTATTCGTTATTTAATTTTCATCAATAACCAATCTAGAATCTCTACATAAACCTCTTTCTTATTATCTTCATTTAATAATTCATGTCGCAATTGTGGGTACAAATGGTATTTTACCTCCTTGACTCCATGCTCTTTAAGTTCTTCCACTGACTGTAGCACACCCTTTCCAAAATCACCAATAGGATCATCCTGCCCACTTAATAACAGGAAAGACAGATGGTTCGGAACCTTTTTATACCAATCCTTTCCACTACCCCATAAGGTCACCTGTGCAGCGCCATAGAATGCATTATCAGTAAAATCAATTCCACACAATTCATCATTCAAATAATTATCTCGGTTTTCCTTATTCAAACTCAACCAATTCAGATCTTCATGATTGGGTTCATCTTTAAACTTCCGATTATTGATTTGAGCAAACTTATCATTCATAAATGTGGACTTGGAGTTAGGAACTACTTTATTCAACAGCCCTAAAAAACTTGTCCCAATGGAACTCCCTTTCATGGCATGACCAGTTCCAATCAACACCACTCCTTCAAAATCATCCCCGATTCTTTGGATAACATTTCTTGTAATAAAGGAACCTAATGAATGACTGATAATAAAATGGGGCAAGTCATTATACTTCTCATGTAGGAATTGGGTTATCTCAATTGCCGTCTGGATCAATATTTCTCCGGGTTGGTCTTCATGGAAGAATCCAAGATCTTTAGGCTCTTTTGCGGTAGAACCATGACCGGGATGATCATAGGTAAGGACTATAAATCCATTTCTAGCGAGAAAAGAAGCGAAGTCATCATACCTGCCACTATGCTCTTGCATACCGTGTAAAAGCATGATTGTTCCGAGGATAGTTGTTGATTCGGGAGTATATAAATTATAGAATACCTGAAGGTTTGTATTATGATCAAATTGAAGGGAATAGAATCCAGAGTCTTTAATAGCCATATATAAAGTTAATTAATTGCTGATTGTAAAGGAAATTGAATTGAAAAATAT
>NOUX01000015.1 GCA_002245855.1 Sphingobacterium cellulitidis | reverse complement strand
TGAAATTATGGAGTTAACTACTATTAGTGCGCACTTAAACTTTTCTTTTTCTCCTCATCGAAGTTAGCTTCAAGTTCAGCTAATTTCTTTTTACCATAGGCCATTCGGGTAATTACCACGAATAGTACTGGTACAATAAAGATAGCAAGGAAAGTTGCTGCGGTCATACCGCCAAATACTGTCCAACCGATAGTCTGTCTGGAAACTGCACCTGCACCTGTTGACAACATCAAAGGAATAATACCTAAGATAAAGGCTAGGGAGGTCATGATAATCGGACGAAGACGAAGTTTTACAGCATCTAAGGTTGCCTCGACCAGGTTCATTCCAATATCTACCCGTTCCTTGGCAAATTCAACGATTAGAATCGCATTCTTCGCCGCCAAACCGATAATGGTAACCAATCCAATCTGAGCATAAATATTGTTATCTAGTTTTGGTAACAAGGTCAAGGCTAGGATCGCACCGAAAATACCCAATGGTACCGATAATAAAATCGAGAATGGTACAGACCAACTTTCGTATAAGGATGCCAATAACAAGAATACAAATAGGATACAGAGCGCAAAGATCTGTATGGTTTTACTACCTGACTGTTTCTCTTGCAAAGACAATCCTGAGAATTCGTAAGAATATCCATCAGACAAAGTTTGAGCTGCTACTTCTTCCAAAGCGCGGATAGCATCACCCGAAGAATAACCAGGGCCAGCTTCACCGGATAATTGGATCGAACGGAAGATATTAAAGTGGTTTACAATCGAAGGATTGGTCGTCAATTCATATCTTACCAAGTTTGAAATAGGAACTGGTTGTCCTTGTACATTCTTCACATATAATTTATTGATATCCTCAATATGCATACGGTAGCTGGTATCAGCTTGCGTTACTACACGGAAGTTACGTCCGTATTTGGTGAAGTCATTCACATAACTACTACCCAAATAAGAAGAAATCGTACTGTAGATATTCGACACAGGAACCCCCATTCTCTTAGCCATTTCACGATCCACCTGTAACTTATAGTTTGGTGAATTACTGTTGAATAGGGTATAAGCCATTCCGATTTCCGGACGTTGATTAGCTGCGGCAAGGAAACGGCCTACCATTGCTTCAAAGTCCTTAATGTCGACGGTTTGTCTATCTTGAATCTCCATGGTAAAACCACCCGCTGTACCTAAACCAGGAATTGGAGGCGGAGTTGCCGCAATAACCGTTGCCTTAGAGTATCCACGGTATTTTCCCATGATAGCACCTGTGATTTCTGAAACTGTTTTTTCCCGTTGATCCCATGGTTTCAAGGAAACGAATAGGGAGGCACCATTCGGTTTTGCTGAACGGTTCAATAAGTTCATACCATTAATGGAAGTCACATAATTGATTTCTGGGAATGTCTCTCTTAAATCATTGGTAAGTTCGGTCAAGACCTCTTCCGTACGGGCACTTGAAGCACCCTCAGGTAAACTCACCCCCATAAAGAAGATACCACCATCTTCGTTTGGAATAAATCCGGCTTTCTTGGCACTGAACATCCAGCCTGTACCTACGAAAATACATACCAGGATAATTAATACCAGTGGCGCTGATTTAATGGCTTTTTTAACCCCTTTGGAGTATCTGTAAGTCACTTTATCAAACCAAACGTTGAATTTATAGAAGAACTTGTTCAAGCCTTTAGAATCCTTCGTTGTTGCAGAAGGTTTCAACATGATTGAACAAAGTGCTGGAGTCAAGGAAAGTGCAATAAATGCAGAAAGCATTACGGATACAGCAATGGTTATCGCAAATTGTTGATACAATTTACCTACCATCCCTGGGATAAATCCTACTGGAACGAATACGGCTGCCAAGATCAATGCAATCGCAATTACCGGCGCTGTAATATCTTTCATCGCACGCATGGTTGCTTCTTTCGCATCCATCTTGTAATGGTCGATATAATGCTGGACGGCTTCCACCACAACGATCGCATCATCCACCACAATACCAATGGCAAGTACGAATGCTAACATCGTCAAGTTGTTGATGGAGAATCCAAACATCGTAAAGAATATAAACGTACCGACAATGGATACTGGAATCGCCAATAATGGAATCAAGGTTGCTCTCCAGCTTTGTAGGAAGAAGAATACCACCAAGGTTACCAAGATCAAGGCTTCAATCAAGGTGTGAATTACGGAGCTGATGGATGCATTTACCACCGAAACAGTTTCATAACCTACAACATAATCAACACCAGTAGGGAATGATTTTTTCAATTCCTCCAAGGTTTCGTAAATTCCGTCAGCTGTTTGTACCGCATTTCCTCCAGGTGTCTGGGAAATCATCATACCTGAAGCAGTATTTCCATTTACCTTATTGGTAATACCATAGTTAAATTGTCCCAATTCAACTCTAGCAATATCTTTTAATAAGACGATGGAACCGTCTGTATTTGTTTTTACAACAATGTTTTCAAACTGGTCAACTTCTTCCAAATCGGAGTCCATTACAATAGGGTATTCAAATACCTGCATGTTTTCTTGCGGACGAGCACCTACGGAACCACCCGGCATACGCGAGTTTTGCTCCTGAATCGCAGTATTTACATCTGCTGGTGACATCCCGATATTTGCTAATTTATTAGCATCTAACCATACTCGCATGGCAAATGGTTGTCCAAATGCTTGCACATCACCCACTCCTGGAACACGTAATAAAGCGTCTTTTAGGTATAAGTTGATGTAGTTGGATAGGAAATTGATATCACGGCTACCATCTGGAGATACCAAGGATACCATCATCAAGATATCGGTATTTACCTTACGAGTAGTTACCCCTAAACGACGAACTGCCTCTGGCAATACGGGTTCAGCAATACTCACACGGTTCTGAACATCCAGCGTCGCGATATCGATGTCTGTACCTACTTCAAAGGTTACTGTAATCCTAGATCCACCATCCGAAGTACTGTTGGAACTCATATAAATCATTCCTGGAGTACCGTTGATCTGGCTCTCAATAGGCGTTGTTACTGTTTTTTCTACAGTTTGAGCATCCGCGCCCGTATAGGTCGCTGAAACAGAAACCGTAGGCGGAGCAATATTGGGATATTGACTGATTGGTAAGGTTGTGATGGCGATAACCCCAATGATCGAAATCAAAATGGAGACCACCATCGCCGTTACCGGTCTTTTTATAAATACTTCTGAGATCATTCTTTAATATTTTATAGGAATAGCACTTATTTTTTTGGTTGAGCTTGTGGTTGTTGTGGAGTCATTGTTGCTTTGTCCACTACTTTTGCACCTGGTTTCAATGATGAAACTCCGTCAACGACGATTTTCTCACCTGGGTTAACACCTTTTGAAATCACCACTCTATCGCCTAATTTTTGACCTAAGCTAACTTGTTTCAAATCAACTGTATTACTGTCTGTCACCGTGTAAACCGAGAAAGAACCTAATTGCTCGAAGATTGCACGGTAAGGAATTACAACTGCTTCTTCTTTGGAAGTACTCACAACATTTAAGTTTAAGTTCATTCCGGCGCGTAAAGTATTATTCGGATTATCAAATGTTGCTCTCACCTTCAATGTACCTGTTTGCGGATCTACAGCGCGGTCGATTGTTGAAATGCGGCCTTGGGAACCATAGGTGCTAGCATCAGGAAGAGTTAAGTTAATTTCTGTGCTTGCCTTTCCGGATTGAAGGTTGCTGAATTCCATAATTTCTTTTTCATTGATTTGGAATTCAACTGCAATCGGGTTAGTCGAACTAATGGTATTCAATAAGGTCGTACCTGCAGAAACCAAGGCTCCTGTACGAACTTGTGAAATACCAATATTTCCTGAGAATGGAGCAACGATGCTTGAACGTTGTAAGTTGACTCTAGCGGTAGTTAAAGCGGCTTCTGCTGCTTGAACCTGTGCTTTTTGATTATTGACATCGGTAAATGCATAATCTAATGTTTGTTTAGCAATCGCATCTTTTTCTGCTAATGTTTGATAGCGTTGCAAGTCTTTTTCAACACGAGCTAAATTGGCTTTTGCGATTTCTAGATTAGCTTTTGCCTGATCTACGGCAGCAGCATAACGAACTCTGTCGATTTCATATAACTTCTGTCCTTTGCTCACAAAAGCACCATCAGCTACATTGATACTGGTAATATAGCCAGAAACCTCAGCTCTGATTTCAGTTTCTTGAAGAGGTACTACGTTTGCCGGGTAACTGTGTTGACCGGAAACAATTTCATGTTGGACAACAGCCATGGTAACCGGCATAGCTTGAGCTTGCATCTGACCAGGACCACCTTGCTGTTTTGCGCCTTCTTTGTTGCCACATGCTGTAAAAAACAGTCCTGAGCCTAAAAGTATCGTGGAAAATAAACGAGTCGTATTCATATTGTGTCGTAATTTCTTGTATATTTTGTTGCGGTTGATTGTATTCTTAATTATTGATTTGAACAGTACCCAAAGCTTGTTGAATATCTAGCTTACTAGATAATACGGCATACAGGGAGTTCAAGTAGTTCAGTTGACTGGTTTTCAAGTCTGTTTCTGCAGTCATTAATTCCAGGTAAGTTTTTACCCCTGCATCATATTGTAATTTGATGGTGTTATACACCTCTTCAGATAACTCAACATTTTCCTTTGCATTTCTCCATTCGTTGATGTTTGCGCGGTAAGCTGCCATCGCTGCCGAGTATTGTGCACCAATTTGGTTTTCCAAATTTTCGATGTCCATATCAATTCTGGATTCTTGCAATTCAGATTTTCTAATTTCCTGAATACGCTTTCCACCCTGGAAAATAGGGAAGGTCAGGCTTAGTCCAATGCTAGACTGTGGGAAATTATCAGAATATAAATCCGAGAATGTATTGTTTCTATAGTTAAGTCCGTAGTTTGCAAAAGCACCTAGTTTAGGTAGGAATTGCCATTTTTGATATTGGGTATTTAACTTCTGGATATCCTTGATAGTCTGCAATTGTTTAAGTTCAACGCGGTTATTGAAATTTAAAATTTCGGTCGTATCCATTAAGACATTGGATTCCATGTTTTGATTTTCAAAAGATAGCGTCAAACCATTATTAGGATTCATGCCAAGCAATGTTTTTAGAAAATCATATTTATATTTTCTAAACTCAAGCGCTGTTTTCAATTCCGCTTTCGCATTATTCAATGAGATTTGCGCTCTTTTATAATCTGTTTTATCAACTAAACCAGTCTCGTAGCGTGCATTTGCTTCGGTGTACTGTCTATTCAGACGAGCGATATTTTCTTGAATGATATTGATTTGTTCCTCACTGGTCAAGATATCATAATAAGCTTTGCTGACATCAACAACGGTATTGATCTTGGTGTCTTCTACACTTAGATTATTTTGTTGTCTGATATATTTGGCTGCTCTATTTGCTTGGAACAAGCCTGGGTTAATGATTGCCTGATCAGCTTGAAAAGTCAATGCGGAAGTATTGCTCTGACCCATTGCAATGTTTTGACCATTGATATTGGCTGTTGGTAATTGCAGAAAATGGGTTAGACTACCATTGGCATTAATTTGTGGAAACCATCCAGAAAGGGCAGAAGCAATTTCACGTTCACCAATTTCCTGATCAATCTTTGCTTGTTTGATTTCGATTTTGTTTTCCAATGCATATTGGATTAATTCATCCAATGTGGCATTACTGTTAAGGTTATTTGTCGTTTGGGCAAATACAGATCCTACAGAGATCGCAGTGAAGGAAAGGTATACTACTAAGTCCTTAATTTTAAAATTCATATATATTATTTTTTAACCCCGTTCCAAATGATTTCTACCATGGTTTCAATTTCTTCGTCGGTAGGTTTTGTTTTTTCATATAAACTGCCTCTAACCAGGGAGATAGCGACTCCTAGATAGGCTGATATTAATAGTCGAACATTTAAATCTTTTAAATGTTTTAAGCGTACCCCTTCCTCCAAAAAATGCATTAGAACGTTTCTTTCTGATTTTTGTTGGAAAAGATTACTTCGGATACCTTCATAGAAAGGTGAGCCATAAAATTGTTCTAAAAATCCGAAGTGGTCTAAGTTGTCCAAATAGTAAAGGACTAAGTTTCTCCAGATTTCCTTGAATCGTTTTTCGTATGCGAATGTAGGGTTGACGATTGAAAAAACTTTATTATTAAGTTTTTCTTTACAATACCAGTATAATTCTAAGATTAAATCCTCCTTAGACGGGAAATAATGATAGATCGAGCCTACTGCTACATCGGCATCCTTAGCAATTTTACTCATCGGGGATCCGTGGAACCCATGAATATTGATAAGCTTTAATGTGCTAATGAATATCTGCTCTTTTTTTTCTGTCAATTGAATGTTCATTCGGTTGCAAATGTAGGCTTTTTTTTACGCTAATTTTGTCACGTATTCGTTATAATGGCGATTAATTTATTCCAATGTTAACAAATTGTTAAATATTCAAATTACTCTTGACTGGTGTAGTTTTTACACTTACCTTTGTAGTATCATAATTTAGGTTTATAATTGGTTATTAAAGGTTTTCATTCTCCCCGTTTGAAAACCTTTTTCTTTTTATAGAAATTGAGCTAAAGTGTTGATAATGAGGTAGTAGATTAGCTGTTTCTTACCTGTTGAAAGACAAGTGAAATTTATCTAGATCGATGCCTGATCAAGAATCTTCAAAAGATTAAATGCTGAAAAAAATAAAATTTCTTGAGGTCTAAAGACCAAATTTCTAAAATTTTTAATGGAAAAATTAGGTTGAAAAAAAGAATATTTTTCTCTAGGAGAGATTTGATTTTGGTACGCCCAAAAGTTATTGACCGAGATGAATAATTTTATTTACAATTCTTTAAGAATTCTTCGATCTCTTCTTTCTTGAAATGAGTTTTACTATCACCGAAATAGGTGGTGACATAAGTAAGGACATAGGCAATATCAACCGCTGAGAGTTCAGGTACTCCAGGCATTTGTTGGTTATAGGTGACATTGTTGACTTTGATTTCACCAGACATTCCATTTTTTACAATGCAGGCGAGTTTGCTTCGATTTTCATTTAAGTACTGAACATCGGTTAGTGGAGGGTATAGTTTACCTAATCCCTCAGCATTGGCACCATGACAGTTTTGACAATGCTTGACATAAAGTTTTTGACCATTGGTAGCATATTGCATCGTTTCCACACTTAAGTCTGAATTACAAGAAAACAAGAAATAAAGCATGGAAACGAGGCATATTGTGCCGAAAGTGAAGCGATTAATCATTATTTATATTCCGCTAGAATAACATCAAGATCTTCCAAAAATTGTTTGACCTGTTCGTCATTGGTACCATCATAGGCACCACGAATTCTTTTCTCAGGGTCAATAATGACTAAATAACCTTGGTGGTCATAACCCCCGGGAGCATTTGCATCCTCCTTGGTGTAAACCATGTATTTCTCAGCAATACCATAAATATCGGCCTTGCTACCAGTTACAAATTGCCAATGATCATCGTCTACTCCTAATTTCGTAGCATAGTCTTTAAGTACAGAAGGTTGATCGTACTTAAAATCAATGCTATGGGAAAGGAATGCAATTTTATCATTGCCTTTATATTTTTCATAAGCCTTCAACAAATTACGTTGCATCGTCGGACAGATACTCGGACAATGCGTAAAGAAGAAGTTGGTGACATAGATTTTATCTTTAAAAAAATCTTGGGTGATAGTCGTGCTATCCTGATTTAAAAAAGAAAAATTTGGAATCGTATGGTAGATGGTATCTACGACTTTTTTGCCATCGACTTCTCTTTCCACAGGAGAACGTTCGCCATAGATGGGAAGTTTCCGTTCAGTTGGTCCGCAAGAAAATAATAAGGTAGTACCTAAAGCTACTGCTAATACTCCGCCTAAATACTTTTTCATTGGAATATGTTTTTTAGTTAAATGCTGCTAATGAAGTTTTAATTTGCTCCGAAACGCGTTCAAATTGTTTTTTCATGGATGTGATTTTATCTACCTCTTTTTGTTGGTAAGCTTCATCCTCATTCATGGCGTCATAATCTTTCATCCAAGTCATCATGTGATCGGTAGCATCTTCGATGCTATCTTTAAGATTAGTCAACTCTATACGAGTTTTTGCAGTATCTAAATCAGCTTTGCTGGCTTTGATGGTTGCCAAGTTCGTGATGATAGAATCAATAACGACCGTTGTTTTGTCGAATTGCGATATTTGAGGCATGATTTCATCATGTATTGCAATAGCTTGCTCAGAAAGTTTTTGATCCTTGTTTTCCACTTGTTTGTTTTGACAAGAAACAAAAGCAAAAGAAATTGCTGCACTTAATACGATTAATTTTTTCATGATTAATTAAATTATAGTTCAATACTCGATTTCTCAGTTTGAGTAGGAGCAGGATTTAATGATTCAAAATTGAAGTCGAGGTCACGGATATAGATTTCATTATGAGCTACTGCGCATAATGTACCATGTTTATCAAAGACCTGCGTTTGAAAGGTTCGTACGACTTTACCCTCTTTTCGAATGGTTCTCAAGGTTTCGTCCAGAGTTTCTTGGTTTAATTTAATATTGACTTCCAGGTCAAACCTTCCCGGTTTTATATAATCAATATGTGCTGTTTTTAACCAAGCTACTGTCCTCGTAATTCCTTGATGTTTGAAATATTGATCCAAAAGGATAGGGTAGAATGGATCGATAGCGGAAAAGATCGTTCCTCCAAATATGGTTTTATTAGAATTAATATTGAGCAGACTTCTGTTGATTTTAACTTCGGCGCCCAAGAAATTATCTAAAATCTTCCGCACCCAAATGCGTTGGAAGAAAAATGGTGGGTACAATCGCAAGCCCCATTTTAAAGTATTTGGAGATACTTTCATGGGCGTAAAAGTACAGTTAATTTCTAAGAAATAACATCCTTCTATTGTAATAAAAGATTCTGAGCCTTATATTCAATAAATATTCCTGAATTATGAACCCTAAGGATGCCAATAAGAATGTTTGGATATTAATTTTCGTAGCCGCGCTAGGCTATTTTGTGGATATCTATGATCTCATTATTTTTTCGATTGTACGGATTCAATCCTTTACGGATATCGGCGTTGCTGCCGATCAAATGCGTAGCAAAGGAGAGTATGTCTTGAATATGCAAATGGGAGGTTTGCTGATTGGAGGAATTATTTGGGGTGTATTAGGAGATAAATATGGTCGACTGAAGGTTTTGTTCGGATCTATCCTCTTATATTCCATCGCGAACATTGCCAATGGCTTTGTTCAAGATGTGACGACCTATGGTATTATTCGGTTTATTGCAGGGATAGGATTAGCGGGCGAACTCGGGGCAGGCATTACCTTGGTTTCTGAGTCCATGCATCGGAAGAAACGGGGCTATGGAACCATGATAGTTGCTGGAGTAGGCGTATTGGGAGCCATCCTGGCTTATTTTATCTCCGAATGGTTTAGTTGGAGAACAGCCTATTTTGTTGGAGGTGGGATGGGTATCCTATTGCTTTTTATGCGGGTTGGCGTTTTGGAGTCGGGCATGTTTTCTTCCTTGGAGAACAAGTCTGTGCAAAAAGGCAAGATTTCCATGTTGTTTAATAATGGGCCCCGATTCCGGAGGTATTTATATTGTTTATGTATAGGTTTACCGATTTGGTTTGTAGTAGGTGTCTTGGTGACTCAGGCTCCTGAAATTGGTCAGGCATTAAATGCTCAAACAACCTTAAGTGCAGGGAAGGGGGTAATGTTTACTTATCTGGGAATCTCATTAGGTGATTTTTTGGCAGGATGGATGGCACAGATTTTTAAATCCAGACGTAAGGTTGTATTTATTTATCAAATTTTGATTTTGCTATTCTCCTGTATCTATCTGACAAGACAGGGGATTTCTGAAAATGAATTTCTATGGTTAGCCTTTCTGATGGGATTGGGAGTTGGTTACTGGGCGACATTTATCACCATTGCGGCGGAGCAATTTGGAACCAATATCCGTTCGACAGTTACTACCACTGCGCCTAACTTTGTTAGGGGAGCTTTAATTCCATCAACCTTATTATATGGTGTGTTGGTTAACTGGGTAGGAATAATTTATGCGGCAATGATTATGATCGTACTGCTTTCCTTTATCGCAATATTTGCTTTGACAAGACTCAAAGAAAGTTTTGATAAGGATTTGGATTACGTTGAAGAATAAGAAACCGAATTAAAAGTTAGTCAATTCGACCAGGGCACTTCTTGCATCTTTTGCCCTTTTTATATTTTTTACAACATTTTTTAAAGACAGCATCTCCATTGGAATTAAAAGGAGAATGACCTTTTGAATTCTCAAATGGATTGTTTTCTAAAATATGCAGCTTGATCATGGACTCGTACATGATGCAAAGATAGCTAATTTAGATTAATTAAAAATAGTTAACCTATTCTTTTTCTTAATTCTGTAGCAATGTCGTTTGTGAAAGCTTGGATAATTAATGGATCATCTATATTGTTGTGAATAATCAGATCACATTCATCCCGATGTGGCAGTAAATATTGATTATAAGAAGGAACCACATGGTTAATCCATTTGTACATGACATCGTCATGGTCGTAACCGCGTTCAATCAAATCTCTTCTTAACCTTCTTTCTAATGCTACGGGTTCATCAGCATCCAAGAAGATCTTGTAATCCAATAATTCATTGATCTCTTCGTAATGAAAAATAAAGAGTCCTTCTACGACTAGGATAGGGGCAGGATTGATCTCAAGCATTTTGGGCTCAAGGTCGGGGTTGTTGAATGTATATTCCTTTTGATATACTGTATTTCCATCAAACAGTTCTTTGATATGATGGAAAAATGCGGGTCTATCAATCGAAGTTGGTAAATCGAAGTTATAGAGTCTGTTTTCTTCCCTGGTCTTTGTGTTTGCAGGGATGTAATAATCATCTTGCGAAATCAAGGTGACTTCTTCTTGATTGAAATGATTTAAAAAACTTTTTAAGAAGAATGTTTTTCCAGAACCGCTACTTCCGGCGATCCCAATTACGTAGGGTTTGTCCATTTTTACGCTTGCACTAATTTACTGGAGCGCCGTAGGCAATTTCTATAAGGAATCGTTTATCAAGAGCTCCAATATAGGATGCTGCAGATTTTGAAAGAATCACAATAGCATCTCTGCTTTCTGCAGTATCGGAGAATTTTCCTACAACTTTGGCAAAGGTAACACTTTTTGTCAATGGGTTTGTAATTTTTAATATGGTTCCTACGGGTGCAGTACGGTGTAAGGCTAAATTACTGCGACCACCAGACTCAAGGTTTTCCATCCAGATACCAATACCTTTTTCTTTTTTCTCACGGATACCATAACGATTGGTTTCGAATTCGATTTCTTCCTTGCTAATATTATCTGGGATTGGCAGATTGATCGATGAAGAAGGCACTTCCTTCTGGATAACGATGACATCACCATCAGGAATCTTTAAAGTTTGACCTTCTTGAAGCGTATCAGAATTCAAACCATTCAGTTTTTTGATATTATCGACCGTGGTTGAGAATCTTTTAGCAATAGAAAAAAGAGTTTCATTGGAACCGACCTTATATTCGGTTAATATTTTCGCTTCAATGGTTTTTCCATTCGGGTCTCCCAGTGGTTTTGATTCCCGTTCTTTATTGGTATTATTTTGAACTACTTGAGGTTTTTCATCTGGTTTTTTTTCAGGCTCCTTATAAGGGATATATACGGAGTCACCTACCCGAAGATTTTTTTTGTTGTTGGCATTCATAATATCCTTTACAGGAATGCCGTAAATCCGACTTAACTGGTAGTAGGTATCTTTTGCACTAACGCTATGTTCAATAAAAGTTTTTCCGTTTACTACTGTAGTTTTTTGACTTGGATTATTGGATTGTGCCTGAGCCAGAGATACTCCGGCGAATAAAAAAGTGGCAGAAAATATAATAATTGTCTTTCTGAAAGACATGTTGAATACTCTTTTTCTCATCATGGAATGCAATTATACTAAATATGAAACAATTTCTCTCTTGTTAAAAGACATAAAAAAGACCTGACTCCCCAATTGGAAATAAGGTTGGGGAATCATTTTCTCCATGTCATGAAGTATGACTTGTTGATCTAGTATCTGGTTTAAATTACTTGTTGCTAGACAAAGGTCGTAGCGGGATTTGTTTTGTTTATGATAGCACCAAAGGAAATGGTGACCACTTTTGCTAAGCCATAGCGGGCCGGTATTATGTTCTTGTTTTAAGAATCTTGGCGTTTGCTGTGAGGTAACAGGATATTGGATTTTATTACAAGCCATATCAAATTGGATCTCATTGGCATTGGCGTATTCACCGGATAGAATTTCTATGGCTATACTTTCGCCGGAAGAAATACTGCGGTGTCTGGCATGGATATAATCTTTGTAAACATCAATCAATACAAATTCATAGCTGCTAAAAATGACTTGGTTGTTTTCAATTTGAATGATTTGTATGCCTTCCTGCACAGGCGTTTGTTCACCGACTCTTTTCAGGATAAGGTGACCGTTTTGAATAGAGTCCAGGGTCCATTCTTTTCCATCTGCTTGGCATGGATCCATTAAACAATTCCCTTGAAAATCAAAAGCGAAAAAAGAGGCATAGGTAGTTTCCACATCCCTAGTTTCAACAGCTATGTAGGGTTTGACGGAATCAATCTCTATTTTCCAGATATTCGTTGGGAATGCTTTCTCGAAAATTTTATTTATCGTATATTTAGTCATCCGATGACAAGCAAATTCGGTTAAAAATACTACTATGAACAAATTTACAAAATACATTTTAGGTATTCTCGTCATTTGCTTTGTGAGTTTCTTCCAAGCTAAGGCCCAGACGGTTTATTCTGTGCCCTTGAAGGAGGATATAGGTCCCAATGCATGGCGTACCATGAAAAATGCGATTAAGCAGGCGAAATTAAATAAATCAGAGTATTTGTTAATTGATCTTAATACGTTCGGCGGAGCTCTAAATTTTGCTGATTCTATTCGTTCTAGCCTATTAAACGAAAATCAGTTCAAAACTATTGTATATGTTAATAATAATGCGGCATCTGCTGGTGCATTAATCTCATTAGCAGCGGATTATATTTATATGCATTCTGGTTCAAGTTTGGGTGCAGCATCCGTAGTGAATCAAAATGGGGAAATATTACCTGAAAAATATCAATCCTATATGCGTGGATTGATGCGTGCCACTGCGGAAGCGAAGGGTCGTGACCCTAAAATCGCAGAAGCATTTGTAGATCCTGCCATTTCTGTTCCCGAGTTGAAGGAAGATGGTAAACTTCTTACTTTAACTGCATCTGAAGCTGTAAAAGTGGGGATTGCGAAAAAAGAGATTAAGAGTGAGGTAGACATCTTCTCTGATTTAAATATCGAAAAGCCGCAAATTCAAGAGCATCAAACCACCTGGGTTGACCATCTGATTGGATGGTTGATCAATCCGTTGGTAAGTGGACTACTGATTATGGGGATTATCGGTGGAATCTATTTTGAACTTCAAAGTCCAGGGATTGGATTTGCACTGTTGGTTGCTCTGGTTTGTGGAGCGCTATTCTTTGCTCCATTGTACCTTCAAGGGCTTGCTGACAACTGGGAGATCGCCATCTTTGTACTAGGAGTCATCCTATTAGTTCTTGAAATATTTGTGATTCCTGGATTTGGAGTCGCCGGAATTGCCGGAATTATATTAGTTTTATGTGGATTAGCCTTCTCAATGGTGGCTAATGATTATTTTGATTTTAAACTTACCCAACCAGGATTATTAATGAATTCCTTTATTATTGTAATAGGAGCTATGATTTTGACCATTGTATTAATGGTGATCTTCGGAAAAAATATACTTCAATCTCCTACATTTAAGAGACTTGTTCTGGAAGATGAACAGAAAGCTACGGAAGGTTATACCTCATCTGTGGCGAAACCTAATCTGATTAATAAGGTTGGGATTACTAAGACCGTTCTTCGTCCAGGTGGAAAAATAGAAATCGATAATGTGTGGTACGATGCGGTAGCCTTAGATAGTTATATCGATGTAGGTGAGGAAATCTATGTGGAGAAGCATGAAAACTACAACTTATTCGTCAGGAAGTTATCTGAAAAGAAAGCATAAAACAAGAAAGCCCGGAAATTATTTCCGGGCTTTCTTGTTATTTATTTGATCTAGAATTTTGCGCCTAAAGTTAAGACTACATTGGTTCTAGTATTTGTTACATCTGCTGTTGGAGTTGGAGTGTTCCAGGTTTTAAAGGAATAAGGTGAATTTCCATAATTGAATTGTTTGAACTGCATTGCTGCAAGATCAATATACAATGATTGGGTAATCACATAACCGAAACCTAAACTTGCAATATAATCGTCTTGAGAGTCATATTTATATGGAGAGCCTAAATAATGGAATCCAGCACGTACTGCAAATTGATCTGTAATTAACAACTCACCACCAATTTTTAAATTGAAAGCACCTTTAAAGGAGTTTTTAATCTGATAATTGGTTTCGGATTCAAATTGTAAGTCTGCATTAGCAACTATTTCACGGTATTTTATGGAAGCATAGTTTATATATTCCGCTTCAGCTGAGATTAAACCCTTTCCGAAGAATTTGGTTAAACCTATTGATGACTTCCATGGTGAGATAACTGCGTAATCAAAGGATTGCCCGTAGTTTTTGGAACCATATCCTGGGTGAAGGGAAGTCGTGGTATTGGCATCTTTATAATAATCTACCAAGGTTTCAATATTGCTGTCCTCTTGGATTTCAGTCCAAGTAGGAGAGGTGATATTAACACCTATATTCCAATCCCACGTTGGCTTGTAAATAATACCTAAGCCTGCATTGATTCCGGTACCTTTTAAGGTAAGGTCATTAATGTCGGTCAGGTCGTAGGTAATATCAGTGTACTGATAAGCAGGGTTACTAGGTTTTGCAAAGTCAGTAGTTGGGTTTTCAGCTTTGATTTCATCTGCAGTTTTAGTCCAGCCACTTTCTAGAAATGTGCTTTTGGAATCATAATTAAAGGATAGGAATCCAAAACGTGCACCGATATAGAGTTTATTGCCATAATTAGCCCCGAAAGATACATTGGTATTGTACTTATAACCGGTGGTAATCAAGTCCATTTGCTGGTTTTTGTCATCAGCTTCAAGTGTAGTAGGAAAGTACCGACCACTATTAGCAGCACCTTTATCAACCAAATAAGAATTCCAGAAATCTCCAGCAAATTCAGCATCTTCATCCATGATATCAGTATATGAATGAACGATTGAATTTTGGTTATTAGTTCCTGAATACTTTAAATTATCATTAAAGTTATTTTGCTTGTCGATACTAAGACCGACATTAAAATTCTGCCATCCAAAATCAGTATTATTATGCGTAGGGTAGTGGATCACTACACCAATATTTTCAAGGCCAAGCTTTCCTTTGGTTTGATTTACTGAATTACCGAAATAGGTAGTTTTGTTCTCATTGTTCAGGTAATTTAAGGATATGGAGGCATCGGATTGTCCGTAGAAACCTAAGCCTGCTGGATTTCCAGAAATTGAACTAATATCTCCACCTAATGCCGTGTTTACACCACCCATTGCTTTGAAGCGGGCAGTACCATTTGTCAGATCACGAGAAATCATAAAGGTATTATCGACTAAGGATTGAGCTTGGATATTTGAATAGTTAAAAGCTAATGCGAGAAAGGTTAGAGATAGTAATGATTTTTTCATATTATGTACTGGTTCTGTATGCTATATTGAAACAAGAATTGCTTCTTGAATATCTTTCTGAAAAGGATAAATCGGTATGGCAAAATGGGAAAAAAGATATAGCCAATATTTAAAAATATTGGCTATATGTAATCCTTATTTATTAGCGTCTGCTTCCGCTTCTTCCTGAGGACGTTGCGCCACCACCGGAGCTTCTGCTACCGCCGCCGGAGCTACTTCCTCTACTAAATCCACCACCACTTGATGAGCTACCTCGGTCGAAGCTACCACTGCTTGGACGTGAAGGAGCCGATGATCTCGTGCTTGGTGCTGATGATCTAGTACTTGGAGCAGATGATCTAGAAGGAGTTCTTTGAATAGTTCCTTGTGATCTGCTAGAGCCTGATCTTGAAGATGGTGTTCTGTTGATTGTACCTCTTGAAGATGGAGTTCTGTTGATTGTACCCTCAGATCTTGAACCCGATCTTGATGACGGAGTTCTATTGATAGTACCCTCAGATCTTGAACCTGATCTAGAAGATGGTGTTCTGTTGATAGTACCCTCAGATCTTGAACCTGATCTAGAAGAAGGAGTTCTGTTAATAGTTCCATCTGATCTAGAGCCTGATCTTGAAGAAGGGGTTCTACCTACTGTACCACCAGATCTTGATCCGCTACGATTGGATGCGATGCCTGATCTGCTATTTACAAATCTACCGCTTGCATCTCTAGTCACACGACCACTATTATTTCTTGGAGCATAGTTCGGAGAATAACTTCTACCGGAGGCGATTCTGTTTCCGTAGTAGTTTCCACCGTATGAATTGCCATAGTAACCACCATTTCCATAGTAGTAAGGGTGTCCCCAGTAGCTATAGTAGGATTGAGGTCCCCAGTAGTTACCCCATCCATAATAAGAAGGGTATCCAAATCCGTAGTATGGGCTTCCCCATCCCCAACCTAAACCATAGTAGGGGCTTCCCCATCCCCAGCCGAAGGACATTCCAAATCCGGAGTTCCATCCGAATCCAAATCCAGAATAACCATACCAAGGGTCGAACCATGGATCATAGTACATCATTCCTGGGGTGTTGTAGTAAAATCTGTTGATACGGTTAGCATATTCTAACTCTTCAACACCACCTTCTACATAATCCTCATCTGAATAGTCATCGGCATAATACTCTGATTGTGCAAGGGATTCATCATCCGTGCCATCAGTATAATAGTAATCGGGACTTTGGTATACCGCTCCGTTGTCTCTATTATTGTAGACATCATCCCGGTAAACTGTCCGGCTAGAAGTCGAACAGGAGCTAAACAAAGCTGCAATCGCTAAAGTTAGCACTCCCAAAAATATCTTGTTGTTTTTCATGATTCTAAAACAGTTTAAATTCGATATTACAGTCATTAATTATTATCTTAGACCCGATTTTATCGTCAGGGTTTAATCTACCAATCAAAATTACAAATTATTTTTTTGCTTTGGTTATTTATGTGTTAAAGTACACTTAAACCCATGTTTTTGGTTAAAATACTATTTAATATTTCGAATGAGTAAAGGGATAACAAGCCGAAGCGAGGATTATTCGCAATGGTACAATGATCTGGTAATAAAAGCCGATCTAGCAGAATATTCTGCAGTAAGAGGATGTATGGTGATCAAACCATATGGATATGCAATCTGGGAAAGAATGCAAGCTGTTCTTGACAAGAGATTTAAAGAAACCGGACATTCTAATGCCTATTTCCCCTTATTTATCCCCAAGTCATTTTTCTCGAAGGAAGCATCGCACGTTGAAGGCTTTGCAACTGAATGTGCTGTAGTTACTCACTATAGATTGAAAAACGATGGTTCTGGAAATATTATCGTGGATGAGGATGCGAAACTGGAAGAGGAATTAATTGTAAGACCTACTTCAGAAACCATTATATGGAATACTTACCGCGGCTGGATTGAATCTTACCGTGACCTTCCAATTTTGGTGAATCAATGGGCGAATGTGGTTCGTTGGGAAATGCGTACTCGCTTGTTCTTGCGTACAGCTGAATTCTTATGGCAAGAAGGCCATACGGCGCATGCTACCAGCGAAGAGGCAATTGCAGAAGCGGAACAAATGCTGGAGGTATATGCTGAATTTGCAGAGAATACCTTGGCAGTTCCTGTGGTTCGTGGTAGAAAAACTGAGAATGAAAGATTCGCAGGTGCAATAGATACCCTTTGTATCGAAGCATTAATGCAAGATGGAAAGGCTTTACAGGCAGGTACATCACATTTCTTAGGGCAGAACTTTGCAAAGGCATTTGATGTTAAATTTACTTCGAAAGAAGGTAAATTGGATTATGTATGGGCAACATCTTGGGGTGTATCAACTCGCTTGATGGGCGCATTGATCATGGCGCATTCGGATGACCAAGGATTGGTATTGCCTCCGAAGTTGGCACCTACTCAAGTGGTTATCGTTCCTATCTATAAAACTGAGGAAGAAAAAGCTAACCTTGATGCGTATGTTGATGAATTATCTGCTGCTTTAAAACAATTGGATATTCGCGTGAAATACGATGATCGTGATACCCAAAGACCAGGATTCAAATTTGCTGAATGGGAATTGAAAGGTGTTCCATTGCGTGTAGCTTTAGGTTCTCGTGATATGCAAAACGGAACAGTAGAACTTGCGCGTAGAGATACTCAAACCAAGGAAACTGTTCAACAAGCTGGATTGCCAGACCGTATTGCAGCTTTATTGAATGAAATTCAAGATAACATTTATAATAAAGCATTAACTTACCGTGATGAACACATTACAGAGGTTAATTCTTACGATGAGTTCAAACAAGTATTGGAAGAAAAAGGCGGATTTATTTCTGCACACTGGGACGGTACTGTAGAAACGGAAAAACGCGTTAAGGAAGAAACAAAAGCTACAATCCGTTGTATTCCTTTGGATGCAAAAGAAGAAGAAGGTGTTTGTATTTTCACTGGAAAACCTTCTAAACAACGCGTATTGTTTGCGAAAGCATATTAAGAATAAAACATGAAAAACCTTTTAATCTTGGGTTGTGGATGGGTAGGTGAAGAGCTTGCTTACCATCTCAAAAGAAAAGGTTGGAATATCTGGGTGACAACCAGAACAGAAGAAAAATACCATCGGTTGAAAGCCGATGGTATTTTTGCATTTATCCATGATTTTGACAGGAACCTTTACTTGGATTTACCTGTTGATGTCAGTTTTGATGCTGTCTTAAATTCCATTCCAGCCAGCCAGAAAAATTCTGAAGGAGAAATTGAACATCGTTTTTTACATGTTTTTAATATTCTCTGCTCCGTAAATTATAAGAAACATATTTTCTTGAGTTCGGTTGGAGTATACCCAGATTTGGATGGCACCTTTAATGAAACATATCAGGAAGAAGAATTAATGTCTCCTAAATTAAGGATGGCGGAGAAGAAAATGATGAGTTTGCCTTATAGTATGACCTTTCGATTAGGAGGTTTATTTGGTAAGAATCGGATTTTTGGAAAGTATTTTCAGGATAAAATTGTGAGTACTGGAGATCAACCGGCTAATTTTATCCACCTTGATGATGTTGTTGGATTGATAGAGCAAGCTTTGGAAAATAATATTCCATATACCTATTATAACCTTGTTGCTCCGGAGCATCCTTTGAAGAAGGATGTTATTTTGCGGAGTGCGCAGAAATATATGTTCAGTTACCCTTCAGCATTCGAGCCAAGCCATAGTTTTCAGAAGATTGTCCAAGGGGATAAGATCATAGATTTGTTGAATTATGAGTTTAAACACCCTTCTCCATTAGAATTTTAATAACTTAGTCAGAAAATAAAAAGCATATGAATTACAAATTTGCAACCAAGGCAATTCATGCCGGACAGGAGGCAGATCCTACAACTGGCGCGGTGATGACGCCAATATATCAAACCTCTACTTACCAGCAAAAAGCACCTGGTGATCACAAAGGTTTTGAGTATTCACGTGGTACAAACCCTACTCGTAAGGCTTTGGAAGATTGTCTTGCAGCATTGGAAAATGGTAAGTTCGGTTTAGCTTTCTCAAGCGGGATGGCAGCTACAGACTGTGTTCTGAGATTGTTGAAGCCAGGAGATGAGGTGGTAACAGGGGATGACCTATATGGCGGTTCTTACAGAATATTTACGAAAGTATATGAGCCACTTGGAATTATTTTCAAGTTCGTTAATACTTCAGATGTAAAAGCTGTTGAAGATGCTATCACCGATAAAACAAAATTAATCTGGGTTGAAACTCCAACAAACCCAACATTGAAGTTGGCGGATATTGAAGCGATTGGAAAAGTAGCTAAAGCAAAGAACATTCTTTACGCAGTTGATAATACATTTGCATCGCCATACCTTCAGAATCCATTGGATTTAGGTGCCGATATTGTTATGCATTCTGTAACCAAATATTTAGGAGGTCACTCGGATGTGGTAATGGGTGCTTTGATCGTGAATGATGAAGAACTTTACAAACAACTTTGGTTTTACTATAATGCATGTGGGGGAACCCCAGGACCACAAGATGCTTTCTTAGTATTGCGTGGTATTAAAACCTTGCACCTACGTATGAAAGCGCATTGTGAGAATGGCAGAAAGGTTGCTGAATATTTAAAGAACCACCCTAAAGTAGAGAAAATTTATTGGCCAGGGTTTGAAGATCATCCAGGACATGATGTTGCCAAGAAACAAATGAAAGATTTTGGAGGAATGGTTTCTATCGTACTTAAGGGTGCTGATTTAGCAGAGACCTTCCGTATTGCTTCTGGATTTAAGGTATTTACACTTGCAGAATCATTAGGTGGGGTTGAATCTTTGATCAACCATCCTGCGACCATGACACATGGTTCCATTCCAAAAGAAACCAGGGAGAAAGTAGGAGTAGTAGACAATTTATTACGTTTATCGGTAGGGATTGAAGATGCGGAAGATCTGATTGCAGATTTGGAACAAGCCCTATCACGTTAAATTATTGTAATTATTATTTTATTTGCACACAGACTTTTGTACATTTGTGCAGCTTTAATAGGAGATTATCAATTATGGAAAATACAACTGTAGAAAGACCAGCAAAACATACGGACAATAATGCAAACCGTACTGAATATTATGTATCATTAACTGTTGCAATCGTAATCGGATTAGTAGGAGTGTTTATTCGTTTTGTACCGGATGTAATCCCAGCGTTGGATCAAATGGGTTCTTTATTCTCTTGGGTTGCTAACATCGCAATTCTAGTTGCTTCTTTCTTAGCATTCAAAGTTGTTTTTGCAATCTTAGGATTCAGCAAAAAATAATTGTAAGAAAATATAAAAAGAAAGGGCTAAACAGAAGTTTAGCCCTTTCTTTTTATAGTATTTAGTAGTAAGTATTTAGTATTTAGACCTATGGCTATCTATAAGAAAAGATAAAGGGGCAATGAAAATTGCCCCTTTCTTTATTTTTTTGTCTAAATACTAAATACTAAATACTAAATACTAAATACTAGTTTAAGATTGACCAAGTTGACCAAGGAATTCTAGTCAGGATTAAAATCAATCCAAGGATGTAGAAAATGATCACTGTTTTATTGGCAGCTTTTTGATCAGCAAGTTTTTTTGCTTTTGAATAACCCATTGTGATCAAAACAAGTGCGATGATCATCATAATTGGATGCTCAAGAAAGTATAATCTCAAATCTCCATTTTTCATGTTTTCACCGGAAAAGCTACTTAATCCTAGTGGGGATACGAAATAAAGTATGATCCCAATTAATCCCTGAATGTGCGCACTGATTAAACCGATTAATGCAATTTTACGGTTGTAGGGTTTGTTTCCGGCGTAATTTGCTATTGTAATTAAAATAGCAACCACTAAAGCTATTAACAATACAATAGCTAAGGTAGAGTGTAGATGTTTCATTCCTGTAAGCATAGTTTTCAATTATATAAACACAAATATACTATTTTGAAAGACGTTTATCGCCTATTTCTTTAAACTCTGATTTTGCTTTAAAGTTAGGGAAGATTTTATCCATACTTAATGTATAGCCAATATCGAAGTATAGACGGATGTCAGCAAGGATTCCATCGAAGTTCCAATTGTCATCTAATTCGTCGGTTACAGCATGATAACGGCCTGCTAAAGCTTTCTGACGGCTTTTTATCACTGTAGTGTCAGTTTCCAGGTAATCACCACTGCTACCCATATATAAACCTGGAACACCCACCTTCACAAAATTAAAGTGGTCAGAACGGTAGAAAGAACCAGTAGTTTGTTTTCCTTCTGGTACTATCTTACGGTTAAATTTAGCGCCTGAAAGGATGGCATAATCCTCCAGTTCTGTTTGTCCGGTTCCCGTGATACGGAATCCATTCATCGCACCAACTGGATTGAAAGAATCCATGTTGATGTTCGCAACGGTCTTATTCAATGGGTATACTGGGTGTTCGGCATAATATTGAGAACCTAATAAGCCTTGTTCTTCAGCAGTTACTGCCAAAAACACAATACTACGCTCAGGTTGTACTTTGGCAGCTTTAAAAGCTTTCGCCAATTCAAATAACGCAGCAACACCTGAAGCATTGTCGATAGCACCATTGAAAATAGAATCACCATTCGTAGCTTCACCAACTCCAATATGATCCCAATGGGCAGTGTAGATGATGGTTTCATCAGGCCTTTTCGATCCCTTAATAGTTCCCAATACGTTGTTTGATTTGGACTCTCTTAAGGTATTTGCCAATTTAACATTGGTGGTCACATTTAGTGGAACGGCTTTGAAGCCTGGTTTTTTAGCTTGATCTATGAGGTCAGCACTCAAACCACCCAATTGAAATAACTTTTTAGTGGTTTCATTGGTAATCCAACCTTGGAACTTAGTAAGATCAGCTCCTTTGTTTTCAGGTACTAAAGATAATCTAGGGCCTGTCCAGCCGCTTCTCACAACATTCCATCCGTAGCTTGCAGCTTCAGTTTCATGAACTAGAAGGATACCAGCAGCACCTTGTCTTGAAGCCTCTTCGAATTTATAGATCCAACGACCATAATAAGTCATGGTGTCAGCTTTGAATAAATTATGATCATAGCGTCCAGGGTCAGAAACCATCACTACGACAGTCTTTCCCTTAACATCTAATCCTTCATAATCATTCCATTTATACTCTGGGGCAACAATTCCGAAGCCTGCAAAAACTAGCTCTGTATTTTCTACATCAATGTTTTCAGCCATTTGGGGAGTGCCGATTACATAATCATCGAGGTATTTTGCTGCAAGTTCTCCATTCTTACCTTTGAAGGTCATGGTTGGATTTACAGGTTTTGAGCTAATCTCAACCATCGGGACTTCCTGAAAGAAAGAATCGCCATTGCCTGGTTCCAGTCCTAGAGATTTAAATTGTTCTTCAATGTAATTTACAGTTAGGGTGTCACCTTTACTAAAAGGCAATCTACCCATAAATTCATCTGAGGATAATTTAGCGACATAAGCCTTATAACTTTCTTCAGTAATGGCCGCAAGAGCTGTCGAGTCTAAACTGTTTTTGTCATAGGAAGAACTATCGCTCCCCGATTTACAAGATGCCAACCCTAATAATAAGGCTGCACTAATAAATAGTTTATTGTTCATGATGTTTGTTGAATATCAATTTTAGATTCTTTGGTTTTCCGCAATTTAAGAATTAGATTCTAATTCTATAGGTTTAACCTCAGCAATTGGATGAAATAGATAGATTCTTTGGGTTTTTACCTCCATACATTTGTATCTTTTTCTCAATCTTTCCAATTTTTGGAATACCCTTCCATTTTTAATAGTGAAATAACTGTTGATTTCAATGGTATCAATTGTTACCGTTTCTATTTCGGTGGTATCATAAGATTTCAAGACCTTATACAAGTTTAAATCGGTACAGCTAGAAGCAGCTGGATTATTCATGTATTTTACCAAGGCAATATTAATGTCTTGCGGAAATAGGTTCAGTTTGATAAAGGATTCCATCAAACTTTTAAAATTATTTTTCCATTCTAAGCCATGGGGTTTGACCTTATTCTTGTACATCTGCCAAGTTTTCAAATGGGCAAACTCATGTACGGTGGTAATCAAAAAGGAATAGGGGTTTAGATCATGATTGATGGTGATCTGATGCGGTTCATTTTTAAATGGCGAACGATAGTCGCCCAGTTTTGAAGCTCTGGAACGAGTCACCTTAAACCGACATCCAGTATCATTTATCCATTCAGAAATGATGGGTGCTGCGGCAGATGGAATATACTTACTTAACTGTTTGCTAAAATCAGGCATGAACTACAAACTTATTAGTTTTTCGGAGAATTCAGAATATTAAAGGCTTAATTTTACCATGGGTTCAGAATTATTTATATTTGATGAATAAGCTTAAGGACTATTTAGAATTTATTAAATATAGTTTTGAAGTTCAAACAGAAAAGATCGGATGTTAAGTAAACTACAGATAAAAAACTATGCATTAATTGATGCATTAGACATAAATTTCGACCAAAAACTCAATATCATAACCGGTGAAACCGGAGCTGGAAAATCCATTATCATGGGAGCTTTGGGATTGATCTTAGGAAATCGTGCAGAAAGTAAACATTTTTTCGATGAATCTCGTAAATGTATCATTGAAGGGCATTTCAATATCAAGAACTATAATTTAGGAGAACTTTTTCAATCTCTAGATCTAGATTATGAGGATGTCAGTTTGATCCGTAGAGAACTTCATGCCGATGGGAAATCAAGAGCTTTTGTAAATGATACCCCCGTTACTTTACAAACCTTGAAAGTGCTTGGCGAAAAGCTTATTGACATCCACTCTCAACATGCAACTTTACAAATCAATACAGAGTCATTTCAATTATTGGTACTGGACACTGTTGCTCAACATCAATCGGTATTAACAGATTACAAAAAAAGATATCAGGAATATAAGAAAAGCCTAGCGGAACTGCGTCAGTTGGAAGATGATTTCGCAAAAGCCCAATCTGAAGCAGATTATCAACAGTTTGTGTTCAATGAGTTGGACCAAGCAAATCTGCAAGAAAATGAACAAGAGGAATTGGAATCCGAACAATCCCAATTGGAAAATGCAGAAGAGATAAAACGGCATTTTCATGCTGCCAGTATTCAGTTACAAGATGGAGAAATCAATGTTTTGGACAGTTTAAAACAGGTTCAATCTTCTCTTCAGAATGGAGCACGATTTTTACCATCTTCGGAGTCTTTGCTAGATCGTCTTCAAAGCGCTTTGATAGAGTTGAAGGATTTAAGTGCCGAGGTTGAGCAGGTTGCTGAAGGAGTTACTATGGATGAGGAACGCTTGAGTATTGTTCATGAAAGGTTATCTATCCTTTATGATCTCCAAAAAAAGCATCGGGTTACAACTGTCAAGGAGTTACTTGATCTCAAGTCAGAGCTGGAAAATAAATTGCAGGCAACGGATTCACAGGAAGAACAAATTGAATTATTAAAAGTAAAGATTGATAATCTTCATCAGGAAATTTCAAAAATCGCAGAACAGTTAACTAAAAACCGACTAAAAGCAACCAAGGTAGTACAGAAAGAAGTTGAAGAGGTGCTTAGCAGAGTAGGGATGCCACATGCACAATTGAATGTGGAATTGAATAAGCTTGCTAGTTTCAAATCTAGTGGACAGGATGAAGTATCATTTTTATTTTCTGCAAATAAAGGGCAGTCTTTACAACCTATTCATAAGGTTGCATCTGGAGGGGAGCTTTCCAGAGTGATGCTTGCTATCAAATCTTTGGTGGCCAAGACCTCAGCATTGCCAACAATTATCTTTGATGAAATTGATACTGGTATTTCCGGCGAAGTAGCGTTAAGAGTAGGAGAGTTGATGGAAGAGCTGTCTGAAAATATGCAAGTTATTAGTATTACCCATTTACCTCAGATTGCTTCCCAAGGGAATAGCCATTTTAAGGTATATAAAGAAGATAAAGGAAATAAAACTAAATCGAATATTGTGCTGATGAGCGAAGAGGAGCGGGTTTTAGAGATAGCACAAATGTTGAGTGGGGCAAATCCAGAAGATACGGCAATTCAACATGCCAAAGAAATGTTGAAATAAAATAAAGGAGCATTATTTAATGCTCCTTTATTATTTCTTAGTTGCCGATATCGCCTTCTGTTAAAGTGATTTTCACTCGCATATCATCAGGAGCAGCGTTTTCTCCAAACAAGTCAAATGCTTTTAAGTGAACTTTTCCAATCTCATATGAAGCATTGTAACCATGTCCACGGTTATCAGGATCTTCTGCTGGGATGTTATAGAAAATACCAATCTCGTCTTCGAATTGAATAGCAACATCTACCGCACCATCCTCATAGATAAAATCTTTTAGTTGTGGTAAGGAGAGGGTAACTTCAAACGTATTTTCACTTGTTTTTTTCCAATCCTTGTTGCTCACAGGTTTGTAATAACTTACACCAGGAAGAAAATTATTGGTAACATATTCTTTTGTACAAGAGCTAAAGCCTACCAATGAAGCTGTACCTATTGCGAGTGCTAATAAAAGTTTTTTCATGAGTGGTAATGTTTAAAGTAAATAATTTCATTTAACTTATTTATACAGACAGCTAAATCTGAATAAAGTTTAAATGCTATTGCAAAAACATGACCATTTTTATGAAAAAACAGTAAAAAGCTAAATCTATTCTATTATTGTTTGATGTTTTTTAGTTTGTGGACCGAAAAAATTATGATTGCATTACCTTCTTTGGTCAATAATTTTTCATCTTTAAAATCAGCTAACATACGGCTGATAGTCTCATTGGCTGTGCCTGCTAATGCTGCCAAATCATCTCGCGAAATTTTGATGGTTACTTCATCCGATTTCTGATCTGATTTCTCAGCCACATTAACCAAGGCATTGGCTACACGTTTGCGAACCGAGTCATATGCAAAACCTAACATCTGCTCTTCCTTTTCGCGGATATTCTGAGATAATTCCTTAATTAATTTAGAAGCGATTCCCGGTTTTTTATATAGTAATTCAAAGAAGTTATCCTTGTGGATCAAGGCAATTTCAGCATCTTCCAATGTGGCCGAATTATCTCCGTATTTATCATTCAATAAAACCGATTCCAATCCGAAAAACTGATTTTCAATATAGATATTAGTCGATAATTCGCGACCATCCTTATAATTTAGATAGCTGCGTACTTTCCCCTTTTTTATATAGTAAACATAGATAGGTGTATCCCCGGACTCATAAATCGTCTGTTTTTTCTTGATGTTCTTTATACGACCATGTTCTACCAGATCCTGAAGTAAAAATGCTTGCTCATGTTCATCCAATCTTAAACTATCCATACTAGGAACAGCCTTGGTTTGTAACTGAGCACGCTTTTTAAATCGACTATCTATTGCATTTAACAATTCCATATCATCAAATGGCTTAGTTAGGTAGTCATCAGCACCCATTTCCATGGCTTTTCTAAGATCAGCTTTTTCAGTTTTCGCCGTTAGGAAAATAAAGGGAATCTGTTGGGTGTTTTCATGCTTGCTCAACATGTATAAAACCCCATAGCCATCAAGCTCAGGCATCATGATATCACATAAAATCAAATCTGGCTTATGTTTAATAGCCATATCAACCCCAGTTTTACCTTCTTCAGCGACTAAAACAGAATACTCACCGGTTAATTCCAGAATCTCTGCTGTACTTTCGCGAATATCACTGTTATCTTCGATTATTAATATTTTCCTTTTTTCCATTACTCTTGGATAAAAAACATCTTAAAAATAGCTCCTTGATTTACTTCCGACCAATATTCCAATCTTCCTCCCATCAGTTCCACATAGCGCTTCACAATATTCAATCCTAATCCCGTTCCTGGAATATTTCCGGTGTTGTTAGCTCGAAAGAATGGCTCAAATAAACTAACCTGTTGCTCCAATGGAATTCCTATTCCATTGTCTTTCACAGTTACCAATAATTGATTTCTTGCAATTTGCGTATTGAATTCGATAAAAGTATCTTCTCCAGAATACTTAATGGCATTGGAAATCAAGTTGATGATACTGTTTTTTAGGAGGTTAGGGTCTATAAAGAAACCAGATTCTTCACCTGTATGCTGATAAACAATATGCTGATTTTTCTTACAGATCAATTGCATTTCCTCCGCGATTTCTTCCCCTAGATGGACGATGTTAATGTTGGATTTATTTACCACAACAACACCAGCTTCCAATTTCTCCAGATTAAGGAAATCATTTAAAATGGTGTTTAGTAATTGAACCGACCCTTTTATTCGATTGGTATGCTTTTCAATAGGTCCATATTCACCTTTTTCAACATACCGGTCAATCAGTGAAGCAGAAAGTTGAACTGAACTAAGCGGAGTTCTAAACTCATGGGATGCCATGGAGACGAATCTTGATTTTAGCTGACTTAACTCCTTTTCTTTTTCCAAAGAAACACTAACATCCGCTTTTGCTCTTTCCAGTTCGGAAACGAGCTTTATCAAATCCTTGGTTCTTTCACGAACTTTGAGTTCAAGCTCCTGAGTATGTTTTTTTAATTCATTTTGCGCTTGTTTCTCTTTTGTTAAATCATGAATAAACCCGGTAAAAATCTTACGATCTTTATAAAAAACTTCGCTGACAGCTAGGCGAAAAGGGAAGGTAGAACCATCTTTTTTCAAACCCCTTACTTCACGTCCGATTCCAATGATTCTCTTTCTACCAGTTTCTTCGTAGTTAGAGATATAGCGGTCATGGTTCGAACGGTCCGGCTCTGGCATCAAGACGTTGATATTTCTACCAACGACTTCCTCTGCAGCATAACCGAATAATTCCAATGCAGCGGGATTGATGCTTTCTACAATTCCACGATTATCAATGGTAATAATGCCATCAATGGCATTGTCGATAATGGCTTCTAATAACCTAGCTGATTCCAATACGTTGTTATTTTACTAATTTCTTGTATTTGATACGTTTCGGACCAACATCTCCTAAACGTTTCTTACGGTTTTCTTCATATTCTGTATAGTTTCCTTCAAAGAAGTAAACTTGAGAATCTCCTTCAAATGCCAAAATATGCGTACATATTCTGTTTAAGAACCAACGGTCGTGAGAAATAATAACAGCACAACCACCGAAGTTTTCTAAACCTTCTTCCAGTGCTCGTAGTGTATTCACGTCAATATCGTTGGTTGGCTCATCCAGCAATAACACGTTTGAACCTTTTTTCAAAGTGATAGCCAAGTGAACACGATTTCTTTCCCCTCCGGATAGAACCCCAACTTTCTTTTGTTGGTCTGCTCCGTTAAAGTTGAATTTAGAAACATAGGCTCTGGAGTTCATAGATTTGTTCCCCAATGAAATATTTTCATTTCCACCTGTAATGTTTTCCCATACCGTTTTGTTCGGGTCAAGGTCATCATGCATCTGATCCACATAGCCCAAAGCGACAGTTTCGCCAACTTTGAAGGTTCCTGTATCAGGTTGCTCCTGACCAGTGATCAAACGGAATAGCGTCGTTTTTCCAGCACCGTTCGGACCAATAATCCCAACGATTCCTGCCGGTGGTAAAGAGAAGCTTAGATCTTCAAATAAAATTCTATCTCCGTATGCTTTACTCACGTTAGTGGCTTCAATAACCACATTTCCTAAACGAGGTCCTGGTGGAATAAATAATTCTAGCTTTTCTTCGCGCTCTTTCGTTTCCTCAGAGGCTAGTTTTTCATAATTATGCAAACGAGCTTTTGATTTGGCATGTCTGGCTTTCGGTGCCATTCTTACCCATTCCAACTCGCGTTCTAAGGTTTTCTGGCGTTTGCTTTCTGTTTTTTCTTCCTGAGCTAATCTTTTAGCTTTTTGATCCAACCAAGAGGAATAGTTTCCTTTCCAAGGAATTCCTTCACCACGGTCTAATTCAAGGATCCAGCCTGCGACATTATCCAAGAAATAACGGTCGTGCGTTACGGCAATCACCGTGCCTTTATACTGTTGTAAATGTTGTTCTAACCAGTCAATAGATTCGGCATCCAAGTGGTTGGTAGGCTCATCTAATAATAAAACGTCAGGTTCTTGTAATAAAAGTCGACACATTGCTACTCTTCTTCGCTCTCCTCCTGACAAATTGGCAATTAAAGCGTCAGGCTCAGGGCATCTTAACGCGTCCATTGCACGCTCTAATTTGCTGTCTAATTCCCAAGCATTTGTGGCGTCGATAATATCTTGTAATTCACCTTGTCTAGCCAAAAGTTTATCCATCTCATCTGGATTTTCATAAACTTCCGGAAGGCCAAACTTCTCATTGATTTCTTCGTATTCTTTGAGGATCGATGCTGTTTCCGCAACGCCTTCTTCTACAATTTCTTTAACTGTTTTTGTAGGGTCTAATTCGGGTTCCTGCGCTAAATAACCCACAGAATAACCCGGTGAGAAGACTACCTCTCCTTGGTAGGATTTGTCCAAGCCAGCGATGATCTTCAATAAGGAAGATTTTCCGGAACCATTTAAACCAATTACCCCAATTTTCGCTCCATAGAAAAAGGAAAGGTAAATGTTCTTAAGTACTTGTTTGGATGGGGGATAAATTTTGTTTACCCCAGCCATTGAGAAGATTATTTTTTCGTCAGACATAGGTGCTTTGAAAGTTTCTTTTTGTGTTTTTACACAAAGATAATGGAATTACTGACAAATTGATAGTTTTAGCGTGATGGCGCAATTGTTGATAAAAAATATTTATAACAAATGGGTGTGAGTTGTATTTTTAGTACATTTATACTGTTGATCACCCGAATTTAATTGAGAAAGGAATTTAATGGAAGCAAAATTTTCACCCCGAGTAAAAGATGTTATCTCCTATAGTCGTGAAGAAGCACTCAGATTGCGTCACGATTATATCGGTACCGAACATCTATTGTTGGGATTAATACGTGAGGGCGATGGAGTGGCAATTAAGATATTGAAAAATATCGGCGTTGACATGGGCGCAGTCCGCCAATCAGTGGAGGATGCTGTGAAAGGTTCTTCCGTTTCACGCTCTCCAATTAGTAATATGCCACTAACTAAACAAGCTGAAAAGGTCCTTAAGATTACTTATTTGGAAGCTAAAATTTTTAAAAGTGATATTATTGGAACAGAGCATTTATTGTTAGCCATATTACGTGATGAAGAGAACATCGCATCGCAAATCTTACAACAATTTAATGTGTCATATAACGTATTCAAAACTGAAGTCGAACAAAATGCTACAGGCATTACTGACGAAGCTTCAAGCACTCCTCCAGGAGGAGATGAAGAATACGCTGATGAAGATTCACAATTCTCTTCGCCTAAGAAGGTTTCTGATATCAAATCTAAAACTCCAGTTCTAGATAACTTTGGACGCGACTTAACCAAAGCCGCTGAAGAAGGTAAATTAGATCCTATCGTAGGTCGTGAGAAAGAAATCGAAAGGGTTTCGCAGATTCTTTCCCGTAGAAAGAAAAACAACCCAATCTTAATTGGTGAACCTGGTGTGGGTAAATCAGCCATTGCTGAAGGCCTGGCACTGCGTATTATCCAACGTAAAGTATCCCGCGTATTATTCAATAAACGTGTCGTAACGCTTGATTTAGCGTCTTTGGTTGCTGGAACTAAATATAGAGGCCAGTTCGAAGAACGTATGAAAGCCGTAATGAACGAATTGGAGAAATCACCTGATGTAATCTTGTTTATCGATGAGATTCATACCATTGTAGGTGCTGGTGGTGCTTCTGGTTCTTTGGATGCTTCTAACATGTTTAAACCAGCATTAGCACGTGGAGAAATCCAATGTATTGGTGCTACTACATTAGATGAATACCGTCAGTATATCGAAAAAGATGGTGCATTAGACCGTCGTTTCCAAAAAGTGACCGTAGAGCCTACTTCTATTGATGATACGATTGAAATCTTAAACCGTATCAAAGATAAATACGAGGAACATCATAATGTTACCTATACCCCAGAAGCGATTGATGCTTGTGTGTCCTTGACTACACGTTATATTACTGATAGGTTCTTACCAGACAAAGCTATTGATGCCTTGGATGAATCAGGATCTCGTGTTCACTTAAATAATATCCATGTTCCTCAGTCGATTATTGATATCGAAGAGAAAATCGAGGAAGTAAAAGTGGAGAAAAATAAAGTGGTCCGCAGTCAGAAATATGAGGAAGCAGCCAAACTTCGTGATACTGAGAAGAAGTTGATTGAAGAATTGGAAAAAGAAAAAGCAGCCTGGGAAGCAGAAACAAAAACCAAACGCTACACAGTTACAGAAGACAATGTTGCTGAGGTTGTTTCCATGATGACAGGTATTCCTGTTCAACGAGTAAGTCAATCTGATAGCCAAAAACTATTGAACATGGGTGATTCTATGAAAGGTAGAATTATTGGTCAAGATGATGCAGTTCAGAAATTGGTGAAAGCCATTCAACGTACTCGTGCAGGATTGAAAGATCCTAAGAAACCAATTGGATCATTTATTTTCTTAGGTCCGACTGGTGTGGGTAAAACTGAGTTAGCGAAAGAGTTGGCAAGGTTCATGTTTGATTCTGAAGATGCATTGATTCAAATTGACATGAGTGAATACATGGAGAAATTCGCTGTATCACGCTTGGTAGGAGCGCCTCCGGGATATGTAGGTTATGAAGAAGGTGGTCAGTTAACTGAGAAGGTTCGCCGTAAACCATATGCTGTTGTTCTCCTTGATGAGATTGAAAAAGCTCACCCGGATGTATTTAACTTGTTATTACAAGTTTTGGACGAAGGGCAGTTGACAGACAGTCTAGGTCGTAAAGTGGACTTTAGAAATACCATCATTATCATGACTTCGAATATTGGTGCTCGTCAGTTAAAAGAATTTGGACAAGGGGTAGGATTTACTACTGCTGCCAAAGAAAATCAAGCTGATTCGCATTCAAGAGGAGTAATTGAAACCGCATTAAAACGTGCTTTCGCTCCAGAGTTCTTGAACCGTATCGATGATGTCATTGTCTTTAACTCATTGACCAAAGAACATATCTTCAAAATCATTGATATCGAATTGAGATCTCTATTCGCTCGTATCGAAGGCTTAGGTCATCAAATTAATTTGACTGAAAATGCCAAAAACTATATTGCTGAGAAAGGTTATGATAGTAACTTTGGTGCAAGACCTTTGAAACGTGCTATTCAAAAATACCTTGAAGACCCAATTGCTGAGGAAATTCTAAAAGGAGAACTGAAGGCAGGTGATACCATCTTGGTAGATTTTGATGAAGAAAAGAAAGATATCGTTGTTTCTTCCGCAAAAAAGGAAAAAGACGATGATTCTTCTTTAGCATCTGATGTCAAAAACAATAAGAAAAAAGATTAGTAATACACATATCTAAAATAAAAACGAGGGATGGACCAAAAGTTCATCCCTCGTTTTTTTTTGATAAACATGATTTATATCACTTTCTGTGATGATGGACTGCATTCGTTTCTGAGGCCTTATCTGCTACTTTTGGAATCATACAACTTTACTTTAGGGATGAGAGTGATTGCATACAACATTTTGGGGCCTGAGAAGGAGCACCTCGCCAAAGCAAATGGAAAGGTACATGATTTGACTTTAATATCGAATGAGTTGAATTTTAGTACCATGCATTATGCGATGGGCAAAGAGGCGATTATCATTTCAGACCGTGATTTATTGGATAGAGTAATGTTATATGAACTCTACAAAATTGGGATACGAAATATTATCACCCGTTCAAGATCCACTGAACATATTGACCTAGATTATGCCGGAGAACTCAAAATGCATGTTGCCAACGTACCGTATGAAAATACCCTGGAAGGTATTGCCAGAGAAACCATCTCCAATTTAACGCAATGGATGGTGGGCGGCTGTACGGGCGATGCGTGTCAATGTCGAATAGATTGCAAGAACAAGGTAAATTTAAGAAAATATGGAAACGGAGATTCTAAACAAACTGATCAACAAATATAATGTAGCGGCACCTCGCTATACCAGTTATCCAACAGTACCTTTCTGGGAAAATGAAAAATTCAATGCAGCAGATTGGAAAGATCGGGTTGCCTTAAATTTCTCAAGATCCAAAGACCAAGGAATAAGTATATATGTCCACCTGCCATATTGTGAAAGCCTTTGTACTTATTGTGGCTGTAATACTCGAATTACCAAAAATCATAAAGTTGAAGATCCTTATATAACCTCCTTGTTGAAAGAGTGGAACATGTATAAGGAGATTCTGCAAGAGGAAAAATTAAAGATTGCAGAGATTCATCTGGGTGGTGGTACTCCAACTTTCTTTACTGCCGAAAATCTACATCGATTAATAGCTGGCTTATTGGAAGGAAATGAAAAAACTGCCGATGCATCATTTTCCTTCGAAGCTCATCCAGCAAATACCACCTATGAACATTTGAAAACATTGAATGAATTAGGTTTTAAAAGACTGAGCTTAGGAATTCAGGATTTTGATGAAAAGGTACAATATATTATTAATAGGCATCAAACGGTAGAAGATGTTGCTCGTGTCATGGACGATGCGCGTAAGTTAGGATATGAATCCATCAATTTTGATTTGATATATGGCTTACCCCTGCAAACCGCAGAATCTGTCAAGATGACCATTGAACATGCCATGAAATTGAATCCTGATCGGATTTCTTTTTATAGTTATGCCCATGTGCCATGGATTAAACCGGGGCAACGCAAATTCACCGAACATGATTTGCCGGTAGGCGAGGAAAAATTGAATCTATATAAACTTGGAAAACAAATGATTCAGGATCATGGTTTCCAAGATGTGGGTATGGATCATTTCGCGAAAACCGATGATGCCCTTTATCTGGCATCAATGGATGGAACTTTACATCGTAATTTTATGGGCTATGCCGATCGATATACTCCTTTATTAATAGGATTAGGGGTTTCTTCCATATCAGATTCATGGACCGCATTTGCGCAAAATGTCAAAACTGTGGAAGAATATCATGAATTAATCGGTCAGGGAAAACTGCCGGTGGTTAAAGGACATATCTTAAATGAAGAAGATTTAGTCATCCGGGAGTATATTTTGGATATGATGTGTCGCGGAAAAGTTCAGCTAAAGGATGGTTTTGAAGTGAATGAGAAAATTCTAATTCGCCTGATACCATTAAAGGCAGATGGACTAGTTGAAGTGAACCAACATACCATCCAGATTACAGAAGTTGGGAAATCATTTCTTCGAAATGTTTGTATGGCATTTGATGAGCGACTTCAAAAAACCAAGGAAAGAGAAAACTTATTTAGTCAGGCTATTTAACCTATATTTATATTATGTCGACAAAAGAGGGATTGCAATTAAATACTACCTGTTACCACTGTGGTGATCCGGTAGAAGATGCTGCCTATATTTTAGAAGACCATCGCTTTTGTTGTCTAGGTTGCCAAACGGTTTATCAGATTTTGAATGATAACAATATGGCGAGCTATTATAAGTATAATTCCCATCCCGGAAAGTCGCAAAAAGCCCAGAAAGAAGACTTATCTTATTTGGATGAACCAAATATCATTGCCAAATTGGTCGATTATCAGGATGATGAATTGGCTATCATTACTTTTTATGTTCCCGCGATCCATTGCAGTTCATGCATCTGGTTATTGGAGCATCTCTATAAATTAAACCCCGGAGTTAAAACCTCCCAGGTCGATTTTATGAAGAAGCAAGCAAGTATCACCTTCAGGAAAAATGAAATTTCCCTCCGTGAATTGGTTGATTTATTACATAAGATCGGATATGATCCAAAAATAACCTTACAGGATGTTGTTAAGGAAGGGAAGAAAATCAACCAGAATGGGCTCATCGCTAAGCTTACAGTTGCGGGATTCTGTTTTGGTAACTCCATGATGATTTCATTTCCAGAGTATTTTGGAATGGCAGATTTTGAACGCCAGTATTCCAACTTCTTCGGATATATGAATTTAGCCTTCGGATTACCAGTCCTATTATATAGTGCTTCCGATTATTTCAAATCTGCCTGGATAAGTCTGAAACAAAAACGACTTAATCTAGATGTCCCTTTGGCGCTCGGGATCTTTGTCTTGTTCTTTCGTTCCGCAATAGAGATCATCACTCAAACTGGTGCTGGATTTATGGATACCCTTTGTAGTTTGGTGTTCTTTATCCTGATCGGGAAATATGTTCAGCAAAGGACTTATTACCATATCTCTTTTGAACGCGATTATCGTTCCTATTTTCCAGTTGCCGTCACAGTCTTGCAAGAAGGTGTTTCAAAACCTACTCAGATTGCAGATCTTAAAGTAGGAGATCGAATTTTGGTTCGCAATAATGAGATTATTCCTGCAGATGCTATTTTATTGAATGGAAATGCTTCTGTCGATTTTAGTTTTGTTACCGGTGAAAGTAAACCCGTGGAAAAGGTATTGGGCGAGGTTGTATATGCTGGTGGACGGCAAATGGGCGAGGCGATAGAATTGGAAGTCGTAAAAGCCGTATCACAAAGCTACCTAACCAAGTTATGGAATAACGATAGCTTTAAACAATATGAAAAGAAGTTTGACACCTTCGTTGGCTTCATTTCAAAATACTTCACCATCGGACTTTTATTAATCGCATTTACAGCCTGTGTATTTTGGTTGCTGTCAGGAACTGGGGATAAGGCTTGGGCAGCTTTTACAGCAGTCCTTATTATTGCTTGTCCTTGTGCACTGGCTTTAAGTTCACCATTTACCCTTTCTGCAGCACTGAGTATTTTTGATAAAAATAAATTGTATATAAAAAATACAGCAGCCATAGAGCAATTGGCTAGCATTGATACAGTGGTATTTGATAAAACAGGAACTATTTCTTCCCCAAATGCGTCGAGTATGTATTTTGAAGGCAAGCTAAATTCATTTGAAAAAGATTTATTGGCTTCCTTGTGTAGAAACTCCAATCATCCTTTAAGTCGAGAAATTATTAAATGGCTCGGGGATGTGCAGATGGTCAATATCGAGAACTACGAAGAAGTTGTCGGTAGGGGACAATCGGGGAAATTTCAGGATTATAGCATCAAAATCGGTAGTGCAAGTTATGTAAATACGGCAAAGGTTGATTTGGAAGGTTCTGTAGTTTATGTGATGATCAATGACGTATTAAAGGGATTCTTCACTTTAGAACAGTCTTGGAGAAACGGATTATCCGAGGTTATCAATGAATTGAAAGGGGAGAGCTATAATTTGCATTTAATTTCTGGCGATAATGAAAGACGAGCAGATGCTTTGCGAATGATATTTCCATCCAATGCGAAATTGTTATTTAATCAAACACCAGCTGCCAAATTGGATAAAATCACGGCTTGGCAAGAGGAAAAACAAAAGGTATGTATGCTTGGTGATGGATTAAATGATGCCGGGGCATTACGAAAAGCAGATCTAGGGATTGCGGTGTCGGATGATATCAATAATTTCTCTCCAGGATGCGATGCTATATTAGATGGGGAGTCCTTTCATTTATTGCCAAGATTTTTCCAATTCAGTAAAGATGCGGTCAAAGTGATCAAAATGTCCTTTGTCATTTCCATCTTATATAATCTTATCGGTCTTAGTTTTGCTGTGCAGGGCACGATGTCGCCTTTATTTGCAGCGATATTAATGCCTATTAGTACCGTTACGATCATATCTTTTACCAGTTTAATGACCCGGGGATATGCAAAACGGAGAAAATTAATTTAACTTTATGCTATGAACATCATATTTTTCTTAATCGGTTGTAGTGTTCTTATCGCTTTATTCTTTTTGGGAGCCTTTTTCTGGGCTAGCAAAAATGGACAACATGATGATACCTACACGCCATCAGTAAGAATCTTATTTGATGACGAACCTTTGGAAACAGAAGTTGAAAATGACAAAAAAGCGACTTCAAAAACCTAAAATCACAGTTTTTTTACATTCCTGATACTTTAATGCTTACAGGCTTGTTTATCTTTGCGCTGTATGTTTCGACTATTGCATTTCTTGGCGCTTTTCGGTTACCTCAATGTATTATGCTTGGAGGTAAAATCGATGGACCTCTTTGGTTCTGCCAATATAATTGCCAGTGAAACCTTAGTTGAAGTTGTACTAGAAGAGGTACTTGATCTTTCTCATGCTGATCATTCGGAAAGACTTCCGGAGATTATTTTTGATGATTATCGAATCTTCTCTTTATTCCTAGGATTAATCCCATTAGTTCTATTTTTTGCATGGCTGGTTTCTCGAATCTATCGAGTTAGATCCAGCATAAATCACCCATTTTATCTATCTAAAACTTTATGCCTTCCTGGCTACTATCAGTTTTTGTATAGATACCGTCCTTTCTAATTAAAATTCCTTTTTCACATCCATTCTGGAAGTGATGATGCTTGCTATGGTTTTTTCTGTAGCCAGCGCCTCGACTTTGTATTCTATTTTATATTAATACCTATATTTTATTTGCTATGAAAAAACATATCATGCTACTATCAGTAGCAGGTTGTGCATTATTTTTTGCGTCATGTACAGCAACTAGTAACGAAAAAACTACTGCTAATGCGCCTAAGGTTGTTCCTGTATCGAATTTAGTCCAATTGGATACTGTGGTTTACAAAGAGTATATCGCAGATATCCAATCTCAACGAAATGTTGAATTACGTTCTCGCCTTGTTGGATTCTTAGATAGAATCTTTGTGGATGAGGGCGCCTTTGTCCGTAAAGGACAAGTCTTATTCTCATTGGTTGCCGATGAGTATAAAGCTGATCTAGCACAAGCTCAGGCCTCTGTTAGCAGTGCTGAAGCCGAAGTGAAAAAAGTTGAGCTTGAAATGGAAAGAACCCATAAGTTGGTTCAGAAAAATATCGTGAGCTCCACTGAGTATGATTTATTAAAAGTTCAATTGCGTGCTGCAAAAGCAAAGGTTGCTGAAGCAGAGGCCGTATTGAACCAAGCAAGAACAAAATTATCAAACACCCAGATTCGTGCGCCTTTTGATGGCCGAATCGACCGGATTCAACTCAAAGAAGGTTCCCTATTAGAAGAAGGTTCGCTATTGACGACCATTTCTGATATGGCCAATATGAATGTTTACTTTGATATTTCTGAACAAGAATATTTAGGCATTGCCTCAGATTCTACCTTTAATAGAAATAATTTCAAGAAAGAAGTGCAGCTGATTCTAGCCAATGGAACTACATATCCAAATAAAGGAATCGCGGAAATTGTGGAAAGTGAGTTTGAAGCTAGTACAGGTTCAATCTCCCTACGTGCGAAATTTAATAATCCGCAAGGTTTACTAAAGCATGGTGCTACCGGTAGAATTGGTGTTCCGGTTCAAACTGGAGACCTATTATTGGTACATCAAAAATCAGTTTTCGAAATTCAGGACAAAGCCTACGTTTATACCTTGAAAGGGGATACCGTGAAAATGACGCCTTTTGAAAATGGTCGTCGTGTTGGACATTATTATGTTGTGGAGAATGGATTGCCAGCAGATGCCAAGGTAGTATACGAAGGTGTACAATCGCTACGTGACGGAATGGTTATTCAACCAAGAATGGTTAAAAACTAATAAAGGGAGAGCGATTTTATGTTTGAAAAATTTATTAAGAGGCCAGTGCTATCGCTGGTCATCTCGATCTTTATTACCCTTTTGGGTCTATTGGCACTCTTTACCCTGCCAATTACGCAATTCCCGGATATTGTTCCTCCATCCGTTGTGGTGACGGCAAACTATACCGGAGCGAATGCCGAAGTAAGTACGAATGCGGTGGCAATTCCTCTGGAAAAAGCAATCAACGGGGTTGCCGGAATGACTTATATGAGTTCGGTTTCCACGAATAATGGTAATACCTTAATTCAGGTTTTCTTTGAAGTAGGTACTGATCCGGATATCGCCGCGGTGAATGTCCAGAACCGGGTAACCACTGTTCTTGATGAATTGCCAGAGGAAGTTATCAAGGCCGGTGTAACCACTGAGAAGGAAGTAAACAGTATGTTGATGTATCTGAATTTATATACAGATGATGAAACTGCTGATGAACGATTTATATACAACTTTACCGATATCAATATCTTAAAGGAATTGAAGCGGATTGAAGGTGTAGGTTTTGCTCAAATCATGGGAATGAAAGATTATGCCATGCGTATTTGGGTAAAGCCAGATCGTCTTTCTGCATATTCCATTTCAACTGAGGAATTGGTTGCAGCATTACGGAGACAAAATATTGAAGCCGCCCCAGGTCAAACAGGGATCAGTTCGGATAAAACGGTCAATATGCAACAGTATGTATTGCGTTATCCGGGGAAATTTACTGAAATCAGTGAGTATGAAAATATTCCTATTCGTGCCAATGTGGATGGATCCATTATTCGAGTGAAGGATATCGCCGATGTAGAGTTTGGATCCCTGGATTATGAAATGGTTTCCAAAACTGATGGTAGACCATCTGCTTCTATTATGATCAAGCAGTTGCCAGGCTCCAATGCCCAAGAGGTAATCCAAAGGGTAAAAGACAGGATGGCTGAATTGAAGGAAGCTACTTTCCCACCGGGAATGACCTATACCATGGGTTATGACGTTTCCAGATTCTTGAATGCATCAATTTCAAGTGTACTAGTGACCCTGATTGAGGCCTTTATCCTTGTGTTTCTAGTGGTATTTATCTTCTTGCAGGATTTCCGTGCTACCATTATTCCAATTCTGGCAGTTCCGGTTTGTTTGATTGGGTCCCTATTCTTTATGCAGATGATGGGCTTCTCGATCAACTTATTGACCTTGTTTGCTTTGGTTCTCGCCATCGGGATTGTCGTCGACAACGGTATTGTCGTCGTCGAGGCCGTCTATGCCAAAATGGAGGAAGAGCATCTTTCACCAATGGAAGCTACTTTGGCGGCAATGGATGAGGTTGGTTCAGCAGTTATTGCCATTACTTTGGTGATGTCTGCAGTATTTGTTCCCGTCGCCTTCCTGTCGGGACCGGTGGGGATTTTCTATCGGCAGTTTTCTTTGACACTTGCAGCAGCAATTGTGATTTCAGGGATTAATGCATTAACACTTACACCAGCTCTATGTGCTATTATCCTGCGTTCACCGCATGATAAAAAGCCTAGCAATAATATATTGGATCGTTTTTTCAGAGGATTCAATAATGTTTACAACAGAATTTCCGGAGGATATAAAGGATTGCTCTCTAAGATTGCCGGCCGTCGCGTAATTACTTTATTAGGGTTAGTTATTATGTTCGTCGCAACTTGGGGTTCCGCAGCAATCCTTCCTTCCGGATTTATTCCTACTGAAGATCAAGGGATGATTTATGTGGCTGTCACTACGCCGCCCGGAGCTACCGTCGACCGTACGGAGGCTGTATTAAATGAAGTTGATGCTATTTCCAGAGAATTGGAAATGGTCGAGACAGTTTCCATTCTTGCAGGATATAGTATTGTAACCGAGGTTTCCGGTGCTTCCTATGGTATGGGGATGATCAACCTCAAATCCTGGGATGATCGTAAAGAATCTGTAGATGATGTGATGAAGATTCTTCGTGAAAAAACAGCACATATTGCAGATGCTGAAATCGAATTCTTCCCTCCACCAACAGTTCCTGGATTCGGTAACTCTTCAGGTTTTGAATTACGATTGTTAGATCGTTCAGGAAATGAAGATTTAGCTCAAACGAACGAGGTGGTGAATGAGTTTATTGCCAAATTGGAACAAGATGAAGTAATTGAAAGTGCTAGTACCACTTTCGATGTTAACTTCCCTCAATATATGTTGAAGATCGATTATGATCAGGCCGCCAAAAAAGGAATTTCTGTTGAAAATTCCATGAATACGCTTCAAACTTTATTAGGAAGTTTATATGCGACCAACTTTATCCGATATGGACAGATGTATAAGGTCATGGTGCAGTCGGATGCTTTCGCAAGACAAAGACCAGAGGATGTTCTCAATCTTTATGTGAAAACTGAAGAAGGCGAAATGGTTCCATATTCCTCATTTATGACGATGGAACGGGTTTATGGTCCGGAACAAATCACGCGTTATAATATGTTTACCTCAGCGATGATCACAGGTCAAGCAGCGCCAGGATTTAGTTCGGGGCAAGCGATTGAAACAGTGGAGCGTATTTCCGCTGAACTCCCGCAAGGTTATACCATCGAATGGTCGGGGATGACTCGTGAACAGAAAATTTCTGGTAATCAAGCGGCTTATATCTTCCTATTGTGTTTGGTATTCGTTTATTTATTACTAGCTGCACAATATGAGAGTTTCTTATTGCCATTGCCGGTATTACTATGTTTACCTGCAGGTTTATTTGGGGCCTTCCTTTTCCTAAAAGTCTTTGGCTTGGAAAATAATATTTATGCACAGGTCTCCTTGGTAATGTTGATTGGACTATTGGGTAAAAACGCCATCCTGATTGTGGAGTATGCTAACCTCAAAAGAAAACAGGGCATGGATGTTCTTACAGCTTCCATTGAAGGAGCAGTGGCTCGTTTGAGACCTATCTTAATGACTTCATTTGCATTTGCTGCCGGATTGATTCCATTGATGTTGGCAAGTGGTGCTGGTGCAATCGGAAATAGAACCATTGGTTCAGCCGCTGTCGGAGGAATGGTAATCGGTACGATTATCGGGGTAATCGTAATCCCAGGATTGGTGGTCTTGTTTTCTAAACGTGAAAAGAAGAAGAAACTTAAACAAGCTACCGTTGCAATTGCGGTCTTACTTTTTATAAGTTCTTGTTCAGTTCCTAAAACTACAGTAGAAAAAGATATTTCTCCAGAGCTTACAGGGCAGGCCGGACAGGTGATGAATGATTCAACTTCTATTGGAAGTCTAGCTTGGCGAGATGTATTTACGGATTCTCAATTGATTTCCTTGATTGACTCGGCACTGATTAATAATCTAGATGTTCGTCAAGCGATCCATAGGATTGAGATGGCACAATCGAATTTTAAGTTTCGGAAATCTGCGCTTTATCCAAGTTTGGATGCTGCGGTTGAAGGTGGTTTAAGGAAATATGGGCATTATACGGAATCGGGTATTGGTAATTATGATTCCAATTTTTCAGAAAACTTGACAGATGATGAAAAATTACCTGAACCCTTTATTCCAGATTACTTTGTGGGTGTTCGCTCTTCCTGGGAGTTGGATCTATGGGGAAAACTCCGGAACAGGAGGGAGGCTGCCTTTCTTCAATTAATGTCTGAGAGTGAGTTAAAGCGTTTAATTGAAACTGAATTAATCTCTAGCATTGCCTCTTCTTATTATGAGTTGATTAGTCTAGATGAGAAAATTCAGGTTTATGAACAGAACATTAAACTCCACGAGCGTGCATTAGAAATTATTGAAGCACAGAAGGAAGCCGGACGTGCGGATGAGTTGGCGGTTCAACAGTTTAGGTCCTTACTGTCACAATCTAAGGCGAGTCGTGCACATGCGGAACAAGAAATTTTAGCGTATGAGCATCAGATTAATTCCTTATTAGGTCGAGTATATCAGCCAATTTCACGGAATAACGAACCTATAAACGATGATTTATTGTTTGAAAATTTGGTTGTCGGTTCCCTAGACGATTTATTAAATAACCGTTTAGATATTCGAAAAGCTGGGATGGACTTAAAAGCAGGGTTCCATGAACTGGAATCTTCGAGGTTGGCATTTTTACCAACGGTAGCCATCAGTCCATATCTAGGTCTACAGTCTTTTAGTTTCGACAAGTTGTTCAATCTAGAGAAATCTGTAACCTATGGACTGTTCGGAGGAATTACGATGCCGATTTTTAGACAACGTGAGTTGAAATCGGAATACGAAAGAATGAAAGCCTCTTATGGGATTAATTTCATCGAATATGAGAAAGCGGTTTTGAATGCTGTCAATGAAGTTTCATTAGCGATCAATACGCAGGAGGCGATTGTAGATCGTTCGACACATATTAAAGACCAAGTAGCTGCTTTGGAGTCTTCCATTGGAGCCGCAGAAGAATTGTTTATAGCAGGCCGGGTGACCTACCTGGATATCATCACTGCGCAAAAAGGGTTGATTGAAGCACAAGTTGCCGATGTGGATATCAATAAGGAGAAAATGCTGAATCAGGTGGTTCTCTATAAAGCCCTAGGTGGTGGTTGGCAATAAATGGGTATTTAAAATAGATGGTGGGGTGGACTTCGGTCCACCCTTTTTTGTTTACTAGAGATTCGAAAATATTTTTAAAAAGCAGTTAGCTTCTTGCTGATCTTTTATATTGATTCATCTTGTTTGTCTAGAACCTTTCTTCTCAGCGATAATTTTAAACTATAATCAATCCTTTACTTACGCTCCTTTTCAAGGTCGGTTTTGAATACTGTACAAATGAAGGTTGTGAAGATTGTATTAATATAGGTATTGAATACTGTCGTAATACAGATTTTGAATGCTGTATTAATGTCAGTTTTGATTTTGTAATATGGTCGATTTCGAATTCATTAATAATCCAATTTCGAATTTAGTAATAATGCCATTTTGAATTCATTAATAATGCCGTTTTGAATCCATTATTTGTACAGTTTGAATTCCGCAATAAAGTCGATTTCGAACACAGCAATACTACAGTTTCGAATTCAGCGATAATTCTGTCCATCTTTTGGACAAATCAGGACCTTTACCGCACCTTGGTCGGACCTTCTTCGGATCTTTTCCTGACCTTGGCCGAATTTTTACGGCCGAGGTCCGGCGGATCTGCGGGGGATCTGCGGTACTGAAGCGCCGGAATATCGAATTTTGCAGGACCTGCTCCCGAAGTATTTCCGATAATGCCGGGGTAAATGAATACCATAGGAAATGAAATGCGAGAGGACCTCCGCTAATATTTGACCAGAATGCATCCCAGACTTTCCATCTCGCCCGACCTCCCTTTCCCGCCGTTCATGCCCCCGCAGCCATCCCAGGGCAATGAAAATGCAACCTTCCTGAAAATTTATCGTGCAATGTGCTAGCGAGTTACGCGGTGCTACTAAAAATTGTTTGTGGGATGTCTTGGAAGTATGGATGTTTTGTCCCTATCTTTGCACCACTCCGCAAGGGAGGGACGGCTGAAAGGCCACTGACAACAGGGAATGAAACACGGTAAAAAAGGGGTCACACCCGATGCA
>NOUX01000014.1 GCA_002245855.1 Sphingobacterium cellulitidis | reverse complement strand
GTTAATTTTCATTTTGAGGTGGAAGGTCTTCAAAATCAGGTTGCTATAATAACGACTTAGGTCAGGATTGATCCTGACCTAAGTAAGATGAAAAATACAATTTGAATTATTAATGATTGCGGCTTGAATATTTTAACCAAACGCTTCTGTTGATGGATTATTAATGATGTTTTTTCTGTTTTCTAATTCTTCCTTGATTTCATTCATGGATTTAATATTCAATATTAGAATTGGAAAGGAAATGATGGAGAATAACCAGAGGAACATGTGCTCAATGATCATCCCTAATGCTAAAGAAGAAAGCCAATAAAGACCTAGTGCAAAAACATGAATGGAGGTCAAGGTCTTTAACCGGATAAGTTTCTTCATTAATACAGCTTCGCTTAATTCTTGAATCTTATGTGTCATGATATTTATCTATCTATCTGATTGTTAGTATAAATTTACTAATAGAATTCCTTCGATTTCCCTTGGTTTTAAAACTTAATAGAAACTTAATGATTTGGATATATTATCGCATAGGACCTTATTGTGTACGATAGCAAAGATTTATTGGGAAAGGTTGACTATTCTGTTTTTTGCAGAAGATTTTATTAAATATTTGGTTAAATATTTTTCAAGATAAATTCAAAAAAACTGATATTTTTGATTGTTGTTTTTGTTCTTCTATCACAGGAGAAAAATTCATTCAAAATCAATTATTGAGATTATTAACTATTTATTCGGATTATGTATCGTCATTCCCTGCTGTTGTATATTCTTGGCATTTTACTGCTCGTAACAAATTCCTGCAAGAAAGATGATATTGAAAAGATTATAACTGCAGAACTTGAAGTTATGGTTTTGGATAAGCAGAATAATCCAATTGAAGAAGCTGAGGTGGAACTCGTGGATCTTCATCAAAAGAAAATGACCAGCTATTCAGGGCAGGCGGTTTTTGAGAAAACAAAGGTTGGGGAGGTAAAGGTAATTGTACGGAAGCAACATTTCTTGGATCAGGTCCAGACATTAATGGTGAAGAAAGATCAAGAAAACCAATTGAATGTGGTTTTAGAAGATGGGGATCCCTACTTAGAGTTGGAATTTTTAACCCTAAAGCTTAAAGGAAAAAATAGCGAATCTGTTATTGCTGTTAAATCGAATGCTGCCTGGACCGTAGAATCAGATGTTGAATGGCTTACTGTGAACAAGAAGAGTGCAACCGGGAATACTTCTCTCCTTGCTTTTGCTGCTGAAAATCTCTCGGATGAGGAAAGGGAGGGGAACCTTAAATTTAGAATTTCTGACAGTACCATTCTCATAAAGGTTACTCAGCAAGTGAATTTAAGATTAGTGGCACATACAGGCGGAAATACTCCTTTATCGGACTCCATTTTTTTTACTTTTAATAAGCCCATAAAGATCAATACCATTTCGAATAAATATGAATTGTGTCTTCCTACTGATATGGGTTCTAACCTTTCGGATGGTGGAAAAACGGTCAAATTCAAATATGGTTGTGCTACCTTAGGGAGGTCCTTTCCAATTTATTATTCTGTTACTGATTATTATGGGAATACGCTTAGTGAAACTGTCCAGATAGATTATTTTTCCAAGAAGGCAAGTATCGGTACTGAAGCAGGCGTTCATAAAATAATTATGGACAGGGATAACAAAAGTCTATGGGTATTAGCCAGGGGTCCACAATTAGAGTTTGCAAGTAAATTGGTCAAAATGGACCTGGAATCTTTTAAAGTTGTACAAGAGATTACTTTGCCTGAAGCTCCGATTGATTTCGTAATTAATCCTTATAATCAATTGATGTATGTGACGACGGATCAGAAACCAGAAATCTATGTTTATGATCCGAAAAATGGGAAGAAGATAAAAACTATCACCTTGAAAGTTCTAAAAGGGGATAATGAAATGTATCCATTTATCTATCCAGAGGAAATTTTGTTTACGAATTCGGGATTTGGAATGGTCAATGTTGGGAATATTCAAGCTTCGGGAGAGGTTTGGAAAGCCATTGATGCCTCCAAGAACGACAGCATTTATAAACATCCAAGTGTAGAGAATGAATTTTATAAATCTATAAAAGTTCCGGTTCTCGTTAATGGAGGCAACGATATTGTTGGATATTTAGATGGTACATCCCCAATTATATTAAATGGGAAAACAAAAACCTATAGTAAATTTTTTGAATCTCCGGTTCCATTTCCATTCAACCCATTTTTCTTTTCCAATCCGAAAGGTAATAAACTCCTCATTAATGGGTATTGGGAAGATGCATTGTTGGAATTTCCAAGCATGAAAGTGATCAATCGCAGTTATAATGGCGTTGTTCCATGGGCATTTTCCAGCGAGGAAGGGGAAGAAAATTCAATATTTGCATTGACAGGTACCCGCGGGGACTATCTTTCGTTACTAAACTATTCATTAACGAAAACCGATTTATATTTTCCGAATAGTATTACCCCTGATAATGGCAGTTATGCAGTTTCCAAAGACAATAAATATTTTATTGCCGCATATTATGATGCCATTTATAGATTTGATAAGGTCATGTTTTCAGCTCGATATAATTATAATATAGTAAGTCCAACAGGTAGAGTAAATGGGCAACCAGCCGTTCGATCCTTTCGATAAGGCAGCAATCTGAAGGGTATTTTTGGGGTTGAATTTCTGTGAAATTAAGTATAATTCATAGATTATTAGTATATTATGCCTTAGCATATTAAACCACCTAAACATGAAAATCTTTATCAATAAATTAATTCCAGAAGTGGGGATGCAATTGTTGGCTCGTCCCGATATTGACCTACTAATGCCGGAGAATCCTGAAATTTCATATGATGAATGGATTTCCTATTGTCAACAATGTGATGCCATATTAAATATCGGAGCCTATAAAATCGATGCTAAATTCTTTGATTTATGTCCTTCGGTAAAGGCTGTTTCCTTGTTTTCCGTAGGTTATGATCAAGTCGATCTACCTGAAGCTACACGCAGAGGAATTCCAGTTTCCAATACCCCCGATGTCTTGAGTAAGGCGACCTCTGATATATCTTTTATGCTGATGCTGATGGTCTCGCGCTTGGCTTCCTTTCAAACCAATCAAGTTCGGATTGGAGTTCGATTTAAATATTTTAATCCTGTTGCGAATCTAGGTCAAGAGCTCTATGGAAAAACCTTAGGGATTTTTGGTTTGGGGAGGATAGGTTATGAAATGGCGATTAAATGTCAAGGAGCCTATGACATGCCTATTATCTATCATAATCGAAACCGGCATCCAGAGATGGAGGAGAAATTAGGCGCTAAATATGTAAGTTTTGAGGAGTTATTGGCACAATCAGATGTATTATCGATACATGCAAATTATTCCCCAGAATATCATGGTTTATTTAATAAGGATGTCTTTAGTCAAATGAAGGAAAATGCTATCCTTGTTAATACAGCCAGGGGAGGATTTGTAAATGAATTGGATCTGGATGAGGCATTGAAAGCAGGGGAGATTTGGGGAGCAGGGCTAGATGTGACCGATCCGGAGCCGATGCTTCCAGATAATCCATTATTGAAGCAAGAACGTGTTTGCGTACTTCCGCATATAGGATCAGCCACACTTGAGGCTAGGGGAGGAATGGCGAGAATTGCTGCTGAGAATATTGTGGCTTTTGTTCAAGGCGAGAAGCTAAAAACCTGTTTAAACCCTGAAGTTTATTCTTAAGATGGTTATATTGATTTCCCCCAATAGTTTTAAGAATAGCCTGATGGCGGATGAGGTTGCTGAAGCGATTGAGATAGGATTGAAACAATCAGGCTTGAAAAGCAAATTTATAAAGTTTCCAATTGGGGACGGCGGCGATTATACTTCACATTTAATCTGCAAGCATTTAAAAGGTGAGATGAAATCTATGCAGGTGGAAGGAGCTTACTTAGGAAAAACCCAAGCTAATTATGCATTAATCCATCGTGGCAAAACTGCCGTCATCGAAGTTGCCGAAACCTCTGGGTATAAATCCATAAACAACAAGGTTAAAAATCCATTGGATTCCAGTACAAAAGGGTTAGGACAGGTTATTCGCTCACAGATAGAATCTGGGATTAAAAACTTTATCATTTGTTTGGGCGGTTCTGCGACGGTTGACGGGGGCATTGGTATGCTTCAAGCATTAGGGTTGGAGTTTAAGGATAAGTCTGACCAAATAATTCAAGCCATGCCTGGCAATTTTGATGAGGTTGAAAAAATAGAGTGTTCCAATTTTGATGATCTTGTAAAGGGCTGTAAGTTCACTGTCCTATGTGATGTGGATAATAAATTATTGGGTAAGAAAGGTGCGGCAAAAGTATTCGGTCCGCAAAAAGGAGCGAAGCCAGCAGATGTCGAACAACTAGAAAGCTTCCTGAGTAAGTTTGATAAACTTAGCAAAAAGGTTTTGGGGAAGTCGATGAACAACATCCAGGGCGGAGGTGCAGCCGGCGGATTAGGAGCAGCATTTGCAGTATATTTAAAGGCAGATCTTCGACATGGCGCGAGTTATTTTTGCGAGTTGACGAAGTTTGATCAGGAACTTTCAAAAGCAGATCTTTTGATCACGGCTGAAGGAAGTATTGATCAGCAGTCCTTGGATGGCAAAGCCCCAATTACTGTCGCTGAAAAAGCGAAAAAACTCCATATTCCTTGTATTGGTTTGGCGGGAAGAATACCCCTAGAAATCCCCCCGAAATTGCAGGAATATTTTAGTTTACTTCTACCAATTGCAAATCAACCTGAAAGTTTGGAAGAATCCATGAAGCACAGTAAAGCCAATTTGATCAGAACAGCAGGCCAGATTGGAAAGTTTATGAGTTCGCAAAAGCAATAATTAGAAATTCCATCTTATCCGCGTTATTTTCCCAGAAGTTCAAAAAGCTATCAAATCAGGAATGATGAAAGAATTCCTATATTTAGGATATTCTAGCTTTAAAAACATGCAAATAAAATCCATAATACTAAGCGTAATCAGCATTTTAACTTATAGTTTTGGTCAAGCCCAAACGGAGCTTGGTCCTTCCCGATATGTGAATCCCTTTATCGGCGCAAGTACCAATACAGCGAGTTCGGTTCACGGTTTAGGCAAGACCTTTCCAGGAGCGACAACCCCATTTGGGATGACTCAGGTAAGTCCAAATACGATTACCGGCGGTGATAATGGATCAGGCTACAGTTATGAGCATAAGACCTTGGAAGGTTTTGCGTTTACCCAGATGAGTGGTGTTGGCTGGTATGGAGATTTAGGAAACTTCCTTGTGATGCCAACAACGGGCCCATTGCGACTGATAGCAGGGAAAGAAGGAAATACAGAATTAGATGGGTATCGATCAACCTATGATAAGTCCACTGAGAAAGCCGAAGCTGGGTATTATTCTGTGTTTTTAGATCGCTATCAGATTAAAGCCGAAGCAACAGCATCCCCATATGGAGGAATGCTGCGTTTTACCTTTCCAGAGAATGACAGCTCCCGAATTCAGATTGATTTAGCCAGACGGGTTGGAGGAACATCCACTCGGCAGGCGGTTGATGTTGTTGATGAAAGAACTATTCGAGGATGGATAAAATGTGATCCATCAGGAGGAGGTTGGGGCGATGGCGCTGGTCAGGCTGACTATACAGTTTATTTCTATGCCGAATTCAGTAAGCCCTTGTTGGATTATGGCTTTTGGGCTTTGGAAGTTCCGGATGATCAAAAGCGGAAGAACGCAGATGTGGCTAGTGTAGAGTATCAAAAATTAATAGAAAAAGCGCATGTCATCAAAGGAGCTTCGGGAATAGAAGCGGAGCATGTAGGTTTTTTTCTGGAGTTTCCGACAAAGGATCAGGAGCAAGTAACCTTGAAGGTAGGGATATCCTTTACAGATCAAAAAGGCGCTGAAAATAATTTTTATGCAGACGTCCATGGCAAGAACTTCAGGACGATGCAACAATCGGCTCGTGAAGCTTGGGACAAAGCCTTAGGAAAGATCGAAGTGGAGGGCGGAACAGAAGATGAGAAAACCATATTCTATACAGCACTCTATCATACCATGATAGATCCTCGCAATATAACAGATGTTGATGGTCGCTATCCGAGGCCAAATGGTCAGGTTCATTTGGCAGAAGGATTTACGAAGCGCACTATTTTCAGCGGTTGGGATGTGTTTAGAAGTCAATTTCCATTACAAACTATCATCAATCCCAAATTAGTCAATGATGAGATCAATTCTTTGATGAGTTTGGCGACGCAAAGTAATAATAACTATTTAGAGCGCTGGGAGTTTTTCAATGCGTATTCTGGTTGCATGGTAGGTAATCCGGCATTATCAGTAATTGCGGATGCCTATGCAAAAGGGATTCGAGGCTATAATAAAGAAGAGGCATTGGACTTAATGATCAAGACTTCGGATAAATTTGGAAATGGAGAGTTAGGTTATGTTCCGGTTGAAAATGGTTATGGTATTTCCGAAACCTTAGAATTTGCCTATGACGATTGGTGTATTGCGCAAATGGCAAAGGAATTGGGGAAGAAAGATATACATGAGAAGTATTTAGCAAGGAGTAAATATTACAAGAATATTTTTGATAGTAAGAAGGGTTGGTTCAGGCCTAAACATGCGGATGGGAAATGGCAGGATTGGCCGAAGGAAGGTCGATTAAAGGAATGGTACGGCAGTATAGAGTCGAATCCATATCAGCAGGGATGGTTTGTGCCACATGATGTAGAAGGGATGGTTGAATTGATGGGCGGAAGGGAAAAGGTCCTTGCGGATTTACAATCATTCTTTGAAAATACCCCTCAGGATTTTCTATGGAACAATTATTATAATCATGCCAATGAGCCCGTTCATCATGTTCCCTTTTTATTCAATCGGCTAGGGGCGCCATCATTGACACAAAAATGGACCCGTTATATTTGTGAACATGCCTATAAGAATAGTGTAGAAGGATTGACGGGGAATGAAGATGTGGGACAGATGTCAGCATGGTATGTATTGGCAGCCTCAGGGATTCATCCAATAGCACCTGGAGATCCTACCTATGAGATTACAAGTCCTGTGTTTAGTAAAGTAACCTTTAACCTGGATAATGGGAAGAAGTTTCAAATTATTGCGAATAACAATTCGAAAGAAAATCTATATATACAATCTGCAACCTTGAATGGGAAGAGCTATGGTTCAAAACAGTTAAGCCATGATGATCTTGTAAAAGGAGGGAGTTTGATTTTGGAGATGGGGAAGGTTGGGAAGTAGAGAAAGGGAAAAGTTTCATTTTTAGGGAAGATTTTACGGGTAAGTAGGATGTAATTATTTTGTACCTGTTGTTCATGAAATTGCAGTTTAAAAAAAACATTGAATGTGGAAAATATTTGGATATAGAGGTGTATGATCATATTATTGTATCTGAGGGTGAATAATATAGTTAGAAGGATGAATAAATATTATTATTGATATTCATTGTTTTCTACTGTTGTGGCAGAAAAATATTTAAGGAATTAAGCGCTAGCTTACAGTTATTATCAACAAAATAACCTGAGAAATTTTCCAAACACAAACATGGACGGTTAGAGTTAACCTCTCACTTTATTATATGTCAAATATAAGAGAGGAGCGTGGGTGTAATTTATGTTTGTAAAGGTTCTCTCATGCACTTCACTTTACTGCTCGAGATTATAGCCATTTGTTTTTGTTGATAACTTATTGATTGTGTGGTATGTATAAATATTTTTAGACTTATTTAATTGGATTACGGTTTACCGTAATCCAATATGTATTATTCTATATATTTTTATTTTATATCAAATTAATATATGTGGTACACAATAAAAACTGGGGATGAAAAATCTTATAGGGGATGGCGATATTCTATCTACTCAAACGATGGAATATTAAAAATCAATATCAGTTCTCCTTATTCTATTAGAGTCACTGCTGATTCGCCTAAACAAGCTGAGCTACGAGATTTAAATTTCGCTGTAAACATGTATAATATTAATAGATCTCATTCATTCGAAATTAGCGATAGGTTTTTGGGAATTTTTGTAAAAATCACTCCTGATCTCGAAAAGGGACATAGAGCTGCAAGAAACTATATTGATCAAAACCTAGGAAACTTCAATTTTGATTCTTTTTATCAGGATTTTGAGTATTAACTTATGAATTTTTATTAAATCCTATTTTATGAATAATTTTATTCAACATTCTGAAATCTCAGAAATGGAAAGGTTAGCTAAGGATTTTTTATGAGAATTAAAACCGTTAACCAGATGTTTAAGGGTTCATTTACAAATGATCCAAATGGACAACTTTACATTAATCTAAAAAACATTGATATATTGTTTTCAAGATTTTGCAACCAATATTTGGGTGATAACCAAAGAAAATATTCTGACATCAAATTACAAATATTTTATTTCTCAACTAATGTTAAAGAGTTTGTCACAAACCTAAAAACAGATTTATCAGAGATGGGGAATGATTTACAATTCAAATTTTCTACATATGCTTAAATTTCTAATAACGGGAGCTGTTATTGCATTAGGAGTGGTAATTTATAATGCATGGACAGGAGATGAAGGTTCTAGAGAAGAACAACTACAAAAAACAAAAGATGGGGAAAAAGGCTGCGGATGGCTTTTTTTCTTTATTGCAGCTATTATACTTGTTGCAATTTTAAATTCGATTATTGATTAACTATTATGAATAAATTAATATTTCCTCAAAACTCTAAAAGTATAAACATGCTTTTGAGACTATTAGATGCTAAAGATGGACAAGCCTTCAATGACATTTTTATACCACTAGCAAAAAATTATCGAAAATTATCCGAACCTGTTTCTGGATATCTTTTTGTATTAGAACAATCATTTACAGAAGTTAAAACGACATTAAGTCTATTTCCTATGTTTCCTATTGGTATTAGTGGACGGGCAGTAATTTTGATGTATTCTTGTATGGATGTAAATGAGTTTAATATCATTAAAAATTTTGTTGATAATGAATTAAAAATTGGGAATTTTGTTCTAGTTTCAAATAATTCTTCGTTTAATAAACAAGGGGGCTACATTCCTAAAGATGGTGATTTGAGTTTGAAAAAATATAGGTCTTTATGTATTGAATATGATAAAGGTCCTATTAATAATTATATTATTTCCTTCCAATTAGAGTTATAATATTAATTGGAAAGGCACGTTTTTATAAAATTTTAGGACAAATGCCTATTCTTAAATTTTCTTGCCAAAAAATAATAAACCTTTAAGTTGTTATGTTAAATATTAATATTCAAACAAGTTTTAAGAATTTAATTACATTATTTATTTCTTCCTCTAATTCTAAAGTGGAGGAAGATTTAATTCATAAATATATCGTTTTACGTGAGGAACTTCATTACACTGAAGCTTTTGATGAAACAATTCTAAAAGCAAAATCTGTATATTCATTGAAACACGCAAATGCAACTGTTCCTGAGTTTATAGAGTGGTTTATTTCTAATTTTAACAATTCTTGGCTAACAGAATTTTGTTCTGAGGAAATTCGTGAAAGAAATAATCGAGTACAAAATGCTTTTATTAATATTCAGGAAACTCTCTATAGAACTCAGAGTTGGATGAAGGAGGAAAAGCTTCGCACAAAGGTTGATATTGATTGGGAGAAACGTGGGAGGAAATTTAATCTTTTACATCAAACAATAACCATTTTTTGTGATATTGCTTTAGCTTGTAATCAAAAGGGGGAATATTATATCAGTTATAATCTTGATTATAGATGTCAGGAATTGATTGGTAAATTTTTCACCAATACTTTACTAAGGAGATTTTATGAGTTTACAATGGATGATTTGGAGCCTTATTTGAACCTTAATTCCTTTCTTGTTGATGGTTTGGATAATTTTACAGAAGCATTAAAGGAATCAAGAAATAATGAATTTGTAAAAGCATCCTTAGTTCCTAACTCTTAAAATAAAAAAGTGGCTGTATTCTATGATATAGCCACTTTACATAATTCTCTAATATGGTTCATTTTGTCGAATACTCTAGTGTGATAAATATTATCCAATATTTTCTACCCAAACATTAACATTTTCAAAGACATCATTACTTGGTCTATCCTTAATAATATAATACCAATGGTTTTCAAGTTTCATGTAAATCATTAGTGGCAATTTCTAATAATTGAGATAATTTCATAATAAATTACATTTAAGGTTAATCATGTCCTAATTTATGTATAAAAATTATAAAATTAACATTCATCCTAAATACAAAGAATAAAATGATAAAGTTTATAAAAATTAAAAATTTTAGTAATATTATATAAAAAACCAATTACACCTTATTATGAGTATTATAATTTCAAACCAAAATGACAACAAAATTGATGCAAATGAAGAAAAGTTACTTAAAAAGCATGAACAAATAATTCAGTTAACTGATAATATTAAGTCAAGTAATTTCGGAAGGCTTAAAGATAGAGTTGCGTTCATTTTAAGTTATTTTCCACAAGCAAGAAACTCTGACGCTGAGTTATCGTGGAATTATTGGAACTATTTTGAGAAAGAAGTTTTAGGTGATGGCGAACTTACAAAAGAGAAATTATTTAAACTGACCAAACAAACCTCTTTATCAAGAGCTAGGGCTAAGATTCAAAATGAATACAAATTGTTTCAAGCAGACCCTGAAGTCAAAAAATTTAGACGAAAGCTTAGAGAAGAGTTTAAAGAAGATAACCTTCAAGATAAACCCCATCAAGATAGCTTTTATGTTTATATGGATGAATCAGGTAAGACTAATGACTACTTAGTAATCGGTTCAATTTGGTTGTTTTCTTTTGGACCGACAATTCTACATAAACAAAAAGAACTTCTAGATTGGCGCAAATCTATTGGTTTAAATTATGAATTTCATTTCAAAGATTTAAATAAAAGTAACCTTGATAATTTTAAATTTTTTGTTAAAAAGTTTATTGGTTTAAACCCTGAAGTTAGTTTTAAAGGAATTGTTTTGAAGAGAAAAGGTATTTCAGACAATGATAAAGCTATTGAAGACTTAACTTCTCACTTACTGTATAAAGGAGTCCTACAAGAGGATAGTTCGAATAGGGCAAAATTACCACGTAATTTAACGTTAACTATTGATAGAGAGGAGGATGGAAGAGATAAATTAAAATTAGCGAATGTTAAAGAAAGGCTTCGGAGTCAGAAAATTAAAGGGTTGTACCTATTAAATTTTGTCGCAGAAGATTCTACTGGTAATGAATATATTCAAATGGCAGATCTCTTTTCAGCTTCCTTAAACCGTATGGTAAATTTTCCTGAAGGAAAAGGTCCTAAAGATGAATTTGCTAAGTATTTTTTCACTTTACTGAATTATGATATAAGTTTATTTACTGAAAACAATTATAATGAAAGTATTGAGAATTTTGATAATTCGAAAGTATTCAATTTGAATTAGAGTCGTCTTATTGATAAATGGTAATTGGAAATAAGGCATTCCACTCACCATTATAGGGGAATAAGATACGCCAATCCAAGATATAAATAATTGTGTACTTACACAATCTATTTATATTGCTTCGCAGTTTGTCATACTTATTACTTCTATAATGATTCGTTTCATAAAAGTTTCTTTGTCTATTAACTAGGTATTGCATACTTGGTTAAAATACAACAACTTTTAGAGTTTGGCCCGCCTACTGATCACTCAGGCTTCGATGTTGTCACTATTTTTGATATTCCAACCGCACAATCCGTTTTCAAAAATACCGCCAACAGTCTTCGTATACTTCGAGTATATCATTGAATCATGCTTGAATATTTCTCTTCAACGACTTTTGCTCAACTCGCAGTAGACGAGCAATACTTAATTCGTGCATTTTGATAGGACACGAAAATTTACATGAGGGTGTATTTGAGAAATTTGAGCCCAACACCTGTTTCTATATTCAAACTTATAATATAACTTATTGAAACACACGCGAGACAAGCCGTTTGTTTTTGTGCAATTTGAAAAGGCCTTTTTGATCTATTAATAGTCAATCTTTCTTTTAATCTTTAAATGAGATTTATTCAAAAACTAATTTTAATAAAATTAAAAATTAGGTAAATCAAAAATTTATAAGTCATAATATTTTTTAGACAATCAGCAGAAAAGACTTTTATATTCTGGGAAAAGCTTTAATCTGCTTCTTAATATTAATTTCAGAAAACTCATGTATGAAGTCCTTATCTATTTCTGGCCCCAATAGGGAGGTTAAGAAATATTTTCTATTATCAACAAGCATAATCTCCATGAAAAAAAATCCTTCTTCATAGCCAATAAAACTTCGACCCTTATGAAAATGTTGATGAGTACCTATAATCGTAATTTCTTTAATATTTTCCTTGCCAATGAATTCTGAATTTGCCTTAAAACCTTCTTTTGTTAATATTACTATTAAACCTGAATTATGCTGGTCATAATTTAAATAAATAATAAGTACAGGTAAGACATGTATAACAAAAAAAAATAAGGAAATTATTAGGATAATAAATCTCAAAAACTCTATTTCCTCATTTCGAAGGTAAAAAACTAAGATAAGTAGGGAAAATATGTATAATGCAGCATAATTCAATAGGTCTTGGAAGACAGCACAAGTATTTTTGGTTGATTTTGAAAAAGTTTTCATAATGTTATTTGTGCTTCTTAACTGATGATCATAATGGCTATTTACAAAAAAAGGAGGTCTTTTGGACCTCCTTTAACCGGGTAAGTAATGGGGCTCGAACCCACGACCCCTAGAACCACAATCTAGTGCTCTAACCAACTGAGCTATACCTACCGTGATTTTGTGATACAAAAGTAGGATTAATCTCTATATACTCCAAATGTTTTTGTTGGATTAATTGCTTTAAACTGCGAAAAAGCTCATTTCTAATGAGATATTTTTATTCTTGACAGGGAATTGATGCTTTCAAGCTGGTTATTGCTCTCCAAAATGCTAGTTATTTTCTTTTTAAATCCAAGTCATGAAAATCAAAGGAGAAATCAGTTGCTGGCGAAACGGCCATCATTTTAATGCTATTTGCTTTTCCTGTTTCATCGAGATTAAACATGACATACGAATCGGCGGTCATGCTGCGGTCATTCCAGGCTGCTACAAAGGTATTGCCTTGGTAATAATACATTTTCCCTTGCAATTGTGGCGACCTAGCGGACTTAAAGTATAGCTGTCCATTACGTTCCATGATTTCAATTTCACCAAACCATTGATCTTTATATTTACCTAGGTAAGGGGAGAAGTCGATTTTTTGTTTTTGAGACTTGATTTTTGCCCAAACCTTATCTGTGACTTCATCGGCTTCACCAGCAAATTTTTGCTCTCGTTCCTTTAACTCTTTGAGGCGATCGGTATTTTTGATGTCAAAGTAAAAGTCTTTTATCTGATTGGTAATGGTAGTAAAGGCATTTCCACTTTGTTGATTGGTCAGCACAATGATTCCCAACTTCAATTCAGGGATCATGGTGACTTGAGTAACCATTCCTCCAAGTCCGCCAGTATGTTCGGCAACGAAATAACCATTCTGATCACTAAGGAATAATCCAAGGCCATAGCCTCTAAAATGTGCATTATAAGGTCCTGTTCCAGGAATAACGGTTTGCAGGGTCATAATTTCCCGCAATCTATTTTCAGAAATCAATTGTTTCTCGAGGTTGCTGCCATATTTCCCTTTATTCAAGAGCATATTCACCCATTTGCTCATATCTTCAATACTGCTGTTGATACCACCGGCAGCATTGGTGGTTTCGCTGAGGAATCGAGCGATGGTAATGAGTTTACCATCCAATGGAACATGGGCATCAATAACATTGTCTTTGGATTTCATCCGACTCAGGGAGGCCGCACTATTGGTCATATTTAATGGAGCCATGATTTTTTGTTCAATAAAATCCTCCCAAGAAAGGCCTGATGCTCTTTTCAACACTTCACCGGCAACAATATAGAGCAGGTTATCATAGTCAAATTTAGTTCTGAAGCTAGAAACGGGTTTAAGGTATCTGAGGTTATGGATGACTTCTTCGGTATTGAAGTTTGCAGAATCTGGCCAGAACATAAGGTCACCCGCACCGAGACCTAGGCCAGAGCGATGAGTAAGCAGATCGCGAATGGTAAATTCAGAGGTTACATAAGGATCATACATTTTAAACTCGGGGATAAAATCCGTCACTTTACTATCCCAGGTAAGTTTGCCTTCATCCATCATCATTCCCAAGGCAAAAGCCGTGAAAACTTTGCTGTTTGAGGCAATGGCGAATGCAGTTTGATTATCTACCGGTTGTTTGCTGTTGATGGACCTGAGTCCATATCCTTTTTGATGAATTACTTTTCCATCTTTAATAATGCCGAGGGATATGCCTGGGACATTAAAAGCAGTCATTGTTTTTTGGACCAATTCGTCCAAGTTTTTCTCAGGCATTTCCTGCGCTATGGAATGAATAGACAGGAGACTTGTCAGAAAAAGAAAAGCAAGACCTTTAAATACATTATTGATCATATTCATAATATTAGGAGTTAATTGAGTTTCAGCGTAATTTTTCATCATTAGCTGGTATAAAGTATAATAAATTTACAGTGTATTTTGAGGATTCAAAAGGAAATTGAATTGAAATTTTTAGGAAGGAAAAATAGGGGAAGGTTGGGGGTATTTGTTAGGGTTGTCTCATTTAGGCAAAAATTAATCTAAGGTATTTTTAATCTGAAAATTGGTTAAATTTTCTTTTAATTTTTATATTCTTTAGAAAGATATTCTAATTTCTTGTAATTTATTTAATACAAAGCCTTTGTTTTCCTTATAATTCATATTAAAATGAACGATTGCCTATTGAAAAGTGTTAACTTAACGGTTGTTAATAAGATTGAATTAACTTCCATTAAAACATCATTAACAATAAGAAAGGAAATCACATGGATCAAGAACAATTAATTAAAGCCTGTATTGAAGCCTGTCAAAAGTGTTCAATTGCCTGTTTAGAATGTGCACAAGCCTGTTTAAGAGAATCTGATCTTGAAATGTTACGAAAATGTATACAGACAGATTTGGAATGTGCTGAGATTTGTGAGTCCACTTATAAGTTATTGTTGATGAGGAGTTCAGCGTATATGGGAATTGTAAAAATTTGTATGGATATTTGTAATTCCTGCGCTGAGGAGTGCGAGAAACATGCCACACATGGAATGGAGCATTGTCGGGAATGTGCAGAAGCATGTCGTTCATGTACTGCGAGCTGTGAAGCATTATTGGCTTAACGTATGTAATTTGTTGGGAGGATTTTATCTGAGGTATGACTTCAGATAATTTAATAAATTAATAATCTGAAATTTCAATTCTCTTTTTAGAGATTCGGTATATTGAAACCAATTAAATATTGATAATCATTGGGTTATCAATGAAGATAATAGATTTGTTAACTTAAATTGTGAGGCTATGGTTACAAAAAACATATTAGTAGATTCCGCATTGATAGGTACCGTCCACTTTTATGCCTATGTATTTAATACAGATAATGCGACCATAGGGTTTGGTTTATTTCCGAATAATGGACCGAGACCGATATTTTACCTATTAAATCCTATTGGGAATAAGATTACACTACATTTTGATGAAGAGCTAATTTTGAAAATTTGTCAACAGAGTCGGTTTTCCACCCATGAGCGCCGGATGTTGTTTCGGGAATTCTTGGATTATGCTACAAAAATGGAGAAGAAAGCTGCTCAATTGGTTTTTAGAGAAACCAAGATGAATTATCTAGCAGATTCTCGGGAGATGGTAAAATACAAGCGCATGTATGTCCATTATAAGGACCCTTGTGCAAATACGGAGAATATTAATCTGTTTGCGGGTTAATATTTTGCCCTTTGGTAGCTTTTTTTAAGTATTGCTACGGACTTGGTCATTTCTTCGGGACTGAGATTTCCGAAGCCTAATCTCATTGCTTGGACGTTTTTTTGTTGGTATAAAAGAGTTTTGGGAATAAAGAGGTTGTTTTGAGATGCAATTTGACTGAGTTTGAGTAAACTGAATGTTTCTTTCCATTGTATCCAAAATGCAAGTCCGCCAGTAGGAATTTGAAAATCTATTGCCTCTGCGAGTTCCAGCTCAAGTAATTCTGCCATTAAGTCTCTTCTTTCCTTATATACTTTTCTAGATTTCTTTAAATGACGATGGATAGCTCCTTCTTCAATCATTTCGCCTAAGGCTTGTTCCATTAAGATGTCCCCTTGACGATCGATAATTCCGAGATGTTTTCTCATTTCTATCATTAAATTTTCTGGAGCGACCATAAAACTGGTTCTGAACCCGGGAGCTAAGGATTTACCGAAAGAACCCACATAGATAATCATTCCATCTTGATCAGAAGTTGCCATTGGCAATAGCGGCTGTTTGTCAAATTGAAAATCATAATCATGGTCATCCTCTACAATAATAAATCCATATTGAGTGGCTAATTGGAGGATTCGCATTCTTTTATGCGCACTTAAGCTGACAGTTGTGGGGTAATGATGATGTGGAGTAATATACAGCATGCGTATTTTTTGTTTCCTACATAAGTCTTCCAGGGCATCCACATCAATGCCATCCGATTCAATAGGGATGGTTTTAATCTTACTTCCAGATTTTTGAAAGATCATATTCGCAGCGAAATAACTTAAATCTGCGACAACTACGGTATCCTCAGCAGACAGTAGGATCTCTGCGATAATATATAAGCTCATTTCAACACTTCGGCTGATCAATAAGTTATTTTTTTTGATTTTCAGAGCTCTGGAGCTTTGCAAGTAATTCAGCATTTGCTCTTTGAAATATTCGCTACCTTCTTGGTTGTAGTAACCCATTTTAGAGCGGTTACTTTTTCTTTTCATGTTCGAGCTGTAGAAGCGGGATAAATCTTCAAATTGGGTAAGGCGAATATCAGGAGTTCCGTCGTTCAGGATGAATTCACAATTTGTATGTTCAAAGGGGCTGTCCAGGAGAATGGACTGTTTAAAGCTGTATCCGGTTTGTTTAGGATAGTGAAAAGTTTTGGTCTCTTTTTGGTTTTGAAGCGGGAGTAGGGAGGCGATAAAAGTACCTTTATTCGGTTTTATTTCGACCCAACCTTGAGCGAATAATTCATCATAAACCGCTGTAATGGTATTTCTATGTACGTTAAGTAACTCGCTTAGTGCTCTAGTTCCTAATAATTTAGTCCCTGGGCTAATTTTACCTTGGGATATGGCCTGAATAAATTGATTTGCGATTTGCAGGTAGATGGGAGTATTAGTATCCCGTTGGATTTGAATGAAACTTTTAAATGGAATGTTATCCGGACTATTCATATTCTTAAAACTGGCACCTATGTACCTACCGGCAAGGTAGTACTTTTGGTCGAAATTGAAAAATATGAAATCTGTCTTAGCAAAAATAATCGAGGAACCTGTTCTACATGCAAAATGGTTAAATACGCTTTCTTTTATGGAGAATGCGGGGGCTCGGAAAATATCTGCCTGTGAGGATTCCCAAAAAACCGACTTGATTCAATTAAAACATGCTGCTGAAGAACATCGGCATGCGTATTATTTGAAAAAGCAGATTGGGAAGTTGACTGATTCAGGGTTTGAATATTATGCAGAGGATAGTTTGATTGGTGGGAAATCATCCATTCAATACTTACATAGATTGGATGTACAAACTTGTCGCTTTTTAATGAAAGAATTCAAATTGAGCGGTGCAGCATTGAAATATGCGGCTTATCTTTTTGTGACTTATGCCATTGAAGTTAGGGCGGATGAGCTCTATCCAATATATCAAGAATGCTTAACGGAAGCAGGGTCCAAGGTGATGGTGAAATCCATTATTTTGGAGGAGGAAGGGCATTTGGAGGAAATGATTCATCAGCTACAATCCTTTCATCCATCCTGGAATTTATACGCCGATGCGATCATAGAAATTGAGAATAAATTATTTGAGGACTGGATTGAATCTGTTTTTAACGAGGTAAAAGATGTTGCCTGATTTGTTTTCTGATCTTCAGCAAGAACTTGATGATCGGGAAGAGAAGGGATTGTTAAGAACACTTTCCATAAATAAAGAGGGAATTGATTTTTGTTCGAATGATTACTTAGGATTTGCGCGGAGTCAAGATTTCAGGAGAAAATTATTGGCAAACCTACAGCATTCACCTCAAAGTCTTCAGGGCTCAACAGGGTCAAGATTAATTACAGGGAATTCTGTAGCATTGATGGAGCTTGAGGCTTATTTAGCTCAGGTGCATCAAGTAGAATCCGCCTTAATATTTCCGTCTGGATTTAATGCTAATTTATCCTTGTTTTCCGTTTTGCCGAAGAAGGAGGACACCTTGCTTTTAGACGAGAAAGTACATCGTTCGGTTTTTGAAGGTAGTCGTTTGTCCAATGCCAAGCGATGGAAATTTCGTCATAATGATTTAAATCATTTGGAGGAACTTTTGAAAAAATCCACTGGAAGAGTCTGGGTTGCTATTGAGAGTTTGTATTCCATGAATGGGGATTTTGCGGCTTTAGTGGAAATTGCGGGTTTATGTTCAAAGTATTCTGCGGCATTAATTGTCGATGAGGCCCATGCCATTGGCACCTTTGGATTAGGATTGGTGAATTATTATGGTCTGCAGGAACAAGTATTTGCGACTGTTGTTACTTATGGGAAGGCTATGGGACAGTCAGGGGCGGCGGTATTAGGTTCAAAAACCTTGATTCAGTATCTCATCAATTATTCTCCGAGTTTTATTTACAGTACCGGACTCCCAGATTTTCATGCCTTAGGCATTAGAAGTGCTTATGAATTTCTAGAGGAAAATGAATTTTTGAGAAAAGAATTGCAAAGAAAAATAAGAAAATTTCATCAGGATGAGAACAAAGAACTGAGGCAATGGTTAAGTCCGATTATACCTATTTATATTCAGGAAGAGCATAAATTAAGTCAAGCCCATAACTTTTTGAGAGAACAAGGAATTATAAGCTACCCTGTAAAGGCACCGACGGTGTCTAAAGAGGAGCAAATGTTAAGAGTTATTCTTCATTCGTTCAATACAGAAAGAGAGATAGATTTATTAAAGGCTTGCATATTAAAGATTCAAGATGAGTAAGAAATATTTTGTTACCGGCATTGGGACCTCCGTTGGAAAAACCATTGTTTCAGCGGTTTTGGTAAAGATGTGGAATGCTTCCTATTGGAAACCAATACAGTCTGGGGATTTAACGAGCAGTGATAGTATGATGATTAGTCAATTATTGGGATCTGATGTTGAGATATTTCCAGAGCGATTTCAATTGAGCTATCCGGCATCACCGCATTATTCAGCAGAGTTAGATGGGCAGGAAATCAAGATTAGTGATTTTAAGTTACCAGCGACCAGTGGGAATTTGATTGTGGAGGGGGCAGGAGGAATGTTTGTTCCCATAAATGATCAAGATTTTATTATAGATCTTTTGGAGTATTTGGAATTGCCGGTCATCTTGGTTTGTTCAGACTATTTAGGCAGTATCAATCATAGTTTACTTTCCTTTCACAGTTTAGCGGAGCGAGGTATTCCGGTTGAGTATATCGTATTAAATGGGGACTTCAAGGAGTCGAGCAGGCGGATAATCATCAAAAATAAACCAGTAGGCAGTAAAATTATAGAGATTCCGAGTTTGGAGACGATAGATTCAGAGGGGTTAAATAAAGCATTAGAAAAAATAAAAATAGAAGAATAAATTATGAAAGATAGTAAAGCACTGAGACATGATTGGACAAAGGAAGAGTTGTTGGCCATATATAATAAGCCATTATTAGAATTGGTTTATGAGGCAGCTACGGTTCATCGTCAATGGCATAATCCTGAGGAGGTTCAGATATCGACCTTATTATCTGTTAAGACGGGCGGATGTCCAGAGGATTGTTCCTATTGTGGTCAGGCGGCCAGATATCACACAGATATTAAAGTTCAGGCCTTATTACCTACAGAAACGGTCTTGGCGCATGCACAAAAGGCGAAGGATAGTGGTTCTTCCAGATTTTGTATGGCAGCGGCATGGCGTGAAGTTAGGGACAATCGGGATTTTGATCGGATTATTGAAATGGTACAAGGGGTCAATGAAATGGGGTTAGAGGTTTGTTGTACTTTGGGGATGCTGACTGAGGATCAGGCAAATCGACTACAGGAGGCAGGCCTATATGCATACAATCATAATTTAGATACCTCGGAGGAGTTTTACGATGAGATTATTTCGACGCGCAAGTTTGATAATCGTTTAGCGACGATCAATAATGTTAGGAAGGCAGGGATTACGGTTTGTTCAGGGGGGATTATTGGATTAGGGGAGAAGGATGCGGATCGGATTAGCATGTTGCGAACATTGGCGAATATGGAGAAGCATCCGGAGTCTGTTCCAATCAATGCCTTAGCGCGGGTTGCAGGGACACCATTAGCTGATTTGCCGAAAGTAGATGTTTGGGATATGGTCAGGATGATTGCCACGGCACGCATTGTATTACCATCTTCGATGGTTCGGTTAAGTGCTGGTCGGATTGAGATGACGGAAGTTGAGCAAGGCTGGTGTTTTATGGCTGGGGCGAACTCGATATTTACCGGAGAGCGTCAAACCTTATTGGTGACTCCGAATCCCGGTGTTGATGAGGATATGCAAATGTTGAAGAATTTGGGCTTAAAGCCGATGATGTTAAAGAAGGAGCGACTGTGCAGCACGAATGGATAGATCGGGATATCGCGGTTAATTGGCATCCCTATTCGCAGATGAAGACTAGTAAGCATATCCCTATTGTTCGGGGGAAAGATGCTTATTTATATGATATGGCCGGAAATCGCTATCTGGATATGGTAAGTTCCTGGTGGGTTACTTTACATGGCCATTCAAATTCGTATATTGCGGAGAAAGTTTATGAGCAGCTCACAACATTAGAGCAGGTCATATTTGCTGGTTTCACCCATGAACCGGCGATTAAGCTCTCAGAGCGGTTATTGAATCTATTGCCTTCCAATCAAAAGAAGGTTTTTTATTCTGACAATGGTTCCACTGCAGTTGAAGTGGCCTTAAAGATGTGTATTCAGTATGCATTCAATCAAGGGTTGAAGAAGAATAAGATTATTGCATTCAAGAATGGTTACCATGGGGATACATTTGGGGCGATGTCGGTTAGTGAACGCGGGACATGGACTGCTCCATTTGCAGAAATGTTATTTGATGTAATATTTATTGATGTTCCTACTTCGGAGAATTTAGCGGAGACAAAAAAAATCATTGCTAAGCATTCGGAAGAAATAGCTTGTTTTATTTATGAGCCATTGGTTCAAGGTGCGGGCGGAATGCTGATGCATGATGCTGCGCCACTTTCGGAATTGATGAAATTTTGTCGTTCTGAGGGAATCCTAATGATTCAGGATGAAGTATTTGTAGGTTTTGGCCGTACAGGGACTTTATTTGCTGCAGATCAACTGACAGAGCAGCCGGATGTGATGTGTTTTTCCAAAGGCCTAACTGGAGGGACCATGCCGATGGGGATAAGTACATGTACAGAAGAACTCTATCAGGCATTTTATTCGGATGAAAAGCGTTTGGCCTTATTTCACGGACATTCGTTTACTGCGAGTCCCATAGCATGTGCTGCATCATTGGCGAGTTTAGATTTGTTATTGCAGGAATCAACGTTGAAAAAAATTAGAGAAATTGAAGAATTTCATGCTAATTTCGCGCTTGAATTAGGAAAAACTAAAAATGCCCGGAATATCCGGCAGACAGGAACAATTCTAGCTTTTGATTGGGAGTCATCGAGTGAAACATCCTATTTTAATAAGTTGCAAGAAAAGCTTTTCGAGGAATTTATGGATAGGGGGATATTATTGAGGCCGATGGGGAATGTGTTGTATATTTTGCCTCCGTATTGTATTCAAGAAGAAGATTTAAGATATACGTATCAACAGATTTTGGAGTTATTGAATTTCAACAATATTTAAGAGACTATTTGATAATAGTAGTGTGACTAAAAAGGCTTGCTGAGGAAACTCAAGCAAGCCGATTTTGTTTATATACTATTTTAACGACCTTTCTGCTATTTTTTGAAACGTATTTCCATTTTTTTGGAATGTTTCTTCTTTTATTTTTACCTGAAATTGGATCTCTTCATTAGAATCCAATTGATCTTCATCCGCTTCACCTTCTTCAATTCTTTTTATGATAATATCCTTACCTTTTTTATGTTGATTCGGATAAATTAGTTCTTCAGAATAATAAAATACACCCGCATCTGAAACAGAAGATGTTTTTGGCAAAGGAATAAAACCTTGATCATTCCAGGCTAATGCATGATATTCCGAAGCAATTCCACAGGCTTCGCCGAGGAATTTGATGCTGTAGATTCTTTTTGCATCCTCCAGTCCGGTGTTTTTTTGCAGTTCAGCAGTGGTGTAAGATTGTCCGCCTGGATAATAAGGAAAGCTATTTGTTGCCAATAGTTGTCGGTCTTTGTCTAATACTTTGGTTTCTACCCAGTAATAGTTTTCATTTACTTCATTTGATTTCCATGCGAAGCCATACATAAAGAGGTTATTGGAAGATTTATCATAAGTATGGCCTAAGCTCAATAAACCTAGCCAGATATACCCAGTTTTTAACTGGTTGTCCTTTTTATATTCAACCCTTTGCCAAGGAAGGTACATCCCCCGTAAGGACATTGGATTCAAACCGTCGTCATCTAAAAATTTAACCTCCGTACCTATAGAAATAGAATCTTTTAATTCACTTTTTGTACTGGGTTCCTTTCTGATATAGGCCATGTTTGCAAAGACCAGAGCGGTGCTATCTTTTTGGGTTAGGTAAAGATTGTATTCATCATTGACAACATAAGCGGCAGGTTCCTCCTGAGCGATAGCCTCGGAATGAAGCAGCGCAAATAGGGCAATCGTTGAAAATATTAAGGCTGTTAATCTCATAGGATAATAGAATAATAGAACAAAAGTAAGAAGAAAAAGGAGAGAATAAATAGCTGAAATCAGGTAGTTATGGTCATATTAATCTACTATATTCTTAATATCTACTAAAAAAGTATACTTTTTTCATTTTATTAATCTACTAATTAGGTAGATTTTATATATTTGCAGCAGAAATCAAGAATAATGTATAGAAGAGTCCTACAACACATTTCACGAATGCAACTAGGAGATAGGTAATTTAAGGAAGACTATCTCCAATAATTCAATTCCAATTTATTAATTAATCCATTTTAAATTATTTACATGAATAGAACGATATATTTTTATCTCGTTGGGCTGTTTATTGCCTTGAGTATAGGTCAAGTTCAGGCTCAGCATCTTATAAAGGGGAAAGTAATTGATGCCCAAAATCAAGCAATTGAGGGGGCGACTATTACGGAGAAAGCGACTCAGAAACAAACCCAGAGTAATTCATTAGGGGAATTCAGCTTGGATGCCAGTACGGCGAATCCACAGCTGACCGTAAGGTTTTTAGGTTTTCAGGAGAAAACCATAACGGTTTCGAGTTCAGGTTTTGTACAAATCCAATTAAGTCCAAGTGAAGATGTGTTAGAGGAAGTTGTGGTAACGGCGTTGGGTATTTCTAGAGAAAAGAAAGCATTGGGATATGCAGTTCAGGAGGTTAAATCTACGGAACTACAAACCCGGCCAACGAATGCAATGGCAGCCTTATCAGGAAAAGTAGCAGGCTTGCAGGTTGTTTCTGCCGGAGGAAATATGGGTGGATCAACCAGGACCTTGTTACGTGGTATCAATTCCATTGCCGGAAATAATCAGCCCTTATATGTTGTAGATGGGACACCCATTGATAATTCAGATTTGAACTCATCTTCGACGATCAATGGGTCAGCAGGAAAGGATGTTGGAAATATGATTCAGGATTTGAATCCAGATGATATTGAGAATATTTCAGTTTTAAAAGGACCGTCTGCAGCGGCATTATATGGATCAAGAGCTTCCAATGGGGTTATTTTAATTACTACAAAACGTGCAGGCAAAGGCGAACAGGTTAGCATTGATGTTAACAGTGGATTGGAGTTTGAAAATATAGTAAGGCTTCCCAAGCGTCAGCAACTATATGGGCAGGGATATAGTCCCGTATTTCAAACGGTCCAAATCGAAGGGAAGGAGTATAAGATTGTAGACTATGCAGCGGATGAAAGTTGGGGTCCAAAATTAGATGGAACAGCGGTTTTGCAATGGTACAATTTAAATCCAGAAGATGCTGCGGATTATTTGAATCCTTCGCCTTGGTTATATCCAGAGCATGATGTACATTATTTTTTTAATACCGGATTAGCCAATACGAATAATGTGGCGATCTCAGGAAATTCCGGAAATACGAATTATCGATTTTCATATACCAATAAGAATGTCAAGGGTACTGTACCTAATGCATCCTTAGGTCGGAATACCTTAAACTTTTCAGGGGGAACGAAATTAGGTCGTTTAAGTATCAATTCCAGCATCAATTACATTCACAATACCTCCCTTGGGAAGCCATGGACAGGAGCTTCAAATCGTAATATTATCTTGGAAGCCTATCAATGGGGCGCAGTTCAGGTGGATTATAAGCGATTAGAACAATATAAACGTGCAGATGGAACCCCATTAGCCTGGAACAGGACTGGATGGCAGAATACGCCGGCAGCTGAGGCGACTCGATTTATTGATAATCCATATTGGTCGGCTTATGAGAGTTATCTAGAAGAGAAAAGAGATCGCTTTTACGGTAATATAGGAGCTCAATATGAGGTTTCAGATTGGTTACAAATTGGGGCCAAGGTACATGGAGATATCTATCAATTTGGAACACAGGACCGCATTGCTGTTTATTCAAGGAGTGCTTCCCAATATGAGGAAACCAGCAATAAGTTGAATGAATACAATTATGAGTTTTTAGCGACTGCAAAAAAGAATTGGAACAACCTTTCATTGGTAGCCAATGCAGGGGCTAACTTAAGAGACCAAAATCGCAAAGTTGATTATGCGATTACACAAGGCGGATTAATTGTTCCTAATTATTATAACCTGAAGAATGCTTCAACGGTTAAGATAGAAAACTATACCTATAACCGTCGTATTGCTTCCTTATATGCCAGTGCATCATTAGGCTATCATGATCTATTATTTTTGGATGCGACTGTCCGCAATGATTGGTCATCGACCTTACCAAGTCATGCAAACTCCTTTATATATCCATCCTTTACAGGAAGCTTTGTGTTTTCTCAATTGCCTGGATTCTCGGCTCAAGACTGGTTGTCATTTGGAAAGGTTCGCTTAGGTTGGGCACAGGTAGGAAATGATACTGATCCTTATCAGTTAAATAAAGTTTATGATGTAGAGCAATCATTCGATGGCAAGCCATCCAATAAATTGCCATCTACCTTGAACAATGCGGATTTAAAACCCGAGATCACGAGTTCATGGGAAACAGGTTTGAGTTTGCAATTTTTCAGAAACCGTTTGGGATTGGATATAACCTACTATCATAATACTTCAAGGAACCAGATTTTACCAATTCCAGTATCCTCGTCATTTGGCTATGAGGCCAAGGTACTGAATGCCGGAAAGGTGGAGAACAAAGGGCTTGAAATTATCCTGAATGGTACTCCGGTACGTAATGAAAACTTCGAGTGGAACAGTAGTTTAAACTGGTCAAGAAATAAAAATAAGGTATTAAAGTTGGATGAACTTGTGAATACATTGACCTTGAGTTCATCATTAATCAATTTAGTAGCCCGAGAAGGACAACCATATGGCCAATTATTAGGATACGATTTTGTCTATGCTGATGGTCAGAGGGTAGTAAAAGAAGACGGGACATATTTAAGAACATCCCAGTTGGTTCCCCTAGGGTCGGTTCTTCCAGATTATTTGTTTGGTTTTCAAAACAGCTTTAGATACAAGAACTTAAGTTTTGGTTTTCTGATTGATGGTCGAGTTGGGGGAAGTTTTTATTCCCAAACCTATAATGTAGGAATGTACTCAGGGATTTTAGAAAGAACTGCAGAAAATAATGTTCGTGAGGATGGTTTGGTATTAGATGGCGTAAAAGCAGATGTTGTTTTCAATGCCGATGGAACCTATACAACGAGCAATATTCGTGAAAATGATACCCGAATTAGTGCTCAGCAATGGGGCCGTAATGAATCTAATGGTCCAACGACATTTTCAATATTCGATGGGACCTTTGTAAAACTTAGGGAAGTAACAGTAGGATATAATTTCCCATTGAATAATCCTAAGGTAGTCAAAGGAGTTCGATTATCAGCCTATGCACGTAATGTTTGGAATATTTATACCAAGAGTAAATATATCGATCCAGAGTTTGCGAATAGTAGTGGAAACGTTCAAGGTATAGAGGGTGGAAATATTCCTACGCCATTGACCTATGGTTTTAATGTTAACCTTAAATTTTAATACTAGCGAGATGAAAATAACACATATACTATATACGACATTTTTGGCCTTGAGTCTTATTTCATGTTCCAAGGAGACTTTAACAGAAATCAATATTGATCCGAACAGGCCTGCCAACGTTCCGACGCCGAGTTTATTTCTTTCGGCCGAGCGCCAATTGGTGAATGCATTGCGAAGTGAAAGTATTCATTTTAGGGGAGCACAATTGTTTTCACAATATTTTAGTCAGAATATATACACCGATCAATCTCGGTACCTGATATCAGCGTCCTATTCAGATGAGTATTGGACCAATACTTATAAGGCATTGAATAATTTGAATGAGATTATTTTATTGAATGCAGAAGAGGAAACAAAGGTTCAGGCACAAGCCAATGGAGCGGGATTAAATGCTACTCAAATTGCAATTTCACGGATTTTGAAATCCTTTGCTTTTCACTCCTTGACTGATGTATTTGGGGATATTCCATATGAATCCTATGGCAACAAGGATGCTGATTTTGAGGCATTGAAGAGGAATCCAGATATTTTAACTCCGAAATATGCATCACAGGAGAAAATCTATAAGGATATTTTGAATGAGTTGAAATCGGCAGCGGATACCTTGTCAAAATATAAATCGTCAAATACCTTCGGTGCTTCCGATATTATCTATCAGGGGAAGAACGAGAGTTGGTTTAAGTTTGCGAATTCATTAAGGTTGAGATTGGCCAATCGTATTTTGGCTAAAGATAGAGCATTTGCCACCCAACATATAGAAGATGCCTTAAAGAATGGGGTATTTACTTCCAATGCGGATAATGCGGGATTTACATTCTCTACCGCTTCGCCCTATGAGGCACCTTTATTTCGTGCTACGGTGACTGCCAACCGGAAAGATTTTGCAGTCTCGCATGTTCTAATTGAAACACTAAAAGGCGAGCGAGGTCCATTTAAGATTGCCGATCCGAGATTAAGTAAATATGCAAAGCCGAATAGTAAAAATATATATAAAGGACAGCCTTATGGATTGCCATTAGCGGCGGGGAACTTATTCCCACTGGATAGTATTTCTCTGCCTGGAGACCTTATCAACAAGGCAAATGCATTAGAAGTACTTCAGGAATATGCTGAGGTGGAGTTTTTAATATCAGAATATAAAGGTTGGGATCAGTCAAGTTATGAAAAAGGGGTAAAAGCATCCTTGGAGCGATGGGGAGTTTCAGGTTCAGAAGTTAATGCTTATTTGGAGAAATTACCAAAAGCAAATCAGGAAAATGTATTATCTCAAAAATATCTAGCGCAGTATGGGCAAGGTATAGAGGCTTGGACTGAAATTCGTAGAACCGGTTATCCATTGTTTTTGATAAAGAAAGGAGATGTGGTATGGCGAGGAAAAGTAGAAGGGAAAGAGGTTAGTTATACTTTTGTTCCTGAAATTGGGTCTGCCATTCCAAGTCGATTAGTCTACCCTTTAAAGGAACAGAGTACCAATAAAGCTAATTATCAATCTGCATTATCCAAGCAAGGGGATGATGTTCAGTTTACCAAGCTATGGTGGAATAAATAAGATATTTATTAGGTAACAATAGTTAGATACTTGTATTTGGCTATTAAAGAATGGTCATGAGAATTCATGGCCATTCTTATTTTTAGAAAAATGAATATTATCTGACAGAAAATGTTTTTAGAGTCTTTGGAAAAATAGATTATGTATCGTAATATTGCGATATATAATTTTAGGAAATGGGGATTACAAAGACAGAGATATTTACAGAGGACCAGAACAAGTTGGCCTTAGCATTCAAGGTATTGGGTCATCCTGCTCGGTTGGCGATTTTACAATATATTATTGACAAGAAAGCCTGTATTTGCAATGATTTAGTAGAAGAGCTTGGATTAGCCCAGGCGACTATATCCCAACACTTAAAAGAGTTAAAGACCTCGGGAATTATTCAAGGCTCAATTGAAGGCAAGTCAGTTTGTTATTGTATCAATTCAGAGGTTTGGAAGAATTTTCAGCGAGAGTTTAATAATTTTTTAAATCAGGATGTTGAAGTAAAAAGCTGTTGTTCATAGCTTTTTTTTGGAGTTTAACATCGTAATATTACAATGTATTAATTATAAATTTTATATCATGAGATTATCAGAAGTAAAATCAGCATTAAAGAAAGTTGATCGGGTAGATTTTCAATTAGAGGACGGTAGCTATGTTCCAGCACATTTTCATGTTACGGAAGTAGGAGAGATAAACAAGAAATTTATTGATTGCGGCGGAGTTATCCGTAATGAGCAGGTTGTAAATTTTCAGTTGTGGAATGCGGATGATGAGGATCATCGTTTAAAACCATCGAAGTTATTAAAGATCATTGAATTGTCGGAGGAGCAGTTGGGGATTGGAGATTTTGAGGTTGAAGTGGAGTATCAGGCAGATACTATTGGGAAGTATGATTTGGCCTTTAATGGACAAGATTTTCTCTTAGTGAATAAGAAAACAGCATGTTTGGCGGAGGATGCCTGTGGGATACCGGTAGAGAAACAAAAAAGAAATCTTGCGGAATTAAAGGTAAGTCAATCATCCTGTTGCCCGCCAAATTCAGGTTGTTGCTAATGAAAGAGGTACCTTCTATTAATGAGGCTTTAAATCAAGTAATCCATCACTTGGATTGGGAAAATATTGTAGAAGATCGCAAGGGTCTTCTACAATCCTTAATAGACTTTATTCAATCTCGGGTCAATGTCGGTTTATCGGTAGATTTGACTTTTATTTGCACGCATAATTCGCGTCGGAGTCATTTAGCGCAGGTTTGGGCATCAACGGCGGCATTATATTTCAAAATTCCCTCCGTACATTGTTATTCCGGGGGAACGGAGGTAACTGCTGTTTATCCGAAGATCTTAGAAACGTTGAAAGATCAAGGGTTCAGTATTGGAAGTCTGTCTGAGGGAGGAAATGCCAAATATTGGCTTAAGGCTTCTGGAAATTCAGTTCCGATGCTACTTTTTTCCAAGGAATATGATCATTTATATAATCCAAGTTCAGCCTATGGGGCGATTATGACCTGCTCTCACGCGGATGAAGGATGTCCTTTTATTACTGGAGCATTAAAGCGGATTTCCATAACTTATGAAGATCCAAAGGTATCAGATGGGACAGACTTGCAGGCTCAAGTTTATTCAGCGAGAAGTCTTCAAATAGCCCGGGAGATGTTTTATGTTTTTTCCAAAATTATTTACTAGCTACAATTGAATAAAGCATTGGGATTTTTCCTTCAAGGCTTTTGATTTGAAATTTTCCAGGTTCAAATTCCACTGTATTATTAAAGCAATTGTAAGGGGAATAATTGTATTCTTCAAAAGATTCGATTTTCAGTCCATTATTTAATAAACCTTGAAACACTTCAGCAAGAGGATGATTCCAAGAGATTTCTTTTGCTGAAATATTGGCATTTCGATCAGCATAGGTTCCTTCTTGTATTTCAATAATGGGTTCAATATTAAAGTAAGAATATTGAAATTTGCTGAAGTCATAATCGAACATCCACACAATGGGGTGAAATTCGACAAATACAAGTTTACCATTAGGTTTTAAGCATCTCTGTATGACTTGTGCCCAACGATTCAAATCAGGTAACCAGCCTATTGTACCATAACTTGTGTAAACGATATCGAATTTTTCATTCAATTCCTCAGGCGTATCATAGACATCTGCGCAAATAAATTCAGCATCGAGATTTAATTGCATATTCATTTCCTTTGCGACCTCGATGGCTTTGTCGGAGAGGTCGATACCCGTCACATGAGCACCTAATCGAGCGAGGGATAAAGTATCTTGACCAAAATGACATTGTAAATGCAAGATCTTTTTCGAGGTCACATCGCCGAGGAGTTCAATTTCGAGGGAGTTCAAGGAGCTTTTTCCAGCTAGAAATGCTGCATTATTATAGAACTCACTATCTACATGCGAGCTTGTTTTTTGATTCCAGAGCTGTTTGTTTATTTCTTTGTAATTATCCTGTTCGTTCATTATTTAAGGATTTTCAGAAGTGTCAGCGTTTCTTTTTTCTGCGGCCTCTTTCTTGTCTTGTTGATCAGCTTCTAATTGATTGTCTTCTTGTTGATCTTCAGCTTGTTCTTCAAACTGAATATGCACGAATATAGGAAAGTGATCGGAATTATAGTTGTCTAATTTTCGTAAATCTCGAAGTTTAAAATCAGCAGAAATAAAGGCATGATCCAATGGGAATTGTAGGAGAGGTTGTTTCGCATGGAAAGTATTATAAAATCCACGACCTCTTCTCGGGTCTAAAAGTGTACTCATCTTTAAGAACAATTCAGTCGTGTAACTCCAGGCGACATCATTCAGGTCACCAATCACCACAACAGGCAATTCACAATCCTTAGCTTTTTCAGCAACGATCAATAATTCTTTATCGCGTTCAGTAGAGCGTGGATTTTCATTCGGCACGGGAGGAGTTGGGTGTACCGCATAAACCTGGACCTTTTGACCAGAAGGAAGTTCTAGCTGACAATGAATACTTGGAATTTCATCCTCGACTAAATACTTAACCTGAGGATTCAGGATTTTGTATTTAGAATACAGCAACATCCCATAAGTATTGTCGATTGGCACTTTAACATGATATTTATAGTCCACTTCCAGGGATTGGGTTTGGCGGTCCCATTCATGGCTCGTTTCCAGAAGTAAGACTAGGTCAGGATCGTTTAAATGAATAACACTTAAGCAACCTTTATAATTGTCATTATCTTCATAGACATTGGATATCATGATTTTAAGGTTGTTTTTATCATCGATATTTTCGGCTTTGTAAACCTGTTTCTTACCTAATGGAGTAAATGGTAAGATTTGTTTGAGCAGATAAGCAATAATACCGATTATTAGAACGAGCAGGATCAACAGGGTTTTATTTTCGAAGTCAGCGTGAATGGCGTAGAGAATAACCCAGAGGGTAGAAAGGGCAAGTTTTTGAATTCGTGGGTATTCAAAGACCCGGAAAGTCCAATGGTCTTTGCGGATCAAGGGCAATGCTGTAAAGATGATTAATAAGCACCCAAAAATAATTAACGTAATTTCCATTATTTAATAATAAGGTAGGGAGGTCTTTTGTTTTGAATTGACTTTAATATGTCTATTATTTATTAATAAATGCTTAAATTTTCTTCAAATAATAATCGATTAAGGAATATCAAATCAAATATTATGGAACCAAGGAAAAGAAAGGCATACGATACGTTGAGTGAGGCTGTGAATGATCTACAAAGAATGGGCTACAATGAGGATTTTTTGATTCAGGAGGATGGGGAATGTTTATTTTGTGTTGGTCGGTCTATGGAGTTGTCTCCGGAGGAGTTTGTTATAGATGAGATTTACAGGTTTGAGGGGATGACGGATCCGGGGGATGAGAGCATTTTATTTGCGATTTCCTCGAAGGACAATTTGGTTAAGGGTTTGGTGATCAATAGTTTTGGGGCTGACTTTAGCTTCCGGTCATCGAGGTTGGTAGAGGAATTAAACCGTAGAAGTAGAAATCAATAATAATCTATTTCTTTTTTTCAATTTTGTAGACACAGCGGTTTTCATTAGCCAGAATATGTTTTATTCGGGTTACTTCTAATTCATTGCCTAATAGTGCTCTAAAATTTTTCAATTCTGCCCGACAAAATTGTTGACATTCAGTTGCAGCGGCGCAGATGGGGCAGTGGTTTTCTATGAAATAATAGGTCTGCCCATCTTTTTTCATTTCTGCCATATAACCTTCATCGGATCTAACTTGAACAAGTTTCTTAAGTTTCTCAGGTAAAGTTTTTGCAGCTTTTAAATGTTCTTCATATTTGAGGTATGCATTTTTTTCCCGGTCCGAGATCAGTAATTCGAGGGCATTTTCACCCAGTAATGATTTAATGGATTTTAGTAATTGGACGGTAATTTCCGAATGGTTATCCGGGAATTTTTCGAGACCAGATTGGCTTAAAGAATAATAGGTAAATGGTCTTCCGACCCCAGATTTTTTACATACGGATTGGATTAATCCTTCTTCGGAAAGTTTTAATAACTGTTGTCTTGCGCCTTCTTTTGTTATTCCTAACTCTTCAGCAATGCAGGATGCATCAATTTCTCCACGCATTTTGATTAGGTTCAAGATTTTATCAGCATTATTTTTTTTCATTAGGCAAGTGTTTACTTGTTTTATTATAGCAAATATAAGTAAAAAAGATCAATCAATATTTTCTAATCTCCATAGGAAAAATCTATAATAGGGATGATATTTGTGTTTATTGCAGTATTATCGCGTTTTTTGGGATTAGGAAAGGCTGTTTTGCTATTCCAATAAAACAAGTAACAGCTTGTTTTATTAAATTGAATTTTTAAATTTGTTATAGTAATCAAGAGCAGATTACAGAGATATTTTTCAATTACAATTAACCTTAACATGGAGAACTACATATTATCCTTTAGAGCCCCTTTAAAAGTATTATTACAGCGGCAACAAATATTTGAGAAATTAGGTCATGCCTTTCCTCAATTGGGTCCAATCTCGATTGATATGGATGATAAGCAATATTTAATCAATGTACATTCCCCTGGTCGATTGGAGAATGAGATTCAGAATACTTTATTGAGTTATGGTTTTCGTGTAGCTTTTTTACGCGCTGAGCAGTATAAGACGCTTGACCCTAAGGTCAAGATTGCTTAATATTTTTCATTTCTATTTGCCGAGGGGTTGACTAATTAGTCAACCCCTTTTATATTTTTTTGATTTTTTACAGGATGGTACAGGATGGATTGGCAAATGATTCTTATTAGATTTGGAATAGGGCATTGGTACTGCTTTAAAAATAAAACCTAAACTCAACCTTGGTGAAGGGTTATAGTTAAAATTAGGATGGGCCTAATCTAATTATAACCCCTTACTTTTAAACATCAACGAAATAAATAAAACAAATAATAAGATCATCATTAATTAAATTGGTTCATAAGGGTTATCAACACCCGTTTCTGTAAATTCCCCAAAGCCCTTTGGGGAATTTTTTTGTTATGATATAAGAGTAAGGACCGATTCAATTGGATAAAAAGATTATTTTTGGATATGTTAGAAGAACAATTTTCAGGATTTATATTCCGTAAGGCAGAGAAACAAGAGGCGGTAAGAATTTGGGATATCATGCAGGAAGCGATAGATAAGCGAAAAGAAGAGGGGAGTAGTCAATGGCAGGATGGGTATCCGAATTTAGAGGTTGTGAAACAAGATATTGAGCGTGGGTATGGCTATGTGAGTATTCATCCATCTGGTTTATTGACGGGTTATTTGGCTTTAATCTTTGATGGCGAGCCAGCGTACGAGGCGATTGCAGAACAATGGTTGACGAATCGTCCTTTTTCGGTAGTTCATCGGATTGCCGTTAGTCAAGAGGATTATGTCAAGGGGCAGGCCACCTGGATGTTAGAGCAAGCTGAGGCAGAAAGTTTAAAACAAGGATTTTTAAGTTTGAAAGTGGACACGAATTATGATAATACAGGTATGCTTCGAATATTAGAAAAGTTAGGATATGTGTATTGTGGAGATGTTTATTTTCGAGGAAGTGCTCGAAAGGCATTCGAAAAGAAGCTAGATGAGTAGATGGAGGACTGATTCATTTAGTATCCTGATTTCTATAAAATAATTAAGAGGTTCCTGGGAACCTCTTTTTTTTGGAAAACTCTTTTTTTGTCACCAAACCCAAAAAATAAACAGCATTATCTCTTATATGTTTTGGATAGAATAAAAAAATCCATGAATTCTTTCGGAATGAGTCATGGATTCTTTTTTCGGATTTTTCTTCTTTTCAAAATCAACTAGGAAGTTTACCTACTCTCATGATTATTTTCCAAGTAACAGGTTTAGCTTCATTTTCATCTTTCCAGAATGGCGCTAGTTCGTCTTTCAATTTTGCCAGCGGATTTTTTTCTTCTTTTTGAATATACCTTTGGGTTGCGGACCAACTGAGAAGATGTCCCAGGAAGTCCTGCAGCTTATATTTTTTACGGATATAGAATTCCGGCGGTTCAATTTCGCGGAAAGGGAAAGGGATTGTAGTATAACCTAGTTGTAGGAGTTTTATTTCAGAGGGCCAGTAAGGTCCGACTATTTTATCATGGAAATTTTGGGTGATTGGGTCTATATTTTTATCGACTTGAGGGACAGCATAAGCCCATACAGCAATGATTCCATCTTTTTTTAGGACTCTTTTTGCTGCGATATAGAATTTATCAATATCGAACCAGTGTATGGCTTGGGCTACGGTAATGATATCGACGGATTGATCGGGGAGACTTGGTTCTTCGGCTTTTTCTACTTTATAAGATACCTTATCATGATTAAAGGCATTTTTAATTTGCGCTTCGCTAGGGTCAGATGCATAGACTTTGTCGAAGAAATCAGCTAGATGGATGGCGGATTGACCATTTCCGGTTCCGCAATCCCAGGCCAATTGATGAGCAGGAGTTAAGCCGCTAAGATAATCATACAATTCGTGAGGGTATGAAGGTCTAAACTGAGCATAAATAGATGCTTGTTTAGAGAAGTTGTCGCTAAAAGTTGCCATATTACCTTATTTTTACATCTATTTGTCTCTTAAATTTACAAATAATTGATGAGCAAAAAGCTTTCCTGGATATATATTTTTGTAGGAAAATTCTGACAAAATAGCGGAATTGCTGGAGAGGTTTAATTTCGAATTATCAATAATGGTTAACTTAGGTATTCAATTCTATTAAAAAAATTTTGAGGAACGCATTTTAACTACCTAAGAAAATCATATTGGGCGGCCATCACGTTTTCGTGATGGCCTGTTCTTTTTAAGGAATTAACAATTACTTAATAATGTTCTGTAAAAATTTTATTCATTATGGCTTTGTATTGTTTAAATTTTAATTATTAAAAAATTTAAAATTAAGCTATCTCCTGTTGTTAATGAATTTTAAAAGGTTGATAATTAGGATGATTTATGGGTTAGGTTGTTTGAGTTTTATTGTAAAACAATAATTAAAAGATTTCATATTTATTAAAAAATTGATAAAAAATATGTTTTTATATTAAATTAATTTAAATATAGTTATTTTTGTATCGGTAATTTCTTTGGGTAATAATTAATATTTATTGCTTGTTTTCAAGAGTCTACGGCTTTTCAACGAGGTTTTGGTTGGGGGGTATTGATGATATTGGATCAAGCGAGGATGAACATGGAATTGGGGGGAGAAAGGATAAAAAAAATATAATTATTTAAATATGGAAATACCGAACAATACTCTGAAGACTCAAGATCTTGAGAAGAGGATTCAGGATATCGCGTCGAACTGTTTTACGACGGCGAAAAATCTTGAAAATTTAAGTTCTGAGCAACAACAACAACTTGTTGATTTGTTTGAGCGAATCAAGTACAAGGACATTATTGATCAAGGATTTTGGAGTTTAGGTGGTGGATTAACCCATTACAAGTTGACCTTAAATGAGATTAAGTTGACTTTATTAGAGGTTTTATCTTCACGCTCTGATGACAATGAGAGATTAATTCTCAAGGAGATCTTTCTGTTTCTAAACATTCTTGATGAGCCTAGTTTTTATCAGTTATTTGCTTTACGACAATTGATTCATTGTCCGGAGGAAATATTTGATGAGAAGATCAAAGATGTATCTGCAAATTATTTCGGATAAAATTTAAAACTATTGACATCGGCCATTAGGGTTGGCATCGATTTATTCAAGGGTTTAAGGTTTTTTAATTGTTTTTTATATCGATATAGACTTGATTAAATGTTAATAAACCTTGATGGCTAGATGTCATGTTTTAGTATCTTTTATATTGGCTAAGTGGCCAATTTTTTCTAAATTTATGAGCCGGCAAAGAAATTCGTTCTGGATTCTGCCGAGCATTTTGAACCAAATAAACTTATATGCTAATTACACCGTTTAGCCCTGAGCATGAAGCATTCAGGGATAGTCTACGTTCGTTTATTAAGAAGGAGATTCTACCCTATGTTGATGATTGGGAGAAGCAAGGGTCCATTGATAGGTCCATCTGGAAGAAGATGGGTGAAATGGGTTATTTAGGTCTTATTTTTCCGGAGGAGTATGGCGGATTAGATCTGGATTTTTACTATTCGTTAATATTTTGTGAGGAGTTGTCTCATTGTTATTCGGGAGGATTTACGATTTCAGCTTTGGTGATTGAGTATATGTCAGCGACCTATATTTGGAAATATGCGGATGAAAATTTGAAGTCCAAATATTTGTCGAAAGTTATTTCTGGGGACTGGGTCAGTGCGATTGCCATAACAGAACCAGGGGCAGGTTCAGATGTTCAGAATCTCAAGACCACAGCAGTGGATGCTGGTGATCATTATGTAGTCAATGGATCCAAGACCTTTATTACCAATGGCTATTATGCTGATTTTATTATTACAGCTGTAAAGACAAAATCTAATGCAGGTTCTTCGGGGATAAGTTTACTGATTATTGATCGGGATTCTGTAGGTGTTACGGCGACAAAAATCCAAAAGATGGGTTGGTTGGCATCAGACACGGCGGAATTAGGTTTTGACCAAGTAAAAGTACCGAAGGAAAACCTCATTGGGGAGTTAAACCAAGGGTTTAAATATTTGATGGGGGGATTGCAATTGGAGCGGTTAACGGCTGCAATTCATAGTTTAGCGAGTACCGAATCTGCGGTGAATTATACCTTGGATTATTTAAAGGAAAGAACTGCATTTAACAAACAATTGAAAGATTTTCAAGTTATTCGTCATAGGGTTGCACAGATGTTTGCAGATATTACGGTATTAAAAAGCTTTCTCTATTACTGTTGCGAATTGCAGAATCAGAAAAGGTATGCTGTAAAAGAATGCAGTATTGCTAAATTACAATGTGGCGAGTTGGCAGTCAGGGTTATAGGGGAGTGTTTGCAATTGTTTGGGGGATATGGATTTACGGAGGACTATCGGATTTCGAGGTTATATCGGGATGCGAGGGTCGGTACGATAATCGCCGGCACATCGGAAATCATGCTTGAAATATTATCGAAGATATATATTGATGGTGTAGATTATGAGAGAAAATAATTTTAGGAAGATAAAATAGCTGATAATGAGCAAAATTAAGGAGAGAATTAAAGAGCAGATCAGTGTGAGTAAGAATACTGAGGGGATTTATCAATTAAGATGGATAAATGTTCGGTCGAAACCGCATGATCTCTCATTAGACGAATATAAGTTCTGCATAGAGCTTTTGCTTTCTGTCCTTAAGAAGAAGGACTGTACAGGTTTGCAATTGATTTTGGAAGGGAAGTTCAAGAGTGATGATTACGAGGGCTTGATGGAAGCTGCTGGTAAGGAAGGTTTTTTAAAGAAGCTGGATCATATTGATGAATTGATTATAGAGCTTTCCGAAATTGAAAAGTCTACAGTTGTCTTATTTGACAAAGCATGTACAGGTTTAGCAGCGGCATTTCTATTGTTGTTTGATCGCCGGGTAGGAATTGGTAGCAAGGCGAAGTTGGGCTTTCCAGAAGGAAATTATGGAATGCTTACGGGGAATGGCAGTTTTACTAAAATGATGGGGATGTTGGATGCAGAATTGGTTTTTGATATTCTACATTCTGGTCGACTAGTCAAACCAGAAGAGGCATTAGAAAAAGGATTAATTGATGATAGGATAGGTTCTTGGGAGCAGGTGCAATCATGGTTGCAAGAAGATGTCGAGAAGCATGCAAATTATAAGTTTAAGTGGTCCATTGATTCAGGAGCTTTAAAGACTTCAATAGATAAATTAAATGCGAGGTCGAATAAGCCTTTATTATTTACCGAAGTTCTATTGAGTTTGATTCAAAATTCTGTTGGATTAAATTATAAGGAGTTTATCAATAGAGAGCATCTGGCTTATTTTGGTTTACTGACGGCGAAGGAAACATTAGCACGCGTTAGGACCTTCTTTTATGCGGTTGAAGAAGCGATTGATTTAACGAAGGGGATGGAGTTGGAGGAGATTCGCAAGGTTGGGGTTATCGGCGCGGGGATGATGGGTTCAGGCATTGCTTATGAAGTAGCAAAGGCCGGGATCGATGTGGTATTGAAGGATGTTGATTTACAGAATGCCGAAAGAGGACGTTCTTATTCAGAAAAAGTATGTAATAAATTGATTGAGCTCAATAAAATGAAGCCTGAAGAAAAGCCCATTATTTTGGAGCGGATACTTCCAACGGATCAAGTTGAGGATCTGGACGGGTCAGAAATTATTATTGAGGCAGTTTTTGAGGATAAAAGACTTAAAGCTGAGGTCATTGAGGATAGCAAGGTTTACCTTCAGCAGAGTGGTGTTTTTGCATCCAATACAACTTCCTTACCCATAGGAAAATTAGCGAAGAGTTTTGATGATACCTCCAGATTTATTGGTTTACATTTCTTTTCACCGGTAGATCGCATGGCTTTGGTCGAGGTTATCCGTGGGAAGGATACTTCAGAGGAAACCTTGGAGAAAGCATTGGATTTTGTTGGGAAATTGAAAAAAATTCCGATTGTAGTAAATGATGGGCCAGCATTTTTCACTTCCAGGATTTTCTTTTATTACCTATTGGAAGGAATTACGATGTTGTTGGAGGGTGTTGCGATGGAGCGGATCGAAGAAGGGGCAAAGCGAGCTGGTTTTGCTGTAGGGCCATTGGCAGTCTTGGATGAGATTTCCTTGCCTTTAATGGTGCATGTTTATGAGCAGCTTCCCGATATGAGTTTTAGTCAAAAGCGGGTATATAATTATTTGCAGCGGATGATCAAGAAGGGGCGAACTGGTCGAAGATCAAGTCGTGGATTTTATGATTATCCTGACAATAAACCAAAGAAATTTTATGTGGATCCAGAATTAAAGGATTTAGATTCACAGATTTCGGATAAGGATATTCAGGATCGTTTGCTTTGTGTTTTGGCCTTGGATAGTTACCGTTGTTTGGAGGAAGGTATTTTAAATTATAGTTTGGATGGGGATTTGGGTTCTGTCATGGGGCTTGGTTATCCAGTTCAAACAGGGGGAGTTTTCAGCTATATTGATATGATTGGAATAGATGAATTTGTGAAGAGTTGTGAGAATTTTGCGCAATATGGAGATGAATGGGAGATTCCAGATTCCTTAATAAAATTAAAAGACGATAATTTTTCCTTTTATTCAGGATTTCATTCCAATTGGATAGAAGATTAAAAGGAAGAAAAAGGAGAAAAAAAAAGGTGTAAAAAATAAATTTACACCTTCTTTTTTTGCTTTATATTATACCATTTGGTCAACTAATTCATTGACTGGTATATTGATAATTTTGTCATATTCCAGGGTGCTTTCCAAAATTGTGTTTTGTTGTTTTTCTGCAAACACTCGGGCTAAATTAATTTTATATTTTTCAATTAATTTAGGGATTCCTTCTTCTCTACGTCTTTTGTGTCCGATAGGATATTCGACAATAACTTCTTGCAATATGGTACCATCGTTAAGTTCGAGTGTCAACGCATTTGCGATTGATCTTTTTTCAGGATCGTGATAATCTGTTGTGAATTGAGGATCTTCGAAGCAAGTAATTTTTTCTCTGAGTTCATCGATTCTAGGGTCAGCAGCCACATTATTTTCATAGTCGGCGGCGGTTAATCTTCCGAAAATAAGAGGTACAGCCACCATGTATTGGATGGCATGGTCTCTATCGGCAGGGTTATGTAAAGGTCCTTTTTTATCGATGATTCGGATTGCAGCTTCGTGGGTCCTAATTTTAATGCTTTTTATATCGTCTGAGGATTTTCCTAGGTCCTTAAGTTGTTGATAAAGCGTCATTGCGGCTTCTACTGCGGTTTGCGAGTGGAATTCGGCTGGGAAAGAGATTTTAAATAATACATTTTCCATGACATAGGATCCATAAGGTCGTTGAAACTTGAAGGGTTGTCCTTTAAAGGAAACGTCGTAGAAGCCCCAAACTGGAGCTGTTAAAACTGAAGGGTATCCCATTTCACCTTTTTGGGCAATTAATGCTAATCTCACAGCTCTGGAGGTTGCATCGCCAGCGGCCCATGATTTGCGACTTCCGGTATTCGGAGCGTGTCTATAAGTTCTTAGGGATTGGCCATCGACGAATGCGAGGGATAGGGCATTTATTAGTTCATCTTTGGATAGACCCAATAGTTTAGACACCACTGCTGTTGAAGCTACTTTCACCAGAATGACATGGTCCAATCCAACTTTGTTGAATGAATTTTCTAATGCGAGAACACCTTGAACTTCATGCGCCATGACCATTGATTCAAGGACATCGATCATGAGGAGAGGTTTTTTGCCTTCAGCGATTCTATTTCTTGAGATCCAGTCAGCCACTGCGAGGATTGCACCTAAATTATCCGAAGGGTGTCCCCATTCGGCAGCTAACCAAGTATCATTAAAATCTAACCATCTCACCATCGCGCCGATATTAAATGCAGCTTGAATAGGATCTAGTTGGAAGGGAGTTCCAGGGACTTTGGCACCATTAGGCACATAAGTGCCAGGTACAATTGGTCCCAATAATTTAGTGCATGCAGGATAAGTTAAGGCTTCAAAACCACAACCTATGGTATCAAGGAAGCAATAGTGAGCTGTTTTTAGTGCTAAATCGCTATTAATTTTATAATCAAGGATATAGTCAGCGATATCAACTAATACCTGATCTGGATTTGGTCTATTGTTTGAAATATGTGAAGACATACTAAATTTTATATTGTTTTTATTGTTATTAAATTCGTTTAACGGTCCTCTAGCGGGATAAAATCACGATTTTCAGGTCCGGTGTAATTAGCACTAGGTCGAATAATTTTGCCATCTTGTCTTTGTTCAATTACATGGGCACCCCATCCAGAAATTCGAGACATGACAAATAATGGGGTAAACATATCCGTAGGAATTCCCATGATATGATAAGCTACCGCCGAGAACCAATCTAAGTTAGGGAACATTCGTTTTTCATCCCACATGACCGTTTCAATTCTTTCGGCGATATCAAAGAGTCTCATGTCGCCACTTTCTTCGGATAATTTTTTGGCGATTTTCTTAATCACCTGATTTCTAGGGTCAGCAATAGTGTATACTGGGTGGCCAAATCCGATGATTACTTCTTTGTTGGCAAGTCTTTTTTTGATATCCGCTTCGGCTTCGTCAGCATTGGCATATCGTTCTTGAATTTCATAAGCCACTTCATTAGCTCCACCATGTTTGGGACCTCTCAAGGCACCGATAGCACCAGATATACAGGAGTAAATATCAGAACCAGTACCGGCGATTACTCTAGCTGTAAAGGTAGAGGCATTAAATTCATGTTCAGCATATAGATTTAGGGATACCTGCATGGCATTTACCCAGGAATCACTTGGTTTTTTACCATGAAGGAGGTGTAAGAAATGTCCACCTAAGGTCAGGTCATCCGTTTCAACCTGTATTTCCTTTTGGTTATGGCTGTAATGGTACCAGAATAACAATGCTGAACCCATACTTGCCATAAGTCTATCGATGATATTTCTAGTCGTTTGGACTTCATGCGATAGGGGTTCTGGTTCAAGGTTTCCAAATACGGAGACTGAAGTTCTCAGCAGATCCATTGGATGGGCGAATTCGGGGATTAATTTGAGTACATCCTTAAGGGTATCAGGGAGTCCTCTATCTCTTATCAGTTTTTGCTGATAGGTATTTAATTCAGTTTTCGTTGGCAAATGTTCATGGATGAGAAGATAAGCTACCTCTTCAAAGGATGCTTTTTCAGCAAGGTCCAAGATATCATAGCCTCTATAATGAAGGTCATTGCCACTTTTTCCAACTGTACATAGGCTTGTATTTCCTGCAGGCACACCGGAAAGGGCTACGCTTTTTTTTGGTTTAAAACCGGATTCATTAGTTTCTTTCATAACATGTTATTTTTTAAACAATTGGTCTAGTTCATTTTCATAACGGTAGTAATCGATACTATTATAGAGTTCTTCACGGGTTTGCATGGTCTCAATCACCTGGGCTTGCGTTCCGTCATTTCGAATATGTTGATATACATTTAATGCTGCTTTATTAGCTGCTCTGAAAGCAGAAAGGGGATATAGAACGATTGATACTCTAGCCTCACGGAGTTGATCTACGGAATAGAGTTCAGTTTTTCCGAATTCAGTAATATTAGCGAGAATTGGTAATCCTGTTGCTTCCGCGAAACGGGTGTAATCATCAATATTGGTTACTGCTTCGGCGAAGATAAAATCAGCGCCTGCGATTTGATAGGCCACAGCTCTTTCTAGGGCTTTATCAAGACCTTCAGAAGCGATAGCATCGGTTCGAGCTCCGATTAGGAAATCGGGATCAGTTTTAGCATTGACTGCTGCTTTAATTCGGTCGACCATTTCATCGGTTGAGACGAGTTCTTTTCCGGGTCTATGTCCACATCGTTTTGCGCCCACCTGGTCTTCCATATGGATTCCGGCGGCACCAGCTTTTTCCAAGGATTTGATGGTCCGAGCGATATTGAATGCCGAGGGGCCGAAACCAGTATCGATATCCACAAGAAGCGGTAGTGAGCAAACATTTGTAATTCGTTCAACGTCGATAAGGACATCCTGCAAATTGGTTATTCCGAGGTCCGGAATACCGAGAGAACCTGCTGCAACGCCACCACCGGAGAGGTAAATTGCTTTAAAGCCGGATTGTTCGGCTAGTAGGGCGTGGTTTGCATTGATTGCACCAACAATTTGTAGGGGATTTTCGGATTGGATAGCTTCTTTTAATTTTCGTCCTGCAGAATCCTTCATGTGTAAGGAAATTTATAGTTTATAAAATGATGATTTGAATGGCAAATTCGATAAGGAAAATCTTAAATGCCTCTTTCTTAAAGGTATGAAAATTTATGGTTTATCAGAATATTATGAGTGGAAAAGATGGATAAGGAATTGGCAGGATGCAATAGGCAATTAAGTGAAAAAAAAGAGATTTAATGGGTCTTTTTTGGACTATATAGTGTGTCAAATTATGCCAAATCGTTTCAAATTGAATCATATTGAGTCAATTTTTTTTTCTTGATTGAGGAATCAGGAGTTTAGCTGTCGATATCAAAAAACAAAACGTATTGCATGCAATCGATTGGTTAAATTTTAAAAATCAAAAAAAATGGCAATTATTTCAAACGGGATTTTAGGAACGTTTTCAGGAAAAGTAGGTTCAGTAATAGGAAGTTCATGGAAAGGGATAGATTATATTCGATCGGTACCAAAGAAAGTAAAGCGAATTGCGACTCCAAATATGCTTAATCAACAGGCAAAATTCAAACTCGTAGTCGACTTTTTAAACCCTTTGCGAAAATTCCTTACAGAATCCAATCAGGGGAAAAATTTACGGAAAATGACCTTGATGAATTTGATGACTAGAAAACTCTTGAAGGAGGCAGTGAAAGGGGATCTACCAAGCATCAGTTTAGATTATTCAAAAATAGAATTAAGTCAAGGTGAGGTAAATGGGTTATTTGATTTGAGAGTAGATGTTAAGGAGAAAGACGTGCTTTTCAATTGGAAGGCACATCCAAAAGACAAAACAGAAAACCCTGAAGATAAGGTTGTACTGGTCGTTTATAATGCAATGACTCAAAAATTTCAATTTATTCAAATTGGTAGAAGAGTTGATCAAAGTCATACCTATAAATTAAATGAAAATGTTAAAGGCGAAAAAATCGTGATGTGGATATTTTCTATGAATACGGAGAAGGAAATATATTCCAATAGTAAGTTCATTGGAGAATTTGTTGCCTAATGTTGGAATTAGTCAGGGTTCATAAGGGTCAGCATAGTACCTTATCCCATTTGTACATTGACAGTCTTTTTGCTTGTTATATTTTAGAGGATAGTATCCGGGCACGAAAAATCTTTGGTCGTACCTGTATTCCAGAAGGTCGCTATTCACTAAGACTGAATATGGTTGCTGGATTGAATAAGCGATATGCTCCAAAATTTGGGAAAAAGCATCAGGGAATGATAGAGATTATGGATGTTCCAAATTTCACGAATATCTTTTTTCATATTGGGAATTATCATACAGATACGATGGGTTGTCCCCTCATGGGGAGTTATTATAAGAAGGAAGATCAGGATTATATCGTACTTCAATCTGGTCAAGCCTATAAAACCTGGTATCCAGTATTGCTAAAAAAGTTACAGCAAGGAGACGTTAAAATTAAAATTATTAATCGCTTAAGGGATTATTAGGTTGGTTCCTACAGCTAAAAAAAGGATGATATGAAAATTTTATTAGAATCAATTTCTCAGATTATTCAGTTGGTAAGGACATCAACTATAAAATTTCCTGGGAAAGCAGTTATGCTTATACAATACATAAGTTTAATAGTTGATATTATGAAGCAATGGTATTCGATGAATCGGAAAGATGGGAATGGTCCACAAATTAAGAATGTAAGTTTTCGATAAATAGCTGGAAGCATGGATGTGGCAGATATAATTCTGCCACATTATTTATCAAGAATCTTTTTCTACTCCTTAAGAAGGAAGGATTAGTTGAGGTGGTAGCTTTGGTTTTGAAATTCCATTGAAGCGTAATAGTTGTATTTTTCTTTATTTAAAGGGTAATCCCAACAGCCCATTCTATGGTAAACTTGTCCACCGAAACCGGATTTAAAGCGATAAAGTCCGTACATAGGGTGAGATTGGTCTGCTTGAGGTGAAATTCCAAAGAAATCATATTCAGTACAACCATTTTCTTTAGCTAACTGCATTGCTTTCCATTGAAGCGCATAAGTTGCCATGAAATTTCTATTTTCTGTTGCCGAGGCCCCGTAAAGATAGGTGCCTCTATTTCCAGCAAGAACCAAGAACATTGCTGCCAGGGGTTGGTCATCAACTTCAGCAACAAGGAGGAATACTTGCGCAGGCGATTGGGTATCATTTGCTCTCGCGCTGAGGACTACTTTGAAGTAATTGATATCATGGAGAAAGAAATTATTTCGCTGCGCAGTTTGTCGATATAGTTCATACCAAACATCCAATTTTTCAATGCCCAAAGAACGAATCTGTACGCCTTTTCTTTTGGAAAGATTGATGTTGTACCTGGTTTTGGCTTTCATGTTTGCCAAAATATCATCTTCATTTTTATTTAAATCCATGAAAATGGTATTCGAGGGCAAGATATCTGTATTTGCTTTCCTTAGGTTCCAATGTTCTGTATTAAAATTAAACCTCAGTTCCTGGATTCTTTTTTCAGGTACACCAATCCAGTTACCATGGATATCGTAGCAGTCGTCTTCTTTCGCCCATAGGGATTCCCATGATAGATCAAATCGGATCATGATACAGGATGGGGGCAAGAAAGTTCTTAAGCTTTCAGACAGTTGTTCTAAGAAATAGCCTTGATTTTCGGCATCTGGTTCGATTTCGGGACCATAAGGGACATATGCTATACAGTGATCCTTATCAAGATGTTGAATAATAATCAAGAGATCGCCAATGATAAAAGTTTCATCAGAGGGATTGTTAAATAAATCGGATGATTTTACTTTAAAATTATAGGCAACAGACTGAACACCTTGCATTTTTTTAACTTCAGACCAGTAGGCTGTTTGTTGAATGATAGATGTTCTATAGATTTCCTTAATTTGTTTGTCTTCTAAATCTGCGATCATGATTGCTAAAACTTTTCGAAAGGATGGCGAAAATAAATAAATTACCAGCCTTTGGGCCAAAAAGAGGCAAACATAGTCAATAAAAGCTTGTTAAACGAATAGTATTGTCAGATTGTTGTTAGAAAAGGTTTTAATCCTCATCGATAATTTCTGCAACCCTTCCGATTTGACCATCAGTGAGTCTAACTTTAATTCCTCGGCTGTGATATGGGGCAGAAGTAAGGATATCTTTTACAATTCCTTCAGTTAGATTTCCGGAACGTTGGTCTTTTTTCAAAATGATATTTACGAGAATACCTGGTTTTATATTGCTTCTAGAATTTGGATCGCTCATGATTATTTGATTTATCGGCAAATTTAGGGCTTTGTAGGGAAAATGCTTTATTAATTATCCTGTTTAATGATTTTTGCATCCGCTTGCGTGGAACGGGTGTACTCATACTTACCGTTTTTGTCCTGCAAAATAATAGGTTGTTTAATAAGGTTGTAATAGAGAACCTCAAAGGATTCGGGGTCTAAAGGGATTTTAAAATCATAATGATAAATATTGGTTTTGTCCTTTATGAAGCCCCATTGATTCAAAGAATAATCATTGACGTCAATAGGCAAAATTTTGCCTTCATAATAAATATGATTTTTGTCTTTTGCATATAAGAAATCGAGATACTCAAATGTCTTATAATCAGCATTTGGTAGAGGAACCACGGAGTTGTCCACTTTATAGTAAATATTATTTTTATCCATCCAATAAACAGTGTCATATTTTTCCTTTACATATTTGAAGGTTTTGCCATCTATACCATCGATGATAATAAATTCCCATTTGGCTTCAGGATTATTGATGGAAAAACCATTATGATTTTGGATGGATTTTGGGGGAGAATCAGCACTTAGAATTTGAGTATAGACATGATTTTTGTCGGCAAAAAATCCCGCAATCTTTTTAAAGGAATTAGGGTCTGCTTGTGGTACGAGGATAACCTGGTTTGTGTAATCGCGAAATTGAATTACTTGATCATTATATTGATAGAAGTTATCAAATATTCTTTTTAGATCTTCTTTTTTGAGGTTTGCCAATTCAGTCATTGCCTTATAGTTTAAATTTCATTTAGACCAAATGAAGAAAACAACAAATTCAGTTCCATTGATTCATTTTTAAGTAGAATTTTTTGAGTTAGAAGGTTAATGTGGAAGCTTAAACTATTTAGCAAGTTGATTTAAAAACAATATTTCTAAGGAATTATTATTATTTTAAGGTTCTCAATTTTAAACCTTATGGCAATTCAGCGATTTTTTTCACGGATTTTTTGTGTTTTTATTTTCATGGTGGGCTTGTTTAGCAATCTGAAGCTTTTGGCTCAAGAGCAAGCGCATATTGTTGGGGATTTTGCGGATCCAAGTGTAATTTATGCGGATGGGCAGTATTTTGCGGTTGGTACTTCCAGTGAATGGGCTCCACATTTACCAATATATAAATCGAAAGATTTGCGGAATTGGGATCAGGTAGGTTTTGTTTTTGAGAAGACGCCAGATTGGATTCAATCCTCCTTTTGGGCCCCTGAGTATTATTATCAGAATGGAACCTATTATGTTTATTATTCGGCGAAGCGTAAAAGCGATGGGGTTTCGTGCATAGGAGTAGCGACTTCCAAATATCCTGATCGGGGATTTGTGGATCAGGGTGTTGTCGTAGACTTTGGAACTGAATCAATTGATGCCTTTGTTGTAAAGGAAGGGCAGGAATTATTTATGACGTGGAAGGCTTATGGTTTAGATAAACGTCCTATAGAGTTATTGGGGAGTAAGCTTTCTACAGATGGCTTAAGATTAGAGGGAGAGCCATTTTCCATCTTATTGGATAGCGCCAAAATTGGGATTGAAGGTCAGAGTTTTGTGAAACATGGAGGATATTATTATATGTTTTATTCTGCGGGGGCATGTTGTGGTCCGGGCTGTGATTATCATGTTCAGGCTGTTCGTTCAAAGACCATTCAAGGTCCTTATGAGGATGTAGGAGAAGCAGTCTTGTTAGGTAGCAATGAAGGTTGGAAATGTATGGGACACGGAACTTTTGTCGAGGATAAAAAGGGTGATTATTATTATGTTTTTCATGGATATAATCAGGATGGGACAGTTTATACAGGAAGGCAAGGATTATTAGCCAGATTGGTTTGGTCAGACAAGGATACGCCTGTTTTTGAGTTTATTGAAAATGATGCAGATAAAAGTACTTCTGATCTTCATTTGGACTTCAGGAAACTCAGCAAGGAAAAATTCTTTGGGCAGTGGGATTTTAGGAATTCAATTCCAAAGTATGGATTAAGTAAAGCTGGATTGCGCGTTGCATCGGGGCAAAAGGCGGGAAATCCTATAGGATCGGTGTTGACATGGCGACCAGCCAACAAAGTTTATGCTGTTACAGCAAAAATAGATTTAGGAAACTCAAATCATTCATTAAGGAAAGGTATCTGTATTTATGGGGACCAGGATAAGGCAATTGGAGTTTCTATTGAAGGTAATCAGTTAATTAGTTGGGTTCAGAAAGGAGACCAGTTTGAAGAGCTTTCAAATATTGAAATAGCAAACGGAAGTAAGGAAGTAGAATTAAAATTAGAGAGCAAGCAAGATTTAGGTGTTTCTGCATATTATTCCATAAAAAAGGGGCAATGGCTTTCCATAACCATTAGCAAAAAAGATTTATTTAGTATAAGAGATTTGGCACCTTGGGATAGGAGTCCGCGACCAGGGATCCATGTTTCAGGAAGTGTAGATCAGGAAGCTCTTTTTAAGGAGTTTTCCTTGCGATATTAAAGGGGGATGTTTTTTGGTTGAGGTTTAGGTATTGCCGTGAAATTCAATTTATTATTTGATAATTTTCATTATCTTAGGGTAGCTTAAACGTTAAACAGATGTTATAAGCGACCTATAAATCTAAATCCAAAATCATGAAACGAGTATTCCTAAATTTCCTGGTATTATGTTCAATCGGTATTTTAAATGTTGGATTGAGTTATTCGCAGAAGGCTGATTACAGTTTTATTGCAGAGTTGGATAATTTAATAAGGCCTGATTTGCTTCCAAGTTATAGACCCTTTGAATATGTGGAGCAGATATCAAGTTATGATCGCACAGGGAAGAATGATGATGGATTTGGAGGAGCTTATTCCTTTATCCGCAAAGAGGGGAATAATCTTGTCATAGCAGATTTTAAGGGGCCGGGAGTTGTGAATCGAATTTGGACACCAACACCTACCGATGACACCTTAGCCTTTTATTTTGATGGAGAGAAGAAAGCGAGATTAAGGATTAGATTTTCAGATTTATTTTCGGGGAAGGTTTTTCCATTTGTACGTGGTATTTCAGGAAATGAAGTTGGAGGATATTACAGCTATTTACCCATTTCCTATCAGAAATCGCTGAAAATTGTATTTGAGGGCGAGAAAATTCTATTTCTACAGATTCAGAATCGGAGTTTACCGAATTCAAAGGTCAGTTCGTATACAGGAAAATTCAGCGATTTGGAGAAGTCCAAGATTGAGGAAGTAGGTCGTGTTTATTCTGAGAATAATCCGAGTATAGCATTATTTGAAAAAGGGAAATCTGAGGGGGTAAAAGCCATAGAAAAGAGCATCGTGATACAGCCGGGTGAGGAGATTGAATTTTTCGAGACGGATAAAGCAGGTCGAATTGTAGGGTTTGAGATTGATGCTGGAACCTCATTTGAGGGGTTTTCAAAGGATATCATACTGTCAGCAAAATGGGATGGGGAGGAGATAGAGAGTATTTATGCGCCAATAGCGGATTATTTCGGTTATGCTTATGGCAAAAAGGCCATGCGCAGTTTGTTTATGGGGAGCAAAGGAAATTTAAACTACAGTTATATCCCAATGCCATTTGATCAAAAAGCTGAAATGAGTTTGGTTTATAAAAAGCGGGCAAATGAAAGTCAGTCTCCCATATCCATAAAAACCAAGGTTTATTATTCGGATAATGCTAGGGATAAGGACCGAGAAGGCAAATATTATGCAGTTTGGAAACGAGAGAAGCCAGAAACTGGTCAATATTATGAGTTTTTGAAGACGAGTGGCAAGGGGCATTATATAGGTACTATTCATATGGCTCAGGGATTACGTGCAGGAATGACCTTATTTTTTGAGGGAGATGATGTAACCCATGTTGATGGCAAGCAAAGGTTGCATGGTACTGGTTCGGAGGATTATTATAATGGGGGGTGGTATGCCTTGTTAGATCGATGGGATCGAGGAATTAGTTTGCCGATACATGGCTCCTTGGATTATAGTTTACCGATGGGAAGGACCGGAGCATATCGATTTTTTATGACGGATAAAATGCCGTTTGAAAAGGAGATAGATCATATGATAGAACATGGACCTGAAGGGAATGAATTTCCTGTAGATTACACTTCTATTGCGATGTATTATGCTGCGCAACCTTTGAAAAGGAAGATAGAGCCTAGTGAGGAATTGCGGACAGTTTATTTACCGAATGAGCATGAGTATTTCCCGCAACTGATGGAAGTGACATTAGGTGGCGGAGCAGAAGTGAAGCATGATCGAGGGTTGCGGATGCGTACAGATGGGCATCATACAGTCCGGGTGATGTTGACGGATGTTCCAGAAGGGGAGTACAAATTATCAATTTCATATTTTGAGAAGGAAAATGGGGCGGAGTTTGCTATCTGGCAGCGTCAGAAAATGGTTTCTGATTGGAAATCGAGTCAAGCGGATCAGGAGAAATTAAATAATAAAATTGAAATGGGGACTTTAAAAATTACGAAACAAACTAATTCCATTACCTTCCATGTCCGAAAATTAGGGGAGAAAGGTAATGAATTTGAGTTGGATAGAATATTTTTAGAAAAGATTGGAGATTTGTAGTTTATACAGGAGTTTTTAGGAATTATCTCAATTTTAATACTCTAATAATATTACTGTAATAGCCAGATATTACTTTTGCCTTCAAGTGCTTCATATGGTTTTGAGTTACCATTGAGTAAATCGGTTTCATGACCTTCGAGATGCCACTCCAAGTCTTCATCATTGACTTTTTTCATTTGAAAAATGGCATCTGGATCTTTAAAGCTAATATCGCTTTTCAGCATATTAATTTTATTCTCCTGGAATAATTGTTCAGCTTCATCCTTGCTGATTTGAATCAATTTATTTGCTTTGGTATCGAAATCTGCTAATTCACGATCCATTTCTCTAGGATAATTATCTGCTAAATAGGATGCATATAGATCTCTATTTTTCGTTCTTAAAGCTTCATTCTTATATGCTATTCTTTCGGGATTAAGTTCGAAGTTGAAATCCTCAGGATGCTCTCTAAAGCCAAATTGTCTATTTAATTCTTCAATTCTTTGTTCTAGCGTTGGCATATTAAATTCGTTTGTTTATTGATAAACGATTTGAAAGTGGAATTGTTGTCGACAAATTTTTTGCTGTTCGCTATTGTTTGTCAAAAACCAAGATTATTCTTTCCTCCTCGAGGTCAATTTGATAGATTTGATTTCTAATTAACTCTTCATCATACTCCTCTTCCTTATTGAGGTTAGTGAGATAGATTCTTTGTTGAGAAAAGATTTCCAGGAGCATTTTTTTGCTGACTCCATTCATCCAGGAATTGTCTTGAACTTTTGATTGGTCTTCCCAATATTTTAATATTCTTTGCATTGCAGGGTCATCAGGATGTTGGGATTCGTAATTGTCTTTTATGAAGGTATATACATGGGATTTTAAGCCCAATTTCATTTTTATTTTTGAAGACTGATGGTTTTCCTCCTCGTTGATATAACCTTTAAAAGGATTTGTTTTCTTAATGAGATAAGGAAGAGTGAGTCCTTGGATAACCAGGGTTAAAAGGATTACGACGAAAGTAATAAACAAGATTAGGTTTCGATGGGGGAATGCTTCTCCATTAGGTAGAGTCAATGGGATTGCCAATGCCGCGGCAAGGGAAACTACTCCGCGCATACCAGTCCAACCCATTAATAAAGGGGTATACCATCTTCTGGTGCTAAATTGTTGTTGGTGTGCTACTTTTGGCCTAAAGATTATTGTTGCTAGCATTGCTGCGAAAGCAGAAATCATTCTTGCAGCGATAAGGACAATGGTGATCAGGACTCCATAGCCTATTGCTGTTCCTAAAGGGGTTCCGTGGGCTCGGATTCCAGCAACAATTTCTGGGAGGTCTAATCCTATTAGGAGGAAAACCATTCCATTTAAAAGGAAAACAAAGCTTTCCCATACAGATGCGCCTTTAATTCGGCTACTGGCAGCGAGGTAATTTAATCGTTGCGAAGACATGAATAAGCCGCCTGCAACGACTGCCAATACTCCGGAGCAATGGATTTGCTCAGCAATCCAATACATGAAATAAGGGCTGATGAGGCTGAGTGCTATGTCCGATGCGGCTTCGGTAGGTAGGTGTTTATGAATCCAGATGAAAATCTGAGCGACCAATAATCCGATACCTACACCTCCGAACAACATCCATAGGAAGTTGAGTCCAGCATCCTGCCAGATAAATTGTCCAGTCCCCACAGCCACTAAAGCAAATCGGAAAATGATTAAGGAAGAAGCGTCATTGAGTAAGCTTTCGCCTTCAAGGATGGCGGTTGTTGTTTTTGGGATTTTTACGAATTTGGTGATAGCGCCAGTACTTACAGCATCAGGGGGAGAAACAATACCGCCCAGTACGAATCCCAAAGCAATGGTAAATCCGGGGATTATCTGATTGGAGATAATTGCTACGAGGAAGGCTGTAAAGAAGACAACCAAAAAAGCGAAACTGCCGATTATTCGCCACCATTTCTTCATTTCCTTGAAAGAAACGCCCCAGGCTGCTTCGTAGAGGAGTGGGGGCAAAAAGACGAAGAAAATCAAGTCTGGATCGATTTTTAATATAGGTAATCCCTTGACGAAGCTGATGGCTAAACCTGCTAAAACCAATAAAATTGGGTAAGCAACTTTTAACTTGTTTGCAAAGATCGTTAAGAATACGATTAACAAGATTAAAACCAGGATAAATGGCAATAAGGAGTGCATTTTTTAGGATTTGTTTATTAAATAGCAGTGTGAATATGATTTTAATAAACAATAAAAAATGGATTGTGTTTTCACACGATCCATTTTCTAAAATTGTTGAATTGAAAAATAATAAGTAGTTATTATTTTGATTTAATTCCTTGGTATATTGTTGATGCACCAAAGAATTGAGGCATTATTTTTACCTCGGTATATCCTGCTTGTTCAAATCTTTTTTTAAGAGCTTCACCATAAGGGAAATTCAATGCAGATTTGGACAGATATTTATAAGCTGTTTTATCTTTACTAAACATTCTGCTCAAAAGGGGCATGATCCATTTTGTATAAACGAAGTGTCCGGATTTAAGGAAGAAGTTTTGAGGCACGGAAGTTTCAAGTACAATTAACTGACCGCCAGGTGCTGTAACTCGATAGATTTCTTGGAGACATTTATCAAGGTTTTCGAAATTACGAATTCCATAAGTAATGCTGATTGCATCGAAGTGGTTGTCAGGAAAGTTGAGATTTTCAGCATCTTGCTGATCAAGTTTGATCTTGTTTTGTAAGCCTAATTGTTTCACTTTCTCTTCTGCCACGGCAAGCATTCCTTCAGAGATATCGGTTCCGATGATCTCGGTTGCTTTGCTATTTGCAAAGAGCAGGAGCATATCACCAGTACCTGTGGCGATGTCTAAAATAGTATTTGGGTTTTTAGAAGCAACGAGATTATATACATTTTTCTTCCAACCCTTTTCCATTCCAAAGGTGATGACTTTGTTGAGTTTGTCGTAATTTCCAGAAATGGAATTGAACATTTTTCTTACTTGCACATGTTTTTGTTCATGAGAAGCTTGGTCAGGAAGAATAATCTTGTTTTCGCTCATTCTTAATTTTTTAATATCTGCCAAAGGTAAGCTAAATCAGGGATAAAATAGATTTTTTGGGGATAATTTCTAATGGAATAGGGGTTTGGAATAGGGGGTAAAAAAATAGTAGCAACCCTTTGGCTGCTACTATCGTACTATTTATTCATCACTCCTTCATTGAACAAGATGAAGGATATTTTAATTAACGTCCCAGAAAATCCGGCTAGTTTGCGGGTCGATTTCACCTTGTGCAGTTACATTTGCGTTGTTATAACTGTATTCACCTTGAGGGTACATCAGACGCAAAGGGATTTTGCGGTTTCCGATATTTGGATTTGCTGACAAAGGCACGTCGCTTGGAAATCCTAATCTTCTATAATCTACCCATGCCTCGAAGTTGTTGATACTTGGTAAAGACAGATATTTTTGATTGATGATTAGCTCCAATTTATTGCTAGCATTGTCCCAATTTGCAGAGTTTGCTAGAAGTTGATTTGCTTCGGTTTGGGCATTAGGAATACCTAACCATTTAAAGGATTCAGATACTGCATTTTGATAAGCAGTTTTTGCGTTTCCAGGAAGCCAGCCTCTTTGAGTTGCTTCTGCTTGCAAAAACAGACTTTCCATTGAAGTGAAGAACCATAATGGTTGAGTTCCATCTGAAAGAATTCCAGTACCTACAACGATAGATTGATTTATTGAGTTCAAATTAGGAGTTGTAGGTGCACCGAACAAAGCTCCAACCCATCTTTCGTTAGGGTTTTGAGGAGAAATTGCAGGTAAGAATAAGTATTGATATCTGATATCGTCGTTAGACGTGTATTTATTCAATAAGTATTTGCTTACACGGTTGAATCCATCCATTTGAATCCCACTTTGGTCAGCTACATAAGTAATGTAAACTGGGTTGACTTGGTTCACATTGTTAGAGAAGACAAGTTTCAAGTCAGCGGATTTTCCTGCTTCAATAAAACCACTACCATCAGCAGTAATTTTAGCGATTTCAGCTGTAGGGTTTTTGACCACTTCAGACTGATGAATCAGAAGTTTTAATGCTTGGGTATTTGCTAGTTTTCTCCACATGGTTAGATCTCCTTCAAAAAGGACATCTGCTTCAGCCGTTTCAGAAGAAATTGTAGGGTTTGATTTGAAAATATTGCGAGCAACATCAAGTTGAGCAAGAAGGTCTGCATAGATTTCAGGGCCTTTATCATAAGCAGGAGCGATAGCAGAGTCACCTTTTAAAGCTTGGGAATAAGGTACATTATTATACATATCCACTAGGTACATGTAGCCAATTGCCTTAATAACTTTGGATACACCGACATAGAACGTTTCGCCACTTGCTTCCCCTTTTTTAGCCATTAATTCGGCATCATTTAGGACATCATACCAACCTGTTGTGGTATTTGACCATTGTGCTTGTTGATATTGCGGGGTAATATTATAGTTTTCAAGCGGGATGCTTTGACCATAATCTGCACCACGTCCATAGTATCCTGTCCAAGAAGCTGCCCAAGAATATTGGGTGCCCATCCGGGTTGCGGTTTGTTTTAACACCATCGGTAATAAGTATTGTGGTTTAACCGATGGGTTTGTTGGTTGATTAGGGTTAGTATTGATGTCAAAGAAACTATCTTTACATCCAGACAAGACTAAAGTAATTGCTAGTATTGCCAAAAATATTTTGTGTTTCATATTCTTCTCCATTTAATTAGAATGTAGCATTCAGGGTAAAACCAAAATTTCTTACCGGTGGGTTTGAGGTTGAATTGACATTACCATAAGCATTCGGGTAAGCGTCAGTCATGTTGTTGAAATCCGGGTCCATAAATACGTTTTCTTTAGGGAGCCAAAGGGCTAGATTTCTACCCACCAAGGCAATTGAAAGTCCTTTAATAGCTTTTTGTCTAGATTTTAACCATGTTTCAGGCACTTGGTAAGAAAGCGCTACTTCTCTCAATCTCCAGTGATTAGCACTTACGATAAAGTTTGAGGCTGTATTTTGAAACTCACCAGTGTAATAATTGTAGATGGCTTCATTTTCACCAATTTTTGCTTCTGTATTCGGGATATAAGATCCAGGATTATTTGGGTCTTCAATAACAGAATTAGGAAGGATAAATGGTTCGCGGTTGTTGTAAGCTGTAGCTTCAGAAACCCCAGTCCAAGCCATATCAGCACCTAATCCGAAGAATGATACTACGTGGCCACCTTTGTATTCAAACAAAGCTGATAAGTTAAATCCTTTGTAGTTTACTGAAGGGTTTAGACCAACGATCCATTTAGGTAATGTTCTACCGAAATTGACATTGGTAGATGCAGTTGTAGGGCGGCCATCAGCAGCACTAACGATAATTCTGCCTTGGTCGTCTCTTTCATAATCAGTACCGCGCATTACGAATGCTGGTTGGCCGACAATAGCGTAGTTCCCTGCAATAGTGTAGCCACCGATGGAAAGTTCTTCTTGTTTTAAACCTTGTGCTTCATAAACACTAGTTACTTTGGAGTCATTCCAAAGGAAGTTACCTCTAAAGTTTACAGATCCGCCTTCGAAATTAATTAAAGGAGAAAGGTTGAAGTCAAAATCTACCCCTTTACTATCGAATGAAGCTGCGTTGGTATTTGTTCTAGCAAAACCGGAAGCTTCAGAAGTGTTTACACTGATAATTTGGTCCGTATTTTTTGAATAGAAATAGGTAGCTTCTAAAGTTAATCTGTTATTCCATAATCCAGCTTCAAAACCAGCTTCAGTTGTGTTAATGCGTTCTGGTTTCAAGTTGTAGTTGTAGGTTGTGTTATTGGCTGTTTATCCAGTGATACCACCTAACGGGAAGCCATTCGCTTGAGAATATGTTGCTTCTAAGAAATATGGACTGATGTCAGAGTTGGCTGTGTTTGTCCAAGCCGCTCTAACTTTTAAATAGTTAAAGAAGTCAGTACTCATATCAAGTGCATCAGTCAAGACAATTGCACCATTAACCCCTGGGTAGAAATAAGAGTTGTTTCCTGGAGCTAAAGTTGATGTTTTGTCCCAACGGCCTGTAAATTCTAAGTTAGCCCAGTTTTTATAGTTGAAGCCAGCACTACCATACACTGAGAATAATCTTGTTTTGTAGCCATTTGAAGCTCCAGTCAGGATACCAGTACGGATTCCAATATTGTATAATTCAGGAATTACTAGGTTATCTGCGCCTACACTGGTATTTCTATATTCATTTTGTCTAACTGCTGTTCCCAAAATACCCTTGAAGATCAAATCTTCATTGATTGGAGTATTAACACTGGCGAATAAATCGGAAGTTAATACGTTTTGGTTGTAGTTATATTCTTCTAATGCAGAAGTAATGGCAGTTTTACCGCGGCTAGCACCAAATGGAGTTTCTTTTACTCCTTCAGTAATGTATCTTTCAGCAATTCCTCGAGAAGTTAAAGAAGCACGATAAGTAAAATCCAACCAATCAGTAGGTTTTAACCCTAACTCGATATTGGTCAATAAATCTTGTTTTTTACCGTGTCTACGCCAGTTTCCTAAAGAGAAGTATGGATTGATTCCATAATCAGTAAACCAATGGTCGTAAGTTGAGAAGATATCATTTTTATAATCTTTGTACTTGGTCAAAGGAATGTGCGCGGGAGTATTTATTAATTGGCTAAATAAACCATCGTTACCACCTGTATTTTGGGCTGTGTAATAGTTTTCTTGACCTTCTTGATTATAGACATTATAGTTTTGCTGTGTATAATTAAAATTGGCCGCAGCTCTAAATATTCCAAATTCACGTTTAGAATTTAAACGGATACCATTTCTTCTATTTTTATCTCCAGGTACTATACCTTTGATATCTGCATTTTCTAAGCTTAAGAAGAAGTTTTTGGCGTTTAGAGAAAGGTTGGTTTGATTGGTTATTCCGGTGTCATAGAATTTCTGGCGTTCATCAGTTCCTACATAAGGTGTTGTTTGTTGAGTGCCATCTTCCAGTTCAGGGCCGATGTTGGCTATGCTGCCGTCATATGCAGGTCCCCAAGACCAGTTTTCAATCGGGATAATTTCTCCGTCAGCACCTTGTCCGAATTGCTTTTGCAATTTTGGGAAGAAGGAGATGTTTTGCCATTGGGTAGAGTGGCTTAAGTTAACACTAGTAACTTCATTACCACTTTTGGTCGTAACTAAAAACACACCGTTACGAGCGTCAGGGCCATAAATTGCAGCTGCTGCTGCGCCTTTTAGCACTGAAATGTTTTCAACGTCGTTTGGATTGATAGAGGATAGATATTTAATATCCATTTGAATACCATCGAGAACCAGTAACGGGTTATTATTACCTGTTAAAGATCGGATACCACGTAAGTTGATTTTTACGTCTTCGAATACACCGGAGTTATTAGTGGTGACATTCAATCCGGAAACTTTACCTTGCAAACCGTTCGCAATATTAACTGCACTAGCTTTGTTAATAGTTTTGCTGTCGACTTGTTCGGCAGAGTATCCTAGTTCTCTTTTTTCCCTTTTCACCCCTAAAGCAGTGACGATAACTTCTTCAAGTTCATTGTCAGTAGAGGTTAATTGGATGTTAACTGTACCTTGGTTTCCCAAATTAACTCGTTGGGAAGAGTAACCAATGTAAGAAAAGATAAGAACTGCATTTTCTTTAGATACTGCAATGGAATAATCTCCATTTCCATCGGTTTGGGTAGCAGTATTTGTTCCATCAACACGCACAGATACTCCTGCAAGAGGAGAGCCTTCGGAAGCTGATGTTACTTTACCGCTTACCTGCCTTTGTTGTGCGTTTGCTATTCCAATAAATAGCATACAAAGCAGAATAACGCTGAGTAATTTTTGTTTCATAATACTTCGTTGTTCGTAAATAAAAAGTTTGTAAAAACTATTGTTAAACATTTCCAATAAGTGTGGCTTATTGGTTTCATAATTTGATATTATCAGGTCAAATATATAAAAAGTTTAAAGTTTTAATAGTTGAAATATAATTTATTAAGAAAACTAAATATGGTAATTTAAAATATTATATAAACGATAAATTAAAAAATGTTGAAAATAGAAATTTTGGAAAATATTAGGTTGAATGTGTTTAAAACATTATCTCATTAAGAATTTTTGATGTAATGTTGAGATAATCGGGAGGAAAATTGGGCGGAAAAGTTAGGAAAATGGATAAAATTTCTTTGTAAACAATTAATTGAAAATCAGTGGTTTATAAAATGATATTTTTTTTGTAACATGTTTGTTTGAAAAAGAGGATGTTATAATGGAGTTGGTGAAAATGCTTCAACTTTTTGATTGGCTTCAAAAAAACTCATGGCTACTTCACAGATGTATTTCTTCTGTTAGGTACTGAACCATGCTATTTGCTAATTCTTTTTCATCTTCAATGATTTAAATTTTCATTCAAGGTGTTTTTTCAAGGTAATTTAAAGGTATAATTTTGAAGAAATTTTGAATAGATATCTAACAATTTAATTATCTAACTAATTTTATTATATTGAATATATAATGCACATTTCTAAACCTAAACCTTATGCATTCAAATTTAACATTGCGATTCAACAAATTTATTCTATTGATTTTGTGTCTGTTTTTATTCCATACAATATCAAAAGCTCAAAATAAAAAAGTTGTTTTTCATTTATCTCAGCAAGGGGAGAATTCTAATCCTGGAACAAAAGAAAAACCATTTAAAAGTCCTGAATATGCCTTGGACAAAATTTTAGAATTTAAGAAGAAAAATCCTGATAGTGATGTAGAATTATTAGTGCATTCTGGAATTTATCATTTAAAACAAAGTTTAGAATTAAATAAACATCTTAGTAGTTCTAAAGGAAAACTAATTATTAAGGCGCTAGACCAAAGAAAAGTTGTTTTTTCAGGTGCAGTCACACTGAATTTAAAATGGTCCAAAAATAATAAAGGGATGTGGACTGCTAAAGTTCCTTCCAATCTCAAATTTCAAAGTTTATATACATCAAATGTCCATTTGATAAGAGCACGATATCCTAATTATGACCCCAAGGTTTTACCTTTTAATGGTTATGCTGATGATGCAATTGATCCTGAGAGAGTTAAAAAATGGCAGAACCCAAAAGGTGCAATTGTTCATGCCTTGCACATAGGAAAATGGGGAGGATTTCATTATTTGGTAACAGGTAAGAAAGAAAATGGGGAATTAGTGTTGGAGGGTGGGCCTCAAAATAATCGCCCTAGCAAAATGCATGAAAGATATCGATTTGTTGAAAATGTATTTGAGGAATTGGATAGTGAGAATGAATGGTATTTAGATTCTGAAAACTCAACACTTTACTTAAATTTTGGTGATAAAAATCCGAATGATTTTGAATTTGAAGCACCAGTTTTGGAATCTTTAATTTCAATTCAAGGGAATGAGGATGAACCTATCCGAAACGTTCATATTGAAGGGATAAAGTTTATTCACACTATTCCGACTTTTATGAAAACTACTGAACCATTACTACGGAGTGATTGGACTATATATCGGCAGGCTGCGGTGCGAATTGAAGGGGCAGAAAATTGTTCTGTTTCAAATTCAGATTTTACTGATTTGGGAGGCAATGCAGTTTTCATTAGCAATTACAATCGTAATGTTGGGATTAAAGGTAATTTATTTGAACGTATTGGTGCTGGAGCGATAAACTTTGTTGGTGATCCTGATGCAGTTCGAAGTCCTTCATTCCGATATGAAAAATTTGTTCCTGAAAATGAAATTGATACCATTCCAGGACCCAAAACTAATAATTACCCTGCTGAATGTGAGGCTAGTGATAATTTAATCCGTAATATAGGGCTTATAGAAAAACAAGTAGCGGGAGTTCAAATTTCTATGGCCTCTCGGATTTCAGTATTGCATAATACAATTTACAATGTCCCACGTGCGGGGATTAATATCGGCGATGGAACTTGGGGAGGACATAAAATTTCCCATAATGATGTCTTTCGGACCGTATTAGAAACAAGTGACCATGGAGCATTTAATTCCTGGGGAAGAGATAGATTTTGGCATCCAGATAGAACGGAAATGGATAAAATTGTTGAGAAACATCCAAATTGGGTTAAGTTGGATGCTATTGAAACAACAGTCATTAGCGATAATAGGTTTAGTTGTGATCATGGATGGGATATAGATTTAGATGATGGTTCTTCGAATTACGAAATCTTCAATAATCTGTGTTTGACTGGCGGATTAAAATTACGAGAAGGTTTTTATAGAACAGTATATAACAATGTTATGATCAACAATGGATTTCATCCACATGTGTGGTTTAAGGATAGCCATGATATCTTTCGAAATAATATAGTGATGCATCATCATCAGGATATTCAAGTCAAATATTGGGGTGATAAAGTAGACCGGAATTTTTATACAAGTGAAAAAGACTTATTAATAGATCAAGCAAAGGGTGTGGATCAACACTCAAATCCAGTGAAACTGGAATTTACTGATATCAGTACAGGAAAATTTAAATTAATATCTGGTAGTCTAGTTGGGTTTAAAGAAATTAACCTTCAGGATGTAGGGGTCATGAGTTCACGTTTAAAAGATATTTCAGATAGCCCGTTTATTCCTGAGATTGAAGTGGAAGGAAATAGTAAAGAAGGAGAGGTTTTTGAATGGAAAGGGGCAAAGCTTAAATCCATTGAAACCTTGGGTGAGCAATCTGCGGCAGGTTTGCCTACAATGGAAGGCGTATTGGTTTTAGGATTATCCGAAAATTCACCATTATTAAAAGCTGGGATTCAAAATGCTGATGTCATTGTTTCTTGTCAAGGTGAGGGTGTGAAGGATTTAGGTGAGTTACAAAAAGTATTCAAAAGAGACCAGTATATGAATAAGTTAAATTTTGAAATATTTCGGAATCAAGAAAAGAAAAAAATAGAAGTATCATTATAAGCCAAGGTTTACCTTGGCTTTTTTGTTTAACTGAACTTTCATGTCAGCTGCAGATATGGAAACTTGAAATTTCAATTGTTAGATAAAATATAATCCTGTTCACCACATTATTCATTGACATCTGTTGAAAACAATAGTAACTATTATTTAAAACAAATCTAAATCCTTCATGTTCATTTATTGTATTACATTAAAAACATAATTATGAATATCAATAAATTAATTGAACACTTAGGTAGTGATGAACTACTTAAATTTGAAAGCAAAACTATTCCAAAAAATATTCTTCAATTGCCATCATCAAAATTTATTGATGATGTATATGGGATTTCAGATAGAAATCCGCAGGTATTACGAAGTTTAGGAAATATATTTGGACATGGTAGATTAGGAGGAACAGGCTATTTATCTATCCTGCCTGTTGATCAAGGTATTGAACATAGTGCTGGTGCCTCATTTGCAGCCAATCCAATTTATTTCGACCCTGAAAATATTGTCAAATTAGCAATAGAAGGTGGCTGTAACGCTGTGGCTTCTACATTTGGTGTCTTAGGAGCGGTGTCTAGAAAATACGCACATAAAATACCTTTTGTGGTGAAAATTAATCATAATGAATTATTGAGCTTCCCTAATAAGAGTGATCAAATCTTATACGGTACAGTTCGTGAAGCCTGGAACATGGGAGCCGCAGCTATCGGTGCAACTATTTATTTTGGTTCCCCAGAATCGGTACGACAAATTATAGAGGTCAGCAAAGCTTTTCAAGAAGCTCATTCTTTAGGAATGGCCACTATATTATGGTGTTATTTGCGGAATGATGCTTTTAAAAAAGATGGAGTCGATTTTCATTTGGCGGCCGATTTAACTGGTCAAGCCAATCATTTAGGAGTAACCATTGAAGCCGATATTATCAAACAAAAGTTGCCAGAAGTTAATGGCGGATACAGAGTATTGAATATGGGTAATAGTAGCTATGGAAAATTGGATGAAAGAATGTACACAGAATTAAGTTCAGACCATCCTATTGATTTATGTCGCTATCAGGTTTTAAATTGTTTTGCTGGAAGAGCTGGATTGATCAACTCTGGTGGAGCATCTGGCAAGAAAGACCTCAAGGATGCTATACAAACGGCTGTCATCAACAAAAGAGCAGGCGGTACTGGTCTAATCAGCGGTAGAAAAGCCTTTCAAAAGCCAATGAAAGACGGTGTAACTTTATTAAATGCAATTCAAGATGTTTACTTAATGAAAGAAGTAACTATTGCTTAATTTTTTATTCATATAAAAAAGACAGGAATAAGAATCCAGATATTTATTCTGAATTATTTATTCCTGTCTTCTCTGTTGTATCTGTATTTTCTCCCATGGCGTATTTTCGAATAATATATTCGGTAGCCAATTTTAAGCCTCGTTCCGCATGTTCTGGATGCTTTCCTGCTTCTGTAAAGAACTCAACCTCATTATTTACCTTTGAATACCAAATTTTATTAACATCCTTAATTCCTAATGTATCATATCTGGTTATTTTCTTAAAATTTTCGAGCTTATCCTGATCTAGTGCGATTACATTTTTATTCCTAAGGTTATTATTAATACAATCCACCACAATATACTGATCCTTAAACCAGCACATACATTCTTTCTTTTCTTTGAATCCAATATATCCTAAACTTGCCGCAATAATTCCCCCTGAACTTACAAGAAGAACAGCTTTCTTATTCAGTTTTGAACCTTTCCTTTTATAATCGACAGGTTTTGGAGATTCTATACTTTCGGGTTCAGTTTGAGGCTCCAAATCCTGACTTTTTCCACTTCGGTCATTTTCCAATACGGTGGGTTTTGAAATTGAAGTAAATGGAATTGTTGGATTTTCGGTCCAATCATCAATGCGGAATGGTCTAGGTTGAAAATCAATAAGCACAGCCAATAATTTTACGATTGTTTCATCTGGATTATTGGTTTTCTTATCAATAAAATATCGAACCGGTTTTAATTTATCGATGTCGATTCCCGCAATTGACTTCTCCAAATCTCCATGCTCATCTTTCAAAATAAAAAAATCCCGAAGGGTTTTCTTATCATCAGGATTTAAACCTGATCCCAATAAGAATAATGCATAATCCCTCAAATTGGCAGAAGTTGGATTTGCCAATCGATCATGTAGCTCATTGTTGCTATGTTTCTCCCAATAAGCTTTTAAAACCTGTTCTTTAAATCTATTGAATGCAGACATTCCCTTATAATAATAGTTTCCCCTACACAGAATTACCGGAAATCCGATACCTCTCATAATTAATACAAATCTTCCTAAAAACAGTTTGACCATTACCCACACTGGAAATACCAGAATTCAACTGGAATTACCTGAAATAGTGGAAATGGTTGATTATTAGTCGCTTTCGGCGCTATAAATTTGTTTTCGAAATCAGTGGTTAATACTGTTTGTGCTTTCGAGGAAAGATACAAAAGAGATTTCAATTTGAGGAATTCATGCGCCTCAATTCCAAAAAATTCAGAAGGCCTTCTGGACAATTTTTTTCTAGCAATCCCACAGATGGACTGTGCGGACCTAGCAGGCTTTTACATTCTAATTTTTTGAGAAATGTGGTACTTAATTTTGTCCTATTTAATGAATCCAGGTAATCCAACGATGCCTATCCAACCTACAGATCCTAATATCATGGTCACGCAATCTGTAGATGATCCTGATGCTGATGCAGATGATCCCGTGTATGGAGACAATGGAAATGTCCGCCCACCAAGACCTAAAAAATAACGTATAAAATGGTTGCTGAATTCAGCAACCATTTTTTATTTCTTCTGTAAATTTAAATAATCCATGTAGCTAATTTTTCCTATTTTTCGTTCTCAATTAAAGACAAAATTTTTTTATATGAAAACCAATTATCCTCTTTTCCTTCTTATTTCAATTGCTTTTTTATTCCTAACTCCGTTTTCTTCCAAAGCCCAGGAGACTGATAAAAAACTTAAAATCGGACTTTCTGTGACACCTTTTTCTTTTCGAAATATTGGTCCCCTGAAAAAACTAGATGGTGCAGGTTCTTTATCCAGTAAAAAATATTTCTCTGCAGATGTATCTGTACTAGTACCGCTAAAAAATCGTGTATTTCTGGAATCAGGAATTGGCTTTTCTAAACAGGAAGTTGATGTTTTAGGAGCAGTAGTAGATCCGCAAAAGGAAAGATTTAAGGATACTGTGACCTTAAAAATTATTGAAGTACCAATCCTCGCTCATATGGAATTTGGTAAGTACTTCTATGCTAATTTGGGTCCAACCTTACATTTTGATGTGTCAGGACAACATCAGGTAATGGATAAACAAAACGGAGTAGGTGTACAACTAGCAATAGGTGCAAATCTCAATCTTTCGCAAAACTTTTCTGTCCATCTAGAACCTGGATATAAAATCTATTCTTTAATTCCTTTCGAATCTGGAAATTCATATGATAGAATCATGCAATTAGGTTTTAAGATTGGTGCTAGATATGTTCTGTGGTAATATACAATTAAATAGAAGGTTGTTTTTTGGTTATTTTTCTTTAATTTGAATTAGATTCTACAAGAATCCTAATTATTAAAATCAACCGAAGTCAACCTTTAGAAAATGCTGAATAATAAAGCCTTAAAAATTGCCATTTGCTCAACTGGGGTAATCTTTGGCTCAATTGCCTTCCAACCGGTTTCGGCGATGGAAAACCTCAATAATCACGTCTTTATTAGTTCAATTCCCACCAACTAAGATATCGCAAATGAAAACTTGCTGAGGGCAATGTCTTTGGTTGATAAAACGATTTCTGCCTATTTTGACCCCAAAACTTTTGAAATGCGTCGATTCTACAACCCTTTTACGAAGGAAAAATCGGAAGAGAGGGCAAGTGTTTGGATGTATTCCGCAGGCATTGAAGCAGTAAATGCGATATTATCCGCCCTTAAGGCAAATAAAAGTGTTGCGGATAAAAAAGTATATAAATCCAACATTGAAAAGTATGAAAAACTGTTGTCCAAGTTTTATGATAAAGTAGATTATTACTTAGGAACTTATGAATTGACCTCCTATACGCAAACAAAAACGTGGTCTGTGTATGCAGTAGATCGTGTTTCTGAAAAAGGGAAAGCAAAAGTTACAGGGATTTACAATGTTTATGATGATCAAATGTGGCTGCTTCGTGAGCTGCTGCATTCCTACAAACTCACAGGAAATAAGGATTATTTGAAAAAAGCAGAATATTTAACTGATTATGTCTTAGATGGATGGGATACGACTTTAGATGAAAATGGCAATGAAAATGGGGGTATAACTTGGGGGCCTGGATACACAACTAAACATGCCTGTAGCAATGGGCCTTTAATCAGCTCTTTAGTATGGTTGCATACTATATATCAAGGGAAAAATGACCAGATAAATCGTTCTTTTATTGATCCAAATGATAGCAAAACTAGGCGTATAAAAAAGGAATCAAAGGAGCAGTATTATTTAAATTTTGCTAAAGAAATTTACGATTGGCAACAGGATAAATTGAAGGTAAAAAACGGACTATATTTTGATATGCTGGGCGGCTGTGATCCGGATTGCAAAATTCAATATGAAGAAGTTGGCAATACCAAGTATCGTGCAAATACAAAACTTACAGAAGCCGTAGGACGTTTTTATTCTTACAACAGTGGGTCCATGTTGTCTGGAGCAGTAGATTTATTTCTTGCGACCAAGGATCAAAAATATAAAACGGAAGCCATTGAAATGGCTGAAAATAGCTTCGCCTATTTTGCAAAAAAGGACAAGGAAATTCCCAATTTTTATAGCTTTGAAACCGATGGTTTTAACAATTGGTTCAATGGAATTTTACTTAGGGGATATAAAGAATTAACCTCCGAAAATCCTGAGGCTAAATCCTATTTAAATGCGTTTCAAAAGAACCTTGATTATGGCTATAAAAACTATTCAATAGACGGTTTTCTACCTACAAATCTGTTAACAGGTTGGAACCCAGAGAACAGAGCTAAAGGAGTAGAAGGGATGTTTATGTTTTCATTTGCTGCACAATATGCCATGTTAGCTGAATATGCTTTTACCGATTAATTACCATGGATTCATAAAAATCTCTTTCACTTTCTGCTTAGTCATTTCAGTTGGAGAAACCGCCAGAAATTCATTTATTAAATCAATACTGCTTGGTTTTTTAGGATAACTATTCTTTTTCAAAAAGCTTGATAGCGCAGTATTGACCTTTTCTTCGGTTAATATTTCACTCAGTTTTACCATCGCCATTGCACCCAATGAATAGGAGATGTGAATATTTTCTGATTTTACTTTAAATAATGGTTCGTTTTCAGCAAATCCTTTTTGGCTTTCAAAAATCTGTTCATGAATTTTTAATCTTTTCTTCATATTTTCCAAACCATACTCATGCTTGTACAGCATCATTTCGGTGTACATTGCCAAGGATTCTGTTAGCATAGTGGCTCCTTCACGTTGATCCGGATTTATTTGACTGTTTCCCCACCAAAGGTGCGATAATTCATGTCCTGCCAACTCATTGATCACATCTTCCTCTTGTCTTCCCTGTACATTTGCATGAAACACCATATTCTCTGGCATAAAAATACTCGCGGGATACGCCGTCCCTGCGAAACCCTCCGTAAATGAAGAGATTTCTGCAAACTGAACGCTCTCAAAAGGATATGGGCCAAAATTCTTAATACAATATTCCAAACTTGATTTTGTATTTTCTATCAGCTGCTCAACATTTTCCGCATGCTTCGGATGATAATAAACATAAATATCAATCCCTACATATTTACTCTTTTTTACATGGTATTTTCCTGATGCAACAGCAAACCTGAAGGGAATATTTTTTGCCAAATATTTATAGAAATTCCTTCCTGAATTAGTCCACTGATCCTTTAAATCTCCAGTTCCAACCGCAATTTGATCCTTTTCTGTAGAAACAACCATACTTAAATCCATAAAATCTTCAATTGAATTCACTGCAGCATTTACGGATTTCAAAGCCTCCTTAGTTCCCAATTTGAATTGTGATCTTAATTTTTCATCATCCAATTCATAGTTAGATTGATAGCCTATTAATGGGAAATATCTGCTTATCCGCATGAAAGACCCGTTTTCAATGATAGAATTGAAACTTTGGTGCCCATTTACGGCATAGGAATTATAGGTAATTTCAAATTCCATTCTCGCAGTTTTTGAAGGATAAAGCGGCCATCTTAACTTAACTTCCTGGTTATCTTTTGTTAATGCGATAGTCTGCGAATCAATAATCAACCGAACGGTATTAACATCTAATTCATCTGGAAAACTGATTAATACCTCATTAATATTCTCTTGACTTTTATTTTCAAGGGTATATGTTGCCTTTATTTTATAGGAATTCTTGGAAGGAAACAGACTAATTTCCGTATTAACCTCCGTAATTATGGGTTGAGGGATATTTTGATATTTCTTTTTATACTTTAATTCATAATCAGCTGCAAGCTGCCAGGCTTTTTCCTGTTCTTCGGGAATGTAATGCTTCAAATATTTCACTGCCGAAATTCCGGCAGTTAAAATTAGGATAGCTGCTAAAACAATCTTCCTAATTCCCAATTTCTTTGTTCTAATGCTTTGCCACAATAGCCATGACATCAACAAAACACATATTCCAAATAAAAGCCTTAATGAAAATATTCCAGGGTAGAATCCATATCCATTGAAATCACTGTAAACCCCATGAAAATCTGAGAAAAACTGCAGGAGTGGGTTTTTAAAAACTTTTTTAGAAATAGGTCCTGTAAAAAGGAATAATGCAAATGTTGATACGCCCAGTGCAACAAACCTATTCTTAAATAGGTTATTGATTAAAAGAATGAAACTCGCAAATAATATGATGGGAAGACTGTTGAATAAGAATACTCCTGCATAAGCCTTGAAATCAAAAACAAAATAGCCGTAACTAATTTGAAAAATTATACCTTCAACAATCAATAAAACACTAAAAAATATTATTAGAATACTTAGGGTCAATAAATGGGCTATATTCTTATTTTTTGAATAATAGCTACTTAATTCAATCAAGTGAAAATTTGAAACCTGATTTCTCCAGAAAATATCATTACAGAAATAGACTATAATTAGTAAACCGAATAAGTAAAAGTTCTCAGAAATAGTTACTGCCATCAATCCTGAACTCGCAAATTTCTGTGGAATTCGGATGCCTTTCTAGATTTCTGCATACATTTCCATGCCCACAAAAAATAAAAGCAGAATACTGATGGAAGTAATAAATATGCCCTTAAAAAGATATTTAAGGTCAATTCTGCACAGTGAAAGGATAGAATTGAAACTAGCAAATGAATCGAACTTAGGTTTAATCCTAAGTAATAAATGTTGATATCCCAGTCTATTAATTTGGTTATTAATTTTCTGAGGCTTCTGAGATTTAGAATGGTTAGTTCTAAAGTCAAAACTGTTAAAACAGTAAAGCAGTAATCCTACAGAAATAAAAAAATAGATCAACCTATTGATCAATAAAGAACCTTGTAGGGCTACTACATGTTGGTTTTTCTCAGGAACGCTCATCTTTTTAGCCTCTGAAAAATAAGCGGATAGGCCAAAAGGATCCAGAATGCCTGATATCTTCTCTGCTGTAATGGATTGTGGTATACTAGAACTCATAAATGGGGAGTTGGAAAATACCATAACCAACATGTATAAAACATATAGCAAAAGTCCAGCAATGATCAGAAGCAACTTATTTCGGCTAGTTTGTGCGACCATAAAAAGAAAACTACAAACCAAGAAACTATTCAATAACCCAAAAGCAAATAGGGGATAGAGGTAATGGAAAAAATGAAATTCAGGGTTTATATTGAAGTCATTTCGTAATAATTGTCCTATGGCGAATCCAATGATTAGCAAGAAAAAACTCAAGAATGTTTTTAAAAAGAAGAAAAGAAATCGATCCCCCACATATTCCTTTTCGGAAAAAGGTAATGCGAATAATACCTCCTCAAAGTGTGAATCTTGATCCTTAAACAAGAGGGGAAGGGCATATAAGTTCGCAATAAATATCACCGATAAACTTAATAAGCCGATTACATATCCTAAGCTGAATGCTGAATTCAAATATAATCCCTCGGAAAATGAGAGATTGAATGAACTTCCAATAAAGAAACCTGCAGAAATATAAATAAATCCCAATAAATAAGTAGCCCAATTCTTTTGAGTACGGCGAAGTTCGAAGTGAAAAATATTAGCCATTTTAATTGAGATTAGTTTCAATACTGGAAAAATATACATGCTCCAAACTTGGTTGAATGCTTTCAAATCCTTTTGGCTGCTCATCATGCAGCACACTAATCATCAATTTCCCATTCACAAGTTTCTGACTGATCACTCGGTAATCCTCTTTATACCAGACTTCTTCATGAATGTCAATGCTCTTACCCCATAATTTTCCTTGAATTGGCTGAACTAAATCTTTTGGATTGCCCAAGGTCAGAATCTTGCCTTGATTCATAATCGCAACTTGCGGGCATAAATTCTGAATATCCTCAACGATGTGGCTTGAAAAAATAATAATCATATTCTTACTGAAATTATTCAAGAGAAGATTAAATCGATTTCTTTCCTCAGGATCCAAACCAGCTGTTGGTTCATCGACAATTATGATTTTAGGATCGCCCAATAACGCCTGGGCAATCCCAAACCTTTGCCGCATACCACCGGAAAATTTATGCACCTCCTTGTTTTGAAATGAGGATAAATTAACTCTTTCCAACAATTCTAGGATTTGTTGCTTTCTTTGAGATTGGTCAGTAATTCCCTTTAATATGGCGATATGATTTAATAAATCATAAGCAGAAGCTTTCTGATAAACTCCAAAGTCCTGAGGCAGGAAACCCAGATGCTTTTTGATATGTTCAGGCTCTTGAACGATATTTTCCCCATTAAACATGATAGTTCCTGAACTAGGTTTTTGTAAACCGACAATAGTTTTCATCAAAGATGATTTTCCTGCGCCATTTGGTCCTAATAGCCCAAACATTCCATTCTCGAGCTGCAATGAGACATTCTTAATTGCTTGTTGATTATTGGAGTAGCTGAGGTTAAGCTCATTAATAATTAATGTGTTCATAATTTAAATTTTTGGGCAATAAATAGCCTGTCAGCAATATTGCCGATTAAAAAAATCAATAAATAAAGGACCTTGATTGTGCTGCTTAGTCTTCCTTAAATTCCAGAATATCCCCGGGTTGACATTCAAGAATTTGACAAATAGCCTCTAAAGTATCGAAACGAACGCCCTTAGCTTTTCCCGTTTTTAGAATAGAAAGATTTACCGGAGAAATATTCAATTTCTCTGCTAACTCTTTGCTTTGCATTTTACGTTTGGCAAGCATGACATCAAGGTTGACGATGATAGGCATGTTTAAATAATTAAATCTTGTTCGTTTTGTAAATGTAGTCCTTGTTTGCAAATATTAGCCAAGAACAGGCTAAAGATACCCAAAATAAGATGGATGAAAACCAAAATCCATATCATTCCCTCCACTTCGACAAACATCAACCCAATAAGCACCATTGGAAGAGGGATATACGTATTCAACATAAAATAACGCTCAAAGATGCCTTGATTTTCTTTCGTAAAGATCCTGGACTTTAAGAATACAGAGGATACCTGCGCAGTTAACCCAAAAAATATCCCATAAAAGCCAATCGGTAGTAGAAATGAAAATATAAAGTATTTGATATTATTATCTAAATTAATAAATGGCTCATTAGTAAACGGGTATAAGATATGAATGTAATTTCCATCTCCATATGGAAGCGTCCAAAGACCAGTCAACAAACAAATAACAGAATAGATAAAGGTTAATGAATATCCAATTGCTAAAAAATAGCAGAGATATTTTAAAAATGTTGATATAATTTTTACCTGGTTCATAAAGGTTTGATATTAATATATAATGCAAACTTATAAATAATTAATGTAAAACATTAATTATTTTACAAAAAACATTTATTCGCTAATTCTGTTCTAATCCCAAAAAGATAGATTTAATTGTCAAATTCCTTAACTTTGTCACAGAAATTGGAAGCAAATGAATAAATTAACAATTATTGGATCAACCTTATTGGTCGTAGTATTTTTAATGACAATGGGATTTACAGACCGTAAGGAGGAAAAAAAATCAGAAATTAATAAGACAATGAGCACAACAGGAAAAGGAAAAGAAATATATTTCGCAGGAGGATGTTTTTGGGGAACCGAACATTTTTTCAAATTGGTAAGGGGAGTAGTAGGGACTGAAGTTGGGTATGCAAACGCAACTAAAAATAACCCTACTTATGAAGAAGTATGTACAGGAAATACAGGTGCTACAGAAACGGTAAAAGTAGTATATGATCCAGAAGTAATTGATTTAGGATTATTGATCGATCTATACATCCAAAGTATCGATCCTACCAGCTTAAATAAGCAAGGAAACGATAGAGGAACACAATACCGCACCGGAATCTACTACACGGATGACGCTGATGAGGCAATTATAAAAGATAAACTTCATCTATTATCCCTAAGTCTACAAAAGCCGGTAGTAGTAGAAAATGAACCATTAAAGAATTTCTTTGATGCTGAAACATACCACCAAGACTATTTAGATAAAAATCCAGGTGGATATTGCCACATAGGCCCAGATCTATTCGAAATCGCTAAAAAAGCAAACCCAGAAAAGTAAGAGAAATAAAAATAAAGATCAAAAAAGGGATGAATTATCAAATAATTCATCCCTTTTTTGTTGGGAAATAGCTAGTAAAAAACAACTGAGAGGGATTCTGAGCACCGCCGAAGAATCCATTTCCTTCAATAAATGTATCGGCTGTCATTCTGAGCATCGCCGAAGAATCCATTTTTAATACTATAAACAAGGTTGAAAAATTTATTTTTCAATTCATCATCTCAATCTTTGTTTGCGAATGCATTCCTTTATAAAATAGATCGTTCGCTTTGCTCACGATGACAATTGCCATTTTGTGGTAACAAACAGATTCTTCGACTACGCTCAGAATCCCTCTAAATCTCATTATTAAGAAAGTCCCAATTTGGATTTTTCTTATTAATCAAAGCATTCTTTTTCTTTCTAGTCCAACCTTTTAATTGAGTTTCTCGATTTATTGCATCATTAACATCGGAAAATAGTTCATAATAAATTAGATAAAAAACATAGTATTTCTTTGTAAATGAGTTAAAATATCCATCATCAAATTGATGTTCATGAAGCCTTCTTTTTAAACTATTTGTAACTCCTATATATAATACCTTCTTATTATAATTCGTAATGATATAAACGAAATAGATATGACCCATACTTCTTGTTTTTTATCAATTTCAACAAAGTATTTTAAATAAAAATTACCTAAAGATTATTTGTGAATTATTGTCATATTCTTAACATTTTAATAACCCCAGAGAGGGATTCTGAGCACCGCCGAAGAATCTATTTCCTCCAAAAAAAGTATCGGCTGTCATTCTGAGCATCGCCGAAGAATCCATTTTTATTACGCTATAAAAGACAGAAAAATTGCCCTTTCGCTTTTTACCCATGCTGATTGTATAGTATCACAAGATAACCCCAGAGAGGGATTCTGAGCACCGCCGAAGAATCTGTTACCTCCAAAAAAAGTATCGGCTGTCATTCTGAGCATCGCCGAAGAATCCATTTTTATTACGCTATACAAGACAGAAAAATTGCCCTTTCGCTTTTTACCCATGCTGATTGTATAGTATCACAAGATAACCCCAGAGAGGGATTCTAAGCACCGCCGAAGAATCTGTTTCCT
>NOUX01000013.1 GCA_002245855.1 Sphingobacterium cellulitidis | reverse complement strand
TCCATCCGGGTTTGACCCTTTTTCGCCGTGTTTCATTCCCTGTTGTCAGTGGCCTTTCAGCCGTCCCTCCCTTGCGGAGTGGTGCAAAGATAGGGACAAAACATCCATACTTCCAAGACATCACAGCAACAATTTTTGGCAGCACAGCGTAACTCGCTAACACATTGCACGATAAATTTTCAGCAGTGCTGCATTTTATTTGACCAGGCATGGTTCCGGGGGCATGAACGGTAGAAAAGGGAGGTCGGGCGATAGGGTAAGGTTGGGATCATGGATATGTGTTTTTTGGAGGGGATTCCTTGTCGTTCCTTTTCAAAGGCTATTTAATTACCCAAGCATTATCGGAAATACTTCGGGAGCAGGCCCTACAAAATTCGATATTCCGGCGCTTCACTAGCGCAGATCCCCCGCAGATCCACCGGACCTCGGCCGAATTTTTTCGAACGAGGTCAGGAAAAGATCCGAAGAAGGTCCGACCAAGGTGCGGTAGAGGTCCTGATTTGTCCAAAAGATGGACAGAATTATCGCTGAATTAGAAACTATATTAGTGTGTTCAAAACTGTAGTATTAATGAATTCGAAATCGACTTACTACAGGATATAAAAACTCCCTTGATCACTGTATTCAAAAACTATATAAATACAGTTTTTAAAACCTATATATTATTAGAATATTCAAAAGCTACATTAATACAACATTCAAAGGCTACATTATTACTTGTATATAAAACCTACCTTATTACAGTATTCAAAATCTACATTAATCCCGAATTCAGAATAAATAACTAGGAAATCTGAAGTTGTTATGAAACTGTTATTATTATTTGAAAGAGATATCTATAAGGACTGATTAAAAAACGTGATTTGAAAACAAGATCGAAAGAAATGATCCAAGGTCTTATTGAAAGAAAAAGTTGATAGCTTGATTTAAAAGAATAATCTACATAAATGATAGAAAGGTTTATTTGTAAGGTATACTTAAAAGAAGTATTTGAAAACAGCAATTGATAGTATCCTTAAATATGAGATACCAGATTAAATAGAAACTCCTAGAAATTTATTTAAATGAATCATTTTAAAAAGTTATCAGGAAATGAATTGATATATTCTCTTATAATAAATTGACCAGTGAGAAATACAGCTACTATATATACACATATTATATATGGAAGAAAAAGCCTCCTCTATTAATAGGTTAGTACGTTACCGAGAATAATTAGATATTGGGGAATATGGGAAGTTTTAGGAAGATTTTTTTCAAAACTTTTTACCAGATCTTTTTCAAAATCTTTTTTTGATACTGTTTTTGAGAACTTTCCAGACCTTTCTATTTGAGACTGATTTTGAGGACTTTCCAACCCCTCTTTTTTGAGACTATTTTATGAGATTTTTTCAGGGCCTATTCTTAAGAAGTCTTGGTTTTTTTCTTTTTGGAAGATTTGGCAAAAGGGTTATAGGCTAAACAAAGGTCCATCCAGAATTCGAAATCCTTTTTATTTCGGTATCCATCTGGATCGACAAGGCAATACCCATCTAATTCCTTACCTCGCATAATCATCGGTTGGAATCCTTTGTGCTTTTTATAAGTTGCTGTCTTGGCAGGATCAAATCGACACATCAATTGATCCCCCGATATATTAATACACATTTTATCATCAACAAGAAATGCCAAGCCTGAAAACAAGGGTTTCTCCATAATTTCTTTGTCGCAATGTTCTACCAGGTATTCTCTGACCAAGTCAGCTAACTTCTCGTCATATGCCATAATTGATTTCTGTTCTTATTATATATAGTAGTGCTAAACTCATTTACTAGTTCTCAAACAACAATACCTATACAACCATTCCTCGCTCCTATTGGTTTGGATTAGTAATAAATTTAAGGAGCTATGGCTAAGATTTCAAAGAATAAATCCTAAAAATAATTATAACACAAAAAAAATCGATAAATAAAAACGTGTTTTCAAATTGTTTAACAGACATTTAGAAAATTTTTTAGTTAAAATTTATTAAAACATTTGGATTATACGAAAGACTTCGTAGATTTGAGTACGAAAACATTCGTAGATACTAACAATCATCGTATGAAACCGACAGAAAGCGAAATGGAAATCTTGCAAGTTCTTTGGGATAAAGGACAAAGCAGTGTAAGGGAAGTATTTGAAACCTTGGATAAAAAGGATGTAGGTTATACTACAATCTTGAAGTTGATGCAGATCATGCATGATAAAGGGATGGTGACTCGCGACACCAGTTCAAAAACACACCTTTATGTAGCGAAATTGGTGAAAGAGGAAATTCAAGAAAAGATGCTGGACAAAATGATTGACTCAGTGTACAATGGATCAACCGCAAGACTTGTCATGCAAGCTTTGGGAAATGAGCGAGCAAGCAAAGAAGAACTTGACGAAATCAAAGCATTTTTAAAAAAACTTGAACAAAACTAGCCATGGAAAATCTAACACTCAATATTGGCAATGCATTAGGCTGGAGCATTCTGCATTCTATATGGCAAGCTGCAATTTGGTATATTATATATAGTATATATACACTTTCAATATCAAACATCAGTGCCAAAGCGAGACATAACGCAGCATTAGCCACCCAGATATCCATATTTATCAGCTTTATTGCGACTTTTATTTACTTCTTTCAGAATTCCAGTCAATTTATCGACTTAAGAGCCTTAAATCCGGAAGACCTGAAGAACATCATGGTCAACATACAACAGGATGGTTTTAGATTAGAGAGTCTATTACCTTATGTAGTGGCAGGCTATGTTTTTGGATTCATTGTTCAAATAATCTTGTTAAGCAATAGTTTGATCCAATTGAAAAGGCTAAAGTATAAAGGCTTGGATTCCATTCCAACATCATGGACTAACCTATATTACCAAGCAAAGAAGAAGCTTAATATCAGGCAATCCGTTGGGATTTATCTTTCCAATAAGATCAGCGTTCCGATTACCTTGGGTCATCTGAAACCATTTATCCTTTTCCCTGTTGCTTATGCCAACAAAATGGATCTGGCACAGGTAGAGGCTATCCTGTTGCACGAACTTGCTCATGTAAAACGTAGAGACTATCTATTCAACCTTCTGAAAGTGGGGATAGAAACGGTATTGTTCTTTAATCCATTTATTTGGGCCTTATCAAAAGTACTAGAAAGAGAAAGGGAACATGCTTGTGATGATATGGTCATAGAACATGTATCCACCCCTATTTCCTATGCCCAAGCCTTGGTTGAGTTGGAGGAATTGCGAATGAGCATGAATCCAAGTTTAACCCTTGCGGCATCTGGAAACAAAAATCATTTATTGAATAGAATTAAAAGAATCACAAAAATGGAAACTAATTATAAAAACGTAAGACCGCAATTATTGGCTGTATTGCTTAGCGGTTTAGCCATACTAACCTTAGCATGGATCATTCCATCAAATGAGGTAAAGCCTCAGGAAATAAAAGTTGACTTGACTTCGACTGAAGATTCGATGTTGTTAAGCATTGATACCGTGAAACCGCCAATCCCGGAGACTGCACAAAAACCAGTTGCGCCTAAGAAGGTAAAATCAGAAATAGTTTATCATGGAAAAGGGATTCAAGACACTAATGAACTACCCCTAGATGTCCGAAATAGCATCAGATCTCTTGAGGAACGAGGCAAAAAGATCCAAGAATACCACAATTCACCAGAATGGAACGCCCAGATAAAAAATATAGAAGAACAAAGTAAAAAGGTAAGTGCCTACTTTGAAAGTCCGGAATGGAAAGACAAGATGGCTAAAATTGAAAAGGAATCTGCAAAAATGAAGGATTATTTCAATTCGCCTGAGTGGAAGAAGCAGATTGTCAATATCGAAAAAGAATCCAGCAAGGTAAATGCGTATTTTACCTCACCGGAGTGGAAAAAACAGGTTGAAAATATTCGAAATCAATCTGCCCATGTTTCGAAATACTTTGAAAGTGAGGACTGGAAAAGACAGATTGCCAACATAGAAAAGGAATCTGCTAAACTGAAAGAATATTTCAATTCAGCTGAATGGAAAGCGGATATGCGAAAAATGCAGGAGGATGGTAAAAAGATCCAAGAGTATTTCAATAGCCCTGAATGGAAAGAAAAAAGCAGACAGTGGAAAGAATTACAAGATTCAGAAGAATACAAGGAAATCGACAGAAAATACCAGAAAGAACTTAAAAAATTAAAATCCAAAAAAGGATTAACAGGAATTTAATTTATAATCATTGTTTCGTTGTTTAGTTTACTAGAAAGGCTCCGCTCGGAGCCTTTCTTAATTATTGGAAAGTAATTTTATATTTTATGTATTATTGCAAAAGGAAGTAAAATACTTGCATGGAACTGATTTACTACATTGATTTATTAGGGACAATGGTTTTTGCCATTTCGGGAGCTATGGCGGCAAACCGATATGGCATTGATATCTTTGGAGCAACCTTTATGGGCTTTGTTACTGCTATTGGCGGAGGTTCATTAAGGGATGTTTTTTTAAATATTCGTCCGGTATGGGTTGAAGATGGAAATTATCTGATTGCCATTTTCGTTGGCGTCTTTATTTCCATTTTATTCAACAAGCAATTGGATAGTTTCGCCAGAACCCTATTTCTATTTGATGCCTTGGGGATTGGTTTTTTCACCGTTGTTGGAGTTGAGAAATCTCTGGCTTACGAGAGCAGTGCGATTGCTGCCGTAATGCTAGGCATGTTTTCAGCCTGCATGGGTGGTGTAATCCGAGACGTCTTAATGAATGTTACCCCCCTGATATTACGAAAGGAAATCTATGCTTCAGCCTGTCTGGCGGGAGCAATAACCTATGTACTGCTGACATTTATCCCATTGGACCCAAACTTAAATGCGTTTATCTCTGCGTCAGTTGTATTCGGGATTAGGTTTCTATCCGTTCGATATAATCTATCCTTACCGACAGTTCGACCAATAAATTAAATTGTTCATCGCATTTATTTATTAGTCAGATACTCCGTTGTTAATCCAATACGTAATAGATATATGCTAACAACTAGAATTTTAATCCTACTCATTAGTTTAAGTTTACTATCATCCTGCTCAAAGGATGAGGTATTCGATCCAGAGTTAGGCGATCAGAATTACAAAGGGGAGATGCGTAATTTTGTCATCGGCCTGAGTGAGTACGCAAAAAAATCCAGCACTAACTTTATTGTCATTCCACAGAATGGAATAGAGCTCGTAACGCAAGATGGCGAACCGAATGGGAGTCTAGCCCAAAAGTATTTAGCTGCTATTGATGGGAATGGTCAGGAGGATTTATTTTATGGTTATGATGAAGATGATAAGGCAACTCCAACATCAGAAAGCAATAGACTTATTCAATACTTGAATATCTCAAAACAAGCTGGAAACAGCATTTTGGCCAGTGATTATTGCTCCAGTGCGGCCAACATAAACAATTCATTTTCGAAGAATGACCAAAATGGATTCATATCCTTTGCATCAACTGAGCGTGAATTGAATATTATTCCGAAAGTTGCTATTCATCAAGAGAACAAGAATAATATCAGTAAACTTTCCGAAGCCAAGAACTTCCTTTATTTAATCAATCCATCCAAGTTTTCATCCAAGCAGGCATTTATACAAGCTGTGACCGCTACCAATTATGATGTATTGATTATGGACCTTTATTTTACAGATGGGCAATCCTTTAATCAAGAGGAAGTTCGACAATTAAAAAACAAGGCAAATGGAGGGAAAAGATTGGTCATATCCTATATGTCCATTGGCGAAGCTGAAGATTATAGATCTTATTGGAATCCATCATGGAAACAGCAAAAACCGACATGGTTAATGGAGGAAAATCCAGAGTGGAAGGGGAATTATAAAGTCAAATACTGGGATAAGGAGTGGCAGGCCATTATATATGGTAATGATAAGAGTTATTTAAAAGGAATATTAGACTCAGGTTATGATGGAGTTTACCTGGACATTATAGATGCATTCAATTATTTTGAGGACAAACAATAATCAGAAAATCGAACTAGGTTATAGAAAATAAAAAAGGCCAGATTAGTAAATCTGGCCCTTCTATTATCTTTTCTTTTTCAATTGCGGGAAAGACATTTTATAGGATACCCTAATTTGTCCTTTCGAAATAGAATCGAGTTTACCTTTCAACATGGCTTTTTTCAAAGGTCCAAGTTTATCGATAAATAATTTTCCTTCAATATGATCATATTCATGCTGAACAACTCGAGCTGCCAGACCAGTTAATTCTTCTTCTTGTTCTTCAAAATTTTCATCCAAGTAATTGATGACAACGTCTTTTTTTCTCAATACCTCTTCGTTGATATGAGGGATACTCAAACAACCTTCGGAGAATGGCCATTTTTCGCCACTTTCTTCGACTAAAATAGGATTAATAAAAACGCGTTTAAAATCTTTAGCAGTTGGATCGCCGGGACCATCTTCATCATCTTCACCGAAAGGGCTTGCATCGATGACAAATAAACGAATAGGCAAACCAATTTGCGGAGCGGCAAGACCTACTCCATTTGCTGCATACATGGTTTCAAACATATTATCTATCAATTGTTTTAATTCTGGATAATCCTCATCGATCTCTTCGGTTCTCTGACGCAAAACCGGATCTCCATATGCTACTATAGGTAATTTCATTTGTTATTGTTTACGGTACAAAGGTATTAATAATTTAGCACAGCGCACATATTGATTGATTTGCCTTATTTTTGCAAAATGGAAAACCCGGTTATCAGCGAAATAATAAGCTTTATCCAAGGTGAGCTCGATGCTGAACCCATCTATATCCAAGAACATGGATATGGCCATATCATTTGCCCAAATCTAATTTTTGATATTTTCATTACAGAGGAATTATTCATAGAGGTTCCAGAAACCGACAAACGATATATCATGCTTTCCGCAGGGCAATTGGAGCAACAATCCGAAAAAATAAAGAATCGATTGAAAGTGTTGGCGGGTCAAGCCAGGAAAGTTCATGCGAGAAAAACGGTAGTAGCGAGGGTCGATAAGGGTCAAGGTATGAGCTTTCAAGAAGAGAATCATTTACAAGTCGCTTTACCGGGCAAATATCGTTATGGTCTATTTCATGAAGGCGAACTGGTTTCCCTAGCGATTTTTAGTGCTGGTCGCAAAATGCGGGATAAAGCTGAGGGATATAGGTCCTTTGAACTACTTCGATTCTGCCATAAATCCGATTACCTTATCATTGGAGGCTTATCGAAATTAATCCGTCGTTTTATTACAGAATTCCAACCTGGAGATATCATGACCTATGTGGATAAAGACTGGTCCCAGGACTCCTCACTCAAGACCATTGGCTTTGAAGAAGCAGGGGTTCGCGAAGGGGGGAAATATTGGATTAGCGACAATCAACAATTTCAAATAGGTAGTCTAGCAGAGTTGAAAGTAGTCGAGGGTCAGTACCCAGAAGGATATCTCACTCAGAATACAGGGAGCATTAAATTAGTATTAGCTGTTTAAAAGCGGCATTATTTTATTATATTTATTCCTTAATCAATCGAAATTTATTCCTTATGAAACGAAAACTTCGCATGGGCATGGTCGGTGGTGGAAACGATGCCTTTATAGGAGCTGTACACCGGATTGCTGCCTTTATGGATGGCAAAATAGAATTAGTATGTGGTACATTTAGTATTAACAGAGAGATTTCCTTACAATCGGGCGAGGACTTATTTGTTCCTGAAGAGAGAGTTTACGTTACATACCAAGAGATGATCGAGAAGGAAGGACAGCTTCCAGAAGGAGAGCGCATGGACTTCGTGACCATCGTTACGCCGAACTTCTTACATTTCGAACCTGCAAAATTAGCATTGGAAAATGGATTTGATGTTGTTGTTGAAAAACCGATGACTTTAAATCTAGAGCAGGCCTTAGAATTACAAGCGATTGTAGAACGTACAGGTCGCACCTTATGTTTAACTCATACATACTCGGGATACCCGATGGTAAAACAGGCTAAGGCCATGGTGAAAGAAGGTCATTTTGGCAAGATTCGCAAGGTATTAGTAGAATATCCACAGGGCTGGTTGAGTCGTTTAACAGAACGTGAAGGTAATGCTGGCGCAGCATGGCGTACTGATCCAAAACGCTCAGGTAAATCCTTGGCAATGGGCGATATCGGAACACACGTAGCACATTTAGCGGAATATGTAACCGGACTTAGAATCACTGAAGTTTGTGCGGATTTAACATCCTTTGTTGAAGGCCGTCAATTAGATGATGATGGTTCTGTATTATTACATTTTACAGAAGGTGCAAAAGGAGTTTTGACAGCATCACAAATCTGTGCAGGAGAAGAGAATGCTGTAAGAATGCGTATCTATGGGGAAAAAGGTGGTTTTGAATGGGCTAATGAAGATCCTAATAATTTGATCGTAAAAATGTTGGATCAGCCTAGACAATACTATCGTACAGGAAATGCGTATGCTGCACCATATACGTTAAGTTCATTTGCAACACATAACACTAGAATTCCGGCTGGTCACCCAGAAGGCTTACTAGAGTCATTTGCAAATATTTACCGTAATTTTGCTGCGACTGTTGCTGCCAAGAAAGATGGTAAAACCCCTAACCCTGAGCAATTGGATTTTCCAAATGTAAACGATGGAGTTCGCGGTATGGCCTTTATTGACACAGTAGTTGCGAGCAACGAAAGTAATGAAAAATGGACCAAGTTCGTGATCTAACAAGTATTCAAGAACTTATTGAATTTATACAACAGGCGGAAGATTTTCTTTCGCCTGATTTTCTTTTAATCCTATTGGGTCCGACTGCTTCAGGAAAGACTAAACTGGCCGTGCAACTTGCACAGGCCTTGAATGGAGAGATTATTTCGGCTGATTCAAGACAAGTTTATAAACAATTGGATATAGGAACCGGCAAGGATTTAATCGAGTATCAGGAGGTACCTTATCATTTGATTGATATTATCGAACCTACTGAAAAGTACAATGTTGACTTATTCAGGGAAAACTTCCTTTCTGCCTTTCAAGAAATACAAGAGCGTAAAAAGCTAGCCATCCTTTGTGGCGGCACAGGATCTTATATTCAGAGTCTCTTACAAGATCAGACTTATAGTCAGGTTCCAAAAATCCAGGATTTACAAATTGAGCTTTCAAGATTGAGCAAGGAAGAACTTATTTCGCTACTCAAATCCAGGGATATACCGGAAGATTACACAATAGATTGGAATAGCCATAAGCGTTTGGTCCGAGCATTAGAGATATTAATGTACCTGGATCATCATCCAATGCCAATTTCAGATAAAAAAAGCATTAAACATTATTTAATCATCGGCTTATCACCAGAACGAGACAAAAGAAGAAGCAGGATAGACAAGCGTCTTGACAGTAGAATAGACTCGGGATTAATTGAGGAAGTTGAGGGTTTGATATCTCAAGGAATCAGTCATGAGCAATTACAATGGTTTGGCTTGGAATACAAATACGCCTCTTTATATTTATTGGGGGAATTGACGATGGAAGAATTCAGGGAGAAGTTAAGGACAGAGATTCATCGATTTGCAAAGCGACAGATGACCTACTTTAGAAAAATGGAAAAAGACGGACTCAAGATCCATTGGATCGACAAGCTATAAAAGCAAAAAAGCTGGTTACGGAAAGTAACCAGCTTTTTTTACAATTTTATCTCTTCGTCTTTAGAGTTAAAGAAGTGAAATTCGGTCAAATGGTATGAGCTCATTTCTTTTACTTTAATCCATTTCCAATATTTTAAAAACCATTTCATTCTCCTGGAGATAAAACCAGATTTGATGTAGGCAGCGATATAAGGGTGCACACAAAGGGTTACCCCTACTTCGTTCTGTTCCTGAAGAATAAAACTCAAATTGTTTTCAATATCATCTAATAAAACGATACTTGATCTAATTTCGCCTGTCCCGTCACAAGCAGGGCACTTTTCATTCGTGACGATACTCATTTCGGGGCGAACTCTTTGCCTAGTTATTTGGACGAGTCCGAATTTACTAGGAGGGAGAATCGTATGTCTAGCTCTATCGCTGGCCATACATTCCTTCAAGAATCCATAAAGTTCTTTCCGGTTGGATGCTTTGTGCATATCGATAAAATCGATTACCACTATACCACCCATATCCCTAAGCCTAAGCTGTCGGGCAATTTCTTTTGCTGCTTCCTTATTCACAAGGAGCGCGTTATCTTCTTGATTTTCTTTGTTGGCAATTCTGTTACCACTATTCACATCGATAACGTGAAGGGCTTCGGTATGTTCTACCACGAGGTAGGCACCACCTTGGAGGTTTACAGTTTTGCCGAACGACGCCTTAATTTGCTTTTCTACGCCGAAGTGGTCGAAAATAGGTTCTTTTCCTTTATAGAATTTGACTATTTTTTCCAGATCAGGCGAAATCTCTTGAATATATGATTTTACTTCCTCGTAGATTTCATTATCATTTACATAGATATGAGTAAATTCATCGGTGAGGATATCACGCAAGATGGTTGATGCTCTGTCCAACTCACCGAGCACTTTCTGAGGGGGTTCAGCTGTTTTAAGGCGTTTGGTAAACAATTCCCATTTAGAAATCAGGTCGAGGAGGTCTTTTTGGAGTTCATCGACTCCTTTACCTTCGGATACCGTTCTGATAATGACGCCGAAATTTGCAGGTTTAATACTTTCTACAATTTTCTTGAGTCTATTTCTTTCGGCACTGCCTTTGATTTTCTTGGAAATGGAAACCGAACTTGAAAATGGTACCAGGACAACAAAACGGCCTGCGATGGATAAGTCGGAGCTTAGCCTAGGTCCTTTTGTTGAGATAGGTTCTTTCGCTATCTGTACTGGCAATAACATGTTACGGCTTAAAACATCAGATATTTTTCCAGCCTTGTCAATGTCCTTTTCAAGCTTCAAACTATTGAGCAGTTTCTCTTGATAACTGCCATTCTTTACTACCCTTGTTAATTTGATCAAGGATTGTACTTGAGGCCCCAAGTCGAGGTAATGCAGGAAAGCGTCTTTTTCGTAGCCTACATCTACGAATGCGGCATTCAGTCCGGGCATGATTTTCTTTACTCTCCCTAAGTAAATATCACCCACGGCATAGTGATTGCCAGCTTGTTCCCTGTTTAATTCAACTAGTTGTTTGTCCTGTAGTAAAGCAATAGTCACCCCCTTATCGGGGACTGAATCGATAATTAATTCCTTTACCAACAGCTACTTAATTAAGGACAGTTGTGGACTCGCTCCACAACGAATAATGTCCGGTTAAACATAAAACCGTTTAATGAAAAAAAACAATCTATGATGATGGATAATCGATCATAGATTGTCACATGATTAATAAGGGCTGAGCCTTATGTTATTTTTTCTTGTGTCTATTTTTTCTTAAACGTTTTTTACGTTTGTGAGTAGCCATTTTGTGTCTTTTTCTTTTTTTTCCGCTTGGCATAGCTTTAATGTTTTTAAATGATTTTAAAAAAAATTGTTAATTACTTACTAAGTTCTTCAATCCTACGATCGATGAACTGGGAGAGACTAGGATCGGCAGCCAGTTCTTTGCTTTTTTGAAAAGCGGCGATAGCTTCGTTCTTCATCCCTATATTTTCATATCCTGTTGCTAAATAGAAATACGATTCGGCATCAGGTTTTTGTTCAATTACAACTTTGAAACGATCGATTGCTCGGTCGAATTGACGCGACTGTAATGAGAACAACCCTAAGGTTTTGTTGGCCTCGAGATTTTTAGGGTCAGTTTGAACAACTTCTCTCAAGATAGCAATTCCAGCCATAGGGTTATTGGTTCCAGTAACCATTGCGGCCCCAAGACCAGTTTTAGCATCTAAACTTGCAGCGTTTAAATCTACGGCTTTTTGATAAACTTCAATGGCTTTTTGATTTAATGCTGAAGCTAATAGAGTATCTTGAAGATTGGTATACCCTTTTCTGAAGTTGTCCCCAGATTTCAACCAATATTCGAATTTAGGGTCAATTTTGGCCATTTCCTCATATACATACGCTTGAGGAGCAGGTTTTTCAAGATCGTTCCATTTGTCAGCAATTTGCTGATAAATTTTGACTTTCTCGGCATTATCTGCTTTATTTGCTTTAGCCTCTAATTCGCTGATTTCATTGGCTAAAGCTGGGTTTAACCCTCGCTTTGCAGCTTCAGAAACAGAACTCAGATTAAACTGAGCTGCTGCAGCGTCATCTTTGGCAGATGAAGTTGCAGCAGTGTTTTCTTCTTTAGTCACCAAGCCTTTTACAGGTTTAAACAGAAGAAATCCTACAACAAGGGCTACTGCTGTTATAACGATAATCTGAATTTGCTTGGAGTTTTTCATAAAGATGAATTATTTCTTATTTCCGTTCTTTACTTTTTCTACAAATACTTTTGCAGGTTTGAAGCTAGGCACGTAGTGCTCAGGAATGATAATAGCTGTGTTTTTTGAAATGTTACGTGCTGTTTTTTCAGCTCTCTTTTTTACTACAAAACTTCCAAAACCTCTTACGTACACATTTTCACCGCCAATCATAGCGCTTTTAACTACTTTGAAGAATGCTTCAACGGTTTCTTGAACATCAACCTTCTCTAACCCAGTCTTGTTAGAGATCTCTGCAATAATTTCTGCTTTAGTCATATCTATTTTTACTCTAATTAATCTATACCCTAAGCCTATTAGCCCGTTTGGGGATGCAAAAGTATCTTTTTAAAATGAGTAATGGAAATATTTTTGTGTTTTTTTAAAATCCAAACCACTATCATTCAATGATTTAGTATAGCACTCCCCAATATTACATTTCAAAAGGCTTGCAAAGCTACAATTATTTTGTTGACAATCAAAGAATTAATGAACTTTCTGAGCACAATATTTCTCCAAGATGACGAACATCATGTTCAGTATGCAAGGCTGATATAACAATGCGATTTAGTAGTGGACTTGTCGCTAATGGGTAAGGAAAACTAGAAATTAGGATCTTCTTTTGTAATAAATGCTTGTAAAGTTCGGGTTTTTTGGAACTAAACACTGGGAAATTCTCAATATGACTCAAGTTTGTATTGGTTACCATTTCAGCCAATAATCGCGTATTACTTTGCATTTTATCAAAGGCTTCCTCATACAAATTCGCTCCCTCCATCAAAGCATAAAATGCTGCAGGCGCTGTTGGTGAAGCGCCATTGTATATCGGGTGCTTTTTAATTTCTTTGATAATTTCCTTCGATCCCAAAACCAAGCCTGCATCCGTTCCAAGACCTTTTGCTAAGGATGCAAGTACAACAATTTCAATATTTGGTCTTTTCAATTCCGATAATTCTGTTGAAATACCATCCTTTTTCAGAATAGCAATACCATGAGAATCATCAAGAATCAAAGTAACTCTCTTATTTGCATTCAAATTTTTGAATGGGGAGAAATCGAATTGTTGTGGCGTCAGATTGTCAATGCAATTAGAAATAACCACGAATTCTTCTTGATTAGTATTATTGATAAAATCGATGGTATTTAAAATCCACTGGTCAAAGTCGCCATCTTGCAAAGGAGAATCCTGCAACCAAAGAGCAGGGTGACTTCCGGGAGCATACAGGACCGATTTGCCTTTCGTCAAGGCTCTGACAGTCGCTTGACCGGCGAGATAACCAGAGGAAAGCAAGGCTGCAGATTCAAAGACGAAGCGTTTAGCCAAGTGGTCCTCAGCTTCCTTATAAATTCCCAACTGCACGTTGTTGGTTCGCGAGGTTCCATTGTTCAATCCATAGCGGTCAATCCCTTGTTTGTAGAGTTCGATATATTCAGGATTTGCTAACAAACCTAAGTATGCAGTTCCACCAAAAAATAAGTATTCAGCATTGTCGAGGCTAATAATTCTTCCAGTAGTTTGATTCAGATTTCTAAAGGATGTCATGGTAAATGTTATCTGAAAGCAAATGTACAAAAACCTTTCAAACTGCAAATCCAGCATTTCATCCCATCTTTTCAACCATTGAGCCTTTTCAAATTCTAGAGCTGAGCAGGATAAGATAGTATTGTAAAAAATTGTACCATGAAATCGATCCTCTTCTTATTCTGCTGTAGTATACTTTCAGTCTCCCTATATGCTCAAACCATTAAAGGGAGGATTACCAACCAAAAACATAAGGGTTTGGCCAATATCAATGTTTTTATTTCAGGGAGTTATGATGGTGGTTACACAGATAGTTTAGGATATTATCAGTTCAAAACAGAGGAAACAGGTCAACAAATGATGATGGTTAGTTCAGTTGGCTACATAAGTCAACAGGTCCCCTTCGAGGTCAAGGATAGTGTAATCATTGATTTGCAACTTGTAAGTGATGACAATAAGATAGAAACAGTCGTGATTCGTGCAGGACAACTAAGTGTTGGGAATCAGAGCAGTGCAGTATTGACACCATTGGACATTGTCACGACTGCAGGGAGTATGGGAAATATAGTTGCGGCCATAGGCAAACTACCTGGAGCCCAGATTGCAGGTGAGAATGGTCGCTTGATGGTTCGAGGAGGTGATCCAAGTGAGACTCAAACTTACATCAACGGCATCCTAGTAACTCAACCCTATACCGCATCAGCCAATGGAGTACCAGTTCGAGGTCGGTTCTCTCCTTTCTTATTCAAAGGGACAAACTTTTCCACCGGAGGGTATGGCGCAGAATATGGGAATGCAATTTCAGGAATCCTAAATCTCAGCAGCTCGCAAGCCATTGAAGAGCCCAAAACAGAGCTTTCATTTTCTACCGTTGGGTTAGGCTTGAGCAATTCACAAAAATGGGGAAATAGCTCATTGAGCCTAAATGCAAGTTATACCAACCTTAAGCCTTATAACGGTTTGATCAAACAAAACCTCGTTTGGCAAAAACAGTATGAACAAGCCTCTGGAGAGGCTATTTTCCGAAACAAGGGGGAGCATCATTTTTTTAATCTATATGCATCCTTTGCTGCTGAGGACTTTAGTTTTAGCGATTACAGCGTACTATATTCCCAAGAAGTAAAGACGGCAATTAAGTCCAACAATTACTATTTAAACAGCAACCTATCCTACTATCTACCTTCAAACTGGAAGCTTGAAACCGGGATAGGTGTAGGTTATCTAGATAGGAAGCTAGATTATTATAATTTCAACATCCCGAATCAAGAGATTGGATCGCATGTGAAATTACTGATCAAGAAAAATGCAAATCGATGGACCTGGTTAATTGGTGCGGAGCACTTCTTTAAAGATATCGATGAGAAGTTCCAACAATCGGAAATAAGCCCTATCAGTTACGGTTTCAAACGTTCTGTTATTGCTGGTTTTACAGAAGGAAGTTATAGATTTTTACCAAAGATGAATTTGGATTTGGGTTTGAGGTATTCCGATGACTTCAAGTCACAACGATTTTTAGAACCAAGGGCATCTATTGCCTATTTACCTAGCACCCAACATGTCTTATCCATTTCTTATGGAAAGTATCATCAGGAACCCAATACCGAATATTCAAAATTTAACCCAGCCTTAAATTGGCAATCTGCTGATCATTATATCTTCAATTACACCTTTAATCAGAAAGGTCGGATGCTTCGACTCGAAGGATTCATTAAGGATTATGACCATTTGATCACGTATAATAATCAGATTCCACAATATAATTCCGAGTTCAGCAATAATGGGTATGGCAAGGTAAGAGGGATTGATTTTTTCTGGAAGGATAGCAAGACTATTCCGAATCTTCAATATTGGATATCTTACTCTTATACCGATCCTAAGAAATTGGAGCGAAATTATGAGTATGCTGTTCAACCCAGTTATTTAGCGAAGCATTATTTTTCCCTTGTTGGCAAATATTGGATTTCGGGGCTTCGATCCCAGCTAGGACTGACAAACACCTTTATTTCTGGCCGTCCATATGATAATCCGAACCTGGGTGGGTTTATGCAGTCGATGACAAAAGCTCAGAATGATCTTTCCTTTAGTTGGTCCTTTTTATTGACGCAACAAAAGATATTATTTTTCTCAGTCACTAATATATTGGGAAATAAGCCTGTATTTGGGTATGAATACAGTTCAGTTGCTAACCCATCAGGTCAATATAAAGGTAGGGCAATTATTCCAACAGCTAAGCGGTTTGCCTTTGTAGGATTCTTTTGGACAATCAGCAAAAATAAAAAGGACAATCAATTGGATCAATTATAACCATTCATCCATAAAAAAGACGGTTCATCCAAGCAAGTTTGATGGATAATTTCAGAAAGCAGAATTTTAAATAAATAAAAACGAAAAAACGATGAAAACACTAATCTTCACATTCATGGTCATATTTAGCTTATCAAGCTATGGCCAAGGTAAATACGAAAAAGCGATGGGGGAAGCTTTAAAGACCTGGAGTTCAGGGAATGCAAAAGAGGCGAGCGCTCAATTTGAACGAATTGCACAGGTGGAGAAAGACAATTGGTTGCCAAAATATTATCAGGCATTAACCTTGGTGACAAGTTCATTTCAGATTCATGATGAAACTGAGAAATCCAATGTGTTAAAGAAGATCGGCAAATTAATTCCGACAGATGAAAAGGATCTCAATTCAGAATGGCTTGTTGTTCGGGCCTTAGCAACGACTTCGGATATGATTACCGATCCTGCAGGCAAGGCTGCAATATTGGCTCCATCCATCATGGGGGATTATGAAACGGCAATAAAAATGGATCCTAACAATCCTCGCGCCATTGTCGGGTTAGCAGAATTCAGCATGCAATCCAAAAAGTTTATGGGAGGAGACAGCAAGGAAGAATGCGAAAGTATTCAAAAAGCGCTACCTTTATATGACACTAAGAAATCGGATCAACCTTTTTATCCATCATGGGGAAAAGAAAGAGCAGAAGCACTTTTAAAAGAATGCAAATAAAGTATCAATGAAGACATTTCTAATCTCCATACTTACAGCTGTCCTCATCAGTTTAGCAATCTATAGTATTATTGCGATCATAGTATTGTTCAGTACAGGGAGTTTAGAAATGTCTTTTATCACTGCTCCCGAATCCATAGCTGGGATAGCCTATGGAATCTGTTTATATCTGACAGGTATAGCCAGTGGTAAAATTCTCAACTTTATTATTCCGGATAAAAGCCGAGCCGTCCAACGGGTAATTGGATATATCCTACTAACCTGCATCCTCGCTCCCATTGTCATATTTTGCATTAATGTGACGATTTCTGTCCTTTGGCAAGGGAATTCACTGGATTATTTTCTAAAAAACGAATATTGGTTCAGCTATATTCCAATAACCATAATTTCGATTTTCATCGGATTGGGGTTCTATGGTTTTTACTATTATAAAGTTCATAAGAACAAGCAAATTGCGCAACAGAAAATGATTGCAGGAGAAGCAACTGCACAGTTGGAATCCTTAAAGAACCAGATCGATCCACACTTTTTATTCAATAGTTTGAACGTTTTAATTGGATTAATTGAAGAGGATCAGAAGAATGCGATTACCTATACGAAGTCACTATCAAAAATATATCGCTATATTCTGGAACATAAGGACAAGGAATACGTTAGCATCCAGCAAGAACTGGAATTTGCGAACAATTATATTTCCCTATTACAAATTCGATTCGAGGATGCAATAATTTATAAAAAGAGTAAGGTTGAGGACCTAGACGATTCCTATTCAACAGTGCCTTTGGCCTTACAATTACTGTTGGAAAACTGTATTCAGCATAATAAAGCCACGGAGGAATCACCATTGAAGATAGATATCTATCGGGAGAATGATTTTTTGGTAGTTGAGAACAATCTTCAGGAAAAAGAAAACAAAACGCCTTCCACGAAAGTTGGATTAAGAAATATTAGAGAACGTTATCAATTGACGAGTAAAAAGGAGATTGAGGTTATCAAGACTATGGAAAAGTTTGTTGTAAAGTTGCCAATCCTTCATGCATGAGAAGTTACCAAACATTAATTATTGAGGACGAAAAGCCGGCGGCAAGATTACTGAGCAGGAAGTTAAATAATTTAGGGATCAATCAGATTGAGATGTGTCATTCTGTAGAGCAATCAAAGCGATGGTTTGCAGAGAATCCAGCACCTGAATTGATATTTCTGGACATTCAATTATCTGATGGTCTATCTTTCGAAATCTTTGAGGGTCTAAGCATTGAAAGTCCAATTATTTTCACGACTGCGTACGATGAATTTGCCATTCGAGCCTTCAAGTTGAACAGTATTGATTATCTATTAAAACCTATTTCCGAGGAGGAGCTGGAAAATGCTATTGAGAAATTTGAACGTATAAGTTCTAAACCACCTGCTGTAGATATTGAACAGATAAAAAACCTTATCCATTCTGAAAAAGGAAATTACAAAACGAGGTTCAGCATCAAGGTTGGCAATACGATAAAATTAATAGCAGTGGATGAGATCGAGTGTTTTTATTCAGAGAATAAGGGCACTTATGCTTATGGCACAGGGAATACCTCTTATTTACTGGACCAGAGCTTGGAGCAAATTGAAGCGATGTTAGACCCGCGACAGTTTTTCAGGATCAGCAGGGGAACTATAATCAATATTAAATCAATAACCAGCATCTCGGTTCATACGAGTTCACGTCTAAGGGTTCAGCTTCAACATTTTCCATCGGATGAATTAATTGTCAGCCGAGAACGGGTGAATGATTTTAAAGACTGGTTAGAATAACCCTTAGTAAAGGTGAAATTTCAGTGGGATATTCACCCCTACCCCAACGGTGAAACCATCAATTGTCTTAAAATTTTCTTTGGTATTTATATCAAAACCATAACCTGCGGAAAGTTCAAGAATAGAAAAAACACTAATTCCAGCTTTGGCAGTTGCGGTATATGGGGTAATTTCACCTTTAAGGAGTGGCCAAACAGCTACATTATTTAAATAATATGTGATTCCAAACTCAGGGATAACCGTTGTTTGATTCATCATCCAATTAAAGTTGGCGCCGGCATCAAATTTTATGTATTGGGATTGATTGGGGGCGAATAAAGTCCACGCAGAGGCTTTCAGGAAGCTTCCACTCTGATATTGATAGCCTAATGAGGGTCCGAATATCCAGCCATTAGCTTTAGGATTTTTCTCTTGAGCCAAAGTAATACTGCACAAGCAGGAGAATAATAGGATGAATGTTAATATTCTAGTCATATATTGGATAAAATATTGATTTAAATACAGAACAAATTTCATTGCTTTTTGTTATTTTTAAAAAGTATTATCGCTATCACACGAAACCATTAACAAGAATTGGTAACACATGTAAACATTTGTTTATCAATTTACTTATTTAAGCACGTAAACCATTAATTTGTGGGTTTTCTTTCCTGCAATATTTAATTATTTTTTAGGATTTACTTAACAGCGTCTTAATTTCAATCGGCTAACTTACATGCGTTTAAACGACTTGAATTTTGCTGGTTAATCAAGTATGTTTTCACGAGTATTATTTCTCCCTTAAAAAGACAAAATAAATACATAGTTTGGGCGTTAATAGTATTACTAGACCCTAAACCAATCTTTTTCCGGGATGATGGTATTATATTAATTCATTAAAATTTATTACAATAATATATGAAAATTATCAGTTTAAAAACAACTGCGATGAGTCAATCACACCCCTTGTGTCCTCACTGTGGAGAAGCCTATCTCTACTCACGAGTTCGCAGGCCATGGTGGGTGAAATCATTCTTGTTTTTTCTACCGGTTAAACGGTATTCTTGCAATCAATGCAATAAAACATCGTACATTCTACGAGAAAGAAGTTAATGAATGATCACACTAACATTCATTATTTTTTCAGTTATTACATTAAAAAGTTCTTATAAGTTCTCCAGATTCAAAGTATTCTTTCAAATAAACATAGATTTTGGAAAATTTTAAGGAACCAGCCGCCAAACCAAATTACTGAATTTAACTATTCAGGCAGTAGCCCAAAAATGGTATTTATTGGGAAAGGGTAATTATTGCTCAAACTTACTTTGGTTGTTGCAACATCAATTCATCTATAACACTTTCTAATTTATCATATGGGTATTTATGTATGATAAATTCATGTAGCCCATTCTTATTTGGTTCCCAAAGGTTATTTCCTTCCTCATCAACGATTAGTTTTCCGGGTCCGCTTAGGTAGAAGTAGTCTTCGGGGTTTTCAATGGCGATCAGTACGGCGGTTTGATCCCAAGAGCTTCTGTTCTTTACGGCTTCATTTGCATAAGTCTCTAAATTGATTTTATATCCTACAGATACCGGACTATTTAGCAGATTACGTTCAGCGATTTTACCACCTGTTTTTATACGGTCACCAATTTCAAATCCAGAAAACAAAATAGGTTTCGGGAAATTATCGAATGCATATTTGGCTGACTCAGCATCTTTAAAAACATTAAACTCCTTTCCCTGGGGGAATGCAGCAGCCATTGCTACCCAATTCTTAACTTTCTTCTTGACCAAATCCATTCCATTTAATTTAGAATATTGGTCGGCATAGGATTGTAATAGCTCACTGATATTTGTCATGAAACCAACTGTAATTAAGGTAACAGAATTATCAGGTTGTTCTGCCAGCACCTTTCTATAAATTGAGACCGCATTTTCATAATTTTTATTCAGCAATTCGGGATAGAATTTTTTAATAATTTGTTCATTCCAATTGTTAGGAGCCGTAAAATTAGGAGCCAATGGATTCGAAGTTTTTCCTACTGGAATTCCATCCCTCTTATAATACTTATTATAGACTTCAATAGTTGCAGGGATATCCTTGTGAGCATCACTTGCTACCGTTGCTAGGATTTCTGCTTTACCCTGATCAGCTAGGGCATGCAATATAGCTATTGCACCGATATCATCGTAATCTGGCCCCATATCTGTATCAAAAATGACCTTGACTTTTTTAGGTTGATCAACGCTATTGAAGGCGATCAAATGATTTTTTATTCCAAGAAATAGACTTAAAAACAGGAGGATTTTTAGCGAAGAGGGTTTCAAGAATTTTTTCATTAGCATGGGTTTAAGTAAGTTTTAGATTTATAAATGCAATAAACACGATGATGGTTTAGATCAGGTATTGTTAATTTCAAGATAAGAAAAAGAAAGAGTAAAATTCTTAAAAGCGCATAATTTCAGGGGTTGGCATAGCAATAAGACTTGTAAAAAGGCATATCTCTGCTTAAATTATATAATTTGAGTAGTTATATTCCTTGATATATATAAATCCGCCAATCCATTGTTTGTTAGAGAGCTGATATAGAGACATATTTGAGAAACAGAAATTAGGAGGAAGCAAATATGTCAAGTATCACTAACAAAAAGAGCATAAGCATATTAATAGTAATGGGGACATTTCTATTAGGCACATCTAATTCTATTTCCAAGGATTTCCGCTTAGAATTAAAAAAAATAGGATTGACGAGTAGCAAATATTTAGAAATGGATGCTTATCAAGAAAAGTTAACTCAGGAGGGGGAGATTGAACCTATTTTGGGTTTTGGATGGGAAATCACTAACTGTTTATAAAGTTAATTTCAGAAGAAAAGGCTTTCGAATGAAAGCCTTTTTTATTTCTTATTATTTTTTTCCCCCACCCCTCAACAAAGCTACGAGTAGTAGAATAAATACAGCACCTCCGACTACCCATACCCAGGGTTTGGAGAACATACCATCATCCCCTTTATCAATATCTACATTGATATCTAATCCTTTGTCTTGAGCCCATGATTGTAGTGAAACAAATAAGAGCATAATGAATGCTAATGGGCGGAATTTTAGAATCCAATTTCCTTTCATATTCGATGTTTTAAAGTTTATAATCCCATGAATAACAGTTTGTGACAACAAATGTTTTTATTTAAAAATATGACCTTAGCGCGAAATCTTAACCTCTTAGTATTCAATAGTTTGTTTAAAAATATCAAATTTTAATATGGGGTTAAATAATTGTCGAAAAGGCTGTAGATAAAAGTTGACAAAAGCAAGTATAATCAATTAATGCTTCTAAGTAAAGAAATATTATTATCGAACTTTATGTCATCAAATCAATTTTAACTTAATAGGCTAAAAGCCGAAATCATACTTACTACTATGAACCCTTATCTTAATTTACATAATCAAGATCTAATGGCATATGCTAAACAGCATAAGGCCAAATACAGGAATGCAGATCCCTTTCCAAGCATCAGTTTTGAGAACTTTTTCAACCCTGAATTTTTATCAGAGGTATTGGCAGAATTTCCGGATTTATCCAAAGGAAACAACATTGTTTACAATGACCCTTTGCAGAAGAAATTTGCTGGGAATGGGGAAGAATTATTTGGGCCAAAGACCAAGGCCTTAATGCATTTTCTAAATTCGGAGCCGTTTTTACATTTTGTGAAGGAGATCACCGAGATTGACGAGACTTTGTTTGGGGATCCTTATTTTTCAGGAGCGGGTTTACATGAGATGAAAAGAGAAGGTTTGTTAAAGGTTCATGCTGATTTCAATAAACATCCTATCAATGGATTAGATCGTCGGGTCAACTTTATTGTGTATTTAAACAAGGATTGGAAGGAAGAGTATGGTGGTCATTTTGAATTATGGAATAAGGAATTGACAGGCTGTGTTGAGAAAGTATTACCTTCATTCAATACGATTGCTATGTTTTCAACGACTTCAATTTCCTATCATGGATTACCCAATCCAATAACATGTCCGGAAGATGACAGCAGAAAATCTTTGGCTTTATATTACTATTCCTATGGAAGGCCTGAGGCCGAAGCAATTGCTTTTAGGGATGGGCACAATTCAATTTTTGTAAAAAGAAAAGATTCAGCTGAAGATTCAAATGCTTTTGAAGCCTTTGAAGAAGGTAGAAGAAAAAAGCCTATCCTCGAGAGGATCTATAAAAAAATTGTTGCTCGTCTATTATAAAAACTCTTTGGAGCTGATTTAGAATGTCTTAAATCAGCTCCTAGGAAAGCCAAAAATATCAAGGCTTTATTTCAACACAAGATTTCACCTCTCCTTTTCTTCCAAAGTCCATTGGAAGCATTCAATTTTACTTAGAACAGGATTTACTGAATGATTATAAAAATCATATCAAGAGTTATTTGGTTAACCTAAATTTTACAATTTTCAAAAAAACCCCTCCTAGCATTATCTAAAACCGATAAATATTTATTATTAATTAGTTAAAACATTTTTCAGTATTATTGATTTATTAATTGTTAACCGATTGATAACATTATCTTAACAACACCTAATTAATTTTGAGCCTGCTGAGGAATTCAACCACGAACCCTCTCCATCTAACATCCAATTTTTATGAAAAAGGTTTTTTCTGATTTCCATCGAGGTTCCACACGAACCTACAGTACACTTATTTTACTATTAGGTCTAGGGATTAGTCCGGCAATTGCCAATTCCTATTCAACCGAGGTTGCCAAAAAGGAGTGGCCGAATCAACAAAAGATTAGTATTTCTGGGGTTATTTATGACGAAGGAACTAATACCCGTTTGAGTGGAGTAACCATTCTTTCGGAGGGCAAAGTTATCGGAACCAGTAATGCAAATGGCGAGTTTTCTATCCAAGTTGAATCTGGGAAGCCAGTCATATTTCAGAGTCTAGGATACCATTCAAAGACACAGCAATGGACTTCAGATAGTCAATCAGTCCGCATAAACTTGACTACTTCAGATGAGTCGATTGAGGAAGTAATTATTACTGCATTGGGGATAAAGAGGGAGGAGAAATCATTAGGATATGCAGTAAGTCAGGTAACAGGCAAGCAAATGACGGATGCGACACCTAGCAACTGGGTAGATGCGATGAAAGGAAAGGTTGCAGGATTGTCTATTACCCAAGCAAGTTCAGGTCCATTGAATACCGCTAGGATCAATTTAAGAGGTGACCGTTCATTGGATCCTAAAAATAATGAGGCTTTAATAGTTGTGGATGGTATCCCAATGGTGAATGGCCGCTTTAGTTCAGGCGTTACTGATGCGTATGGTGCAGGATCAAGCGGACCGGACAAAGATATTCCGATTGACTTTGGAAATGGTTTAGGAGATATCAATCCCGACGACATAGAATCGATTTCGGTACTAAAAGGAGCTGCTGCGACTGCGCTCTACGGTAGCCGAGCAGGAAATGGAGCTTTGATTATTACCACTAAGTCAGGGAATAAGAATAAAAAAGGAATTGGTATTTCCATCAATTCAAACAGCAGTTTTCAATCCATATTAAAATGGCCAGACTTTCAATACGAATATGGTCAAGGAAATCTGGACCGTAATGCTGATGGAGAGCAATACTATTCATACGGACTTACCCAAGACGGAAAGAACACAGGTTCTACTTCCAGTGCCTATGGTCCTAAGTTTAATGGTCAGGAATATTTCCAATATGACCCAAATACGGAAACCGGAGGAACAACACGCACCCCTTGGGTTGCTTATAAAGGCGGTGTAAAGGATTTCTTCAATGTCGGAGAAACCTATATGAATAGTATTTCCTTGGATGGAGGGAATGAGGTATTTAGCTCAAGGGCATCCTTAACCCATACCAAGAATTCATGGATCATGCCGAATACAGGCTTTCAAAGGTTGGTCGCAGCTATTAACTCTTCAGCAAAGCTCAGTGAGAAATTGCGCATCAATATGAAGGTGAACTATACAAATAAGAGTAGTGATAATCTACCTGGGACAGGATATAACAATCAATCTATTGCATACTTTATGATTTTCCAAAATCCAAGTATCAGTTTGGACTGGTATCGTCCGATGTGGAAGAAGGATAGAGAAAACATTGAACAAATCCATCCATTCAGTTCCTACATCGAGAATCCATTCATCATTGCATATGAGATGACAAACTCACTGCAGAGTCATGGTATTGATGGGATGTTGCAGGGGCAGTATACTTTTAACCCAAAATGGGAGATCATGTTAAGATCGGGTATTTCTATGCGTTCCGATCAGAGACAGCAACGGAGACCTTGGGATACCGCGAACTTTCCTTTAGGATATTACAAACAACAAGATCTATTCTATATGGAATCAAATACGGATGCGTTACTTTCCTTCAATGATAAGATCAATGAGGATTTCAGCATACGTGCATCCCTAGGGGGAAATTTGATGAGACGAGATCTCAAAGAAAACATAGGTTTAGCACGTGGCCTGACATCTCCTGGAGTTTATAAACTTTCTAACGCTTCCACTTCTCCATTTGCTGACAACACTATCACGCAAAAAGAGATTCAAAGTATTTTTGGAATGGTCAACTTAGGTTGGAGAGAGATGATTTTTGTTGATTTAACAGCAAGAAATGACTGGTCATCTACCCTGCCAAGTAATAACCGTTCATATTTTTATCCATCCGTAAGCAGTAGTTTTGTATTGAGTGAGATGCTGGAGATGCCGAGTTCAATTTCATTTGCGAAACTACGTTTTTCATGGGCTCAGGTAGGTAATGATGCCGATCCATATCAAACTATCAAATATTTTAATTCCTCGATTTTTCCAGGTTCAGCGGAGGCACCATCCTTGTTGCATAATGCTAATTTAAAACCGGAGATTTCAAACTCTACAGAAGCTGGATTGAATATTTCCTTTTTTAACAATCGCTTGACCGCAGATGTAAACTATTATTTCAACAGGTCGAGAAACCAAATATTACGGGTTCCCAGAGATGTGACGACGGGTTTTAGTTCAGAGATTATCAATGGTGGTTTGATTCAGAATAGGGGTTGGGAATTGAGTTTATCAGGCACTCCAGTTAGAAATGAAAATTTCCAATGGAATGTAAGTGCAAACTGGGCGAAGAACAACAACAAGATATTAGAATTGAGTGAAGGTGTTGAGACACCACAGCAGATAATTGCATCCAGCGGATCAGGAGTTGCAGAGATCATTGCCACTGTTGGTGGTTCTACAGGAGACCTATGGGGCTATGGCTTAGTTCGCAATGATCAAGGGCAGGTTATCTATGATGCGAAAACTGGGTTGCCAGTTCGTCCTGAGGATAAAGTGAAAATTGGCAATGCCTATGCTGATTGGCGTGGGGGCTTCCACAATGAATTCAGGTATAAGAATTTATCCCTTAGCGCCTTAATTGATGGCCAATACGGCGGTATTGTTTATTCTCAAACGCATCATAAGATGACGGAGCAAGGAAAGTTGGAGCACACATTACGTGGCCGTGAGACAGGGAAATTAGTTGGTGAAGGAGTTATTCAGAATGAAGATGGGTCTTTCAGTCCAAATACGAAAGAAGTTGCAATTAACACCTACTACGCCGATTATTATAGAAGAGCGAATGTTGAAACCAACAGTTTTGATGCTTCCTATTTGAAACTTCGCGAGGTTAGATTTGAATATGCATTACCAAAAACATGGGTATCAAGATGGAAGATGAATAGCGCTTCGGTCGCCTTTTTTGGAAGAGATCTATTCATGATTAGCAATTTTCCGATGTACGATCCTGAAACAGCAGCTTTGAATGGTGCTACCATTATGCCTGGTGTTGAAATGGGGCAGATGCCAAGTACAAGAACATTTGGGATGAATTTGAAAGTAAACTTCTAAGCAGAAAATAATGAAAATCAACTATAAAAATATATTAATTGCTCTTGTATTGACAGGAGGATTAACAAGTTGCACCAAAAATTTTGATGATCTGAACACAGATCCAAATAAACTAGAGGTGGTTGCCCCAGGAACCTTAGTAACACCAACGGTTTATGGTATGTCGACCTATTTTACCACAAGGAGCAACAGTTTTACCTGGGAAATTATGCAGGATGGCTTATCAAATCCAAGTGCTGCAAATGGGACCCATCGCTATTACTTTACGGAAACCTCGGGTGATGGAACCTGGAACAATTGCTACCGATTTCTAAGAAATGTACGCGAGTTAGAGAGTGCAGCAATTAATGGGAATACCAAGCTCCCGGTGTATGAAGCTGTAGCAACTACTCTAAGAGCATATATTGTAGGAATCCTTACAGATAGTTTTGGAGATGTTCCACTTTCAGAAGCTATGCAAGCTGAGGAAGGGGTGGATCAACCTGTATTCGACACCCAAGAAAAGATTTATATGGATATGATTGCGGCCTTAGAAAAGGCGAACACAACATATACGGATCCTTCAACCATGAATGGAAATGATCTTTTATATAATAACAAAAAGGAGAATTGGCGGAAATTCAACAATTCCATCTTACTACGTTATATTTTAAGGACATCAAAAAGGACAAATGCATATGCTAAGATCAAGGCTATTCTAGATGATCCTGAGAATTATCCAATTTTCACATCCAATGAAGAGGCTGCTATGGTAACCATCACAGGGATTCCACCCTATGATTATGCTTGGGGTCGTCGTCAAGATTATGTGAATTTTACGGCCATGGCCTCCTTCTTTGTAGATCATTTAAATAGTTTAGAGGATCCTAGAAGGCCATTTATTATGACCGAAGCCACGGAACTAGTGGAAAATAAGATTGTCAAGATAGGCTACAAAGGTATACCGGCGGGTCATTCTGGCGATTTATCAGGGATTAAATATAGTCCAAGTACTCCAAATGGAGATTTAATGTACCCTAATGTAGTTGGTACTCCGATAAAGGAAATCATTATGCCTTATTCAGAGGTTGAGTTTATCAAGGCTGAGACCTATTTAGCCTTGGGACAGACTGCAGAAGCGAAGGCGGCTTATGAAAAAGGTGTGAAAGCTTCCATAGAACAATATGGTGGGGTTCTTCCAGCGAATTACTTTGACAAGCCAGAGGCACAATTTAATGGGACATTGGAAAGGATTATGTTACAGAAATACTTGGGTTTGTTTATGGTAGATTATCAACAATGGTTTGAGTATAGAAGAACAGGTTTTCCGAAATTACCAAAGACGGAATTTATGCTACATGATGGGGTTATGCCTTCAAGATTTATGTATAAAAATGAGGTAAGACGATTCAACCCAACAAACTACGCAAAAGCAGTAGAACAAATGGGAGGTGATACTTACCATACCAAAGTTTGGTGGGAGAAATAATCCAATTACAAGAAATTTGATTGAAGGCTGTCTAATAATTAGGCAGCCTTTCTTTTTTATTCAAATTCTCATAAAATGATAAGGTCTATAGGTGATGCTAAAAGAAAAAAGCCTTTCAAAAACTGCCCCTACTGCATTTAAACTATGTTTTTCTTTCAAATTGTTTTCGAAATGATACAAACTGAATATTAATAAGGATAATTACATAACATATTGGCAACATAAATTTAACATATTAAAATGGTCGAATTAAATTATTACTCAATGCAATAACCGCTATAATTCAATGTTTTACCAATTTTATATCAAATAGTTTAATGATTAAATATTGATAAGTGGTAATGCCTAATGGATTGGAATTGATATCGTTAATAAGACATCAACAGTGTAGAAACTATCTAAATAAGGTTTTGACACTGCATGAAAAACATTTTATTGATAACAAAAAAAAAATTTATGAAAAAATTATTACTAGGATTATCATTCCTACTGGCGATTGCAATTTTTGCGGTATCATGTAGCAAAGATGACAATGGAAACGATGTTGTTTTACCAGGTAAAGCAAACAGTTTTTTAACAGCAAGCTTTAAAGGATCTAAGAATGTTAAATTATCCAAAGTAAATGATAACCTAACGAAGAAAGAATTTGAAGTTATTCTTGACAACGGAATTAAGATTGAGTTTGATAAGGATGGCAATTGGGTTGAAATTGAAGCTGTAAAAGACGTTGGTACAAATCCTTCAGAATTTGTTCCTAAGGATATTCTAGACTACGTTACAGAGCATTATCTTGGATTAGGCATTAATAGTATCGAGATTGAAGATGATGGGTATGAGATTGAATTAACTGATGGTACAGATTTGGATTTCGATCTTGATGGCGTTTTCATCAAAGTAGACAAATAAGGTCATAAAAAGCCTTTAAAACTTTAACATAATCCCCAGTAATCCTGGGGATTTTTTATTTTCCAACGAATCTAAATAATGTAATGAAAATAATTTTCTTTACTTTTTATGGATTTTCGTTATTACGGTCATTTTTCAGTTAACCTGCATAAAACAAGGTTTATCTCATTAATTTTGGATAAAATTAGGCATATACACAATACAATATGGATTATGAGCTTTTAATACCAAAGATTGTTGATTATTTAAGAAAGATTGCTTTTGAGCATAAGGCTGAATTTTGCTTTCATAATGACGAGCACACCAGGGATGTCGTCAATGCGGCTAAGGAAATGGCGGATCATTATGCCTTGGATGCAACAGATAGTTTTGTGGTGATTTGTGCGGCATACTTTCATGATATAGGCTATATTTTTGGAGGTGCGCAGGGGCATGAAAAGCGAAGTGAGGAAATTGCTGAGAACTTTCTGAAGGAAAATCAAGTTCCCGGAGATGTTATTGAAAAAGTAAAGTCTTGTATTTTGGCGACCAAGATGCCTCAGTCTCCACGGACACTATTGGAAAGCATCATCTGTGATGCTGACTTATTCCATTTGGGGACCAAGGATTTTGATGGTCGGAATAAATTGATGCAGAAGGAAGCTGAATATGTTAAAGGCATCAAAATCGACAAATCAGATTGGCGGGATAGAACCATCAAATTAATGGAAAATCACGTCTACCATACAGATTATGCTCAAAATAAATTAAATGCAGGAAAGTTGGAGAACCTTGAATCCCTGATTAGAAAACAAAAGAAAGGCGAGGCAAAGCAAGGAGAGGATACAGATAGGTTGAAAAAACCAGAACGTGGGATTGAAACTATGTTTAGAATTACCTCTGCCAATAGCCAGCGATTAAGTGATATGGCGGATAACAAATCCAATATCCTCCTGACAGTTAATTCTATTATTCTATCCATCATTGTCGCAGTATTACTCAAGGCCTTGGACAGCAACTCACACTTGATTGTACCTACAGTCTTACTAATGAGCACATCGGTTTCTACGATGGTTTTAGCTATCCTGGCTACGATTCCAAAAATTCCTAAAGGTCATTTTAGCCCTACGGAAGTTCAGAACAAATCAGTTAACCTCCTGTTTTTTGGCAACTTCTATAAAACCAAATTTGAGGAATACCAAGAGGCTATGAACAAAGCAATGGATGATAAGGAGTTTTTATATGGAATGCTAACCAAGGATGTTTATTCCCAAGGAGTCGTTCTGGGCAGAAAATACCAATTGCTCCGATATGCCTATGCTATATTTATGGGTGGATTAATTCTTTCAATCGCTGCATTTTGCATTGCAGTACTTTTCGCAAAATAATGATGGGATATAAATTTTTATTGAGTTTTTTGATGGTTTCAAGTTTGTCTGCTTGTCAAACACAGACGCGAGAAACAACTTACAATGACACGGACCAAGTAAAATCAGGTTCATCGGAACTATATGCTAAGAAGACCTATACTCTTCCAACAGAACTGAATGAAATTTCAGGAATGACCTTTCTATCAAACAGTGATGATATAACGTATGTTATTCAAGATGAAGATGGAATTGTCTTTACCTATGATCTCAAAAATGGGGTTATCAAATCACAATTTGAGTTTGGTCCCGATGCGGATTATGAAGAAATTACTACAGATGGGGAATACTTTTATGTGCTGCAAAGCAATGGGACGATCTTTAGTTTTCCAGTAACAATGGATATTGATCAAGGAAAAGTTTCAGTTTTCAAGGGTCTATTGGATAAAGGAGAATATGAATCGATGTCTTATGATTCAAAATCCAAAAGCTTAGTGGTGATTTGTAAAACTTGTAAGCTAGACAAAGGTGAACCCAAGCTTACAGGCTATGTTCTGAATATTGCGGAAATGGGTGAAGTGAGTTTAAAGAATCCATTTTCGATTGATTTAAGTGGAATTGCAGAGATAGATTCCAAAAACATTGAGTCATTGAAGCCTTCTGCAATCTCTAAAAGGAATTCTGACAATCAATGGTACTTGTTGTCATCTATTGATAATCTCTTGTTAATATTAGATGAGAATTTTGTTCCTAGGGAGGTTCATCGATTCAAGAAAAAACAGTTTGAACAACCTGAAGGAATTAGCTTCAACAATCAGGACAAGCTATTTATTAGCAGTGAAAAAGGAAAGTCGAAGAATGCATTTATTTATCAGATTAACTTAAATTAATGAGAAGGCTTTTTTACCTATTACTTTTATTTATTTATCACTTTGCTTCTGCACAGGAGATTGATCAGCGATTAATCATTTTTGGAGATGCTGGGGAGATAAATACCAAACAAAGTTTCTTGATAGAGAAGGCGAACGGGTTACAAATTCCGACGAAAACGAGAGCTTTTTTCATTGGGGATAATATTTATCCGGATGGCTTGGGATTAACAAGCCCTGGGAAGGAAGAAACTGCCGAGATCTTAAAATCTCAATTCGAGGGATTCCGTAAACTGAATGTACCTGTATATTTTTTAGCGGGGAATCACGACTGGGATAAATCTGGAAAGAAAGGATTAGCGAAAGTAGAGGCTCAAGCAAATTACCTCAACAATTATGGGGATTCAGGATTGCAGTTTCTCCCTAAAAAAGCGGGGACTTTAGGTCCGGAGGTACTAACCTTGAATGATCAGACTGTCGCTATACTTTATGATAGCGAATTTTGGCTTTTCCCATATCATAACCGCGATGTTGAGCCAGAAAAAGAAGCATTTATTCAGAAAATTAAAGAGATCTTAGAAGCAAACAAGGATAAAACGGTATTGATGATATCGCATCATCCCATGGTATCTTATGGGGATCATAGTTTAATCTATGGTTGGAAAGATCATATCTTCCCCTTAACAGATATTAAGTCTTCCTTGTATATTCCACTTCCGGGAATTGGATCGCTCTATCCCCTACTCCGAAGTCATGTAATCAAATTTGCTGAAGATTTAAAACATCCAATCTATCAGGATATGATCAAACGCGTTACGACAGTTTGTGAAGATCATCCTAAGGTCGTTTTTATCTCGGGGCATGATCACGGGCTTCAATATATAGAAAAGGACAATATTCGTCAGGTGGTGAGTGGATCGGGTTCCAAGCAATCTGACATCCATAAGCGCGAGCCATTGAAGTATGGATATAACAAACAAGGATTTAGTATAATTGATATTTTAGACAATAATCAATTGCGATTAACCTTCTATATCGATAATCCTAAAGACTCCTTGACTAAATCATATGAGACTATCATCGACTTCAACGTCACGAAATAGTTTTGCTACCAATCCAATTTTATGTTGCTGAAAACCGTACATATTGATAATGATATACTCCAAGATGGGAACCTTGAGGAGAATCTATCTTTATGGCCATTCCTAAACTATCTGACTAAGACTACCCAGGATTCTGGAATGTTGATCCCCAAATTGACGGAGGATATCATCCGAAAACAAATGGAGCAATTTGGAGATATCAATTCTGATAATATTTCTTCATTTATTGATGTTTTCGAGGTCATCTATCATTTAGCAAAAGGTGTACCGCTTGATAAGAATATCAAATGGGGCTTGGGATTTCCGATTCCCGATCGAGTATTTTATGGCACGGATGCGTTTTATGAGTTGGTAGAAAATGATTTTAAGAAGATCCTCTCCTATTCAAAAGTTAGTTTTTGGGATATTGAATTTACCAACAAACAATTATTCCAACTCGTATTAGGACGGCTGTATAATATTGGGCCTTTTAATACAAAACTGAGGTATGTTAAAAAAGCAGGTGTTTTTGACCGTTATTATGAACTTGATATCGATTATACCTTTGTAGAAATTGAGGTGAAGGGAGAAATACCAAAGATTGACCTTACGCCTTTGAAGAATAAGGAATCATTGGATTATGATGATCTAGCACCGATATTGAAGGAATTCGATCTCAGCAAGTTTATTTTCTCTGGATTTACCATTTGTACCATCAAGGATTATCAGCAGGAGTTTCTTACGGAAAGTTTGCAGGATTTGGTCAATAACCTAAGTATCTATAAGGGTGCTGATGGATTGGGCAAGTTAAATAAGATCTTAAGAGGAATGCTTTCCATTGAAGATATTCAAACATCATTTTATCCAATCTTAAAATTAAATGGTGCGCCAATTCTATCCACTGAACTTGCGAAGAATAGCGTTATTCTGAGTGATGAATTGTTCTATGAGCATTATTTTAATCAGGGGGAGCTTCTCCAATTTATGGAGAATCCAACTATACTTTCCTTTGGGGTTCTAGAAGGATTAGAATCTGAGGATAGCAAATTAAAGAACAGCTTGAAACGAACTGGCATATCCTCTTACGTTTGTTTTCCATTAATCCATAATGATAATCTTGTTGGAATATTTGAGGTTTATAGTCGCAACGGAACGCAACTGACTAGAAACATGTTGGTTCAGGTTCAGTCCTATTACAGCTTAATGGCTCAGCTGGCCAATGAAATTGTCTATAGCTTCAAAAACGAATTGAACAATGTAATTCTTCATCAATATACTGCCCTACAACCTGCAGTAGAATGGAGGTTCAATCAGGTTGCGGCGGAATATCTGGGTGAATTATTAAATAATCAGTCCGAGCCTGAGCCTCCAAAAATAGTTTTCAAGCAAGTCTATCCGTTTTATGCAGCGGTAGATGTTAAGGATTCAAGTTTTCTACGTAATAAATCATATCGGGATGATCTGATGATTCGGATTGGTTATGTTGAGGAGTTAATCGAAAGAGCCGAGAAGCAATTACAATTTAATATTGACTCTAATTTCGAGGAGCGATTTTTGGAAACCAAGAAATGGATTAGTGGTCCTAATTTGGATCATTATCTCTTGGATACCCTTTCATTTTTTCAGGAAGATGTTTCCAACTTCTTGGATTCACTCGAAAAGAAACATCCTGAGGTTCTTTCGGATCTGAGGGAGTGCCGCAGAAAACTAAGCTATAGTCAAAATGAGTTGCACTCAAAAAGTCAACAATTTGAAAATTCGCTGCAGAAGCTGAATCAAACAATCAACGCGGAATTAAAGAGATTCAATAGTAAGGTCCAAGAAATCTATCCATCTTATTTTGAATCTTTTCGTACTGATGGGATTGAATATGACCTTTATGTTGGGCAATCTATTTCTCCATTAACTCCATTTAATCCGAAGTTATTGCGGGATTTTAGAAAGGAACAGATTATCAATATTTCCAAGATTGGTCAACAAACCCAACGATTGAAAAAGAATCTGGGTATACCCCTTGAAACGACACAATTGGTCTTTATCCATCCGAATCCAATAGACATTAGTTTTCGGGAAGATGAGAGGCGATTTGATGTAGAAGGGTCCTACAATATCAGGTATCAGATCATCAAAAAAAGAATTGATAAAGCACTCATCAAAAACTCATCGGAAAGATTGGTTAAACCAGATACGATAGCTATTGTTTATAGTAGAAATAAGATTGCCAAAGAATTGAGGGCCTGCTTAAAAGAGGTTTCAGAGTTAGGGTTTATTGAACCGGAGATAGAGGAACTGGAACTAGAAAACTTACAGGGGATCAGTGATTTGAAAGCCATGCGTGTCAGAATAAAATTTGAAGAAACTAGTTATTAATCCATGCATACTCCATTTAGAATATATATTTTCTTAATCCTATTTTTTATTGCTGGAAATCTACATTCGCAATCAAAGGATAGCATCACGACGGTTATAGCACCAGAATATGATCAGGTTTCTATGATACATCGCTATTGGTTGGGCGATAGCTATAGAAAGCTGTACAATACGCCGGTTAAGATGCGGATTATGGATTTATCTAAAGAGAAAGGAGGATTGAATATTGTCAAGTTGGGTGGCGGTATGCAAACTCAATCCTTGCGTTTGCTGGATGGCAATGGTGCGGAATGGGTATTGCGTTCTATTCAGAAATATCCGGAGCGGAGTTTACCTGAGAGCCTGCGGAAGACTATTGCAAAGGACATTGTTCAAGATCAGATTTCCATTGCCCATCCATTCGGAGCATTGACTGTCCCGACTTTTAACACTGCATTAGCAATACCGCATGCGGCTCCAGAATTGGTTTATGTCGCGGATGATCCTCGATTAGGTGAATTCCAACCCATATTCAGAAATAGACCGTATATGTTTGAGCCTCGGATGCCTTTTGAGAATGAGAAAACAGACAATACACTGAAAGTTATTTCCCAGGTACTGGACGATAATGATACTAAAGTTGACCAAAGGCTTACCCTACGTGCTAGATTATTGGATTTTGTGCTGGGTGATTGGGATCGGCATGAGGATAATTGGCGTTGGGATCCTGAGAAAGAAAAAGGAAAGAAAATCTATTCGCCAGTTCCTCGAGACCGTGATAAAGTATATTACAAAACATCGGGAATCTTTCCGGTCTTGCTTTCATACCAATGGCTAAAGGCGCATTTACAGCCATTTAGTCCACATATCAGAAATGTTGCTCATTGGAATTTTAATGCTAGACACTTTGATCGTTTTTTCTTGAATCATTTGAATGAATCTGACTGGAATGAAGAAATTCAAATCCTTCAAAACACATTAACCGATTCATTAATCCATCGGGCGATGCTTCAAATGCCTGATACCATTGTGAAATTAAGTGCTGAAGAACTTGAAACTAATATCAAGTCGCGAAGAGATGAGCTGCAAAGCGCAGCAACAGACTATTATCATTCCTTGGCAAAGGTTGTTGATCTTCCCTTGTCTGCTAAGCGAGAGTTCATCGACATTGATTTTCAAAAGGACGGGAGTATCAGCATTGACATTCATAATAAGAAGAAGGATGGAACAGAAGGTGCTAGAATATTTAAACGTAGATTCCATCCCTTGGAGACCGAGGAAATCCGAATATATGGAATGGCTGGGGAGGATGAGTACAAGCTGCATGGCAAAGGAAAATCGCCTATTAAGCTAAGGATAATTGGAGGTTCAGGGCATGATATATACAGCGCAACGGATGCTTTCAGCAATGGAAGAAAGACCTATTTATACGATAGCAAAGTTGACAAGAGCAATACGTTTAATAGTTTAGGAAATATTCACTATCGGCTTAAGAATGATAGTTCTGTACATCAATTTCAATATGACAATTTTGTCTATGACAGGAAAGGCGTATTAGTGAACTTTAATTACGGAATTGATCGCGGATTAATAATTGGGGCTGGTTATCTGATCGAGAACCAAGGATTCCGAAAGAGCCCTTATGCCTACCGCCATGAGTTTATGGCGAGCTACTTGACTGGAAGGCAATCCTTTATTTTTGAATACAAAGGGAATATCAAAAAGCTCGTTGGAGAACAAGATTTAGCAATTGATTTTAGAGCATTAGGACCATTTAATCAAAGCAACTTTTTTGGTTATGGAAATAACTCAATCTATAATAAAAGTGAGGAATTTGAGATATCATATTACCGAAATCGATATGATTTAATAAACACCGATATCTTTTTAGAATATTCACCGTTGGAAAAACTAAAGCTTTTCTATGGGTCAAGCTCTGAGTTTTATACTAGTCGGATGAAGAACAATATTGAAAAGTTTTTCAACGATTTTAATCTTTTACATCCTGAAGAAAATATTTTCGACAGTAAATTCTTTACTGGAGCGACAGTAGGCTTCGATTATGATAGCCGAGATAATAAAAACAATGCTAAGAAAGGGATTCGTTTATTTTCAAGGTTCGATTGGAAGGCAGAGATTAAAGGTTTGAAAAGACAATTTACATCTTGGGACAATTCCTTAAGCTTGTATAAAACCATCTTTAATGACCACCTTACCCTTGCAAACCGGACCGGAGTTCATACTGTTTGGGGCGACCCTTATTTCTATCAACATGCGCAGATTGGTGGCGAGCGAAGCTTAAGAGGATTTAACTCACAGCGTTTTACAGGCAAAACAGCAGTTTATAATAATTTGGATGCTAGGCTTAAATTATTTAGTTTCAGTTCTTATTTGGTCCCAGGAACAGTTGGATTAATTGGGTTTTATGATGTGGGTCGTGTTTGGATGCCGAATGAGCAGTCTGATCAATGGCATATGGGAACCGGTGGAGGAATTTATTTTATGCCAGCTGATTTGATGACCATCCAAGCAACCGTTGGGGTGAGTAAAGAAGCAGTACTTCCTTATATTCGAATAGGCTTATCTTTTTAATAGTATTCTATTTTTTAATTGCCTCGACTTTCATTTCATCGGGTAGTTTTTCGATAGCATATCGCAAAGCCGTTCGAGGCATTTTAGATTTATGTTTCATTACATAATCAAAAACTTCCTTTTCATAGGCTTTGCTAGTTTCCTTCAGCATCCATCCATACCCCTTTTGAACCATATCATCAGGATCCATCATCAGGATATCAGCAATATGAAAAACATCCTCCAGATAATAACCTTTTTTACCCGGCACAACTAAACTTACCGCAGCGGCACGCTTGGTCCAGCGATTTTTGGATTTAGCCCAGGTCTTCAACACATTTACATTTTCTGGAAATTGAATTAGATTATAACCAATGGTCGTACAGCAAAGTGTATCGCAATCTGACCAATTGTTGACATATAGATTGACCCAGTTTTCATAGATTTCCATGTCTTTCGCTTCGTATTGTTTGCGGATGGATTTGGTGATGATACAAGCAATATAAGCTTCTTCAAAGATCTTGGATATCCAAAGCTCGTTACAAAGGGAAAAGATCTCCTGCTTAGGATCTTTCTTGATATCTTGATAAACCTCCTTGCCGATTTTCCGTACGATTTCAATGGGCACACCATAACGCTTGGCTCCTTCACCTTCTTTAAAAAAACGAGTCATGGCATCTGAGGTAGTCTTATCAGCATTGTCCATTAAGGTTTGCCGGATATCAAGCAAAAGATCTTTCATGGGATCAAAATTAATTTAAAACCTGGCAAAAACCTTAAATTGATTATTCAAACTTTAATTACAATTAATTGGCTTTAATAATCTAAGTTAAATAACTAACACCCAAACATAAGGAAATAATTTTTGTTGTAATTTTGTATAATCAACTTACCACAAAAAACCTATGAAAAGAAGAACCTTTATCAACTCCTTAGGTATTGGCTTTGCCTCCTCCCTACTCTTAAATTCCAATGGATATGGAAATCCTTTGTCGGAATTATTCGAATTGGCAGCAGACGAGAGGGAACTTGCTGAACATACAATAGATAGTATTGTCTTTTCCAAAGTAAAACTAAACTATCCTAGACTGGTTGGAAAAAATGCCAGACTAGACCTACATGGTCATGGGCCTGAATTAGACATCTGCTGTTTGAGAACGGATCAAGGAGCAATGGGTTGGGCATCCCTTCGTGGATCAAAAAAAGATGCCGAACAGTTGATCCCTGAGTTAGTTGGTAAAAAAATATCGGATCTCTTTACCCCCAATGCTGGGACCCTCTCTGAAAAACATATCGCTTTTGACATGGCCCTGCATGACCTAGCCGGTGTCGTTCTACAGAAACCTGTCTATGCTTTGTTTGGCAAGAAAGATCCTTTTATCACCAAGTATTACAGCGGCATGATCTATTTTGACGATCTAGAGCCAAAGGATAAACCTGCAGGAATTGATAAAATCCTAGAAGAGTGTCTTTTCGATTATGGTGTGGGATACAGACAGTTTAAGTTAAAAATAGGACGTGGAAATAAATGGATGCCGAAAGCCGAAGGTATGCAAAGGGATATCGAGGTCACTAAAGCCGTTGCGGCAGCATTTCCAGATTGTGAGATCCTGGTCGACGGAAATAATGGCTTTACCAGTGATGAGTTTATCCAATATTTAAAGGGGATTGCCGGGGTTAAGCTTTTCTGGATTGAAGAGCCATTCCATGAAACGGTAGAAGACTATAAAAAGCTTCGGGACTTTGTCAAACAGGAAAAGTTGGACACCTTATTGGCAGATGGAGAAGCAGATCCAGACCAAGCCTTCCTCCAGAAACTCTTTGAACAGAAACTCCTGGATGTGCAGTTGACTGATATTGAAGGATTAGGCTTTACCAATTGGAGAAGGATGATGCCTGAACTGGTTAAGACTGACACCCTCGCCTCTCCACATCCTTGGGGTTCATTACTTAAAACCAATTATACAGCGCATTTGGCTGGTGGTTTGGGCAACACCGTCACCATTGAAGGCGTAACAAGCAGTTCAGATGATATGGACCTCACGGCCTATGCGGTAAAAGACGGAAAATTAATTCCGCCTGATCTACCGGGTTTTGGTATGCAGTTATTGAAAACCATATAGGATAAAGACAGCTTAGTTTTTGGAAATTTTAAGGTCTTTGAACCATAGTATTATTCCTAGTGAGCATTTCGCTATATGCGATTAAAAGGTCTTCGAAAGATCTTTGATATAAATATTCCTGAAATCTACAGGCTGCCCTTCACTTTGCAAAGCAATAAAGCCGCTGCTCAATAGTTTACCATCAATTTTAATCTTTGGGTCGAAACCATTGGCTGTACCACCACCGATTTGAGGTTTTGAATATTCTAGGACAACATCTCCTTCAATAATATGTTGGATCAAGGAATCTCCAAGGACAATAAGCTCGGCTTTTACCCATTGATCTTTATCATATGTTTTAGAAGTAGAATTCAAACAATGCGAGGCTGCGATTTTACCTTGATACACCACATTAGTTCCAGGAGAACACATATTTCCTGTAGGTCTTGGTTCTCCATCGCCTAAGCCTGCCAAGAGTTGCATTTCTACCGAGATTGGCCAATCTTGCTCTTTCAACATGGTACGAGGATCTTGAGAATGGAACATTACTCCACTATTTAATAAAGTGTATTCCGGTGCCCCACGTTGTAGTTCGCCAGCGAATTTATATTCAAACTTTAAATGGTAATATGAAAAAGGAGTTTTATAATAAAGATGTCCAAATTGATCATTAAAGTCTTCATATTGGTCATATCTAATTTTAATAATTCCATCCTCTACCCGAAAAGTATTTCCAAAATTCTCTCCTACTTCATGGTGATGAATCTTAACAAACCAATCGTGGATATCCTTACCATTAAATAGAGGTTTCCATTCCCCTATATTTTTTTGAGAAACATGACTTTTACAGCCCATTAAAGCTAGGCAGACAAACAATACGGCATAAATACTTTTTTTCATGTAATTGGTAATTAGGTTGATTTCATTGCAATATACAGGATTATTTTGGAAGGTATCCTTTATTCATTACAACTTTTATTTTCTAAAATGGAGAATATTTGATTTATTAAATATTCTCCATTTTTTATGCTATTTGATACCCTTTATCAACTCGACACAAACCTTCTGATTCGGACGTTCCTTGGCTGAATAATAAATTTTATGTCCATTAATTTCTTCAATTAATACAATAGGTTTTTTATCAGAATTGATGAGTAAAGTTATCTCTTCACCATCCTCAGTTTTATAAGCTCCTTTTTTAATTTTCTGAAGAGAAAATCCAGTGGTTTTAACTTTTATATTCGGCAAGGTATCAACAAGAGAAATAGACTTAATTTTAGACTTTTCAATTTCACGTCCATAATCTCCAGTAAATTTTATCATCTCTTTTTCAACAATGACTTGGTTTTCCTGTAAGGAATAAATAAACATACCTCCAATAGCTACAAAAACTGCAAGGATAAAAACCATAACCACAAAAGATTTAACTCGGTCTTTTTTATTAGGAACCTTGTAAAACTTATTGGTCTTCCAGATTAAAAAGCAATAGGCAATCAAGGGATAAGTAGACATAAAAACCCCTGTCCAATCAGGATTAATCAAATAATAAAGGAGTAGGCCTATGATTAATAGAGTTCCGCCCAATACTAAGTGAAACTTTCTAAAATAGGGCACAAAGGAATTGATATCAAAATTTTCCTTCTCCTCTACAGACATGCTATTATAGCCTGATAGCAAGCTATCGGCATTTTCAGTGTTTAAGAGAAATCCAACTCCTACAAAGATTAAACTGATGATAATTAGGGCGATTAACATTCGGCAAATAATTAGATTTCACAAGATAAATAAAAGACTTAATATCCAAAACATAGAAAAGTCTGAGTATTACGGTTTCCCATAAATACACTACGGCTTATTGACTAATTTGCGGCACAAATTGACTCAATCTACCAAATTATTTATTAACATATGCGGCTATACTACTATGTAAAGGATGCTGAAAAAGTAGGACCTTATACTCTTGAAGAGCTAAAAAACAAAAATATTTATCGGGATACCTTGGTGTGGTACCAAGGATTACAAACCTGGGAACGAGCAGTTGAAGTGGATGATTTAAGACCCCTCTTCAATCCTAATACTCCACCCCCAATCAATAACATACAGCAAAATCTACATCAGACCAGTAATCAGGAAAAATCAGTTATTCCGCAAGAACCCCAAGGTTATTTCTCGAATCCATTTGGTTTTGAAGGCAGAATTCGAAGATCTGAATTCATAATTAGTTTTATTATCTGCTCGATATACCTGAGTATAATTGGTGAAATACTAGGAGACCCCTACAGTGCAAATGTCGATGACAGCGAAGTTTTTACCTTTCTATTTCTGATTATTCCAGCTATGTGGTTTGGAAGTGCCCAAGCAGCGAAAAGGAGCCATGACATCGGGAATTCTGGATGGCTTCAACTAATTCCATTTTATATTTTTTGGTTGGTATTCGTAGATGGTAAGCCCTTTACCAATCAATATGGTCGTAATCCAAAAAAATAATAGGGTACTATTCTTTATTAAAATATTTGTTTACAAACTCCATACCTCTTGTCGAAAGTTCGTAACCTACAAGATGACTAATACTGAGACCAAGATTCTTAAGTTTGCGAATATTAATCTTTACCCAATCTTTTTCAAACCCAGTGAGTTTGGCAATACCAATGGCATGTAAATTTGGATTGTTTTGTATTGCCAAAAGCACTGTTTTGGTCCAAGGACCATGATTACTGAATTTATCAAATCGAGCAAGTTTATTTTTTAAGTCCTCGAATTCCGAGTCTGTTAGTCCTATTTCATTTCTCAATTCAATTCGAGGGTCTTCAGAATGATAGCTAACAGCGATTTTATAAATCGAACCTATACTCTTTCGAAAAAAAGACTTTAACAAGTCTTGCTTATTTGTATATCCTGATTCAACCGCATCTTGATCATTGATATCTTCTTCACTTACTATATTGATTTCACCAATTTCAATCTGACCAACGGCAGTATTAATTATACTACCACTATTGACTGACAATTTAAGCCATTTCCAATATGCATAGGCAATTTTACCAGTCTTTATTCCATTCAGTTGTTCTAGTTTAAATAACATCAGATTAATAGTTTAGAGGAGAGATCATTATGAATTGGAATAATTATTTCCTACTTATAAAGAAGATACTTTTTACGCATCTTTTTATACTTATCTATCCCTGGTTGCCATGTTTTTCGGATTTCCTCTTCACTCATTCCAGAGCGGATTTGATCCTTAAATTCTGATACTCCTGCGAGATAATCTATATTCCCGATTTGGCGATGAAATCGTTCAAAAAACTGATTTTTATTGGGATGTTTGGCATAAAGTTCTATCATCCATTGCAGGTTAATCTTTTTAGACTTTACCAACTCTTCAAAATTAATATTTCGAAGATCAAGGCCATAACATACCTGATCTTGATAAAGGGGATCCTCTGCCCGACCAGGCATCGAAATCGGAGTATAATAAAACTCATAAATCCCTTTATACATTGGACCTCCAACAACCGTAAATGGGAAGTCTGTACCACGTCCATGATTTAAAGAAACACCTTCAAATAAACAAGTAGTTGGGTATAGTAATATACTTTCAGGAGTATTGAGATTTGGTGAAGGCCGCACAGGCAATTTATACAACATACTATGCTTATAATTTCCATTTCTCACAACACTTAGATTACATTTTAAACCATTTCCTAACCAACCTTCTCCATTAGCCATTTGTGCGAATTCAGCAATAGTAAGACCGTGAACAATAGGGATAGGAAACTGTCCAATACCTGATTTATTTTTCATGTCCAGAATAGGACCATCAATAAAATAAGCGTTCGGATTAGGACGATCCAAGATAAGCATCTCTTTTCCATTTTCAGCTGCAGACTGCATCACATCCCGTAAAACATTGATATTGGTATAAAAACGGCAACCAACATCTTGAATATCATAAACCAAGATATCTACATCGGCTAGGTCATCCTTTGTAGGTTTTCTTTTGTTACCATATAGGGATACAATTTTGATTCCTGTATTTGCATCTACCTCGTCGCCAACTGCTGTACCATTGCTAGCATTCCCACGAAATCCATGCTCAGGGCCAAATACTTTTACAATATTGATTCCACGTCGAACCAAACTATCTAATAAATGTGTTTCTCCAATAACAGAAGTTTGATTAGCAATCAATGCAACCCTCTTACCTTCAAGCTTTGGAATATATTGGTCGGTTCGCTCAGCGCCAACCTTAATAATATCATTGGAATAATTAACCTGACCAGTTAAGTTACTGCAAATAATAACCATCGCCAGGATTAGGTAAATAATCTTTTTCATAGCACTAAATATACTAAGAATCAACAAAATGTGTAGATTTCTTATTTCCGAAAAGAAAATTGAACACTCAAAAACCAACGGGTAGTAAAAAAAGGGAATAGATTTCAATATCTATTCCCCTTTTTAATTATGGAATTACTTTCATCACGCCATTCATTATTCGCCAATGTCCCGGAAATGTACAAGCAAATGGATAATCTCCTGGTTCACTCGGCACTTTGATATTCAATTCGTAGGAACCTGCTGGATCAATCAGAGAGGTGCTAAATAACACATCTGCCGAATTAGGGATGTATTGAAGTTCAATTGCATTGCTTTGTGTCGCCAATTTATCTGCGGCCTCCCCAACCCGCTCCAAACTACCTGGTTTTAAGATCAACATATTATGTTGCATATGATCAGGGTTCTCAAATATTATTTTCAGATTTGAGCCTGCTTTAGCTGAAAAGTTAGTAATATCATATTTCATTTCACCCACGACAGCCTTAATCTTTAATACTTTATCGGCTTCAATGGTATTACCTTCTGCACCGACGGCCTTATTCATTACAATTAAGCGGCTATCTTCCAGGATCCCTGTAAAGTTAAAATCCTCAGGAAATTCACCGGCGTTTCCATTCGGATCTTGAGCCGATTCTTTCGTGGCACTAGCTCTACCTACTAAAAGAAAACCGTCCTGTTTCTCTGGAAACAGACCTAAACTTTTACCTTCCGCTACTTTCACATCATCTACAAATAGTAACATCTTACCATCAGCAAGCAATGAAGTTTTAACTTTAAAATTCGGTTTAGTAAGTTTTTCCGATTGAATGATGGACTTATTTCCTTTTTGATTTACTCTAAACTCTACTTTACCATCCTTGATATAAACAGCATAACCTTCCCTTTCCGTACCATATGATAGTAGGGCTCCATTTAGAGGATGCTGATCCTTTTGACGAACGGTACTTACAAAGTGGATTTCACGGTTTGAAAGTTTAGGGATCTGTCTGGAACTAATAATCCCATCTCTCGAACTGTTAAGAGGTAAAACACTCATATTATTACCGGCAATAATTCTTTCCGCCAAGGAACCTGTAGCCTTTGAAAAATCAGGATGGCCAAACTTCGAATGGTATTCATGCATCATATTTGGTTGATGAAGGCTACCTGCAATCATCAAAGCATGGAATATCCATTTGTCCTTTTCATTTTCAGGATCCTGCACGGCATCAAAAATCACTTTCGCAACCTTTTGACTAGATGGAGCTTCTGATAAAGCTAAAATAGCCGCTAATCTAACGCGAAGATCCTTGTCTTGAACAACCCCTGAGGATATCAATTCATCGATAACCTTGGCATCTTTAGGTAAGGTTTGTATGGCCGCCCTTCTCACTCCTGCAGCAGGATGTTTGAGAGCCTTAAGAACAACTGAAACACTAGGACTTTCTCCATTCGATAATAATCCTAAGCCCTTTAAGGTCCAGATGGCGTGAATGGCAGCACCATTGACATTGACCTGATCGACCGACTTATCATTGATAAGCTTATGTAGATCATCAGCAACAGATTTATCAGCAGCTTCTACCAATAATCTTTGCGCTGTTGTCCGCCAAAACATATTATCACTTGATAAGGCATCAACTAGGTCTGAGCCCTTTTTACCTTTTAAATTAAACTTCTTTTGTTTGGCAGCATCATCATAAACTAATCTATAAATCCGTCCTTTCGTATTATCTCGTAATGGATCGATATAGGCATTCCCAGGGCCGTTTTCGAAGCCTTGAGGCGTTGGGTTATGCTGGATAATAAAGTTATACCAGTCCAAGAACCATAACGATCCATCGGGTCCTACTTTAGCTTCCACAGGACCAAACCAGTTATCCGAACTCGCTACCATATTCCAACCATCACCCTTTTCTTTAAACCCAGAACCTGATGGCTCTAGGATATGTCGATGGATTAGGCGACCGGTTGGTTCAGCGATAAATGCTACCCGGTTCCAATATTCTTGAGGGAATGCACGTGCAGTATATAGATTATGACCTGATGCCGCTGTAAAGCCTCCAAATACATCCACTTGTCGCAGCTCCTTGGTCAACTCATGGATCTTGTAATGGGCATCTATTTTCTCAATTCCCCGCTCATTAACATTTGCTTTTTCATAGTATCGAGCTGGAATAGCCATAAAATTACTGTTCTCATTATTCGCGGTTGACAAGAAAACATCAAAGTCTTCAGAGAATCCTAATCCCCAAGTGTTATTACTGGTATTCCCTAAGAACTCAAAATCCTGAGCTTTGGGATTAAATCGATATGCCCCGGAACCAAATTTATAGGGTTTCCCAGCTATAGTGCCTTCAAAACCTGAATATCCTACGGTTCCCCAAATTTTGTTATCCAAGCCATATTTCAGGTTTGATGGACCAGCATGCGTATCAAATGTTCCCCATCCGTCAATCAGTACCGTCCGAACATCAGCTTTATCATCCCCATTGGTATCCTTTAAAAACAAAAAGTGAGGAGCCTGAGCAACAATAATTCCACCATCAGCAAAAACAAAAGAAGTTGGAATATTAAGCCCTTCAGCAAATACCGTGAATTTATCCGCCTTTCCATCATTATCTGTATCCTCACAGATCGTAATCCGGTCATCTCCTGTTCCTTTATCACTTTTTACTGTATTAGGATAATCCACTGTTTCTATTACCCATAGCCTTCCCCTTTCATCCCAATCCATTGAAATAGGCTTTTTAATGTCAGGCTCACTAGCAAAGAGCTCCAGGCGAAAGCCTACAGGTACTTGTATTAGTGTCTGCGATTGCACAGGGTCCAATGGTTGCTGATAGCGAGGAGCTGGATCTTTACGTTCGTAATTTGGCATCCGAGCTTCCTCATATTCTGGTTTCGCGATTTCATATTTCTTCATTCTTTCCACCGCTTTATCACCCACTGCCCAAAGAATCCCATTCTTCACTAACTGTAGAAATCCAGGGTTACGAAAGGTGCGTTCATCATGACCAAAAGCTGTATAAAACACCCGACCTTTTCCATGTTCCTTTACCCAAGTATATGGCTCTCTATGTGAACTATCCACACGTTCCATCAAGACATCAATATCTTTTGCAAGATGGTCATGAACGTAAGTTTCATCCCATTCGGTGACAAATGGTGATAATCCTTGCATAACAGGATGATCTGGCTTGATGATCTCAGCGCCAAACGAACCGCCTCCATGACTCTTGAATTGACCACCAATCAAGGCTACTACCTCATCGGAATTTCGGAAGCAATAGGATGCAGAATGGATATTAATATATCCTTTGCCTGAAGCAACATAATCCAACAATGCTTTTTCTTGTGCCGGACTAATTGTATCGTGGTTCGCATACAAAATCAAACCATCGTATTTCTTCAGATCCGGACTTGTCAAATCATCTGGGTCGATAGAATAAGTAATATTTATTCCATCATTAAAATACTCTTTCGCCAAGATATCGGCAAGCAGTTCTGAGTCATGGTGCTTACTATCATGTCCCAGAAAAAATAGTTCTAGTCTTCTAGGCTTGTTATCCTCAGTACATCCCAGTACCGACAAAACAATGCATAATAGAAGGCATATTTTTAAAATCTTATTCATTTTAAATAATATTGAAATATAGGTTCTTTAGTCAGCAACCTCCAATATATTAGGTTGTTTCCCAAGTAAATTCAGGTAAAGGAATAATCTCTCCCCCTTTCATGGCCGATTCATGCGCCAAAATACCAACGCAAGTAATATTTGCTGATTGTCGGGCATTTGGAAATGGCGACCTACCATCCTTCAAGGCGCTAATGAATTCATGAACTAAATGCGGATGCGAGCCTCCATGCCCACTTCCTTGTAAAAAAGATAGATGTTGATTCTCGCCTTCATCATAAACCCCTGCTCTTGTAAAATGCTGTATGGGTTGCGGAAGTAAGTGCGCATAATCCGGGCAATTTACCTCTTCCGGAATTTCAGGTTCAGGTCTTTTTGCCACATGTAAAACCAAAGGTTCTCCTTCAATCAATGGCCATTCCACCGATTGCTTGGATCCATATACCTCAAAACTTTCGCGATATTGCCTCGCTGTATCAAATAAGGACCGATATACCTGGGCACTTAAATCTGAGTTCCTAAATTTTATATGTGCGGACTCTATGGCAAATGGAGAGTTATAATGTCCTACTAAATCCTCTCGAATAGTTCCTGACCCAAAGCATGACACATATTCTGCCTCATTGCGAATTAGTCCCAGCACAGGTCCTACACAGTGTGTAGCATAATGCATGGGTGGAAGTCCCGGCCAATAGTTTGGCCAACCATCCATATCTTGTTGATGACTCGCCTTTAGAAATTGAATCTTTCCAAGATCACCTTTTTCATAGAGTTCTTTCATAAACAGGAATTCCCTAGCATATAACACGGTTTCCATCATCATATAAGTGAGTCCTGTTTCCTCAACAGCCTCAACAATTTGCTGGCATTCCTCAACCGTCGTAGCCATTGGAACAGTACAGGCTACATGCTTTCCTGCCCGAAGTGCTTTAATCGATTGCTCCGCATGATTTGGAATAGGAGTATTGATATGAACGGCATCAATATTTCCATCTTTCAGAAGTTCATCGTAATTGGTATATCTCTTTTCTATTGAAAAGGCATCGCCAATTTCATTCAGACTTTCCTCATTCCTTTGACAAATAGCATATAAGTTCGCATTAGGATGCTGTTGATAAATAGGAATAAACTCCGCTCCAAAGCCTAAACCAATAATGGCAACATTAATTTTTTCTTTCTTCTCCATTTCGTTCATTGATTATATTAGTCTAATTGATTAGCAGCCCATCTTTTCAAAAATTCATGCCCTTCTCTAGCAAATGTATCTTGGTCTTCAGCAAGATTGCGCCAGATGCAGACTGCCCCTGCTAACTCCTTATTTTCTGGTGTAAAACTCTCAATCGATACCGCACCTTTATAATTGATGGCTAAAAGTGCCTCATAAAATGCCCCCCAACTTGCATTCCCTGTTCCCGGAGTTCCCCGATAATTTTCTGAAACCTGAACATGCAGCAATTTATCACCTGCCTTACGGATAGCTAAACCGGGATCTGGTTCCTCAATATTCATATGGAACATATCAAGGCATATCTTTGCAGCTGGGTGATTGAGTTCATCAATCAATCGCAGAACATCATCTACGTTATTGATCAAATCAGATTCAAAACGGTTCAATGGCTCCAATGCTAATTCCAAACCTTTAGTAGCCGCCATCTCGCAAACCTTTCCTAAATTATCAACCGCTCGGTTCCATTCTGTTCTTCGCTGTGCATCCGGAACCATCCTTGCTTTGCCTACGGCTGAATACATCGGCCCTGCGAAAAAATTAGCACTCAAATCATTTGAGATATTCAAGCAATCTTCAATATATAAGAGGCCATTCTTTTGCAAATCTTCATCATCACTGGTTAAATCTCTACTTGGACCAAAGGCACCACAGACAATAGCTTGCAAGCCATTCTTTTTAAGTTCTTTATAAATCTTTTCGCTATCGATAAGTGTGGGATCCTCTACAGCAATTTCCACTACTTCATACCCCAAACTTGCTATTTTCTCAAACAAGTTTGCCGCATCATCCGTTCGGAATGGAGAGGTCCATAACCATGTACTTACGCCTAATTTTACAGGTAATTGCATATTATCTTTTAAATAAATTAATGATTCTTAAAGGTTTATAGGCCATACAGTATAGCATTGTCCTTATCAAATGAAATAGAACATTTCTAAATCATTTTCAAGGCTGGTTTAAAATGGTTAATCCTAATACTCTAAATTAAGACTCAACAAGAATTTAACATACCTATTTAATGCCCAATGATGACTGTATTTTATCACAGATATTTACAAATCAGGAGTACAATGGATAACAATCAGACATTTACCCATAGAAAATCTTGATAGTTGACATCAAAACACTTAATTTTAATAATCCCCAAAAGCTATTTGAAGGGACAACCATTTATACTCCATCATGGATATCAACTTCAAAAAAACCGCAGTCAAGAAAACCAGGATTCCTTCATCTCGCATATTTTTTGTGCGAAGGCTTTCTGATAAGCATTTTGATACCACTTGGCATGCTCATTCGGAATATCAACTCTTTCTTGTTATTGAAGGATCGGGAACTAGATTTATAGGAAATACCATGAAATCCTTTGTAAAAGGAGACCTTTCTTTTATCGGACCCAATATTCCACATCTATGGCGTAGTGATGATATTTACTTTGATCCTCAATCAAAGAAAAACAGTGAGGGTCTGGTTATTTATATTAATGGTTCAGCATTAGAGAAATTCATAGAAAAAGAAGAGTTTAATCAGCTGAAGGTTCTGTTGGAAAAAGTAAGACGTGGAATGGAAATTCAAGGATCTACAGCAAAGGAAATTATCAAATTAATGAATGAACTCCTAAATCTACACGGTATGGAAAGCATCATTCATCTACTAAAAATCATGAATGTTCTAGCCAAAGGGAAGGATTATACGTTATTACATTATGATGAGTTCCAATATCAACCCAAAGATGTAGAAACTAACCGCATCAACATCGTCTATAACTATGCTTTAAATCATTTCAGAAATAAAATTACCCTAGAGGAGGTCGCCTCCCTATTAAATATGAAACCAACCTCCTTTAGTAGATATTTTAACGCCAAGACCTCAAAGACCTTTTCTTATTTTATTACAGAATTGCGAATCAAACATGCTTGTAAGCTTCTTTCAGTCGCCGAATCCAAGAATGTAGCACAGATCTGTTATGAATCAGGCTTTAATACATTATCCAACTTCAACAAACAATTCAAGACTTTAATTGGAATGACACCTATGGAGTATAGATTAAAATTTATGACCCTGTATTCTGAATAGTCTTTTCCACAATCTCCCTTAAAAAAGGCTTTGCCTGATAGTTTCTGTCATACAGCAATGGATAATCTGTTCTCCCTTTTATAGGCCAATTGTTTTTCCAGGAATCAGCATCAGTGACTCCCCAAAAGGTTACTCGATCAATTTTATCATGATGCTTTAAAAACAAGGCGAAAAAGTCTTTATAGCGTTGGGCTAACTTGCTTTCCACCTCCGCCGGCAATCCTTCTGAGTAAGGATTAAGTTGTTTATCATATTTAAAATTAGAACTGACTTCGGCACCTTGAGTATGATTAGGTGTTGGTAAAATGGAGATATCAAACTCAGTAATCATAACATTGACACCCAAGGTAGAAAATGCTAATATACTCTCTTCGAAATCACTTACAGCAGGGTATCCCAAACCAAGATGTCCTTGCATTCCTATCCCATGAATTTTCATTCTACTATCCTTGAGATTACGAACCATTCTAACAACCCCTTCCCTTTTTCCCTTCAAAAACATGGAATAATCATTATAATATAATTCAGCCTCCGGATCTGCCTCATGAGCAAACTCAAATGCCAAGCGAACAAATTCCTCACCTATGATTTGATAAAACTTGCTTTGTCGCCAATCTCCATTGTCCAATATTGCCTCATTAACGACATCCCAGCCTTTTATCCGTCCTTTATATCTTGATACAACCGTGTGAATATGCTTTCTCATCCTCTCAATTAAAACCTCCCGGGAAACTTCCTTGCCGTCTTTATCAATAAAGAACCAATCCGGAGCCTGTGAATGCCAAATCAAGGTATGCCCAATAATTCGCATTCCAAATTTCTCCCCCAGTTCTACAAATCGGTCAGCATCTTTGAAATTAAACTCCCCTTCTCGAGGCTGAAGATACATTGCTTTCATGCAATTCTCCGCTGTAATGGAATTAAATTGCGACTTAATTAATGCAGTAGCCTTTTCATCCCGCTCATAAATCTGTTTCAAGTTCAATGCTGCTCCAATGTCAAATTTCCCAGCAAAAGCTGATTTTAGAGATATCCCCGCAGACTTAGTTTGTGCTGCTAACTGATTAGCAATTATAAATAACAAAACAATAACTAAAAAAAATATGCTTTTGAATCTGTTCATAATTGATTGGAAATTATGCGGTTTATATTATTTTATTAGGATGTAGTGAGGGTGAAAAAGTTCAATATAAAAATAACTGAATTTATGTGAAATCCAATAAGGCTAAGAAAATCAAACGCAGTTAGTAGATAATGAGAAAGGAAAATTATTGGGAATTAACTTATAAGTATCCACAAAAAAAGCCGCTTCATTTTCATGAAGCGGCTTTTTGAAAAGTGACTACGCTGAGGCTCGAACTCAGGAGTCACGGATTAAGACAACAACAGAATTTAACTTATTAGATTCTGCATATCATTAGGGTAAAGCCAATACCACACTTTAAAGTATTATCGAGCAAAACTTTACCTTTTTTCCAAGCCTTAATATATCGAAAACGCAACAAATTCAGATAGATGGGTGCTGTTAGAACCTCCAGTAAGCATATTTAATCTTAGATAACGTGCTTTTGCAGGATTATTCAAGATTGTTGACTGCAAACCTTTAACAGCAGGGTCATGAGTACCATTTGCATGCAACATGAACCATGTTTTACCATCTAGGCTACCCTCGAGACTAAAAGTTCTGAAACCCGATGAATTATTATCATTCCTTGGTGCCAATTGAATTTTAGAAACGAGATATTCTGTTTTCATGTCAAACATTAACCAGTGTGGATATGGAAGATCCTCAGGCCAATACGATGAGTGCCATTTTGTATTCAGATTTCCATCAAGGACCCCTTCAGGAGTACCGGGACCTTCGCCAGGATATGATGATGAAGCCGTAGCAGTCCAATCTTTTCTATCAATTGCGACTTCCTCAACAACTCTGATATTGGTATCCTTCACCGAAGAAACCTTATTAAGACTATCCAATACACTAAGTTTTAAATTATAAACTCCCCTTTTTAAGGCAATAGACATTTCAGAAGATCCTAATTTATTCATTCCAGATTCATATTGCTTCCCGGATATATCAACCTTAATATTTACAGGAACTTTAGTTTGATTCTCCCAAAGGATAGTAATCTCACCTTCACCACCTAACATAGAAATTGACTCAAACACCGATCTTGAAGGATAAGGTTTAGCTGTAATTTTATAAATAAAAGGATTAGAGAAAATACCCTCCTTGTTCTCTGCTATTACAGTTAGATCTGTGGCTTTACCAATTTGAAAATTGTTTAATTTCAACACCTTGCTAAAATCTGTTACTGTAATACTATCTTTTTTACTGTCAGATTGATAAACCAGATGTAATTTTGAAACCCTTTCAGTATCGGTTTTTTCAAAATTAATTTCTACTGTTTCATTAAAGTCCGTTACGAAAGCCAGATAATCTGGTTTTACAGGTCTTCTATTGCTTTCAGCAGGATTTTCTTCAGCAATTTGCTTTGGAAATACAATGTCTTCTTCTTTACAGCTGACAACCAAGCTTAATAAAATCATTAAGAAGCTTGAAATTTTTAGAGTATGCTTCATGATATTATTTTAAAAATTCTATTTCAAAATTTGTAAGAAATGGTTTTCCCTCTAATGCCCAATTCTCCATTGGCGTTATTCCTAACCAATAAAGAGATTGGCTTGAAATATCCAAGTTCTGCATAAGGATCGCATTGGGATCCACATATGGTAGGTTATTGTTGGTTACTTTATATTGAAAATCACCCTGAAGATTGATATTAGGCATACCTTCAATCTTATTTTGTAAAACTCTTTTCCCATCATTTAATGGCCAAAATCCTTTAAGGTTTTTATATTTAGCATGTTCAGGAGCTATTCCTACTCGACGTGAGTTTGCCAAAATTTCTCCTTCAGTTAATACCGTATTCCAGATATGGACATCTGATATTTGAAGGTCAATAAATTCACCCAAAAACACATAAGGTTGAAATCCGAAAGTCAAAGGACTATTAGATTTTATATTTGCAATATTCAATCCGTCTGTTTTCTCAGATGCTTTTACACCATTAATATAAAGTGTTGCTTTCACGCCTCCATCCACTTTCTGAATAGTAGAACTGATATGTGCCCATTGATCATCAATTGACGCTGGACCAGCAGAAATTTCTATTGATTTACCGCCATCACCCATCCAAAAATGAACATTATTTCCTCCTCTAAAAAATGACCATCCTGGAGTTGATCCCGTTCTTCCATCTGTTTTACTTAAAAACGGAGGATATACATAACTAAAATTACCCTTGGCATTTCTGTTAACCTTAATTTTAGCTTCTATGGTCAATCCTGTTTCTGGATTTGGGTTATAATCCTGCTCATTTTCTGCAACATCATTTCTAGCCCTTACACCTTCTTTTGGCCCGTTCTCCTGACCATTGTAGCCATAAAAACGTGGCGAACTGATAATTTCAGGAACAATCTCCTGACCTTTTAAATCCTTTTGGTAATAAAGCGTGAAGATATTTCTTTCCTGAAAACTATCACCACCATACTCATTCTCAAGACCACCATGGTTAGAAGTAATGATAATCAGCCAATTTTCAAACTCAGCATTTTCACGAGACTCAACAGCCTTAACTACCTCATCAACATAAACATCTACTTTTTCAAGCGCCGTTTGATATTTACTGTTAGACATCAAAAAACCACCATTTTTGCCAGCTTCCAACACATCTGTAAATTGAAGTACAAATAAATCTGGAGCCGATTTCTTTAATAAATCAACAGCTGCATTTTTAACGGCTTCATCAGATTTATAATTATTTGTTTGGTCAGCATCCATTAACAGGATTGTTGCTAAACTTTCATGGCGAACCATGGCAACAGTACTTAATTCTGGCTGTTGGCTTTCAATTCTTGCAAACAAGGTTGGAGAAAACTCCAGTTCACCATGTGGATCATCTGGATTTTCAGTTGGAAGGAAATTCTCGTCCAATACATGATGTTTGCTTGAACTATAGCCTGTCATCATTGTTGTCCAAGTCGCAGCATCAGAGGTGTTTTCATCAGTTAGAGCTTGAAAGGAATATTTCCCCTTCTTCATTAAGGAGGCAATTTTTGCCGGTGTTTTCTTCTTCATCTCTTCCCCCACTAGACCGTCAATAGAGATCACCAACACTTTCCTTTTCACAGATTTTTCAGACTCTTGTTCATAGTCTTCAAAAATTTGTGGAGGATTATAATATTTTGTACATGAGTTACCTGATGCTAGAATTACAGCAGCAAGAACACAATATTTAAGAAATTTCATTTTCATAATTATTAGGTTAATTGATATCAAAGAAGGCCCCTAATTCTGCAATTGCAACATGCGGTTGTCCTACCCAGTTTTGCTCTGTGAATTCAAATCTTACAAAACGAACATCCTCAATTTTATCAAATTTTATTTCCTTACGATCAGCACGCGTAGGATCAGAATTAGATGTAGATAACCTGATCTCGCCCTGTAGTTTCCAGTTGTCATTTGTGGTTTCACGCGTATAAACTTTTGCTGATTTATGGAATGTAGCAGTTTGGCGATTCACAAAATAAGCCCCCCGAATACTGGTAATTGCACCCATATCCATATCTACATGGACTGGAAGTACTGTTTGTGGATTACATCCTGAATAACAGGTGTGCCAATAGGTAGATTTATCCCCGTCTTTCATTGCATCAATTTTTCCTGTACTCTCACCTGTAGCAGTAGCAGCATTCGATGTGTAAACGAAATCCAATGGGTCTAGGTCATATTTGCTCGGTAATGGATCTTCACCACCTTTATTTGTTAATGGATCATAAGTCCAAATAGTTTGAGACATAGGTGGGTATTTAGCCCTCATCTCGCGTTTAGCAATGGTACTGATACGAATCCCCCATGCATCAAAAAACCTGGTATAATCCTTACCTGTAAAGTCACATAATGCTCTATAGAAGAAATCACGTTTTGCTTCGTCTAAACCAAATCCATACTCTGTATTTCTTGCTTCACGATATACATAAGGCATAAAGTCCCATCCTGACTCCCCTTTTTTGCCTTTTGCTTTATTGAAGATCTGAAGAAACGGTACAATCTTGAAAAATGGATCCTGAGATTCTTTGTCAGCAATAATATTTTTCGAACCATCTCTCTTAGCATACTCAAGAGCTAATGGAAATTGTTCTGCCAATGCTGGATGTGTTGCTATACTAAAATCTTGATGACGGTTAGCCGTTTTGAATACAAATAAGTTGTTTGTGGTTTCCCCCAATCCATTCCAACTCCATGTTCCTGTCTGTTGATAGTTATGTCCTACCTCGTGGAAGGTTCCCCAGGCTCCGCCAGTTTTACCCATCAAGGCATCCCATTGAACAAATGTAGAATACCAGTATCTATCCATCATTCCAACCCATGGATTTCCGTTATGACCATATCCTACTACCGGCTGAATATCAAGTACCCCACGCTCTGGTAGATCTGGATATGAATTTTTAAGATCTGAAGAATTTTCTTCTAACCCCATCCAGTCATAATAATCCTTCACATAGATTTCATTCCATTCTTGTAAGGCTTTTTCAACCTGAGAACTTTCGTTTCTATAGGTCAAAACAAATCGACGCGGAACGGAGAACACTACTCTCTCGGATCTTAGTTCTATCCAAGGAACTTCTGTATTCTCTACATCCTTCAACCATTGCGCAACATTCGTTTTTCCAAGAATAAAATCTGGCGAGCGAACTGCCCCTGCAAACTTTAATTTTACAGGATTATCAATGGAGATTGATGGTTTAATCCAGATAGTTCCACCATAAAGATTCTTGATATAATTAACCCCAGGGAATAATTCTTTTACAGTATAAATAATAGCATCTCTTCTTAAGGACTCCGAGCCAGAAAGATTGTCCGTATGAACACCAATCTGTGCTGTAAGACCTATCACATTCTCAGGTACAACAATTCTGATATTCTCTCCAGCAGGAGCATATAAACCAGTACTAAAAATAGGCTTTGGCGTTGTACTAACCTTGATATCATAGGATTGAACCCATTTAAAATCAAGATCAAAGGTTACAGTCGTATCAGCTATTCTTTTTACATTTTCACCAACTAAGCCTGGAAAGATCCTTGCTTTGCTATACATACTCCTATCTGCAACGTTCATGGCTGTATCCGTTTCTATTGGAGTCGCAGTAGTATCCCCTTTTTGATAACCATCAACAAAATCATAGCCATATTTGCCGCAGGAAATCAAACTTGCAAAGATGCAGACGCAAATTGCGCTTTGTATTAAAATCCTTTTCATAATTTATTTCATAATTTTATAAACTGGAGTCCAGCTCTTACCATCTAGTTTCCATTCTTTTTGTGGAATAATTCCCAACCATTGATAAATCATAAATGGTACATCAACTCCGTTTGGAACAATTTTGTAGAATGAATCTGAAATCGGAGGTGAGAAATAACTCACGATATCGTTGAATGAAACCCAATTATAATTCCCCGTTAGGTTTAAATGTCTTCCATTGCCTGTCATGTCACGAATCTGCCCCTTGCCTATATCGTCATATCCTGGCCAATAACCAATCAGATTTTCATAGTAAGGGTGACTGTCATCGATTAAAGTTTTACCATAAACGGCTTTGATATTTTCTTTTGGAATAGCAACATTATAAATCTGAATATTACTAATCAAAACATCAGGAGCAGAGTTGTCATTACCTGCTTTTTTTCCAACGACAAGTGGTGCATTATTGTCAAGATTATTTCCATTGGTTAATGCTTGCCTATCGTTAGGAACTCCATCTGTAAACACTCTTAATGAATCTCCTCTTGTAACTGTTACGGTGAAGTTATGCCACTCCCCATTATTTACAGCCGTTCCAAATGCCTGACCGCCGATATTGGAGTTCATCCCAAGAGCCATATTACCATTCCTCACTTCCCCAAAAATATTCCATCCTGGACCCGAAAATCCAGCATCCCTTTTGGAAAGGAAAATTGGGTAGTTCCAGTTGCCATCTTTAATATTCGATTTAAAATTGAAGGAAATAGTGAAGTTTTTATTGTTGGCAAAATTAAATGCCGCTGCATCCTGAAGCACTGCATTCGTGGATGGTGTCCCATAGGTATAACGAACTGCTGCTCCTTGATATGGAATAGAAGATGAGTTTGGAGTTGGGAAGAATTTACGATCAAACTTGGGAGAATAAAAAAGCGTAAAGATATTACGTTTAGAATCCCCATAGGATGTGTTATTAATTTCGCCATTGTTTTCAATCGCACCTCCAGCACTTGAAGTAACAATAACTAACCAGTTTTCTGTCTTGAAATTTTGACGAGATTGAATTTCTGTAATCAATTCTGAAACTTGTTTATCAAATGCTTTAATGGCAGCGATATATTTAGCATCACTTGATTCATAGCTTCCAGCCTGCCCAGCTTTATCAACTTCTGAAAAATGAGCCAAGAATACACTTCTTTCATTTTCTTTCAATGCAGCTTTTGTCTTATCTACAACTTCCTGATCAGATTTAGAAACTGAAGCATCCGTAACCCCTTTAATGAAAGTGTTTGTGAACTCATCAGAACTTGAATTTGCAGTTATTTCATAACCCAAATCAAGGGCTTTGATCCTGCTTAGTAAGTTTGGATATTCTTTGCTTTTATAAGTGCTCAAATCTGAGTTTACAACCGCATGTTTGTCCGAGGTTGTTCCAGACAATAAATTAGTCCAGCCAATCTCCTTTGTATGAGGGTTTGATTTAAAATCAATCAAACTACCATAGCCAAACATAGAATTTTGCTGCATTTTCACTAATTGGGTTGGAAGGATTTCCTGAACGGCTTCCCCTCTTAATCCATCGACTATAATATAGAGCACTTTAGAAGTACCAGCATCATAGCCTTGTTGTTCACTATATTCAAGCAAACGATTTGGAAATTCCTTATTACATGAGCTTATAAAAGGAATTAATATTAATAATCTTATAAATATCGCTTTCATGTTAATTTCTTATTTCCAGTTTTACAATGTTTCTAATTCGTTTTCCATTTACCTGATTAAATGATCCTCCAATCAGGATTGCTGGATACCCTTGACTTGATGTTGTTTCAACAACGGTATTGACGAAACCATCAAAATCTCCAATATTGTTATAGGATTGCAAGGCGTCTCCATTTGGTTCAAGAATTAATAGTTGCGATCTCTTAATACCATTATAACTAGTGAATGACCCTGAAACAACGATTTTACCGTTATTTAAGATTTGAGCAAAAATTGGAATACCATTTCCTAAATCGCCCATTTTAAAGCCATTGTCTATACTGCCATCAGCATTTAACACAACTAATCCTTTCATTGCCTGGCCATTAAACTGGGTGAAATTACCAGCAATAACATACTTCTTAACTACGCTGTTATATTTCACAGAAAATATGGTATTGTTTGCTCCGGAACCGACATTAAAGCTCTGATCAACAGACCCATCCGAATTAATACGAACGATTCTTCCTCTAGCTTGATTGTTGAAGTTTGTGAAATCACCAACAATGACTATTTGTCCTAATTCATTCTGAGCTGCCCCAGCTATATTTCCTGTAGTTCCACTGTTTTTAGAGGCAAAGGTTGAATCCAAAGATCCATTTGGTTGAAACTTCATGATGTTGCGAACCTTTGTATAAACAGCACGCTTATTCTCTCTTGAGGAATACCTGTAGTCAATCTTGATATGATTTGAAAAACGTCCAAATGCAATTGCTCCTTCATCAGAAGTAGGAATAAGTTTTAGAATTGCTCCGTCCAATGAACCGCCATTAAAAGCTGTTACAGTATCAATATCATTTAATTCATTTTCAGGATTTGGGTTAATTACCGGGGTAACTAATGTATCCAATGAGCCGTTTGCATTCAAACGCGCAGCATTCAACACCAACCTCTTATTGAAGTTAGTCATAGCACCGGCGATTAAAAACTTCCCACTTGGAAACCGAATTATTGAACTGATTACGTCAGAGCTTCCATATCCGAAATTCAACCCTCCATCTGTTTTACCCAAACTATTGATATAATGAATTCCGTTTCTATAAATATTTTCAGCTTTCTCATTATCAAAATCTGTAAAATCTCCCGTCACAATGAATCCTCCTCCAAATGGTAATATATCCGTAACAGAACCATCGAATCCACTTTTTATTCCAAAGTCCTCATCAACTGAAACCTTCCCTCCCACAAAAAACCTTGGACCAAAGAATACTTGGTTCTGTAATTTGACGGAAACACCACCTGTACTTGCAAGGTTTGGAATACGAACATCAATGGTAGAGTCACTTAATTCTACAATTTCAGTCTCCATCTCATTGATTAAGAACTTAAAATTCTTTTCATATTTCTTTAACCCTTTTACTAGAAACCTTACAACTTCTCCAGGTGCTGCAGTCTCAGGGATAGGCTTTTCATTTAGAAAAAAAACACCTAAAGGGCTTTTTCCACCTGCATAAGGATCTTCTCCTATCGGGTCATCCTTATGGCAACTTGATGTCACTACCAACGCAATCAAAGCGATGAGTAGGCGATATATAAAGAGCTTATTCATTATTTACTTGCTGGTTTTATGCCCGTACTATAGGCGGTGGAAGAAAATTCATATGCATTAAATCCAAAATTATGTTTGCTAAAATTGAGGACATGTAATACGCCAGTAGATGTCTGCAAATCAGAGGTCGCTACTGGGGCATTGATAAAATTCGTAGCCGTACTTTCGTTAGAAAAGTTGTAGACATAAGAAATATATAATTGGCGATATCCCGCATATTTAATAACCTGTTCAACCCCTGCTGAATTCTTCGAAACCACATCGTTGTATAATACGCCAATGTTCACAGGTTCTTCAGCATAAGAAGTATAACCCTGACCAGGATAGATATCTAGATTCAAAGTATCCAGCTGTGGAAAATCCTTTAACAGGTATTTACCATCTAGGATATACCGGGATAAGAATTTTTTCCATACTTTAGGATCAACCTGACTTAGATCTTTCACTGTATCTTGACCCAACAGATATAATTGACGATTTAACTGATAAATGGATTTATTAATCGTCACATTGGCAGGTGCAAAAAATGTCATTTCAGGTTTATTAATGACCTGTTCTAAATCCGCAATTTTTATAATTCTAATCAATGAATCAAACAATTCTGGCCGACTTTCAAGAAACTGCATAGTCGTTCCATTATAAATTGGATCGTGGATACCTGAATCCAAATAGTCTTTTTTATTACATGATGACACAAATATAATGGCCATCAAAAACAGCATGATCCAGGAGTATTTATTTGTTTTCATAATATTCTCAGTTATAATTAGTTCCAATAGGTGTTCAAGGTCATGTAAGGGTTGTTTTTTAAGGCACTTCTATCAATTGGCCAAGTCCAAGCTCCTTTGTTGAATGCTTCTACATTAATTGGAGATGAGGTATACTTAGAATTAATAACTTTTTTTGTCCTCACTAAGTCATAAAAGAAATGTCCCTCACCCATTAACTCTCTTGTTCTTTCCCACCAAATAAAATCCTTCAATTCATCACCAGCCTCACTTATCGCTGGATCTGCTTTCGCTCTATCTCTAATGATATTAACCATTTGACGAGCTTGGCCATCTAATCCTAATTCTGCCAATGCCTCAGCACGTAACAAAATTGCATCTGCATAGCGAAAAACAACTTGATTATCATCTGGGTTATAATCCTCTCCTTCCTCCATGAAAATATTGGAAAACTTAAGCATCTGCATTAACCCTGTTGTATTGTAAATATTCTCATCAAACCAGATATCCTTACGGCTATCCTTCGCGCTCATTGGATAAAGTTCTTCCATGAATTTTGTGTCATAATAGATATAAGATCTGGTTGTAACTTTATTCGGAAAGCGCAAAACATAATCTGAAAAAGGTGCCGAAAGGTGGAAGGTTTCCCCGTAGTTTAGATTTTGAGTTATTTCAAACAAACCTTCTTTGGTTCTTCCTTTAAATATTTCTTTGGTTCTTTCTAATGGAAGTAATTCATATGCTCCACCATTTTCTTCCATGATTTCTTTCCCTAAAGCCTCAACATCACGGTAGTATGGATTCTTATCCGCATCGGTAAATCCAGCAATCCACATATTCATGTGCATCATCAAAGCAATTGCAGAACCTCTCATCGTGCGATTTCCTATTAATGATGGATCTTCATAGGTCCATGGAAGATCTTTATAATGTAGTTTCATGTCCTCAATACACTTTTGTAGAACTTCAACCATATCCGTTCTTCCAATTGCCTGGCTATGATAAGCTTCGGTATAATAAGGGATATCTCCATAAAGTCTAACCATGAAGAAATAAGCTAGATTGCGTAAAAAAGAGGCTTCTGCTTGGAACTGCTTTTTCTTTGCTTCTGATAATATCCCCGGCTCCAACTGATCCATTTCGTAGATTACGATATTTGATAGCTGAACCATTTTATAGAATGTATTCCACTTTGTAATACCATCAAATCCAAAATATTCGAATCGTGGACCTAGTGTAGCATTCAAAAGATTGAATTTCAAATACGTTAAATAATCTCTACCTTCACCACTGGTAGCAGATGTTCTATTGATGGGAGCACACCTTAAATCTCCTGTTGCTGGAAAGAAAATTCTCCCCATGGTTGCATCCCGAAATGTGGAATAAATTCCAATTAAAAATTGCTCTGCGTCACGTTCAGTTTTCCAATAATTATTCCCCGATAAATCATCGATTGGGGTAACATTTAAAAAATCCTTCCCACAAGAACTAACCATTAGAATGGCGCAACAACAGATTGATATAAATATTTTTTTCATAATAGTTGGTTTAAAATTGAACGTTAATACCAAAAGTGTAACTTCTGCGATTTGGATATCCTTGCGAAGAGTCTCTTCCTAAGGCAGAAACTAATTCTGGATCCGGACCAGAGTATTTACTGAATGTGTAAATATTATTTGCTGTTAAGAATAATCTAGCTGATGTAATACCCAATAATCTGCGAACATAGTCTCTATCGAAGTTATATGACAGCGTAGCTGTTTGGAACTTTAAATAAGAACCATCCTCTTGAAATAAGGTCTGGTCATAACGGAATGGATCATAGAAACCAAATCTTCTAAAATCAAATGGATTCGGATAGTAAGCATCAACATGATCTGGCGTCCAATAATTTAACTCGGACAATGGAACTAATGCTCCTTGTCCTACTGGGTTTGAGTAGTTTTTAAATCGGTCCGCTAAAGCATTATTCATGATATCACGCTTAATTGTCGCATACCATTGCGTGTTTAATGCCCAGTTTTTATATTGAAGGAAAACATTCACACCACCCGTAAAAACTGGTTGAGAGTTACCTACAATTACATAATCCTTTTCATCTAAAATATAGTCGCCATTTAAGTCTGTCCAAATTGGATCCCCAGCACGGAAGAACTTCTCTTCTGAAAATACTCCTCCCATTCTGTAGCGTAGACCTGTATTTGGATTAATTGGCACATCTGCATCTGTCTTATAGACTCCGTTATAATGTAGTAACACATTTGATAAAGAGTTAATACCAAGCCTATAAAGAATTGACTGCTTGTAAATTGTATTATCTTCAATCAATAACTGCCTCACATCATCAGGCAATGCCGCAGCATAATCCCTATTCAATGCCCCATTCAAATTAATGTTCAATGACCAATCCGAATTGCTGAACTTAGGACGAATACCGACCATAAATTCATGACCCATATTCACTAAAGATGTTTCATTCGTTTTTACATTTCCGAAAGCATTGATATTTGAGATTTCCTTTTCACGAAGAATCTGATCAGTTTGTCTATAATAATTCTCATAAGTAAATGATAGTAAGTTATTGAACAAACCGATTTCAATAGCTCCATTTAACTGCGTAGTTACAGATGGTTCAAGAGAAATATTAGGAATAAAGTTCATGTTCAAACTCACTGAAGTTTGATTGTTATAAGTTGTTGGGTTAGCAACATATCTTCCGTAAACATCAAAGATATTTCCTGTAGGAACGATATTTTTACCCCAAGTTCCACGTAAATTCAAATAATCTAACCATGAAATATTCTCCAAGAATTTTTCGTTTTTCAGGTTCCAACGTAATCCAACCGAAGGCAAATGCGCCCAAGGATTAGAAGTCCCAGTAGTGCTTGATCCATCCAACCTATAAGTCAATTCCAAAATATATTTAGACATAAAATTATAGGAAGCATTTCCCGCATATCCTAAAGTCCTAACCTCGGAAAGGTTGTCCAATGTACCACCCAAAGCAGCAGATGGCTTATATCCTAGACCAGAGGTAATCTGATCACTTGGAGTACCTGTCAATTGCATCACATCTGCTCTATAATGTTTAATCTGCAATTCATTAAATGCATATGCAGAAATGGTATGAGCACCATTTAAGGTTTTTGTATAGGAAACCATGTTCCGATTATATAATGTGTTTTGGCGATCATTATAGGAATAGATCTCATTGGAATTGGCATTTAAGGCTTCAGGTAAAAATCTATCCTGCGTTGCGGCAACATAATTATAACTAAAGGTACTTGTCCCCCGAATTCCCTGAATGGGTTCCCATTGGAGTTCAACCTGGCTATTGATATTTCCAGTTTTATTCTCATTGATCATTTCCAAGGCGGTTAATGCACCAATACTACCTGAGAACAGAGATGGTGGAGGTAATAAAGAAGATGTATTAGCCGAGTTAGCTACCCCCGATTGTCCAAAAGCATTTCCACTACCTGTACTATTTTTTCCTAATGAACCATTCATATATCCACTCATCTTGAACCGAGTACTTGGCATATATTGCATATTCATCATTAAGGAATATCTTGTAAATCCTGTATTCTCTACAATACCTTTTTCATTATAATAACTTGGCGAAATCTTGTAGTTAAATTGTTGATCACCACCGGAAATATTGAAATTATGAGTTTGGTTGAAAGTCGATCTGTAAAAATAAGATTGCCAATCAGTGCTATTATTGTAATATGCGTTCAACGAATCGGCAAGCATTGGTGAATCATTGATCAATCTTAATGCACTTGCATAAGTAGTATCATATCTCATAATCTGCTGAATACGAGTCCTTCTTTCTTCAACCCCTCCAATTACTTGGCGAAGCGAAGGGGGCGTATTTACGAAGAAATTGGAAGTATAACTTATAATAGGAATCTTAGAACTACCTCTTTTTGTTGTTACTAAAATTACTCCATATGCTCCTCTTGAACCATATAATGCAGTTGCCTGGGCATCTTTTAAAGTAGTAACAGATTCAATATCTTCAACAGGAATCAATGAAAGCGGACTAATACCAGGACCTGCGGTTTGAAATCCATATTCGAAATTATTGTTCTCATCCAATGGAACCCCATCAATAACGAATAAAGGTGATGTAGGAGTTAAGAATGCCTGATCCCCTGAACCTTGGATATTAATATTTGAAATACCACGTAATGCAATATTTCCACGCATTCCGGGCGTACCATTATTTAACTGAATATTTAATCCGGCAACTTTTCCTTGTAATAAGTCAGTAAAGTTTGCTGCCGGTATATCTTTGATATCATCTGCAGTAATGACAATTGCAGAGCCTGTCAATGTTTTCTTATCACGTGCCTGATAACCTACTACAACCGTTTCTTCAATGGCATTATTCACTTCTTCTAGCACAACATTATAAACAGTCTTGCCTGATTGAACAGTAAATCTGTTGGTTTCATGACCGATGCTTTTTACTGCGATTATCGATCCGGAAGGAACATTGATTGAGAAGCCCCCAGAACTATTGGTCGAAGTCAAATGTTTCCCGGTGGATAATAAAGTTAATGTCGCCCCATTGATAGGATTATTAGATCCATCCTTTACAGTTCCTGTAATGGCAACTTGACCAAGTGCCACCATTCCCTGAAGGATGAAAATTAAGGTTATGCATAAAATGCTATATTGGTTTCGCATGATTTTTATTTTATAGGTTATTTATCATCTTCAAATTGAGGTGTCTCTCCGGTAAACCGAACCTGAATTTCCCAATGCCCAGGCTCATAAATCGAATATTGTAGCCCAACGATATTACGCTCAACCAAACCACTTCTTCCTTTCCGGTCAAACACAAAGTTTGAAACCGCAGAGGTGCCTGAAATATCTGTATATCTGGTCCTTAGATTTACTAAAGGAATAGGATAAGCAACATCATAAGTAACCTTACCATTTTTGAAGGTTGGATTAAAACCATGAACCAGGTTATTCCAATCTGTTTTATCAAACTTCTTTATATCGATCACCTTGTTCAGTGAATCCAACATGCTGAAGGTTAAACTGCTACCAGGATTCTTATTATCAAGGTTTTTATGGAAAAACACTTTAACATCAGTAAAGAAGATAAAGTTTCCGGTCCTTTCCCCTTCTAAGTTTTCTAAGCGATAAGGATAGGTTGATGAATTTGTAGCTATCCCCGTTATTTGACTATAAATTGAAGGCTCATACGGACGTTCCTTCATAGGTTTTAATTTTAGGTTTCTTGCAAAACGACGACCTCCTGAGTTTGAAATCTCAACATCGAAAATATAACCTGAGTCTGGTTGAGTTTTTACAAACCCTGAATTCCCCGAATCCCAGAAAAATATATTACCAGACTTTTCTTGAATTTCCAACATTGGTCGGTATTCAGTCGTTCTTTTCTTTTCAATTTCTTCTAATGACTTCTCCTCTCCTGTGTAGATGGACTTCCAAGTCTTAACCGCAAACTTATCTGTAAGCTCCGTTGCTGGTTGACCAGTCACCGTCCGCGGATTAACAATTTTGAATGTCAAGGGTAGGGTGGATGAATTTCCAGTAACTACAGGATTTTGATATTCAGTATTTCGCCCTAATGTAGGTTCAAATAAGGTTTGGCTGTAGTTCACATCATCACCCAACGCATCTAAATCTTCAGGAAGATTCGAAGTACATGATGGGTATAAGCATAATATTGCCATTGCAAACACTAGAAGTTGCCGATAGGTATATAAAACTTTCATAATTTTAGGTTATGCTATTGCGAGAATTTTGAGGTGAATTTATTAAAGCCAAAATCATGACCAGATGCTAAAACATGGATAACGCCATTCTTTGTTTTAATATTAACAGCACTGGTATTGATGTTTTGCCAATATCTTTGGAAGATCGAATTATTTACATCGGAGAAAATAATCTGTTGCTGCCCTCCATTTATCAATCCTGATGCACTTAATACGTTATACTGAGCGTGCATCCGATACCCATACTTATAGCTATCAATATTTAAACCGTCAATAAATGGCTTAAGCTCATCAATGTCTAATTCGGATTCGAAAATGTATCTACTTACCAATGAGTCCAAATCATTGCCAGGTACATCTTCAAGATATAAAGGTTGTTTATTGGTCAAGGCCCTGGTTGTGTTTAAGGCATCTACAGCAATTTCGAAGCTGCGATTCGTCGGAGCAAACAAGGTAAATGTTTCATCTGAATCTAGAGCCTGACGAATTGAAGGAAATCTATCCAAAACCAGTAATAGAGAATCGTATGTTTCTGGTTTACTCTCTAAATACTTTAGAATTGTTCCATCATAAACTGAGGCTTCATCATTATAATTGTAATAATAGTCATTCCCCTTCTTGCAGGATGCTAAACAGAAAACTGCAAGTGCTATTATATTAAGTGTCGATAATTTAAGTAATTTCATGGTTTGCCAATTTTTTATTTCCAATAATCGTTTTGGGTCAACAGACCGTTCTTGCTAAGGACATCATCAGACAATGGCCAATAAATCCCCCCTTTATCTATCATTTCTGAAATCTTTGGATTTACTTTTAGAATTTTGTTTAATCGAACTTGATCATACCATCTCCAACCTTCGCCCATTAACTCTCTTCTACGCTCATTAAAAATTTCAATGATTAACGGTGTCGGTGATATGGTAGAATAATTCCGAACATTCCGTTGTGTTTTAACTCTATTTAATAAGGTAATAGCCTGATCTTCATTTCCTAAAACAGTTAATGCCTCAGCACGAAGTAGCGTGATTTCTTCCATCCTCGTGAAAATAAGGTTCGATCCAAAAATGGCATAGTTTCCATTTGAAGAACCATCGCGAATGATCTTGATTTTACTGAAGATTGGTGTTTCTCCAGAGTAATTGGTAAAATAGTTGGTTCTCGTAAGTCCTGAGATCGTATCAATACCAAATCGGGTATCATTAGGATCCTTAAATATGTTCACGATAGAATCCTTAGGAACATATAGGTCCGGATATTGTTTAGAAACCAAAGGATTTGCTAAGGTTAATTCTTCAATATGCCCTGAAGCTGAAGCCTCTCCATTACTGAACGCTGAACTGATTGACAACAATTGTCCTGCTCCATAATTGTTTGAAAATATTCCGGCAGTTCCACTCAAATTAGAAATCGAAGCCAAATAGGTGATTCCTATTTCATTGTAGTGATCAAGGATAAATTGAGTGTATACATCTACATTGATATAATTTCCTTGCCATGCTGCAATGTGAGCTAAAAGCGAATAAGCCGTTAATTTATTGAATAAGACTTTTCTCCAGGCGCCACTATTCTGCTCGTAATAGGATTGTGGACTTACTCCATATAAATAAGGTAGGTCTTTAACTGCAGTCAGAAGTTCATTCTCAGCATAAGCCAATACCGAACGATAATCTGTTCTTGGTCTTTCAATGAAACTTTCGTCATCATATGACTTGGTAATCAATGGCACATCTCCCCAAACTCTGCACATATAGAAATAAGCAAAGGCACGAATTACTCTCGCTTGGGCAATATCCAACCTTAAATTTAAAGGTGTATATCGTGAATCCTTTTCTAGAACCTCAGGTGCTCTTTCAATAAATAAGGAAGCCGAGTTGATAACTGCATAAAAATTCCTCCAGTTTGTCAAATCTTGAATCAATGGATACGATGCATTTAGTTCTTGATTGTTCATCGCTTTTAGATCACTACGGGTGTAGGAAATCAAATCCCCAGAGCGCAATTCTCCATAAACCCAATGTGCATTGTTTTCAAATAAAGCAGCACGCAGAAGACCATAGGATCCCATTAAGGCCGACCTTGTATCGGATATTTTATCCCACTGAAGTTCCTCTCCGGCATTTGATCCGCTAAATTCATCTAATTGTTTCTCGCAAGAGGTATTGCAAATAATGAAAAAGGAAAGCAAGAGATATACTATCGCATTTCTTTTAATTTTAATCATCATTATTTATGGTTTTTTTAGTTAAAAATCTAGTTTTAATCCAAGTGTATAGGTTGGTGCTAACGCAAGCCCCGATCCGTCATATATCCCATTGAAATTGATCAACTCCGGATCTGAGCCTGAGAATTTTGTCACAGTCAATAAGTTGTTCCCCATGACATATAAATATGCTCTGCGTAATGTCTTGACATTGTTTTTCAGAAATTCTGTGTTGGAGAAATCATATCCCAAAGAAACTGTCCTGATCTTCAAGAAGGATGCATCTTCTAAAAATAAATCCTGATTCAATCTGTAAGGAACTACGCTGCTCCAAACATTATACAATGGGTATTTAGAAATATCAACATCCTGTTGCCAATGGAAAATTTCTTTAACAGCGTTGATGTCTCTACTCGATTCGGTATTGATAAAATCATATCGATTCGATGCACGTTGATTTAGGGCTTTTTGACCTAATGCGAAGTACGCCTGAACTGTTAGGTCAAAGTTTTTGTATTTGAAATTGTTGGTAAATCCTCCGTATAATTTTGGAGAACTATTTCCCATCAATGATCTATCCGATTTATTGATGACATTATCTCCATTTAAATCTTTCCACTTTGGATCACCAGCTTGAAGCTCTACGCCTTGGTAATTCAGTTTCTTACCATTCTCTCCTGTTGGAATTTGAGAATTATTGTCATAGATTCCTTCGTTATTTAACAACCAGAACTTATCAACTGCCTCACCTACCCGCAATAACCTGTCACCAACTTCTAGTTCTTTTAATCCCCCTGGTAATGCGGTAAGCTCGTTTTTATTAAAGTTTAGATTAATACTTGGTCTCCATTGAAAATCAGATTCTTTTGGCATAACCTGTGCAGAAACTGAAATGTCAACCCCAGTATTTCTTACATCCATCCCATTTTTATAAATCCCTTGGTAGCCATATTCCTGTGGTACTGGCACCAACATTAATTGATTCTTGTTTTCTTGATAATAAAGGGAAAGATTAGTTTGGATTCTATCATTTAAAAATCCGTTTTCTAAAGTTAAATCTGCTTGATTAGTATAAGCCCAATCTAAATTATATCCGATCCAACCTGTTTGGTAAGGTCTTGAAAATCCAGCTTGACCAAAATAGGAAACCAATGATGGTTCATTCTTCCAGCCCATTTGAACTGAATATTGTGGACCCATTGCATATCGTGAGTTCCATTCTGGAATTCCAATCTTAGCAAAGCTTGCACGAACTGAAAATTGATTCTCCAATTCTAATTGATTTTTTACATTCCAATTGGCCCTCAAGGAAGGTGTAAACAACCAACGAGAATTTGGCTGCGCATTAGACGAGGCATCCCATCTGATTAATCCATCAATATTTACGAAGTCCTTATATTGGTAACCAAATTTTCCAAAAACAGAGAACATTCTATAAATCTCCCTGTTGTTAATTCTATAAACCTGAATCCCTCCAATTGGCTTCAAATAATCTTCTCTCTGGGAATCTCCACTTACAACATTGATCTTGATGAAGTCATTGGGACCATCGTAGGCTCTCGCATAGTTATATCTGTATAGATCATCCTGATATTTTATCCCTCCTTTTGCACTAAACAAATGATCTTCATTCACTTGCTTTTTATACAATAATTCATTGGAGAAAATATACCTCTGAGAATAACCAAAATAGTTGGAGACAAAATTGATCGTTTCCATCAATTCCGAAGGGTAGAATACATCTCTGATTCCTTCTGAATAATCAATTGAAAAATTAGAGTTGAATTGAAGATTTTTTAAAATATCAAATTGAAGATCTAATCCACCTCTTACGGTATTTGTGACATTATCATCAACCGCAGCATCGTAATGATTAGCAAACTGACTGTATAAGTTATTACTTGGAGAAATCGGTGTTGAAAGATCAGGTAGATAAGCCATTTCAGCATAACGATCTCTAATATTCTTGTTTCTATCTCGTTCAGTTCTTATTGCATTAATATTTGCTGAAATTTTGAACCATTTGAATGGCAGCATATTGATATTAAATAGAGCGTTATACCTTTGTAAACCGGTCTCATCAGATGAGTTCGCGTCCCCAGTATAAGCTCCATAAAATCCAAAGTTCGCCCGATCGGTTCCTCCTCTTAGCCCCATATTTACATTATGTAGCAAGGCTACTTTATAATAACCATCTTTCCAGTTGGATGGACCATAGTAATTGAGATTCGTTGAATCGGCCAAGTACCCTGGATACTTCTGTCTCAGGTCAGTGTTACCATATAAACTGTAAAAAGGTTGACGGAATAGGTTTTCATATTGGGCATTAATTGGAGTAATGGATTGAATACTATTAATTCCAGTATAGGCATCGATAGATATTTCTCTAAAACCACTTTTTCCTCCAGTAGTCGTAATCCAAATTGCACCATTAGCAGCTAATGGACCAATTTCAGCCAACTTTAATGGATCTTTAATCAACTCAATGGACTCAATGGATCTAATATCTATCGTATTTAACAAATCCGTTCCTGGGCCAATACGATTGATATCATATTTTTGGATTTCATAAGCGAAACTATGGTCTTGGGCAATCGGGATCCCATTAACAAAAACAGCCATGCGATTTGCATTTAAATCAACATTGCTAAACATTTTGTTTTTTATTCCACGGAAAACCAAGTTCTGATAACTGCCAGGTTCTCCTGAAGGCTGTTGAACATTTACACCTGAAAGGTTTCCTTTTACAATATCGGCAAGGCTAGTAAATGGTGCTTTTTTGAGCTCTATAACATTGATGCTATCTGAGACTCCAACAATTGACCTTTGTCTGTTAAAATCGGACACCTCTTTTTCAGATAATTCAGTAGTATCTATTAGTTCCTGCTGAAATGCAAAACGATATAATGAATAGGTCGAAGACATACCTGGCAGGCTTGCGCCAAGCAAGAAGAAAATTATTAAATAAGAGAGTTTAATCTTGTTATTCATAATTGATAAAATTGGTATTTGGTCAGTGCTTATACACTTAGGTTACACCAAGATATCCAATAAATGGGTTATGAATCAAATGAAAATTAAACGAAAACGTTTGCGCAAATTAACGCAAACGTTTGTTTAAGATGCATAATTTTACCTGAAAGAATAAAAAATTGATTCAATTAAAAGATAATAATTATAATAATGACAAACCCTAAACTTGGAAATGAATTAAGATTTCAGTTTTTAAGTTGAGATAAATTTTCAATCAATATAAATAGATTCACAATATATTTAGTTGATATTGAAACGTTTGATAATAATAAATATTAATAGAAGTTAGCTTGCAATCGATAAACTTTCTTGGTAAATAAGTATACAATAGACAATAAAATAGTTCCGGGAACTGCAAAGATTAATAATCCTCCATCTACAAATTATAAGCAAGTATATTGGAGATAGTGATCTCTTTGAGAAAATTGATTCCATTATTAACCCTCAAGGAATAAAATATGAAATATATTATTTAAAGGTCTTTTTTATGCGCTGGCTTTAAGCCTCATTAACCGCTTTTAAGGCTTATTATAACGATAAAATTAACTCATTAATAGGAAAACCATAGTCATTATTGAAAAAAAAGTAAATGAAACAAAACCGTAAAAAAACAAACGTACAATCCTATTACTAGCATCCACCTCATGACCAGCAATCCACATGTATTCTTTGATAAACCTTAAATTGATATTTAATTTGATAATAAGCTTTTGATAATACTTCATATTTAGGTAAATAAAAAATATCCTATTCTAAAGAATAGAATATTTGATCATCACAAAAATATAACTCAATTTAAAATAGCAAAATACCCAAGATTGGGTATTTTCTTATCGACAAACAAAAAAATTAGTTTCCTATGAACAGGTCTTAAAATTTAATTCACAATCCTACAAGAATACAAATGGTATTATAATCAGAGTTTAAACATAATTTTTTTAAAACTTGATTTTGATCTTCAAACATTTTAAAGTTCATAACATCCTAAAGCATTTATTAATTAAAGTGAAATCAAAACCTGTCCATTCACTTATAAGAAAGAAAACAATTTAACTTATAAAACCTCTATTAATCTCCGAATAAATATTTGATATGATTAAATAATTAGAAACAGCATTTAAGAATTAAAATTCCCCAAAAAACACAATTTTTATTTTTAATTGAGTATATTTGTGTCGTTAAGCATAAAGATCCTTAAAATCAACTAATTATTTAATTTTTCCCGACTAAGAAAATCAAAAGCGATATGCTGTTTAAAAATTAGCCCATACAGCATATCGCGTTATTATACCACTTGGTATAAACTACTGTACCCTAAATCAGTCCAAATTTGACGTTTTTAGTTATCTAAGTAGATATACCACAAACCGGCGCTTTATTTATATTATATTTACTCCCATATCCTTATTCAAGTTTTATCAAACTTTTAAAGATAAAATTAAAATGATTGGGACAATAAAACTAAAATAAATCATATTCAATTCAAGCTATTATTCTCCAACATAATTTGTTTAATGAAACTTCTTAACTAGAATATCAAACTGTTAAAATATCTCATGGTTTTTGAAAATGTTTTTTCCATAATCCATCTTAAAATAAAAACAAAAATTATCAGAACAATTTTTAAGTCTAATTGTTACAACAAAATAATGGATTACTCGCAGCAATTAATGATTCATTGGGATAATATCCAAATCCCCGGCATTGTCGTAAAGTCGGGGATTATTTATTCAAGCAGACAATGCAACTTTACTTTCCATTATTGTTTTTTTACAATAAAAATCTCGTTTGTGCCCCACTAAATAATAGGTGTTTTTAACAAAAAAGCAACTTCATCTGAATAACACAAGCTTTAAAGAAAATAACCCCTTATACTAATATTTTCAGAATTTTAGTAAAAATTTTAAAGTTATTTTACCTAACATACATATAGATTTCATTTTGAAAACTTGATAATAAATTTTAGAGTAGGTACCAAAAATTGTATAAAAAACAGATAGATAATTGGTATATTACATTATTAATACAAATTAATAAAACTTCAAATCATTTGAACAATTTGATCATAATTGATAACATACCCTCTCATTCCATTCCATTTACTTTTAATGATCCATATTATCTTATCATCCTAATAAATAAAAAAGCAAAATTAACAATCGATTTTACTGACTATCAATTAAATGGTTTAAACATTCTTTTCTTATCACCTTTCCAACTTTTAAAATGTCACTCCGCTGAAGGTGAGGATATTACCATAATTAAGTTTCACAGCGATTTTTATTGTATAGAATATCATAATGAAGAGGTTTCTTGTAATGGAGTTTTATTTAATAATATATACGAAAAGCCTTTCTTTCCAATTGATAAATCATTATATCAAGACATCATCTACAATCTTAACAAATTAAGATCCTATTCCAACTCTATCCTAAAAAATGATATTTCTATTTCAAGAAGCTACCTACAATTAATACTAGCCTTATGTAGTAAGGAAAAGCATAAAATACATGAAGTTATGCTAAAAAAAGAAACACAGAATGTTGCTTATAATTTTAAAAAAATGTTGGAAGAAAACTTTATTCAGTACAAACCTGTAGCTTATTATGCTCAGAAGTTCTGCTTATCATCCTCAGCCTTTAACAAAAAGGTGAAAGCTGTTTTTTATAAACCTCCATCAAAGCTTATTAAAGAAAGAATAATTTTGGAAGCCAAAAAGAAACTGCACCTAACTTTTGCCTCAATTAAAGAAATCGCCTTCGATTTAGGGTTTAAGGATGAATTTTATTTCAGTAGATTCTTCAAGAAAGAGGTAGGAGTATCACCCAAATATTTCCGAGAAAAGACAGGGATATCCATTGTGGCAAAATAATCCATGTAACTAACCGAAGTTTACATGGTGAACCAGAATATTAGTAAATACTTTTGCTAAAAGTTAATTGCTCATGAAAAAAATTCTTAAATTATTCTCGAATTCCAACACATTTTTTACTCACTGCCTTCGTGTTTCTATCTTCATTGTAATGGTTTGGATTGGTGGACTAAAGGCATTCCAGTATGAGGCAGATGGGATTGTCCCATTTGTTGCTAACAGTCCATTCATGAGTTTTTTTTACAGTAAAAATTCACCTGAATATCAACAATATAGAAACCCGGAAGGTAAAACCGTATATAAAAATATAAGTTGGCATAGAACAAACAATACTTACATTTTTTCTTACGTATTAGGATCAATTATTGTCAGTATAGGAACTCTTACACTTTTTGGTATATGGTTGCCAAAAATTGGACTTGTTGGAGGACTTATGACCTTTGGGATGTCATTGGTTACACTCACATTTCTAATCACAACGCCAGAAGTATATGTTCCCAACCTCGGAGGGGATTTCCCCACTCCAAATCATGGTTTCCCTTATTTATCAGGAGCAGGACGTCTAATTTTAAAAGATATAATAATGATGAGTAGTTCTCTTCTTATATGCTCTGATTCTGCTAAAAAAATAATCTTAAAAAACTCCTAATATATCTTGGGCCAACTTTTCTTTTCCTTTTTTATATGAGCGAGATTTTCCAAGCCGTACTTTACTTTTATTTTAGTAAAAAATGATCTTAATGGACATAAGAAATCATGGGCTGCTTAATATTCCTCTTTAGCCTCATGCTAGGTAAACAAGGTCCTAATATGCTTATATTTGCAGCTGATCATCCAGGCAATCTGATATCTGATAAGTTGAACATCAAGAATTTAAAACTAATCTTCGCTCCATGTCATATTATTTTCAATAAACTTTACCCTATAAGTTTTGCCTAACTTATAGAATAAAGTTTATTAACTAAATCTACATTTTAAATTATGAAGGAACTTTTCTGAAGCTTTCTCTCTCCCATACTCTGTGCTTTTTAAGTGTATTAACAAAATCATCTATCCAATTAGTATCTGACTCAAATATTACCCCCTGATCTTTTTCTATAAAAGATTTTGTTGCTAATTGTTCCGCTCCTTTGGCAAATGCAAGGGCTTTGCAATGTCGAAAACCTTCATTAATAAATTGAAGATAATCTGGATTTTTGGCTAATTTGGATGGAGAATCGCCATCAGGGGTATAAAATCCGTCAAAACAAACCGATACATCAGTCAAATAACTATGCTGAACCAGTTCTTCACCTCCTTCTTTATATTTTAAATTTCCAACATGCGAAGAAATCAGCACAGCCAAAGCACCTTCTTTCTCAAGAACTTTTTTCATTTTATCAACTGAGGATTTACTTACACCGTCATCCACCAGAAAGGCAATTTTTCGGCTTCGAATATTTCCCTCTTCACCTTTAACTTTCATACTCAAGAATTCAGATTTTTCGATCTCAGGTTCATTGGGCTCAATAGGATAATTTGGATGATTCTGCTGTGCAAATTGTAGAGTAAGGGGATCCAGAGATTTCATTGGTGTCAAGCCCAAATTTTTTCCTATAGCTTCTGCCAAAGCTTTGTCAACTTGATTTAATATTGCCAATTCACGTTTTCTGATGTCTACGTTATTTACTTTTGACAACTCAAAACTAAAAGCATTGATAACATGACTTTGCTCTTCAGGGCTTAAAGAATTAAAAAATAATCTAGCTTGGGTAAAGTGATCTGCAAATGAACTCGACCTTGCTCTCACTTTTTTCCCGTCAACCTGTTGTTTCCCCGTTTGGTACCCCGTTTCTCCTTTCAGCATAGCTTGGTAAGGACAGCCATTTCCTTGGCTATTTGGAAAATAACTGGTGTTTCCTTTCAAGATATCCATTCTTGCAAACCCATCTTTTTGATTGTTGAACTTGCCATCGATGGGTTTATTGATCGGTAATTCATGAAAATTTGGACCGCCAAGCCTATAATTTTGTGTGTCCATGTAGGAAAAAATCCTTCCTTGGAGTAGTGGATCATCAGAAAAATCAATTCCCGGAACTACCCTTCCTGGATCAAATGCAGCTTGTTCTGTTTCTGCAAAGAAATTCTCCGGATTACGATTCAGCGTCATCGTTCCGATAATCATTACTGGAACAAGTTCTTCAGGAATAATTTTGGTTGGATCTAAAATATCAAATGAAAATTTCATTTCATCTTCCTCCGGTATCAATTGAACTCCAAGATCCCATTGAGGATATTCACCATTTTCGATAGCTTCCCAAAGGTCCCTTCTATGGAAGTCGGCATCAAATCCTGAAATTTTCTGCGCTTCATTCCACGCAACGGAATGTACTCCCAGTCTGGGTTTCCAATGGAATTTAACAAATGTTGATTTTCCCTCAGCATTTATGAATTTAAAGGTATGAACTCCAAAACCCTCCATCATCCTGAGACTCCTGGGAATTGCACGATCAGACATCACCCAAAGGGACATATGAGCAGCCTCAGGCATTAAGGATATAAAATCCCAAAATGTATCATGTGCTGAGGCAGCTTGGGGAATTTCATTGTTTGGTTCAGGCTTAACAGCATGGATAACATCCGGGAAATTCATTGCATCCTGAATAAAAAAAACTGGAATATTGTTGCCTACGAAATCATAATTTCCTTCCTTAGTATAAAATTTAACTGAAAAACCACGTACATCTCTGGCAAGGTCCGTTGATCCCTTAAATCCAGCAACAGTGGAAAAACGAGCAAAAACCGGGGTACTTGTGCCTTTCTTAAGGAAGTCAGCTGATGTATATTCAGAAATATCCGCAGTAGCCTCAAAGACTCCATGCGCTCCTGAACCTCTGGCGTGGACAACACGTTCGGGAATTCTCTCCCTATCAAAATGCATTAACTTATCAAAGAATATATGATCTTGTTGTAAGGATGGTCCCCGGTCACCAACTTTTAGCGTATTATTGTTATCATACACAGGAACTCCATCATTTGTTGTCATTACCTTGTTCATATTATCAACAACATGATTGTCAATATGAGATATAAAAGGTTTCTTTTCTTCTTTCATAGAGTAAATTTTATGGTTTTCAATGATCCATTTTATTAAAAAAATATGGAGAATGCTTTCATTTGTTGAACAAAAAAAACAAATAAATGTTCTGATAATTTTAACTAAACAATTGTCGACTATTTAGTGTTTAAATAAAAAGATTAAATTATGGCAGAGAAATTTATTAGAGACCAAGAAGCACAAATCAAATTAAAATCCATTGTTGATCAAATTGACATCGGTACAATTTGTACTTTCACTCCACTTTCTCCCTATCCTCATGGTGTACCTATGAGCAGACAAGAAGTGGATGAAGCAGGAAATATATGGTATATCTGTTCTTCAGAAAGTGAAACTCACAAAAATTTAGAAATCGATGACAAAATTTCCATCTTTTATGCCGATCCTAAAAACTATAGATTTTTAAGCATTAATGGAACTGCAATACTAAGCAGAGACCAAGTTAGAATTGATAGATATTGGAATAAGATGATGGAAAGTTGGTTTGAAAAAGGGAAGGACGATCCCAATATTAAATTAATTAAGGTTACACCAAGTGAAGCTCACTATTGGGAATCCGGGTCCAATAAGATTGTAAATTTATTTGCCATGTTGAAAAATGCCCTTACAGGAAGTAACGAAGATATTGGTGAAGAAGGTGAATTAAAAATCTAATTCACCATAAAGTTAGCAAAAAAATCCTTTCTGGAATTTATTTTTTTATCACTTACCTGGATCAGTTGCCCATCAATTTTACTTATTAAAATAATAACAAAAACCTTTCGCCTTTTTGATGTAATTATTTTTCAAAGATTATACACTAATTCTACCACCATAACAATGTACTTTTTTAATAACCCAGGTCAATAACAATTTTAGGAGCATCTTTATTTAAAATTATAATTGAGTCAAATAATTCCTTTCTTTTCATAGTTGAGGTCAATCCTTGAAATTTAATCTCTTTGCATTTATTAGATTTGATATCGAAAGTGCAAAGTACTTATTACGTTAAAACCCTTAACTGAGTTACAAACTTAAATTATAAGGTGAAAAAACAGGAACTATGAACTTACTGTTCTATCCCACTATTTAAAAACTATTGAATTTCAATAAAACAATGGCATAAATGTCGAATGGATAATTTGTCATTGGAATAATGTTACTAACGGATATTTTTAATCACTTTTTAAAATTATTCTTCTTACTTTGCTTGCAACTGATTTTCTAAAGTCGTTATAAAGAGTTTTGGTACACAAACAGGTGAACATAAATGGAAAAGATAAATTGTGAGGATGAAAGAATCCAATTTCTAGGCAAAGTTCAAGATATAGGATTTGTGATTTTTGTTAGTCAGTCCTCAATTATTGAAGCAGTTAGTGACAATATTCAAAAGTATTTACCAAAAACATCCTCTAAAAAGCTTATCGGTCAAGCATTATCTGATTCATTTATTGGAAATATTGCAGAAAAGGAATTTATATCAAATAGCATTAAAGAATTAGGTAATTGTCCTGATTACAAGAGGTATACAAAATTAATTGAGGTTGAAGATAGTTCATTTTATTTAAGCATTTCTAATTGCTTGAGTACAATAAGTTTAGAATTTGAGTACTCAACCATTCAAAATTATAACAAAAACAATTTTATCAACAATAAATTGTTAGAACTTCAAATGGTCGAAGGGGACATTTGGAATAATTTATCGGAGGTACTTTCAGAAAATTTAGAGGTAGATAGAGTGATGGTCTACCAATTCAATGAAGATAGAAGTGGGGTTGTTATTGCTGAAACTTTAAAGAAGCCTGAACTAAATTCTTATTTAGGCTTGAATTATCCTGAATTTGATATTCCAAAACAAGCTCGAGAACTTTATAGAACAAAACATTGCAGATTTGTTGTCGATACACATGATGAAGGTTCAATTATCAGTTCTCTAGAAGGGAAAGAAATAAACCTTCAAGATGTGTCCATTAGAAGGTTATCGCCTATTCATTTACAATATTTAAAAAATGCAGGTTTTCGATCCAGCATAAGTTTTTCCATAATGATCAAAGGCGAACTATGGGGGCTGGTTTGTTGCCAAAATGAATCACCAAAACATGTGGATCTAAGTATTCGAAATTTCTCTTTACTGGCAACAAATTTTGCAGCAAATAAATTTCAACAATTGGAAGATAATGAAATAATCAATTATCTTAAAGAGGTTCAGGAACTTGAACTTCAACTTAAGGAAAAGGTATTATTAAAAAGCAATATTTTTCTTGAATTAAAGGATTTCTCAAAAACCCTTATTCAAATGTTGGAGGCTGATGGAATCGCCATTGGATTTAAAGACTCTATTTTCTTGGATGGTTTACATCCAGAGAAGGAAACGCTGAGATCACAAATACCCAAACTATCAGAATTGTCCAAAAATCACATATTTACCACTCACGCGTTATCGTCTCAAAACAATATATATGAAGCCTTTGGAAAATCAATTGCAGGATTAACTTTTGCGAGTATTGACAATAAAAAGGATTTTTTTATAATTTGGTTTAGAAAAGAAATCCCCTTAAATAAAGATTGGGCAGGAAAACCAGAAAAATTTTACGAAGAAGATAAAGTTGCGGGAATATTCAAACCTTCACCAAGAACCTCCTTTAATCTTTGGTGTGAACAAGTAAATGGAACATCCAGGAAATGGAATTCCAAACACCTACATTTTATCACACGAATCAGAGAAATCCTCAGAGATTCAATGTTAAATAAAGCCGCTGAAATTGACTCATTGAATACCCAGTTGATTGAAATGAACAATGCTTTGGACACATACGCATATACCATTAGCCATGATTTAAAGAATCCACTTTCTGCAATTAAAGTTTCTACTGAATTTCTTCAATATCGGCAGGATGTTAATCCTCAACTCTTAAAGAAAATGACCTCAAATATTCTGGATTCTGTACACATCATTATGAATATGCTTGATAAAATCCATCAATTCTCAAAAGCAAACTCGTTTAATTTTGAAAAAGAAATGGTTGAGCCTGAAAACTTTGTGCCTGAAATTATCAATATGAGCAAAAATAGATTCGGCTCCAACAATGTGCAGGTGACCGTCAATAATTTACTCCCTGTCCTCGGTGAGAAAACTTTGCTCTATCAACTATTTTTGAACATAATTGGTAATGCAATAAAATATTCGTCAAAAGTTGAATCATCTTTTGTCACTGTAGACTCTTTTATTACCGATAATGGTATTATTTATACCATTTCAGACAATGGAATCGGTATTGAAGAAGAAGAACTTAAGTCCATTTATGAAATGTTTAAGCGCATGTCTAACTCTTCAGGTTATGAAGGTTCAGGAATCGGAATGTCCATTGTAAAAAGGATCGCTGATAAATTAGGGATTGATATCACAATTAAAAGTAAACTTGGAAAGGGAACTTGTGTAAAACTGATGTTTCAGCCTAACTAATTATCAAATTTAAACTTGCCCTGAACAAAGACGGGCCATGAATTATTATCCTTTTTTATGAAAATTTCTGATTTTTTAAAACAAGAAACTAAAGAATTACATCAAATTTCCGAAGCATTGGTGATTAAATATATCCGAAATATGGCTTCAAAAGAAGACTATATTAGATTACTGACAAAGTTCTATGTATTTAACAAAGAGATACATCAGTTTACGAATTTATATGTACAACAATTTTCCGGAGATTATCCTTTCTTCCAGGGATTAGTAAAAATCAATCAGGATTTTGTTGCCTTAAACCTAGATTTACCTAATATGAAGCAAAGGGAAATTTTCTTAAATCTCCACAATGACCTACATGCACTCAGTATACATTATGTTCTGCAAGGATCGTCCTTGGGAAGACCATATATTGCTAAAATCCTTAATAAACTAGATTTCGTTTCAACTAACCATTATTTTAACGAAATTTCAGATATAGGTCCTCAGGACTGGAATCGTTTTAAATCAATACTAAATTCCAATATTCCAATAGAAAATAGAGATCAAGCTGTTTCTTGGGCAAATTTGACATTTAAATTTTTGATAGACTTATTTAGGGATTGAAATGTTTTAGTAAGAGAGTAATTTGTGTTTTTTGACTTTATTTTATAGAGGACCCGGCAGATCTAAACATATTGACCTCCAGAATTAAAACCATCACTAGACTTTATCGGCTCTCCTTATTCCTAAGCATTCATTATTTAGCATTTTACCCAAATTTCTTTAGAAAGAATCTACCCACCTAAAACAGATGTATTAATTGTCAAATTTCATTGTTCTGAAAAATTGACTTAACACTCAAGAAATTTCAGGAATAGAAAAGCTATTCCTCTTTTAGGAATGGATTATCGGTACTATCGTACTTTAGCCAGATCAGTTTAGAGGTATCATAACCAATCCTTTGTGCACTGTTTAGAAAGCTTGTTTTAATCTCATCGGGAATGTGCTTTGTCCTTGATAAAATCCATAAATATTTCAAATTTTTCCCGGCAACCATCGCATATCGGTAATTTTCGTCCAAAGCAATGACATTGTATCCAGAATAAATGGGGCCGAAAAAACTTACTTTTAATTCAGCAATATCCTTATTCCCCCTAAATTTTGCTAAACCTATGGCTTTTTCCCATTTTCCCTTCTTGTAGTTGTAACCGCTGTTAAATACCATAACATGGCCATCTTCATTCAAGCTATATTGGGCGGATACATTGTCCAGATCCTTTTCAAAACTGAAATCAAAACGAGCAATTTCATACCAAGTTCCCAAGTAACGATCTATTTCAAAGTTTTTTACCCCTCCAGCTCCCTTGGGAATGGATGCACAGGAATTTAGGTATGTAAATAGAACCACAGAACATGCGGTTACCAAAATCCTATTTTCTATGACCATTATATTTTTTTAAATAATTTAAAAAAATAAAGCACCAAAAGAAATTGCGTATATCCATAGACGGCATCCTCAATTGGTATCGTTAATATGCGTACCCCCAGAAAGTCCCGGGAGTTGTAGTTCACTATGGGCGAATCCAATCCCGTCCCGGTCAGCACGCCGTTTACTGGAAGAAAACCCAACATTAAAACTGTAAAAACAAGCGATGCTTTTCCGATCCATTCTGCCCGGACAATAAAATGTAGGTAGATTAAGGTTGTTAGGGTAGCGATAGCCGTGATAAGTGTGTATATTTTATCATAATGCAACAATGCCATAACCGAACAGACAATCACACTGATAAAAACAATCAGGTTATTAAACCCCGATAGCCATTCCAACCTGAAGAACTTTTCAAAACAGAAATAGGTAAATATACATGAAAACGGAATACATATAAAAAACAGCCATTCCTCAATCGGTAGCCCGGCCAATACTATTCCGAGCGTATAATCTGTATTGAACCACCAAACACCTTTTGCCGTAAACCATATATCCCAAGCAATGAAAGGGATGGCAACAATAATTGCAGATTTTAAAAACACGCCAAAATGACGATTAAAGTGAATTCGTTTATCGTATGAGGCAATGAAACATATGATGACCGTAAAGAACAATATTGCGGAATAGGTATAAGCCATCATTTTTTTCCAGAGTTAAAGTACATTTTAAAATATTTGAATGGAACAAAAAGAAATCCAAAACATTCACCGTCTTCTTTCCCGATATGCCTGTGATGTTGCTTGTGTGCCCTGCGGAGTGCCAAAAAATAGGGGTTTTGGGTCTGGGACAGAAATTTTACCCTTTGATGGATAAAAATATCGTGCACAAAAAAATAAGCCATTCCGTACAGCAAAATACCTAATCCGATATGAAACAGATAGTTGAAATTTTCTACCGATCCGAAATACATCAAAGCTATCGTTGGTATGGAAAATAAGACAAAGAAGAAGTCGTTCTTTTCAAGAGCGCCCTCACTGCTGTGGTCGTGATGGTCTCTGTGCAAGAACCAAAGGAAACCGTGCATGACATATTTATGGATAATCCAGGTTGCCCCTTCCATCAATGTAAATGTGATCAATACGATTAAAAAGGCCATATCAGTTATTAATTGGGTTAAAGAGTTTTTCTAAAGTGTCGCGCCGGAAATCGAAAATCTCCCTCAATTTCCTTTTCACTAACAGCAAATGTGCAATCTCTCCAACAAGACCGAAAGGCAGTTCGTAATCTACCGTATCCTTCATCAAGACCCCATCTTTATTGGGGACGAATTCATGAAAATGCCTCCAGTACTTATAAGGTCCTTTCTCCTGTAAATCAATAAAGCATTTATTGTGTTCAATATGGGTGATTCTTGTCCTCCACTTCAACGGGATTTTCATCAACGGAGAAACGATATAGTCGATGATCATACCCTCAGCAATCTCCTCAGCGGTATATTCCGACAGCACTGTAAAACCCATATCTTTAGGTGTAATCTTGGAAAGGTTCTTGGGGGAAGAGAAGAAACGCCAGGCTTCTTCGATATCACAGTTCAATTGTTGCTCTCTGTATAGCCGATTTATCATAACTTAATCCTTTAAAAGTGTACCTATCATCTTAAGAAGAATCTCTGACCTGATTTGGGGACTGTTTGCCTTAATAAATGCAAAATCCTCATTTATGTTTGAGTTGTACCCTAAAAAGAAGGGAGCATTTTTTTGAACAGAAAGCCGGATAAACCTTAATTCAACATTATTAGGTTCTTTTTTGATTGCTTGCTCGATGTTTTTCTTTCCTTCTCTGAATGTTTTGAGTTTGCTAATCGGACTAAAAACATGATTTGCCCAAATAGTTTGCAATCCACCTAAATATCCAAGATGAGTAGCCGATTTGTTTTTAGACTCCATCAATTCTTCAATCATTCTTTCGCACAATGTCCGGTTTGATACCAACATGCTATAATTAGACCTCACTTCTTCTACAGCAATTGGATTAAAACTCTTAAAATATAATATTGAACAAATGAGCAAACCAGTAATCTTGATCATAAAAAAGCCGTTTTATATCGTACATAACTTTTGAATGCCACATATGCCTTTTCAGCATTGGGAACCCGAATCCTATTATTCAATATCTCTTTGGAGGATCTTCTTTTTATTTTTTGGAACAATGACAAATAGTACCTATAAGCTAAATATACCCCGAACCTAGCGGAACTGGGCAGTTTCTTAATTCCGACAAAAGCAATTTTAAACTCTTCTTCTATTTCCTTTTCAATCTGACATTTCACGCAATTATCAAATATGCACATATCAATATTTGGAAAATAGGTCCTGCCCAAAACCTGATAATCATCCCTCAAATCTCTTAAAAAATTAACTTTTTGAAATGCGGAACCTAATTTCATTGCATAAGGTTCCAATTCTTTATACTTTTCGGCGTGGCCATCTGAAAAAACTTGCAGGCACATCAACCCAACTACTTCCGCAGAACCAAAAATATATTCTTCATACAGCTCTGAATTGTAGTCTAGTTTCCGCAGATCCATTTCCATACTATGTAGAAACTTTTCAATTAGGATTAGGTCTATTTTAAACAGGTTTACCGTTTCCTGAAAGGACTGAAGGATTGGATTAAGGGATATCCCCTCGTGAATTGCCAAATAGGTTTCTGCCTTTAACCGGCTCAAAAGCTTCTCTTTATCATATCCATGAAAACTATCCACGATTTCATCGGCTAATCTCACGTATCCATATATTGCATATATTGCAGATCGAATCGATGGTTTCAGCGATAGGATTCCCAAGGAAAAACTAGTGCTATATTTCTGGGTTGTTATCTTGCTAACCGAGTATGAAAGTTCGTCAAACAGCTGTTTCATGGTTTTAATTTTTTAGTTTGATTAATTCGTTTGCTACTATTTTACCCGAAATAATGGATGGAGGGATTCCAGGTCCAGGAACGGTCAATTGACCTGTGTAGAATAAATTTTTCAATCCTTTATTTCTTATTTTGGGCTTTAGGACTGCAGTCTGACCTAGCGTATTAGCCAAGCCATACGCATTCCCACCATAGGCATTATAATCCGAAATAAAATCGCTGACACAGTAGCTTCTTTTGTATTCGATCTTTGATCGTAGATCTTTTATCCCTGTATGCCTTTCTATCCTAGAAAGCATGTTGTTCAAATATAGTTCGCGGGTAGCTTCTCCATCGTCAATTCCGATTGCCAACGGCATCAGAAGGAATAAGTTCTCTTTGCCAAGGGGAGCTAATGTACTGTCTGTTTTGGAAGGGCAACAGGAATAAAAGAGAGGCCTTTCTGGCCATTTTTTTTCCTCATATATAGAATCGATATGTTCATCAAGATCATTCTCAAAAAAAAGTGTATGATGTTCGAGGTTGGGGATGTTTTGATCGATCCCTAAATAATAAATTAGACTGGAGGGTGCAAAGGTTCTATTTTGCCAGAATTCTTCAGAATAATTTCTGTTCTCTTTACTTAATAGGGTTTCTGTATGATGGTAATCCGAAGAAGCAATGACAGCGTCAAATTCATGGATTTTGCCATTTATGGTTAAAGAGTTAACCTTTTCGCTACTTGTGTTTATACTTTCAACGGTTTTGTTGAAATGGAAATAGACCCCTTGATTTTCGGCTACTTTTTTCATTGCCAAAACCAATTGATAAAATCCGCCCATAGGATAATGTGTCCCCAAAGCATAACCACCGTAATTCATCAGACTATACAATGCGGGGATATCCTTTGGAGAAGCACCCAGGAAAATTACGGGAAATTCCATTAAGGTCCTTAGCTTTTCACTTTTAAAATATTTAGCAACATAAGCCCTGAAGCCCGTCAACAAATCCAATTTAATCGCACTTTTGACTATTTTAAAAGATAGGAATTCACTCCAATTGTGACAGGGTTTATTGATAAAATCCTGCATTCCTACTTCATACTTGAATTTTGCAGCTTGCATGAATTTTTCCAATTGCAATCCGGCTCCTTTTTCGATTCTTTCAAACAAGAATTTAAGCTCTTCTAAACTTTCAGGAATACTGATTTTTCCTTCTGAAAAAACTACTTCAAACTGTGGGTTCAGCGATATCAACTCAAAGAAATCAGAAGTTTGACAACCGAAATCAGCAAAAAAACTATCCATAATATCTGGCATCCAGTACCAGCTGGGACCCATATCGAAAACATATCCATCATCGGTTGAAAACTGTCGTGCTCTACCTCCCGGCCGGTCATGTTTTTCAAACACGTGAACTTCATTACCTGCCTTTGCCAGGTAGGCACTTGCAGATAGACCCGAGAATCCTGACCCTATAACGGCTATTTTCTTCTTCATCGCCTTTTATCCTTTAAAGCTTCATTCAATAAATATTCTGTTTCAATATTCTTGTTATAAATAAGTTGATGGAACTCATTGAGTTTATTGAGCAATTTGATCAGCTTCATTTTTTCGGAATGGTTTAAGTCTCCTGTAACTATTTCAGTCGCTTTCCTGATTCTATCCATTTGGTTTTCTAAAACATTCAATCCTTTTATGCTGATTTTTAAAACTTTACTTCTTTTGTCAATTTCAGAATCCGTTTGATTGACCCAACCTTGAGAAATCAGACGATTGATAATTTGCATTCCGGCGGGTTTTTCGTGAACGTTCTTTTTTATCAAATCCATTTTGGTCATTTCGCCAAACGCCTTTAAGTTAATCAGGTATATAAAGTCTTCTTGTGAAGAGAAATCAGAACCGTATATAGCTGATTTAGAGTAACTTTTAGCATATCTGTTCATATGGACAATTAAAGTACTAATTACACTTTCTGCACTTCGCCCATTTTCTTTTCCTTCCCAATAAGGATCGTTATCCATTTCCTGGCTGTTATATTTGATGTTAATCCATCTTTTAAAGCCTTCGATATCATCAGGATATATGTTTTCGACCGAATTTTCTATCTCAAATTCTTCAACTAGATCGATAACACTTTTTAAAATATCGTACTTCATTTTTGTTTTGTTATACAATTATACTATTTTTAATTTAAAAAAGTATCTTTTTATACCTTTTTAAATTTTGATTTTAAATTTGCCGATAAATGTATTGCTTATCCTTGTTCACCTTACTTACTTAATCTCATCCCAATCAAACCTCTTCTACTCCTTTTACAGATCCATCCAAATACGGCTTTTGCACCTTACCATTGGGCATTCGTATCAGGTGTCGTTTTTTATCACTAAATCCTATTCTTGATTCTGCAGTCTTATAATTCAAACAAAGTAGTGAAATGCTTGTTTGATTATGTTATTATGCTATCTCCGCTCAATAGCTTTACATAAATTCGGATTAATTACCGCCTGCATTTTAGATTTGAACACAAGAAAACTTAACCCTTGAAACCAGAAGCATAAATAACTTAAACTAAAAAGATTATCGGAAACAATCGGGAAATTCATGTAATGTGAAGTTACTTACAAACTAGCTGTAATTGCACTAGGATACCTGAAATATGATATACAGAATGGTGACAAAGGATTCCCAACCTTTAAAATGTAGTGAAGTAAATTGAAAAAATTAATCCTATTCGTAACACAAAGTGGTTTAAAAAGTATTTTTTTTCGAAAACCTTATTTAATTGGCTGTGTTACTTAGTATATACTTAATTAAAAATATATGGATTCTTTAGATTTAAAAGGAAAATGGAACATCATAAAAGGTAAGGTTAAACAAAAGTATGCAGATTTAACAGATGACGATCTTCTTTATGTTGAAGGAAAAGAAGATGAACTCTATGGAAGGCTGCAGGAAAAAACAGGCAAGACCCGTGAAGAGGTAAAATCATGGATAAATGATTTGGATAAGGAAGCATAGATAACAGTTAGAATCTGGGAGCCTAACCTAATCAGTTAGGCTCTATTCATAAACCCTACTTGATTTGGTTCAAGATTTAATAATATACCTAGATTTATTTAATCGATATCCTGCCACTAATAACAAATGCTCTTCGAATACATTTTTTCTAAAGATTTGGATTTCTTAAAAAAAACCAAGAGTTAAGTAGATTAGATACTCAAACCAATCGGGAAACTACATCATGGAAAATTATTTGGAAGCATTCCTAATGTATATTTGCGATTGAAATTTTATTGTGGTTTCCCACTTGCCCTGAATCCCATCCTTCAATAGTGGATACTGACAACTTCTTAGGGATAGGGGAAGCTTTTATCTATAGGCAAAGTAGGACAGCGCTAGACCGACAAGCCCATAAATAGCCCGTGGATACATCAATGGAAAAATGTATACAGTTGGGCATTTTTTGCCGCATTGACATAACTGTTCTTGGCAAAGATCTCATTAGTATAATGTTGCATGGGTTCTGAAACACTAAAATACATCAACCCTATTCCCATGCCTGCTGCAAAGAGCATAGAGATCCATGAAAAAAATGAATAATCCGGAGAGCTGTCGTTTCTACCCAGTTTGATGTCGCCAAATTTACTGACCATCAAAAATATAAGGAAAAGAACAAAAATGGTAACAGACCAGACGTAAATCTAATTCAGGTTAACAAAAATAAAGGTCTTAACATCATTTAGGATCTCGTTCACTGTTCCTGGAAAGAGAGCCGATACCAAACATACACCTACTATAAATATAAAGCTTGGTAGGGTAACTCCCATGCTAAGAGATTAACTGAAATTTCTTATTTTTGACATAGATAAATTCTATTATTTAACCATATTAAATTTATGCCTTTTCAGGCAATAGTGTCTTGTTTTTACCTAACAACGCCAATAGGTGTTTTGATAACCTTATCATCATTTTCGCTAATACAAATCATCATGCTTAAAATCGTCGTTATCAGACCAAGTTCCGACTGTTTGCCTGTTCCTATACAATTGGTCGGCCATATATTACTATTGCTGAGCCCTCACTTGGGAGAGACTACCAACTGATTCCGCCCGGTCAAGAAATTGGCAATAAATATATAACTATCTTAACCATGCAGCACACTCCATTGGGCGAGGAGATATAGTTAGCAATAGAAAAAGCGTACTAAAAAAAATCAACAACCCCTTAATAAAATTGGCTAATGCCCGCTGTAAAGACTTCCCTATTTTCAGGCCTACTGAAAAACTAACGTACCATCAACTAGTTTTCGAATCATTTGGAACAGCCATTACCCAAAAAAAAACAAATGCATTTGATTCCAATTAACCGATTAAAAATGGAGCATAAGGAATTGTCCCTTCAATAAATTTATTGATTTTTCGTTCTACATTTTCTAAATTCGTTCATTTGGTTTGATCCTTTACTTGGTTAGTGTAATTGCTCTTTTCAAGTTCCCTGACAAAATCCTCTCCCCAGTACTGAACATCATAATGTTTAATTTGTTGTAAAGACCTCTTGATCCGCAAAAACGCTTCCTCCTCCGGCATAGTAAGAGCCTGGTGTAAGGACTCGATCATGCTTCGGCGATCATAGGGATTTGTTGGGACACAATAGGGGAGTTCGACAGATGCACCAGCAAATTCAGAAAGCACCAAAACACCCGATTGGTTCAAAATCCCCTGCGTTGCGACAAATTCCTTGGAAACAAGGTTCAGACCATCTCGCAAAGGTGTTATCCAGGCCACATCTGCCAGAGCATATTGGATAAGGACTTCTTCGAATGGAAGGGCTTGGAAGAAATATTGAATTGGAGTCCAGTCCAGAGTAGCGTACCTACCATTGATTTCTCCCACAGCCTGATTGACTTGATCCCTGATCTTGTCATAGATGCGCATGCCTTTTGATGGCGGGGTACAAACGTTTATCAGTTCGACCCTTCCTCGAAATTCAGGATATTCCTTCAGAAATTCTCCGAAGGCCAATACCTTTTCCAAAGGTCCCTTCACATAATCCATCCGTTCAATTGATACAATTCGTTTGATATCTTTACTTGCTACCTCCGATCTGTATTTCTCAATCCTCTGCGCAATCCCATCTTTAGTTATCAAATTCTCAATCAGCTCATAATTAACACCAACAGGTTGTGCACCTAATCGAATCGTCCGTCCCTCAACTGAAATTAGTTTAGTCATCTCTTCAACACCCAATGCCATGCTATAAGTAAGAAATTGTTTTGAAACATTTACTGTCTTAATACGCCTAAAAGGAGTATGGCTGCGCAGTACATCGATAAAATTCTCTACATATCGCGGAATATGAAAACTGATAAAATCACACATCAGTAAGCTTCCTATGATTTCCCGTCGCCAAGGAATTGTATTAAAAATATCCGCTGCAGGGAAAGCAGTGTGGTGAAAAAAACCTATTTTGAGATCCGGACGCATCATTTTCAAGAAGGAAGGAACCATCCAAAGATTGTATTCGTGGATCCACACCAGCGCTTCAGGTTCGGCATCTCTCGCTATCCGCTGAGCAAATAACTTATTGATTTTCAAATAATGCTCCCAATCCAGATGATTAAATTTAGCCTTATCGACAAAGGAAAAAATTGTTGGCCAAAATGCCTCCTTGGAGAATACCCTATAAAATTTATCGATGTCTTTTTGGGAAAGTGAGATAGCTGATACATCAAGGTTAGGAAATTTATTGGCATCAACTTTTTTTCTCATATCCTTATTTCCATCCCCTAAATCTACTTCCTCTCCAATCCAAATGCCGGGTCTACCCTTTTCAAAGAGACCTAATAAGGATGGAATTATTCCATTAGGACTTTTCGGAGATACCTGCTGAAGTTTACCTTCGACCATGATCCGTTCATAGGGAAGTCGATGGTAAACCATTACTAGCTGTCGGTCTTTGGAAGATTGTCGAGGAAGTGTTTCTTCAGTAAAATTATTCACGAAGTTGGAAAAATTTGAATATTCCTCCATACATTCAAGTATACCTCCAGCTCCAGGACGATGTGCTTGGTATACATTCAAAAGACTTTCAGTAGCTTCTAGAAGTGCTATTTCTGACCTTCCAACGGCAACACCTTGAAATCCAGCATGAAACAGAGAAAGGTCGTTTAATGTATCTCCTGCGACTAAAACCTTGCTTTCAGGAAATTCCAAATGATCCACCAGTTTTTTCAGTGTACTTCCTTTATTAACACCTTTTGGAAGAATATCCAAATATTTCCCCAAGGAGGTCACCACCTCACATTTTCTAAGTTCAGCAATAGCACGAACCTCAGCAAGATCTGTCCTTAAATCGTAGAAATAGGAACAGCGCCGCTGTTGGGGTACTCGTTGATATTCCAAACCAGGGATATCTGAAAAATCCTCTTGAAGCTCATACACCGAAGGCCAATTGCTTTCAATTTCATGTTGAATGGGGTCAACTGGGATAAGCGTAGCTCCGTCGCATATAGTAGCCCCAACATCAGCAATAATAAAATGAGGTCTCGGGATTGTTGGATCGTTCAATAATGGGATAACGGACTCTAAGCCTCGCCCTGTAACGAACACCAATTTAATATTCTTATTTTTTTTAATAATCTGATAGAGTTTTAGACGATCTTCCATTGATCCTCCTAAAAATGTTCCGTCTAAGTCCGTAGCTAAAAGCATCATCTTAATTTCCCTTCCAATTCCGCAAATTTTGATCTTACGGAATGATTTCTATATAATATTTCATAAATACATTCAAGAATGGGTAAGCCCAACCCATGTTTTTTCGCATAGCAAAAAAGTCCTTTAGCTGCCCAGTAACCCTCAGCTACCATTCCTAATTTATTCAGTGCTTCTTCAGCCGAATGTCCTTGGGCTATAAATTCTCCAAAACGACGATTTCGGCTCTTGTGAGAATATCCAGTCACTAGCAAATCACCAGCGTAAGAAGAATTAAAGATCTCTCTTTGCACATTAGTTTTAAGCCTTAGAATATTTTGCATTTCGAAAAGAGCATTGCTAACGAGCACTGCTAGGAAATTATCGCCATAACCTAAACCTTTGGCCATACCACAGGCTATACCTAATACGTTTTTATAAATAGAAGCATAGCCAACCCCCATGGGATCGCTATTGCTACGCACTTTGACATAAGGTCTTCTAAACAACACATCTATCTTATCAATAGTATCTTGGTTTGAACAGGACAAGGTCAGATAAGTTGGTTTGCTGTCTGCAATTTCTTCTGAATGGCATGGTCCTGCAATGGTCACCATATGGGACTCTGGTATTTTTAATGTTTCGCACAAAAAACTACTCGGAGCTTCATTATTAGCCCCAACAGTACCTTTCATAGCGGTTAAAACAATCTTTTTATCAAAAAGTGAACAATCAAAGCTATAACAGATCTGTTCCAGGGAGGCACTTGGTACAGCAAAAATAATTATCCTTGATTGAGCTACCACATCCTGCAGGTTGCTACTTGGAAAAACAAATAATGGATTGAGCTGAATTTGCTGAAGATAACTAGGATTGTTTCCTTTTTCCTTAATATGGTTTACCTGTTCTTTCCTTCGCAAGTACCAATATGTTGGGATCTTATTTTCGGTTAATATTTTTACTAAAGCAGTAGCCCAACTTCCACCACCCACGACACTTACTTCAATCAAACTTTTGGGATTTATTTGCAGAATATTGGTTTAGATTCTGCTGTTTAATAATTTATGAGAAACAAATATAAGAAAAAATAAACTAATAAGCAAATTTACCGATAGATCCTTGGGTAGTTTAAAAATTGTAATGGTTCCTAAAGCCCTTCCCCTGCCTGTTTCGTAATTGAGAATCAGTTTGATAGATAACTATGATAAGCTTTCCATCCTTCTCTTCAAAGGAATTTCTTTAATTTCAACTCCTTCATTATTTTGGAAATTGCATTGTTTAATATAGATACTGTAAATTAAATATTTCCAACAATCCAATAGGAAACTTTCCAAATAATAAGTTTAGATAATCAACGAAAAGTAATATACTTGGTAATAATTATTATTCTGTAAACCCAACAGAATTTAAAGCCTTTAAATATGTATCATCTGGACCGTCTGGATGAAACTTTAGTTAAAAACATAAAATTTTAAAACTTTATTATTCCGTTCTGTATTTATTGATGGAACATTTTCCACATATTGCATGGAATTTAAATCGCTTTTCCAATATACAAATGATTCATAAAACAAAATAGCATAATAGAGGTTTTATATCATTCTTAGAGCAAATCGGCACATCTGTTGATGTGGGTAAGTATTTCATATATAGCAATATATCGTTTATAGGATTTCATTGAAAAACCTTTTTATTTAGATTTGAGTAATGAGCAATAAAGACAAAACCATTTTATTACTAGTCATCTCAGTATTAGTTATTATTTTTATATTAGGGCTAAATATTAATCCCAAGCTTTTGGCCCTATTTAATTAACCCCTATAGCCTTTTTATTACAAATTAGAATATAGTGCTATATATTTATCTTAATTTTTAATATACCGGGGGGCCTGCAAGTAAAGAATACACTTATTTAAGTGTTGCCCATTGTTCTATGTTTATGCTTATCTTTCCTCCATAAGATACTGAAGACTCGCATTGAAAAAAAAGTGATGGATAATAAACAGGATATCAAATCAGATTTAGAATAAGGGTTTGTTATTAATTAAAACAATAAATCTTTGATGAAAATCCTTCGACCTGCAAATTGACTGAAATAAATACAAACACCATTTATCAACATAACACAAGGCAAACAATACATTGCTGGAAAACTATCCTATCAAATTTAAACTAGCTTAAAACCTAATTTAATAATAATTGTTCCAAGAATACACTTATTCAAAATATGTGAATTCTTTAGATTTAAAAGGGTAATGGAACATTCTTAAAGGAAAACTTAAACAGAAATAAGCAGATTTAACAGATGACGACCTTCTTTATGTTGAAGGAAAAGAGGATGAATTATTTGGAAAACTGCAATAAAAAACGAGTAAAACCCGTGAAGAGGTAGAATCTTGGTTAAATGATTTAGATAAAGATGCATAAACAACAGTTTAGAATTAGAGATCCTGACTTATTTAGTTAGGCTTTCCTCTTGATTCCTCCATGAAGCCATTTAAGATTTAATAAAAATTTTTATCCTATTTTATCGATACCCTTCAATTAATTTCAAAAACCTACTAGGCAAATTGGTTTTTAACATTGAAATGCCATAAATTTTTTCTGAAACTAATACACCAAAACCTTTTCTTAATTCTCTTCAATTTCTTCTGGTATATATGACGTTTGCCTCTTGGGAATAATGTTCTATAAATTGTTAGCCTTTGTTTTCCACAAAAATACTGAATCACTTTGGGAAAATATTGTCTCTATAAATACTTGGTTTTACCGACAATGCTACCATATTAATAATATCTTTTTTGAAAATAATTATCATCCCTAAAAGCCAATGTCTCAGGTAAATCGTCAACTTAAATATTTTAGATTATTAATATGTGACACATGATCCAATAATAAATACCCAAACTTGGAAATGAACAAATTTTAAGCATTTTAATGTAAAAGTACATGCAGAATTGTATTTAGGTTGTGGTAATAAAAACAAAAGGGGCTGTCTAAAAAGGTCTCTAAAAAAAAATAACCCCGTCATTAAAAAATGGCGGGG
>NOUX01000012.1 GCA_002245855.1 Sphingobacterium cellulitidis | reverse complement strand
CCATATCTTTTAAATAAGACTATGCTTCTTCAGATGCGATTTCCTCATCCACCAAGATTCTACCACAGTGTTCACAGATGATAATTTTCTTTCTTTGGCGAATTTCAGATTGCAATTGAGGTGGTATTTTGTTGTGACAACCAGAACAGCTATCACGTTCAATTGACACCACTGCCAATCCGTTGCGGAATGATTTACGCAATTTCTTAATTACTTTTAGAAGGCGATCATCGATGTTTTTCTCGGCTTTTTCTACCTCAGTAACTAATTTATCTTCGTCTTTTTGAGTTTCGGACGTAATTGTTTCCAATTCTTGTTTTTTAGCATCCAACTCACCTTTGCTGAAATCTACGTTTTTCGCTGTCGCATCATAAGCTTCAGTTTTATTTTTGATTTCGAATTCAGCTTCGCGAATACGTTTTTCACACACTTGAATTTCTAACCCTTGAATTTCAATTTCTTTAGAAATTGCATCATATTCACGGTTATTTTTAACTTCATTTAATTGTGTTTCGTATTTTTTGATTGCTGCTTGCGCATCTTTGATCATGTTTTTGCGCTTCACAATAGAATCTTCTAATTCGTCTAGCTCATTACGAATTTTCTCGATACGTGTATCTAAACCTGCAATCTCATCTTCCAGGTCTGCTACCTCAATAGGTAGTTCTCCACGCACTTGGCGAATTTTATCAATCTGTGTTTCGATTGATTGCCACGCCCATAAAGCTTTTAGTTTTTGTTCTACGGTTTGTTCCATTAACTGTAGTATTTTATTGGATTTGTGTCTATTTCCGTCAATAGGACAGCAAAGTTAGCAAATTTTTTCTGAATTATATCTAACAATAATTCTTGTGTAAATTGCTCACTTTCAAAATGTCCGATATCCGCAATGATTATTTGTCCTTCGGCATCGAAAAACTCGTGATATTTATAGTCCGCCGTAATAAAGATATCTGCACCTGAACGTTTCGCGTCGCCCAGCAAAAAGCCTCCTGCGCCGCCACAAACAGCGACTCTTGAGATTTTCTTGCCCAATGTTTTGGTATGACGTATCACATTTAGCTTCATTTTTTCTTTTAAGTATGCCAGGAACTCAGACTCCTCCATAGGCTCTTCCAAATTCCCGATAACTCCAGACCCAACATAAGAAAAAGAATTGTCAATGCCAACGATTTGGTGTGCAACCTCTTCATAAGGGTGTGCAGAAAACATAGCAACCAATATTTTTCGTTCAGCTTGAGCCGGGTAAATTACTTCAATTTTGGTTTCCTCCACCCGCTCTTGATTCCCCAACTCTCCTATTGCTGGTTTGGCTCCATCTAAAGGACGGAAAGTCCCATATCCGGCGGTGTTATAACTGCATTGGTCATAATCTCCGATCGCTCCTGCTCCAGCGTCAAACATTGCCTGTCTAACCTCTTCCACATGTGTTCTTGGAACATATACTACCAGTTTCTTTAATAAACCTGCCTTTGGACGCAAAATAGCCTGGTTTTCAAGACCTAGTTTGTCTGCCATTTTTGAACTTACTCCGCCTAAGATATTATCCAAATTTGTATGAATGGCATATAGAGCAATGTTATTTTTAATTGCCTTGATGACCACCCGTTCAACATAATTCCTGCCTGTGAATTTCTTCAGACCTGAAAAAACAATAGGATGATGAGAAATTATCAAATTACAGCCTTTGGCAATCGCATCATCTACAACCTCTTCCGTACAATCTAATGAAATTAAAGCCTTGTATACTTCTTGCTGTGGGTCTCCCACAATCAGTCCTGAGTTATCGTAGCTTTCTTGATAATTTAATGGAGCTAATTCCTCCAAGTGTTCGACAATCTCTCTAATTTTCATTGCTTTTATTTTTTTCCGCTTCTGCTTCCAGCCATTTATTATGTTCTAGCAATAGCACGCGGTATTGATTGATTTTAAACCAGTAAGTAATAAAATACACAAAACTGACTATCATACCCAGAATTCGCCAGAATAATGGAAATGGAAAATTATATACTAAAAAAGACCAAGCATAAGTCATACCAGCGCCCAAGGAAGGGTTCTCTTCAACCGCAATTTTACGATCAAAGAATTCATTATTCAAGGAATAAGATAGCCTTCTTGCGACTTCAAAATTCCAATAAATATTAAAAAATGGAACCACTAGAAACCAGGCTTGATTAGGCAGAATACATTGGTTTTCTTTAGAAATTAATTTTAAGGTATTTCTGACCGTATTGGCAAAAAGAGCCCAAATAATAAGGATAACGACAACGAAAAAAATACTTATTCTTTCGATTTCTGCAGTCAGTTCGGGAGAAAGTACGTCGTTCATCTATTTTTCATTGTTTAATATGGTCAGCAATTCGTCTAATTTCTTGATTTGAGGGTTATGATCCGCTTCCATTTCTATCAGCTTCCAATGATATTTCTTCGCGCGCGTTGAAAAGAAATAAAAAGGATCTTTCTCTATTCCGCCTTGTGATTTCTCATAGGTCAAAATATAAGTTGTTGGGATTTTTAATCTCAGGGTATTCTTCAGGTGAATAGGTTCCTTAATGGAAGCCAAAGGATGTGGAACATCCCGAGGAAATGCAGTTGTGTCCTTCACCCAGGTTGGATAAACATAAACATCATCCTTACTACTTAATAAATCCGAATTTGGATTGTCACCTATATACCTTGCGACGCTTTCACCATCTTCAGGAACGAAGGCGTCCAAATAAATTACTTTTTTAATTTTCTCAGGGATACTATCAGCCACCCCAGTAATGACCATTCCGCCATAACTGTGTCCCATTAATATAACGGAATCCAACCTTTCGAATAAAATGGTATTAATTACATCCTTGATATGTGTTGTTAGGTTGACATCAGGGGATGCCAGATGATATCTTTCGCCCAGACCTGTTAAATTTACGCGATATACCTTAGCTCCTAATTTCTCAAGACCTTCGGCGGTTTTCTTAAACTGCCAGGATCCACCCCATGCACCATGCACCAATACATAAGTTGGTTGTTGCGCCTTTAGAGATAAGAAAGGAAGGCATAGGATAAAGAGGGATATAACGATAAATTTTCTCATGAGCTATAAAAATACAATTTTATGAGGCAAATAATAAAAATATACAGGGCTTCTTATGCAAATCGATTGTAGTTTTTTTCCACTCTTCAATGGTTTGAGTTCGGATGTATTCATCAGCTGCAGTGACATTGCAAGCGACACATAATTTTGTCTGCGGTTTGCAGGATTTCAATAATTCAGCAAGCATCTGGTTGTTTCGAAAAGGGGTTTCAATAAATATTTGTGTGCTTTTTTCCTTTTGGCTGATATGCTCTAATTCTTTAATGGAACGCGTTCTATCCGCCTTATCAATAGGCAGGTAGCCTTTAAAGCTAAAATTCTGACCATTAAAACCAGAGGCCATTAGGCCTAATAAGATGGAGCTAGGTCCAACGAGTGGAATTACTTTAATACCTCTTTTATGAGCTTCATATACGACATCGGCTCCGGGGTCTGCTACACCTGGGCAACCGGCTTCAGACATTAGTCCTATGTCTGATCCTTGTTGTACAGCTTTAAATACGTTGTTATAATTGATCTTTTCACGGCTATGTTTTCCGTAGTCATGAATAATCAGTTCACTTTGCGGTATTTTGAGTCCTGCTTCTTTCAAGAATTTGCGTGCTGTTTTTTCATTTTCGACGACATATTCTTTGATATTATTAATAATATCGAGGTGTAACAGGGTATAAGAAGCTTTTTCAGCATGTTCAGCTAAGGGAACAGGTAGAAGAAATAAATTGCCTTTTGCCATGGTACAAACCTAATCATTTGCTCTTTAAATATACAGAATTGGAGGATTTGTGTTTATTTAAGTTTTACAAAAAGTTAAATTTTTCATTCTAATTTGATAAGTAAATTTTTGTTTGTTACTTTAAGTCAAACACTTATGATTATTTTTTGTCTAATAATTGTAAATTAGGTAGTTCATAATCAGGATATTTTTGTCTAAATGATGAGAATATATATATTTGGTTGACTATGACAACACAAACAACATCAGGGGTTAAAATTTCGGTTGAATCGACATATCAATCAGAATACTCAAATCCGGAGAACGAGCATTTCATGTTTGCTTATCGGATTACGATTGAGAATCTGAGTGAGTATACGGTTCAATTGGTGCGTCGTCATTGGAATATTTACGATTCAATTGGTCTTACAAAACAGGTTGATGGAGACGGTGTGGTTGGCGAGCAGCCAGTTCTTGCACCGGGAGAGATGCATCAATATGTGTCGGGTTGCAATTTAAAAAGCGATATAGGTTTTATGGAAGGCTATTACGAAATGATTCGTGAAATGGATAATTCTATCTTTCATGTTCATATCCCGCGATTCAATCTTATTGCAAACTATCGCATGAACTAATATAGCTTCAGTCAATATACTGTATACTTTTCAGATTAAAAGTTAAGTACTAACAAATATTTAATAATTTTGTGCTTGGATAATTACGTCAACACATCAGGTGAGTATTTTAAGCACAGAACAAGTTAGCCATTCCTACAATGATAGGTGGCTTTTTACCGATCTTCATTTTGCCTTACAGAAGGGGGATCGCGTAGCATTAGTTGGTATTAACGGAACAGGTAAATCAACATTATTAAAAATCTTAGCGGAGATTGTTATTCCTAGCAAGGGTAAAGTTGTGAAGGAAAAGGGATTACGCATTGGCTACCTTGCCCAGGATCCGGATTTTTCGGATTTAAAGACCATCAATGATTTCATTTTCTCTGCGGACAACGAGCAGCAACAATTAATCAAAGAATACGAGGAATTAATTGAAAATGAGGATGTTACATCTAAAAAGTTTTTAGAAGTTACTGAAAAATTGACTGCATTAAATGCTTGGGAATACGAGAATAACATTAAGACTATTCTGAGTCGTTTCCAGATCAGCAATTTTGAGCAACGTATTGATTCCTTAAGTGGAGGTCAGAAGAAGCGTTTAGCATTGGCGAAGTTGTTGATCGATGAGCCTGATATTTACATCCTGGATGAGCCGACAAACCACTTGGATATTGAGACCATTGAATGGTTGGAGAAGCTATTGACGACGGGAAATAAAACGGTGCTTTTGGTATCACACGACCGTTACTTTTTAGACAATATATGTACGGAGATCAGGGAGCTTGACAAGGGTCAGGTTTTTCTATATAAAGGAAATTACGCTTATTTTTTAGAGAAGAAAGCGGAGCGTGAGGCGAACGATATTTTAGCTGCGGACAAGGCTCGAAATCTTTGGCGGAAGGAGTTGGAATGGATGCGGAGGCAGCCACAAGCTCGAGGTACCAAGGCGAAAGCGAGGATAGAATCTTTCTACGACTTAGAGGAGAAATCCAAGGGTCCGAGAAAGAAGGAGCAGGTAGAATTGAGCATGCAAGTTTCAAGACAGGGTAATAAAATTCTGGAGATTGAAGCTGCAGGATTTTCTGTTCCGAACAAGCATATCCTCTCCCCTTTCAGTTACACTTTCAAGAAGGCCGATCGTATTGGGTTAGCTGGAAAGAACGGTAGTGGCAAGACCACATTCTTAAATTTGATCACAGGAAACATACAGCCTACGGAGGGTAATATATCCATTGGTGAAACCACCAAATATGGCTATTACAAACAAGAAGGTTTATCCTTCAAATCGGATGAGCGGGTATTGGATATCGTGAAGAATGTTGCTGATTTTATAGAGATGAAAAATGGAGAAGTGATTACGGCTTCTCAACTATTAACGAAGTTCCTCTTCCCTCCTGAGAAGCAGTTTGGCTTTGTCAGCAAACTAAGCGGAGGTGAGAAAAAGCGTCTCCAACTGATGCGTGTCTTAATGGCGAATCCGAACTTCTTGATTCTCGATGAGCCATCGAATGACTTGGACATCGACACGTTAAATGTCTTGGAGGAATTCTTAGAAAACTACCCCGGGGTTTTGGTTCTTGTTTCTCACGACCGTTACTTAATAGACAAGTTAACGGAACAACTATTTATCTTTCCGGGCGACGGAGAGATTGTCATCTATAACGGGAACTATGCGGACTACAAATTGGAGCAGGAAGCTTTAATCAAGAAGCCGGAGAAGAAGGTAGAGAAAGCGAAGGTCCAAGAGAAGAAACAGAAATTAAGTTTCAAGGAGCAGAAGGAGTTCGAGGGCTTGGAAAGTGATATTGAAACTTTAGAAAACAAGGTGAGCAACTTGACCGAGAAGTTGTCTCAAACAACAGATCACGTGGCGCTTCAAAAGATAGCCGAGGAGATCGAATTAACAAAAACCACTCTCGACGAGAAGACCGAGAGATGGATGGAACTAGCAGAGTTTATATAGCGTTCCACGTGAAACTAGATTTCTTATCAGAGGCGAGTTCCACGTGAAACTAGAGAAAAATATATGTTTAATAAATATAACGTTATTGTAGTGGGTGCCGGCCATGCCGGATGTGAGGCGGCAGCGGCAGCTGCAAATTTAGGTTCATCGGTTTTACTCATCACCATGAACATGGGGGTGATTGCCCAGATGAGTTGCAACCCTGCCATCGGTGGTGTAGCCAAGGGTCAGATCGTTCGCGAGATTGACGCCATGGGCGGGTACACCGGAATCATTGCAGATAAATCCACTATTCAATTTCGCATGCTGAATCTTTCTAAGGGTCCAGCCATGTGGAGTCCAAGAACACAAAATGACCGCATGCGATTTGCGGAGGAATGGCGCCTTCAATTAGAGTCCATTCCAAATCTTGATATGTGGCAAGACACAGTCAAAGAAGTGATCGTTGAAAACGGAAGAGCCAAAGGGGTCATCACATCCATGGGTATCCGCATTGAATCGGATGCTGTTGTTCTAACCAACGGTACATTTTTGAATGGTATAATCCACGTCGGCGAAAAGAAATTCGGTGGCGGTAGAACCGGAGAAAAAGCAGCAACAGGTTTAACCGAGCAATTGGTTTCATTAGGTTTTGAATCTGGAAGAATGAAAACTGGTACTCCCCCACGTGTGGACGGAAGAAGTTTAAATTACTCCTTGATGGAAGAACAGTGGGGTGATGATTCACGTGGAAGATTTTCATTTACTGATGTAGAAGTTCCCAAAGAACAAAGGTGTTGTTGGATTACCTATACCAATTCAGCGGTCCATGAAATCTTGAAAACAGGTTTTGAAAAATCACCGATGTTTACTGGTCGCATCAAAGGATTGGGTCCACGTTATTGCCCATCCATTGAAGATAAAATCAATCGATTTGCCGAACGTGATAGACACCAAATTTTTGTAGAACCAGAAGGATTTAAAACTGTAGAAATTTATGTAAATGGATTTTCTACTTCCTTACCAGAAGATGTACAATTAAAGGCATTGCAATTAATACCAGGTTTTGAAAATGCCAAAATGTATAGACCGGGTTATGCCATAGAATATGACTACTTCCCTCCTATGCAATTGGATTTGACTTTGGAAACCTTGGCTGTAAAACATCTATTCTTTGCGGGACAAATTAATGGTACCACAGGATATGAAGAAGCGGGAGCACAAGGATTCATTGCCGGAATAAATGCACATCAAAGAATCAATGATCAACATGAGCTTATCCTGAAAAGATCAGAATCCTATATCGGGGTATTGATTGATGACCTTGTTACAAAAGGAACTGATGAACCCTATCGTATGTTTACTTCAAGAGCTGAACACCGCTTGTTATTAAGACAAGATAATGCCGATATCAGACTTACTCCAATAGCCCATAAATTAGGTCTTGTCTCTGATGAACGTTTAGAAAAAGTAAATGATAAAATCAGAAACTCGGATAGAATCGTTGACTATCTAAAAAATAATTCCATCGGAACCGCGGATATGAATCCAGTCTTGGAAGAAAAAGGCTCCACTCCTATTTCACAAAAAACAAGATTGTTCGGAATTCTGAGTAGACCACAAATTGAAATCGAAGACATCGTCAAAGCGGATAAGGACTTTTCAGAATTTATTTCAGCTTACAATGAAGACACCATTGAACAAGCAGAAATCAAAGTCAAGTACGATAGTTATTTTGAAAAAGAAATGGAGATCGTCAACAAGATGAAGAAGATGGAAGACAAAGAAATCAATCCCGAATTTGACTATAATTCCTTAACTTCACTTTCCATTGAGGCTAGGCAAAAGCTATTAAAAGTAAAACCGAGAACATTAGGTCAAGCTTCTAGAATTTCAGGTGTTTCACCGGCAGATATCAGTGTATTAATGGTACATATGAGTTAAAATACTGATATTCAACACTTTATATTAAATAAATAACAAATAAAAATAAAGCGATTTAAGACAATATTTTTAAATTTATGACTCAGGTATCCAAAAAAGATAATAATTCGTTAAATCGACTAAAAACAGCTTTATTTAAGAATCTAATCTTTTTAGGTCTGGCTACAATGATTGCATTGAGTTTTGTGAAGTGTGCAAATATGCAAAAACCAACTGGCGGCCCAAAAGATTCCATCCCTCCAAAATTGTTGGGTATCACTCCTCCTAACCTGTCGAAAAATTTTAAAGAGAAAGTTATTGAAATGACTTTCGATGAATATATAAAAACAGTAAATCCAGGAAAAGAATTTAGCATCTCCCCTGACCTCGAAACTCAACCAATTTATAAAATAAAAAAGAAGAGATTCATCATAGAGTTACCAGACTCGCTGGAAGAAAATACGACCTACACCATAAATTTTGGAAAAGGCCTGGTAGATTATAACGAGGGAAATCCTTTCATTAATTATAATTATGTATTTGCGACTGGAGACCAATTGGATTCATTAAGTATTTCCGGACAGGTAAAAAATGGATATAGCAAAGATTTTGATCTTGAAAAAGATAAAGAGGTCATCGCTATATTAATTCCTACCAGCAGGGATACTATTTTTGGAAAGAGGAAAGCATCCTATTATACCACGGTCGATTCATCAGGTAATTTTTCATTCAATAATTTAAGAGAAGACACCTATAGGGTCTATGCCTTAAAGGATATGAATAATGACAAGATCTATAATGGTAACGATGAGTGGATAGGATTTTTGGAAGATAGTATAGCATTGACACAAAATGTATCAGGAATAGCATTAGAATATACTAAAGGAACAGCTCCTATCTTCAGGAATCTGGAGAAAAAGATTGAAAACAATGGTTCCTTACTTTTGACATTCAATAGACCCTTAGAGAATCCCTATTTAAAAATAATTTCACCTAACAATCTGGATGCTAATAAATTAGTAAAATATAAGCCTAGCTTAGATACGGCTAATATTTACTTTGAAAATTTAGAATTTGATTCATTAAAAGTGGCTGTATTGGAAAATAATGTTCCAATTGATACGATCAGTCTTCGGAAAGCCAGAAATCTAAAGGTTGATAATAGTATTCAACCGAAGTTAAATATTAGTAATAAAGTTGATCGTATAAAGCATATTGAATTAAGTTCAGACTATCCAATAGCATCAGTTGACAAGAACAAGGTGCTCATCATGGAAGACTCTGTTTCACGTAGAAACTTTCAATTGCAACAAGACTCAATAAACCGGGAGATGTATCATATCCGATTTAATTGGCGTCCAAACCGCAATTATGAATTAGTCTTACAAGAAGGAGCAGTATTAGGACCATTTGATGAAAAAAATAAGGAGTTTAAATCTCAATTCACCTTAAATGAAACTGAGAATTATGGTGATATCAATTTAACTTTTACTGGATTAAACGATGGAACAAATTATATTGTTGAATTAATTGATGAGAGTAAGGAGAAACTATTCGATAGAAAAACTTTACCAAGCAACAGAATATTAAGCTACAAACAATTTCCAGGCGGTAAATACAGTATCCGGTTAATAGAAGATAGTAACAATAATGGAAAATGGGATTCTGGTGATGTCTATACAAAACGACAACCAGAACGCATCTGGTATTTAGATCGAACCTTTACCATACGTGCAAACTGGGAGCAAAATGAAACCATTGAAGTAAACTTCAAATAAATATTAAGGTTATTCAGTAAACCAAGAAGAATAAAGCACGTAATTGTGCGGTAATTTTTTTAAAAGATTAAGCTGTTCCTCGGTGAGCGGCTTAATTTTTTTGGCAGGAACTCCAGCGTATAGAAAACCCGATTCACAAATAGTATTCTCCAAAACTACAGCACCTGCAGCAATGATTACATTGGATTGGATATGCGCTTTGTCCATTACAATAGCACCCATTCCTATTAAAACATAATCATCTATAATACAACCATGTACAATAGCGTTATGACCGATATTAACATAGTTACCAACATCGGTACCATTTTTCTCGAAGGTTCCATGTATCGTCACATTATCTTGAATATTGGAGTAATTGCCGATCCTAATATAGTTAACATCTCCACGTACTACTGCATTGAACCAAACTGAACAATGAGAACCAATGGTTACATCGCCCACAATGGTACAATTAGGCGCTATAAAACTACTTTCATCAATTTGAGGATGTTTATCCTTAACAGGTAATATCGTTGCCATACGGCTTTTAAATTAACTTTTATAAAATTGTATCTTCCAGAATATCAGCATGCTGAGGATAATCCGTTGTATAGTGCAGTCCCCTACTCTCTTTTCTTTGCATCGCAGATTTAACAACCAAATATGCAACTTGAATGACATTCCTCAGTTCACAAAGTTTAACAGATAATTTAGTTCCCTTATAGAAGGATTCTGTTTCCTCATGTAATAAACCAAGACGTCTCATTGCTCTATCTAATCTAAAATCAGATCTCACAATTCCCACATAGTCACTCATTAATTTCTGAGTTTCGCGTAAATTATGGGTAACGAGAATATCTTCATTTAATAATTGCGTATTGGATTCATCCCAAGAAGGAAGATCTTCTTGAAAATCTATACCATTAACATGTTTACTTGCATCTTCAAAGATACGATGGGCATATACAGCAGCTTCTAATAAAGAATTGGAAGCCAACCTATTAGCACCATGTAAGCCCGTTGAGGAACACTCCCCACAAGCATATAAATTATTGATGGAAGTTGCCCCATATTCATCCACCATTATCCCACCACATAAATAATGCGCAGCTGGAGTAACAGGAATAAGATCTTTAGTCATATCTAAACCAATAGAAAGACATTTTTCGTAAATATTCGGAAAATGGGATAGAATATCAGCTTTAGAACGATGTCGAATATCTAGAAATACATAATCCAGACCTGATTTCTTCATTTCAGCGTCAATTGCCCGAGCTACAATATCCCTTGGAGCTAAAGAACCTCTTTCATCGTATTCCTCCATAAAAGACTCACCAGTAGCTCTTTTAAGGATACCACCAAATCCACGTACAGCTTCAGAAATCAAAAAAGCAGGATATTCTCTAGGATTATATAAGGCGGTAGGATGAAATTGAATAAATTCCATATTTCTAACCTTTCCTTTTGCCCTATATACCATGGCAATACCATCACCGGTAGCAATTGTGGGATTCGTTGTGGTAGAATATATATGTCCAGCTCCACCAGTTGCCATTAAGGTAATCTTAGAGAGGATCTTTTCCACATGTCCTGTTTCAGTATTAAAGGCATAAATACCATAGCATTTAATATCTTCGGTACGTTTATCCACATGTACACCTAAATGATGTTGAGTAATCAGATCAACTGCAAAGTAATGTGTTAAAATCTCAATATTAGGTTCAGCATGTACCCTTTCCAATAAGGCTCTTTCAATTTCATATCCTGTAATATCCTTATAATGAAGGATTCTATGCTCAGAATGGCCACCCTCTCTTGCTAGATCATATTCACCAGAATCTTCTCTATCGAAGGTAGTTCCATAAGAAATAAGTTCTGCTATACGTTCCGGACCTTCTTTTACGACGTTTTCCACAACATGTGCATCGCATAAGCCATCACCAGCAATTAGTGTATCTTCAATATGTTTATCAAAGCTATCCCCTTCGTCCGTGACTACGGCTACTCCACCTTGCGCATATTTCGTATTAGACTCATCCTCATTGCTTTTGGTAACAATAAGTACCTTACCCAGCTTAGCAGCTTTAAGGGCAAAACTCAGTCCGGCAATACCCGAACCGATAATCAAAAAATCAACTTTTCTATCTAGCATTGATTAAAAATTGTAGCAGCTATGATTAATTACAACTGAACCAACAAATTAACAAAATATGTGCAAAACATGTAAATAACTCGTGGATTAAAATGTAAAACTTCTTTTATTTCCACAATACTAGCAATTTTCACACATGTATTACCAAAATATTAAGAGAATATGAGGTAAATATTAACATTTTACACACAATTATGATTGCACATTAAAATATGGAAAAAATAAAAGGTCAAAAATCTTAGTATTGAAAATCAGGGCTTAACCCTTCCGAACCTGTGGATAAGTTGTGTATAACTATAGAATATCCACTAATAAAAATAAAAAATCCTATAATTCTCCCCATTTTCCACAGACTAATAAACAACAAGATTCTTTTATATAAAAAGAGTTATTATTTATTGAAAAAAAGGAATGTGGATTTCGTTTCGTTTTCTTTCTTTACTTTTGTGAAGTTAGAAAGTCAAACAATCAGGAATCAACTTAGAAAAACCAAATGAATACAACATTTGAAACAGACTTGGTGGCTAAAGGGTATATTGACGTTGCGATAGATCCTAACCTAGATTTGGTAAAAGAAATAGAAAGGCTGAAAAAAGAGAAGAATGCGGTAATACTAGCGCATTATTATCAGGAGTCTGAAATCCAGGATATAGCGGATTATATTGGGGACAGTTTAGGCTTGTCTCAGCAGGCTGCGAAGACAGATGCCGAAGTGATTGTTTTTGCTGGCGTTCATTTCATGGCGGAGACAGCAAAAATATTATCTCCATCCAAGAAGGTATTATTACCGGATTTAAAGGCAGGATGTTCATTATCAGACAGTTGTCCACCGCATTTATTTGCTAAGTTCAAGGAGAAGTATCCCGATCATTTAGTGATCACCTATGTGAACTGTACAGCTGAATTAAAAGCCTTATCTGATATCGTTTGTACGTCTAGTAATGCTGTTCAAATTGTAGAGAGTTTGCCGGCTGATCAAAAAATCATTTTTGGTCCAGACCGTAATCTAGGGGATTATGTGAAGAAGAAAACAGGTCGTGACTTAGTGTTATGGAATGGAGCATGTATGGTTCATGAGATTTTTTCACAGGAGAAAATTGATGCATTACGTGCGGAACATCCTGAGGCTAAGTTTATTGCGCATCCAGAGTGTGAGGACCATATTTTAGCACAAGCAGACTATATAGGATCTACCTCAGGAATGTTAAAATTTACCATTGAGGATCCTGGTAATACGTTTATTGTTGCGACAGAGTCCGGTATTTTACATCAAATGCAGAAAGCTAGTCCTTCCAAGACATTTATACCTGCTCCACCGAATAACTTATGTGCTTGCAATGATTGTCCGCATATGAAGTTAAATACGTTGGAGAAACTATATAATTGTTTGTACTACGAACAACCAGAAATTACACTGCCAGATGATATTATTCAACGTGCTCAAAAACCTATTGAACGCATGCTTGATATTTCGGCAAAATTAGGATTATAACATGAGTATATTTGAGAATAGCGAGAGAACCAATTTAAATGAGATTGGAGAATTTGGATTAATCAATCATTTGACGCAGTCAGTGGTATTAACCCAACCAAGTTCAATCAAAGGAATTGGGGATGATGCAGCGGTATTAGATTTTACCAATAAAAAAACATTGATATCCACGGACTTACTGTTGGAAAATGTACATTTTGATCTACGCTACGTTCCTTTAAAACACTTAGGATATAAGGCTATTCAAGTGAATTTAAGTGATATTTATGCCATGAATGGCATAGCGAGCCAGGTTACCATCTCAATTGGCTTATCTTCGAAATTTCCTTTGGAAGCAGTAGAAGAGATCTATGAAGGCGCATTATTAGCTTGTCAAAATTACAATGTAGATCTTATTGGAGGTGATACCAGTACCTCAACGCAAGGCTTAGTGATTTCAGTAACCAGTATTGGTTATGCAGAAACAGATGCTATTGCATATCGTTCCTCAGCAAAAGAAGGCGATTTAATTTGTGTTTCAGGAGATTTAGGTGGAGCTTATGTAGGTTTGCAACTTCTTGAAAGAGAAAAGCAGATTTATCTGGAAAACCCTAATATTCAGCCAGATCTGGAAGGTAAGGATTATATTATTGAGCGTCAATTAAAGCCAGAAGCAAGAAAAGATATCGTTGAATTATTGGCAGCAATGGATGTAAAACCCCATGCTATGATCGATGTATCTGATGGTTTAGCCTCTGAGATTTTACATATCTGTAAAGCTTCCAATGTTGGTTGTAAGCTATATGAGGAAAAAATTCCCATTGATCCAATGACTTACGAAACGGCGCGAGAATTTGGATTAGATCCAACGGTTTGTGCCTTAAGCGGTGGTGAAGATTATGAATTATTATTTACCGTGGCCCAAAGTGATTATGATAAACTGAAGAACAACATGGAAATCAGTATTATCGGTCATATTACTGAAGCTGCAGAAGGCTGTACTATGGTTTCTAAATCAGGAAATGTACATGAGATTAAAGCTCAAGGCTGGAATGCTTTTAGCTAATAAATAGAGTATTTAATAAAAAGAAATGAGATTGATAAATATCAATCTCATTTCTTTTATCCCTTATATATCAGGTGTTTTTAAGTTTGGATAACACCGACATTGTATCTTGGCATATCTGAATTATGAGAAGCTGCTTCGATACCCATTGAAATAATTTTCCGAGTATCAGCAGGATCAATTACTCCATCCACCCAAAGTCTGGATGCCGCATAATAAGGACTTAATTGTGCGTTATAGGTTTCTTCGATATCCTTTAATAATTTATTTTTTTCAGCATCGCTCAGGGTAATATTCTTAGATTTTAATGCAGCTTCTTGGATTTGGAGTAAAGTTTTTCCTGCAGATGCACCACTCATTACGGCAATTTTTGCGGTAGGCCAAGCATAAATCAATCTCGGATCATAAGCTTTACCACACATTGCGTAATTACCTGCTCCATAACTATTTCCAACGATAAAAGTAAATTTAGGAACGACGGAGTTAGCCATGGCATTCACCATTTTCGCACCATCTTTAATGATACCACCATGTTCAGCACGAGATCCAACCATAAAACCAGTAATATCCTGGAAAAATACCAAAGGAATTTTCTGTTGATTACAGTTCATAATAAAACGAGCAGCTTTATCTGCAGAGTCAGAGTATATTACTCCTCCCATTTGCATTTCAGTAGAATTACCAGGTTTTTTGGCTTTGACTACTTCTCTTTGATTAGCAACAATTCCAACTGCCCAACCATCTACACGTGCTAAAGCACAGATCAAAGTTTTACCATAATCTTCTTTATATTCTTCCAATGAACCCTGATCCACGATGGATTTTAAAATTTCAACCATATTATATGGTTTTAATCTATCCTCAGGTAAATAATCATATATTTTTTCCATTGGATATTCAGGATCTTTAGCTTCAATTTTGGAGAATTGAAAAGTAGGATCAGCACCAAATTTATCGACGATATTTTTAATAGCATCGAGACAGGCTTCATCATTAGGGTATTTATTATCCGTAACACCAGAAATTTCGCAATGGGTATTAGCACCACCAAGTGTTTCATTATCAATTACCTCCCCTATTGATGATTTTACGAGATAAGACCCGGCTAAAAATACGGATCCAGTACCTTCCACAATGAGTGCATAGTCTGACATGATAGGTAAATAAGCCCCTCCAGCGACACAAGAACCCATAATTGCTGAGATTTGAGGGATTCCCATGGATGAAAGTTTAGCATTATTTCTAAATATTCTTCCAAAGTGTTCTTTATCGGGGAATATTTCAGCTTGCATCGGCAGGTAAACACCTGCGGAATCCACTAAGTATATAATGGGGAGATGATTTTCCATGGCAATTTCCTGTGCGCGCAAGTTTTTCTTACAGGTCATTGGGAACCAAGCACCGGCTTTTACAGTTGCATCGTTTGATACAATGACACATAACCTATTTTTAACATAACCTAAAATGACAACGACTCCAGCATTAGGACATCCACCATGTTCTTCATACATAGCATCTGCAGCAAATATTCCGATTTCAGTAAATTCTGAACCTTCGTCAATCAGGTATAATACCCTTTCCCATGCGGATAATTTGCCTTTTTCATGTTGTTTTTGGATTTTATCCAAACCGCCACCTAGCAATAATTTTTCTCTTTTCTTTTGGAGTTCTTCTAATTGGCTACGCATAACTTAATTGAAATAATGTAATTTATTAGGTACGTAAATATTAAATATTTATAAATATCATAAAATATTATTTGTTTTTTATAATATTTGTAAAAAACATTTATAACCCAAATATAAACTTAATTAAAATAATATTATGTATAACCTCGGTTCTAAAGAAGAATTGACCTTAGTCAAGGAAAGTGCGCGAAATTTTGCAAATACCTATATCAAACCTAATATCATGACATGGGATGAGTCGCAGAAATTTCCGATTGAACTCTTCAAGAATTTAGGCGATCACGGCTTTATGGGCATCCTAGTTCCGGAAGAATATGGCGGTTCAGGATTATCTTACCAGGAGTATATTACCATTCTTGATGAAATATCAAAAGTATGTGGATCTATTGGATTATCCGTAGCAGCACATAATTCATTGTGTACCAATCATATTTTAAGTTTTGGAAACGAGGATCAAAAGCGCAGATATCTTCCAAAACTAGCTACTGCTGAATGGATTGGAGCTTGGGGATTGACAGAACCAGGTTCAGGATCCGATGCTGGCGGGATGAATACGACAGCAGTTCAGGATGGAGAATACTTTGTATTAAATGGAGATAAAACATTTATTACGCATGCGATATCAGGAGATGTAGCAGTGGTTATGGCTCGTACAGGAGAAAAAGGCGATAAAAAAGGAATTTCAGCTTTTATTATTGAAAAAGGGACTCCAGGATTTACAGCTGGCGCCAAAATGGATAAATTAGGGATGCGTGCTTCAGAAACAGGATCTTTATTTTTTGATAATTGTAGAATTCATAAAGATCAGTTGATCGGAGAGATTGGAGATGGTTTTGTTCAGGCATTAAAATTATTGGATGGAGGAAGAATTTCCATTGCGGCATTATCCTTAGGAATTGCTCGAGGAGCCTATGAATGTGCTTTGAAGTATGCCAATGAGCGGGAACAATTTCAGACTAAAATTTTTGATTTTCAAGCTGTTGGATTTACATTAGCAGATATGGCGACCAAGATCAATGCCTCAGAATTATTGATTAGACAAGCTGCTGATTTAAAGGATCATGGCAAGAAAGTGACGAAGGAAGGTGCAATGGCGAAGTTATTTGCTTCGGAAACAGCGGTTGAAGTTTCTAATGAAGCGGTTCAAATTCTTGGTGGTTATGGATTTACGAAAGATTTTCCTGCGGAAAAATTCTTTAGAGATGCAAAATTGTGTACTATTGGAGAAGGAACAAGTTCAATTCAACGGATGGTAATTGCCAGAGAAATAAAGAAAGATGCTTAACGAAAAAGTAACCTTGGTAGACTGCCCTAGGGATGCCATTCAAGGAATAAAACAACAAATTTCTACTCAAAAAAAGATTACTTATATCAATGAATTGATCGCAAGTAAGATTTTTGATTGTATAGATTTTGGAAGTTTTGTATCTCCTAAGGCAGTACCACAATTAAGTGATACCCAAGCTGTATTAGAAGGTTTGGAAAAGAATGATCAGGTGAAATTATTAGCGATAATTGCTAATAAAAGAGGTGCTGAAATTGGTTCTGCATTTCAAAAAATAGATTATTTAGGTTATCCATTTTCTATTTCAGAGACCTTTCAAAAAAACAATACCAATGCAAGTATTGCGGAGGCATTTGATACGGTTCAGGATATTTTGGAAATCATGGATAAAAAAGGCAATCAAGAATTGGTTGTTTATATTTCTATGGCTTTTGGCAATCCATATTCGGATTATTGGGATATGGATTTGGTTTCCGAATGGGTTTCTAAATTAAATGAGATTGGGGTTCGTAATTTCTCGATTGCGGATACGACTTCTGAAGCCACTGCAGCGAGTATCAAACAATTATTTCATAAATTGAATTTAGAGTTTCAAGATATTTCATTCAGTGCCCATTTTCATTCTGCGGTTGAAAGTGCCTTATTAAAGATAGATGCGGCCTATTCAGCTGGCTGCAGAAGGTTTGAGGGGGCTGTTTTAGGTTATGGAGGTTGTCCTTTTGCAAAGGATGAGCTTGTTGGAAATATTCCTTCTGAATTATTGGTAGATCGATTTCATAAAGGTAATTTCGAAAGTATGTCTAAATTAATGCAAGGGTTTCAGAATTTAATAAGCCATGAACTATAAATTTATCCAGACTGACATTTCGGATCATGTTTTTACCTTGACGTTGAATCGTGCGGAGAAGCGTAATGCTTTTACGCCGACGATGGTCAATGAGGTTGCGCATGCAGTCAAAGAAGCAAATGATAATGATTTGATTCATGTTTTTGTGCTAAAGGCTGCAGGACCGGTATTTTGTGCAGGGATGGATTTAAAAACTTATCAGGATCCAAGTTTGGATGTTCCTAATCCTGCAATTCAGAACGTCGATATTTCATTAGGTGAAATCTTTGATCAATTGAATAAACCGTCAATTGCTGTAGTAGAAGGAGATGTTATCGCAGGGGGCTTTTTATATATTTTAGGATGTACTTATGTATTTGCGGGGAAAGATTTAAATTTTAGATTGCCTGAAATTGCCTTAGGTATTTTTCCATTTCAAGTTATGGCAGGATTAAGAAGAATCATGCCTGAGAAAAAGATCCTTCAATTGTGTTTTGATCCTTCAGCATTTACAACGGATAAGGCTATAGAATTAGGTATAGTAGATTCATATCTTGATTGGGATAGCTTGAATGAATTGATAGCTTCATTTGCTAATAAAAGCTCCTATGCCATGAAAGCTGGAATGGAAGCCTTAAAGAGTATAAGGAATATGGACTCCAATGAACAATATTCTTATTTATTAGCGTCATTACAAAAGTTAAAAGACCGTGATGAAGTCAAGGCTTTTATTTCTGATAAACTGAATAAGGGTTAAGAAAGTTTTTTCTCGATCCAGAAGTTATTGAATCCGAGTCCAATCTCTATATTCAATAATTTTTGCTGCAACATTTCAAGGACGGCCAAGAAATTATAGACGAATTGCACCTTGTTTTCCGAGTTTTTGGCAATTGCGGAAAAGTCTAGTGATTTATTGATTTCAATAAGTTCCGCGAGTACCTTTTTTTGTTGTTCAATACTGTAAGGGTATTTAACGACGGTATGGGTTACATCTTGGACGCGGTGCGAATATAGGTACATAACCTTTTCATACACGAGCATCAGTTTATAAAGGTCGAATGAGGACAATTCTTCGTCGATGGTTTGGGCTTTCGCTTCACGGGCGATTTTAAGGTCAAATTCGGTATTACCACGTTCATAGAATTTACCGCGATTATCTTCCAGGCCTTTTAATTCTTCACAAACTTCTTTGAATTGTTTATATAGGACTAGTTTTTGGACTAATTCTTTCTTTAAATCGATTTCATTTTCATTTTCGTCCAATTCAGGTCTTGGGAGGAGCATCTTGGCTTTGATACGCATCAAAGTAGAGGCAACGAAAATGAATTCAGAGGCCAATTCAATATTTAAGGACTGCATATGTTGTATATATGCGAGGAAATCGTCTGTTATTTGAGATATAGGGATATCATGAATATTGAGTTCATCCCTTTCAATAAAGAAAAGCAATAAATCGAAGGGTCCTTCGAATTGTTCGAGCTTGATTTCGTAGTTTGTTTCGTCCATAGATTACGCTCAAAAATAAGGATTTGATTGTATAAAAAGGAGGAATTCATTCGAATAAAGCAAAACAATGGGTTAGATTAAATTGTATATATATTCCATAGTTAAAAGAATAAATTGTTACTTTGTATCTTATTTCGAAATTTTTTAATTTATGCAGGTAGAAGCAGGACCGCTATTACAAAAAATTCAATTTCCATCTGATCTTCGTAATTTGAAGGAGTCGGAACTTGAGGAGGTTTGTAAGGAGCTGAGACAGTTTATCATCGATATCGTTTCTGTAAACGGCGGGCATTTTGCAGCAAGTTTAGGTGTTGTAGAATTGACCGTAGCGTTGCACTACGCATTGAATACTCCATATGATCAAGTTATTTTTGATGTTGGTCATCAGGCCTATGGGCACAAGATATTAACGGGCAGACGGGAGGATTTTCATACCAACCGTATTTTTGGAGGTCTTTCGGGTTTTCCGAAGCGTTCCGAGAGTGAATATGATTCTTTTGGCGTTGGTCACTCCTCTACTTCGATTTCTGCGGCTTTAGGAATGGCTGTTGCATCAGCCTATAAAGGTGAAACCGATAGGCAACATGTTGCCGTTATAGGCGATGGTGCATTAACCGGTGGTATGGCCTTTGAAGCCTTGAATCATGCAGGAATTGAAAAATCCAATTTATTGGTTATTCTGAACGACAATTGTATGTCTATTGACCCGAATGTTGGGGCGATGAAAGAATACCTGACCAGCATAACTACATCCAAGAGTTATAATCGCTTTAGAGACGATTTAGTGTCCGTATTAGAGAAGATTTCTAAAAAAGGACCGAATGCCTACGGATGGGCTAAAAAGCTGGAGCAAAGCATTAAAGGCACCTTATTAAAGAATTCTAACCTATTTGAATCTTTGAACTTTAGATATTTTGGTCCTGTAGATGGACATGATGTCAATAAGTTGGTAAAAACGATTGAAGATTTAAAGCATATCAATGGTCCAAAATTACTGCATGTCGTAACTGTAAAAGGGAAAGGCTATGCCTTGGCAGAAAAGGATCAAACGAAATGGCATGCACCGGGTTTGTTTGATAAGATTACCGGAGAAATTAAGAAATCTATTTCAGAGAAACCACAGCCACCGAAATACCAGGATGTATTTGGACATACCTTAGTTGAATTGGCTGAAGAGAATAAAAAAATAATGGGGATTACCCCGGCGATGCCGAGTGGTTCTTCGATGAATATCATGATGAAGGCGATGCCTGATCGTGCATTTGATGTAGGTATTGCCGAACAGCATGCTGTTACGTTCAGTGCTGGGTTAGCGGCACAAGGATTAGTACCATTCTGTAATATTTACTCTTCCTTTATGCAACGCGCATATGATCAAGTAATACATGATGTAGCCTTGCAGAAGTTGAATGTTGTTTTCTGTCTGGACCGTGCAGGTTTGGTGGGAGCAGATGGACCTACGCATCATGGCGCTTATGATATTGCGTTTATGCGTTGTGTTCCTAATATGGTTTTGGCCTCTCCTATGAACGAGGAAGAGTTAAGAAACATGATGTATAGCGCCCAATTGCCAGATAAAGGTCCTATTACAATTCGTTATCCACGGGGTAATGGAGTCATGGCAGATTGGAAGCATCCATTTAAGGAGATTCCAATTGGCAAAGGGCGTAAGATTTGTGATGGGGAAGAAATTGCGATATTAACTTTTGGTCATATTGGGAATGAAGCATCCAAAGCTATTCTAAAGCTACGTGAGGATGGCATTCATCCGGCCCATTATGATTTACGGTTTGCGAAGCCATTAGATGAGGCCTTGTTACACGAGGTTTTTAAAAAGTATAACAAAGTTATTACGGTTGAGGATGGCTGTTTGCCGGGCGGTATTGGGTCAGCGGTATTGGAATTCATGTCAGATCATCAATACGAGGCACAAGTTGTTCGCTTAGGGATCCCAGATACGATTGTTGAGCATGGTGAGCAAGGGGAGTTGTGGCATATTTGTGGCTATGATGCTGCAGGAATTGAGGATCAAGTTCGTAAATTAACAAAAGGCATAAAAACAGAAACTTTGGTCGGATAATTGCTTACTTATAAGCGGTTATTTCGTAGACAATCAAGCGTCTATATAAGGAAGCCCACAGGCTTCCTTTTTTATTAAAAGTTTTCCACATCCAAATTTTCTAGCTTAATTTTTGCTTTAAAAATTCAGTAAAAAAGAAAGGCAAAATATATGTGTTAATAAATATATTTTGCACTAAAAAAAAGGACAGAATATGCTAAAAATTACAATTAAATATCTGTTAATTAATTAGTTGGCTTTTTTTTGTGATTTTAATTTTTTAGCTCATTTTTTTTTGTCATATTCGTTGTAGGCAAAAGTTATGAACAGAATTTTTGTCAATTATTGGTTTTCAAGTTATTAACAAATTCAGAATGGAAAAAACGTGTACAAGTGTTTGGGAAAGTTGTCTTGCAGTAATAAAAGATAATATTCCCACGCAAAGTTTCAAGACATGGTTCGAGCCCGTTAAAGCTGTACGTCTAGAAGGAAACGTTTTAACTATTCAAGTACCAAGCTTGTTCTTCTATGAGTGGTTGGAAGAGCATTATGTAGGTATTCTCAGAAAAACAGTTAAAAAATTCTTGGGGGAACAAGGTAGACTTGAGTACAACATTGTTGTGGAGAAGTCTTCTGCGAACCCACCTTACACTACGAACATTCCGTCGAATGGGAATGGTGCTGAGGGCAAGAAACAATCAATTCCTGTTCCTGTTGCATTAAATAAGAACATCAAGAATCCATTTGTAATTCCTGGGTTAAAGAAATTACAAGTTGATCCTCAATTAAATCAAAACTATACGTTTGACAATTTTATTGAAGGCGAATGTAACCGATTGGCACGTTCGGCTGGATATGCTGTCGCGAATAAACCAGGAGGAACATCTTTCAACCCATTGATGATTTATGGAGATGTAGGTTTAGGAAAAACCCACTTAGCTCAAGCAATAGGAAATGAGATCAAGCGTAATTTACCAGACAAATTGGTAATTTATGTTTCATGTGAGAAGTTCTGTCAGCAATTTGTTGATTCATTAAAGAACAACACAATTAATGATTTCGTCAATTTTTACCAGGCGATGGATGTTATTATTATGGATGACGTTCATAATTTCTCAGGTAAAGAGAAGACGCAGGACATTTTCTTCCACATTTTTAATCACTTGCACCAAACAGGTAAGCAAATTATCTTAACATCGGATAAGGCGCCGAAGGATCTTTCAGGTTTAGAGGAAAGGTTATTGAGTCGCTTTAAATGGGGTTTATCAGCGGATATTCAGGTTCCAGATTTAGAGACCAGAATGGCGATCCTCAAGAAGAAGATGTATTCAGATGGTATTGAGTTACCTGAGAGTGTGGTTGAATATGTGGCAAATCAGATTGATAACAGTGTCCGGGAATTAGAAGGAGCAATGGTTTCCTTATTGGCGCAATCGACTCTTAATAAGAGGGAGATTGATTTAAACTTGGCGAAGTCGATGTTAAAGAACTTTGTTAAGAATACGCATAAGGAAATATCAATGGAGTACATCCAAAAACTCGTATGTGAATACTTTGAGGTACCAGTTGAAATGGTTAAATCGAAAGTTCGTAAACGTGAAATCGTACAAGCAAGACAAATTTCAATGTATTTGGCTAAGAATCATACCAAATCATCGTTGAAATCGATCGGAAATTTCTTTGGTGGACGTGACCACTCAACCGTTATTTATGCTTGCCAAACAGTTGAAGACCTTATCGAAACGGATAAGAAATTCAAGACTTATGTGCAAGACATCCAAAAGAAATTGAAGGCATCTTAAAGAAAAAAACATTGTAAAGAAAAGAAATTCAAAAGCTTGAGAGAAGATCTCAAGCTTTTTTTGTGTTTATATGGGAAATTGTATTGTTTGATGGGGATAAAATGAGAAAAGGGTTTGCATCTGCAAACCCTTTTCTATTATGAAACATGAATATTAGTTAGATTATTGTACTTCTTTAGGTTCAGGCATTTGAGCTTTTTTAGCTGCACGAGCCTCAACGATTTTCGCGTACAATGGTTTTTGTTCATCTGTTAATAGATCGCTTACTTTTTTATCTAAGTCAGCGTTCAATGCCTCAAATTGCGTAGCTTTTGCATCTGCAGCAGCAGTAGTATCTGCCTTTAAGGCTAATTTTGCTTTTTTATGCTCTAATACAACAGTATAAATCTGGGCTTGTTGATCATCTGTCAAGTTTAACTGTTGAGTCCATTCGGTTACAGTTGCTTTTGCTTTTTCTTCAGGGTTTACTTCCTGAGCAAATGTTAGAGTTAACGAAAATAATACTGCGGATACTGCTAAAAATAACTTTTTCATGATTTTAATTTTTTTGTTTTTAATATTTAATTATTTACTCCGTTTCTGTACATTAAATAACAGCGGAATTGTATCTTTTATTGTGTGATTGTATCATGTTTGTTACTTTTTAACATTTCTTAACAAGATAATAAATTCAACTGAAGGTGTTATTATTTACTAAACAATGCCTTTAAACGGTTTTTAAGCAGGATTTTAGTTAAATTCTGATTATTTGAGTTGAATGGAAAAAAAATAATCATGTGACAAAATAAAGATCTAAGACAGCTGGCTAGAGTCGAAAATCTATTATTGTAATACAATAAAAAAATAAGTGTTATGGAGTAATAATAGATTGAATATTCTGGAAAAAGTCTTCTTCCTGATCTATTTTGATATCAATAGGAATATAATAGATAGGAATATTTAATAAAGGCTGTAGATCTATACGTTGCGCATCCTTTTCGGTGGTCAATAAAATAGTATTCGTTTCAGAATTAAGTTTCTCGTGCCGAGCTTTGATGACCTTATAGTCAAATTCATCGAATTGATGATGATCAGGAAATTTCAAATGCTCAAAAGATGCTTGAGCAGCATGTAAATACTGTACTAGTGGTTTAGGGTTAGCAATCCCTGTAATAAGAAGGATTTTTGTTTTGTTAATATTAAGATCCTCCATCCTATCAAGCAGCGGAACGAGGTTCTTATAGATAATATGGCTATAATATATCTTTGCGGATTTATTATAGCGTCGAACTTTTTGTTCAATGCTTACTTTACACTCATCGGGAATATGTTCAGGACATTTACTGATCAAGATAATATCTGCCCTTTTGGTTTGATTGAAGGTGTCCCGATATTGGCCAGTGGGCAATAATATAATGGGCTCTAAAATAGATTGGTATTCAAAGACCAGAATTGCACAGGTTGCTGTGATTTTACGGTGTTGGAATGCATCATCCAATAAGATAAGATTGTTTTCCTTACTTAAAATTTGAATTCCTTCTGCCCTATTTTCATCGACGGCAACATTAATTTCAGGGAAGTTTTTTTTGAATTGGAGGGGTTCATCACCTACATTTTCGACTTTATCATCAATTTGAACCAATCGAAAGCCTTTCGTTTTTCTACCATATCCACGGCTTAGTGTAGCGACCTGGTATTGCTTTTTGAAGTGCTCGATTAGTTTTTGTGTTAAAGGGCTTTTACCAGCACCACCTACAGCGAGGTTTCCAATAACGATTGTCTTGATATCAAAAGATTTGGAGGGGAATATTTTAAGATCATACAGCAGGTTCCTGATCCATATAATGAGGGTATATAGGATGGTAAAAGGAAATAATAACCATCTTAACAGCTGTATCATTACTTTTTAATTAGCTTAATACCGACATCATTTATTCCTCTTAAAGGATTTTCACGCATATTTTGTTGAATTGAAAACACATATTTTCCAGTATCCGGAAAGGTAAAGTCATCAATGAGCAATTTGGATTGCTCATATAGATTTCCGGCAGTATTTCCAAGCCAACGGCCATCAGTTTCAGCAAGTTTCATTTCATATCTGACACTGGTGTCTTGAGCGGATTTTCCAGAATATTTGATCAGGAAAGAAAAATTAGCGTATGGATAATATGCGGTATGTCTGAGGTTAAGGAAAAGCTTGTATTTATCCTGTTTATTTAGGACATCAATTTGGAATTCGGGTTTATTTCCGTTATCCCAGAGTTGACCTGGGATAACAGAATTTCTTTCATAGAAAGCCCCTTCCTGACAGGAGGTCAGTAAAAAAACAACAATAGCTATAAATAGTAATTTATGCATTGGATTAATAATTAACCCTCAGAGTTATTGTCTTTATTTTTATTATTATTAAATCTTCTATTCTTATTCTGCGGTCTTCTATTTTTATTTCTTTGACCTTCTGCAGTTTCCGAATTAAAATTATTTTCTTTTTGCCTAGGCTGGTTATTACCGTTGTTTTGCGGTTTATTTTCAGCTTTTGGCTTTTGACTACCTTGTTCAGGAGTTGGTTTTTGACCGTTTTCAGGTTTTCCAGGACTCTTTTTAGGTTTACGCTTTTTCTTCTTTTTATTGCGTTCATCCAATCGGGTCAGACTGTCTTGTCCAACTACGTTTTCATAGTCCGGAATTGCCACATTGATTACTTCTTCTTTTTCAGGAACAATTAATTCCTGCGGTTTTTTACCTTGAGAATTCAATTCAGCAAATTCTTTCACCTGTTCTACAGACAAAGGAATCCAAGACTCGGCATGCGGATAAGAGAACCACATGGTTTTTTTGAAGATATCCGTTTTTTGAAGATAAGCAACCCCAGAATGCGTTTCAATACGGTCGATATTATTTGGAATATCCTTTAGGGCATCCATATAACTGTCTAATTCATAGTTTAGACAACATTTTAATTTTCCGCATTGACCCGCTAGTTTGAGGGTATTCAGAGAAAGGTTTTGATACCGAGCTGCCGATGTAGAAACCGTTTTAAAATCAGTTAACCAGGTTGAACAGCACAATTCCCGACCACAAGACCCAATACCACCAAGGCGGCTTGCTTCTTGACGCATTCCAATCTGTCTCATTTCGATTCGGATTCGGAAAGCTTCCGCCATTCTTTTAATCAATTCCCGGAAATCTACCCTACCTTCTGCTGTGTAGTAGAAAGTAGCTTTGGTTTTATCACCTTGGTAATCGACATCAGAAATTTTCATGGATAAGCCAAGTTCCAACGCTAAATTACGAGCACGGTGCATGGTTTCCCATTCCAAGTCTTTCGCCAGATTATATTTCGCAACATCATTTTCTGTTGCCTTCCGGTATACTTTTTTAATAACGTCTTCAGGCTTAACGTTATTCTTTTTCAATTGTAGTCTAACCAATTCACCAGTTAAAGAGACGTGTCCAATATCGTATCCCCCAGTATTAGGTTCTACCACGACCATTTCTCCCATTTCCAGGTAAATGTTGTCCGAATTAATAAAGAACTCTTTTCTTGAGCCTTTAAAACGAACTTCCACAATATCAAAAGGTTTATAGTTAGATGGCAAGTCCATATCGACTAACCAATCGTAAACATCTAATTTATTACATCCGCTGGTCATGCACGTACCATTGTTATTACATCCTGCTGGTACAGTGCCAAGTGTGTTACTTCCGCAACCACCCCCGGATGAGCAACTGCCACATCCCATATTTCTAAAATTATATATATTGAGTTCCTTGTTGGAACGTATTGTATTTAAATAATAAAACTAACTGCAAAGATAAATCTAAAAATAATATTTTAGGATTTGCATTTCTTTCGACAGAATAATGTGTTTTTTCGAGCATTTCAATTGCTACTTGCAATTTTTCGAGCGTGGTAAATTCGCTGAATTTTTTCACAAAATCTAATTCTGCATCTTTTAAAAAGACTAATTGATCCAGACCTTGGTTTAATAGGACAATTTGCCTTAATACATTTATACTATAAAGGAGGAATAACTTTTGGTTTTCCCTTCCCAATTTGCTGATTTCCTCCTCACAGATTTGAATAATATTCAATCCAGCATCCGTTACGACACACCTTAACCACCGAATAAGGAGGTCAAAGTTTTGATTTGAGGATTCGTCCATTTGATCCAATGCAGATTGCATATTTCCATCGGCAATAAATGCAATTTCATTCGCACGATTAGGATCAATATTTTTATCATTGACAAGGAATTGAGTTATTTCCTGATGGGAAAGCTTGTTTACTTTCAGTAATTGAGTTCTAGAGATAATGGTATTTAAAATCTTGTCTTGATTTTCTGCCACTAAAAGGAACAAAGTTTTTTCTGAAGGTTCTTCTATCAGCTTCAAGAGGGCATTTCCTTGGGTATCCAAGTATTCCGGAAGCCACATGATTAACACTTTATATTCAGCTTCAAACGCTTTTAAGCTTAGTTTTTTAATTATATCATGCGCTTCAGCGATATTTATATTCGCTTGTTTATTTTCCGCATCCAATTGATTTCTCCAATGGCTCAAGCTGAGGTATGGGTTTTCGAGAAAGGCTTTTCGCCAATCTTCCATATAGGTGCTTGCGGTTTCATCGGCTTTTTTTGCGAAGAAAGGGTAGGAAAAATGGAGGTCGGGGTGTATTAGTTTTTCATATTTTAGGCAGGAAGGACAGTGTCCACAGCTATCGTTTTCAAGTTTGTTCTCGCAATTGATAAATTGGGCGTAAGCGACAGCCAAAGCTAAACTTCCGGAACCTTCTGGTCCTAAGAATAGTTGAGCGTGACTGACACGGTTTTCCTTTACCGTTGAAACAAGATGCTGCTTGATGGCCTGATGGCCTACGATTTTTTTAAATTGCATACCTAATCTTACAAATGTACAAATTTTAATGCAGTGCTTTTTAATGTTTATGTGTGCGAACTAGAATTTGAATTGCAAAAAATTAGATTCTTTTCTGTATTATTGCAATAAAATCTATTAGCTAAAAGAAATGAGATTTATTGTATCTACATCTATATTACTTAAACAATTACAAGCTATTAGTGGCGCCTCTAGCTCCAGCACGGTGCTACCAATCCTAGAAAACTTTCTATTTGAAATTAAGGACAACCTTCTGACGATTTCCGCTACGGATTTGCAGACCAGTATGGTTACGACTTTACAGATTGAAGCGAAGGAGGAAGGCCGCGTGGCAATGCCGTCAAAAATCTTGATTGAGACTTTAAAAACTCTTCCAGATCAGCCGGTAGCATTTTCTGTAGATACGAAGACCTTAGCGATTGAGATCTCTGCGGGAGACGGAAAATATAAATTGAGCGGAGAAAATGCGGATGATTTCCCTAAAATCCCGGTTGTAGAAAATACCTCTACGGTAAATATCTCGGCAGCAATTTTATTGGAAGCCATCAATAAGACCATTTTTGCAGTGAGTAATGATGAATTACGCCCAGCGATGTCTGGCGTTTATGTTCAGTTGGCCGAGCAATCTACCACATTTGTTGCTACAGATGCGCATAAATTGGTTCGCTATCGTCGTACGGATGTTACTGCCGATAAGCCGACTTCTATCATTCTACCTAAGAAAGCACTAACTTTATTGAAATCATCACTACCCTCAGATGATGTGAATGTTTCAATTGAGTATAATAATACGAATGCATTCTTCCAATTCGGAACGATTAACTTGATTTGTCGATTAATTGATGAACGTTATCCGGATTATGAAGCTGTAATTCCTCGTTTAAACCCAAATAAATTAACAGTTGATCGTTCATTGTTTTTAAATACATTACGTCGCGTAGTTATTTTTGCAAACAAGACGACGCATCAAGTAAGGTTAAAGATTTCGGGAAGTGAATTACATATTTCTGCTGAAGACTTAGATTTTTCTAATGAGGCTCACGAGCGATTGAGTTGTCAATTTGAAGGTGAGGACATGGAAATCGGTTTCAATGCAAAGTTTTTAGTGGAAATGCTTAATAATCTAAGTTGCGAAGAAGTAGTCTTGGAAATGAGTACTCCTAATCGTGCTGGATTATTAGTTCCAGCGATTAAAGAGGATCATGAAGATATCTTAATGTTGGTAATGCCAGTGATGTTAAACAATATTTAATAGCTCAAAACTTTGGATTTAATTTATTCCCTAATTGACTTTATCCTCCATATTGATGATCATTTGGTTGAGATAGTCAATAATTATCAGACATGGACTTATTTGATTCTATTTCTGATCATTTTTGCTGAGACTGGACTTGTCGTTACCCCTTTCCTTCCAGGAGACTCTTTACTGTTTGCTACAGGAGCAATCATTGCTAAACCTGAAACGGACTTAAATGTCTTTGTGATGTGGGGATTATTAATGGTAGCAGGTATCCTAGGTGATATGGTTAATTATCACGTTGGAAAATATCTGGGGCCTAAAGCTTTTTCAGGGAAATATAAATTTCTAAAGAAAGAATATTTGGACAAAACGGAGAAATTTTACGAGAAATATGGTGGTAAAACCATTATCTATGCGCGTTTTGTTCCCATAGTAAGAACATTTGCTCCATTTGTTGCGGGCGTTGGCTCGATGTCATATGGGAAATTTGCTTCTTATAATGTCATCGGCGCTATTCTATGGGTTACATCCTTTTTATTTATTGGTTATTTCTTTGGAGGATTACCAATTATCAAGGATAATTTTACCCTAGTGGTATTCGCCATAATTATTTTGTCAATACTGCCTCCAATTATTGAGGTAATCAAAGAAAAATACGGTAAAAAGAAGGAAGCTGAATAAGCTTCCTTTTTTTTGCGCTCTAAATTTTGTTGAAATAAAAACATATTGCTGATCAAGAATTAGCTTGGTGTAATTCTTGTAGTTGAGAGATGAATTTGAAAACATGGAATTAATATCAACCTTAATTGACTTTATCTTACATATCGATAAGCATTTAATCGATATCACTCAAGACTATCAGACCTGGACCTATCTCATTTTATTTCTGATCATCTTTGCCGAAACAGGGCTTGTTGTTACGCCTTTTCTCCCAGGAGATTCGGTTCTCTTTGCGATGGGGGCATTGATTGCTAAACCGGAAACAAATTTAAGCTTAATTATTATGCTTGGTTTGCTGATAGCGGCAGCAATTATTGGAGATTTTGTGAATTATGAAATCGGCAAACATTTTGGGCAAAGAGTGTTCACGAAGGAATCAAAGATTTTCAAGCTGTCGTATTTAGAGAAGACGCAGGGTTTTTATAATAAATACGGGTTAAAAACGATTATATATGCTCGTTTTGTTCCCATAGTAAGAACATTTGCTCCATTTGTTGCCGGAGTCGTAAAGATGCCTTATTCCAAATTTGGCTTATACAATATTGTAGGAGGAGTTCTTTGGGTAAGTCTATTTTTATTGGGCGGATATTTCTTTGGACAGATTCCATTTGTCAAAAACAACTTTTCCATAGTTGTTTTGGCTATAATTGGGATTTCATTGTTACCCCCTATTATTGAGGTTATTAAGGAAAAGACGAGAAAAAAAGTTGCTTAAATTGAGTTTTACTTTTAAACGATGCTCATAATCTGAAGTCATTTACCTTAAAGGAGCTATGAGATATTTATTATTTGCTTTTATCATTTGGGCACAACCTATTCTTGCCCAGAACATCAAAATCGACCGACGCGAAGCTAAAAAGGCCTTCAACTATCTGAATGATTTTCGGATGAACCCCAAAAAATATGGTCGAGAAATCCGAGTTAAGAATTTGAGAAATGTCAAACAGCAGAAATTAGTTTGGAATGAACAGCTTGCCAAGGTTGCAGAAGAGAGGGTGAAGGATATGGCAAAGCGGAATTATTTTGATCATACAGATCCTGACGGATATGGGCCGAATTACCATATTAATCGTGCTGGATACTATTTAAATTCGGATTGGCTTAAAAAGCGAAACACGAATAATTTTGAGTCTATTGGAGCGAACCATGAAACAGCAGTTGACGGGATTAAAGCTTTTATTATCGGTCGCGGTTCGCCTGGATTTATGCACCGGAAACATGTATTGGGGCTGGATGAGTGGAATGGTTCCTTGGAAGATATAGGCATTGGGTTTGCGCGAGTTAAAAGAGGAAGTCGTTATAAAACCTATTTATGCGTGATTATTGCCAAACATGATTGGTAAATCAGTTTTTCTTTTCTTGAAGTTTTATACCTTTGCATATGATAAAATCGATGACAGGTTATGGTATGGGTACTGCCGAGAACGGCAAAGTTAAGTATACCGTAGAAATCAAGTCCTTAAATTCTAAGTTTTTAGAATTGAATCTTCGTTTGCCAAAAGCGGTTTCAGATAAGGAATTAGCATTACGTGGAGAATGTAGTAAGCTAATCGAACGCGGTAAGGTTAATATAAATATCACAACTGAGTATGTTGATCAAACGGCAAAAGCTGCAAATATCAACGCCGATTTATTAAAAGAATATTATAAGCAATTACAAGACATCGCCTTTCAATTAGGGGATACAAAGGCAAATCTATTTGAACAAGCCTTAAATATGCCTGAAGTGATCAGCCATGATGACGAGATTGATGAGGAAGAGGGAAAAGTCTTAATGAATTCTTTCTTTGCGGCAGTTAAACAATTCAATAATTTCAGGGTTGATGAAGGAAAGGTATTGAAACAAGACCTAGAACATCGTGTAGCTTTGATTTTATCCTATTTAACCGAGGTTGAAGCAGTAGAAGGTAGTCGTATTCCATTGATTCGCGAAAGGATCAATCAATATATGGAAGAGGCTGTAGGTAAGGAAAATGTGGATATGAATCGTTTCGAGCAGGAATTGGTTTTTTATATTGAGAAACTTGATATTACCGAGGAGAAGGTTCGCCTACGTTCGCATTGCAATTATTTTGTAGAGGCTTTGAACAGCCAGGATTCCAACGGGAAGAAATTAGGTTTTATTTCTCAAGAAATGGGTCGGGAGATCAACACATTGGGTTCTAAAGCCAACAACGCTCAAATTCAACAAATCGTTGTGAAGATGAAGGATGAATTGGAGAAAGTCAAAGAACAACTATTAAACGTATTATAGGATGAGTGGGAAACTAATTATCTTTTCTGCTCCATCCGGGGCGGGAAAAACGACTATCGTTAGAAGGCTATTAGAAAAGCATGGAGATAAGATTGCTTTTTCCATTTCAGCGAGTACGCGTCAGCCACGAGGCGCCGAAGTTGATGGGGTTGACTATTACTTTATCAGCAAGGAAAACTTCTTACACAAGGTTGCTAAACATGAATTCATTGAATTTGAAGAAGTTTATTCAGGGACTTTTTATGGAACTTTAAGATCGGAAGTTGAGCGTATCTGGAGCGAAGGTAAGCATGTGATTTTTGATATTGATGTGGTTGGTGGATTGCGTTTGAAATCAAAATTTCCAGAGCAAGCCTTAGCGATATTTGTAAACCCACCTTCATTGGATGTATTAAAAGAAAGGTTAACCGGAAGAGGTACTGACTCGGAGGAGAAGCTTAAAGAGCGTTTTGCGAAAGCAGAGCACGAATTGAGTTTTGCTGATAAGTTTGATATTATCCTTCAAAACAACGATTTGGAAACCGCTTGTGCCGAAGCAGAGAAATTAGTTTTAGATTTTATTAATTCTTAAATATGTCAAAAAGTAAAGTTGGATTATTCTTTGGTTCCTTTAATCCTGTGCATATTGGTCACTTGATTATTGCCAATTATATGGCCAACTATACTTCACTGGACGAGGTTTGGTTTGTCGTGTCCCCACAGAATCCATTTAAGGAGAAAAAAAGCCTTGGGAACATGTATGATCGCCTGGAAATGGTCAATTTAGCCATTGATGGAGCTGAAAAATTAAGAGCTAGCGATATAGAGTTCAATTTGCCACAACCCTCCTACACCATCGATACCCTTGTTCATTTAGCAGAGAAATATCCCAGCAAGGAGTTTATCCTTATTATGGGAGAAGATAATCTGCAAGGACTTTCTAAATGGAAGAATGCGGAGATCCTACTTCGAGATTATAAGATAGTGGTTTATCCAAGACCAGGATACGAAGCCCCTGAGGATTTAAAGAACCATCCATCCATTAGCATGACTGATACCCCTGTTATGGAGTTGTCTTCTACTTTTTTAAGGAATGCCATCAAAGAAGGTCGTTCGATAAAGTTTTATACACCGGATGCGGTAGTTGATTTTATTGATAAAAAAGGCCTTTATTCTGCGTAAAAGACCATTCACATTTACTTAATTAAAATTTTAAATATTTTTAACAAACCATTTTAGACAGCTCCTGTTTATGCTATATATCAAATTAATAATAGGAGGAAAAAAGAAATGGATAAACTAGATTTAAAAGGAAAATGGAACGAGTTAAAGGGTAAAATCAAGCAACAATACGCTGAATGGACGGATGATGATTTAGCTTATGAAGAGGGAAAAGATGATGAGTTGTTAGGTAAATTACAGCAAAAGCTTGGAAAGACAAGAGAAGAAGTAATTGACTGGTTGAATAAACTAGGCTAATAATTAATAAGAATTAAGGAGAAAGTCGATCGCGAGGTCGACTTTCTTTTTTTGATTATTACTAACTTAGCAATATGACAAAGAAGAAACCCACAATTTTGGTTGTAAACGATGATGGTATTACAGCTCCAGGAATTAAAGTGCTATTAGAGGTAATGCAAGAAATTGGAGATGTCGTTGTGGTGGCACCAGACAGTCCTCAATCGGGAATGGGTCATGCCATTACGATTGGGAAACCGCTTCGTTTGGATAAGATTGATTTGTATCCAGGGGTTGAGATGTATAAATGTTCAGGTACGCCGGTAGATTGTGTAAAATTGGCAGTAAACAAAATTTTTAAGGGTAAGAAACCAGATTTATGTGTTTCAGGTATCAATCATGGGTTGAACTATTCCATTAATGTTTTGTATTCAGGGACGATGTCTGCGGCGGTAGAGGGAGCGATTGAAGGGATTCCTTCCATTGGCTATTCTTTGGATGATTTTTCTCATAATGCGGACTTTTCTCATACGAGATCTTGGGTGAAAACAATTGCAGAACAGGTTTTGATCAATGGTCTTCCTAAAAACTCTTTGTTGAATGTTAATTTTCCAAACAAGAGTGTAGAGATCAAGGGTATTAAAATTTGTCGTCAGGCAAATGCGAAGTGGTTTGAGGAGTTTGATGAGCGATTAGACCCTTATAATAGAGAGTATTTTTGGATGACTGGAAAATTTGATTTACAAGATCGAGGCGAGGATACAGATGCGTATGCGATATTAAATGGTTTTGTTTCTATCGTTCCGACTCAATTTGACATGACAGCACACCATGTAATTCCGGAATTAAATTCATGGTCATTTGATAAGTAAAGATGAAGAACAATTTTCTTTTTGGGGTAATACTGGGACTGATATGTCCACTAATAGCATTTTTGTTGATGCGATATACCCAAGTTCAAGCACAATTATTTCCGGATAAGCCAACAGGTTTATATGTAATTGCAGCAGCCATCAACCTTGTTGGTTGTTGGATTAGTTACAAGAAAGAGAAGGATCAGATTGGGAACGGCTTGGTATTGGCGACATTTTTAGGGATGATGGCTTTGGTATTAACGAAGAACATCAATATTTTTTAATAGTAGGAAGATGGAATTGACATTAGGGTTTTCTCCTTGTCCGAATGACACGTTTATTTTTGACGCGTTAATTCATAATAAAATAGATTGTGAAGGCTTACAGTTTCACGTGGAATACCATGACGTGGAGACCTTGAACGCGAAGGCTTTTCGGGGAGAGTTAGATATAACGAAGTTGAGTTATCATGCATTTGCTTATGCCTTAGAGGATTATGAGTTATTGGATGCGGGTTCTGCGCTTGGGTTTGGGGTTGGTCCTTTACTGATATGCAGAGATAAAGCATTGGCCGAGGAATTGGCTGGGTATGTAGGGAAAGAAATGCCAGATAAGTTTAAGGATTTAAGAATTGGAATTCCCGGGAAATATACCACGGCAAATTTTTTATTAAGCTTAGCTTTTCCTAGTTTGCAGAACAAAGAGATCCTGGTTTTTTCGGAGATTGAACAATCCTTATTGGACGGAGACATTGATGTTGGGTTAATCATTCATGAGAATAGGTTTACTTATATGGAAAAAGGTCTACATAAGGTTGTAGATTTAGGGGATTTTTGGGAGAGAACTACAGGTTCAGCGATTCCATTGGGTGGAATAGTGATAAAAAGGTCATTACCGCAGGAAGTAAAGCAGAAGGTAAACAGATTGATAGCTGAGAGTGTTCGGTTTGGATTTTCACATCCGAAGTCAGGAATAGAATATATCCGTTCACATGCACAGGAAATGGAGGAATCAGTGATGTATAAGCATATTGAATTATATGTAAACAAGTATTCGGAAGACCTTGGGGAAGAGGGGAAAAAGGCCATTTTGGAGATGTTTGAAAAGGCAAAAGAATTAAACCTAGTGCCTAGTACGAATAAAAATATATTTTTAGAAAAATAATTGATAAAAAAGAATGGGGAAAGCATTAGTTATCAACCTTAATAACTAAATTTGCCCGGTTAATGTCAAAATGTCTGCTTATTGTAATTGGAGTCATTATTGTACATGCGAATTGAGAAATAGAAAATTATGTTAAAGTTTTTAAGCAAGTTATTTGGCAGTAAATCCGAGAGAGACGTTAAGGGTGTACAGCCATTAGTTAATAAAATCAAGGAAGAATACGAGAAATTATCTGGATTGACGCATGACGAATTACGTGCGAAGACCTTAGATTTTAAACAGAGGATTAGCACCTATTTACAAGACATCGACAATGAGATCAATGGTCTGAAGGAGGAAGCAGAAGCTACTGAGGATATGGAGTTAAAAACTTCGACCTATGACAAGATTGACAAATTGACAAAAGATCGCGACAAGAAGCTTGAGGAAGTATTATTAGAAATATTGCCTGAAGCTTTTGCTGTTGTTAAAGACACTGCTCGTCGATTTACTGAAAATAAAGAGATTGAAGTTAGCGCTTCAGAATTTGACAGAGAAATTGCGGCTCGCAAGCCAAATGTTAGCATCCAAGGCGACAAAGCAGTTTGGAAAAACACTTGGACTGCTGCAGGCACGGAAGTAACCTGGAACATGGTTCACTATGATGTTCAGTTGATCGGTGGTATTGTATTACACCAAGGAAAGATTGCTGAGATGTCTACGGGTGAGGGTAAAACATTAGTTGGAACATTGCCTACTTACTTAAATGCATTGGCGGGTCAAGGTATTCACATCGTAACGGTGAATGATTACTTAGCACGTCGTGACTCGGAGTGGAACGGGCCAATTTTTGAATTCCACGGATTAAGTGTTGATTGTATTGATAAATACCAACCGAACTCACCACAACGTCGTCAAGCTTACATGTGCGATATCGTTCATGGTACGAACAATGAGTTTGGTTTCGATTATTTACGTGATAACATGACCAATACAAAAGAATCCATGGTTCAACGTAAATTGCACTTTGCAATGATCGATGAGGTGGATTCGGTATTAATTGATGATGCTCGTACGCCATTAATTATCTCTGGTCCAATTCCTATGGGTGATCAACATGAGTTTTATCAACTAAAACCAAGGATTGAGCGCTTAGTAAATGCTCAAAAAGCATATATCAATACCGTATTAAACCAAGCAAAGAAAGCTATTGCTGACAATGATACGGATCCTGAAAAAGGAGGATTGGCATTGTTCCGTGCCTACCGTGGTTTACCTAAGAACAAAGCATTAATCAAATATCTATCAGAAAGCAATCACCGTCAGATATTACAAAAAGTAGAAAACTACTATATGCAAGAGCAAAACCGTCATATGCCTAAGGCAGATGCAGAGTTGTTCTTTGTAATTGATGAGAAAAACAATCAGGTAGAACTTACAGAAAAAGGTATTGAATTAATCACTGCTACTGGTGAGGATCCGAATTTCTTCATCCTTCCAGATGTAGGAACAGAGATTGCTGAGATTGAAAAATCAGATTTGCCTGTTGAAGAGAAGGCGCAGCAAAAAGAGGAGTTAATGCGTGATTATTCAGTTAAGGCTGAGCGTATTCACTCTATCAACCAATTATTGAAAGCTTATACCCTATTTGAAATTGATGATCAATATATCGTTGATGAGGGTAAAGTTAAGATTGTTGATGAGCAAACAGGTCGTATTATGGATGGTCGTCGTTATTCCGACGGGTTACACCAAGCGATTGAGGCGAAAGAAAATGTAAAAGTAGAGGATGCTACACAAACCTATGCAACCATCACTTTACAGAACTACTTCCGTATGTACCATAAGCTATCGGGGATGACCGGTACAGCATCTACAGAGGCTGGAGAGCTTTGGGAAATCTACAAACTGGATGTGGTTGAAATTCCGACAAACAAGACTATTCAACGTGATGACCGTCAGGATTTAATCTATCGTACGGCACGTGAGAAATATAATGCAGTAGCACAAGAGATTCAAACATTGACTGAGCAAGGGCGACCAGTATTGGTTGGTACCACATCAGTTGAGATCTCGGAATTGTTAAGCCGTATGTTGAAGTTACGTGGTGTAAAACACAACGTGTTGAACGCGAAGCTTCACCAAAAGGAGGCTGATATCGTTGCAGAGGCGGGTCGTCCAGGTCAGGTAACTATTGCTACCAACATGGCGGGTCGTGGTACGGATATTAAGCTTACATCCGAAGTTATCAATGCGGGTGGTTTAGCGATTATTGGTACAGAGCGTCACGAGTCTCGTCGTGTTGACCGTCAGTTAAGAGGTCGTGCGGGACGTCAAGGGGATCCGGGATCATCTCAATTCTTCGTTTCATTAGAAGATCCATTGATGCGTTTATTTGCTTCGGAGCGTATTTCGAACCTCATGGTAAAAATGGGTGTTGAAGACGGAGAGGTAATGCAGCATGGTATGTTGACTAAATCTATTGAACGTGCGCAGCGTAAGGTAGAGGAAAACAACTTTGGTACTCGTAAGCATTTATTGGAGTACGATGATGTGATGAACTCTCAGCGTACAGTAATCTATACGAAACGTAAAAATGCATTATTTGGCGAGCGTCTTGACGTAGATTTGAACAATACAATTTATGATGTTGTTGAAGATGTTGTTTTAGAGGCAAAAGAAGATAATTCATTTGATGAGTTTCAAATCGAAGTGATTCGCGTATTTGCGATCAATCCAGAGATTTCACAAGAAGAATTTAAGAATCAACCTGCTCCAGTATTAGTTGACAAGCTATTTGATCAGGTTATTAATTACTATCACCGTAAGGCTGTGAACATTGCTGAGCAGACATTACCAGTTTTGACAAACGTACTTGCAGAGCGTGGTGCGATGATAGAAAATATCATAGTTCCTTTTACAGATGGAATTCGTGGCATCCAAGTTGCTACAAATTTGCAAAAAGCTGTAGAAAGTAAGGGTAAAGAAGTTTTCAAATCATTTGAGAAAGGTATTGTTCTAGCTTTGATTGACGAAGCATGGAAAGAGCATTTACGCGAAATGGATGATTTAAAACAATCTGTACAGAACGCGCGTTACGAGCAGAAAGATCCGATCATTATCTATAAGATGGAGGCTTACAATTTGTTTAAGACAATGTTAGCTGGCATGAATAAGGATATTGTAAGTTTCTTGTTCAAGGGCGAGATTCCAGGACAGCAGCAAGAGCCTCAAAACATTCAAGCAGCACGCCCAGAAGCGCCAAAGGTAAAAGTTAAAGAGACAAAAGAAGAGTTAAGTTCACCAACAGGAGTATCAGAGGAAGACTTGAATACGCAAGAGCCTCAAATTACCCAGCCTATCCGTAATGATCAGGTTATTGGTAGAAACGATGAATGTCCTTGTGGTTCTGGGTTGAAGTATAAAAACTGTCACGGAAAACAAGGTTAATAAAAACATGAAATACAAGGGATTTATAGTAAGCTGTTTGATTCTCTTTGCTTTGGTAAAGGTTTCAAATGCTCAAGAAAACAAAGTTATTGTTGAGAAAGATTCATTAATTGGTCTTTTGCAAGAATATCGTTCTTTTTATGCTTTAAATCCAACTACCAGTAAGGTAGTAAGTTTGGAGCCTAAAACCATAGACAAGTCACGCGCCACACGTGTGAAGGTTCGTGGTTTTAGGGTTCAAATATTTTCTGGTTCTAGCCGTCGCGATGCTGAGAATGTACAGCGCAGCTTTCAGAGCCAAAATTCAGAAATTAACGCTTATTTAGATTATGTAGAACCAAACTACAGGGTCAAAGTGGGTGATTTTACCAGCCGGTCCGCAGCAACGGAATATATGAGACAACTTCGCGGTCGATACAAGAACGTATTTGTCTTTGTTGAAGATGTCTGGACCTGGCAATAGCAGGGGATCGACATGCCAATTTCAAAACAAAAAATTCAAGAATTAGCCCAATCTTATTTTCAAGATACGGTCAACAACAGAAGGTTTCTACATCAGAACCCTGAACTATCCTTTGAAGAATATAACACTTCAGCCTTTATCAAGCAGGTATTGACCGATTTGGATATTCCATTTGAGTCCATGGCCAATACGGGTGTTGTTGCATTAATTAAGGGAGAATTGCCATCGGATAAGGTGTTAGCATTAAGAGCCGATATGGACGCACTTCCTATTACAGAAGTAGAAGGAAGGTCATATGGCTCTAAGAATATAGGTGTAATGCATGCCTGTGGGCATGATGTTCACACTTCGTCCTTATTAGGGGTGGCCAAGATCTTGAATGAATTGAAGTCGGAGTTTGGCGGTACTTTAAAGCTTATTTTTCAGCCTGGAGAAGAAAGGCTTCCTGGAGGAGCATCTTTAATGATAAAAGAAGGGGTTTTGCAAAATCCAGAGCCGCAAGGCATTGTAGGACAGCATGTAATGCCATTTATTGAATCAGGAAAGGTTGGCTTTCGTTCAGGAAAATACATGGCTTCCTGTGATGAATTGTTTATGACGATTCGTGGGAAAGGTGGACATGGAGCAATGCCACATCAAAATATAGATCCTATTGCTATTACAGCACAAATAATATCAGCATTACAGCAAGTTGTAAGTAGAAATGCAGACCCTAGAACTCCAACAGTTTTATCTTGGGGTAAGATTATTGGAAATGGAGCTACCAATGTTATTCCTGAAGAGGTTAATCTGGAAGGGACCTTTAGGACCTTTGACGAGAACTGGAGGGAAGATGCACATGCAAGAATGCATAAGATGGCCGTTGGGATTGCTGAAAGCATGGGGGCTACCTGTGATTTTGAAATCAGAAAGGGTTATCCATTCTTAATCAATGAAGCCAAGATAACAGAAGCTGCCAGATCGTATGCGGTTGAGTACCTTGGTGGAGATAACGTATTAGAGCTTGATTTATGGCCTGCTGCGGAAGATTTCGCCTATTATTCCCAAGAAACAAATGCTTGTTTCTACCGATTGGGAACAGGGAATCAAGCAAAAGGAATCAGTTCAGCAGTTCATACGAACACTTTTGATATTGATGAAACCGCCCTTCAAACAAGTATCGGTTTGATGTCCTATATTGCAGTTCGATATTTAGGAGAATAATTATGTCTTCTCATCATATCGTTCGAGAAAACCAAGAACCGGCTCTGTTTATTGCTCATCCAAACTGTTTGGATGAGGAGTATCTTAACCAGTTATTGGAATGGAGTCCTACCATCATTACCTTGGCGGAACATTATGAGGGTCTTAAATCACGCGAGATAAAAATTGATGTAATTTTGGACAATCAAGGATTAGAGGAAGGCATCCTGGAAGAAAACATGTTGCTTGTCCCCTTTTCGGATAATTTTATTACGCCGTTATTTTCCTACCTAAAAAATAAGAAAAACTTTGCTGTCAATATCTTGACCGCTGATATTCAATTAGATCCTTATAGTTCCTATTTAGCAGATTTCAACATCAATTTGTTGAACAATAATGGAAAAACCATGTTTTTAAAGAGTTATGAGAAATGGTTGCCCGAGGGATTTAATTTGAAAATTGAAAAACATAAGGAGCCGTTCACTGAACAACATAATCTATCCTTGAAGGAAGACCAATGTTATGTTGTATTACAAGATGGATTCGTTACTATACCTAATCAAGAGAATTTTTTTATTATCACTGAAGAGCTATGATCAAGATTGTTAAAGCCAATAAGGAAGACGCAGAATTGATTCAACAGCTTGCACATTCAATCTGGTACCCTACATATCAAGAAATCCTGTCTAAGAAGCAAATAGATTTTATGTTGAAAAGGATGTATTCTGTGGAGGCGATTCAAGCTTCTATGGCACTCAAATCAATATTTTACCTATTGTTTAATGATGATGAGGCCGTAGGCTTTATTGGAATAGAACCGAAGGAAGACTTATTGAGGATTGAGAAGATATATTTATTGCCAAACACACATGGAAAAGGTTTTGGGAAACTTTTAATTGACTTTGCAGCAGAAGAAGCGAGAAAACAGGGATTATCTGAATTGGAATTAAATGTCAACCGAAGTAATAATGCCTTTCATTTTTACTTAAAACAAGGTTTTAGGGTTGTTGAGGAGGTCGACATTCCTTATTATGAATTTATTCTGGATGATTATATCATGCGAAAAAAAATTTAAGGGCGTAATAATACGCCCTTATTTTTTAATCTCTTAATTTTTCGACCCTGCTTGGAGTTTGGGTTCCATTGATGATTCCGATTGCACCGGTTGCAATTGCTTCTATGCTGGATTTAATATTGTTTATGTCTAGTGTACTTACTTCATCCTTCACCGTGTGATAATATTGGTCTTTATCAATTTGAGATGTTGAGAATGTATGTGCTGGCACTCCTAATGCCGCTAATACAGCATTATCGCTACGGTAGAATAGATTTTGCGTAGTATATGGATCTGGATGGAAGGTGAATTCAGAGCCTTTCAGGTTTTCCTGCATTAATTGTCCAAGGTTAGAAGCCTTATAGCCTGTAATGTAAAGGCTATTGGGACCAAATTTAGAGTCCTTTCCAATCATTTCAATATTTATCATTGCCACAACTTTTTCAGGATCGATATTGTTGGAAAAGTATTTCGAACCAAACATTCCAATTTCTTCCGCTGTGAAAGCGACAAAGATGATGGTCCGTTCATTGTTGTTTAACTTCTTGTAGTATCTTGCTAATTCGATCATTGCCGTTGTACCGGAGGCATCGTCATCAGCTCCATTCGCAATTGAATCACCTTCTACTGCTGGCAAGATGCCGATATGGTCGTAATGACAAGAAATTACTACATATTCATCAGGCTTAGACTTTCCTGGAAGAACAGCCGCGACATTAAACATTTCAAACTCTTCTGATTTAATGGTCTGTTTGATTTCTTGATTTTTTGGTATTTCATCTGCTACTATAAAGATTTTAGGTGCAGACTCCTTTTTTTCCTGTCCTTTGATTACAACACTCTCTCGGTTGTAAATTTTTTTGAATCTTGCCAAAAAGGGAGCATGTTTTTTATCAACCTGAATGATTGCTTTGTTAGGATTCTGCTGAACTATTTCACGGAATTTTTGTGAGAAATCATCTTCAGCACTAATTTTAATGTTTTCATAGCCAGATGATTTTTGGGTAATAGGTTCGTTTAACTTGCCTACAATTAAAAACTCATCATCATTCAATTTTTTATCACCTAGTATTACGCTCTGTTGAGAAACGTTAGAGCGATTGACCAGAAAGGATTGGCGAAAATTATTTCCGATATATGGTTTAAGTCCAATTTCTTTGAATTCTGCGGCGATAAAATCAGCTGCATTAGCGATGTCATTTAAGTTTAATGCCGAACGGCCTCTCATATCATCCGATGCGAGGGTATTCAAGATTCTAGAAATGTTTTCAGTGCTTGTTATCTGCTTTTCCTGCGCAAGGCAAATATTAAGGAAAATGGTTAAAGATAATAGGGCTAAGAGTTGTTTTCTCATGAAAAAAATGTTTGCAATGAAATTAATAAAAATTCTATAGTATTGGCAGGGCGTTTGATGCTAATTTTTTTATATTTGATAAAAAGCTTACTATGAAAGAAATTAGCGTTCAAGAATTAAAGGACATGATGGATCACAATGTTGAGTTTCAATTAATCGACGTTCGTGAACCTTTCGAATATGAAGTATCTAATCTAAATGGGGTAAACATTCCATTATCAGGAGTTGTTATCGAATCGGATAAGATTTCAAGAGATATTCCAGTTGTTATCCATTGTCGTTCAGGAAAGCGTAGCGCACAGGCGGTTATGCTATTAGAACAGGAAGGATTTTCGAATTTATCCAACCTACAAGGCGGAATTTTGGCCTGGAAAGATGCGTTTGATCCGGAGATGGATGTATATTAAGAAACAGCAAATCAATAAAAAGCTCAAGGTTACCTTGAGCTTTTTATTTTTAGGGCAATTTATTGCTTAAATAACAATTTTTAGTCGTTATCCTTATTATTTATTTAAAAATTATGTTTTTAATCTATTGAGTATTATTAAAATTATAAAAGCAGTAACTTTATAGTATTATTCCAAGAATAAACAAAAACATAATTTATGTCAAATCAATCCAACACAACTTACAGCTTCTTTCAAGGAGTGGGTCGTAACTTTGACAAAGCGGCCAAATTCACAAAATTTTCTTCTGGTATCCTCGAACAAATAAAGGCATGTAATTCTATTTTACGTGTTAGGTTTCCAGTTAAGATAGGTGATAATGTTGAGGTAATAGAGGCTTACCGTGTTCAACATTCACATCATAAACTACCCTGTAAAGGTGGTATTCGCTTTAGTATGGAGGTTGATCAGGATGAGGTTATGGCATTGGCGTCATTAATGACTTTCAAGTGTGCTATTGTGAATGTTCCATTTGGTGGAGCAAAAGGGGGTGTAAAGATCGATGCGAAGAAGTATAGTGAATATGAATTAGAGAAAATAACGCGGAGATACACTACAGAATTAGTCAAAAAGAATTTCATTGGTCCTGGAACTGATGTGCCAGCACCAGATTATGGAACTGGCGCTCGTGAAATGAGCTGGATCGTTGATACCTATACCACTTTAAATCCGAATGAGATTAACGCTCAAGCATGTGTTACAGGAAAGCCCGTATCACAAGGTGGAGTTCGAGGAAGAACGGAAGCGACTGGTTTAGGGGTGTTTTTTGGTGTGAAGGAGGCTTGTAAAATCGAAGAAGACATGGCTAAACTAGGCCTTACTGTCGGAGTAGAAGGGAAAAGGGTTATTGTTCAAGGATTAGGAAACGTAGGTTATCACGCGGCAAAATATTTTCAAGAAGCAGGTTGCATCTTGGTCGGTTTAATTGAATATGAAGGCGCGATTTATAATGAAGGCGGATTAGATTTAGAGGAAGTTGTTGCCCATAGAAAAACGACAGGTTCCATTTTAAATTTTCCAGGAGCAACAAGTATTGAAGATTCATCGAAAGGTTTGGAATATCCATGTGATATTTTGATTCCTGCGGCTTTAGAATCTGTAATCAACGGTGATAATGCAGAAAGAATTCAAGCCCAAATCATCGGAGAGGCTGCAAATGGGCCATTGACCCCAGAAGCAGATGAGGTTTTCAACCGCAAAGGTAAATTGGTTATTCCTGATATTTATTTGAATGCTGGAGGGGTGACTGTTTCATATTTTGAATGGTTAAAGAATTTAAGCCACGTTCGTTATGGTCGTTTAGAAAAGAGATTCAGCGAGAACATGTATGCTGAGATTTTGAATATCATCGAATCGATGACAAACCAGAAAGTTTCCAAATTAGAACGCAAGATTATATTACGTGGTCCAGATGAAGTTGATTTAGTATATTCTGGATTAGAAGATACGATGATAGGTTCATACCACGAGATTCATCAGATTTGGAAAAGCATGGAAGGGGTTGAAGATTTAAGAACAGCAGCCTTTATTTGTGCGATTAACAAGGTTGGAGAATCTTACAAAGAATTAGGCATCTTCCCATAAAGCTGGTAGGGATTTTATCCTTAACTTTGTTTTATGAATAAATTATTCCATCAGACTAAACAGGCATTCCTATTTAGTCTGACTTTTTATATACTTTCTATCTGTCTTTTTTTGTTGAAAATAGGCTTCGCTCCTATCCTATTAAGTATATCGGCGCTATTATCCTTGATTTGGGTTGTTTTAGTGTTATTAGAGGTTATGAAATCAGTTAGGATTTCCAATGGCGAAAGATTAATGATTGTGTTATTCATTATTTTAGGCAATATTTTAGCGGGAATAGTGTATTTTTATTTCCTTCGGGAAAAAGTGACAGGATATATAGAAATAAAGAAGAAATGACGAAGAAATTTATTTTGAATTTACTGCTTAATCTAGGAATTGTATTTTTGGTATTAAGTGCTTGGGCAGGTTATAACAGTGGACAATTATTATATTTAGGGATATCGGTCGCTTTATTAGTGGTCTTGATTTATCTGAAGGTTGTTTTATTGAAGCAAGTCAATCGAGATGTAAGAGCCAAGCAGGAAGAGAAAGCTAGATTAGCACAACAAGAAATGAAGAAACAAAAGAAAAGGGCTAAATAATAGCCCTTTTCTTTTGTCTTATAATTTGAAACCGAGTCCTTATTTTACAAAAGGAGGTTTTTTAACGATAGCTTTGATAGGTTGGTTACGGATAGAGATAAAAATCTCCGTTCCTTCTTTCGCAAATGCTGTATCTACATATCCTAAACCAATTGATTTTTTCAATGAAGGTGACTGTGTACCAGAAGTTACACGGCCAATTTTGTTTCCATCTGCATCTACAATTTCATAATCATGACGAGGAATACCTCTGTCAATCATTTCAAAACCAACTAATTTTTGAGAAACACCTTTTTCTTTTTCAGCTTTCAAGTTATCAGAGTTAACAAAATCCTTAGTGAATTTAGTTACCCATCCAAGTCCAGCTGCTAAAGGAGACGTATTATCATCAATATCATTTCCGTAAAGACAGAAACCCATTTCAAGGCGTAGAGTATCCCTTGCACCAAGACCTATTGGTTTAATTCCGTATTCTTTTCCAGCATCCATGATTGCATTCCATACTTTTTCAGCATCTTCATTTGCTACATAGATTTCGAATCCACCAGCTCCAGTATATCCAGTTGCAGATACCAAAACGTTATCTACACCCGCAAATACTCCTTTTTGGAAAGAATAGTATTCCATTGGTGCCAAATCGATATCAGTAAGTTTTTGAAGTGCATCAGCAGCTTTAGGTCCTTGAACAGCAAACAAAGAAGTTTCATCAGAAATGTTTTTCATTTCAACGCCTTCGCTGTTGAATTTGCTGATCCAGTCCCAATCTTTATCAATATTGGACGCATTTACAACCAATAAATAGGTTTTGTCATCAATTTTATAGGTCAAAAAGTCATCTACAATACCACCATTTTCATTAGGAAGGTATCCATATTGAACTTTGCCATCATATAATTTAGAGGCATCGTTAGAAGATACTTTTTGGATTAGATCTAAAGCTTTTTCACCTTTTAAGATGAATTCACCCATATGACTTACGTCGAACATCCCTACAGCGGTACGCACCGTTTCGTGTTCGTCGTTGATACCAGAATATTGTACTGGCATATTAAATCCGGCGAAAGGAACCATTTTCGCACCTAAAGCGATATGAACGTCTGTTAACGCAGTTTTTTTCATATTTAATTAATGATTTTTAATTGATACAAAAATAGGAAAATTAACGTGGAAATAGTATTTAGTATAAAGTATTTCCTTGTTTAGTATAGAAGGGTAAAATAGGATTAGAAATGACCGAATCTCAATAGGAGATTGAAGTTAAAATGAATTGATATTCAGTAAATCCAATGCTCTTTGGAATTCGGGTTGAATATTGGCTTCAATAATGATATCTTGTTGATTTATTGGGTGTTTGAATTGGATTTTTTTGGCATGGAGCAGCATGGTGTCATGCTCGAAAGTGTCTTTCCAAAGCTTGTTTTGTTTATTACAACCATGCGGCCTATCCCCTATTATTGGGTGAAAGATGTGGGCGAAATGTCTTCGCAATTGATGCATTCTTCCTGTTTGTGGTTCTGCAAGCACTAATGAATATCTTGAAGTCTGAAATTTTCCAAAAGGAAGGTCAATTTCAGTTTGCGCCAAGGTTTTATAGTGGGTTAAAGCTTCTTGAATTGTTCCATTCTCTTTTTTCAGCGGATAATCAATCGTTCCTTCAGGTTCAGTATGGCCCCTTAGTACCGCCAAATATTCTTTTTTTATGAGATTTTGTGAAAATGCCGTTTGGATAGCACTATCCATTTCCTTATTTAGAGAAAATAAAAGTACTCCTGCTGTTTTACGGTCTAGGCGATGTGCTGGATAAACCTTTTTGCCAATTTGATCTCTTAATAATTGAAGAGCAAATTCAGATGTGTCGGCAGCGATAGAAGACTTATGAACCAATAAGCCATGAGGTTTATTAATGGCTATTAAATCCTCATCTTCAAAAAGAATTTCGAGCATTTGTTATTTTTTTAATGCATCAATCAACATTCCAGCCTTTTCATCAATTTTAGAACTGATCCAAACCTGACCAAAAGCTCCCCCACCAATGATTACTTTCTCACTGTTCCAGTTAATTCTGGTCAAAGAGAAGATATAGTAATTTTCGGTGTAAGTGTAATTATTGACAAATTCATTGACTACCTGGTCTCCTATCAGCATCATTCCAAAATCAACAGCATCCTGATGCTTATAGTCCATTTGCTTTTTCAGGATTTCCTTTGCCTTCAGAGTTAGTTTGTCATTTATCTTTTCCTTGGATGGATTAGTAAATACAGCTGCTAAGAGTATTATTACTCCCAATAAGGCAAATATTCTTGTTTTACTCATAGCTGCAAAAATAGTTTATTTTAGGTAGAAAGAGCTAAAATATCAATCCAAATAGCCAAATGGTTAAGGCATACATCGCGTAAATAAATAGAACGATAGTTATGAAAATGCCGACTCCAAGTGCGATAAGAATGTTTTTTGCGCTTCCTTGATGCTTATCATCGTAATAATGCTCTCTTAATAGTTTTATGTTCTTTTCATTAGCCTTATTGAAGAAGTCGAAGATATTTCCAAATAAAGGAATTGATCCCAATAAAGCATCCCAAGTCACATTCATCAACATTTTTACAGCGACTTTGCTGCTAGCTCCGTTGCGATACATCACTGAAACAAGGACCAATGAAATAATAAATGTTGCGATTTGGCCACCAAAAGGGATAAAGTTTAAGATGGGATCTAATCCAAATCGGAAGTTTCCAATGCGGAAACGACTATCCATAAGTACAGATAGTCGTTTTACCCATTGGAAATCCTTATCAATTTTTTCTAGCTTATAAGAATGTTCTTTTGTCATTTTTATTTTAACTCGAATACCGCTTCTATATTACAAGTAAGTTTTATAGGTTTAACTTCAATATCCAAACCTTGTTCGTCACTGGCCATTTCAGCGTTAGCTGTTTTTGCGGACATGGCATACATACGAGGTTGAGGAAGGATATCGTTCCAGTTAAAGCTGCTATTATCATTGATTACAATCACTTTCCCAACATTTTCTGCATCAGCAGCCGCTAAAATTTCAGCATTAGTCCTAGCATCGCGTACAGCGATTGTTTTTAATTCTTTCTCGATTTCTTTTTTCTGAGTATGATCATATCCTGAAATATTAGTGCTTTGTAGACCCTTTGAATCCACTTCTTCTAACATTGGGTTTAAATTTTTAAGGTCAGTTACCTTAATACGATATTGTCGAGCCTGAAGTAGTTCGTTATTTTTCTTTTTTGTTTCGGCATTATAACTGTAGATGTTTTGAACGGTAAAGTCTTCTTTTTTAACGCCATTTTTCATAGCTGCATCGAAAAGTTGTTTTTCCAATTGATCAATACCCACCTTTTTCTTGGTATTACCATCCTGATAATACTCTTTTAAAGAAATTGATAGATAAATAATATCCGGAGTTACTTCTTTTTCTGCGTATCCACGAGTTGCTACTCTTCTACTGTTTTCCATATTCATAGTTTGAGCGTTTAGAGAGGTCACAAGACCTACTACCGCTAATAGTGCAATTAATTTTTTCATAATCTTTTTAAATAAATTGTTTATGGCAAAAACCTTTCCAAATTATCGATAGAAAAAATAAGCAGTAAAATATTCAGAAATGTTTACTACATTTAACGATTAAATTTAATTGGTATTCAAAAAATAATGATACCTTTAAAAAAACAATAGTAATTATTATGCAAGAAGGAGTAGTAAAATTCTTTAATGAAGCCAAAGGTTTCGGCTTCATCATTCCAAATTCTGGAGAGAGTGAAATTTTCGTTCACGTTTCTGGATTAGTAGACAAAGTTCGTGAAAACGACCATGTTTCTTACGAAGTACAACAAGGTCGTAAGGGCTTGAACGCGGTAAATGTAAAACTTATCTAAGAATTAGATTCAATATATTTATTGTGGAAAACCCGTTGAGAATAATCTCAACGGGTTTTTTATTTGATACGTTTTTGGAGTCAATAGTTTACTAAGCTTAAAATAAAACAGGTTGTATTATAAGCAGAAAAAAAGGCCTAATTTCCAAAAATTTCCTCAAGAATATAGAGGGAATTTATTTCACCAAAGTTTTCAGTATGAAGCCTGTAGTAATCAATTAGTTTTTGCAAAAGATAAGTGCGATCTGCCTTGTTTAGTTTTATTTTGTTACAATTTGAAAAGCTACTTTGTAAAATTTCTCTGAATGTAGAGCTGTATGGTTCCTGGATAATATGGAAGTGAGCCGGAGGGGTTTTTACGAATTGTCCTTCCAATAAATCAAAATACGGCAAGTTGCTAACTATTGGTTTGAACCCTAAATAGTGACTTAGTTTTGCAAGGAATACCAAATGATAATTTGCAAGACCACTTTGACTTTCATCGAGCCATATTATTGCATTCTCTAGAAAATGGAAAAGTTGCGGTTCTGGATGCTGATGTCTTAACACCTTATATAGGACTTCATTTAAGAACATCGCTATTGAACTTTTTACTATATCTAATGGAATGGATTTGAGGACCGGGACCTGTTGAGCCTCTTTGATCCTTTGGAGGTTGTTGTTTTCTTTATTGTAAACCACCATTTCCAAAAGATGAAATGGTTGCAGAATATTAAATGGAATTTTGGCTTTAGGTTTTCGAGCGCCATTGATTAGATAGGACTGTAAACCTAAAGCTTCAGTATAAATTTGAGCGACGACACTACTTTCGGAGTAGTTAGTGACTTTTAAAGTAATCCCTTTGGTTTGTTGGAGCATCAGGTTCTACTCTATTTTTTATTTGTGTTTCTGCGTTCGTCCAGAAGTGTGTTTCGATCAATTTTTCTAAATAAACGATAAATTAACGTAATAAAACCGACACCAAATGTAATGACTCCGACCGTAAGCAAAAGTTTGTACCAATTGTTTTCGGCTCGCATGAGGATGATCCCATAATAGATACAGCCTATTCCGATCAAAGTAAAAGCTAATCCTCGTATTAAAAACTTGTTCATTGTGAATTGTTGAAAACTATTGTAAGCCTCGATATAAATAATAATGCAAAATACAGTAATTTTGTTGACTTCTGACCCTTTTCTACATCATTTTAAAATATTTCGATATTTATTATTGTATTTCCCAAAAGAAATATAGATATTTGCACACTCGTTTCTGAGGAACGATAATTGAATTAGAACAACAATAAAAAATCGAATATCATGTCAAGAATTTGTGATTTAACAGGCAAGACGGCATTAAAAGGAAATAACGTATCTCACTCGAACGTTAAAACAAAACGTAAATTCTATCCTAATTTACAGACTAAACGTTTTTATATTCCTGAAGAGGATCGTTGGATTACTCTAAAAGTATCTACATCGGCTATTAAGACGATTAATAAAAACGGTATTACAGCATCTATCGAGAAATTTATTAAAAAAGGTCACATTTAATAGATAGCCTGTTATATCAACAGAAAATAGAATCATGAAATTCACCCGTGAGGGTATAAATAAAGTAAGGCAATGGCAAAAAAAGGAAATAGAGTACAAGTAATCTTAGAATGTACTGAGCACAAAGAAAGTGGTCTTCCAGGAATGTCTCGTTACATTACCACAAAGAACAAAAAGAACACAACTGAGCGTTTAGAATTGAAAAAATTCAACCCAGTATTGAGAAAAGTAACAGTTCACAAAGAAATTAAGTAATAAACACATGAACCTTTAGGTTCATCTAAAAAATATTATACCATGGCAAAGAAAGCAGTTGCATCATTACAAAAAGGTGGTGGTAAAGAGTTTACTAAGGTAATTATCACAGCTAAATCTGCAAAAACTGGCGCTTATACTTTCAAAGAAAGTATGGTACACAATGACAAAGTAAAAGAGGTTGTTGCTGCGGCTTCAAAATAAGCAGTTAGATATTCCTTTTTTTAAAGTTTTTCTTTAAAAATCTTATAATTAGCCGTTTTGGGAGCACCAAAAGGGCTTTTTTAGTATTCTGTATTTAAGTATCTTTGATACAGTTCTGATCCATCATCTATAACATATCCATCATGGGATTATTTGATTTTTTTAAAAAGAAGCAAGAAACGCCTGAGGCTCAAGAAGCACTAGACAAAGGTTTAGAGAAAACCAAAGAAGGTTTTTTCTCCAAAATTACCAAAGCAGTAGTAGGGAAGTCTACCATTGATGACGAAGTTTTGGATAATCTTGAAGAGGTTTTGGTAACCTCTGATGTTGGTGTCACGACGACCTTGAAGATTGTTGACCGTATTCAGAAACGTGCTGCGCAGGATAAATATGTAACTACAGATGATTTAAATCGCTTATTAAAGGATGAAATTCAAGGTTTGTTGGCTGAAAATAACAGCAACGATTTCGAATCCTTTGAGTATGGAAATCAGAAACCATATGTAATTATGGTTGTAGGTGTTAATGGCGTTGGAAAAACCACAACGATTGGAAAACTAGCTCATCAATTAAAAGAAGCTGGCAATAAAGTTGTTTTGGGGGCTGCCGATACATTTAGAGCAGCAGCGGTTGATCAGATCCAGTTATGGGGAGAACGAGTAGGAGTTCGTGTTGTTGCACAGCCTATGGGTTCAGATCCTGCATCTGTAGCTTTCGATACCGTAAAGTCTGCAGTTTCCAATGGAGATGATGTAGCCATTATTGATACTGCTGGAAGGCTTCATAATAAGGTGGGCTTGATGAATGAATTAACCAAGATTAAAAATGTAATGCAAAAGGTTATTCCTGATGCCCCACATGAGATATTATTGGTTTTGGATGCCTCCACAGGACAAAACGCCATCGAGCAAGCAACCCAATTTACCCAGGCGACAGATGTAAATGCTTTAGCACTGACCAAATTAGATGGTACAGCAAAAGGCGGAGTAGTCATTGGGATTTCGGATCAATTTAAAATTCCTGTAAAATATATTGGAGTAGGAGAGAAGATCGGTGATTTACAGTTGTTTAACAAAAAAGAGTTTGTAGACTCCCTGTTTAAATAGTCTACATCATAATATGAAAACAAAACAAGCAAAAAAAGTAACAAGCTTTGTGAAACCTCGTGTAAACGTGGTGACTCTAGGTTGTTCAAAAAATATTCACGATAGTGAGGTTCTGATGGGCCAATTAAAAGGCAATCAGATGGAAGTGGTCCACGAAGCTTCCAATATCCAAGCTAACGATATCGTTGTTATTAATACCTGTGGGTTTATTGATAATGCGAAACAAGAGTCTATTGATACCATTCTTCAATTCTCAGAATTAAAAGATCAAGGCAAGGTTAATAAAGTTATTGTCACAGGCTGTTTGTCGGAACGATATAAGCCTGAACTAGAATCAGAGATTCCTAGTGTTGATGCTTTTTTTGGCACCAATGATCTTCCAGAATTACTATCCAGCATAGGGGCAGATTATCGTCATGAATTACTTGGCGAAAGACTATTAACTACCCCTTCCCATTTTTCTTATTTTAAAATTGCAGAAGGATGTAACCGTCCATGTTCTTTTTGTGCAATACCTTTAATGCGCGGAAAGCATGTTTCTAAATCTATTGATGATTTAGTTAAGGAAGCGAAGTTTTTGGCATCAAATGGCACTAAAGAGCTTATTTTGATTGCACAAGATCTTACTTATTATGGTCTTGATATTTACGGAAAACGTAATTTATCTGATTTATTACGTCATCTATCAGACGTTGAGGGCATTGATTGGATTCGTTTGCAATATGCTTATCCTTCGGGTTTCCCAATGGATATCCTGGATGCAATGAACGAAAGATCTAATATTTGCAACTATTTAGATATGCCGTTGCAACATATTTCTGATCGCATGCTGACTTCTATGCGTCGCGGAACTAGCAAGCAAAAGCAAATCGATCTGGTAAATCAAATCCGTGATAAAGTTCCTGATATCGCCTTGAGAACAACTTTAATCTGTGGGTACCCTGGTGAAACAGAACAAGATTTTCAAGAGATGTTGGAATGGGTAGAAGAGACAAGATTTGATCGCTTGGGCTGTTTTACATATTCACATGAGGAAAAAACTCATGCTCATAACTTGGAAGACGATGTTCCGGAAGAAGTTAAGCAAGATCGAGTTGACCAAATTATGGAAGTTCAACAAGGAATTTCATATGAAATAAACCAGGAAAAAGTTGGAAATACTTATAAAGTATTGATCGACAGAGTAGATGGTGATTATTTTATTGGAAGAACTGAGTTTGATTCTCCAGAGGTTGATAACGAGGTCGTATTAGAGGCAAAATCAAATTATGCTAGAATAGGGGACTTTGTACAAGTACAAGTAGACCGGGCTGAAGATTTTGATTTATATGGCAATATTGTCAAATAACTATAACTTTTGTGGCAAGTAGTCGTGCTTTTTTTAAATTTTTGTATTTTGTATACTGAATGCCTATACATTTGTAAAAGTTTAAAAGAGGTAGATGAAAGCCACATATATTGATTACAGCGACACTAATAGTTTTTCCAAAACCTTAATAGCCTATTTAAGCCATAATCCGCAGCTGGCTGCATTTTATGGAAATAAGCCCGATTTAAATGGTTTTAAGGATCAAATTAGCCAAAAGAAAAATTTCGCTCATAGAGAAATTTTGACTCAAATTTTGAGTGATCAATATGCTGAATTATTAGCCACTTCTCCAGAGGTTGCTCAAAATATTATCCGACTTAAGGATAAAAACACTTTCACGGTCACAACCGGTCATCAATTAAATATATTTACAGGCCCATTATATTTTATCTTCAAGATAGTTACCGCAATTAAGCTGGCTGAAGATCTTAAAAAGGCTTTTCCAGAACATGAGTTCGTTCCTGTTTACTGGATGGCAACCGAAGATCATGACTTTGAAGAAATCAATCACACGAAGGCGTTTGGTAAAAAGATCTCTTGGGATGTGGAATCTCATTCAGCAACAGGTAGAATGGACACCGCAAGTATTGTCGATACTGTAAAACAGTACTGTAATACTTTCGGTCTTTCTGAAAATGCCACCGTACTTACAGATCTTGTAAGTGATGCCTATTTACAGGAATTGAGTCTTGCTGATGCCACGAGAGTTTTTGTGAACTCCTTGTTCAAGCAATACGGCCTCGTAATAATTGATGCTGATAGAAAAGGTCTTAAAAAATTATTTGCTCCGATTATGGAGGAAGATATTTTGAAAGAAAAGAGTTTCAAAGCGATTGAAAAGTGTTCGGAGCAGTTATTAGAACGGGGTTTTGCGACCCAAGTTCATGCTCGTGAAATCAATTTTTTCTATTTGACAGATGATTTTCGTGAAAGGATTGTTCGTTCACCAGACGGGAAATATGAGGTTTTGCATCAGAATCTTTATTTCAGTGAGGATGAATTAAAAAAGGAGATTCATGATCATCCAGAAAGATTCAGTCCTAATGTCGTGATGCGACCAATGTATCAAGAGTTGATTTTACCTAATCTAGCTTATATTGGAGGAGGTGCAGAAATCGTTTATTGGTTGCAATTAAAGGCGAATTTTGATCAATACAAAGTAGAGTTCCCTATCTTGATTCCAAGGAATTCCGCATTGATTACGGATGACCAATTAGCGGGTAAGATCTTTAGGTTAGACTTTACCTTTAAAAGCATATTCAAGCCATCAGAAACTCTTAAAAAGGATTACGTAAAGCGTATTACCAAGCATAGGTTGAACCTCCAGGATGAATGGATGGAATTCAATGCTATCTTTGGAAAGATAAAATTAAGGACTCATAAGATTGACCCTAGCTTAGGGCCAAGTACAGATGCGGTAAAGGCAAGGCTTAAAAAAGCCATCAATAACTTGGAAAAGAAATTATTAAAAGCAGAAAAAAGGAATCATCAAGATGCTTTAATTCAGATAGATAGAATTAAGGAAAAGCTGTTTCCTGGGGGTGGATTACAAGAGCGGACTGAGAATTTTGCTGAATTATATTTAAAGCACGGAGATGATTTAATTCCTGATTTAGTCAAGAATTTCAATCCCTTAGATTTCAAATTCACTATACTATATTAATATGAAAATGGAAGTGTTATTGAAAAGCAATTTCTATAAATACTATACGGAAAAGGCTTTTTTAACCGAGAGTGATTTTGAGCAGTTACTCCCTTTTTTTGAATTCCGAGAATTATCTCATAACCAATATATTCTAAGGGCAGGGGAGGTTTGTAAGCATTTTTTGTTTGTTGAAGAAGGATTATTGCAGTTCTTGTCCCTGGATGAAAAAGGAGTTGAACATATTCTTCAATTTGCTCCTGAAAACTGGTTAATGGGAGATCGCTCAAGCGTCTATTTTGATGAACCTTCATTGTATTACATCAAAGCTATTGAACCTAGCAAAGTGGTGTTTTTGCATCCTAAATTCTTTACTGAAGCCGCCAAATTGCGTATTGATTTTGCGATGTTCACAGAGCGTTCCTTGCAGAGAAGTATCTATTATCTTCAAAGAAGAATAAACTCCTTGCTAGCCATGACGGCAAAAGAGCGTTACTTAGAATTTATGGAATTATACCCTAATTTGTTGCTTCGGGTGCCGCAATGGATGATTGCTTCCTATTTGGGAATTACACCAGAAAGCCTCAGCCGAGTTCGTAGAGAAATCGCAAAAGATAGTTTTTAAGACTGAGGTTTTCTTACTAGAAAACCTCAGCCATCATACATCTGGCACTACCTCCACCATATTTTTCTATACTGAACAGTGGCGCATGGACGATTGATCCATGTTGTTCCAGTAACTCTATCTCCTCATCCTCAAAAGCTTCAAATGCCTGAGAACTCATGCAGATGATTGGTTCCCCATCAATATTCTTTACTTCCAAAATATTTCCAGCAAAATGATTCATCTGATCTTCTGTAATCTCGATGATCTCCTTTCCTGTGGCTTTCAATTGAGAAACCACAAGTTCCCTTTCTTCAATAGTTCTAATTGTCTCTAAACAAATAACACAGAAGTTAGTACCCACAGACATCATAACGTTTGTATGATAAATTGGTAATAGCAGATCCCCCACTATTTGGGTTGAATGGAAAACCACTGGTTTATAGCCTTGGTCTTTACAGAAAATATGAAACAACTCCTCATTTGCCCTTTCTGACAAGGAGCAATAAGCGATTTTATTAACCCGATCCAAGATCATTGAGCCTGTACCTTCTAAGAATTTCTTTTGTTCTTCGTTAGGTGTATAGTCTTGAATGGTCTCATAATGCCTTCCAAGTTGATCCAACTTCCCTATATAATTTAGTTTTCGTTCATTCCTTCTGTTCTCAGCAAACATGGGATACAGAATACATTTATTTACATGAAATGAAATGACATTATTTGGGAAAATGCTATCTGGAGTATCTAATTTGCCTGAATCTTGAACAACCAAGACTTTGATTCCAGCATTTTTAAGTGATTTTACAAAGTTGTCAAATTCAGTAATGGCCAGATCCGATAGTCGGTCTGTTTTTTCATTTTCGGCTTGAAAAAAATTGTTTACAGCAGTTTCCTCATTTCTACGGAAATAGAAAGGCCTGACCATCAGGATTGTATTGGTAGTTTGCATTTTATTTTCTTATTAATGGTAATGTAGAACAGCGTAATAAGCCTTCTTGTTTTCCTATTTCGTGATAAGGGATTTCTTCAACTATAATATTTTGAGATCGCAGCCAATTATTTAGTCTGGTAAACCGCTCTTCACTCACTATAACATTCGGTGAAATTGAAAAAACATTAGAGAACATTTGATACATTTCATCAGCTGTAATCTGAAAGACATTTTCTTCGCCAAATAGCTCAAGTAAAAATTGAAAATCCTCAGGGTTTCTAAAGCCACCTGGATATATAATTGCCTTATTCTCCGCAATAGGCTGAAAACAACAATCCAGATGTAAAGCATTGGATTTGGGGTCGCTCATGGATTTAATTAGGTCAAAGCCCATCACCGTCTTTTCCGGAAATTTCTCTTTTATAAATTCTACTCCTTGAATATTAGTCCTAGCAGTATTGATTTGAGAATAATCGTCTGCGGTGTAAGTTCCAATAAAGATATAGTCCTTCCATAATATTACATCGCCACCTTCAATATGGATGTGTTCTGGTGCAGTAATTAGCTTATCCAGATCAATTTGATCGATAATATACAATATGGCTTCCCATTCTTGTGCACGATCGGGGAGGATATTGGATTTTACAAAATAATCGTCAATGACAAAGCCAATGTCACGAGTAAATATTTGATTTAGATCACTGATTGTTTCTGGGCGATATATTTCAACTCCATATTTCAACAAAACCTGTTTAAAGGACTCTAATTCATGCAACATATCCCTTTCCGTTGGATAGGTTCCAGCAAGAATATGTTCTAAAGATTTGGGGTCATAAGCATCTTGGGCCGTTGGAGTTGGACCATTGTTATTTGCAATGCCAAGAATGACAGCAGACAAACGATTGGTTTCATTCCTCACGTTTAATTTAAGCATATAATTTATTAATTGATTCAGCCTAAATTAGCAAAGATTCTGATTTTAAATATAAGTGAAAAAATTATTGTAAATATTTAATATTTAAGACGGTAATTGTGGGATAAAAACATTAAAAAGAGGGGGTTCAATGCAGAAAATGGAATGATTTCAATGTTTATTTGAAGTTTTTTTAATAGTTAAGTCATATTGACCATATTCTTTTCAGAAGCTTCTTCAACCTTAAATTGTTTCATTTAAAATGAATGGGCTGAAAAGCTATTACAATTCTAAATTTATTCTAGTATTGTTAATCGATATTCAAAAAAATATGCAATCGATTGATGTGATAATAAAAGTTTTCCCACAGGTGCTGGCTTTAAAAATTACCTATAAAAAGCGTATCTTTGCACATCTAAAATTTCTAATAGAAAATCTATTGAAATATTTTGGATAACAGATAGTTAATCAGTCTCAAAAGTTACAATCAATTCTTAAAATGAGTAACGTATTTTACCAAGAAAAATTTGAGGATCGCCATAATGGTCCAAGTTCTGCGCAGGTAGAGGAAATGTTGAACGTACTTTCAGTTGGTTCATTGGATGAATTAATCGAACAAACCGTTCCGGCACAAATTCGTAAAAAAGAAGGTTTAAAACTTCCTGCAGCTCTAAGTGAAGTTGCATATTTGGAGAAAATTGCTCAAATCGCAGAAAAAAACAAGGTTTTCAAATCATATATCGGTCAAGGATATAATGATGTTATCCTTCCAGGTGTTATCCAACGTAATGTATTTGAAAATCCAGGATGGTATACTCAATATACTCCTTACCAAGCTGAAATTGCTCAAGGTCGTTTGCAAGCATTGTTGAATTTCCAAACAATGGTTTCAGATTTAACAGGCCTTGAAATTGCAAATGCTTCCCTATTGGATGAGGCTACTGCAGCAGCTGAAGGAATGTTTATGTTGTACAGTACGCGAAAAAACAAAGACGCAAATGTGTTTTTGGTTACTCCAAATGTATATCCTCAAACACTAGATGTATTACAAACTAGAGCTGTGCCTTTTGGTGTTGAAATCCGTGTAGCAGACCTGACTGTTGAAAATTTAACGGACGATGTTTTTGCTGCTTTCGTTCAATATCCTGCAGCTGATGGTACTGTAAATGATTATAAAGAATTTGCAGCGTATGCTCATGATAAAGAAATTACCGTTTGTGTAGCTACAGACTTGATGTCTTTAGCTCTATTAACTCCTCCGGGAGAATGGGGCGCTGATGTTGTCGTAGGTAACTCGCAACGCTTTGGTGTACCAATGGGATTTGGTGGCCCGCATGCAGCATTCTTCGCTACGAAAGAAGCTTACAAACGTAATATCCCGGGAAGAATTATTGGGGTTACTTCTGATTCTAACGGTGAATATGCATTGCGTATGGCTCTACAAACGCGTGAACAACATATCCGTAGAGATAAAGCTTCCTCAAACATTTGTACTGCCCAGGCTTTATTAGCTATTATGGCATCTTTTTATGCTGTATACCATGGACCTAAGGGAATTAAAAACATCGCCCAACGCATCAATGATTTAACAAAATTAGCGGATAAAGCAATCCAATCTCTAGGTTACAAGCAAGTAAATGCATCGTATTTTGATACGCTACGTTTCGATTTAGGAAATGAAGTAGGTGGTTTGAAAAGCGAAGCTTTAAATCATGAATTAAACTTCTACTACGAAGACGGAACTGTAGGTATCTCCATCGATGAGACAACTACTTTCGAAGATATCCAAACGATCGTTAAAGTATTTGCTAAAGTGAAAGGCAAAACAATTAGTGATGTGGATATGGATGCCTTGGTAAATGAATTAGGAACTTCCATTCCTGAGCATTTAGAAAGAGCTTCAGAATTTTTAACACACCCTGTATTTAACAGCTACCACTCTGAGAGTGAAATGTTGAGATATATCAAGTCTTTAGAAGCAAAAGATCTTTCATTGTGTCATTCTATGATTCCTTTGGGATCATGTACAATGAAATTGAATGCAACGACGGAAATGGTGCCTGTTACTTGGGCTAGATTTGGTGGTTTACATCCATTTGCTCCTGCTGATCAAACCTCAGGTTATATGCAATTGATCAATGAATTGAATGATTGGTTATGTGAAATCACTGGATTTGCAAAGATGTCCTTCCAACCTAACTCTGGTGCACAAGGTGAATATGCTGGTCTAATGGTTATTCGTGCTTACCACCATAGCCGTGGTGATTTCGATAGAAATATCTGCTTGATTCCTGCATCTGCACATGGTACTAACCCTGCTTCGGCATCAATGGCTGGATTAAAAGTGGTTGTCGTGAAATGTGATGAACGTGGAAATATCGATGTTGAAGACCTGAAAGCTAAAGCTACTGAACACGCAGCTAACTTAAACTCTTTAATGGTTACTTATCCTTCTACTCACGGGGTATTTGAAGAACCAATTATCGAGATCTGTAATATTATCCATGAAAATGGTGGTCAAGTGTATATGGATGGTGCGAATATGAATGCTCAGGTAGGGTTGACTAGCCCAGGTTATATTGGAGCTGATGTTTGTCACTTGAACTTACACAAAACCTTCTGTATTCCTCACGGTGGTGGAGGTCCTGGTATGGGTCCTATCGGTGTTGCAAAACACTTGGTTCCATTCTTACCTAACCATGAAATCGTAGAAATCTCTGGTGAAGAAGGAATTTCTGCCGTTTCTGCCGCTCCATTTGGCTCAGCCTCTATATTGGTGATCTCGCATGCTTATATTGCGATGATGGGACCTGATGGACTTACAAATGCTACTAAAAAAGCAATCTTAAATGCTAATTATATCAAAGCGCGTTTAGAGCAACATTACCCTGTGTTATATGCCGGTGCTAATGGTCGTTGTGCTCACGAAATGATCTTGGATTGTCGTGGATTTAAGAATGTAGGAATTGAAGTTGCAGATATCGCAAAACGTTTAATGGATTATGGTTTCCATGCTCCAACGGTTTCTTTCCCTGTTGCTGGAACCTTAATGGTTGAACCAACTGAGTCAGAATCAAAAGCAGAATTAGACAGATTCTGTGACGCATTAATCAGCATCCGTGCTGAAATCGCTGCAGTTGAAAATGCTGAAGCTGACCAAAAAGACAATGTCTTAAAAAATGCGCCACATACAGCAAGAGTTGTTACAGGTGATGAGTGGGATAGACCTTATTCACGTCAAACAGCTGCTTATCCAATTGAATACTTAAGAGTTAATAAATTCTGGCCTTCAGTTGGTCGTGTTAATGATTCTCAAGGTGATAGAACATTAATCTGTTCTTGCCCTCCAATGGAAGCTTACGCAGAAATGTAACAACAACAGTAAAATTAAAATAAGTTTATATAGCCTTTACTCTATTTTGCTGAGTAAAGGCTATATTCGTTTATACTAATTACCAGTTGATTATGGGAATGGAAAATGTTGTAGCCGTTATAGGTTGGATAGGCGTCGCTTGTTGTACAATAGGCTTTTTGCTGTTAAACACTAAAACTGTCAAGTTTGATTCCTGGATTTACCAGGGAATCAATGTTATGGGTGGAACAGGTTTAGTTATTAGCGCACTTTACTTTCATGACATGCCGAATATTACCTCAAACTCTATGTGGATCATCATTGCTTTATATGGCCTTTTAAAACCCTATTGGAAGCGTAGTGATAAAAGTGAGATTGCCTCATAATTTTAGTTTTAATGCTCTAAAAGCGTAATTTCGATGAATATTTAACTTGGTTTCGTATTCCTCTTTCTCTGATACCAAGCTTAAATAATAGTACGCTCCATCCACCAAAACATAAATTAAATCTGCTGTAGCATCCGCAGATTCTATATCTACAATACCTGCCTCCTTACATTTATTTAATACCTCAGCAAGGTGCACCCGCAAAGAATCATGTAGCCTTTTGAATTTCCCCTTTATTTTTTTGTCCCGAAAGCCCATGGCGTAGCAGCTATAGAATATGCTATCATTAAAAAGAGCATTCCACTTTTTTGAAAATAATTTATCGATAAGGTCAATTAAATAGCCTCTTAGGTCTTGACCTGACAATTTTTGTCTTTTGTATATAACCAGATACTTTTCTAGAATATAATCGATTAAAGCATAATTGAGCTCTTCTTTATTCTTGAAATAATGAATGATAAGACTCGGATTAATCTCCATTTCAGAAGCAATTTTTGCAATTGAGGTATTCTCTAATCCTTCCTTTTTTGCAACCAAGTAATACTTTTGAATTATCTCTTTCCGACGCTCATCTTTAATACTATTTCTGCCCATGTTACGATTATATTTTGAATGACTGTTCAATTTATTTGTTGTAGACCTAATATCAGTAGATATTTTTGAATTTTGATAAAAAATATTTGAAAAAATATATTTTTCATCTAATTTAGAGAGCATTACTGAAAATCAGATAACCAATATGCCATCCATATAAATGGCAACCCACATAAACTTAAAAGTCTTTTTATTTTAAAATAACATTGTATTAACATTGCCTAATTACCTTTGTATTTTGAATGAATATTCAATTAATTTAAATATGAAACCTAACCATTTTCGAAAAGAATCAGCATGTAGCATGTTGAGCAAAATTCTGCTCTTATTTTTTGTTTGGTTTATTCCATTTGTCCTCATGGCCCAAGAGAATTCCTTGACTGGTCATGTCTCGGATATTGATGGTAATAATCTATCAGGGGTGAGTGTAATTGTAAAAGGAACAAACAAAGCCACATCTACTTCAGATGATGGTAAATTTAAAATTGACGGGATTTCCAGAAATTCAACCATTATTTTCAGATCATTGGGCTATAAAACTCAAGAAATTGTAAGTAATCCCGGTGATGTTCTGAATATCAAGTTGGAAACTGATGCCAGTAACCTAGATGAAGTCGTTGTCGTTGGTTTCGGAACCCGGAAGAAAATTAATCTGACAGGGGCTGTCGATCAAATATCTGGTAAACAGCTTGAATCAAGACCGGTAACGAATATTATGCAGGGACTGCAAGGTTCAAGTCCCGGCCTAAATATTACTTACGGCAATGGTAGCCCAGGCGGAATCCCTAATATTAACATCCGTGGAACAACATCAATTAACGGTGGTAGCCCATTAATCGTTATTGACGGTATTCCCGTTTCCGACACCTGGGATATGATCAGGTTAAGCCCTAATGATATCGCAACTTATACGGTTTTGAGAGATGCTGCTTCTGCTGCAATATATGGAGCAAGAGCCACCTACGGAGTCATTTTAATTACCACAAAGTCTGGTCAGCAAGGCAAGCAAGTTGTAGGCTACAATGTTACAACCGCTTGGGGCCGACCTACTGAAATGCCTGACGCAATTACAGACCCTTACATCTTCTCGAGATTGTTGGAAATTTCAACCGACAACACACCTTGGGATTATGTGAATTATAGTGAAGAGCATTATAAATGGGCAAAAGATCGGTCTAATGACCCTTCATTGCCAGATGTAAGAGTAAACCCAGATGACCCTAATGTTTGGGCCTATATGGGAGGTAATAACTGGAATGACTTTTTCCTCCATAACTCTTCTTTCTCCCATGTACATTCATTGACATTTTCTGGTGGCGCCCAAGTGAATAATAAACCCTTAAACTATTATTTATCGGCCGATTATACTAAAGAAAATGGATTGAACAAATTAGCATCTGATTATTGGCAAAGAAAAGGAATCCGCAGTAGATTCTCATTTGTGCCTCTAAATTGGTTAAGAGTAGATAATAATATGAATATCTATCAAACCAATCGTGACATGCCAAATGCCAGCCTAACGGATATCTATTACCTGACACCAACCGATGTAATTAAGAATCCAGATGGTACGTGGGGAAATAATGCTGCGGGTAGATTAGCAGCGAGAATGGTTGATGGGGGTAAGAGAAATGAAAACATGTTTGGTTTTCAGAATATCTTCAATGCGGTAGGAACATTTTTAAATGGAGATTTAACAGTTACTGCTGACGCAAGTTTCAAACGCGAGTATTGGCGCTATCCAGAACATTCTAATAAATATAAAATTGGATATGGACCCAATGATGTCAGGGAAGAAGGTGGTAACGGATATGTGCAGGATAGAAGAGGGGAAGTTGTTAATGATGTATTTAATTTATACGCGAATTACAATAAGAAAATTGGAAAACACGCACTAAGTGGAACTCTAGGGGTAAATCAGGAAGAATATATCTATTCTACCACAACTGCCTATAGAGACAAGTTAATTTCATCAACCTTGCCTTATTTAGCCTTGACCTATGGTGAACAGAGAATTAACGCAGCGTATAGTTCTTATGCGACCCAAAGTGCATTTGGTCGGATAAACTATACTTTTGATGATAAATATATCCTAGAGGCAACTGGTCGTTATGATGGCTCCTCAAGGTTCCCTAAAGGAAGTCGCTGGGGATTCTTCCCATCAATTTCAGGAGCATGGATTGTAAGTAATGAAGCCTTTTTCGAAGAATTCAAACCTACTTTTTCAAACTTGAAGTTTAGAGCTTCATACGGTAGCCTCGGAAATCAAAGTGTTGGAGATTTCTCTTACATCCAAACCATGGGAACAGGTTTATCCGGATATCTTATCAATGGAACTCAACAACAGGTAATAAACGGAGCCCCACCGCTGACCATTGACCCGAATACTTACACTTGGGAAACTGTTTCAACCTTGAATTTCGGTACTGATATCGGTCTTTTCAACGATAAATTCTTTACTAGTTTTGATTATTACATCCGTGAAACTTCCGGGATGTTAACCAGAGGACAAGAATTGCCAGGCGTTTTAGGAACAAATGTTCCTAGACAAAATTCCGCAGATCTGAAAACAAAAGGCTGGGAGTTAACCGTCAATTATAAAGATCAGTTCAATATCGCCGCAAAACCTTTCCGATTTGATGCAAAAGTCGTGTTATCTGATTCCAGAGCGCATATCACAAAATTCCAAAATGACCAAAGACTATTATCCGATTATTTCGAAGGATATGAGTTCGGAGCATTGTATGGACTTGTAGGAAATGGATTCTTTAAGAGCCAAGCCGAAATAGATGCCCTAGATGAATCCGCAATTGTCCCTTGGGGAGCCTTGAGTATTGTAAATGGCTGGCCAAAATTTGAAGATTTGGATGGTAATGGCAAGATTGAATTAGGTCTGACTGAAAAGGATATGAAAGACCGTAAGGTCATCGGAAATACTTCAGATCGCCTTCGAATTGGTTTCAACCTAAGTATGGATTGGAATGGATTTGATGGCTCTGTATTCTTACAAGGAGTGTTGAAGAGAGATTTTTATCCTGGCCATTATTTGTTCTGGGGCCCTTATCAACAACCGTATGCCAATATTTACCCTTGGCATTTAGACTTCTATCGTGAAACTTCTGATTCTCCAGAGCAGCGAGCAAAGCACTCCGATTCTTATATTGCCGCCGGATTAGCAGATGAAAATCATGATTCTTCTTATCCAGTATTGCAATCTTGGTTGGCAGATGCAAATGATGGAAAAGGGTTAGCAATTCCTAATACCCAATATTTATTGAATGGAGCCTATGTTAGGATAAAGAATATCAGCTTAGGATATTCCTTGCCAAATCATATTATTGAAAGATGGAAACTCGGTAGAGTAAGATTCTTTGTTACTGGTGAAAATATTTTTGAATTCTCTAAAGTCAAGAAATATGTTGACCCTGAGGCTATCAACAATAATACAGATAACAGTGCTTGGGCTTATCCTTTCCAAAGAAAAATCGCCGCAGGTATCAACTTAGATTTTTAGTAGACCGACCATTAAATTTTAGATACTATGAAACGTTTATCAACACTATATTATATACCATTAGCCACTTTACTCTGCCTAACCAGTGCATGTAAAAAGGACTTTTTGGACAGGTTTCCTCAGACCTCTGTTACCCCTGAGGTGTTCTTCAATACCGAAGAAGATTTGGCCCTTTATATGAACGGGCTGCTTAGTTTACCCAATAGAAATTCTTATTTGAATGACCAGTCTACGGATAATGCCGCTACAACCGCAGCCGTAGAAATAAAGAACATGATGACTGGTAATCCTTCTTCACAGACAATTACTGGAGGTTGGTCTTGGGGTAGACTTAGAGATATAAATTATTTCTTGGAGAATTATAACCGTGCAAAGGTTGCGGATGATGTGAAAAATCATTACGCTGGATTGGCAAGGTACTATCGTGCAATCTTCTACTCGAACATGGTCAATCGATATTCTGATGTACCTTGGTATGATGTAACCTTAAACCCAACTGACGAAGCATTAAAGAATCCCCAAAATTCTAGAACCGAAGTGATGACCAAAGTGATGGAAGATTTGGATTTTGCCGTAAAGAATGTCCGCGAAAATGTGCCTACAGGAACTCCTGGCAAATGGGCAGTGTATCTGATGCAAGCAAAAATCGCTCTCCATGAAGGGACCTATCGTAAGTATCACGATGAATTGAACCTAAAAAATACAGCTGATAATTTTCTAAAGATTGCTGAAACAGCAACTCAAGAAATAATAAAATCTGCAAAATATAGCATACATTCTACCGGAAAGCCAAATGATGACTATGCAGCATTGTTCGAATCATTAGATTTAACCAACAATAAAGAGGTAATTCTTTTTGTAGCTTTTGACCAAGGGAAAAACCTTACCCAAAATGTGAATGGTGTAGTATTTGGCGATTACGAACAATCGCCTTCTAGAGACCTTCTTCAAACCTATTTAATGAAGGATGGTAAAAGGTTTACAGATATTCCAAACTACGCAAAATTAGAATTTGTTCAAGAATTCAAGGATCGCGACCCTAGGCTTAGCCAAACCTTTATTTATCCTGAATGGACCCGTCAACCGGGAAATACCATTTACGTGCAACGGTTGAATAAAAACTTCACTGGATACCATCAAAGAAAAGGTTATGTCAATAGTGGCGACCAAAATGTATACAACAGCATTGACTTCCCTGTTCATCGTTATGCTGATGTCCTATTGATGTTTGCAGAGGCAAAAGCTGAACTGGGAACTTTGACTCAAGCTGATCTGGATAATTCTGTTAATCTAGTGCGCAAGCGCGTTGGAATGCCCGATTTAATCTTATCTACAGCCAATGGTAATGTGGACCCAAAATTAAAAGCAGATTTCCCTAAGGTAACTGGAACCAATACTGGCGTCATTTTAGAAATTAGAAGAGAAAGACGGGTGGAATTCGCTTTTGAAAATAGCCGTTACAATGATATCATGCGTTGGAATGCTGGTAAATTATTGGAAAAAATTCCAGAAGGCATGTATTTCCCTTCTGTAGGAAACTATGACTTAACGGGTGATGGCGTTCCTGATATCAAGTTGATCCCAGAAGGACAAACTATCCCTACAGATCGTGAAAAGAATTCTCTGGGAGTAGCTTTGGTTTACTATACTATTGGTAAATTTGATGGTACTGCGGGCGTGTATTTATCAAATGGAACCGCAGGTGGTACAATGGTTACTGATATCAAAAAACGTAATTTTATTGAACCAATGTATTACTATAGACCTATTCCGGAAGTTCAAATGTTATTAAACCCTAATCTTAAACAACCATTTGGTTGGAAATAATTCAATGTTCATGAAAAAACTATTCTTATTATCCGTATTAATTATCTGCGCAACCTTTGTTCAAGCTCAAAAGAAATTCTCATTCGGATATTTTACAGATTTACACTTAAATAAAGATGAAGCCTCTAACTCTTTCAAGGGATTAGAACAAGCCATTTCAGTTGCAAAAAAGAATAAAGTGGACTTTGTCCTTACGGGTGGTGATAATGCTGATGTGGATGCCATGAAGGCTGAAAACCTCGAGGCTGCCAAAAGCTTATTCCAACGCTACAAAGATATTGTAAGCAATTCGGGATTGAAGTGGTTCTACACCATTGGTAATCATGATCGTTATTGGCATTCTGAGGGGGAACATGGATCGGGACTTTTTAGCAGTTATTTTGGAAAGCCTTACTATAGCTTCGAACACAAAGGCTGGAAATTCATCATCTTGAATAGCACTGAGGTTTGTAATAATAAATACTGCATTTCGGATACCCAGAAAAACTGGCTTGTATCCGAGTTGGCAAAAACCCCTTCCGATCAACCGATTATTGTTTCTAGCCACGTTCCATTTTTATCCTTGTATTACCCAGTCTTAGAAGGTTATTATACTGACGCTGATACTTTTGTTAATCAAAAAGAAATCCGTGGTTTATTTGACAAGCATAATTTAAAATTGGTTTTACAGGGACACCAACATCTGTATGAGGAAATCAAAGTTAGAGGTGTGCAATATATCACTGCAGGTGCAATCAGTGCAAATTGGTGGGGAGGAAATTTCCATGGTACTGAGGAAGGTTATCTGCAAGTAAATATCAATGGAAATGATTTCAGCTGGGATTATGTTGATTATGGCTGGGAGGTAGTAAAAAAATAAGATTAAAAAACATGAGGAATCTTTTTATTTGTTGTTTTGTCCTTGTAATCACTTTACAATACAATATTACTGTTGGACAGACCAAGCCTATCTTTACAGAGGATTTTGATCAAATGTCCTCAGATAGACTGATCAATGGCTTGACTGGTAAAGCATTGGACTTAACCATAAGTGCTAAAAATCGTCAGCCTATTCAGTATCAGTTGGACAAAACAAAATGGAAAGATTCCTTTACTATCAGCACTTGGGTAAAAGCAGATGCTGATTTTGAAAATTATAATATCCTAAATCTAACTGTAAGATATTCAGACTCCACTTCCATTAACTGGAAAATTAATAAACAAGCAAATCATACCTGGGCTTGGGAAGTCGTAAAAGCTGATTATGCTTTAGATTATAAACCCGGACCAAATAGACAGCAGATTGTCAAGGATTGGAACTTATTAACAAGCAGCTACAATGCCGATAAACAGGAGATAGCACTCTATTATAATGATCTACAAGTCGCTATTTATTCCCTGGAGGGCTTAGTCCCTAAGTTGGGAGCAGAGTCAGTCCTTTTGCAGGTCGGCGGTGAGGAGAAAGGCGATTTAGGCGAATGGGAAACCTTTAATGGTACAATTGACGACCTGATGATCTTTGATTACGCTTTGTCTAAGAATGATATCCAGAATTATTATTCTAAATTCCAGAATAAAAGAAATCAAACCCCAACTCATCAAGTGGATAGCCTTCGGGTTATGACTTATAATATTTGGCATGGAGGCAATGAAACCGGAAAAAGCATAGGTTATAAAAGGATTGTAGAGATCATTAAGGAGAGTAAGGCCGATGTGGTCACCATGCAAGAAACTTATGGGTCAGGGCCCAGAATAGCAGATGAACTAGGATATTATTTTTATCTGAGAAGTAGCAATATTTCCATAATGAGCCGATACCCAATCGAAGAAACCTTGCCTAGCTATAAAGCTTTTAACAATGGGTCTAAATTCCAGAATAAAAGAAATCAAACCCCAACTCATCAAGTGGATAGCCTTCGGGTTATGACTTATAATATTTGGCATGGAGGCAATGAAACCGGAAAAAGCATAGGTTATAAAAGGATTGTAGAGATCATTAAGGAGAGTAAGGCCGATGTGGTCACCATGCAAGAAACTTATGGGTCAGGGCCCAGAATAGCAGATGAACTAGGATATTATTTTTATCTGAGAAGTAGCAATATTTCCATAATGAGCCGATACCCAATCGAAGAAACCTTGCCTAGCTATAAAGCTTTTAACAATGGGAATGCCTTGATACAAGTGGGAGACCAAAAGATCGTAATCTCTTCAGTCTGGTTAAACTATCCTCTAGATTACTGGGCAGAGATTGATAAAGGAAATAAGATCGATCTAGAAAATTGGAAGACATTGCAAGAAGGAAACAAGAAAATTATGGAAGGAATTACTTCTAGCTTGAAACCATTTATTGAAAATGCTAATTATCCGATCATCATGGGCGGTGATTTTAATTCAGGATCGCATTTGGATTGGGTGAATAGTGTTAAGGATTTAAATGCAGGATATGTTATGTCTTTCCCTACAAGTTTATTTTTAGATAGCTTGGGTTTTCAAGATACTTATCGACAGGTTTATAAAAACCCGAAAAAGGACCGTGGAATAACATGGACGCCAATCAACCCGAATACCCATCAAGACCGTATTGATTTTATTTTTGTAAAAGGCGATAGGCTCCGGACCCTGGATTCCAAGGTAATTGAATCCCATAAAGTTCGATATCCATCAGACCATGCTGCGGTTGTGACAACCTTTATACTATTAAATTAAATTGTTATGAATAGAACGATTCTTCAATACAGCTTCTTCCTGCTGTTAATCTCCCTAATATTTAATACCAGCTTAGCCTACTCCAAAACCAATTTTAAAGTATTGACCTTTAATATCTGGGTTGGAGGTGATGGCTCAGGATTTACTAAAGAAAAAAGCATTGCAAATCAATTGCAGGTTATTCGAGCGACTAAGGCAGATATTGTCGCCTTCCAGGAACAAACCAGCTATAAATTCGGAGAACACTCGCGCGCGCAATTGCTGGCAGATAGTCTAGGCTGGAATTGCATTGTTATTGACAAGAGTAGGGCAGTAATCAGTAAGTATCCTTTAAGTAGATTGAAGGACGATAAATCCCAGGTTTTAAAAGTTGATATCAATGGAAATATCCTCTTGGTTGCGGATGTACATTTGCCAGCCTATCCCTATGAACCTTATGATATCGCTGATTCTAAGCTGAAGGATGAACAATCGGCTATTCAATCGGCAATAAATTCCAGGGGAAAACAAATCCAATCTGTTGTTGCTGATTTAAAAGGTTTCGAGAATTTCCCTACCATCATTTTGGGTGATTTTAATGAGCCAAGCTATTATGACTGGACCAAATCAGCCATTCAAAAAAGAAACGATCCTAGATTAACATTTTCTGTAAAATGGCCAAGCACATCTTTACTCTTAGAGAATGGATTCTATGATGCTTACCGTAAGCTTTACAAAAATGTCCAAAAAAGACCATCTTATACCTGGACATCAATTCCCGGTGGATCTATCGAAAACGAAGTTTATGATCGTATTGATTTAATATTTGCCAATAAGAAAGTGAAGGCGAAGTCCGCTAAAATAGTGGGTGAGAAAGCTGATGCCGCAGATCTGGTAATCGCTGAATGGCCTACTGACCATCGTGCCGTGTTGATGGATATGATGTTTTAAGCAAGATTTTATTATTTTAGGTTTTCAAATACATCTAATATCGATTATGAAAACCAACCTATCAGCATTCATTCTTTTAATACTATTCTTTTTAGGGACTCCATTTGCAGAAGCTCAAAAGAAGTTGTTTCAGTTTGGAGTAGAGAAAAGCTTTGATGAGTCTATCTTGAATTCCAAAGGAAGGGGAAAACCAATTCAGTGGATTGATGTCAATACATCGGATACCACTTGGAAAGCCAAAGGTAAACTGCTAAAAAATAGTGGAAACCCAATAGGAGTGGTGCGGTCAGAAAAAATGTATGAGAACTTTATCATGTATGTCGAATGGCGTCACTTGGAAAAAGGTGGAAACTCAGGAATTTTTGTTTGGTGTGATGCCAAAGCTGATCTTAATTCTAGACTTCCTATGGGTATGGAAGTGCAGATGTTGGAGCTGGATTGGATAAACATCAATGCTGTCGATGGAAAACAACAACCAATTGCTTACGTTCATGGCGAATTATTCGGCGCAGGTGGCATGACAGCATCTCCCGATAATCCTAGAGGAGAACGAAGCAAATCCCTGGAAAATAGGTGCCTCGGTGTAGGGCAATGGAATAAGTATACCGTAGTTTGTGTGGATGGAACGGTGAAATTGGCCGTTAATGGAAAATTCGTTAATAGCATTCGTCTTGCGTCCAAGCGAAAAGGTTATCTTTGTCTAGAGGCAGAGGGTGCAAAAATGGAATTCAGAAATCTTCAGATTATTGAATTGGAACCTGGAATGGATCGACCAGAGTTTGTTGTAGACCCCCTGTAATCTACTTATGAGGATAAAAGATTATGATGATTAAAAAGTATATTATTTATTTTTCTATTGCTGCCTTGGCCAGCTCCTGTGCCGGAGGTAAGTATGCCAGTACTGAAAAAGTCTATAAAAAGAAAGCAAAAGAGTTTTCTGGAATATATAAGGAAGCTCCTGTTAAAGGGCAATTAGAAAAAATTGTGTCCAATGATAAGGAATGGATTGCATCTACCAATTTCGGCATTCGCAAGCCTAACTATGTTATGATTCACCATACTGCACAAAAGGACTTAGATCAAACTGTACGGACCTTCCACAACCAAAAAGTAGGCGTAAGCTCACATTACGTGATTGGTCGTGATGGAAAAATTGTCCAAATGGTAAATGACCTTTATAGAGCACACCATGCTGGATTAGGAAAGTGGGGAAATGATACCGATTTGAACTCTTCCTCAATTGGAATTGAATTGGATAATAATGGAATCAGCGACCCTTGGCCAGATGTACAGATCAATGCCTTGGTCCAACTACTTGCTTATCTGAAAGAAACCTATAAAATCCCACAAGCAAACTTTATTGGCCACATGGATTATGCTCCAACACGGAAGAATGACCCTTCAAGGTTCCCTTGGAAAGTTCTTGCTGATAAAGGATTCGGATTTTGGTACGATGAGTTCTTAGAGACTCCTCCAGTAGGATTTGACCCTAAACTAGCATTGAAAATTATTGGCTATGATGTGAAAAACTTAGATGCTGCAATCAAAGGCTTCAAACAACATTATATCCAAGTGGATGCTAATAATGCAGTACTCACTGAGCAGGATATGAAGATTTTGTATTCCATCTTTAAGAAATACTTGTAAGAAAAACTTATTAAATCAAAAGGGGCAAAATATTTTGCCCCTTTCGTTTTTTATACTGTTTTTACAAACTTTTCATCGTAGTTTTCGATATCGATGATATACCGGTTATTGATTAAGAAATCAAATAATGGTTTCGCTTCTTCGGAAACTGGAAGATTCTTTGTTGTAATGATTTTCTCACTCTTCTTATCCAAATATGGATAAGCATATAATTTTACGTTCTTGCTAAACATCCCTGAAATATAACTCAACAATTCGTTTGTATAGTTTTCCTTGTTATAGTTATCTGAATTAAAGATGTTTTTCAAGTTTGCTGTATTCGTCGCGATGCCTACATGTTTTGGTTTGAAGGTCTGAACGAACTCCGCTAGATGATTATTTCTTCTAAAGTTCGAAACTAGGATATTATTTCCCGTGGAACATAGGTATTCAGCACGTTCTGCAAAGTAGATTAAATCCTCATCGGAGATGACACTATTTTCATCCAAAACATTCCCCATCAAGACCTCAATCAACACCACTGTGTCTTCAGGAACGGCCTTGGTATTCTTTAGAAACTCCTCTACCGCAAGGTTAAAGAGATCAAAGTTCGGGTTGGACTTTTGACGGTATTTTGTGCGAAGAATAATAATATTCTTTTTATAAAGATAGTCCTTGATTTGAGCAGCCTTGCCATCTGGCTTAAAAATCGCAGCTTTTGAGAAGCCTTTCGCAATCAAATATAAATTCAATAGACGCTCATTTGCCTTCGCAAATAATGGCCCTGAAACCTTCACCAAATCAATCTCAACTGAACCTATAGACAGGTTGTCTACTAGGGATTCAATCATGGTTTGCGGATTCTCAGAGTAATAATAAGCCGCAAACACCAAGTTTACACCTAAGATTCCCAAGACCTTTGTTTGTAATCTATTATCACTATCTAATAAACGAACGTGGATAATGATATCGTTGGTTGGACCATCGACTTCATGTTGGAATCTGATTCCAATCCAGCCATGAGGTTCATTCGTTTTAGTAAAATTTAAGGTAGTTACTGTATCGGCAAAGGCGAAGAACTTTTTCTTACTGTATTTCTCTCCATGAAGACGTTCGGTTAATAAGCTGTACTCATGGTCTAACATTTTGGTTAACCGCGTACGGCTTACATATCTCCCTGACTCTTCAATACCATAAATAGCATCCGAGAAAGCCATGTCGTATGCAGAAATGGTTTTTGCAATCGTTCCTGATGCGGCGCCTGCTTCAAAAAAATTACGAGCTACTTCCTGTCCGGCTCCAATCTCAGCAAATGTGCCATAAATATCAGCGTTAAGATTAATTTTTAGCGCTTTGCGCTTGGTTTCGTAAATTTCTCTTGCCATGCGGCAAAGGTACGAAAACAGCGTCAATAATTGTGTAGATCTCTGGGTAGAAAGAATAAAGTTAGGCAAGCTTATAACTTGCCTAACTTTTTTAAGGTGTAGAATAGTGCCGAGCTATGTAAAGCCTGACCTATTTTATTTTCAAAAAGAAACTGTTTCGCTTCTTCCAGATCCATTAAAACTACTTCAATATCTTCAGAAGGATCCAGGTCTTGCTCCTGTACCTTTCTTCCACCAGTCAACAGATAGGTGTAAGTAATATTCCCTGAGGTCGCAGGATTTGCAAACAACTCACAAACGTAAGTGATTTGATCAAAGGCATAACCCGTTTCTTCTAATAACTCCCTTCTCGCAGCAATTTCAGGATCCTCATTCTCTTCGACAACTCCTGCAGGAAGCTCAACCATAATTTGCCCAGCTCCATGACGATACTGTTTGACAAAAATTACCTGATTATCCTCCGTCAAGGCCACCATATTTACCCAGGTCGGGTACTCTAAAACGTAATATTCTTCTTTGATGTTCCCATTGGGCATCTCTAGCTTATCAACACGCAGAGTCGCCCAAGGACGTTGAATAATATAATTTGAGTTAATTGTTTTCCACTTTTCCATTAATCTTTTACAATATCAGCCATCATTAACCTTACTTTATCATCCAATCGATTCGATACTTGACCATATTCTGAAGTAAATTCCAAGTTTTCGCGAACGGAACAATAGAATTTTATCTTCGGTTCAGTACCTGACGGGCGAGCAGAAATCACATCCCCATCCTTGGTAATAAATTGTAAGACATCTGATTTCGGAAGATCAATCTTTGTCTTCTTTCCTGTGGCCATATCTGTTGCCTCGCTAGTTTCATAATCCCTAACCTCAACAACTTCAATAGCGCCTAAAGTTTTTGGAAGATTAGCACGAAGATCAGCCATCATCTGCTTAATCTCATCCGCACCAGCTTTTCCTTTTTTGGTTAATGAAATTAATTTCTCCTTATAATAACCATAATCTAGGTATAAGCTCAATAAGACATCATAAAGTGACTTGCCTTGATTCTTGAAATATGCCGTCATCTCCGCAATAAATGCACATGAATTAACCGCGTCTTTATCTCGTACCAAATCACCAACTAAGAAGCCATAACTTTCTTCCCCTCCAACTAGGTAAGTTTCCTTGCCCTCAAGTTCTGTCATCACTTCCCCAATAAATTTAAAACCAGTTAAGGTCTCATAGCTTTTTACATCGAATGATTTCGCAATATCAGAGAATAAATTTGAGGTAACTATCGTTTTGACGATGTATTGATTAGCTTTCAACTGACCTAGGTCCTTTTTGCTGGATAATACATAATAGGTCAGCAAACTACCAATTTGATTTCCATTGATTAACTGGAATTCTCCTGAAGGAAGTTTTACTGCAACCCCTACGCGGTCGGCATCTGGATCAGTCGCCATTACCACATCCGCATCTATTTCCTGGCCTTTAGCCATCGCCTTAGACATCGCTTCTTCCTCCTCCGGATTTGGATAAACTACCGTTGGAAAATTACCATCAGGTTTCGCTTGATCTTCCACAACCTGAACATTCTGGAAACCCCATGCCTCCAACATTTTTGGAACTATCGTAATCCCAGTTCCATGGATTGGTGAATAAACTATTTTTAAATCCTTTTGCGCTTTTACAGCCTCAGGATGAATACTCAGTTTTAAATTCGCATCAATATAGATTTGATCAAAATCTTCCTTCACCAACTCTATATTCTTATCTACTCTTTCAAACTTAATATCTTTTACAGATTTAATGGCATTCACCTCTGTAATGACATTTTTATCATGAGGTGCAACAAGCTGCCCACCATCATTCCAATAAGCCTTGTATCCGTTATATTCCTTAGGATTATGGGATGCCGTAAGCATTACCCCACCCTGACATTTAAAATGTCGTACAGCAAAGGAAAGTACTGGCGTTGGCCTTAGTTCCTCAAACAAATAAACTTTGATGCCATTCGCCGAGAAAACATCCGCCACTAGATTACCAAAGGCTTGTGAGTTATTTCTGCTATCGTATGAAACCGCTACTTTAATTTCTTGATTGGGGAATTGCTTGATTAAATAATTTGCCAAACCTTGCGTAGCTTTTCCAATCGTATATTTATTCATTCGATTGGAACCAACTCCCATGATTCCGCGAAGGCCTCCCGTACCGAATTCTAATTCCTTGTAGAAAGAATCCAATAACTCAGTTTCTTCATTATTGTCAACTAATCCTTTTACTTTCGCAACAGTATCTTGATCATATTCCTCAGACTGCCACTGACTAATTCTTGCTTGTGTTTCTTTATCTAGAGTACCCATATGGTTGGATTTTTTGAAATTAAAATTATAAAATGCTAGGCATCACAGTTGCCATAGGATCTGTCAAGTAGGGTGACAAACCATGACCCCTCAAATTGTTTAACATGAAAAATCAAGAAGTGTTCATCCGTAGGGTTTAAAATTACCCTATAGCTTCCATCTTCTAATATAGAGACTTTCTTTAAGGTAGCTTCATCGTATTTTACCTCATTATACTCTCCCTGATATTTCATGATCGTATCCAATAAATGAGTTACACTTGTTTTGGTTGTATCACTCATGAAGCCATATTTTGTCCATTTATCTGTGTCACATTGGAACTCTGGTAAGGCCTCAAAGGTTAGGGTCTTATCATTTTCAAAAGTGGTATACGGATAATGCGCCGGAACAGGATTCCGAATGTCAAAACTATCAACCAATTTGAAGTCGTCCATTACTCCAGGACGATAGATCACCGCTAAGCCGTGTTCTGGATGAATCAACGCATTGACCTTTTCATTGTCTTGACTTAAATATGCTCTTGCAAATCGAGTAATCACCTCAGAAATCTGTTGGATCTCTTCGGGTTTATTCAAACTTGCTCGCGTTACTGTGTCCTGTTCCGCCGATGCGGTTTTTGAAGAGTTATTACAAGATCCTAAAAGCAGAATAAACGCCAGTAGACCTAAACTGTAATTTTTAATCATGATTATTTATTGTTTTTCCGGATAGTCTGTTCTATAGCATCCCACATTTCCGCAGGAATGGCTTCCATTCCATTCATTTGCCCAGCTCCTTGCAACCATTCTCCGCCATCAATGCTAATTATTTCCCCATTGATATAACCTGCAAAATCTGACACCAAGAACGCTGCCAAATTTGCTAATTCCTGATGTTCTCCAACGCGTTTTAACGGAACGCGGTTCTTGAAGTCAAACTTTTGGGCTAATTCCCCCGGAAGTAACCGATCCCAAGCCCCTTTCGTAGGAAATGGCCCCGGAGCAATCGCATTATGTCGAATGCCATATTTCCCCCATTCTACAGCAAGGGATTTTGTCAAGGTCACAACCCCGCCTTTTGCCACCGCTGATGGAACAACATAACCTGAACCCGTGAAGGCATAGGTCGTTACAATATTTAAAACATTTCCCGCTTGTTTCTTTTCAATCCAATGTTTCCCAAACTCTAACGTACAGTTTACTGTTCCCTTTAATACTATATCTATAATCGTTGAAAATGCATTTGCTGATAAACGTTCTGTAGGTGAAATAAAATTCCCCGCAGCATTATTTACCAAAACATCTACTTGCCCAAAAATCTCAATAGCTTTATCCTTTAAAAGGGCTATCTCTTCGGGATGACGGATATCGCAGGCTACTGGTAAGACTGGATTACCTGTTTTTGCTTGAATCTCCTTCGCTGTTTCCTCCAATACATCCAACTTACGGCTACTAATAACCACATTCGCCCCTAACTCTGAGAAATAGGTTGACATAGCTTTGCCAAGACCTGTACCACCTCCCGTAACAACAATGGTCTTGCCTTTCAATGCATTTTCTTGTAGAGCACCTTGTACTGCCATAATTATGATTTTTTAGTAAGATTATCAATGATTGCTTGTAGGATTGCTCGTGTCGATGGTGCCCACCAACGCTCTAATACCTGTTCTATAGCCACTCCTTTGGTCGCTTGAACCTCTTTTAATAAGTTCTGACGAATATTTAATTTCGTGGCTCTCCACGCATTTCGCTCAAATTGTAAATAATGTTTCGCCTTACGTGCGGCCGTGGTTTGGATCCGGTCAAAATTAACAACTTCATCAACAAGGCCTATATTCAAAGCTTCCTGCGGAGTTAATAATTTCCCCTCCATTAAAAATCGTGCTGCATTGCCCGAGCCTATCCAAAAACTGTATAACTCAAAAATACTCGTAGGTACCACAATACCAACAGGTACCTCATTTAAACCAATAATATACTCCCCATCAGCCATTACTCGATAGTCCGAACATAAAGCTAAAACACAACCACCAGCCGGACTATGACCTGTTATAGCCGTAATAAATGGCTTCGGAAAGGAAGCTAATTCCTCAATCAAGTCAATGAACTTCGTCCAAAAGGTTTTCATCTGCTCCTCATCATATTGAAATAAGGTAATCAAATCTAAACCTGATGTGAAAAATCCTTCCTTTCCTTGAAGAATAACGGCAAATACAGAAGGGTCTTCCTTCAGGGTTCTAAAGGTGTCAGTGATTTCTTCTATCATTTCCAAATGCATCGCATTTGATTTCCCTCGATCTAATTGAATGTAGCAGATGTTTTCTGTTATTTGAGTATTTATAAATGAACCCATATGATTTCCATTTGTTAAGTATCGAAATTTACATAAAAAAATACGCTTAACGATAAATTTTTAGCTATTAAATCGTGGAATTTGTGATGTGGCTGATTGGCAAAATGCTCATATAATAAGTATGCCAGCCGATTAGGTTCGACTGGCATGCTTGCGAGTTATTTATGTTTATTCCTTGACCTCAAATTGTAGGATTTTCCGAAGGATCCGACCATTGAAATCTAAACCTTCAATGATCATTCTATAGGTTCCTCCTTCATCTGAAGTATAAAAATCAAACTTTGCATGTCCGTTTTCATTAGTAACTATGCCCGGTTCCCAATGTATGGTTGTCCTTAAATCCGATTGAAATTGCGTCTCTGAATTCACTTCATAAATCGGCTTATAAAACTCCTTCGTCAATGAAATACCTTTTGGAGTGATGGATAAAATCCCCGTTGGCTGGTATGCCGAAGATCGTGCATTCCTGCCCGTTTTGGAAGTAATAATAATCAATCCAGAAGCACCGTATGAGCCATAAATGGAAGTATAATTTGCATTACGAAGAACCTCAACACTTTCCACATCAGCAGGATTAATCGTGCTTAAGATTTCTGGCTCCATATACATCCCATCCACCACAACTTGCATCGCTCCGCCACCTCTGGTAGTCGTCGGAACTCCATTTTGAAAGATTACCCCAGTTAATCTTCCGTTTAAACACATTTCTAGCGTCGCACAGGTGCTTAAATCTTCCGCAGTAAGTGTCTGATCCGCATTTCCTGGTCCGTTTAAATTGGAAGAGTTTTCAGCTGCCTTCGGCCGTCTCGCACGAACAGTAACCTCCTCAATCTGAAAAACCTTATCCATGATCCCTTTTCGCTCCAACTGCTCATAAAACTTCTTGCTTGCCGCTAACTGATCTTCATTCAGCTTATTGATGTCATTTTTTATCAAGGGCTGATTCTTCTCAAAATTTATATCCGGCGATAAGTAACTGTTGGAAACGATATCTACAAAATTCTTCCCTTTTTGATTTCTCGCTGATAATAAGAACTTAACACTATCTGGAAATAAGAGGTTGTCAAAACTAAAGTACCCCTCCGCATTCGCTGTAGTATCGAGGTATTCCATAAAGTTATTGGTGGAAATTAATTGAATAGAAGCATTTGGAACAGGTGCATTTCTTCCCACTCTTTTAATGCTACCATCAATAGTCAATCCTTTTTCTGCCTTAAAAACTGGTTCTAAGGTTGCGATGGAATCCAACATGCTGATTTTTATCTTTCGCCAACCTTGGGTCAACATCAGATCGTCCAAATCCCCCGATTTAACAGTTCCATCTTCATTGAAATAAAAACTAGGATTCTCTATAAATCCTCTGATATCTCCGTTCAGAAAGAACGAACTTAATATACTTACCGCATTGGGAACATTATCTTTATAATTTTTCAAATTAACTACGGAAGCCGATAGTGCAGAAAACCGAATACTATCGCCCGCCTGTCCCACATCAATCGTCGTATTGACTTTCTCTCTTAACCCATAAGTAGCCTTGTCAAATTTTATATCCGAAGGGAGTATGCTGGAATTATTAAAATTGAATATGGCACGCTCTGAAATAGGAATGAAATTCTTGTTCAATAGGCTTACTGTCAATACGCCAGAAGGAAGTCCTTGCCTTGGTATGGAAAACAAAACATTAGCCTGTGAGGCTCTGTTTTTTGCCATGTAATATATATTCCCCAAATGTTGCAGAGTGACGTAGAGATCCTCATTATTGATCATGGACTCGGATACATTCACCTGAACCAACAACTTATCCGAATTGGAATTATTCACAGCCACAGAAATGCTGTTGGTCGGAATGATTTCTAGATCAGTGGTTTTTTGAGTACCATCATCAAACTTAACATTGATCTTATAAGTTTCCCCGGCCGCTAGATAACATGGAACTGAGCCCATCCCCAATGCATTGGTGCTTAAACTCGCTGCAGTATCTTGGGTGGAACTCAAAATATAAATATCTGCCTTGATCCCTAGTCCTTGAGGATTTAAGGTTTTGAATGCAATCCGATTTAATTCATTGCCTACAATTTGCCCCCCTTCTACAAAATGTTGAACACTATTGTCCGTATTAAATACATTCGTATTGATTAGCTTCTTTACAATTGAACCATCTAGATTCCTAAATCGAAGCGAAATTGGTTTTCCCTTATTCTTGCTGTTTACTTTAATTTTCACCGTCCCGTCGGGCTGCAAAGGCTCTCTTCCTTTATCAATTATTTTGTCGCCTTCCACAACCTGATAGCCAACCTGGGTCTTCTCCCAATCTTTTCCTTCAGGATTCTTAAACCGCATCACATAATATTCAGTATTCTCCTCAGAAATCAATTCTGTGCTGCTGATAATATTATCTGACCGAACATTCCCAATATTAAGAACTTTCTCAAAATAATAATCTGAGCTGCTATTTCGCATCCAATTGGTATAGGCTCGCATTCTATAGGAACCTTCAACTAATGTGTCCGAAAGCACTAAATCCCCCACAGCTACACCTGTAAAAAGCGAATTGATTTTTTGGGATACGATTTCCCCGGTTGGACTTATTAGTTCTACGTAACTGATGTTGGATAATACGGAAAGTTTGTTTTCTATCCCGATAACCGAATAGATCTTATACCAAATGGTTTCTCCGGCACCATAATTATCTCGATCTGTTTGAATGTGAATTTTTTCTTGCGGGAATTTGTCTGCATACTCAGACATTTTGGCTTGGAACTGGTCTGTGGTTTGGCCAGACAAAGGATTAAGGAAGCTGACTAAACAAAAAAAGGCCAGCAAGCTCAGGAGTTTCTTCATAATTAAGTTGGCTAATTCCTTATAATTATACGAAAATTTGTAAAGAATGTTTGTAAATATTTTTTTTGAAAGCGGATTTCTCATCTGCTTCAATATCTTTGCGGTATGAATATTCTGATCATCGGCTCTGGAGGTAGAGAGTCTGCCTTTGCCTATAAAATCTCACAAAGCCCAAAACTTAGCAAATTATATATCGCTCCAGGAAATGCTGGAACTGAAAAATATGGTGAAAATGTTGCCCTAAAAGTAACTGACTTCCAAGGAATCGCTGATTTTGCGCTGAAAAATCAAATTGAAATGATTGTCGTAGGCCCAGAAGAACCTTTGGTAAAAGGAATTCATGACTTCTTCCTTGCCAATGATGAATTGAATCATATCGCAATCGTAGGTCCTCAGCAAGAAGGTGCGCAATTGGAAGGCTCTAAGGATTTCTCTAAAGAGTTTATGATTCGTCATGATATCCCAACTGCGGCATTCAAATCCTTCAACAAAGAAAACCTTGAAGAAGGATTGGCTTATTTGGATACCCAAAAACTTCCAATCGTATTAAAAGCAGATGGTTTGGCTCAAGGAAAAGGAGTATTAATCCTGGATTCTTATAATGAGGCTAAAGCTGAATTAAAGGCGATGATCAATGATTCTAAATTCGGAGCGGCAAGTGATGTAGTGGTGGTTGAAGAATTCTTGAAAGGAATCGAACTTTCTGTTTTTGTGTTAACTGATGGTAATGACTATAAAGTTTTGCCTTCGGCAAAAGATTATAAACGTATCGGCGAAGGCGATACAGGATTAAATACTGGAGGTATGGGTTCTGTTTCACCAGTTCCATTTGCTGATCAAGAATTCCTGGACAAAGTAGAAGCACGTATTATTAAACCGACCGTTGATGGTTTGAAAAAAGATAATATCCCTTACAAAGGCTTTATTTTTATCGGATTAATGAACGTAGGGGGTGATCCTTATGTGATTGAATACAACGTTCGTATGGGCGATCCTGAAACAGAATCTGTTCTTGTTCGTATCGAATCCGACTTGGTAGACCTATTAGAAGGTGTTGCCAAAGAAGATCTAGCAAACCGTTCTTATACCGTTACAGATAAAACCGCAGCCACAGTAGTCATTGTTTCCGGTGGTTATCCAGGGAACTACGAAACTGGCAAGGTGATCTCCAACATGGAAAATGTCAAAGAATCTACTGTGTTCCATGCCGGTACAAAACAAGATGGAGCAAACGTATTAACAGCTGGAGGAAGGGTATTGGCTGTAACAGCTTTAGAGGATGACCTATTCTCAGCCTTACAACAAGCAACCGCTGATGCAGGACGTATCTTTTTTGAAGGAAAATACTTCAGAACAGACATTGGATTTGATTTAATATAAAAATATCGGTTTAAAAGCCAATGAGTTATATTTTTGCCGGTGAAAATATTTTGGAAGAATAGATAAAGCTTCTATATTTGCATCACCAAAGCAAAAGGGCCCGTTCGTCTAGGGGTTAGGACGCAAGATTTTCATTCTTGAAACAGGGGTTCGATTCCCCTACGGGCTACAGACTTAAAAGTCAAAACATACCAAAAGCTTGCAAATCAAATATTTGCAGGCTTTTTTGTTTTATCGGTATCTACAAATCTTTCAACTTTTCCCAATAAAAAAGTGAGTCATTCGGTGAGTCATTTTTTAAATCTAGGCTACTCACTGGAAAGGTTTTAATTCGCTGTTTCACAGCTTGTTTAAAAACTGGACATCTTGATTTCGTTCGGCTGCAAGGCTAATTTTGTTTAATCCTATTGTTGTTTTTCAATGGTTGGATTGAACCTGTTTAATTAATCGTTCCGTCGTGTTTTATCGGTGGGAACACAGGTTTCACTTAAATGATACTGTCATGAGTACAAATTATTCCTTGCTCTTCTACCTGAAGAAACCCAAAAATTACGTAAGCGGCTCCAAGCCGATCTACCTGCGTATTACCGCAGACGGAATACCGAAAGAGGTATCCACCGGACGGGAGTGCGATCCCACAAAGTGGATATCAAAGGCCAATCGTGCCAAGGGAACTAAAGAAGACGTTAAAGCACTGAACGCCTATCTTGATACGATCGAGCACAAAGTGGCGAATATCCATCTGCAGATGACTAAAAACGGAGAGGATATTACCGCGGAATCTATCAAACTCAAATATCTCGGGAAGGATATCCAGAGAAAAACATTACTGGCTGTTTTCCTTGAACACAATGAGCAGATGAAAGCCCTATTGGGAAAAGGTTTTAAGCCCAATACACTAAAGGGCTACAAAACCTCCCTTTCCCATATTGAACGGTATCTGAACGAAAGTTTTAACGTAAATGATATTGAAGTACAGAAGATGGATCACGGTTTTGTTGCCGGTTATGAATTTTTCCTCCGCTCGGAACTCGGCTGTTCGGAAGTATCTGCTGCCAAATATATCAAACATCTACGGAAGATCGTCAGACTCTGCATAGCGCACAAATGGATTACAGACGATCCCTTTGCATTCTATAAGAATTCTGCCAAAGCGAAAGAAAAGGAATTTTTGACCGAGGACGAGCTGGAACGTATCGAATGCAAGCTGTTCACCATTCCTAGGCTGGCACATGTACGTGACATCTTTGTGTTCTGCTGCTATACCGGACTCTCCTACGCCGATGTCAAAAAGCTTTGCGGTGATGATATCGGAAAGGGTTCCGGAGGTAAACTATGGATATTCACCAACCGGGAGAAAACGGAAACCGCTTCGAACATTCCCCTACTGCCAAAGGCACTGGAAATACTTTCACGATACAGTGATTATCCTCCCAGTGTTTCCAAAGGCAGGCTGCTTCCTGTTCTCAGTAACCAAAAAATGAACAGTTATCTTAAGGAGATTGCAGATCTATGCGGTATCACCAAAAAGCTGACCTTCCATATGGCAAGGCATACGTTTGCTACCACGGTCACCCTCTCCAATGATGTGCCGATTGAAACCGTATCCAAGATGCTCGGCCATACGGATATCAAGACCACCCAACACTACGCCAAACTGTTGGATACACGAGTAGCAAGTGATATGGGCAAGTTAGAAAAGCGCTTAAAATTGGGCAACGGCTTCACAAAGTCTTTATAATTATTTGAAAACACAAAGTTAACGGTCAGACTATAGAAGGTATGAGCGTTAACTTTATGAAGGTGCTCTATTTCTGTTCCGTCTTTTTACCAGAAGAATCTGGAACGACCAAATGCATTTTCGGAGCCGTGTCTGTTAGATTCGTACGTTCTCCGGGATCTACTGTAGGAACGACCCTAACCGGTTCCGCAGGTTGGTTCGTCTCGTTTTCATTATTGCTCATACTGAAAAGATTAGTGATTATTAATATGATTGTTGATGCTATAATATTGACCAAGGTAAATTTAATATTAAAATGAAAGACCTTGTCAATCTTTTTTATTTTTATCGAATTATCTTCAAATGAGGATTTATTTGCTCCGATCTCATATAACAGAATTTCTTCATATTTTTTATTGACCAAGCTGTCGAATTTATCCGTGTGAAAACCAAAATCCAGAGATTTCGTTTTGAGCACCTTGACGAAATTTACTAAACAGATCGTCAGTCCCGCCAAAGGTAGGATTGAAACCAGCTTTATCCAAAGCGCACTGTTCTGGAGACCACTTATAAAAAATGGGATAAAGATTACTATAACGGTGATAACCGTAGCGGAGATAGCAATTTTGTTCCGGTAACTCTCCACCTGTTTTTCGATAAAATAACTCGATTTCTGGGCCAGGAATTCCAAGTCCTTGAGATCCTGCTCTTTGATCTGCAGCTTCTGTCGCTCCGATTTATCTTTCGTAAGCAAAGCCCTAAAAATACTTTTGAAGATCTCCATTGTAAAAATTGGTATGCTGTCTTTTCCATACAAAGCTGATTAAATTATACTGGAGATACAACAGTATAATTTTAAAAATCATTCATTCAAGTGAAATCTGCGTACATATATTTTCATAATCGGGAACGGGTACAAGTATATTGCGGAAGAACCTCGGTTCATCGAAAAAACTTTAAAATAACCTTTATTGGCAGGTTAGCCTAGTGATTTATAAACCATGAGGTTTCATTTAAGCGTCTCAAATCGTAACTTTGATAGTAGATTAATATGAAGATCACATTTCAAGGCATTTATTCTTGTATGAAAAAGCTTGCGAACCATGCGCAGGACCGTAAAATATATGTTCAGATCACACACCGTTGTGACAGACATCACTGGAAACGTACCCCGGTGGACTAGGCACTATTTGCCTTATGCGAAGGCAGAACGAATAGATGTCAAAGAAGGTATAATCATCAGCCAGTATTACAGCCATTTCCTTTTCTTTCTTGAAGTAATCGAGGTTGATATACACTCCGACCTGCAGGCAGATTACCTGATGGAGGATACCAGCCTATTTCTTTTTATGATGTTCGAAGGGAATATCCTATTCCATCAACACGATGGAGAATACATTGCCGAAGCAAAAGGAGACGTCTGCTATGCTACATACAACCGCCAAGGACTGTATTCGTTCACCTTACCGGCTGGAAGACACCGCCTCTGCTATATCATCCCCAGAAATGAGTGGGTGACAAAGAACATCGGGAATTATCCAAGACTGGAGCCATTCCTAGATCAAATGGGACAAGATAACCTGCCATTCGGGCACATGCCGTCCTGCCGGATAGAAAAGGGGATGGAGCGAAGTCTCGATAAGCTTCTTGGAAGGACAGAGATAAAGGAAAAGGATCTTGAAGCCGCCCTGTTGCGCGATTCAAAAAGAGTGCTGTATCATTATCAGATGGCCGTTGAGCAAAAAATGACTGCCCGCGCCTATCTTATAAAAGAGTATATGGATCAAAATTACATGGATCCTGATCTGACAAATAAAGTATTGATGGATAAATTTTACATCACTGAAAGGACGCTGATCGACACCTTTAAAGATGAGTTCGCAGTAACGCCTCACAGATACTTGATAAATCTCCGTATGCAGAATGCGAAACGGCTTTTGGAGATCGAGAAAAGAGCTCCAACTGAAGTCAGTATATTGGTTGGATACCACAATTTCAGGAGTTTTAGAACACAGTTCATCAAAACATTTGGATTTCCACCTTCAGAGTGTCTTTAGGGCATTTTTATAGCTGTTTTTAGGCTACAATAACTTCCCAAGTGTCAAAAAACTTACTTTTTACATCACTTTTTTACCAAAAACAGCCAAATTTCCTCTGTTTTTTGACACCTGCATTCCAGAAACGATGTTGAACTTTGTTACGTAAGCTTGAACAATTTTTCTCCTCCGAGAGATTCAAGATATGGCAGGCGTATCGGGCTTCACACCATCTTTCCCGATGGCAGAGTTCCAGACAGGGTAGCAAAAGGCAGTGAGACCAGCTATTTATATCCGCCGGTACGCTAAGGATCCGAACACGGATGTCGGAACACAGGGACGAGGGTTACATCGATAAAGTGCAGACAAGCCCAATCGGGCAGGTGGGGCCGAGGCCGCCCTGCTGAGCAGTAGGCAAATGGACAGCGGTTAACCCCCTCATGGCAACAATTGAAAATTCAGATTTGACATGAGGGCTCTTTCTGGCAGTTGAGAACAAATAGTTACAGAAAAAACATGGATGCAATGGACAGTAAAGGCATAGCGAAAGAAAAAAAGACAGGTTTCCCCCATCGAATGGAGAAACTGTACCGATCCCTATGGATGGAGCTGCATGTCCTGTTCTTGCGGATATCCATGGTCATTACCTTGGTGATGAAAGTCATCAAACAGGAAAAATCACCTTGTCGGATTGCCTTAGCCCGGAAGAGAGTTTCTAGAAGAATTGTCTACCCACGTAAATTTACGGTATTTACGATATACCCGGATAGCCGCAAGAACTATCCGGGAAATGAAAGCCAACGTATCTGTATACAATGGTTTTCAGCGAGGTCTGCTAAAAGACAACCCTAAAAAATAGTATGTGAAAATAAAGTTTTCCTTTGTCTTCGTTACTATAAAATCTAACTCTTAAGATCAATAACGTGAAAAATCTAAAGAAATTAATGTTTGGCCTTTTAGCGCTTGGATTAGCGTTCGGCCTTATGTTTAGTGTAAGTGCTTTTAAAGCAAAAAAAGCAACTTTTACATATTGGAGATATGATCTCAACACCCAAGTCGGTGCCAGATCTGGGTTTAATTATACTCAAATTACTAATCCCAGCGCACCCGGTTGTGATGATGGGGAGGAAATGCCTTGTGTAATACAGGTTGACGAAAGTATAGATACCCAAGCAAAACTAAACACATATTTGTCAACCAACTTTCCTAATGAGGCTGCTGTGACGGCTGCCGCTTTACATACCAAATCAAACTAAAAGTGCTTTTTTGGTTGGGCTTTCTAAAAAGAGAGAGGTTTAACTCTAAGCATGTACTTAAAGCGATGTTGTGATATGTAGAAAAATTGTGGTGTCCGTATTTTTTGGACACCACTTTAATCGTGTAATTTCTTGGCAATAGATTTATCAGCGTTCATTTTGCTGCATGCCACTAAGCGCAATTACATCCTCTGGGATTGGCAGAGCATAACCCTTGCTCTGTGGCTCAAGTTTATAGACCTTTCCATCTATGGTCCTGCTGAGCGTAATGCCATCCCCCTCCTCATTATAACGTTTAATATCCAGCCATCTCATACTTCTGAATGCCAATTCTTTCCGTCGCTCGTCTTTAATTATTTCCAACGCTTCGAGGGATGAAGTTGCCAGTGTCGGAACAAATGTACCTGTACGATACCTATACTGCAAAAGAAGGTTAAGATCATCTAAGGCTTCATTAACCTTTCCATCCCTTGCTTTGCATTCGGCTCGTGTCAGCAGCATTTCGGCCGTAGTAATACCATTGAACAGAGTCGCTCCAGCCTGATAACTACCTTTAAAAATATAGGAAGTGCCGCTGGCGCGAAAAAATGCCAACTTACGTAAGTCATCTGTATGGTACATATCATATAGCACAGGATTAATGAGTGCCCTACTCTGTACAATAGGTCCTGCCGTTGCCACCCTGCTCTCGAAGATCACCTCCTCGTTTAGATGAGGCAACGGGAAATTGACAGTGATTGTAAGTGTATTGTAATCCAATAGACGCTGCTGGAACCGTAAACAACTATCTGCATATTCCCCTGCTGCAATATAATTCCTCATTTGCAGATATACACGGGACAGCATTCCATAAGCCGCAGCCTTAGAAGGTCTGGTAGGGGAAGGAACAACATCCGGTAAAAACTGAGCGCTCTTCTTCAGATCGGCAAGCACCTGATCATAACCATCGGCGATACTCTGACGGGTAGATGGCTCGTTGAAATCGGCATTCAACCGAAGAGGGATACCGGGCAATGTTTCGGCCGTAGCCGTGTTATATGGCATGCTCCAAACCCCAAGTGCATTGAAAAAAGCCCTGCCCCTGAAAAAATACGCCTGAGCCGAAATTCCTGCAAGAGCATCATTGTCGTTGATGATAGTAGAATTATCCGCGACAGCTTGCAGAATGTTATTGGCCACATTAACCTGCGCATAGATGTTTGTCCAAGCATTGTATTGTGGCTTAAATATATTTGCAGATGCCCAAACATATAGATTTCTATCGTACTCGTCACGTGCGTTAAAAACAACATCGGTCATATAGTAGTTGTCACCACACACCTCACCCATTGCCGGGTCGGTATAGTTAAGCGTAGCATAATCGTCCAATACGGCCTGCATGTCCCTGATAGTGGTTATTGTAGCAAGTTTCTGATCAGGCTTTTCCTCCAGAAACTTTTCACAGCCTGTCATGGCTATTATGACCAAAGTGGCAGCAAAATACTTTATTCTATTGTTCATATATCTAAAATTTAAATTGAAGTGCCAGCGCGTACGCTTTTGATGGCTGCAGTACATTGTCATAATCGGGATCGAGATCTTTCTTATTGGACGTCCACAACAAACCCAAATTGCTTGCGTTTAGCATGATGCGCATATCTCGGATACCTAAATTCTTGAATTTGTTTTCCAATTGGTAGCTTAGGGAAACATATTGTAGGCGTAAGTGGTCTGCCGGCTCCACCAGTACTTCCGAAAGTTGATAGAACAAACTCCGACTATCATTAACCGGGTATTGGAATGAAGGTACATTAGTATGCATCTCATCTCCCGTATTTTGCCAGCGCAGAGAATAGTCCGAATGACCGCGTCCGCTGCCCACCAAATTAGTATACTGTATACTGCTGCGTCTGAAGTAATAACCAAACTTATAGGCAAGTGCGACTTCCAGACTCAACCTGTTGTAGCTTAACCGATTGGTAAAATTTCCAAATACTGTAGGCAGTGCGGAGCCGTGATATCGCAAGTCCGTCAGACTACTGCCGTTCCCCGTGAGCTCCACGTAATCCGTAGACAAATCGTTGTTGAGATAACCTAACGGATTTCCCTGCTGATCCAGTCCTCCATATCGGTACGAAAAGACCGAGTAAACCGGTTTGCCCACCAAGCCGGTAATTGTTCCGGTCCCTATATAGTCTCCGCCTTTCGTTGAGACGTCATAATAATCCGTTACCTTGTCCCGATTGGTGCTGAAATTTATGATGGTACCCCATTGGAGGCCATTTCCCACAAGGTTACGGCTCTCAAGTCTCAGATCGATGCCATGCCCCTCCATCGATGCAATATTCCTTACCATGGTCGGCCCCACACCACTTGTGTAGTCAATAGGATAAAAGCCGAACAGATCCGTGGCCCTTTTTCGGTAATAGTCAAAGCTTACGCTGATGCGCCTGTCAAAGAGACCAAAATCAGCACCTATATTAAGTGTGCCAACAGTCTCCCAACGTAGATCGGGATTATAAAAGCGTGTAATCGAGGCAAAGTTGCTTTGGGTAAAAGGTGATACAGTATTGTAGGTAATGGTAGTGAGGCCGGTACGTGATGGGTCTGCATTGCCGCTAAATCCATAACTCGCCCTAAGTTTCAGAGACGCGCTTGATTTTAGCCAAGGCAGATCGTTGTCGACATTCCAAGCCAAACCCACGCTCCATAATGGCTTCCATTTATTGTTTGTACTCACCCCGAACAGATTCGATGCATCGCGACGGGCACTGGCATAAATAAAATAAGTATCTCTGTAACTATAGCTAGCATTGCCATAAAAACTCACAAAATTGTTCCGAGTCAGCCCCAGGCTTTGCCTGCCAGGTATAAAGCTGTTGCTGCCGGTGATGTAGTGCGGATACCGCTTTGTCAGATCAACTAGACCTGTATTTAGGGTATTCGTTTCCAGTCCAAAATAGCGGTAGCTGTTGCTTTCATTGCGTAGAGAACGACGCTCAGCACCGGCAAGTGCGTTAAAGTGATGTGACCCGAAGCGTTTGTCATAGTTCAGTTGAAGCCTTAAGTTGTTCGCCAGCAGATATCCGTTCTGTACATCCATTATACCACCCTGTGGAACCAAGTAACTGATAGAGCCATCATCGGCCGGCTGAGCAAAACTGTTCACGATATCCCTTGCAAAATAACTCTGGGCATCATAGATATTTTCATTAGTGGTCTGCTGTCTTTCCATACGATAGAGCGCTTGAACATCAAAACCTGCATACCGATAATTCATTCCTACATTTATCCCTGTATTATTAAGATTTATCTCGTCCTTGTTAAAGAGATAGTCCGTGAGCGGATAATATTTCCAATCAGCCAGTCTTCCATCCAATGTGCTCAGGTAGCTTAGCCGATAGTTCTGTACCAAAGGCATTGCATTACCATCTTCGTCTGTTAGTTGTGCATAAGGATAGAGTGTGCCATTTAACGCCGTGATCTCGGTATAACCCTGCTTGCCGCTTTTGCTTTGTGCATTAGCATGGGTAATATTCATGTCCACGCTTAGGTTTTTTGCCAAATTGATTTCCAAAGCATAACGTAAGGTCAACCTAGCGTACAATGCATCCAGATTATCCCTGTTTCGGTCGTATCCCGCTGTCGCTAACCAGTTATAGCGCCTGTTGCCTCCATTGGCCTGTAGGTTGTACTGCTGGTTCAGCCCCACTCCATAAACCTTGCTCTTGAACTCATCTCTCACATCCAGATGACGCCATCGATCCAGAAGATCCTTTTTTTCACTTGAGCTCAGTTCTGTATTGTAGAGTGTTTCTATTACGGGCGTTAACCCCGGCTTAGCGGGATCATCGTAAGCAGATTGATAATATCCTTGTGAAAACAGAAAGCTTTCGACGTCTATATAGTCTGATGAGCTCATGCTTTGGAGACGATATAGATCAGGCTTACTAATGACATTATTATTAATACTACTCTGTATTTGCAGATCTTGATTGAATTGACCTTTTTTGGTCGTGATCACAATTACACCATTGCCAGCCTTACTTCCCCATATAGAACTTGCTGCGGCATCTTTCAGCAGGGTAATACTTTCAACATCATTTGGGTTGATGTTTCCGAGATTTCCATCATAGGGAAAATTATCCACAACTATCAATACATCCTTGGGGCCATTGATGCTGCTCAGCCCTCTAATGGTAATACGTCCCTGTGCTGTACTACGGTCTACGCTAAGTCCGCTGGAAATAGCCTCCAGCCTAGATAGTACGTCTGTGCTCACCTGATTCTCGAGCACGTGGGATCCGATATACTGTACCGATCCGGTTAGTTGCTCCTGCTTGATCTTCTGGTATCCCGTACTGATGACCACTTCCTCAATTTCTTTTACCACCGGTTTTAAATAGAAGGTAACAGAACCGTTATAGTCATTTAGGACAGTATCTAGAGGGATATAATTCAAGGCCTGTATCCTAAGTTTTACAGGTCGATTTACGATTGAGAGCTTAAAATAACCATTGCTGTCCGTCGGTAAATTGTTGTTTCCAACAGAAACAACAGCGATAATTCCCTTTTTGCTATCCCCATCAACTACTCTAAAACCCCTCTGTTGGCTATAGGCAACAGCAGCTATGCTAAATAATACCGCTATCATAAAAAATATTTTTTTCATTGGTTGCTTGTGTTACGTCTGCGGATGGTTTCGTTTAGTTTGTAGCGCCTTTTAATGGAGACCTCTATGTTATGCAGGTCAAACATTTCTGCGCCTGTGGCTGCTCGGTATTGTCCATTTTCGATCCACACGTAGTGGGGTATAATGGAGTGTTGGAATAGTTTCCAAAGTGTGTCATCTTTCATAATGGTATTTAACCCGCTTCCCATTTCTCGCATCTTACCTATTATCTTTTCCTCATCATCTCCGGTATTGTCTGCATTGACAAGTACCACAGCAACTTGGTCAGCGAAAATGCGATTTATACTATCGGCGAAAGCAAATTTTTTGAGGCATGGGCCGCACCAACTTGCCCAAAAATCCAAGATGAGTAGATTGCCTCTGTATTGCTCTAAAGTCTGTTTATTGGTTTGTCCGTTAATGTAAATGGTATGCTCTTGCTGCCAAAAGGTTTCAGGTAGTTTATCGCCAATCTTTAGAGGTCTAACATCATTTAGCCCAGTATCAGCCCCCCGGTTTTCGGGAGACTGTGCATGGCCATAACTAAACAATACGAAACAAAAAAGCATTGCTAAAAATGCCTGCCGGGCATACACCAGTTTATACCCTTGTGTGGTAGACAGGAATATCTTGTTAAATGAAAAGAGTGTAATATATATTCGCTTTAATTTAGGCCAAAGCGTGGCCATTGCGTATAAAAACGTCATAATATTCAAAGTCTAAGTCATTGAAAAATTGGGTTAGGAGAAGTTGGTCTTAATCGTGCCTTAGGGTTAACGGAACTAAAATCAGTGGATAATTAAGCATTACAGATTAGGACATAATAACAAAGTTATCAATCTGGACTTCTGATAATATTTTTGTACAACTGTTTCTTCATATTTTAGTTCAATATGGATAATACAAAGTAATGAACTCCAAAATATAAAAAAGAAAAAAATAGGTTGATTTTTATTTGTTTAGGGTTGACTTTTATGTATATTTGAATCTATAATTTGTCTTATATTATGGAAAAAACAGTCAGAATAGGTCCGAATATTAAATTTATAAGAAATCTAAAAGGACTTAAGCAAGAAGCAGTAGCTATTGAACTTGGAATAACCCAAGCAGAATATTCACTTATTGAAAATTCTGACTCGGTAGATGATCAGATCATTATTCAGGTCGCACAGATATTCAACGTTACACCAGAAGTAATAAAAGAATTCAATGAAAATCAAGCGTTCTATAGTATTGAAAACAAAGTTGAGAACAATAAAATATCCGAAAATTCGCATGGAATACATCAAGTCTTTAGTCCAATAGAAAAAGTTGTAGAACTATATGAAAGACTCCTTACGAGCGAGCGAGAAAAAATAGAAATTCTTAAATCCCAAAACACAAAATAAGGTAAATCATATGTCTGAAATTATAACTAACAAGCTAAGTCTTCACAAAGGTAGAAAGATAGAGCGGGTAAGAAAACTTAGAGGTTGGACACAATCTGACCTTGCTGAAAGGATGAAAATATCTAAACAAGCTGTCTCAAAATTAGAACAATCGGAAAATATAGGAGATGAAAAGTTTAAAGAGGTCGCTGAAGCTTTAGGTGTTACTTATGAAGGCTTACGAGATTTTACTGAAGAGAAAGTTCTATATAACACAAATAATTTCTACGAAAACAGTGGTGTATCTGCTTCAAATATAGCTGCAAATGTGGAGAATATCCACAATCCGTTAAAAGAGACTATTGAAATGTTTGAAAGACAACTTGCCGCTGCCAGAAAAGATTTACTTGAAATTGTAAAGCAAAACATTTCAACAAAAGATTAGACGAGATTATTCAAGCGTTGGAATAAGGAAAATGCTCTGTGAAAAGGAAAATTTATGGGGTAGAAAGCTTGTAGAGAGTGTTGCTAAAGATTTAAAGATGGAATTTCCCGATATGCAAGGGTTATCACGGATGAATCTTTTTAATGCAAAGAAATTCTTCCAGTTTTATGATAGCGAATTAGTGCAACAGGCTGTTGCACTAATTGCAGAACAATCTGCCCCCCCGATTATATATACTTTGCTGTCTTTGTGCGATTTTCAGTACAGAATAGTGGTAGATGATTGAAGACTTTATTAATTGTTGTCTCTTCTGACAAAAAGCGTTAATTTTTCTAGAATACGACCTAAAATTAATATCTTGCTATATATTGTAGTATCTTTGCGGTTTCAACGGGTTCCTCTACAAAAGGAATGTATTAAACAAAGGAAAATCCAAAGGGACACAACAGTTTTGTCATGAATCATGAACTATTATATAGTCTGGAAAAACTGGATATGCTCGGGAATTCCGAGGGTGTTACAGGACTTGTGTCCGTGGATAAGTATAGTTCTCACGATGATATTCCCCCCGAAGAGTTCATCGCATTGGAAAATGCGAGAAAGTATAAGGCTCATTATGTATATTTTAGACGGTTTGAGAACCGTCCATCCGTACCCCAGGTATATCTGTACGACTACACCAATGATATAGGTGTCGATGAGGAGTACCTGACCGATCTTCACAGACAACTTTACAGTTCCGGATTGATTCCGATGTTCTTTGTTTTTACAAAACAGGATGTACGGATATTCAACTGCTTCGAACAACCGGCCGAAGGAAAGAAACTGAAATATAAGCCGCTTACCACAATAAGGCTTGCCGCCAATCTTTCTGAAGCGATCGACACAAAATCTGAAGAAGACTTCAAAGCTTTTTCTGGAAGATCATTCGACAATGGTACTTTCTGGGAAAGCTCAAAATATAGTCCACAGTTTAAATTCAACAATGGTGCATACGAAAAATTACTTACAGAGCTCAAGCAGGCATTAAAGGATATCATAGATAAAAATGTCCTTCCGGCAAACTTTGCACATCGCATTATGGTGTTGTCCATACTAATCAAGTATCTGGAGGAGCGAGAAGACGGAAATGGAAATAAGGTTTTTCCCGAAGATTTCTTTTCCAATTTTGCGGATAAAGCTACCCGATTCACAGATGTGTTAAATACAAAGGGAGCTTTTGTGAAACTTTTGGACTATCTAGCACACCATTTTAACGGCGGTATCTTTCAAATAGATGAGGAGGAGAGAGACGTCATCACAAATCGTGATCTATCCAGATTTGGACAGTTTCTTCAAGGGGAGACTGAAGGAATCCAATTCGTATTTTGGCGGTTATACTCGTTCAACGATCTGCCCGTCGAACTGATCAGTAATATCTATGAAGAGTTTTTGGGCAAGCAGCCTGGTATTGTTTACACACCTCCCTATTTGGTCAATTTCTTATTGGACGAGGCAATGCCCTTGACCAACGAGGAAACCGATTTTAAAATCCTCGATCCGGCCTGCGGTTCTGGGGTTTTTCTTGTTGGAGCCTACCGCAGATTGATTTACCGTTGGCGTAAGAAGAACGGTTGGGATTACCCGGATTTAGGAACCTTAAAAAAGCTGCTTCGCGATAATATTTATGGTGTAGAATTAAAAAAGGAAGCTGCGGAACTTACCATCTTCAGTCTAAGTTTGGCTTTGTGTGACGAACTAACTCCATTGCAGATATGGAAAGACTTAAGATTTGACGATCTGCACAAGGAGAATATCCTGCACGATGATTTCTTTACGGCTGTCAAAGATCAGAAACTAAATAAGGCTTTCGATCTTATCATAGGGAATCCTCCATTTGAAGCAAAACTTACCCCTGCAGCTGCAGAGTCCGAGGTTATCAGAAGTAAAAGTAGGCTTCTGATCGATGATAAAGGCAAAGAGACACAAGTCGTGCTTCCTGACAACCAGATATCTTTACTCTTTCTCGAAGAATCTATAGATTTATGTAAAAAGGAAGGGTTGGTGTGCCTTATTCAACCATCAGGTCCATTGCTCTATAACAACTCTTCCTTTCAATTTCGCCAAGTGATGCTAAAGAAACACAATGTTCCCCAGATCATTGATTTCACGCACATAAGCAGAGTGCTTTTTGGAAAGAATGGGGATGTGGCTACTGCTGCAATATTTGTCAAAAATGAGCCTTCAAAAAGTAAGCCCCTGCTTCACATAACCGTACGTAGAACCAAGCCACATAAAGAAAAACTTTACTTCGAACTGGATACATACGATTTTCATTATGTACCGTTTGCTTTGGCATATAGTGATCCTTTGGTATGGAAAGCCAACTTTCTGGGAGGAAGTAGGTTCAATCAGTTGGTAAAAAGATTAAAGGATCTTCCCACGTTAGAAAATTATATAAAATCAAAAGGTGAAGGATGGGCAATAAGTGAGGGGTTTACCGCTGCGACGAAAGGGGATAAATCAAGTTTAAGTAGACTTCTATCTGATACGGAAAACACCGAGTATTTAAAGTTTAAAGAAAAATTAGAGGCCCCGTTTTTACAAGACAAAAGATATTTGCCAACGGATGCGTTAACTATAGATGGGATCGATCAGAAGAAAATTCAGGACTCAACTCCTGTAGATTTATTTCATAGTAAAGGAAATCCTAAGATTTATAATGCTCCTCACATACTAATCAAAGAGGTAATTTCCAACAATACCATCCCAATGGAACTTAGTCTCGAAGATCTGTCTTTTCAAAGAAGAATTATCGGCATACATGCTCCAATGCAGAAATTAGATGATCTTCGTCAAATTGTAGATAGGATTTCAGGGAACAAACTTTACACGTTCTATATTGCCCTTACAAGCGGTCAGTATTTGATAAATAAATCTTCGGCTATATATAAGCAAGATATAGACAATTTGCCTTTTCCTGAGGATGAGGAAGAACTGAAAACCTCACTTGAAGAAAATATACTCATAGAAGATTTTAACACATATCTACTGGAGTTTAGGAGAAATGGTGAAAAGTCAAAAATAGCCGTTAGTGATGTAACAGCACAAAATCTGTTAGATTTCTCGAATAGCTTTTGTAGCGTTTTACGATCTGTGTTTAAGACCATAAACCCCGGGGAATATCTAGAAACAGATTCCTATATCTGCTTTCCGTTCTATTTTGGAGAGAAACCAATCATTGAATTCGAAGATCAGGATCAAGCAGAAAAGGCTATAGAAACACTTGTAGAGAAGAATTTGGGGATAAGTTTAAGGACGGTCAGGATCGTGCGATTGTATGAGGGTAATGTAGTCTATTTGATCAAACCTAAAAAGCTTCGTTACTGGTTGAAATCAATCGCCCTTCGTGATGCTGATGAAACTTTTTCGGACTTAAGAAAGCAGGGGTACTAATGTTAGCAGATAATTCTCCAAATATTGGCACAGGGAAAGTTACCCACGGTATAGAACTAGACTCATCAATCAACTCGGTTGTCGAGTTTATAGAAATACACTTTGCGCAATTTTCTATGAAGGTCAAAGGAGAACTGTCTGCAAGTGAAAAATCCCTTACGGACAGATTGTGCAAATACTTAAATCGTAGCGCCGGATCTTACCCTTTCCATTTTCACCATGAAAACGTCGAAAACCTTGATTCGGGTTTAAGCCCACAAATAGATATCGGAACGATCTCACAGTACGAGCACCTTCTTATCGGAGATCGGATATATGGAGAATTTGATTCGTTCTTTTCTATAGAAGCCAAGCGACTCCCAACACCGGGACAGAAACGAGAGAAAGAATATGTAACTGGCCACGACAAACCTAGTGGAGGAATTGAAAGATTCAAAAAAGGAATACATGGAAAAAACCTCAAGTATTCCGCTATAATAGGTTATATCCAAGGAGAAAATCCTAACCATTGGTATCTAAGAATTAATGAATGGATTGATGAACTCATTGCCAGTTCCTCAGAAATATGGAAGAGCGAGGATAAATTGATAAAATTGGATATCAAAACAACGGGAATAGATAAGTTTATCTCGAAAAATCTAAGGTCTGAGTATAATGGTGAGCAAGATTTTATTAGCCTGTTCCACTTTTGGATAAACTTAGTCGATTGACCAATACCTTTCCCAAGAATATTTTTTTAGCATTTAACAGAAAATCCTGTACACATACCCCCCATTTTCACCGCTTAGGCCACCAAGACGCAAGGAGACGGAATCGGGTCAAGGGCGCACGGGTGATGGACAAGAGTTTGGGGGTGCGTTTACTATACCCTTGACCTTTCCGGCTCCGTGGGTAAATTTGCCGGGGCGGTGCAGATGGGAACAATCCCCGTCCCGATATGGCAGCAGTCTTTGTACCCTCGCAAGTGGTGTGCGCGCAGCAAAACACCTCTTGCATCCCGAACCGAGGTTCACTTGCTTTCCGCCGTAGGAAGGAATGCACGTGTACCGCAGGGAGGAGGGGCCGTTCTATCTTTTCAAGCCCTGACCCTTTTTTCTGCGCCTGCGTTTCCGTTCCTCCTCACCCGCCACAGTCTGCTGTGCACCCGATGCATCGAATGCAGGTTCTAACAACATGTCAAACAGCCCCCAAGCTCCTCCTGCAACGGAGGACAGCATACTGCCGACATCCGGATATTTTTCATGGCGGATGTCGGTCATAAGACCGTTTGTTACATGGCCGTCGTCCAGCTTCGGGTACCTTTCCATAAAATTTCCAAGGGCATGCATCTGTGCTTTCTGCTCCATCGTTCCGTTCTTCATTATATTGGCATAATGCATCCGTTCTTTCAGCCCACGCTCAAAGCCGAACAACTCATCGAAGAGGGTTTCGCCCGATTGCTTAAATGCGGCACGGTCAAACTGTCCCATTTTCGTGGAATGGGAAGTGTTCCTACCCCGCGAGGTATTCTGCGGACTCAGCTTAATTGTATTGGTAATATCCTTCCTGCTCACAATGATCTGGATATGCATCTGCTTGCCATCCTTGCGCTCGCCCCGTTGCCTCGTTCCGTCCCTGACTTCCTTGTCGTTGTGTCCATAGTATCTATGATTCTCCAGTTTACCGAACCAGAGCAGATCTTTATGATTACGAATATTGTCCCGTTTGAAATTTTTTGCATATTCGTCCATGACCTTGACGGCAAACCCTTTCAGTTTTTCCTTGGCGCCCTCTTCCCCATAAACGGAGCAGAGGTGCGCCAGCTCCTTCTGGCTTGGACTGATGTTGATCAGAAAGAACTTGCTGTCATCTTTTCCCAGTTTGGCCACGTTGCTGTCGATACCGATCCGCACCTCATGCGGTCTGATGTCGTCCCTAGTCCCGTTGAACCACTTCTCATGTTCGGCCATACTTTTCATGTTTCGGTTCTCTTTTTCGAGATAGTTCACCAGCCCGGCGGAGCTACCTTTGTTGTTTCCCGTTTCGGATGCCGTGATATTGATAAACATATTCCTTCTTGTTATAAATTTTCTAAAGCCTGACGTACCTGTTTTGCCAGTTCTTCCTTCTTTGCGGCCGATACCGGCCAGCCTAAGGTCTCCCTTTGGGCGATATAATGCTCCAGTATCTTTCTGAAACCGGATTTCAGTTTATCCTTTTCAGCAAGCGCTACGATCAGCCGTTTCAGATCGCTGTCCAAAAGTTTGAGGTGACTGACGCTTTCACGGACATCCGCATTTCCCTTGAGCTGCGCTTCGGCTATCGCCTTGGTGGCCTTACCCTGCAATTTTGCCAGCGTCGAGAGTTCACTGGTCATCGAATAGATCGGCACCAGCAGATCACTCTCCTGTTTACGGATAAAGGAGAGTATCCTGCTGATTCCGCTGGACAGTTCCTTTTTCAGCATTTCATCGTTCAGGTCTGCGGGATCCTTTTTGCTCTTATAGAAATAATCCACCATCTGTATCACCAGTTCCCGTTTTGTCCGTCCCAGCTTGCGTGCCAGTAACGATAAGCGGTCGTCCACCTCCTGGGGGTAACGTACCGATTTGCTGTTGGGATCAATCCTGCCCATTACTACCTCTTGTGTCATCGAATATAAATCGGAACCTGCTGGCATTGGTCGGATGCCACGAAGGGATGTATTCCAGATAGCCGTACGCTACCAGCTCCAAAAGGCATTTATGGTAAGTTGTTATCGATCTGATGCGCGAAAAGCGCATCAGTCTGCTCCGGCTGGCATGGAAGAAGTCGAAAGAGCTAACAGCGTCATGGTAATAGAAAAGTGCCATGATCAGACCGATGTGCGAAGGCAACAGCCTGTTATCGCCGGTCACTTTCTCAAAGTAGGTGGTAAAAAGATGTCCCGGCATCCCCATATGCCTATCCATTATCGTTTCCCCCTTCCATCATCCTTTCGATATCTTTCCTGCGGTAATAGATACTCCCGCCGATCTTTTTATAGGGCAGCGTCCCGTTGATACGGAGGTTCTGCAAAGTTCCCGGAGATATACCGAGCATCTTCCTTACCTCGGCACTGCGGAGCCACTGGCGGTCATTTTCCTTTTTTACGTTTTCTGTTAGGATTTCCCTGATCTCCTCCATCATTTCCTTTTTCATCCTGCGGAGGTCTTCTTTCGTTACGATGTCTATTTCCATATTTTCCCAATTTGTTTGCAATCCGGTGCGACAGTCGATCTCGACGGTGCCACGGAACAAAATTGGGGGATATTACGAGAGGGTGGATGACCAACGGTGTCTGCTTGGTCATGTCCAGATAGTGGACGGGAGGATTATTTTTTGTCTTTTGGTACGATCCTGAAGAGTTTTTCGTGCTCTTCGATCTTCACGCCCTTTGCTGCGTCTTTGGGATCCTTTTTGACAAAATAGTTGCGGGCGGTATCGATGGATATGGCTTTCCCCTTGTGGCTAAAGTACTTGGCAACGAGTTTGTAATAGGGACTGTCAAAATCACTCCTCACGAGCTTTCTCCCATTTGGAAGAGACAGGTCTTTTATCTGGTGGATCAGGTCCATAAAGGTGGAGAGGTATTCGTCCTGTATCATCGCTTTGCCAGACACGTTGAACGCTTCGAGTTTCTCAACCTTTTTCTCCAGTTCTTTGATCTTTTCATGCAGTTCGGCAATCTTGGCATCTTTTTCCTTGAGGAGGACATCATTCGGCCTGATGTTCCATTGGTCCTTAGGTGAAAGGAACTCTTGAAAAGTTGTCAGCTTTTCGATATTGGCTACATAAAGGGCATGTTTGGAGGAGAACGGATCCCTGCCTTCAAAATATTCGATCCGCTTGGATACTATCCGCCAGACATGTGTAAAGAATTCCTCCTCACTGTTCTGTTCGTCCTTTGATAGGTAATAGTCCAGATGGTAGAGATAGTAGCCCTCGAACGAGGATGGTTCAAGCTTATAGACCTTCAGCAGGAAATGGTTGTCGTCACTGCCCCTCCTAAGACCGGTCAGTACGCCCAGATCGTACGGGTGTGCATTACGCTGGAATGCTTTACGGTATTTAAAGTACTTTGACGACATAAACCAAATTTACTAAAAAGTTGTAAGATAGGCTCTTTCGACTGGTGAAATATCGGTATATCGATCTATCCGCATATTGACATGATTAAATATCGGTAAAGCTGTAAAGCTTTGTACAGTATACCGTAGAGTATACCAAAAACGGTCTTTACGATTCCGTTAGGCCATAAGGGTATCCCCGGAGGATACCCAAAACCCCGTTTGCAGCGCATACGGCAAGCAAAGTAGGGCTCTGCCCAACTTCCGCTTGCTCAGCTCAGCTCAGATTTCAACTTGTCCAATACCTTTGGCGGGGTACCACTATGGACACAGGAAATTGATATCAATTCAGTATCTTCGATCGGAAGAAGCAGCTTAGAGGAAGTAAGAGCTCAAATTATTCAAGATCTGACTGATGCTGAAATGGGACTCCCGGTCTCCTATCCATCGTCTGATATAGGCAGGGTCACCAAAGGTGCTGCCCAAGCTTTACTTGTAAAGGTTTACCTATATGAAAAAGATTGGAAAAATGCCAAAGAAACCGCTTTGAAGGTTGTTAATTCCGGCAGTTATTCGCTCCTGACAAATTACGATCAATTATTCGACCTGAACACCGGTTTTAAGGATAATAAGGAATCCATCTTTGAAGTTCAATATTTAAGGGAAACGACTTCCAACACCAACACGCGGACACATTCCCAAATATCCTATTATATTCCACAACGTGATGCCGGAAAAAAGACTTACGCCGGAGTAGATTTTGGCAACTTGGTTGTTGACGGCTGGAGCGTCTTTCTTCCTACAGCAAAACTGGTATCCATGTTCGAGCCGGGCGATAAACGTAAAGACATTGTGCTGGGCTTTGGGTTTAGAGACCAAAAGTTTACTAGCTTTCTCAAGCCTGGATATCCATGGTTTGGCAGCAAATTTTGGGATTTAAATGCCAATGGGCAGACTTCAGGTAAAAACCTTTATCTTCTTCGTTACGCCGATGTGGTCTTAATGCTGAGCGAAGCTGAAAATGAACTTGGAAATACTGCCGAAAGTGTTCGTTGGAGGAATATGATTAGGACTCGAGCAGAACTTCCTGAATTAGCGACAAGCACAACAAGAGCTGAAATTACTGATAAGATATTTAACGAAAGAGCAATCGAATTTGTAGGAGAATTTCAAAGGAGATTTGATTTGAACCGTTGGGGAAAATTAGTGGAAGCAGCAAAATCTGTCGCAGTCGATAATCCCGTTGGAGCAGCCAAAGTCAAGACTTTCCATCAATTTTATCCTATATCTCAGGAAGAGATCATTAAAGAATCCTAACCTGGAGCAAAACGAAGGGTATTAACGATAATAAATGTTTTTAAGACCGTTTTTATAATCCTTTATCAATTCCTCGGCACTGGTGTCGGGTATTTTTTTATCATGTTCAGAGTGCGGTGTATCAAAAAAATGTTTGAAGAGCTGCCGTCCGCAAAGGACAATTTAGGAAATAACCTGAATCTGCAAGTACTAATTCCTGATCTTCCTATTATAATTGATACTCAAATAGGTATCGTAACCTAAACATTTATTCTAACCAGTCTCTACTGAAAGTGTACAAATTGATATTATTATCAGGCGGGTATATGAATGAGCCGGACAGCTCCAATTTAAATTCAATCAATACCTAAGTTTATGAGGGCTTTTCATTGTCTGGTTTTAAAAAAAATCTCTGCAATCATTTTTTTTTTAATTTTGATCCTCCAATTGTTTGGTTCAGAATGAGCAGAAAAAAATCCGTATAAAATATGAGATTCAATTCGTGGATTCACAGTGTTATTGTACATGATAAGTGGGTAAAAGCCATCAACACAATCCCTAATTACTCTTTTGTCATTTTGTTTAACAAGATTTTAAGATTGACGGATTTTAGAAATATATGGGAAATACAATATTGGGTGTATTGAATAAATAAAATTTGGAAGATTTATCTTCCAAATAAAAAAACCGGAAGAAATTCCGGTTTTTTCACTCACCCGTGTTAACTCGCGAGTACGTTCACCTGTTTTACCATAATCTTATGTTTTACAGGTTGTTTCTTCTTGAGTCCTAATTTTCTGAACAACTTAGACACATAGAGGTGCCTTATTTTTCTGGATTCGTAATGATAGTCTTCAATTATCTTTTCTAGTTTAATCAGGGCTTGGAGGTATTCTTGATGAAGTGCCGATAAACCATCCTTTTGTTCACGCAAAGCATCACGCTCAGCAAATCTGCTCTCCTCTGAGAGAATTTCTTCAAACTCACGAATAATGTGAATTAAATCGGCATGTTTGACTGAATTGATTTTTCGCATGGTTTTTCAATTAAGTTACTTACTTAAATATATTTGAAATAAACCAGTTCCAGCAGAAACTGCCTCATCTGGAAAAGGCAAAAAGCTATTTTGATCCCAACTATCTAATAAGACGCTACTCTCGTCTCCAGAAGCATAAGTTATAAATGTATTCAATGATTGAGGAAAGGATAGATATGCATAAATAATTTTTCCATCTTCAGTTTTTAAAGGAGTTTTATCAGATTTTAATATTTTTGCCTTCCATAAACCTTCCATTCCACCGTTTGATGGAAAATAATTTAATCTCTTTAGCACGGAAAATTGATCTGGAAATTCAGAGGTTATATTGAATAGTGTATCAACTGGTTCATCAGTATACACTGGGTTAAATGTATCCCAAACACCAACACCATCGTAAAAAGCTAAATGGATAGGGCTTCCATCTGGTGACAAAAGTGTATTTGAATTAAACATTTTTACTAAAATTTTTCCTTCGGGAGCAATCTGACCATCCAAAGGTCCCTTATCTGAAATAATAATAGCGCTGTCAACTGGACTTTTAGAGTAGCTATACAACACTGTATTACCCGGGGCAATTTTAACTCTTTGTTTTAATTTGTCTTTTCTATCAGAAAGAGTTAAAATTAAATCTACTGAATCCACTCCATCTTCAAATGGAATCAAATAACCTGAAAGACCAAACTTTAAATCATCTCCTTTATAATTAACACCAGTTATGGCAGGCCCATTTATATATGTAAAAGTTAAATTTAAAAACCTTTGATTGTTGGTGATTAATTCTCCTTTTTTACAGGAAGCTATCATGGTTAGGAGACAAAGAATTATTGTAAATGAAAGTAATTTTCTAATCATTATTAAGTGAAATTATTATAAGAGCAACATGGAATGTTGCTCTTATGATTAAATTAATTTTTACTCTTGATTAATAAGTTTTTGGAGCAAATTGAGTCCAACCAACAGTCCAGGGAGCCTGTGTAGGATGAAATGCACCTTTGTAGGTAGTTGATCCATCACCATAAGCTGGAGAATTAGCTAAAGGACGTAAATTCGCTGGGTTAATCTGTGCTGTTCCAGTAACATAAAATATACTTTGTCCACCAGATAATTTTAAATAATCACCAGCAGCCGTCGAAGTATTTCCAACACTTGTTTGATTTCCGGTTCCTGGAGCAGTTCCATTAAATGCTGCAGTATAGGCATGAACTACGTTATTACTGAATACACCCGCCGAAATATCTTCAAAACTAGCACCAGTATTGTAACCAGCAATAATTGAATTAGTAATATCTAATGAAGATTTTCTTCTCCAACGATTACCATACAATAGTCTTGTTCCGGCAGTAGTATTAGACTGACCTATAAAGGTAAAGTTTTTCAACACTGGTCTAGTCAATTTTGTAGCGTCAGTAAATGGATTACCATCTTTACTATTATCAGATTCCAACCCATTTGAATCTGTTGGTTTGCTTGGAAATCCGCTATATGTTGCATTAGGATCTTTTAATGATAAAGCATACTGGATAGTTCCTCTATAACCATGATCAAAATCAAAATCATCATCATCTGTAGATAAAGCTACTAGATATTTTGCATTAACTGTACCACCAAAGAATTCAAAAGCATCATCTTTACCCCAAGAAACCTGGATATTTTCCAATTGCGTGCCTGAACCAACACCACCTAATGTTAAACCATTGATTTCATTGTCTTGTGCTAAATTGAAACCAGCAAACTCTATACGTACATATTTTAATGCACCTGAATTATCTGCAGGATTAGAACCACCATAAGTCACATCAACACCCACTGGCTGAGGAATACCCTCGATACGAGTATTTAATGGTTGATTAGTTGTAGAATTCCCTAAGATTACTACACCTCCAAAATCACCTGGATTACGTTGTCCGGATGCTTTATCTGATGTAAAGACAATTGGCTCAGCAGCAGTACCTATTGCGTTTAATTTAGCTGTTTTAGGAACTACCAATACTCCTTTAATATTTTGAGTTACTCCAGTAATTTGATCAGGATAGGGTTTTGTCACACCTGCAACAATAAAAGTTCCTGCTTGAATTGTTAATGTTGTACCTGGTTTAACAAAAGAAACACCATCAATTTTCCATACAGTATCTTTTGATAATAAAGTTTTTTTAATAATTCCATTTGCATCTACTGGAATTGTAGCATGTGGTTTTGTTGGTAATCCAGCATTAAGACCACTTTCCTGAATTGTCGCAGCATCTTTATTACAAGATGTCAAAAGAGCCGCACCTAGTGCAGAAAAAAAGAGCAATTTTCTCATGACTTTTAATAATTAATGATTAGTTTTGTCACCATTATTCGAATCTGAGCTGCTTCGTTGGCAACATTGACGTTGCAGTTCAGTCTTTTACAATTCAACTTTCTAAAACCGTTTTTCTTTCTTTTGTTTTTCCTGGTTATGCTTATCGGACAACTCATGGAAACTTATTTTATTATTTTAATGGTTTCAGCGTTTGCTGATTGTAATATTTTTTATTTGATTTTTTAAAAATTGTATGACACAGATAGTCCATATCTTCGTCCATCCCTTCTTTGATAAAGAATGACATCTCCCTTATCATTTTTGTTATATTTTACATTCCCAATACTTGAACTCTTTTTCCCTTCTTTTTGCAAATCCTTAATTTCTTTCTCACTTAGCAATAGTTCATTTCTATAATACCTTGTCCAATCATTTAATAGATTTGCCAGATTAAATTTCACTTCCATTTTCTTCTTTAAGAATCGACCATACAGTTGAAAATCTAGTTGTCTAGGCGCCAATTCGAATTCTACATTATAAAGATTTATGGCAGTTAAATTTGTTCTATACCCCCTATGATTGTACGAAGCCGTGATCCCAAACTTCTCCCCCCAATAACCTAAACCCAAGTTAATTAACCAAGGAGACTGCCCTAATAATGGACGATCTTGTCCCTCTTGTCTTAATTGAACTCGTTCTGCGGATTCGTTTCCATCAACTAATTTATAATCATAAGCAGATAAGACTTTTACATTTGATTTTAATAGGGTCCCGTTTGCGGAGACGAAAAAATCTGATAACCAAGCCTGATCTGCAATAAAACTTAAGTTTTTACGAACTTCCATTTCTAAACCTAAGTTTGTTGCCGATTCCATATTTGCATATTTATAATATTTACTGTTAACCTGATATTGAATCAATTCAATAGGTTTATCCAAATACTTATAATATCCAGTAATCGAAACTATCTCACCTGGACTAGGATACCATTCTAATCTTAAATCTGTATTATCCACTATTGTAGTTTGAACCTGATCTCCTGATATATAACCATCTAGTTCATAAGAATAAAATGCAAAGAGGCCTGTCTCTCTAAAGTCAGGGCGGATAGCTGTTTGCGAATATGATGCACGGAAATTTAACTTATCTGTAATATTATAGGTTGCATTGATCGAGGGTAAAATCCTAGTTTGATTATGAGTTATAGCTTTCATATAACTGTAATAAGGATTATCCAAAGCATCAGCCCCCCATTGTTTTGTAATTTGGTTTTCTTGTTGATTATTTAAATCAAAAAACTCCAAACGAGCACCATAAACCAACCTTAGTCTGTTCCAAAATCTTTGATCAAACATAAGGTAGGCAGCGTGCGAATTCATTTTACCATCTGAAACTCTTCCTCCTGTATTTTCTGCATAGTAATATGCCTTATAATTGTCAAACCCTATATTATCTAAAGAAAGAACTTGATCATAAGTAGACATAATTTCAGGTGCAGGTAATTTCTCTCCAGGCATTGTCTTATCAAAAGAGGCATGAGCTGGTAACATTCTCAACACATCTAAACTTCTATCTTTTTGAACACCTTGATAACCTAATTTCAAAACTGTACTTAAAAAGTCATTAGATTTAAAATTCTTTGTGAAATTGAGTCCCCAATTATAATCTGTCTCATCAATATGTGTCCACATTCTCGAATCATTACTTAATACTGCATTAACCAAAGAAGCTGGATTAAATAAATTCGGGGATTGAAAATAGTTTACACCGTCAATACTTGTTGTAATAGTATATCTAAATCTTCTTTCATCTAAAATCTGCTGTTTAATTTTATTGATGGTGAACATCCCATCTACCTTTATATTCCACGGTAATTGATATTCACCTACAAGCTGATGTTGTTGTAAAGAAACCCCTTCTGGTAATTGATATTGTTCTTTAACAGGTCCATATCTGAAATCTTCATAAGTTGCCCTAATAGCTTCATTATAATTATCTGCAAAAGTCTTTGCATACATATTTTTTAATGAAACTTTAAATTTACCTCCCTGTAAACCTAAATTCGCTACCAAGCCCATACTACTATTGAACTTATAGGATGTTCCAGCTCCATTAAGTGCAAATCCAGTACTATCCATATAATTAAACCCTGATAAAGCTCCTCTGACATTATTAAACTGGACTATATTTTGTTCATTCCTAAAGTTTCCACTTGCTGAAAAACCAAACTTCATGTTATTTTCAAGATCATAAACCCGGCCTAATGCTAGTCTGATATTTTGATTTAGATTTCCTTTATATTTATAAAACTTTAAAGCATCTGGATTTAATTTTTTACTTTGTGCTACAGCATCCAAATCTGAGTATTTCAAACCGTTTGGAAATTGATTTTGCAACGGCAAATCTTTAATCTCCGGATTTGTATTTTCCCCAAGAGGGATAGCATCAATCGAAGAAGCTTCTGGCTGTATTGACCATACTTGAATTCCTTCGGGCATTTTTGCACTTTTGCTCTCAAACCCAAAATATTCTGAATTATGTCTTTCACCTAATCTATAAAAATCCTTTCCTAAGGTTTGTGAATTGCTGCCTGTTCCGACTTGTATCGTTGTAAAATTCTTCTCTGGAATATCTAAAGTGTTAATTGAAACCTGTCCTCCTGAAAATTCTGATGACATATCCGGTGTAGCGGTTTTATTGACCACTACCGAGCTTACCATTTCTGTCGGAATAATATCAAAGGCAAAATCTCTTCTGCTCTGTGAAGTACTTGGTAAGGAAACCCCATCCAATTGCGCTTGATTATACCGATCGGACATACCACGAACAACCACTGAGCGATTATCTACTGTTGTCAGTCCCGTTACTCTTTTTAGCACCTGACCCATATCATTGTCCGGTGTTCTGGCAATCTGTTCTGCTGAAATTCCATCGGTTACTGTAGCCGCATTCTTTTGGGTAGCATATAATCCAGCTACGGACGCTTTCTTAAATGTTGTCTTTACAGTCACGGCCTCAATAGCCGAACTACTTTCTTTCATCGATACATTTAATCGGGTTAATTCTCCCGCTTTAATTTGAATATGTGAAATCTGTTGGGTTTGATGTGATACATAACTAACCTGTAGATTGTAGGTTCCTGCTGCTAATGAAAAGGAATAAGATCCGTCCACAGAAGATTGGGTTACCTGATTGGTCCCTAACAGACGGATGGACGCTTGTGCTAGTGGATTACCGCGTTCATCAATGATTTTCCCACTCAAACGTCCCGGCTGTTGTACTGCTACTTTCTCCAGGAGTATATATCCATTCACTTCTTTATAACCTATACGGCTGCCTTTTAGTGAAAAATCTAATACTGATTTTAAGGTTTGATTTTGATAGGTCTTCGACCGGATTTTGCTATTCTTTAAATTAATCTCGTTGGCATCATATACCAAGGGAATATTTTTATTTTCTAACTCGGTTAATAAATCAGAAAGCTTGTTTGATCCATTATCTATACTGACTTTCTTGCTTAACAGCTGCCCCATGGTTGGATGAGCTAGCAAGGTCCCCGTCAGGCTAAAGATGATACTATAAATAATTACTGCTGTTCTCATGAACATTTTAAAATATTGTGAATGGAAATCCATAAATTTGTATATGTTTTAAATTCTTTTACTGGTTTTTAATTCATAAATGATAAAAGGTTAACTTTTGTCTCCAGGTCAATGATGGCAGTCATTGGCCTTTTTTTATTGCCTTCTTTTAGTAAAATATCACTATATCTCCCTCCTTTCTAAATTGATTATGATGCAATTCGGCAACCACCTTTAGCATCTCTTCTACCGATTTCTTTTTATCCAATGGGATGGTATAGTGCTGATTTTTAATTTTCTTTGATTCGGTACCTAACTCTACTCCGAAATAATTATTGAACTGTACGGCCAATTCCTCAAAAGTTACCTGCTTCAATAATAATCTTCCGTATTCTCTATCCTGTTGGTTACCTGGAACAAAGTTTCTTACTTGACTAAGCTGTTGATCTTTGTTGAAAAGGAGCTCTTTTCCCTTTTTTAATCTCCCTAATTCTTCTCTGCCTTTCGATACTTTCACTAATCCTGTATAAACAGAGATTTTTTGTATTGGCAATTCTGGATATGAACTCACCATAAATGAGGTTCCCAACACCTGGGTATTTATATCTTCTGCCTGAACTATAAAAGGTTTTGTGGCATCTCTTTTAACCTGAAAAAACACATCTCCTCGTAATAAGACTATGGTCCTCTTTATTTTGTTGAACTCGTTAAGATTAACTTGAATTTTACTCTTAGGATTTAAGGTGATACTTGTACCATCTGGAAGATCTACCCTGGAGCGTTCTCCCACTTTAGTTTCGTAATACTGAATTTGATTGATTTCTGCTAATGAAGCTTTTTCTTTTTCTGAATGCTGCTCTTTATTGTAAAAATAGTAACCTCCAAAACAAACCATTAAGCAGGCCGCAATTTTACTGATCTGAAAACAGATTCTTCTAATTCTCTGCTTTCTAAGCAATTTATTTTGAAGTGCAATTTCTTCTAATAATTGTTGCTGTAAAAATGATTTCTTGCTGGCGGAAATACCCGGTACTTCTACATCTTCAAAAGAATCATACCAGCTATCCAAGAGCTCAGATTCCTTCTCCGTTATTTCTGATTTTATATATCGTCTCAATAATATTTGTAAGACTTTTTCTTTCATTTTATTTTGACTTCTTTAATAGTAAGTCTTCAAAAAAGAGAAAAAGTACTTCAAGGAATTGTTAAGTCTTTATGAATAATTTGTAAACTGGTATAATTGGCGAACTTATCTATTCATTAGAAAGATGGAAATAAAACTAATTATCAACGATATATCTAACTGGTTATCATTGTCTAATAGTTTTTTCTTTAATCTTTTATTTGCTTCAGAAAAATTATTTTTTACGGTTTGTTCCGATAGGTTCAATTTCTCAGCAATATATTGAATGCTATATTTTTCCCATCTCATCAATAAGATTTCTCGCATATTGCTGGACATTTTCTGGAGTTCTGAGTCTACAATTTTTTCTAAAGCTATGTAGGTATTTAGGTGATCGGGGTTTTGCTGAGCATGTCGCTGTAAATGTTCTGCGAGCGAGTTCATATTTTCGGACTTCGATTTCAATTTATTGAAGTGATCAATAATTTTAAATTTGATCGCACCAAATAAATACTTCCTTAAATCTAATGTGATATCTAAAGAAGATCGCCTATCCCAAAACTCAATAAAGAGCTCTTGTAAAATATCTTCAGCCACATCAGCATCTTTAACTCTTTTCAATGCGTGTAAGTAAAGCTCATCAGCAAACTCATTGTAGATCTCGGTATAGGCATCTTGACTATTTTCCTTGATAAGTAATTGCAAATTATTTCTCATTTCAATCATACAGGTTGAAGTTTGGAATTCAAATATAGACCTTCAATATTAACCCAATGTTAATAAACCAGTTTACTTCTGATTAAAAATCTACGAAGAAGAAACAAATAAATCCTGTGCATCTATTTTATTTCTATATCTGCTAACAAATAATATCAATAAACTTTCAGGCTTCATCTTATAATTTACAGGATGTTATCTCGGGACATGTTGATCACTCAACGAATAAGGATCGAGTTTAATTTCTTTCTTTTCTCTTCTAACTTAGTGTGAAATTCAAGTTAATTATTTGTTATTGCACTGTTTGGTATTCAAAAATTCCATATTAAATTGATATATTCTATAATCGATCGAATTTTCTATCCTTATTTATTTTTAAATTTATTCCCATGAAATTCTGCACATATTTTATAGTAGCATTCTTAATGCTATTCTTTTTTAATTCTTGTAAAAAGAAGGATCCTATTCTACCTGTTGGCTCTAATATGGCCGTTAACAAGTGGATTTGGAATAGCATGAAACATTATTACTTCTGGCAGGATAAAATGCCTGGATACAGACAGAATGAAGAGCAACCCATTTCTTATTTTTCTAGCTTATTAATAGCTGAAGATCATTTTTCTGCTCTTATCCAGAATCAAAATACCGACAGCTATCAGCTGAGTTTCGAGACTAGTTTCGGATTTGATTTTATTCAACATCAAAAAAATTCTGTCATCAGTTCTATTGTAACATTGGTTGTCCCTGGATCTCAAGCTGATGAACAGGGCTTATGCAGAGGTGATACTTTATTAAAAATAAACGATATAACGCTTCATAATAATATTAACAGTTCAGTAGATAAGCTCTTAAAATCAAATCTTTTAGTTCTGACAAGGAGAGATGGAAAGCAGTTTTCTTTGGCTTCGGCATATATTGCTCGGCCAATTCTTTATGAATCCAAAATTATTGATGTTAACCGGCATAAATATGGTTATCTGTATATTTCTCATTTTAATTTTGCCGGCGCTTATGATTTGATCAAAGAGGTTCAGAAATTTAAATCGGAAGGTATTCAGGATCTTATTTTGGACTTACGTTATAATCCTGGAGGGCAAGTTTCATTCGCATCTTTCTGTTCAATGTTACTGAGTAAGGTTACTCCGGATTCTGAATTTATTAAACTTCATGGCAATTCAAAAGTAGGTCGAATTCAAAAAACATTTTCTCAATCTTTAGCAGAACAGCCTGATGGTTATTCGTTTAAATCACAAGAAGTTAAATCTAATAGCCTCGATTTTTCCAAGATATACATCCTCAGCACTAAACAAACAGCATCCTCCTCTGAACTTCTGATCAATAACCTAAGACCTTATCTCAACGTTGTTCAAGTCGGTGAAGTTAGCATGGGTAAAGATATGGCAAGTATGAGCATTAGTTCTCCTAACGAAGTTAGTGGGCCCGAAAACTATAAATGGATTCTCCAACCCCTGGTTTATAAACTCTATAACAGTCAGGGCAAAGGCGATTATAGTAAAGGACTCCAACCTAATATTGTTGTAGATGAGTTCTCAGGATCTGCATTGTATCCCTTTGGTGATATTAATGATCCATTGCTTTCTGCGATAATAAAACAGGCCTCAAAAAGTAAGGTTAGAAAAGATCTTACAGATAAAGCTAAAAGAACAGTTCTCTATCGCAGAGACTTTAGTTTACCGATGGATATATATGGGAGAAGTGGGATGTAAGATTAAAAATATTTAATCTAAAATGCAACGACAACCATCATAGACGGGTATGGTGTACTGTTCGGGGGAAGATCCATGGTGACTGCCATATCCGGAAAACCATAAATTCACTGGGAATTCCCCAAACATTTAGAGCAACTATTTTCTTCAATGGAGTTTATAGTAACGGCGCGCTTTATCGCTGCGCCAATTTGTTTTCATGGAAATTCATGTCCATAAAATTTTTTTGGTTCGATAGGTGGTTTTCCTCTTTTTTGCTGTCTATATAGATAGAGGGCAACACCGATAATGGATATTGAACAAAAAAAGCTTTCGGAGGAAGAACGTGTCAAGAAGCTTCTGGACACACCGGAGGGGCAGACCGAGGGACGCCGGTTGATGGAGGAGAGGGACCTGCAGGCAGGACTGTACACCGATTCTGCCCCGGTAGTAGAACCTACCGACGAAAGGGTGGAGGAGTTGAGTTGAAACATTAATGATTCTTATTTTGATTTAAATATTCTTCCATCTGATTTGGCGTTAAATAGACTATAGCTAAATGTATTCTTTTATTATTGTAGAAACCCTCTATATACTCAAATTTTTTCATTTTAGCGATTTTTCTATCTTCAAATTTATATTGATATTCAAGTTCTATTTCTAACGTTTTAAAAAAGCTTTCTGCATGACTATTATCCCAGCAATTTCCTTTCTGCTCATACTTTGATGAATTTCATTATTATTTATAACTTTTTTAAATTCATCACAGGCATACTGATCACCTCTATTCGAATGGAATATCAATCCAGGTTTTACTCCTCAGCATTTAATAGCCATTTTTAATGCTTTTATACTAGTTTCTTTAGCTGTCATGGATTTGCTAAATGCCCAACCTATAACCTTTCGATCAGCTAAATCTATAACAGAAGTTAAATATAGCCCCCCTGCTTTAGTACGTATGTAAGTCAAGTCACTTACCCACTTTTGAGATATACCTGTAGCTGTAAAATCACGGTTCAAAATATTCGGTGCTATTTGATAACTATAATTAGAATCGGTGGTAACTTTGAACTTTTACGTGTTTTGCTCCTGAGTTTCAGCCGCTTCATGATTCTTGCTATGTAAGAATGTGATACATTATGATTTTCTCTTTCAGCTTTTTAGCTATGCGAGGACTTCCGTAAATTTGATTGCTTTTTTCAAATTCATCTTAAATCAACTGTATTAATTTTTTGTTTTTCTCTTACCTAAAGCTATTTTTTTTGTCATCCACTTGTAAAAGCCACTGCTACTAACTTTTAGTACAGAGCGCATCTTATCAGCTGCGTATTGGTTCATATTTTCCTTAATGAACCAATATACTTTTAGCCTCCCTTGGAAAAGATGGCGACTGCCTTTTTTAAAATCTCATTTTCTAACTCCGCTTCTTTAAGTCTCTTCTTCAACTCACGCAACTCCTGCTACTCAGGTGATAATTTATCGTTTTTAGGTAACAGATTTCCTCCATTAAATCGGGCATCCATACGCCATTTGGTTACACGGTCCGGATCTATTCCTAATACAATTGTTGCTGCAGATACAGAACCCTTTAAACAGGATAGTTCAACTGCCATAATTTTAAAAGACTCTTCAAATAATCGTGTCATATGTTAACAAATTTAATTCTTTATTTCTTAAATCTGTCTCCACCCAAAGGTAGCAACTCCAATCTGCCAATTGCCAGAAACAGAAGAGAAGCGGTCTTGATTAAGATTTCCCAACAGAGTTGATCGAAAAAACGATAATCTTCTAATTTAATATATTTTCATTGCAGTGGCATGAAGTGTATTGCTCTTTATCTCCCAAAACCTGGTTTACAGCAATGAGGATTTTTATGCAATTACGATTACGGACTTTTATTTTCTTTATGAAACAGAAATTCATTTATGATTGAGTGTGGAAATGGGGTATAAAAAAGCGAGAAGGTTGATATCCCATCAACCTTCTCTAACTGTTCACCTAATTACATCAGGATTTCCATACAATTAATTGAAACAAATTACTTAACTCAAAGATATGGTGTGTTGATGAAGATACTATTAACAGAACATTAAATGTAAACTTAAGCATGCAAATAAAGTCAACATGACTAAAAATAAAAATAGATTTATATTTTTACTGCTCAACATTTTGATTTAAAGGATAATTAATTTAATGTGGATTCGATAAATCTTCTGACATATTGTTAAAGACATATAGGACGAAACAGATGAAGAATTACATATTTTGGATCACACAAATCGGGATAGAACAAAAATATTATTCTTCTTCTAAAAGTAACCAATTAGATTATTATCCTTTAACACAAAACCAGGTGTTTCCTACATTTGACTGATATAAGCATTGGTTATTATTCAAGAAGGGGATTAAATTTGGAGTTATCATCTAGGCCACTAGCAACTATTTAAGTATATTGAAATGTAAATATCCAAAAATCAGTCTTGTCAAAGGATACGATCTGGAAGGTAAAGGGATGCCTATACTGACGAAATTACGGAGAGACTCAACAGTTTAAGGAGGTATTAGTTGTTCCCAAACAACCAAATTAATGGCAATAGGAGCCCCATCATCCACCATTGTATTTACATCAGACAAAGCAGCTGGTTCTCTTATTCCAGGTGATTTTGGCGGTAAAGTTTTCTTGGGCCAATCCACACAAACCAAACCTCTTCCGTACGTATCGTAGGCATACCCAGACCTGTAATGTAGATGGGACCTATGGAGGCTCGATAGCAGCTGATAATTCAGGGATTTTGAAATATGTACGTAATGAGTTTGCTGATTTTAATTTCACCGAGGACACTGAAATCAATGGATTGACATGTGAAGACGGAGGTTCCGGAACGACATTAGAAGACATCCAGGTTTCATGGGTTATGGATGATGCAAAAAATTTTTCGGAGGAACAATCAATGCATAATATTTGGTAGCCTTATCAACCGAGGATGAAGATTTTAATTTCGATCGTGGCTATACTAGAGGAACAATCTAGTATGCCCTTTCCTTAAAAGACCCTTATTCCACAAATAGCACATCGGATGGTAAGTCAAATTCAAATTTTTTAAAATCAGATAATAATGCTAAAGGATCTGCAAGACTGGCAGGGACACCTTCAACCAAACCCGTTCTGAAAAAATTTTACATTTATTGGTACTGAGAATGTAACAACAGCAAATTCTAAAAATAAAATTTGGCCACCGTTGTGGAAGGGCTTCTTCTATGAATATGACAAGTTAAGTTACCGCTGGTTATAATATAGGTGCAAGTTCTGAAAACATCTTTTCAACAGACGCCGTATTTAGTAACAACGTTGTACCTCCTAATACAAATGGATTTAATGGTAGCGCACCAGGAACTGGAAATTTTATCAGAAATGGACCTGCTGCAACCAATTTGCAATTCAATGTTACAGCAAGTAAGACTGTCTTTTACAGTACCGATAATTATCAAACTTTAATCCTGCATATTGGAGCCCATATCAGGCTCACCTGCATATGGAGATGGAATAACTATTTATAAAGGTACGTTTCATCCAAAAGATGCTTCATGGACTGCTCAATGGAAAGTATTAAACACAAAAACTTATAAGTAAAAAAATAGGTGTATTCAAAATGGTGGGCTGGACTCTTCAGCACACCTTTATTATAGAATTATAATGAATAGGAAAATATTTTTCACTTTTAATGCTTTGGCACTTAAGTAGCGATGACATTTTACATAATTCAGTTACAGCGCGGTTAAGTGAGCCACTGAGTAAAGCAGGACCTTCCGCATATCTAAAGGCTTATTTAATATGACCTTTGTTTCGCGATCTGCGGTTTTCAGTGGTTTAGCCGCAAAATCAAATACATTGTAAAGGAAAAAATGAGGTTTCCTCCACATTGGATGCTTTAAATAACCTCAAAAACCGCATGATCCGGGTAGCTATGCCTGATGAAAAAGGCGATTGCCTTAGTTGAGAACAACAACAGTAGCACCGGGGCCTTTCTACATCAACGCACTAAGAGTTCGTGCGGTAAAATGATTCAATTTTAATGAATGATATGAGCAATATATCTTCTTTGATTCGGATAATACCGGACGAAATAAAAATCGTCCGGCTTATTGTTATATGACTTGATATTCCTGTTCAGCCATTTTATTTGTAAAAAAATTTAGAAGATTTACCCATGATCACAAAATTGAAGTGTGATCCAACCTTGGACGGAGATATCAACCAATTATCTAAAAAGCATTTCCTTGGGGAGTAACCTTTCACTTATCTCCCTTGATGAAATACCGACCTGGAGTTGCTGTCCCATATAATCATCAAAGTACTTAAGGACTAACCGATGATAGCCTTTTCTCAATGCAATTTTTCCCTCCTTTCTTCTTTCAGTATGAGAACCATCGTTATCCACTACCAACTGGTCAGCAATCCAAAGCTGGGAACCATCATCAGAATAGGTGTAAAAATTATAAACTCCATCCTTTGGAATTTTGAGATATCCAATAAATTCCATTGCAAAGGAATCCTGTGCAGTTGCCAGATCAAGGGTTATGCTGTCAGTATAACCGGATTTTATAAGCTTACCTTTTCTCTCGATATCTGCGATCTTTTGGAAACTACCACCTTCGAAATAATTATATTTCAAGCCTTGTTGAATATTTTTATTGTTAACACTTTCCCAATAACTCATTTCCATTTCCTCTGTTTCGGAAATTCCCGAAGGGTAATAATATTTAAATTCCTGTTTACCGGGAGTTCGGATCCAGGTATCAAAAGCTCGCTCATCTTCATGCAAAACAATTATTCGAGCGCCACGCTCCAATTTGCCATATGCATCTGCCCCTGTGGTTCGACCATAACCCAAAGCTATATTCATGTATTTGCCTATGTAATCATTGCTGTGGTTATGTCCAGCAAAAATTCCCATGACATCCTTTTTCTCCAAAAAATTAACAAACATACCACTATTCAATCCCCCAGGTCCATCTCCTTGACTCGAGTGTCCTAACCTTAATTGTTCGTTCCTGTGAATCTGGTTATATTCCACTAAAGGAATATGTAAAAATGCAAGAGCGGCAAGAGGTATCCCTTGATTTTGCGCAGTAAAATGATCACTGATTTGACGATACCACAGAATTTGATCAAATTGAATCCAATTATAGTGCCCGTGAAGAGAATTCGATGGTTTGTTATGTGTATCCAATGCGTAAATCAAAGCCTTAGGTTGTCTGCTTTGGGGAGAATATATTGGTAGAACATAGTTTCCTGCCCCACTGATATCTGGCCCCTTTAAACCAACGAATAACGGTTTGCCTTCTAAGTAGTCAAAATTTTCAATACGATTCATCCCTACCTCTTCATCATGATTCCCTAGGGTGATACTCCATGGAATGCGATAGTGCTCAAAAATTTTTGCAATGGCATCCCAGCCCTCACTAGCAGGCCTAGAGGCGGGCAGATCGCCAGTCAATATCACAAAATCAGGATTCTCAATATCTAGAACCTCTCGAATGGTTTTTTCTGTTTTTCGTGCACCAATGGACCGCTGGTCCCAATGCAGGTCGGTGAACTGTGCAACTTTAAACCGCCCATTTTTAAAAAATAGGGAATCAATCTTTGCCTTAGTATCTTTCTTTTTAAAATAGGTTGAAAACCTGCTATCCAGTTGAATATATTCAACGCCTAAATCTTTCAAATCTTGGGCAATCTGTTGGTAATGATCTGCAAGTGAACTGCGGTAATTGATTACCCCTACCACTTGAATTCCATTGGCACAAGCCCATTTGAAATCCTCTTTGGATGGATTACCAAAGTAATAGTAATGGTTAGCAGAGTAATCATTTCTTTTTTGATAATCTTCAACCTGCTGCCTTGTACAGCTTAATTTAACCTTACCTCTAAAATAATCAGTTGCCTCTTCGGTAGGAATGATTAAAGCTTCTCTGGAAAGCTCATTGGCAAGCAATTGATTATAAATCTCCTCAAACTTTTTTGGATGATTCCCCTGAATTTTCAGATCAACCATAACCTGCAAACCAACCCTTTTGGCCAAGGCTACCATGTCGCTGTACTTTTCTATTACATGACCATTTGCAGATCTAATAGTTCGAAGTTCTTCCCAGTCAAGATCCTGGACCTGTCTGTCAATTTCGAAAAAACGTTTTAAATCTCGATCATGGTGAACTACCAAAACTGAATCCCTGGTCATCCGAACATCCAGTTCAACCATATAATATCCAGCATTTGCAGCCTTTTTTACTGAGGCAATACTGTTCTCATCTGTTACTGAATCAACAATACCACCACGATGTGCTATTAATTTAGTGCTTCCAAACTGTGCCTGTGCACAGTAGGCTGTTCCAAAAATTAGGAACAGCCATATGATACATTTGCTCATCAGTAATTCGAATTTTGAATTAGAACCCCTCCACTTTTATCAATCTCCACTTGAGGCAAGGGGAAAAAATAATTTCTCGGAGCAGAAAAATTGATCCGATTTAGATCCGTATGATAGACGGCATTGGGATTTTTCAAAAGACTAACGATATTGACCCATCCTATTCTGTCCCAGCGAACCAAATCAAAGAATCTCCTATTCTCTCCAGCAAGCTCCAATCTCCTCTCTAAAATCAGATCATCTTTATCAGCTCCCTGAAGTGCTTTCATTCCCGCTCGTTCCCGAACAGCATTGATTTCTCGATCTCCAGCACCTGCACCAGATTTGCGGATTTTCGCTTCAGCAACTAACAGGTAAACATCACTAGAGCGCATCAAAGGAATCAACAAATCAAAGCTCAATTTCCCATCAGCGGTAAAAGTGGTGTATTTGTTGAAATGGAAGCCTGTTTCAGAGCTGGAAGCATCATAGGGGATAACAGAATTTCCTATGTTGATCTTATCACCAGCTGCCCACATGGTAGCCTGACGTCTCTTATCATCCTTATATGCATCAAAAAGATCCTTCATGGGATGAAAGAAATTCCACCCCCCCCGGGTTCTGGGACTGAAGTAATATATGGTTGAAGTATTTCGCCAAGATTGAGAAGAGTTTACATACAATAACATTTCAGGAAGGGCGGTGGTTTTTTGACGAAAATTATCCTGAAAATTAGTCGATAGCTTATAGGCATCATCTGTGGTAATTTTCTCACCAACGGTAATGGCCAATTCCAGTTTGTCCTCTTTCTGGGGGAAACTTGACCAATGTAGGTATAGCTGAGTGAGATAGGCCAAGGCCGTACCTTTATTTATCCGAGCTGCCGAGGAAGTGGCCGGTAATAATTTCTCTGCAGCAATCAAGTCGCTTTCAATCGACTGCATCACCTCCTCTATGCTCGCTTTGGGTTTATTATAATTTGCATTTGCAACATCCTGTTGAGTAATCAGAGGAAATTCCCCATATGGTAAATACAGCCACCAATTAGCGAATGCTCGAAAAAAATGTGCTTCACCAACACTCCTATCCTTTATCTGCTGTGAAATATTCATCAGTTCTGGAACGTGACTAAGAATGATATTCGCCCGTGAGACCATTTCATATTTCCAAGTCCAGCCAGCACTAAGTTGGGGATTGGAAGGATCAAAGGTGAATGTTTCTATTGCCTCATCCTCTGAATGGTCCCCGGCACGGTAAACATCGTCAGATGCTATATCCCAGGTATAATCACCATGTGCAACAAAATCCTCTGCAATCAGGATCCCATAAAGGCCAGTAACTGCATCTACTACGGATTGTTCATTTTTGAAATAGTTATCCTGCGTATATTGTCCTTTTACCTCTAGATCCAAAAGGTCTTTACATGATGACAAGACACATACGGCAGTTACAAGTAAAAGAGTTAAAATATGTTTAGTTTTCATCTTTTAAAATTCAAATTTAAAGCCCAAATTTATTTTTCTACTGAATGGGAAATTCGCATAATCAACCCCTCTTTGTAAATTTCCATCTGAATAACCGATCTCAGGATTATAGCCTTTGTAAGGTGTGATAACAAACAGATTCTCCCCCATTACATATACATTCATATCGCGAATGAAACCATTTTCTCTAACGGGCACCTTATAGGATAAGGTTAGGGTCTTTAATTTGACAAAATTGCCATTTTCAATAAAAAGGTCCGAAGTCCGATGGTTTAAATTAGCTCGCTGAGTACTCATTCGAGGAATGGAATTACTGGTACCCTCACCATTCCAACGATCAAGAGCCTCGGCATACATATTATAAGAATAGGTGGGGTCTAAGCCCTGCATTCGGTCGGCGTTATATAACTGGCCGCCAAAGTTACCCGTTACATTGGCGTGTAACATCAATCCTTTATAACCTACTCCCAATTGCAATCCCAAGATGGCATCTGGATTAGGATCTCCTAAAAATTCCCTGTCGTTTTCATCGATCTGACCATCTTGGTTAATGTCCACAAATCGTACATCACCTGGTTTAATATCTCCTCTACGTTCATCATTAGCTAGGTTAGGGTCATTATCGATCTCTCCCTGATTTTGATATAGACCATCTGTACGCCATCCAAAAAACGAAGCAAGAGGCATGTTTTCATACGTTCGTGAGATTTCTTGCGATTGACGTCCGTAGAAGACCGATCCCATATAATTATTGTTACCATATAATCTGGTAACCTTATTTTTCAAGAAAGTTGCATTTAACCCTAAATTGTAGACCAAACCATTTGGATACTGCTTAGTATGGCCTAGTTCAATCTCCCACCCATGATTTCGCATCTCACCAATATTTGAATCAGGAATTCTAGCACGTCCCGCTGTACCCATAACTACGGCCGGGATAAGCATATCGGTTGTTTTCTTGTCAAACCAGGTCACACCTGCACTTAAATTTCCATTGAACAAAACAGCATCAAACCCTAAGTTGGTTATGGCTGTTTTCTCCCATGTAATAAACGGATTGGCCAAACTAGTAATACGTGACCCCCCAACTTGTTGGGTTCCAAAAGTATATTTGTTACCATAATCAATATTTCTTTTCATGATCGTCAAGTATTGCAAATCGGCTACTTCCTGGTTTCCCAACATTCCCCATCCACCTTTAATTTTCAACTCCTGAAGAAATGAAATGTCTCTTAAGAAAGGTTCTTCCGATAGACGCCACCCAGCTGAAATTCCGGGAAAATAACCCCAACGGTTTCCTGAAATAAACTTAGAGGAGCCATCAGTACGCATAGTCATCGTTAATAAATATTTATTAGCAAAACTATAATTCACACGGGCAAAGGCTGAGGCTAGTTTTTGAGGTACATCATAATTCCCAACAATGGTATTCATGGTCGATCCATTATCAAAGACAATTTGATCGAGGCTTTCATCAGCAAACGCTATTTTTTTTATCGTTTGAAAACTTCCATTTTTGGATTGCATAGAAACACCCGCTACTGCATTGAATTGGTGACTTCCGAATTCACGATTAAAGTCAAGAAAAGATTCTCCAAGGATGGTGTATTTTTTTTGATCCATGACGCTTAGTTCAGCATCGTTGCGTCTTCGCATCTGTTGAAGGACACTTGGGAAGAAATCCCTGGATTGGTATATATTGCCATCAAAACCAACATTACCTTTTAATTTTAAACCGTTTAAAATTTGATATTCCAAGGATACCGAGGCAAGCAAATTGTGGTTATACTTGTTGTGATCTTCGGTGGATAACTCAAAAACCGGATTATTTATATCCCCCAATTCATTGTTAGCAGAAGCTGACCCCCACTCCCCATCTTGATCTTTCACAGCAATGGCAGGATTAAAACGAAGAGCTTGCCATAACACCCCACTATATACTGATTGAGTAGATGGACTAAACCAATTTCTGTAGCTATATTGAAGGTTTTGCACCAATTTTAACCGATCAGAAACCACATGGTTGGAATTGATCCGAGCAGAAATTCGCTGAAATTTGGAACTTAGCATTATTCCGTTTTCATTATAGTAACCAAGACTTGTAAGATAGGAAGATTTCTCCCCACCACCTCGAATGCTCAAGTCAAAATTTTCCAAACGCCCTGTATTAAAAAGTTCCTCCTGCCAATCGGTGCGGTTAACCGAATAAAACGAATCTGCCCAAAAAGTATTTCCAGAAATTCCATCATTTGTATACCTTTCGTTTTTAAGCATGACTAAATCCTCAGCACCCAAAAGGTTTAATTTATTGTTTACTTGGGTAATTCCTGAATAGAGGTTCACGTTATATTGGGTAGTTTGTCCTAATTTACCTCGTTTGGTGGTAACTAAAATAACACCATTGGCCGCACGAGTACCATAGATAGCAGCAGAGGAAGCATCTTTGAGTACTTCAATCTGCTCAATATCATTCGGATTAATATCAGACAACTTGCCTGAGGGTACCCCATCGATGACAATCAGGGGATTGGATGAATTTATGCTACCTGTCCCTCGAATCTGAATACTCGGTTCCTCCGCAGGTGACCCCCCACCCGATACGATTTCCAAGCCAGAAGCCAATCCTTGCAATGAATTGGATAATTGCCCAATAGGAGCTTTGTTCAACTGCTCTGATTTGATACTCGAAACAGAACCCGTAAGATCGCTCCTACGTTGGGTTCCGTAACCAACCACAACAACTTCGTCCATCTCGGTTATCAAGGGTTGCATTTCTACAACAACATTATTTTTTGAATCCACCTTGATTTCATTCCGTTGAAACCCCACGTAAGTAAACACCAACTCTGTGGGATTCTTAGAAACGTGTAATTGAAATCGACCGAATTCATCCGTGATGGTACTATTGATGGTACCTTTTTCAGTGACGGTGACGTTTATCAAAACTTGGCCATTAGCATCTTTCACAATTCCTTCTACTATCTGTTGTTGGGCTTGTGAAAGTTCCTTTTTCTCAATTGCACCATTAGATCCATTTTTTCCGGCTTTTAATATCACATTTTTATCGACTATGCGATAATCAATATTATACCTGGACAAAATTGTAGTAAGGGCGTACTGGAGCGAAACTCCATTCATATCCACAGACAATTTCAAATCGGATGGTATAAGAGCTGTATCATAAAAAATATGAAAGCCACTTTGTTTCTGAATTTCTTGCAGAACCTCTCCCATCCCCAAATTTTTCCTTTTAATGGTAATTGTTTGACCGAAGCTCATTGCTCCTACCTGAAGGGTACTGGCAAACAGTAAAACTAGAGATAATTTCATGGTTAAGTACCTGTTGATTTGAGGAAATGGGACTCCTCTACGTATTGAAACATTATTTTTTTTATACATTTGTCCTTTCGGTTGTTTTATTATATAATACAATCGTTATTAATAGTTATCATTGTTATCAGGGGCGTTCCACACCGCTCCTGATTATTCGACTTGTCTTCTAAAAATTTTGTTGAGCTATCCAGAGACCATAATCCTCCTTCCCTTAATTTCAAATTTTACACTGTTAGTTATTTCGATCAATTCTAATAATTTTTCAATGGAATCATATCGAGAGATAGAACCTGTGAAGTGGGGAGACTTCTTGTTTATGTTATAATCAAAAGAAACATTATACCACCTTGACAAACTTCCCAAAACGTCCTCTAGGGGTGCATTATCAAAAGCAAAGGCACCCTCTTTCCATGCCATACTGTAATATGTATTTACATTTTCAACTTCAAGCTTTTCAGAACTCGGGTTAAAAACAGCCTGCTGATTAGGTGATAGTTGTTGCTGTTTTCCCCCTGAAAATCTCAGTTGAACAGCTCCTTCGACTAATGTGGTTTTAATTTTATTAGAGAAGGTATTTAGATTAAATTGAGTTCCAAGTACTTCAAGTTCTTGTTCTCCACTAAGTACTATAAATGGTAATTTTCGAGCCCCAGCCAATTTTTTGACCACATGAAAATAAGCCTCTCCTGTGAGTTCCACCTTTCTACTTTCCTTTCCAAAATTAATCGGATATTTCAGGTTGCTAGCTGCATTTAACCAGACTTGACTACCATCTGGTAAATTCAATTTATATTCGCCGCCTTTGGGAACAATAATGGTATTGTATAAATCAGTTCGAATATTCGATTCTCCATCTATAAAATAAGAAATTTCGCCTTGATCATTTTTTACAAGGGAATAACCATCCATTTGCAAAGTTTTATTGGCAGGGAGATCTTCCAGATCGATTTCTTGGCCATTTTCCAGAACAATCTTTGCCTTACTCTTTCCTGGTGCAATTTTGGACCAATCTTGAGAAATAGTATACGAATCATTCGGCAATTCCTTTACCCAATTGGACTTTGTTAATAGAAATGCACTTCCTACCAACGCAAACAGGGCTGCCACTGTTCGAATAAAGTTTAAAGTTTTAACTCGATCCAAAAGTTTCTTTTGGTTTTGTGCATTTAGTTTCCCTTGGATCGATCCAAACAGATGATCATTTCCTTCCTTTCCCTTCCATTCTAATGGATCCTTTTCCGCAAGCTCGAAAATAACCAAATCCAAGAGGTCGTTCGAAGAATCCGAACGAAGATAATCCTTGAGTTTTTTTAAATCTTGATTTGAAATTGTATTGTCCCGGTAATGCTTTACCAAAAAATAGAGTTCTTCCTTTTCCAATATAATAGTGGTCTTTTAACTATAATTACCTTATTAAGGAAAAAAGACTATTGGGATATAAAAAAAAATAAAAAAACAAACTGATAGATCCGAAACAGGTTCAACTTGAGCTTTTTGGAAGCTGAAACGACCTGATTCTTTACAGTATTTTTGGAGATACCCATTTCCTTGGCAATTTCTAGATAAGAATATCCGTCCAATTTATTGAGTTGAAAAACTTTCCTTTGTTTTTCTGGCAAATGTAGCAACAAACTTTCCAATGCCGATTGCAAATCTTTAGCTGTTAGCTCCTCCTGAGTAGAACTGCTTTCCTCCTTCCAATTATCAGTAAATTCCTTCCTATATTTTGCTTCTACCACCGACCGGCGAAATACCCGAAATAGGTGACGTTTGATAATCACAAAAAGAAAGGGATAGATAGCCCCCGGACCATCCAAGTCATTTCTACTTTGGTACAATTTAACATAACTTTCCTGTACGGCATCCCGGGCAATTTCCTCATCTTTACAGAATGAAAAGGCAAATCGACACAGTATGGCTTGATATTGATCAAATACCTTTCGAAAAATTAACGAATCACCGTTTTGAAATGCCACAAATTCTTCATCAGAAATATTTTTAGGATGTTGCGTCATATCTACAGTATTGTTTTGCAAAGTTACCTAGCTACTGTAAACGCCTTGTTAAGCATTAGTTAAGAATTCATTATCAAAGCCCTTTTGAAAATGAAAATGTTTATTTGTTTTTGTTTCCCAAAAACAAGCAATGGTGTTTTTTGGATAACTAAGGTCAATGATGCATTATGTTGATCACTTTTATCCACTTTTTATCAGGTACAATTCCCCCGTGCCTCCACTAATTGAATCGAATATTTGGTAGAGATTTTTTCTCCTCATGGGGAATCAAACAATTGATGGATTAAAATTAAAACAACAATCATTGCAAAGATTTCTTTAACCCATCGACAATAAAGAACCTTTTAAATTTATGTTTTGATAGATTTGAAGTTGGAATAAAATCCAAAAAGTATTATGACTACAGCAATATCTTAATGAGAAAGGATGCATGAAATTAAATCCATCAAAGGCCTGGATCTAGAATTAGAAATAATTGGCTCGAACATTTCTCAACAAATTAATTATACTTTAAGTAGTTCGAATTCTCAAGGCCTTGAAACAGAATGATATATCTAATTAAATAGCCTCTTGTTTTAAATTTTCAGTTGTGCAGCAGGTAAATATTTCACCATAAATAATCTTTTCCCTTTCCTGTTCGATTTGAACATTCGACTAACTATAACAAAGGTCTCCTATTATGTTTAGTGAAATTGTACGAATTCGCATTTTTATCAATTGGTTTTCCTAAAACATACGGATCATCCACCAATTTCCATAGATCAATTTTTAGGACATGTTCGATCTAATAATGTTGAAAAGAGTCTATAGATTCCCAACATACTTCGCCTTCTTTTGGGACTTTGCAGTTTATTGGTTATCACATTAAAAATCAGTGTACAGAATCGCTATGAAAACTTGAAGATTCCGGAGCATAGGGAGCTTCACGAAACCAAATGAAATATTGACCTTTAACTGAGAGAGGAAAACGAATATTGATCCTACTTTTGATATAAGAAATAACAATTTGATAATACGCTCTATACAGAGATCCGTTAGATTTTATTATAGATTTGTTCTAAAAATTCAGACAACTTGGAAAGGGTTGATGCTAAAATCTACACCTGCAATTAATGTACCGAAACTGAAGAAGTGATTCGATTGGCTCAGGTACATACAGACGCATTTAACCTGCTCTATTAACGTTATAACCAACCGGGCTATTCAATCATACTGAAATTTGTTATTTCACCGCATAATGCCGAAGAAATCTTATAGGATGTATTTATATCGTTGTGGCAGAACCCGGCAAAAATTCATTCCGACAGATCCCACTGGTTGGCTGTTTGTGGTGAGCTATAACACTCAATGACATTTCTAAAAAAGAAACTCAGAGAAATAGTTTTATTTGTTGGCGAGTACTCCTTTGAAGTTGCTGAGCAAAGCGATGGGTTTGAGGGACAACTTTTCGAACAGCAGGTCACATTGCTTGAGGAGGCCGTAAAAGTTTTGCCTCACCGAAAACATGAGACTTTTCGGCTACACCGGTTTGAAGGCTGGTCTAAAGAGGAGGTGGCAGCGGAATTAGGCATCTCGGCTGCATCCGTCAGCCATTACCTTAAGTAATCCAACAAAGCGATACGAACATATGTTGCTACCCAATATCCCTATGCTGTGGGGATTTACCGTGCTGTTAATGGGCGTGCTGGACAGCAATCTTTCCTATTGATTCTCAGTTTAAAATTTCTTCACAGTTCCTAAACTAGAAAAAGCATTCCCTTTTTCAATATCCCTTGGCATTAAGCGTGAATATGAAGCAAATGCGTAAAGCTATTGAAGCATTTTGGGCAGGGAAACTGAACTGGAAACAACAGCGACAGCTGTTGGAGGACCTGTATAGGCATCATTCCTCTTAGAGGATGATCTTTCGCAAGAATTTGACAGTCCGAACGATAGAAAACAGCGTTTGGATCCGCAACGATCCCGGGAGATTCTGGTCGCTATGCGGACCAGTTGCAAATGGAGTGTATGGTCCGGAAAGTGGAGTAGCAATGTATTAACCAATAAGCCCGTACAAGGCACTGGATATCATTGATGACTTTAACAGGCGGGCTATTGTAATTGAGGCTGCTCATAAATAAGTATTCCAGCAAGCTAATAGCCTATTGGCTAAATCATTTGTTGTCATCATAACTCCACTTTTTGCGCCTACTGGAAGGCAGGCTGATTACAATCTCACTTTACAAAATTAACGATTAAGCCCTTTGGAATCCTACCCAAAATCTGGTCGGGATGTTTCCCGTAATGTCAAATTTTTATCAAGCATGTATCCCGGCACAAAGTTCGGCAAGGTGGCTTCGGGAGCGTACCAAAAAATTCCGCCATAAACACGCAGCTACCGCACAAACCCATCTTTTATTGCGTTGCTTTTTGGACTTGCTAGCCACCTGCCGCAGAGCGCACCATAATTCATTTTTCACTCACTTAAATGTATCAATTATGGAAAGCGTTATTAACACCCAGCACTTGTATCAGGTAGCGGAAGTCGAACTGGTATACCGGTCTATCGTTAAACCTTCACTTAGGCCCAAAATTACTTCCTCAAAAACAGCTTATGAAGTTTTACTCCAAAGCTGGGATGAAAACAAGATTGAATTTGTAGAACAGTTCAAGATACTCCTGATGAACACCGCTAACCGTGTCTTGGGTATTTACGAACTGTCTACCGGCGGCGTGGCCGGGACGGTAGCCGATCCCAAACTCATCTTTTCAGCCGCATTAAAAGCAAATGCTTCAGGAATAATCCTCAGCCACAACCATCCCTCAGGCAACCTAAAGCCCAGCCAGGCCGATATTAACCTGACACGCAAAATAGATGAAGGAGGAAAGTTACTCGATGTCCGGGTGTTGGATCATCTGATTATGACCCCGGACGGATATTATTCATTCAAGGATGAAGGGCTTTTTTAGCCCTTTTTTGGCTTTATGTTATCCTACCCAAAATTTAGTCTGGATAGGTATAATAGATACACGCTGCCTAACTTCGTATGACAATACTGAAAGTGTTTAACGAAAAAGTGAGTTATGGATTTCAGAACCAGCAGGCTGTCCATCAGCGAAGTGAAAGAAATGGATATGGTTAATTACCTATCCGAGTTAGGGCACCAACCATCAAAAATCAGGAACCTTGATTTTTGGTATCTCTCTCCTTTGCGGGAGGAAAAAACGCCGTCCTTTAAAGTCAATCGAAAACTGAACAAATGGTTTGATCACGGGTTGGGTAAGGGAGGTAACATTATTGATTTTGCTATCCTATATCATGGTTGCACCGTGGGCGAATTTCTTCAGCAGTTGAAGGATAACCTTTCTCTTCAAAAGCCTCTTTTTTATGCTCCGGATTTGCAACTAGATCAGGGGGAAAATCGCATCAAAATCCTGAGCGACTTTTCCCTTTCTTCCTATGCCTTATTGCGCTACCTGGACCAGCGCCGGATAGCTCTTGACATAGCGGATAAATATTGCCGGGAACTGAGGTATGAGCTGAACGATAAAACCTATTACGGCATCGGTTTTAAAAACGACCAGGGCGGTTACGAGATCCGTAATCCCTACTTCAAGGCGAGCAGCTCACCGAAGGGCATTACCACATTTGACAATGGCACCAAAGAAGCAGTGGTGTTTGAAGGCTTTACCGATTTTCTCTCCTTCAAAAGCATCCATAAAAATGAGCCGGACAACCGCTTTGATTTTGTAGTGCTGAACTCGGTTTCCTTCTTTGAAAAAGCCCGCTCTTTTATGGAGCAGCATGCTACCGTACACTTATATCTGGACAGGGACAAGACCGGACAAAATTACAGTCGTTATGCACTCTCGCTAAGTGAGAAATACAAAGATGAAAGCAGCCTGTACCAGCACCATAAAGACCTCAACCACTGGGTTATGAATTTCGGCAAAACACAGAAGAAACATGTAGGGCAAAAATTAAGATAGCTAACAGGTTTCTGATATTGGCTTTAATGGTTGCCTGTAACGCCTTAAAGTTTTGTAGAAAGTTGTCGGTGCTGATTAAAAGCAGCTTTAACACTTTTAAAAGGCTGAAAGATTGCATCGTTCCTGCAATCGGCAAGATGAACGGTTGTCATACAACCGGGATTTTAGCCCATATCTCGGAACTCGATGGCTTTGCTGGATGATAAGATTGATACAGTTTGTAAACGTGATAAAAGATTTAGTGATGGAAGGAAAAAACACAAACAGAACCCGGCGGATCATCTGCCGTTTAACGCCTGATGAGTATGCAAAAATTGAAAAAAAATGGAAGGCATCCACCTGCCGCAAGCTGAGCGAATATGTGCGCCGGAACCTCTTTGATAAACCCTTAGTGATGACCTTCCGGAACAGTTCACAGGATGACGTAATGACAGAACTGGTGAAGCTGAAAACCGAACTGAATGCGGTCGGTAACAACTTCAATCAGGCAGTAAAAAAGCTGCATACGCTCCATCAGATTGCTGAATTTAAAAGCTGGTTGTTGACCTATGAAGTCGAGAAAAAAGTGTTGCAGAATAAGTTGGAGGAAGTCAGGAACAACATCAAAAAAATGCTGGAATTATGGTTGCAGTAATTAAGGCCGGGCATTCCATGCACCGCATTTTCAACTACAATGAGAACAAAGTAAAGGAAGGCGTTGCGGAGTGTATCGGTGCCGTAAACTATCCGCTCGATGCAAGTGAGATGAATGGAAAAATGAAGCTTAATTTTTTGTTGAAGCGTATCGGTCTGAATGAAAATGTGC
>NOUX01000011.1 GCA_002245855.1 Sphingobacterium cellulitidis | reverse complement strand
CGCATCGGGTGTGACCCCTTTTTTACCGTGTTCCATTCCCTGTTGTCAGTGGCCTTTCAGCCGTCCCTCCCTTGCGGAGTGGTGCAAAGATAGGGACAAAACATCCATACTTCCAAGACATCACAGCAACATTTTTTGGCAGCATACCGTAACTCGCTAGCACATTGCACGATAAATTTTCAGGAAGGTTGCATTTTCCTTGCCCAGGGATGGTTCCGGGGGCATGAACGGCGGGAAAGGGAGGTCGGGAGCTCTTATGAGTTAGGGATCCATTCTGGTCAAATATTAGCGTAGTTTATTTCGCATATGATTTCCATTCGTATTCATTTACCCAATCATTATCGGAAATACTTTGGGAGCAGGCCATACAAAATTCGACATTCCGGCGCATCAGTACCGCAGATCCCCCGCAGATCCGCCGGACCTCGGCCGAATTTTTTCGACCGAGGTCAGGAAAAGATCCGAAGAAGGTCCGACCAAGGTGCGGAGGAGCTCCTGATTTGTCCAAAAGATGGACAGAATTATCGCTGAATTAGAAACTGTAGTAATACTGTATTCGAAACGGCAGTATTACTGTATTCGAAACTGCAGTATTACTGTATTCGAAACGGCAGTATTACTGTATTCGAAACGGCAGTATTACTGTATTCAAAATCGACTTTCTTGTGGAATTCAAAACTGTGCAATTAGTGAATTCGAAACAGCATTATTGCTTCAATCAAAACTGCATAAATACTAAATTCAAAATCGAACTTTATACAGGATATAAAGGCTACCTTGATTACTATATATAAAACCTACCTTATTACAGTATATAGAACCTACATTATTATAGTATTCAAAATCCACATTATTACTGAAATCAAAATCAACTTTATTCCAATATTTAAATACCTACACTATTACAATATTCATATGCTTTAAATTTAACAATACTCAAAAGCTACAATAGAGAGGACATAAGATTAGAATTGACTATATTTAATGAAATCCAATAAAAGACCTATGAAATTGAACGATACGCAAGACCAAAACTATAGCTACCCAGAAAATCCAATCCTTTTCCGTTTTTGTTTCATCTTCATCCTGACATTTATACTACTGGCCAATAATGGAACCTTCTTTTTCCTCCAACATCTATTAGTTCTCATCCGACCATTTTTGATTGATCTGATTAGAACCTTTGGTAAAACTTTTTTTGATTTGAGCTCCAATGCCAGTTACATAAATGGAAGTGGAGACACAGCCATGCAATGGATACAACTCTTATTAATATTGATATTCTCAGCTGTTGGCACATTGATCTGGAGCTTATTAGACCGTAAAAACAAAAGCTATCCAAGATTATATTATTGGCTTACCGTCATGGTACGTTATTATATAGCCTTTATGTTGCTGAATTATGGTATGGCAAAATTGACACATAGTCAATTTCCATTTCCCACTTTACTACGATTAACAGAACCGCTCTACAAGTTTTCACCAATGGGGCTGGCATGGACATTTTATGGCGCCTCCAATCCTTATAATATATTCATGGGTATTGCTGAAGTAATGGGTATACTATTATTATTCCGAAAAACCACCACCCTGGGTGCCATCATCACCTTTGCCGTCAGCGTGAATATCATGGCAACCAATTATTTCTTTGATGTACCTGTAAAATTGGTTTCTACAGCACTAGCCTTATTGAGTTTATTTCTACTGGCACCGAATATCCAAAGATTGATGGGCTTATTAATTGCGCAGAAAACAGTTAAACTAATTCCGCTCCCTGCACCGATATACAATAAACGTTGGAAAAAAATCACCATGATCAGCATTAAGGTTCTACTCCTACTCTTGGTATTCTCGGGGCATATTCGGCAATTAATCTCACCAATTGATTACTTCAAACCGTACTTTGATCCAGAAGCCGAACTTTATGGTGCCTATTATATACCTAATAGGGAATATAAAAACCGTGCGAAGAACAATATCCCTGATGAATGGCATCAGCTTATCATTACAACTGAAAAAACGTTGAACATTAGAAATGAGGAAATGGATGTTATTCGATATGAATACATCAAGGATCCGAAGAAAAAGGAGATCAAAATAATAGATTCAGACAAGAGTGTAGTACTTGAAATGAAATATCACCTCGAAAATACGGGAATTACCCTACGCAATATCCATTCTCCGGATTCCACATCTATCTTCCTGGAGAAGATAGATATGGATAATATTGATTTAAAAACCCGAACATTCCGCTGGATAAATGAATATCCTCATAATAGGTAGTTAAAATGCGTTGAATCCGGTGATATCATTTCCCGTGATCAATAAATGAACATCGTGTGTTCCTTCATAGGTTATCACCGATTCCAGGTTCATCATGTGGCGCATAATGGAGTAATCACCGACGATTCCCATGGCGCCAAGAATCTGCCTAGCCTCGCGGGCTACCTGCAAAGCCATGTTCACATTATTCCTCTTCGCCATGGAAATCTGGGCAGGTGTTGCCCGATCTTCATTTTTCAAGAGTCCCAATCGCCATGAAAGCAGCTGCGCCTTGGTGATTTCAGTAATCATTTCCGCCAATTTCTTCTGCTGCAATTGAAAGGAAGCAATGGGTTTCCCAAATTGTTTTCTTTCCTTGGCATAATTCAATGCCGTTTGATAACAGTCCATCGCCGCCCCAATGGCTCCCCAAGAAATTCCAAACCTTGCTGAATTCAGGCAGGACAAGGGTCCTTTCATCGAACTGACTTCTGGCAAAACATTTTCCGCAGGAATAAATACCTGGTCGAAGACAAGCTCGCCAGTTTTAGATGCCCGAAGAGACCATTTGTTTAAAGTTTCGGGGCTAGTAAAGCCTTCAAAAGCACGTTCGACAATAACGCCACGGATTTTCTTCTCTTCATCCCGAGCCCAAACAACAGCAATATCACAGATAGGCGCATTCGTGATCCACATTTTAGAACCCGATAAACGATAGCCATTGCCATCCTTAACAAGTTTGGTTTCCATACTGGCAGGATCGGATCCGTGATTTGGTTCCGTTAGACCAAAAGCTCCTATTAATTCCCCTGTTGCTAATCGGGGTAAGAATTTTTGTTTTTGTTCTTCGGAGCCGAATTTATAAATCGGGAACATCACCAATGAAGATTGAACAGATGCTGCAGAACGGATTGCCGAATCTGCAAATTCAAGCTCCTGCATGATCAGGCCATAGGTCATTTGATCCAATCCTAAGCCCCCATAGTTTTCAGGAATAAAGGTCCCCAAAGCACCCATACTCCCCAACTTTCGCATTAAATCAGGAATCTCCTGATGCTCCTGCGCATAATAATCCATCTTGGGAACAAATTCCGCCTTCACATAATTACGGATGGAATCCCGAACAAGAATTTGTTCAGGTGTTAGTAATTCGTCTATTTGATAATAGTCCATAACTAGATTTGAAATTGAGGTTTGAGAAAATAAATTTAATGGTTATTTATTAACTTTTTATACAGTCCCAAATTACAAAATAAATTCGACCAAATCCATTCGAAAACAAAAGATATTCTCTATATTTATAAAAATTTCGAATAATATAAACCATATTATGACATCAAAAGAATTAAAAGCACTTGGAATCGAAGCAGAGAACCTAGGAACCTCTACGGGTAACAAATGGTTTGCAAAGGGTGAGTTGATTGAATCCTATTCTCCAACGAATGGGAAGCTAATCGCAAAGGTTAGGAGCACAACAGAGAAAGAATACGAAAAAGTTATACAAGAGGCTGAAAAGGCAAAATTATTATGGAGGGATATTCCGGCACCAAAGCGTGGTGAGATTGTCCGTCAATTAGGTGATAAATTACGTGAATTAAAGCCAGTCCTTGGGAAATTAGTTTCCTATGAAATGGGGAAATCCTATCAGGAAGGAATGGGCGAGGTTCAGGAAATGATTGACATCTGTGATTTTGCAGTAGGACTATCAAGACAATTATACGGGAATACCATCCATTCGGAGCGTCCAGGCCATCGGATGTATGATCAATATCATCCACTAGGAATCGTAGGAATCATTACTGCATTTAACTTTCCAGTAGCCGTTTGGTCCTGGAATGCGGCTTTAGCTTTAGTTTGTGGAGATGTTGTGGTATGGAAACCGAGCGAAAAAACACCTTTATGTGCCGTAGCATGTCAACATATTATTGCTGAGATTTTAAAAGCAAACAAATTACCAGAAGGAATCTCTTCTTTGGTTGTTGGTGATGCTGAGGTTGGCAAATGGTTATCCGAGGATGAGCGACTTCCATTAATTTCCGCAACGGGTTCAACCCGAATGGGCAAGGAAGTAGCGACAGTAGTTGCGAAGCGTTTAGGAAAATCCTTATTGGAGCTAGGTGGAAATAATGCCATCATTGTGAGTCCTAGTGCGGATCTTAAAATGACCATTATTGGTGCTGTATTTGGCGCGGTAGGAACTGCAGGTCAACGCTGTACCAGTACCAGACGCTTAATTATCCATGAAAGTATTTACGATAAAGTGAAAAAATCATTGGTTGATGCCTATAAGCAAATCAAGATTGGAGATCCCTTGGATAGCAAAAATCACATGGGACCTTTGATTGACACCGCGGCAGTAGACATGTACTTGGATGCCTTGGATAAGATCAAAGCAGAAGGTGGTAAATTATTAACCAAAGGCGAGTTATTAAAAGGCGAAGGCTATGAAAGCGGATGTTATGTTACTCCGGTGATTGCTGAAGTGGAGAACCACTATGAAATCGTTCAACATGAGACCTTTGCCCCGATTTTATATTTAATAAAATACAGTGGTGAAGTTGATGCAGCCATCAGCTTACAAAATGGCGTTAAACAAGGGCTTTCTTCAGCGATCATGACGAACAGTCTTCGTGAGGCTGAATTATTCCTGAGCCAGAATGGTTCGGATTGTGGTATTGCCAATGTCAATATCGGAACTTCAGGTGCTGAAATTGGTGGCGCTTTCGGAGGAGAAAAAGATACTGGCGGTGGCCGTGAATCCGGATCGGATGCGTGGAAAGTGTATATGCGTAGGCAAACCAATACCATTAATTATACGACGAGCCTACCGTTGGCGCAAGGAATTAAATTTGACCTATAAACAGAATTGAATTATAAACGATTATGATAAGAGAAACACATAAAAGATTAGCAAAACATATCTTAGCCGATGGACTTCCAGTGGTTATGGACCTAGAGAAATCTCATGGTTCATACATTGTTGACATTGATGGCAAGGAATATTTGGACATGTTCAGCATGTTCGCATCATCACCAGTAGGATACAACCATCCTTATATACTAGCCAATGAGAAGCAATTGGAGAAAGTATCCATTAATAAATTAGCTTTATCGGATATCTATCCAGATGAGTATGCAGATTTCATGGATGTTTTTGAACGCGTGGGCATTCCACAGGAATTAAGCTATTGTTTTTTCATTGATGGTGGTGGATTGGCAGTTGAAAACGCACTAAAAGCAGCTTTTGATTGGAAGACCCGCTTAAATCTTTCAAAAGGAATCGAACAAGAGGCAAGCCAGGTGATTCACTTCAAACAAGCATTCCACGGAAGAACAGGTTATACCCTATCCTTAACAAACACGAAAGATCCAAGGAAGTATATGTACTTCCCAAAATTCAATTGGCCAAGAATCAGCAATCCGAAATTAACCTTCCCATTAACGGAAGAGTCGGTTGCCAACACCATTGAATTAGAGAAACAAGCGATCCAAGAAATTGAAACTGCAATTGCCAACAACCCTAATGATATTGCCTGCTTGATCCTTGAACCTATTCAAGCCGAAGGTGGTGACAATCATTTCCGCAAGGAGTTCTTTGTTAAATTAAGAGAGATTTGTGATAAAAATGATATTATCTTAATATTGGATGAAGTCCAAACAGGAATTGCCATGACTGGAAAAATGTGGTGTTATCAACATTATGGCATTGTTCCGGATGTGATTTCCTTTGGCAAGAAAACTCAGGTTTGTGGTATTTTGGCAAACAAGACGAAGTTTGATCGTGTAGAAAAGAATGTTTTCCAAGAATCCAGCCGTATTAATTCGACCTTCGGTGGGAATTTAGTGGATATGATCCGTTTTAAACTCATCTTGGAAATTATTGAAAAAGAAGGCTTGGTGAATAAAGCTGAAACATTAGGAGAATACTTACAGGTAAAATTGTTGGAATTATCCGAAAAACATCCATCCATCAGCAATGTCAGAGGAAAAGGTTTATTAGTAGCATTTGATTTACCAACGCCAGAGGCAAGAGATAAATTTGTGGATGCAGCGATGAAAGAAAATATGTTGATTTTAGGATGTGGAGAGCGTAGTATTCGTTTCAGACCACACCTGACCGTGAGCAAAGAAGACTTAGATAAAGCGATTTCTATCGTAGACAAAGTGGTTGATTAATAAAAGAAATAAAATCCCGGTCGAAAGGTCGGGATTTTATTTTTTAAGCTGATTCCCTTGCGGGGGAGATAAAAAATGTTCCCATAACATTTCTTCCGACCTTATTTCCAACAGGTTATAATTATATCTTTTAGACAATTCAAAATCATGCAACTTTTAACAAAAAATTGGGTAAAGAGTGGCACTGAAAATCCGGTCGATTGGAGTCATTTTTGTACCTTTGTAGATTATGTCGGATATTATTCAATTGCTTCCAGATTCAGTAGCAAATCAGATTGCGGCGGGTGAGGTTGTTCAACGCCCTGCATCAGCAATTAAGGAGTTAATGGAGAACGCTATTGATGCGGGAGCGGATCATATAAAATTAATTATAAAGGATGCTGGAAAGTCGTTGATTCAAGTTATTGATAACGGCTGTGGAATGAGTGTGACGGATGCTCGACTATGCTTTGAGCGCCATGCTACCTCTAAAATTCGGAAAGCAGAAGACTTATTTGCCATTCGAACGATGGGATTTCGTGGGGAGGCCATGGCTTCCATTGCGGCAATCGCCCACGTGGAACTTAAGACCAGAAGGATTGAGGATGAGCTCGGTACAGTGATTGAGATCGAAGGATCGGAAGTGATTCAACAATATCCAGATCAGGCACCTGCTGGCACCAGCATTTCCGTGAAGAACCTATTTTATAATATCCCAGCGCGAAGGAACTTTTTAAAAAGCAATTCCGTTGAGTTAAGACATATCATTGACGAGTTTCAACGAATAGCCTTAGCGCATCCCGAAATTTTCTTCACATTCCATAGTGATGGCAATGAACTGTTTCATCTTCCAAAGGAAACCTTGAAACAACGCATTGTTCATCTATTTGGCAATAATTACAACCAACGCTTGGTTCCAGTCGAAGAAACCACGACGATCATTAATATCAAGGGATTTATTGGGAAGCCAGAGTTTGCCAAGAAAACCCGCGGAGAACAGTTTTTCTTCGTCAACAACCGATATATCAAGGACCCCTATTTGAATCATGCGGTCATGAATGCCTATGAGGAAATTCTACCGGCAGATACCTTCCCACTCTATGTATTGTTCATTGACATCGATCCTTCCAAGATAGATATCAACGTGCACCCTACCAAGACGGAAATCAAATATGAAGATGATAAAGCCATCTATGCTATTTTACGTTCAGCCGTAAAGCGTAGTATTGGTCGATATAATATTGCGCCATCCTTGGACTTTGAACAAGAAACTGGTTTTAATGATTTGATTACGCCGAAGCCATTGGATGAAATTCAGGCTCCGACCATTAATTTCAATCCGAATTTCAATCCCTTTGATGATGGCATGCCGAAGCAACCGCGGAAATACAACTTCCCGGAGCAGATCGAACGCAAGACCAGTATTCCACAAAATTGGGATAGCTTGTACGAAATCACAGAATCAGAGGATTCAGAACAACTGAGTTTATTGCCAGAAGAGCCTGAAGCGAGGGCAGAGTCCCCAATTATACAGGCCTCAGACCAGCCGAAGAAGCAATTTTTTCAGCTTCATAATCGTTATATAGTGTCCCAAATTCATTCGGGATATATGTTGATTGATCAGCAGGCAGCTCATGAGCGAATTTTATTTGAGCAGTTTCAGCAACAATTGCAACAGAATCAAGGGTCCAGTCAACAGAGTTTATTCCCACAAACAGTGGAATTAAACTCAGCCGACTTTGCTTTGGTTCAAGAAATTCTACCGGAGATTCATGCCTTAGGATTTCAGTTGCGAGCATTTGGGAAAACTACGTATATTGTAGATGGAATTCCTGCGGATTTAGAAAACATCAATGAGGGGCAGATTATTGAGAAGTTGTTGGAAGATTTCAAGAATCAGAGCGATTTACGCTTGAATAAACGCGAACGATTGGCAAAAAGTTTAGCGAAGAATGCGGCTATAAAACCGGGCACGAAATTAGAGAATGAAGGGATGGCAGATTTGATTGATAGGCTGTTTGCTTGTGAATCGCCAAACATTTCCCTATCAGGAAGACCTGTCATTATAACATACACCTTGCAGGAGCTTGCAGAACGCTTTAGCAGAATTATTTAAGATTGAGAAAAATATATGAATAACCTCTTTGGAAATTTACCAACAGTCACCAAAAACCTTTTGATCATCAATATCGTCTGTTTTATTGGGACCATGATTTTTGATAATGCCACACGATTCTTTGGTGTATTTTATCCGGACTCCCCATTTTTCAAGATTTGGCAAGTTATTACTTACATGTTTATGCATGGCGGCTTTGGTCATATTTTCTTTAATATGTTTGCCTTAGTGATGTTTGGTTCTGTAATAGAAAGAATATTGGGGCCAAAACGCTTTTTAAATTATTATATCATTTGTGGATTAGGAGCTTTGATTTTACAATATGGAATCCAAGCCTTCGAAGTATACAATATTGCAGGAACCATCAAGGCCTCCCAATTCTTAAACTTTAATTATACCACTGGAATGGTTTCTACCAACTTGCCAATTACGCAAGATCAATTAGGAACTTTGCTTTCGATTTATGGAACGCCAATGGTTGGAGCATCTGGAGCAATTTATGGGTTATTATTAGCGTATGGTTTCTTATTCCCTAATGCAGAATTGATGTTGATCTTTTTACCAATTCCAATTAAAGCGAAATATTTTATTCCGATTTTAATTGTTATTGAATTGTTTTTAGGCTTCTCCAATACAGGTGGATCCATTGCCCATCTAGCACACGTTGGAGGTGCATTATTTGGATTTATCCTGTTAAAAATGTGGGGGATTAAACGAACAAATTATTATTAAGATTGTATCCTAGAATATGAAAAAGGAAAACGGAATAAAGACGTTCTTAAGGACTACCTATCAAACAGGTTCTCCTATTCCTTATATTCTATCCATTCAAATCTTTTTATTTATACTCATCCATATTGCGGATTTATTAGTAGACCTTGAGGTTATTAAATTTCCGCTTTATGATTGGATGCTGACCAACCTTACCCTACCCAATAATTTTTCAGATTTTATTGTGAGGCCATGGACACTGATAACCTATCCCTTTGTTTACATAGGCTTGTTCAATTTTGTTTTTGATTGCCTCTGGTTATATTGGATGGGCAGCACTTTTTTAAACTTCTTGAATAAAAGACAATTTCTGACTGTCTTTCTGGGTGCATTTGTAATATCAGGAATTAGCTTTTTGGCATTATCCGAATTAAATTTTTTGGCTGTAGGTCCGATTCCCTATTTATTTTCTAACTCCATGGGTTTAGCTGCCGTGGTGGCAAGCTTATTGGTTTTGATTCCCAAGATGGAAATCAGGTTATTTCTTTTTGGGATCGTCAAGTTTCGGACAATAGCAATCATATTCTTTGCGCTGCAATTGTTATTTTATGTATTTGCCAACCGGGCAGCTGCTGCAGCCTTCCCATTGGCCATCTTGTGGGGTATAACATTTATGTATCAATTACAAGCTGGAAGAGACTTGAGCAAGCTATTTGTATTCAGCCCGAAAAAGAAGCTCCGTGTGGTCCATACGGTCAAGAAAGCACCTACTTATAAAAGCTATAAAGGGGATTTACCAAATCAAGAGGTAATCGATGAAATTTTGGATAAAATTTCTCAAAATGGTTATGAAAGTCTATCTTCACGGGAAAAAGAAATCCTGTTTAGGGTAAGTAGAGAAGAGCAAGAATAATGTTAATTAAGAAAAAGAATTTAGGTTTTTTTAGCAAGACCGTTATGTTGGCCAACTTGGCGGCCATCGTTGCTCTTTTTTTATGTTATTCTGCCTCAATTATCAATCCGAAATCCTTCTGGCCCATTTCATTTTTAGGCCTAGGCTACCTTCCAATCTTATTGATCAACCTGGGCTTTATCTTTTATTGGATCTTACGCAAACCCAAGTACTCCTTATTTTCTTTAATTGCCATTTTGATTGGTTGGAATCTGATGACCAAACATGTGACTTTCAACAGTGAACAAACACATGCAAGGAATGATTCATCTTTGCGGGTAATGACCTACAATGTCCATATGTTGGAGCCCGTTGAAAAAACCGACAAACCGGCTAAGGATGAATTCACCGATATTATCAAGGAGGTAGATCCCGATGTGTTATGCCTTCAGGAATTTAGCAGTACCATTAAGGGAAATAAAAAATTCAGCGAAAAGATAAAATCAAAGATAAATTTTGACAGTTATTACTTTGCCCCTTCTCAACAGAATGAATATAATGCGTATGGTCAGGTTATCTTTTCCAAGTTCCCCATCATCAATTCAGGCTTAATCAAGAAGAATGAATATGGCATCAACCGCATCATCTATGTTGATATCGTAAAGAATGAGGATACGGTTAGGGTTTATAATGTCCACCTTCGTTCCTTTGGGCTACAGAATGAGGACAAGGAATTTATTCAGAACCCAAAAACGAATGATGGTAGTGAGGAAACCAAAACAAAACGTGTTGGCCGCAAGCTAAAATGGGCATTTGAACAACGCAGTGATCAAGCAGAATCCTTGTTTGCCCATATGCAGGAGACCAAAATCCCTAAGATTGTGATGGGAGATTTTAATGATACGCCAATGTCTTATTCGGTTAATCTAATCGGAAAGGATATGAAAAATGCATTTCAGGAAAGAGGGAATGGTTGGGGTGTGACACATTTTGAACTTCTACCAATTTTACAGATTGATTATATCTTTTGTGAAAAGAATTTCGCGGTCAATAACTATCAAGTTTTGAAGAGAAAGCTTTCAGACCACTATCCTATTTATGCGGATCTCCGCATCAACTAACAATTATCAGGAATTATTTTCACCGAATTGATTGAGGGCAGCCTCAACAAATGCGTCGTATCTATTTTTTACTTTAAAATAGGCTTCTCTTCCAAAATAATATCGTCCTAATAGAGCTTCAATATCACTTTGAATCAAGTCATGCAAATCCCTTTGTTTCCGAGGGGAGATATTCCAACCCAAGTCGGTCAGGTATTTAATAAAGCTATTATATTCTGAATCTGGAAGGTTATATCCTTGCAAGAAGTTTTCTATGGAGTATGCTGGTAATTTCTTGGTAAAACGGCTGTACACGAATTGTTCAATAAGGCTGGATTGCACCAGATCTTTATAGAGCAAACTCACTTCATTGGAATCGACAGGAATGATGACATCAGGCACAATTCCACCACCACTGAATAATTTCTTTCCTAATTTGGTCTGATAAGATTGAGCATGTGCATAAGTTGTATCCAAGGACCATAATCCTTTATACATATTTACATAATCATTCATGATGGTCCAATTCGGACTATATTTTCGTTGAATACTACGACCTAGCGGAGTATAATATCTAGCGATACTCAGGTTGATGGTCGAACCATCCGAAAAGTCAAACAGTTCTTGTACCGTTGCTTTCCCATAAGTTCTACGACCAATGATCGTTCCCCTATCCCAGTCTTGAACGGCTCCAGAGACTACTTCGCTGGCAGAAGCTGTCCTTTCATTTACCAGAATCACCAATTTACCATGATTGTAGCTACCTTTTCCTTCAGAAAGGTAGTCTTGTCTAGCTTCATGCGCACCTTCGGTATACACCATCAAGCGTTGGTCAGGAAAGAACTCACTGGCCATTTTTATGGCAATATGGAAATATCCGCCACCATTATCCCTTAAATCCAATATCAGGCTTTTCGCGCCTTGTTTTTTCAGGTCGATGACAGCATTTTTAAATTCTTCCGCTGTTTTTAAGGAGAATCGTCTAATCCGGACAAAGCCAATGGTAGGTTTGATCAGGTAAGCAACATCGAGAGAACTGACATTGATTTGATCACGAATGGCTTTTAAAGGTCCTGGCATTTTCATGGAATCTCTTTCTACAATCATCGAAACTGTAGATCCTCTTTTTCCACGCATCAGTTTTTCCACCTCATCTTTGCTAATTGAGGTTCCTGAAACATCTCTTTTACCAATTTTCAGGATTCGGTCACCAACTTTAAAGCCGGCTTTATCGGCAGGACCATTAGTGATAACGCCAACGACAAGAAGTGTATCGTTCAGGCTGAAGTATTCCATTCCAATACCCTCAAAAGTACCTTCCAATACTTCGGTTTGACTTTTGGATTCATTGGGGCTCAAAAAAGTAGAATAAGGGTCGAGGTGAGAAATAATATGGTTAATAGCTCCATTTTGGACGGAGTCCATATTGATACTATCCACATACCTATTGGAGATCAAGTCGACGACCTGTTGGATTTTATAGGAATTATCCGACAAACCAATAGGCACCAAGGATCCTCCGGAATTGAATCCTGTTTGGTCAGAGTAGTTCTGTCCGAGGATTAATCCCAAAAGAAGTGTGGCAGCATACGTTGCTGCGACAAAAATATTTCGTTTTCTACCTTTTTGCATTTACGGTCTGGTCCGCAAAATTAATGAATAACCAATTGTTTAAAAGAAATTTATAATAAATATTTTATAACAATTAACAGTCCAAAAGAGCGGGTCAAGGGTAATAATTCCGCAATTTTCAATAATTTTACAGTTAGATGCATGAATTAGAACCATATTACAACTGGCGAGACTATTATATCGCCTCAGAAGATGAGCGGAGTCCATTTTTTGGGACCATCTACAGTGAGTTTGAATACGATAAAAAGATCTATAATTATCTGCTTCATCCACAGTGGGACTACTTTGGATCACAGACTCTTTATTTGAAAATTATCTATGCAGATTATGATAAGGGTTTTTGCATTATTGAATTTATTGGAGAATGGAACGATGCCATTTATAATGACATCATGGTCCTGAAGAGGGAACTGATAGACTTATTGATTGATGAGGGAATCAATAAATTCATCTTGATTGGCGAGAATATCTTAAATTTCCATTCCTCTGATGACTCTTATTATGAGGAGTGGTTTCATGATATAGAGGACGGCTGGATAGCTGGAATTAACTTTCGGGACCATGTTGTGAAAGAATTCCAGGACAATCATATTGACTATTATATCAATTTTGGGGAGTATCTGAATAATTTTCCTTGGCGAACCCTAAAGCCCAAACAAGTTTATCATCATATTGAAGAACACCTTCAACGGAGATTGTCCTAAATCTATTAATTATTGTAGCGTCTTTGCGTAGAATTAATGCAATAATTCCATCTAATTTCAGATAGGGATGGAAAAGATTTGCTTATCATAGGCAACAGTCCTAAATTTGCCTATCACAAAATTTGTAATTATGTCATTCAGAATAGAAAAAGATACTATGGGTGAAGTTCAGGTACCAGCAGATAAATACTGGGGTGCACAAACTGAACGTTCAAGAAACAACTTTAAAATTGGTCCGGCAGCATCTATGCCACATGAAATCGTTGAGGGCTTTGCTTATTTAAAGAAAGCAGCTGCTTATGCGAACTGTGAATTGGGTGTTTTATCACAAGAGAAACGCGATGCCATTGCAGCAGTTTGCGATGAGATCTTAGCGGGTAAGCTTGATGATCAATTTCCATTGGTAATCTGGCAAACAGGTTCAGGAACGCAATCCAACATGAATGTTAATGAGGTTGTTGCCAACCGTGCTCAGGTATTGGCTGGTGGCAAGATTGGTGAAGGAGAACCTGTGTTGAAAGCAAATGATGATGTAAACAAATCACAGTCTTCCAATGATACATTCCCTACAGGAATGCATATTGCAGCTTACAAAGCTGTTGTTGAGGTGACTATCCCTGGGGTAGAGAAATTACGTGATACTTTGAAGAAAAAATCTGAGGAGTTCATGAATGTAGTAAAGATTGGACGTACTCACTTAATGGATGCGACACCACTTACTTTAGGTCAGGAATTATCAGGATATGTGGCACAATTGAACTATGGTATCAAAGCTGTAAAAAACACGTTGGCCCATCTTTCAGAATTAGCATTAGGCGGTACAGCAGTAGGTACTGGATTAAATACTCCGAAAGGATATGATGTATTAGTTGCTAAATATATCGCTGAATTCACAGGATTACCATTTGTCACTGCTGAGAATAAATTTGAGGCATTAGCGGCTCACGATGCGATTGTTGAGACTCATGGTGCATTAAAGCAACTGGCAGTTTCCTTAAATAAAATTGCAAATGACATCCGTATGCTAGCTTCAGGACCACGTTCAGGTATTGGAGAAATTTTGATTCCTGAAAATGAGCCAGGATCATCGATTATGCCAGGAAAAGTAAACCCAACACAATGTGAAGCATTAACAATGGTTGCTGCTCAAGTAATGGGGAATGATGTTGCTATTACGATTGGTGGTACACAAGGACACTACGAATTAAATGTATTCAAACCAGTGATGGCTGCTAACTTCTTACAATCTGCAAGATTGATTGGAGATGCATGTATTTCGTTTGAAGAACATTGTGCAATTGGTATTGAGCCAAACTATGATCGTATCAAACAATTAGTTGATAACTCATTAATGTTAGTTACGGCATTAAACACAAAAATTGGATATTACAAGGCTGCAGAAATTGCTCAAACAGCACATAAGACCAATTCAACATTGAAAGAAACCGCTATCAGATTAGGATATGTGACTGCTGAAGAGTTTGACGAATGGGTTAAACCTGAGGAAATGGTTGGTAGCTTAAAATAAGATAGTGAACGAAAAGAATAAAACATATTTTCAATTAAAAGCATGCCTACCGATATTGCTAGGTATGCTTTTTCTTTTACCTGCTTGTCAACGACATTCGGACATGCAAGGCGAAGGGGCGGCATATTTACAGGGAGTTTGGGTTCAGGACAGTATTCCTGGACAAGAACAAATGTTGAACTATACTTTACATAAAGTACGATTCATCTGTGATTCAGTTTATGTGGAGATGGATGTTAAGAACTCCGTTCAAAGTATTCCGGATAGTTGTTATCAAGGAGGAAAGTGGAAGGAATACGCGAAGGCTGTTTATTCCATACGCGCTGATAGCATGATCGTAGAAGGAGTTTATACCCGAGAAAACGGCAAGCAGAAAATATCAGGTTGTTACAAACATGGCCCTTATGTTCCTAGGTATTTAATCAAATCCAAAAGTAAGGATAGCTTGGTCCTAGAGAACAAATTTGACAGCAGACCTATCGTCCTTCGCAAAGTCATGGACGTGACCTGTGTACCAAAGAAACGTTGGGAATTATAAAATACAAAAAAGCGCCAAGGAAATCCTTGGCGCTTTTTTATGCTTTATATAAATCTTAATTGATCAACCTAGTATCATCAGACGATTTTAGGATATGATTTTTCAGTTCAGTTTCTGCTTGGAGCAATTCACCTTCAGCAACCTTACGTTTTTCACGACCTTCACGTTGGATACGCAATACCTCTTCAATGGTTGTGATAATATCGGTATTTGCTTTTTTGATGGTATCCATATCAATAATTCCGCGCTCTGTTTCCTTCGCTACATTAATCGTAGCATCTTTTAGCATTTCAGAATTTCTTTTCAGCAATTCATTGGTTGCATCCGTAATTGCTCTTTGAGCTTCCAATGCACTTTGTGCATGCGCAATCCCCAAAGTCAAGACCATTTGATTTTTCCATAATGGTAGTGTATTCACGATACTGGATTGAATTTTTTCCATAAGTGAACTACTATTGCTTTGGATCATTCTAATTTGAGGCGCAGTTTGTAGCACCACCATCCGAGTAAGTTTCAAATCATGAACCTTACGTTCAAAACGAACGACATGTTGTTCCATGTCTTTATACTCTTGAACTTTATGTTGGTCGCCAGTTGCTTCAGCCTCTGCCTTCAATGCTGGCAAGGTAGTCGTCAATACCTCTTGAAGCTTCTCCTCTCCTGCCTGAATATGTAAGGAAAGGTCTTTGAAATATTGTTGGTTCTGAACAAAAAGCTTGTCAAAAATATTAACATCCTTGGCCAGATTTTTATAATGACCTTCTAATTTCAATTCAATCGAATGAATATTCTTTTCAACCGAAGCATACTCCGTGCGCATTCTTCCGATTTTCTTTTTGATATTATCAAAGAAAGGAATTAGCGGTTTTTTATTGACTTTATCATCAAATTCACGGATTTCAGATCTCAAGTTTACTAATATATCCTCTGCCCCGCCTAAATCTTTTGTACGCACTTGTTTCAGAATTTCATTGGAGAAATTGCTTACATTGCTTTGAGCGCCCACACCAAATTGAATAATATCAGTAGTTGATGTCAGGTTGATTTTATCTTTGTATTGCTTGATTACTTGTTTTTCCTCTTCCGAGAAATTGACTTTCACTTCCGAGGGTTTATTCTGGTTTTGATCGTCATCCAGATTTGTCAAATCTAAATTTGCCATATTATTCTTTTAAAAGGTTTCTACTTTTCAGGGTCTGAATATATACATCAGTTTCTGCGGATACATCCAACATTCCCATTTTAAATTGATTCGTTACTTCTTGTTCTACCGCGACTGCCGCTTGTCGGATTACATCTTCGAGTTTTCTTTTGGACTCGTAGGTTACCGAATTATTCAGATTGGCATTTTCCAATTCATCATACTGCATTAATACATTTACAATAGTTGAATGTCTTACCAAGAATTTTTCAGCTTCTCTTTTATCCTTTTTCTCCAAAAGTTGAAACAACCTTAGGATTTTATCAATGTCTTTATGGATGTTATTATTATCAATTTCCTTGCGCCAGTGTAAGAGTCTTTCCACAAAAAGCTGTGGGGTATCAATTGTTGGAGCTGCTAATTCAAGACGTTTTTGAGAATTGACATTAGAAATCCAGTATAAATCGCGGACTTCAGCGAGTTCCAATCGTTGCAGATAAGGTTTCACTTGATTCAAAAGAATTGCATTTCCAACGACATATGATAATACGGAACCACCAAGAGTCAATAGCATCGCCTGACTTAAGGTTCCAAAAAACACGACGAAAGAAACAAGGAGACCGATCTCGATTGCCAATAGCAACCAAGCCGTAACCATCCAAGACCTTACCTTAGCTTTCTTTGCCTGCGACATCATCACCAAAGGGTGTACATGTATCGGCAAAGGAAGAAACATTAAGATGGAGAGAAAAGTCCATACTAATTGTTTAACCTCCCAAGGTCTACTTTTTTTCGTTGCCCAGCCCATTCTATAAATTTAATTATTATTTGTAAAAATACACCAATTCTTATTCCAATGTAAGGATTGCACCTTAGTATTAGGTAATTGGCGTAAAAACGCCTGCCATTACGTCATTTTTGTCGGTGAATGTTCCAACCCAGTTTTGATTAATTTCAATGTTATGGCATAGGGAATCTTCTTTTCCCATCTGGAAATCATCCAAGCGATGAAACTCAGATTGAAAATATCTTTATTCTCGTCAATTTCCAACATAGAATAAACAGTTTGTTGGAAGCTTTGTTGATAAACTATATCCGGAATAGCGAAATATTTTTCCAGCATAGCCGTAAAATCCAATACACGTTTTTCATTTACCTGCAGTAAATACTGCTTATATCTTCTTTTAAAGGATTTCAATCGCGACAATGCCAGTTCGATATTATCGAATTGGGCATGTAAAATGATTTCCATCAGGTTCTTCCGGATCGTCCACAGCATGCCTAATTTTTTTTCATACCAAGCATCCGAATGTGTCAGTTTCGAAAGCGAACGAATGGCTTTACTATCGTTCAATTGGCCCAAAAACATGGTTTTACTTAACAATAAATCATCAATATCAACTTGGGAACTGTGTTTGGAAAGATTCAGCAAGGCATCATCCACTACCTGGATTGCCCTATCAGCCTGACCAGAAAAGAAAAAGTTTAGGCTATACAACAAGAGGATTCGATTCCAAATAGTCCCTTTATACTGTTTATTCTTTTCCAGCAGTTCTTCCATCTCATTCAAATACTTTAGACTTTCTTCAAATGCTTTGTTCCGCAAACTGAAATTTGCCAAATAATAAAGGATATGGATGTGATAAAAAGTCTGAGAAGGTTGAAATAATTTTTGACTTTCAATGAATTTATGGCTTTTCACCAGATACTTTTCGACCAATGAATAATTTTGATTGATTGCAGCATATTCATTGGCAATAAAGAGGATTTGATAAAGCGACTTGTAGTTCATCAGATCCAACATATTAATTTGATACTGCTTAATTGTTTTTTCAATCAACTCGGTGAGGTTAATCACCTTTGCCTTGAGGTGGATTTCATTCAACTCCTTCCTTAAGGCAGCATAAGCAAGTCTTAATTTGGCCTCCCTTTGCATATGATTCTGATTGATACGAAACTTTTCAGTCAGGTCATCCAAGGATATTTGGGGGTCCAAATGGGAATATTGGAGTTTCAGGAGAAAGATCTCATTCAATAAGCTGAATTGCTCTTGAACTACCGCAACTTTCTCTGCCTTTTCCAGGGTTCTAAAACCAATTTTCTCCAAATTATTTTCCAGCAGGTATCTGGCGACCACAAAGTTTCTCAATATATCATAAGAAGCATCGGTACTGCTTTCAAAAGTCTTTTGGGAAAGAAAAAGTAAGAGGTTATCATGCAATCTTTTCCTTAAAGCATGGTAAGCATCTTTATTTTTGGAGTTTTTATATAAGGAATTTATTGATTTTATATCGTCAGTTTCTAGCAAATTGAACAATTTGATATTTTTCACATCATTTCGTTTATTTTTCTTGGAAAGGAATAGCTTAAAATCATTTTTATCTTGATCATTAAGCAGTTTTATCAATTCACTTATGGAATCCATAGGACCTATATTTTATCAATTACCAATATAAATTTACATTTTATATCATCAGTATTCAACATTTTTTTGGTTTGCTGGCTAGATTTTCTGAGCGATCTTTGGATTAGTATTAATCATTAAAACAAAAAAATATGGAACCGCTAAATAAAAAAACAGAGGAGATTCTAACTCCAGTAAAACAAAATGAAGAAAACAAGAATTCATTCAAACCTACTGCTGCCTTTGTAGGCGCATCATGGATCGCCTTGTTAACAGGTATCGTAGGCTATTGTGTTGGTTTATGGAATGCCAGCATGGAGCTCAATGAAAAAGGATATTACTTTGTCATCCTCTTATTTGGACTGTTCGCAGTAATATCAGTTCAAAAAAGCGTTCGAGATCGAGCTGAAGGCTTGGCAGTCACTGAACTCTATTATGGTATCAGCTGGTTTGCCAGTATGGCATCCATCATTTTATTGATCATCGGACTTTGGAATGCTGATTTATTTCTAAGTGAAAAAGGATTTTACGGAATGTCATTTATACTAAGCGTTTTCTCTGCAATTGCCGTGCAGAAAAACACCCGTGACGCTAAATTATTTAAGGAAGAAAACATATAACTTAGCGGTTACCCTGCAGTGCTCTCTAAATTTTGGGCCTGCAGGGATTTTTGCTAATTTATTCTCTCGTGAAAAACATCTTAAATCATTTCGCATGAAAGATCTAGAAAGAAAAGACCTTGAATTGCTATCGATTCATTCGGATATCAACGAAAAAGAACTTCAGCAATCCTTGGAAGAATATATCTATCCTAATCAAGATACTTGGGCAAAATTTATTCAGATTACCCTCCTGACATTTGGTGTTGGATTTATGGCTGCGGGAATCGTATTTTTCTTTGCCTACAACTGGGACAACCTAGACAAATTTGTCAAGCTAGGTATCGTCCAAGGTTTAGTAGTACTCGCAACAGTCCTAAGTTTAACTTTAAAGACCAATAAATTATTCAAAGACATTATTTTAACGGCAGCTTCTTTGCTCGTCGGGGTTATGTTTGCCGTATTCGGCCAAGTCTATCAAACAGGTGCCAATGCCTATGATTTTTTCCTGGCATGGACGATTTTTATCAGTTTATGGATTTGGATTTCCAAGTTTCCACCTTTGTGGCTCCTCTACCTTGGTTTATGGAACTTAACTATTTTCCTATACTATGAGCAAGTTGTTCGACATTGGGACTTTATTTATTTGAGTTCAGGTTTGTTTATTCTGAACGCAGCATTTCTTTTGGCTTGTATTTGGATCAATGAAAAAGGAAAAGGGAAGGTACCTACTTATTTCACTAACATTATTGCATTAGGGGCTGCTGTTTGGTCCATATTTAGTAATATCAATTGGATCTTTAATAATCATTATCAGGATATGCCAATTATCCTCTCTTCTACCCTCCTCTTTTATGGTTTAGGCCTTTGGTATGGATACGAGCGACGGAATCTATTTTATTTGGGTGTGATTCCATTCAGCATGATTATCATTATTGTGGGCGGATTGTTAAAAATTAACGAAGAAGGGTCCATGTTTTTAGCAGTCAGTTTATTTATTGTGGTCTCTGTCAGTTTAGTGATCTGGAACCTTGTCAAAATGCAAAGGAGGTACAAACATGGAAAATAACTTTCATGAAGCACTTCAATCTGTTCAAACGAACATAGGAAGGGAACTACAAGTAGATCAGGAAGCTCTAAAGAAGGATTATTTTAATGATCGTCAAGAACAATCGATGACCATAAAGGTATTATCGATTCTCGGAGGGATCTTGGCTTCAGTAGCATTTGTTGGATTTATTTTCATCACGAGACTCAATGCTAATTCAATCTTTATGTCGATCCTGTCGGGGTTATTTTTCGTAACCTCCATCGCGATGAACAAAAGATTTGATAAGGTAATTTTGGATACAATTTCAGTTTGTATGTACTTATTGAGTTTTGCTTCATTAGGTATTGTCTTTGATGAATTGAATAGATCTTCGACTATTCCTTATTTCTGTTTTTTAGGATTAGCATTGCTCACCATTCTAATCAGTAGAAGCTATATCTTAACTTTTGTTGCGACATTAATTACAACGGGGAGCCTTTTGGCGATATTTTTCACCAAGGAATTAGCAGAGCTCAACCATGTTCTTTTAGTTTCCCTTGCTGCCATAATTATTTATTTCACTTTCAATGAAGGAAAATTAATGAAGATCAAAAGTCTTCAAGGCAAGAGATACTTAGCCTTGCGCACTGGACTTGTATTTTCATTTATGATCTGTCTTTACTATACCAGTGAGCCTACCTTTATTATTGACGCTTGGTTAATTGATTGGATTACTTCTGGCATATTCATAGGAATGATTCTTTGGTTAATCAATTGTTTATTAAATCGCTTTCTATGTGAAGAAACCGGGAAAAAGATATTCATCTCTTTGCTAATCCTAATCTGCCTAGGATTTACGGCAATGAATCCTGCGATATCAGGATCGCTATTCTTGCTTTTGATTAGTTTCAAAGTGAATTATAAAACTGGAATTTCCCTAGGGGTGCTAGCATTTATATACTTCATAGGTCTATTTTATTATGACCTTGATTTAAGCTTATTAAAGAAATCCATTGCGATGTTTGTTTCCGGAGTTTTCTTTTTGCTTTTGTATTTCGTGATCTTCAAAAAATCGAATTCCCATGAAAAAGTTTAGTATAGTCATTATCGTTATTAACCTGATTGGGTTATTGATATATTTCAATTATAGTATCCGTCAAAAGGAAAGAATTTTAAAAGATGGCACCTTGGTTTTATTGGATTTAGCACCAGTGGATCCACGTTCATTGATGCAAGGAGATTATATGAACCTTTCCTACCAGATTGCTCAAAACTTTCCAGTAGACAGCATTCCAAAGCGTGGTTTTATCGTCTTGACCTTGGATAAAAACCAAGTGGGTCATCCAGTTCGTTACCAACAACATCGAGAGCCATTAAATTCTGGGGAGTTCTTAATTGAATATACCAGTCCCAATAGTTGGCAACTTAATATTGGAGCTGAATCTTTCTTTTTTGAGGAAGGAACCGGTGAACGATATGAGAAAGCGAAATATGGAGGCTTGAAGATTGATGAGCACGGAAATAGCCTGTTGATTGGATTGTATGATGGGGAGCGGAAAGAGATTTAGAAGGGAGATGTGAGATTTGAGATGTGAGATTTGAGATAGAAAGCGGGGCGGCATATTTGTAGCAAGGTTGATATGAAGGAGTTCAGCCCCAGCGGGGCGGCATATTTGTAGAAAGGTTGATATGAAGGAGTTCAGCCCCAGCGGGGCGGCATATTTGTAGAAAGGGATGTGCGAGGGCTAGTCATAAAAAAAGGGTTTCAAAATGAAACCCTTTTTTTATGACTAGAATGGTAAGTCGTCATCATCGGATGAGTTTGCTGATATATCGACTGGCGGCATATCTGCATAACCTGGTGCTGGAGCTGCTTGAGCAGTATTTGCTACTTTTGTTACTCTCCACGCCACAAGGGAGTTAAAATAAGTTGTTACACCATCTTTATTCGTCCACGGACGACCACGAAGGTTGAATGAAACTTCTACTTCATCACCAACTGCTAAATTATCAAAAATAGTCACGCGGTCTTGAGTTGCTTCAAAACGAATATACTCTACAAATTGTGGGTTTTCAGCATAGGCAACGATCAAATCTCTCTTTTTGAAAGTATCAGTTACATTTTGTGTCGCCCCTATTTCATGAACTTTTCCTCTTATTTCCATAACTTATCTATTAAACCGTAAAATTAAACATTTTTTGCTAAGAGAATAAGTAACTTTGCACAAATATGGCAGAAGTTTTCAACAAACAGAATAAGGTAATCGTTACATGCAACCGTCGGTTGTCACCTTATTTGGAACAAGAGATCCGTGAATTGGGATTTGATATCAAGCGTGCATTTAATACAGGTGTAGAACTACAAGCCTCTGTAAATGAATGCATCAAGTTAAACTTAAACTTACGTATTGCGAGTCAGGTTTTATATGAATTAAAATCATTTAAGGCTCGGAATGCTGATGAATTATATAAGCAATTACTGGGTATTGCCTGGGAAGATTTGATTCCGATCGATGGTTATTTTTCAGTAACATCGAATGTACATAATGAGACGATTACAACGCCTTTATTTGCGAATGTAAAAGTTAAGGATGCGATTGTAGATCGTATTAAAGACAAGAAAGGAATGCGTCCGAATTCAGGTCCGGATTTAAATCGTGCGGTTATCCATCTGCATTGGATTGATGAGCGTGCGGAGATTTTCCTGGACACTTCTGGGGAGACTTTGGCCAAACATGGCTATAGAAAACATCCGGGGAAAGCGCCAATGTTGGAAGCATTAGCATCAGCCACCATCATGGCGACCCAATGGGATGGCAAGAGTCCATTTATTAATCCGATGTGTGGTTCAGGAACTTTGGCAATCGAGGCTGCCCTGATGTGTCAAAACCGGAAACCAGGTTTGCAAAGGATGAACTATTCTTTTATGCACTTTATAGGCTATAATGAAGAGGTCTTCTTTGAGGAGCGCCGAATATTAAAGGATATTACCGACAAAACAAATTTACCTCATATCATAGCATCAGATATCTCTGGGGATGCAGTTGAGATTGCAAGGTTGAACGCACGTACGGCTGGAGTAGAACATTTAATCGAGTTTGAGACCTGTGATTTTGCCGAAACCACCGTTCCGGAAGGCGATGGTGTGATTATGTTTAACCCAGAGTATGGAGAACGCCTAGGAACTCACAGCAAATTGGAGATTACCTATTCCCGCATTGGAGACTTCATGAAGAAAGATTGTAAAGGATATCGCGGCTATATCTTTACGGGAAACCCGGATCTAGCGAAGAAAATTGGATTACGCGCTTCTAGAAGGTTTGAGTTTTTCAATGGGAAGTTGGATTGTAGGTTATTGCAATATGAGTTATATGATGGGTCAAAAGACAAATAAGCAAGAAGAACAAATACAGCAGACTGCAGCTTTTGTGGAAGAAAGATTGAAGGACGCAGAATCAGGTCATGATTGGTGGCATATTCTTCGCGTGTGGAATAATACCAAGCTGATTCTTCAGGAAGAAGAAGGTGACGCATTTGTTTGTGAGCTTACTGCCCTATTACATGATATTGCAGATAGTAAATTTCATGGCGGTGATGAGAGCATAGGTCCCAGGGTTGCTGCAGAATTCTTAACGAGTATTGCAGTAGACCCGGAAGTCATAGCTCATGTTCAACAAATCATTTTGAACATGTCCTTTAAAGCATCCTTAGGCGAGTTGACTTTTCATTCCAAGGAATTGGAAATTGTTCAGGATGCGGACCGATTAGATGCTATTGGTGCAATAGGAGTTGCACGGGCCTTTAATTATGGTGGCTATAAAAACCGAGAAATTTACAATCCAGAGATTCCATTCGTAGAGAATCAAAGCAAGGAAGCTTACAAAAATACCACTGCTCCTACTATCAACCATTTCTATGAGAAGCTGTTATTATTAAAAGATAAAATGAATAGTAAGACTGCTCAAAAAATTGCTACTGGACGCCATCAATTTATGGAGTCTTTTTTGCAACAATTTTATGGAGAATGGAATGGGGAGCGATAAATTAATAATATCTTAATATTATTTGGGTAAATTGGGGACATGTTTCACAAAAACATGTTCTCAATGAAAAACAACCGACTAATTCCAATTAGTTTATTCTGCCTATTCTTCCTACCAAACTTAGTCTTTTCACAAGACCAGGATTCACTTCAAATTGTACAAGCCAAGTGGAACTCAAGAGAGGTTAAAAAGGGAGTAACCACGCATCAGGGTCATTTCGAAAATCTATTTAATTCTGTTCAAGAAATCAATTGGGTAGAAATTGATTTGAAAAAATACCGCAAAGACATTCATATTGCTGCAGAGGCCAATAAATTATTAACGACCTCGGATTTTGCAGAACAATACCAAGCCTTAGTTGCGATCAATGCTTCCTTTTTTGATATGAAAAATGGAGGATCAGTAGATTACCTTAAGGTTGACCAGCAGGTCATGAGCAGAGCAAAAGAAAAACCTAATTCCCGAGCAAATGCAGCATTTAGTATTTCAAAAAAGAAGGTAAGTATTTTAGAAAATACGCCTGAACATGTAGAAAATTCCAATGCGCATTCCATTTTGGTTGCAGGCCCCTTGTTGCTGAAAGACCACTCCTATTATGAGTTGTCAAAAAACGCTTTCAATGATAACCGTCATCCACGTACCGCAGTTGCCATCAGCAGCAAGCATAAATTGATTTTCATGGTGATCGATGGAAGAAGTAATCAAGCCAACGGGATGAATTTGAAGGAATTGAGCCAGGTATTAAAATGGATTGGTGCGAAAGATGCGATGAACCTAGATGGAGGGGGCAGTAGCACCCTTTATGTAAAAGATGGTAGTTCCAATTCAATCATAAACTATCCATCAGACAACAAGAAATTTGACCATGAAGGTCAACGATCTGTTGCAAATATTATATATTTAAAATAATAAGAATCAAATAAAATGAAAAAACAGGTATTATTAATAGTATTTACAATGATGATTCATGCAGGATTATTTGCTCAAACTTCCATTATTGCGCATCGTGGTGCATGGAAGAACAGCAAAGTTCCACAAAACTCGATTGCATCTTTAGATTCAGCAATTTCACAAGGAGTTTGGGGGAGTGAGTTTGATGTTCATCTCACGAAAGATGATATATTAGTAGTAAATCACGATCATGATTTTCATGGATTAGAAATTGAGGAATTAACGTATCAGGAGTTACTGGCGAAGAAACACGATAATGGTGAGTCAATTCCTACGGTTGAGGAATATTTGAAAGCAGGCCTAAAACAAAAAGGCACCAAGTTAATTTATGAACTTAAGACTAGTAAATTAGGAAAAGAGAGAACTTTGAAAACTGTGGAGCTTTCCTTAGCCATGGTCAAAAAACTAAAAGCAGAGAAATTGGTTGAGTTTATAGCCTTTGATTGGGATGCCTGTTTAAAATTCAGGGAATTGGACAAGAAGGTCAAAGTTCACTATTTGAATGGCGACAAATCTCCTGCAGAGGTAAAGGCTGCGAAATTATCAGGAGTTGATTATCACTTTAGTATCTTCCAAAAGAATCCATCGTTAATCCAAGAATTTAAGGCTTTAAAGTTAAAAACGAATGCTTGGACTGTGAATAAGGAAGAAGACATGAAATTCTTGATTGATCAAAAGATTGACTTTATCACCACCGATGAGCCAGAATTATTAAAAACAGTATTGAAAAAATAATATGAAGAAACTACTAGTCAGTTTAAGTTTATTATTATGCATGGTATTTAGCTATGCACAAAAGATGAATGTAGCGACCTTTAATATCCGTATGAAAACCAATAGTGATGTTGGTAATCTATGGGCAGATCGTTATACTCATTTAACGGATTTAATCAAATACCATGAGTTTGAGATTTTTGGTGTTCAGGAGGCCTTTAAGGAGCAGTTGAACGACATGTCTTCGAAGCTGGTTGATTTCAAATATATTGGAGTGGGTCGGGATGATGGCGCGGATAAGGGTGAGCATTCAGCTATTTTTTATGACACTAAGCGATTTGAGGTGAGCAAAAATGGTACATTTTGGTTATCCCCTACGGATACTGAGAAACCTAATAAAGGCTGGGATGCAGCCTTACCGAGAATTTGTACCTGGGGTATTTTCAAGGATAAATCCAATGGAAAGAAATTTATCTTTATGAATACACATTTTGACCATATTGGAGTTGAGGCCCGTCGTGAGAGTGCTAAGTTGATTTTGGCCAAGGCCAAGGAATTTGCAAAGGATCTTCCACTGATTTTAACAGGAGATTTTAACATTGATGAGACCAATGAAGCCTACTTTACTTTAGCAAAGAGCGGTGTTGTGCAGGATGTTTATGATTTGGCAAAGATTAAATATGAGCCAAATTCATCTTTCAATGGCTGGGGCAAATCCTTAGTAGAAAAGGCAAGGATTGATCATATCTTTATCACCAAACCCTTTAAGGTTAGAAAATATGGTATTTTAACGGACACCTACATGGGTAAATTCCCGTCAGATCATTTTCCGGTATTAGCAGAATTGAGCTGGAAATAACGATATCATACACAAGGTTAAAAAAAATGCCCCTTCAAAAATGAAGGGGCATTTTTTTATATTTTGATTGATCCTTATTGTGGAGTATTAAAGAAGAAATAGTTTACCAAGCTAGAAGTAGAAGAGAACTCCAAACGATCCACTTTATCAGTAACTTTTAAAACATTGGCGGAATATTGCTGAGTTAATAAATTGGAAGAAATCAAATAATTTTTTCCTTTATAAATTGCATATATGGCATAGACATTATCTTTTGCATAAGGATCTTTAAAGAAGTTTGCCGGTGTTGGCACTTTGGTGTCTGAAAAGTCCAGTGTACTCTTAGTAAAGTCAACATTTGGATTCGTTCCTCTAAGGACCGGTTTACTTTCATACAAAAGTTTTCCATTGTATGTCATTGACTTTTCATCAAACTTATTTATCGGAGGTACAAATTCATATATTCTTAAGAAGAAACCTTCGATTTCTCTTTCATCACCTTGTTTTAAGGAAGGAACAAAATACACCGGATACAAGGTTTCGATTTCGGCTTTAAATATATAAGAATCAAATACCTCTACGTTCCAGCTTTGAAGATGTTCTTTTTGGTCGGCACCTTTATAACGGAGTTTGATGGTATATTTTCCGGGTTTATCATAAGCATAGGAAAAATTCTCATCTCGGAATTTCTTTCCATTTCCAAAATCCCATTCAAAGAAATAATAATCCAATGTTTTGGCCTGGCCATAAATAGGATAATTTGTTGGAATTTTCATTCCATCAACCAATTCTTTATCCTTAACCTTTATTTCGGATTTAAATTCACCGGGTGCAACTGGTAATAGGTCTTTATTTTCACAAGAGGTTAGCACGAATTGAAATGCAATCAACAGATAAAACAACTTTTTCATGAGCTATAAATGTTAAACAGAAAATAATAATTAGTCATAATTAGAGTTTGATCTCTAACTGTGGTTAAATTTACAAAATAAGCATAGGTATTTAATGTAGAAATAAATTATTTCACATTAAATTAACATTAAATCAGTTATGGTCGTTTGAACAATTACTTAAATGAAATTCTTAATTTTGATTTATGAAACAAATCAAAAGCATAGCCCTAGTTGGTTTAATTGGTTCCAGCTTATTTTTCAGCAGTTGTGAACCTTAAATCAAGCCGGAATCACCCTTCCGCCGCAAGGGACAGGGACAACGGGGAGCAATACTGGTGGTTCAGGAACTGGTCAGTCTAGCTCTGGAACCATTACCCAAGCAGAAGCCAATACAGGGATTAAACAAGCCTTGAATAATGGACTTCAAGAAAGTATCAAAACGCTTTCGGTAAAGAATGGTTTTTTAGGGGATGCAGCGGTCAAGATTTTGATGCCTGAAGAAGCGAAGAAGGTGGAATCAGCATTACGAGCGGTAGGAATGAATAAATTATGTGATCAATTTATTGCCAGCATGAACCATGCTGCAGAATCTGCTGTTAAAGAAGCTTCATCAGTATTTATCAATTCATTATCCAGAATGACGGTTAATGATGCTTTCAATATTTTATTGAGTGGTCAGCAGGATGCGGCAACCAATTTTTTCAAGAGATCTACTTCGGCAGAACTGACGACTAAATTTAGTCCAATTATTCAAACTGCGATGGGGAAAAACAATGTTTCAACATATTGGAATCAATTAACCACAGCCTATAACAACTTACCATTAGGGAATAAAATTGAAACTGACCTAACGGCTTATGTTACTCAAAAGGCTATTGACGGGTTATTTGTAAAGGTTGCGGATCAAGAGCTTAAAATTCGTAAAAATATTGGTGGTGCTCGTAATTCAGGCATCTTGGACAAGGTATTTGGCTGGGTTGACAAACAGTAAATAACAATGAGATGAGGGATGAGTGCGATACGGTAAAAATTTTCAATTAGAATATAACGGCCATTTATTACGAATAAATGGCTGTCTTTTTTAGGGGAAGCGAGTAATTAATTTGTAGTTTTGTCGGATGGAAATTAATCAAATACAAGATTTTCAGGTAGCTGAGAATTTTATCAAATATGTTCAGGTTGATACCCAATCTGATGTACAATCTAGCACCGTACCATCCACAGAGAACCAAAAGGATCTAAGTAGAATTTTGGTCGAAGAGTTGAAGTCTATTGGTATTGCGGATGCACATTTGGATGATCTAGGCTATGTTTATGCCACAATACCTTCCAATACAGATAAACAAGTTCCTGTTATTTGTTTCTGTTCCCATGTGGATACTTCGCCAGATTCATCTGGAACGAATGTTAAGCCTATTGTTCATCAGAATTACCAAGGTCAGGATTTGATTCTTCCAGACGATTCCAAGATCGTAATTCGCATGTCTGAGCATCCGGATCTTAAAGAACAGATCGGAAATGACATCGTAACGGCTAGTGGGAAGACCTTGTTAGGTGCGGATGATAAAGCAGGAGTTGCTGAAATCATGGATGCTGCTCGTATTTTGATGAGTAATCCAGAGATTAAGCATGGCGACATTAAGATTTTATTTACTCCGGATGAAGAGATTGGCCGCGGAGTAGACCATGTTGATTTACAGAAATTAGGAGCCACCTATGCTTATACAATGGATGGGGAACGTGCAGGCACGATTGAGGATGAGACCTTTTCTGCGGATGGCGTAAAGATTAAAATTGATGGAATCTCTATTCACCCAGGTTATGCAAAGGGAAAAATGATCAATGCCATCAAAGTAGCTTCTGATATTATCGAGCATTTACCTAAAGATCGCTTATCCCCAGAAACTACCTATGCTAAGGAAGGTTTTGTTCACCCGACGAATATTGAGGGTACAGTAGAGGCAGCGACCTTGAATTTTATAATCCGCGATCATGACACGAAGAAATTGGCAGAGCATGAAGCGGAATTAGAATCGATTGTAAAGACTGTCCTTTCGAAGTATGAGGGTGCAAGCTACACATTTGAGGTCAGCGAACAATACCGTAATATGAAAGAGATATTGGATCAACATTCAAAAGTAGTTGAGATCGCGATGATGGGTATTGAGCGAGCAGGGATGAAGGTTGAGAAGCGCAGTATCCGTGGCGGAACCGACGGGTCGAGATTATCCTTTATGGGATTACCATGTCCAAACATCTTTGCCGGCGGCCATGCCTTCCATGGCAAGCAAGAATGGGTTTCTATTCAGGATATGCAAAAGGCAGTATTGACCATTTTACACATTTCAGCCCTTTGGGAGGAACTATCATAAAAGTACATTAACAAGAAATTTAGACCATATGCAAGAGAACGAAGTTTTAAAGAACATTCAATACAGAAGAGCGGTATTCCAGGCGAATTACACGGATCAGGAAGTTAGTCGCGAAGACATTATGACTATTTTGGAGGCGGCAAATGCTGCTCCAACACATAAACGCACACAACCTTGGCGTTTTGTTATTTTCCGCAATGAGGGATTAATTCGCTTAGGTGATGAGTTAGCAAGGATTTATAAGTCAGTTACTCCAGCGGAGAAATACACTGAGGTTACAGAGCAGAACATGGCGAAAAAGGCAACCCAATCTAAGGCTGCTTTAGCTATTATTGTGGACTATTCTGGTGATCTACCTGAATGGGAAGAATTAGCAGCGACAGCATGTGCTGTTGAAAACATGTGGTTAGCGAGTGCCTCACTTGGTATTGGTGGGTATTGGGCTACACCGGGATTAATCAATCATATTGGTCCATTCCTAAACCTAAAAGAGAATCAACGTTGTATAGGATTTTTCTATATGGGTCATCATGATTCAGAACCTAGAGAACCTGTTAGGAGTCCAATCGAGGATAAAATCCGTTGGGAAGAATAAAACAAAAGGTCTGAGAAATCTCTCAGACCTTTTTACTTCTACCCAATTATACTTAATACTCTACGACAATTGAGACTCCCCCCTTTTCACCTTTCCAACTTATTTTTTGCTCAATAAAAGTAGAGATAATCGCATTTAACTCTGTATTGCTGGATTCTAAGAATTGAATATTTTGAGGTTTCCCATCCGACACCTTAAAAATTACCTGAACAGTTCCTTTTCCATCAATATCTCTTAGTTCAGAATTTAGTTCTTCATTAAATTGTTCCCAACCCACTAAAGGTTCCGCATCCGTTTGTTCCAATTTTGAGGATTGCACATGCATATGCTGTTCCATCAAAATAACCTCATTATTTCTTTCAGTTTTATGGTTAGTCATGTATTTGAAGAAGATTAACGAACAAGCTACTAGGAACAATACAGCGGCTACCAAAGCGATGGTCAACCTATGCCAGCTGTAGAATCTTCGTTTTTTATCTTCGGCTTTCGCGGCAATTTTTTTAGCCAAGCGTTGTTGAAGAATACTCAGTTGTTGCGAGTCTACACCTTTTTGTAGCTTGTAGCCATCGATAGCATCTTGTAAGAAAGGATCATTTAAGGCTTCACGTTCCATCTGATACATTTCCTCCTTACTCATGAGTCCCATGACGTAATTGTGAATTCGCGTTAATTGATAATTATTTTCCATTACTTTTTCTCCATACAAATTTTCAGATTTCGGCGTCCATTTTGGATATAACTTTTGACTTTAGCGATGTCATAGCCTGTGATGTCAGCGATATCTTTATAACATTTCTGTTCTAAATAAAACATTCGGATGCATTGTTCCTGTTCGGCATTTAAGCCGGCGATACAGCTTTCAAGTTTTTCAAAATCCTGCTCATTCCATTTTTTTTCATCTTCCAGATTGAGCACTTTTTCAGATTCAAAGAGATTATCTTCGATATCGACTTTGGTGACTTGTTTGTTTTTACGGAGTTGCATCAAACAAAAGTTACGTGCATAGACATATACCCAACTTTTGAAATTATCAACTTCATAAATTCGCAGTTTCTCGATGAGTTCATCAAAAATTTGCATCACTGCATCTTGGCTGTGTTCAGCATCCTGAAGATATTTATAGCATACCCCATAAAGCAAGGACATATAAGGAGCATAGATTTTTCCAAGTGCATCCAGATTTCCTGATTGTTTATAGTATTGCAACAATTGTTTTTCGTCCATGCTATTTTCTCTTCATATATAAGATGAATTCAATTCTCAAATTGCATAAATTATTTCAATAATTTAGATAAAGAGGACACAAAAAAGCCTCGAATGATATATTCGAGGCAAGGTTCAAAAAAATACGTTAAGATATCTCTGGATATGACCTATTAATTAACCAAATAAGGTAATTGCGAGGATCAAAGTCACGATAATATTAAATGTTAGAGCAATCAGGAAAGCATATAAAGGTTTTTTATTATCCTGTTTGAAGAGGTCTTTAAAATTTGTTTCTAATCCGATGGAGGTAAATGCGAGTGCAAACCACAGGCCTTGTAAGCTTTTCAGGCTATCTTTGATTTGAGCCGTAGTTTCAGCAGGAACTACAAAGGAGAACATCAATGAGACGAACACAAAACCCACAACAAATTTCGGGAATCTTTCCCAGATTAGTTTCAAGGTAGGTTTATCCTTTTTAGTTTGATCATCTACAGATTTAGAGTAAGTCCAATAAATACTGATGAAGAATGCTGCAATACCTAGAAGTACATTTTGGGAAAACTTGACGATGGTACTAATTTTTAGGGCTTCCTCTCCTACTAAGGTTCCCGAAGCGGCAACAGCACCACTCGTATCGATACTTCCCCCCAACCAAGCTCCAGTTACTTCTTGGGATAAACCCATAAGTTCTGCTAGATAAGGCATGAAGATCATCATTGGGACGGCTGTAACCAGGACCAAGGATATTACATAAGATAGTTTTTTATTATCCCCTTCAATCGCACCAGAGGTTGCAATAGCAGCAGAAACACCACATATTGACACCGCACTGGAAAGCATTAAAGACATTTCTTTATCTATTTTCAATTTCTTACAGATCCAGAATGCGAAATACCAAACCGATACAACAACCACCAATGCTTGTATCAATCCAAGCGAACCTGCTTTCAAGATATCTCCAAAAATTACGGTAGTTCCTAAGAGGACTAATCCGATTTTGACATACATTTCAGTATTTAAAGCTTCTTTGAACCAAGCGGGTAATTTGAAGAAATTACTAATGACCAAACCGATTACTAAACTGAATATTACGGCTTCCAGGTTAAAGCTTTTCACCCCTGCATTTCCTGCGAGAACTAGTGCAAATAGGGTTAGAAAATAAACCAAGGGAAATACAACAAGTAAGGCTTTGAGATTTTTACCGAGCAATATTGCACCGATAATCGCTGTTACATATACTAAAATAAACTGAAGTCCCATTGCACCGAGGTTTCCTAGGGATAAAACTTTTGAAGAAAGTTCATTGGTATCAGACCATCCAAAGGATGGAACAGGAGCTACAATTCCGAATAAAGCTAGAGCAATAATCCCAAGACCAAGAATAACAACGACCCAGTCCTCAGAAAGTACAAGTGATTTGGCAGACATAAAATGTTTAAGTTGATGATTTAAGTAACTGATTAAATGCGGGCTGAATATAGGGAAAATTAAATTGAAAGCCATTTTTTATCGTTAATAAAGTTGTTACGGGAACCGATTCCAGTAAGAGTACCGGATCCACATTTTTTACGTAGGCCCCAATTTTTGCCATAAACGTTGGTAGGGGTAAACCTATCGAAACTCCGGCTTCCTTTCTCAATGCCTTCATAAATTCACTATTATTCACAGGATTAGGACTACAAGCGTGATAGACTCCTTCCCTATTTTGGGATTGTATGATCCAATCCATTAATCGGACGAAATCTGTTTCATGAATCCAAGAAACCATTTGCTTTCCAGTTCCTACTTTTCCGCCCAAACCCATTTTTGTCAATGGATAGAGTTCAGCAAACATCCCCGATTTCTTACTTAACAAGGGACTCATCCGGAGGATTACCTTTTCGGTTTGCGGAGTTTTGGCCTCCAGAAAGATCTTTTCCCAATCCTGAGCGAGTTGTCCGAGGAAATCATTTGCATATAGATGTGAGGTTTCGTCTTGTAGGCCAGTTTGGCCATTAAAAATAGAAACACCTGAGAAATTAATCCAAAGTTTAACTGGAGATTCTAATTGAGCAATAGCCTCACCCAACAATCTAGTTGGGGTCAATCGAGAACTACGCAGCAATTTTTGGTTTTCTTTGGTGAATCTTCGATTGATGGATAATCCGCAGAGATTGATCAATACATCGGCATCTTCCAATTTCTTCTGCCATGTATCCAGGTTTTCAGCATCCCATAACACAAATTCAATTTTGGGATGAGATTTGACCATGCGTTGCCTGCTCAATACAATAATTTCATGGCCTTGTTCCCTAAATAGGCTGATCAATAAGTTACCTAAATTACCTGTTCCACCTGCTAATACGATCTTTGCCATAGTTGAGATTAAATTTTGATATTGTAATGGTCCTTTAATGCAATTCTAGCTGCGTGAAAACCACACATTCCATGTACCCCACCAGCGGGAGGTGTGGAAGAAGAACCGATATATACATTGGGATTAGAAGTCCGATATGGGGTAAAAGACCTTGTTGGCCTTGTGAATAGTTGAAAAATATCCATTTGACCGGCATTAATATCTCCACCTATATAGTTTGGATTATACTGTTCAAGTTGTTGACTGTTCATGCTAGATCTTGCCAATATGGTATCTTTGAATCCAGGTGCAAACCTTTCGATTTGATTTTCAATAGCAGAAGTACGGTCTGCAAATGAACCATGCGGGACATGGCAATAAGCCCAACCTGTATGTTTTCCTTCTGGAGTTCTGGAAGAATCAAATCTACTTTGTTGCACAAATAATACAAAGGGGTTATCAACCAATTTACCATTGAAGGTATCCAACTCCGTTTGTGCGATTTCTTCGAAAGTATTTCCTAAGTGTACAGTTGCTGCCAGCTGGCTTCTTTTGTCTAAGAACGGAGTTGGCTCAGAAAGAGCCCAATCTATCTTAAACACTCCCATTCCATAGCGATATTCCTCAAGTTGCTTTTTATAATTTTCATTCAATTGGAGGCCTTTCAATTTAAGAATCTGTTGCGGGGTCATATCCAGAATGAGAACCTTATGTTTCGGAAGATCTTGCAGGTCTTCAAACCAGTAATTAAGTTGAATTTCACCATCTAGGGATTCATAATAAGCAGCCATTGCATTGGCGATTGCCTGAGATCCACCTTTTGGAATGGGCCAGCCCACTTTGTGTCCAAGAGTTGCCAAAACCAATCCAATAGCAGCGGTTGAGAGTTTATTAAAGGACATTATTCCATGTGCTGCCATTCCTGCCCATAATGCCTTAGCTTCTACGGTTTGAAATTCCGAGGCGATAGCTTGAGCACTGCGTAGTCCTGACAATCCGAATTTTGCCATCAGCAGTGGATGGTTGGGAAATTTCAAGGGGCCAAGAATATCGTTGGAAAGCTGATCCCAATTTTTAACAAAAGGTTCAAGGAGCGATTGGTATTTATTGAAATCCACTCCTAATTCCTCTTTCATATATTGAATATCCTGATGGAGATTTACAGATTTGCCATTATCGAGCGGTTGAGACACTTGATAATCGGCGAATTCAAATGATAATCCATATTGCTCCAGAGGCAGTGACCGCATAAATGGGGATCCCAACGCCATAGGATGAATTGCGGAGCAGACATCGTGTTTAAATCCGGGAAGCGTGAGTTCCTTGGTTCTCATACCACCTCCTATTGTATCAGCGCCTTCAATCAATAAGGTGCTGAGTCCTTGCTGTTGCATGGTTATGGCTGCTGCCAGCCCATTTGGGCCAGACCCTATAATTATTGCGTCGTAACTTTTCAAATTCCGTGAATGAGACTTAAAGTTAAGCATAAGGTCGCTGAATAGCGAAGGGAAGGGATTAAAAACGAAAAAGCCCCAAAAATGGGGCTTTTACTCATAATCAACCTTAATACTTAGAAACAGTATTTATTTTCTTCTATTAATTTTTTCGCGATTCTTTGGCGAGCATCTTTCAGGTTGAACGGTTGCGCCTTTGTAAAACGACGTAAACCAACCAACATCATATTCAACTCATCCCCTTCAGCGAAAGAATATATGGCTTCTTTACCAGCAGCATTGACTTTATCAATCGCGCCGTATAAATATACTTTCGCCATGTCTGCTGCGTAGTCTGCATGTTCACCTGGTTGGGTATGCTGTAATTTCTCAGCACGTAACAATACAGATTCAGCAACATATACATAACCGATAATGTCAGCAATATTCATCAATATTTCTTGTTCTTTAGCTAATGACATCATTAGTTTTTGAACCGCAGCACCTGCGATCATCAAACCAGCTTTTTTTAAATTGGCAACAATCTTCTTTTCTGCTGCGAAAGGTGTTTCATCCTCTGGTCCGAAGTCAGGAATAGACATTAACTCGCCCGCTACCGCTTGAGCAGGGCCCATTAAATCTAATTCACCTTTCATCGCACGTTTCAAAAGCATATCCACCACCAATAGTCGGTTGACTTCATTGGTTCCTTCAAAAATTCTATTGATACGGGAATCGCGGTAAGCTCTTTCCATTGGAGCTTCTGCGGAGTATCCCATTCCACCGTAGATCTGAACACCTTCATCCACGACATAATCCAACATTTCAGAACACCAAACTTTGATGATGGCACATTCAATGGCGAATAATTCCACGGATTTCAATTTAGCTTTCGCTTCATCCATTCCGGAAGCGATTAAAGCTTCATAGGCATCATCAATATTTTGTCCAGCACGGTAAGCTGCGGATTCATTAGCAAAAAGGCGAGTTGCCATTTCCGCTAATTTATAGCGAATAGCTCCAAATTTAGAGATTGGCAAGTTAAACTGTACGCGTTCATTCGCATAATTGATTGCTGTGCTTAAAACAGCACGTGAAGAACCAATTGTAGCGGCGCCAAGTTTTATACGTCCGATATTTAAGATGTTCACTGCTATTTTAAAACCGTTTTCTCTATCAGAAAGCATGTTTTCAACAGGAACCGGGCAATCATTGAAGAAAATCTGACGAGTTGAAGATCCTTTGATACCTAATTTATGTTCTTCAGGATTCATGGTAATTCCGCCAAAGTCTTTTTCAACGATAAATGCAGTCAGATTTTTATCGTCATCGATTTTTGCAAAGACAATAAATACATCTGCAAAACCACCATTGGTAATCCACATTTTCTGGCCATTGATCAAGTAATGGGTTCCTTCAGCATTTAATTTTGCAGAAGTACGTCCGGAGTTTGCATCAGATCCAGAGTTAGGTTCAGTTAAACAGTAAGCTGCTTTCCATTCCCCTGTAGCCAATTTTGGGATATATTTATCTTTTTGGGCATCATTTCCATAGTATAGAATTGGCAAGGTTCCGATTCCAGTATGCGCAGATAAAGCCACTGCGAAGGAGAATCCTCCACCTACTGCATCAGCAACCAACATCGAGGTATTGAAATTTTTTCCAAAACCACCATATTGTTCAGGAATAGAAACTCCCAACATGCCTAATTCACCGGATTTATCCATTAAACTTTGCATGAGGCCTTCTTCCTGTCCATCAATTCTATCGAGTTTATTCAACACCTCTGTATCCAAGAAATCGATACAGGTCTGGCGGATCATTCTTGCTTCCTCATCAAACTCTTCAGGGATGAAGATATCATTGTAATGAGTTTCGCGAATTACAAATTCACCACCTTTAATTGCTTTATTTTTTACTGATTCGCTCATGATATTCTTTAATATTTAGAATAAGTGAACAAGCACCTTCTTCTGATTTTATATTTTGTTAGTTCAATTTTATCTATAGGAGTTCGAAAATTCCTGCTGCTCCTTGTCCAGTACCCACACACATGGTTACCATTCCGTATTTCTTACCACGACGTTTTAGTTCGTGCAAAACTTGTACAGTTAGTTTTGCGCCGGTACATCCCAGTGGATGTCCCAATGCAATTGCTCCACCATTCACATTGACTTTTTCTTCATCCAATCCCAGTTCACGGATTACGGCCAAAGATTGAGAAGCGAAAGCTTCATTCAATTCAAATAGGTCGATATCTTCTTGTTTTAGTCCAGCTTGCTTAAGTGCTTTAGGGATGGCATAAATAGGACCAATACCCATGATTCTTGGTGGTACACCCGCTACCGCATAACTTACCAATTTTGCAATTGGCTTTAGGTTTAGCTCTTTCATTTTCTGTTCCGACATCACCAACACAAATGCTGCCCCATCGGAAGTTTGTGAAGAGTTACCTGCAGTTACTGAACCTTTGGCATCAAACACTGGTCTCAATTTGGCCAATGCTTCCAAAGAAGTATCGGCTCGAGGACCTTCATCCGTATCTACAACATATTCTTTCGTAGCCATCTTGCCATCTTTGATATAGTTATCTTTTATGGTAATAGGCACGATCTCATCTTTGAATTTACCTTCCTTGATTGCAGCTACGGCTTTCTCATTGGATTTTAGGGCAAATTTATCCTGGTCTTCTCTAGAAACATGGTAATCCTTAGCTACAGCTTCTGCTGTAAGTCCCATTCCCCAATACCAATCGGGGTGGTTTTTAGCGACTACGGGGTTCGGTACGATTTTCCATCCACCGAAAGGCATTCCAGACATCACCTCTACTCCGCCGGCGATAATGATATCAGCCATTCCAGTTTTAATTTTCGCTACTGCAGTTGCAATAGTTTCCAATCCAGAGGCACAGTATCGGTTTACGGTTAATCCGGGCACCTTATCTGTATCTAATCCCATTAGGGAAATAAAACGACCGACATTTAGTCCTTGCTCTGCTTCAGGCATTGCATTACCAACGATGACGTCGTCAATATCTTCTTTATTTACATTTGGGACCGATGCCATTAAATGTTTAATCACATCCGCCGCCAAGTCATCAGCACGCGTAAATCGGAATCCTCCTCTCGGAGCTTTTCCCACTGCTGAACGAAATCCTGCTACAATGTATGCTTCCATGCTTAAATAGATATTAGATGTGAGATTTGAGAATTGAGATAGTCGAAAGCCTCATTTCTCACATTTATTTTTTTATTTGGAGTCTATTAACGACTCTTAATGTTTAATTTTTCTTGTTAAGTTTCTTTTGAAAACCGTAAATCATCTTTTGAATCTGAGTAAGAGAAACAAATAATTTCTCAGCATCTTCCTTTGATACCATTCCCAACTTTGATCCTATTAGAATCTGTGTTAGCAATTCAAAGGAAGATCCAGCTGCTACTCCGAGGAAATGACAAAATTCCTTATCTGAATTTCTTCCTGCACCTTCTGCAATATTAGATGCGATGGAAACAGCTGATCTTTTGATTTGAGATGCTAAACCGTACTTTTCATCTTTTGGAAAGTTGGCAACTATCCTATATACTTCAGTGGATAATTCTATTGCATTATGCCAAACTTTAAGTTCCTCCAGTTTATGCATCTTTATTTCCGCTTTCTATCTCAAATCTCATATCTCATATCTCAATTCCTCAAATACTAATTTCGCAACGGCTTTCCTGTTGTCAACATTGCTTGAATTCTTTCTAGGGTTTTGCGGGTTGCGCAGAGCTCTAAGAAGGCTTTGCGTTCCATGTCTAGAAGGTATTGCTCGTCGACTTCGGATGGTGCGGAAAGATCTCCGCCGCACATTACCCAGCCTAGTTTTTCGGAAATTAGTTTATCGTGTTCGGAGATGTAATGTCCGGCTTCCATTGAGGATGCTCCGACATAGACAATTCCTAATCCTTGATTTCCTAGTACCTTGATGTTTTTACGGTGCGCTGGTTGTACATAACCTGCATTTGCCAATTCTAATGCTTTAGCTTTAGCATCTGCCAATAAACGCGCACGATTCATGCTGATTGCGTATTTACCTTCTTGTAGATAACCTAATTCAAAGGCTTCAACCGCTGAAGTCGATACTTTGGCTTGACCGATGGTCAAGAAACGATCTTTCAGGAAGTTCTGGTCGATTTGATCTGGACGGAAATCATCCGAAGCTCTCAACGCAAACTCTTTAGAACCACCTCCACCAGGGATAACACCAACACCAAACTCTACTAATCCCATATAAGTTTCTGCATGGAGCTGCACAAAGTCAGCATGCATGGAGAACTCACAACCACCACCTAATGTCAATTGGAATGGTGCTGCAACAACAGGGATTGCCGAATATCTCAAGCGCATCGATGTATCTTGGAACATCTTCACTGCCATGTTCAACTCATCATAATCCTGCTCGACAGCCATCATAAAGATCATTCCGATATTTGCACCTGCAGAGAAGTTCTTCCCATCATTAGAAATCACCAATCCACGGTATTCTTTTTCTGCAAGGTCAATAGCTTTATTCAAACCTTGAATCACATCACCACCAATGGTGTTCATCTTGGTATGGAACTCACAGTTGATAATTCCATCACCTAAATCAATGATAGATACACCAGAGTTTTTCCAGATGGATTTTGATTCACGAATATGGTCAAGAACGATTAAATCCTCAGTTCCAGGAATTGGTTTATAGGATTTCGAAGCGATGTCATAATAATGACGCACTCCGTTTTCAATTTTATAGAAGCTATCAAAACCAGCATCCAACATATCTTTTACCCATTGGGCAACTTCACCAGTCTGACCTGGAAGACGCTTTTCTTCGTTTTTGATTTTCTCTAAAGTTTCTTTCACCCCTAAGGCATCCCATACTTCGAAAGGACCAATTTCCCAACCGAATCCAGCACGCATAGCATCATCGATACGGAAGAAATCATCTGTAATTTCAGGGACACGGTTAGAAACATATTCGAACAAAGGATAGTGCATCGCACGGAAAAGCTCAGCGGCTTTATCTGTTCCTTGTTCATATACTTTCATTCTCTTACGAATATCTTCAACAGGTTTAGTTGCTTCCAAAGTTGAAGATTTCACTTTTTGTTGAGGACCATAAGTCAGGTCTTTCAGATTTAAGGAAAGAATTTCAGAGTTTCCTTTATCATCCTTTACCTTTTCATAAAAGCCTTTTTTAGTTTTTTCACCCAACCATTTATTTTCCTCCATTTTGCTGATGAAAGCTGGCAGGACAAAAACACCTTTGGCTTCATCATCAGGAGCATTTTGTTGAAGACCTTTTGCGACATTAACTAGGGTATCCAAACCTACTACATCCGCAGTACGGAATGTTGCCGATTTAGGGTGTCCCATTGCCGGTCCTGTATATTTGTCGACTTCTTCTACTGTTAGACCAAGTTGTTCCACTAGGTGGGTTACAGCTAACATAGAATAAACACCGATTCTATTACCGATAAAGGCTGGAGTATCCTTACATAACACGACTGTTTTACCCAGCATTTTATCACCATAGGCTACTAAGAAATCCACCACCTCTTTTTTGGTGTCTTTCGTAGGGATAATTTCCAATAAAGGCAGGTAGCGCGGAGGATTAAAGAAGTGTGTACCACAGAAATTTTCTTTAAAATCCTGAGATCTACCTTCTTCCATCAGGTGGATTGGAATACCAGAGGTATTAGTTGTTATTAAAGTTCCAGGTTTACGGAATTGTTCAACTTTATCAAAAACAGATTTTTTAATATCCAAGCGTTCAACTACGACTTCGATTACCCAATCAGCCTGAGCGATTTTGTTCATATCATCATCGAAGTTACCTGTTGAAATACGCGTTGCGAAGGATTTGCTATATAAAGGCGCGGGGTTAGATTTAATTGCCGTATCCAAGGATTGGTTCACAATTCTATTACGGACAGCTGGACTTTCCAGGGTTAAGCCTTTGGCTTGTTCTGCGGGCAATAATTCTTTTGGAACAATATCCAAAAGCAACACCTCTAAACCTATATTAGCAAAGTGGCAAGCAATTCGAGAACCCATTACTCCGGATCCCAATACAGCTACTTTTTTAATATTTCTATTCATATCACGTATATTTTCTAATTTTCTATGGTTCTATTTGAATAACAGGAGTGTAATTTGTGGCAACTTCGTTTATTTTCTTTAGGAATTTGACGAGGGTTGCTTTTTCTTTTTCGGAGAAAGAAGTATTGAGATAATCATTAAATTCTCTGACTACATCTTTAGCGATTTTTCTTTTTTCATGTCCGAGTTCCGTGAGATACACTTTGACGGAACGTTTGTCGGTATCACTGGTTTCTCTATATATAAAGCCTAGGGTTTCTAAATTGTTCAGGACCCTGGACAAAGAAGTTGTTTTTACGCCAGTAGAATTTGCAATTTGGGAGACGGGCGTTCCATCTCGGTGAATATTGATCAATATATATCCAGCGGCCTGAGTAAAACCGTGTTGTGAGGCAATCACATTATATTTATTGGCAACAGTTTGCCATGCCGTTTTTAAGAAATAGTCGATGGTATTATCTTGGCTCATATTCGGGTCTTCTAACATTTATTATGCAAGCATAACAAATTTAAATTATTGAATTGATAAATCAAACTGTTTTGTGAATTTTTAATAAATAGTTGACACAAATAGATTATTATTCAATAAAAAGGCGGGAGAAATCTCAAAAATAAAATTGTGGAAAACTTTTAAAAACTGACAATCAGCGGATTGCATTGGGAAAAATTGAGGTTATAAACACTTTTTAGTCTTGCATATTATTATTACATTAACTTTGCATCAAACTAAAATAACATGGCATTAGTAAATATTCCAAGATTAGACTTGACGCACTATACTGAGGGTAGTGCTGAGCTACGGGGGCAATTCGTAGCGGATATAGGTAAGGCATTTAATGAGACTGGATTCGTTACGATTTCGAATCACGGGCTTTCACATGAGCTTATAGATGAGTTATATAAAGTTGTGAAGGAGTTTTTTGATCTTCCTGCAGAGACCAAGGATAAGTACGAATTTCCTGAATTAGCAGGACAAAGAGGCTATACTTCCAAGGGTAAGGAAAAGGCAAAGGATTCAAAGACCCCAGATTTAAAGGAGTTTTGGCAAAGAGGCCAGACGATTGTCGGCGAAGAACACTCGAAAGCTGATTTCCCGGACAATCCACAAGTGAGTGAATTGCCAAGATTTAATGCGGTTACTGCTGAGATCTATAAAAAATTGGAAGATGCAGGACGTAATTTATTGAAGGCTATTGCCACTTATCTAGAGTTACCTGAAGATTATTTTGAGCAATTTGTGATCAATGGAAATTCGATTTTACGTGCTATCCATTATTTCCCGATTGAAAATCCGGATTCCATTCCAGCGGATGCGGTACGAGCGGGAGCACATGAAGACATCAATTTAATTACTTTATTGATTGGCGCAAGTGCTGATGGCCTAGAAGTATTGACAAAAGATGGCGAATGGTTTGCGATCAAGGCAAAAGGTGAAGATATAGTTGTCAATGTAGGTGATATGTTGCAACGATTGACCAACAATAAGTTGAAGTCTACCACGCATAGAGTTGTCAATCCACCAAGGGAGTTAATGAAAACTTCAAGATATTCAGTACCGTTTTTTCTACATCCGAAATCAAGCATGAGCTTGGCTTCCCTAGATTCTTGTATTGATGCGGAACATCCAAAGGCGTATGAAGATTATACAGCAGGAGAATATTTGGATGAACGATTGAGAGAAATCGGTCTTAAGATGTAAGGAGAGATATTTTTGAGATATGAGTATTGAGATATGAGTATTGAGATAGAAAACGGCCTATCCTATTTAGGGATGGGCACATTTCTCATATCTCACATCTCACATCTCACATCTCACATCTATTAATCTCTTTTAAAACAGCCTTATTCCTACCCCTACATTCATAAATATGTTGTGCATATCGAAACTGATGCTTTCAAAACCAGTTTTCATAATGCTATTGAAGCCATAGTCAAATTGTGCCGTTGCATAGTATCTCTTTGCAAAATCATATTTTCCAGCCACACTCATTCCTACATCAACTTTTCTGATCTGGCTTTTAAAATCATAGGCTGCATCGACAATTCCAACCTTTTCACCTGTTGGTTCTTCATCACGGATATATCCATCGGTAGCCAAACCATAAAACTTACGTTGAAGCGCCATAGAGACATAAGGACCAGCCTGAAGGCTCCACGAAGTGCTTAGTTGATAGGTTGCCAAGACAGGAATTGTCAAGTACAAGTTTTCTACGTTGGTTGTAATATCGCCATAATAGTAACCTCTAACATTTTGGGAAGGATCTTCGTCTGCATTAAAAGTCGTTTTATAAGCTTTTACATTGGCTTCAGTTTTCATTCCTTTACCTTCAAGGATCAATCCTGAGCGAACTCCCCATTTATTATCAATTCCATAGGAAACCTTTGCCCCCACAAAAAATGGAAGTGCGGGTTTAAAGCTTTTTATTTCTCTAATTTCGACCGGTAGGCCAAGCGGAGATGCTCCACCGATTTTTGTTCCTAATTCAGCATCGATTCTAAATTTACCTTGTTCCAGTGCTTGAGCATTAAGATTTAAGGTATAAAATAAAGCCATTGCACTAAGAACAGCATATTTTATCGTGTTAATATTTAATCTCATTATCTTACGTTGATTTTCACTTCGTCCACAATTAATTTACTTCCTACAGCACCTTGGAAAATTGCACCGTTCTTACTTGAAGAAAGAACCAAGGCAATGCTATAACGATAAGCATCGGCATCGATCTGATTATATTCTTTCTTATAGACAAAAGGAAGGTCAAATTTCACTAATCCTTCGCCTTTGGTGGCACCCGTATCCTTTAACTGAGCGAGAGCTATGATATAAGGGCTGGTCAGAACATCCTTATCGTTCAACCAAGTTCTTCCTGGATCCACCTGATCATTGGCAGTACCTTTCATTAAAGCCACGCGGTCAAACAGCACCGCATAGATATCACATTCATCTGTTACCTTCACCTCTTTACCATTCATATCGATTACCTTAGCTCCAGGTTCATACATGTAATAGCCTGTCATGGACATTGGGATTTTATTGAAAGGAAGTCCGAATCTAGTTTGAATATCGATGATACTCTTGGTGTACATAGAGCCGATGAATAAGTTTCCTGCAGCGATAGGTTTTTTCACCAAGGAACCTAGGAATCCGGTAGATTTCGTTTCCAGATAAGCGGCATATTTTCCAGATTTCACATAGGCAGGATCATCAGTAGCTTGAGTAGGGTAAGATTTTTCGGTTGGGTTGGATCCGGCGGTCAATGCGAAACCAGAGTTTCCGGAAGCCCAAAGTTCTTGATGAACCCCTTCCACATCTTCATAATAATAGATCCATTTCTTTTTTTCATCTTGATTAAACAATTCGAAGTCAAATGTTTCAGGAACTGAAGATTCCAGTAGCGTAACGGAATACTGCTTTTTGAATTGTCCGTCTTCGGAAGTGATTTCATAGAATACAGGGGCAGAAAAATCCTGTACAGAACCAGCAGCGGGCACAGAAGAAGCTCCGGGGGTTAGGTCAAAATCTAGGGCAAACTCCTTAAGGTTGACCATTCCAGGTTTGACATAGATAACAACATTTCTGTTGTTGATGATAGGTTTGACATTAATCAAACTATCGGCGATTGAAACCTGCGTAATATCAGCTTCCATGTTTTTCGCTTCGTCTTTAATACAACTTGAAATAAAGAACACAAGTCCCAGAAGGGACCATAATAGTTTCGTGTGTGACATTTAAAATATCTTAATAAAAATGTTAATCAGGAGGGTAGAACTCCAAAGAATTGGCAAAGATAGAATTATTAGAAGCAAAACGACTAATTCTGCCAGCTAATATTGCTTTTGATTCAGCTTTTTTACAATCAAACCAGTATTCATCATTTCCTTCCTAGGGTTCATCACAAAAATTTATTCAGTAATAAATTCTTGAATAATATTGCCTTAAGAATAAACAGTAAGGTTATGATATTTTATTTTTTCATTCGTTTATTGAGTTGCCAATTAGAGGACAATTTGGTTCACAAAGAACAAAGTCAGATTAGCAGTTCCTGGGAATCCTATTATTCATTTCAGGAGCAGTATCCAGGAAGTTTTATTCTGTTGAACTCCCAGATCGGATCTGCTGCAAAGGTCTCGAAGGATAATTCTGGCAACTATTCGCAAATAGAAAATCATTTTATATCAATTTAAACCCAAACTCTTAGCCTTTTTTATAATTTTATAGAAGACACATGAAATCAGAAACTAAAGAAATTAACCCACCCAGCAACTTTCGTAGGTTCTTTGCAGAATTTGCTTTAATCCTTGGGCTTTCCTTTATATGCTTTATAATAGGCATAAATATTCATAGACATTTTGGTATCCTTATATTATATGTTCCTTATGCATATTTATTGTTTGCGGTAAATCAATACTTCTTCCTAGAATTATTGATTAAAAGGACCATATCCATGATAGAGTATATTTTGGTTGCATTATTAAGTGCGGTTTTACTCTTTATTCCGTTTTTTTTCATGATTCAAGCAATTCATGGAAGGTATAGCAATAAAATAATATGGTTGGGCATTATCTGCGCCATTATCGTTTTACCTATCACTTATTTATATTTTTTCCGTTTCAAAGCCAATAAAAGAACCATTGATTTTCTTAAGAAAGATTTAGGGAAGACTGCAGCTGAATACAAGTTGATGCAATCGCAAGTAAATCCACATTTTTTGTTTAATGTAATGAATAGCATCTATGGTTTAGCACTTCAAGAAAATGCGAACCGTACAGCGGATTCTGTTCAGCGCTTGAGTCAGATGATGCGTTTTTTAATCTTTGAAAACCAACAAGATCAGATTCCGTTATCTCGGGATCTGAGTTATTTGAAAGAATATATCACAATTCAGAGTTTGAGAACAGAGAATGTTGAGAATGTCAAGATCGAGCAAGATATCGTTGATAGCATTGATAATTTATTTATAGCCCCCATGTTATTGATTCCATTTGTTGAAAATGCCTTCAAACATGGTATCAGTATGAATAAACCGTCATGGATCAAGGTCAATGCGGATGTTGTGGATGGTCAATTAAAATTTTCTGTTTACAATAGTATCCATAAGAGCACCGGGACAGATCTTGAAAGGACAAAATCGGGAATAGGATTAGAAAATGTGAAATCAAGGCTTGATTTGAGTTATCCAGATCGCTATATGTTGGTTATGGAACAGAATCAACAGGAGTATTTTGTCTTTTTAACGATTGAATTAGATAGCAGTCCTCATTCAGAATTTGAAACAAACGAGCAAAACCATGATTAAAGCCATTGCCATTGATGATGAACCAATTGCATTGGATATCATCAAAAGATTTGCTGAAAGGATACCCTATTTAAATTTAGAGAAGCAATTCCTCAACGGACTTGAGGCGAAAGAATATTTGAAGGACAATGAAGTTCAGCTATTATTTCTGGATGTTCGGATGCCCGATATCAATGGGATTGATTTGTTCAAAGATTTGGAAGAAAAGCCTTTGGTGATATTCTCAACAGCATATTCGGAATATGCATTATCAGGCTTTGAGTTGGATGCGCTAGATTATCTTTTGAAACCCTATACGTTTGAGCGATTTGAGAAGGCCGTTTTAAAGGCCAAGGAGTTGTTGGAATTAAAGGGGATCTTAGACAATAACCCTACCCTATTTGTCAAGGATGGCTATCAAATGATCAAAGTGGATTTAAAGGAAGTTCTAGCGTTACAGGCATTGGGAAATTACATTCGGTTTATTTTTCAGGGAAGGGAAGTTTTAGCGAGGATGACGATCAAGGAATTCTTGTCGGAATGGGCGGATCATACCTTTCTTCAGGTTCATCGATCCTATATAATCAATATCAATCGGATTAATAAGATTGATCGGCATACGATCTGGGTGGAGGATATGGAAATCCCTATTGGTGGTAGCTATTTGGAGGAGGTGAAGGAAAGATTCAGGGTTTAATCATTAGTTCTGGATTTTTTCACGTTCTTTTTTTGGCAGAGATTGTACCACTAAATCAAAGCTATGATCAATCAATTCCTTTAGTTTTTGGTCAGGGAGCTGGCGATTAGCATGTACGGTATTCCAATGTTTTTTATTCATGTGATAGCCCGGAAGGACGGTATGTTCATATTTTTCTCTGAGTTCTACGGCATATTCAGGGTCACATTTCACGTTAAAAGTAAGTTGATCAACTTGGTCCAATCCCACGAGCAAAAAGACTTTACCAAGGACTTTAAACACTAATGTATCGGGTCCAAAGGGTGTTTCTTCGGTACTTAATTGTTTGGAGATGCAATAATCACGGAGTTCTTCAATATTCATTTGGAGTGATTTTTAGTATGAATTCATGCAAATTAACCATTTTGGGGATGAAATAGTTTTAGGGATAGGATATTAAGCATAAAAAAAGCTGCAAATGCAGCTTTTTATTATTCAGATAAAAGTTTTATCAATTCTTTTTGGATTTCATGGCCTTTATCTTCGTTATACCATCTTTGGATAAGTTCTTTAATTTCTTCCATTGATGCGCCATCAGCTTTTTGTTGTTCAAAGATTTCCTGTAAGGCAGCAGGTCTTGGACCCCACACTACTTTATCGTGACCTACATCATTTCTGATGATCAATTTAGGGATTGATTTCCCTCCATTGGTTAGGTAGTCATCGATTAGGAAAGGCTCGGTATCACGCAATTGAATATCTAAATCGATGAAGGAGTTATCTTTCACAATTTGATAGATTTGCGCCACGGAGTGCGCTGCATCACCACACCAAGGTTCAGTAATCAGGATCCAATGTTGAGGATCTTTGATGTTTTCGATGCATACTTTCATTTCTTGAGAAGGTTCAAATTTTTTCAACCATCTGTTCATTCTGGACCAATTGAGTTTAGTATAACTTAAGTAGTCAGTGTTTGTTGAGTATGCTTCGTGTTTCTCAGTATTGTTTAAGATATCCTCGAAGTAACTCAGGTATTCGTCAAAAGTCATGTTGGATTTTTTTTCAAAAATACATATTATTCCAATATTTGAGAAAAAATGACAGATTGTCACGTTCAAATGACAATTCCTTGCAAGTATTTCCGACTTTGGAATGACAAAGGCAGGAAAAACCGTTTGGCATAAGCGTTGTTAATAGAATAAGAAATCATTTAAACATTAATAGAATAACACAACAAGATATGTCAAAAATTATAGGAATCGACTTAGGAACTACCAACTCATGTGTAGCCGTTATGGAAGGTAATGAGCCGGTAGTTATTGCAAATAACGAAGGAAAGCGTACTACACCTTCAGTTGTTGCATTTGTAGCAGGCGGGGAACGCAAGGTTGGAGATCCAGCAAAACGTCAAGCCATCACTAATCCTCAAAACACGATCTATTCGATCAAGCGTTTTATGGGGGTAACGTACAATGAGGCGAAAGGCGAGATTGATAAAGTTCCTTATAAAGTAGTAAAAGGCGACAATGACACTCCTAGAGTAGAAATTGGAGACCGTAAATATACTCCACAAGAAATTTCGGCGATGATTCTTCAAAAGATGAAGAAAACAGCTGAGGATTACTTAGGTCAAGAAGTATCACGTGCAGTAATTACTGTACCAGCATACTTTAATGATGCGCAACGTCAAGCTACGAAAGAAGCTGGAGAAATCGCAGGATTAAAAGTAGAACGTATCATCAACGAGCCAACTGCAGCAGCATTAGCATATGGTTTAGAGAAAGCAGACAAAGACATGAAAATCGTTGTTTTTGACTGTGGTGGTGGTACTCATGACGTTTCAGTTTTAGAATTAGGAGATGGCGTATTTGAAGTAAAATCTACTGACGGTGATACCCACTTAGGAGGAGATGACTTTGATAATGCGATTATCAACTGGTTAGCAGATGAGTTTGCTGATGAAAACGGAGGATTGGATTTAAGAAAAGATCCAATGGCCTTACAACGTTTGAAAGATGCTGCTGAGAAAGCGAAAATTGAATTATCGAGCACTACATCAACTGAGATCAACTTACCATATATTACTGCAGACGGATCAGGTCCAAAACACTTAGTACGTTCATTATCACGTGCTAAATTTGAGAGCTTAGTAGGTCCACTTATTGAGCGTACCATTGAGCCATGCCGTACAGCATTGAAAAATGCAGGATTTAGCACTTCAGATATTGATGAAGTAATCTTAGTAGGTGGTTCAACCCGTATTCCAGCGATCCAAGACGCTGTTAAGAAATTCTTTGGAAAAGAGCCTTCAAAAGGAGTTAACCCAGATGAGGTAGTAGCATTAGGTGCTGCGATCCAAGGTGGTGTATTAACAGGAGAAGTTAAAGACGTATTATTATTAGACGTTACTCCACTTTCATTAGGTATCGAAACTATGGGAGGTGTGATGACCAAATTAATTGAGGCCAACACAACTATTCCAACCCGTAAATCGGAGGTTTTCTCTACTGCATCGGACAATCAGCCATCTGTTGAGATCCATGTATTACAAGGAGAGCGCCCAATGGCTGCGCAGAACCGTACATTAGGACGTTTCCAATTGACAGACATTCCACCGGCACCACGTGGTATTCCTCAAATTGAGGTAGTATTTGATATCGATGCCAATGGTATCATCAAGGTATCAGCGATCGATAAGGCTACAGGAAAAGAGCAAAACATTCGTATCGAAGCTTCTTCAGGTTTATCTGACGAAGAAGTTAAGAAAATGAAACAAGAGGCAGAAGCAAATGCTGAAGCTGATAAAAAAGTAAAAGAGGAAGTAGATAAATTAAACTCTGCAGATGCCTTAATCTTCTCAACTGAAAAACAATTGAAAGAATATGGCGATAAAATTTCAGCTGATAAAAAAGCTCCAATCGAATCAGGATTAGAGAAATTGAAAAAAGCGCATGCTGATAAGAACTTTGCAGAAATTGAAACAGCATCTACTGAATTAAACAATGCATGGACTGCTGCTTCAGAAGAGATGTACGCAGCGTCACAACAAGGTGCAGGTCAACAACAAGCACAAGGTGATGCAGGTCAAGCAAACAACAACGGCGGAAACCAAGGCGGTGGAGCTGATGATGTTCAAGACGTAGATTTCGAAGAGGTAAAATAAAAACATAAGTTTACCCCCTTATATCAAAAAAAGAGCTGCTTTTAATTAAGCAGCTCTTTTTATTTACGTTCAATCTGAAGGGATCAATCTATTAATCCTCAGCTTCCAGTTCAAATAAATCTTCCATGGTTTTTTCAAGGACCTTGGCTATTTTCAAAGCAAGAACCGTGGAGGGAACATATTTGCTTGCTTCCAGAGCATTAATAGTTTGTCTGCTGACGTTGACCAAGCCAGCAAGTTGGTCTTGAGAAAGGCCTTTTATTACCCGATGAACCTTAATGTTATTTTTCATGCTAACCTTCCCTCCTATTCAACTTCAAGAAATTAATGTAAAAAATTATTAAATAAATCGCCAAAAGCAGATGAGCGAAAAGACAAGAGAAAGCTAAGAATGTCATCCCATAAACAAACAAAGTAAAGAATAGACTAATGATTAACATGATAATTATGGCCCACATCCAGCTGTATAATCGCAAAGAACTTATCATTTCGTCTTCAATTTTTGTTTTAGAAAAAGCTATAAAGGAAAGACCAATTAAAAAGGTTATTAATAGAACTGTGAGCAAGATATCAGTTTCCATCCACTTCAAAACTCCTTTTTCTTCAAATGGAACATCCTTGATTAAAACAAAGGTCTTAATAAAAATCCCATCCAAATGAACAATGCTTTGATAGAAGTAAGCAATCAGACTCAGAACACACAAAATGGTTCCAACCCAAATAAAATGACGAGGTAATAATGGAATAGTTTTCATTTTGATTTACAAATTAGCTAATCAAATGTAAAACATGTTTTACAAAATGACAAGTATTTTTTACATAATGTAAAAAATACTTGTCATTTCTATTCTTTATAATGTCTTAAAACCCCTTTATCGAAGACGGTCCAAACTCCGGAAGGCATATTAGCATTTTTTAAGGCAGCATTCGTCCAGGTATTACAAGAGTAAAAGAGACTGTATGCACCTTTAGCTTCATAAAAAGCATCATCCATCCCATATTGGGCATTAGTTTGAACTAAAATTGGATTTCCTTCCTCATCTTTATCTAAGGCATTGAGGATATAATTTTTTAAACTCAGGTATTGAGAGGAGTCGATTTGAACCTTATAACAGAGTTCATTTTCCAACATATTTTTATAATAAGTCACATGCAAGGCAGTTTCGCCAATGCCTAGACCTGCCAGCAAAGCTGTTTTTAAGGTTAAGTCCTTCCATTCGGGGGTATTTAGATAAAAGCCTTTATCCCCCCAACCTATTGAAACATAATTTTGATCAGGATTCCTGCCTTTGGTGTTATCAATTGGGAAAATTTGGGTCCAATCTTGGAGGTCATTTTTAATCGGCAATACAATATCGGTATGTACATCATTGGAAAGGATGTAGGCTGTGATATTTTTTGGGCCTTTTACATTTTCTGGTGAATCTGCATTTATTCTGGACAAAATATAGTCTGAACCGAAATAAAGCCCTGCAAATACAATAAGTCCGATAAATATATAGAGAAGGCCTATCATAAGTTTTTTCATCATAGATCGACAAATAAAAGTATCAATATACAGAAAAAACAAATGGCAGGTCAAGACCTGCCATTATTATCATTTGTAAATTATTTCTTAGAATAACTTTTGTGGGTATTCTCCAGATTCAACCAATTTAGAAATACTTTCTTGTACGATTGGTTTATCTTCCATATAGGTTACCCCGAACCATTTCGAAGAAGTAGGAATTACTTTGAAATCAGCTAAACCATTCTTCACCATATAATCTGGCACAGAAGGAATAAAGAATTCAGATTTAGGATTATCAGCATTTTCCTCCACAAATTTAGGGAACATTTCCAATGCTACATCAAAGATCTTCGGCGTGAAACCCCAGAAGTTCATGGAAACACGAGCATCTGCCGGCAATTCATTCTTCACTCCATTTTCTTCGAATACGATTTTATTATCTGCGGTTTCTTTATCGTAATAGATATTTGTTCTTTCAGTTACGGAAGCCATATGCCCTTCTTCAGTTACTTCACACACCCCACGAGAAACATAGCCATAATCAGACATTGTATTTCCAAGAGCAAAACCCATTAGTGACATATGTTTTTCGTCAGCTTCATTTGTTAAGAAGTCGGCCATTTTTTTGAAGGCATCATAACCGTAGAAGTCATCGGCGTTGATCACACAAAAAGGACCATCCACTTCATCTTTTGCACTCATCACAGCATGTGCTGTACCCCAAGGTTTAGTACGTTCAATATCTCTATCTACTCCAAATTTTCTTAGGTTAAAATCTTGAAAAGCATAAGCAACATCAATTTTTCCAGCAAGTTTAGCATCGAATTTTTCGCGCATCACTTGTTCAAATTCTTCACGGATAATGAAAACTACTTTTCCAAAACCAGCACGGATAGCATCAAAGATGGAATAATCAATAATTGTTTCGCCGTGTGGACCAAAACCATCCACTTGTTTTAATGCACCGTAACGGCTAGCCATACCAGCTGCTAGAACCACCAAAGTTGGTTTTCCCATAATGTAAATTTTTGTTTAGTACTCGATTTTTCGTTTGCAAATATAGTATTTTAAAATTATCTCTTTTTGAAGATGGAGTTAAGAATCCCATTAGCGATCTTACCCAGCAGCTTCGCTCCTTCTCTTGCCAGCGTTCTGCTTGCCTGCGTTTGCGCGGCTTCCATTGGGGTTTGTCTGCGGGAGCTTGTCGTTTTTGATCTGGAAGCTGCTTTTTCGGCTTCTTTTTTAGCCTCTTCCGCTTCCTGCTTAGCTTCAAAAGTGCGCTGACGCTCTTCCAATATCTCAGAAGCGGTTTGTCTTTCAACACGTTCTTGATACTTCGCTCGGAAATCAGAATTCTGTACAAGTTCCTGATATAAATCTGCGGAAAAAGGCCCCATAACTGCTCTAGCAGGAACTAAATGAGTGGCAACTACTTCCGTAGGAATACCTTTATCATTTAAGACTGTTACTAATGCTTGTCCAGTACCCAAGGAGGTCAACACCTTATCGATTTCGTAGAATTCCGAAGTCGGATAAGTTTTCACTGTTTTCCTTAGGTTATCTGCATCATTAGGTGTAAAAGCTCTCAGGGCATGTTGTACCCTATTTCCCAATTGCCCCAATACAGATTCAGGAATATCGGTCGCCGCCTGCGTACAGAAGAACACCCCTACGCCCTTAGAACGAATCAGACGAACAATCTGTTCTATCTGCGTAAGAAAGGCTTTAGACGCACCATTAAACAATAAGTGTGCCTCATCAAAGAAAAACACCAATTTAGGTTTATCTAAATCGCCTACCTCCGGTAATTTTTTGAAAAGTTGCGCAAGAAGACTTAATAAGAAGGTAGAAAAAAGAAGCGGTTGATCTTGAATATCAGAAATATTCAAAAGCGTGATGACTCCTTTTCCATCGACTTTAGAAAACAGATCTTGGATATCAAATTCTTTTTCACCGAATATATGTGCTAAACCTTGTTGTTCGATAGCAACGATTTTACGGAGGATGGTATTGGCACTTGCGGTAGAAATTTTACCATAATCGCTTTTTATTTCTTCAGCTCCGGGACCATCCGACAAATAGATTAATAGTTTTTTAAGGTCGGGGAAATCCACGATTGGGAGTTGGCTATCATCGGCGTATTTAAAGATTGCGCTTAATACGCCAGCCTGGGTATCATTTAGATCAAGGATCCGCGCCAGTAGAACGGGTCCAAAATCTTCAACAGTCACTCGCATTGGGGCGCCGAGATTTCCAGAGAGGGAGAACAGCTCGATTGGGAAGCTAGCGGGTTCAAAAGGGATTCCAACGGCATTTCCACGTTCTATCAGGGCATCGTTTGTTTTCCCAGGTTCTGCGAGTCCGGAGAGGTCACCTTTGACATCGAGCATAAAAACAGGGACTCCTGCATCGGAGAGCTGTTCAGCAGTTAGCTGGAGCGTTCTTGTTTTACCGGTTCCGGTTGCACCGGCGATCAATCCGTGGCGGTTCATCATTTTAAGAGCCAAATTCACTTTGGCATCAGTTACAATTTCTCCGTCAAGAATTCCAGAACCCAATTGTATAAATGGCCCCTTCGGGTTATAAGAAGAGGTTATTTTTGCGATAAATTGTTCCTTCATAGTTATAGCATTAAAGCGCTAATTGAATTTATGAATAAAGATATAATTATTCAATTTAAGATTTTCAACAAATTGATGTTAACACAATATTAAGAATTCAGATTAAAGAGGCGAGTTTTGTAATTTTTTCATAATAAAATTTCAAAAAAGCATTTTTTTTGAAATTAAATTTTATTTTTGTTCAGTTTATGATTAATAGGACCCACATGTTTACAAAGGCATATAGGATTTTAGCGGCAAAGCTTTGCTTCTTTATCTTCTTCACGAAGATGCTAATTTCCATTACCCCTATGTTTGTGGATGTACTTGACCAAGGTACAGTCCTTCAAGTAGTCATGCAATTAGAAATCGAGAATACTGCGAAAGGTGCGAACAGCAATAATGAGGATTTGCACGAGACGGGGATAAAGATCTTTAGACCTGGAGATCTCGATTTCAAGCTTTACAACCCCACTGTAGAAAATAGTGCAGGCATCAAACACTACCTGAAAAACGAAAAGAGTATTTGTGCCTTTCATGCTTCCGTTCCGACTCCACCTCCAAACTGTTAATTCAACATTCCGAGAAATTGTTCTGTTCTGACGGCAAATAATGCAGTCTTAATAGGCGAATTGAGCTTTATTATCATTAGTTGAATTAAAAATTTAAAACGTAAGTTTATGTTTGGTACACGAACGTCCGCTTTTTTGAAACTTTCAAAAAGGGACTTAAAATATGATTTCCCTGCTAGTATTGTAGTTTTTTTAGTTGCATTACCATTATGTTTGGGAATTGCCATGGCGTCAGGCGCGCCATTATTTGCCGGTATATTAACCGGAATTATTGGGGGTATTGTGGTTGCATCCATCTCAGGATCACCCTTATCTGTCAGTGGTCCAGCAGCTGGACTAACTGTAATTGTATTAGGAGCTATTGAGAAATTAGGTGCATACGAGACCTTTATTTTAGCTGTACTTATCGCGGGAGCTATCCAATTAATCTTAGGAATTATCAAGGCTGGTATGATTGGAAATTATTTTCCATCGGCTGTAATCTTAGGAATGTTAGCTGCTATCGGTATTACAATTATTTTGAAACAAATTCCTTTAGCCTTCGGATTATCAGAAACAAATGCGTTTGATTTTGAAAACGGAGGTATTGCTGCATTTACAAACACCATAATAACAAGTGTCAATTGGGGTGCTACGATAATCTGTTTCCTTTCCTTGGCGGTATTAATTTTTTGGCCCAACATCAAGAAACTTAATAAAATACCGGCTCCCTTAGTAGTTGTGTTATTGGGAGTAGGATTGGGATTTTTATTCCAAGGCACCTCATTTGCGCTTAACCCAGATCATTTTGTAAGCATTCCGGTGGTATCATCCATTGCGGAGTTCAAAGGCTTATTTATTTTCCCTGACTTCACTCAGATCCTGAATAAGGAAGTTTGGATCGTAGCAATCACCATTGCTATTATTGCAAGTTTGGAGACCTTATTAAGCATTGAAGCTGTTGATAAGTTAGATCCATTAAAGCGTAATTCACCAACAAACCGAGAATTAGTGGCTCAGGGTATTGGTAATATTACGAGTGGTTTCTTAGGTGGTTTACCAATGACTTCCGTAATTGTACGTTCATCTGCAAATGCAAATGCAGGTGGAAAGACAAGACAATCGGCTATTTTACACGGTTTATGGTTATTGGTAGCTTTATTAGCAATTCCAAGTATCATCAATTTAATTCCTTTGGCAGGTTTAGCAGCAATTCTATTGCACACAGGTTATAAATTGGCAAAACCAGCTTTATTCAAACAAATGCTAAGAAAGGGATTAGATCAATTTATTCCATTCGTAGTTACGGTAGTAGCGATTGTATTTACTGATTTGTTAACAGGTGTGGGAATTGGAATCTTGGTTGCGACATTCTACATCCTACGTGCAAACATGCACAATGCATACCATTTGAAGATCAATTCAAATGATCATTCCGAGAATGAAACTGCGGTGATCACATTGGCAGAGGAGGTAACATTTTTAAATAAGGCACCTATTCAGCAAAAGCTTTACAACTTACCGAAAAGTGTAAAATCCATTATTATCAATGGGCAAAAGAGTAAGTTTATTGATAAGGATGTAATTGATGTCATCAAGGATTTCGAGCAAAATGCGATCAGCAAAGGCTTGGAAATTGAGCTAAATGATGTTACATACAAAAGAAATGGTTTTGTAAAAAAACAAAAACTTAAAAAAGTAGTTTAAATAAATTAAAAAATAATACAGAAACTTGTATAGTCTTTCAGGAGACCATACATAAAATCACATATAATGGGACAAAAAGAATTAGAAACAGGATTTAATCAGATTTTAGAGGGTAATAAGGATTGGATGAACTTTGTTGAGAAAGATACTACAGGTAGATTTCAACAATTATCAAAGGGTCAAAGTCCGGAAATCTTATGGATAGGGTGTGCTGATAGTCGTGTTCCTGCAAATGAATTGACTGGAAAAAAACCTGGGGAGGTTTTTGTACACCGTAACATTGCGAACATGTGTGTTCACTCGGACATGAGCATGCTTGCAGTATTGGACTATGCAGTCAATGTATTAAAAGTTAAACATATTATTGTTGCTGGTCACTATGGTTGCGGAGGTGTTGCGGCATCATTGAGTTCACAACAATATGGAATCATCGACAACTGGTTGTGCCATATCAAAGACGTTTATCGTTTGCATGCTGAAGAAATCGATCAAATCCAAGATGTAGAAGAGAAAGCTAATAAGTTGGTTGAATTGAATGTTAAAGAACAAGTATTCAACTTGACATCCACTTCGATTGTTCAGAATGCTTGGAAAAACGGTGCTGACTTAGCAATCCATGGAATGGTAATCAATATTGGTACAGGTCAATTGATCGACCTGGATACTACCTTCACGAACAACGAAGGAATGGCTAAAGTCTTTGCTTATAAATAATAGTTCCCTAAGGACAATTACCATAAATACAAAAAAGCCCATCAACAAATTGTTGGTGGGCCTTTTTATGATATGACATTATGCTTATTTCACAAAGCTTCCATCCAGGTTTATTGCTTTTGAAAAGGCTGTTGAAAACAAATCCGTAACTACGGCAAACTGTTCTCTGGTCACTTTATTTTCAGGTTTGTATTCACCCTCAAATTTCAATTTATTGGACCATTCTTTTGCAATATACTTTTCAACCTCATCACCTTTAAAGGAAATAAATTTTATTAAGCTAACCAAGTCTTTCCAAGTAAGCTCCTCATCCCTGTAATTATCCAAAAACCAAAGTTGACTCCGTGTATAGATATCATTTAAAACATCTTTAATTTCCGCAAATCTAACTGGAGAATCTTTATCAAATATATACCTATTCCCGTCAGATTTGCCCAAGAAAAACCCTGTTAAATAACATTTTTGAATAGCTTTATAATGAGGATTCGCTTTAAAAGGTTTTGTATTCGCAATTGCATTTGAAGTTGTCATTACTGAATCCGCAGTTTTCTCAGGAGGTATCATTCCGTCTTCAGTTTCTACCTCCTCATTTATATTCAGAAGGATATCCTGATAAGGAATTATATCGCTAAATAAACTAAGTAGTTCAGATTGCAATTTTCGAACATCAATTTTCTTAGAATCTGTTTTAAAAAATGCTAAGTAACCAACTGTTGCAGCTAAAGCCTTACATAATTCAAAAGATTGATTAAGGGTATCTTTCTCATTAAATACAACAGAACGTGCTGACCCTAAATCAAAGAAATTATCCTTTTCAAACTGTAGAATATCTTTTAAAAAGACTACAGACATTTGACCATCCATTTCCATGCTGGCTAAAGTTGTTCGACTTTCAGCCAATTTCATGTCTTTCGCGGCGGTGTATTCTTTTATTTCAGGGGAATCAAACTTAATATTGCTCAATTTAGTTAATGCAGCATCAGAACTCGCGTCTAAAACTGAGATCACAGAGAATTTCTGCTTATTGCTTAAAACCACTTCCCAATTCCTCTTTCCCTTCGTAATCTTGTTGATCTGTGTATTTTCAAATAGCGTTAATAAATTACTTTTCAATTGCATATGATTTTGAATCACTCTTGCACCTACTTCCAAAGAACCAAGTTCATCAATTGATTTATTTTCATTTAATGGATTGTTGTCAATTTTTGAATTTTGTTGCAGTTCCTTTTCTAAATCACTCATTTCATCTTTCCCACTTAAAACTACAAGCACGGGGATATTAGAGAGGATTGCTTGATCTGCGATCTTCCGGGCGACATAATTATCCCCATAAATCAACATCCTTGGTTTTTCCTTTTTCTGTCCGAAAACTATCAGTGGGAATAGCAGACAGAGGAGGGTTATAACTCTCAAATTCATTGTTTCATAATTTTAATTCGAAAATAAGTAAAATCAATTAAGTATTCGTTATGCTATTATCCATAATATCGATGAAATAGCTAACTTTGCTACATGGTAGAAGAAGAAAAATCATTGAATTTTATTGAAGAGATTATCGAAGAGGATCTTCGTAATGGGAAAAATGATGGGCGTGTGTTAACCCGTTTCCCACCTGAGCCCAACGGCTATCTTCATATTGGACATGCTAAGTCAATCTGTCTAAATTTTTCTTTAGCACAGAAATACAATGGCAAGACAAACCTACGTTTTGACGACACCAATCCTGTAACTGAGGATGTGGAATACGTAGATAGCATCAAGAAAGATATTCAATGGTTAGGATTCCAGTGGGCTGATGAATTATATACTTCAGACTATTTTGACACTTTATACGCTTATGCTGTAGAATTGATCAAAAAGGAATTGGCCTATGTAGATGACAGCACTTCTGAAGAGATTGCAGCATCCAAAGGTACACCTACCGTTCCTGGAACTCCAACCGTTTATCGCAGTCGTTCCATCGAAGAAAACTTAAGGTTATTCGAAGAAATGCGCGATGGTAAATATAAGGATGGAGAAAAGGTATTACGTGCTAAGATAGATTTGGCTAGTCCAAATATGCATATGCGTGATCCGATTATCTATCGTATCAAACATGCGCATCACCACCGCACTGGCGATAAATGGTGCATCTATCCAATGTATGACTTTGCTCATGGTCAATCTGATTCCATCGAGAAAATCACGCATTCAGTATGTACATTAGAATTTATTCCACACCGTCCATTATATGATTGGTTGATTGACCGATTGGAAATTTTCCCTTCAAAGCAGTATGAATTTGCTCGTTTGAATCTGAACTATACAGTGATGAGCAAGCGTAAATTATTGCAATTAGTAAACGAGAAGTTTGTTGAAGGTTGGGATGATCCTAGAATGCCTACAATTTCAGGTCTGCGCAGACGTGGTTATACTCCAGAGAGTATTCGCAATTTCTGTGAGCGCATCGGTATTCAAAAGCGTGAAAACATGATCGATGTCAGTTTATTGGAATTCTGTATTCGCGAGGATTTAAACAAAACCGCTTGGCGTAGAATGGCAGTTTTGGATCCAATCAAATTGATTATCACAAATTATCCTGAAGGCAAGGTTGAGGAATTAGTTGGCGAGAATAATCCAGAGGTTGAAGGAGGTGAAGGCAATAGAGTAATTCCATTCTCCAATGAATTATGGATTGAGCGTGATGACTTTATGGAAGATGCTCCTAAAAAATTCTTCAGATTAGGACCTGGACTTTCAGTTCGCTTAAAACATGGTTATATCGTGACTTGTACTGATTTCAAAAAGGATGAAAATGGAAATATCACTGAAGTACATTGTGAATATGTCCCGAATTCTAAATCAGGTGAGGATACCTCGGGAATGAAGGTAAAAGGAACCATCCATTGGGTTTCTGTAACTCATGCCAAAGAAGTTGAAGTACGTCTTTACGATCGTTTATTCCAAGATGAAAATCCAGCTGCTGCTGAGGACTTCAAAGCTTCCATTAATCCAAACAGCTTACATATTATTGAGAAAGCCTATGTTGAACCAGATTTAGCAAATGCAGAACTTGGAAAAGGTTATCAATTTATCCGATTAGGATACTTTAATTTGGATAGCAGAAATACGACAGCAGATAAGTTAGTATTCAACAGAACAGTAACTTTAAAAGATTCTTGGGCAAAAGAATCTAAAAAATAATAAAGCATTCGCTTACAAAAAAGGTCGGAAGAGAATTCTTCCGACCTTTTTATGTTTTTGGATTAACTTTTCATCCAAATGCTCTTATACTTTTTATCCATTCTGCTGGCTTCAGCAAGGAGTTTCTCATCCCCCAATTCTTTTAGGATTGGCACATATTGATCCAAAGCATACAACCCGAGTTGAATCGCTATTTGATTATATCCGGAAGATACCTTTTCATATATCGCTAATTGATAATCCAAATTTTCTTGGATCGCCTTCAATTGCTTACCTGCCAATAATTTTGCTCTATCCACTTCTTTTACTTTGACCAGTGTATCCAGAAGGACAGAGTTGTAGTAGGCTTGGCGCATGCTTTTAGTTTCTTTAGGTTGGAAATCATAGGCTTGCAATGCCAATTCCTTTGCCTCTTTCATCTTGCCTTGATTTAGTAAGGTCTGCATTCCATCCGTATACACATTTGGGAAGACCCAATTTTCATAATACTGGTTGGAGTCTACATCAAAATGTTCTAAGCTATTAATATTCGACCATTGGAACTTATTGATTGCATTATCATAAATTTTCTCCGCATTGATTAACCCTGAGCCATTTGATGATTGCCCCATGTCGACCGGCATTAATTTGCTGACCAAACCTTCTGATGCCAGGTATTTTTCCATTCCCATTGAAATTATTGGCGCACTAATGGAAACAAAATATACGGGTCTCTTCCATTCATTATTTACCAGAATGGACATTAAACTTAGATCCGCTCTAGTGACCATATTATCCTTCAATTCCCATTGCATATATTCAGGGATATATTCTTGCCATTCTGCAGGTATGTTAGCATTTTCAAGAGCCTTCTGCTTATTGATCTTGAGTTGCAACTTTTTATTAGGCATTACATTAATAAACTCCCCTGAATTGGTTTGCAATTTATTTTTATTATCATCCGAAAGCATAACAGCCAATAATTCTTCAACATCCGAATAGCCTTCAATGCCCAAATCCACCACTTGAATCACATCCCGAACTCCTTTCTTCACCTTATCAAAATCAAATGCAATCGGCAAGGCCTTTGATTGATTGACATCTTCCAAAGCTTGTTTGACATACCAATCAGAGGCTAAATAGCCATAATTGAGAACTCTAACATCAGTCCGAACTCCTTCTACCTCTTGTAAATACCATAAAGGAAAAGTATCATTATCGGCATAGGTAAAAAGGATTGCATTTGGTTCACAAGAGTTCAAGGTATTCAGAGCGACTTCCCTTGACATTCTTCGACCCGAACGGTCATGATCATTCCAATTTTCCTTGATCAATAATACTGGACCAGCAAGCATAGAAAATGCTACCGATGAATAGGTTATTACCTTGATTGAAGCCTTACTTCTCTTATTCAAGAAATCTATGATTCCTAAAACCCCCAAGCCTATCCAAATAGCGAAAACATAAAATGAGCCTGCATAAGAATAATCTCGTTCTCTTGGTTGCAATGGCGTCTGGTTTAAATATAACACAATGGCCAACCCAGTAAAGAAGAACAGAAGCCCCACAATGGTTGCATCTTGCTGATTTCGTTTTGCTTGCCAGATCAGACCTGCAATCCCCAACAATAAGGGTAAAAAGAAATAGGTATTTCTACTTGGGTCTTTCCGCATGCTGTCGGAAATGGAGTTCACACCTGGAAGTCGCAATTCATCCAGAAAATTAATTCCCGAGATCCAATTTCCTGCTGTCAATTCACCCTGACTAGGTACATCATTCTGTCTTCCTACAAAATTCCACATGAAGTATCGCGAGTACATATGTCCCACCTGATAATTGAAAAAGAACTTCATATTATCCAGGAAAGTCGGATCTTCCCCATCCGCTAAATGCAGATACTGTTTATAGAAAGCAGCATGCTTAGAACTATATAATCTTGGAAATAGAACTTCCTTATCATATTCATACCCTTTAAAATTCTCAAACTTACTATATTTTGTTTCATCTTTCCTGTACCCTACAGAGGCTTTCACATCAGTTATTTGAGAATTAAAGTTTGGACCTTTAAATAGAGGCTCTGATTGATATTGCTCCCGACTCAGATAGCCTAAAAAAGAAAAAACATTATCAGGATCATTATTATTCAATGTAATATTCGTTTGTGAACGAATCAATAACATGCTAAAGGAGGTAAACCCAAAAAACACAAGACAAGTTCCAAGAATTATGAGGTTCAAAATCGGTTTATTTCTTTTAATGGAGTATACAATCCCAAAAACAGCGCCTGTAACCAACAATAACACAAAGAATGTTATTCCCGAACCAAATGGCAATCCTAGTGAATTGACAAAGAAAAGGTCAAATTGAGAGGCAATTTTTACGGAATATTGGATAACCCCCCAAAGGATAAATGCTAGAATTAACACTCCCCAACCTAATGTTTTGGCAGCACCACCCCAGGTAACCTGCTTAGATTTTCGGAAGTAAACCAACAATGCCAATGCAGGAATGGTCAATAAATTCAGTAGATGAACCCCAATTGAAAGTCCCATTACATAGGCGATCAATAACAACCATTTATTTGAATCCGGTTCATCTGCCCTTCTCTCCCACTTCAGCGCTAACCAAAATACGATCGCGGTACATAAAGAAGACATGGCATATACCTCGGACTCTACGGCTGAATACCAAAATGAATCGGTAAAACTGTAGGCCAATGAGCCTACGATTCCTGCTGCAAAGATCTGAATAAATTGAAGTTTATTTCCTTCATTCTTCCCAATCAGTAATTTTCTGGCCAAAGCAGTAATGGTCCAAAATAGAAAGACAATAGTCAGGGCAGAACAAATGGCCGCTCCAATATTCATCCAATATGCAACCATTTCCTTATTTCCAAAAGCCAAATTCGAAAAGATGTTTTGAATCAAAAGAAATAAAGGTGCCCCAGGCTGATGGACAATTTCAAGCTTATCCGATGCCGCGATAAATTCACCTGTATCCCACCAGCTTGTCGTTTGGTCTACCGTCATAAAATAAACGAGAAAAGCAATGAATCCACAAAGCCAGCCTAGAAGATTGTTGATTTTATTATAATTCATAGAAATAGGTATAAATAGATACTTAAAAATAAGAAACTAGAAACAGCAAAAATTGCCGTTAACATATTTTAACACAGGGCAATAAAAAAGACGAATGCAAAGCATTCGTCTTTTAATTTCTAAGTTTTATAGTCTATTAAACTAGTTTTTCTACGATATTTTTTGTGGGTCCAGGATTACTCATGGTATAAAAATGCAATACCGGCACACCAAAATCAATCAATTCTTTACATTGCTGAACCAACCATTCTTCCCCAACTTGACGAACATCAGCATTGGTTTTACAAGCCTCAACCGCATCACTTAAATCTTCTGGGATATCCAAATGGAAAATACGAGGCAAGGTAATTAACTGCTTTTTGCTGGTCAGTGGCTTCAATCCCGGAATAATCGGAACATGAATATCATTTTCACGGCATTTGTTCACAAACTCCTTATATTTCTCAACATTGAAAAACATCTGGGTTACAATGAACTCTGCACCCATTTCCACCTTCTTTTTCAACCATTTAAAGTCGGTATTAAAGTTTGGTGATTCAAAATGCTTTTCAGGATAGCCCGCAACACCAATACAGAAATCCGTTTTTTCTGAAGAACCAATATCCTCATGCAGGTAACTCCCCTGATTCATATCCACAACTTGTTGCAATAAGTCCGTAGCATATGCATGACCACCAACTGTAGGAATAAAATCTGCATCCCCTTTTCTAGCATCCCCTCTAAGCACCAAAACATTATCAATTCCCAAGAAATTCAGGTCGATTAAAGCATTTTCTGTTTCTTCTTTCGTAAAGCCACCACAGATTAAATGTGGAACAGCATCCACTTTATACTTACTCATGATTGCGGCACAAATAGCAACGGTTCCAGGTCTTTTACGGTAAGCAACCCTTTCTAATAGACCACTGGCATGTTGTTTATACAAGTAATCTTCACGATGATAGGTCACATCAATAAAGGGCGGTTTGAATTCCATTAGTTCATCCATGGTTTTGAAGATACTTTGAATTCCCTGTCCCTTTGCAGGTGGTAACAGCTCAAAAGAATATAAGGTTCTGCCTTTAGCGTTTTTGATATGATCTACGATTTTCATAAAAATATATTAAGGCTTAGAGAGAACACAGTGAATACTGATTCTTTGGCTTATCTTTCCCATTTGGGGTAGAATGTAGCACCTTGACTGGTGTCAGGTTGCTAAGGCTTCAGCGGGTCTAGTCCCTCTGCCTTTCTCTATAAGCGAGGGCTAATATCGTGAATAGCAAGTTAATCTCAAAATCTTTACCAAAAAACTTTCTTAAACAGCCGGATGATAACAGGAAAAGGACGCTTTTCAGCATCCTTTTTCAATAATATTTTAACAATAATAATCCTTATTGTTCCAAGTACATATCAATCAACCCTTCAGGCAAATTCAAGACTATGATCTTTTCTTCAGGATCTATTCCAACGATAAAATCCTCATTTAAAGGAAACATCGCATCTTGTCCATCAATATTCACTGTTGCAATAAATTGCTGCGGTATCTCTTGAACATGGGTAATTTCCCCCAACTCACCTTCATCCTCTTCGATCGCCAGATAACCCACTAAATCATGATAGGTAAAATCATCCGGATCACGAACTGGCATTTTATCATTAGGAAGATAGATTTGCTTTCTTAACAAAGGTTGAGCTTTGTCAATATGGTCAATATCCTCAAAGTTGACATAGGCAGTACTGTTATTCTGCATTTTAATTTTCTCCACAAAGAAAGGAACCAATTTCTTGTCCATTTCCAAGAAAACTACATCCAGATCAAGGTCCATATAGTTATCAAATTCAAAAAACAATTGCAGCTCGCCCTTCAATCCTCGGGTTTTACTGACATAACCGATATAAAAACATTGATCCTTTGTCATACTATAAAATTAATCGTCAAAAATACGGAAAACTTTTCCTTTCAGCGGTTTGGGAATAGATATTATTTGCTCCTCAGGCACAAAAAAGCCGGAACATAGAATGGTCCGGCCAATTTGAATACTTTATGAAGAGATTATCCTTCAGTTTCTTCAGTGTTTTCAGTAGCTTCAGTAGCTTCTTCTGCCTCTTCTGTAGCTGTTTCTTCAGCAACAGGAGCATTTTTAGCAGCGATAGCAGCAGCTCTGTCTTCTTTTTTCTTAGCTTCAGCAGCTAAAGCAGCTTTCTTAGTTTCTTCTTTAGATTTTGCTAAGCCTGATTTTTTACCTTCGATTTGAGCATCTTTACCTTCAGCCCAAGTAGCGAAAAGCTCTTCAGCTTTAGCCTCATCGAAAGCACCTTTTTTCACACCACCTTGTAAGTGTTTTTTGTATAAAACACCTTTGTAAGAAAGGATAGCACGAACAGTGTCAGTAGGTTGAGCACCTTTGTTTATCCAGTCTAATGATTTTTCAAAATCCAAAACGATAGTTGCTGGATTAGTGTTTGGGTTGTAAGAACCTAAACGCTCGATGAATTTACCATCACGTGGAGCACGTGCATCTGCTACTACTACGTGGAAAAAAGGTTTTCCTTTTTTACCATGTCTTTGCAATCTGATTTTAGTTGCCATGTTTTTTCTTTATTTATGTATTCAACATATCCCCCGTTGCTTCATGCAGGAGGGGACGCAAAGATACAAAGTATTATTAATTAATACAATAGAATAATCATTAGCCTTTTTCTCCCCAAAAACAGACTAGCTATCACCTTAAAAACCACCCCAAACCCGACTAATTCATTAAAATATTTTAGTAATCTCAATAGAATACCGATATTCAAATACTTCAAACCATTGACATCTTATGCAAAGAATTGCTCCCTTAAAGATTGTAAAGGCTTCTGCTGGATCCGGAAAAACATTTAGTCTGACTGTTCACTATCTGACTTTACTGCTATCTAAAGAAAGTAGTTACCGTGAAATTCTCGCCGTTACGTTTACCAATAAGGCTACTGCCGAAATGAAAGGTAGAATAATGACTGTATTGCATGGACTTGCTATTGCTGATCCCAAAAAAGAAATCGAACAATATAGGAAGCAACTATTAGGTCAAAATGCTAATTGGAATCCACAACTGATTCAAGAAAAAGCCAATCGCATTTATCGCAGAGTCCTGCATGATTACAGCCACTTCTCTGTAAGCACAATCGATGGATTCTCCCAAAAGGTAATTCGAAGCTTTACTTACGAACTGAATCTGGATTCAGCTTATGCAATTGAAATGAATAGCAACAAGGTCAAACGTGATTTAACCGTCATGCTAAACCAATTATTGGATGAACGACCAGATTTACTTGAATGGATTATCAATTATGCCGAGCAAAAGATAAATAACAATGAAAACTGGAATTACAGGCATCAATTGATGAGCTTGGCCAGTCTCATATTTTCGGAGAACTTTCAGGAGTTTGACAGCTATATGATTTCTGCAGATACTCACAAAATCTTCAACCTGTTGAATAGTGAGATTGAAGAAAAAACAAAGACTTTTCTGGATGCCTTGAACCAAGGGTTAGAGGCTTTTAAAGCAGTCTATCGAAGTCTGAATATCGATGATTCAGAAATGAAAGGCAAATCCAGAAACAAATTGGTATCAGCAAGTAAGATCAATGTGGATCTCCGAAAAATATCAATCTCGGATATTCAGGGAAGGATTTTCGATAAATTCGCTGAACTAATAGATAATGAAGATGCCTTTACTGATGGGAATAAAGAGGTACGATATGATTATATGCAGGGAATTCATCCTGCCATAGATGCTATTCTGGCATTAGAACAGCACTTCGCACTCTATATTGCCTACCAATCGGTACAGACCAACCTATATTTCCTTCGTTTATTAAAAGAAATGAGTGACCTCCTGAGTCAGTGGAGAAAAGAAAACTCAGCCCAACTGATATCTGATGCTCAAATTCTATTAAATAAATTAGGACTCGATGAACATAGCGACCCTACTTTTATCTGGGAAAAAATTGGCAATAAGTACAATTACTTCCTATTCGATGAATTTCAAGATACTTCCAGGATACAATGGAAAAATTACAGCCCGCTCCTGCTGAATGCCTTGGCGGATGCTACTGGAAAAATATCAGAACACCTCGTTGTAGGTGATGTGAAGCAAAGCATTTATCGCTGGAGAAATGGTGATTGGAGAATTTTATTGCAACAAATAGACCAGCAGGTATCTAGTAATTTCCATCTAGATGCTCAGAATGTCAAGGAGTTTATTGAAAATGGAACTTTGGACACCAATTTCCGAAGTCTCCCTAATATTATTAATTTCAATAATTACCTATTTGAAAAAATCCCTAACCTACTCCAACAAGTTCTGAATGACAAAGTCGCTGAAAGCTTGAATGAAGAGGGTATGATATGGTGGAATGAAACGGGAAACAACAACCTACTGGTTAAAGCATACGAAAATAGCAACCAACTAATTCCTCAAGAAAAACTTGAAACGGGACTACCGCAAGGGAATATTGAAATCAATTTCTTCCCAGTTAGTGATGGTCGAGCGAGAAACAACCAGGTGATGGAAGAATCGGTGGAGGCTCTTTGTCAAAAGATTGCAGAGTGGATCCGTTCTGGAAAATATAAACCAGCCGATATAGGCATCTTGGTAAGAAGCAACGCGCAGGCGAAAATGGTCATCCAGGAACTTATGCGCTATAAAAATTCGGAAAATTTAGATTTTGAAGTTATTTCCGGTGATGCCCTGAGTTTAATCTCCAACCATGCGGTTGGTCTGATTATTGAAACCTTGAGAGCATTGGTTTTTCAATCTGAAAAACATGTTTTGCACCATGCGAATATGGCTTACCTGTATCAGTTGGCTCAAGGAAAATCCTTTTTTGAAGAGTCCAACTGGCTAAAATTCAAGAATAATAAACTGAATGAACTTTCGGCCGTATTGCCAATAGCATTAATCGAAAACTGGAGTCAGCTGCAGAAAATGCCTTTGGTTCATTTGGTAGAAAAACTAATTGAAACCTATCATTTAGGCGATGCTGGTAGTATTCATCTTCCCTATTTGTTAGCATTTAAAGACCAGGTTACTGCTTTTTCAACACAAGGTGAAAGAGGTATTATTCAGTTCTTGGAGTACTGGGATGAAGACGGCGAAAAAGCTGTCCTACCTTCCAATGATAAGGTCGATGCTATTGAGGTCAGCACCATTCATAAATCAAAAGGCTTAGCCTACGAGGTGGTAATGATTCCATTTTCATCATGGAAATTGGATGGATTGACAAACGGCGATTTCTGGATCAATGTTCTAGAGAGTCCATTTTCAGACCTCGGAAAAATACCTGTAAAATATACCCAAACCTTAGGAAAATCCATCTTCTTCAAGCAATACTTTGAGGAAATGCTTTTCAATTATATGGATGCCCTAAATACATTCTATGTGGCGACCACACGTGCCAAAAGTCACCTATATATTACTGCGCCTCAGTTCAAGGAAACTGTGGATAAAAAAACAGGTGAAATCTTAGGCCCAGAAGTTAAAAATGAATTTATTAGTGACTTGCTGATTCAGGCTTTATCGGATACCCATTCCGCATTTCAATTAGAGAATAATTCACTTTCCCTCATTGATAATGAAGGAAAAGCAAAGGAGAAGTCCAAGAAAGATTCTGATCAGGAAATCAAAAAAATCACCCTTGAATATTATCCGCAATCCTTGGCTTTAGAAAGTGCGCTTGAGAAATCTACTTCCAGAACCATCAATACCATCCTGATGTTGGAAAAAGCCGCTCAATATGGGGTTTTAGCACATGAGATTATCTCGCTGGTTAAAGAAGAGTCCAAGATTGACCCTCTGGTTAATCAATACATAGCAGAAGGCATTTTGGCTGTCGATGAGAAAGACCTTTTATTAGAAGAAATTCAACAAATCTGGAACCATCCAGTAATCAATCAATGGTTAACTGGAGATTATAAAATATGGAATGAATCCAGCATTATCCTTGAAGATGGAAGCACACAGCGACCTGATAAAGTATTTACAAAGGATAACGAAACTATTGTCTTGGATTTTAAATTCACACAAGGAGATTATATCAATCATAAAACTCAAGTAGGACGATATATGAACGCATTAAGCAATGTTGGCTACAGCAATATCAAAGGATATTTATATTATGCAAAATCCAAGGAATTGGTAGAGGTGAAATAATTAGATTTTATGGAAAAAGCATTCTTAAGATTAGTAGCAGAAGATATCCAAACGAGGTTTGGACAGGAAATATCAGATATCGCCATTGTTTTCAACAATAAAAGACCGATCACCTATTTGAAGAAACATCTGGTAGATGTTTATGGAAAGGCAATCTGGTCACCTCAATTTTATACCATTCAGGAATTCTTTGGTCAATCAAGCAATGACTTACAGGCAACTCCATTGAATCAATTCTTTTATTTATATGAATTGCACAATGAGCTTTTAATCAAAGAAGGTCGTGATCCTGAATCCTTGGAAGAATTTTACCCAATCGCGGAAATCATCTTGAGTGATTTTGGTCAGATAGATTATGACTTGGTGCCAGTGGACCAAATCTACATGGAGTTGTTTGACACAACAGAAATTGACATCACTTTTCAGCACTTCACTGAAGAACAACAGTCTTTTATCAAACAATTCTGGAAATCATTCAGCATGAAAGGCCATACGGCGGTTCAACAGCGGTTCCTTGCGCTTTGGAAAAGACTACCTGTCCTGTACAACGCTTTCAAAGAAAAGCTGAAACAAGAGAAACAAACAAACTTTCCTACCATATACCGCGAACTTGCTGAAGGTAAATCAGAGATCCAAAGTTTCATCAAAAAATATAAAAAAGTCCTATTTGTTGGATTCAACGCCCTAAATAGAGCTGAAGCCACACTATTTAAAAAATGGCAGAATGAGGATCTAGCTTTATTCTACTTTGACGTTGATGCCCATTATCTGGATGATAACCTTCAAGAAGCTGGTTTATTCCTTAGAAGGAACCTATTCCAAACAGGACTTCAGAATGCATTGGGGGAAGCTCCTAACATTATTGGAAACCGAAATGGTGAAGTCAATTTATATAAGTCCTTGGGAAAGAACAGTGAGGCAAAATTGCTTCATAATGTTTTACAAAAACATGAGTTTGATTTCAAGAATGAAACTGCAGCGATCTTATTAGCCGATGAAAGTCTCTTGGTTCCTTTATTGCAAAGTCTACCAGCAATTGACCTCAATATCACAACTGGATACCCACTAATTCAGTCTCCAATTTATGGAATACTAGATTTATGGCTTGAAGTTCAACTTTTAGTATCGCAACAGAAAAAAGATAAAATTCCTTACCAGTTATTGGAAACCTTTTTAAGCCATCCAATGACGAAGGTAAGTTGGAAACAAAAACAGGAAATTCAAATTGAATCTTCAAAAAAACAGCTCTTCGAGATTCCTGTAGCCGAGATTAATGTCAGCAGCTCCGTCTTAGGAAGTTTCTTTAAACCGTTGCAAAACCCTAAGGATCTTATTCCTAAGATGATTGGGTTGATTGACGATCTGCTTAGTAGCTTGACCTTGGAAGGGAGAACCCGACTTATCGAGTCCAACCTATTGATTGAAGCAAAGAAGGTCCTCAATCAATTGCATCTAGGTTTTGAAAAACTGGGTAACTTGAGTGTTTTGTTCCAAAGTGGATTGATCAAAAAAGCCTTATCCCCTATAAATTCAGCAATTGAAGGTGATCAGCTTTACGGAATTCAGATTATGGGACTATTGGAAAGTCGTTGTCTTAACTTTGACCACGTTTACATCTTGGGTGCCAATGAAGGCATTCTTCCTAAAACATCAAGCTCAGCAACGTTTCTCCCAAATAACTTGAGAAAAGCATATGGACTTCCGGTTCTTGAAAATCAAGATGCGCTCTCCGCATACTTATTCTACAGACATTTCCAATATAGCGATGATATCCATCTGTTTTTCAACGGCATTGTCGATGAAAGCAGCTCAGGTGAAGAAAGTAGATTTATCAAGCAATTGGATTATGAAACAAATTTCAATTTCATCCAGCATGCTCAGGTTCAACCGCTTTTATTTCCAGTACAACCGCAGGAATTACTGATTGAGAAAAAAGGCGAAATATGGGATAAATTATTCAACTCCTATATCGGCTCTCAAAAGCCAATCTCCGCTTCCGCATTTACAAGTTATCTGATGTCACCGCTGCAATTTTTCTTAAAATATGTTGCCGAGATTAAGGAGCCACCAACAATTTCCCAGGAATTTGAAATGAATAAATTGGGAACCGTGATCCATGAATGTATGGAGCGCCTGCTAACGCCATTATTATCCAAAAATGATTTTGTCCCAACCTCAGAACTTCAATCTGCACTTGACCTTGTAGACTCTGTGGTCATTGATGAAATCGCGAAGCAGTACGAATCCGAACTCCAGAAATTGGAAGACCTCAACAGCCTTCAACGGATTATGCATAAGATTTCCTCAGAGTATATCAAGATGTACCTTCAGTATGATATGGATCAATATGAATCGATAAAAATTGTTGAACTGGAAAATGATAAGGACTACCTATTGGACTTTGAAATCCAAGTGAATGGCAAACCTGAAAAAGTCAAATTATATGGAATTATTGACCGTGTGGATGAGGTAATTACGAAGCAGGGAATCCGTAAACTTCGAATTGTCGATTACAAAACGGGAGCTGACCAAGTTGTTTTTGGCAATCTAGAAAAGGTATTTGCTGAAAACACCGAGAATAAAGCCTTGCTACAAACCTTGTTCTATGCTTATGTTTATGAGGAAAAGTCAGGAATTCAAGGCTTGGAACCCCATCTATATGTTGCTAGAAGGATGGGAGAAGATGGGACCTTATTCAGAAATAAAAGTGGTAGTATGGTTTTTGAGGATTTGATTCTTGAAGATCAAAAAAAGGTGTTCGTTGAATTCTTAAGAGAAAAATTGGAAGAATTATTTAATCCGGAAATACCATTTAAACATAATCCGGAAGCACAAGTCTATCCTTCTGATCCTTATGGATTATTTTACCGGTACAGTATTTCTGAAAAGGCAGAAGAAGAAGTTTAACAAATAGAAATCAATTTTACTCATGTTAGAAGTTAGTTTTAGGGTCAAGGTATTTTATCATGCAGCGCGGGATTTAAGTTTCACTAAGGCTTCCCGTGAACTAAACATAAGCCAACCTGCGGTATCAAAACATATTCAAGAACTTGAAAATACCATTGGCCAGGCATTATTTTTAAGGAATGGTAGTCGAATTTTATTGACTGAAGCTGGCGCTACATTAATGGAGTCGGTCAAGGTGATAATCCATGAATATGAATTGGCTGATTATAAACTTGGACTATTAAATAACCAGATCCGTGGTAATTTAGTTATCGGTGCAAGTACCACCCTGGCACAATATATCCTTCCAAAACTTATTGCCCAATTTTCGGAAGAAAACCCTTTGATCAATATTAAGTTATTTACCGGGAATACCGCACAAGTGGACCGTTGGTTATATGAAAGAAAGATTGGTTTAGGCTTTGTGGAAGGAATCGCGGTGGATCAGTCCTTAAAATACAACAAGATCCTCGATGATCAGTTAATCTGGGTTGCACGACATGACCATCCATTATTTAAGCAGACGAGCATTGGTTTGGATGAGCTCAAAAAACAAGAATTTATTTTCAGGGAACATGGGTCTGGAACCAATGATATTGTATTTCAAAAATTCGGCGAAAATAACATTACGGCCCGAGATTTAATCAATCGGGTTCAAATGTCGAGTTCTGAATCTATCAAGCAATATATCCGCTATAGTAATAGTATTGGAATATTGTCTAAATATGCTGTTCAAACTGAAATTGAAAACGGAATATTGAAACAAATTGACGTAGAAAACTTTGAAATCAATCGAGAACTCTATTTAGTTCACCTGCATGGCGAGCTTTCAGGCCTCCCCAAACAGTTTATACGCTTTATTAATCAAGCACTTATAAACTAGCATAACCTAAGGTTATAGGCTATAACATTTTACCGTTTTAGCAAGTCCATTAACAAGCTTAAGTTTGTTCATATGGAAAACAATTTAAACCAATCTAAGAACCTTCTCAAGGAAGTAAATAAGATCGCCAAACAAACAAAAATTGTGGCGGCTTTATTTGTCTTCATTGTAGCTTTAATAATATTGCAAGCGCTGGGAGTAAATACTAAAATATTCCATGTTAAGGCTGATGAAAATAATACTGAAAACAAAGCGGACTCTAATTCCTTAATTCATATAAAGGATTTTAAAGTTGCTCCATTCCCAGATACAGAGGAAGGTAAAATGGCAGCTTTAGGAGAAAAGCTGATCATTGAAACTCCGAAATACCTAGGCCCGAACAACAAACATGGCGCAGTTTTTACAGGTAATAATCTAGCTTGTGGAAGTTGTCATTTAAATGGCGGAACAAAGGAATATGCCGCGCCCTATATTGGCTTGAGTGCTCTATTCCCGATTTACAGCGGACGTGAAGGTAAGGTGGCAACCTTGGAAGAAAGAATCAACGGATGCTTTGAACGTAGCATGAACGGCAAAAAACTCCCATTTGAAAGCACTGAAATGATTGCTATCGTAAGTTATATCAAACACCTCAGCAAGGATGTAAAAGTTGGCGGCAGAATCGAAGGCCAAGGCTTTGTCGAATTAAAAGCGCCAGACAGAAGAGCCGACTTGCAACATGGTGAATCTGTCTTTAAAACCCAATGCGTAAGTTGTCATCAACCGAATGGCTTGGGATTACCTAAAAAAGCTGATGCACCTGATGAAGGTTATATGTATCCGCCATTATGGGGATCAGACTCTTTCAACGATGGCGCCGGAATGGGCAGAATGCTAACCGCAGCCAAATTTATTAAAGGAAACATGCCATTAGGCGCAAGAGCTGAATCACCAATTTTATCCGATGAGGAAGCCTATGATGTCGCAGCTTATATAAACTCCTTTGAAAGGCCTTCGAAAATGAATAAGGAAAAAGATTACCCTGATTTAAGCAAGAAACCTAAGGATAGTCCCTACCCTCCTTTCGCAGATAATATATCAGAAGAACAACATAAATACGGACCATTTAATTTTTAATACCCATGAAAAATATCATTCTAATTTGTAGTATCATCTTATTAAGCATTAGCCTTAAGGCACAAAGCAACAATATGGAAAACAAACTAAAAGAAAACGCCCAGTTTACTGGTGCTGTAGCTCACAACAAACATTACAAAGCTATTTATCAATTAGATTCCAACAACCCTGATATCATTAAAAAGGCATTTAGAAACATAAAGAATGTCCTTAATGACCCTAGGTTGGAAGGAAAAATCGAGGTAGAACTGATTACATTCTCTGGAGGCACCGAAGTCATGTTAAAAGACTCTGGATATGAGGATGCCCTAAAAGAATTGATAGCCAAAGGTGTAAGAGTGGCACAATGCACCAATTCCTTACATGAACGAAACCTGAAAAAAGAACAGCTCTTTGATTTCATAGGCTATGTTCCTAGTGGAAATGGTGAATTGGTTATTCGCGCATCTGAAGGTTGGGTGATTGTCAAACCTTAATTCCCCATTAAAAAAATATTGATATATAATGAAGAACATGAAACGATTACTATTACTAGCTGTTATATTGATGATGAATAAAGTAAATGCACAGGACAAATATCAATATGATCCACCTTGGAATACTCCTCCACAATCTGCTGTGAACTTTACAGTTCTTGGAATTGATAATGTCCCGGATTTATTTGGAGATATTGTAGATCCGCAACTCGTTGTTTTCTTTGCTGGAAATCAGTTTATGGTGATGGATGATCTGCTGGAAGCTTTTAAAAAGAAACATCCGAATTACGAACGAATATTCGTTGAAACCTTGCCGCCTGGAATTTTGGCTAAACAAATTGAAGGCGGATCAATTACGATTGGGAATATGAAAATAACCCATAAACCCGATGTATATGCCGCTGGTAAAAATAGAATTGACAGCATGCAAAACCTCTTTGCCAGAACTGAGGTCTATGCATACAATAAATTGGCTATTATGGTTCCTAAGGGAAACCCTAAATCAGTAAAGAAAGTCCAAGACCTTGCCCGTAAGGATGTGAAGATAGCAATGCCTAATCCTGCATGGGAAGGAATCGGAAGGCAAATTGTTTCAGTATATAAAAAACTTGGTGGTGCTGAATTAGAAAACAGCATCATGAAGGAAAAAGTGGACAATGGCTCAACCTATTTGACCAAAATTCACCATCGGGAAAGTCCGATGAAGATTCTTTATCAAGAAGTCGATGCTGCACCTGTTTGGTATTCAGAAGTAGTTTACCAACAACTATTAAAGCATCCGGTAGAAATGGTAGAAATTCCTGATAATGAAAATATCAAAGCTACTTACATGATTGCTGAAATGAAGGATGCACCTAGAGCACAAGCTGCCAAGGATTTTGTAGATTTCATGAAGTCGGCGGAAGCAAAAGCAATTTATAAGAAATATGGTTTTGAAACACCATAGTTTGTTTAATTAAAATTGAAAAGGGATCCAAGTCTTGATTTGGATCCCTTTTTTAATTTACTTTTTTATTTTCTTGATGGCCTTGTTAGCTCTTTTGGTAGCCGTGTTGATTTTATAATCTAGCCATTTATCTTTAAATATCTTTCGCATGGTATCATCGAAATGACGAGTCACGAATAAATTCCTCGCTCCTTTTAATTTCTCACTCAAAGAGTTCGCCAATGCGCGAACAGAAATGGAGTAACCTTCTGTTTCATATTGGATATAATGCCACCATCCAGCAGGCATATATAAAGTCTCGCCTGGATTGATTACAGCTTCGTATCCATCAAGGAATTCCAAACCTGGATAATCCTTGACATCACTCTTCTTCAGATTAGCGATGCTATGAAAGTTATATGGCAACTTATACATTAAGTCCGATTGATTGTTCGGAAACAACCAAATACGTTTTGATCCTTGAAACTGAGAAATGAAGACGTGCGACATATCGATATCAAAATGGTTCCTCGTAGCGGAACCTTCGCCTCCAAAAAACATATAAGGTAACCATTGAATTACTTTTCCGCCTGTTACATCATTGAATATAACATCCTTCTTTAATTCAGGACGTATTTTCATTAGATTAAACAAGAATAATCGTAGCTCTGTAGGCTCTTTCTGTATAGTGTCTAAATACTCTCCAAAGGTCATTTTACCCACAGGAGGGCTGGCAGCATGGTTTTGTGATTCCTCTTCCCGACCATAAACGTCGATTTTCTCATTACCCGCTATTTCCTTGAAATAGTCGTAGCTCCACTTGGACCAACAAGGGCTATCTTTACTGATAAAATCCTTGATGATAACCGGCTGACCCTTATTAAGATAGTCCTTAATAAAGTCCTTTGTAGCTATTCCAGATATACTATTAACAGGTTTTAATTTCACAATATTCCCATTTTTGAGTTAATGCAAACATAAAAAAAAAATTTCTACAATAAATATACCTAACCCAATACAGTGTTAATTTTATGTCTTATTTTCCGAAATTTAGGGAGAAATAATTTATTAAAAAATGATAAAAATCAAATTTGTCGATGTTCTGATTATTTCGATTTCTTTCGCAGTAAATTCTCACTAAAAACAACAAAAAAAAGACTATCCTGTTTGGGATAGTCTTTATATTTTTTAGGACAATGCCTATTTATTGACTTGTTTAATATATTGCTCGATCGCCATCGTCATACTTGGAGCATTTGGAGTAGGTGCTGGAATATCCAGTATCAATCCATGTTCAAGTAAGGCTTGCTGAGTTGTAGCACCAAAAGCTGCTACGCGAGTATTGTTCTGAACAAAATCCGGGAAGTTTTCATATAAGGACTGAACACTAGATGGACTAAAGAACACAATGATATCGTAAAAAACATCCTTCAGATCCTTAATATCTGAAATCACTGTTCTGAATAGAACTGCAGGCGTGAAATCATATCCATTCTCTTGCAACCATCGCTGTGTTTCTTCATTGGCAACATCAGAACAAGGAAATAAAAATTTCTCCTTATTATGTTTCTTCAAAACATCTTCTAAATCCTGCGCTGTTTGTTTTCCAAAGAAAATTTTGCGCTTGCGATATTGAATATATTTTTGAAGATACAGTGCAATCGTTTCTGAAATACAAAAGTACTTGAGCTCCGCCGATACTTCAAAACGCATTTCCTCACATACTCTAAAGAAATGATCAACCGCATTCTTACTCGTGAAAATGACCGCAGAATAATCTGCAAAATTTACCTTCTCTTTTCTGACGTCTTTTGCCGAAACGCCTTCTACATGTATAAATCCTCTAAAGTCTAATTTTAAATTATACTTCTCTGCTAGTGTGAAATAGGGAGATTTATCGTTTTCAGGTTTTGGTAAAGTAACTAAAATGCTCTTTACTTTTTTGGATCTTTCTACATCAATCTGCATATACTCTTTCTTAATTACTTAGTGACCTCACTAATATCAAAATTGGTGCTAATTCGAGACTGCAAAGATAAAGAATTAAATAAAAAATAGAAAATTTGAAATGTCCGAATAGATGAAATGCAGTTCGAATAAACCTATACGAGAATAAAATAATTACAATAACAATGTAGATGATTGAGATCAATTGAAAATAATTTGCCGGAATAAAGACAACTGCTAGTAAAAATGGCATGAGGAAAAACATGCTGTTAAAATATACTAGGTAAAGAATTGCAATATATTCCCGTACAATTTTGTCCAATTGAAAAACAAATGACACAAATCGAATCAGTAAAATTTTCGCTATAAATAGTAAAGCAATGAGGCCAGAATTTTTTAGAAAATTTTCGAAAGTAAGATAATTTTTGTCGCCGAAACTTGACACAATCACAACCACAAACAATCCTAAGGAAAGACTGAATACGGCATATAAAAATATATAGGGCCAAGACGTCGCAAGGTTATCTTCCTTACTCACCTGTAGGAGCAATCGCTCCTTATAATAGGCATCAACAATTATCTTTAATTCTACCGGAAAGACAATTCTAAGAACACCTAATACCAGAAATAATAAAAATACAATCAATAATACCCAAGCTGGTCGATTATCCTTCTCTAATCCATCCTGAAGCAAGGATTGCTTCTGTTGGTAGCCAATATCATCTATCCCGAAAAATAAATCCTGACTCCCTCTCTTTAGCGTAGAATCAAATTCTATTTTTAAATAGTTCAACTCTTTGTAGGGAGAAAGAATAATTTGACTATTTTTAAGATTGTTGTCCAAGGATTCGAATAAAGCAACTCGAGCTAATGAGTCTCTAACTGCTACTGAATCAACAAGAGAAACAGAATCTACTGGCAAATTTTGCCCATAACTTTTAGGAGCAACAAATATGCTGCTGAAAACAAGAAATAAGAAAAACCCAATAGTAATTTTATGCTTCATGAAAGTCGTAAAGTTAGAATAATTTAATCGCTTTATAAATTGAAAAAATGAGTAAAAAAGAAATAGTAAGATGCGGCTGGTGTGGAACTGATAAATTGTACCAAGACTATCATGACAAGGAATGGGGTAAACCTACTAATGACGATAAAATCTTGTTTGAGTTTCTAATCCTGGAATCTGCCCAAGCTGGCTTAAGTTGGATTACCATCCTCAAAAAAAGGGAAGGATATAGAAAAGCGTTCTCCAACTTCGACTATAAAAAAATCGCAAAATATTCTGACGCAGATGTGGACCGCTTATTGGAGGATACCGGAATTGTAAGAAATAAATTAAAAATAGCAAGCAGCATTCATAATGCTAAGATATTCATGGAAATTCAAAAGGAATTCGGCAGTTTCTATAATTATCTTTACAGCTTCCTGCCTGATCAAAAACCTATTGTCAACTTTTTAGAAGACTTAAAAGATGCTCCTGCCAAAACTGAACTCTCGGATAAAATCGCAAAAGAACTTAAAAAACGGGGGATTAAGTTTTTTGGCTCTACAACCTGTTACGCCTATATGCAGGCAATCGGAATGGTGAATGACCATTTAGTCTCCTGTAGTTTTAGATAGAACTTGTAAGGGGGATATTTTTATAGATATTCTGTAGGTTACGGCATTGTCCATTGTAATCCAATCCGTAGCCTACAACAAACTCCCGTTCAATCTCAAACCCAACATACATGATATTATCAAACGAATAAAGTAAACATTCTGGCTTAAGTAATAAGGTGGCAACAGAAATACTTGCCACACCCAATCTTTCCAAAGCCTCAATCGTATGAACCAAGGATCTACCAGAATCCACAACATCCTCGACAATGACAACGTGTCGACCTTCCAGCGACATCCCCACCCCTATCAACTCATGTATTTCACCCTGATTGGTACCCGCATATGAAGCTAACTTTACAAAGGACATTTCACACGGAATATGGACTTGCTTCATCAAATCAGCCATAAACATAAAACATCCATTTAACACTCCTACAAATACCGGATGCTTATCTTCATACCTCAAATTAATGTCAATCCCTATCAAACGGATCCTTTTCTGAATTTGCTCATAATCAATCATAAGTTCAAATTCCAAACCATCTATTAATATATTCCTCATGACTTAATTATTTTCTTCTTCTTTGCTCTTACCAAACAATTTCTCCAATAGTGTCTTCCGAATCTGTTCTTCCTTATCGATTTCATCCACAATATCCTTAATATCGTCATGCGTCATCATGGAATCTGGAATTCCTTTCGGTCTTGGTGGTCTTAGGCTTGATTGCAACTCAACTTGATAAAAACCGTAATTCGCAGGAACATTCTCCCCTTCCAACTGATTCAGTTTATTCATGATATAACCGTATGTATTAAAATGCTTCAATACCCAAGGTTTTAAATGTCCTGTATAATCAAAAGAAGAAAGACCAGTTTTTGGCCTAGGGATAATACTTGATAGATAAAGACTCTCCCCAATCGTAAGCTCAGATGGTTTTTTACCAAAGTAATACTTTGAAGCTTCTGAAATCCCATATACATTCTTGCCCCATTCAATGATATTCAAATATATCTCCAATAAACGATCCTTGCTCACCTGCTTAGACTGTTCCATCAACCAAACCAATAGGATTTCCTCGAACTTCCGCATCATCGTCTTGTTCCTGTTGAGGTAAAGATTCTTGATCAATTGCATGGAAATGGTACTGGCACCGCGTTTGAATTTCTTTTCCTTGATATTCGTCACAATAGACAACTCAAAAGCCTCTAATTCAAAGCCATTATGCTTATAGAAAAATGGATCTTCCGTATTTAATACCGTTTTCTTTAAAATTGGCGCAATCTGACCCAATGGCGCAAAATTAGGATTAGTTGCATCCAACCTAATATCGCGCATCTTTAAGGTGTCCTCATAGGCTTCATAGACAAAAGGACCATTTAAATCCGCAATATTGGCCTTACCCCATTTCTTGATTTTTAAATTTTGATCATTGATCTTGGAGGAAAACTTCAATTCATCAGGATCATCTAAATCCACATTAAAATCCATATCATATTGGATATCTCCTTCAACCTGAATTCCATCCAAGGTTTCGAATAACCCTACCGGAAGGGCATCAAAGAAATCCTGAGCCTTAAACATGCCGGTATGAACGGCCATCTCTAATATTTTCTTTGGTTTACGACTGAACTTTAACTTCGGCTCGAATGAAAAATCCTTGACCTCCACTTTGGTTCCTTGCACCAGTTCAATTGTATTCTCAGACACTAAAAACCCACCATTTGCAGAACCACCCGGCAACACTATGGTTTCCAATGATAATCGCTTGTGATTTACCCGTAGGTTTTTAGCACTAACCCCTCCCAACATCTCCAAACTCTCCTTGCCCTTTCTAGACACATTATCCAGATGAAAACTTAATTCATCAAAACTTACATTCAATCCAAACCTCCGGCCTATAAAAGGAATTTTTGCATCCTTATTATCAGAGGAGATAATGACATTCATCGTCTGTCTGCTGGAATTGATATTTCCTTTAAAATTCCACTTCGCCTCCTGCTCATTTAGGAAAACATCAATATCATAATCCCCATCATCAATCAAGCCTTCCGGAATTCTAACCACCTGTGTAGTGGCTGAATCCTGAAAAGAAAGACTCACATTTTCAAGATTTAAATTATCTGGAACGGCCTGAAAGGCACGCTTTAGGAGATTATCTATCGTTTCTGCTAAAGTCTTGGCCTCCTGTTTCGTTTTAGTACTGTCCTGTTCTGCACGTTTGCGGAATAAAAAATCATAATTGGAGGTACTATCATGCTTGACAAGAGTGATATCAGCATTTTTAAGATCTAACTCATCCAATTGAACAGTCCCTGACAATAAGGGAAAAAGCTTTACTGAAACTTTAAACTGGTCGATTGCAGCTAACTGCTCCGCACTGTCTGGATAAATCTTAACTTTTTGGAAATCTACTGTCGTCAGACCCGCAAATTCATACTTCTGAACCTCGAAATTCAATTGATAATCCTCTTTCAGCTTTTTTTGAACTTTGGCAACAGCCTTGTTCAACATATCTCCGCGAATCGACATCGCATAAATAAAACCAATCAACAACACAGCCAATACCGAAGCAGCAGAAATTATGAACCATCTTTTCTTTACGAAACTGAAATCGGGAACCTTGAATCTTTTTTTATCTAACATATATGAATAGAAATCCGATGATTAAAGTAAAAATATGCAAAAATCATTAAAAACATCATTATGACAAGATATTGAGCTTCTTTCTTTAATTTTGTTAAATTAATTTAAATCCATGATTACTAAAGAACAGATTTTAGATGCTTTAGGGAATGTTGAAGAACCAGATTTAAAAAAAGACCTGGTAACACTCAATATGATCGAAAACATCGAAATATTACCCAATAAAATCAAATTCGATGTGGTCTTGACCACTCCTGCCTGCCCAATGAAGGGCCATATTGAACATGCTTGTCGGAATGCAATTGCACTTTTTATTTCCAAAGAAGTTGAAGTGGAAATTAATATGACCGCGAGAGTTCGTGCCGTAGAAACATCCCAATTAAAGAATATCAAGAATATTATCTTGGTGTCTTCTGGTAAAGGTGGTGTTGGTAAGTCTACGGTGGCAGCAAATTTAGCATTAGCATTGGCAAATACAGGTGCTAAAACAGGTCTTCTTGACGCAGATATTTATGGCCCTTCGGTGCCATTAATGTTCGGAGTGGAAGACGCTAAACCACAATCTTCTCAAGGTCCTGATGGAAAAAATAGAATCATCCCGATTGAAAGATTCGGATTAAAACTATTATCAATAGGATTCTTTACGGATCCTAACCAACCGATTCCTTGGAGAGGCCCAATGGCAACTTCTGCCATTAAACAACTATTTGGAGACACGGATTGGGGTGATCTCGATTATTTGATCGTAGACATGCCTCCTGGTACTGGTGATATCCATATAACAACGGCGCAAGGCTACCCTATTTCAGGAGCTGTAATTGTAACAACCCCTCAACAGGTCGCTCTGGCAGATGCAATCAAGGGGATGGCCATGTATCAGATGGAAGGTGTAAAAGTTCCTATTGTCGGTGTTATTGAAAATATGTCCTACTTTACCCCTGCTGAATTACCTGATAACAAATACTATATTTTTGGTAAGGATGGTGGAAAAAGATTGGCGACAGATAATAATGTACCTTTCTTAGGGGAAATTCCTTTGGTGAAGTCAGTTGCTGATGCTGGTGATAATGGGTTTCCAATCGCCTTGGATCAGGACGAGCCTGTGGCAGCAGCATTTGCAGAAATCGCTGGCCGCGTAGCACAAGAACTGAGTATATTGGCCGCAAAGGCTTAATATTAAAGATATAAAAAAGAAATGGTCAACTATATGTTGACCATTCTCTTTTTAATTTATTGTTCCCAGCCATCATTCTGCTTTAGCTCCGGAAATAATGCCGCACCTGATTCTGTAACTGTTGCTGCTGCATCACGTTCCTTTAATAAGGCTGCTAAATAATCTCTCGCAACTCCTTCTTGACCCAAATTATAAGCCGCCTCCGCAGCAGTTAAATACATCTCGGAAATCCTTAAGATTTTCTTAGTTCCGTATTTTTCCAAATCTGGATATTTTTTGATGATAAAAGCTGGATTCTCCGCATTTGCCCTAACTCCTACCTCAATTAATTTTTTTCGCTCATCGGTAGCTGAATATAAGTCATAGAATGATTTATAGCTAAACCATCTCCATAACCCTGCTGGCCAAAGAAATAAGCAAGTTCATCAAAGCCTGCATTGTCAATTTGATCGGAAACGAGTTCAAAGAGAGTCTCGGTTCTTAGCGTATTTGATCCTGTGGCATTCCAATAGGCACCTAGGCCTGAGGTAGGAACCAAAGTCACCTTTGAATTATCAATAACCTCCTTTGCTTCATTCAAAGCCAATTGATATGCCGCATTGTTGCCTTTATGTAAATTAACCCTTGCTTCTAACGCTCGAACAGCATATTTCGTAAATCTACTGGTATTTGTTCCTGTCGTAATTAAAGTATAGGCCTGCCCTAGGTCTGCTAAAACTTGCTTATAAACTTCATCAACAGTATTCCGAGCAGGCATTCCTTCAATATCAAACTTCAATACCAAGGGAACTCCCATGCCATTTGGATTATCCGTATAGGGCCTAGCGAAAAACCTAACCAATTCAAAATACATTAATGCCCGAATGGCATAGGCTTCTCCCTTGTATTGGTTTATATTTACCTCATTACCAGTGGGTGTTGAATGAATAATATTATTCGCACGGTTGATGACGCGATAGGCGTTAGTCCATATACCCGTATACCACTGGTTGTTAATGACAAAATTCAAATTGAATATTTCCGTATATCGTCCTGCATTCCGAGTCGATAAAGTCACATTATCTGCCCAAAGATCTCCCATCAATGGAATACTGCGACCATATAAATCAAATACCCTCATCCCAGCGTAAGTTCCCGTAACGGCAGATAATAAATCTGTATCCGTCAATAATGCCTCCTTTTCATCCACCGCAGTATAGGGAGGCAGATTTAAGAACTCCTTCTTACATGAGCCTAATATGGTCAAACAAAGGAATCCGATTAATAAACTAGATTTTATATTTAGTTTCATGTCTTTACATTTTTAAAATCCTACATTAATACCAAATGTGTATGTCTTTGGAATAAATACATCAAAATTGGTAATACCTTGTGTTCCTCCAGCAACTTCCGAACTTCCTGATTCCGGGTCAAATGGTAAAGTGTCATCCTTTACCCATGTCCATAGATTAGAACCACGGAAATAAACCCGTAAATTACTGACCTTCCAATTGTTAATAATAGATGACGGCAAGGAATAACTCAATGTAATATCTCTTAAACGAATAAAACTTCCATCTTTAAGCAAACGGTCAGATGCAGCAAACGAGTTCCTATTCCCTCCAAAAACAGGCTTCGGAACATTCGACTGATCCCCTGGCTTTTGCCATCTCTCTAATTCCATCGCACTTTGGTTATAACTACCATAATAGGCTCCACCACTATTCTGATAGCTATAAAATCCTTGATAAATATGATTTCCAAAATTGTAATAGAAAAATGCATCTAGACCAATGCCTTTATAATTCATGTTCGTTCCAAAACTTCCAAAATATTTAGGCATTGAAGATTTTCCTAAATCAACCCGCTTCGCTAACCGATAGTCATTTGTAGTTTCTGTTCTTGATTCGTCGATATACCATTTTGGATCTCCATTCTCTGGATCAGCACCTGCCCATTGTGGTAAGAAAAATGAGAAATAATCCTCCCCAACTTTTCTACGGTATGGACTCTCAACTAAATCATCTCGAACCAAACTCGTCGTTGTATTTTTATTCGCAGATATATTGAAACTTAAATCCAACCTGAAATCATCAGTACGAACCGGAGTACCATTGGCAGTAAACTCAATACCCCTGTTTCTTAAACCAGCAAAGTTTGAAACATAATCCGGAAATCCGGTCGATAAAGGAATTGGAACCCGGTATAATAAGCCCTTCGATTCTCTATTATAGAAATCAAATACGGCAGATAATCGATTATCTAAAAATGTCGCATCCAAACCTACATCAAATGAATTCGTTCTTTCCCATGTCAAATCTCGTAATCCATATTGGATAGGACCACTACCAATATTGCCATTATAAACAAAATTGTAGGTTGTACGCGTGTATCCATATAAGGTTCTCCAAGTATTATTACCAATACCAGCATTACCTGTGACACCATAGGAACCACGTAACTTCAAAGCATTAATGAATGATATATCCTTGATAAAATCTTCCTGTTCCATATTCCAGCTACCTGCAGCGGACCAGAAATTACCAAATTGCTTTTCTTCACCAAAACTAGAAGAACCATCATTACGATAACTCCAAGAGAGAACGTACTTGTTTTTATATGAAAAGTCCCCTAAAGCTAAAAATGAAGCAAAGGAATAATCATCATTGGAACCCGAAGCGCCAATTGGGGTAGCTCCAACGGATGGAACAGTGTATTTCGGGTTTAATGGAACTTTATAAACAGCAACCGAAGAATAGTAGGATTGAGATTTTTGAGCCTCATAACCCACTTTAACATTAGCTACCCAATCCTTTGCTTGATCTATATCCCATCTATAATCAATTAAGTTTGTCCAAACCCAATTGAAATATCGAGTATAATCCCGATAACTACGACCTCCAACGTTTCGACCATCACCATAATTTGGATTATTATAATAGTCCTCTTCGATATTATTATAGTCTATACCGTACTTGCTGGAAATTTTTAAATTCGGTAGGATATTATATTCTCCATAGATACTACCAATAGCTTTTTGCGTATTATTATTACGGCTATCCTTGTCCAAAATCTCTAAGGGATTATAAAGTCCGGCGCCCGCAGCTAAGGGACCGGAAATAAAATTAGATCCATCATCATTTCTTGCCCGAAAATTAGGCATTAAGAAAAAACTCGTCAAAACTGGATTCCCGAATGCTCAACTATTTAATAGTCCTCTTAAATTTGAACTGGAACCCAAAATATTAGCCCCAAAAGTGAATTTATCACTTGCCTTATGCTTCAAATTGATTTTCCCAGAATACCTTGTAAAATCAGACTTTGGAATGGTTCCTTCTTGTTTAAAATATCCCCCACTTACACTAAATGTCGTCTTATCATTCCCACCATCAGCAGCCAAATTATATTGTTGTTGATTTCCTCTACGTGTAACGACATCATACCAATTCGTATTCACATTCGGATCGATGCCAAAACCATTTTCCCCAGTCACGAATTCACGAATATTTCCTTGGTTTAAACCATAATTTGCCGCCATCCCAGCATTGTTTAATAAAGCCTCCCCAATTAGCATGATGTTTTCCTCTGTGGTAAGAGGTCTAGCGCGTCCCGGACTAACTCCCGGTTGCACTGAACCATAATCTGCATCCAGAGAAATCCTTGTTTTTCCCGATAGACCTGACTTCGTCGTAATCAAAATAACACCATTACTCCCCCGAGAACCATAAATCGCGGTAGAGGCTGCATCTTTTAAAACCGTCACATTCGCCACATCATTCGGATTGATACCTGCTAAAACATTGGCAGTTGGGGTAGCACGGGAAAGATCCCCCGAATTCACTGGAACCCCATCAATCACATACAAAGGAAGTGAAGAGCCACTAATGGAACCCAATCAACGAATTCGGATATTCTGCATCGAACCTGGCTGGCCCGAACCACCTGTCGATTGTAAACCCGCAACCTTTCCCTGCATAGCTCTATCTAAGGATGGAAATGGCGTTTGTGCAATTTCTTTTGAACTCACAACGGTACTCGACCCAGTTTGCTTTAAACGCGTAGTCGTACCATAACCGGTAACAACGACCTCATCCAAGGCCGTAACATCCTTAATTAATTGAACATCAATCCTGGTCCTAGTCCCTACATTTAATCGCTGACTCGCATAGCCAACAAATGAAAAAGCTAAAATAGATTGATTGCTTACTGAAATTGAGTAATCTCCATTCCCATCGGTTTGAGTAGCTAAGGTTGTGCCTACCAAAACCACTGAAACCCCAGCAATAGGACTTCCATCGCTCGCAGATGTTACCCTCCCAGTAACCTCCCGATTTTGCGCATAGGCCACCCCTAACAGGCAGACAAACACAAAAATAAACATGAGTAATCTTTGTTTCATAATTTAATTGTTTAGTAAATTTCTTTATATATACATAACAAATGTTAAGTAAGCGAAGTTAAATTGGCTCCTAAATCCGCTTTAGATTATATTATTATAAATTTGATTAATTTATTTAATATTTCAAAGTGATTGCCAATAATTTATTAATCTTAGATTATACTTTATATATCAATAGGCAACATAAAAATCATAAAGAAAAAGGTTTTAGCCTTATATAGTTTTACTAGAATTCAAATAAAATTTAATAAAAACAGAAGAATAATTTTTGGAGATTTTTTTCCTGCAGTTCAAATAAAATAAATCTGAACGGAGAGCTTCCAAAAATCAAGGAGGTTAACAATTGCACACAAAAAAAGCGACCGAAGAAAAATTCTTCGGTCGCCTATTTAGACCCTTGTGACTGACTAATTCGTCAGAGTCTATATTTTATTCAAGACTAGTATCCGTCGTTTTGAACTAACTGAGGGTTTCTTTGAATATCATTCAAAGGTAATGGGAATACCAATCTTCCGTTACCCCATTTGTATTCTGGAACAACACTATGCGCAGGTAGGTTTCTACCAGTACGTAGGAATTCGAATAATCCTTGTCCTTCAAATGCTAACTCAATTCTTCTCTCATTTAAGATCGCAGCAATTAAATCAGATTTGCTTGCTGGAGCAACTGCTGTAGCTTTTGATCTTGTACGAACTTGGTTAACTAATGCAATAGCATTCGCATCAACTCCTGAAGCAATATTTGCTAAAGCTTCTGCTTTGATTAATAAAATCTCAGAGTAACGTAAGATTGGAGCCCAGTCAGATACTTTCGTATATTTCGCAGTCCAAAATGCACCGTTTGCTTCTGTAATTAATTCAGTACGTCTTAAATCTGTAGCACTCATTAATGCAACATATTTAGGATCAATTTGAATATCCGCTCTTTGCGTTGGACCGTAATGTTGACCTAATGCATTATTCGTATTCGGGTTATCACCACCGTTGTGAGCTACTGAGAAAATGTTCTCAGGAGTAATGTAGGTATCAAAACCTTCTAATGGTGAAGCATTTAATTTATATACTTTTAACGCCTCTACCTTATTAGCATATTCTAAGGCTTTAGCATAATCTTTCTTATACAAGTTAATTCTTGCTAACAATCCGTAAGCCGCTCCTTTTGTTGCACGACCAACATTATTGATCGATGGAGTACCACCTGAATTAGGCAAATCTACAGCCGCTTCTTCAAGATCCTTGATCATTTGATCATAAACCTCTTTTACAGTGTTTCTTGGCACTTGGTTCTCTGGTGCGAATGGCGCATCAGTAGCTGTTAACACCAATGGAACTCCTAAATGTGTAGCTCCAGATGTAAATCCATAAGGTTGAGCCCAAAGGTTAACCAAATAGAAGTAAGATAAGGATCTGATAAACTTAGCCTCAGCAATAAATTGCTTCTCTTTATCCGCAGTTACTACACCTGGATTTGCAGTAATATTCTTAACGAACAAGTTTGCTTCGTTAATTGTTCTATATCCTGCTGTCCATGCTAATCCTACTATACCATTGCTGGAATTTAAGGCGGTAAAGCTAGGGATATCACCAAAATATGTTGGGTTCCCACAGTCAATTCCTCTGATATCAGCATAAATCAATACGCGTCCACCTAAGTACTCTGCATTTTGCAATGCATCATACATACCCACAGCAGCTTTCTCAACACGACTTGGATCTTTGAAGATCTCAGTTGGTGACAAGTTTGCATATGGTTCTTCAAATATTTGCTTTTCACATGATACAAATGTCGCTGAAGCAACTAAGATACATGCAAAATATTTCTTAATGTTTTTCATCTTGTTCTTATTGTAATGAAATGTTTAAACCAAGTGTATAAGTTCTAGGTTGTGGAACAGATCTGTTATCAACACCAATCGCGATGTTTGAGTTATTTCTGTTCAAACTAACCTCTGGATCTTGACCTGTATAGCCAGTAATTACAAATGCATTGTAAACTTGACCATACAATCTTAAGCTACTGATACCCCATCTAGATAAATCATTGAATGTATACCCTAAACTGATCGTACGCATACGCAAGAAATCACCTTTTTCCAAGAAACGAGTTGACGCTTGGTTAGCAGTAGTTTCTGTCATATATAATTTCGGAACGTCAGTTTGTTGACCTGGTGTAGTCCATCTGTCTAAAATTTCTGATCCGTTGTTTACAAAGTAGTTTGACAATAAAGATGCTCTTGTTGAGTTATAGATGCTGAATCCGCCAGTATAGACCATTGAGAATCCAAAATCAATATTTTTGTAAGTAAAGTTGTTATCTAAACCACCATAGTATTTAGGTAAACCTGACTCATCTAAATATTGAGCATCTCCACCTCCAACGCCTGAACCTGCAGCTGTTGTAACTCCATCAGTATTTGTATAAGTCCATGATTTATCTGCCTGATTGTAAGTTTTGTAACCACCATCAGCAGTGTACCACATTGGATCTCCAGTTTGGCTATCAACACCTCTCCATTTGATCAACTTGTAAGTACCTAATCTTCTTCCAACGCTTGCAACTGAGAATCCATCAACCATGTCAGCACCTTCTGTAACTAATGAAGTTACTTCGTTGTTAACTGTTGTAAAGTTCAAAGATGTATTCCAAGTGAAGTTTTCACGAGTCATGGTTTTAGCATTTACTGAGAATTCAATACCACTGTTTTTCATTGAACCAATGTTCGTCTCAATTGCACCACCCGGTACACCAACAGTTGATGGTGGGTTAGCATTCAAGATTAAACCTGAAATATCATTCTTGTAATAATCAACAACGAAATTCAAACGGTCATTCAAAATAGTGAAATCAACACCAACATCTAATTTTGTTGATGATTCCCATCTTAAATCAGCATTACCCATTTGTGAAGCAGAGAAACCATTTAATGTAGTATATGCTCCACCACCGTATAATGTACGCGCAGCGTATGCTCCAACTCCACGAGAGTTACCTACTTTACCGTATGATCCTCTTACTTTTAAATAGTTCAACCACTCAACATCTTTTAAGAAGTCTTCATTTGAAGCAACCCATCCTAATGACATTGAAGGGAAACTACCCCATCTTGAGTTCAATCCAAAACCTGAGAATGCATCTGAACGGAAAGCAACTTCAGCTAAGTATTTATCATTGAATACATATCCAACACGTCCAAAATATGACTGTAAACCTGTTGAGAATAATGTACCACCTGACCATAACATTACATCTGATGTTCCTGGTACTGAACCAGTATAAGTTCCATCAATCAAATCAGTAAAGAATGTATCACTGAAGTCATTACCACCAGCATATACTTGTTTCTCTTTCGTGAACTGTGATTCCATACCTAAGGTTGCAGAAATACGGTGAACCCCAAATTGTCTATCGTAGTTCGCGTAGTTTTGCCAAACCCATTGATTTCTGTAACGAATATTGTCCTGAACCATACCATTGTATGACATACCTAATCCACCAATTAATGGATGAGCATATTGATGCTCGTAGTTATTTAAGTAGTCAATACCATATTTTGTCGAAATTTTCAATCCTTGGATTGGAGAAATCTCAGCATAAACATTACCTAATAATTGCTCAGGTGTATTTTGGTTAAATTGTAATGCAGATGCAGCATATGGATGCGCGATGTTTCCACCAACTAAGTTTGTTCCATTTACTACACGTGTATTATTTCCGTATGTTAAGTATCCGTTTGATCCTAAGTTATATCCTGTAGAAGTTGCAGGATTTGAAAAGGCCATTGTAGGGAATGCTTGTAATGCAGAAACAGTAACACCATTTACATAACGGTCAGTTAATACACCATTATTTAAAGTTTTTGAGTATGAAAGGGAAATTCCAGTCTTCAACCATTTAAGTGGATTGATGTCAGTATTTAAACGAACCTGTCCAGTTTTTAATGAGTTGTTCTCTAGAATACCTTTTTGATCTAAGTAACGAACCGATCCAAAGTAGTTAGCTTTCTCTTGTCCACCTGAAATCGATACAGAGTTATCATATCCAATACCATTTCTGTAAACCTCATCTAACCAATTTGTTCTATCATTTACTCCATCACCATCAACATCTGATTCTTTCGCAATTTCTGTTACACCAGAAAAATACTTAGAAGCATTGGAAATCTTCTCATTACTGATTTTCATGAAGTCCTCAGCACCTAACATATCCAACATCTTCGCTGGACGGCTAAACGTTGTTTTGGAATCAAATGCAATGTTTGTAGTTCCTTTTTTACCACGTTTTGTGTTAATTAAAATTACACCATTCGCAGCACGTGAACCGTAAAGAACTGCAGCACTCGCATCTTTTAACACCTCAATAGATTCAATATCATTGCTATTGATCATCGCTAATGGGTTAAAACGTGTTCCGTTTCCTGAGTTAAATACGTTGGTGTTCTCAACTGTATTCATTGGAACTCCATCAATAATGTATAATGGCAATGAACTTGATGAAATGGAGTTGATACCACGGATACGAACGGATACACCATCTCCTAAGGTACCACCTGATGATCCTACTTGAACACCAGCCATTTTTCCTGATAGTGCTTGGTCAAAACTCAAACTTGGCTCTTTCGCTAATTTATCCCCAGAAACTCTACTTTGAGATCCTGTTAAATCTTTGATTAAACGAACACCATAACCTGTAACAACAACCTCCTCTAAAGAAGTCTCATCAGTTTCTAACTGAACATTTACGGTTGTGTTGCTTCCAACACTAACTCTCTTTGATGCATAGCCTACAAAAGAGAAGTTTAATGTAGCGTTGCCTTCAACAGAGATACTATAATTCCCTGATCCATCAGTCTGAGTAGCTGAACTTGTACCCACAACTAATACTGACACGCCACCAAGCGGGGCTCCATCGGTAACCGAAGTTACTTTACCACTCACTTGACGATTTTGCGCAAACGCTACACCAACAATGCAGGTTAACACAAAAATTAAGCTGAGTAATTTGTGTTTCATAAATTTTGCTATTAATTAAAAGTTTTAAAACAGAGTCTGTTAAAAATTGTTAAACAGTTGACAAATATATATTTCCCTTAAATATTTCACAAACATATTCATGAAACATCCAATTTTTATCAAATAAGTAACAAATAAGTTAGTTATTCAACTAATTTATAATTGATAGCAATATTATTTAGTAAAGTGTAGTTTTTTAATATAAAAATGACGTAAATGAATAAGATTTTATTACTAAAACAGAGATAATTTTTCCTTTATATTATTATATTACAGGTATTTAGGACATTCTATTGCAATTTTCTTAATATTTCTAGCTCATTCCTTGTTTAAACACCTTTTAATTGAAATGGAATTTTAACCTACTTAAACCACTATCTTAAAAACTATTTCCAGAAACAGAACTTTAAAATATAATAATAGACCTATTCAAAACAACACAAACACCTAACAGCATTTGTCAGAATATTATTTCGAATCATTCACACTAAATCAAACATTTCTTAACAAACAGCCTGCATAATATACCAGCAAATCGCTCTAGTATTTACTTTGTGTAAAATAAATGATACACAATCGTTACTATTTGATAAACCAGCATGAAATCTATGTTCAAACAGAAAAATGAAAGAAATTATGAAACTTTCAAACTATTTCTTCACAAGAAACATATTGTCATTTCAAGAGCAATGAAATAAAAACTATAATAGACTGAAAATCAATTGCGATAGAAATATTCTATTTATTGAAATAGGACCAAAAATCTTCTTAAAATCTCCGCTATAATTCAGAATTCCTGCTAACGAATACCGCAGGACCAGAAGTGTTCTTTTGAATTAATTAGCATTAAAAAAGGGATTGAACAACGTTCAATCCCCTAGCAATATTAAAGGTAGAATTAGCTTAGGGCTAAGCAATAACTACCTATTTACAAACACAAAAAATTCTTATTAATTTCCTAATCTTAGAAAATCCGAGTCCTAAACTCCTTAATGCTTAAAGTGAATTTATAGGTAGTCCTATAATTTAAATCCTTCCCATCAGCATCTTTTGCCGGAGTCCACTTTCCTGCTCTTCGTAATGCACGTATAGCTGCATCAGCAAGTTCATAACCTGGATCGTCCTCTAGCTTGATATTTGTCGGATCTCCATTGGCTTTGATATCAAAGCTCAACACAAAATCCCCTTGGATTCCTGCATTAAGAGCTTTTTCAGGATATCTAAAATTCTTGTAGAACTTTAAATCAAATTCAGCATCTCCGTCTACTGGCTTGGCACCAGTAATTTTTGAAGACTTATCAATGACGGACATCCCTGGAATTGCGTATGGAAAACGAACCCACTTTGCAACATCCTTTCCATTCTCTTTCCCCGCAGTCCAGTCGCCAGCTTGTTTAATAGCTTTGATCAAATCTAATGCGCCATTTTCTCCAACATTCTTAACGATATGAATTGAATCCACCTTCCCACTTTCAGAAATTCGCAATTCCAACACAATCTCTCCTTGCAACTTCTTCTCTGAATCTGTTCTTTTTGCAGGAAAGTTTACATTCAAATATTCTACAAATTTGTCAACTCCACTCGGTGGTTCCGGATCAACCTGCTGTCCTAAACCAACAAAAGGTAACAGTAATAGCAAAATTAATAGTCTCATAATATTTCAAATTTGATAAATAACACTTTCCTTAAACTTGAAGCAAAAATAATGCTCAAAAAAAGGGAGGCATATTACCTCCCTTTATATTTCAATATTTATTATCTAGCTGTACTGTAGGTAAAGACTTCATTAAATGTTAATCTTACATTCCCTGCTTGAGTCATGAAATAACTTACTTCAATTTTCGCTGCTCTACCGTCAGGACCAAAAGTGATTTTATTTACACCAGCTGGATCTAATTTTGCATCACGAGATTGAGAGTTATTCGAACCGTAAGCATTTCTAACTCCAGTGATTTTACCAGTTGTAGGATCAAAATCAAAAATGGGACAGAAGTTACCATAATAAGTGGCACCACCAGTTTCAGTTAAGAAAATAGTACCGTAAATTCCGTAATAGTCATCATGGTACAATACTGAATTAGGTCCATAAGTTTCTAATGCAATCGCTCTCTTAGGATATTGCCCAATATTCTTAGATCCAAGATCTGCAGCAGATCCAGTCACAGTATATACACCATCAACTTTATTCTTCGCACCTATACCCACTAGGATAGCACCAAAGTTCCCAGAAATAGTTCCGGAGGAAACAGATTTAATCCGAAATCCTAAAGCATATGCCTCATCATAATCAAACTTCTCCGGAAATACATTCACCACCAAATTAGCAATACGCTCTCCTTGTGGAATAGTTACTTCTAAGGATGGAATTTGATAATATGAAGATTTCAATGGCACATAGCCAGTCTCATTCTCTTCGTTGTATTTCTCTAGAATGGAATTATCCAATTCTAAAACTATTTTCACATCTCCTGAAGGATTATAAACTCCCGCAATCTGCAATGGAATCATTAATTCATCCTTTGGTTTAATATCATACATCCTATTGAACAATGGATAGGTGCTTGATTTATCAGATGCTGGTGCGGACATATTCTTGAATTCAATAATATTCTCTACAGCTCCATCTGCATCGGGACCAATTTTCTCTTTATCTTTCAGACATGAAGAAAACAGGACGGGAACCATCATTGCCCCAATTATGTATTTTATAACTTTTTTCATCTTAATCTAAATTTATTTTGCCCAAAAAATCTTCGAAGTAAATTTGTCTACAGATGGTACATTTGAACCATTGTAGGCAACTTCCGTATTTGGATATGGAAATCTTGTTGGTAATTTATCCGGTGAAGTCGCAGCTGATTGAATAGAAACAAATGTATTTCTAGCATTCGCTTTATTATTCAAATAAATCTGATTGTTTGCCGGGTTACGAATAGAAGGATAATTTGTTCTTCTAAATTCATTCCATCCTTCATGCGAAAACAATAAATTGAAAGCAATAAATTTTTGAGTAATAATGGCCTCAATTTTCTTTTCAGTGGTAGTTGCAAGGTCAAAGTTTACTAAAGCACTTTCAGGATTTTCTCTTTTATATTTAGTCAAATATTCTTCAGCATTAGCGCCGTTAACAACAACATCAGTTTCACCTTTATTTAAATATAAATAGGATGTTTTAATACCATTCTCAAAATAGGTCTTTGCATTTCCAGTCATGATGCCTCTTAATACAGCTTCTGCAGCTAAAAAGTTAGCCTCTGCTGCCAGCATAACTGGTTGACCTGCTCCTGGACCTTTTGTAACACCATATCCGCGGTAGTTCGAAGGACCAATATTCCCATTCAATGGACTTAAAACCCAAGTAGAAGGTGATAAACCTACAGCTGTAACATCAATATCACCAAGCTGGTTCTGCGGAGAATTTACACCTCTTTGATAAATTAAATCTGCACGACCTTCATCATCAATTTTATAACCATCATAAAACGACATAACATAACGTGTTGGAATAAACTGTGTACCCCATGTTCCTGGTGCATTTCCAGCTGCATTATAAGACCATGTGTTCCACATAGGATTATTCTTTCCATCAATATTTGTAAACTTAGGATTCACAATCGCATCATCAGTAATAATACCAATCGCATCGATTGATTCACTAGCAAATGTAACCTTGCCTTTTCCTTTGACTACTAATTTTAATTTCAAAGTATTCGCAAACCTAGCCCAATTTTTAGCGTCGCCTTTGAAAAGCACATCGGCAGTTGTAAATGCTGGAGTAACTTCCGCAGTCTTGAAAAATGCAATAGCAGCATCCAATTTCTTCGCTAGATCAGCATAAATATCTGTTCCTTTGTCAAATTTCGGATGAATGATAGCAGTCCCTTGCAAAGCCTCTGAATACGGAACATCATTATAGGTATCCACTAAGTTCATGAAGTTATAAGCCTTCATGATTTCCGATGCTTGAATAAAGGCCTGACCTCCTTCAGCTTCTGCAGAATTTGTAACTACATACTGATAATCCGTCAAATTATTATAAGCATCTCCCCAACGCGCAGCTTCATGTCCCGCTGGCCAGTTATAATCTAGGAAACCTCCGCCCCATCCACTCACTCCACCTGCGTTCGCGATATACATTAAACGCATTCCCGAAGTATTGAAAGGAACCACATTTCTCGCGGTCTGAACAATCGCTTGTGGCAATACCAATTCTGGTGTAGAATAGGTTGCTTGATTCGGGTTGTCATTGATATCTAGCGCCTTCTTACAGGAGCCCAAGCTTAGGACCAAGCCTAAACCCAATGACATATATTTAAATTTATTCTTCAATAACATATCTATTCAATTAAAAAGTTAATAATACAGAGAACCCTATATATCTTGATGGAGGAGTCTGACTTAAACCTGTCAAACCTAATGCATTACCATTACTAGCTCCATTTCCATCTGAATACTCTGGATCAGTGTATACGTTGGTTGCTGGAGTCCATAAGAATAAGTTTCTTCCTTGTGCACTGATTCTTGCATTTTTAATCACTTTTTGACCTGCTAATATGGAGCGAGGTAAATTATACGATAAAGACATCTCTCTGATCTTCCAGAATGCCGCGGAGGTAATATAAGTCTCATCAGCATCACTTCTTCCTGGACCCATTGTCCAATAATCTGAACCACCATCATAAACAGTGATATTCGTATTTGCAACATAGGATTGGGTTGCTTCATCCCAATAAGATGAGTTAGGAATAACAAAACGCTCTCTATCGTATCCTGCAGTGTTAATACCAGCTCCCGAGAAATCGAATGTACCACCGCCATTGTTAAAAATGTAGTTTCCTGTACGATATTCAGCACTGGTGTAGAATGTTAAATCTTTGTAGGATAAAGTAAAATTCAATCCCAACGTGTGAGTTGGCATAGCCGCACCTAAGTTGATCAAACCTTCTGTATTTTTTGGATAACCAGTGATTCTATCTACAATAATTCTTCCTTCTGGATCTCTCAAGTAGCCATATCCTTTGATAATTGGGAACTTCTCACCTTTAACTGCGTATGAACCTGTTGTACCACCATAAGTAGCTAATGCTAATTCATCCAAGCCTTCTGCAACTTCTTCTACCCTATTATCAATATATGTAAAGTTACCTCCAACTGTTAAATTCCAGCTTTCATTACGAAGCGGAGTAACCGACAATCTTGACTCGATACCTTTACCTGAAGTCGTACCTGCATTTAATAAGTATCTATTATAACCTGTTGACCAAGCAATATTGGTTGGTACGGTGTTATCTGTAGTTCTGTTATTAAAGTAAGTGAAGTCTGCAGCAATACGGTTATCCCACCAAGCTGATTCAAATCCTACCTCAACCGTTCTCGTCATCTCTGGTTTTAAACCTCGCTGAATAACTTGATCTCCTAAAGTAAAACCACCTAAACCATTATATGGGTATCCTGCACCTTGTGAGAAGGTAGGAACTAGGTTGTATGCACCGAAATTCGAGAAGTTTCCAACGTTCACCTGTCCTACTTTGGACCAGCTCGCTCTTAATTTCAAGAAATTTAATGCTTCGAAATCTTGTAAACTTTCAATTGCATCTGTCGCAACAAAAGATAAGGTAGCTCCTGGATAGAAAAACGAACGATTTTCAGGATCCAAAATAGAAACCCAGTCATTACGTCCAGTTAAACTTAAGAATAAGTAGTTCTTGTAAGCAATATCAATCTTTCCCGCTAAACCAAAGGTACGAGCTAGATATTGACTCTGATTTGCTGATGGTGTATTGATACTGTTTCCTAAGTTATAAAGTTCAGGAATTACCAATCCATTAACACCAGCACCTAGTCCAGAGTACTGATTTTGCACATATTGGAATAAGGCGGTATAATCAAATTTGAAATCTCCTTGTGTATGCGTAGCATGTGCTGTAAAATCTGAAACAACATTGGTTGTATAGTTAAATCCATCATTCACTGATCCACCAATATTGGTGCCTTTATAGGCTCCATGCAATCCTGCAGCATATTGGGTATAAGTAAATTTACCAACTGTGTTTTTGAAAGATTGATTTGCAGTTGTCATACCTACTCGACCCATGAAATCTAACCAAGCTAATGGTTTGAAATCTAACTGAACATTCCCCATCAAATAATCATTACGTGTATTATTACGATTATTTTCAGCTAAGAAATATGGGTTATTGTAGTAAGCATTGTAATAACCATTTGGATTGGCAAATGGATTATTTCTCCAATCTTTATAACTTAACAACGGAATATGTCCCGGTGATTGTAGAACCGCATCATAAATCGCAGCGTTCGCTCCAGTGGTGTTATACCTGTTTTGTGCATAATATGCAGTATAAGTAACATCCAATAGATCATTCAATTTTCTTGTACCACTAACACGAGTTGATGCACGGTTGTACTTGTCAAATGGAACTGTACCTGTGGCAGTTAAATATTGGCCAGAAAATCGGAATGAGCTCTTCTCATGTTTTGAACCAACAGAAATATTTGTCATATTACTAACCCCTGTTTCCCAGAATTTATCTTTATCCCCGCTCCAAGAATAAGGGTAGTTTTGTGTAGTACCATCTTGTAATGGATCCCCTACTAATACTGTTGAACCATCATATTCAGGTCCATACTGTTGGTTTTCATAAGGAACGAACTCGACGAAGAATGGATTTGTTCCTGAACCAAAACGTTTTTGAACCTGCGGTAAGAAAACCACATCTTCAAATGCTGTTGTATTTTCAAGAGTTACTTCTACACCTTCAACTGAAGCTCCTTTTTTGGTTTTAATGATCAAGGCTCCGTTGGAAGCTTGTGAACCATATAGAGCTGCTGCTGATGCACCATTTAGAACTGTAATATCTTCTACATCATCAGGGTTTAAGTTTCCTAACATCGAAGAAGGTGAAATAACGTTGTCAATGACAATCAAGGCTTGGTTATTACCTGTTAATGAACGCATACCACGTAACATTACACGATAATTGGGGTTTACACCCGAACCAACTCCTTGAACCACTAAACCCGCAACTTTACCTGTTAAACCTGTAACTACGTTTGAAGGCTTAGCTTTTGTTAGGTCTTCAGCTTTAATGGTGGTTTGAGCAGCACCAACAGAACGTCTTGAAGCAGTTAAACCTGCACCAGTAACAACGACCTCATCTAAGGTATTTTCTGTACTGCTTAAGCTTACGTTGATCACAGATTGAGACCCAACAGAAATGGTTTGTGAGGCATATCCTATATACCTGAAAATTAAGGTAGCATTGTTACCCACCTGCACAGAGTAATTTCCACTACCATCTGTTTGCGTGCCTGCATTCGTTCCTTGAACGATAACGGAAACTCCACCGATTGGGCTTCCGTCAGCAGCAGACGTAACTTTCCCCCTCACCTGCCGATTTTGCGCATAGACTACACCAATTAGCATAGTACACAGCAGCAGAACACTGAGTAATCTTTGTTTCATGTTTGTTGTTTTTAGTTAAATAAATTTGGTTCTAATCTTTATTGGCTAAAAGTTAGTAATTGTTAAACTAGCGCCAAATGTATTATTACACAACATTTTTAGCAAAAAAAGTCCATTTTATTTTTATTTATTTCTACCTGGATTAGGAATAAATAATAGTCTTTTAATTATTATCGAAATGGATAATATTTAATCGTTAATTTCGTATTTATTTATTCTCTGTTTAATTTTTTATAGTTTTAAAAATTAAATTCCTTTAAAATTAATTGTTTAAATTAAATTTAATGTAGTAAATCTGATAAACCGATTATTTAGCAACATTTTATTAACCTTTACTTATTCACATTTCTATCTCATTTTTTGGACAAGAAATAGACTAGAATCCCGTACATTTGCATATGCGATTTGATATTATTACTGTTTTACCTCAGTTATTGGATAGCCCTTTTGCCCACTCTATTCTACAAAGAGCGCAGAAAAAGGACCTAACATCTATTCATATACATAGCCTTAGAGATTATGCAGTAAACAAACAAAAATCAGTAGACGACTATCCCTATGGGGGTGGCTCCGGAATGGTCATGCAAATCGCTCCATTTGCAGCATGCATCGAAAAATTAAAGGCTGAAAGAAATTACGATGAAATAATTTATATGACCCCTGATGGAGAGACCCTCAATCAGGAAATTGCTAATGGACTCAGTTCTGCAGAAAATATCATCATCTTATGTGGTCACTATAAAGGTATTGACCAACGGATCCGGGATATTTATGTAACCCGAGAAATTTCAATTGGTGATTATGTCCTGTCTGGTGGTGAATTACCCGCTGCAATTTTAGTCGATGCAATCGTCAGAATAATTCCTGGAGTGCTATCCGACGAAACCTCAGCCCTTTCCGATTCCTTTCAAGATGGCCTGTTGGATGCCCCAATTTATACCCGCCCCGTCGATTGGAATGGACACAAAGTGCCTGATATCTTATTAAGTGGACATGAAGCCAAAATAACTGAATGGCGTCATGAACAACAACTAATCCGAACAAAACAAAGAAGACCAGATTTGCTAAATGACTAAAAATCTTGCCTAATCTTTGCTTTTTTCACAAATAAAGTTTGAATATTCAATTTTTCTATTAATTTTGTGAGATAATGAAGACTATAATTCAATATACCAACCGTTGGTGGCTTCTGACTAAATAAGTCGGGAGCGTGGTATATTTTAGATAAAAATTTTTTCATAATCAACCAAAACCACAGAATGGTAGCCCGACGAATTTCGTCGGGCTTTTTTTATACTTTTACATATGATTATTAAACACATATGAACTATAAATTTAATACTAACTATAAGAAAATCTTAGCTGATACCACTACCCCTGTAAGTATCTACTTAAGGCTAAGGGACACCTTCCCAAATAGCTTGCTGCTTGAAAGTTCCGAATACCATAGTCGCGACAATAACATCAGCTATATCTGTTGTCAACCTGTCGCAAGTATCATCCTTGAAAATGATGAACTTCAGATTAGTCTTCCCAATGAAAAGAAAATCACTAAAAAAGCCTCAGAAATAAACCTCCGAGAGGAAGTTTCCAATTTTAGGCAATCTTTTCATTCTGACCCAATCCCGGATGTTAAGGTCATTACAAATGGTTTATTCGGATATTTCACCTTCGAAGCAGTTGAATATTATGAGGATATTCAACTAACTGCCAAAAGGGATAATAGAAGAAACATCCCTATTCTTCAATATCATATATACAAATATGTGATCGCGATAGATCATTTCAGAAACCAACTCTTCATTTTTGAAAATTTATTGGAAAAAGAAACCTCTGACCTAGAAAGAATGCAGTTCTTGATTCAGAATAAAAACTTTCCGGAATACAGCTTTCAATTAAAAGGTGAAGAATCTTCGAATATGGAAGACGAGGTTTTCAAAGCATTGGTAAACAAAATGAAAGAACATATCCAACGTGGTGATGTTTTCCAAATTGTGCCTTCTCGTGCCTTTGAAACCCCATTCTCAGGTGATGAATTCAACGTTTATCGGGCATTACGCTCCATAAATCCTTCTCCTTATCTCTTCTATTTTGATTATGGTGATTTCAAACTCTTTGGATCTTCGCCTGAAGCTCAATTGACCATTAAAAAAGATCAAGCTACCATCTATCCTATCGCCGGAACTTTTAAACGAACGGGGGACATGGACCTAGATGAAAAGATTGCCGAAGACTTGAAAAACGACCCAAAAGAAAGTGCTGAACACGTCATGCTTGTAGACTTAGCTAGAAATGACCTGAGTAGACACTGCAATCATGTTCAGGTAAAATCCTACAAGGAGGCACAATATTATTCCCATGTTATCCATTTAGTATCCAAGGTCGGCGGTACATTGAACCCAAACACAAACCCATTTGATGTAGTCGGTGATACCTTCCCTGCTGGGACTCTCTCTGGAGCACCAAAACACATGGCAATCACCTTAATTGATCGTTATGAAGGAATGCAACGCTCTTTCTATTCTGGAGCAATAGGATTCATGGGATTCAATGGCGATTTTAATCATGCCATTATGATTCGTTCTTTCCTGAGTAAACAAAACTTCCTCCATTATCAAGCTGGTGCAGGAATCGTATTAGACTCCGATCCTGAAAAAGAATTACAAGAAGTAAACAATAAAATATCAGCTCTTCGCAGGGCTTTAGAATTAGCGGAAACATTATAAAATGAGCAAACCCATATTAGTAATCGATAATTACGACTCCTTTACCTATAATCTGGTACATCTCCTTCAAGAATTGAAGGAAAGCTATGTAGTCGTTAGAAATGATAAATTCAATCTGGAAGACGTAGATAAATACGATAAGATACTTCTGTCTCCTGGACCAGGGATTCCTGAAGAAGCCGGTTTATTACTCGATGTCATCCGAACCTATGCTCCTACTAAAAGCATTCTAGGTATTTGCTTAGGACAACAAGCGATTGCGGAGGTTTTTGGCGGAAAATTGTTCAACATGCCTAAACCCCTACATGGCGTGGCAACTTCAATCCATATCACGGATCCAAGCGAACCTTTGTTTCAAAACTTCCCAGAGGACTCTAAAATCGGTAGATACCATTCCTGGGCGGTTGACCCGAATACCTTACCTGAGGACCTGAAGGTTACCGCTGTAGACCCTAATGGTGTTATTATGGCTTTAACACATAGTAAATATGATGTCAAGGGCATGCAGTTCCACCCTGAATCCATTCTAACGGATAATGGGAAGACATTAATTGCTAACTGGATTAAAGGAACTCAATAAAATTCATCAACAGCTTTTTGTATTATGACCATTTTAGATAAAATAGTAATCAGGAAAAAGGAAGAAGTCGCAGCGGCCAAGAAAAATGTTAGTTTGGCGGAATTGGAAGCAATGCCTTTGTTTCAAAGGAATTGCTACAACCTGAGGGAAAGCATCCTGGATCCTAATAAAACGGGGATTATCGCTGAATATAAAAGAGCATCTCCTTCCAAAGGCTTGATAAATGGCACTTCAACAGTAGAAGAGGTGGTCGCAGGCTATCAAGACGCTGGTGCTTCCGCTATTTCGGTCTTGACCGACCATGATTTTTTCCAAGGTTCATTGGAGGATTTGACAGCTGCCAGAAACGTTCTTCAAATCCCACTATTACGAAAGGAATTTATTGTTGATTCTTATCAAATAGCAGAAGCTAAAGCTTATGGAGCTGACATCATCCTTTTGATTGCTGCTTGTTTGGAAAAGGAGGAAATTAAATCGCTTTCTGAATACGCCAAATCTTTGGGACTTAACGTATTCTTAGAAGTCCACAATGAAGAGGAATTAAATAAAAGCATTTTCCCTAGCATTGACGCAATCGGAGTAAACAATAGAAATCTAAAGGATTTCAGCGTTTCATTGGACCACTCCTATGATCTGGTCAACAAAATACCAAGCCAATATATTAAAGTTTCTGAAAGTGGAATCTCCGACCCAGAAACCATTAAAGCATTCAAAAAAGCTGGTTTTAATGCGTTCCTAATCGGTGAAAACTTTATGAAAACACAAAACCCAATGGAAGCCATCAAAAAATTCTCTTGTAGTATTTAGTATTTAGTAGAGAGTATTTAGAGCGCTTTGTTTATCGATTTTAGGCTTTGAAGCGGTTAGCCCGCCATAGGTCTAACTACTAAATACTAACTACTAAATACTAAATCGCTATCTTTGTAAAAATTTCAAAAAAATGTCGGTAAAGATAGGCGAACATATTGATTTAGGGGAGTTTCCGTTATTGTTGGCTCCAATGGAAGATGTCAGTGATCCACCATTTCGTTACGTATGTAAACAAAATGGAGTGGATATGATGTATACTGAATTTATTTCTTCCGAAGGATTAATTCGTGATGCTGCTAAATCACGCCAAAAGCTTGATATTTTTGAGTACGAAAGACCCATTGGTATTCAGATTTTTGGATCTGACATTGAACATATGCGTCAATCTGCTGAAATCTGTACCGCAGCAAATCCAAACTTGATTGATATCAACTACGGCTGTCCTGTCAAGAATGTGGCATGTCGGGGTGCTGGTGCAAGCTTATTGCAAGATATCGACAAGATGGTGGCTATGACGAAAGCAGTCGTAGAAGCAACTCATTTACCTGTGACAGTAAAAACTCGCTTAGGCTGGGATGACAACACGAAAAATGTATATGAGGTAGCTGAGCGCTTGCAGGATATTGGCATTAAGGCTTTAGCGATTCACGGTCGTACGCGTGCTCAAATGTATAAAGGCCAAGCAGATTGGTCAATGATCAAGGATGTAAAAAGAAACCCAAGAATCAAAATTCCGATTTTCGGAAATGGAGATGTCGATTCCGTGGAAAAAGCAGCTGCTTGGAGACAAGAATATGAAGTCGATGGAATCATGATTGGTAGAGCGTCCATTGGATATCCTTGGATCTTTAGAGAAGTGAAACACTTCTTTAATACGGGGGAACGTTTAGAGGGACCTACGGTTTCAGAACGTGTCGATGTTTGCTACACTCACCTGACCAAATCTATCGAATGGAAAGGCGAGAAAACCGGAATATTTGAAATGCGTCGTCATTACGCCAACTATTTCAAAGGTATCCCGAATTTTAAAGAATATAGAATGAAACTAGTAAGCCTTCAGGATGTCAATGAAATCCTGGAAGTACTAGAGGAAATAAGATTTAATTTTGCAGAAGAAGTCGCTTAAATAAGCGACTTTTTTATGCCTCAGGATATTGATTATTTCCTTTTTAGGATTTTTAAAAGGGAATTTTTCTCCAAATAAAATGCTACTCCCAAAAACAGTAGAAATACCAAATTTCCTATCCAAAAATGCCCGAAATAGGCAAACCAGGATACAATCAGTCCCATCAATAAATAAGCTGTAATTTTCTTGGAATTATAAGGAATAGAATAGTTTTGCTGCCCCCAGAAATAGGAAAGGACTACCATCACCAAATAAGCACTTGTAGTGGATAAGGCTGCTCCAACATACGAATACCTGGGAATCAAAATTAGATTCAGAATAATGGTTATGATGGCACCTACTCCGGAAATATAAAGACCATATCGGGTTTGATCGGAAAGCTTGTACCAGATCGATAGATTCATATACACCCCTAATAACACGTAATTGAAAAGTAAAATTGGGACAATATATAATCCCGACCAATAAGCCTCTGGATTTAATGCACCGCCACGAATAAAGCCTTTTAACCAATCCAAATTGGCACAAATTCCTATCATAACGATAACCATTACTATCACAAAATACTCCATGATCATGGCATATGTTTTTCTTGCATTTTCATTTTTGGAATATGAAAAGAAAAATGGTTCAGCCCCTAATCTAAATGCAGTAACAAAAAGATTTAAAAATATGGCAATTTTCGCAACTGCTCCATAGACTCCAAGATCCATATCACCTTGTTCACCCGGAAGCAACCTCGGAAACATGATCTTATCCAGATTTTCATTGATGATATAGGAAATATTGGCAATTAAAATTGGAAAAGAATAGCTTAGCATACTCTTAATCAACTTGTTATCCAAACGGAATCGAAAGCCTATTATTTGAGGGATCAACAAGAGTAGAGTAACCAAACTTGCTGTTAAATTGGCTATAAAAACATTGCCTAACCAACCTTCACGAAACCATCCCGAACTGATTTCTCTAAAAAATTCAGAGTTTTTGTTCCATTCCGGCAACCATGCCAATAAAATAAAATTGACAGCTATAAACACCAAGATATTGATCAATTTCACCAGTCCATACCGAATTGGCCGCCCCCCTGCTCGCAATTTCGCAAAAGGTACCACCGCAATGGCATCCGCAGCAATTATTAAGGCAAAAAACTTGACGTATAATATGTAATCTGGAATATTGTCACCCGTACTGATGAAGGATGCTATAGGCTCTGTAAAGGTAAATACGGACAACAAAAATATGGCTGTCGTAATTAAGGTAATAAAGAAACTATTGTCGAATACCCGATCTTTATCGACATCTTCCTTTTGGAGATACCGAAAAAATGTCGTCTCCATCCCAAATGCAATAATAGCATTCAGCATGGACGCATAAGAAAAAAGATTAGTGAAAACTCCGTAAATGGAGGTGTTGAATCTTGCTGTAAAGAAAGGGGTCATCAAGAACCCAAGCATTCGTGATAAGATGGTTGAGAAACCATAAATCATCGTATCGCTGACAAATTTCTTAACTACCGACACGCTTATTTGATTTTCTTTTTGACTTCAAAATTCCGGAACCCTTTGATTTCATCAGATTCCTGATACTCAACTTGGCTGACCTCGGCATGTTCAGACCCTTCTTGACAAAACCCAAGTAAGGACTCTAAACCAAAGGAATCTCCTTCTGCTTCAATATAGACAGATCCGTCCGATTCGTTCAGAACAAAACCTTTTACCCCTAATTGATCAGCAACGGCCTTCGTGGAAGCCCTGAAAAAGACCCCTTGAACTTTCCCTCGAACCCTTATATTCCAATGTTTCATGGATACAAAGGTAAAAGAAGAAATAGAATTAGAAACTATCTAATTCTTCTAACCTTAACTTTTGGATTTAATTTGAAAGTATCCATACCTTCTAATAACACCAAACCGGGTTTCTTACCCACTTCTAATGAACCTAACTCATGCTCTAAGTTTAATGCCTTAGCCCCATTTAAAGTTGCCCATTTGATGGTTTCATTGAAATCCAAATCCGGATACTCCTGATGAATCACTTTCAATTCCTCTAAAATATCCAAGGTATCATTAGATGCCAAACTATCTGTACCGATAACGATATCATGACCACCTAATAGGAAGTTGTCAATTTTTGGAATTCTATCTTCAATATATAAATTGGCTTTCGGACAAAAACAGAAATATACGGACCTACCCATTCTATCCACAAAATCCAAATCCTTAATCGAAGTATAAGTATTATGAACTAAAATTAATTTGTTTTTACTAGGAATATAAGGTAGAAAGGATTGCAATGAATTTCTAGCTTGCGCTCTAAAGTCCTCCATTGCTAAATTCATTTTCTTAAAGAATTCTAAAAACTCTCCTTTATTATAGCGGAACAATTTATTTTCTTCATCACTCTCCTGATTATGGATACTGATGATATTATCTTCACTAATAGCTTTCTTTAAGGTCTTAAATAAGAATTTTGAACCTGAATACGGCGCGTGTGGAGTAATTGAGGAGTGTTTATAATCAAAATGAAACTCAATTTCTTTGGCATTATCGATTCGAGTAACAACATCTTCTTTATTCGTTGCCATTACTTCCACAAAAGTATGATACTTAATAGGACTTGTTTCTTTGATCTTTGCTGTTACGGCTGAGTTTACATGGTCTCCAACGGCTTGAATTCCATTCTCATACATCAACTTATCTGCTTCTTCCATCGCAGCTTCAACCTTCTCTTCATGGTTTCCACGTTCATTGATAACCGTAGAAAGAAAAGTAGGTAAACCCGTATTTCGAGGCACTACACCAAGCATATGGGATAATTCAAGATGACAATGTGCATTCACAAACCCAGGGATTAATGCTCCTTTGAATTGCTCTACCAAATTTTCATCAATTTCACCAGGATTGAAAACACCTTTCACAACTCCTTGATCATCCATCGCAACAACCCCCTTTTTAATGGCAGGACCTGCAACAGGAAACACGACATCAGCAGCGTAATACTTCATAAGAAATTAATAGTTCCGTTTTTTAAAAGTTAGCGTAATTAGCCTCTTGGAGGCAATGTTGGCAATTTACAAAAAAATACTAGGAGTTTAACTAATAAAATAATAATTACGAATTTGTTACAAATATATTTAAATTTTGTTTTATTTAGCCAAAAGCCTATGTTTGCCCTATCGATTAGGGGTGCCTTGTTAATAAACACAAAAACAGGCTGAGATTATACCCTGTATTTCAATAACTTACATGAAATACATACCTGATCTGGATAATGCCAGCGTAGGGATAGGGCGGTTAAATAGAACTTGTTGTAACCCCTTTCAACAAGAAAGTTTAACTCTTTAAAACATTTTTTTTATTATGTTTAACAAGCTTTGGGCAACTTTAGCCTTATGTTTGATTGTATTAATGAGCTTTGCTCAACAAAAGTTAACTGTAAGGGTTTTAGACAAATCTGGAGCCTCTGCAAATGGTGCAACCGTCGCTATTGATGGCCAGGCTAAATCCACAAATCAGGACGGAATCGCCGTTTTTGACAACTTAAACAACCAATTCTATAACTTAAAAATTTCTTTTATTGGTTATAAATCCGAGATTTCAAGAATTAATCCCGTAAATCAAGCTAATTTTTCCATTCAATTAAAAGACCAAGTCCTCCAATTTGAAGAAGTTTACGTTTCAGCAACCCGCGCTAAGGAGAATTCTGCAACAACATATAAAACCATAACCAAGGAAGATATCAATAAAAATAATCTAGGTCAGGATATCCCCTATTTACTGGATCAAACACCTGGAGTGGTTATTGGATCCGATGCAGGTGCTGGTATCGGGTATACCAGTATGACGATCCGGGGGTCTGATAGCGAACGTATCAATGTCACCCTCAATGGTATTCCGTTGAATAACCCGGAATCTATGGGCTCTTTCTTTGTTAACCTGCCTGACTTTGCATCCAGCACGGAAAGTATTCAGATTCAACGTGGTATTGGAACCTCTACAAATGGCCCCTCCGCATTTGGAGCATCCCTAAATATTCAAACCGACGCTTTGGAAACTAAGCCTTATCTGGAACTGAATAACTCATTTGGATCATACAACTCATGGAAAAACACTATTAAGGCTGGGTCTGGCTTGATTAACAATAAATTCGCTTTTAATGCCAGACTCTCCAGGATCTCATCAGACGGCTATGTGGAACGCGCTTCTTCAAACCTGAAATCCATGTATGTTGATGCGGGCCTTTACACTGACAAACACAGCCTAAAAGCGACTGTTTTCTCAGGTAAAGAGAAGACCTATCAAGCTTGGTATGGCGTAGCTGAACCTTTATTCAAAGAAAATGGTTACCGAATCGAAGAATATGCTGAAAACCTTTGGCTCTCCGGTACTGAACGCGATAGATTCTTAAATGGCAATCGTAAATACAATTACTATACTTACGATAATCAGACTGATAACTATACCCAAACACATGCTCATTTAAATTATTCTTATCGTCAATCTGAGAAGATGATATTTAATACAGCTTTACATTACACTCGTGGAGCAGGTTATTATGAAGAATTCAAACCAATGGACAATCTGGAGCACTATGGAATTGCCCCAGTTCAATCCGATGGTAAACCTATTGAAGACACCGATTTAATTAGAAGAAGATGGTTGGATAACCATTTCTATGGCTTAACTTACTCCTTGTTGTACAAGCCGTCAACAAATTTGAATTTCACTTTCGGAGGTGCATATAATCAATATAAAGGTGACCATTATGGTGAAGTCATCTGGGCTAACCTAGTTCCTCAAAGCCAAATAAAGGATAAATATTACTTCAGTCATGCCAATAAGAATGACTTTAATTTCTATGCAAAAGCAGATTATAGAATGGACAACTTTCTCTTTAATCTAGATGTTCAGTATAGAAATAATATCTACAATGGAAAAGGTGATGATGACAAGATAAAAGACTTCTCCTTTGAAGACAACCATAATTTCGTAAATCCTAAGGCTGGTATTACCTATTTTCTAAATAATAATTCCAACATCTACGCTTCATATGCTTTTGCAAGTAAAGAGCCGACTCGGAATGATTATGTTGAGAACCCAATTGGAGCATTTCCTAAGACTGAAAAAATGCAGGACATCGAAACAGGATATCGTTTTAGAAATGAATTCCTAACTATTGGAGCGAATGCTTATGCGATGTTGTACAAGGACCAGCTAATTCCTACAGGCGCATTAAATGATGTAGGTAGCGCAGTTCGTATTAATGTGGATAATAGTTATAGAATGGGTCTTGAAATGGATGCCAGCTGGAGAATACATCCTAAATTTACTTGGTCAGCAACCGCTGCTTTAAGCCAAAATAGAATCAAGAATTTTATAGAAAACATCCCTATTTACGACGATAACTTTGAAGTAGATAAATACGAAAAAATCACTCATAAATTAACTGAAATCGCGAAATCTCCATCAACAGTTTTATCAAACAATTTCACGTATAAGCCAATCGAGTCTTTAAGCTTTAGTTTCTTGACCAAGTACATTTCTAGAATTTATTTGGATAACACGAATGAAGTTAAGAGAAGTATTGATCCTTCATTTGTAAACAACTTCCAGGCGATCTATTCTTTCTCCATTTTCGGAGTGAAGAATATTGATTTAAACTTGATGGTGAACAATATCTTCAATGAGAAATATGCAACATCAGGATTTACCTATAGCTCGATCATGCAATCTGTAGGAAAGAGAGACTATTTCAATTTCTATTACCCACAGGCAGAAACCAATGCTATGTTGGGCTTGAATATCCGTTTTTAATAGTACCAAACCCCTCAATAAGAAGATTTCCTTCCGTTCATTCGGAAGGGCATTTTCCATTTATGACCTTTTAGAACTGATAATTCCAGATTCATTTTTGTCAAAATCAATTTAACTTAATACTTTTAATCCATGCGAGCAGTAATCCAAAGGGTAACTCATGCTTCTTGCACAGTTGACGATCATATCACTGGAAAGATAGAACATGGCTTACTAGTTTTGTTAGGTGTTGAAGAAGAAGACACCTCTGAGGACCTTCAATGGTTGGGTCAAAAATTAATCAATCTGAGAATCTTTTCAGACGAGCAGGGCTTAATAAACAAGTCGATTCAAGACATTCAGGGCAATATCCTATTGATTTCTCAATTCACACTTTTTGCACAAACAAAAAAGGGGAATCGTCCCTCCTTTCTTCGTGCGGGAAAACCAGACAAGGCAAAGCCTATGTATGAAGAAATGGGAAAATTCCTATCCGATGGATTGGGTAAGACGGTTCAAATGGGAATTTTCGGCGCAGACATGAAGATTGACCTTCGCAACGATGGCCCCGTGACCATCATCATGAATACCAAAGACAAAGACAACTTCTAGACCCAATACACATGACTATCAAGGAAGCTCAAGAAACCGTAGACCAATGGATAACAACAACAGGTGTTCGATACTTTAATGAATTAACCAACACCGCCATGCTAATGGAAGAAGTTGGTGAAGTTGCGCGTATTATGGCCAGAAAATACGGCGAACAATCCTTCAAAAAATCAGATGAAGAGGTCAACCTCGGCGATGAAATGGCAGATGTATTATTCGTCTTGATTTGCTTGGCAAATCAAACAGGCATCGACCTCACCAGCGCCTTGGAGAAAAACCTCGATAAGAAAAATATACGCGACGCAGACCGCCATAAAAACAACGAAAAACTCAAAGGAAAGGAATAAATCAACAATGTTCTCAAGAATCCCAGAGGGGTTCAATATTAGTAACAAACAGCCCGGAGCAATTGCAATCGCTTTAGCGATTGCAATTGCTCCGGGCTTATTTCATATTACATATCCTTCTACAAATAAACTCCTCTGGAGTTTATTCCCTGCCCCTCCAATATCTACATTTATAATCCGATACAAAAAGCAAGCTCGTATTCAACCAAATTACCCCCTACAAGAACCTAATAGAACTAACCATAGCCCATCTTCACCCCCACTCCGTCAGCGGTCTATCCCATTTACTATCTCACATCTCCCATCTCATATCTCACATCTATCCTATTAAAACTCAATCTCCGCATACAGCGGTAAATGATCAGAAGCATATTCCTCTTTGATCACATGATAAGTTTTCCACTTGAATTTCCTATTATTCAACACCATGATATAATCAATCTCATTCTTGGTATTCACATTTGGCGAAGTAGGTTGATTAGTTTTGGTATTTCTTACGAAATACTTTTCTAGGATCTGAATAGGTTTTGATTCCGGCTTAGCATTAAGGTCTCCCACTAGAATCAATGGCTTACTATACAACTCCCCGAGTTCATTAATAAATTCAGCTTGCGCAATTCGGTTCTCCTCTTTAAGGTCCAAATGTGTATTGGCAAGGGAAACAGTTTTACCCCCTGGAAGTTCCACATCTACGATTGCCAGAGAACGATTTTCACTTTTCACAGGCATTGGCAAGTCATAGCGTCTTTTTCCAACAATTTTATGTTTGCTTAAAATGAGAATCCCGTAGTATCCTTTCTCCAAATCAATACCTTTAGAGAAAAAATATTCCGTTCCAGTAAGTTCAGCAAGCTTTTCAGCTTGATTCATGAGTTCAGAACGGGACACATTGATGTCCACCTCCTGAATGCCAATGATATCAGCTTTAGAGTCATTCACCACCTTGGCAATAGCCTCGATATCAATCGTATTTGGTTTTGATGGTGGATTGGCGTGATGGATATTATAAGTAAGAATCTTAACGGTTTGTGCTTTTAATTGAACTGCAACAAAAAGCAATAGGCATAGGCTTAAAAATCGCATAATATTAATTTTGAGTCAAGTTAATATAATTCATCTAATAATACCAATTTATTATCTTAGCGGCATGAAAAAACCTAATTTGATTTATTTATTCTTAATCGTCTTTTTTCTGGGTTCATGCTCAGTAAAACAACAAACTGCAACCGATCAAACAGAGTTTGAGAATGGCGCAGTTGTGACGGCTCACCCGATAGCATCCGAGGTGGGAGTAGAGATTTTAAAAAAGGGCGGAAATGCTGTTGATGCAGCAATTGCTGTAAAATTTGCGTTGGCAGTAGTCTATCCGAATGCAGGAAACCTTGGGGGCGGTGGATTTATGGTATACCGTGGTAAAGATGGCCAAGTAGCCTCTTTAGACTTCCGTGAAAAAGCGCCAGCAAAAGCTTCCCGTGACATGTACCTCGATAAAGATGGTAACCCTATTACAGATTTAAGCTTATATGGCCAATTGGCATCAGGCGTACCAGGATCGGTTGCCGGAATGGATGAAGCCTACAAAAAATATGGTAGTTTACCGTGGAAAAACCTTGTACAACCAGCTATTGAACTTGCTGAAAAAGGGTTCCCAATTACTGAACAACAAGCTGGTGAATTCAACCGTTACAAAGCACGCTTTCAAAAATTCAATCCGGAGGGTGCTGCCATCATTCGTGATGCAGAATGGAAAACCGGTGATAACTTTATACAAGCAGAACTCGCTGAAACCCTAAAACGTATTGCAGAACAAGGTAGAGATGGATTCTACAAAGGTAAAACGGCAGAATTTATCGTTGCTGAAATGAAAAAAGGCAATGGGATCATGAGTTTAAAGGACCTAGAAGATTATCAAGCTTCATGGAGAGATCCAATCGTAGGCATGTATAAAAACTATAAAGTAATTTCAATGCCGCCTCCATCCAGTGGTGGTGTGGCATTAATGGCATTACTTCAATCTGTAGAAAAATATCCTTTAGCAAAATGGGGCTTTCAACATGATAGCACTGTTCGTGCGATGGTCGAAGCGGAACGCCGCATTTACGCTGACAGAGCGACCCATTTAGGAGATCCTGATTATTACCGGGTACCTGTAGCCAACTTAACAGATGCTAAATTCAATCAAGAGAGAATGGCAATGGTAAGTTTGGACAAGGCAACTCCTAGTGATCAGGTAAAAGCGGCAAAGTTCCCAGGCTATGAATCAGAAGAAACCACGCATTATAGCATTGTAGATAAAGACGGAAATGCTGTTTCCTTAACTACTACCATTAATGGTTCTTATGGATCTTGTGTTTGGGTAGCTGGTGCAGGATTCCTATTGAACAATGAAATGGATGACTTCTCTGTAAAACCTGGTTCACCGAACATGTATGGCCTTCTTGGTGGTAAAGCAAATTCCATTGAGCCTGGAAAAAGAATGTTGAGCGCTATGACGCCAACCATTATTGAGGAAGATGGAAAATTGAAAATGGTTGTTGGTACCCCGGGAGGTTCAACTATTATCACATCGGTATTCCAAACCATCTTAAATGTATTGGAATTCGACATGACGGCTCAAGAATCCGTATCAGCGGCCCGCTTCCACCACCAATGGAAACCTGACGTAATCGACGTAGAAGCAAAAGCTATCGACTCAACAACACGAATTAGCCTGGAAGAAGATGGCTTCAAAATCAATAAAAGAGGCCCTATCGGCCGCGTAGAAAATATCGTCATCCTCAAAAACGGCAAACTCCAAACCGGAGCCGACCCAAGAGGCGATGATAAAGCGGTGGGCTACTAAATAGTAGATATGAGATTTGTGATAGTCAGACTATTATAAATCTCATATTTTTTTATTCATTTTTATCAAATTTGATTTCTCCTATCTCCCCTAATGATACCCCACATCATCCAACTTTCCTTTAAATACTCTGAACTGGATAATAAAGTAGATTACGACTAGGATAAAGGCTACTATAAACCAATATAAGCCTACTGAGAGGCCGTATTCATGTGCGGCGACGTTATATATCGTCAGAGAAGGGTTGATGCTATTGGTGGAAGGTAATACATTAGGGAATAAGGAGGCTACTGTAGTGGCGAAGCTTCCCAGGATAAACATGGTTGAGAAAAGGAATCCCATTCCATCTTTCTTGAATTTCTTAATCCAGAATTGTCCTACCAATCCAATGCCGGCAATCAGGGGAAAGATCCATAGCCAGGCATGTCCCATCAGGCTATTTAATGGAAAAGGTTTAACATATTGCCATAAGCCAGCAGTAACCAGCACCAAAATGGAAAGTGCGATATTCAACTTGAAGATAATACCTTTCAGCCTATCGTTCAGGCTAGTGGAGGTCTTCAAGATAATCCAGTTCCCACCATGAATGGTTAAAGTAATAACCGAAACTACTCCTAGTAATATGGTGAACCAATCGATAATACCATGAACTTCAGACATGGGGTCTAGCGTAGGATTCCATAATTGTAAAAAGAAATAATGTGGTTCTTGGGTGGATACACCATTTTCCACCATCCCTAGATTAACTCCACGAACAACATTTCCCAATGCTGCACCAAAAAATATAGCTAGGAATAAGCTGGCAATACCAAATGCTTTTTCCCAAAAGGTTTCCCATAATTTATTGTGGATTTGACCTCTCAATTCCAAGCCAACGGCGCGGAAAATCAGGAACCACAATACCAACATCAAGGGTAGGTAAAAGCCACTAAAGGCAGAAGCGTATAGGGTTGGAAAGGCAAAGAACAAAACCCCTCCTGAAGCAATCAACCATACTTCATTGGCATCCCAAAATGGACCTATTGCATTTCGGATGGCACTCTTCTCAACATCAGTTTTTGCAAATAATAGATGCACAATACCAGCCCCAAAGTCATATCCATCCAACACCACATACATGCCTAACATAAAAACCAAAACGATATACCAAAACATTTCCATAAGCTATGAATTTAGTGCTAAACTAGTTGCTGGTCCTTTTCTAATCATTTTCAATACCAACATCAAGAATAATAATCCGAGTAAAATATAGAGGCCCACAAAACCTAATAGTGTAAACAAAGTATTTCCGGAAGAAACGGTCGGCGAAACCCCATCAACCATTCGCATCAGATTATAAACCAACCAAGGTTGGCGACCTAATTCTGCCGTATACCAGCCTGCTGTATTGGCAATGTAGGGAAAGGGAATCATAAACATCAGAACCCACAAAATCCATTTAATTCGATACAACTTATCTTTCCATAAGAAAAATGCAGCAAGGATCATTATACCTATAAAGATGGTTCCCAATCCTGCCATAATATGGTAGCTATAATATAATCCAGGAACATTGGTAGGATGTATATCTTCATCAAATTCGTTTAACCCCTGAATGGTCGCATCCCAACGTTGATGGGTTAAAAAGCTTAATAATTTAGGAACTGCAATTTTATTATCCAGTTTCTTGTTTTCCATATCAGGCTGACCGATCAACACAATTTCAGATCCACCGGTTTCTGTTTCAAAAATCCCTTCCATGGCAGCAAAGGTTACTGGTTGATGTTTTACCACATTCTTGGCTAACATATCGCCAGTCGGAAAGGCTACAGCAATGGATGCAATCAATCCGAATACAACACCGGTCTTCAGGAATACTTTTCCATAATTAGTATGTTGATTGCTCAGCATATAAAAGGCGCCGACGGCGGAAACAAAAAAGGAGGCTGTCACTAAGGACCCTGCTTGATTATGTAAATATGAAGGCAACAGCCAAGGGTTGCTAAATAGTGCAGAGAAGTTATTCAAAACGAACTTACCATTTTCCAAGATCTCATAGCCTACAGGATGTTGCATCCAGGAATGCGTCGCGAGAATCAAATATCCCGATGCCCAGGAACCTATAAACACGAGCAGACCGGCCACAAAATGGAGCTTGTGCCCCAGGAGCTTCTCCCCGAAAATAAACATGCCTAAAAATGAAGACTCCAAAAAAAAGGAAAACATCCCCTCCATAGCCAAAGTTTGACCAATAATCCCTCCGGTCAATTCCGAAAACTTTGCCCAGTTGGTACCAAATTGAAATTCCATGGGAATTCCTGTAACCACGCCCATGGCAAAGTTCAGGGCGAAGATCTTCATCCAAAATTTGGCGGCATCATTGTAAATGATATTATTACTGCGCAGAAATTTCCACTTAAAATAGACAATCATCAGCGATAAGCCCATGGTCAATTGCGGAAAAAGGTAATGAAAGGTAATGGTAAAGGCGAACTGCAAGCGGTTGTAGAGGATCATATCTTCCATAAGACATTTTGTTTTGTGGTCGAACTTTCCTTAAAATTAGGTCATTGCAACTGAAAATCAAACTAATAAAGATATTTTACCATATTTAACTGAAATAAGGCTTAATGATGAAAATTTGATATCGCCGTGGGTAAATTAGGTGTTTGGAAGCTTATTCATCCAAATATTTATCTCCGAGTTGTTTATTGGCTTTGGCACCCAAGGTTTTGAGTTGTTCAATTTTGCGAATTACATTCCCAGGCCCCATACTTAGCTTCTTCATGGCATCTTCGTGCTTGTCCGAAGCTTTCTGAATAATGCCCTGCAGCTGATCCATGTCTTGCAAGAAACCCACAAACTTATCATATAACAGTCCGGCTTCCTTCGCTATTTCCAACACATTACGATTCTGCCGCTCTTGTTTCCAAACACTTGCAATCGTTCTTAGTGTAGCTAACAAGGTCGATGGACTCACAATAACTACGCGTCGATCCCAAGCCTCACTGAATAATTCTGCTTTATAATTAACAGCTAAGCTTAAGGAGGATTCTATGGGAATAAATAATAGCACAAAATCTGGGGATTGAATCCCATAAAGAGAATGGTAATCCTTTGCGGATAGCTCACGAACATGGTTTTCAATGGACTGAACATGTTGTTTGACAAAGAGTAATCTATCCTCCTCTGTATCAGCATTCACGGCACGTTCATAAGCTACCAAGGATAATTTGGCATCTACAATCAAGTGTTTCTCATCGGGAAGATAAATAACTGCATCGGGTTGAAATCTTTTCCCATCGGCTTCAACAACGGAGGCTTGCAGCTTATATTCCTGATCCTTAATCAATCCCGAACGTTCCAAGACACGTTCAAGAATTACCTCGCCCCAATTTCCTTGCTTCTTATTATCTCCCTTTAAGGCTTTGGCCAAATTATTGGCTTCATCCTTAATCTGAATACTTTGTTGCATCAATTGCTCAACGACTCCTTTGAGCACATTTCTTTCAGCTGATTCTTGTTGGTAGGATTTATCAACTTTTTCCTCAAACATCTTGATCTTCTCCTTCAAAGGATCCAAGACCTGAGAAATATTCTGTTGGTTAAGTTGGGTGAATTTAAAGGATTTCTCCTCTAAAATTTTATTGGCCATGACCTGGAACTCATTATTGAATTGGGTCTTCATATTCACCATTTCAATCTTTTGTTCCTTTAGCCGTTCCTGTTGCGCATTCAAATAAGCATTTGAACCTTCTAAATTCCGTTCAACCGCCTGTCTAGCCAAGCTTTCTTCCCGAAGCTCTCGAGTTAACCGTTCCCGATCTGCAATCAATAGCTTCTCCCGTTCTTGAATTTTAGCAAATTCAACCTGTAAATCTTTGGAACTACCCTGTAACCTATTAAACTCTTCACGTGAAACAGAACTGGCATTGCGCCAAATCAAGAAGGCACAACCAACAATACTGAGTACTAATAATACGAGGTAGATAATTTCCACTATGTTGAGATTTTTAGAAAATTATTGTAGTTTTTGGTGTGTTTTCCACCATAGATCAGGCATTTCTCCGGCCACTGCTAATTGATAATCTTCATATCGGCATGGTACAAGATAAAAACGTTCATTCACCGATTTAGACCCAAAATAAGGGACTTGCATCCACCATCGGTCAGATTTCTTACTTTTTACGAATACAAGCTCATAATCTTCGGCCTCCAAGGTGGTCCGGTAAATAATATAATTTGATTTCGGATACATAGGAGCATCCTTTTTACGACTATAATAGCCATCTATAAAACACCAGATCATTTGAGCAATCAACATCCCTGTCTGACCCATTGGATCAAAAGTTGGGTTATACTCATAAATTCCAAAGGAACTACACTTATCTGACATCCCCGCATACCGCGCTAACTGACAAGCCTCATCACCATATAAACCATTCGGTCCGGCATTTGCATTTCCACAGGCCTCCGAAGCACGAATCGCACCGATATCAAAACTTACCATATCCGCCGATCTGATAATAGGTTCTGCTTGATCTAATTTCCCCGAAAAACTACCCAATCGCAAGGCGTTAAAGAATAGTTTATCGTACATATTGATAGATTCCTTACTCACCAGGTAAGTTTGATAGCCAATATTGCTAAGATTGAATAAGTAATCCGGTTGATGAAGGATTAAATGATTTAGATAAGTCTGGGAATTCAAGGCCATATCTTCTGCATTGTCCTGGTCCAAGTCAAACCTGGAATCGATGATGGCAACATCAACCCTCTGCTCTAGATTTTCATATGCGGTATACTGCGCATAGGTTAAATCCTGACCACCACCAATCAATATGGGAAGAATATCCTTTTTCATTAATTCCTCCATGACCATTTTCACCGCAACATAAGTATCCTTTACTGTTGCTCCAGCTTTAATATTACCCAAATCGGCAATCTTCACGGTATAATCCCCTTGATAAAGATCATACAAGTGCTTTCTGACTAGATTAGGCCCTTTTTGCGTGCCATTGTTATTAACTGCAGCCCTTCCCTCTTCAATACCGAAAATCGCAATTTGAGGATATCCTGTTTCATCATCCCAAACTGGAAAATCATCTATATATTTTTGAATGGAATGACCAAATTGTGAATTATAATAATCTGTCGGAAGTCCTAATTCTTGAAGAGAAATGGGTGATAAAAAATCAGCTAAAGTCATATTGATTGTCTAAATCCTCAAATTTTATTGAGTTTATCCTATTGTATTTAGCAAATATGCATTTATTAACTTACTTTTGAGCTACATAATTTTTCAACAATAAGTTAGGAAGTGATTTTAGTAACTGGAGGAACAGGTTTTTTAGGGTCTACGTTATTGCAGTATCTCATTGATGATGGGCATAGTGTTATTGCATTAAAAAGAACAAGCTCTGTTATTCCCGACCCCTTAAAATCTTCATCGCTCATCCAATGGGTTGATGCCGAAATCACTGATTACTTCAGCTTGGAAGAAATTATCCCTAAAGTCGATCAGGTTTATCACTGCGCCGCAAAAGTATCTTACCAAAAAGAAGATGCCGCAGAGATCATAAAAACCAACGTTGAAGGTACCAAGCATATTGTCAATCTATGTCTTGAACATCAAAAGAGACTCCTGCATGTGAGTTCCATTGCAGCATTGGGATTTAGTAAAAAAGGACTAGCTGTTACGGAAAAAGATAAATGGGAATACAATCCCAAAATTTCCAAATATTCATTAGCGAAACATGAAAGCGAAATGGAGGTATGGCGGGGAATTGCAGAAGGCTTGGATGCCGTAATTGTAAATCCTTCTGTCATCATGGGAATTGGTTGGGGTGAAAAGGGTTCAAGAGCAATTTTCAATCTGGTAAATAAAGGGAATAAAATCTATCCATTAGGATCGGTTGGAATCGTAGATGTAAGCGATGTCGCAAAGATCATGATTCAGTTGATGAACAGCGACATTACGGCAGAGCGATACATCCTGAATGCGGAAAACATCAGCAATCAGGATTTACTGACCAAGATCAGCGGGTATTTGCAAAAGCCGGCTCCACATATCAAAGCCACCCCATTGATGTTGTCCCTTGCTTGGCGACTATCCAAAATCGGTTCTTTGTTAAGTGGTAAAAAACCTACTTTGACCGCAGAATCTGCTCGTGCAGCAAATAGTAAATTACAATATGACAACTCCAAAATAAGGGAAAAACTGGGTTATACTTTTAAACCATTGGATCAAACCTTAAAGGAAGTCTGTGAAGCATATTATATAAAGTAACAATCTAAACAAAATCATACAGTGAAAAATTATTACATCATAGACTTCGATAGCACTTTCACCCAAGTCGAAGCCCTAGACGAATTAGCCAGGATTTCTTTAGAAAATCATCCCGATCAGGAGAAAATATATAAAGAAATTGAGCGTTTCACCAATCTTGCCATGGAAGGAAAGATCTCTTTCCGTGAAAGTCTTGCTGGACGCGTAAGTCTTTTACAGGCGAATCGGGAACATTTGGATAAATTAATTACCCATTTAAAAAAGAAAGTCTCTAAATCATTTAGTAGAAATAAAGAGTTCTTCAGAGAACACTCAGACACTGCATGGATCGTTTCTGGCGGTTTTAAAGAGTTTATTACACCCGTAGTAAGTCCTTATCATATTAGAAAGGAAAACATCTATGCAAACACCTTTAAATTCGATACTGAAGGAAATATTATCGGTTACGATGAAGAAAATCCTTTATCGGACGAAGGTGGAAAAGTAAAGCTCTTAAAACAACTGAATATCAACGGCAAAATCTTCGGCATTGGGGATGGTTACTCAGACTTCCAATTAAAAGAATCCGGCCTGATTGAGAAGTTCTATGCTTTTACTGAAAACATCTCAAGACAGTCTGTTACGGATAAAGCCGATCATATTGCACCTAGCTTTGATGAGTTCCTGTATGTGAATGACCTTCCTAGGGCAATCTCCTATCCTAAAAACAGAATTCTTTGTCTTATTGTAGGGGATGTTCCTGAAATTGCAGCACACATCCTTAAAAGAGATGGTTTTTCAATCCGCATCAAGGAGACCTTGGAAGAAAAATATGTAAAGGATGTTGGTATGCTTTTGCTAGGACATGGAGAGACAATTTCTGACGAGGTTCTTGCGCGTGCTGATAAATTGAAAACCATTGGTTATCTAGGTGATGTGAAAGGACATCTTTCTAAAGCCATCTGTAATGAAAAGGGAATCGTGGTTTTTGACGATAAAAAGAATAAAAAGAGAAATGCAGAATATATTCCTCGTCGGATGGCAAATTTCATCAATAATGGCGACACCGATCAAAGCAGGAATTTCCCTAATCTAACTTTACCAAACTTAACTCGCGCCCATAGATTGTTGCATATCCATAATAATGTCCCTGGGATTATGGCTCAGATCAACAAAATCTACGCAGAAAACAATATCAATATCTTCTCGCAGTTCTTAATGACTCGTGGAGAAATAGGTTATGCGGTCACCGATATCGATGCTGCATATGATAAACAAATGTTAAAGCAGTTAAAACAGGTAGATCATACCATTAAATTCAGAATACTATATAAGTAAAGAAAGTTTTTGTCTAAAAAGCATGGATAAACTAATGTTTTGGTTTGAGCCAAAACCTATGCCGACAATAGCATGTATAGGGAGTAAATAACGAAAATTGTTTATTTAGCTTTTTAGACAAACTTTCTTTTATTTTTGAAATTTCCAACCTCTCAAATTGGAAATCTGTTTACTCCATTTCCGGTTTATCCTTAACCAGTTTTTGAAACCAATCATAGGATACTAAATAACTAACGCCTTTAATATCTAATAAATTGTATTTTTTTGGCTAATTTTTCTATTAAGAATAGTTTAAACCCCTACAGGTAAAAAGTTTTTCCGGGAGTAAAAACCATGTCAATTGGCACATCCCATTCTGATATATCATCAATCTTATCCACAGGTTGAAAGTAAGAAATACCAGCCTTCATTACCGTAGGCTTGCAGCTTGCAAAAAAACGATCGTAGAATCCTTTGCCATAGCCGACTCTATTACCAGACTTGTCCAGCACCAACAATGGTGTCAATACCGCATCAATGGCTTCTACATCTACTTCTAGGGCATTTGCAGGCTCTGGAATTCCCCAAGCATTACAAGCTAACTCGGTTTCTTTATCAAAGATAAAGTGTTTGAGTTCATGCGTCTCAAAATCGGATCGGGAGATCACAATTTTAATATGGGGATGCTTAGCCCAGATCCAATGAATAAACTTTAACGTATCATACTCCTTAAACTTTGCTATGGCCAAATAGCAATGCAAGAATTGAATGGAGGACCAATCATATCGGATTAGTTCTTCAAAAATCAATTTATCTAATGAAATCACCTCCTCCAGATCCAGATCATTGCGTTTCTGTTTATAGAGGGTCCTTAATGTTGTTTTATTCATCTGCAGATAAAAAAAATCGGCCTTGAAGCTTGGGAGCTAACAAGACCGAATAATCAACCTAAACCTAAGATCTTATTTTACACGCTCCATATAATCACCAGTACGTGTATCTACTTTTACACGATCACCTTGATTAATAAATAACGGAACGCGAATTTCTACACCAGTTTCCACAGTCGCGCTCTTCAATGCATTCGTTGAAGTATCACCTTTTACTGCAGGTTCGGTATACGTAATTTCTAATTCCACACTTGCAGGAGTTTGTGCCATAATTGCTTCTTCACTTTCAAAAGCAACAATAACATTCATTCCTTCTTTCAAGAATCTTGCTGAATCTCCGAAAAGTGCTTTTGGAATATTGAATTGCTCGTAAGTTTCATTATCCATCACTACGAAAAATTCGCCATCCTCATATAAATACTGATAGTCATTAGTCTCTACACGAGCAATTTCTACCTCTTCATCTGTTCTGAATCTGTATTCTACTAATTTTCCAGTCTTTACGTTACGCATTCTAGCTTGATAAAATGCACGTAAGTTTCCTGGGGTACGATGAATATATTCCTCTACCGATACTAACTCCCCATTAAAACGAAGTATATTTCCACTCTTTACGTCTGAAGCCTTTGCCATATTATTATTTTATTTCTTTCGCAAATATAAAAAAATCATGTTTCACCTGAAACATGCCCTTGCCCATTACTTATAATCAAGAATCTGCAATTGTTCATTACAGAAACTATATTCATGTTCTTGGTTGGATCCAATGATCAAAATCCGTTCACTATTGGTAAGTTCCAATAAATCCCGATACCATTTTTCTCCTTCTCGATCCAAATTACTTGTAGGTTCATCCAAGAATAACAAATTACTTTGAGAACAACAAGCTAAAATCAATTTTACCCGTTGTTTCATGCCTGATGAAAAATGTCGGATATCCTTTTCGAAGGTATTCTTGGCAAATCCTAGGGTTTCCTTTACTCGTTCCAAGTCAAAACCTTCCAAATAGGATTTGAATTTAAAATGAAATGCCAACATTTCATTCAGGGAATACTCCTCAATCAGTTCAACATAAGGCGCAGCAAGGCTCATCTTTTGGAATACTTGTTCTATGGCTAGTTCGTTTCCATTCTCCTCATACCGAAGGTTTCCTTCGCTTGCGGTCAGGGCACCTGTTAATACTTTGATGAGGGTGGATTTTCCAGATCCATTTGGACCAAGGATAGCATAGCTGTTTCCAAAAGAAAAGGTATAATCGAGATGTCTAAAAATCCATTCTCTATTATACCTCCTACCAATATCTTGTAAAATTATATTCAAATAGTCGAATAATTTATTGTTATATACTCGATTTACCTTGTCCGAATCCTTTGACTACTCCTCGATTTGATGCTCGAACGAACCCTAGGATTTCATCTCTTAATTCTGTTGCCTCAAATTCAGCTTCCACAATATCCAAGGCTTTACCTAAATTACTATGTTGAACAAACAAAACCCGATAAATATTCTGGATTTCGTTGATTTGCTCATTCGAGAAACCTCTTCTTCTTAACCCTACGGAGTTGATCCCTGCATAGGAAATAGGCTCTCTAGCTGCTTTAATATAGGGAGGAACATCTTTTCTAACCAATGTACCACCGGTTACAAAAGCATGTGATCCAATCTTACAAAACTGATGTACCGCAACCATTCCCGCCAACACGACATAATCACCTACTGTAATATGCCCTGCTAAGGTACTGGAGTTGGAGAAAATACAATTATCACCAATAAAGCAATCATGTGCTATATGGCTATAAGCTTGAATCAAGCAGTTTTTACCAATTACTGTGCGGTATCTGTCTTTTGTACCTCTATTGATGGTAACACATTCACGGATGGTGGTATTATCACCGATTTCCGCGGTTGTGATTTCACCTTCGAATTTAAGATCCTGAGGTTCTCCTGAAATAACAGCTCCTGGAAAAATCTTACAATTTTTCCCGATTCGTGCACCATTCATAATGGTTACATTCGAGCCTATCCAAGTTCCTTCACCAATCTCTACATCCTTATGAATGGTTGAGAAGGGTTCAATAACCACATTCTGTGCAATCTTTGCCTCAGGATGTATATATGATAATGGTTGAATCATTCTTTATTAAATTATCCTTTGACCTTTACAATCTGGGCCATTAATTCTGCTTCACTTACCACCTTGTCGCCTACCATACCAACGCCTTTCATTCTGGCAATCCCCCTACGGATTGGCTCCAACAACTCACAAGTGAAGATTACGGTATCTCCTGGCACCACTTGATTCTTAAATCTTGCATTCTCAATCTTTAAGAATAAAGTCAACCAGTTTTCTGGGTCAGGGACTGTATTTAACACCAAAATACCGCCTGTTTGTGCCATTGCTTCAATCTGCAAAACACCCGGAAACAATGGTGCTCCTGGAAAATGACCCATAAACAAATCCTCATTCATGGTGACATTCTTCAAACCAACCACATGGGTCTGCGATAATTCCAAAATCTTATCAATCATCAAAAATGGTTGACGATGTGGAAGTATATTCATGATTTGAACAGTATCATAAACCGGAGGTGTATTCGGATCATATACCTTTACGTTCTTTTTATTCTTTTCACGTTTGATTTGTCCTTTGATGCGTTTCGCAAAGGCAACATTCGCTGCATGCCCAGGACGCGCTGCCATGATATGTCCTTTTATTGGCTTTCCTACCAAGGCCAAGTCACCAATCATGTCCAACAACTTATGTCGTGCAGGCTCGTTCTGATAACGTAAGGAGATATTATTCAAAATCCCCTCCTGAGCAACCTCAACACGTTTATGGAACAAATCCTGTAGCTTATCCAGTTCGCCTTCAGACACTTCCTTATCTACTATAACGATCGCATTCGACAAATCGCCACCTTTGATTAAATTTTGACTAACCAAAGCTTCTAGTTCATGCAAGAAACAGAAGGTACGTGAGCCTGCAATTTCCTTGCTGAACTCATCCAAATCACTAATGGAAGCATGTTGACTTCCCAATACTGGGGAATTAAAATCAATCATACAGGTAATGCGATAGCCATCAACTGGCATCGCTACGATCTCAACCTTATTTTCAGGATCGGTATAGTGGATATTATCTGTTACTTCAAAAAAATCACGATCTGCATCCTGATCTTGAAATCCAACTTCTTGGATTTTCTCAATAAATATTGCGGAACTCCCGTCCAATATTGGAACCTCAGGAGCGTCAATTTCAATTAATATATTATCCAATTGCAAGCCTACCAATGCTGCCATCAAATGTTCGATGGTACTTACAGAAGCGCCGTTTTGAGAAATTGTAGTTCCCCTTGCGGTGTTGCTCACATTATCAACATCCACATTTACAATTGGTTGACCCTTTAAATCTACTCGTTTAAACTTATACCAGTGGTTTTCAGCAGCAGGTTTTAACGTCACATTTACTTGTTTACCCGTGTGAAGACCCACGCCCGAAAAATGGACATCAGATTTAATGGTTCTCTGTTTTACATTCATATCTAACATTCGTATTTTGCAAAAAATTATCCTGTAAAGTTAGCTATTATTTTTATCATTTAATTGCCTTTCTAACTCCGCAATGCGTTTTTCAAGCTCCGGAAGCTTGGAATATAACACCTGGGAACGAAGCTCATTGTTGTATGGAAATGCCGGACTGCCTCCCCATTTCTTGTTCTCTTCCAAGATGGAACGATTAATACCAGACTGTGCTTGCACTTGACTTCCTTTGGCAATATTAATATGGCCAACAACACCAACCTGACCACCTAACACCACATTCTCACCAATTTTGGTACTACCTGAAACTCCGGTCTGTGCCGCAATTACTGTATTCGCCCCGATCTCAACATTATGTGCAATCTGAATAAGGTTATCTAACTTAACCCCTTTCAAAATGCGAGTCGAACCTAAGGTCGCCCTGTCAATCACAGTGTTAGCACCAATTTCAACATCGTCCTCAATAATAACATTCCCAATCTGTGGGATTTTATCATAGGAACCATCTTCTTTTGGAGCAAACCCAAATCCATCACTTCCAATCACTGAACCGGCATGAATGATTACGCGATTTCCTACAACACAATCTTTGTATACCTTAACACCCGGCAACAAAACCGTATTGTCTCCAATTTTCACATCATCCCCAATATAAACTTGAGGATAGATTTTCACATGGTTACCGATAACCACATTCTTACCGATGTAACTGAATGCTCCAATATATGGTTCTTGACCAATATTAGAACTTTCATGGATATAAACTTGTTCATCGATGCCACTTCTTTCATTTCTCATGGCATCATATAATTTCAACAACTCTGTAAAGGCTGAATAAGCATTCTTTACACGAATTAAGGTTGATTTTACAGGCTTCTGCAAGGGAAGATCCTCATTAATAACTATAATCCCTGCACCTGAATCATATATATAGTGTTCATACTTCGGATTCGCCAAAAAAGTCAAACTCTTAGCACCAGCCTCTTCAATCTTAGACAGCTGGTCCACTAAGGTCTCAGGATTCCCTTCTACTTTTCCTTTTAATAATGTCGCTATTTGTTCCGCGGTAAATTGCATTAAGTAATACTTGTATTTTAATTGTTAATAATCATATGTGGGCTCGAAGAAATCAACCCTATTTCCTTAGGGTAGGTAATGGCATATTTTTCAACGCGTCTAGATAAAGACTCGATGTTTGATAAATCAGAAGCTTCTGCAATATCCAGCAGCTGCCCATCTTTCATCAAGACACAAATCTTACTGACCGAAGAGTCGTATGCATTATTTCCAATCACCTGTTGATAAAATAAATAATCCAATTCATTTTCAGAAAGATTAAATCTCAACTTCACTTTTGCTTTCAAGTCTGACACATATTCTTCTGAAAATGGCGTATTGCTTAATTCAGTTCGGAATAGCTCTCGTCGCACTAATTTGGAACATAACATGCTCAATATCTGATCATCATGGTTGGCCCAAATCTTTATCGCCGATAAAATATCCGTGTCGTCTAAACGAGTAAACCATTCCAAATGCGACTCATCTAAAAGAAAAGTTTGCTTATCTATTTTATTATTCAAAAAATGATCCAAGGCAGGTGTTGCAAACAACTTAACCCCTCTATTACTCAACTCCTTGGCTCTGGCTAATGCTTTAATCAACATCTGTTCGGCAGTAATCACTGTCTTATGAAGATAAACCTGCCAATACATCAATCGCCGGGCAATCAAAAATTTCTCTACCGAATAAATCCCTTTCGCTTCAACGACTAGTTCATCATCCTTCACATTCAGCATCTTGATAATCCGATCAAAGGATATCACTCCTTCAGAAACGCCAGTAAAAAAACTATCCCTATTCAAATAATCCATCCGATCTGTATCTAATTGACTCGATACCAGTTGGTGCAAGAATTTACGGGGATATTGATCGTTAAATATGGTAATTGCCAGATTTAATTTTCCTGCAAACTCCTCATTCAACTTATCCATTAATAATTCAGAGATAAGCTCATGCGAAACGCCTTCCACCAGGGTGTGTTCCAAGGAATGTGAGAACGGACCATGCCCTACATCGTGCAGGAGAATAGCCGCTAAAGCAGCTTCTTCTTCCACTTCGGAAATCGGCACATCCTTTCCACGCAGAGTTTCAATGGCTAAGCTCATCAGATGCATTGCACCTACAACATGTTGAAATCGAGTATGTAATGCTCCGGGATAAACCAAATGAGTCATGCTGACCTGCTTGATGTAGCGAAGTCTTTGCAAGAATGGATGTTGGATGAGGTCATAAATAAACCCCGACGGGATCGTAACAAAACCGTAAACAGGATCATTTATTATTTTCTTCTTGTTCAAATGCCTAAAATAGAGTTAAAAACCCAGCCTAATCCATATGTACTACATTGTATATTATGGCTAAGATACGGGCAAAGATACATACATGGTACTTAATTAATGTTAAAAAAAAACCAAAAAGGTTGAAATTGAACCTAAATACCGACAATCAGTTACAACATTTTTAATTTTATTCCACTTATCCATTAAAACCTAGCCCTAATACCCAATCGAAAACCCCACTAAATCCCACACAACAACCAGATTATCAAGCATTAATATCGAATCACAGTATTTTTATTTCACGTTTAAACATAAACCAGTATCGATATTAAAGAAATTGACAAATTTTGTCACAAAACAACATTTTAACCTACGTTTTATTTAAAAATCGTGTTAAATAAGGACTTAATTCAAAATTACATCGGACCTACTCCGGACCTTGTTCGAATTTACCCGACTAAGGTCCGAAGAAGGTCCGAGGAAGATCCGATTCTTGTCCGGCGGATCCCATAACTTGATTAAAATTTTCACCTACTTTATATCCTTATCGAATCGAGAACAGAATTATTGTGAAATATTTCCTCAAACCATCAACATTAAAACGAAAAGAGCAGGACAAATCCTTTGAAAAGCCGTAAATTAGCTTTCCTAAGGAATAAAGCATGCAGAAAATTCACATACTTTGGGCTGATGATGAAATTGAGTTTTTAAAACCTCATATCCTCCTCCTAGAACAAAAAGACTATAAGGTAAAAACGGTAAATAATGGTTCTGATGCTGTTGAAGCATTTCAGAACGAACCTTTTGACCTGGTATTTTTAGACGAGAATATGCCTGGATTAACAGGTTTGGAAACTCTTGACAAGCTTAAAGCCATCAATCCTTCCATTCCCACCGTTTTGGTGACCAAAAATGAAGAGGAACACTTGATGGAAGATGCAATCGGTGCCAAAATTGATGATTACCTAATCAAACCCGTTAATCCTAAGCAAATTTTGCTGACCATTAAAAAGTTCACTGAAAACAAAAGATTGGTTTCCGAACGTACCTCAATGGCCTATCAACAAGATTTCCGGGAATTGGGTATGCGCATGAACGATAACCTCAATTTCCAACAATGGGTAGATGCCTACAAGAAACTCCTTTATTGGGAATTATCATTGGAGAAATTGGAAGATGCCGGAATGCATGAAATTCTGACCATGCAAAAATCAGAAGCCAATTTGTTATTCTCAAAATTCATAGAAAAAGAATATTTACACTGGATCAAGAACCCTGAAGATGGTCCTGCCCTATCCCATCAATTATTTAAGAAAAAAGTCTTCCCGAAGATGGAAGCTGATAAACCAACCTTTTTCTTTTTGATTGATAACTTAAGATATGATCAATGGAAAGTCATCAATGAAGTGATGACCGATTATTATCGGGTAGAGGAAGAGGACAGCTACTATAGTATTTTGCCAACGGCAACTCAATATGCACGAAATGCAATCTTTAGCGGATTAACGCCTTTGGAAATGGAAAAACGATTTCCTAATGAGTGGCAGAATGATGACGATGAGGGTGGCAAGAATCTTTACGAAGATGTATTCCTGGCCGACCAAATTAAAAGAGTTTACCGCCGAGATATCAAGCATAGCTACAGTAAGATTATAACCATGGAACAAGGAAAGGATGTTTTGGAAAACATCAATAAGTTCATGATGAATGACCTGAATGTTCTGGTTTACAATTTTGTGGATATGTTATCCCATGCACGGACCGACATGGCCATGATCAGGGAGCTGGCGAACGATGAAGCAGCCTACCGTTCTTTGACCTTATCTTGGTTTGAACATTCCCCACTTCTGGATGTGTTGAAGTGGTTGTCGCAAAAAAATGTAAGGGTCATTATGACTACCGACCACGGGACTATCCGCGTTAAAAAACCTAGTAAGATCATTGGTGACCGAAACACCAATACCAACTTACGCTATAAACAAGGAAAGAACCTGAATTATATCGACAAGGATGTTTTTGTTATCAAGAACCCTGTAGATGCTCAATTACCACGTGTACACATGAGTTCTACCTATGTTTTTGCGAAGGAGGATACTTATTTTGTTTATCCGAACAATTACAATCAGTTCGTCCATTACTTCAATGGCACCTTTCAGCATGGGGGTATTTCCTTGGAGGAGATGATTATTCCTTTTATTACATACAGTCCAAAATAATAGATTAAGAGATGGAGTTTAAAGTTGCGAATCCAGAGGGTTTGGCAGATGCTGCGAAATGGCTGATTGACCAAGCGGGCAACAAGAGAGTTTTTGTTTTCCAAGCGCCTATGGGAGCTGGAAAAACTACATTTATAAAAGCAATTTGCGAACATCTTCAGGTTGAGGACAGCACTTCCAGTCCTACCTTTTCCATTGTCAATGAATACCGTTCTGAACATGGACCTATTTATCATTTTGATTTTTATAGGCTGAAGCAAGAACAGGAGGCCTTTGATTTAGGATATGAAGAATATTTTTACTCAGGGGACTATTGTTTTATAGAATGGCCGGAGAAAATCCCTAATTTGATTCCCGAAGATGCCGCCTTGGTAAAAATAGAAGTCTCTGATGATCAGAGTAGAACAATAATTTCAAAATAATTTATATTTCTATTGCAACCCTTTTAGGCTGGTTGGCGTCTTTACATTAAAACCAGATCACATTAAATTGGAGCCTAATAAAGTTATACAAATATGGGAAAGATGCAAGTCGCAGGATCGGCAGGCTCAATCCGAGCTGTACCAATACTTTTCAGCTAAAATGTATGCTTTATGTATCCGATACGCAAAAGACCAGGAAGATGCTGCAGATATACTTCAGAATGGTTTTATAAAGGTTTTCAAAAAATGTGAGCTCTTTGAAGGTAAAGGGTCTTTGGAAGGATGGATTCGCAAGGTGATGGTCAATACGGCCATTGAAAGTCATCGCAAAAACAAGGTTCGTTTCTTGTCAACGGAAGAATTGACAGGTCATGAAATCGAACAAGCGGGTAGCTTTTCCTTAACCCATTTAGACTACAAAGATTTATTGGCATTAATAAAGAAACTCCCGATGGGATATCGTACAGTATTTAATCTCTATGCGATCGAAGGGTATAACCATAAGGAAATTGCGGAGATGCTAGAAATCAGTGAAGGCAGTTCCAAGTCTCAACTATCAAGAGCGAGATCCTGGTTAAAAGAACGAATTCAAAAAATGGAGGAATTAGGAATATGAAAGGTCAAGAAGTAGACAAGTTATTTTCAGACGGTCTCAAAGATCAGGAAATTACTCCCCCAGCATCAGTTTGGCAAGGCATAGAAAACAATCTGGAGGCGGAAAAAATTGTGCCTTTGAAAAAGAAGAACAACCTACAAGTTTGGTTTATCGCGGCGAGTGTTCTGCTTGCCCTAGGAATCAGTAGCAAGTTATTCTTATTTCAAGAAAATGAAGATTCAGCTCAACCAAGTATCATAGCAGAACATAAACCAGCTATCATCCCGGAAGAACCTATAGAATCGCAACAAGAACAAGCTTCGGCTGAAATTTCGAAAGTAGAATCAAATTCAGAGGCTTCGAATACCGTTAAACCGCAGAATCAAATTGCGTCCAGCAAGACTCCAATTCAGGTAAAATCAGATATAGAAGGCAACATCAAAGCCGTAGATCCGGAAAAAACGTCTTCAAAGAAAGATGAACCTATTCTGGTCTTAACACCAATGGAAGAGATGAAGGTTTTATCGAATATCCAATTAGAGGAAGTGGATCAAGAGAAGCAGGTGGAAATGACTGCCGCTGAGGTAGCTCCGATTCAACCTTTGGTAAACATTATCGAGCAGGAAGAGCTAATGTATGCGGAGGCTAAAAAACAACCCAAGAAAAAGCAGACCATTTTAACAAATATCTTAAATACCCTTTCGGAAAATTTGAATCCTTCGACCAAACCGGTGAAATTCAATTCCGATGAAGAAGGCTCGATTACCGTAGATTTATTTAATAGCATTGCAAAAACCAGAAGATAACATGAATATAAAAACTATTTCACTCCTAATTTTAGCTGTAGGTTATTTTAGCCAAACAGGATTTGCTCAAGAGGTTGAGGAAAAAGAACAAAGGGATTCCAGCAAACGTTCAAGCTACTCGATTACCATTGGTAAAGAAGACGAGAACAAGGAGGATGATGGAAAAGAAATCCATTATCCACGCACTTACGGTGGAATAACTTTCACCCGTATAGATTGGGGATTCTCGAGACTTTCTGACAATGGAAGTTTTACCTTATCGGAGGAAAACCAGTTTCTGAGTTATAAAAAAGCATCCAATTTTGGTTTTGATATTGCCCAATTTGGGGTTCGCTTTAATGATAATTTTAAAGTTTATCTTTCTGCCGGCTTTGAATGGAATTATTGGAGATTGAAACAGAATGTACTTTTGCAGGAGAATGTATCGCCATTGACCTATGAACCATTGGATCCGGATGCGAATTATTCCAAGAATGTTTTTACATCGACCTACCTTCGCCTACCTTTATCATTTGAGTTAAGAAGTAGAGAATTGCATAATGGCAAGCGCTTAAAACTAGCTTTTGGAGCGATGACTGGGGTTTTATTAAAGGGAACCCAACGTTTGAAAAGTGATAATAATGGAAAACAAAAATTCAAGGACACTTATAACTTACAAACCTTTCAATATGGTCCATTTATTCGGATAGGATATGATGATTTCGGATTATTTGCGAAGTATTATGTCAACGATTTATTCGAGAAAAGTCCCGCTCAAGAAGGTGTAAGAAACTTGGCTTTTGGCTTGACTCTAGGTTTTTAATAGAAAAATAGATTCGTAAACTGTATTTTTGTGTCGGGTTCAAAAAGCCCGACATTTTTTATGGCTCAACAATCTAACTCTTGTCAATATATATTTTCTGATGTCCAAAAGCCTGATCTTCCCTTGATCCATGGAGAGGATGTATCCGCAATTTTTGAGGGCAATTTAACGGTTACGGCTGTAAAGCATGTCAATTTTGGGATTGAGGAAGGAAAAATTACGGCCATTATTGGGGAGTCAGGAAGTGGAAAAAGTACCTTATTGAAATTGATCTATGGTTTATTGGAACCGAATTCAGGTGAAATAAGATATAGAGGCTGGTTGGTTCCGACGCGGAAGGACAAATTGATTCCGGGGCATGATGCCATGAAATTAGTATCCCAGGGCTTTGATGATTTAAACTTATATGCCAAGGTTTGGGATAATGTGGCTTCTCAATTATCCAATACCAATCTGGAATTGAAAGCAAGAAGAACCCAGGAGGTCTTGGAGCAATTGCGGATTGATCATTTAGCTCAGAAACGCGTTGCGGATCTGAGTGGAGGTGAAAAACAGCGGGTTGCTATATCAAGAGCCTTGATCAATGATCCGGAGGTTTTGTTAATGGACGAGCCCTTTAATCAGGTTGATGCGGCATTCAGGGATGAACTACAGCAGGACATCCAAAATATTGTTAACAACACTGGTTTAACAGTGATCTTGGTATCCCATGATCCGGCAGAAGTTTTGGCTATGGCAGATTATTTATTGGTGATGAAAGCTGGTGAAATCGCGGACTTCGGCAATCCAAAAGAATTATATAATACACCACATACGGCCTATACTGCGAGACTTTTGGCAAAGAGCAATGTTTTGACCCCAGAATTGGCAAAACGAATTAACATCGATAGTAATAATATCATTTCTATTTTACAAGAAGATGTTCGCTACAAGGAAGATCCAAACGGTCCATTTTGGATAAAAGATGTTAAGTTTCGAGGATTTTATAATGAAATTATCTTGGGTGATGCGGAATTGAGCATGCATATGATTCAATTTCCAAAAGCTCAGATCAAAAAAAATACGAGAATAAACATTCTCGTATCTTCTTACCATTCATTTCGGTAATAAATTATTTATTGACGGTTTTTAGCCAATCCATCATGGCTGCAAACCAATCTCTGGAGTCGGTTTTATTGATCAAGCCAAATCCATGACCACCTTCTTCATAGGAAAAGATCATATTTGGGATTTTATACTGATCCAAAGCCTTCTTATAGTTATAGCTATTTTCAATCGGAACCGCTTTATCATCCTTGGCACTCATTAAGAAAGTAGGTTGATTATTTTTATCGACCTGTTTTTCCAAAGAAAACAACTCCTCATCTTCATCTTTAAAATCCGGACCAATAAGGTTGTTTTTAGAACCTTGGTGGGTAATTGCAACGTCCATGGAGATCACCGGGTAACAAAGCACTGAGAAATCAGGTTTAAGGTTTGACTTCTTTAGTTCATCGGTTTGCGGACGATCATACAAATTAGAAAGTGTTGCAGCGAGGTGTCCTCCCGCAGAGAATCCAATAACCACGACTTTCTTTTTAGGATTTTCTGCTCGGATTTGTGCTAGTGCGTATTGAGCATCCTGTAAAGGACCAAAGCGTTTTTCTTCCATAAATTCAGCTTTAGGAAGTCTGTAAAAAAGAACATAAGCCGAATAGCCGATGTCATTCAAGCGTTTGGCGACATCATGACCTTCGTGATTGATGGCCACGCCAGCGTATCCACCGCCTGGAATTACCAAAAATACCAAGTCTTTTTTTTCATGTTCTGCTTTATGTACATAAATTTTAGGCTTATCAAATTCATCAAGAGAATCAAATTTCACCGTGGATTTAGGTATTTCGGCATTGCCATATAAATACCTCATTTGCCCAGTATCTTGGGCTTTCGAATGCCATGCAATCATGCTTAGAATAAAAAGGAATACAAATTTTTTCATAATTAGAGATTCGCCATGACGATAAGATTCAGATCCTTACAAGGGATTTGGAATTTATCGCTCATGTCTTTATTAGTTAGATTACCGTGATACAAATAAATAGCACTTCGAATACCTTGATTAGCCCAGATCATATTATTCATTCCACCTGCTTCACCAATCTCGATCAAGATCGGCGTAAAGATATTGGTCAGCGCATAGGTTGCTGTTCGAGCCACCCGAGAGGCGATATTGGGAACACAATAATGAATGACATCGTATTTTCTGAAGGTAGGTTTATCATGGTTGGTCACTTCAGAGGTTTCAAAAACACCACCTTGGTCAATACTGACATCAATCAGCACGGAATTAGGTTTCATTTTGGAGACCGTATCTTCAGAGATTAAACACGGCGTCCGACCATTACGGGCTCGCACTGCACCGATGACCACATCACAGGTTCGAACGGCTTTATTGAGAACAATAGGTTGGACGACGGAAGTAAATACTCGGCTTCCGACATTACTCTGCAAGCGACGCAGGCGATATACTGAACTATCGAATACCTTTACCTGGGCTCCCAATGCGATAGCCGTTCGGGCGGCAAACTCACCGACAGTACCCGCACCAATAATTACCATTTCAGTTGGCGGAACACCAGTCACCCCACCTAACATCAGGCCTTTACCATCAAATACATTCGACAGGTATTCGGCAGCAATAAGGACGGAAGTAGCCCCAACGATTTCACTCATGGCACGAACTACCGACAAATGTCCACCCTCATCCTGTAAATATTCAAAGGATAAAGCTGTGATTTGTTTTTTCATCAATGCCTTCAATACTTCCAGTTTCATCAAGGAAGGTTGTTGCGAGCTAAACAGGACTTGCCTGTTTTTCATCAATTCCACCTCTTTGAGGGTTGGGCTTGATATTTTGATGATCAAGTCTGCTTTATAGACTTCCTTTTTGTCGTAAACAATCCGTGCCCCTTGTTCACTGTAATGATGATCCAAGAAATTGGATGCATCCCCTGCTCCCGATTCAATTAAGATATCATGACCATTTTCAACCAATAGGCCAACAGAAAGTGGAGTTAATGCAATACGATTTTCTTGGAATGTATTTTCCTTAGGTATACCAATTGTTAGACTTCCCTTCTTTCTGTCTTTTGACAGCAATGCTTCCTTAGGTTGTAAAATGCCTTCTTGCGCTAATTTTGATACATTTATCATTTATGTAAATATAATGCATGTTAAAAATACGTAATAATATTTCAACAAATAAAGGTTAAGGATTATATTTGGTTAAAATTAAATATATAAACTATATTAATCGTAAGTTTACAAACTAACCCGTTAGGATGAGAATAATTAAGCCGTTGAATCACATCAAGATTGTTCCTAGATGGATTATCTTCATGTTCGACATAGCAGTTTCCGCTTGTGCCTTTTTATTGGCATTTACTCTCTACAACAATTTTAATGTTGATTCTTTCTCTAAAACGGACTTCTCTATTGAGTTCTTATTTTGCATGACTTTGACCGCCATTTCATTTTTGGTTTTCAAGCTTTATAGTGGTATTGTGAGGTACACTTCTGCGGTAGATTCCATTCGGATTTTATCGACGATTGTCTTTACTTCCATCATCATGTTTATTGCGAAATTGATTTTTATTGCGTTACAAATACATATCAATATTCCTACAAACCTGATTATTATTTATGCCTTATTTGCATTCACCGGATTGACCACTTATAGAACCTGTATCAAGATTTTCTTTCAATACACGAAATCAACCCGGAACGGTCGTAAGAATGCAATTGTATATGGTGCTGGGGATTTAGGAATCGCAGTAAAAAGAACCTTTGAGCATGACTTTCGTTCAGAGAAAACTATTGTAGCATATATCGATGATAATGAGGAGAAAATTGGAAAATCCATCGATGGTTTAAAAATCTATGGTTCCAAGGATTTCTCTCGTGCCGCCCATAAATTCGGGGTGGATGAATTGATCATTGCTTCCTCCAATATTGATATTGATGTTAAAAACAATATAATCGACCAAGCCTTAGAGCATAATATTACGGTATTGACCTTGCCGCCGGTAAGTAAAATCATCAACGGGGATTTATCTCCAGCACAGATCAAGCAAATCAAAATTGAGGATTTACTGGAGCGTGCTCCAATTGAGATTTCGAATGAGAAATTAATGGATCAATTGCGTGGCAAAAGGGTATTGGTGACAGGAGCGGCAGGCTCAATTGGGAGTGAGATCTCAAAACAGTTGGGTAAATACGAACCGCAGATGATCATCTTATGTGATCAGGCGGAATCACCATTACATAATCTACAGCTAGATCTTCAAGATCAATTCAAGAATCAGATCTACCATACTTATATTGCTGATATTCGTAGTGAGGAGCGGATGCGTTTGCTTTTCGAGACCTTCAAACCGCATTATGTTTATCATGCGGCGGCCTATAAGCATGTTCCAATGATGGAGAATCACCCAAGTGAGGGTGTTAAGACGAATGTATTCGGCACATATCTCCTATCGAATTTAGCTGTAGAGTTTGAGGTTCAAAAATTTGTATTTGTATCTACAGATAAGGCGGTCAACCCTACGAATGTTATGGGGGCGACGAAGCGAATTGCGGAGAAGTATGTTCAATCCTTGAACAAATACTTATCCTCAGTAAATGGAATCAAAGCGACACGTTTTATTACCACGCGATTTGGGAATGTCTTGGGTTCGAATGGATCGGTTATTCCGAGGTTTAAGGATCAGATTGAAAAGGGAGGTCCAGTAACGGTTACCCATCCAGATATCACCCGATATTTCATGACTATTCCAGAGGCTTGTCAACTCGTGATTGAAGCTGGTAATATGGGGAATGGCGGTGAGATCTTCGTATTTGACATGGGTAAATCTGTTAAGATTGTGGATCTGGCCAAGAAAATGATCCGCTTATCTGGTTTCACCCCATTCAAAGATATTGATATTAAGTTCACGGGTTTAAGACCAGGTGAAAAATTATACGAAGAATTATTGAATGACTTGGAGAACACAATGCCTACGCACCATGAAAAAATCATGATTGCGAAGGTGCGCGAGAACGATTTCAATGTGGTTAAAAATGAAATCCAAGTTCTTTCCAAACAGTTGGAAGGCAATAATAATCTGAATATTGTTCGTCAGATGAAGGTTATGGTTCCGGAATTCAAAAGCCAGAACTCGATTTATGAACAATTGGATAAAGAAAACATGGTGAATGCGAACTCCTAATGCTGTTAAATATTTTTCCTAAATTATTGCAAGTATTCTTTAAAAGTGTATTTTTGCGTTCCGTAATCTATTAAAACTAAGAATGTCACAAAATAATCAAAACGGTTCTTCAGCGATTAAAACAGGGCCGAAGAAATCATTTTTCGAAGAAAATCAAAAGAGTATCATCTTTATAGTTGCAGGTATCATTGTATTGATCCTCCTTTATTTCGGATACAAGAATTTTTATCTAGCGCCAAGAGCAGAGAAGGCAGCTAACCAAATGTACCAAGCAGAACACTATGCTACGATTGATTCATTACAGAAGAAAGCAATCGATGGTGATGGTTCATTCCCAGGATTTAAAGAAATTGCTGATGAGTATTCAAACACAAAATCAGCGAACATTGCGAATGCTTATCTAGGAGGTTTATACTTACGTCAGAAAAACTTCAAAGAGGCAATCAAATATTTGGAACAATATACTGAAACAGGAAGTGAAGTATTAGATCCATTGGTAATTGGATTATTAGGCGATGCTTATTCGGAAGAGAAGATCTACGATAAAGCTTCAAACTATTATAAGAAAGCAGCTGACAAGAGCAGCAACGCTTACACAACTCCAATTTTCTTAAAGAAATTAGGTTTGGTATATGAGGAATTACAGGATTACAAAAATGCTGAAATCTCATACCAACGTATCAGAGATGAATTTCCTGAGAGTGCTGAATCCACTACAATTGACAGCTTTCTTGCACGCGTTCAAGCAAAGCAACAATAGATTCAGGATTTAGGAATTAGGATTTAGGTTTCACCTTATTGAAGAAATTGACAAGGTTGGTCTACAACCAATCAAGCTTCAACAGATACCAAAAATATTTTAATTATCTTTGAGGGCTACCAAAAGGTAGCCCTTTATTTTTATTATATACGTATGTCAAGTTCCTTAAAGAATCTCTCTGACTTTTCGCACTTAGCAGTGGGTAATGCTGAAAATTTAAAGTTTGCGATTGTAGTATCGCAATGGAATGCACAAATTACAGGAGCCTTATTAAATGGAGCATATCAAGGTTTATTGAACCATGGTGCGAAGGAAGAGAACATTGAATTGATTGAAGTACCTGGAAGCTATGAATTGATTTCAGGCAGTGATATTGCCTTACGCAATAAAGAATTAGATGCCGTGATCACATTAGGTTGTGTTATTCAAGGGGAGACCCGTCATTTTGACTTTATCTGTGATGCGGTAGCAAACGGGATTGCGCAAGTAGGGATAAAATACAATAAACCGGTAATCTTTGGGGTGTTGACCACAGACAATGAGCAACAAGCCTTGGATAGAGCTGGAGGTAAACATGGAAATAAAGGTGAAGAAGCTGCCATTACGGCAATTCAAATGGGCCTAATCCACAAAAATCATTAATGGTATTGTTTTTGATAACTAGGAGGTTATGATACAAAATACACATACGAACAAAGCAACTCAATCATTCCCAATTTGATTTTGGGGTTGCAGAATTATGCACGTAGTGAATTCCTCTCATATTATCACAAAATTCAGTATTATGAAACAACAGAAGAATATAGTTTTCTATATCTATTTAATATTTGCTGCACTTACAATTTCGCCAGCAATGCTTTCAGCACAGTCTGACAATATCATGGACAAGATCTGGAATGGTGTTGGGGGCAAATCGAAATGGGAAAGCACCAAATATATTATGTTTACCGTTTCTGGAAATAGTAAATATCCATCCATTAGCGGGAACAGGACGTTCTTATTGGACAAACAATCTGGGAATGTACGTTTTGAAGGCACCCTGAACAATGAAAATGTAGTTGCCTTGTTGAATGTTCAAAGCCAGAAGTTAAATCATATCTATAATGAAAATGGTGCTGAAATATCAGCTCAAGACTTTAGAAATGTTTTACAGGATTTGATTGGACAATATAATATTGATTTAAAGGTATTATCCTTACCTATCAGTATTCTTTCCTCCAATATCAGTTCCCAGTCCAGCAATAAGATTATCAATGCGGAGAAGCTTCAAAAATTAGATTTTTCCAATTTCTTGGGTAATTCTGGAAGTTTCTATGTCAGCGAAGAATCTGGATTGGTAAAACGTTTGGATATGGATAATAAAAGTTATTTAGTAAATGGCTATAAGGATATCGGGAATGGATTGATCCTTCCTACTACCTTTAAGGCGAATGCAGACAGTATCACTTATCAAAAAGTAGCCTCATTTACGGAAATGGAACCTGAGAAATTTAAAACGTTCTAAGGTAAAATATAGATAAATATTAAAGGTCTCTCAAAATTTGGGAGACCTTTATTTTTGTAGTTTGCCTATCCTATCCAGGATTTGCCTCATCCCCATGCTGGAATTATCCGCATGATAAGCCAGATAAACATTACTTTCAATTTTTTTCTGAATTTCGGAAGATTTGATAATCGTTAAATCCTTATTGGATTGAACAATACTAAATGGGGCAATAGCATAGCCTACCTTTAACCGCACCAGCTCCAGGATAGCATTCATATTATTGCATTGATGCTTTATTTTAGGTTCAAAATTCAGCTTTTGGCTAAGTTCCTCACTCAACTTAAAATAATCTGGTGCATAGTCATTATTAAATGAAATGTAATCCATGGATTTAATTTCATCAAGGGCGAATTTTCCAAAGTTTTTCAATGGAGCAACCACACATAATTCATCCTTAAACAATAATTTCATTTGAATATTATTTTCAGGGATCTTGCCACGAATGATGGCTAGATCCAGCTTACCATTAAGCAAAGATTTTACCTGAACCATACTTGAAGCTTCAATCAGATTTACCTGAAGCAAGGGAAAGGTAATTTTTAGATCCTCTAGAATATTGGCGATAAATTGCTTTGGTGTGGAACTAATATAACCAAGGCGGATTTCTCCAGAAACCTGTTCATGAATCAACCGGGTTGTATTCTTGACTAGCTCCAAATGACTGATCATGGCATCAACCTGAGCATAGAAATACTTTCCAGCTTCAGTGAGTTCCACTTTTTTATTATTTCTAATAAAGAGTTCAGCTTTAAGCTCGAGTTCAAGTTCCTTGATTTGTCGACTTAGAGGTGGCTGTGAAATAAATAATCTTTTCGCAGCATGCCCGAAATGCAATTCTTCGGCTAGGGTCTTAAAATAATGTAAATGTCTTAGTTCCATGATACCTGTAAGGTATTATCTTATGATAAAAATAGTATTTTTCAGGTATAACTGAAAGAGATAAATTTGAGTATCAAACAAATAGATCATGAATAAATCAAGTTTAGAAGAGATTGAACAACGATTTGATGCGGATGTAGAACGATTTTCCAATTTAGAGACGAGTCAAGCCAATACGATCGATGCTGTATTAAATATGGAGCTGATTACAGACGGAATAAAGAACCTTTACCCTGATTTAGAGTATATATTGGATATTGGTTGTGGCGCGGGGAATTATGCAGTAAAAACCTTAATGAAGACCAATTCGAAAGTGAATGTAGACCTTGTAGACTTGAGTTTGCCCATGTTGGAAAGAGCAAAACAAAGAGTGGAGGAACATACTGAAGGCAAAGTAGAAATTTTCAAGGGTGATTTTAGAACGGTTGAACTTACAGAAGGAAAATATGATGTAATTATTGCGACCATGGTTTTACACCATTTACGAGATGATGCCGATTGGGAAACATCATTTGCGAGGCTATATAAGCTGTTAGGCCCCGGTGGAAGTATCTGGATTTTTGATATGGTTGAACAAAATAGCCCCGCGATACAAAAGTTTATTTATCAAGATCTTTATGGGGACTTTCTGATTAACTTGAAGGATCAAGAATACCAAAAACATGTTTTTGCTTACATAGAAAAAGAGGATTCACCCAGACCCTTGGTTTACCAATTGCAATTATTGGAGAAAGTTGGGTTTAAGATGGTGGATGTTCTACATAAACACCTGTGTTTTGCTTCATTTATAGGATTTAAATAGAATGAAGATGATTGAAATAAAGAATCCAGTTTTTCCGCGAAAAAACTGGATTCTTTAGATTTAATTTTATTGAACCAGATAGCTGGATACTCTTCCTACTCTACCCTTATCATCCACTACTGCCAGATTAATCTTGTCGCCTTTCTTAAGTTTCAACCCCTTGATTGGAAATTTTTGAGAAGAGGCCGATGGCGTTGAATTATCCAAGGTATAATAGATATCAAAACCAGGATATTCAATATTCGCTTTCAACAGATTTCCTTGTTGAGCAACCCCTACTGAAGGCAATCTATAATTATAGCCATCAGCTATCAGGTCAAGTTTAGGAAGCTCCATTAACCCGACTTTATTTACAAAATCTGAATAGGTTTTAGCGAATGCTTTTTTATCGAATTTAGAATCATCCTCCCAGGCTCTCTTAGGTGCCCAAGCGCGTTCTGAAAGTGCATACATCCTTGGGAATAGCATATAGTCCATTCCCTCAGGTGTCAATACGGTTTCTGCCCATAATGCAGCTTTAACCCCTAATAAGTTTGACTTTCCTTTTTCGGTCAATCGTACTTTGGAAGCTATATATTTAGGTTCTAATTTCTTTCCAGGTTCTGTGATTGCCATATTGGAGAAGAAGTTCTCTGGCAATAAGGAGAAAGAATGGTACAGATCAGAAATTGCGGCCCATTTTAATCCAGGTTCTCTAAAATCACGATCCCAAACCATATCAAGATAGAAATTGGCAGCGCTGATAAAGATAGTTTTATATCCAGCATTAGCTAATTTATAAACTAGGTCTTCATGCCCTCCCCCAATCACATTATTCCAGACATCCAAGTGCATTCCTAGATGAGCCAATTCATCATTTACAACCATTCCTGAGCCTTTGTTTTCCATTCCGAATTCTTCCCATCCAGCCATGGTCAGGCCTTTAGAAGCACAGATCGCATTGATTTTCTTCACGTAATACGGCCAAACTTCATAAACAGATTTGAAACCTTCTTTCTGCATCAAGGCTTGTATTGCTGGAGACTTTTCCCAAGAACCAGCAGGTACTTCATCACCACCCAACGAAACTACCTCGAGCTTCAACCCGACTTCATCATACATCTTTTTAATATCGTCCAGGACTACATCTAAAAAGTGGTAAACAGAAGGTAAAGCTGGATTCATCACATTGTCATCCCAATATTGGGCCGAGCTATATTCAGATTTATCAGCTGCTTCATACAATAAAAACTCTTCCGCTTCTTTAGTTTTACCCGCTTTCATCAAACGATTATATCGTGTCTCCATGGATTTGATCGCAGCCCGAGCATGCCCTGGCGTTTCAATTTCTGGGATGATGGTAATATATTTTGATGCTGCATATTTCAGCAAGTCCTGAAATTGAGCCTTGGTTAAGAAGTGACCCTCTGTAACTTCAGTTCCAGAACCATAAGCAGGTTGAATGCTCGAACCATCCTGATAGAAAGGAGAGCGCTTAGAACCTATTTCCGTAAGTTCTGGCAGTGAAGGAATTTCCAATCGCCAACCTTCATCGTCAATAAAATGCAGATGAAGCTTGTTAACCTTATATTGTGCCATCACATCAATGTATTTCTTGATGGTTTCGACACCCTTAAAGTTTCTGGCAATGTCCATCATGAATCCACGGTATTCAAACCTTGGTTTATCATGAACCTCCAAATATGTAAGACTCACCGTTCCATCGGCTCTGAGCTGATCTGCCGTCAATAATGACTTAATAGACTGTAAGGCATAGAATGCTCCTGCAGCTTCCGTAGCTTCAATGGTTATGCCCCTGGCATCGATCTTTAAGTTATACTCCTCTGCCCCTAAACCTTCCTTATAAAGAATTTTAATGTTTGCATCTTTCTCATTTCCGCCAACAAATGTCAATTGACTTAATTGTCCAGCTAATTCCTGAAATGGCTTCAATGCGAAATTGAAATGTTCATGTACATAATAAGTTACCTGGGTATCGAATTTATATTGTCCTTTGCCAACTTTTATATGAGCAGGTGTAGGCAGAATCAATTGAGATCCCTTCGAAATTCTGGATGCATTCTTCTCGAATAACTCATTGAGGAATTTGTTTTGCTCTTCCACGGAAAGTTGCAAAGGCAAAACTTGAGGATGTCCAATATTGATTACTTCCTTAGGATTGTTACGATCCTGTAAATAGAACCCATTTGGAGTCAAGGAAGTGTGTGTAATCGGATAGAGTGATTTATAGTCAATGACTAAGGAATCATTGCCCTTTATGCTAAATTGATCTGTGAAATCAATGGAATATAAATTGCCATTTCGGTTATGAATGGAATAATCGCCGGTATTTTTCTCTTCAATAGGATACATGGAATTGAACCAAAGGTTTTTTCCTTTCAGGTTCAAAGTCTGCGAATCATTGTTTTTAACGATGATTTTCAGGGCAAGATTATCCTTTGGATTATAATTTTCATTGAAATCCCATTTTACTTCCAGGTTCTTCTGCTGGGCCTTCGCATGGAAGGTAGCCAAAAGAATAGCACAGATACTTAGGGTTTTAATTAGTTTCATAAGTTGTTATTTACAGCTTAAAAATAGCATCTTAAAAGGGAATGAGCAATTTTTATAAAAAATATTTTGTGTTACAAAAAGTAAATTCTATATTTGCACACCGGAAAACAAACCGGCCCGTTCGTCTAGGGGTTAGGACGCAAGATTTTCATTCTTGAAACAGGGGTTCGATTCCCCTACGGGCTACACATCTTGAAGTCAAAACATACAAAAGCCTGCAAATTAAACGTTTGCAGGCTTTTTGTTTTTTTACAGCATCCTGATTCATTCAATTATTCGCATAAAAACA
>NOUX01000010.1 GCA_002245855.1 Sphingobacterium cellulitidis | reverse complement strand
TTTTTTGTTTCTATTATTATTGTAATTTTTATGTATCAACCTCTTAACCTTTATTTATTTTCCTATTAATTCCTATTTTTATCCAAACTCACCAATTTAATTATATGCTGAAAAATATTTTTACCATCCTTGCACTCGCTACCAGTCAATTAAGTTTTGCGCAGAGCAATGGAGAAACCCTATTATTACGCAATCCCAGCATCAGTCAAAATCATATCAGCTTTGTATATGGCGGTGATATCTGGATCGCAGATAAAAATGGACAAAACCCAAGAAGATTAACCGTCAACCCTGCTGTTGAACAGAACCCGATCTTTTCACCCGATGGCTCCAAAATAGCCTTTACAGGAAATTATGACGGGAATACCGATGTATATGTGATTTCAACTCAAGGCGGTGAACCAAAAAGGGTTACTTCCCACCCATCAGCAGATGTGGTTCGTGGCTGGCTATCTAATGATGAATTATATTTTACAACCCAACGGGAACTGAATTATTCCCTTGGTGCTAGGTTATATAAAACCAAGATCAATGGATCTGTGGATTATCCTTTAGTAATGCCTGAGGCAAACCAAGGATCCCCATCACCAGATGGCAGATATTGGGCCTATATCAAAAACGGCGACCCTACTGAACGGGATAGAGTCGCTTTCAAAAGATACAGAGGTGGCGGTATGCCTTCCATTTGGATTTTTGATTCTCAAACCCATGATGTGCAAGTCGTTCCTGGGGAGAAATGTAATGATGTTAAACCAATCTGGTTAGGCGATAAGGTATATTTTCTTTCAGATAGAGATAAGATTGTAAATGTTTATAGCTATGATGTTAAATCCAAACAGGTTGATAAGCTTACAAATTTTAGTGATTATGATGTCCGGACTTTACAGGGACAAGGGAATGAGCTAGTCTTTGAACAAGCGGGAAAACTTCACCTGTTGAATACTTCAAACAAGACCAGCAAGCCTATTGCTGTAAATATTCAAGCAGATGCGATCTCTAAAAGAGGACATTACGTGGACATGAAAGATGATATTCGCAGTTTTGAAATATCTTCCACAGGTCAACGTGCATTATTTGAATCCCGTGGTGAAATTTTTACTGTGCCTAAGGAAAAAGGAGATGCCCGTAATATTTCCAATTCTCCAGGTTCTCATGAGAAATATCCTGCATGGTCGGCAAACGGAAAATGGATCTCTTATATTTCCGATAAAAACGGCAAATATGAACTTGTATTAAGAGACCAGAAAGGTATGGACGAACCTACATACATAAGCTTGGGTACATCCAACTTCTATTTTCAACCAACTTGGTCCCCAGATAGCAAAAAGCTTTTCTATACAGACTCTCACTTGAACCTGTATTATGTAGAAGCCGATTCCAAAAAAATCAACAAAGTGGCAGATGATTATTTAGGATCACATACAGGTCGTAATTATAATTATTTCCAATCCAGCTGGTCTCCGGATTCTAAATGGATTGCCTATCTGAAAACCTTAAATAACGGTCAAAATGCCGTTTTTATGTATAATCTGGACAGCAAAAAATCCCATCAGATAACGGATGGTATGAGTGCTGTTTCCCAACCTACATTTACAAGAGATGGCAAATATTTGGTTTTCTCCGCTAGTACAAACGTAGGATTAACCAATTCCGGTCTACATATGACGGCTTATGATCGGGATACTGAATTTTCTCCTTATGCCTTTATCCTTTCAAGTGAATCTCCTTCCATCTTCAAAAACGAAAGCGATGAAGAAACGGTAAAATCGGAGGAGTCCAAAGAAGACAAGAACAAAGACGAGAAGAAAGACAGTAAAAAAGGCAAGAAAGACGATAAAAAATCAGATTCTAAGGAGGATAAACCTAAAGAAGAGGTCAAGCCTATCAAAGTTGATTTTGATCAGATAAATAATCGAATTATTGCTTTATCTATCCCTAAGGGTTCCCATAGTTTTGACGGTTCGGTAGAGAATATGTTAATCTATAAGCGTGGAAATAGTATTTATGCGTATGACTTGAACAAACTGGAGGAGAAGGTTATTGTTGAAAATGCCGGTAGCTTCAGCATCAGTAGTGATGGTAAACAGATGATTTACAGTAATAAAGACGGATATTATATTGTAGCAGCAGGACAAAAGCCTGCCGGTGATACCGGAAAGCTGAAATTAGATAATATCAAGCTACGTGTTGAGCCAGAAGAAGAATGGAAACAAATCTTCAATGAAGTTTGGGCGATGCAAAAAGATTTCTTTTATGTAGAAAATATGCATGGTGCAAATTGGGAGGCGGTTAAAAAGAAATATGAGAAGTTCTTGCCTTATGTGAATCACCGTTCTGATTTAAGTTATCTATTGAATGAGATGCTTGGTGAGTTGGTGGTAGGACATAGTTATATCTACCCTGGAGATGAGCCTTCAGCTCCTTCCGTAAGCTCTGGTGTATTAGGCGCTGATTTTGAAATTGAAAACAATCGCTATAGAATCAAAAAAATCTATAACCGAATGGATTGGAACCCGACCTTTAAGGCTCCATTGGCGGAACCTGGTCTAGGCGTAAAAGAAGGCTGGTATATTCTGGCCGTTAATGGTCAAGAACTGACTGCCGATACTGATATCTATAGCCTGTTTGATTTTACAGTAGATAAGCAGATTGGTTTAAAGGTTAATGATAAACCAACCCTTAATGGAGCAAAAGATATTACTGTGAAGCCAATTTCCTTTGGAAATGAAGTCGCGTTAAGACGCCAGTATTGGGTTGAAAATAACAGAAAAAAGGTTGACTCACTTAGTAACGGTCAAATTGCCTATGTATATATGCCGAATACAGGAAGAGAGGGTTATGTTTCTTTCAACAGATATTACTTCTCTCAGATGGATAAAAAGGCCTTATTATTAGATGAGCGTAATAATGGGGGCGGTTCTGTTGCCGATTATGTGATTGATTTATTGTCTAGGGAACTTATCTCAGGCTGGGGAATTCGCGACGGGAAAAGCTTTACTACTCCTGGAAACGGAATCTTCGGACCAAAAGCCATGATCATCAACGAATTTGCTGGTTCTGGAGGAGATATGATGCCTTATATGTTCCGCTTTAAAGGACTTGGAAAACTCGTGGGTAGAACCACAATGGGAATTCTGGTTGGTATTTCTGGCTATCCACAATTATTGGATGGTGGAATGGTAACAGCGCCTAACTTCGGGATATTTGACCTGAATGGCAATTATATCATTGAAAACGAAGGTGTAGCTCCGGACGTGTTTGTCGAACAGATGCCGAAGGAATTACTTCAAGGAAAAGATCCACAACTTGAAAAAACAGTTCAGATCCTCCTAGATGAAATGAAAACCTACCCTTACAAAGAACTTAAAAAACCAGCGGATCCAATCCGGGTTAATTAAAAATAAAATGAAAGCCAAGGGGGAACTCTTGGCTTTCGTTCTTTTTACTAATTTAAAAGAGTATTTTTGAAAATGTTAATAGAAATCTGGTCCGATATTATGTGTCCTTTCTGTTATATCGGAAAGCAACACTTTGACAAAGCGCTTAATTCTGTAAGCTTTAAAAATGAAATTGAAGTTCAATACAAGAGCTATCAATTAGACCCTAATTACCACCATGAAGCAGGGGATACTACCTACAGTTACTTGAGTCGTTCTAAAGGAATGCCGATGGAGCAGGTGAAAGAGATGACTGGCAATGTAGAGCAAATGGGTAAAAATGCAGGGATAACCATTGATTTCAGCACGAATATTCCAGCTAATACATTCAAATCTCATGAACTGATTCATTTTGCAGCATCTTTGGATAAAGGAGCGGAAATGAAGGAAAGACTTTTCAAAGCACACTTCGCTGAAGGACTGAATATTGAAAATAACGAGGTGTTATTGAAGCTGGCTTCTGATGTTGGTTTTTCCGAAGAGGATGCTGCTGCAGCGATTGACAGTGATAAATATGCTTATGAGGTGAAACAAGATTTAGCTGAAGCTCAGCAAATCGGTATTCGTGGCGTTCCATTCTTCTTGTTCAACCGTAAATACGCTGTTTCTGGCGCTCAACCCGTTGATGTTTTTGTCGAAGTACTCGAAAAAAGTTTCGCAGAGTGGAAAGAAAGTAACCCCAATATAACCTTCTTAAATGGTGATAGCTCAGCACCAAGCTGTAATGACGATAATTGTAGTATCTAATATTAAGAATACCTAAATGTTTGAACCTAAAAAAAATTCAGCGTGGATGTCATTAATGATCCTTTTAGGATTAACATTTGCCTGCGCCTTTACCATTCAATTGGTCCTTCTATTAGGTATAAGTCTGGGAACTGGGGATTTAATGAGTTTACTGAATTCAGAACAATCAATCTTGAATCCAGAGAACCCTTATCTTCTTTATTTGCTTTTAGGGGTAAGTAGCCTTTCAACCTTTTTGTTGCCATCCCTTTTGCTTCAAAAAATTGAAACAAAGCAATTTCAATACTTCCCAACAGAACAATTTCAGCTGAAAAACTACTTGGTTCTTATATTCCTGTTCTTATTGGTTAGTAATCCTGCAATGGCTTTGATCAGTGAATGGAATTTGAATCTTAAACTTCCTGAATTCTTAAAGAGTTTAGAAAATTGGATGCGAACCCAGGAAGACCAAATGGCCGAATTGACCGAAAGATTGGTAATGGTAGATCGTATCGATCTGTTGATGATGAACCTATTGGTCATGGCCGTTATTCCTGCAATCGTGGAAGAATTTTATTTCAGAGGGTCTTTACAGAATATTTTACAACGCCTCTTTAAGAACATCCATGTGGCAATATGGGTTACAGCCATTATCTTCTCCGCTATTCATGTGCAGTTCTATGGTTTCTTTCCAAGAATGATTCTTGGATTAATATTTGGATATTCCTTGTTATGGTCAAAAAATATATGGGTTCCTGTATTTGGTCATTTTTTGAATAATGCCTCGGTAACCATAATTGCCTATGTCTACGCAAAAGATGGAAAATCATTTACTGACATGCAAAATGATGAACCCTATAGTGTGTCTATATATATAATTAGCTTTGTCGCAAGTATTGCCATTGCCTATTATTGTTATAAGATTTCAACTCAAAAATCTATTTCAAATGAACTCAAACTGGACTAAATTAAAAGTTTACAATCAAGCTTATGAAGCTGAAATTGTAAAAAATATGCTTATTGAAAACAATATTCCCGCAGTAGTATTAAATAAAAAGGATTCATCCTATTTATTTGGTGTTGTGGAATTGTATGTAGAAAATGAAAATTCGGAAAAAGCCACTGAATTGATGGGGTCTTTTGGTGAAGAAGAGGAATAAATGAAAACAAGAGCTATTACTGGGTTTTTCTTTGTAGTTGCATTGGTATGTGCTACTATTTTTAATCAATATGTATTTACGGTTTTCTTTGCTTTGATAGGCATTCTCTCAGCCAAGGAATTCTTCAGTATTTGTAGTAAAGATGATATCAAGACATTGAATGGTCTTGGAACACTAACTGCTACCGTGTTGGCGGCTTTATCTGCTGGGTATTTTTTAGGTCTGTTAGAATTGAAATACTTACTGCTAGCCATTCCTTTCTTTTCTCTACTCTTTATTTCTTCGCTGTATTTGAAACGTGTAAAACCATTCCATGATATTGCCTATACAGTATTGGGGATTTGGTATGCCACTATTCCCTTCTTGTTTTTCATTGGCTTAGGATTTATTCAGGGAAGCTTTAACCCCTATATTCCTATGGGTTTCCTCATTATCCTTTGGTCAAATGACACAGGAGCTTACTTATCGGGTAGAGCCTTGGGCAGGACAAAGCTGTTTGAAAGAATTTCACCAAATAAAACCTGGGAAGGATTTATTGGAGGAGTAATCCTTGCCATGGCTGTGGCTTTTAGTTTAGAACATTTTTTCGGCTCCCTAAGCAAAGTTCAGTGGATTAGTATCGCAGTAGTGATTGGTATATTTGGAACGTTGGGAGACCTGGTAGAATCCATGCTGAAAAGAAGCTTAGGAATCAAAGACTCAGGACAAATTCTTCCTGGACATGGTGGTTTTTTGGATCGTTTTGATGGCTTATTAATTGCCGCTCCTCTAGTGTATGTTTTGCTAACATTATTATAATTACCCATGAAAATTGAAAAAGCAACCTTTGACTTTCTAAATAACCTGAAAGAGAATAATAATAGAGAATGGTTCCAGGAGCATAAAGCAGCGTATGAAGCGGCGCTAAAAAATGTTACTGAATTTATTGAGGGAATTATTATTAAACTTTCAGAATTAGATCCACATATCAATCAAGAAATCTCAGCCAAGAAATGTTTGTTTCGTATTTACAGGGATGTTCGCTTTTCAAAAAACAAGGATCCTTATAAAACATGGTTTGCCGCTGGTATTTCGGTAGATGGTCGCAAATTAGCAGGTCCTGAATACTATATCCATATTCAACCGGATGGCACTTTTATAGCCGTAGGCTATTGGAGACCAGAAAAACATCATTTGGACGCTATCCGACAAGAAATCGATTATAACGCTGAAGAATTATTCAATTCCTTGGAAAAAGGAGGTTGGAAAGCAGAGGATTTATCCTCTGAAGATAAATTGCAGAGACCTCCGGCAGGATATGCAGCAGACAACGAGTATATAGAGCTTTTAAAGCACCGTAGCTTCATTTTGTCAGCTAACCTTAGTAGAAAACAAATGGAAGCCTCCAGCGCCTTAGAAACCGTTGTTGAGAAATATTCCAGCATGATTCCTTTTAAGGAGTTCATCCATCAAGCCTTGGATCAATAGGGAAGGCTTATTTTCCCCATACAAACAGCAGGAGAGTCCTTGATACGTTTAACCGACTGTGGGTTTCCTGCCAAGGTTTCATTCGCTAGAACAGCAAATAAACAAGCTTCTTTCGCATCTGGATTTAAACCCAATTCTTCAAAGGAGTCCACGCTATTCGGAAATGCTTCTCTAAGTTGTTCCATCAATAAAGGATTGTGCAATCCGCCACCACTTACATAAATTTTGAAATTCGTAATCCCATCTGTTGCCCTTTGAATTCCGTTTATTATTGTCTTTGCTGAAAATGCATTCAAAGTCGCCATTGTATTTTCATGACTGAGGTCTTGAATGGATGCGGTCTTCATTGCTGTTTGAAGGTATTCCAAATTGAATAACTCAGGTCCTGTCGTTTTCGGGAAATTCAAATTGAGGAATGGTTCTTTGAGTAATTCTTCCAATAACAACATATTAACGGTTCCCTTTGAGGCTACTTCAGCATCCTTGTCCATTTCTCTTTTAAAGTGTTTTTCCATGTATTGATTCATCATGGTATTTCCTGGGCCAAGATCCGTAGCATAGGCTTCCAATTCTGAACCTATTTGCGGTAAAAAGGTAAAGTTTGATATCCCGCCAATATTCAATAGGATTCGGTTCTCCTTTTCAGAACTGAATAGTAAATAGTCGCCATAAGCAGCCAATGGGGCGCCTTCCCCGCCAGCAGCTAAATGCTTTTGTCGAAAATCTGAAAGGCAGATGATTCCTGTTTTTACGGCAATATGGTCTCCATCGCCTAATTGTAGAGTGCTATTTGGAAGAGAAAGGACCTGTGTCAATGATTGTGGCGCATGAAATACTGTCTGGCCATGACTGGCAATCGCATCAATCTGCTCTGGTTTTAATTCCCACTTCTTTAATGCCTTCAAGATCAAATCAGCATGTACTTCTGCAATATATGGATTGAGGCCACAGAGAATCTGTTGATCAACGGTTCTTTTTGCAAAAATCTTACGGATCCAATTTCTGAATTCTGGCTGATAATCGAGAGTTTCAAACTCCAATAATTCAATTCTACTTGTATTACCATGACCATGAATTTTGCATAAGGCAATATCTAGGCCATCGAGTGAGGTACCAGACATTAATCCAATGATTAATCTATAATCTTTTTGAGCAATATCTGATAGTTTAGCGATTCCAGGATTCATAGGATAAAAATACAATAACTTTTGTATTCTCCTTTCTTAATCCTATTTTTGGGGGAAAAACAAATAGAAAAGACATGAATTTTCCTTCAGAATTAAAATACACCAAAGATCACGAATGGGTTCGTGTAGAAGGTGATGAAGCAGTTATTGGTATTACAGACTTCGCACAAAGAGAGTTAGGTGATATCGTGTTTGTTGATATCAACACAGTGGGTGATGAAGTTGCAGCTAATGAAGTGTTTGGTTCAGTAGAGGCGGTAAAAACTGTTTCTGATCTTTTTATGCCAGTTACTTCAACTGTATTGGCTGTAAATGACGCTATTGATGCTAATCCGGAATTAGTAAACTCTGACCCTTATGGTGAAGGATGGATTATCCGTGTTAAATTAAACAATGCTGCTGATGTTGACGGATTATTATCCGCTGACGATTATAAAGCTGAAGTTAACGCTTAGTCTAGAAATAAAGCATAAAAAAGCCCGATAACATAATTGTTATCGGGCTTTTTTATGCTTTAATATATTGTGCTTATTCAACTTTCATGATTACTTCAGAGGTGATTTTTTGACCTTCTACATCCATATCCATTTTAATGGTAGCAGATTTGGTAAAAAATGTAGTAGGGTCAGCAATATAGGTGCTTACTACACTTCCAATTTTGGTTTCATCCTTGAACATGTCTGAAGTACTTTCAATTACATAACCTTCGGCAGTCTTTTCTACATATTTGTTTAATGCCTTGGTCGTAATACCATTTGATGTTGCTTCAGTATTCCAGGTATCACCTGGTTTTACAGGTTTATCAGGATAAGTTGCAGACATTTCAACGTTTCCAAACGGATTTTGTGCATTATCTAATCCCTCCACTTTAACAACCTTACCTGTTTCAGAGGTAATCATAGTAATTTTCTTGCCTATCAAATTCTCAAATTGAGCTCCCATTGCTGCTGCGGTCGGATCGTCTGATGGATTCTCAGAATCATAACTAATAGTCATCATACCTGCATCAATATCCATTTTAACGGCATCTGTGGTATTTTCAATTGTATAGTTGGGACTTTCGAATTTAGCGACATTGATTGTACTTTTAGTAGTCATATCCATGATCATACTCTGTGCACCTTCCATATCCATTTTCATTGTTGTAACCGCCTTTAAAGGTTTATTTAAAGGAAGCTTCATTTTAAATTCAACCTGTTGAGCATTCGACGTGAATGCCGCAGATGAGAGTAAGAATAGGACTAATAATTTTTTCATTTTTTTAGATTTTGTTAACTAAAATACAAATTTTTTCAACAATGTAAAGTCTATCCAAAAATTATTGAAAACCTGTATAAATGGGTTAATTGATTTGTGCCTGAATGAAAATAAATTGCAAAACCTAAGCTAAACCTTTTTCTCAAATTGATCCCTTTCTTAGGCAAGTCCGATAGTACTTTGTGTTAAGAACAATAAATTCAACCTTTTGAAAACCTCTAGAAAAGAAAAGCCCCAATAGAAATATTGGGGCTCTCAAAGTAATATTTTAAGATTCCTTATTTCTTGATATAAGAAACTTCTTTTACAGCTTTTACAACTTTAGCGATACTTGGCAATGAAGCCTCAACTAAGGTTGGTGCATATCCAAGAGGAACGTCTGCTGAAGTAACACGTACCACAGGAGCATCTAAATAATCAAATGCATTCTTTTGAACATGGAATGTAATTTCAGAAGAAATAGACGCTAAAGGCCAAGCTTCTTCAACAATTACTAAACGATTCGTTTTCTTTACAGATTCGATAATTGCTGGGAAGTCGATAGGACGTACAGAACGTAAGTCGATCAACTCAACGCTAACACCTTCTTTTTCTAATTCCTCAACCGCAGGAATAACAACACGAGGAATCATTTTACCAAATGAAACTACCGTTACTGCTGTTCCTTCTTTCACTACATTGGCTTTACCAATTGGCAAGTAGTATTCCTCTTCAGGAACCTCACCTTTATCACCATACATCACCTCAGACTCCATGAAAATAACTGGATCTGGATCAATAATAGATGATTTTAATAATCCTTTTGCATCATAAGGGTTTGAAGGAACAACCACTTTCAATCCTGGAGTATTTGCATACCAGTTTTCAAAGTTTTGAGAGTGCTGAGCACCTAATTGACCTGCATTTCCCGTAGGACCTCTGAACACAATTGGACAAGAGAATTGTCCACCACTCATTTGGTGAATTTTAGCTGCCGCATTGATTACTTGGTCAATTGCAACTAAGGAGAAGTTGAAAGTCATAAATTCAACGATGGGCTTTAAACCATTCATTGCCGCACCAACACCGATACCTGCAAAACCAAGCTCTGCAATTGGGGTGTCAATAACACGTTTAGCACCAAACTCATCAAGCATTCCTTGACTCACTTTATAGGCACCATTATATTCAGCGACTTCCTCGCCCATTAAAAAGATTGTTTCGTCTTTGCGCATTTCTTCGTTCATTGCTTCCCGAAGCGCTTCTCTGAATTGTATTTCTCTCATCAGTATTACAGATAGTGAATTTTGTTTAGATATGCAAAAATACTATTATTTCTCGAATTTCCGTAGGGCCATTGTACTATTTTCGATGGAATGAGCACTACACAATCGATTTACAAAGGGGATTTTACTGTTGGATAGCAATTACAAAGCGCTCTAGCCATGAATTAAGCTCTTTAACCGCCAAGGGAATGTTCCAGTTTTCTACATTTCTCTTTTCCACTAAGTTGGAAATTGACCTTACTTGGACACAAGGGATCCGCATCTTGTTCGCCGCATAAAAAAATGCAGCCCCTTCCATGCTCTCCAGTAGGGTTAATCCATGCTCCTGCTTGATCTTGGAAATACTATCTTCGGAGCCATGCGACTTATTCACCGTAATAGCATCCGTATAGGGTATCTCATAAAATTCCGCCGGGAGTGACCAATTTGGCAAGGTCTCCACAAATACGGAATTTCCAAAGCCCAAATTGTCAATCGGAATAAAGTCCTTATCGTTCTCAGCGCCAAACTCAAATACCCGGTCCGTCTTAATCTTGAATATAGAACCCAACTTATGGTAAGGGTTAAACGTGCCTGCAATACCCACATTGATCATCAGATCGTAATTTTTGCCTTGCAGGTATTGGCCTAATGCAAAACCCGTCGCAAGCATACCCACGCCTGTGACCAGGTAATCTGTTTTAGTTTCTATTAATGTGGGAATAGATGCGGCTATTTCAAGTTCGGTGGCGGCGACGACAAGAGTTTTCATATATGTTGCTCAAAGTACTAATTTACGCTAATTTACTTTATCTTTGTCATTATGATTTATATAACACGACGCGAACGCTTTAATGCTGCCCATAAGCTCTATCGTGAAGACTGGTCACTTGAGGAAAATGAGCGTGTTTTTGGTAACTGCTCTAACCCGAATTGGCATGGTCATAACTATGACTTATATGTGACTGTAAAAGGCCTTGTCAATCCTGAAACAGGTTTCCTGATTGACCTTAAACTGATGAAAGATATTATTATCAGAGAGGTTATCGACAAGCTGGACCATAAAAACGTCAACCTGGATGTAGATTTTATGGAAGGTAAAATGGCCTCTACTGAGGTTATTGCCATGGAAATATTCCATATCTTGAAACCATTCTTTGAAAAAGAAAAGGTTTTCCTACATGCAGTCAGACTACACGAGACTGAAAATAATTATGTCGAATATTTCGGCGAATAATTCACCCATAACAAATAGTAAGAATGAGCAAATTTCAACAATTTGATGATGACGAACAGGACGGTTACTTAAAAATCGACCAATACAACGAAAAGAATGTTGAACGTATTGCAGAACATTATAAAGATATTCTTCAAGCTTTAGGAGAAGATCCTAATCGTGAAGGTTTAATTAAAACACCAGAACGTGTTGCTAAAGCCCTTCAGTTTTTAACCCATGGCTACGATGTTAACCCGGCAGAATTGCTGCGTGCCGCCATGTTTGAAGAAGAATATAGCCAAATGGTGGTTGTAAAGGATATCGAGGTTTATTCGATGTGTGAGCATCACATGCTTCCATTTTTTGGTAAAGCTCATATCGCTTATATCCCGAATGGTCATATCGTAGGATTAAGCAAGATCCCCCGTGTGGTTGATGTTTTCTCCAGAAGACTTCAAGTGCAAGAAAGATTGACCAATGAAATCCGCGATTGTATCCAAGAAACGTTAAAACCAGCAGGTGTTGCAGTCGTAATTGAATGTAAACACATGTGTATGGCTATGCGTGGCGTACAGAAACAAAATTCGGTAACCACAACCTCTGCATTTACAGGTGCATTTCAAAATGATGTAACTCGCTCAGAGTTTCTACGTTTGATTACCGCTTCTTTAGATTAACTTTTCGAAAAAATATTTTTATTAAAAGGTCTGGGATTACTTCCAGGCCTTTTTTTGTTTAGGAATTTCGGGTCTTATTTTGGATTCCTTTTACTTTAATTATTATTAATCCCGGAGATGTACCGTAGCTGGCTCGGATCTTCATCGGACCTTGTTCGGATTTTTGCGGCCAAGATCCGGCAGATGTCCGAAGAAGGTCCGAAGAAAGTCCCCAGAAACAGCGAGTTTTTCTTGAACAAGAAATGGAAAAGATTCGAATATCATTTCCCTAAAATCGATAGTTTATAAATGAAATCGATTTCCGATTAAAGGTCAGTTTTATGACGTAATTTAAATAATGGTTGAAAATTTTCACTTTTAACAAACAGCATTTAAAGGCTTTAAACGCTGTTTATACTTACGGGTGTTACGTTGTAAGTAAAAGATAATCAGTGCTTTGTAAAATAATTCTTGGTTGGAAGCATAGCTAATATTTATCTTTGCGCAGTATGTTTGAAGAGTCTAATCCGCTAAACAGTTATCTGGAAGATACTACAGACGAAGAAAATTCGTTGTTAAAAAAGGTCAATAGAGAGACCTATCTAAAGGAGACAATGCCACATATGTTATCGGGGCATTACCAAGGGCGAGTGCTGAGTATGTTAAGCAAATTAGTACAGCCGAGGTTAGCGTTAGAGATTGGGACTTTTACAGGATATGCGACCCTGTGTTTGGCTGAGGGAGTAGTTGATGGCGGTGTTTTACATACGATAGATATCAATGAAGAGCAGGAGGAGCGAGTTCAATCCTATTTTGATGAATCGCCCTATGCTAGTCAGATTAAATATCATATTGGAGACGCTGCGGAGGTTATTCCGACGATTGAGGGAACATTTGATTTGGTATTTATAGATGCCGACAAGAAGCGTAACCTCATTTATTTTAACATGTTGGTTGACCGGGTTAGACCTGGAGGTCTAATTTTAGTTGACAATGTGTTATGGAAGGGCAAGGTTTTTGATGAAAAGCCGGACAAGCAAACACAGCAAGTAATAGAATTAAATCAAACCTTGGCAGGGGATAAACGAGTTGAGAAACTCATACTGCCGATTAGAGATGGGCTTTTTGTGCTACGCAAAAAGTAGTGTTAAACTAAAACAAGTTTTATGCTAGATTATTGTAGAAAGATTTTTGTGGTATGTATACTTATCACTCTTTCAACTTTAGGATTATATGCTCAGGATTATACGACAAAGACGTATATTGAGAAACATAGTCCAGCAGCTCAAACGCTAATGCGTGAAACAGGGGTTCCGGCTTCTGTAATTTTAGCAGTAGCAATTCATGAAAGTGCTTATGGCAACAGTAGAATTGCGCGCTATTTAAACAACCACTTTGGTATCAAGGGGAAGAACAGCAGTAAAAAGATCCGTTCGGCGTATAAAGGCTACGGTTCGGTATTGGATTCTTACCGTGATTTTGTGGGGCTTCTTCAAAGAAGGAAAGCTACACAGCCATTGTTCGACAAACACAACTCTGAAGATTATAAAGGTTGGGTAAAAGGGATCGCTAAATCTGGGTATTCAGAAACTGGCGATTGGTCTAGAAAGGTGATCTCAACGATCAATACCTATGACCTAGAAAAGTACGACGAGAAAATTAATCTTAACTAAGCGCATTTGTCAACACGATGAAGAAGTTTTTATTGGCCAGTTTAATATTGGCCTTATTTTTTGTTTCATGTGGAACTAAAAGAAACACAGCACTTAAGCATCCTAACGGAAAGCCTAACAGCAGTACCTCTAAACCGAACTCTTCATCATCGGGCAATAGAGGGACATCCATGAGTGGATTGTCCTATATTGATCGCTATAAAGGCATCGCAATCGAGGAAATGAATAAATACGGCATTCCTGCCAGTATTAAATTGGCGCAAGCCCTCTTAGAATCAGGAAACGGGAACAGCTACCTTGCGACACAAGCGAACAACCACTTTGGGATCAAATGTGGCGGCTCATGGTCCGGCAAATCTGTCAATCGTCCTGATGACACCAATAATGATTGTTTCCGCGTGTATAATGACCCTGAGCAATCTTTCCGTGACCATTCCCAATTTTTACTTCGTAAGCGCTATGAGAATCTCTTTACCCTAAAAAAAGATGATTATAAAGGCTGGGCAAAAGGTCTAAAAGCAGCAGGCTATGCCACAAACCCTCGTTATCCAGAACTTCTAATCGATCTAATCGAGCGCTACGACCTTCATCAATATGATATTGCTGAAGCTCCAATAGAAAAGGTGGCTCGTGTGGAGAAAGTGGAAGAAGTAATCGAAGAAAAAGAAGTAGTAGAACCTGATGTGCCCGTAGAGGAAATCAAGAAACCTGTCGCTATGGCGATTTATGAAGTCCAAGCAACCGATACCATGTATTCCATCGCCAGAAAATATAATGTCAGCGTAGACAATATCAAACAATGGAATGGTCTTTCTACTGATGCGGTCTCCGTCGGACAACTCCTGGTCGTATCAAAATAGTTACAAGCCCCATTAAAAGATGTTAAATATTAGCAAGCTATTCTTCTAAGACGTAGTTTTATAGGAGTGAAAATTCTTGTCCATATATTTTATATTTTTTGTTTATTTGGACCAACTTTGTTATTTGCACAGCAAAGTCTGGAAGGGATTGTATATGACAAGGATACCAAGCGTAGGCTTGGAGAAGTGCAGATTAGGAACCTAAACACTCAAAAATACATTTATAACGATGCTCGGGGAGAGTTTAGAACTTCCGTAAAAGCTGGGGATGTTTTGGTCTTTAAGAAGATTGGATATTTTTCGGACACCTTGGTTTACAATAATAATGCGGTTTTGATTGTCAACTTAAAGGAGAATGTTGCTCAGATTGAAACGGTTACAGTTGTTGGTCGGAAGAGCCCTGATGAGGTTTTAGCAGAGATAAAAAGAGATTATGGCAAGGCTTTTGAGTTGTCTACACCCGGAGATTTATTTTCTGTTGGGCGGACCGGAGCTGGGCTGAATATAAACTCGTTGTACAATATGGTCAGTAAGGAGGGGAAAAACGCACGGCGCTTTACCCAATTTATTGGAAAATTGCATGAAGAAAATATCATTGACTTTAATTTTACGCCGGAATTGGTGCGTAGTTTAGTCGGGTTGGAAGGGGATGAATTGAAGGTATTTATGCAGCTTTTTAGGCCTACATACGAATTTGTGTCTACAGCTAACTATTATCAGATGGTGAAATATATAAAAAGTAAATACGAAGTGTTCAAACTACACCCAAATTTACGACCTTTGCGAGAACTACCAGAAATTAAGTTAGACGTAAAAAAAGAGAATTAACATGAATATAAAAATTTACCTATTACCTGTTTTCATTTTTATTTTCGGGATGAGCCTGACCCAAGCACAAGACCTACGTGAATTGCGCGTACGCCCAGATAGTGCTATTTCAGAGGATACTACAGGCCGGGCATTGGCCATCAAAAATATAAACGTGCCGATTCCAAAATTGGATTTACGTGTCAATTACTGGAAACATTGGACTCGCTTAGGAGTTAATTTTAACCAAGCGGCTTTTAGTGAAAACTGGAAATTAGGGGGATTAAATTCATTCGCCATTGGTGGGATTCTTTGGCATAAATCGGAGTTCAACAGGAACAACTTTAACTTTACTTCAGAGGTTGATTTAAAATACGGTAAAGTAAAGAATGAAGGCCAATTGGCAAAGCCTAATAATGACCGGATATTCTGGGATAATAAATTGGCGTATAAGTTGACTAAATCATGGGCGGTCTATTTGTCCTTGACTTATGAGACTCAATTTGACAACTCATTCCACTATGCGATGGTGGATGGTGAAGAGGTGATCACCGGTTTAAAATCTTCATTTATGGCTCCGGGTTATTTTACGGAATCATTCGGTTTGGAGTACAAACCTGATCAAACGTTCTCTTTAAGATTCGGTACCGGTACGGCCAGACAGACTTTAATCTTGGATAATAGATTGAAGCCATTGAATGCCTATGACTATTTCCAAAAACATGGAGAATATAAAGATCCGAATGATGTGACCAAAGGTACAGGCCCAATGTTTGGTGTTGAAGAAGGCAAGATCTTCAATAATGAGCTGGCATTCCAGTTAACAGCCAACTTAGACCGTAACTTAACGAAGAACTTGCACTTAAAAGCGCGTTATAACCTATTCGCGGACTACGAAGATATTACAGACCCAACACATCGTTTAGATGCGACCTTAACAGCGAAGGTGACTTCCTTGATCAATGTGGCATTAGGCGGGGTTGTGTTATATGATACTGCCCTAGATAATAAGGTTCAATGGAACCAAATGTTATCCATGGGGGTATTGCTTAATTTACCAAAATAAAATAGATGAGAATAATTTCAGTGCGACTGATTGTTGCGGTGTGTGGAGTGATGTTCTTGGTTGGTTGTTCAACGGCCAAGAAGACGAAGGTATTACAATCAAAGACATCTGTTATTAGCCCTTCAACGGTAGTTGAAAGTTCGGCCCCGCGGCTGGATACCTTAAATAAAACCCCAGATGTCATTGAACAGGCAAAGATAGCTCCTGCTATTGCTGCTGCGGAACTTACCCCGGAGCAACAGGCGTGGAATATGTTTTTGCAAGGCAACAATAAACAATATGATTATGCTAGTGCCATTCATTATGATGTGCGCAAGCCTTCATTTGTTATGATTCATCATACCTCTCAATCCAGTTTAGCTCAAACCATACGTACCTTTCAATTGGCCCATACGAAAGTAAGTAGCCATTATGTGATTGGTCGGGATGGACGTGTGGTACAGATGCTGAATGATTATATGCGCGGATGGCATGCTGGTCGTGGTAAATGGGGGAGCATTACAGATATGAACTCTGTGTCGATTGGGATTGAATTGGATAACAACGGTTCAGAACCTTTTCCAGACGCTCAAATAAACTCCTTGCTGATCCTTTTGGACACCTTGAAGACCAAGTATAGCATTCCTCAGAAAAACTTCATTGGACACGCTGATTTTGCCCCTGGGCGCAAAGATGATCCGAATGTGTTTTTTCCATGGCAGCTCTTGGCAGAACGAGGATTCGGAATCTGGTATAACCCGAACTTTTTAATGGCGCCTCCAATGAATTTTAATCCTATTGATGCCTTGAAGTTGATGGGCTATGATTTGACGAATCAGGATGCGGCAATCAAGTCTTTTAAGCGGAAGTTTGTCAAGTCAGATCTTTCCGGCGTACTCACGGATCGGGATAAAGCCATTCTATATGATCTCTATCGAAAGTATTATTAGAGGATATATTTAAAGAAATATTAGGATTGAAGGGTTTCAATCCTATTTTTTTGGGATTTACCCAAGCAGATTTGAAGAAGCCAACTGATCAGGATAAGGAGTAAACAACCTATCAGGTTTAGCCAAAGGAAAGCGACAATATTCATCTGCCAAATTCCAATAACAATAACTTCGGTTATTACAGCTGCCCAAAACACCGCTTTTCCGCCAATCCTTCTGATGTAAAATGCCACCAAGAATATACCCAGTATCGTTCCGTAAAAGAGGGAACCCAAGATATTTACCGCTTCCAACAGGTTTCCTAGCTGGCTAGAGTATAAAGCAATGCAGATTGTAAATATACCCCAACCGAGCGTTGTAATTCTTGAAGCTCTTAAATAATGAGCATCATTGGCGTCTTTTTTCACAAACCTTCTGTAGATATCAATTACCGTGGTTGAGGATAGGGAATTGATGGCACTCGCCGTGGCGCCCATGGAAGCCAAAAAGATAATAGCGATCAGAAGTCCAATAAGGCCCTTAGGGAACGTGTCTGTCACAAAACGAAGGAATATATAGTTTGTGTCATTTGTGTCGGCTGTGGGGTCGTTTTTCTTGATTAAATCCAGCAACTCTGTTCTTAGGCCATTGTCCTTTTCATTGAAGAGCTGTAGTTCTGTTCTAGCTTCGTCAATTTTATCCTCCTGCTTGCTCTTTAAGGCATCAGTCAGTTGATTGATATAAACAGTTTTTTCTTCGCTCAAGACCTCATGTCGCTGTTTGATATCCTGATATTCCTGTTGGTGGGCACTATTTTCAAGTTTTTCTATTACCTGATTATTGAAGAATAGTGGTGGGGTATGATATTGGTAATATGCAAAAACCAAAATACCTATCAACAGGATCGAGAACTGCATTGGCACTTTCAATAGACCATTCATTAATAACCCAAGACGACTTTCTTTTACGGAAGAGCCTGTTAGGTATCTTCCTACTTGACTTTGGTCGGTCCCAAAATAGGAGAGTTGGAGGAAGAATCCACCAATCAAACCCGTCCATACCGTATATTGATTATCGAGGTCAAATTTAAAATCTATGGCATTTGCCTTCCCGGACTTACCGGCAATATGCAAAGCCTCCTTAAATCCGATATCCTGAGGCAATAGATGTACAACGAGCACACCTGCAAGGAGCAGTCCACCGAAGATAATGGACATCTGCAGGAGTTGAGTGTATGATACCGCTTTTGTTCCGCCGTAAACCGTATAGATCACAACCAAAGTGCCAATTCCGATGGTGGTCATGGTCAGGTTTATATTCAATATGGTAGAAAGGATTAATGCGGGAGCAAAGATGGTAATACCCGTAGATATTCCACGCTGAATCAAGAATAGAGTTGCTGTAAGGACCCTTGTTTTGATATCAAATCTTTTTTCGAGGAACTCATAGGCTGTATATACTTTTAACTTATGAAAGATAGGCACGAAGGTAATACAGAGGACAATCATGGCTAATGGTAGTCCAAAGTAAAATTGTGCGAAGCTCATTCCGGAGGAGTATGCCAGTCCTGGAGCTGATAAGAAGGTAATTGCGCTGGCTTGTGTTGCCATTACGGATAATCCGACGGTGTACCAAGGTAAAGAACGGTCACTGAGGATATAGCCGTCAATGGTTTTGACGTTCTTGCTTTTGTAAATGCCATAGGCAACGATGGCAAGCAAGGTAAGGATGAGTACTATCCAATCGATACTACTCATCCAAAATATTTAGTAAAAATATACATTAGAACTATGCAAACGACTAACCAGATGACAATAATCCAATAGAATTGTCTCCAGCTTCGTACGAATGGCGGTAGTCCTTTATCTGTCATGCGTTTTGTTTGGCAATAAGGCCGTGATGAAGATAATTGCGAAAATTAATCCACCTACAAGACCAGTGATTATACCTAAAAAAGTTTCAGTAGCAACCCAAGCAGTTAAAGCACCTAAAATAGTACCTACTAATAAAATGATTCCTTTTACGTTTACTTCGTTTGAGTTTTCGATTTGATTTTCCATTATAATATTTTAGTTTTTTTCGTTCTTAGCGAGCAAATTTACAAATAATCTTATAGCTCCGGGAACTCCTGCAGGCAATTGTCTGAAAAATGCCAAAGAAGTATATACAAATTTCCCTTTTCCATAGTTTGCAACTAAGAGTGAACCTTTATTTTGTTGTTCATTCTTGTCGGCCATACTCAATGGGGTGCGATATTCCGGAGCGATATTGCTGGCGAAATATAAACCTCTTTCCTGAACCCACCCTTCAAAATCCTTCATTGTAATTTTATTGGGATAATTAAGGATAGGGTCGTTTTCTTCGGTAAAAGTCACCTTTGCATCCTCCTCCGTTACGCGATCTCTATTGATCTCAAATGGATATGGACCAAATTTATTGGTGCTCATCCTTGAGTTTACATTGTATTGGGCCAAGACCGTCCCGCCTTGTTCCACATAATCAAAGAGCACAGGCAACCATTGGTTGGCATTGTGACTTACGTTATATGCCCGGATACCGACAATAATAGCATCGTATTGTTTTAAGTTAGTGCTGGCTAACAAATCGCTGTTCAAGAGGTCGACTTGAACGCCAATGTTTTCCAATGCAGATGGAACTAAATCACCTGCCCCATGAATATAACCAATTTTTTTCAAAGGATTGTTAATTTCCAGTGCTTTAACTTTTAGGTTTACCAATGGGAACCAGGTAATATCCGGAATATGTTGATAGGAAATCTTCTTGAAACTATGTATAGGCTCAGCATTCAAAAGAGGTTGAATTTCGCTGCTTGCCGAGTTTTTGGGATTAGAGATCTCAAAAGTCTTTACAGAAGTCTCATTTGCAGGAATCTCAAAACTCTCCTGATTTGGGCTGATGGTCAATCCGTCGGTCTGTTTGAAACTTAATTGTGCTTTTTGATTCTGGTCGCTATTGTTTTTAATAATCAAGCTGATCGTTTTCTTTTCTCCAGTTTTTAGAAGTGCCTGACTAGAGCTGATAGAAGCAGTCAGCACAGGAGAAATGGATACAGGTTGGTGGATTTCCCCTCGAACAGGGTCCACATAGCGATATTCAACTGGTTTTTCAAAAGTAATGGGAAGCCCCGCTACTTCCAGTTTGAATTTTGTGGATGGGTTATTCTGGTTTTCTGGAAAACCAAAGTCCTGGTCTTCAATATCAAATTTCCCCAATGAGTTTGGTTTTTCAAGCCAATAAGGTTGAGTCCAATGATTGATTGATTTCTGGGCTTCAAATTTTTTAGTTTCATTGGCAGGTAAAACATCGCCGATCTGTTTATCATCTATAGCGATTAACTTCACTTCAATATTCGAAGCTCTTTTAATGATTTCATTATTGACAGGGAATTCTTGATCAACCACAAAATTAGGCTTGGAGGCGATTGATTCCGCTACAAGACCCGCGCATGATAAGATGATATCCTCAATATCCTGGATTTTCTTGTCCCTGTAAACAGAAGGTTTCAAGGCTTTAACCAGTTTATGAAGCTCAACGAGACTTTTTATGGAGTTTTCAGGATGATTCAGGTCATAGGCCTTTTGAATTTCCTGAATTTTGGCTTCAATAGGTTTTACTGGTTCTGCCAATCTTTCCCAAGTGGTATTTACACCATCAAAGAGATCCTGAGTAGCTTTTTCACCTGCTACATGATCAAAGTATTCCGTTGTCTCCCCGCGGTTAGACGCAGATCCGAAACCTTGGCTTTTATGTTCAGAGCGGCTCATTGCTGAAATCTCACCATAGGAATAGCCCATTAAGGGGTTATAGTCATTCAGAACGACTTTAAGTTGTTCTTCGGAGGTATTGTTCATTCCACCGAAGTTGGCTGTATTCCAGACGATTCTTTTAGCCTTCCAGGGCTTCAGATCTTTTAGTTGTTCAGGAAATCGTTTTGGGTCTGCGGCAGCTTCGTAAGCTTCCTTAGCGAGCATCGCTGAGGCTTGGTGATGTCCATGACCGCCACGGCTGTCAGGAGGGAAGCGGTTGATGATAACATCCGGTTGTAATTTTCGGATCAAATAGACTGCTTCGCGTAGAATATCTTCTTTCTTCCAGAAGCTGAAGGTTTCATCATGCGTTTTGGAGAATCCGAAATCATAAGCTGCGCTAAAGTATTGTTCGCCTTTATCGATGGCACGAGCGGCTAATAGTTCTTGAGTTCGGATCAATCCGAGTTCAATACCTTGTTCGGTTCCCAATAGATTCTGTCCACCATCCCCACGCGTTAAAGATAAATAGGCGGTTCTGTATTTTCTATCATTCGCCAGATAAGCAATAAGACGGGTGTTTTCATCATCAGGGTGAGCCGCAAAATATAATGCTGTGCCTAAGGTTCCGAGTTTATCAATCTTGAGTTTGATAAGAGCTGCCGAGTTGCTTTGTTGAGAAAAGGCAACTGAGAAAGAGGCAAGAAAGAGGAAAAGTAGGCCTAAGAATCTATGAATCATCCTTAAAAGTAATAAGATTCGGGGTAAAAAAATAAAAGGAATCAAAATAATTTGATTCCTTTTACCAACAATTAAAAATCTTCGACTTTAAACCATGGTGTAAATTCCGTAGGTTCAATTTTTAGCAGGATGATGCGCTTTTATTTGGTCTAACCTTTAATGAATATAAAAGTACTACAAATCAATCTCAATAACCGAGGTATTTAAAAAAAACTTTTCCACAAAAATGGAGTTATTCACAGCTTTTTGTGGAAAAGAATGTTGATCATGGATATGATCCTATAATTATATATGCGATTTACTTGTCGATAGATCCCAGGACACGTTTCATAAAGCTGTTTAGGGCTTCTTTTTGAGACATACCATCTTGCACCAATTTGTTGACTTCGATAGCGCCGTACATATTGGAGATTAATTCACCAATAACATCTAGCTCTTCGTCTTTTAATTGGGAGACTTCTGTCAACGATTCCAATGTTTCAATGGTTTCTAACACGAAATCGGCGTCATTCTCTGCGATAAACTCGGTAAGATGTTTAATTATTGGTAACTTCATTTAATAGTTCTGTTAATCCTTCGATTTTGTTTGTTTGTACTTGATTGATCAACTTACCGCCTTTGAAAGCTGCGAAAGTTGGGAGATTGTTTACATTAGCAAGTTTTCTAGACTCAGGGAATTTCTCTGCATCTACGATAATGAATTTCACGTTTTCATTCTCACCGGCTAATTTTTTGAATTTAGGCTTCATAATGCGGCAGTTACCACACCAAGAAGCGGCATATTGAACCATCACCGTATCATTACTGTTGATGACTTCTTGTAGATTATCTGTGCTTAATTCTTCTAACATGTTTATTGTTTTAAAAGTTATACCAAATAAAAAAGAGGAGGATTATCCTCCTCTTTTACTAGGTGGAATATTAGTTGTGTGCTAAGTAAGAAGCTACGCCATCACGAGTAGCGTTCATTGCTTCTTTACCTTCTTCCCAGTTTGCTGGGCACACTTCACCGTGTTTTTGAACGTGCGTATAAGCATCGATCAAACGGATAAATTCTTTAACGTTACGACCTAAAGGCATATCGTTTACTGATTCGTGGAATACTTTACCAGTTTCGTCGATCAAGTAAGTTGCGCGGTAAGACACTGCAGAACCTTCAACTAGAGTTCCGTATTCTGGGTGTTCTACTTCTTTCATTTCAAGGATACCTAATACGCTAGAAAGATTGCGGTTAGTATCAGCAATGATCGGGTATTCTACACCTTCGATACCGCCGTTGTCTTTTGCTGTATTTAACCAAGCAAAGTGAACCTCTGCTGAGTCACATGAAGCACCGATTACGATAGTGTTTCTTTTCTCGAATTCAGCAACAGCCTCTTGGAACGCGTGTAACTCTGTAGGACATACGAACGTGAAGTCTTTTGGATACCAAAATAATAAGATCTTCTTGTTCTCTTGTTTCGCTTTTTCGAATAAGTTCAACGTGAAATTGTCGCCTAAATAGTCAATTGCATCTACTGTGATGTTCGGAAAATTTTTACCTGTAAAACTCATAATATTTTTCTTTTCTTTTTTGTGATACAAAGATACGATTTTAAACGCCTAAAAATAATCGATAATACTTATTAACTATCGGTTTTATCTATTTAAAACCAGTATCATATATAAATATGATTTATATCACAAAATTACGATTACCTGGTTATCAGTAGGTTGGTTTAATTGTAGGAAATATGGTGCTTTATGGAGATAAGAAGGAGGGTGGGGAGGAGTGGATTGAATAACTGGAGAGTAATGAGATGGATTTTTGGGATAGGCAAAAAATAAAATTTGCTCTAATTTCATAAAGTATTAGTTTTGCAGCAGCGGCCCTGTAGTTCAACGGATAGAATAGATGTTTCCTAAACATTTGATAGCAGTTCGATTCTGCTCGGGGCTACGGAAAAATGCTCAGCGAAAGCTGAGCATTTTTAGTATTTAGTAGAGAGTATTTAGTATTTAGATGATTTTCTGCAAGAATTTCAAGCTTAAGAGAACATTTTTGAATCTGCTTTAAACCAGTCTGTTGTGTTAGGTATATGTTCGATAATGGACAAAATAATGTTCGATACCGTACAGGCTAAACCTGTAATATTCTGTTTAAATCATTGCTGGTCAGATGTTTGGAATTGTGGCAGATGAATTGTGAAATTTAAATTGGCAGTTCAGTTTTCTAAAAATCTAGATTATGATTAAGCACAATTTTATTATAGCATGGCGAAATTTATCAAAAAATAAATCTACTACACTAATCAATGTAATTGGATTGGCTTTAGGAATAGCCACCTGTTTAATGATTAGTATTTATGTTTGGGATGAATATAGCTTTGATCGATTCAATAAAAATGCGGATCGTATCGAGCGGATAGTTTTTCGGGGTACTGTCAAAGGAGGAGAAATTAATGAAGCTCATGTTATGCCTCCTGTTGCGGCAACCATGAAAGCGGATATACCTGAGGTTGAGGATGCAGCCAGACTAAGAAATGGAGGCTCACCCTTATTTGTCGTTAATAATAAGATCTTTAATGAGGAAAAATTAGCATCCGTGGATGCCTCTTTCTTCGATATTTTCTCCTTGCCATTTATTAAAGGAGACCAAAACACTGCACTCAACTTTCCGAATTCAGCTATAGTAACAGAGTCTATGGCAAATAAATATTTTGGTACAACCGATGTAGTTGGGCAAAATTTAGCTATTAAAAATAATCCTACGATTTTAAAAATATCTGGTGTAATTAAGGATATTCCAAAGAACTCCCATTTCAATTTTGATATTTTTACGTCTTTAGAGGGAATTCAAGATTCAAAATCAGATTCCTGGATGACCTCTGAATATTTCACTTATGTCTTACTGCGGAAAGATGCATCGCGAGAAAAAGTACAGAAAAGCTTGACATCACTCTTCGATAAGAATATTGCACCTCAGTTTATGTCTGGTTTTGGAATGAGTTACCAGGATTATCAAAAATCTGGAAATCACATCGGACTTTATTTACAGCCTTTAACAGATATTCACTTACATTCTAATTTCACTTATGATCTTAGTGCTCCTGGTGATTTAAGGTATATCTATATTTTTAGTGTGGTTGCTGTTTTTATGTTGTTCATCGCTACGATTAACTTCATGAACCTATCAACGGCTAGTGGTTTTAAAAGAAGTAAAGAAGTTGGCGTGAGGAAGATGCTAGGGGCAGATAATACTGGGATTAGAGGGCAGTTTATGGTTGAAGGGATACTTCTAACATTTATGGCCTTAGGCTTGGCTATTGTTTTAGTCATTTTAGCCCTTCCTTTATTCAACCAAATTTCTGGGAAGGAAATGGAAATTAGAAATCTAGACTTCCTAAAGATTATTCCGCTTCTTTTGGTTTTTGGACTTCTTGTTGGTCTGACCTCAAGTTTCTATCCTGCTGTTTATCTTTCTGCATTTAATCCTTTGAGCGTCTTAAAAGGAAAAATCAACAATACAGGCAAAGGATTAAACTTAAGAAGTGGTCTGGTGGTATTTCAATTTATGACCTCGGTTTGCTTAATATTCGGAACTATTGTGGTCATGAAGCAGTTGGATTATATGCGTAATATCAAACTCGGATATAATAAGGAAAACGTGCTTATTATCCCTACATGGTCTTTGGGAAATAATGAGAGAACATTCGCTAATTTACTTTCCGAAGACAGTAGGATTAAAGATGTTTCATTCTCACCCTATATTCCAGCAGGTGAAAGCCGCAATAATAACTACTTTATTTATCCGGAAAGTAAAACCGATCAATTTGTAAAATTAATTCGGTATGATATTGATGAACAATATATTCCAACCATGGGAATGGAGTTAAAAGAAGGTAGAAATTTTTCAAAAGAATTTGGGAATGATAGTCTTTCAGTCATTATTAATGAAGCCGCGGCAAAAGAATTAGGTTGGAAAGAGGGGAGTATTGGGAAAACCATAACCAACAATGAGAATAAATCTTTCCAAGTCGTTGGTGTCATAAAAGATTTTCATTTCAGATCATTACATGAACCAATTACCCCGCTTGTCATGGTTCTTAGTAAACAGACTGGGACATTAATTCTTAGGACTCAAAATTCAGATACAGAAAATCTGTTGCAGAAAATTAAATCTATTTATCAGTCTTTTCCATCAGATATGCCTTTTAGCTATTCGTTTTTGGATGAGCGGTATGCCCAAACTTATCAAGCAGAAGAAAAAACAGGAAGGTTAATGAGCATCTTTGCCGGATTAACCATTTTCTTAGCCTGCCTTGGTCTTTTCGGATTGGCTATTTTCACTGCTAATCAACGGAGAAAAGAAATTGGAATCCGCAAAGTTGTAGGTGCCTCTACAATTGGTATTACAGGAATGTTATCTATAAATTTTATTAAACTCGTCTTAATAGCGTTTATTCTGGCCTCACCTTTGGCTTGGTTGATGATGAATAATTGGTTACAAAACTTTTCATACAGAATTGAAATCCAGTTTTGGATGGTAGCCCTTGCTGGGTCAATTGCCGTTGTTATAGCTATTTTAACTGTCAGTTCGCAAGCAATCAGGGCTGCCCAAACAAAACCTGTGGACAGCCTAAGAGATGAATAATGGGATCTCGTTATTAGTATTTAGTAGAGAGTATTTAGATGAATTTCTCCAAGAATTTCAAGTTGTAATTATTTAAATAATTCACTAACTCGCTTTGGCGTATCGGTAGAGCATTCCTAAACTTTTATTCCAGAAGAAATTTAGGTTTAAAATTAATTTCTGCGAATTTCCTAACCACTTATATAGGAGTTTAAATACCTGAGAAACCTTTGGGTTTTCTAGTATTTTGTCGTTTTCCCTTTTGAATACTTCATCATAATAAGCCTGATTTTCCTCGGAAATATTCAGGAACATAATGGTTTTAGAGCCATTTTTTTATGATTAATGATCTTCAATAAACCTAGGTTTGGCAGACTTTCTCCCGAAGAAGGTCATTATCAATATGATAGCTAGCAGGAAATAAAAAGAATATTTCCATGAAAGGTCAAAATCATGAAGTTTCCCAAATAATGGTGGGCCAAATGCGGCCACTAGGTAGCCTATGGATTGTGCCTTGCCTGAAATTTTTATAGTTCCTACCATGGTTTTGCTTCTAGAGGACAGGAATAGAATGGCTAAGCTAAAGGCAAGACCACCGGAAATTCCCAGAAGGATTGCAGTGAAATAAATCCATTGGGTCTTCAGCAAAATCAGCATAACGATTCCTGTAAAATAGAGAATTCCAATGGAGTATATCATTAGTTTTGGGTCTTTCATCTTACTGGCAATAACCGGGCTAACCAACATTACGGGAAGCATCGCCAATTGAAGAATGGAAAATACCCAGCCAGCTTCGGATTTACTCATCCCGTATTCCATAAGCACCGTTGGCAAAAAGGCAACCAGACAATAGTAAATCAATGATTGCAGGCCCATGAAAAGGCTAATGTTCCAGGCTTGTTTGGATTTGAAGATATTGAACTTAGTTGTTTCCTCTTTTTTGCTTTGCTGACTTGCTGTATTTGCTCCCCAAAACAACTCTGCAAATACAATTATTAAGGCAATTATGGCCACGAAGATCCAAATCCCTAAAGAGCCTTTCCAACCCATTCCGGTCCACTTACCTATTGAAATACTAAATCCAGAGGCCAATGCTGCAACAAGGTTCATGGAGACGGAAAAGATTCCAGTCATCAACCCTATTTTTGCCGGAAATTCATTTTTGATATAAGCAGGGGTCAGGACGTTTCCAATACATATTCCCAATCCTAAAAGGACCGAGCCAATATATAAGGTTGTGATATTCCCATAAACCCGAAGATATAATCCAATTATCAAGAATAAAAGGGCGTAGATAAGTCCATGACGGATATTTAAACGGGCAGTTGCTTTACTGACTAAAATAGAACAGGAAGCAAATACAATCAATGGGATGGAGGTCAATAAACTAGCTTGAATATTATCTAAATTCATGGCCAATTTAATCTCATCCAATATTGGGCCTACCGCTGTGATCGGTGACCTCAAGTTGCTCGCCACCCAAATGACCAATAGAATACCTAACCAGGAAAATGTTGTGTTTGAATTTTGTTTCATGCCTTCCTCCGTGGGGAATAGTTCTTGGAAAACTCTCCCAAATTACTTTGAGGACAAAGATAAGCTTGTCGTTTTTGTTAACTTTGCCATTTACTATATATAAAACGACATGAGAGAATTGGCAGATTTGGACCATCAGATTAGCATTCATGTGGATGATATTCATACAGATACCTATGTTTGGTATGATTCGGAATGGCACCATGGAGAGGAGGAGCATCAACATGAATCCTTTCAGTTGACTTATGTAACGGAGGGCTATCAATATTTTCATATCAATAAAAGAATCTACTTGGTCCCCAGCATCATGTGATTTGGATTCCGAGCAAGGTTGCTCATCGGACAAGTACTGAATCCAATGCAGTTAACTTGATGTTGGTTTTATTCAAGGAGGTTCCAAATAATGATTTTTACCATACAATCCATGTTTTTCCAGCTCCGGCAGTATTAAAAGAGATGTTGCTTTATGCAGAAAAATGGAATAAGGTGTTGAAGAGTGATCAGGAACAAAAGTTGTTTTTACAGGCCATGTTATTTAGCCTGCCGAATTTCTGTCAGGAAAGCAAGTCACTTGAAATTCCTGTACCCAATGATGAGCGCTTGATTCCCATCTGCAATTACATCAATGCTAACTATAAGTTTAATCTGGATATTCTGGAGCTTTCCGATTTGGCCAATCTATCGGTAAGAACTTTACAAAGGATATTCAAAAAGGAAACAGGGATTACACTTCAAAAATATTTGCAGCTGGTTCGTATTCTGAAGAGCATTGAATTGCTGGATAGCAAGCAATATACTTTGACTGAAATTGCCTATATGGTGGGATATCAAAGTTTATCGGCTTTTAGGCTCTCATATGCTACTTTGATGAAAGAAGGGCCTAAGTTAAAAGGATAGGGGTTAATCCACTTAACCCCTACATGCAATCTTATTTCACTAACATAATGCCATGCATAATTTGCCAATGTCCCGGGAAAGTACAGATAAAAGGGTATTCCCCTTTTTCTTTTGGGGCCACAAACTGCATCTGATAACTTTGTCCTGCTTGTACCAAAGGGCTTGCGAATAGGACTTCCGGAATATCTGGAATAAAGTTCTTCTCGTATGCATCAGGTTCCACCGACATATTATCTGCAGCCTGACCGACCTTTTTCTGGGCACCAGGTTTGGTGAACACGATGTTATGAGGCATTTGATCATTGTTATCAAACTCAAGAATTATGTTTTCACCGGCAGAAACCTCCAGGATTTCCTTGTCATAAGCCATTTTTCCAGGCAATGTTTTTATTATATGAGTTGCCTTTGAAGATGCTTCTTTCTCTTTTGCAGGCTCTTGTTTAGGCTCAGGGTTTGCCTGAGGTTCTTCCAATAGTTCTTTGTGTTGTTCCAAATAGCGGCTTACCGCAGCGGCACCTTTCATCTGATTGAATTCTTCTATGCTGAGTTTTGGTTCGCTGTATTTTGCTGCGGTTGGATCCTCGGCAACAAAGCCAATATAAATGGATTCTCGTTTGGTCGCGACAGAATTTAATAAGAGATCTGCCTTTTTGGGCTCATTTGCGAGGAATTTCTTGTCAGTCTTGAACATATTCACCCAAACAGGTCTTAAGTGTCTGAAGGACTCGTTTAAGGCGTAATTGATATAATCGTCGGTAGGCATATCCGAAACGGCAAGCAAGGCTTTGACCGCTTTAGGATCTTTGAAATGACTTAAAGCAATTACAGCTTCTAGTCGAACACGCTGTTCGGAGTCTGTAGACATTTTTATCAAGCGATCCAGTGCGTTTGGAATTCGGTCTGCCCAATAATATAAGACGCGTGTTGCTGCAGCACGGATTGCAGGAGATTTACTTTGTAAAAGCTCTTCAAGCAACACCTTGTTTGGTTTATTGAATTGCTGGTAAACCCATAGCCCTTCAAGTCTGTTCTGATCCCATTCCGGATCGGCTTTATCTAATTTACCCAGCCAGGTGTTCAGTTCTGGGATAATTTTTTCTGCTGAGTAATCCCTTAGGGTTTTTCGAGCTCTATACCGCTCACGATCCTCTGGGGAGCGGAGTTTATCCAAGATTTCAGCGATGCTGAGCTTGCTCATGTCGACTACAGGAAGTTTAGCCATATTCTTATGGCTGATTTTCCAGATTCTACCTTTAGTATGATCACGTTTAGGATCGCGGAAATTTTGCTCACCATGCTGAATAATCGGGTTGTACCAATCAATTACATAAAGAGCACCATCAGGACCGAATTTTAAATCTACAGGTCTGAAATTGGGGTCTTTCGATTGTAATAGCGGTTGTATTTCAGTGGCAATAATTCCACTACCATCTTCAGCTAATTTATGTTGTTTCACACCCTGGAAGCCAATAAATGTATTGAAAAGCACATTTCCCTGGAGGCTATCCGGAAATGCGCGACTGGAGATAATTTCTATTCCACATGTTTTCGGTTTAGATGCTGAGGTAAGGAAATCCTTCATTTCGAGGTGTTTCTTTGGATAGTCAATCGCCACGGTTAATGGTGGAGCAAAGTAGTTTAATCCGGTCGATACATCGGCGATTAATTGGGTTCCATCACGCATAAAAACATCGCCCCAAGGATTTGCAAATAAGTAGGAGATATGTTGGTCAAATTTCTTTGTCCGGGGTTCATACCGCCATACATTGCCGTAATCACCTCGGCGTGGTCCATAAGGAGTTTCTACGCTGGTATGTAGAAAAGTCCCCATATTCATATACAAAGCACCATCAGGACCCCAGGTATAAGTGTTCAAGGTATGGTGCGAATCTTCTGTTCCAAATCCAGAAAGGAGGATTTCCCTTTTGTCTGCACGACCGTCGCCATTGGTATCTTTTAAGAACACGAAATCTGGTGCTTGAGTGACATAGACACCGCCATCGCCTAATTCAAATCCCAGGGGGAGATAAAGGCTGTCGGCGAATACACTGTGCTTATCAGCAATTCCATCTGCATTTGTGTCTTCGAGAATAATTATTTTATCATTAGGAGGGTTGCCAGGAGAATAATTGGGATATGAAGGCATGGTTGAAACCCACATTCTGCCTTTGGCATCAAATGTTGCTGATACAGGGTTGGCCAGCGGAAAGTCTTTCTCCGAAGCGAAGAGCTCTATTTCAAAGCCCTCTGGAAGGATAAATTGTGATTTAGCATATTCCAGGTCTGCAGCGGTTGTAGGCTTAATATTTTCGGGATCAGGTTTTACGATTCCAGATTCAATTATCTTTTTGACAGCGGATTGGTCAATGGATGTTCCGGGTTTTGAGGTGGTCCATAACAGGGAATCAAGTTGGTCTACAATATGATCGATTTTCTGCAATTCATTGGGAAGCTCTTGGCCGCCAGCCCATTCGCGTCGTCTTCCGTAGATATATTCGCCATTCTGTGATTTTGATCGATAGAAATAATGTTGATTTTTGATTCCAACTAGTTTTCTAAGCTCTTCGTTTTCTTTATTTACTTCCCATGATTGTTTAGGTAGGACCAGGGCTTTCGCCATAATTTCAGAAACAAATTTGAATCCCTCTTCATTGAGATGTATTCCATCCGATGTAAGGGCTTCAGATCCTGCATCCATTTTATCCTTTGTAGGGGTAAATAGGTCAATAAATGGGATATTCATAGCTTTGGCTACCTCCGCCATTCCCTTGCTATAGATTTTTAAGTTTTTATTATGTTCCGTTGGATCAGGGAGATCGCCATTTATTTTTTCATGGGCTATAGGAGAAATCAAGAAGATCTGAGGGGTGTTTTGATTGGGGTTTTCCTGTTTTTGTAGTGATTCTAGAAGACTTTTGAGGTCCTGTTTAAAAACGTCTAAGCTATCAGGCCCTTTGAAGGATTCGTTCATTCCGAAGCAAGCAAAAATAACATTTGCCTGCAGGTCTTTAAGATGTTCCTGTATGGTTCCAAAGTTGAGCGGGCGAGGACGAAGATTAACTTCATCAGCATCCCAGCCAAGGTTGCGAATCGTTAATTTTTCTTCGGGAAAGCTTTGATATAGCAGGGTTTCGAAATAGTTGCTTCTTTGGAGGCCTAAGGCAAATGAGTTTCCAATAATGGCAATATTAGTATTGGGATCAGGTTTAAATGGGAATTCTTGAGTTTTTGGCTTACAGGATGCCAAAATGAGGAAGAATAGTAACACAATTGGCCAAGAGTATCTTTTCATATTAAGGGTTTTAGCCTAAACAATTAATTAGTAGATGTAGTAATTTAGTGTTTCGTGGTTAAATAAATCGGCCGTAAAGCTTGTTATTCTACGATAAGAACAGCTTTTTTCTTGGGCTGAGATATTCTATTAATAAAGAAACAAAAAAAATATGTTGACCGCATCCTGTGCTAGCCTGTATTATTGGGCTTAACCTTTAGCACGGTTTTTGAAGCAATGGTTAAAGCAATAAAACAAAGGTTTAAAAGTTTAAACATGTATTATTGAAAACTAAGCCTATTGGAAAAACATTGAGAAGAATGGAGAGAACAGTTCTAAAAATATCCTTTTGTAAAAATTAAGACTTGTTTAACGGCTGTTATTTAGTATATTAAAGATTATAGACCAATTATGAAAAGTATCAAATTATTTAGTTTGCTGTTTTTATTTCTAGCATTTTTTGCTTCATCCTGCAGTAAGGATGATCAGATTGATGATGAGGAAGAGCCAGATATAAATGTGCCTTATATTTCCATGAAAGTAGATGGGGAATTGTGGTTATCAGAGGCGCCAGATCCTATTGATGCATATTTTGAAATGGCCTGTCATAAGTATGATAACGTGGATCGCTACGTAACGCATATTGGAGGGAGAAATAGCAATGATTTCAGTGATGATCGAGATTATTTCATTATTCGATTTGATACACCTAAAATGTTGGGATTAGGCACTTATACCTTTCCACTTAATGAAAATTGGAATTCAGCATTTTCAATAGATTTTGGCACTTGGGTAAAGGAAAATGAGACTACCTCAAATCTGGTGATCTATGCCGATAATTCGAATTATAGTCGTAAAGGTCCATTCAAGGTTACCATCAACAAAGTAATTCCCATGAAAGGAGAGCCTAATAGGGCATATGTAAGTGGGAGTTTTGAAGGCGAACTAAAAAAACCGGATGGGACAATTGTAAAGATTTCAGAAGGTAAATTTGAGTGGAAAGTAGATAAATAGATATTAAAAAGCCCGGTTTAACCGGGCTTCTTTATGAATAAAAACCTAGAAAATTCGTTGATCTTCTTGGTTATAGACCAAAGCAATCAATTTAGTCCAATAATCTTCAATTTTTCCGTTTTTGATGCTGTTATAAAGGTTGTTATAGGCATCGGAATTTCCTTTTACATTATTTAAGGCTTCTTTTTTAGTTTTTTGAGCCGCCTCATTTTGCCCTGAAAGAGTTTGAGCAACGGATTGAAGCATAACCAATGCTGGATTTCGAACTGATTTAGTCTCAGCAATTTTCTTGATCAAGCTTTTAGATTTCTCAGTATTTTTATTGAGTTGGGCTTCTAACCAATCAGCTAGGATTTCCTGTTTTTCATTAGGATATGGTTCGCCAACACCCAATTGTTTTGGCCATAGCCTACTTTCATCGATTTTTTGTTGGGCAATCTTGTTGTTTTTCTTCACTAAGGCTTCATAAGCGAGCATTAATTTCGCTTGCTCATAATATTTATGACCATCTGTTGCGCCTTCAAAAGGTAAGATTTCAAGCCCAGAAAGGATTTTTTCAGCTTCTGAATAATTTTGATTCAAGAGGAGTAAACGGGCTTGATTCATTCCAATGATATAATTCTCAGGATGGGCTTTATGATAAGTTTCCGATACTGCCAAAGCATTTTTGAAGTCCTTGTTAATTCTATAGAGATTGGACAACAGCTTGCCATATCGCCATTCCTTAGGATTGATTTCAATTGCCTTTTTCATGGAAGCGATGGCTTCATTAGTGTTTTTTGCTTGTAGTTGGCTCAATACAGCAAAGTAGACCGCATTTTCCTTGTTATCTGAGCTATGCTTATTGAGCAAAGAAAGGGCAGTTTCTGGTTGGTTTCTGAAGCGATAGATTAAAGCTGAAAGATAATCTGGTTTCCAGCTTTTGGTTTGTTGGCTGGCCCATTCGAGTACATTTTTACTTTCCTCACGGAATGGGAAAACAAAGTCTGGGTTTGATTCATCAGCTTTTTTTAACCAATCAGATTGAGCAGAATTGCCTTGATTTAAATATGCTAACCAATATAAGGTTTCGGTATTTTGAGGCGCTAATTCAAGAATTTTGGTTGCCTTTTCCTGATTGTTTAGGGAGGCATACCTGATAGCGAGTTCCAAAAAGGCTTCAGTTCGTAATTCTTGCTTAACATCTGTCAAGAACTTCTGTTCCTGTTCTTTTTTCTTTTTGGTCCAAAGGTTTTCAAAATTTACGAATGGATTTAATGGATCTATTATGGAAATTTTGTTCAGGGTTTCTTGAGCTTCCTTTTCTTTATTCAAATGCAGGGAGTTTAGATAAAGCATTTGCAAGGCTTCTATGTTTTCTTGCCCATGGTTCAATGCCTTTAAAGCATAAGATTCAGCTTGCTGATAATCTTTTGTTTTATAGAACAGCTTGGATAATGCAGTGAAGGCTGCGGGTCTCCAAGCAGCATCCATAGTGGCAACTTGATAGCCATCGCGAGCATCATATTTCTTATCTAGCTTTTCATTGATCAATCCATAGTAATAGTTTGCCTCGGCATTGTAAGTGTCTATTTCCAAAGCTCGTAAGGCATACTCAAGGGCTTTATCATATTCCATTCTAAACCAATATAGTTTGATCATGGAATTTAAAATGGACATATTATTTGGATCCAATTCAAAAGCCTTCTTGATAATAGGCTCTGCTTGATCATACAATCTAAAACGAAGGAGATCACGCCCCATAAAAGCCAATGAATCAACCGGACTTAATTGAACCTTTATTTCCACTGGCCTGTTCAGTTCATATTTATCCTGTTGCAAGTCCAGTCGATTACCGTTCAATGTAAGCGCATGAATGGGTTTTGCTGAATTGAGGCTTAGTTGAACTTGTGTTGGTTTACCAATTTTAGCTTCTACCCATGTGCTACCTATTTTATTTCCGGTTTCATCATAAGCTATCAGGGAGTCTTGGATATTTTGTTTAGGGTCGATGCTAATCTGTAAATTTTGATCATTCTGTTTTAGGGCAAAGGCAGCCACGAGGTTGATAGCTGTTGCCTTTCCAATTCCGTGATAAGGCATCCAGTTTTCCTGCCAGCGGTCCGTTTGGTAGGGTTGGAATCCAATTTGTTTGAATGGAGTTTCACTACTTGTTCCCATGTTTTGGTTAAACAGACGGCCACTTTGAATTTCGACATATTGACCACTCTTATCGGTTAATAGATCTTCCCAGATTTGACCTGCTCCGGATTGCGCCCATAGAAAGATCTTTTTTCCCAGTTTATCTTCTCTATTTGCATAGCGTGCCATCCCATAATCGGTATTTGCCCAATAGGCACCGAAGCTATTGCTAGCGGCACCTAAAACATGATAGGATTTGGAGTCACCAAAAGCATTGCCGGTATAAGTAGAAAGGTCATGTCCCTGCTCATCGATTGGCCAATTGTGTTGTTCTCCGCCATGGCCGATATATTTATGTCCTGGATAAACAAAATGAAGATCATCACTGGCAGGAATCCCGAGGTTCATCCAAGTATAATAAGGTTGCTCGATAGGATTGCTGTTTGACCAAAATGAACTGGTGGTAAAATATCCTTTATCTTTTTCAAGTTTGATCTCCAGGGTCCAATGGGTTCTCGAAAGGAGGTCCAAGGTATGGATGATACAGCTGGCACTTCCATCTTCGTTTTTACGGATTAAATAATCGACAGGTGTTGAAGTGTTTGGAGTATGCCCGATTACTCCATAATTGGCTTCGATACCACCGCTAGTCCATGGTCCTCGCATTGCAATATCCCGGAATTTTACAACGCCATTGTTGTAGAGGTAATCCCTTTTATTGACTTTATCGTATGCTGTCCAGATTTTTCCGCCTATTTCCGGCATGACCTGGACCTTGATAAAATCGTTTTCCAAGGTGACCACATTCCATTTCTTCTGTTCGGGTTTATTGGAAAACCCATCGAACCGAAAGTAAGGATAAAGCTTCTGATTAGAAGCAATAGGGTCTGGATCTGAAAAAGGATAGGTCGTCATGGAAACCAGTTCCTCAGAAACCTTTGAAGGTTGCTGGGCATAGATTTGCCCAGCGGAAAATAAGGTTATTGTAATGCCTAGAAGGCTCTTTTTTAAGCTGCTCTTTAGCATAATTAGGTTGTTTTATTCTATAATTAGTAGCCAACCCTGATTTTTCTTGACAGGGATGGATTCGGTTATTTCAAATGTTTTTTCCTCTTGGAAGCCATCGATGTATGGGGCATGGATTTTAACCTTTTTGGCGTCTAACCCCAGCTTTTTCCAATCGATGTTCAATTTGACATTACTGTCGTTCGCAGCCCAACTAGCAAGAGCAACCATGGTTTTTCCTTCTTTTTGGAACACAGTGCTAAGGACTTCCTTATTATCAGTTGTTATAGGGATATTTGGAGACCAGTATCCAATCATCTTAGACCCAACAATTCCAAACTCATCCCATACTTTCCACAATCCTTGAGGTCCGGATTTCTGATAAGGGAGTCTGTTTGTCATTCCGTAGATCATTCCACGCCAAGGGTTACCACCATCCTGAAGCATTTCTCCCATTAATCCAAAAGGAATTCCACTAACTTCAGTTAGGAAGAAGTCAGGGTTATTCTTTTCATAATCAAAGTATTCCCCGAACCATAATCTATTAATATACGGGAAATGTTCCATATACAGGTTAGCGCTGTTATTGAAACCATCGCGTTCATTGTATTGATTCGCAGAATGCAGGTCAATCAATCCAGGGTGACCATTCTTGGTCATCACTCGTTTAATCCGTTTCATGGTAATTCTATCAAAAGCGACATCATCCAGGTAAATACCATCAATACCTATATTATCAACCAACCAGTTCATTCCTTCGACATAATAGTTATGCCAACGGTTCATACCTGAGTTGATTAAGGCAGCATCCTGATATTTAGGAACAAACCAAGCGGCAATATAGTCGTCGCCAACATGTTCCTGCAGCCAAGAATATCCTTTTCCAGGACCAGCAGAAAATACTTCATGACCCAGACTTCTCAGCGGATATAATTCATATACTCGATTGGAGACCTCCCGGACAGTGTTGTAAATCTTCACTTTAAGACCTGCATTATGAGCCGAGTCTATATAGCCCTTCATTTCTTTGGTAGCAATGAATGGATAATTGATGTAAGGATTTAAGTTGTTTGCGTGGTGGATATTGATCACATTCGCACCTCCTTTTTTCACGGAATCAATAGGTTGATAAGCATGGTAATAACGTTCTTTCCATTGTGCATCAGTTTGAATAGGATGGAAAGGAGTAATCAAGAGGTTGAAATTGTAGTATAGTATATCGCCTTTTTTCATGCTACGTGCTCCGCTAAAGCCTTTAACAAGTACTGCAGCGTCTTTTTCTTTGATTTCAATTCCGCCTTCATTTCCATTTCCCCAAGAAGTTGGAAGTTTCAATGGTTTTTGCAGATAGAAGTTAGTATTCAAGGGGCGTTCGTAATTTTCGTCCCTTAGAGAAAATTGTAAACCTGCATTGACTGCTCCTAACCAAGCCCCATCTTGATTCTTATGGGCAACATCCCATTTCCAATCAAAACTCGTTGGTCTGTAGCCTCCTTTTTGACCTAGACCCATAAGGTATTCGGCCTTGTCTTTTTGCATCGGGATTTCAAGGCTGATATTCGACAAATCAATATCCTGAAGAGCTTCAACCTTAACGGTATAATGCATGTAACCGTCAAACTCTAAGGTTCCTTCCAGATTAACCTGAATTTGATTATTGGACTGTTGTGCAGTCCAACCATATAGGCCTTCTTCCTTCTGAGTAAACTGATAGCCTTTGTTCTCAAGCTTTAATTCATTGCCATTGCTTGCAATAAATTGAAAGTGTATAGGGTCAATGAGGATATTGTTGGCCTTAGTGGTTATTTCCGTCATTTCCGGACTGAAGAAAGTGCGGATTTGTTGAGGGAGACCAGAAGGAGCAAGCACAATTTCTCTACCTAGAATGGAAAGAATAGAATCTTGTTTGAGCTTTAATGCGGTGTATGGCGGCAAAATGCTATTTGCATGTGCGAGGGTAGAATTCAACCAAGGCAAGCGAGTCATTTTCCATGGTTCATCAAAGCCCTTGTTCGCGAGTTTTTGGTTGTCGACCTGAAACTCTAAGTTTACTGTTCTCGGTTTTGCATTATCTGCTGTAATGGTCAGTGTTCCGGTATATTTCCCTGGCGCTGTATTTTCAGGAATGTCAAATCCACACCAAAGTGATTGGACCTTACCTTTTGGAACATCTACTTGAAAAGCCAATGGTTTGCCTGTATAAGCTGTTCCTTCCAGGTTAAGGCAGTCGAATAGGTCCTTTGAAAGGCTGTTGCCAGCTTCATTTTTTAAGTCTGTAACTTCCACCTTTACATTTTTTAGATCAGCCTTATTGGGAAATACAGCGATTTGGAATGCATGGTAAGCTCCCAATTCTGCTTTATCCCTGAGGATATTATCTGTAAAAGTAGCTTCAGTCCAACGAAGAGGGAGGTAATCCTTCATTTTTACAGGATTATTTCTCGTTTCCGGAAACACCAAAAAGTCTTCGTTTTTATGTCTATTCAGCAGTTCAGACACCTCTTTTTCAGAAGCAATGGTTTCCATGGCTGTGTTTTTATTGAAGTCATCAACTGACTCAAGTCTTAAAAATGAAGCTTTAGGATTTTTGGATTTTGAGGCTGTTTTGCTGGTAGAATTGGACCTTTTAAGATAGGTTGCCGTTGGGTAGTTTGTTCTTCCATCGAGTTCGTAAGGTAAGAAGTAAACATAGTAAATTCCTTTTCCTGACTTCGGTTGGAAGGTTATCCCACCGGAGATATTGTTTTGCCACAGGTACTCCGTGGGGTCAAAACTAGTGTTGCTGGCGCTGTCAACAATGATAATTTTTTGATTATCTGTAACCCAGCGATTGCGCCAAGGGATATCTGCCTGTACTAATTTAGTGTTGTTATTTACTTTAACCACCGCGCGTTGGTTTCCGAGCTGTTCGGGGTTCCATTTTAAGGGTTGCGGTGGAAATGGTTGCTGTTGGGCATAGACCATACTTGCAGAGAAGGAGGTCGCCACTAAGAAAATAGTGTTAAAATATCTTTTTAGGTTGATTTTCATTTTTAGTTGGATTTTAGAATATAATTTTTCCAAAAACTTTCAGGTACTTGAACTGCACGATAGGGGATAAAATGACTATTTAATTCCCAGAGCACTTTACCGCTTTTATCGGTAATAATAGCACTTCCAGTTTTGGAGCTAGTTTGGAGAAGATTCCCATTGGAAAGTAGGAAAGCACTGCCCATTCTAGCGGTATATTGTTTTATAGGTAATGGAGCTTGATAGCTTTGTTTCGCTGTCATTTCCTTTTCATTTAATTTGAATGCAATAGCTCTTGAACGTTTTTGGAGTTTTGCAGTATCCTGCGGAGCGTAGTCTCCATTATCAAATAACAAGAGATCACCTTCTTTTGTTATATAAGGCATATGCTGGAAATAAAAATAATCCTTAGCATCCATTTTGAAGTCTCCATTTTTTCCAAGTTTCCAAATGATCTTTCCAGATTTAGGATCTATTTTCCAAACTTGGTTTTCAATAGGCGAAGACGTGATGTAGTTTCCTTCTTGATCGAAAGAAATGGTGTTGAAGTGGAATCGATCATGTTTGAAGCTATCTAATCGATGGTCTTTTGTTAAATCCCAGTCTTTCCAAGGTGTCCATTTGTTTTTGATGTTTCCTAGGCTGTCTATTCTAACAATTGCATCCCCCCAAAGGGTATCTTTTGTTGAATTTGGTCGGTCATCAATTTTATAATCTCGGACAATAGCATAGATTTCATTTAAATCGTTCATTTGGACATCGTGGTGCATTATTATGCCTTTATCGGCAAGGTTGCTACGCCAAAGAACTTTTCCTGTTTGGGATATTTCAACCAACTGGGTTCCTCCCATAAAGCCTAGTCGACCACTCCTTAGGTAATAGTTTTTAGGCAGGGATTTGCCTTCTTTTTTTTCAGGTTCCTTTTTAAATTCATCTTTATTTGCTGGTGCTAATAAAGCTAGAATGGTTCCCCTAGGTGTAAGTGATGCCAACCGAACGCCTAATTTTTCATCTTGCCAATACCAACGTACTGTTCCATTACCGTCTACTATGGAAATATTTCCAGGATAGCCACGATAACATAATAACACAAGGTCATCACCCATTGCTTTTGGGTCATGTGGATTATTTTCCTTTATCCAGTTATGAACCATCCAAGGCGATTGCTCCCGAGTTTCAAAGGACATTAATTTTGAACGAACAGGAAACAATTGGTCAATAACTATCTGATACTGGTATTTGGTTGAAGGCTCTAAGAGTAAGAGGTGAACCAAATGCGATTCCTTTTCTTTGCTAATGGGGCTTTTAAATTTCTGACTTTCTCCTTCTTTCCAATATTCAATATAAATTGGGGCTGCAGAATTTAATTTTACAGCAACATCTTCTTTTATTGATTGGTTATCAGGAGAGCTAAGTTCAATTTCTAAGATCTGAACCTTACGACTAAAGTAGTAGTAACCGCCGAAAGCGGCTACTACGATAAGGAATAGGAAAACAAATATTTTTGATTTCATAAATTAATGCGGAATTCTACTGGAGTTAGCGCTGGACATTTCTTGGTGCTGACGAGCCTCGTCAAGAGGGTATGGGAAATAACGTAAGGCAGGAGTTGCCACAGGTTTCAAGCCTCTAGAACTTAAATAGTCATTTGTTACTTTCTCATACCTTCCCAAACGGATCAGATCTTGACGGCGTTTGTATTCAAACACAAATTCAAACCCTCGCTCATCCACTAAAGCATCTATCATAGCATCTTTGGATGCAGGAATAGGGAAATTGGCATGTTTTCCATATTCTGGAGCACCAGCACGAGCCCTAATTTCATTTAAATATGGAAGAGCTGCTTGAGGTCCATTTAATGCATTTTCAATTTCCGCTTTGCATAGTATTACATCCGCAATTCTGAAAACTTGAATAGTTCGGCCATCCAAATAAGAATTGTTGGTCATATCATAAGAGTACTTCTTTGTTGCGACGTTCTGAAGTAATTTCACCGTGTCACTTGGAGGGGTAGTTTGTCCTACTTTAGGCATCATATAAAAGAATCCATGAGTAGTGTTTTTATCCCTAGGAGCCAATCCTTCGTAATCATAATAGAAGAACTTTTTACGAGGATCTAAATCGCTATATTTTCTCCAGAACTGGAGAGAAACTCCATAATATTGCCATCTATCAGGAACCTCACGGTTGTCAGATGGACCAAAATGGTTCGTTATTTCGCCACCATTTAGTGTTGGTTCATGAAGGATTCCAAAAATAAGCCCCATATCAATCTTATTGTTATCTGACCATTCGTTTTTAAAGTCAGGATTCAGTCTATAAACACCTTTGGATCTTAAAGCTAGGACTTCATCAATTAGGGGTTTTGCTTTATCATATTTGTGAGAACGCATATACATCTTGCCTAATAAGGTCAATGCAGCGCCTTTACTTGCTCTGCCAATACCTAGATCTAATGACCATTTTTCAGGGAGATTGTCTATTGCATATTGGCAATCTGAGGTAATTAAGTTTTCAATCTCTTCAACGGAGGCTAACGGTAAATTATAGCTTTCAGAAGGGTTTCTAACATCAGTAATCAATGGCACTGGTCCCCAAGCATCTGTTAAGTCCATATAAGAAAGAGCTCTTAGAAATCTGGCTTGAGCCATTACTTGTTTTCTCTTTTCATCAGACATGCTTACATTATCAATGTTCGCCAACAACATATTCGCGTTGCTAATTACCTGATACATATTCTGATAATTGAATTTGAAATAACGGTTATTATCATCATAAGTCAGGTTACTCATTTTTGTAGGGTCACCAGCTGCGGTTGAATACCCAATGTCTGTAGAGTAGTCCGTAATCATGACAAGATAGCCAGCGTAGTATAGATAGGCATCCCCTGGATAAGGTGAGAGACTTGCATAAACTCCAGTCAAAGCTGCATCAATATCGCTTTCTGAGGAATACGCATTTTTAGTGGTCAAGTCGCTGTAAAGCTTGGGTTCCAATTTTGTGCAAGCACTAAAGGTTGCAAGGCAAAAGGCAGAGATACCGATTGCTCCAATTGTTTTATATATGCTTTTTGAAAGATTTTTCATTTTCATTCTTTTGTTTAGGTTAGAAATTGGCGCTTACTCCGAAAGTGAATGAACGCATAGATGGATAGGAGTTAAAATCAAGCCCTGCCCCGGCATTCGCAGTTTGGGCATTGCCACTGTATTTCACCAAACCATCATTTTCATAAGCCTTGGTATCAACTTCTGGATCCCAACCACTGTATTTACTGATTGTAAATAGATTTTCACCCATTGCATATATTCTTAATGAACGGATTGCTTTGGTCTTAAATGGAACAGTATAGCCTAAGGTTACACTACGAAGACGTAAGAAAGAAGCCTTCTCGATGAAATGATCATTGATATAGCCGCCATATTTGGAGAAGAAAAATCCGTTTCTAGGAAGATCAGTCTCTGTATTTTGAGGAGTCCAACGGTCTAAAGCATCAGCAGTACGCTTCCATTCCATATTCATCCTTGTCATGTTCAGTAAATCATTACCTAGATTTCCATAAATAAATGCTGTAAAATCAAAGTTTTTATAAGATAAATTATTAGTGAATCCGAATGTTAATTTAGGATATGCCGAACCAATAATAGAGCGGTCAGCCGCGCTAATTGTTCCATCACCATTGACATCCTTAAATTTTGGATCCCCTGGTTTTGAATTTGGTTGAGGCGCATAATTTTCTCCTTGCTGAATGACTCCCAAATAAGTGTATCCAAACAATGAACCTAGGGGTTGTCCTTCACGGATAATCGCATAAGCTTCTTCCGAAACAGTTCCTATAGGTTTGGATGAGGTTAATAAGATGTCGTTCTGACCTCCCAAGGAGAGAACCTTGTTTCTGTTCATTGAGATATTTAGTTTACTATCCCAAGTGAACTCACCTACAAAGTTCTTGCTAGATAAAGCAAATTCTAAACCTTTATTTTCTACGGAGCCAACATTACTTTGACCAGAAGCATAACCTGTATAATACGGTAGATTAACTTTAATCAACAAATCAGAGGTCTTTTTGTAGTAAGCATCCACTGTGAGGGACAAGCGATCATTAAGGAATGACATGTCTACTCCTGCATTGAATTGGGACGTTGTTTCCCAACGTAATTTTGTGTTTTCTGGTGAATTAGGATTTAAGGTAGTTCCAGAGGTATTGGTTTTCCCATCAAAGGTATAATGAGAATTTCCAACTAATCCGTAAGAAGCGTAATCTGCAATTCTTTCATTACCCGTACGACCATATCCTAATCTGAATTTTAAATCATTAAAGAAGGTTTGATCTTGCATAAATGATTCATTGATGACTTTCCATGCAAAAGCTGCCGAAGGAAAAGTTCCCCATTGATTATCAGATCCAAACCGAGAAGACCCATCGCGACGAACAGTTGCCGTCAATAAATATTTATCTGCAAAAGAGTAATTTACCCTTCCGAAGACGGATGCCATCATATTTTCAGAGCGATATGAATTCACTCCAGTAATGGTAGATGCAGCTCCTAAGTTGTAGTATTTGAATAAATCAGTTGAGAAACCATAGACATCAATTCCTTTTCTATTGTTCGTGAATTTTTCATAAGCATAACCCAACATCGCACTGAAATTATGTTTTTCGTTGAAGGTTTTGTTATAAGTAACGAATAAGTCAAATAGATTATGGGTTAAGCTGTAATCAGCAACTCTTGCTACCCCATTATCTATACTCCCCTGGTATGAATCACGGCTTAAATAGGAGCCAAGTTCATCCTTAGTGATTTCTGTCCCAGCATCCATTCGAATGGTAATATCCTGAATAGGTTTTACCTCCAAGAACAGGTTTCCATTTAATTTATCACGTTGTACATCATTTGTTCTAGACATCAAGTTCGCTAAAGGATTGTCCCCTTTTCCTCCTGGAGGGCGACCAAAGCTTCCATCAGCATTAAATACCGGGACAGTTGGGTCGTATGTAAGAATTCCATAAAGTACATTTGAATTCAAAATATTACCATCATATAACTGAATGTTGGAGTTTTCTCTTTGTGCGAAAATTGTTGCACCGGCCTTGATATAATCATTGACGGTTTGATCCACATTAACCCGACCTGAAATACGAGAGAAATCAGTGTTCTTTAAAATTCCTGCTTGATCAAAATATCCAATGCTACTTAGAACCTTAGTTTTCTCCCCACCACCAGTGAATTGAAGGTTATGACTTTGTAAAACCCCTCGCCTTGTTGTTGCCTCAATCCAATCTGTATTCACATCTGATTGTAGCTGAGACTTGGTGTAAGCTCCGTATTCTTGGTTTTCTTGTCCGTCAATCTCTTTGTATAAAGCATTCGCAAGCAACATATAATCCTGGCTATTCAACATATTGAATGGATTAAAAGGTTTCTGAGTGCCTACATAACCTGTATATGCAATGTTATTTTCTCCAGCTTTACCGCGTTTGGTAGTAATCAATACAACACCGTTTGCACCTCTGGAACCATATATTGCAGTAGCCGATGCATCTTTTAGAATCTCCATCGAAGCGATATCGTCCGGATTAATATTGACCCCATTATTACTTGGGAAACCATCAATTACATATAGTGGCTCGTTTGTACTACTAATGGAGTTTACACCGCGGATTCTGATAGAAATACTGCCTCCTGGGGCTTTGGAATTTTGTGTGACAACAACCCCTGCGGCTTTTCCTTGTAGGGCTTGGCCAACATTGCTGACTGCTCCCCCTTTTGTAAGTTCATCGCCTTTTAAGGAAGTAATTGAACCGGTTAAATCGCCCCTTCTTTGTTGTCCATAACCTACCACTACGACTTCTTCTAGATTAGCCTCTGAAAACTCAAGCTTAATCTCTACAGGGGATGAAGAATAAGGTATTTCAACAGAATTGTAACCCAGCATCCTAACACCAATTACCGCCGAACTACTGGATACATTTAAAGTAAAGTTTCCTTGTGCGTCAGATTGCGCAGCATTGGATGTGCCTTTTTCTGTTACAGTTGCACCAGGGATAGGAGAGCCGGTTTGCGCATCTACAATTTTACCTTTTGCAGTAAGTTGCTGATTTACAACTGAGGTCGTGTTGGTTATCGAACGTATTCCGTCTCTAACAACCACAGTATTCTCATGAATTGTAAAGTCAAAATTGTTTTCTTTAAGTAATTTGTTTAGTGAGGTTTTCAAGGTCACATTTTGAAAATCAACATCAGATTTGATGTTGCTCAATAGCCCTTCTTCATAGATAAATCTATAACCGGTTTGTTTCGTTATGGTTTTTAATGCCTGCTCTACCTTTAGGTTTTTACCTTTCAAAGTAATCTGAGCATTGGTAGAACCATATGAAACCATGAAAGATGCTGCTAATAATAGTCCGGTAAGTTTCATTTTAATTAGATTGTTCAAAAGCCTGTCCTTATCCTTGAAGCATAGGATTCCTTTTGAATAAAAAGATTTATTCATAATTTGCTGAAGATTTAATGGTTTTTAATAAACTATGTAAACTAAGCAGGGGTATTGCAGTACCTCTGCTTTCTTATTTTATTTTGGTTATTGTTGTTTTTTAGGCCCTCCTTGTTTTAGGTTTATTTGGGGAGTTTTCTTTATTCAATAATTAAAATATCCTCCTCAATTTTAAAATTATAATTAGTTAGATCTTTCAGAACGTTACAAACTTCGGCTAGTGAAGAGTGCATTGAAATACCACCAAAGTATCGGGTTTTATTAATTTTCTTTTCATATTTAACCGTGACCCCATACCATCTCACTATTTCGTCTAAAATTTGATTTAAGTTTTTGTTATCAAAATAGAAGTAACCGTTTTTCCAAGCTGTTGCTTCTTCAATATTTTCGATTTTACTACGAGTAAAAGTCTGATTCTTATATTCCACCTGTTCTCCGGCATCTAAATGCAATTCATTTGGCTTTTCAGACACTTTTACCTTTCCTTCTATTAGCTTTACAAATAGCTCCTTAGAATAGGAGTCAACATCAAATTCGGTACCTACAGCCTGTACAGAAACTCCATTGCTTTCAACAATAAAGGGTCTTTTCGAATCTTTTGCAACAGCAAAATAGGCTTGGCCTTCTAAAATTACCCTTCTTTCATGTTTGCTAAAGTTTGCCAAATATTTCAGTTTGGAATCTGCATTGACCCAAGCTTTAGTTCCATCACTAAGCACCACCTCGTAAGTCGATCTTTTTGGGATCGTAAGTGTATGAAGAGGGTTTTTTGATTTATCAATTGAATTATAGCTTAGTGTTTTTGTGTTTGCAATTAATCCATTATTAAGGATTAAACTGTCTTTAATATCATTTAAAAAAATTGATTCAGAACCTTCAATCTCTAATACAGCACCAGATTTTCCAGGAAGAATATCATTTTTCTGACCATAAACTTTATCCTCGACTATATAATCTTTACTTGGTTGCCTTTGTAATAAAAAGAAACCAATTAGAAGGATAGCTGCTGAGGATAATATCCATGTCACGGTTTTAATGGAAACAATCTGTTTCTTGTTTTTATAAAGTGCAGAATTGTTTGCTCTAAACTTCTCTAACTCCTTATCTACATCAACATTATGCACTTGATAAGGTATTTCAAGAAAACCATCCTGAATCACTTTTTCTATGTATGATTTTGAATCTGGATATTTTGCCAGCAACTCCTGTAACAAGGCTTCCTGAGACGATGTTAGTTCATTGCCTTTTACTAATTCTGCAGCCAATTCTGCTAAAAGAATTTTGTCCTCTGATATCATAATTCTTCGTTAAGTAACTTGAGAGTGAAAAAAGGGTGAAAGAAAAAATAATAAATTTTATATTATCCTATAAGTTGCTGTAAATCAGCCACAATAGTTTTGCAAAAAGTAGGAAAGAAAATTCCATTAAGAATTTAGATTTCAAATACTTCAATGCTCTTTGCCTTTGGGTTTTAATGGTGTTTATGCTTACATCTAATTCCTCGGCAGCTTCTTCATAGCTTTTTTCTTCTAGATAAATCAATTCGCAAATGCGTTTGCATTTTTTTGGTAGATTGGATAGTTCTTTATGGAGTTCGCCAAATATTTCTGCTTTAATTAATCCTTCTAAGTAGTCTGATTTATCTACTTTTTCATGGATTAATGTATCATTTTGTATTCGCTGTCCAATAGATCTTCTACGAACGTGATTTAAACAAATGTGTTTTACTGAGCTGTAAAGAAAACTTTTGATTGTTACTTCAGGTTTATTGAGTATTTCTTGGTTTTGAGATAATACAATAAAAGCCTCCTGTACCATATCTTCTGCAACACCTTCAGACCCAATTATGGTGTGTGCATACGAACATAGTCGAATAAAATAGTCCTTAAATATTTTATCAAATTGTTCCATAATAGCTATGAAAAGATATTAATGATGGCTCAAATAGGTAAGTTTATAGCTACTAATTTAGGATAGATTTTTGATTTTTATATATTACCAGAATAATAAGTTAACTTTTGAGTGGAAAGTAGATGGCGGTATAGGAAAATTTTTACCTCCTAGAAGTTTCATTCCCATTCACATCAAAATATAAATAGAGGTCTTTTCTAGAACCTGCAATTGATGAATACCAATTCGTATTAGAAATTCCTGCGACTTGCATGTGAGTAAAATAGATATGATCTGAAGGGACGCCGCCCTCGATGTTTTTTGCCTCTTCTTCCATAGTTTTTTGGATACTGTGGGCTACGGAGAACTTTAATTTATCTAGGGGAAACAGGAAATCTATCATTTTTATATTGCCTGATATCTTTACTGGGGTCGGATCATTCCATTTTTCATTTGCATAAAGATAACTATCAATATTCTCAGGGATGTTCGGATCCTGAATTTTGATAGTTATTCTTCCACCTTGGAAATCATAGAAATATAAATCCTGATAAACATTGACTTTCTTACCTTTTAAATTAGGCATATTCATAAGCTCAGCCTGTATTTGGTCCAGTTTTTCAGGACTTGCATAGATGCTGGTATAATTTTTCTTTTGAGGATCGGATGATATTTCTGTAGTAACGATTGTAGTAGTACTACTCATGGTTCCTTGGTTGTCATTAGAATCACTGTTTTCTTGAGATTTCGGGTTTATCGTTTCTTCATAGCTTTTTTTGATCTGCTGACATGCTGAAAAAGTACTAATGAGAACCAACAGGATAAAATATAGCGTATAATTTATTTTCATTTTCTTATTCATTTGGCTCAATAATATTAGGGTTTTGCGCATCATAGAGGATATTAATCTTGCTTCCAACGCTAATACTTGAAAGATTCAAAATACTATATAGCTTTTTGAAAGAGGCGATAATAGTTTTGTTATTGTCTAAAAACTCTACGGTAATTATTATTTGTGGAAGATCATTAACAGTTAGACCTGTTTCTTGGCTATTGACAATAGTGGCTTCAACAGCTTTTCCATAAAGCAATAAGCGGTCAGAAGAAGCGGGTTTTGCGATAAATGATTGCATAAAAATCATAATCAATAAGTAGATTAAGCCCATGATTGGGGAGATGACATATGGGTGCCAGAAAGCCAGATATCGCCAGCCGGCACCTCGACTTTCGTATAGGTATCCATAAATCAAGAGACGATTATAATTGTATTTCCAGTCACCCTGATTAGAATGAATTAATATGGGGAGGCCAAAGGCCATCAAAATTGCGAAGATGGTCCAGAATGTTATGCCTGGGGTGGATTGGCCAATTAATGACGCTGGAGATCTGCCGTTTAAGTTGCTCATTTAAAATACAATATAAATAAAATTTACTCAGACTGTAAATAATATTTAACGATTCAATAGATTATTAATTATTCTGAATATTTAGGTTATAAAAATGAGAAAATCCATAGTGGAAAGATCAAATTTTCGTATTCTTACTTTTTGTAATTAACAGCATTTATTTGATGAATTTGCCTAAGGAATTTATCCTTCCAAATACTAATTTCAGTACACTTTCCGTATTCGACATCTTAAAACATGTGGAACGAGCAGGGTTTATTGATAGTAGGGACTATAAGCATATTTTCCCTATCAGTTTGGAATTAAATGCAGGTGTTTTTACCAAAACGGGAGGTTCAGTAGACTATCCCGTGGTAAATATTATTCAGTCGCGAGATAACATTACAACAAGCTGTACTTGTGGGAATCAATCTCAATGGCTCTGCGAACATCAAGGGGAGGTAATCCATGCGATATTAAAGGAAAGAGAATTCAAAGCTTTCTTTGATGCAGGATTTCGTTTGTCCTTACTGAAGGACTTTGCTAAGCCTTATGGCTTGGAAAATGAGCCTGATCTAGATTCCTATTTTGTACTGAAATTTGAAAATTCAAAGCTTATTATTGAACCTCGTATAAAGGAGTTGATTCCTTATGATGAGCAATTATTAAGTAATAAACTTATACCTAAACAAGTCTCACGATTCAGAAACTTACCCGAAGAAACTGCGGGGAAAGAGCAGATTTTGGTTCTTGGAAGACATCGGTATTATACTCAACTGAGTTTTCTGTTAATGGAAGCAGAGCATACTAAATCTGGAAAGATTAAGAACCCAGTAGAGAATGTAGATTTACAACCATTAATATGGAAGACTGATGACCCTAAAGAGATAAAGTTTTATACCGCAATTCAGTATTTTCAAAATAAGTTTACAGAAGATGAGGTTGAAACTGATGCTGAAGCGTTGAAGTTGATTATTAAAAATCCATTGGCATTAAATGTCTTTTTACATGACCGGAAAGTTTCTGAAACGATATCTTCGAAATCATTAATTCCAATTCACCTAGAAATATTAAAGACGGAGATAAAACTGAATGTTTTTAAAAAAGAGCCATTCTATGAAATTACAGGGGAATTGTTTTTCAATGACATCAGTTTACCTTTTAATCAGCTGAATCTTCGAAACGACTATTTTATTTACTATCGTAAAGGTCTTTATTTCATTGATAATCCAGATTTATTGAAGCTTATCAAATTCTTTAAATCCAATAATGAAATTCTGATTCTCCATTCTACAAAGTATGAAGAATTTGCCGAAACGATTCTTTCACCGCTAGAGGAGATTGTTCATGTGAATTATAGTTACATCCGTGAAGCTAGCCCGGCGCAGCTAAAAGAGAAGCAATATCTACAGAAAAAAATCATTTACCTACAGCAAGAAGGGAATTACATCGCAATCACTCCAGTAATGAGGTATGGTGAGATAGAAGTACCTACTTATTCCAAGAAACAGTTGTTTGATACCGATCAAAACAACAATGTATTCAAAGTTCAGAGGGACTATTCTGCAGAAGATAGTCTGGTTTCCAGTATCATGGGTACTCATCCTGATTTTGTAGAGCAGATTGATGATGCTCAATATTTTTATCTGCATAAGAACAGGTTTGTTGACAATGATTGGTTTATCAATGCATTCGAATATTGGCGGGAAGAAGAAATTGAAATTCTTGGTTTTAGTGAAATCAAAAACAATAAAATAAATTCGCATAAAGCGAAGGTCAGTATTGAAATTATCAGTGGGATAGATTGGTTCAATGCCAAGCTAAAGGTGGGCTATGGGAATCAACAGGCATTACTTCAGCAGATCCATCGGGCAATCCGTAATAAGAGTAAATATGTAATATTAGGTGATGGTAGTCTTGGTGTTTTACCTGAGGAATGGATTGAGAAAATTGCGGCTTACTTTAGGGTAGGAGATGTAGAACAGGACATGATTACTATTCCTAAAATCAACTATTCGGAGGTTTCTGAAATATTTGAAGATGAATTGTTGAGTGAGGAAGTAAAGCAAGAGATTGAACTGTTGAAAAGTGACTTTTCGAGAGAAATCCTTGCAGTAGATGTTCCAATTCCTAGGGGTCTAAATGCGGAGCTCAGGGAATATCAGCATCAAGGTTTAAATTGGCTCTCTTTTTTGGACCAGTATAATTTCGGAGGTTGTTTGGCAGATGATATGGGTTTAGGTAAAACCCTTCAAATTATAGCTTTTATATTATCACAGAAAGAAAGGAAAGGTTTCCAGACTAATTTAGTCGTTGTACCCACCTCGCTTCTGTTCAACTGGGAGGAGGAAATTTCTAAGTTCGCGCCTAGCTTAAAAATATGGAAACATTATGGGGCCGACCGAGAAAAGAGTCATCGTAAATTCGCTGATTATGATGTGGTTTTAACCAGTTATGGAATTTTATTGTCGGATATTCGATTCCTTAAGGAATTCACGTTTAATTATATTTTCTTGGATGAATCGCAGGCGATAAAGAATCCGAATTCAGAACGATATAAGGCCGCCAGATTACTGAAAGCAAGGAATAGGGTTGTTTTGACAGGAACTCCCGTTGAAAATAATACCTTCGACCTCTATGGACAGCTTTCCTTTGCCAATCCAGGGTTACTGGGGAGTAAACAGTTTTTCAAGGATACCTATGCCATTCCAATTGATCGGTTTCAATATAGTAAAAGAGCAATTGAACTTCAGGAAAAGGTGAAACCCTTTATTTTAAGAAGAACCAAAAAGCAAGTTGCCAAGGAGCTCCCTGAAAAGACTGAAATGCTTATTTATTGTGAAATGAATAGTGAGCAAAGGAAAATCTATGAAAGCTGGGAAACAGAGCTAAGGGAGTACATCTCTGCTATTGAAGAAGAGGATATCAAGGATAAAAGTATGCATGTTCTGACCGGCTTAACTAAGTTAAGACAGATTTGTAATTCTCCCGTTCTATTAAAAAGAGGCTATTCAGACGTTGGTTCAGTTAAGATTGAAGTGATTCTGGAACAAATAGAAAGTAAATCAAAAGAACATAAGATTTTGATTTTTTCGCAGTTTGTAGGGATGTTGGATTTAATCAAGAAAGAGCTTGAACTAAGGGGTATTCCATTCGAATATCTGACAGGACAGACTAAAGACCGCGGCGAAAAGGTTCATAATTTTCAAAACAACAGTGATATTAGGATCTTCCTAATCAGTTTGAAGGCTGGTGGGGTAGGTTTAAACCTGACAGAGGCTGATTATGTTTACCTGGTTGATCCTTGGTGGAATCCGGCTGCGGAGAATCAAGCAATCGATCGCTCATATCGGATAGGTCAAACCAAAAATGTCGTTGCGGTACGGTTGATCTGTTCAAATACCATCGAAGAAAAAATATTAAAACTTCAAGTGCGGAAAACCCAATTAGCACAAGATTTAATCCAAACCGACTCCTCATTTTTTAACTCCTTATCCAAGGAAGAATTGCTGGGAATTTTATAGTTTGCTTAAAAGCAATTAATATTAATTAAGCAGAAAATTCTATTATGCTGATTTTTTTGTTGCAATTGGTCATATATATAGAGAATTTCAACTTATCAAATGGAGCATCTCAGACTTTCGACAATATTCCACCTACTGATTATGGATTTATCTTTGATGTTTATTACTTAGATAATTCATTGAACTTAATCATTAATGGAGAACCTTTATTAAAACGAGAGTTTTGGCAAGAGAATAATCAAGGAACCGCATCCAACCCTAATTGGGTACAGAAAGATTATACTAATCAGGGTTATGACTTCCAATTTGTGGATAAGCATGATGATGTGCCGCCATTGGTTCAGAATTTAAGATTTGCAAGCGATTAAGCGAGATGGGGTATACCAGGAACTAGCTCAACAGGGAATGATGTAGATTTTATCTACTTCCTGAAAGGTGATGCTGAACGTCCGATTTTCAGAATTCATATTCTTCAAAATGGACAAATAGAATTGCTTGGTAGTCGTGGAAATTATGGCCCATTGGAGCCGCTTGAGATCTTCGGTACAAGAAGAGGCCCAATCGTCAATAATGACTTTAAAACTAAAATAAGGTATTATTATAGAGCTTTTTTAAATCCAGAAGTAGTCTGGAATACTACAGGCCCAATAAAGTTGAAGCAACACAGGTTAACTCGGGTCCTACCAATATGAAGGGTGTAGCATATGGACGTTCAAGAATGGATTGTCCTCAATAAACAATATAAAAAATACGCAAGATGTCCTTCGCTCATTTGGACATTAAATAAATGAGCGCCTGATAATACAACCATAACGTACATTCTATTTTTAGAATGGGCGTTTTTTTATGCCTAAAACCTATTGAACATTTCCTTAGAATTCAATAACTTAGCTTTCGCAACAAATTAAACTGACACACTTATTCTATTTTATGAAATACCTATTCCTCCTGTGTTGCCTGCTTTGTTGGGGTTTACAAGGCCACGCTCAACTTTCAATTAAAATTTACGAAGATAAAGATTACCTGCAAACGCTTGAAAAAAGACTCAAAGAGGCTAAAACTGATAGCGCTAAGGCGATGAATGCATTTAGATTATCGTATTTCTACAAAAAGTATAGAAATATGGAACTCTCTAAACAGCGTTTAGAGGAAGGATTACGCTATTCGAACGGGAATAATCTTTTACTAGGCTCCGGGAAGTACTATCAGGCATACTATGACCTTGGCTTGGCAGACATAGCAAAGATTGATTCTCAATTAATCGTGGCTGATAGTCTCTTAAAAACAGTAAATTCTGAGGAGTCTAAGAAAATACAGAGTGGTCTTTGGTTGATACGAGGGACAATTAAACAACTACAAGGAAATGAAAAAGGAGGGATGGATGCCTATATAAATCATGCATTGCCTTTGGCAAAAGAGTCCAAGGATAAGTTTAGCGAAGGAAATGCCAGCAAATTTGTTGGCATCAGTTTATTGAATGCTTCGGAAAGAGAGAAAGCCAATGAATATCTAAAGGATGCTTTGTTGTTATTTAAGGAAGCCCCCAGCGAGAGTGAGGTCGCCAAATTAGAAGGAGTAATGGAGGTCACTATAATTCTAGCTGAGAATAATCTGTATCTAAATAATCTAAAAGAGAGTAAGACCTATCTGGATGAAGCTTATTCGGTTTTAAAGAATTACCCTGAATCTAATGTTTTATTGTTTTATTACTATCCAGAAGGGGTTTATTATGAGAAAACTGGCGATTATGAATCAGCAATCAGGAGCTTTGACAAGGCAATTGCTTTCCAGGGCGGGGTAACCGAAAACTTTTATATCAACAGGGCAAAGTTCGCCAAATTTGAAACCCTTAGAAAAACAGGACGTTATAATGAGGCAATCGTGGTGATGCAGGATTTATTAAAAAGTACAATCTTACTCCCTTCAGATCGTAATTCCTATGCCAATTTACTAGCTAATACCTATGCGAAAACGGGGAATATGAAAGCTGCCTTTGAATGGTCTCAGAGGTATATTTCTGTCAGCGATAGCTTGCATGCGGCCGATTATAAGAAAGATATGCTTGATATGGAGAATAAATATCAGTCTGTTGAAAAAGAGAAGCAGATCAATCAACTGCAGGCAGAAAAGCAAGCCGCAGAATTGGTCCAAAAAAACCAAAGGCTATGGGTTTTGCTGATGTCTGTTGGAGCGGCAGTCTTTTTATTGGGCTTTTTATATTTAAATAATATCCTGAAAAATCAAAAGATAGCAAACGAGTTCAAGTTCAAAGAATTGGAGCAACAGCGGGAGTTACAGGTAACCAAGGCTTTTTTAGAAGGTGAGGACAAGGAAAGACAACGAATTGCGCAGGATTTGCATGATGGGCTTGGAGGGGCATTATCGGGAATAAAAATGAAACTCTCCGGAATTCAGACACAGTATCAAGAAACCGAAATAGACCAAACGGTCGATCAATTGGATAAATCCATTGTAGAATTAAGACGCATTGCCCATAATATGATGCCGACCAATCTATTGAGTAGCGGCTTAAATGTCGCATTGAAAGACTTGTGTACGGCATTATCCAACCCTAATGTGGAAATTGAACTCAAAACCGAAGGGCTTGATACCGCATTGAATCAACATTATCAGGTGAATATCTATCGTGTCATTCAGGAGTTGCTAAGCAATGCGTTGAAGCATGCCAATGCCAACCATATTTTGGTTCAGTGTATACAAAATGAAGATCAAATTCTTATAACGGTTGAAGATAATGGGAGAGGTTTTGATCTTTCTCGTGCTCAGGCCTCAAAAGGAATGGGACTGAGTAATATTCAAAACCGAGTAGATTTGATGAGAGGGGCTTTGGATTATGACGTCATGCCTGGAGAAGGGACAATTGTCAATATTGAATTATCCGTTTAGATCAGAACTTTCGTTTTCGGTAAACCAACTTTTATCTTGTTCTTCAACGAGTCAGGAATTGGGTTGTTGGAAATTTGAAGGTTCTTTAACCAGGTCAGAAATTGAGTCAGACAAGCATAACACCTTCTTGAGTCCATTTATTAATTTCTTATTTAGTTTATAAGATCCTGCTACGACATTCTTCAATTGAAAAAATATCCTTTAAGACCTTCTTGACATCTTCCTCAAAACCTGTCATCTCAAATTTATGCACTAAAAATAAAGCATATCTTTCAGCTAAAATGTCACCCGACACCGAAAAATTCTTTCCCCAGTTTTTATTTCCTGAGGCTGATATAGATAATACGGATTGAAAGTTTCTTTCCATAAAATACTGCGTAGTTACTGGCACTGATCCTGAACCGGTGGTATAAGTTATCAAATGTCCTGGCAATAACACATCACCTTCATTAATATCATTAATATTAATTGCTATCATATTACTAGCCATAGCCAATAACTTTTTAATAAAATTTCTGACATTTCCAGTTTTTGTATCGTAATATACAGCCATAAGGAGAGGTGTTTTAATAATATTAAAGTATACAATTATTGCAACTTAATCAAAACACAAAAGTTATTTTAATTCATCAACGAAAAAAAGTAAAACATTTATTGAAAATCACGCCGGAAAAAACAGCGAAGGATGGTCTGCCGAAGGAGACAGGACGCAAAAGAAGGGTAGGGGAGAAACATAATTAAAGGATTACTTGCTGAAATTTCTACCTTTTTTTACATTTGATTACTATAACTACGGGGCCGTTTGGCCAAGGTTAATAATTGGTTTGGTAAGAGCGACCTTCAACGGATGGTCGCCTTTCTTCTTGATAGACGCTCTGCAATTGCATAGAAATTTTATTTTCTCTCGTTTTTTGAGATTAGTATTCTTGAACTAAAACATCAGCAGAAATATGCAGTTCATTACTTAATTTCCTAATCTGTGGAAGATTTAACTTTCTCTTTCCTGATAATATTTCAGACTTTCTAGAAGCTCCTAGAATTTTACTTAAAAACGACTCTGATTTACCCATTTGGTCTAAACGAAATCTAATAGCCTCTATTGGATTTGGTTTTTCTATGGCATAATGAGTATCCTCATAGTTTTTAACCAGAATAGAAAGAATTTCTACTTCATCAGATTCCTTAGAATCTGCTTTTAAATCTGTCTGCATTAAGACGTAAATTCTTTCTAAATAACTTTCGTACTGTTTTTCAGATTTAATCGGCTTTAACATAATCAATTTTTTTAGCGTTTATTTTATCATATTCCTTATGAGTTCCAAACCAAACAATAAAAACTATTTTTAGTCGATACTCAATATCTACAATTAAGCGATAAGTATTACCATGAATATTAAAGACTACTCTCTTATCGGTAAGTATAGAAGCACTCCCAAACTGGGCTTTTAATTCATTTGGATTATTCCATTCTGCACTTTCACATTCATCATACCATGCCAATAATGGCTGTTCCGACTTTGGGAAATCTTTAATATAGAATTTTAAAGTATTAACCGCTATAATTCTCATATACAAATATATGAAAAACATTACCAATATGGTAATGTTTTGTTTTTTTCTTAGATTAAACTATTAAATACTAATATTTTACATATTTAAATTCACCATATAAATCATTCGGTAAACAGCAAGCAACCGAAGGGCGGTAGTGATCTGCCGAAGGAGATAGGCCACAAAAGAAGGGTTGGGAAAAATAACTTATTAAATTAGAGATCTCCGGTTGCCGATGGATCGAGACAAAGTATGATTGAAAACTTTAATATGTTATGCGCAAACTGATTAAGATCTTCCGGAAATGAAAATGCTAGCATACAGTAAAATAGTTTTACTTACCTGGTCCTCGTTTGCTGTATTAATTGCCATAATGTTTTGTTTTTAAGTTCAAAATGTAAACAAGGCACAACAGAAATAGTTTATGTCTTCTTAAATTTAAACAATCTTGCCTCTATAAAACACCTATTGGATTGATTGTTATAGTTCTACAGTATTAACAGGCTATTTGACAAGAACTTAAAAGATAGAGGCTAAATAAATAACAGGTAATTTTTTGTCCTCCACTCAAATGCAGACGTATTTACAACCCCATTTGTAGCTAAACCGCTACATGTATTAAATTCAATAAACTATGTGTCTATTAAATTAAACAGTCCGCTATTTTGGTAATTCTTAAAAAAACACAATTTAGCTGTTAGTTGCATACCAGTAACTGTAAAATACTTTTTATCATGGATAGATTGATGAGGATTTAATTGGCACGGGTATTGAATATTGTCGATTATACAACCTTAACATATAGATATAACCTATCCACACGCGAGGTGTACAGATAGACTATATCAAACATCTTCCTTTGCGCAAAGGGTTAATTAAATAGTAATATTTATTCACAAAAGCCCTATTAAAGATGAATTATAGATTTATAAAAGAAGAGGTATTGGTGCATACACCAACACTTTTGCAATACGCCAATAAATTCACTCAGGATCATAATGATGCCGAAGACCTTCTTCAGAACACATTGATCAAGGTGCTGAAGTATCAGAAGAAATACGTTACTGGAACCAACCTATTGGGGTGGATCTATACTATTATGAGAAATACATTCATTAATGATTGCCGAAGAAGAGTTCATCAGCTCAAGTATATAAATGGGATTACGGATTCCAAGGATATAGAAAGTCGGATCAGTAGAGATAGAGCGGAAGGCAATTTAATGAGTGAAGAAATAAACACCGTCATGAAAACAATTCCTGAAATATACTATAATGCATTCATGATGTATTATGAAGGGTTCAAATATTATGAAATAGCTGAATATCTAGGGGTACCAGAAGGAACGGTAAAGACCCGAATTCATACGGCCAGGAAAATCCTCCAGAAAAAGCTACGTAACTATAGACATGATTAGGGAAAAACTATAAAAACAGAACCAGAGGTAATTAAATCAGGCCCTCTGGTTCTGTTGTTCTGTTATATGGTGCGGGTAATGGTAATCAAGCAAAGCTGACCCTGAAGCCATATTGATATTATTAATCGTTTTTATCGTTCTTAAATTCCCCCTAAATTTAAAGCCCCCAATGATAGTATCATTACTTCTCTTGCATAGGAGGGGACCTATGAATTCCATTAAGCAATTACATTCAATGTGCACATAGCTGACCCATGAAATTCTTGTTGATCAAAATATTTTAATTTATGATCCTCTGGTATATGTGATCAGGTATAGTGACCTTTCCATGGAGGAATTTTTCTATCATCATGCTGCCAACAACCCTTTAAAAACTCAAAAGGAGAAATGGTTCATGGTCTGTTTGGTATTCTGCTTAAAGAAACCGAAGTAATTCCAAGATAAGATGCGACGTAATGCTACGGAACACGTTGGATAATATGGGGATATTCTTCGATCAACTCTCTGTAGCGCTACTCAGGACGTTTTTAAGGTAGGAATAGAAAGTTTTTTGAGATTGTAAAAGTCGTTTGAATAGATGCTCCTGTATTTCTTCTTTGATTTCGGGGAAACTTTGTAACCCGTCCAAAAAATCCTTTTGTGAAAGCGTCAGCAGAATGCAGGAATCTAGGCTTTCTATGCTATAGAGGCTCGGTAGATCAGCACGGAAGCTTTCAATGGACGAAACTTTATCGCCTTCAAAAAAAACTGGGTGGAAATATCCTTACCATCATTATTGACCCAAGTCCGCAAACATCCTTTCTTAACAAAAAACATAGTTTTGGAGATTTCCCCTTCCTGTAAAAGAATGGTTTTGGCAGGAACTTCCAGCTGATTAAAGAGCTTGTGGAGTTTATCACTTACCATTGTTAAGCTTCATTTATTATTGATTGGTAATACAATATTACGTTTTTTTAATAGATCCAATGTTTTGAGTCTCTAGGGTTAAAACGAATATTTTGTCTTGAATTACATAAAATATTTAAAAGATTTTTCAGAGAAATTTATTGGGTCTGAAGTATGAATTTTTATTCCTCCTGCAGATATAAGAGCATATCCTATTTTAACATTGATATGCTAGTGATTGTCTCAATCCCAATGGCGAGATTTCAGCGTTCTATAAAAAAACTGTCCAGAAATTTCTTTGGCACACTCATTGCAACTTCATGTACATACAACCATAAGATTTTTATTGGACCGGAGATTTAACGAGAGGTTTGTTTCTGGTCCAATTTCAATCTAAACCATCTTTGTGCAAAGGGGAATTAAAACCCGTTTTCTACTAAATCTCTTTTTAAAATGAACAATGATTTTATAAAAAATGAAGTGTTGGTTCATTCGGACACCTTGCTTCACTATGCGAACAAGTTTACCAAGGAACAAAATGATGCGGAGGATCTCCTCCGAGATACCCTCATGAAGGTCTGTTGTAAAAAAATATCTCCTGCCCAAATTTATATCTCCAGAATAAAATCTTCACTACTTTTATCTAAACCCTACAGAAGCTTGGACAAATACCGAAATTCAGAACAATTATGAGCTTAGTTTGTTAAGTCCCCAAACAATCTTAACAATATTATCATGGCAACAACAACAAAATCTACTCCTAAGGAAACTAAAGTTAAAGCAAAGCCAAGCGCGGCTAAAGATTTAAATGAGCTATTTGAGGACGGCCTAAAGGATATTTATTGGGCTGAGAGGGAATTGGTAAAAGCATTACCTAAAATGGAAAAAAATGCTACGTCTCAAAAACTGAAAACAGCAATATCTTCTCATCTTGAAGAGACCAAGGAACATGTCAGTAGACTGGAAGAAGTTTTTGAATCGATCGGAATTAAAGCGAAGGCAGAGAAATGTGATGCTATGGCCGGGCTATTAGAAGAAGCTAAAAGTATTATGGAAGAGACAGAATCTGGGGCTGTGCGGGATGCGGGAATAATCGCCGCTTCCCAAAAAGTAGAACATTATGAGATTGCAACTTATGGCACGCTGGCGGCTTTCGCAAAAACGCTTGAACATAAGGATGCATTAAAGTTGCTCTTGAAGACATTAAAAGAAGAAAAGTCATGCGATGAAAAATTAACCGCCATTGCGGATACGAACTTAAATTCAAAAGCCGAGTAATATATATCTAGTAAAATAGGTATTTTTAAATGCCAACCTTCTAGGTTGGCATTTAAATTTAATATCCTATCTTACAGGCCTTGCGCGCAATTTTCATTAAACCAAAAAATGCCAAAGCAGAAAAGAAAATAAGCGCCTAGATTGATGTCCCCATTTATAACATTCTGAAATATCATTTTTAAACTTAAAATTATCAAGCGAATTGATTCCCGAACTGTTCTATGCAACATATCTTACGGAAAAAGAGAGAAAATACCCGCTGAAAGGTGGATCGACATTCACGAACAAAGCAATGAACCTTACACCTGAAAATACACCAGGAATGGGCAAAAATAAAAATAAAGCTGCACTTTACCCACTGGAAGGGAACAGGACGTACTAAATTAATGACGGCAGCACAGCTCTAGCATAATTTGATCTTTAAATTATATATGCTAAAACAAAATACATTCGAAACAGATTAAGGGTATAGGAATAATTCAATGACAAGGTATGGAAGCAAAGAAACCTTTTAAATATGTAAACTGCAATTCAAAGGGCATCTCTAGGATACAAAACGGTGAGGTATTTGAATACTACGACCAAAAAAACGTGAGGATTGTGGATCCATCGGTCCTATCTCGGATCCATTCCTTGGTAATCCCTCCAAATTGGAACAATGTATGGATATGCCCGAATAGAAATGGGCACATCCAGGCCACGGGCTTGGATATTAGGCAACGTAAGCAATATATCTACCATCCCCGTTGGACAGCTTTCCAGGACCAGGATAAGTTCAGCAGACTATATCACTTTGGAAAGAGCCTACCAGTATTGAAAAAACAGTTGGAGAAGGATATCAAAAGGGACCTGTGTGACCAGAGATATGTCTGTGCTCTGGCAATCATGATTATCCAGCACACCTCCATACGTCCAGGAAATACCATATATAGAAATTCCAATGGTTCCTTTGGTCTCACCACGCTCCAGAATAAACATGTTAAATTACAGCAAGGAAAGGTAATATTAAGATATAGGGGGAAAAAAGGTGTAAAGCAGGAGAAAGCATTTAGTAAGAAAAGGCTGTATGATAAGATTGAGAAGATATTGCAACTCTCGGGAAAACAGTTTCTCCAATACTTGGACGAACAGAATGTTAAAAGAGCCATAAAGCCTTGCCATCTAAACAGCTATCTTTCTGAAATATATGGTGGGAATGTTACCAGTAAAACCATAAGAACGTGGAACGCATGCTTTTTGGCTTTGGGTCATCTTTTGGAAACCTATCCCGGCAACACTAAGAACCGAAACAAAAGCTGCAGAGAACTTGTCAGTTCCGTCGCGCACATTTTGGGAAACACACCATCTGTGGCACGCAAAAACTACATCTGTCCAGTTATCTTAAAAAGGTTTGAAGAGGGCAGTCTTGACGGCTGGATGAGAAGGTATGCAAACATTGCAAAGAAGGAGAAGGATACAATTGTCCAAAAAAAGCTCTTGATGCTATTGAAAGGGTGTTAGATAGATCATCATTGTTTTTATCCCGTAAAAAATCTGAATAATTTGTTATAATGAGTAAACTCACGGCACCGATCAAACATAGCTTAGACCATGTTTTAACCCGTGATCTAGAGCCTCTTCATACATATTCCAATAAACTGTGGAGCTCAGGGGGGGATGGTGATAATAGATTGATGAAGGTTCAAACACCTGATAGGAAAACCTAAAGTCCCCCTCATCAACTTCTCGGAGTGTTACCAATACAATCACTCCCATATTTCTCAACCAGCTTTGTATACTGGTCGGGTCAGAATATCCATCAAATCCTTTTTCTTTCGCATATTCAAGGATAGTCATATTATCGTTTACCATGATGGTGATCTAGGTTTAGTGTCTTACCACTAAGATAGATAAATAAAATATTTTCAAGAAAATTCCTTAAAAAATATAAAGTTGAACGGTCTTTGCAATAATATCCAAAAATAAATCAACTAATGGAACTATATATGGAAAATTTTAAAACAGCAGAAGAACTTGGTCTGGAAAAGGGATATTATCTATTATTGTTAGCCATCTTGGGAGAGAATGGCCAAGAACATGGTTCCAGGGAAGATAGTGGAATTCAAAACAGTGCCAATTGAGCACAGTTTTTTAGAATGCTGTTCTCGAATGGCAGAAAATAGGTGGCTCTATTTCTGATCTGAGTACAACAGCAAAATTGCAAAAATAGATAAAGAATAAAAAACGTCCATTTTTATGGACGTTTTTGAGAATTAGAGATTATGGATATGTTTTAAAATTAGGTTTAATCCTCTTTTTCAGCTTCGGGATTGATATGGTTCTCTGCAATAAAAGTGAGTTCCTGATCTTCCTCTTCCTGAGCTATTTGAGCCACCCCCGGAATTATTCGATCCGCGTGCCGAGCTGGTAGATCCGCGGCGTGAACCACTTGACCTTCGTCCCGAAGCGCTACCTTTTCTGGAACCAGAGCTGGATGAAGTAAACCTTCCATCGCTATCGCGGCGTCGGTTTGATGATCTGCCGTCCGAAGAGTAGTCATCATCCTCATCATAATCATCATAATCATCATAATCATCCTCATCGTAGTCTTCATCCTCGTTATCGTAATCCTCGTCCTCATAGTCCTCATATTCTTCTTCGTCGAACTCATCATCATAATCTTCATCATTTGATGCGTCGCGGAATCCATGACTGTACCCTAATTGGTAAATGTTTTCTAATGAATGTTCGTTATTGTCAGAGCCCCCCCTCTTGAGCGGCTGCTTGAATTATTTCTTTTCATGATAAATTACTTAAATGTTAAACTGTTTTGATACAGTGGTTTATAATAATAAAATAACGAAACACTCTCTAGAACCGGTTTCTTAAAATTGAACCCTTTAAAATATAAAAGGTTCACAATTAGTGCGAATTCTACAATAGGCTTTTAGACTTGATCAATTATCACTCTTTGATTTCCTGAAAGAGGGAGACGTCCCCTTAACTCCGAAATGCATGGGTCAGCCCTATAATATTCAATCCATATCGTTATTCCCCAACATATTGGCAATTCTCTCAGCCGCTGTATCGCAGAAATCCAGGCCAGAAAAATCTGGGTTTACCCCACTGATAAATGGCACTGCCATAATGAAGAGTGAGGGATTGACTGCCCCGAACCTGTCCAGTGCCTGAAAGTTATCATTTATGGCCAGTCCCGTCACTTTCATGAAATATTTGCCCATGTCATCTCTGTACACATTGGCAGCATCGTTTTCAATATGTTTTTTTGCATTTTCCTCATCCTTGAAAAATAGGAATCCGGAAGTGACCTTACCCGTCTTAAGCCCGTCAAAGGGAAGGTCGTTGAAGTGCATGGGCCTCTGCCCAATGGCATCTACAAAAATCTCATAGTTTTCTTCAAATCTGTCCCCTTCGTCATCTACGAACGTTACTTTACATCCTGAACCTGTTGCATTGGGAACGAACTCGCTTTCCTCACCAACGGCGTAGTTACGAAGGAGATCCTGTTCATATAGAGCAATCATCTCATGGTAGGAAGCTTGGGGCAGGGACGCAATAACAATTGAAATGAGCGGCATAAGCACTTTTTTGTGCCGGACCATATCTTCGGCGCTGAGATGTTTTGCCGGGTAGTTGATGGCATAGCTAAAGGCAGACAGAGCTTCCTTCCAACTTATGGACTGCTGCCGCTTTATTGACTTTTCAGCTTCCCTGAATTCGGCCATAAATAGCTTTATGGCATCGATCTCTTCCCGGATTTGCAGCATTCTCTCGGTAAATTCTTCAATTCCCAGATCTTTCACCCTGGAGTAAAAATCGGGGTCCCTCTGACTGAGAGGGATCAGGAAGTTTCTCTCAAATACGTGGTCGAGATCCACGAAGCCCCCATTTTTCGCTTTATATTCATTGATTTCGTCCAAACCCATTGTCCACTCACTGGAAAATGCCTTATCCTCCGAATGGAACCTTAGGGCGGGAAGGAACCCTCTGGTGGAAAATAGGTCGATCCGAAAACCGCTGCTGTCTTCGTTCAATATGAAATCATAACCGCCTTCAGGTCTTTCCCTGAATTTTCCGTTTGCCCTGGCCAAAGTTTTTATGGCATCAACTGCCGTTAACGACGCCCCCCGGATCGCTACTGGGAAATTTGCATTCAAAGATAGCTTTGAGGGAGGATAGGGAGAATCGTACCACGAATTGATCCTTCCTTCATTTTTAAGGGGCCATAAATGGCCGGTGCACAGGATCACAACGTCCGCATGGGTGGTGCCCTGGGATGTCAGAATCCTGAATGGTTCTCCTCCATCGCCGGGAATAATGTCCTCCACACAGGTATCCAAACGTATATCTATGGTAATCCCCAGGGACCTAGCTATTCCGATATAGCTATGGAAAGAATATTCCAGATAATCACCCAATAACCTCCTAGGGATCACTTCGTAGGGATTTATTTTTTTTCGTTGACAGAAAGATGCATATCCCTCTGGCGGAAATCTTTGAACGTATGATTCAAAATCTTCTGCAAGTAAAGGAAGTTCATTTGCAGAAACATTGGCCAGGTGTTCCTTTCCTGCCCCCATTTTGCCGTAGGGCATACCCACCCCCAATCTATCGAACCTTTCGAAAATGGTAAGCTTTTGAAGGGTAATTTTGCGTTCAACAATGTGCTTGACCATAAAAAGTGCTGCTGGTCCGCCTCCTACAATCGCAATATTTTGCTGTATGTTATTTTTGTCCATGGAATTGTTATATATTAATTTGATAGTAGCCAAGTGCTAACATTATCGTCCCATAGCTACTGGGACTAACCATAAACATAAACGGTATGGAAAAGTTAGATGTAAATGCATTTTTTAAATTACAAATCCTCTTTTAATATATCTGCTTAAAAAATCCATAGTCCTGTTAAATATTTCGAAACCGGATTGCGATGTTTATATTTATATAGATGTTGGGCCAAGCTGAACAATAACCAATGAACAAACCTTTTTTATAGATTTAAAAATATGTGGCAGACTGAAATATGAGAGATCTCATCCGGAAACTTAAGGAATACCTGTGGGAGGCAGGATATGAAATAGACCAGGAAGATAGAGGAATGAGATATTTTTTCTATTCCTATACCTTTTTAACTGTTCTTTTCATACTGATTATGATATATATCCTCCTTAAAACGTCCTTATAAAAGAAGGAAGGCTTGAATCGACGACCCAAGCCCCTATTAACCAAACAATTATTATCCTATAAAGATACTAAAAATTTCAGAGCAACATGAGAAACCCGTTAAATATTAGTGGAGATTAAATTAATGGTTTTTGATAGTGGAGATTGTTTCCTATGGCTGGAGGATCTTATTTACTATGCCCTCCAGGCTGACCAAGTCAAAAGGTTTGGAAAGGAAATAATTTGCTTTTGCCTGACCGGCTAAAAATTCTATGTCACTGTTCGCTGAGACCAAGATTACCGGGATATCTCGATAAAGTGGGCTGGATTTCAGCATCTGCGTAGCCGCCACCCCTCCGATATCCGGAATCCAGTTGTCCATAAAGATCAGGTCAGGCTTAAAACTGCTCACTTTCTCCAACACGTCGTGCGACGTCCGCGATTGATCGACTATATGCCCCATGTCCTCCAATACGATAGTAAATATCTCAAGCACGTGCCTATCGTCATCGAAAATAAGTATCTTTTTGTTTTCCATTGTATTATGCGAAAATATCAAATCTCCCCAAATTTTGAAACATTAATTTATTTTCTGCCAGATTTTTTGGTCACCAATCTGTTGGAACCTGCCCCTCAGAGAGGAAAACAGGAGGGTTTCCTTAGGACCCAGGCCTAGGAACCCGGCATTTTCCAAGCTTGTGTCGAAGAGTTCTAGAACCGATCCCTGAAGGGATCGCCTAAAATAGATCAGAACGTTCCGGCACAGGATCAGCTGAAAGCTATTGAAGGAGGAATCACCGGCAAGGTTATGGGTAGAGAACACCATACGGGAGCGGAGCTCATCGCTAAACCGAAATTTGCCCTGCTTAGAAGAAAAATAGTCCGATAGTTCCCCTGTACCGCCCGAACTGAAATAATTTTCAGTATACTCCCCAAGGTTCTCCAAGGGAACAAGGCCTTGGCCGGCAATCTCTACAGAGAACGGGTTTAGGTCGGTTGCGTAAATTAGGGACCGTTCAATCAGTCCTGCCTCCTTTAGCAGTATGGCCATTGAATATGCTTCTTCACCCGTGGAGCAACCCGCTATCCAGACCCGGATCAGGGGGTAGGTACTCAGGTAAGGGATTACCCTCTGGCGGAGGTTGAGGAAAAATGAGGGATCTCGGAACATGGAGGTCAGGGGAACGGTGACCTGTTGCACAAAGCTTCCTGCCAACGAGGGATCCATGATCATCTTGTCTAGGAGTCCTCCCAGATCGGTAACCTTCCATAGGGACATTATCCGCACAATCCTTCTTTGAAGGGAGTCCAGGCTATAACCGGTGAAATCATACCCGAATTCCTCGAGTAACCTGGCCAGGAACATATCTAAATGGGATCCGATTTCCATTTCTCAGCCTTTTACTAATCCCCGGATCTCGGTCAACAGGAGATCAATATCAACTGGCTTGGATACATATCCATCAGCTCCCGCGCTGAGACATCTCTCCCTGTCCCCCCTCATGGCCTTTGCGGTCACGGCAATAACGGGAGGATAATCCTTCCCAAGGGAAACCCTGATGTGCTTCAAAAACTGGAATCCATCAAATTCCGGCATCATCATGTCCAGCAGCACTACGCTTATCCCGCTTCCCCCTTCTAGGATGTCAAGTCCCTCCTGGGCGGTAATGACGCCCTGGGCATCGTAGCCCCTAGATCTAAGCGCGGTCTTAAGGGCGAAAATATTCCGTCTGTCATCATCAATAATCAATATGCTCATCTGTTTCTAAGTTTTAACGGTTAAAAAGCCACACTCTTAGTAAGGAGACCAATTGGTCCACATCAACGGGTTTAGAGATATAATCTGAGGCTCCTGCCTTCATGCACCGGTCACGGTCCCCCATCATCGCTTTTGCCGTGACTGCGATTATGGGGAGTTTGCTGAACGTTTCCACGGAACGTATCTTTTCGATGGCCTGAAAACCATCCATCTTTGGCATCATTATATCCATCAGCACGATGTCTATATCGGGATGACTTTCAAGGATCTGGAAAGCTTCAACACCATCGATGGCTGAGTAGATTTCCATATTGAATTTTTCAAGTGCCCTAGATATCGAAAAGATGTTGCGGATATCATCGTCGGCAATCAGGACCTTCCTGCCTTCCAAGATTTCGGACAGTCGGTTACCTTTGGGATTCACTTGCGGAGGGATCCCTGAAGACTTGTGGTCAACCAAATGAAGGAACAGGCTCACCTCGTCCAGGATCCTCTGGAAGGAATGGGCCGTTTTCAGGACGATCGAGTCCGCATATTCCTTAATGCGCATCTCTTCCTGGCCAGAGAGGCTCTTTCCCGTAAAGACGATTATCGGAAGGTCTTCTAGCCCAGCCTGCCCCTTTATGGTTTCCAATATCTCATATGCACCTTGGTCCGGGATTCCCATATCCAGGATTACACATTCAACGTTCCCTGATTTAAGGGCCTTTACGCCATGGTCAAGGGAAGACCTCACCTCTGTGGATATGTCAAAGCTCTCAAGGTAGGAGGACAAGGCTTCGGCATGCTTGGGATTTTCCTCGACAATCAAAACCTTTTTGGAACCCTTTCTCAGGGCCATATCTATTTTGGAGAAAATCTCCTGGAAACCCTGTTTTTGGAAGGGTTTCCTGATAAAATCGATGGCGCCCCTACGAATGCTCTCGCTTTTCTTGGCGTGTTCTGCCGACATCATATGGACAGGTATATGGCGGGTATCCGGGTTCGACTTCAACCCTTCAAGAACTTGCCATCCGTCCATATGGGGCAGGACGATGTCCAGGAGGATTGCCCGGGGGGAAAACCTCAGAGCTGCTTCAATGGCGTGGTCACCCCTGCCGATAGCTATTGCCTTGTAGCCAGACCTTCTTGCATATTGCAGTATCAGCTTGGCGAACGCTTCATCGTCCTCTACGATCAATAGGGTCCTGTCCCCCGGTACAATGTCCCCTCGGTCATCGGCAATGAATTGCGGGAAAAAGGTCTCTGGACCAACAACCGGTGCACCAACTGCCTGCACAATGGGACCGATGGGCTGCTCCTGTTGCACACCAATCCCGCCTCTGTCTAAAAAATCCATGGGCAGCGAGAGTGTAAAACAGCTTCCCTTGCCCGGGGTGCTTTCGACGGTAAGTTCCCCGTGCAGCAATCGTGCGATTTCCCTGCTGATCGAAAGTCCTAGGCCGGTTCCACCGTACTGCCTCCTGGTAGATCCGTCCGCCTGCTGGAAGGCCTCGAATATCAGTTTTTGTTTTTCTTGGGGAATCCCGATCCCGGTATCTCTGACATGGAACAGGACAGAAGGTTCCTTTCCATCGATAAGCTCTACGCTGAGGGTTATGTATCCCTTTTCTGTGAACTTGGTGGCGTTGGAGAGCAGGTTTCTTAGGACCTGTTCCAACCTTAGGCGGTCGCTTTTTAAGTTAAAATCCTCCGGCAGGGTGTTCTCGATCCGGAGGTTCAGGTCCTTTTCCTTGGTTAGGGGGCGGAACATCTGCTGAAGCTCCAAAATGAGGTCGGCCAACCTAAATTCCTCGAGCTCTACGTCCATCTTACCTGCCTCGATCTTGGAAAGGTCCAGTATTTCGTCTATCAGGTTAAGCAGTCCCGTACCGGATGACCAGATGACCTGGGCTGATTCCACCTGTTCATGGTTAAGGTTGCCTTCAATGTTCTCAGTGAGCACACGTGAAAGCAAAAGGATAGAGTTAAGAGGTGTCCGCAGTTCATGTGACATATTGGCAAGGAACTCAGATTTGTATTTGGTGCTCAGCGCTAGGGCTTCCGCCTTTTCCTGTATTTCCTTGTTCCGTGCGACGATCACCTGGTTGGTTTCTTCTAAAAGATGCGATCTTTTCTCGAGTTCCTCGTTGGAGATAAGCAGTTCATCCTGTTGCGACCTTAGCTCCTCTTCTGAGATCCTGAGCTTACCGGCCTGTGCTTCCAGCTCGCTATTGAGGGTCTCCAGTTCTGCATGCTGGACCTGCAACTCTTCGGTCTGGGTCTGCGTTTCTTCCAATAGCTGTTGTACCCTGCGCCGGCTCTGTGCCGCGACCAGGGAAATCCCGATGATTTCACAGAAGTCGGAAATAACATCGAGCTTTTCTTGGCTAAGCTCTCCTCGAGACCCGACTTCGATGATTCCCATGCATTCCTGCTGGTAGACAATGGGTAACAACGCTATCTGGTTAATTGATATCTCCCCCTGTGCAAACGAGAGCTTGAATTCATCGGGACATAGGTCCCTGATGACCCTTTGGCGTTTGGTCCTGTGTACCTCTGCGAAGATCCCCTCCGTTAGAGGAAGCTCTGAGAAAGGAAGGCTATGTAGCCCCACGGTATGCATGACCTTGAAGGATCCCCCTTGGACCATGAAAATTGCTCCGTTCTCCAGATCCATGAAGTCGGTGATGAATTCCATGCTGTACTTCGCAATTTCTGCAAGATCGGGGTTCCCCATCAATCCAGAGTTCAGCTGGGTCATGCCATTTTTCCGCCAATCGTTCCATTGTAGCTCATCAAAGTTCTTCTTCAATGACTTGGTCATTATGCGAAGACTCTCCGCAATGTTGCCAAGGTCATCCTTTTTCGTATCATCTATGATCACAGAATAGTTTCCCTGGGTAATCTGTCGGGCGATCCCTCTGATAAGGTTCAATCTATGTTTTATGTCACGGTCCTTATCTAGCAATTCCTGCTGTAGTTCTGCCCGCCTTTTGTAGTCTCCTCGAAGTTTCCAGAACAGGATGGCAGTGATGACCAAGGACATCAAGGAGGCAAAGGCAAAAAGGATATTTGTTCTAAAAGTGGAGTTATCGAGGTGTTGGGAACGTTTTTCCGCCCGGGTCTCTTCCTCATGCTGAATCTCGCTTATCAGGTTCCTACATGAATCCATGATCGATTTTCCCCTGTCCAACAGGCCGGGGGAAAGGTCGGCCGACCTCAGTCGCTGTCCTATGAGTTCGTCAAGTACTTCAATCCTTTCCCTGGCCAAACGGCCTAGCTGTTGGGTCCGGGCCAATTGCTCGGAGCTCAGATTTCCATTCACAAGACCACTGAGGTGCTGTGGGAGATCTCTCTGGCTGTCCCTGTAAGGAGCCAGGAACTTTTCCTGACCTGTCAAGAGATAGCCCCTCTGTCCGGTTTCAGCATTCTGCAGGTCGATCAAGATCAACTGTGAATTGAGTATGGTCCGTTGGGACTGATCCATAAGGGCTTTGTTCTCCCGCTGATTGCGGAACGAGAAGAACATCACCGCTGATGAGGCCAAAAGGATGGCCATGGAAAAACCAAAGCCTATCTGGAGGTTCCTTAATACATTTTGTGCCATTATTTATTGATTGGTAGGGTAAAATAAAATGTCGAACCTGCCCCGAGCTTGCTCGTGACCCCACAGGTCCCACCGTGGAGGGTAATGATCTCTTTACATATGTGCAGTCCGAGGCCCAGTCCCTGGAACTTTGCTGATGCTTCTTGAACCCTATAGAACTTATCAAACACGAAAGGTATTTTGTGTTCTGGGATCCCTATACCGTTATCGGAGACCTCTACGGACAGGAAATTTTTCTCAACATAGGTGTGGATGCGGACCGTTCGGGAACCGGGAGCATATTTTATGGCATTGCTGAGGTAGTTTGAAAGGACCTGCTCCAATCTTAGGGGATCCGCCAAAATCCGCCTATCTATCTTTGTACCTGTCCGCTCTATTCTCATTTCCGCCGCTTGATGTTCTATCAATGCCGAATCAACAGCCTGTTGGATGACAGTCTCGATATCAATTTCCTGGAGTGTGAGTTTCATCCCCCCGTTTTCCAACCGGGATATGTCCAGTAGGTCCTCAACCAATGTATGGAGCTTTTCGGCCTGGTCCTTAACCTTGCAGAGATAACTGTAAGCACGATGGTCCTTTATGTCCTTCATTGAGCGCAGCGATATTTCTGCAAAGGCCTTGATACTGGTCAAAGGGGTCTTGAGCTCATGGCTCGCAACACTCAAGAATTCATCTTTTTTATTTTCTAATTGCTTTCGCTCATCTATATCGGTCATGGTACCCACCCATCTGTGTCCACCTGACCCCTGAGCTACGGGCACAATCTTTAGGAGATGGTATCGGTAATTCTCAGAATGTTTTTCGCGAAGCCTCAATTCAGCCTCCAATGGGAGTTTGTCTTCCAATTGGAGCTTCCATTTCTCAAATATCTGTCCATCTTCGGGATGGAGATCCGGCCATGTGGTCTTATCATGAGAATACCGAAGCCACTGCTCATTTACGAAATCAACATTCCCGCTGGAATCAGTGGTGAAGGCAATCTGGGGCAATGATTCTAAAGTCGTGTTCAGCTCCTTAAATTTTGAGGAGAGCTCCTTTTGAGAAGATTTGCGCCATTCGACTTCTCGTTGCAGCTCTTCCTGCATTTTATACAGGGCTGCGGTCTGTTCGTAGAGCCGATAGAAGGTCTTTACTTTTAGCAAAAGGATGTCTGGGTCCACCGGCTTGGTAATGTAATCGATGCCTCCGGAATCGTAGCCCTTTGTGATATACTTCTTTTCACGGTTGACAGCAGACAGGAAAATTATTGGAATATCCTTGGTTTTTTTTGTCGACGAAAGAAATTCCGCAACTTCATATCCGTCCATTTCGGGCATCTGTACATCAAGGATGATCAGGGCATATTCGTTCTTGAGGCATTTTTTCAGGGCCTCTTCTCCCGCAAGGGCAGAATCGGTCCGAAAACCTTTTGCTTGAAGGGTTTTTTCCAGCGAAAAGATGTTTTCGGGTTTATCGTCAACTATTAGGATCATTTGTTAATCATTTTTCGATGGTTCCCATTATCTCAGGACCATTGCCGAAAGTAGGTCAAGAAAAGAAATTATCAAAATTTTATTTGATAAAACATCAATTTCAATAATCAGATTATTTAACTTTAATATTTAGTTTTTATAAGATAAATCGATAATTTTAAACTTGGTCAGGAATATTATTTTTGATAAAAATTTATAATAATATTACGACATGATTTCTTTAATTAATCTTAATTATAAAAATTAATTAAGCTTTAAATCACAGCTAACACATATCAACTTTTCTTCAATGTCAATAAAATCTTATATACAATGCAAACTTGAGGATTCGTTAAAAGACTTGACAAATTTATATAATATACATCATCGTAAATCCGATCATAATATTCAAATGGAAATGGGCATACCCTTAAATACAGATATTTTTGTCATTTGTTTAATAAATAAACTAGAGATAAAAATTTACAATTTATACATTTTAAGGGAAGATTGTAAATTATCAACTGATTATAAAATTGGAGAATTAGTTGAGAAAATAAAAAAGGATGTGCTATCGATTTAAGAGGATGAAACTCGTTAAATTTTAAAAAGGAACTATTCCTAAAATATTTCTATAATTCTACGCCATTTAAAATTTAAATTTTTAAAAAATTAGGTTCGTTTTGTGAGACGAATACTTCGACTTAAGTTTTAACAATTTTCTATAGTAGCTGCACAATACTGAGGAAACTTAAAACATAGTGATGTGTCGTGACCATTTCCATTTTTGTATTTCTAAGAAAGGCTACCTGATTAATATTAAACTATATTAAATTTTTCCCGTTATTGTTAGCATTAAATCTCGCTAATAATCTTACAAAGATTTAGATCAAAGTGCATATAGGATAAATTTAGCTTGATAAAGGATTTTATTTTTTCAGGAAATAAGGGTCGAATTCCTCAACGAAAAGTGTTTTTCTTTAGCCATCGCTTAAAATGTTACGATCATTTATTTGTACCTTCTATAATATATTATGAACATCTTATCCCCTATCTGCACTAAAATTTTAATAGTTTTTCGCGTTTAGGCCTTTCGAATGTAGATATTGACTAAGCTTTTGATATTCTAAATATTTCATGTAATGCTCCATATATGTATAATCTGGCTCACCGTTGGAATTGGTTGGCATAAGGAGTAGCTGTCTTTTCATTCTCTCTTCATTAAATTTAAATCCATATTCGTACTTTGATTTTTGTTGTAGAATTATGCTTTTAATGAACAAGAAATGGTACTTATTTCCTTCGATAGTTTTAAATGATATTCTTTTAACGTCGTATGAAAATAACGCATCGTAAGGATTGTAAAAATTCTCTACAACACTTCCGTTATAATTGACTCCTAAAACATTCCTATCTCGACTAGAGTTTTCATTATTAACAAACATTGTAACGCCGTTATTTGAATCACTAGCTACGACAAAAGGTGCGTTCCCATTTTCCATTGGGACTTGGTTAATCTAGTACCAGATTTTATATTAAAAACGTCTTCTATAAAGTAAGATTTCCATTTTTTATCTGATAAAGCCACAGGCTTTGGAGTAATCATGAAATTTTCTATTCTATCTTTGATGTAGTTTTGATACGTTTCTTCTTTATTTCTATAAATAGCTTTTATGTATGCCTCCATCAAAGCATAATCAGATTCTTTACCCTCAATACTAGGAAGAAGGAGATTTGTTTTGTTCAACCTTCCTAATGTCGCACCATTTCCCCCCCCCAGTTAAATTTTAATAACTGAATTTTCAATGAAGGAATAATGAATAAGGATGTATATATATTTATCCCTTTAAAACTTAGTATTTGAATATTTTGACCGGTATAGAATTTTGACCTTTGGTAGAAAACAGTTTGTGTATCCAAACCAATAGTAATTGTATTGCCTTCCTCAAGTTCATACTTTTCAGACTGTTCACCAATGAAGCTGCCTATACCATTTAATGTTTCTGTTCTTGTAATGTACGGGATATTGCCAATAACATTTACCAATTTATTTTTGTCAATGCCACTTTTCGTTGCTTTTGGTTCCTAATAATCTTCCAATACTGAAAACACTCCAATTAAGGGTTTCTAAACTATTCTTCACCATCTTTAAATAGATATTGACGTCCTTGCATAACCATACTAAATTAAAATGTCAAATACTCACCTATGTTTTTTTTAAAATCTTCTTGTTTAGGAATTTCGTCATTAAAGTAATAGAACGAATGAAGCCATTCGTCACTTGCCTCTACAGTGGTATTGACACAAAACTTAGTCGGCGATTCAATTCGATTAAACCAGACATCTAACAAATGTTGCCTCTTATCTTTAGCCTTTATAGTCTCAACTAATCCACGATGCTTTTGTACTTCAAATCCATCATCTTCAAAATTTATGAACTTCACTTTTTTATCAATATGGTGTGGTACGCCTGCAGTAAAAACTGCCATACATGGATTCGTACCAACACTATAAAAAGTGTTTTTGTTTAGGGTGATAACCCCCTCTAGAGTATGATGTTTTAATATGTTGATTTTCGAAGCTCGTTCTTCTTTTCTCTTTCCCGTCATCGACGATTGTGGTACAATTATAATAACTCTACCATCTTGGACAACGCTATTTAATAAATGCTCAGTAAAATTGATTTCATACAAGCTCGGATTAGATTTCGTACCCATTGAAGAGGGCGATGTTCAATATTGCATCTGGAAGATGTTTAATCTGGTTATTATCCAAGTCTAATTCTTTTAAAGAACTGAACTCAATAATGGTTTCAGGGATATCTATCTTCGTTTCGCAACTTGAAATATCTAGTTTCTGTAGGTTTTTCAAGCTATGTTTGAATAGGTTCTGCAATTGTATTTTCGGACTGTAATTGGCGTTTAACAGCAAGGTTTGTAGTTTCTCCAACTTTTCGAACCCTTTTGGAACCTCTTTGATTTTATTCATTGATAAATCTAACACCCTTAATTCTTTCAGTTCGAACAATTGCTCTGGAAGAGTTGAGATTTGATTAGTACTCAATATGAGTTCCTTCAAGCCTGTTAAGGAGGTTATGGTTTCAGGAATAGCCTTGATCATGCTGTCCGACAAGTTTAATCGTTCCAAGCAAGAAGATTTTGAAAGTCTCTCCAATATATTTTCTACGTCTAAGACAACTTGTTTTTCAGAAAACCCTAATTGCATTAAAGTAAAGGATTTCAATTTGGGTAAAGATTTAAAATCCTCAGGAATGGTTTTGATTAATGGGGCATTTAATTCAATTTCCTCCAAGTTTTTCAATTCGAAGAGCTCTTTTGGAAAGCCATAAATCTTTTCATGGACGACCAGCTTTTTCAGCTTGGTCAGACTTCCCAATTCCTTAGGGAGAGGTTTTTTGACTGGGGAATCAAAAGCTAATTCTTCAAGCTGTGTAGCTTTTGCAATTGCAGCTGGAACATCCTCTAGATCATTTAAACTAATTTTTAATTTCTTCAGGTTCCGAAGCTCAAACAGCCAATCTGGGAGTTCGTAAATCTGATTTCCGCCTAGATTTATTTCCTCCACCAATAGGCATTCCTTAAGAATTTCAGGAACTGATTCCAGCTATTTTTCAGACAGGTCTACTTTTTTTATCTGAGCCTTTTCACTTTCAATTTTCATAAGATTTTTTTCCATGCAGATAGAGGTTTATGAAGTTTAGTAAAATGATAGATTGCTGATTCTCTTAAAGATATTGAATAATTTTTAATTTTTATTGAAATAGAAAGGAATGTTGTTTGCTAAAACTTATTGAATCGCAATTTATCTCATTTTACAATCTAAAAATTGTAATCAATATCATTATTTGTATAAATTGCTGTTTAGCAATAGAAAAAATGAGCTAAAAGGTCTTGAAATTTAAAGATATGATAACAATAACTCAATATTAATTACAAAATCATGCTAAAAAGTCAGAAATTTTAATATGTTTGCACTCGAATAAGAAAATTCAACCTAACACTTTATTTCAATGACAAACAAAACTGCTTTAATCAAGTACTTGATTTTAGCTGCCACCTTGGGAAATGCTGGAAATTCATATGCCAGTAACCTTAATAAGGCTTCCTTTTGGCAGCAGTCTAAACTCGAAGGTACTATCAGTGATGCAAATGGACCTATAGCTGGGGCATCAATCACTGTAAAGGGGAAAGGTATTTCTTCATTTTCTGATGATAAAGGTCATTTCAGCCTTTCAGATGTTAAACCAGGATCTACTTTAGTGATCAGTTATATCGGCTACCGAACGCAAGAGGTCGTGGTTAACAATGAGACAACCTTGAATATCACATTGGAGTCGACAGTATCTGATTTAGATGAAGTAGTAGTTGTTGCCTATGGTACCACCAAGAAGTCAACTTTTACCGGATCAGCATCGGTTGTAAAATCAGATCAGATAGAAAAGATTTCAGGTACAGGCTTTGCCGAAGCTTTGCAAGGGGCAAGTGCAGGGGTAAATGTAACAAATAATGAAGGTAACCCAGGTGGTGATTCTCGCATACAGATCCGTGGTATTTCATCTATGTCTGGTGCTTCCAATCCGCTATATGTTGTGGATGGTATGCCTTATGATGGACAATTGAACTCTATTGGCCAAAATGATATCGAGTCTATTACGGTATTGAAAGATGCAGCAGCATCTTCACTGTATGGTTCTAGGGCTGCAAATGGGGTAATTGTGATTACCACGAAAAGAGGAAAATCAAATAAACCTCAGATTAACTTTCGTTCTAACTGGGGGACTTCAGATAATGCAGTGGTTAACCCGACCAAAGCAAATCCATATGAACAATTACTGAATACCTGGGAAGGAATGTACAATGACCAATTCTACAAATATGGCTTGAGCGAACAAGCTGCTGGAGACTGGGCATCTGCAAACCTTTTAGGGAAACTTCTGAAAGCGGTGAAAACAACGGATGGTAAAAACTCCTATGTTTCGCCATTCCAACATATCAATGAAGACTATGTCTTTCATGATGGTAAAGGAAATTCCTATGTAAACCCTGATCTGAAAATGATCTGGAATGAAAGCGATTATGACTTTTATGGTGCTGTATTTTCTAGAAAACTAAGACAAGATTATACGGTAGATTTAAGTGGTACAGCCAATGAAGGTAAAACCAATTACTTCTTGTCTGCAGGTTATTTGGATGATAATGGTTATGCGAGTCGTCAATATTTTAAACGTCATAACTTTAGAGCCAATGTAAGTTCTCAAATTACAGATTGGTTACAGATTGGTGGAAATGTATCCTATTCTGGGTCCAGACAAAATCTTTCCGGAGCATCCCGTGCATTGGTATTTACCAATACCCTCCAATCTCCTTGGTTAAGAAATGTAGATAATACAGATTGGGTTTATTCGCAGAAGACTGGAGAAAGAATGTTTGATTATGGTACTTATACCAACAACTTCTTTGGAATCCAGGTATTGAACAACGGTGGTGATTATTGGGATAATCCTAATGATGAATCCTTCAACAACAATATGCGTAGCATGATTTCATCAAGATTTTATGCTGATTTCACTCTACCATATAACTTAAAGTTCAAAACTTCATTAGGTCTAGATAACAATATCTATAAGTTCTTTGGTTATGGTTCTGCAATTCATGATGCGTCTCAACAGGCACCTTACGGGATCACTGTAATCACCAATGGTGGTAATGCGACAAGAAACAATGGAGATACCAAATCCATGACCTTCAATAATATCTTGACATGGGAGCAAAGCTTCGGATTACATAATTTTTCTGCATTAGCAGGACAGGAAGCTTATTCTAAGGATTACTATTTTGATTCTGCTTATGGTGAGGGAATCATGCAGATGGGGCAATTTGAATTAGGTTCTACCACAAGAAACTGGAGCAATAACTCTTACAGAGACCGCATCGCTTTATTATCCTATTTAGGAAAGATCGACTATAACTTCAATAACAAATACTTTGTTTCAGGATCTATCCGTAGAGATGGTTCTTCTCGTTTTAGCCCTGAAAACCGTTGGGGTAACTTCTTCTCAGGTGGTGTTTCCTGGAGAATTAGTCAAGAGGAATTCTTAAAAGATAAAACCTGGATCAATAATCTAGCTTTACGTGCTAGCTTTGGTACAACAGGAAACGATAAGTTGACAAGAAGAAATGCTGCAGGGATCCCTGGAGGAGAAATCTTATATGCTTATCAAGGTGTTTATTCATCCGATGACCTATATACAGTTGCTGGTTTAAGACCTTCAGCAGTTCCAACTCCAGATTTGATCTGGGAGAAAAATCAACAATATAATGTTGGATTGGACTTCGGATTATTCAACCGTATCAATGGTACTTTAGAATACTACCACCGTGATGCAATCGACTTGTTGTTCTACAAAGACTTCCCATTGTCAGCACAGGTAGGTGCAGCAATTGGTCAGAATACTAACCTTGGTAACCTCACAAATAGAGGTATTGAATTTAGCTTATCAGCAGATGTAATCCGTAAAGAGAACTTCAACTGGAAAGCGGATTTCAATATTTCCACCCTGAAAAATGAAATCACCTATTTGCCGACTGGTGCTTTCACTTATGAAAATAGAACCGCTGGATACAAAGTGGAAGAAGGTAAATCCCTTTTTGAATTTTATATGGTGAAGAATGCTGGTGTTAATGCCGAAACAGGAAACATGCAGTATTACATCAAAGGAGATAATAATAACTGGGATATTACAGAGGACTATAGCTTGGTTACAACAGATGATTATCAGTATGTAGGTTCTGCATTACCGAAAGTATTTGGCGCATTAACCAACAGCTTCGGTTATAAAGGACTTGATCTTTCCTTCATGTTTTATTATTCATTAGGTGGTCACATGTATGACTATGGCTATATCGAGCGTACTGCACTTCGTGGTGGAGTAGGTGTCATTCAAGACTTGGTTGAGGATAGATGGAGAAAACCTGGAGACAATGCTCTATTGCCAAAATGGTCAAATGATGATTATTCAAGCACCAGAAAAGCATCTGATTTCTACGTTTTCAAAAATGATTATTTGAGATTAAGAAACGTGACTTTAGGTTATAACCTTCCAAAATCAGTGTTGGATAGATTGACTTTATCGAATGTTAGAATCTTTGTTTCTGGAGATAACTTATTGACATTCGGATCTGCCAAAAACAGATATTCAGATCCTGAAACTGGATTATCAGGAAATAATTATAATGGAAGTGCGGATACTGACAATGGTATTCAAGGTTCTAGAAGAGTTTATACAGGTGGTTTACAAGTCTCATTTTAATTCGCGTCATGAAAAAGGTACTTAAGAAAATTCAAATTTTAGCACTTGCCGTTGCACTAGGATTAAATAGCGGTTGTAGTGACTTTTTAGATACAAGCTCTTCAGTGGATACTTCCGATGGAGATGTTCTTTCCAATACTGCAGGTCTACAGAAAGTGTTGACTTCAGCATATAAACAATTATATTTCAATTCCCAAGGAGCAGACCGCGTATATGCTGGTCTCCCAGGCTTACAAATGTATGTGGACCTTGGTGGTTCAGATGTACTTTGCCATACCAATATGGGAGGTAATCAATTGACGGCTTACCGTTATGAGCCTTTGAAAACACAGGCAAATGGTCTTTCGGATGCAATCTGGTCCATGATGTATAAAATCATTAACCAGACCAATATCATCATTGATAATATTGAATCCGCTCAAGGCGAACAAGCAACAAAGGATGCTATTTTGGGACAAGCAAAAGCCATTCGTGGAATTTGTTATTTCCATTTGATCCAAAATTACCAACAGACTTACGCTATTGCTAAACAAAAGCCGGGTGTGATATTGAGATTAACGTCCAAGGATGAACAAAACCTTCCACGTGCAACCGTACAAGCTACTTATGATCAGATCGTAAAAGACCTGACGGATGCAAAATCACTTTTAGGTTCATATACGCGTGAAGGAAAGTGGTTTATTAATCAGGATGTCGTAACAGGGCATTTAGCACGTGTTTATCTAGTGATGAATGATTGGTCAAAAGCCTTGGCTGAATCTACAGAGCTTTATGGTAAGTATCCGACGCTGATGAGCAAGGAACAATACCGTGCTGGATTTGATGATGTGATCAGCAAGAATTACCCTGAAGTTGTTTGGGCAGTAAAATTTACAGATCAAAACAACTTAGGTGGTGGTACGCAATTTAACTTCTGGTACAACCAAGATGCTAGCTATGGAGAAGGATTTACAGACGGACCGATTTATTCATTCTTAGATTTCTTTGCTGATGGAAAGTACGAGCAATTATTTGAGAAAACAGAAGACAGATATCAATTCTGGAAAAGAACAAATAATGCAAGTGCAGAATGGTCTACAAAATGGGCGTATGATAAGTATAAGCACTATGGTGATGGAAATGGGGCTAAGCAAAGTAATACTCGTCCGGAGATCTCATTAATGCGCAGTGCTGAAATGTTATTGATTATGGCAGAGGCATCTGCTCAATTGAATAATGGCCAAGGATTGACGCATCTTAACAAATTACAAAAAGCTAGAGGTGTAAAAAACCTAACTTCAGTAGCATCAGGAACGAATCTTTTGGAAGCAATTTATGTTGAGCGTAGAAAGGAATTGTTATGTGAAGGGGTTACTGGACTATACGATTTGTTAAGATTGCAGAAACCATTGGTTCGTTATCAAGAGACTGCTTCTTATAAAGAAGGTCATTATACTTGGGGAGTATCTTATTTGAATGGTTATGTCGCAAATTCGGCAAACCCTACAGGAACTTTCCCTTCAAATGATTACAGATTATTGTGTCAAATCCCACAATTGGAAATTGTGAATAACGAGGCATTAACTGAATCTGATCAAAACCCATATAGTGGCACTAAATAAGCTTTAAGCAGTGTTATCATAAATTTTGCAAAACCCCGTCATTCTCGAATGACGGGGTTTAATTTTAAAAGATTATATGAAAACTTACTAAAGAGTAATCCTTAATTCAAAAATTACCAACCTTGGTTTTGTGCAATTCCAGAATTGCTGACATCCTGTGGAGGAATTGGCCATACATGATGAACTGCTGGGTTGAAATTTCGAGGTGCCCAAACCGTAATAATAGTATAAGGAGAATTAGGGTCTGTTTTTACAGTGTGTTGTCTCCCTGTTGCTGGTTTAGCATATGCCGCTTGCGCATCTCCCCAACGAACTAAATCACTATGTCTATCAGTATATTCACCTGCAAATTCCGAACGACGTTCTCTCTTTAATTGAGTTAAAGTTGCGCCGCTAAGGTTACTTAAGCCTGCACGGTTTCTAACTTTATTGATCTCAGCATCCCCATTCTTACCATCCATAATCAATGCCTCAGCTTTCATTAATAATATATCAGCATATCGAACCAATGGAATATTCAGGTTAGAAGTCGGATAATCCCCATTTGGATTTAAATGTTGATCCTTCGGGAATCGAAATGGCTGCATATATTTATTGAATTGAAAACCAGTCTGTGAGTTGGAGGAGAAATACTTACGTTCTTGACCAAATAAAGTAAAGGTATCCCCAAATTCAAGAATGGTAGCATTCCTTCTAGGATCTCCTGTTTCAAAAGAATTGTATAATTCTAATGATGGATGAAAATATCCCCATCCGTTATAGAGGCCATAACCCGTATTCTCAAACATAACTGCAGGTAAGATGGACCCATAGACTTTATTGGAAACGACTGAGAAAATATACTCTGATGAGTAATTGTTTTCAACATAAAAAACGCTCGCAAAATCTACAGCAGGATTATCCGTATCGATAAGTTTACGTCCAGAACCTGAATTGGTTACCATGTCGCAATATTTTACTACCTGAGCCCATTTTGACTTATCATATCTAGCCCATTGTACATTGGTTTTTGCTAAGTATGCATAAGCAGCATCTTTATTAGCGCGACCCAGATTACTGGCATCATAAGTCGTTAATAATGGAAGCATATCTGCTGCTTTTAACAAGTCAGATTCGATTTGCTTGAAATTCTCTTGAACATTCGCAGGACGAGTGAATTTATTCTCATTCATATTCTGCTCAGTTACTATAGGTACCCCGGCTCTTTGATCTCCATAATATTGTGAAAGATAAAAGGAAGCATATCCACGCATGAAATAAGCTTCGCCAATTACTTGGTTTTTGGTTTTATCGCTGATGTTCATGGACGGAACTTTAACGATAATATTATTTGCACGTTGGATAATCTGATAGAACTTTTTGTACATGCTGTTGATACGGCTTTCATTTCCTGTCGCTGTAAAGTTTCTAACAGCAGCTGATCCAGCATCAGTTCTTCCGGTTACCACATCATCGGATGCATTTACAAACCAAAATAACCCCCGGCCAAACATATTATCATCATTAAAATGTTCGTATAAACCATTGGAAGCAAAGATAGCATCCGACTCGGTTTTCCAGAAGTTGGCATCAGTTGTTGTTCCCTGCGGAGTAAGATCAGTGAAGCTCTTGCTGCAAGAGGCCATGCCCGCCGCAAGACCTAAGGCCATTGCCGGCATGAATATATATTTCTTTTTAAATTGTAATTTCATTGTTCTGCTTCTTGAAAATTAAAAGTTGATGTTCAAACCTACGGTGTATGTCTTTGCGAGCGGATAGTTCGCTACATCCAAACCAATTCTTCCTACCTCAGGATCGATTCCTGAATACTTGGTAAAGGTGAATGGATTTTCTGCAGAGACATATAGTCTAGAATTTAGTTTGCCAAAAAATTCAGGAAGATTATAACCTAAAGTGATGTTTTTGATACGGAAGAAATCACCATCTTCTAAGTACCAATCCGAAATCGTCCCGAAGTTACTGTTCGGATCCTGGATAGATAATACTGGAATGCTACTGTCGGTATTTTGCGGAGTCCATGCATCCAATACACGACTGTCTAAGTTGTACCCTTGTAAGCCTGCATTATAAGCCGTGAATTTGTATCCGTTGAAGATTTTAGAACCCGAAACACCATAGGTTAATACGCTTAAGTCAAAACGTTTGTAACCTAAGTTTAAGGTAAATCCATAGGTTGTTTTCGGAACGGCACTACCCATATATTCACGATCCTCCTCGTTGATTTTTCCATCATTATTCTTATCTACAAATTTTAAATCCCCAGGTCTAGCATTTTTCTGGATTTTCTCACCATTGAAGGTATAGGCATCTATTTCTGCCTGACTTTGGAAAATTCCTGCGTTGCGAATTAAATTGTAAGAATATAAAGGTTGACCTGCTGTAGAACGATATGGTAATAAGATCCCACGAACATGGTCTCCATGTTGAACAAAGTCATTGTAATAACCATTTAGGTTAAGAACTTCATTTTGGTTGATGCCAATATTTCCTCTTAAACCCAGTTCAATTTCTCCGAATTTCTTGTTATAACTTGCTGAAACCTCAAAACCCTTATTCATTACATCACCCACATTCGAAGGAGCTACTGAAGATACTCCAATATGTGGATCCGGCTGATTGCTTAAGATCATACCGATTGTTTTCTTTCTGTAATAGTCGGCTGTAATGGTTAATTGATTGGCAATCGTCATATCCAAACCAACGTCAAATGACTCTGAACGCTCCCAGATTAAGTTCGGGTTAGGTTGTTCCGTCAGTGCGAAATGACGTACCAGTTCCCCTTTACTTCCCAATGGAGTAACCATGCCTGTGTTCAATGGCAAGTTGAAAGCATAGGCACCTACGGATTGAATATTTCCGATCTGTCCCCATGAACCTCTAAGCTTTAGATCGTTGAACAGGCTACTATTGAAAAATGGTTCATTGGAAATACGCCATGCTGCTGAAACGGATGGGAAAATATCAGAACGGTTTTTTGATGCCAAGCGTGAGGTTCTGTCCTGACGAATACTCGCGGATAGAAAATAACGATTAGCATAATTATAGTTCGCACGGGCAATGGCTGAAGTCAATGCATCCTCATAGACGCCACTTGTTGGCAGCTTTGGAATAGATGCAGCATTACCAATATATTGGAACCAATCATCTTCTCTTTCGAAGCCCATTCCTTGTATATAATAACTTTCATATCTTGTTTTCTGAGCCGAATAAACCGCTACTAAATCCAAATTATGATCTCCAAATTGTTTGGTATAGTTCAATTGTTGATCCCATATCCAACGGTTTTCTCTAGAATCCTCATGGGTCAGGTAATTGTTTCCATTCGCACGACCGATTTCTGGAATTTTAGGGTCAAAACGCTTGTATGAATAGCGATTTAAGTTAATCCCGAAGTTTGTTTTGAAAGATAAACCATCAACGATATCAACTTTTATAAAAGCATTTCCGTTTAGATTCAACTGTGGGTTTTTAACGGTTGGACGTAACAGTAACGCTACTGGGTTATAAGTGTCACCATATGTTCCTGAGAAGCCTGCTAAATCAAATGGAACCGTTCCATGGAATAGATGGTTTTCATCGTATACCGGTGCAGCAGGGTTCATGTAAATAGCATTGATAATAGATCCGCTATAGGAACTTTCAGTGTTTGTCCCCTGCGTAGAGAGATGACTAGCATAGAAATTTTGTCCAACAGAAACTCGGTCAAAGAAATTGAACTCAGATTTTAAGCGGTAACTGAAACGTTTGTAACCTGTGTTTAATAGAAGACCTTCCTTATCATGGTAGCCAAAAGAAGAAGAGTAAGTTGCTTTCTCTGTACCACCTGATAATTGAACATTGGAGTTTAGGATATTTCCAGTTTGAAAGATTTCATCCATCCAGTTTGTTCTAGTTACTTGTCCCCAAGGGTTTTGGCTTGCATCATGCCCAGGACGAGGATTTACACCATCATTTTTTGCTGCGGTATTGTATGCCGTCGAGTATTGTTCTGCATTTAATGCCGATGGGAGATTGCTGGCAGTTTGCCATCCACGATATACATCTGCTTGGACTTTTGGAGTTCCAGCTTTTCCGCTTTTTGTCGTAATCACGATAACTCCGGACGCTGCTTGAGCACCATAAATTGAAGCTGCAGCAGCATCTTTCAAAATGTTCACACTCTCGATGTCATTTGGATTGATAGGACCACCGTAATAAGGCAAACCATCCACTACATAAAGTGGAGCTTCTGCATTTAATGTTCCCATACCCCGGATCATCACCGAAGGCATTTTCGATGGGTCACCACCCGAAGACATTACTGTTACCCCGGCAACATTTCCTTGAAGCATGTCTGAAACATTACTTAATGGACGGTCCACTTGTTCCTTGACATCCGGAAGCGTAGAAACGGCAGTCGTCAAATCGCCTTTCTTTTGTTGGCCATAACCAATGACAACTACCTCTTCCAGATCCGCCAATTGCTCGGTCATTCGGATAAGCATAGAACTGCTTTCCGAATCATTTAGTGGTTTAGTGTTGGTCTCATAATTATTAAATCCTATCATACTGACTTTCAGTCTGTAATTTTTTGCGCCCTCAATGCCAGAAAGAACAAACATACCTTTGCTGTCGGTAGAGGCAGCAGCAATAATTTGCCCCGTTTGATCCACCAACTGTACTGTAGCTCCTGAAAGTACCTTGCCGCTTTGGTCAACAATAGTACCTTTAAGTTGCCCATTGGTCTGTGCCCAGACATTTGCGGCCAAAAAAACTGCTGCCCCACTTAATAGGAGCCTCAGATTTTTCATCATTGTTTTCTTCTTCATGTAGTTAATACTGATTAGATTATTTAATTCTGTGTATTATCGTTTTTGTTTATATAAATCGTTCCTCCATTGTCATGGAAAGAGAGTTCATTCATCTGGCAAATTATATTCAATATCATTTCCAAGGAATTGCTCTCTGAAAATTCCCCAGTAAAGGTTTTCCCCGTTAATAGTTCTTTGTCAAATTCAATTTTTATGTTTTTCTCCTTGGCGATGATTTCAAATACTTGGTTCAAGTCTTGATTGTCAAATTTTAATAATGGCTTTTCCGAAGACGTTTCTATAGCCGGATTGATCGTCTTTAATGGTTTCTTGATATTGACCTGAGGTTTTGGAATAAATTCGTATTTCTCGCCTTCAATTTTCAACTTGTCTCCCGGATTGAGGATCTGAGGCTTCATGCCATTGGCTGTTTCATGTACTTGGTTAACTCGAACTTTGCCCGACAAAAGATTTACAGAAACCCGGTCTGACTCGAATGATTTTACAATGAAAATTGTACCCAAAGCCGTAGTGCTATAGCCATGTGCATAGACAATAAATGGCCTAAGGCTATCATGAGCGACTTCAAATTTTGCCTTACCCACTAAATCTATTTTCCGGTCTTTCTTGCCATAATCTACAGTATAGCGAATACTACTTTTAGGAAACAGAGTAATCTTGGAATGATCAGGAAGGATGGCTATTTGGTTGACGGTTTTCTCATTTATTAAAAGAGTGCTGTCGTTTTTGGTCAATTGGTCTTCAAGTAGCTTATGATTACTGTTGTTTTGGAAATAAATATAATAAGCAAACGCAGCCACAAGTAATATGGAAGCAGCTACTAGCCATTTTTTAAATAATGGAATGATGGTTTTATGGTTCTGCTGGATGCCAGTTTTTTGATGGATTTTTTGAAGAATTAACTTATAATCCTCATCAGAAAGATTATCGTTCTTTTTATCAAAAGCGGATTTAAGAGAATTATACAATTCCAGATCTTGTTTTTCAAGGTCAGTCAATAATTGCTTTTGTTCCTCTAAATCAAGAGCCCCTTTCCAAAAGAGTTCAATTCTATGTTCTAAATTTTTGTCCATTATATCTAAATACAATGGATTGGAAAAAAGGGGATGCCTTTTCGAGTTAATTAATTATTAAGTTAACATTAAAATAATGTAGAGTTATCCTTGAAGGAGGAGGAGAAGTAAAAGAGCTTTTCCAATGTGTTCAGGATGATGGGAAATAATATACTTTCGGATAGTTTGATTTGACTGTTTTAAGTAATCATTTACTGAACTAAGGCTAATCCCCAATCGATTTGCAACGTCTTCTTTGGAGCAACCTTCATATCTGTGCAGCTTAAAAACTTCCTTTTTTCGAGGCGGCAATTCATTTACTGCTTCGTCTAAAATTTCTAATTGAATTTCGAACTGTTCTTCTATTTCAATGGACGCTGTATTATCGGCGATTAATTCTTTATCCAATTCTTCCAAATAAGTAATGGATTCCTTCAACTTTTGTTTTAGGATATTCATGGACTTGTTGTAGCTCACTACAAATAACCAACCCCCGACTGATTTTTCAGTGTTTATCTTATAACGGTTTTGCCATAATGCAATAAAAACATCCTGTAATATCTCCGCGGACTGATCGGGGTTCTTTACGAATTTTAAGATGTTGGCATGTACAGGTCGGTGGTAATGCTGATATAATTGATTGAACGCCGTAACGTCACCCAAAGACATGGCTTGGATGCAGGATAACTCATCAAAATTTTTATTAATCCCGTCTCGATACTGATTCATAATTTCAATTACATTAAAATTGCCTCAAATGTAACCAACAGGATATCTAGAAAGACTTTCAGTCTATTATTAAATTATTAATTTTTTACTTTGTTGGTTTATTCTGTGTGCTAATTGGGGATTTCTAAAGCCGCCATTTTCTGTTTTTGTACTGAAATTGTCAAGGTTCTGGATTAATAGTATTGGCGCTAAAAAATCATTTATTTTAATACAATATACTAAGAGTTTATCAAAGGTCAAATAAAGCTTAAAAAATCCTTTAAATGTATACATATTTAACTAACACGTTTATTTTTAAGGGCATATTAATTATATTTGATTCAATCAACAAATAAACCATGTTAAAACCTATAATTTCCTTATGTGTCTTGCTTTTCCTTGCCTTAGGCTTGAGTGCACAGCAATCGGACTCCGCTTATGTATTCTCATATTTCAAAGGAAACGGCGAGGATGGCTTGCATCTTGCCTTCAGTGAAGACGGATTAAAATGGACTTCATTAAAGAATGATCAGTCTTTCTTGACGCCTAAATTAAGCCCTGATAAATTAATGCGGGATCCTTGTATTATTAAAGGTGGCGATGGATTGTATCATATGGTTTGGACAGTTAGTTGGACCCAGAAAGGAATTGGACATGCTACCTCCAAGGATTTAATCAATTGGTCTGAACAACAATATATTCCAGTCATGGAACATGAAGAAAACACTCGAAATACCTGGGCTCCGGAAATTACCTATGATCCGGAAACAAAACAATATATGATTTATTGGGCTTCGACGATAACAGGTGAGTTCCCTGAAACACAAGTGGAAGCCGATGAAGGGTATAACCACCGAATGTATTATACTTTGACCAAAGACTTTAAGTCCTTTTCAGAGACTATGCTACTCTATGATCCTGGATTTAACAGTATCGATGCAACCATTCAAAGAAATGGAAAAAACTGGATGATGGTCATCAAGGATGAAACTCGAGAACCTCAAGCAGAGAAAAATTTGAAACTAGCCTTTGCAGATCATCTTGAAGGACCCTACTCGGATGCAAGTGAAAAGATAACTGGAGATTTTTGGGCTGAAGGACCTACTGTTGCCAAAATAAATGGGGAATGGTATGTTTATTTCGATCGTTATATGGATAACCATTTTGGATTGATCAAATCCAAGGATCTTAAAAACTGGGAAGATATTACTGATCAGTTGGAATTACCGAAGGATTTGAGACATGGAACCATCCTAAAAATTTCTCGAAAAGAATTGAATAAGCTTAAGGCGCTTTAGCCTTAAGCTTTTATTGTTCCCTAAATATTTTAAGACGGCTTGTCATAATGAACATTAAAAATCCAAATAAGGAGAATAATGCAAATGAGTATCTTAAGTTGAATATTTCAGCTATATAACCAATCAGTGGTGGACCCATTAGAAATCCTAAATATGATATACTGGACACCATTGCCAAAGCGACTCCCGCAGGAATGCTTTTATGTTTTCCAGTAACGCTATATACGGTAGGCACATTACAAGCCACCCCAAGACCAACCAACATAAACGCCACAGTACAAACCCATAGGTTCGGGAAAATCACAGAAGATAACATCCCCAAGAACATTAGGATCCCACTGATTTGTAGCGTTCTTTGTCTCCCAATTCTACTGATAATGGCATCTCCAATAAAACGGCCGGTTGCCATCATGATCATAAAGGAAGCATAACCCAGGATTACCAGGCTTTCCGGGGCTTTGACAACCTCACTGAAATATACTCCGCTCCAATCAAACATGGCTCCTTCTGTTGCCATGCTAAAGAAACCGATTATCCCTAGTTGTATAATCAATGAATCTGGTTTGAACTTCGACTTTACCTTCTCCTTCTTCTCTGTGCCAACCTCTGGAACTAGAAATTGCTTGTTAATAAGGATATTTACTGTCATTAGAATAATCACTCCTACAAAATGACCGAAGGTATTGATCTGAAAATTTAAAGTTAATAGTCCGATCAAAGCTCCTGTAAACCCAGCCAAGGACCAAGCTCCATGAAAGGAAGACATGATTGATCGACCATAAAGTTCTTCTGCTAAAACACCCTGGGTATTGACGGAGATATTACAAATATTACCGGTGACACCAAATAAGAACAATGCAGCACCCAAAAACCAAGCATTTCCTGAAAATGCAATAAACAATAATACTAATGAATACAGGAAGGCCGCCCAAGGTAGAATTTTATGACTACCATACTTATTGACCAAGGCTGCTGAAATAGGCATAGTTAACAATTGCCCAATTGGAAGCATTAATAAAATCGTTCCTAATTGTGCCTCTGATAAGCCTAATGCTGCTTTTATGGTCGGAATACGACTTGCCCAACTGGCAAATTCTAATCCTTGACCGAAATAGAATAACGCAACAGCAATTCGAATTCTACTTTTCATGGATTGAGAGACGTTTGCACTCGCCTCGCTTAATGATGTCATCGTCGATAATTTTGTAACAAAAATAGAACAAATTTTAGACTTCATAGACAAGAAAGTGTAAAAAATACACAATTATAACTCTTTGTTAATCTTTATGTTATGCGCGTATTTTATTTTATCTTTTTCGTTAATATTTGAGGAAATTATTAGGATTTCCTTTTGTTTTTATCCAATTCATAAGATTGCTTGTTCGGCTCTACCATATTCCGCAAACAAATCTTAAATTTGATAGCATCAGCATGTTAACATACAAATGCTAGGAATCAAATTAATAATTAACCCTTTTTATGAATAAAACTTTGCTATCTATTGCCTTATTGCTTGGGGGATCCTTGCAACTGCAGGCTCAGGTACAACCCACGTTTCTTTCTAATCCAACTTTGAGTCCAGACGCGCAAACAATTGTGTTCTCTTTTGAAGGGGATTTATGGAAAGTGCCGTCCGCTGGTGGTCCTGCACTCAGACTGACAGCCATGGAAGGTAATGAGGTCATGCCGCGAATCTCCCCAGATGGTCAGTGGCTCGCCTTCTCTTCTAACCAAAATGGTAATATGGATGTCTATGTCATGCCTATGGCTGGTGGAAATATTACGCAGATTACAAGTCATGAATCAACCGATGAAGTGGATAGCTGGAGTTGGGATAGTAAGCAGATTTATTTTACCTCAGGTCGTGAAAACCGTTTAAGTAGCTACAAAGTAAGTAAGAATGGTGGAACCGCAGTTCGTATTTTCCCGCATTTCTTCAATTATATCCATAATATGGTGGAAACTCCTGCAGGGGAATTACTATTTACCGATACCTGGGAAAGCTACACTGCAGCAAACCGTAAAAGATATAAAGGAGCATTCAACCCAGATATCAAAGGTTTTAATCCTAAAACTAATACTTATAAGGATTACACAACTTATGAAGGGAAGGACCTATGGCCAACCGTAGATAATAAAGGGATCATTTACTTTGCTTCTGACGAAGGAAACAATGAGTACAACCTATATAGCATCTCAAATGGCCAAAAAGTTGGATTGACACAATTTCCCGAATCCATTCGGAGTCCTCAGGTTGCGGCAAATGGATCAGCGGTGGTCTTTGAGAAAGGCTATCAGATCTTTGTTTATGATGTAGCCAGTAAAAAAACAAACCAACCTGCGATTAGCTTAAGTCGTAATCAAGTCCTTGCTAAGTCCAAGGAATTTGATGTGAAAGGAGCAATCAGTAATTATGATGTTTCCCCGGACGGTAAGAAAATGGCTTTTGTTTCTCGTGGTGAGCTGTTTGTTTCTGATGTCGATGGCAAATTTATTCGACAAATGCCAAGTCAAGGTGAGCGCATTGCTGAGGTACAATGGCTAAAAGACAACAAGACTTTAATCTATAACCAGACCCTCAACGGTTATTTAAACTGGTATGCTCGTTCTGCTGATGGCAAGGGTGAGGTGAAACAATTGACCCAAGACAATCGGAACAATAGGGATATCAATTTTAATAAAGATAATAGTAAGGCAGTTTATTTGAGTGGTAGGGATGAGGTACGCATCATGGACTTGAATAGTCTGAAAAGTGAAACCATCGTAAAGGATGAAATTTGGGCTTTCCAAAACTCTTCACCATCCTTTTCGCCAGATGATAAATACGTGCTGTTTACAGCGATTCGAAATTTTGAGCAAGATATATTTGTTTACAATATTGCAGACAAGAAAACAATTAATCTAACTAATACAGGAGTAACAGAAGCTTCACCGGCATGGTCTCCTGATGGAAAATATATTTATTTCTCCAGTAACCGTACAAAACCAGCTTATCCATCAGGAATGGACAACGCCAGCCTTTATCGAATGGCATTGGAAAATTATGATGAACCTTATCGTATCAGCAAGTTCGATGAGCTATTTAAGGACGTTGAAAAAGACAAGGAAAAGGAGAAAAAAGATACAACAACTACGAAAGACGATAAAACTAAAAAGGCTAAGGATACCAAAGATAAGCCTGCAGCTAAGGATGAGAAAAAGGACGATTCCAAGAAAGTTTTGGTGAGCATAGATGTGCAAGGTCTTTCAGATAGAATCACGCAGGTGAGCCCATCTGCTGGGACTCAATACAGTCCATTGCTTTTTGCCAAAGGCGAGAAAACCTTTTTATTTTATCAATCTAACCATGAAGGTAAATGGGCAACCTATAGAATCACTTTTGAACCTTTTACCAACAGTAAAACGGATAAAGTTTTGGATGGTTCCTTACAAGGACTTATGGAGGTTGACGGGAAGTACTTTGCCATTGTGAATGGGAATATTCAGAAGTATAATATCGACCAGAATAGACTGGAAAATATTGACATTGGTTTCAAATTCAATAGAGATTTGGATAAGGAGTTCAAGCAGATGTTCTATGAAACTTGGGCAAATGTTGAAGAAAACTTTTATGATGAGAAATTTCACGGGGTGGATTGGGAAGGAATGAAAAAGAAGTATAGCAATTATCTTTCAGGAATCAATAACCGCATGGATTTACGTATCCTTCTCAATGATATGCTTGGGGAATTGAACTCTTCCCATATGGGATTCAGTACTTTCGGGACGGATGAAAGAAAGCAATATAATTTTGTAACGAATGAGCTTGGTGTCACTTACGACGCAAAGGATCCGTATAAAATCGCTCATATTGTTGCTAAAGGTCCGGCTTCCAAAAAAGATGTCAACCTAAAAGTAGGGGATGTGTTAGTTGCTGTAAATGGAACCCCAATTGATAAGAGCAAGGATCGAGATTCTTATTTTACTTGGCCATCCTTGGCGAATGAAGTGCAGTTGACTGTAAATCGTGCTGGCAAAGAAGAGAAAATTAATATCAGACCGCAAAGTAATGCTGCTTTCAAGGATCTATTATACGATGAATGGATAAAAGGAAATCGCTCAAAGGTGGATCAACTTAGTAAAAACCGAATTGCTTATTCGCATATGAAGAATATGGGTTCGGATGAGTTGCAATCGTTCCTGATAGATATGGCCGAGCAAGAAAATAATAAGGATGCCATAATCCTGGACTTACGTTATAATACAGGTGGAAATGTCCATGATGAAGTCTTAAAGTTCCTTTCACAACGTCCATATCTAAAATGGCAATATCGTGGAGGTAAGCTGTCCCCACAAAGTAACTTTGCTCCAGCCGGAAAGCCTATTGTCTTGTTGATCAATGAACAATCCCTGAGTGATGCTGAAATGACAGCAGCCGGCTTTAAAGAACTAAAACTCGGAAAGATCATAGGAACTGAAACTTATCGTTGGATAATTTTTACCTCTGGAAAAGGATTGGTGGATGGATCTTTCTATCGTTTGCCTTCTTGGGGTTGTTATACCTTGGATGGAAAGGATCTGGAATTAACCGGTGTATCACCTGATATCACCATAAAAAACACGGTAGCTGACCGCGTGGCCGATAAGGACCCACAATTGGAAAGAGCAGTTCAGGAAATCTTAAAGGATTTAAATTAAAAAATTATTAAATAAAGTCTTTGAAGGCCGGCAGGTAATAACCTGCTGGCCTTCTTTGTGTACAAATGTAAACTAATCATTCCCCTAATCTATCTGACAGGTTTAAATTAGCTAGAATCCTTTCTTGCCGCATTAATTATTTATTATTAGTTAATGATTGCGTAATGTTTTATAAATATTGTGGCGATACTTTTGTGCAATTATTAAAAATTATAGTACATGAAATTAATTATTACGTTATCGCCGCTACTTTTTGTATTTGTTTCTTGCTAAAAAGATGAATTCCAGACCTCTAGGGTAAAACCTGAGGTTAAACCTTTAGTAAAAAAAGAAAACCATCTAGAATCTATTCAACCCACTCAGGAGTATGATGTTCATTTTGTATACAGTCAAGATGGAAATATCTATTTCAAGAGAATCTTAAAATCTGCTTCCGGAAAGGAACTGGAAACAAAAACCTTTTCTCAACCTAGTAGTTCAGAATTAGAATTCACAGTTTTTATCAATCATATCAATAAAGAAAATAAGGATATGAAGGTGAAAATTAAGCCAAATACAGTTTTTCAGAATAAAGGTGAATGGACTACCGACGAACAAATCTTGGTCGTATCCGACTATGAAGGTGAATTTTTCCAATTGGTAGATCTATTAATTTCTGCACAAGTAATCGATGAATACTACAACTGGAAGTTTGGAAACAAGCATCTGGTGTTTCTTGGGGATGCTTTTGACCGTGGAACAATGGTTCATGAAATCCTTTGGTTACTCTATAAATTAGAATCTGAAGGTGCAAACTTTCATTTCCTATTTGGGAATCATGATATAATGAATATCTCCGAAAATCAAACTAATTATATAGACGAGAAATACAAAGCTGAAGTAAAGCCTCTAGGTTTCGAAGGAATTGAAGACTTGTATAAAGAGAATACTATTCTTGGTGGCTGGTTAAGACAGTAAAATGTTATTGAAAAAGGAAATGATATTTTATTTGTTCACGGTGGTATCTCTGAAGTTTTATTCACAGAACAACCTAATATGAACATTGCCAAAGTCAATGAGATTGTTCAAAAGAATTTAAATGACCCTAAAAATCCGGAATCTGCACCTTATTTGCGTTCTAGTTCTGCACTAACATGGTACCGTGGTTACTTTAGAAACCCTAAACAGGACCCTGCGTTTTTAGATGAGGTATTGAGCCATTTCAAAGCAAGACTAGTTTGTGTGGCGCATACCATTCAGAAACAAGCGGGCTTATCCTATGATGGAAAAGTTGCTGGTACGGATGTGGATATTCATAAGGGTCAAAAAGAAGGCTTAATCTTCGACAAAAAAGATGTTTATAGAATTGAAGTAAAAGATAAAAATACAGCTGCAGTAAAAACGAAGTTGTAGAGGAATTCCCTGCTCAATAAAGCATTCCCAATTAATTGTTTCTTTGTAAAAGAGCATTAATTGGGAATGCCTTTTTAATAGGAGATGGTGGGTTTGGGATAAAACCTTTTAAAAAAGTAATCATATTGTTGCAATTCTCGAATAATCGGTTATTTTTACAGAAAGTAAACCCTAAATCACCTTAACCTATTAAACTACATGGATGTTATTGAACCTAATTTACATCAAATTTCTAGGGAAGATTTTGACCTTATCAGTCGATTGAAAAACAACGATACCGAAGCTTTTTCAGCGATTTACTTTGCGCATTGGGAAAGTTTTTTCGATATCTGTTTGGGATTTTTGAAAGAAGAGGAACTAGCAAAAGATGTATTACACGATGTGTTTTTAGATTTCTGGAGAATCCGGCATAAACTAGAAATTAAATATTCCTTAAGGGCGTATCTTAGTGTATGTATTAAAAACAAATGTATTTTTGTTCTGAAACAACAACAAAAGCTAAAAACGACCAACTTGGAGAATTTAGATTTTGTAACTTCTGAATATGATCAGTTGGCTGTGAATGATATTGAAAAACAGCTGGATTATATATTAAAGAATAAACTAACCAGTAGAAGTAGATTAATATTTGAATTAAACCGATTTGAAGATATGACCTATAAGGAAATTGCTGCCAAGATGAACTTGAGCGTGAAATCGGTTGAATATCATATGTCAAAAGTGCTAAGTTTATTGAGAAAATCAATATTGCTCTTATTTACCTCAATATTATTCTTCTAGAAAATGGAGGATATGAATGAAAATAAAAAGGAAAATTTAGGCGTAGAAATCCATGAGCGAATTTTCCAATCCATACGTAAGGATAGGAATAGAGAAACTAAGAAGAATCTAACAAAGTTGTCCTTAGTTGTCATCGCTATAATTTCTGTGACGGCCTTATTTGTCAAAAGAGATCTATTAAACTCTTATTTTAGGGAGGAGAATGGTCGTGAAATTACTGCAGATTTTCTTGCAGGCACTCTTACTGAATCTGATAATAACAGCATTAAGTCCGATTCTCTCCATATAGGAAAAGATAAGAATGAGGCTATTTATTTAGATCAAAGCCAAAATCGGATGGTGATGAATATTGCCAAAATGGACTTGGATGATAAAGACATCTTAAATATTAAAACGGGTCTTGGGGGGTTCTATAGAGTCGAATTACCTGATGGCTCTATTGTAAATTTAAATGCCAATTCAAACTTACATTATGCCGCATCCTATATGCGAGACCGTAAATTAACTTTATCTGGAGAAGCTTATTTCGAAGTAAAGAAAATGATTGTTGATGACAAAAGAATGCCTTTTGAAGTTAAAACAGATCAACAAACCATTAAAGTTCTAGGAACTCAATTTAATGTTAGAACCTCAAGTGGCTTCGAAGAAACTCTTCTTTTTGAAGGTAGTCTCGATGTAAGAGCTGTTAAATCTTCAAAGTCAAATATATTGTCTCCGGGGGATTTAATTAGAGTAGCTGCAAACCAAATTTCACGCAATAAATTAAATGAAGGCGAAATTGAAGAGTTAGTTGCCTGGAAAGAAGGCTTTCTGTATTATGATAACCGAAGCTTAAATTATATCCTTGAAGACCTTAAAAAGTACTATGATTTTGATTACAATGTATCTGAAGTCCCCAATGATAATTTTACCATCTATCTAGCCAGAGAAAATAATTTAGAAGAATTAATATCATTATTAAATGAAGCTAGCTTTCTTAACCTAAAGCTTCAAAATAAAACTATCCAATTTTCTAAAAAATAATTTAAATTTTTTTTTTTTAGGGTATAACTCAAATTCATACTCTATATAGGTGAAGAACATTATAAAGACCATTTTTATAGTCCTTAAACACCTAAATCTGTATGAATAAAAAATTCTTAACTCACTTTCAGAGCTGTAGAAAATTTGGAAGCCTGCCTTTTTTGAAGGTCTCAAAAGCATCTAAATTAGCTATAGTAATTTCATGTTTAGCTCTGAATGGATTTGCTTTGGGTTTTAGCCAAACCATCTCCTTAAACCTTAAAAATGCCAGTACTAAACAAGCCCTAAATGAAATTCGAAAGAAAAGTGGCTTTCAAATTGTTTACAATGAATCCCTACTGTCAAAATCCACCAAAGTAACCATCGTTGATTCTAAAATCACCCTACAGACAGCTTTAAATAAAGCTCTTGCAGGGCAAGATGTTACTTATGAGGTGAAGGACAAGGTTATCTTACTCAAGCCGATATCTAAAACCTCCAATATTGAAATATTGCCCGGCAGCAATAAAACAGTACAGCAGCTTGCTGTTAAAGGACGCGTTGTCAACAAAGAAGGGCAACCTATCGCTTCTGCAACAGTGACAGAGAAAGGAACTAATAATCGTACTTTAACAAATGAACAAGGGGATTTTTCTTTAACGGTATCAGGTGCTGATGCGGTTTTAGAAATAACCTCAATTGGTTTTAGCCCTCAAACAGTATCGGCATCCGGTCAGAATATCTCCGTAACATTAGTTGAACAAGAAAACCAAATGGACGAAGTTGTCGTAGTAGGTTATGGTCAACAAAAGAAAGTAAATCTAACTGGCGCGGTTTCAACGGTTAGTGCAAAAGAGTTAGAAGCAAGACCAGTACAAAATACAGGGCAGGCCTTACAAGGACTTGTCCCGGGGTTGAATGTGCAGACAGGAGGATTAGGAGGTGAACTAAATCAGACCATGAATGTCAATATTCGTGGTGCTGGGACAATTGGTGTTGGATCGAGTTCTTCCGTTTTGGTATTGATTGACGGTATGGAAGGTGATATGAATGCTTTGAATCCTAATGATATTGAAAATATTACCGTTCTAAAAGATGCTGCAGCATCCTCAATTTATGGGTCGCGGGCTCCATTCGGTGTCATTTTAATCACTACTAAATCTGGAAAAGCAGGCAAAACCCTCGTAAACTATAATAATAATGTTAGGCTAAGTAAACCCCGTGGATTACCTACTATGTTAGACTCTCGGACTTTTGCCTACTATTTCAATGAGATCAAATCGAATGATGGTGAACAAGCCGTGTTTTCTCAAGAAGTCCTAGACCGTATTACTGCATATCAAAAAGGGGAAATTACAACGGTAAGTACACCTGCGGGAAATGGTAAATGGGAATACTACGGCGGTTCCAATGGAAATACCAATTGGTTTGATGAAATATATAAAGACTTTTCTCCATCTCATGAACATACCTTGAGTGCTAACGGCGGAACTGAAAAAGTTCAGTTTTATAGTTCATTGAATTTCATGGACCAAAATGGATTGAACAAATATGCGGATGATCGATTCAAAAGATACTCCTTCTCAAATAAAGTCAGTGTCAAGCTTCATGATAAAATTGACTTAATGTCTAATACTCGTTTTGTGCGTGAAGATTATGGTAAAGCTTCACATATGAATGATTTGTATTACCATAATATTGCAAGGAGATGGCCAACGATTCCGGTTAGAGATGATAATGGTCATTTTTCGGATCCAAGTGAATTAGCGCAGATGACAGAAGGCGGAAGGTCAAAATTGGTTAAAGATTTCTTATATCAGCAATTGCAATTGGCAATTCGACCTTTAGAGAACTGGAACATTACAGGTAATGTGAATTACAGAATTACCAATCACAATGGTCATAATGAAATTTTGAGGTCATTTGGTTATGATAAGGATAATAACCCTTATCCTTTAGCGGTGGGGTATAATTCGGCTGGATATACTAGTGTTTCAGAATTTAATAGAAAAGACGAGTATTTCAGTACAAACCTTTTTACTGATTATTCTTTAAAAGTTGCTGATGATCACAATTTTAAATTCCTATTGGGTTTTAACTCTGAGCTGAATAAATACAGCACGCTAAATGGTAGCATGAGTGATTTGATTTCAGACAATGTTCCTACACTGAATACAGCTACTTTGAATCCATTAACTTCTGGCCAATATCAACATTGGGCTACTGCTGGTTTCTTTGGTCGCTTCAACTATAATTACAAAGAGAAATACTTATTTGAAGCAAACGGTCGATATGATGGTTCATCTAGGTTCCCCAGAGATTTAAGGTGGAATCTATTCCCATCATTCTCTGCAGGATGGAATGTGGCTAATGAAGATTTTTGGAAATGGGGAGAGGCCGTTTCCGTATTTAAACTTAGAGCATCATATGGTGAACTAGGAAACCAATATACTGATAACTGGTATCCTTTTTACCCGACTTTACCATTTACTGTTAATGGGAATACTTGGTTGCTTAATGGTCAAAAGCAGAACTATTCATCATCACCAGGCTTAATTGCATCGACATTGACTTGGGAAAGAATCTCAAGCTGGAACGTTGGTTTTGATTTGCAAGCCTTGGATAATCGATTGGGAATGGTGTTCGAATTGTATCAACGCAATACCTACAATATGATTGGACCTGCTCCAGAATTACCAGTTATTCTAGGTACAGGAGTTCCTCGTCTAAATAATGCGGAAATGAACTCCAAAGGTTTTGAGCTTGAATTAAACTGGAAAGATAATATTGGCAACTTTAATTATGCGGTTAGAGGGGTGCTCTCTGATGATAAACAAACCGTAACGGAATACCCTAACTTAACAGGTACCTTGGATACATGGTATAATGGTAGAAGAGTTGGGGAACTTTGGGGATATACCACGCTTGGAATTGCAAAAACGCAACAAGAGATGGACGCTCATTTGAGCCATACCAAACAAAATTTTGCGAGTCAATGGCAATCTGGAGATATTATGTACCAAGACTTGAATGCTGATGGATTGATTTCTGCTGGAGCAAATACAATTAATGAACATGGTGATTTAACTATTATCGGAAACACACAACCTCGTTTTCGATATAGTTTAGATTTGAATGGATCGTATAAGGGTTTTGATTTCCGGGTATTCTTCCAAGGTGTTGGAAAACGTGATTATATGCCAAACGGTCCATATTTTTGGGGAGCGAATGGCGGAATGTGGCAATCTGCTGGATTTGAAGAAAACCTCGATTTCTTCCGTGATGAAAATTCTGTAATGGTTCAAAATGGAGTTTTAGGTCAAAACCTGGACTCTTATCTGCCAAGACCTTATTTTAATACCAATAAGAACCAATATACACAGACACGTTATTTGCAAAATGCGGCATATTTGCGCTTAAAGAATGCTCAGATTGGATATAATTTTAATTCTGCAAAATTAAACCAAATTGGAATTTCTAAAATACGCTTGTATTTATCTGGTGAGAACCTCTTGACATTTACTAAGATGGCAAAAGTATTTGATCCTGAAACCGTAGGATTGGGAGGTTGGAATGATGGTAAAACTTATCCATTCTCTACAGTTTATTCTTTTGGCTTAAACGTAAATTTCTAACTCAGACGCATTATGAAAAAATCATTTAAACATATAATTAATTTAGCAGCTTTAGCATCCGTATTTTTTGTTGCGAGTTGTAATAAATATCTTGATAGAGCTCCATTATCCAATATTACTCCTGGCGATTATCTTAATACTGAAGCGGATTTAGCCACCTATACTTTAAGTCAATATTCATTTCCTTCACATTCGGGTTGGGGATTGGGAACTTTTGCAAATGATAACCATACGGATAACCAATTGAACAGTTCGTTTGCCAATAGGTGGGTTCCTGGAGAGTGGAAGGTACCTACCTCAGGAGGTGAATATGCATTTTCTGCCATTAGAAACATCAACTATTTCTTCGAGCAAGTGATTCCAAAATGGAAGGAAAACAAAATCTCAGGGAACTCTGCTAACATCGAACATTATATTGGTGAAGCTTATTTTCTGAGGGCATACGAATATTTTAGTAGAACACAAGCCCTTGGGGACTATCCAATTGTAAAGACCACAATGAAAGATGATTTGGGCCAGTTGGTTGACGCTTCAATCAGGCAGCCTAGAAATTTGGTGGCTAGATTTATCTTATCAGACTTAGACTCTGCAATTACATTGTTAAAAACACCTTCACCGAATCAACAGAATCGTGTTTCCAAAAATGTGGCGCTTTTATTCAAATCAAGGGTGGCTTTATTTGAAGCAACATGGTTAAATTACCATAAGAATACTGCTCTGGTACCTGGAACAGCAAACTGGCCAGGTAAAAAGTCCCACCCTAACTTTTCACTGCAAATTGACAATGAAATCGACTTTTTCTTAACCCAGGCAATGGAAGCAGCAGAACAAGTAGCAGATGTTGTTCCTTTAGTGGAAAACAAATTTGAGAATAGTTATAACTCCTCAGCAAATCCATATTACAATATGTTCAGTGATATTGATTTGAATAAGTACAATGAAGTTTTATTATGGAGAAGCTATTCCACGGCTTTGAATGTTTCCCACAATGTGAGTAACTACATGAATGGAAGTGGAGGAAATTCTGGCTATTCACGAGGATTGGTTGAAAACTTTACCATGGCAAATGGCTTACCAATTTATGCATCAGGATCAGGTTACAAAGGGGATGATTCTATTTCCACTGTAAAAACCAACCGAGATACAAGGTTACAGTTATTTATGAAAGCTCCCGGGGAATTGAGATTCACTGATAAGAATAATACCAATGGAACTCCAGTATTAGAAGGATATCCTGATATTACAGGATTAGCTGAAACAAGATACGTTACTGGCTATGCCTTGAAAAAAGGGATGAGTTATTTATCAGCTCAAGCGGAAGGCTCTGCCGGTACCACTGGGTCGATAATTTTCCGAGGAGTGGAAGCTTACTTGAACTATATTGAAGCAAGTTATTTAAAGAATAAAACCATCAATGCTAAAGCCGCAAATTATTGGAGACAAATTCGTTCCCGAGCTGGAATCAATCCGGACTTCGAAATTACGATTAGCAATACCAATATGAATGAAGAAGCCAAACGAGATTTAGGAGCCTATTCAGCAGGGACAATATTGACGGATAAAGTGCTTTATAATATTCGTAGAGAAAGAAGATTGGAACTCATAGCAGAAGGATTTCGTTTCGCAGATCTAAAACGCTGGCGTTCTCTTGATCAATTAAAATCTAATCCACTGATTTTAGAAGGAATCAAGGTTTGGGGACCAATGGAGAAATGGTTTGTCCGTGAAGGCAAGACCTTGTTGATAGAGCCTAATACTCCAGGCAAAACAGCAAATGTATCCTTGAGATCCGAGAGCCCATATATTCGTCCATATAGAATTAATTTGAACTCCAATAATTTGGTGTTGAATGGATATAGATGGACAGAAGCACATTATTTGAGCCCTATTGCATTCAACCATTTTTCAATTACATCCCCAGATGGAACTGCACAAAATTCTAAGTTATATCAAAATCCAGGATGGCCAATAGTTGCTGATCAAGGAGCAATACAGTAATAATTTTAATTAGGTTTATTTTGTTATTTATTAGGGAAAGGTACATTTATGTACCTTTTTTTATTTAATCAATTTGGGTTGAAATATTATAGCTTATTCTATTTTCACTCAAAGATACTTCAGTTCAAACTTTGGGTTACTGGGGATTCTCTTCTCATTTTCGCCGGATTTCAGTCGGACCTTGTTCGAATTTTTTCGGTCAAGATCCGAAGAAGGTCCGGAGAATGTCCGACGGAGGTGCGGAAATACCTTGAGTTTAGGAGGAGTTAATTTTGAGCAAATCTGCATCTCAAGGTATTGGTAAGGATTTAGAATTTATTAGTGACATATCCTGTTGAATGATTAACTTAACAGTAGATTAACCTTTTATTAATCCTCATAACCTAAGTTTGAGGCAAACAACCATAAACACATGAAAAAATTATATTGGTCTTTATTAGCTTGTCTGTTGACAGGGACGGTATTTGGACAAGAAATGGCAAAGGGAACTGTTTACAATGATGCAAATGCAAATGGTCGCTTGGATAAAAAAGAGACTGGGATTGCTGGTGTCAGCGTAAGTAACGGTAGGGAAGTTGTTCAAACGGATAAAAATGGTAAATATGAAATACCTGTTCAAAACGACAACATCATCTTTGTTATTAAACCCTCAGGCTATGAGCTGCCATTAGATGCCGATAATCATCCAAAATTCTACTATATCCACAAGCCAAATGGTTCTCCTGAATTAAAATATCCTGGAGTTACAGCGACTGGTGCACTTCCAAAGTCTATTGATTTTGCATTGAAAGCAAAGGAAGAGCCTAGCAGTTTTTCAGCTTTTGTATTTGGGGATCCGCAAGCCTATACCGCTGAGGAAATGGAGTTTTTCAAGAATGGGGTAGTGAATGAGGCAAGATTAAAAAAAGGACCGCTTTTCGGAATTAGTTTAGGGGATTTGGTTGGGGATGATTTATCCTTGCACCCTAGTTATAAACAAACCATTGGACAGATGGGATTGCCATGGTTTAATGTTATGGGTAACCATGATATGAACTATGATGTCAAGGAAGACTATTTATCAGATGAAGGATTTGAGAAGGTCTTCGGACCGGCGAATTATTCCTTCAATGTTGGAAATACACATTTTATCATTTTGGATGATATTATTTATCCTCATCCTGAAACGGGTAAAGGTTATCAAGGTGGATTAAGACAAGATCAGATCGACTTTGTTGCTAATGATTTGAAGTTTGTGCCGAAAGATAAATTGATTGTTTTGGCATACCACATTCCATTGAATCCTGAGAACAGTAAATCATTCCGTAATGAGGATAGGCAACAAATTTTCAACATCTTGTCGGACTATCCTAATACTTTAGGGCTTTCAGCTCATACCCATTACCAACAACAGAACTTCTTTGCAAATGAGCATGGCTGGAAAGGTAGCAAACCTTATCATGAATACAATGTAGGGACTACTTCGGGCGATTGGTATTCAGGTTTACCAAATGATCAAGGAGTTCCAGTTTCAACGATGCGTGATGGAACGCCAAAAGGATATGCTATTCTATCAATTGATGGTAACCAATATAAATTCGATTATAAAGTAGTTGGCAAGGATGATAAATATAGTATTGGTTTATTTGGGCCGGCCGTTGTTAAGGCCAAATATGCAGGGCGATATCAGATTTATGCTAATTTCTTTTTAGGTTCATCAAATGACCAAGTTCGATATAGAGTTGACCAAGGAGATTGGGTTATTATGGACAAGGTTGAAGGCGAGGATCCGGCTTATATGAAAGAACTATTGGCCTATGATGGTGCGAATAGTCTAGTTGCTGGAAGAAGACCAAGTGATCCGGTTCAATCGGCGCATTTATGGAAATTCAAACTTCCAAAACTTAAAGCAGGTAAACATCTTGTGGAGGTTGAAGCGGTAGATATGTTCGGTAGAACACATGCTGCGCAAAAAGAAATCGAAGTCGTTGAATAAGACGGATTTATAAGATGGCTAGATTGTAACAATTTGTTTTGCAGTATGTTGTGAAGTATGTTCCACGGGGAGCAAAATATGCAATGACCTAATATTTCATAAATAAACCTTAAAATATTGAGGCTGACAGGCCTTGATAATAATATTAGCCCTAATGCACTGTATTGGGGCTTTTTTTATGAATATGCTGAATTCAGGATAATTTATTTAGGGGAACCCCTTTATTATAGACTCTATTTGTTCTATTTTCGGCCTTAAATTGGGGGTGGGGGCTTTTATAAAGATTTGTCTTACTTGATTCTAAAAAGAATATTTTAGTTTTAATAGTTATTAACTATAATTATCAAAACTGATTTTAAATTTAATTTTAAAACATGCCGATAGAAGAATATTTCCTAAACTGTATTTCATACGATTTAACTTTTGAACGAAATAAAGTTAACTTGGATATTTATCGTATATCGAAGGAAATGGTTTACACTTTAGTTGCCATTTCTTTCCCATCAATCGTTTAATAATGTGAGATAATTATGAGAAATAAACTAAGAAATTTTGTTGGCAAGTTTCCAGTCCTGGAGCAGAACCTAAAAGCAATAAAGAACTGGACGGAAAATAAAAACACAAAACCTAAGAAGTCAATAGTTGGCGATGGGAACAATATTGATGTAAATAGGACCTCCGTATTAATTGATTGTGAAATTGATATTGATGGAAATAATAATACTATTATAGTAGCGAGCGGGTGCGTATTACAGTCTGTATCATTTTACATTCGGGGAGACAACAATACGATAATTGTTGGTGAGAAAGTGAAATATAATGGGGTCTTATGGGAAACCTGCAATAATGGAAGGATAGAAATAGGTGATGGCACGACTACCGAAGTAAATGTGAATATGCAAATCTCTGAAGATTCGCTAGAAATTGTGGTTGGAAGGGATTGTATGTTCAGTAGTAATATTTTTATCTGGCCTCAAGACTGGCACCCTATATTTGATGAAAATGATCAACAGATCAATCCTGGAAAAAGTATCTATATTAAGGACCATGTTTGGGTTGGTTTTGATGCAAAGATTCTTAAATCAGTAACTATTGGATCGAATAATATCATCGGAACAAATGCCATTGTAACTAAGAGTATTTTAGAAGAAAATGTTGTTATAGCGGGTAATCCCGGAAAAATTGTCAAGCGAGGGGTTCATTGGAAACGATAAAGACTTCTGGCTGAAAATTTTGACGAACTAAAAAAAATCCATAATTTAATTAAAGCATTACCAATTAGCCTGTTATGATAAAGAGCTTAGCTTTAATTCTTTTATTTTGTGTTTTTTTTACTCCTACATTTTGCCAAAAAATCCAAACTCAAGAATATTTGGATGATCTTAAATTTATATATGAAAATTTAAAAAAATCAGCTTCATATCAAACACAAAAAGGTAGACATATTCAAGTTGAGGAAAAATATAATTTACTTCTCGAAGAGGCTGAAGATGACCTTTACCTAATTGAGGCTTTATCTAATTATTACAGCCTTATTGATATAATAAAGGATTATCACAATAGAATTTATTCTTTTGGCAATCCTTTTACCAAGGAAGATTTAACTGATAGTCTCAAAGTAAAAAGCTTGCTTCAAGAGAGCGAATACAATACTCCTCAAACAGTTTTGAATCTGGATAGTTTAGAAAATGCATTAAAGAAAAAGTCAGCTCTTGATTTGGAAGGAATTTATTTTAACTCCTTGGTTAGAGTCGCATTAGTACAGGCTGGGCCTAAACATATTGGTATTATTCTAGAATCCAAGATTGCTAGCTGGAAAAGAGGGGATGAAATTTTTTATTTATTTTCTAATGATGACAATCATAAGAGAATAATTATGGGAGAATGGTACAGTAAAAGATTAATTGGAGGAGTGGATTATTTCAAGGAAGGGAATTTCTTAGGCTATTCTTTATTAAAAGAGCATGCTGTCAAGCAGAACTTTAGTCAAAAACAAGAGAAAGGAAATTATGTGTTTAAGGAGATTTCACCCGAAGTTGATTATATCTCTATTTCAACTTTTTCAGGTTGGAATCCTATCTACCAAGAAGCTATTACCTTTTACAATGGAATTGATATGAAAGGATTAGCGAAAAGTCTGATCTTAGATTTACGAAATCATGTTGGTGGTGGGGATCGGAACTCACTTGTATTACTGAAGAAATTAAGAAAGTATAAAGGCAATATTTATGTTTTGGTGAATCATCAAACGGTAAGTAATGCTGAACAATTTGTTGTAAGATTGAAGAAATTTCCAAAGGTTAGGGTTCTTGGGGATCGTACTTATGGAGTATTAACCTATGGGATTAATTATGATAGACCATTGACTACTCCTTCAGGACGATTTAAGGTTGCTTTTACGGACTTAAAGGATAGTTGGAAGCAGTTTTTGCCGTATGAAGGAGTTGGAATTGAGCCTGATATCTATCTCAGAAATGATTCGGATTGGATAAGACAATTGTTGGACCGAATTAATTAATATTAAGATCAAAAAGCTTAACCCATAAAATTTCCTTATCTTAATACAACCAAAACCTCAAGATTATGAATAAACCTAGCTTCACATCACGCCGTAATTTTATTCGGAGCATGACCATGGCGGCAATTACTGCACCCTATTTTGTTGATCAGGCATTTGCAAATACTTCAGGTAAGAAATTGAAACATGCTTGTATTGGTGTGGGAGGAATGGGAGCTTATGATCTTCAAAATTTCAAATCTCACCCCGATGTTGAAATTGTTGCATTATGTGATGTCGATGAGAACAATTTAAGGAAAGCAGCGGAGTTAATTCCTGGGGCAAGGTTGTATAGTGATTGGCGGGAACTTTTAGAAAAGGAGAAGAATCAAATAGATTCCGTAAACGTTACTGTTCCGGATCATAATCATTTTGTTATTGCGATGTCAGCGATTCAATTGAAAAAGCATGTGTATTGTCAGAAACCGATGTGCCATGATGTTGCAGAGGTTCGGGAATTGACGGAGGCGGCAGTAAAAGCGGGATTGGTGACGCAATTAGGAACTCAGATTGCATCTTCAAAAGGGGATAGGACCGCAGTTCAATGGATCAAACAAAGCATTATTGGCAAAGTGAAGCATGCCTATTTATGTTCCAATCGCTCTGGTATTGCTGGATATCGATTGGAAGGGCCAAGACCCGAGAAAGCGGAGGAAATACCTACTACCTTGGATTGGGATAAATGGATTGGGACTGCTCCAATGCGTCCATTTGCAACAAGTATTTATCATCCGGGAATCTGGCGTGCATGGCAAGATTTCGGAACCGGTTGGTCAGGAGATATTGGCTGTCATATTTTTGATGCGGTTTGGAAGGGGTTGGGCCTGAAAGCTCCATTGACTGTTGTTGCGGAGGTTCAACATTCATGGCAAGATTCTAGCGAACGCAGAGCTGATACCTGGCCACAAGGGAATCATATCAGTTGGACTTTTCCAGGAAATGATAAGATAGAATCTGAGGTTCTGCCATTGGAGTGGTTCGATGGAGAATTTTATCCACCAGAAGAGGTTAGGGATTTATTTAATAATGGGGAAAAATATCCAGAGGAAGCCGCGATGTTGGTTGGTACTGAAGGGGCGCTGCTTATTCCACATGGAGGCACACCGGTGCTCCTGCCAGAAAGTAAATTCAAAGACTACAAATATCCTGATCTAGAGGAACGAAATCATTATCATCATTTTGTAGATGCCTGTTTGGAGAAAGCAAAAACGGAATCACATTTTGCTCAATCTGGTCCAATGACCGAAGCAATCCTACTGGGAACCGTGGCAATTCGGGTTCCTGGAATATTATTGCAATGGGATCCGGTTAATCTAAAGTTTCCGAATTATCCTAAGGCAGAAAAGTATCTGAAAAGGAAATATCGAAAAGGCTGGGATTTGGATGCAAAATAATTGTAAGAAGGGTTAGGCTTTAATAAATATGCTTTTTATGGATTTAATAAAATTAGGTTCCAGATTGATAATTTTTTCTCTGAATCCCCTAAAATCGCCAATAATTTGATCATAATCTAATAGCATTTGTTTTATTTTCGAGGCAATGAATTCTATATCATCTGCATCCTCGATTTTATATTTATCGGGAATGGCAATGTCGAATGAATTAACCGATGCATTTCTCTTGCCTACCAGAAGCATTGTCCCATTTAATACCGTTTCTTTAGGAAGACGTTCAGGACCACCAAAAAAGCCGAAGTCAATATATAATTTAGAATTCCTAAATAAATCCACGAGTTCAAAATCTTGGTAGCCTGAAATAGGCTTAAAAATAATATCGGTTCGTTTAAGTAATTTCTGTAGGGTCTTGGAGTTTTTTGAAGGATTATAGAGGACCGAATCTGACCTATTTTTACTGCTTAGATCAACATTATTTTCGCCGAGGAAGCCCAGTCCCAAAGGTTCGACCAATAGGGTTACATTTTTAAAATTTGATTTAGCAAATTCATAGGCAAACATGGACCCGCAGAGGATATTATCTTTTTTACTAACCAAATAAGGTTGCTTATCAAATTTTTGTTTAAAGAACGACTGTAGGATTTTCTGCCTTGTTTTTAGGACAAAATTTGGTGTTAATTTTACGATTTTTGTTTTCAGCTGTAAGAACTTTGAATCGGATAAAGTTTCAAAGCCGTCATATAGTTGAACTCCTAAAAACCAGATACACTTCCTTATTTTACTGTAATTCTTTAAAATGCTGGTGTTAATTTCGGGAACAATGAGAATGTTATCGGGGCTATCTTGAATTTCAGCGATATCAATGACTTTAGGTTCATATATAAGAAACTGTGGATGTACAACAGGGTCTGAATAATAGCTGATTCTGCTTTTATATCCTAATGTGGTGAGGTAATAATGTAATTGATGGAGTGCTTCAGGACCTCCGGAAGGAACATTACCCGGAGCTAAAATGTATATTTTCGAAGATTTAGTTATGGTTATTCGCATTTATCTCTGGTCGTTGTATAGTGTTATTCCTAATAGGGTAATTTTTGTCTCTCAAAACTAATATTATTGTTAATAGTTTGAATTTTCATAAATAAAGTGCAAATATGATACCGAAGTGGACTATTTATGAGTGTTAAAATATTGAAAATATACCCTTCAAGGTTTGGCAATTAACCTATAGGCCGAGTAATAATCTTTAACATATGCTGAAGCGAAGAAAAATTAGGCTTTTAGTTGTTTGTGAATTATTCTATGAATGTCAGAACTATATTTTTTTCAGTACCCTATACCTAAATTTCTATTAAATTAGATTTAAGTTGACTAAAAAGGAAAACCAATTACCCGGATATTTTTATAGAAAGTAAAGTCTATTTCAAAATAAATTTTTATTTACATTTTGTATTTTTAGTTTTTTTGAATTAATGTTTAGGATTTTGTCTTAACTTGAATTTTAGTAAAAGAATTATTTTGGAACAAATTTAATTGTTTGTGTACTTTATAAAAAGTCTGGCTTTGCAACAACTTTAAAAGTTATTTAAATGTCAGGATCTCAAAAAAATCAATAATAATTATTTGATTTTTTTGAGATGACTATTAACTTTGATGTTTCAAAAGACTTCGTAGCTCAGTTGGTAGAGCAACAGACTCTTAATCTGTGGGTCCTGAGTTCGAGCCTCAGCGGGGTCACTATCTAAAAAAGCCGTTTTTACTTGCGTAAAACGGCTTTTTTGCTTTCCTTAGGGTGGTTTTGGAACATCCTCCCTACACGTTTTGAAAAACCTCAAAACGGTGTGTTTTGCATAGTTTTTTGTTGAACTTCACGTAAAACCGTCACAAATACGTCACAAAGGTTTTCGTGGTAATGAAAAGATTATGGCAACCGTAAGCGCAAAGGTTTATGAACACCACAAAAAAGCAGATGGAACCTACAATGTGAAAATTAGGGTCTATCACAAAGAGGAAAAAAAAATTATAGACACTCCTCATTTCCTTTCCCTAAAACAACTCACCAAGGTGAAAGGAAAAAAAGAATTTAGTATTAAAGATCCTTTTGTCCTTGAAATAGTTGACAAGAAACTAAAGGACTACCGTAAAACGATCAGCGAGCTCGAGGAGAAGCTTGACTTTTTCACCGCGGGTTCATTAAGGGATTATCTCAAAAATATAGATGAAGAAATTGATTTTATCAAGTTCTGTGCGAACTGTATTCAACAAGAGAAGGATGACGGTCGTGATGGTTCTGCCGCTAACCATCGATCAGTCCGTAACCACCTCATTGATTTTTTTAATCGGGAAACTGTCTCAATAAATGAAATACATTTTAATATGCTCGTTCAGTTTGAACGTTACTTGAAATCTGAACGGACAATAACAAGAATAAACCAGTTGGGAAAGCCCGTTTCTACTGTTTCAAAGCCTGTTTCGGATAATAGTTTATATAATTATATGAGAGATCTTCGTACATTATTTAATGAAGCGTTGAACCATTACAATAATGAAGATCTGGGCATTATATTGATTAAACACTATCCCTTCAAAAAATATAAGGTAGGTTCAGCTCCTCTTACCGAAAATAGAAATAATAATCTTGAAGAGGTTATTAGAATTCGAGATTGTAAAGTGTTACCTAACACTAGGGCTGAACTCGCTCGGGACTTATATATGCTCTCATTCTATTTGTGCGGGATGAATGCTGTTGATTTATTTAAAATATCTACTGACAATGTTCGAAATGGTCGGGTTGACTACAATCGATCTAAAACTAAGGGGAAACGAAAAGACAGAGCATTTATTAGTATAAGGATAATTGATGAAGCTAAACCTTTATTGGAGAAATATATTGGAAAGTTATCACAAAGACATTCAAGCCTGACCACTTTCAATTCCTCATTAAAACATGGAATGAAGAAACTCCGAGAACTTTCGGGTGTACAGGTAGTAACGCTTTATGGTGCGCGCCATACCTTCGCAAATACAGCTAGAAATGACTGTAGGATGAGTAAAGATGATGTTGCTTTAGCACTCAACCATGTCGATAATGGAAATCGTGTTACAGATATTTATATCGCCAAGGATTGGAGAATTATAGATGACGTCCAAAATAAAGTAATGCAGTTCTTGAGGAAATCAGAGCCTAAAATTTTGGAACTGATTAGGAAGAAAGAAATAAGCAGGTAAAGCTGCTTAACTTGATTTGTATCCAACGATTACAATTCGTTGGATACAGACTTAATTTTTTAATATTTAAACTTTTACTCATGAAAAATTTACTTTTATTCTTTTTAACGTGTTTCTTGTCAACAATCGGGTTCTTTGCTGCGATCAGCATGAAGTCTCCTTGGATCGGATTCAGTGTAGCTTTTGGTGTATGGTTCTTATTCCTTTGGATTACAACAAAACCCCATAGAAAACATTGATTTTTATGATGATGGTGTGGTTAAAAAAGTCAAAACATCCTCTGTAAACTTCGAAAAGTCATCCTCCGAATAAGCAATATGGCACATTCCTTGCGGCATTATACACTCAACGTGAGAATTTGACTATTAGTGATTTCGATTTTGACCAATGCTCCAATTCGTTATGAAAATAATAAAAATCCTGTCTCTAATTACTGTACTATTTTTGATTACACCGGGATTAAAGAGCCAAGAGCGATCTGTTGAGGATATCCTTGATGTACTTGATATGAACTCCAGGTACTTGCCTTCCGCTGATTCAAAAGCAAAACTTTACGTAACATCCATTGGACATGGTGATACCGTGGTTTCCCTTCATGGTGGACCGGGAAACAACTTCTATTATCTTGTAGATGCATTTCGAAATAATACGCATTCGAATAGTTTTCTACTGTATGACCAGAGGGGAAGTCTGCTCTCGAGAGTGCCCGATTCGATTGCCAACACTTTGAATCTTATGGTACTAGTCGAGGATCTGGAACAGCTGAGAATAGAGACGGGATAAAACAAATTAACCTTGTTTGGGCATTCTTTTGGTTCAATGGTAGTTCTTTTTTATTATATCAAATATTCCATTTGCTTAAATGTTTTTTAGCTGATTCTATACTCATTCCACCATTTTTATCAGATGAATATTTCGCCTTTCAAATACAGTACGGCTGTTCCTACCAGCTCAACTCTGTCACCCAATATCTTACAATGTACTTCGCCTGTTTTTTCTGAAAGTTGAAAAGCGAGTAATTCAGTTTTGCCTAATTGTCCAGCCCAATAAGGAGTGAGCGTTGTATGTGCAGAACCGCATACGGCATCTTCGTTAACGCCACATGCCGGAGCAAAAAAGCGGGAAACGAAATCATATTGATTACCTTTGGCGGTTACAATAATTCCTCGTGCATTTATTTTGGCAATTTTCGCTAAATCAGGGAGTAGAGAAGCAACATCCTCTTCCTTTTCAAATACCAGCATATAATCTGTCTTTCCTTTAAATGCGGCTATAGGTTTTTTGTCGGTAGCTGTTAACAGCTCGTCAGTCAATGATACTTCAGTGTACTCGTCTACTGGAAAATTTAGTATATAATTACCGTCCTGAACGGATACGGGCAGCTCTCCGCTGCGTGGCGAATAAAAAGGAATGACAATCCCCTTTTAAAATTGCTTAATTAGAAGCGATTCTTTTTAACAACCCTTTATGCCTTTCAACAGGTCATTATCGACCCTTCGGTCTTTATGGACGTTTTTATTTTGCTTGAACAGCGACCTTTGAAGGTTTTCCTGACAATTAACAAATGTTGTGGTTACGTTCTGTCCTTCAAAGCCCTTAATGCCGAGGTAATGGAAATCAGATCCACCACTTCCTGCAATCCTGCACCAATCAATGCCGGTAAAACACCGAAGGCTGCAATCAGCATAAGCACGGTACAAACGGCAATGCCAATGAAAACGGATTGACGGGCAATCTTCATCGTTTCTTTGGAAATGAGAATAGTATCACTCACTTTTTGCAGATTGTCTCTTAAAATCACCACATCAGCCGAATCGCTGGCGGCACTCGATCCTTTAGCACCCATCGCAATGCCTACATCGGCAACGGTTAACGACGGTGCATCGTTCACGCCATCACCCACCATTACAACCGGGCGAAATTCGTCGGGCATACTTTTCAGGATTTTCAGTTTGTCTTCCGGCAAACAGCCACCGTGCACTTCCGTAATGCCAATTTCTTTGGCAATGTTTTCAGAAATACTTTGCTTGTCGCCGGAAATCATCATAATTTTTTGGATACCCATTTTTATTAATTGGGCAATGGTTTGCCGGGCTTCGGGGCGCACTTCATCGGTAAAGGTGATTTCCCCTGCATATTTGTCATTCACCGAAACAAATAACGAGGTTTTTTCCGTTTTAATTGAAATGGGTTCGGTCGTTACAAAATTCAGTTTACCCACTTTCACCAGTTTGCCGTTTACTTTTCCTTCAATACCATTTCCTTCTATTTCCTTTAAATCTGTTGCCAGAGGAATCGGTTTATCCCCGATATATTTCATCACCGAAACCGCCAAAACGTGGGAAGACTGCTGTTCTACGCTGGCTACAAAATCAATCAGTTCGTCTTGCGAATAAGAATTTTCCGGGATGATGTCGTCCACAGTAAGATCGCCTTTGGTTAAGGTTCCGGTTTTATCGAAGGCGATGGCTTTCATTCTGTCCAGTTTTTCGATGACAGTCCCGGATTTTATCACCACCCCATTTCTGCTGGAACGGCTCATTCCGGCTATCAGGGCAATGGGAGCCGCCAGAATCAGCGGGCAGGGCGAAGCCACCACCAACACTTCGGCAATGCGGTTGGGATCTTTGGTAATCAAATAAGCAATTCCGGCAATTAAAAAAGCAACGATGGTAAAAGGCAAAGCGTACCGATCCGCCATTCGCACAAAATGTGCCGGCTCTTTTTCGGAATTATGCACCAATTGCACGAGTTGCTGGTACTGGCTGTCTTTGGCGAGTTTGGAAACCTGAATGGTAATGGCTCCCGAACCATTCACCGAACCCGACCATAAGCTGTTGCCTTTGGTTTTGTTGACGGGTTTGGATTCGCCCGTGAGCGAAGATTCGTCCAGCAGCACCTCTGCACTCAGTAAAATTCCGTCCACGGGAATAATTTCCTTGGGTTTTACGATGATGATGTCACCGATTTTAATATCCTCCACAGGAACATCATGTAAATCGTTTCCTGTTTTTTTATGAGCAATTCGGGGTGTATTATCAAGCAATGATTTTAAATCTTTCCGGGCTTTTTTCTGGGCATAATCTTCCAACGAATCACCTCCGGTAATCATAATGAGGATAATGAGTGCCGCCCAATAATTACCAACAGCTAAGGTTGCAGCAATGGCAGAAATCGCCAAAATATCCACGCCAAAATTCCCGGAACGAAGCACGTCGATCATTCCTTTCAGAAGAACAATGGACATCAAAATGCCGGTTGCCGTAATTAAGATTTTAGCATAATGCGGTTCTTTCAGGATAAATTCCAGAACAAGTGCCACTAAGGCAATGCTGAGAACGATAATGAATTTATATATATTTTTCATTTTTATAATTTTAAAAGTTTAAAGACAAACCTAATCCCATTGTTTTATTTTGATAAAACGGATATACAAGAGCACTATTTTTGCTATGATCTTTTGAAAATAATTGACTGACTTTTGGGAACAACCAATAGGCAACTTCTGTGGAGAGAATTCCAATACCGGCACCTGCAACCACATCACCCACCCAATGTTTATCATTCAAAATGCGATAAACTCCCGTAAAAACAGCAATTGGATAACCAGACAAACTTAACCAAATATTTTCATCCTGATATTCACGGAACATAAAATGTGCTGTTGTAAAAGCAGTTGTAGTATGTCCCGAAGGAAACGACAAATTATTAGAACCATCTGGTCGTTCTTCTCTCACCAAATGCTTGGTAGGTAATACGACAGCACTTGAAATCAGCAACGATGTGCCTAAAATAATACTTCGGTCTTTCAAATTATGTTTTCCTTTAAGTCCAATAGCATTTAATCCATAAACCAATATTGCAGGTACGTATTGGGTATAATTATCCAGTTTTATTTTATCCGGCTGATGCTCCCCAATTTCATATTGGGTGGAACGGTTCAGCTGTTTCAGATCATCAGACGTCAGGCTTAGGATTCCGTATCCGATAAAAACAGAAGGTACAATCAGCTTTTTATATTTAAATTGATAGGCGTGGTCAAATGATTGATCCATCTTTTGACCTGTTACCAAACTATCCGTTTGTGCTATTCCCAATTGATAAACGCACAATATGAGTATCAATAATAAATGTCTCATTCTTAAATTTATTAATCATCTCCGCCAATCATTTTGGAAACAATTCCCTTTTGAGCTGTTTTTTCTGCCAGCCAAATCCCGCCAAAATGCAAAATAATAAAAATCGGAAACCAGTAAATTGCCCATTTATGAATGGTTTCCATTGCATCTTTCAGGTCTCCATTCCACCATTTCAGGTAGGCTCCGGTGATGGATGAAACAATCACAAACAAGTAAAATAGCAGATAAATAAATCCCTGAAATTTTTCTTTTGCTGATGTATTTGCCGAAAAAGGATTTGGAAAACGAATGCCCTTTACCAACATATAAATGATGCGAACCGCAATGATTACAAAGAAAACATACGCTGCATATACGTGCCATTGCCACATAGGGTCCAGAATGCTTTTTACTGTTACGATGGTTTGTTCATTGGTTAAATCAATGCCTTGCATATTTTTTTCAATAGCTCCCAGAATGGCTTTTTTACCCATCCAGTTGATCCGAAGAAATCCGGTGATAAACAAAACCGTCATTAGTAGAGCTGTGCCCCAGTGTAAACCACGATGAAGCGGGGTAAATATTTTTGTTGAATTTCTCATTATTTTAAATTTTTATATCAGATTTTATCTGACTGTTATTCTTCATCTTCACTGGTATTTTTCAACTTCATCAATATGGTATAGGCGTTTTTGACCACGATTTTCTTACCTTGAAAATCAGCAAAGTTGAGGATTTCAACAAAGCCATTTTCGGAAATTCCCAATGTGACCGGGACCATCTTCCAGGTCTGTTTCCCGGTTTCTGTAAAGACATAACTTTTCCCTTCAAAATCCACCACGCTTTCTTCCGGAATAGCATTGGCAAAAGAATTTTCTGTTTTCACTTCGGCATTCATATACATTCCGGGAATGAGTGCAGGATCGTATTTTTCAAAATGACAATTAACCTCAGCCATGCCGCTTCCGTCCACGTCTTTACTCGTCAGCAAAATTTCACCGGCATATTTTTTTGAAGGATCTACATTGGTATAAGCCACAATCTGTTGCCCGGTTTTCAGCATTTCCAAATCCTTTTCATACACTTTTAAATTGAGGTGAATATCAGAAGGATTGATGAGTTTAAACAGCACATCCGAAGACGTTACATATTTGCCTACATTCACATTCACCTTGCTCACAAAACCGTTGATGGTACTATAGACAGGTACGCTCTGCTGAATATTTCCGGCAGATATCTTAGCCGGATTTATGTTGACCAACTTCAGTTGCTGGGCAATGGAATTCATCAGAATTTTCTGATCGCTCATAATGGATTGTGCCTGCTGCATCACTTTATCACTACTTGCCTGGCTTTGGTTGAGCTTAGTTTGTCGGTTATAATCCAGTTGGGCAAAGTGGTATTTGGATTTTGCCATCAGATAATCCTGCTGCAACTGTACAAACTGCGGATTTTCAATAACGGCAATTACCTGACCTTTAACTACTTTCATCCCTGGCAAAAGGCGGGTGCTTTTCAGATAGCCGCCCAGCGGTGTACTTACGGAAACCAGATTTTGCGGTGGTACATCAATTTTACCGTTGAGTTTCAATACGGTGGAAATATGCTGCATCGACAGTTCCGCGGTTTCAATGGGGGTATTGTGTAACTGTGCATCGGTGAAAATAACCGTGTTTTCGTCTTTCGGATTTGCAGTTTTGGTGGCGGTGGTTTCTTGTTTTTGTTGACATTGAACTGCGGAAAGCAGTACTATCAAGACCAAAAAATAAGAACCGTATAATTTTAATATTTTCATTTTCTTGTCTAATTATATATTGATTTGAAAAATTCTGTTTACTGTTTAAAATATCCTGTTCATCAACTACTGAATCGTGATATAATTCAGTTCAACCACGCTTTCGTTTAGTTTCAATAGGGCATCTGCATAATTGCTTTTGAGCAAAACTGCCTGATTGACGAGCATTACAAATTCCAGATAATTGATTTCTCCGTTAATGAATTGTTGCTGTGCTGTTTTGGTAATGATGTCTGCATTTTTCAGTTCATCAGTTTCGTAACGGTTGATGATTTCGAGATTCGTTTGATACATTTGCTTGAGCTGTTGCTGTTTTTTCTCTAATGCAAATTCCGTATTATGCCAATCGTTTTCCGCAATGCTTTCCGCCACTTTAGAAGCGTGAATTCTTGCCTTTTGTCCGCCTGAAAATATTGGAATGCCAACACCTACCATCACCGAATGAAACTGTGGTGTAGCAGAATACAGTTTATCATCAGGTCCCATACCTTTGAACGAATTGAGATTATAACCGATTTGCAAATCCGGAAGAAGTCTGGATTTTTCCACTTCGGTTTGTTTGCCGGCAACCGTTTTTTGCTGTTCCAATACATGTAACAAGGGATGCGAAGCATTTTCCTGAAGCAAAAGAACCGGTCTGGAATTTTCCAAAGGAAGATATTCCGTTTCGGAATTGAGCAACCAACTGAACTGCAACTGCAAGGTTTTTATTTCCTGCTGCACTTGTTTCAACTGAATCTCAATTGCCGATTTTTGGTTGGAAGCCGTTGTTTTTTCCAGAATATTGCTTTCTCCAGCTTTTAAACGCAAACTGGCTTTGTCTAAAAATTGGGTGTACAGTTGCAACGTTTCATTCAGCAATTTTTCCTTATCTTTCCAATACACCATCTGGAAATAACTTTGGCTGACGGCTTTTTTCAGTTCAAATTCTTTAAGCGAAACATTAAACTGGCTTTTTTTCCATTCTTCGGAATGCAAATTTTTCTGTTTCTGATACACAGTTGGAAAAGCGATGCTCTGTGAAATCCCGAATTTCATATCGTTGTATGCACTATTTATTTGTCCGTAATCTGCTGTAACTGCGGTTTGCGGAATATCGGCATTAGAAGTTTTAATCAATGCTTTGGCATAATCCGAACGCAGTTTTTCATTTTTCAGGTTGCGATTGTTTTGCAACGCTGTTTGCACGGCTTCATCTAAAGAAATTATGGTTTGTGCCTTCATTTTTATTCCTGAAAACAGCATAAAAATCAACAGAACAGAGGCGACATGTTTGGATTTTGGTTTTTTCATTTTAAATCCATTTTCGATATTGACATATAAAAGCGGTAGGACAAAAAGGGTGAGCAAAGTGGCCAATATCAGTCCGCCAATTACCACGGTCGCCAAAGGTCGCTGCACTTCTGCTCCAGCACCTGTGCTTATTGCCATCGGGATAAAGCCGAGGGAGGCAACGGCTGCGGTCATCAATACCGGACGCAATCGGCTTTCGCCGCCATCAATCACAATTCTGACGATATTTCTAATGCCGTTTTTATGCAGTCGGTTAAATTCTGAAATCAATACAATACCGTTCAAAACCGCTACGCCAAAAAGAGCGATAAAACCAACGGCAGCACTGATGCTGAAAGGCATTCCGCGTAAATTCAACATAAATACACCTCCGATGACCGACAACGGAATGGCGGTGTAAATCAGAAGACTTTCTTTAATCGACTTGAACGCCATAAACAACAGGACAAATATCAATGCCAATGCCAGCGGAACGGCAATCATCAACCGTTGTTTGGCGTTGTTCAGATTTTCAAAAGAACCGCCATACGTAATAGAATAGCCGGCCGGAAGTTTAATCTGTTTGTCCACTTTACCCTGCAATTCTTCCACAATGCTTTGCACATCACGGTCTTTGATGTTGAAGCCGACGACAATACGGCGTTGTGCATTTTCACGTTGAATTTGATTGGGACCTTCCACCACATCTACGGTTGCCAGCTGATTGAGCGGGATCTGATTGCCTGCAGGTGTTGGAACCAATAGATTTTGAATATCATTGATGTTTTTTCGGTCACTGGCATTCAGGCGTACTACCATATCAAAGCGTTTTTCGCCTTCAAAAACCAAACCTGTACTCTGTCCGGCAAATGCGGTATTAATCACCCGATTGACATCTGCAACAGAAAGATGATACTGAGCAATCACGGGACGATTGTATTTTACCACCACCTGCGGAAGCCCGGAAACCGGTTCTATATAAAGGTTTTGTGTACCTTTTACCGTTTCAATGATTTTACCGAGTTGGTTGGCATTTTGCACCAAAGAATCCAGATTATCGCCAAAGATTTTGATGACCACATCCTGTCTTGCACCAGTCATCAGTTCATTAAAACGCATCGCTACCGGATACTGAAAACCAACTGTAATACCGGGCACATCTTCCAGTGCTTTGCTCATTTTTTCTGATAATTCGGAAAACGTTTTGGCGGAAGTCCATTCTTTTTTGTCTTTCAGAATGACCATCATATCCGAAGCATCCATTGGCATCGGATCGGTAGGCACTTCTCCACTTCCTATCTTGGTGACCACTTTTTCCACTTCGGGGAAACGGGTTTTTAAGATATGGGCTGCTTTTTGCGTACTTTCAATCGTGGTGGTAAGGTTGCTGCCCGGTAAAACGCGGGTATCCACCGCAAAATCACCTTCTTCCAAAGACGGAATAAATTCGCCGCCCATTCTGCTTAGCAGAATTATTGCCGTGATGAACAATATCCCGATTATGGTAAAAATGGTTTTCGGAATGCGTAAAACTTTCAGCAAGGTTTTCAAATAAAGCGCTTCTACTTTCTTCATTACCCTGTCCGACCACGAAGGTTTTAAACTTCTTTTCTTCAACAAAACCGAACTCATCATCGGAATGTAGGTTAGGGAAAGCAGAAATGCACCTAATAATGCAAACGCCACCGTTTCTGCCATCGGGCGGAACATTTTCCCTTCAATCCCCTGCAATGTTAGGATCGGAATGTACACAATGAAGATGATAATTTGTCCGAAAACTGCACTGTTCATCATTCTTCCGGCAGATTCTGTAACTACACTATCCATATCATTGGACGGAATTTTCAGCAGGCTCTTGAACTTAGGATTGAGGGATAACTGATGCAGGACGGCTTCTACAATAATGACCGCTCCGTCGATGATTAATCCAAAATCCAGTGCACCCAAACTCATCAGATTGCCGCTCACCCCGAAAAGGTTCATCATACAAATGGCAAAAAGCATTGCTAGTGGAATCACCGAAGCCACGAGTAAGCCGGCTCTGAAATTTCCGAGAAATAAAACGAGGACAAATACCACGATTAAAGCACCTTCCATAAGGTTTCTCTCTACCGTGCTGATGGCATTATTCACCATTTTGGTACGGTCAAGAAAGGGTTCTATCACCACGCCTTCGGGCAGGGTTTTCTGGATTTGAGCCACTTTGGCTTTTACATCTTTGATGACCTGACTACTGTTGGCACCTTTCAGCATCATCACCACCGCACCCGAAACTTCGCCCTGATCGTTGTAAGTCATCGCTCCGTAACGGGTGGCAAAACCAATTTTGACATCAGCTACATCTTGGATAAACAGCGGTACATCGTTGTTTTTATTGGTAATGGAAATGTTTTGAATATCCTCAATATTGCCCACCAAACCTTCGCTCCGAATGTAGAGAACGGTTGGCCCTTTTTCGATATAAGCACCGCCGGTGTTCTGGTTATTGGCATTCAGTGCATCAAAAACATCATTGATGGTAATGCCGTAAGCATTAAGTCGGTCGGGATTCACGGCAATCTCGTATTGCTTCAATTTACCGCCAAAACTGCTGACTTCCGCTACGCCTTTGACCTGAAGTAGCTGTCGACGCACAATCCAATCCTGAATGGTACGGAGTTCCGTAACGTCGTATTTTTGTTCAAAACCTTCTTTAGGACGAACGACATATTGATAGATTTCGCCCAAACCGGTAGAAATCGGCCCTAATTGCGGTGTTCCGATACCTTGCGGAATTTCATTCTGAACCTGTTGCAGCCGCTCTGCCACTTGTTGTCTTGCCCAATACACATCAATACCATCATCAAAAACAATGGTAACCAAGGACAATCCGAAACGGGAGAAACTGCGGATTTCTTTGAGTCCGGAAATATTGGAGTTCGCCTGTTCAATTGGGAAAGTAACCAGACGTTCGATATCGGTTGCCCCAAAAGACGGAGCGATTGTAATAACCTGCACCTGATTATTGGTAATGTCCGGCACAGCATCAATCGGTAATTTGCTTACCTGATAAGAGCCAATGCCGATTAAACCAAGAACCAATAATGCTATAATGAGTTTGTTCTTTACAGAAAACTCAATGATTTTTGTAAGCATAATTTATTCTGTTAATCGTAAATGATAAATAAAGAGATTTGACGTTTCCAATACATGATCAATCCTACAGGCGGACACAAAATACACCGACTGCCCGAATGAAAGTATTATCAAACAGCAAATGCACGATGAAAGGATTCATCGTGGAAATCAAAAAAGATTAACAGAATTTCGGAGGTTGCCAGATGGCAGAACGGTAATTGTTATCAGAAAATGTATCGTCCAAAGGCAAGGTTTTGGGTTCTTTGCCTACAAGTTTTTTGGTTTCTATATCAAAACTAAAAGGGGGGACAAGTACAAAACTGATATTCAAAACATCGATATGTACGATAAACGGTAATTGTTTGTCTTGTTCATAATCGTCATCGTGTGGATGGTTTTCCAGATGGCTCCCGGCGTAATGAACTTCCAAAAATTGCAAAACAGTAACCTCCGGATTTTTTTCTTTGTGATCGAAATAATGCTCTATAAGTATAGGAAACTTCAATAACTGACCTAATTCAGTTGTCGAAATTAAATACACAGACAATAATAATATTGAAAACATTTTTTTCACTTAACAAAGTTAATAAAAAAGTCTGCTCTCTTTTATAAGACGCTGTAATTTAAAATATTTCAAAATAAATGATTTAAAAATTCAATATTATCCCTCCTGTATCAAATGCTGTAAATTCGGGTCGTTCTTTATACGCTCCATTTCACTTTCCACGATATGAACAATGTCTAATTTTATCTGACGATAATTGTTCTCAATATCCCGTTTCATATTATCTTCTCCCCTTTCATCGACAAAGGATAAAATTTCCGGTATCTTCTGGTACGCTTTTGTTTCGGCAGCAACTTTCTCGTTATCTACTACAATTTCTGCGTGAAATATCTTTTGTTCTATACGTTCGTCAAAGTTATCGGACACTGAACCGACAAACATACCTTGTGTAAGTGTACTGATTTTTGAAGCTGGAATAAGACTGTCTAATTGGGTAGAAATTGAAGTTGATTTGTCATTTCGGTTAATCGTCATACTTTGGCGTTTCTGTAATACTTTCCCAAAGCGTTCTGACAGGCTCTTTGCCGTTTCGCCCACGACCTGACCGCTAAAAATATTACCGACCGTATTCTGAATTACCTTAGCTTCCTTATCTCCATAGTCACGAATTAATTGGGAAAAATCCTGAAAGCCTAAGCAAACCGCTACCTTATTACTTCTCGCCGTTGCAATAAGATTGTCCAAGCCTCTAAAATAAATTGTCGGTAACTCGTCTATAATGACAGGTGCTCTTTGGAGGCCATAACTATCTATATATGGAGCTGGAGTTGGCAAATTCATGGAAACAGGGCCTGGGATATGGCCTGGGGGGAGTCGGTGGAGCTGCCATTGCACAGAACGCCATAAAGGGAAAAGGCATCGTATGGAACATCCACGACAAGCAGTTCAATATTTTCAGGAGCTGTAAGGATTTCAATGAATTCATCTTAGAGAGATATCCCGAGGGCGTTCAGGAATGCATAGATAGACAGCCCGATCTTCAGCAGGTTCGAGCAGCTGTTGAAAAGATCAAGTAGACATTGACAATTCATTTTGTGTGTTATTTTGTTTTCATTCTCTATCGATTATCCCTAATTTTATTTTAGGGTCATATCGCTTTTTTATTAAAATCCTCATTGATAATGTAAAACGAACGTACCATACCGGTGCTATAAAATTCAAAAGGAAATTCATTATTATTGCACATTTGATTAGAGCATGGATGGTCACAGGATATTTTCCAGAGTTCTTTATTTTATGAACTGAAAACACTAATACAGTTTATCACAAATTTTTCTAGATTGTCTTTTTTTGGAGGGTTACAATTACTTCCATAATTGTTCTTCATTTTGCTGTGAACAGTGAATTTAATAAGGATAATTACTCTTATACTTTTGGCAGGTTTGTTTGGCTATGAGAAGTAGATTTTGACCGATTAATGAACTCATTTTGTAATAAAATTATTTTTTATAATTCCTTGTGTCATTTCTTTTTTTTAGAAAGATCATAAAGAGATGGACTGTGACCTGTGTTGTTCTTATAAAAATGAGAAAAATGGCTTTCATCATTAAATCCAAATTCTTCAGCAATTTGGCTCATGTTAAATTGTCCAGATTTCAGTCTTTTATTAATAAGCATCAAACGGTAATGATTAAGGTATTCTCGGTAATTTATATCAAAATTACGTTTGAAATAGGCACTGAAATACGTAGTGGCAATGTTGAAATGTGAAGCAATATTCTTTATTTTTACTTTGTCAGGAATGTAAATGTGCTGATGGATATATGAAATCAATTGTTCCCTTGCTGGAAAATGGTCATTTCCGTTAAGCGACATATCCTGCATAGCTTCCTTTATAATGCCGAAAACAGAAAGCACCTGATGAAAAACGACAGGTGATGTAACAACATTATGCGAGTTGTTGTAAAGAAGTATATTATCAATTGTATTTCGTAGTATTTGATGAATTTCCGGGCTAAATTCTAATTTAACTTCCTTCAAGATTTTGTTGTTCATAATGCTTTCAGGATTGTTATTCATATAATCTTGAAATTTCCAGTGCTCTTTACTGCTAAAATAGTCATCTGTAAATTTAATGCAGATGACCCTGGTTTTTGTATCCATTTTAAAATTATGCTCATCCTCCGGAGAAATCACAAATAAGTCTCCTGAACAATATGAAAGATGATTTTGATTAATCTGATGAATCCCCATTCCATCATAAATATACACCAGCTCAAAATAATTTTGACCGTGAATCGTAAGGTGAAACGAAGCTTCTTCAAAATCTAATATTTCTAACGGGAAAAACTGTTTTAGTTTAGTCATGCTTTGCTCTCTCAAAAATTACTTGTTCGTTTTTATTTTTATTTGCTCTATGACGATAGTAGCGACAAGAGAGAGAGTACATCCGGCAACAGATTCAAGAAAACGCATTAATCCTGACCGCCAGACAATTTCAAAAGCTTTGTCATGGGTGCTCAATCCAACAATAATAACAGTAATACATCCAATTTTTAACGCTCCTGTCCATTTAAAAACAGAAATAAAAATACAGGTACAGAACAATGCAATGCCAATTGACAAAAAAAGATTTGTAGTAAAGTAAACTATTATTGTTGTCAGCAAAACTCCTACAAATGTGCCCAAAAGTCGGTCTTTCATCAGACTTTTAGCATTTTTTGGGAGGTCATCAAAGACCACAATAGCGGATACGGCACACCATATACCACTTAAATAATCATCAGAAAGTTGTAGTAACTTATTAATCCCAAGACCTAAAAAATAAGAAATTAGGATAACAAGCGTAAGTAAAGAAGCTTTTACAACAATACCGGCATCTGGGGGGTCTTTAAAAATTTCAAATTTCACAAATTATTTTTCAGATAGGTTAATATAACACAAATATACAAACCTTTATTTATTTTATACATACATGGCGGTATTCCAATCTGCTAATTTTGCATAGTTAAAATATTATTGAAATTATGGTCAATTTTGTGATGATAGCATTCTGCATAATTGCCGGAATGATATTTCGAAAAGCAAAATTAATTCCGCAAGATGCACATAAGGGAATCAACACATGGATTTTATATCTGGCACTCCCTGCTGTTTCTTTTAAATATATTCCTAAGATTGAATGGAGCAGCCAAATGTTATTTCCTGCTCTTTCTCCTATATTGGTTTGGGCTGGATGCTGGATTTTTATGGAATTTTATTCCCGGTACAAAGGGTATGGTCAACGCTCCCGAAGTACACTTGAGCTTGCTGGAGGTTACAGCAATACGTCTTTTATAGGGTTTCCATTGATTATGGCATATTATGGCGAACAAGATTTAAGCATAGCCATCATTTGCGACCAAGTGATGTTTGTACTTTTATCCACTGTAGGTATAATTTCAGCAATTAAAGGAAACCGTTCAGATAAAGAAGGAATAAAAGCATCAGTTTTGGTTAAAAGATTGCTGACTTTTCCGCCCTTTATAGGTTGTATGGGTGCACTTATCTTATCTAAGGTGACAGATTTGAGCATAGCTGAACCTTTCTTTGATAAATTGGCAGCTACGGTAGGACCATTAGCTCTTTTTTCCGTAGGGTTACAATTGAAATTTAAGGGATGGAAACAGGAAATCTCCCAGATTTCAATGTCCATGTTATACAAATTAATGATTGCTCCGGCATTGGTTTTAATTGCTTCAATTTTGTTAGGAATTAAAGGAGATATTGCACGTATAAGCGTATTTGAAGCAGCAATGCCCACCCTTATTACTTCCAGTATTATTGCAGAACAATTCAGGCTTAATGCGAGGTTAATTAACCTGATTATCGGAGTTAGCATTTTAGTTGGTTTTATTACTACAGCATTCTGGAACAGCATTATGCAGTTATTGGTTATCTGACAGATTTTAGAATGATTAAATCTTTTCTACATCATTTTGTCATCGTTCTACAAATAGACTTGGCTGATAATAAAGTAAATTTGTAATATAAAGAACAGATAGCTAACCTTAGAAAGATGAAATATGGACAATTTCAAAGATAAAACAGTATTTGTAACCGGAGCAGGTGGCGGAATTGGAAAAGCAATTGCTTTGACTTTTGCTAAGAAAGGTGCCCATGTAGCTTTGGCAGATGTAAAAAAAGAATTCGTAGAAAAAGTGGCTAAAGAAATCAAATCAATTGGAGGTAAAGCTTTGGCCTTGGCTGTAGACGTAACAGATTATGCTTCCGTAAAAAGTGCAGTAAGTGAAACAATAAATACCTTTGGAAGTTTAGACGTAGCCGTAAATAACGCTGGTGTAGTGGGTATAGGAAGTATCGAGGAAATAGACGAACATGAATGGGACAGAGTACTTTCGGTAAATGCAAAAGGTGTTTTTATATGTACTAAAGCGGTGTTAGAAGTCATGAAACCACAAAAAAGCGGAGCCATTATCAATACGGCCTCTATAGCCGGCAAAATGGGTATGGCACATTTATCACACTATGTAGCTTCTAAATTTGCGGTGATTGGTTTTACCAATAGTATTGCAAAAGAGGTTGCCGAAACGGGAATTACCGTAAATGCTATTTGCCCTGGTATCATTGGTACAGGGATGTGGCGTGGTGAAGGTGGTATCGCAGACCGCTGGAAACAAGCCGGAGAAACCGAAAGTCAGTCATGGGAACGTAACAAGAAAACACTGATACCGCAAGGTGTGGATCAGAGTGCAGGGGATATTGCTGATGCGGTTTTATTCATCGCTTCTGCTCCCCATATCACAGGGCAAGCCATAGCTGTTGATGGTGGGATGACTATGTAAAAAAGTATTATTAATAAATAAATAAATCAAGAAATGAAAACGCAAATTGGAATTAAAAGCGAAAACAGACAGGCAGTAGCCGAAATTCTTTGTAAATTATTGGCAGATGAATTTGTATTGTACACCAAAACAAGAAATGCACACTGGAATGTTGAAGGACCTGACTTTCATTCTATGCACATTTTCTTCGAAGGTCAGTATCAACAATTGGCAGACTTGATGGATGGTGTAGCTGAACGTATCCGTACGATAGGTCATTATGCCCCCGGAACATTAAAAGAATTTTTGGAACTTACGCATCTTAGCGAAGTCTCTAACCAAAAAAATGACAGTGCTGGTTTTATAACAGAACTCTTGGCTGATCATGATACTATAATCGATTTTATCAGGGGTAGTATTGATGCGGTTCAGGAAAAATATAACGATGCCGGTACCAGCGATTACATCACCGGATTTATTGAAACCCACGAAAAAATGGCGTGGATGTTAAGAGCACATTTGAAGTAGTAATCTATTAAAATCTCTTATATTATTGAACAAATGCAACAAATGCAACGTTTAGTTAAACAAGTTGCATTTATTTATTATAGCTTATTAGGATAGATCTCATTTGCTATTTTTTAGTAAATTCTGATTTCGCCAAATGTTTTTAAAATTTAGCATTATTCCGCTTAATAACCTAATCTTGTTGTATACGTTAAAATCTTAGGTAGGTCTGAATATCAAGTTATTGTGGTTTCCATATGACAATTTCTTATAAATATTTGAAAAGAATTAATGAAATTTATTAGAATTAATCGATAAAAAGGTATAAATGAAGTAATTAACTTGCAATTTGGTTGATTTCCATAAATTGGTGGGAAAGTTTCCTAAACCCCATCTGTGATAAGTTTATCCAAAAACTCAAAGTAGTTTTAGGAAATTTTTTTGCTTCTTTTTGTATATTTCTTGTTCTGTTTTTTCAGTTGGTCCAACGTAAATATATGGTTTAGTAAATTTTCATTCAAGTATAAAATTTAATATTATGAATTAATACTTTAGCATGTAATGAACTTATCGACAATTAGACTCCCTAAAAACATTAATCAAAAATCCAACCTGTAATCCTTCATTATGGGAAATTAGAGGTCTCAAAGCTTTCTTGGAGGACCCTTTGAAATAACTTACTGTTTCCTTTAAATCAACCGTCACAAATACGTCACAGCTGTAAATTTTGAATAATAAAAAGAAGTTCATAAATTGCTAAAGCAAGCAGGAAACATAGATTTTTACTCCTGTTGAGGAGAGCCGGCCTGCAGACTCTTAATCTGTGGGTCCTGAGTTCGAGCCTCAGCGGGGTCACCTATAGGGACAAGTCTAAAAAAGAAAGACCTGTCCCATTTTTTTTTGCTCTGTAACTTGTTGTTATTCAGATAAATAAGAGCAATCTTTGAATTTATCTTCGGGGTTCGATGTTGTGTCTGCAAAATGACAGGAATTTAGGGAACATCGAACCCGTTTTTACTTGTTCTTCTCTGATATCATTGTTTATCAGCTATTTGACAATTTTTATTAAAAAAATCGGTATGCTATTCGTTCCATTATCAATGCCAAAGGTAAATCAGTGTTTTTACGCTTTACAATGTCGAACCTTCGGTTTGCTAAAAAATCTCTAAGCTGCGGATAGTATTTTTCGGTCAAAACCTTGTTTCAGCTAAACACTGACCTTCTTAGCCCATGAAACGAAACATAGCATACTCCGACCTTTGAACGAATAAATAAATGACCAATTAAAGGTAGTGATAGAGAGACGAAGCACCACCACCTCTCATTACCGAATAAATAAAAAGAAGTTGTCAGGTTGATATATTGAAAACCGTCACTCCCTCCGGTAATCTTGCTCTCTATTTATCAACGAAGTTGTATGGCTTGAACGCAAGTAAGCTCAATTGACAGCCATCTCAATGACTAAGAAAATTTCCTGTCCATCAGAACATAGCAAGTTATGTTTTGAGATGCTCGAAATTCATTCTGTGCCTCAAAACTACTTGTCTTTGCAGATGGATAAAAACACCCTCCGAAGTCGGTTGTGTAACTATTGTAGGATCCATTAAAATGACAGTTTTCTGATATTTGAAAAAACGGATTTCTTCATCAGTGTTCTTTAATCCCTCTTTTAGCACATACCCTTTTACGTTGGACAGGCATTCAAGAATGTGGTGGATAACTACTTCTATCCGTTGTGTGGAGTAATCAGCTTCAACCTCTAATTCGGAGATCGTTTTTTCCAATGTATGTAACGTCTCATTTATATATTTATTGATTCACTTTCTTTGAAATTTTGATGTTAGATTATTTCAATCATACTGTCTACCATTATGGAATTATCTTGAAAATTTCTTTGTTCCTACCACACACAGGATTACCCCGACAGTAACCGCTAACATTCCAGCACTTACTCTTTCGTTAAGCAAAAAAGAGGCTAATGCCAAACCAAAAAACGGCTGTAACAACTGTAATTGTCCTACGGTCGCTGTTCCGCCCTGTGCCAAACCTTTATACCAAAAAATGAAAGCAATGAACATACTGAACAATGAAACATAAGCCAAGCTAATCCAAGCCCCTGTACTAATGCCCTCAAAAGATGCCGGCATATAGATAAATGTAAGTGGCAACATTACAGGCAGGGAAAGCACTAAAGACCAAGATATAACCTGCCAACCACCTAGCGTCTTTGTTAGTTTTGCTCCCTCTGCATAACCTAATCCACAAAGGATGACAGCCCCAAGCATTAGAATGTCACCCACAGGCGAGGCTGTAAGCCCTTGTGCTACCGCATATCCTACGACCAAAACACTACCAATAATTGAAAAAATCCAAAATATTGGTCGTGGGCGTTCGCCTCCACGAATGATACCAAATATAGCCGTTGCCACAGGTAATATCCCTATAAAAACAATGGAATGAGCCGAAGTAACGTATTTTAATGCCAAAGCACTTAATAAAGGAAAACCAACTACAACGCCAAGAGCTACAACAGCCAAAGGAAAAATCTGCTTTCGATTGGGGCGTTTTTCTTTAAAGAGCAATAAGGCAATAAGGGCAAGTATTCCTGCAATTGAAGCACGGGCAACCGTCAGGAAAACGGGGTTAAATTCTAAAACCGCTACTCTCGTTGCAGGTAACGAACCGCTGAATAATACCACACCTATAAAGCCGTTTAACCAACCCTGTGGTGTATTCTCTTTAACTTTATTCATACTCAATTCTGACATGATAAACTGTTTTGATGCAAAATTCGGTATTCGACACAAATAAACACAGTCACAGTTTTTGTTATTTCAATGGACACAGTTAGATTTGCAAAGTGAAGAAAGATTTTCTATATAATGAGATAGCGAGTAATATTGCCAATAAAATCAAAACAGGTGTTTTGAAAGCCGGAGAACGTTTGCCGTCTGTAAGAATATTAAGCAAAGAACACGGAATAAGTGTAAATACTGCTAAAAGGATTTTTCTTGAATTGGAAGCCCAATCGCTTGTGCAGTCGAAACCCCAATCGGGTTATTTTGTAAGTCCGTTGAATTATTTGAAACTTCCATTACCCGAAGTAAGTCAGCCCTTGCCTTTTGCTAATAATATAGAACCCGATGAGTTGATAAGCGGTGTTTATTCCACTATGGGGCGTAACGATTTAACGCTTTTTTCTATTGGCGTACCGTCTGGTAATCTTTTACCATTGGCAAAACTGAAAAAAGAAATTGTGCTTGCCACAAGGGAACTGAAAGAAGGTGGAACAGAATACGAACCTTTACCGGGTAATGTCAAACTCCGCAGAATGATATCGGCTCGTTCATTGGCTTGGGAAGGGCATTTAAAGGAAAGTGATGTGGTAACTACGAATGGTTGTATGAATGCTTTGGCATTGTGTCTCATGGCACTAACCAAACCGGGCGACACCATAGCCTTGGAAAGCCCCTGTTATCCGGGCATTCTGCAACTTGCTGTTAGTTTAGGTTTAAACGTATTGGAAATTGCAACACACCCTGTTACCGGAATAGATATTGATGCACTGAAGAAATTATTGCCTAAAATAAACGTCTGTCTTTTAGTACCTAATTTCAACACGCCTTTGGGATATTGTATGCCCGTTGAAAGTAAAAAAGCTGTGGTAACCCTTTTGTCAAAGCACAATATTCCGCTTATTGAGGATGATACTTATGGGGATATTCACTTCGGTGCTGAACGTCCTAAATGTTGTAAATCCTTTGATACAGACGGAAATGTTTTGTGGTGCGGTTCTGTATCTAAAACACTCGCCCCGGGCTATCGTGTAGGTTGGATTGCTCCGGGCAGGTACAAAGACCAAATATTAAAGTTGAAACTTGTACACGCATTGTCTGCTACCTCTGTAATCCACGAAGCCGTTGGCAATTTCCTGATGACAGGAAGATATGAAAATCATCTCCGTCATTTCCGCAAAACTTTGCAGGAAAACTATCAGCATTATGCACTTGCCATTGCGGATTATTTCCCTCAAGGAACTAAAATAAGCAGACCACAAGGTGGGCTTGCCTTGTGGGTAGAATTTCCGAAAGAAATTGACACAACAGAACTATACAATTATGCTCTTAAAAAACAAATAGGTATTGCTCCGGGCAGAATGTTTACTTTACAAAATCAATTTCAAAATTGTATGCGCCTTTGTATCGGTTTGCCGTGGTCTAACGAGTTGAGGCTAAAACTAAAACAGCTTGGAAGTCTTGCTAAGATGCTTGGACATTGATATACCTTTTGCCGTATCAAATGCCGTAAATTGGGGACATTCTTAATCCACTCCATCTCGCTTTATAAAATATGCACAACGTCCGCTTTGATCTGCCTGTAATTGGCTTCAATGACCTGTTTCATATTGTCATTGCCATGTTCATCAGTAAAGGAATAAGTGCGGTATCTTTTTAAGGTTTTGGTTTCTCTATATCCAAATTGTGCTTATATAGACAATCTTTTAAGTTAGTTCAATAATCATAAATCTTCCAAGAAAGAGTTTGAGTTCCGTACCAACAGGTTCACATCTTGGGACAAGTCTTAAAAAGTTAGACTTGTCCTATTTTTTTTGCTCTGTAACTTATTGTTGTTCTTATAAATAAGAGAAATTGCGGAATTTAGTCTCGGAGTTTGATGTGTTGTTCCATTAAAATCTAAAAAATCAGGGAACATCGAACTCACTATCAGTCTTTTTTCCTTAATATCATTACCTCTTTATAGTTCTTTCTTAAAAGTCATACACTATTTGTTTCATTTTCAAGGGCAAAGGTAAATCTGTGTTTATTTTAGCTTTACAAGGTCAAGCCTTTGGTTTGCTGAAAAACCTCCAACCTTGTGGGTAGTTTTTTTCAGTCAAATACCTTGTTTCAGCTAAACACTGACCTTTTTAGCCCATGAAACGAAACATAGCATACTCCGAACCTTTGAACGAATAAATAAAAAAAAGTAATGAGGTCAGTCTGATATATTGAAAGCCGTCATGTCTTCCTGCAATCCTGTTTTCTATCTTTCAAGACAGTTATGAGGTTAGAATGCAGTCAATCTCGACTACACATCCCAAATGAATATGATTCTTATATCTCTACAATACTTTCTGTTCATTAGAACTTGGCAAGTTGTGTTTTGAGGCACTCGAAACTCACTCCGTGTCTCAAAACTACTTGCCTTTAAAGGTGATAATAACGTCCTCCGAAGTTGGTTGTATAACTATTGTAAAATTTATTAAACCAAACTTTACTTCCCGTCTTGCTCGTCCGTTCTCCGTATAAGTTCCTCCCGAAGCGCATAAAGGAATTTAGTGCGGTTCATCTTTTGGTTTCTCAACTCCAAATAGTTCTGACAAAAATTTCCATAGGCATTTTTGTCTCGATTTTGAAAATGGTATTATAGTAAATGAATTTTGCTACAACGGCAGGTTTCTGATATCTAGCTACGTAGTGTTCCATTGTGAAAATTATCCATTAGAATAACACTAAATTTTTTTAGTATAAAACACCACATGTGTTATTCCCAAATCCCATTAATTTCTGTCAATATTATTGGTTCTTCGCCTGTTATAAGGATTGTATGTTCATGTTGTGCCATATAGCCTCCTCTGTCACCAACCATTGTCCAACCGTCACCAAGTTCTATTGCATAAGAAGAATTTGTTGAAATAAAAGTTTCAATAGCTATGACAGATTTTTTTTTAAACCGTCTTTGATCAAATCGGTTTCTATAATTCATTAACTCGTCTGGGTATTCGTGCAAACTTCTACCCACACCGTGTCCTCCAAGATTTTTAATCACCTTAAACCCTCTTTTTTTTGCTTCGGTTTCCATTATGTGTCCAATATCTGAAATCTTCACCCCACCTCTAATATTATAGATTGCTTTTTGTAAAATCTGTTTTGAAGCATCAATAAGTTTTTGGTGTTGGTGTACATCTTCCCCAAGTACAAACGAACAACCATTATCAGACCAAAACCCATTAACTTCGGCTGAAACATCTATATTGATTAGGTCGCCCTCTTGCAATATTCTACTTTCAGAGGGGATACCGTGACAAAATTCATTATTAACGCTGATACAAGTTGAACCGGGAAAACCATAAGTAAGGTTTGGTGCAGACCTTGCGCCAAACTTTGCAAGTATCTTTGCTCCGTAATCGTCTAATTGCTTTGTGGACATTCCTAACTTGACATAGTTTCTCATTTCTCTCAAGGTGTATGCAACGACCTCACTTGCCTTCTTAATTCCAATTATATCTTTTTCTTCAGATATTAACATAGCTATATTTACATTTATACAATATTAGGATTTAAATAAGGCTCGTAAAAGTAAAAAGCGGACACTTCAATAATATATTAGGCAGGTTTCTTTATATATTTGTTTTTTTGCTATGCCAATAAATTTTTTGCAAAATATTAAAATGTCAATGTCTACGAAATCAAAATTGATTACGGGACAAGAGGTGCTATATAATGAACTCAAAACAGCGAATACATGGAGAATTCACGTTTTTTCTTGTAAGGATTTGAAGCCTAATCAGTCTTTATTCAATGATGGTTTGCCATCACTTATTTTCCTGCCTCAAAAATCAGATATCGTTCAGCTAAGTGATAAAGGAGAAACGGTAAAATTCAACTCTGCTTGGGTCTGTTGTGGGGAGATTAAAAATATATATTGGAAAATGCCCATCGATCTAGAATATATAATGGTGCTACGTTTCAAACCGTCTACTTTTTATTCTTTATTTAATGTTAACTCATCGGTTTTCCATTCCAATCCAATATGTAACTTGGAAGATATTATAAGCGAAAACTGGATGCGGATCTTTGATAAAATGTATGAAAAGAAAACAATATTCGAAAGGATTTCCTTTTTAGAAAAAGCTCTTTCTTCATTTCAACCCAACGATTGTTTTCCCCATATATTAAGTAATGCTATTGAATATATCGAATATAAAAAAGGAAATACTTCTGTGTCAGATGTGCTTAATCAGTTAGGCAAAAAAGTCAATCCAAAATGGTTACATAGGAATTTTGTAAAGTATATTGGGATTTCCCCAAAAAGATATATTTTACTCCAGCGATTTATTTATACCTACGGGCAGTGTAAAAAAAGCAACTTGGAAGATTTACTTGATATAGCAATGCTTTCGGGGTATTATGACTACAACCATTTCTTTAAAGATTTTAAAAGGTATATCGGTATTTCACCATCTCAATACGCTTGGGAGTAAATAATTCCAAACATAGGCTGAAAGATTACTCTTGTTGTATCAAATGCTGTAAATTGGAGTTTATTTTTAATAAGTTCCATTTCCGCCTTCTATTATCTGAATAACATACGATTTAATCGCCTCAAATCCTCCAATAAAAGGTTCGATTTTTGTACCAATGGGCACAAGAAAGCTAGTCGAAAGACTGGCTTTCTTGTGTTTTTGGAGGGGAGGTGGACTAAGTACCTCGGATCAAACCCCGAGGCATAAAAATACTCTCATGATGCGACCAATCCTCTTGTTTTTATTTGCTAGCCCAAATTTCAATTTCAATTTTCAATTCAGGAAGCCCTAAAGCTGTTATATAAGCTATGGTCATTGAAGGATACTTTTTTCCAAATACATTCTCCCATTCGTTATCAAAAAAATCCCAGTCTATTTCTTCAGTTGCCCAAATGTTTACTTTTATAACATTATCCGCAACCAAATCTTGACTACTCAAAAGTTGTTGAATATTCTTAAATGTTAAAATGACCTGCTCATTAAAGTTATCAGGGACAATACCATTAATATCTATACCAATTTGACCTGAAAAAGTATATAGACTGGCATTTTTAGGGATTATTGTAACATGTGAATAGTTTCCGACAGGAGCAGGAACATTATCGGGGTTTAGTCTAATTATTTTATCGGTATCCATTTTACATTTTTCTTATTAAAGTTTTCTAACATATTTCGTTACTTTCCGTATCGCTTATTTAATTAAGCGTGAAAAGTCGAACAAAAACACGTTTAGCGGGAACAATTATCAATTAAATAGTTAGAAAAATGGCACTTTCTGCAAAAACAGTATATCATTACGAGTTGCTGTTAATCACTTTTTTTATGAGTGTATAAAATAAAAAGTTCGTTGTTGGCAAAACAGCATACGAAATTTCCAATTATTAAGGATAATTCGCGATCTAATTGATTTACCGACCTGATTAAAATAGTAATACTGAGCTTTTATTTAATAGTATAATAAGCAAAATTAGAGTTATTAGTATTACTCAAATCGCAACAAGGGCTGCGTGCTACAACGGAACGATCCGCCAAAGCTTCGTGTTATTTTAAAATCAACATACTCAACTTTTACACCATATTGCTCAATCTGATCCCCAATGTGTTTAAATACCGGATCGGTGACGTAAACTTCGGTCGAAAGTGGTAAACCGTTTGTCGCCAAATTTCCTGCTTCTTCTAATGTTACGGGAATGGTATTCCAATTTTTGATTACGGATGGAATTCCATCTAAAAAAGCTTCTTCACAAACGACCATTAGGTTGGGTTTAATAAATCCTAGAGCACAATCCAAATGCAAAATATTAGGATGTAAACGCACTTGTTCTACAATATAACCCAAGGGTGTGATCAGTTTTGATAACCACTGAAAACCACGCTCATTTGATGCTAAGCCAGAACACCCCACCAGGACATGATTGTTCAATACCAATACATCGCCGCCCTCGATAAAGGGTCCAATTCCTAAGGTGAGATCATCGTCTGGAGCCACTTGTGGAAATGGAGCTGAAACGTAGGTGCAGTCGGCATTGTGAACCGCCTCCCACAGCAAATCGCGCAATGGCCAAACCTCGTGACGACGGTGTAAAAAGCGCATTGCCGCTTCGATAACATAATTTCCTACCACAAAAAACGGATCTCTGGTAAAAAAATTAGCGTATCCATCTTTCGGATTAACCTGTTTTTCAGCCTCAGTCAATTTACGGGCTTCTACCACTTCCACACCGTGTTTTTCGAGTGTTTTTTTGAAATTAGAGCGTTCCATTTCCCATTGTGCCTGAATGTCAGGGTGCGCTGCACTATAATCCTTTCCACGATTGATCTCAGAGTCAACGACAGAAGATTCGCCCAAAAAACGAAGATCTTCTACTCGTACCTCCATGGGGTATCCAAATTCAGAAGCCGCCAAAACCACTTTCTTTAAAGGAGCGAATTCGTTCTGAACAAATATACTATTTGAAGTTGTCATTATTTTATCTTATTAAATAGAATATTTTTCTATTCTATAATTGCTTGAATTTAATGTTTTTTCCCGAATCGGATGTGTGCAAACAACACCAAAAAGGTACAAAAGAATCCTAGGCCAACCACTCCTTCCCACTGAAAATATTTCCAGGCTTGTGAAGCAATGTAAGTACCAAAAGAACCGCCGACAAAGTAACTGAACATATAAACTGTATTCAATCGATTGGTAGCCCCAATATTTAAGGCAAAAAACGAGGATTGGTTACTAATATGAGAGGATTGTAACCCTAAATCTAATAAAATAACGCCAATAGTTAATCCTATATAAGTGTAACCCGCAATAAAGAAAATAATCCAACTGATGATCATCATATAAATGGATATTGAAATTACGTTGTGAAGAGGAATTCTTTTTTGAACTTTACTTACCATCGACGCTGCTAAAGCACCCGCGGCACCTACTACACCGAAGGCTCCGGCAACAGATGCTCCTGCATTAAAAGGTTCTTTTTCTAAGTGAAAGACCAAAGCAATCCATAATCCACTAAAGCCTGCAAAAGCCATTGCGCCACGAAAGGCAGCTAGTCTTAAAACAGGTTGTGTACGTACAAAATGCGCTATAGACCTCATTAATTGTCCGTAACTCCCTGTAAAGTTAGGTTTTACATCAGGGAGCTTAATCGCCATTAAAGTCATTAAAATGAACATGGCGGCAATAGCCATATAATAGATCATTTTCCAACCCCACAACTCACCAATGAAGCCTGCTATGACACGAGATAGTAAAATTCCTAAAAGTAATCCACTCATGACCACTCCAATGGCAGCGCTTCGCTTTTCGTCTGTTGCTAATTCAGCTGTTAAAGGCACAAACATTTGTGGTACCACCGAACTAAAACCTATCAAAAAACTTGCAACATAAAGTAAAGGTAAATTAGGGGCTAAGACCATTCCGAAAAGCGATAAAATCATTGCTACAAAAATGTAAAGGATTAACTTTTTTCGTCGAACCATGTCACCTAATGGTACGATAAATAGCAGGCCTAATGCAAAACCAATTTGTGTCAACATAGCAATCATACTGATTTGCGTTGCAGTAACGGCAAAATCCTTAGCCATTAATCCAAGCAGCGGTTGATTGTAATAATTATTTCCAACTACAATACCAGTCGTGATGGTCATTAACCAAAGTAAACCACGGGTTAATGTTGGTTTTGACTCTGTTTCGATTGATTGTTCAATTTCTATGTCTAACTTCATTTTCTATTCTTAAATTATTTTGCAAAAATAGAATATAAGCCAGTTCAGAATATTGGGACATTGACGCATTCAGTTGTAAATTCCGTCATTATGATCTGAAATCGCTGGGATTCATTCCCGTATTCTTCTTGAAAAAGTTAGTGAAATACGGTGCGTCCGCAAAACCTAATTGAAAGGCAATTTCTTTGATCGACTGGTCAGTTGATTTTAATAAACGTTTTGCTTCGAGTACAAGTCGTTGATGGATGAGCTGTGCAGGGGAAGCTGAAAGGTATTTGCGACAGATTTTGGATAGCTGACTCGCAGAAATATGCAGTTCATCAGCGTAAAATTCAACTTTTTTTTCTTCCCGAAAATAGATTTCTAACAACTCTTGAAGTTGAATCAGCCTTAAACTATAAGGGTTATTATCTTCGTTCAGCATGTTTATTTCAACCTCTTTGCTCAGTATTGAAGCAATAACCGAGACTCTAGAATGTATCAAATCAGCAAGTCCGTTGCTGTCATTTAATTCTTCCTGAATAGCTTTGAACTCATACCTTAATTTTCTTAATACTTTAGGTGAAAGTGAGATTACGGGATGTTGTTGGTAGTAGGCAAAGGAATGCCTAAAGTGCAGCGAAAGTTTTTCGAAAAACACTTTGTCTATCATCAGTTGGTAAGCCTTACTAGGAATTTCTATATTCCATGTATGCACCTGATTGGGAAATAAAACATGAATCTGATTATCAGAAATAGGGTAGGTTTTAAAATCGATCGTATGCTCGCCACTTCCTTTTTCAAAAAGCACTAGTAAGAAAAAAAAGTGCTGATGCGGTTTATCGATACGATGTGCTCCATACAAATCCGAAAATAAAAATCCGTTTTTACTTACTGATTTTTCATCCACAAAATGCTGTATGTCGATAATTGGAAAGTCTGTCATTATCTTTTTATGCTAATGTACGATTTTAGATAAAAGTCTACTACATACCTTTTTTATTTTTAGATTGAGTATTATTTTCCACGAATGGATCAGATTGATAATAAATGCCTTTAATTTGATTTATTCGTCTCAAATCTTATAAAAAAGAGTTCAAGTTCTATACTTCGGAGTTCACTTCGAAAACCGATCTAGGCAAAATTAACAGATTTTATTTTTTTACCGCCATTATTGCCTCTATGACCTGCAATTGAATAAAATATTGGATTATCGCAAAACATGAAGCTATTTCTTGAAATCTAGAATTATTAAAAAAATTAAATAATACCAAATCCACCCAGAACACTGCATCATTTTAACGAAGGAATTTCTCTGTCTTAAAAGAGATGATTCCACTTTTTTATTTTAGTTTGTCACGTATTGATTTAGTCTTGCTTCTAGCAATTCTAAACCCGAGATCATCAATTTTAAAGCTAGAAGGGTGACTTCTTCTACGAGTAGTTGCCATCACGCTTCTTTCTTCATCACACCAACCTCCTCCTCTAAAAATACGGTATGAACCATACACTTCAGTATCGTATAAATCTGAGCACCACTCCCAAACATTGCCCAACATGTCGAATAGTCCCCAAGCATTCGGCTCTTTTTTTCCTACATGATGGGTTGTATCCCCTGAATTATTCTTATACCAAGCAATCGAGTCTAATTCCCCATATCTAATAGCTGATGTGCCTGCTTTACAAGCATACTCCCATTCTGCCTCGGTTGGTAATCGATAGCCGTTAGCAGCTGGATCGAAATCCACATCTTCTTGATTTTGACATAAAACATAACAAGGTGTTAATTTCAATTTTATAGATAAGGAATTACAAAAGATCACCGCTTCCTTCCAGCTAACTGTTTCAACAGGTCGTTGGCCACCATGATGAGTACTGGGTGTTTGTCCTGTAATCTGAAAATATAAATCTTGAGTTACAGCATATTTTGAAAGTAAAAACGCATCAATATTCACCGTCCATTTTTCTTTCTTTCGATCATCTCGTAACCCTATCTTACCTTTTGGGATCTCTACCAGAAGGTTATTTATAATAGTCTCGAATTTAGTCTCGCTCATGGGCATCATCATATTTTCTTCAGTGAATTTTCGTACTTAACCCTAATCATTTCTAGTATGATCATGCTAAAGATAACAAACATATCAAAAGTGTTCACAAACCTATACATGCTTGCCTAAAACTCTGTATTATTGATCTTGCAATCGGTGTTAGATTTGTACTGCGGTTTTACACTGATAAACCATTAAAGCTAAATCTTCTTATTATTATTTCTCTAAAATAGCTCAGTAGCGTCCTAAACGATGGAAAAAATGGCGGTGGATTTATATAGCAGGGAATGCTATATTTATTTCGCTAAAAAAACCTCCATCGCCATGGTAAATATAAACGTATTTTCCCAGATTTTGGGTCTAATCGATCGAGACATTTTTGGCAGATTGGTTCAACAATACCAATCCGACAAGCATCATAAGGGCATCAACAGCTGGACACATTTTGTGAGCATGCTATTCTGCCATTTATCCTCTGCGGATTCGGTTCGGGACATTTCTAATGGACTCCGCAGCACTACTGGCAACATGAGCCATATGGGTATCTCCAGAACGCCGAGCAAGTCCAACCTTTCCTATATGAACGCTCATCGGGACCACGGTCTTTTCAGGGATCTGTATTATAAGCTTTTGGATCACCTATGGCAACATCATCCTCATAAAAGGACGGAATTGCGAAGATTACAACGTAAGGTGTTTTTGATGGATGCTACCATCATTCCATTGTGCTTAAGCGTATTTGACTGGGCCAAGTTCCGTAGTGCCAAGGGAGCGGTTAAGCTTCACACCGTACTGGATTACGATGGCTGTATGCCAAGTTTCGTCCATATTACAGATGGCAAACAGCATGAATCCAAAATTGCTAAGTCGATGTCATTTCCCAAAGGTTGCGTGGTTATTGTAGACCGGGGCTATGTGGATTATGCCTGGATGAACGTTTTGGACAGCACCGGCTGTTTCTTTGTCACCCGAGCGAAATCCAACATGAAATATACACTAGTGAAAACGGTAAAGAGCGAAGAGCTTCGTACTGGAGGGATCCTTGAAGATCAGCTTGTTGAGCTTGACGGACTTGCCAATCAAAGGTATGCAGGAAAGAAGATACGTTTGGTTCGCGTTTGGGACAGCACCAAAAACGTGGAATACGAGTTCCTGACCAATAATTTCTCCTGGAAACCAGCCACCGTAGCAGCGCTCTATAAAGAACGTTGGGAGATTGAAACCTTCTTCAAGCACCTCAAACAACGGCTTAAGGTAACCAGTTTTGTGGGAACATCTGAAAATGCAGTGTACATCCAAATATGGACTGCACTTATCGGGATCCTGCTCTTTAAGTACATCCAGAAGAAGGCAAAGTACGACTGGAACCTCTCGAATCTGGTCAACTTTATCAGGATGAACATATTCGTGAAAATTGATCTGTGGAAATGGGCTGATGATCCGTTCATTTCAGGAAAACCACCTGATAAAAAAGGACAATATACGCTCTTTTAGTAACACACATAGGATACCTTTCCAGTAATTAACCGAATTCTTCAATTGAACACAAATGGAGAAGGATTTTTTATGCCAAAAAATTTATTTAGGACAGTACTGAAAATAGCTTTATAAAATACCCTAACTTTGAAATATTAGAACTATTAATTAATTAGTATAATAGTGTGTTTGATTAACTTCCTATCAGTGGAATAAACAGCGATTATCCAAAATTTACTTATCCTAAGTTTAAATAATATTACTAAAAAATCATTTGATAATTACTAAAGAATACTAACCATAAATGCCTTTCATGAAGCATAAATGTTAAATATGCTGATCCGACTGTCTAACTCTGACATTATTAAGCTTATTTCTAACAAAAAAATATTCAACAACACTCTAAAGATTCCTATGTGTACAATTTTGATGTCGCATTTAATCCTGCTTGTTTATGGAAAATTCAGAAACTAAACAATCATTAATGCTTGATTCGAGTTGAGAGATTTTCAAGCCCCTGATGATTTCTCTTGAACCTTTTTTATTGGGATTATTAATTGATTACAAAAACTATATTCTTATTGTTTTAAATGCAATTGAAGAATTGCTAGAAATTATTAATAAATGAAAAACAATCATACTCTTTAAAGGAGGATCCGTGCTCTGATTTGAGTGGAGAATAATTCGATCGAAGAGGAATAGGATTTTTCAAAGGTATTTAGATGGTTGTAAAATTAACTTTTGGATGAAATATTATTAACTGTCCAAGCCCTCACAATACTTTTCCGGAGAAAAATTGTCGACATGGAAGCCGCCATTTATTTCAATGTGCCTTTAAAACTATAAAAAAAATGTTTGATTTCAGATGGTCCTATTATATGGAAATCACTGATGTATTGGTATGTATTCTCCTCAAAACATATAAGTTAACTTGGAAATTTCAATCAAATAAATTTAAGATGGAAATTAACGGACAGCCGGTTAAGGAGAGGATTAATGATTTCTTGAAGAATAAAATTTAACTACATTATTGATAAATTATCTACGGATTTATTAATAATGGTTTTACCTTTCCTCTATTATTACGCTCTTTATCGATTTATATGGAGGTTGGTAGAAAAAAAAGTATTCAAACTGCAACTACGTATTACATTTGTCGAAATTTAATTAGTTATGATTAAAATTAATGCTGTTTATAATAGACATGCAACTCAAAATCATGCAAACAGAAAAGCTTCATACATTTCATACGAATATACTTCGATTTCTACTCAAATGGGAAAAGGAAAACAAAGGATTATAAAGGCGATTATCTTCGTGATTATGTTATCATTAGCACACAAAAATAGTTTGGCCCAACCACAAGATACAATCCATGCATATCCCTTGCAGTTGGATTTACCACTATTGGATTATCCGTACTTAAAAGAATCTAGTAGAACAAGGCAGTTTTTTAATAGTTTTTCTATGGAACAGTCCCTGGCTATTACCCATGACCTTCATAGAGTAAATTATTATTTAAACAACCGTCTTTGGCATAAGATCATCCCACCAGATACTAAGCGAGGCAAGGTTTTTAATCGTATTGCTTCAAATGCAACTTCGGGATTATTAGATTATGTTTTTACTTATTATGGAGTTGTTTTTTCTGTCCAATGGTTACATGAGGAGTATCATCGTAATGGATTAACTATCAGGGGTATTCCATCTTATAACGAAACATACAATATTTTTAATGGGGGGGATGCCAATGGTTCTGTCAGTAAAGTTAGGGACGAAGATTTGATTCGATTAAAAAGGGAATCACCACAAGAATTAATTAGGAGTTTTTCGGCAGGGATAGAGAGTGAGTTATTGCTTTTAAGAGGTTTGCAAAAAGATAATTTCTATAGAGGATCTCAATATGCGAATATCTTATTGAATGTATTAATAACTAAACATACTATTGACTATGTCAATCAGTTTAAAAGAGACGATTATAATGCGAGCATTGATAGCATGAATACACACGGTCAAGCAATTCATGAGAGAGATTTTGTGGGTTGGGATTTTACACCGTGGGTCTATGATCTACACCGACCAAAGGAACCTTATGAAGAAAGAGGACTTCACCCAAGTGGGTTGGGGATTGATCGAGCTATTAAAACCACATCCCTTAGTCCTCAGGAGTATAGATATCTAAAAAAAATGGGCAATATGCAATATTTAAATTTCATTTCTCCTTTTATGGTAGGAATTAACCGTATAAATATAAATAAACACATGGATTTCAACTTTGCTATAAGGCATTATCTTAACTCTTTTGGATATGATATAACAACCGATTTTTTTATTAATTTCAGGGGCAAGAGCTATTTGCTTGCTTTACATGGATATAGTAATAAAAATTTGTTCCTGCCTGGCGTTGAAGCGGAGTTGCCAGCATTTGAAATAAAAAAGAAAGCAAATAATAATTATTGGACATTGCACCCTAGTGCGATGTTATGGATGCAACCTGATAATTTTTATTCAACAGCAGGCGAACTTGGCGGATTGATTAGACTTCGTACCTCCTATTCTTTGAATAGTAAATGGAAAGTTTTCGCTTCATGGGAAACAAAAACGAAAGGTTGGGTCGCGGGACAACCTTATTTGGAACCTTATTTTGGAATTAAAGGAGGAGTTTATGCCCAATTTGGTAATTTTATTAATAAACAAAACTAAAGCAATCGAGAAATAGCTGATATCGATCTATTAATCAATCAAAATTAAATGATTATTTTAATCTATAAAAGGTAATTAATTACATTCCTTGATATAATATCTAGGATACTTTGGGTGAAACAAATAATTTTGTTTTTTCTTGATAAATTCTATTAAGATGTTAACCTTTTAAGGTAAATGTACAATTAATTCATATAAATCAATTGGCAGTAATTTATTCTCTATGCTTTTTAATTACGAAAAAGCATGAATAAGATTTTTTATCAAATGTTTAAGTCCAAGTATACTCTATGACAACTATAAATTGAGTATTGTGATCAACTGAAATCTCCTACTGTGGTTTACCGTTTTGAACTAGGATTATATAAGGTACAATACTGCTATAACCTTTCGCTGAGAAACTGCCTTTCTTTTGAATTAAAACTTAAATATTTTTCTATGGCAAACTCTATAGATTCATTTTAAAAGGGATTAAAAAGTAATCTTTGAAATTATTTTAAGGAACTTTTACAGCAGAATGACCCTTTTAGAAATAAAGTTCATCCCTAAAAAGATTAGTTTGTCTACTTAATATATTCTTCGGTCGAAAAAAAATATTTCTGTTCCCTTTATTTAAGAATTTTGATTCTGTTTGAAGGTAATTAGTTATGAGATGTTCATTGTTGAAGATCAATTGGACATTTGACATGCTTTCTCTTTCTATTTAACAATGAAAAATTTAATAAATAATGAAAACAATAAAATTTCTTGGGTACCTCATTGTGTGCTTATCCTTATTGAGTTTAATGTATGTATCTTGCTTAGCTTGGATTGATCCTAGTGCGGTTATGCAACTTGTAGGAGTAGAACTCAATAACAACGATGCATTAAGTTCCATTCGCGGTGTTTATGGTGGAGTAGGCTTTACGTTGATTGCTGTTATTATTTTTTTTACGTTAAAAAACTTGAGACATAGCTTACTTTTACTAGCTGGATTCTGGATAATGTATGCTTTATCTCGATTGATTACAATAGGAATAGATGGAAGGCTAGGAGATTTTGGTACCAAATGGCTTACAATAGAATTGTTGTTTTTTGGAATTTCATTAGCACTTTATCTTCTTCTTTCCAAAAATCTAAAAATTATTAAGGCATAATTTATATAATTGACCAAGTGATTACGATATGAGTACGGATCTATGAATACTTTGTTTTTCGAAGGGGTTTTGTGAAAATGGTCCTATCCTCAACTTTGTTATGAGAACCATCTCCAATGATTATGCAGAATTGAACTCAGTTTTAATTCCCTTAATTAACATGTGTAGTTTCGAAAATCTAAAGCTCACTGAAGCTAAATTAGATCGTTTGTCAGAATATTTGCGAGACTGAAACAGCGCCTCTTGCTGGTGTCAAACTATCCACAGTTTATGCCTGTAAAACAAGTGGCGCTATGCCTATATGTGGATTGAATTTTCCTTATATATCGGCTTGCTGAGCTTATCGAATCTCTGACTAACAGCAGGTGGTTTGCTGAAGGAGTCATCAAATTAAAAATGGGTTCAGATTTAAATAGATAAGGATTTAGGAGAGTTAAACATTCCTAGCGGCTTATAGGTACTTGGTCAGTTCAAAATTTGTCGATTTGTCCATTAAGTTTTAAAAAATCTAAGAAGAATTACAATATCTTAAAGCAGTACGCTCATCAATAAGTTATCGAAGCATTGTTGTTTAAGATTACTATTTTTATCTAACCAAAACGATAGTTTGCGGTATTTCTTTTAATAATTTACGATCAAGATAAATAGATATTTTTTCATGTCGATTTTTATGGCAGAAAATCATGACTTCTTCTTTGAACAGGACGATTCTGATGAAATATCCTTTATAAACCCAGATAGATTCGTTTATATGAATGATTATTTTGGGAAAATATATGGTATCATATATTGAGGATCACATATTACTCAGTAGTTCAACATTTGGGCTTTTAACGGTATTGGCGGAACAAGATCAAAAAGTAATGGGCTTTGATTTCTGGTGATACTGATATTTTGATTATACATGGTCCTTCTTTGGGTATTTGAATGAAACAAGTTTTGTTAATCTGACAGGAAGTGAAGAATTGTTTTGGCATATTTGTTTTTTCAAGCCCAAGTTTTATATTTTAGACAAATACACGAAGATTTTGGTAATTTCACGTAGGAAGAAACAACATTTATTAATTCAAGGGTGCTGGCTGATTGGTGCAAGTTGAAAAATAAGGCGTTAGTTTTAGATTTTTAATGATGACAGATAAAAAAGAACCTATTTCTATAGTTGAAGTTCAGTTAAAGAATTTTATTAATTCTAAGCGACCCAAAGATGAAGAGGTGCGCAAACAATTGGATTTTGGTTATTCTTGGGATGAGCAAACGGTTTTATTGTTTGAAATTAGACCACAATGGAATGATCCAAAGAATATTATAAATTTGCCATTTGCAAAGCTTCGGTTTATGAAAGCATCTAAAATTTGGAAGCTCTATTGGATGCGAGGATCGGGCAAATGGGAGGCTTATCAACCGAAATCCGAAAGTACCAATCTGCAATTATTGTTGAATGAAATCGATCATGATGAATATGGATGTTTTTTCGGATAATAAACTCTATGAGAAATTTTTCCATCGCTTTTTATCTTGTTTTTCTGTTTCAGTAATAGTAGTTCCGAATATTTTAGTTTTCTGAATGATCCAAACATCAATGTGTTATTAGTATTGATTTGAACAAATGTAGGAATGCAAAGATAAGTTTGCTGATTTCTATTAAATTTCATTCAAAAAAATTAATCTCAAATATTATTTTTTCAGTAGGGAATACTCTTTTAAGTTATTAAAGAGTAGCGATTTTTTTAGGCTGCAAGCTGCTAAAAATAAGATTTTTAGCCAAACTTCATTAGCGCCGCGTGGTGAGTTGTTTTTCATTGATGACTTAAAGAGTTTGGTACACCAAAAAAAATCTGAGTGGTGCTTTTCTTTGCGGGGGATGATGTTTTTTTTGAGACTCGCTCATGAAAAGTTTATCTAACCAAGTAAAGAGCCTTTGCTGGGCAAGTGTTCTAATTATCGGAGAGGCCGCAAAGGGGAGTCACCAGAACAGATAAAGCTCAAATTGCACCAACAGGTGCGATGGAATAGTAATTACTAAGACTCAGGACACAAGTTCAACATGAAGAGAAAATAGGAAATGGAATCAACAAATTTGATCGAACTGTTCCTGGTATCTTTGCAGTAAAAGATGACCTAATGCTTCTTATTGTACAGGTTTTTAAGGAGAAAGAGCAGACAAGAGATAATTAAAGGAATTTTAGAAACCGACAAGAAAACTGTAAAAAACCTAGTTGAAATAGTGATGAAAAATCAAGCAGTCTATACCCCCGTATATATTCAGAAAACACATCAAAATACTTTATCAGCCTTGACCTATATGTATAAAATTAAGAGATGAGCAAAGGCTTCAAGTTGTTGAAAATCAATATGTATGATTTTTTTATCTTATATTCGACAACAGATGTTTTAGTTCACAATAAAAAAGGTAGATAATAGTGTTTAATTTTTTATTTTCTCGCCATCATTCTAGCAAGATAAGTTGAACCATTAAAATTAATTTTTATTGAATTCTTACAATAAAAAATATTTGATTTAGCTGAATAAGTAGTATTCATTATCTATAATTCAAACATAATCTATTTTCATTCTTTGAATTGATCTTTGCCAATTTCTTGGGAATCTTTTGAGTTTCCAAGAAATCCTTGATAGTAAGATAAATTTACTGGGACAAATCTTTGCGCGCCGATTGCTTCGATCCAACCTTCCTTAATCTTTGAAAAAACGATTGGATTCTCGATATGGAGCGATGTCAATAACTGTTTCAGCATCTCTTGAAAATCTTTATCAAGTGATTTATTAAACAGTACGGGTCCTAGGGGGATCGGATCGGACATCTGGATAAGTCTTATTTTACTGTTATTACCATTTTTTTCTATATAATCAGTATATTCTGAACTTCCAAACGCCGCCATTTCAGCACGACCATCAATCACATGTTCTAGTGCTGACCTGTGAGACCCCGCATAATATACCTTACCAAAATGAGATTCAACTGTTTTAATTCCTTTTTTGCCCAAAACTGATCTTGGGATCAAATTTCCCGAGGTAGACTCTGGATTGACCAATGCAAGGCTAATTCCTTTATACATATTAATATCTGTTAAGGAAACAATCTTGGAACCAAGGGGAACAACAAAAGCGGTCCTGTACTTCACAGAAGAATTTTCTGTCGAAAGAGTTAGGACTTCCATCATGTGGTGCTTATGGAGCCCATTATTCAGCAGTAAGTTTCCCATAGTGCTAATGAATGATATATCGACGCTATCTTGGGAAATAGCTACAATAAGATCATTTATATTTTTATAACTTATGAGCTGAACCTTCCTGCCAAATTTTGTTTCAATAAGGTCGGCCAAAGGACGTAGGTTTTCTATTCTCGAGTTTTCCCCATAGGTATAAGTTGCTATTCTGATTGGTTCAGATATTTGATTGCTTGCCAAAACTTTTAAAGTCATGAAAGAGATCAAAAAGTACAGAAAAATTATTTTGTATTTAGTCCCGATCTGATTTGAACAAAAATTCATATTGCTAATTTTTGTTTTAAAGATCACCGAATTTTTGACAGTTAAATCATTAAATCGACAAACGGTCCGATTTGATAGATTAAACAATCTTTTGGACCAACGACTAGCTCTGGCAAGTTATTCGGACATATTGTGCAAAGAATTTCTCTTTTTGAAAATAGGGTACTTAATATCACTTTTCTGACAATTTTAGACTTTGGGGAAGCCTTTCATAAATGCTCGGGCTTCACTTTGTCTGGCTCCTATTGACTTTGTCGCCCTAATTGGTCCGTTGGTCGAAAGTAGGTTTTAAGAATGAGCTTTGAAATTTATAATTGTGTAAAAATCATTAAGCAATGAAGTATTTATCCTTCTTACTTATTTTTCTTGTTCTTTCATGTACGAAAGAAAAGGATCCTTCTAGGGAAGAACCTGTACCAATTGTTTCAGATCCCATAAAGCGGGAAAAAGGAACCGTTTTAGGAGACGGCGTCACTAAGAACATCGGAGCAACAGGAGGATTTCTGGAACTGGGGGGACAGGTACATCTTGAGGTGCCACCAGGGGCTGTAGAGGAACCAACACAATTTAGTATACAACCCATTAGCAATACCCATGACGAACTTTCTGAAAAGCCTGCCTTTAGACTTTTACCTGAAGGTCAAATTTTTAAGAAGCCTGTCAAGATAACCTTTAACCACGATCCTCTAGGTTTTGGCAATCCAATTTCCAGAATGATCGCTTTCCAAAGTAATGATGGTGTTTGGTGCGGGGTTTCAACAGCTCTTGATAGTAAGACCAAAAACGTCAGTACGACTACCACTCATTTCAGTGACTGGGTATGGTTTGATCAGGTCACACTTCGAAAGGACAAAGAATCTGTGGGAAGTGGGGGAGAAGTTAAACTGAAACTGATGGAGCAGATACTTGGGGCATTGAATGCGAACAACCACATCGACAGTGTTCCTCTAGCTGCATTGGAGGATATCGGTAGATCAAAGGATATTCTGGTGAAGAACTGGAAAATTATTTCAGGTGCCGGAATGCTTTCCCCTAAGATCAATTCCAGTATGGTCCTGGGAGATGCGATTTATTATGCGCCCCATAATATAGCCAAAACTGAAGATGTCGAAATCCAGGTGGAAGTAGAAAGTAAAAATGGATATATCAGAGATCCAAAAGCACCTAATGGCAAACGGAAATTCGGGAAATTATTTTTATTGACCAAGATCCGTCTGGAGAAGGAAACCTATTTCTATCTAAATATTGGAGGTAAGCTTCTAGATCTTTCTGAAGGATTGAGTGGCGCGGTCATGGGCGGACAGATATCAGTGGGGTCCCAGGACGAAAAAGGAAATCATCAGGTGACCTTGTTCTGCTTTGGTACAGAGACAGGAAGTTATCCTGGTGGAAACGCAGCAGGTCAATCATTTCTTGGAGTTTCTATTTTAGAAGGCGGAACACCAAAGATGTTTACCAATGTGTACTTGGAATGTGGCACCGGGGAACATAAATACGGAGGAAACACGCGGATAACCAGCACGAGAGGGTTTATCACGGGCACCTATAACGGACCTGTGTACTATAGCAACAAGGGGTGTGGGATTACCGAAAGAAGGGATGTAATGATCGATTTCAAAATAAAATCCATCTGATAATGAGGTAAATGTCGCCTTGGTTCGGATGATGTGGATTAATCCATACTGGTTAGAGAATAAAAGGTTTGATTCTTGGAAGGTACGACCTCCCTATGATAATCTCAGGTCCATCTTCCATAAAAAGAGAGGTGCTGGATCCTGTCTTCACTAAGCGTTCGATTTTCGAGAGGTTGACAATAAAGGACCTATGTACTCGTAAGAAAAGGAAGGGGTCAAGTTTCTGAATGATCTTGCTGATTCCTAAAGAACTGATCCATTCCCGATCTTGTGTATATAGTACCGTATAGTCCCGGGCCGCCTTGATGTACCGGATCTGGGAACTGTCTATTCGTGAGAATCCGTTAGCGCAGGGCACAAAAAGATAAGGATGTTGTGGAACAGAATCCTGTTCGTCAGGTACATGTAAATCAAAGAGCTTTCTGATGGTCCGTTCCAATCGTTCCTTCTCCATGGGTTTGCACAGAAAGTCCAAGGCGTCCAGGTCATATGCGTCTTGGGCATGTAATCTGTTGGATGAGGTGATAATTATCTGCGGAGAATTGCGTATATCCTTGCGAGTTTCAAAAGGATTAGATCCCCAGAAATTAAGATCGAGAAAGATGATATCGGGTAAGATGCTGTCTATCAACATGGTAGTTTCCCTCCAGCAGGCGGTTTCGACAATGGTATTTGTTCCAGGGACCTGGGCTAACCTCTCTCGGACCATTATTCTTGTAGAAGGATCAGGATCTGCAATAAGGATTGTGTACATAAAAAAATAATAAGTTCAATGAACAAATATATCCCAAGTTAACGATGCATATCCTCGAACAAATGCCTAGATCTGCAGATTACGTACAATCACGTAGAAACCATTTATAACATTGCTGGACGAACCATTTTACCTTGTTTGAAATGATACTTAGTAAACCTTTATTCATTTTTATGACCTTAATGATGATGTTATCACAAGGCAGTGTCTTCGCCAGGGATACCACTGCGGTATTGAATTTTATTGATCAGGCAAAAGAAATGCAGAGGGTTGGAAGGACGGATTCAGCTGAATATTATTTCAACCAGGCAAACAAGCTTTCCAAGCTAATAAATTATGATACTGGCAGGCTATTGGCTTTGGGTAATTACAGCGTCTTTTTGTATGAACAACTTCGCTATATTGAAGCGTTATCTTTTGCCCAACAATCGCTAGGTTTAAGCTTGAAAATGAAGAACAAGGCAAGGGCTGCGGCAGCCTATAACAACATTTCTCTGCAGTATCAGGCAATGGGGAAATTGGAAAATGCAGCTGAAAACTTGGTAAAGGGATTAGAAATATCCTCTGGAATCAAACATCCAAGCCATCGGGACTTATCCGATCGTCGGAAATATTATAACAACCTAAGTTCTCTTATGCTTGATCTGAATGATGTTAAAAAGGGGCTTGAATATGCTTGGGAATCACATAAGCTCGCTCAAAAGTTAAATGACACATTAGCTATGGGCAGGAGTCTGGTCAACATCGTGGTGGCCGAGGCAATGTCCAGGGATTTTGATTCTGCAGAGCGGCATGCCCTTCGATTAATGGAAATCGCGTTGAAACATGGTGATATACAGATGGAGATTAAAGCCCATAATAATCTTGGTGATATCTACCGTATGCAGAAAAAGTATAATAAATCTTTGCAGAGTTTCAGGAAAGCGGGAGCCCTTTTGTCCAATGAATTTCCAGGAAATGAGGTTTATGTTCTGTCAGGAATGTCCTTGGTCAACAAAGACATGGGAAATTTCGCCCTAGCGGAAAGGTATTATCACAAAGCAATAGAACTTGGCAAGGAACAATTACCTAAATCACAGCTCCTTGAGCTTTACCTTTCAGGTTCTGAAATCAAAGAAGGAATAGGGAAATTTAGAGAGGCACTTGAATTGCTCAAGATGTACCGATCCTTGGCCGATTCCCTCAAGGATAGGGAGACTCATCGCTCGATTCAGGAACTTGAACTGAAATACAGAACCATGGAAAACCGTAAGATTATTGCCGAAAGGGATCTTGTGATTGCTAAGCAAAATACGGTTATTGAGCGAAATAGCAAGTGGGTTACTATTTCCATTTCTATAGCTGTTTTACTTTCCTGGGGCTTAATATTTATGCGATTAGTTGGAATCCAAAAGCGGAAGAGGTTGAAATTAAATTACGAGAGACATCTGCTGGAAGCACAGCTTAATGGCGAGGAAATGGAGAGGGAACGAACCGCAAAGGAATTACATGATGGAGTTGCCAGTATACTTTCCGCGACGAAAATAAAGGTTCACAATGCGAACGTAACTGGCCAGGAGAAAAAGGCACTGTTTGAAATCGGTGAGCTGATAGAAGTGGCCGTCCGGGAGATCAGAAACATATCCCACAATCTCGCACCCGAATTTCTACTTAGAGAAGGACTTGCTTGTGCAATAGAATCTTTCTGCCAACGAGTAAAAGGCGGTGAACTTTCCATAGATTTTTATCTTATTGGCGATGTTCCCAAGTTTGACCGAACCGTAGAATTGACGCTGTATAGAACTGTTCAAGAGGCTGTCACCAATATTATCAAACATTCAGGAGCAACCGAAGGGATTGTGCAGCTTGAGGGAAGCAGCAATATCTTGAGGATAACGGTTGAGGACAATGGCATAGGTTTTAACAAAAATACGCTCTCGGGGAAGGGATTGGGATTAAGCGGCCTTACGTGCAGGGTTTCAAACGTTGGCGGAACAATTGAAATCCATTCTTCGCCTGGTCAGGGTACAACAATCTATATTGAGATCACTTCCCAATAATATATATGGAATGAGGTAACATACGGTAATTTCTTTTCTGGGTAGAAGTACGGTATAAAGAAATTTGGAAGATAATTTACTTTGTAGAAAAATAAAATATATGACAACAATTGGAATTGTGGATGACCACCCCCTAATCATAGAAGGTCTTGTGCAGATGTTGGACACATTCGGGCAGTTTGAGGTTGTGCTAAAAGCCCATAATGGAGAAGACCTTCTTTCTGCATTGGGAACAACCGTTCCAGATGTACTTTTGCTCGATATTGAGCTCCCTGACATCGAAGGTACAGCACTCTGTTCAAGTGTGCTTGAGAAATGTCCTGAGTTACCTATTATTGCCCTTACAAATCATGACGAGGTCCTTTACGTAAGGAAGATGATGAGGAATGGTGCAATGGGCTATCTTTTGAAGGGAACTGATCAGCAGGGGCTTGTTGAAGCAATTAATAGCGTAATATCCGGCAAACAGTTTATTGATAGGGAGATCGAGCGATCAATAATAAATCTAGCTATTACGGGAAGGAATGCTGCGGTGAACGTGAAGCTAACAAACCGCGAATGTGAAATATTAGCACTGATCGCTCACGAACATTCCAATCAGGAAATCGCTGACAGGCTCTTTCTCAGTGTGCGTACTGTAGAGTCACACCGTCATAGCCTGAACCAAAAGCTCAACATCAAAACTGCTGCAGGATTGGTCAGGGAGGCCTACTTGAGGGGGCTTATCTGATCTGACCCTCTTTGCCCAAGTCCCTTCCTTATACGGCTCAGACTGTCCTGATGGATGCCCAAAAGGGAAGCTATGTATTTCTGGGGTACACATTGGATCACTTTTGGTTGAGTTTCCATCAATTTGTAGTAGCGCTCTTCGGCGGTCATACACCTTGATTCTACCTGATTGTCTTGGAGCCAATTTAGGAGGCGGTCCATGATGGCCATTTCCATGGCTATCATTCTGGGGATTTCTTCCTTGAGTAACGTAACGCTGGTTAGATCCCAGACAAGGACTTCCATTTCGCTGAGTGATTCTAGGGCACATGTGGATTCTTGTCCATTCTGTAGTAGAAGTGGGGTGGAGAGAAAATAATTGGTCGATTCGATTCCCAGAGTATGGTCCACACCATCTTGGACACGGAAAAGACGGGCAATGCCCTTGATCATGAAATACATTTTTTTAACTAATTTTCCTTGTTCCATCAAGACAGTGTGAGGTGGAAATACCATGTGTTGTGTGTTTTTCCTAATGATTTCAAACTCATCACGGGTGAAGGAAATGTTATATTGCTGTGCAAAATAACATGCTTGATTGAAATGTTTTCTGTCAACCATATTGTTAGTAATATCAAAGAGAAAATAATAATACAATATAACAAAAATGCTCAAGCCGGCCAATTCCTGACATTTGTCAGGTCCATACGCCTATTATGTTCACTACTTTTATAGTTTATTAAAGCTTAGAATAATGGTAAAGCAATCAGTACTCATCGCAGATAGGGATGTCTCATTTAGGCAGGAGCTTCGCAAAATGATCGTTTCTTTGGATTATCCTGCTATATTTCATGAAACTTGCAATGGTCTGGAATCTGTACGATTTATTGACTGTTTACAGCCTTCGGTTGTATTCATCAATGCATCACTACCCGGTTTAGCAGGATTCGATGTTCTTAAGAAGATCAATCACGATCCAATTTCTGTAATAATTTCTGACAATCCAGAGGATGCCGTCAGGGCAATTGATCATGGGGCCTCGGGGTACCTTCACCGACCTATCTGTACTGAAAATCTTAAACGGACTTTGGTTCGTATTGGTTCTTCCGAAGTGGCAAGACCAATTTCTTCGGGCAATGGAAATGGATACCCGGGGAGCATATTTTTGGAAAAAGGTGGCAGATTAAAAAAAGTGAATGTATCTGAAATCACCTATTTGCGAGCGGACCGAGACTATACCTGGATCTATACTGCCGACGATAACGCTTATCTCAGTAACCATGGTATTGGTGTTCTAAGTCAAAAGCTTGATCCGGATAAGTTTTTGAGGGTTCACCGATCCTATATGGTTAATCTGGAACATGTGAATGAACTTTATAAGGATATTCGGAGATTATATCTCTTAGTGACCGGCGAGATCGAGATTGGGGTAGGCAAACAGTATATCCCAAGGGTCCGTGAGCTCATTTTCTGATAAAGTCAAATGTACAACATACATAATATCCGTAGTTTTACGCATTATAAATTTGTGGTAGATCAACGGTAAAGAGTTCCATCCAATTGTGGGAAATTTGGGTAGAATTTTTTCACCTAAACATGACAAAACTAAAATTGCTCGTTATTCTGGGTAGCCTGATCCTGGTATTTGAATCTTGTCGCACGGATCTTCCTACCCTTTCCTATTTTCAATCTCTGCCAAATGGTTATACTATTTTCGAAAAAGGAGATACCTCCTCTTTTGGTGTGAAATATGATCTTCTAAATAGGGTCGTATCCTACAGTTCTCCTACTGAACAAGAATTTATCAACTTTATTTACGATTTTTTTGGAAGGCTTTATGAGATTGAAATTATAGAAGAAGACAAAACTCAGAAGATGGAAATAAAATATTCCAAAAATGATGAACCAGTCAGTGCTGTTGTTTCCATATCAAAAAAGGGGGAAAACAGTGTCTCAGCAAGGAAGTTCATTGATTATGAATTGAAGGATGGAAAGGTGGTGGGTATGAAAGTTCTTGAAACAGGGGGCTCTGCTCACGAAGTTCGTTTGGACTATGCTGGCGATGATCTTGTAAGGGTGACTTCAATCGGAAACGCTGGATTCGTATCTCATGAATTTGAACTTGGAAGGAAAAGGTCTCCTTTTGCATCGGCCAGGTTCAGACATGTCCTTAATGCTGAGCTGCCTCCCATTTTTTATTCCACTAAAGAATATACGGGCCATACGATATTACTCTCCGAGGGATTGACCATATCATCAAAGATTGAAAACCATACTGATCCAAAGGGAACCTTCCTCTGGATAAGGGATTCTATCGAAATACTTAGAAGAAACGCCTTCACACCTCTGGGTCCGGGTCAAACCATAAAGGATCCACTATTTAACCTTTGATAGTATTTGGAATCTTATTTTCATTGAAAATGAAATCGTAAAGAGATTTTGTTTTTGCCCTTTCCTTATGGAGCGCTGCCGTGACCAGGCATCAGTGTCTGACCCCCATTTATAATACTTTGGCAGGTCAGACAAAGCTGTCCTGTATTGAACTTTTTATCTATGTTCGCTGCTGCTCGCTCTTGGCTCCGCCACCCTGATAACTACGGTCGTTCTTGTCACCTTTTGTAAAACGGTATCTAAAAGAAAGGCTTAGGGTCCTTGAATCGCGCAGAGTAGAGAAGGTCGCATAGGTTCCTGCAAGATAGCCTATTTCGCCAGTGTTGATTTCACTGTGGAAAATATCATTTAGAGCGAGATTAAAGGAACATCCGGCATTCATTTTGAAATTGATGGCAGAATTTACTCTGGTGCGTTTCTTCATGGAAAACTGGGCGAATTCCTGACTTCCCTGATGTTCTCCGTCCACCTGGAAGGTCCATTTTTCGGAAGGTTTATAGCTAAGGGATGGCCTGATCAACATAAATGTTCCTTTGCTATCCAGGTGCTGTCCAAAGATTTGACTTTTGGTATGGAGCAGATGTATTGCAGTATGTCCGATAAGGGTGAACTTTTCTATCGGGCTATAAGTAATATTGAGCGTGGCGCTCAATGTCGTCAAGGTTCCCAGATTGCCCTGCTGACTGTAATAGATTCCATCCTCGATACGAATGGTTTCGCTCATAAGGTCCTTAACATTTGCATAGGCGAGCGTGAAATCGACAAGTGGCTGAAAATTATAGGAAAGCTCTGTCTGATTTATGAAGGAGGGCCTTAGGTAAGGTGTACCTAGGTAATAGGTATATTTGTCAAATGGGGTCACGAATGGATTCAACCAGGCATAATGTGGACGATCTATCCGTCTTCCATAATTCAGGCTTATGGTATGTTTGCTCTCATCTGATGGCCTGTACTGGAGGTATAAGGTGGGGAAAAAGTCAAAGTGCCTTCTGTTGAACGAAGAATCTGGCTTAGTTCCATTGCCCAGTAGGAGGCCACTTGAGATGGTTCCTTCAAATCGCAAGCCGGCCTGATAACTCCATTTCCCAAATTTTCCATCAATACTCGTGAAGGCTGAGTGGATAGATTCCTTGAACCGGAAATGGTTCGTCTTTTCTATGTCGACAATCATGTCGTCTTGGAATACTCTATAAAAGTTCGCGTCGTTATCGGTGAGTGTACTGCTGGTTTTGAGTCCTGATGACATATGTATGGTCTTGCCAAAGGGATGGACGTAATCTGCCTTTGCAGAATAGATTCGGATATCGTTAGGTACCCTTCCCAGCTGTGATTCGAAGGCGGTTGCTTCACCTCCGGGGAGATAGGTGGAATTATCGAAATGCTGCTTGTTGTTACCCGAATATTTAAGGAAATCAAGGTCAATGGTAAGTTTTTGCCCGGATCCATGTTTTTTATAACGGTAATTGATATTTGCTCCTAGGTTCGAAAATGTACGGTCTTCGATGTTGTTGGCGATTAAGGTTGAGTCAGGGTTTTGGGGATTTGACATAAATCGGCTTTCTCCTAAGGATTTCAGTTCGAGCGGAGAGGATCTCAGGTTCAAGTTGACACCTATGGTGCTCTTGTCATCCATAAAATAATCCGCTCCCAGCCGGCCAGATAGGGAAGTCCCTTTTCTCCTTATCCAGGTATCCTGCGAAAATATGGGAGAGGTGAGGGCTTGTCCACCCTCGAATTTACGAAGAATATCCAGATCGGTATAGGTGTTCGTTGTCGAAAATGAAGTAGTGGCCGACATTGCCCATTTGTCAGTATTGAATGCGAAATCGCCATTATTGATTGTCTGTCCATATTTACCTTGCTGATAGGCAATGCTCACCCCTCCATGTAAACCTTTAGATCGATATCTTTTGGTATGGATTGCGATGATTCCCCCACTTCCCGCAGCGTCATAGTTTGCCGGTGGATTTGTCATGAGTTCAATTCGGTCGATCTGGGCTACCGGAACAGTACGTAGAAATTCTCGTAGCTGCTCACCGACAAGGTTGGTTGGTCGGTCATCAATATATACGGTAACACCTGATTTTCCCGACAGACGGATGTTTCCGCTCTGATCGAGCTGTACACCGGGTGATTTTTCGAGTGCCTCCAGGGCTGAGCCACCGGTACTGGACAACATGATATCTGGATTTACTACCGTTCTGTCGTGACGTTTTTCGATATAAGCCCTATCTGCGGTTACAGTCACCTCAGCTAAATTGCTGGAGCTGGGCTCCATCGCGATGTTCAGTTCTGTAGTTGTGGTTTTTTTTATCAGGATAGAATCTTTAGACCAGGGATGAAACCCCATCATCTTACTTCTAACCTGGTAATATATTCCAGCAGCCAGCTTTCCGAAAACAAAATGGCCGGAGGAGTCTGAACTTACAGTGGTAATATGGTTTCCATTTTCCTGTTGGAAGATTTCGATTGTTGCCGCTTGTATTGGAACTTTCTGCAAATCGGTAACCCGACCCTGGATCTGCTGTCCGAGAACCCAAGTTGAAAACAAAGTGAATATGGCTAATAATGGGTATATTTTTTTCATGAATATTGTGAGGATTTTTGTTCTAGGCAAAAGATATAAAAATGGGAAAATTCACTTTAAATAAGTTTGACAAACGGCGGAAATTATCGATAAATCTGAATTTTTCCACCCGAACCATTCATTTATTGGTGTTACCTATACGGTTTTAAGTTTTGCATTAGCTCGGTCATCTTACCTAGGGTAAGCCCAAATCCGTCCGTGATATCCCAGATAACGTCCTGGATCTGGTTATGTATCTTCATCCATTGGGGAACTACGTAATCTTCCTCGTGCGCAGCTACAGGATCCCAATGCGCATTGACCTTAAGTCCAGGATGCCCTTTCAGCAAGTCAAGAAGTTTGAGCAAGCTAGGGTCTGAGGTAACGATAAATTTAGGATAATTGTTTCTTGATATGGGAAATACCTGTTCGGGTCCGATGTTATCATACCAGGGCATGGATCTGTTTTTGTTCACACATGCCATTCCAATATAGACTGTGGTTGTATCCCGGCCCCCACCGTACCGTTCGGTTGGCGGGACGGTGATCAGGTATTTTTCTATACTGAGTCCGTTCTGCTTGTCGTGGATCCTGCTTACCCCGATCAGCCCGGCAGGGAGTTCTACGGTGACTGGAGGAGTGCCCGGCATCCTGTCGTTTACGAAATTGATGTCCACATAGAAAAAATTGGCATGAGCATAAAGTTTGCGCAGGTCGGGGTCAAAAGGATGGTATTTGCGTTCTACGATCCGGATTCCTTGCGGTAGCGTTAGTGCCGCACCCAAAGGTTCCTCCTGGCTGTCTCCAAGTCCAGGGTTTCCATTAGAAGGGGAAATAACGATTTTTTGGTCATGCTGTTCCGGCGCAAAGGGATCGTCTTTTTCGCATGATGTCAACAACAAAAATAATGCTGCCGGGTACAATAAATTTTTTATCATGGTTTTGTATTATATTCTAACTTAAAACAATTGTCGCATTGAGCGGGAATCTGCGGCTCAAAGTCAAGGATTAGTTCGGTTGCAAAGCTATCCTCGGTGTTCCATCTGCGGAGTTTCAGGGTTTGGCTATTATAGCGGGCGGTGATCTTATATCGGCCGATGGGGACATCTAGAATTTGATGTCCGTCTGTAGCGTACCTTTCCAAGATCTGTCCCTGTGAACCATCAATTAGGTTGCCCTGTGGTGTAAGGGTAAACTTGATCTTGTCAGTTTCCAGATAGATTCCCGGAAAGTTATCGATGGTTACCGTTCCCCCATAATTTCCAGTTAAAGGAGCTGCTTTCTGACCGGAGAGCTTCCATGTGAAATTACGGACAGCACCCTCTGGTCCAAACCCCGTTGGTTCCTGGGGATGTAAATAGCATTGATAGATCTTTCCGTTAAACTGTATTTTGTGGATTGCAAATGCATACCAGCTTCCGGTTTTTGGTAGGGGCAGAGTATAGTTCCCTTCAGGTGTCGTTTTTGTGGACAAGTTGCTGTTGAAAAATATACTATTGTCCACGATGATCTGTACCCCCGGTATCGTTGAACCAGCCTGGTCCCTTACTGTTCCACTGACCTTTCCGGTATTTTCGGGGGCTATGTCCCTTTTGCCGCACCCCAGAGCGGAGGCCAAAAATAATAGATAGAAGATTCTCATAATAACAAAAGTAGACTTACTAATACTTGATTTTTAGAGTAGTATTTCTTAAAAAACAGACCTCAGTAGTAACACTTAAATGAAATGAATTCAATGAGGATCGGTCATAGGCTACGTAAATTTCATGTTAGGTAGTAGTACTTAATTATTGCGGTCTGAATCACGATAAATTTGCAAAGTCAACTTGGGTAATCCCTTTGCTGAAGAGTGAAATTTAAATCTTAAATAATTAATAAAATATGAATAAAATGAAAACAATCGGAGCGGCTGCAATTTTCCTGCTGCTGGGTGGTAGCAATTCTTTTGCGCAGTCTTTTAATAAAGGCGACAAGTTATTAAATGCCGGTGTGGGCATTGGAGGAGGCTTGGGTATCCCTGTAGGGGTTAGTTATGAGCATGCTGTCTCTAACCGAATTAGTGTTGGAGGATATCTTGCCTACGCTAGAAAGAAGGAAAGCTATAACGAATCTGGTGAATGGAAATATAGCTATATCTTGGCTGCTGGAAGAGGATCCTACCACCTGAAGGTAAATTCAGAAAGGTTCGATCCGTATGGTGGTGTGATGCTAGGTTATAACGTGGCATCTGTGAAGTGGTCGGGAGATGGATCTCAGCCCGTTTCCGCATCCGCTGGAGGATTTATGTGGGGCGTTCATATCGGAACTAGATATTGGGCTTCGCAAAAGGTAGGCGCATTTGCTGAGCTTGGTTATGGTGTTACGGTGCTGAACGTGGGAGTTGCATTTAAATTATAATCATGTTGGTCTCCCTGAGAGTACATTTATTGGAAAATTAGAGCCGTTGATCGAAAAGGTTGTTTGTCCAACCAGATCCATTATATTTTTGTCTTCTAAGGACCATTAATATCATAATCATATGAAAATTCCAATATCAAAACCATTTATAGTATCAATGACTTGGATCAGTATACTCGCTTGCCTATCCATGGAAGCAAGTGCCCAGTCCATATTAAAAAAAATAAAAGGTAAGGTAGAGAATACGGCAACTCGGAAAGTACTTGAGCAGACCGAGAAGGCATTGGAAAAGGGCATGGACAAGGTAGTCGAATCTGCGGTAAAAGGCAGATCCAAAAATGGAGAGGAGGATTCAGGGGAATCTATGAATAAGACTGAAGAAGTAGCCAAGCGCATAGGGTCGTTCAGTAAGTACGATTTCATCCCCGGCGATACCGTCTTATATGCCAACGACTTTGGATCCGAAGCTCTAGGCGAGCTTCCCTCAGGATGGAACAGCAACAGGAGCTCGGTAATCGTATCTCTGGACGGAATTCCTGGAAAATGGCTTAGGTTGGCTCAGAACAGCGTGTCCTTAACTGATAATGAAAACTCTTTAGGAATTGATTTTACAGTCGAGTTTGATTTAGTGCTGGACATCGACTTCAAGGGGTGGCTGCCACCATCGTTCCAGTTTGGTCTTCTTGCATCAGGGAAAGATTCGCCGGTTTCAAACAAACTGCTAATCGATCCCAAAGGGACAAAATCGTTCTATATGGAGATCTCGCCTCTCTCGGACGCGGGGAATATCAATCTGGAGAGCCATGTTGGGTATGTTCGTCATTTCCACAGCGCTCCCGAGAGGAATTCTGCCGTAAAGAGTTGGTATGGCAGGCCGGTCCATGTAGCGATCCAGGGTCAAAAGGAGCGTTTGCGTATCTGGGTCGATGGCCAAAAGATTTATGATGTCCCTAAAGGGATAGCCAAGGATGGAACCATGAATCAGCTGTTCTTGCGCTTGGGCAGCAGTCCCTATAAGGATGAGCAGGTCGGTGTTTTTATAGGTAATATAAAGATTGCAAAGGGCATGGCCGATCCCAGACAAAAACTCCTTAATGAAGGTAGATTTGTTACCACGGGTATTTTGTTCGAAAGCGGTTCGGCTTCCATAAAACCAGAATCTGCTGGGATATTGAGATCAATTGCTGCCTTTCTAGAGCAGGAAGCAGAGATCCATCTCAATATTGTGGGTCACACCGATGCTGCTGGAGATGAGACGAGCAATTTCGTGCTTAGTCAAAAGCGTGCAGAAGCGGTAAAAGATTGGATTGTGACAACTTCCGCAATTAATGGAGAAAGGCTGATTACCTCTGGTAAAGGGGAGACAGAACCGGTCTCCGAAAATGCGACGGCATCTGGTCGGGCCCAGAACAGAAGGGTTGAATTTATTAAGAAATGAGATGTTCAGGAATGTAATATTTATTTTTTATGTAGTCATACTTTTTGGATGTAGTCGACCGGATCATAAACCTTCAAAGGAGGAAGATTTAAAGATCGATGTTCTAGGGGCAGCGAGCACCAAAACAACTTCTAATGGAATTCCCACCATTTGGATGGCTGAAGGTGGAAGTAAAACGACATTTATTCCGTTCAATCATGATAAGATCTGGCTTAGTGGCGCCCATGCTCTCCACACCGTCGGTGGCCGCAATATGGTCTATTTTGGCACTGAGCTAATAGATGGGAGGACAAGGGTAGTTTTATTTACTTATGATGGGAAAAAAATACTTTCCGATGTAGTGCGCCTTACGCTGATGACAGATCGAGAGGAATACCTGTATGCTTATCATACCGATGCCCACGGCAACCTCTATCTTTACGCTTCCTCCAAGACAACGGGGAATCGAAACATCAGTTACATATATAAGATTGATAATTTGTTGGGGATTGAGATGGTGAAGATGCCCACGGATATATCATTTGCAATTTTCAAAACCCCAACGGGATTGGTATCGCTCAAGGCCACATACCTACACGGCGCCATAGAAGTTAGTCTTTCCCACCAGTATCGTGGCATTGAGAAGATAATGGTCGATCTGACCGGGTATGGGGAGCTGTACGTCCATTCGGCTTACTATAACCAGATGGGAAGGTTGGTGCTGTTAGTGAGTGCTGTTGGGAATGATGATAAAAAGCCTTCGTACGTATTATTTAGCCTAGACCCTGAGACAAGAAAAGTTTTACGCCATGTACTAAATCTACCTAGCGAAAGATATAGTTTTGGAAAGGGATTGATGGAGGGTAATATACTTTTTGTACCTGGTTGGGAAAGAAGTGCCAACCGAGCCTTTTATTTCCGGATCGATACGCAGAGTGACCTGGGGGAAATACCCGTTAACAGGACTGAACTAGAAACAGATCCACAGCTGTCATTCACCAAGGCTTCTTTTCTACAACGGATAAATGGGGATATTTACGTAGGAGGTGAACAGTTCGGAAAAGGTTGTTATTGGAAGAATGGTAAAATGATCCATCTCGAAAGCGATCCAATTATCATCCGTTCCTATCCGATCCAGTTCTTGCCATATAAAAATTGATTAAAACGGAATGAAACAAAAAAATATAGCTCTTGTCAGGGAACTCTACAGTTCTTTTAACGATGGAAACGATAGCCACATTATTCAATTGTTATCTCAAGATATTCAGTGGAACCAGATGGACGGATTTCCCGGAAGTCGCAGATGTCTCGGAATCTCCGAAGTGCTCGGACATGTTTTTGCGGACCTGCGCTCTGAATGGATGGACTGGCAGTCTGTTGCCAACGAGTTTTTTGCTGATGGTGATACGGTTTTTGTGAAAGGGTATTATTCCGGGATTCATAGGTTGACCCAGAAGGCTTTCAAAGTGCCGTTTATTGGTGAATACAAAATCCATGAAGGAAGAATTTCCGAATTCAATCAATTTACGGATACTTACTGGATTGCTCAGGCCATGGTTGCAGACTGATCTTTTAAGAACTGATAAATTACTGAAATGGTAAATTTAAGGTTTATTTTACGAAGCATACTAAAACGTGGAATGGTGAGCGTCGTTCACCTTGTGGGAATGTCGGTGGCATTTGCGACGGCTATATTACTTTTCTTGACAGCCAGGTTTGAAATGTCCTACGATAGCTTTCATGAAGACGCGAATCGTATTGGATGGTTATATAGTAAGAGTTACGATAAGAATGGCGTAAAATATAATTCTTCGATGGCAGCTCCCTTGGCCCCTGCTCTTAAGGCTGAGATAACCGGAATTGAATACATCAGCCGGATTGCCAGCGGAAGCATTCTTTTAAAGAATGGAGACAAGGAATTGGTGTCTACTAGCAGGTATGTTGACGATGAATTCTTGTCCATATTTTCCTTTCCTGTAATTGCAGGGGATAAAAATGCATTGATTGATATTGGGAATATAGTGCTAGAGGAAACCATGGCACGTAACCTGTTTGGATCTGTCGAGGTACTTGGAAGGGTGGTTAACGTCAACATTAACGGAACTTGGGAGCAGAAGGTCATTTCAGCTGTCCTTGGCGAAATTCCGCAAAATTCGAGTATTCGCTTCAGTTCACTCCTAAGGTTTGAACTTAAACCAGATTATATCGCGGAAAGGGATAATTGGGCTGCACAAAACCATGATGTTATCGTAAAGCTTCGGAATAGAACCGTAATGGATAGTGATTTTGCTAGAGATACCAGAGCGTTCACCGAACTTCATTACAAGGATGAGATCGTTAGGCTGAAGAACTCAGGAGGAAATCCGGATGAACTGGGTAACCCGTTTTCTCTCAATATGATTTCCATAAGGGACTATCATCTCAACAGTTACGGTATTTCGGGTGGTCCCCCATCCTTTTATCCCTGGATCTTGCTTATTGTGGCGGGGCTCATCATGATATCTGCTTGTATGAATTTCGTCAGTCTTACCCTTTCTGGATCCCTTCAACGCAGCAGGGAGATCGGTACTCGAAAGATTCTGGGAGCAACTCCCAAAAATATAGCAATCCAATTATGGTTTGAAACGTTTTTTGTATGCGTCCTATCTTTGACCTTCGGTCTATTTTTTGCTTGGCTGATCCTTCCTGAATACAATGCAATTTTAAACTACCGGCTCAGACTATTGGATTTGTTATCTCCCCAAACCCTAATCTTGTTTACCGGTGTTTTTATGTCGGTCACCCTGCTGGCTAGCGGTTATCCTGGAATCAAAATTGCTGGGTTGAATGCGAAAGAATCTTTAAGGGGAGAGGTTAACCATAAATCATCCAGGCTTCAGAGGGTACTGACTATATTTCAATTTTCCATATCAGTACTATTTATTATCTCTGCAATTGTTGTCAGTTCACAGGTTGAATATCTTTCAAGCCATTCCCTAGGCTACAATACATCAGAGGTGATCAGCATTCCGATAGGTAAGGGAATTGACAAAGAACAGGCATTGGAGAGGATGCGCGCGGAGCTCTCCAGGTATACTTGGGTAAAAGCTGTGAGTGCATCAGATGCTAACTTGGGACTGGGCAGCGATGGGACCTTGAGAAGTAGCATTTTAAAGTTTTCACATGAAAATAAGGATTACAGCACCAATTTTATGCGTGTAGATTACGATTTTCTCAAAACTCTAGAAATAAAGTTACTTGCGGGGCGTGATTTCGAACGTAACATGTCAACAGATACTTCTTCTATAATTATTAATAGAAAGATGGCAGAGCAGATGGGCGGTATTAAGCGAATTTTAGGAAAAAATATTGCGCTAAATAAAGGGAGTAAGGTTATAGGAGTAGTCGATGACTTTCACTTTCAGCACCTCCGGAAGAAAGTTGAGCCATTGAGCCTTTCCATTAATCGAAATGTATCTGATATTGAGTACCTTTTTGTCAAGGTGGATACGGACTTTCTTCCAAAATCGATGGAGATTATTTGGAAGATATGGAAAGAGGTGAATCCAACTGCGGACATTCCCGCATCTTATCTTGATGAGAATGCAAATAATTTATATAGAAAGGACCGGACATTTTCAAAGATCGTAATGATAGGCACTGGTATTGCCATCGTCATTTCTTGTATGGGGCTTTTTGCATTGGCATTGTCTGCCACTGCCAGGAGGGCTAAGGAGATTGGAATCCGAAAGGTCTTGGGTGCATCGGTCTGGCGCGTGATAAGACTCATTTCGTCGGATTTCATTAAGTTGGTCGTCTTGGCATTTGCAATTTCTGCCCCCTTGGCCTGGATACTCCTGAACTCTTGGTTGCAGATTTATGCATATAGGATACAAATAGAATGGTGGATGATGGGAATTGCTGCAATAATCGTATTTCTGATAGCATTCTTCACCATTTTTTGGCAAACCTTTCGTGCAGCTACTGCAAATCCTGTTGAATGTTTGAGAATTTGATTATGCTATTAATTTTGGAGCAAAGCCCTAAATAAACTAAGAAATGGGATCCCTGTTCTGTGTGTGGGCTCGAAACAATCAAGATAATTTATTATTAAAAGCAATTGCTTTTAATAATCTTTAAGGTTATCGAATATTAACTCTACTTTTTTTCTGGAAATTTACTTAAATAATGAAGTGGAATTGCTGCTCCAGATAAACCGGGTACTTCGTCAGATGATGCGCGAGCCCAGGCATGCCCAGAACTACGAACTGTTACGGTCGGTCCTAGGGATTGGACCTGTGACTGCCAAGAGTCTACTGGTCGAACTGGAGGACATCATGTATCAAGAATTTTAAGCACTTATGATGTTTAATCAAACAAGCCACTATCTCGAAAGGGGCATAATAAACCCGATGTCATATATACTCCACCGGGCTAAATCAAATTATTACCTTTTAAATCTTAGATAAATATGTGGAAATAAAATATATCAACTGTTATGAACTGTCAGGCAATTAAAAAGCCCAATGAATACCGGAAACCATTGGGCCAAATGTTAGCTAGTTTAAATATAATGATGTTATGAAGTTAAATAAAATAACAATAAAGACAAATAACCCGATGGAATCAGAATTACCATCGGGTTAAACAAAGATACAAAGTGTGTTTGAATGAATTATTTGAAGATAATTAATCTTTTAGATATAGGGAAATAAAAAGCCCAACAGCATGGACACCATTGGGCTATAACCAATTTTTGTAATGATAAACTACAAGGATTTAAAGATAGGAAATTAAAATGAAAACAAGAGAAAAGGGATTGGCATTGACCCAAACCCGTACAGTGATCCGATTGGTATTCCTACCATTGGATATGGTTTCACATACTATCTGCCCGATAAGTGAAAGGTAACGATGCAAGACAGACCATTGACCGAACATCGGGCTACATGTATGCTGAAGGATATCCTGAAGGGATATGAGAATGATGTAAACAGGCTCGTCCGTGTGCAGTTGACACAGAACCAGTTCGATGCCTTGGTGAGCTTTTCCTTTAATCAGGGAGCGACAAACCTTGGCAAGTCTACATTATTGAAGATGCTCAAAATAAACCCAAACGATCCTTCCATCGTTGAGGAATTCGGGAATTGAATAAGGCCGGGAGAAAGGTGTTTGCAGGATTGGTAAGAAGGAGAAAAGCAGAAGCGGATTTATAATTCAGTAAGTTAGGAGATGAATGAGTTAGAAAAAGAGCAATAGGCACAACCAAAAGGTAGCAAACAGCCAACTTTCATGCAAATAGTTAGCCATCCTGTTACCTATGCATTGATGGTTGTGGTGTCTGTATTCTGGTTTGTCCTCTATTGGGTAACCGATAGGGGCGACAGCCAGAACGTCAAGATGATCCAGAGCCAGGACGGGCTTTACCAGCAGATGATCGAGGAAGTAAGGAAGCATGTCACGCCTGCAGTTGACAGGATAAATGAAGCCGCTACCAAAGTGGACAGTGCTGCAATTCGTGTTGATAGTGTTGTTCAACAGCAGAAACTAAGGAAAAGTGCAAAGAAATGAGTTGGTTTGTATTAGTGTTCTTTGTGATAAGCGTGAGCTATCATCCAAAGAGCGAACCAAGTAAAAGGAATGGACTGGCTGAGACTATTGAAACATTGTTATCAAACTCGACACGATTTCTAATAAGCTAGATAGAATTTCACAGATGATCGAACAGTTATGAGATTAATTTTAATGGCAATGGTCTGCGCTCTACTGACTGGGTGCGGACTTTTCAAGAAGTCAAAGATAGTGGTAAAACCCTAGCTATCATAGAGATGAGTAAAGATATCAAGGGCAGTGCGGACACCAAATAGGAGCATGTGGACTGATCCAAAACTGATGTAAAATCAAGCGTCCAAAGCGATGAAAGCACAAAGGTTTATCCAACTAAGTGGACCGAGATTAAAATCAATCCTGATGGCTCTATGACGTATCAAGCTTACAGTATAATTCAAAAGGCAAGAAGGAACAGCAATGAAGCTAAGAATATTGCTAATGATATAAAGAATACTTTGGATCAGAAGGCAGACAGTGTCGCTGAAGAAAAAGGAAATAAAGAAGAAAAGAAGCAGTCCGAGGAAAGGACCAGTACACCGGATAAAGGGGTAATATTCGTCAATAAAATTGGATGGGTAGTAGCAATACTCATTGTGTTGATTGTGGGTGCGTGGTGGTTCTTTGGTATTGGGAGGAGGAAGTGAGATTTTGGAACGAATATTGCAAATTATGTTTATATAGCACAACTATTTTTAATACCTGTTAGAATTTTACATAAGACAGTACTAGCAGTTAAGCCACTGTAAAAGGTGGCTTTTTCATAAAAAATCCCCAATCTAAACATAAGACCGGGGATCTTGATAAGAAATTTTATGGAAAAACTAATTAGCAGCCCTTTTTAAATTTTCCCTGATACATGGAAACAGGGAGTAGGATATATGTTTATTGATAGGGCTATGTATTTCCAAATTTAAAAAGGTAAGGATTTCAAGTCAAGGGTTTTAAGAATTTTTAACAGTTCCATAGAACAGCATCAACCTATCATAGCTTGGGCATTTTTCAATTTCCTTTTTCCAGTTGTCACAGTCTCTGAATTGCGTAGCGATCCGTATATTATCCTCATATTGCCTGTTCAGCAATTCTCTCCTTAATTCATCTAATGTCATCTGGCAAAAATAAAAAATCCCCAATCCATTTGCTATGTCGAAAACAAATTAGACCAGGGATAAACAATAGATATAAACTCTAAATCAATATTAAAAAACCCTGCGTTGATCTGCAGGGTTCACTTAACAAAACAATCCCTTTTCTGTCTTAGGGATTACACTCAAATGCATGAACAGATTTGAGTGACGACTGACTGAGAAAGTAAGCCGTCAGAATCGTGAATGAGACGATGCTGACTTTGGTAATGTAGTCATTAAATCAATCGCCTGTATAAACATTCGGATATATTCCTAAATTATAAATATCCTCTCCAATTTTGATTAGCCACTGTTTGCCATCCACGGTGTACATGGTCCACATTTCGCCATCAATATTTTCTATTTCAGCTTCTTTAGAATAAAATAACTCACCACTGAATGTAACAGGGAAAGTAATATTTTTCCTGTTAGACTCTATTCCCCCCGCGCAATAAACTTTTCGCAGTTGAGAGTATGGTATCTATTGGAATCTTTTTCATGTATGATAAACAATTAATTAAGGTATTTGTGTCGAAATAAATTAATTTAAAATAAATCGAAACAATTTTATCTTATATTGTTCTATATAATAAAGGAAATGAATGAATATTCAAAATTAGATGTAAGGGCTTTTGTAAGTAGGTATGCTGTTTGGATAGCAAGGACAAGGTCTAAAGAAGAAGCTATCGAATACGCTGAAAAGGTACTAAAGGATAATCCAATAATCCTAAACCTCGTTTTAGGGGATATCCAGGAAGTGGTAGATAAGAAATAGGATTTATTTTACAGATTCATCTAATTCGGTTGCTAAAAATATTGGTAATTTTGTTACATGTCAGCACCAGCATGGATTAACACCAGCATGGATTAACAGGAGCAAGCAAACGTCCTTATCCCCCCGACCAAGCAATATGTACTTGGTCGGGCGATACTTATATACGTTGACGAATACAAAAATATGATCTTTTGTTAGCTGGTCGATCTTGATATAATCTAAATCTTTTATCAGCCAAAAATACCTTAAAAATGTTTAACCTGTCCTCCTATGGATTGTAGGTATTTTTCTTAAGAGTACTTTTTGTGAATACAAGATATTCATCAAAACAATGACATACATTATATTTTTCATGATTTGAATGATCAGAGTATTTGAATTGTTCTTAAAGACTGAATCCAAGCTCTAGAAGTTCTTTTGTGGATTTCTTTAAAAGCCTAAGTTGTTTTAACCTCTCTTTTTTATTATTCATGGAATTTATGGTATTGAAGACTTTAAATCTTTCATACTTTTTTCCACCGGGTTTTTGATTTCTTAAGAGATTAGATAATGGATAATGAACAGACCATTCTTTGGAGAATTACATTTTAAGTAATAATAAAATAGAAATTATAGAAATGGTTGACTTTATGACAGAGCAAATTAGGTGCTAAAATTTATTTTGCATAATTCTGGAGCGATTGGCTAAAATAAAATATAGGAAAACAGCTAAAAACAGCCTTAACCTATACGGTTATTTTGTTGGCAAATGCTGCATATGCACAGGAATTTTCAAACAATAAAAAAAGTTATTAAGGAAAATACCTTACAAGAAAAACAGAAAGAAATGCATGGAGCTATTTTAAAAAAGTCGATTAGGCGAATTTGATAACGAATATTATGGACTATATTCAGAAAATGTTAAACTGTACTTCCCAAAGTTTGGTTTTGGAAAGGGTAAGGATTGTATTAAGCAATTTGGAATGACAATGACTGGTTTTCTTCAAGGTCTTATCCACGATGTTGAAAATTTTAATTACATCCCTTCCGATAATATGGTGGTTGTTGAAGGTAGTGAACAAGGAATTAAAATGTACGTTAAGGAGTGATAGGACGATGTTACGGCCTTAGTTGCGGAGTTCTTCCAGATTCATTCAAGAAAAAACAAGGAATTCTGGCTGATCTCTTTGCAGATTTGGTGGATTTTGATTTAGCAGGAAATGAAGAGAAATTTCCATGGATGGGCGTTAGAAGGGATTACACGAATAAATCCTGGAACGGTATAAGACCAATTCGAGTTCCATATGACCTGGAGAATATGAATCAGGATTTTAATAAGAGGTTAATTAGAAAAAATCCGTGTTTCAAAGGTGAGGAGATGAAAAGTCGTCTAAATGACGGTTATTAGCAACAAAAGGCAACAAACAAAGTGTGAAACCATAGCCTAAAGTGCTGTATTCCACAATTTGTCTTGGCCATTGACAGGCTTACTTGCAGCTAGAAGACAATTGTATGAATAATCCTTAGCTAATGCCAAAGTCCCATGTGCATCGATGTCCTTCAGAGCCAATTAGAAATGGAACTCTGTTGTTTCGATAATGTTTGGGTTCTCTTAAAGTCTTTGACCACCGAATTTTTTAAAATCAGATCCACAATTACATAGTATAGCTCCACATCCACGGTATTTGAAATCATCTTCGCCCTTTATACTTCCAAATTCCTTGGCCTTTTTGGATTTCCCAAATCATACACACTTTCAGTTAATTCTTATAGATTACCAACTAAACGGTTAGCTTCTGCTACAGCTACCTTTGGTGAATATTTACCCACTTCAAAAATCTGCATGATCCTTTATCCAATATCATTCGTATTCTCAATACCAATTGTAAAGCCTCCCTTTTCATAGTGGATCTGGATAAAGAAAGGCCCCGTTTGGGCAATGGTATTTTCAAGGTTCCTCGTAAATTTAGGTAGGGGTTCCTAGCCTATAGATCCATCTGGATTAGCCCATACTAATCGATATAAATTCTTTATTCTCTCTATCCTTTTCATGGCAATCAACTTTCTCGTGTTTTCATTTTTCTTTATTATATTTATATCTCTACACACATCCATTCTCAATTAATGGCCCAATGGCATTTTTGCTCTTGGGCTTTTGTTTTATAATATTATTGATTAATTTCAACAGATTCATTCAAATATGCTTTGTATTTTTGTTTAACCCAATGGAATTGGTAGGGCCATTGGGTTTTTTATCAGTACCTTTATTAAAAATTAATTCTATAATTTTTGATTCTAACCCGATGGCACCCAATGCTGTTGGGTTTTTTAATAGAATTAATTACCTTTACCATAAGTTTATGTCGTACATAGTGAGCGTTATCAAATGTTCCCAATGGATATTATTCCATTGGGTTTTTTGTTTTAATAATTGAAACATTTTAATTACTTTTAAGCGATTCGATTTTTACATAATAATCAAATAAGGCTACCCAAGAGCGTTTACGCATTTGGGTATTTTTATTTCCGGATTGCACAGGATGGTCATTGAATATTATATTATTATCTTTATAAAACAATATCAACATATTTAATCACTGACCCGGTGGCCTCTCCATTACCACCGGGTTTTTATTTGGACATATCCTTTTTGTAATGCAAATTCTATTATTTTTTCACTATATTTAAATATCAAAAACATTCATTTGGCAGTGTCGTTTTTGATTTCAATGGATTTGTTCATCCCAGTGGGTTTTGTTTTAAATATTATTTTGTTAACTTCATGATATTATTACATCGTTACAAATAAACTAGCTATCGATAAGCCCAATGTCACCTTATTCATTGGGCTTTTTTAATCATAGCTAAATGGCGGCTTGTTAATTAATTAAACTTACCGATGATTTAATTAGACTCACATTCAACATAGGTAGCATTAACATAAAAGCCATTAGTATACAAATCTGGTTTAAGAACTGTATTTTGATAATCCACAATCTCAATGTTTTTACCTGACAAATCGAAATCACTCCAATTTGATATTATCTACCATCGAACTTGAGTAATCAAAATATACCATAAAACCATAGTTTACAGGAACCATAAATACGCTCAATATAATCCCAACTGTTGTTTTGGTTAAATCAGTGTAAATAAGATAGAAAGGTTAAAATTCGGTTTTATAAAACTTATAGCATAAAGAAATCCCCAACCAATTAAGGAAGGGGCTCAAAATTCAACAAATAAATTCAACATTAAATCTTATTAAGATAAAGCTTGAATTTACCTTTTACTAAATCAAATCCGTCGTTTTCCGCAATTGATGGGATTGTGAATTCAAAAGTGCCTTCAATATCCTCAGCTCCATTTTCTTTCTTCGTTATTTTGGTAAAATAGACCTTACCATCTCCAAAAATGTATTAAGAGTAATTTAAGTATGGATTATATCTTATAAATGAAAGGTCCTCCCTTTCGTAAATTGAAATATAATCATCCATCTTGTTAATTATCTGTTTACCTGGGAGGGATTTGATAACATACTCATGGTTAAGTAGGATCTCGTCACCGACAGGAATCTTTATAAGGATAGTATGTAAGGGAGATTCTTTTAAGCCCTTCTTTTTCATAGAAGCATTTAATGTTATATACCCAACTCCCTTTGCATATTGTGGAAGGTTATAATAATTGTAATCAAAGTTAGGACCCTGTCGCTGGTTGAAAGTAAACAATCTACCTTCCTGAATATAGGTTTCTCCATTATAGGTTATTTCGACATACTTATCATCTGGAAGTGGGTTTCCTTCTTTGTCGCAGCTATAGAAAAGTGTGCTTGATAGAAATAATAAAAATAGTGTAAAAGTGGTTAAGGCTCTCTTTTTCATTTTAGATTTGGTTTATGTATGAAACGCGTTCCACTGCTCGATCGCTACACTGTAAATTGTTGTGTAGAATTACATTAAATAGCCTCTACCTATTAATGAAGGGGCTATTAAACGAATGTGTGACTTAAAAAGTTACAATAAGGTTGGTCAAATTTCACAGCTAGGGATAATTTCATATACTTTCTCAATTTTAAACTTGCAATCTTCAAGAAATTCTTTAACATTTTTATCAGAATGGCTATAGTCTTTTAGGTCAGTTACAAGCCATTTCCCGGTTGAATGGTTGATATAGCATGAATAAAATCATCACCAATTAAATTTGACGTTATTTCTGTGCTCTCATGATTAATTTCCCACAATGGCTTCTAGTTTTCTTAGGGAAGTTAGTCGGGCTCTCTTACTAACAAAACGATATTACAATACATTGTTTATTTCGGAGTTAACGGGCACTCTTTTCGGGCATGATGGGCCATTGATTTCGCTCAATACTGGGCCACTTTCCATTTACAATAATAATTAATTCAATCTAAGATTCCAGTTTCTTTTTCCTTCTCATTGATTCTCCCTCCAGTTCTTTTCTGTGGGATGAAAAAGCAATCCTGTCCAGTATCGCGTCAGCAATCGTACTCTCTCCGTTCAGTCCGTGCCATTTTTCCACATGGACCTGTGTAGCTATGATTATGAAGGACTTTTCATACGTGTCTTCTAACAGGTCCAACATCGTTACCCTTGCCTCTTGATCTATTGGCGTTAGCCCAAAGTCGTCCAATATGACTAGTGGTGGTCGTTCAAGCCTCTTAAGCAATTTGTGGTAGGTTCCGTCTAGTCTACCATGCACCGTTGGATGGAACCGTGTTGTTTGATTACAGTCCGACCCGTGGTGGCATCTCCGCTGTACCTATACTTGGAAACTTCAAAGGATATCTCCAGACCGATGGCTACACCGTTTACGAGAAATACGGAAAAAAGAAAGAAGTAACACACCTTGCCTGCTGGGCACATTCAAGGCTCGAGTTTGAAAAAGCATTGGACAACGATAAAACAAGGGCTGAAAAGGCTTTGCTGTTGATCCAAAAATTATATGCAACGGAACGAAAAGCCAGAGAAGAAAACCTTTCTCCTCAGTAAATCAAGGAACTTAGAATTTCTGAATCACAGCGTGTAATCAATGAGTTGGGGAAATGGCTCTTTGGGGAAATAAAGAATACACCCCCTAAAAGCCAGATCGGAAAAGCGATGACTCATGCTTATGCACGCTGGGATGCTTTATCAGCTTATTTATACGACGGGAAACCTTCTGATAAATAATAATCTTGTCGAAAATGCAATCAGACCTGTAGCCCTCGGAAGGAAAAATTATCTCTTTGCAGGAAGCCACGAAGCAGCGCAACGATCGGCTATGATATACTCTTTCTTCGCCATTTGCAAGAAACATGAAGTTAATCCGTTTCAATTGTTAAAATTTACCCTGCAGAATATCATGTCCATAAACCATAAGAATATCAAGAATCTCTATCCACAGAACTATAAGAAGAATATTGAACTATAAAAGATGTAGTTCATAGGGCGGATACAATTAATCTAAAACTTATAAGGTTTGCCATGGTTATGAATTCTACAATCCTCATTATTATTTTTCCATCCTATACCAAATATGCAGGATTCTATCCAATTCAAAATTTTCAATAAAGGTAAATCCAACTTTTTTCAAAATTTTATTTGATCCATCGTTTTCTTGGTATACCATTGCATAGATTCCATTTAGTTTAAGAATCTTAAAGCCGTGTTCAATACAAGCTAAGGCTGCTTCTGTTGCGAATCCATTTCCCCAATATTGCTTGTTTAATCGATAACCAAGATCATAATAGTCTTTATGTCCATTGGTCTCTTCAGTAACCTATTTTAGACCTGCCCATCCCATAAATTGATTTGTCTTTTTGTCAACAATTGCCCTTCTACCAATTCCAAATTCAACATATTGCCCCCTAATGAATTCTATAACTCCGCGAATTTGTTCTTTATCTTTTACAGGATTGTTTCCTAAATATTTATGCACCTCAGAATCGGAATCCATTGCAAACATGGCATCGACATCCGTCGGTAGTATTTCCCTTAAAAGCAAGCGCTCTGTTTCTGTATATATTTTCATATGTATGGATAATCTGTTATTTAAACTATATAACCATTCAGACCTATTAATAGTAACTAAAAACTTTTCCATTTTAATATCTTCGTAGTGCAAAATTTGTGGAAAAGGATCATAGTAATCATGTAACAATTCCTTCCATTTCTGGTATTGTGCTGATTGACGGAACAAAACTTCATGTGCCTCCAAAGAAACCCATTCCACCAATAAAATATATTGGATGTCGACTTCAAAACATCTTTTTAATGTGTGTTTAATATACCCATCGATGGAAGAGATATACTGGCTAGCTATTTAAAATCATACTCAAATTCTTTTGCTTTTCCCGACTTCAGATTTAATTTAGCAACTTCTAAAATCATTTTTTGTTGATTGTTTAATCGATTGAAAATACTCCTCCAAGTCGGATGGATACTTCTTTCATGTTTTAACATTTCTAACCTAAATACTCTTTCACTAAAATCTCATTTGGAATCCTAAAAGGTGATGCCAGACTTAAGTTAGGTAATCGCTTCTTTAATTCATACACATCTAGGATAGTTACGTCTTGATATCGCACCGGGCGGGCCAAAGTTTCATCAGCAATCGCTTGCCGTGATTTCGGCTCAAAATGGTAAGGGTAAAAACAAAAGCATTTATATTCAATATTGTTCAAAACCATATAGTCAAGTATCTCGGAGATAATGTAAGAGCCTGTTTTGCCACCAAGTCCAAGGAAAAGTATATAGCGATTTTCTGTGTTAAAAGAGTTGGACAAATATTCCTTGGTATAGATATTTCGCTCAATCTCTGCGAGCTCATCAAATCCATATTGAAGATCCGGTTCCCTATCCAAATAAAGATATTTTTTCTCTCTAAAAAATGACTCCTGGGATTTGATGATTTGCCCACCTGTGCCACCGATTCCGACGTATATAGTTTCAAGTAATGCCATATCCACTTTTTTATAAGTTAAGGAAATAATAAATGCTGAAAGAGAAAATTTCATCCTTCATCAATGGAATTAAAGCAAGTAAGATCATTATTCTATTCATAAATAATAGGTAATTATTTTAGTTTAGCCAGTCATAACTTAAATTCCCAAATCTAAATTTTCAATCTAATCAATTTAGTTTAGAGAATATTAGAATAGGGTTCTGAAAACCTGAAGTCTTTAAATTTTGCAACTCTTTTGGCAGGCTGTCAAATAACTTTTTATTCGTTTTTTTCAATTCACTGACTATGCTATTTGGATATATGGTTGTGATAATTTGATCATTTTCCATTGCCAACACTCTAGAGTAATTGAGATTTATCGAAACATCGTTATATCTTATTTTGGACTTATCCAATGAAAATAATTGTAATGTCTGCAGGTTTAGTAGTAATGCTCCATAATTTTTGACGTTAAAAGTTATCCAATTTTGATTGTAATAAAGATCTTCAAAAGAATATATTATAGAATTGTTATTCGAAAGATAGTTCTGTCTATTTCCTTTGTATTTTTCATCAATCAAAAAATCTTTCGGGATGGTATTTGAAATTGGAAAAATGAACTTAAATCTTTCTAAAATTGTACCTAGACTGTCTATCTCATAAACTGAATAATCATAAGGCATAACAAATGTTGGTCTATTTGGCGTATTTGAATAGAAATGATTTCTTGTTTCATAAATATCCTCCGAATAAATACCTTTTAATTCATTTGGAAAGATGTTTTTTACTGTTCCGTTATTCAGGTATTTAAACGATAAAAATGAATTTTCTGAAGAGGATGGGGACTCTTCTTTGCTCGGAAAACCTTTATAAATGATTTCCCCGTAATCTGTTAAAGTAAAATCTAGTTCATCATAATTTACTTTTTCTTCTTTTTTTATGAAATCCCCTTCAAGGTCGAAGTAGTAGAAATATGGAGAATGAGAATCATTTATTTTTAATAAATTTTGTGAGTCTGAAACACTGAAACTATGAATGTTTTTAACATCGATTTTCCCATTATTATTGATTTTATTCAAAAATTTTCCATTCTTATTGAAAATGAATAAGTTATTTAGATTTTCATCTAAAACATAAAAATTATTAGAACTTACCTGTAGCTCTGATATATATGAAATTTCACAATCTTTATTTGTTTCAAGTTGTAGGAAGGTTTGGGTAGTAATTGCATTATTAGATGAATCAATCAGTGTAGAATAATTGGGGTCAATCCTCAATTCAACTATATCCAAACCCTCAGACCGGTTTAGTAATGTAATTGAATCCACCCAAAGATTTGTGTGAATTCCGAGGCTCATGAAAAGAATTGACATTATTAGTTTTTGAATATTATTCATAGCTTTTATTTTAATGACAATAATGGGTAGGTAGGAAGATTTTTAAATCAATAGATTGCCTGTGGCAATTAAATAAACTATCATGACCAAAATCGAAAAAAGAGATTATTCGTATAGTTTATAATTTGTTGTTTGAATAAAAGTAGGATTTTATTTTCAAATTCTTTCCGCAAAGAAACAATCATTATTTTAATGAGAGATTAACCAGTTTAGAATACCAGTTGTATGTTTGTTTAACAATAGACCTTTTATTATGAAAACAAATTTTATATTCAATAAATTGAATATTTTAATCGCCTTTGTTTTCTTTATTAGTTTTTCGAATATTCTTTTAGCCCAATCTAAACAAGAAGGATATCAAATAGAAGGTGCTATATACGATAAAAATACCAAGCAGCCAGTTCCCAACGCTACTGTTAGCATCCAAAAGATAAATTCAAAAGAGATTCTTGAGTACCAGTTTACCTCTCTAAATGGATCATTTAAAATAATGGGTAAGACCACAATGAATGACTCATTGGAACTGCAAATAAGTCATGTTAATTTTGAACCCCTAATTCAGAAGTTAGAGTATGGTAAGATAATATCAGGCCAAGTTCTAGACAGCATTTATCTAAAACCTAAATCTAATTCCATAGAGGAGGTTGTTGTAGATGGCCCTCCCATATTTCTAAGAAAGGACACACTAATTATCAATCCAAATGCTTTTAATCTTAAAGAGAATGCTGTGATGGAAGATGTTCTGTCTAAAGTTCCAGGAATTGTGTTGTGGTCTGATGGCAAGATTACTGTTAATGGCAAAACGGTTTCCGAAATTTTAGTTAACGGAAAACCTTTTTTTGGAGGAGACCCAGTTGTTGCCACTCGAAATATTCCCGGCAGCTCTCTGGAGACTATTAAAGTGTATGAAAGAGTCAACCAAAAGATAGAAAATAAGGAAATTGAAAATCCATTAATTATGGATGTAACCTTAAAAAACAATACAGGAATGTTTGGAAAATTATCCCTCGGAGCGGGTACAAAAGATAGGAGGGAAGGTAGTGCTTCAATAAACTACTTTAATAAGAAAGATCAACTGAGCCTTTATGGCGCAAAAAACAATACAAACAAAGAATCCTATTCCGTATCTGATTTCCTGAGAGCCGATGCCTACAAACCAGGCCTTAATGATATAAATTCATTTTCAGTTCCTTTTTTAATGTCTGGCTATAACGAGTTTTCAACGCTTGGAGCTAAACACGAAAGAGTATGGAAAGACTCTATAAGTTCTAATATGGAATTTGTTTTCTTTGAGAAAAATAATAAAACCCAAAAATCATCCACTGAAAAGCTGTTGAATTCCGGTACAGTAGAGCAATTAATAGAGGATAGCTCTGATAATGTGTTTAATACCAAAGTCTATAAGGGGTCTTTTTATGTCCAAAATGAAGGAAATATAAACCGATATAAATTTGGCGGATTTTATGAAAATATTCAGAATAATGAATCTGCCTTAAATAATCGCTACATCCTTGGTTTAGATGGGAAATTTTTATCTGATCTCGATAAAATAAGTACTAAAGATAATGAGCGAATAGCTAAAGGCTTGACTGGTGAATACTATTTTCCAGACAAAATCTTTGACTATAAACTTAAGATCTCCTACTCTTATCTAAATGCAAGAGAAAACAATATTCTTAAACAAAGTAATTCCTTTAGTGAAGATAAGAATGATACTACTCAATATAATTTTCAAAAGTCAAATACGATAGATACTGATCATCATGAAGGATTAGTAGACTTAAACATAAACAGTCTTTTTGCAGGAAAAGGATTGTCAAATTATGGGTTTTTTAATATTGAATCCAAAATCATATTAATTAAAAACAATGATGACCAAGTATATGTCTTCAAGAAATTTGACGAGCCCAATAGATTTATTAGAAACGATTTTTTAAGTTATCTCGACAAATCTCAAAGTAGAAGCATTATGAATTCCTTGTCTTATTCCAAGAGTAGAAATAAAAGAGTCTCAAGGGGATTAATCAGTTTTGGAATAGAGGCAAAAATGTTGATTCAAAATGATCTGGTTGAAAATATTTCTAAAAACGAAGCCAGAAACTTCTCTGACAACTATGATAATTTCCTGCCTAATGCAAGGATCTATTATGACAAAAATTTTGGAGGAAATATAGATAGGTTCGAGCTGGAATATAAAAGATTAATAAAAGTCCCTGAAATATCTCAGAAAGTTGCTTTAATTGACACCGCGCAAAAGGACTTTAATTTTGGTGGAAATATGAATCTTAAACCTGAAAATTCAGATAACTATGAGCTGAAATACAGTAGGCACAGAATCGAAAATAAAACAAGCCACAACCTTGTTTTCAGATATAATGTAATCCATAAGCAAATAATTGATTCAACAATTGTAAATAGTTTGGGAGGTAGGACACTCTATAATACTAATGGTAAAAGAGCCCCTGAATATTATATAAATTATGATTTCAGATCCTCATTTGACGGAAATATTCCTGTAAACATTATGGGTTATTTAAATACCGCGATAAAAGAAAAATCTTATTATTTCAACCAAGAACTATTTTCCTTTAAGCAAGAAAGTATTAACTCCTATCTATCTGTAGGATTCAAGTTTAATGATCTGCTGGACTTTAACATTAAAGGAATAATGAATTCTTACTTCAATTCTTTTTCATCATCCAATAGCTCCTTAAAGAATAAATTCATACATAGCAGTATTAGCCTTGAAACTGGTTTAACAGCATTTAATGGTCTGCATTTTTTAGCAAGCTATAGCTTTATAAATGATAACTCTTTTTCTGTAAACCAAAGCAAAATAAATCTCTTGAACGCCCACCTATCTTTTAGAACATTAAAAAAAGAGAACTTAGAAATTAAAGTTTCTGCATATGATCTATTGGGACAATGGAAAGGTGTTGGTAATTATGGATATAATAATATTATAGGACAATACATTAATAATAATCTACAGCAATATTTTTTGCTTAGCTTATCCTATTATTTGAGGAAATTTTAAATAATGGAATACATTGATATACTTTTTAGACGAAGAAATTTTCTCTTACAAAACCCTTTATAAGAAGAATATGAAAATGAGGTTTAGATATTGGATTTAGGATAGTTTCTGAATATGCGAAAGAATACCAAGGATTAATTGAAGAATTAGCTAAGATCGGAATCAATATTACGTCGATATGGGACTTACTTATTATTAGACTAGCTTATCCTAATTCAATTCCAATTCTACTTAAATATTTGGGCAAAGTTAAAATTGATGATAATATTGAAGGAATCGCCAGATCGTTAGCTGTTACGGAAGTAAGGGGGAAGGCTGTTGGGAAGTTGATTGAATTATACGAAAGAATCCCAAAAGAAAAAGATGATCTCTGTTGGGTATTTGGATTGGCAGTTAGTGTGTCTGCTTTATTCACTGTTCCTGGAGGATCCAGGAGATTAAATTTATCCATGATTGAAAATTACCTACTGTGAAAATATTTGGTTGATTCAATCAAAATTGGGAAATCTTTTCGGGAATCTTCATTATTATTCGAATATGGGTTATTAATATCCTTAGTTCCATGATTTCTATACACTGTCCTGGCATGTGTCTGTGAATCTTTTGGTTACACATACAACTTTGCAATTTCATGGAAAGAGGCCCAATGACCTCCGAAGTACACCACTTATTTGGCCCAATAACCTCCGAAAATCAAACTGAATTTTGGCTCAGTGGACAGCGAAATCAATGGCCCTGTTTGGCCGAAATCAGTGGACCACTAGCCTCCGTTTTATACATACATATTAAAGTTTTCATCTTATTAATTTATTTATAGTTTTTTTTTGTTTCTAAAACTATCAACTCATCTCTATTAAGATTTTCATAAGTCATCTGGATATTTAGAGATCTAAACTGTAAAGATTCGACCACTGGAAATTCTTTTATGTTTTTGGAAACCTTGTTGAACAACTTATTTACAGTTGGATTTTCTTACCATAGTTGAATAGCGTTTGGATAAATTAATAATGTATTATTTACTTCATTAACATTTAAAGAAACTTGTGTATCCGGCGTACTAGCTATGTGTATCCCTTTCCTAGAGAAGGACTTTTTGAATTGAGTAAATTCGTAACTTACAACAGTACAATGAAAAAGACAAGAATCATTGAAAGTCAGATTGTTTCGACTATCAATCAAAATGAATAAGGTAAATCTACTTCGGATATCTGCAGGGAGTTGGGGGGCCCCCAGGCCACAATATTTAATTGGAAGAAGAAGTATCTCGGGATGGAAAGTCAAGAGCTGCGTCGTATGAAGGAACTATAGGAAGAGAACCGCCGTCTCAAACAGATGTATGTGTACCTTGCCCTGGATCATAAGATCCTCAAGGATGTTCTCTCAAAAAAGTTTTGAGACTCTACCAGCGCAAGGAAAACACTGCTTATGTGATTTCGACGCAAAAGATCAGTATCCTCACGAAGGCCAGGATCTTTACTATTCAAGGGGCTGACACCAAGGACAGAAGTGGATCTAAAAACGAATCATCAGGGAGTATCAGCTATTAGGGATTAACCGTCGCAGAAACACAAAGAGACGCCTTCCGACCAGGGTAATGCAACCATATTATTATCAACTAACCTAAAGTTTTTTCAATTTATCCATCAAATTTCATTTATGCTTTGATTATATTCGTTTTGATCAACCAGGAAGTAAATCTACCCAAAATCGATCCTGATAAATCCACAAAATTTTGGCATGGTCGTCTTTCTGGCACCCGACCTGTCCAAATTCTGCTATAATAGGACCAGATCCTTAAATCTTCAGAGCAATATTTTAAGAACTATTATTGGTTGAGGTTGTTATTATATTAAACAATCTAAAATTGAATATGGCAACTACAAAATCAACAAGCTCAGAAACCAAAATTAAGTCAAAAAGTAATGCTGCTAAGGATTTAAAGGATCTTTTTGAGGACTCTTTGAAGGATATTTATTGGGCTGAAAAGGAATTGGTAAAATCGTTACCAAAAATGGAGAAAAATGCAACCTCGAAAAAACTAAAAACGGCAATATCGTTACATTTGGAAGAAACTAAACAACATGTTAACCGGCTTGAAGATGTATTTAGGTCAATCGGGGTTAAAGCTAAAACGGAGAAATGTGATGCAATGGCAGGATTGTTAGAAGAGGGAAAAAGTATAATGGAAGAAACTGAGGCTGGAGCTGTCCGTGATGCCGGAATAATTGCCGCTTCACAGAAAGTTGAACATTATGAAATCGCTACCTATGGTACCTTGGCTGCTTTCGCGAAGGTGCTTGGTCATAAAGACGCATTAAAATTGCTGTTGGAAACTTTAAAGGAAGAAAAATCCTGCGATGAAAAATTAACGTCTATTGCCGATACTAATTTAAATTCCAAAGCTGAATAAATACTTTTTGTAAAGTATTTAATAAAAGAAGGTGTCTAAAAAGGCACCTTCTTTTGTTTTAATACCTTTCTTGATCTCAATTATATTTTAAACAATATTAAGCTGCAAGTCGATTTTCTGTACTTTTCATCACGCTGATAGCTTGATTTATCGCAAATAGGGAGTTGTTGCCACCAGGTTTACCAATTAAAGTTTTGCTTTC
>NOUX01000001.1 GCA_002245855.1 Sphingobacterium cellulitidis | reverse complement strand
AATACTAAATACTAAATACTAAATACTACTTCACCCAAGTAGGTTCACCTTTTTTCATTTTCTCTAAGGTTTCCTGATATTCAGCTTTACTAGCATCATCAACCATGGCAATTGCTTTTTCTTGCCATTCGATAGCCTCTTTGGTCTTTCCAACTTTATGCAATAGGTTTGCATAAGTATCTATTAATGCAGGGTTATTTTCTGATTCCAATGATTTTTTACTCCATGCTAATGCAGATTCTACACAGGATGGATCATCACAGTTTTCAAAAATTGCCCATGCAAATGAGTTTAATTGACTAGAATTTACCTTTGAAGGATCAATATTGATAAATGCTTGAACGGCATCACGGAATGCTGGCCAATTTTTTCTCCTCGCGTAGAAGTTTGGTTTGAAGCTCGCAATTGAATTTGTTAAGGAAACATTCGGATATTTCTTGCTTACTTCAGCAACAGTCTGATCCAAAATATCTTCCTCAGATTTCATCACTACTGGAGCGATCTCTGAATTGATAATGGAAACTGAAAGAAGTTCATCTGTTTTTCCTGCACCTAATTTTGCGTCTACTTTTTCTTTGTTAGCAAGTATGGTGCTGAATGCTTTCGAACCCGGTTTACCAATATTTTGACTTACCAATTTTAATGTCTCATTCTCCAATAATTCATCTGCTGTGGAATTGTTAATCACACTTTCTACTGCTTTAGCTGTTAGATCGCGATCGTATGCCTTAACGGCAGCCTTTGCGGTCGATCTTGCAATTGCCTTATCAGTAGGATTAGCATTGAATTTCTTTACTAATGTCTCATATTGTGTATTTGGATCAAGACCCTCTTTTGCTAATGCAATAAATTGATCCGCTTCTCCACCGCCAACAATACGATGTACCAACTCGCCATTTGGATCAAAAATCAAAAAGGTTGGATAAGCCGCAATTTTATAATCCTTCGCAAAACGCTTCGCTTCTTCTCGCCATGATTTAACATCCGCATTATCTTCCGCAGTCTCATCCATCTGAATTTTTAAGTTTACAAAATTCTCATTAAAGAATGTCCCTACATGTTCTTGCGGAAATACATTGGCAGCCATCCACTTACATGGTCCACACCAAGTTGTAAAGGCATCCACGAAGATATGCTTCTTCTCCGCTTTTGCTTTCGCCTTTACTTTGGCCCAGGTCGTGTTGTGCTCAAATGAAATTCCCTTTTCTTGGCCAATCGCTAAGAAAGGAATCGTGAATAATAATAAAATTAGCTTTTTCATAATCAGTGTTTATTTACCTACTGTATAATTAGTAGACTAAGATAATTAATAAAATGAAAAAGTCCCGATTTATTTGTCGGGACTTTATAAAATTTTATCTAGGACTAAATACCTAATAGCTTTTGCATGTTTTTTTCCAATGCTTTCTTATGAACCAATAAAGAAATTGTTTTGTATTTAACAAATTCTTTCGTCGCATATAAATAACCTTGGTAATCATTCGAAACACCCCATGAGTTCTTTACAATATAGTATTCTTTTCCGTTCTGATCTTTTACTTTACCTACAATGTGCATTCCGTGATCATCTGTAGTCTCATAATTATCAAAAGCCTCTTGTCTTTGGTCTTCTGTAATGTTAGCCTCTGGTTTTGGACCATTGAATAATTGATCAACTTCCTCCTTGTTCATTTTTTCAATTGGTTTCTCTGGAACGAAAGCAACCCCGTTTTTCCAACTAAATGTCTTCTCAGAAACATCTGTCGCCCATGCTACCGTAAATCCTTTGTCTAAGGCTTTGTCAATAATGTCGGTCAAGTCATTCATTTTAACATTGTAGAAACTCTCAAATGACCAGTTGTCTGGAATTAATAAAACAAAGGGCTTGTAATAAGCATGTTCATTGAATGAGGAAATTCCAACATAGTCATCTGGGTTGATCCCGATTACTTGATCAGCAAATGTTCTTGGCGTATAGCTTTTTCCTTTGTATTGGAAATTCTCAGGAACTTCACCTAAATAGGAATCCATTGCTCCTGTGAATGCTTTTAGCCAGTTTTTCGTTGGCTTCTTGCTCTTCGCTACACTCTCTGTAATCGATTGTAGGATGGGACTCATTTCACTGAAATTATTTCTGGTTTGACCATCTGGTAAGCCAGTATAAACATCATAAGGAACGGCACCATATTTTCTAAAGATGGTCAATACATCGTGTAATTGTCCACCATCTCCTTGGGCTTGATCTCCATGTAATCTTACAAAGTTCTTCGCTTTTTCAACATACGTGTTGCGAGCCGTGTATAATTGAGAAATCTCAACAGGATCTTTTCCCATACGGATCATCTCTGACTCCAAAAAGGAGTTTCCTGAATAGGACCAGCAGGTACCCGAAGATCCTTGATCCTTGATAGAAGTTCTGCCTAAATTGATAACCTCGGTGAACTTAAACCCTTCCTTGCTGTTGTCACTCGCATTTCCTTTTAGGGCATTTATTAAATTGTCTTGGGCTTGTACTTGTGTAGCAGCAAAAAACGCCGCTGCAATTAGAATAGATTTACTCCAATTCATAAGATTTGTTTTATTTTTAATGTGCACGAATTTATCAATAATTAGCTATCAACAGGGGAGGAATTTGTAAAATTATTAGCACAAATTCCTTTCATTGGGATAAACAAAACGGGTTGCTAATTTTTAGCAACCCGTTCTTATATTTTTTAGGCTTTATCAAAATCCTGTTTCTTCGGAAAGGCCAAAGATGCAATGATACTTAAGGCCAATATGCCGACAATCACGATTAGGGAATGCGTGGTTGTAAAGCCCCATTCTTTCAAATAGCTGTGAAGTAGCATCTTCAATCCAATAAAGATTAATAAAAATGCTAAACCTACTTTTAGGTAATGGAATTTATGAATAATGTTAATCAATAAGAAGAACATGGATCTAAGTCCAAGGATGGCAAAAATATTGGAAAAGAATACAATATATGGATCCTTCGTCACTGAAAAGATTGCAGGGATAGAGTCTACCGCAAAAATTAAATCCGTAAACTCAATCACCAATAACACCAAAAATAATGGAGTCATATACTTTTCACCATTCTCAATATGGAAAAATCTACCTTGATCCAATTTATGAGTTACCTTGAAGTGTTTCGAAGCAAACTTTACAACGGGATGGTTCTCCGGGTCAACTTCCTCTTCTTTATTCCGGTTGATATACATGTTGAACCCTGTAAAGACTAAGAAGGCTCCAAATAAATATAGAATCCAACCAAACTTCGTAATCAAGGCTGCACCTACGAAAATAAAGATACAACGCATAATAATGGCGCCTAGAATTCCCCAAACTAAGACCTTATGATAGTATTTCTCAGGGATACCAAAGGAACTGAATAGAAGCACCATCACAAAGATATTATCTACCGATAGCGCATATTCCACTACATAACCCGTTAGATACTCCAAGGTCAAGTTCTTATTGTAAATCTGTAAACTTGCCGCCAGATCATTTTCATTGATCACAATATTATGCATATGCTTGGCGACAACTTCCTTGAGTCGAGCTAGATCATGAACATTGTGGAGTTCGTTACCCCAATAATATAATAGCAAACCAAACAATAAGGCAAAGGTTACCCAAATGGCACTCATGATGGCTGCAACTTTTAAGGATACTGGTTTGTCACTTTTGGAAAATAGACCTAAATCTATTGCTAACATCAGAATTATAAAAATTATAAATCCGATCATAAAAAGTGCTTCGTGGCTCATATTCTATTTCTTTCTTTCTGTAGTGTAACGTACTAATTGTTCTAATCCTGCTTTATATTCTCCACCATTTGATATGGTATCTAAAATATCAAAAGCTTCTTGTTGATATTTCAGCATTTGTTTAGTTGCATAATCTAATCCACCGTTGATTTTGACAAAATTTATCACTTCGGCCACTTTCTGGGAATCTTCATTATGATTCTTTACCAAATTAATGATTTTACGCTTTTGGCTCTTATCAACTACCGTTAATGCATAAATTAAAGGTAAGGTCATTTTCTTCTCCTTGATATCGTTACCTACTGGCTTTCCAACATCATCTAACCCAAAATCAAATAAATCATCCTTGATTTGAAAAGCAATACCAACCTTCTCCCCAAATAATCTAAGCTTTTCAATCGTTTCTTCATCGGCCCCTGCTGATGAAGCGCCAATTGCACAACATGATGCTATTAACGAAGCCGTTTTCTTGCGTATAATATCGTAATAAATGGATTCCTCGATGTCTAGGTGCCTAGCTTTCTCAATCTGTAATAATTCACCCTCACTCATTTGCTCAACTGCTTCGGAAGCTAATCTTAATAAATCATGCTCCTTATGCTTTACAGAAAGTAATAACCCTTTAGATAATAAAAAGTCACCTACCAATACAGCAACCTTATTCTTCCAAAGTGCATTGATCGAGAAAAATCCTCGACGCTCATTGGAATTATCCACCACATCATCATGTACTAATGATGCCGTATGGAGCAATTCAACCAATGAAGCACCCCGATAGGTCGACTCTGTAATCCCTCCGCTGAGTCCAGCTGAAAAGAAAACAAACATCGGACGCATCTGTTTGCCCTTTTGCTTTATTATATACCGGGTAATACGATCTAATAAGGGAGCAGAACTCTGCATGGATGCTTTGAAGGTCTTTTCAAAGCGCTTGAGATGTTCTTTTATAGGAAGTTGTATTTCGTCTAATGTTAACATGTAGTGGGTATAAGACCTTCAGATGAAACTGAATCGCAATAAAAATACTAAAATTATGCTTTAGAAGCTAAGGTATTTTCAAGCTGTGCATACCATTCTTCGCCGTATTCACGAATTAAGGGGTCTTTCAAGAACTTATAAACTGGAATTTTAAGCTCTTGACCAAAACTACAGGCATCCTTGCAGATATACCAACGGTCATAATGCAAGACATCAAACTCAGGATAGTGTGTCGCGCGGATAGGGTAGAGATGACAAGAAATAGGTTTCTTCCATTGAACATCACCCATTTCATAGGCTTTTTCAATGCCGCATTTTGTAATGCCATTCTCCCAAGTAACATAGGCACACTCTTTATTCCCACCAACACAGGTGGTCGTCAAATCACCATCAGCATCAACAACCGAGGTTCCTTGCTCCTCAATCGCCTTGATGCCAGCCTCTGTTAGATAAGGCTTCACTTTGGGATAAATATCCGCTAATATTTTTGTCTCAGCTTCTGTAAGTGGTGCGCCAGCATCACCCTCGATACAACAAACACCTTTACATTTGCTAAGGTTGCATACAAAATCATTGTTGATGATGTCCTCATGAACAAGGACATTTCCTACTTCTATCATTTCTTATTTTGAATAACTTACTCGCTTGCCCAATGGGTATTTTAACCCATCAGCACTCACCAAATCCATCGTCACCGAACCAATCAAAATCTCAACCTGAGCCTTTACAGGTATCCGATTACCATCATTGGTGACCCAAAGATACAAACGACTGCTCTTTTTAAAAATTCTTCCCGGAGAAATTTCAGGACTTAGCTTGATACATTCTAATTCCCCTAGTACCGATTTCACTTTCTCAACTCCAATATACTCAACACCCAACTGCGCTACCTCGTCATTCAAAAAATAGGTAATCTTGAATTTATCCCCCGATTTTAAATTGGAGAAATCCAGATTTCTTGAAAAATAATAGGCCGAAACCAAGTCAAAGGTCTGCTGGGTTGGACTGGTAAATGTTCCTTTTTTACCCTTTACCTTCTTGGTCTTATGGTCAAAGGTGGCATATTCTACACGACGATAATTGTTCTCACGAATGTTTTCAGTATACAAAATCGGTAAGAAATTCGATTGGTCTATATAGGAATCATATTGATTCTTTACGGTGTAGAATTTCGAAAATGCCCCTGAAGTCTGGCCAAATGCTGATAAATGTATCGCATCATTCACTCCAAAACTATATTTTGACTCCTGAACAGATAAGGTACCAGTAGCTGCTGAAATAAAACCATATCTAAGCTTATACTTTAATACCTCGCCGGGTTTAAATGTCGGATCTTTTAAATAGGGAAGTGCTTGTCCCAGGACGCTAGTCATTAGGAAAACACTAAAAATGATTAATGAAATTGTTCTTTTCATATGGGTTTGACAGCAATTATATCGGAAAGTTTAAGATTTTCGCTTGAATACTGGAACAGTTGAACAGGGCTCACCATACATAACACTTTTGGCAACCTTGCTTAATTGGGTCGTAAAAGTAACAAAGGCAGACTCCGGAACTGGAATATCTCCACATCCCTTCACCACGATCCTCTGATCCTGATATTGACTGTAATCTAAGCTGGATAGTGCATGATCAAATAAAGTCTTGCGGACATAATCCTCATCCCCAAAATGGATGGATAAGGCGTAATCCACCAACTTTGTCGATAACAGCATATATGCCCAGGTAGGAACAATCGCATCAGCCGAGCAGATAATGCCTATATGTTTGTCCTTATACTGCGACCAATCATGGGTTTTGATGAATTCCCTGAAATCTTTTTCTTTTAAGATCAATCCATGGAATAAATTTTCCTTGATATCGTATATCTCAATGGCTGCCTTTGGCGCATGTTCCGCTAGATCAATCGTAATCAATCCACTCTGCGCAACCTTGTTAACTATGTTCTCTTGAATGTCCATTTCTATAAAAATAAAAAAAGCTGGATAACTATTGTCATCCAGCTGCAAATTTAACGAATTCTATGTTAATAGAATTTAATACGATTGTCAACAATCTTAGCATTGTCCTGTAGGGCTTTTAAAATAGTCCCCCATGAACGCTGAGATTTTGATTCTGTGATCTGTTTTTGTTGTGCGGTTAATTCCTCCCCAGCTAAGGCTTTAGGGTTTACAAAACCTGTTACTTGAACAGCATATACACCTTGCTTACCTTCAATTGACTTAGATGGCTTGTTTGGTTGTAATCCAAATACCGTTCCTACTACAGCATTTTCTACTGCAACTCCTGGAATAACTGGATTCGCCAAAACTACATTGTCTACAGTCTGAACATTCTTACCTAATTTTTGACCTACTTGATCAAGGGAATTTGCTCCCGATAAAGCATTGTTCATTTTCTCTTTCAACATACGTGCTTTTACCAAATTCTTAACAACCGGCTCAATTAATGTCTTAACTGACTCCATTGGCTGAATTCCTTTTGGTTGGATATTGGTTACTCGAGCAACGATAAAGTTATCTGTACTTTCATAAATCTTATCACTTACTTCACCATTCTCAGCCTCAAATGCCCAACGAACTAATTCTCTAGGCACTTCAACGCCAGCTAACATATTGTCCATCGCAACTGTACGATCATTCTTTAAGATTTCAACGTTTTGTTGTTTAGCAATATCATTGAAATTGCTCTTGTTTGCGGCAGTGAAAAATTGATTTGCTTTTGCATAGGCTGCATCAGTTGTCGCTTTTCCTGAGTTTATGCTCTTATCTACAATCGCTAATTTCGCAATCGTGGAGTTGCCTACTTGTCTATTTACTTTTACAACGTGAACTCCGAAGTTTGTAGAAACAACTTTTACATCGCCAGCTTTACCATCAAATAAAACCTCATCTAACTCAGGAATATTTCCGCGAGTTAATGTGCCTAATTCTCCAGCGTTGTTCTTGCTGTTAGGATCTGCACTGAATTCTACTGCCAATGCTGCAAAATTAGCTCCTCCTTGAATTAAATTCTTGATTGAATCTGCTTTCGCCATCGCTTTATCAACGCCACCTTCTGTCGCTGGGTTGATTAAAATATGACTAGCATTTACTGAGTCCGGACTGTTCTTAACTGAAATTACTTTTGCAATTTCATATACATTTTGAGTCAAATATGGACCTACAACTGTTCCTGCTGCACTATTGAACGCAACTGAATCTAATGCTGGGCTCAACTGTCCTTTTGAATAATAACGAACTGGATATTTGTTCTCAGAATTGATCGTTACAAAACTTGAATCATTCGTCGAGTTCTGTAATTCTGTTTTTAATTTTTGAACTTCACCTAATACTAATGCCGTATCTGCAGCATTTGGTTTCGCATCAAATAACACATATTCCAAGGTACGAACCTCTTCAGGGTTTTTGAATGCATTCTTGTTCTTGTCGTAATATTCCTTGTAATCTGCATCAGTCAATTTGATCTCAGAATCCTTTACTGAAGCATAATCCAACATCACATATTTGAAGTTAGCTAGTTTATTACGTGAATTATAATCATATTCAGCCTCCAAAGAAGTCGTATAAATGCTGTTATTGATTAGGTTGGTATATTTTTGATTTAAACGTTCGTTTTTAACATTCTGTAATAAACCTTCCCACTGAGCATTCATTTCAGGGTTTGTTTTGGCTTGCTCAATAACTGCTGATAAATAGTTTTTATCAAACTGTCCTGTCTGAGGGTTGGTGAATGCTTGTACAATTTGAGGCGAAGGGTTATTGCCGAATAGTAAACTATTCAATTCTTCCTTACCAACTTGTAGGCCTAACTTTTCAATTTCTTGATTTAATAGGTTTTGTGTTAAAAATTGATTCCAAACTTGTTGAACTGCAAATCCACGCATTTGTGGTGACGATGCACCACCCATTTGTTGTTGATACATTTGGCTAGCTTGGTCAACTTGTTGATTGAAGCTTTGATAATCTATACCTTCTCCATTGATACTTCCAACCTCATTTTGGTTTCTTTGCCAAAATGGGGTACCAACATTGATGGCATCACCTAATAAAAATGCAACAATTGCTAAACCAATCACGAAAATGACTAAGCCCGCACGGTTTCGCAAAGAGGTCATTAATCCCATAACGATATTCTATAATTTTATGCTAATATTTTAATTAATTTGTTTTTTCTTTAAAACAAGGCGCAAGATACAACTTTTATAAAAAAATATGGTAAAAATTTATATTTACCAGATTTCAATTTTTTTTAGGCCAAAGCATTCAATTTCTGCTAGTTTCCAAATGAAGGGATCTGGGAGTCTGAAGTTGAATAATGAATCGCCGTACCATTCATGAATCGAATATCATTGAAATCCGCATCCGCCGTGAAAGAGGTTCCTTGGGCTGATGTCCGACCATCATTATATTCCGCTGTAATAGGCTGGCTACCATAATACTTCTTGTTCTTTTCATCGTAGATTAATTCTTCCGTCTTAATCACCGTCCCATCTACTTTTGTAATCACTACATTCTTTCGGAACTCGGTTAATCCCTCAAGATGTTTTTGTAGGGCATACTCCGAGGTCACTCTTTGCATTTCTTTTGCTTGGTCGTCAAAGAAAATAATCTGTACTCCCTTTTTGAATTCATAATTTCCGGTACTATCATGATATACACGCATCTCAGGTGCTTTTAATTCCGCCTTTACCTTGGCTGAATCACTGTATATCACCGTCACATCTTTGGAAATATCAACCGCCTCTTCCTTCTGGATGTTGGCTAATCGGTCAATATCCTTGATGTCGTTTTCACAGGCAATTGACAAGATTGCCCCTAGCAAAACAATTGTTAGGGGCAATACTCTCGATATTTTAAATTCTGCAATACGCATCGCTTAATCGTAACTTCTTCTGATAAACCAAGCATCATTGATGGTGAAGCCCAGGTTAATATTGATATAACGCTCACGAACCAGATTACTTTGGGTAGTGCCTTGTTGTCCAAATTCAGCCGAAATATTCACATTCGAGAAGGTTCTTCCAAACCCTGTCTCAGGCAATGGTAATCCCAAACCAACCGTCACTGCCATATCGTTGATACGTTGCTGGTTAACGGTCATATGGGTTTTGTTGTACCTGAAACCTAAACGGTAATCAATGACTTTTAAATAATTTAAAGAGGTAGGGTCTGGTTTTATCTGACCACCTACTGCAATCCCCATGTTCTTACCTAGGGGTTCTTCGCCTTGGCGAACTTGATATTTGGACCAATCTGCATATTTGAAATCTGCTCCAACCATCCAATTTACGCCTTTGCTAAATGTAAATCCTACATTATGACGTAATGGTAAATTGATCTTGCGATTGGAAAGGATAGCTGAATACGACGTGTCGATTGGAACTTGCTCCGTGATATCCAATCCAGAACTTTGTGAACGAGTTACAATGGTCGATACCTTGCTTCTAACCGAATTATCCAATGATCCTGAATAACCTATAGTGATATTTTTTCTGTTTCCTAGTGGAATAAAATATTGTGCTCCATAATCATACACAATTCCCGTTACTCTTCTGGTATCGGTTTTTGTCGTGTTATAGAAACTGTAGCCTGCTGGAAAATCAATGATGGATTTATCATATAAGTTTCCAAACAAGAAACCTATATTACCACCAATACTGAAGTTTTTGAATGGAGAAATACCATAACCAAAATAGGCTTTATTCAAACCGCCTTCTCCGATCAATTTCGTCTGGTAGGGTGTATTGTTGATGTTTCTATCCGCAGAAATGTTGTAGCCAACATCTGAATAAGGCATCAAACCAAAGGAAATACCCCCTAATTTTGGCCCATTATTTTTGTTTAATGTGAATCCAAACGCAAAATGGCTGAATGCAAAATCTGCAGTATGGTCCGTTAAGTTGTTTTTCTGCAACTGCGTCATATTGCCATATAATCCAGCATCTAAAATCGTTCTGTTGAAGGCAGAATAGGTTGCCGGGTTGGCAATATTCAATATCGGTAATCCCCCCTGAAACCTAACTCCAGAAGAAATCCCTCCCATACTACGAGTCTGTGGTAACAAATCTTCACGCATCTGGCCTAGACCAAATTGGGAATAGGGCGAATGCGAAGTCGAGGATTGACCATAAGACCGCGTACTTGAAAGTAATAGTGAACTTATTCCTAATAAAATAAGTATTGACGTATGAGAGTAAAATAGTTTCAACTGTTCTGACTTTTTAAGTGGAAATATTCTCCATCGATTCCCAATTTATATCCTTGTTTATTCGATGAACTTAAATCCTATATGATGGCTGTTTTATCTGAATTTTTGCTACAAAACTATCTATTTTTTAAATATCACAAGCTTTTTAGTTGTTAAAAAAGGTTAAACAACTATTGGACAGATGTTTAGAAAAACTGAAAATAGATTATTGTAGATAATATTATTAAATAGAGCGTTTCGTAAAACCATTTTATTTTGGCATGTGTAAAAAAGTAAGCCAGGTAAATCGATAATGGTGGAACGCAAAGTAGAAAATGATTAATGGATCTATCTTGATTCAGATAAAATGAACCAAAAATCAATAAAAGCATAATGAATAATAACTGAAAGCTCTTTCTTATCTGAACCACGCTCTTAAAGAAATTGTCTTTAAGGATAAATAAGAAACCTACAATGGCAATCACTATCGGTATCAAAACAAAATAATCATGGACATCCATGTTTAATTTGGTTGGAAAAGCATAAGTAAATGGAAGAAAAATCTGATAAAACTCGTCCATCCGCTCCAACCAAAAATAGGCTACTGCCAATAAAAAGTACACCGTAATGACTCCCAATAATGGAGTGATCCATTCGCGCCAATAAAAGGCCCTGAAGATGACCAAGCTTGACCAAATCAGCAATAACATCACGATGAATGGAAAATAAATCAAGCTTCCCAAGGCGACCAATAAGCCTAGATCAAACATGATTCCCTTAATATCTACATGTTTATAGATATTGAAGAGCTTTTGAAGCATCCAAATGGTGATGAAATTACAAATAAGGGTGGGTGATAAAACCAGAAAAGGAATAAATAAACTGACCAATGTCATAAACATTAAGGCCGTTAAAAAGCTGGGTTTACCTAATAAGTTATAATGATTGACGACCCGATTTAAGGCAAATGCCTGAATAATGGTCAGGATCAAAGTGATCAACACATTGGAAGATGGTGAAAAATTAGATCCTAATCGAATACCAACTAATCGATCCAATCCGGGTTCAAATAAAACTGGAGTCAGTTTTTCCGGTAAATGAAAGAATACCCCTAAGCATAATAGAGTACCAACAAAGATAACCAGGAATACATTCAATCCCGAAAGTGTTCGATGTTGGTTAATTAACATAGAGGCCTATTCCTTATTTATCTTTTTCTAGTTTTTTTACTTTCTTATCTATGCTGAATAAATACAATGCTACGCTGATGAAAATAACCAACATAACTGCTACCACAACATAGATTTTTCCTTCTGCACGTAGACCATCTGCCATTTGTACATTTTCTTGGGCACTTACCGTTAGACTTACGAATAAGGCCAATAGGGACAATAGGAAACTTCTCATCTTAAAAACTATTTCTTTTATCTTCAATTAAACGAATACGGTAACGAAGGCTAGCAATCCAACAACCGATTAAAATCCATCCTATAACGGCGGTATAAAATACCGGGCGCATATAATGGTCCATATCTAAATCCCCAAAAGTTGAATTTCCTCCACTTCCAGGATGCAATGAGTCATTCATCTTTGGTAAGATGTATATCAAGACAATCATGATCGGGAAAGCAAATATATTGTAGATCGCAGATATCTTCGCGCGCTTCTGCTCTTCCTCCATCGCATTGCGTAATACTAAGTAGGCTAGATACATCAATGTGGCAATCGCCGCCCCATTCAATTGTGGGTCATTGGTCCATGGTGCTCCCCAGGTGATGTTCGCCCAAAGCATACCCGTTAACAATCCACATGCACAAAATAAAATACCGGTATTAACAGCCTCTACCGCGAAAAAATCATACTCGCGCTTGCCTGTATTTAAATATTTTATACTGTAAATAAGGGATATTAAATATAAAACCATCATCGTAAACCACATCGGAACATGGAAATAAACATTACGAATAGTTTCATTTAAAATAGATAATCTGGGAACCGGGCCAAGGAGTCCCGCTACAACGGTACTGGCAACCATGACTACCGCTAATATTTTCCACCAACTCTTTCTCATAAGAACAAAAAATCAATCTCGCCAAAGGTAAGGAAATAAGAGCAAAGAAATAGCAATTGTAACGACATTAATTGCCAATAAAACAGCAATATCAGGCCAACTGCCAGCTAAAAAGCCACCCATTAAGGCGGTTCTGGAAAGTTTGATCAAGATGATCAGCAGGGGAATGATAACAGGAAAACTCAATATCGCCATTATCGTGCTATTGTTCCCAGCCTTGGCACTAATACCTGCAATCATCGTAAATACACTCGCAAAGGAGATACTCCCCAAAAATATACTCAGCAAATAAACCGGTAAATTACCTATCTCGGTCTTGAAAATAAGGTTGTAAACGATAAAAGCTATCCCTGTCATCAAAATCATCACTAATGAATTGTAAATGATCTTGGCAAGAATGATGGCTTTCGGACTGACGATGGAATAATAATATAAATGGCGATTGCCGGTTTCTTGAATAAAACTACGACTCATCGCATTGATCGATGCAAATAATAATATGATCCAGAATAAGGTATTCCAAACAACAGTATCCACAGATTTGAATGATTGATAACATACAAATACTGTGGATACCACATAAAGTAAGATGCTATTGATGGCATATTTTGAACGCCACTCTAAAACAACATCTTTATATATTAATGTTTTTACTTGCTCAATCAGATTCATGTCCTGCAAAGATACAAATCAATCTGCTGAGCAGGTATAGGATAACGCTAGAATTAAGCGTTTTTAATTTCAGATTTTGCTTTATCTGCCGCATCCTCAGCTTTGTTCGCTAGATTATGTGCCGCATCTGAAGCTTTTCCTGCCCATTCGTTCGCTTTTGATGAAGCTCTGTCCAAGGCATCACGACCCGCATTTTTTGCACGGTCTTTTAAATTTTCTAAATCTTCTTTCGCTGATTTCGCTAATTTCTGAGCGCGTTTTGCCTCTTTCTTAGATAAATCTTTAATTGATTTCGTTAAACTCTTTATTCCATCGTTCGCACGATCTAATTGTTTCTTTCCGTCCTCTGTTCCCAATAAGTAGTATGCTGCAGTACCAACTGCTAAACCTAATAAGGCAAATGCCACTAATCCGTTTCTATTTTTTTCCATGATTCTATTTTTTTTATCCTATTTAGTCTAATATGTTCTGTTAATGATAAACAAGGTATAAGCCAAAATGTTTTTGGCTGTACTAAATTAACAAAAATTAACTTTCAACTACATGAAGAGACTGTAAAGTATAGAGATGATGGTATAATCCGCTGCCTTTTTCCATTAATTCCTGATGCGTTCCCATATCCGAAATTATTCCATCTTCCACAACAATGATCATGTCAGCGTCTCGAATAGTGGACAGTCGGTGTGCAATAATGATCGATGTACGGTCTTTCATTAATTCAACTAATGCTTGTTGAACCATGCGTTCGGATTCTGAGTCCAACGAAGAGGTGGCTTCATCCAAGATTAGAATCGCCGGGTCTTTTAATAAACCACGGGCAATTGCAATTCGCTGGCGTTGACCTCCGGATAATTTTACCCCGCGTTCCCCAACGATGGTGTCATAACCATCTGGGAAATCCATAATAAATTGATGTGCATTTGCACGCTTGGCTGCAGTTATGATGTCTTCTGCGTCTGCATTTAGATTTCCATAGCTGATATTCTCGCGGATGGTTCCACCAAACAATAGAACATCCTGCGGTACAATGGCAACTTGATTTCTAATATCAGTTAGGGCCAGCTCATTCGCTGGAATTCCATCGTATTTTATTTGTCCAGAACTAGGTTGATAGAATTGCAGGATTAAAGATGCTATCGTAGATTTTCCTGTTCCACTTGGACCTACAATCGCTAGCTTCTTTCCAGCAGCAACATGAAATGAAATGTCTTTTAAGATGGTCAAATCCGGACGTGTAGGATACGCAAAACTGACCTGGTCGAATATAATATCCCCATGCAATTGAATTTTTATATCCTTATCCTGTTCATTGACCTGAATATCCTCCTGCGGCTCTTCCAAGATTTCCAATACGCGTTCACTAGCTCCTAAAGAACGTTGTAGACTTGCATATAATTCTGGGAAGCTACCCATAGACCCTGCTACAAACATGGAATATAAGATATAGGTCGTCAGGTCGCCTACCGAAATTTCATGGATGGAAACTAAAGACGCTCCATACCATATAACCACGATAACTGCCCCAAAGATGGCGAATATGATAAAGGAGGCAAAAATCCCACGATAGGTAGCACCTTTTACCGCAAGAGCTACGGATTGGTTTAATTTTTCGGCATACCGTTTCGATTCAAAAAACTCGTTGACAAAAGCTTTTACATTGCTAATGCCCAATAAAGTTTCCTGTACGACGGAGTTTGACTCTGCTAATTTATCTTGCGACTCCCGCGATAAATTCCGAATAAACCGACCAAAAATAATTGCCACAATAATGATCAATGGCAATATGGAAAGATTCATCAAAGCTAATTTGGGCGATACCCAAACCAACAAGACCACGCCAAAACATAAACTGATGGCCTGCCTTAGAATTTCTGCTAAGGTCGTGGTCATGGTGTCCTGGATTTGTGAAAGGTCTGATGAAAGTCGACTATTTAATTCTCCTACTCGGCGATTGGCAAAAAAATCAATGGGTAAAGTAATAAGTCGGTGGTAGGTGTCTTTCCTGATATTTGCTAATGATTTCTCGGCGATTTCAACAAATAAACGGATTCGGAAAAAGGAAATAATAGATTGAAAAGATAGGATGATCAAAGAAACACCACCAATATACATCACGCTTCCGGCTAACCAAGGGTATTTTTGTCTTCCTTGTGCTGCATCAATCATCGCACCTAATAGGGCCGGAAAGGTCAGCATCGTCAAACTGGAAAGTATCAAGAAGATCATTCCCAATATAAATTTCCATTTGAAAGGCTTGATGTACGAAAAAATCTGTAAAGCTTTCTTTAGAATTTCTTTATTCAGCTTCGGTTTAGGTAAGTCCTCCGAATGGCTGTCTCCACTATTCAATCTCGGTCTGGCCATGTACTATTTTATTTCTCTTTTTGAGCAAAAGTACCAATATAAAAAAGTCTTCTTATCACTATTCCGTCAATTTTTTGGGTTTGTTTCGCTTGTATTGTAAAATAAGAAGGATTAATAATGTAATAATGACAATTCCTGCTAGATAAAGTAGTACTCCGCTACCCGTATCGGTGCTTTCCATCGATTTTAAGGAGTCTCTTAATTTGTCATTCTCGTTTTGAAGCTTGGTAATCGTCTTCATATAAGCGGAGATCTGCGCATCATACTCATTTGCCAAACGTTGATAGCGCTCACTCTGAGCGTCTTTTAAATCCAGCAGCTTCCGCGTTTCAATAAAAATATTGTTATCATTCAATACCAACTCCCTCAAGATATCTATCGATTTCTGCATATCTTTCTTGGTCTTGAATAGCCCGAATATGCCGGTTTTCTTCTGTAAAGATTGATCATATTCTCCAAATCGGCGACTCCGCTCATTCAATAATTGATTGACCCGCTCACGTTGGGATTCAAAGGTTAAGGAATCTGATTTTACGACAGTACTGTCTTGTGCGTAGATGAATTGGGTAAAAAATGAAAAAATAAAAAATATTAAAAGCTGTTTTTTCATAGAATCAATCTTGATTTTTTTGTTAATCATACATTATGAGTTTTGATTTACTGCAATTTTTCTGCCTGTTTTGTCAATTTAATGCTATTTGCATCATTTTAAACTGAGTGAAGAGCTTGTTTCTTGACCATAAAAGAACTAAAAATAGCTGTAGCGAATTATTATTGATAACCGTTACCAATAATAACCATTAACTAATCGCAATTATGAATCCAATTATCAAGCTAATTAAATCTGTTATTTTACTGGTTTTCCCATTGTTGTTATTCACCTTTTTTATGGGCTGTGACAAGATCGAGGAAAAAGGACAATATGTTATTAAAATTCCTATCCAAAAGAAATTGGGTGAAATCCGAGCGTCAAGTATTAAAATGAGCAGTCCATTGCCCATGAATACGACGGGAAAGATTTATTTATATAAAGACTATTTGTTTATTAACGAACCGAACAAAGGAATTCATATCTATGATAACGCAAATCCTTCTTCACCCAAGGCCTTAGGTTTTATTCCGATTGTTGGAAATTTTGATTTAGGTGTTCAAAATGACCTTTTGTATGCTGATAATATTGTTGATTTGATAACCATTGATATCAGCAATATTTCAAAGCCAGTATTGATTGATCGCCAAAAGGATGTTTTTGCAGTGAAGTATATTATGAATGGGGTGGAATCATCCACTATAAGGGATGAAAATCTAGTTACTGTAGATTATAGGGATTCTTTGGTCAGCTTTCAAGATGATCGGGTATATAAACCAGGAAAAGAAGGTGAATTGATCTATGATAATGGGGGTGGTGATTATAATTCCTCCAATGGCGGAAACAACAATGTAGTAGGCCAGGCGGGCTCTATGGCTCGATTTGCCATCACTAGCAATCACCTTTATGCCATATTCCAGGATAAGGTAAAGAATTTTGATTTGAAGAATCCAAAAAAACCTAATCAAATCAACGCAGTCAGCCTAGGCTTTGGTATAGAAACTTTATTTCCGTACAAGAAGAATCTGTTTGTTGGTGCTAACAATGGGATGCATATCATGGATATCAGCAATCCTATCCGTCCAGTCCATTTGTCTACTTTTAATCATGCTTTTGCCTGTGACCCTGTTGTTGTCAATGATAACTATGCCTTTGTCACCCTTCGTTCTGGGAATGCCTGTGGGGGAAATTCCAATCTATTGGAGGTTGTTGATATCAAAGACCCTAAATTTCCTGTCTTGAAGGAGTCCTATGTGATGAAAAATCCACATGGATTAGCTCTTACAGGTGAACATTTGTATGTCTGTGAAGGAACATTCGGGATGAAATCCTTTAAGGTCTCGGATGTCAGCCAAATCGATAAAAATCTTTTGGAAAATCTGGAGGACTTGAAAAGCTTTGATGTGATCGCAGGTCCAAAATCCTTAATCGTCTTTGGACCGGAGTCCATTTGCCAATTTGATTATTCTAACAAAGCTAAATTGAAAAAATTAAGCTGTATTTCCATCCAAAAGAAATAATAGACCTTTATGAAGAAATTTTTATCCATCTGTGTTGCTATCCATGGAATTCTGATAGCAAATCCTGCTGTTGCCCAAAAAATGAGATATACCAATCATACCGAAGTGGGAGTCACTGGCTATAACTTAACTTTTAAAGAAGCAGGTTTTAATCTGCAAACTTTTAATGGGATTTTATTAAACCCGGATCTTGCTGTTGGGGCAACTGTGGGGTATGAGGAATTTTCCGTGGAAAACAGAAATAATTTCTCAGTTCTTCCCATTTCAGCGGCTGTCCGATATACCTTTCTAGAACCCTCGAAAACTCGAATGATTGCTGCTTTAGATGCAGGATATGGTTTTGCATGGAGAAATAATTATTCTGGAACTGAAGTTGAAACCTCTGGGGGTTTGCGCCTAGCACCTGAATTGGGACTAAAGTTCAATACCGGGACAGGCAATACTTTCTTCAGCTTTGCAGTAGGCTACCAATATCAAATAATTAATGAGGACAGGTCCAGTGCTATGGGCCGAATTGGACCAACTTATTATTTTGATTATATCTCAAATCCTACTGTGGATTACCAAAATGAGGTTAAAATGAATGTTCACAGATTTAGTGTGAAAGTTGGATTTGGCTTTTAATTCACAACTAAGAACCTATTAATTACCTGATAGGATAGAAAGACAAGTTGACAACCGGCGACAGGATGATAGTGGTTCTTGTCAACCTATTTCAGTACAAGGCATTTGGAAAAGGAATATTGGCTTGTATTTTAGCTTTGTTCGATAGGAATTTTGCACTAATTCAGACTTTCTCCGGACCTTCTCCGGACCTTCTCCGGACCTTCTTCGGACCTTCTTCGGACTTTTTCCTGACCTTCTTCGAAAAAATTCGGACAAGGTCCGGAGAAAATCAGAAGAAAGTGCGATAAAGTCTTTAACTAAATCCGATATAGGCCAGAATTACGACTGAAATAATTCGTAAATAACGCGGTTAACTTACTCTGAACAAGTTTATTTGATCGGTACGAAAAACGTGGAACATTTTATGGTTGAGCGTGGAATTTACTTCCTGTCGAGGAATTCAACCAAGATGGTTTCATCTTGATAAAGCCCTAGAAGTTGACTTGCATGACCTTTGTTAATGGCGATTTCTAAAAAGTTACTGATTCCGAAGAGGCATAGTTTCTCTCCTTCAGCCACCTCATTATAATGCCAACTCAAATTACTGATGGTTTCATTTCTCTTGAAACGTAGAATAAAGTCTCGTCCTTGTTGAACCTGATTGAATAAATCCTTGCTAATATTACTGATTACATTTCCGAAGGAATCAATAAATGTAACATGTCCTTTGATGCTATTTTGGTTATAAATCGGTTGGAACGTTACTTTTTGGACTGCATTTTCGATAGGAATACCAATATCTTTCAGTTTTCCACCATCGGCAATATGACAAGCTGCTTTGGTCAGGATATCTGCCAGCGGGAAGTGTAGATAACGAAGGTCCTGCATAATATTGATTTCTACCATTTCAGTAGGTTTGTCTTCGCCGGTGATGATGCTAAATATCCCATTATCAGCGCCTACGAAGAAATGTCCATTATAGGCCATGGCCAGATATCGGGAGTCTTCCTGGAATACGGTGTCGATACCGATAAGGTGGACGGTATTCTTCGGGAAGTACGGATATGCGTTATTAATGACGAATGCAGCATGTTGAATACTGAAAGAAGGAATGTCGTGAGAAATGTCTACCAGTCTAACATTCGGCAATTGCGAAATGATACTGCCTTTGAGTGCAGCTTGATAAAAATCGCGATGACCTAAATCTGTGGTTAACGTAATTACTCCCATATTGTTCAGCAAGCCTGAAGCTAAAAAATTATATTGTTATTTTGTTAAGCGAATTACAAAAATAGAAAAAGTAAACCGATTGCTGAATCTATTATGAATTAATACTTGCAAATGCTTTTAATTCTGCTCAATTAGTTTGTATTTTTGATTCAAGAAAGAGTAAAAAGGGCATAATATTTTTGATTTTTTATATCTTTATTTGCACGCCAATCGGACAGGACGTGAAACATTTTGGAAATTAACACGAAAAAAATTTGAGCGAATTAGAAATCAATTTAGATGTTGTCAATTTGGTGACATTATGGGGGGCTCAGAATGAAAATTTTGAGTTTATTAAGAAAGCATTTCCGAAGTTACGTCTGGTAGCCAGAGGGAGTCTCTTGAAGGTTTTAGGTGAAGAAGGAGAGCGGACGAGGTTTCAACAGGTTTTTGATGATATATTAGCTCATATCAACCAATTTCAAACATTATCCTTATTGGAGTTAGAGAGTTTGTTGGGTTCTGTAACTCATATCAAGGCGCCTTTAGCTGAAAAAGATGATGCAGAACAGAAGGTTGGATCTTTCAAGGGCGAACCTATTGTTTACGGACCAAATGGTATAGTCGTTCGTGCTCGTACACCGAATCAGCGACGCATGGTGGATAGCATCAATAAAAATGATATTCTATTTGCTATCGGACCAGCAGGTACAGGAAAGACCTATACCGCAGTTGCCTTAGCTGTTAGGGCTTTGAGGAACAAAGAAATCAAACGAATTATTTTGACCCGACCGGCAGTTGAAGCTGGAGAAAACCTTGGATTTTTACCTGGTGACTTGAAAGAGAAGGTAGATCCTTATTTAAGACCCCTATATGATGCATTGGATGATATGATTCCTGCAGAAAAATTAAAAGGGTATTTGGAAAACCGGACCATTGAAGTGGCGCCTTTAGCATTTATGCGTGGTAGGACCTTGGATAATTGTTTTGTTATTTTGGATGAGGCTCAGAACGCGACGGATATGCAGTTGAAAATGTTTCTGACTCGTATGGGTCCCACGGCTAAGTTCATTGTAACCGGAGATATGACGCAGGTCGATTTACCTAAAAAGACCCAATCAGGTTTAGTGAATGCCGTAAAAATTCTGGATGGAATTGAAGGCATCGATATGATCTACTTGAGTGGTTCAGATGTGGTTCGTCATAAATTGGTGAAACGCATACTTGAAGCTTATGGAGATATTTAGAATTTAAATTAAAGCGTTTCAGACGCACACACAATGAATACAATAAAAGAAACAAATTTTAATTTCAAGGGACAGACAGCATTTTATAGGGGAAAAGTTAGAGACGTATATAGTATCGGTGACGATTATTTAGTCATGGTTGCTTCAGATCGGATTTCTGCATTTGATGTTGTATTACCGAAAGCCATCCCTTATAAAGGTCAGGTTTTAAACCAAATTGCCTCAAAATTTTTATCTGCAACTGCAGATATCCTTCCCAACTGGGTTGCTTCAGTCCCAGATCCCAATGTTACAATCGGAAAAAAATGTGAACCTTTTAAAGTAGAGATGGTTATTCGTGGCTATGTTTCAGGTCACCTTTGGAGAACCTACCGCGATGGTGGACGATTGTTATGTGGTGTTGAATTGCCGGAAGGGTTGAAGGAAAACGATAAATTACCAAATCCTATCATTACCCCTTCAACTAAGGCAGACGTGGGTCATGACGAGGATATTTCCAGAGAAGATATTATCTCCAGAGGTATTGTTTCCGAAGAAGATTATTCTCAGTTGGAAAAATATGCACATGCTTTGTACCAACGTGGAACGGAGATCGCTGCTGAAAGAGGTTTAATCCTTGTGGATACGAAATATGAGTTTGGGAAAAAGGACGGAACGATCTATCTGATTGATGAAATTCATACGCCAGATTCATCGCGTTACTTTTACGCAGAAGGCTATCAGGAGCGTCAAGCGAAAGGTGAAGCCCAGAAGCAATTATCAAAGGAATTTGTGCGACAATGGCTGATAGAAAATGGATTTCAAGGGAAAGAAGGGCAAAATGTACCTGAAATGACCGATGAAATTGTAAAATCCATTTCGGAAAGGTATATTGAGCTTTACGAACACATTACAGGCGAGAAGTTTCTATATGCTGAAGAGGGGGATATCCTTGCCAGGGTAGAGAAAAATGTGGAAGTAGCACTAGAAGAATTAAACTAAGCAAATTAATTTAGAACAAGATGAAATTTACGGTAGATAAGTATGATCGATATGTTGTCATAGAGCCTCTTCAAGAGAGGTTGGACGGAGAAACTGCCGCAAGTTTGAAAGGCGAGTTTATGTTGCGTAACACTGGTGGGCAGCGTAATATTGTTTTAGACATGAATAATGTGAAAACGACTGATGAAACGGGGATTCGTACAGGATTATTAGCGCGTCGTTTGTGTAAGTCATTAGGAGGTCTATTTATTTTAACGAATCTAAATGAGGATGTATTGAAATACATAAAATCCTTAGGGCTTGATAAGTATTTGATTATTACCTCAAATATTGAGAAGGCAAAAGATTTGATCTTTGGAAATGAAATCCGCTTGGATTTAAAGGAAGAGCAAGAGTAATATGTTACGATTTGAGGTATTAATCTTAGGGAACAGCTCGGCCACACCCATGTTCGAGCGACATCCTACATCTCAAGTAGTAAACTATAACGAACAATTGTTTTTGATCGATTGTGGTGAAGGCACGCAAATGCAGCTTTCCAAATATGGAATCAAGAGCAACCGCATTGACCATATTTTTATTAGTCATCTGCATGGAGACCATTATCTGGGATTAGTAGGTTTGGTATCATCCATGCATTTGGTTGGTCGCAAAGCAGATCTTCACATTTATGGACCTGCAGCATTACAAGAAATACTCGAATTACATTTCAAATATTCTGAAACTGTAATTCGATATAATATTATTTTTCATCCGACCAATCCTGATCAAGAAGAGATATTGTTCGAGTCGAGAATGTTGACCGTTCGGTCATTTCCATTGATCCATCGAATTGCTTGTACGGGCTTTCGCTTTGATGAGGGAAAGCGGGCAGCCAGTTTGCGGGCGGATAAGGTGGAAGCGCTAAAGATTCCCAAAGTTTATTTTGCGGCCTTGAAAAAAGGGATTGATTATGTAGATCCGCAGGGAAATGTATTTGCGGCAAGTGAATTGACCTTGCCAGCACCCGCTTCCCGGAGTTATGCCTTTTGTTCCGATACGGTGCGGCATCCTATTTACCTATCCTCTATTGAGGGAGCGGACCTGCTCTATCATGAAAGTACTTTTCTACATGAAATGCTGGATCGGGCGAAGGAGACTTTTCATACCACATCCTTAGAAGCTGCAGAAATAGCTAAAGAAACACATGTTAAAAAGCTCTTATTGGGGCATTATTCAGCAAGATATCGAACGCTACAACCATTATTGGAAGAGGCACAAGCGATTTTCCCTAATACGGAGTTATCAGTAGAAGGGAAATGGTTTTTAGTTTAGTGATTTTGTTTATTTTTAGCCATATTTACAGCTTAAAAAATTTTAGACTAATAAAATGTCCTTCAACTTAACCTCACTTCTTCGCGATAACATCAAGAACCTTGTGCCTTATTCTTCGGCGCGAGATGAATTTAAGGGAGATGCATCTGTGTTTTTGGATGCCAATGAGAATTCTTTTGGATCTCCGCTTCCACATGATTACAACCGTTATCCTGATCCTTTGCAACATCGTGTAAAGGAGAAGCTTTCGAAGATCAAAGGTGTTCCAGCAGAGAATATTTTTCTGGGAAATGGTTCTGATGAAGCGATAGATATTTTATATAGAGCTTTTTGTACCCCTAAATTGGACAACGTTATCTTGGTTCCTCCAACTTATGGGATGTATGAGGTTTCTGCCAACATCAATGATGTTGAAACGAGAAAGGTAAATCTAACCAAAGATTTTCAATTGGATTTGGATGGGATTGCTGAAGCTTTGGATATGCATACAAAGATGATTTTTGTTTGTTCTCCGAATAATCCAACAGGTAATAGCATAAATCCAATAGATATTGAAACCTTATTGTTGAACTTCAAGGGTTTGGTTGTTGTCGATGAAGCCTATATCAATTATTCAAAGCAAAAATCATTTACACATTCCTTACCTGAATTTCCGAATTTGGTGATCCTACAGACTTTATCAAAGGCCTGGGGATTGGCAGCGTTGCGTTTAGGTTTGGCCTTTGCTAGCAAGGAGATCATTCAAGTTTTCAATAAGATAAAACCCCCTTACAACATAAATCAGGCTACACAAGATCTAGTTCTTGAGGCTTTGGAAAATGTAGATGTTGTGAATGAATGGATAAAAACAACTGTTGCTGAAAGGGAAGAACTTTCAAATCGCTTAAAGGCGATTTCTCAGGTAGAACATATTACACCATCAGATGCGAACTTCATCTTGGTGAGGTTGGCTCAGGCTCAGGAATTATATGGGTTCTTGGTAAACAAAGGAATCATCGTAAGAGACCGTTCTAAGGTTACCTTATGTGAAGGTTGTTTACGAATTACGATCGGGACCAAGGTCGAGAATGAGCGATTAATAGAGGAAATCCAACAATTTTATAAATAAGTAATAATGGCTGATCAATTAAAAAGAATATTGTTTATTGACCGTGATGGGACGTTGATACTTGAACCAGAAGATGAGCAGATTGACTCATTTTCTAAGTTGAAGTTCTATCCTGGAGCTTTACAATATTTACCTAAAATAGCGAAAGAACTGGATTTTGAATTGGTATTGGTAAGCAATCAAGATGGATTAGGTACTTCCTCGCATCCGGAGGAAAACTTTTGGCCGGTTCATCAATTTGTTTTAGAGGCTTTTGCTGGTGAAGGGGTGACCTTTATCAAAGAACATATTGATAAGACCTTTCCACATGAGAATGCAGATACACGCAAGCCGGGAATTGGAATGTTAAAAGAATATTTTGATGTATCAAAATATGACCTAGCAAATTCCTTTGTGATTGGAGATCGAGTAAATGATGTGAAATTGGCTCAAAATTTAGGTGCCAAAGCAATTTGGCTTCGGAATAATGATGAGCTAGGCAAGCATGAGAATGTGGAGATTTCCACCCAATGCATAGGCTTAGAAACTAGTGATTGGAAATCCATTTATGAATATTTGAAGTTAGGCAGTCGTACAGGCGAACACCATCGCAAGACGAATGAGACTGATATTTATATCAAGTTGAATCTTGATGGCAGTGGTCAGTCTGATATTGATACAGGTCTTCCATTTTTTGATCATATGCTGGATCAATTGGCACGTCATGGAGCTTTGGATCTTACGATCAAAGCCAAAGGAGATTTGCATATAGATGAGCATCATACCATTGAGGATACGGGTATTGCCTTAGGGGAAATCTTTTTATCCGTTTTAGGCAATAAGAGAGGGATAGAACGGTATGCATTTACTTTGCCGATGGATGATTGCCTGGCGCAGGTAGCAATTGATTTTGGGGGTCGTAATTGGATAGTATGGGATGCGGAATTTAAGCGTGAAAAAATCGGTGATATGCCAACAGAGATGTTTTTTCATTTCTTTAAATCCTTTTCAGATGCTTCCAAGTCGAATTTAAATATTCAAGCGACAGGGGAGAATGAGCATCATAAAATCGAGGCTATTTTTAAGGCATTTGCCAAAACGATTAAGAAAGCAGTGCGTCGGGACGTTGATAATATGCAACTTCCTAGTACAAAAGGACTTTTATAAAAACGAAATTCGAATATTGGGGTTATATATAGGAGAATCATGATTGGAATAGTAAATTATGGGGCGGGGAATATATTTTCCATTACAGCGGCCTTAAATCGTCTAGGAATATCTTATGGGATGATTAATACGGCTTCGGATTTTGATTTATATGATAAGGTAATCATTCCGGGGGTTGGCCATGCGGGTGCTGCGATGGAGAAATTGGTAGAATCGGGGTTATCGGAAACGATAAAGACTTTGAAGAAGCCTGTTTTAGGAATATGTGTGGGGATGCAATTGATGACTGATTTTTCGGAAGAGGGGAATGCGGATTTATTAGGGATTATACCATTAAAGACGTTACATTTTGAAGGAAAGGTACATGAAAAGGTTCCACATATGGGATGGAACAGTATCAAATTTGAAAATAACTGTCCACTTTTTATGGATATTCCCAATAATTCCTATTTTTATTTCGTTCATTCTTATTACATTGAACACGAATTGACCTATAGCGTAGCGACATGTGATTATGGGTTGCCATTTTCGGCAGCAATAGCAAGAGAAAACTTCTGGGCAGTACAATTTCATCCGGAGAAATCGGGACAAGTTGGGGAGCAGTTGTTGCGGAATTTTAATAATTTTTAATGATTTTTTTTAGACTATGTATATAATACCTGCAATAGATGTTTTGGACAAAAAGGTTGTCCGTTTAAGAGAAGGTAACTATCAGGATGTTACGACTTATTCGATCACTTTAGAGGAACAAATTGAGAAGTACCATGCGAATGGTACTGAAATCGTCCATATTATTGACCTTAATGGTGCAAAGGGTGATTTTAGCAATCAGGAATATTTGTTTGATATCATCCGTAGAACCGAGATGAAGGTTCAATATGGTGGTGGAGTACGTAGTATTGAGAAAGTGAAGGAATTAGTGGATGCTGGTGTTTACCGTGTGATTGTAGGAACACAGGCTATTACAAATCCGACCTTCTTGGAGGAACTGAGTAAGTTAAATGAAGGCCGAATTAAATATGCGGATCATATTGTCATCGCCATTGATGTATTGGATGAGGTAATCAAATACTCCGGCTGGTTAGAAAGTTCGCCTATTAAATTGATCGAGTACATTGATAAGTGTTTAGGCTTAGGGTTTTATCGCTTTTTATGTACAGATATTAGCAAAGATGGGAAATTAGGCGGTGCAGGAATTGACCTATATAAGAAATTGCTGGACCATTCACCAATTATTAAATTAATAGGTTCCGGAGGCATTAGCTCCATGCAGGATATTGAGGAGTTGAATAATTTAGGTAAAATGGAATCTGTGGTTGTGGGTAAGGCGATATACGAAAACAGGATTACGATTGAAGAGATCAAAGATTGGAATCTAAAAGCCTTAATTAGTTTTTAGGATGCTAGCAAAGCGTATTATTCCTTGTTTGGATGTGAAGGATGGTCGGACGGTCAAGGGGGTGAATTTTGTTGACCTTCGGGATGCAGGAGATCCGGTAGAATTGGCCTGGCAATATTCCCAACAAGGTGCTGATGAATTAGTTTTTTTAGATATTACGGCTACCCATGAACGTCGGAAGACGACGGTTGATCTAGTGAAAGCGGTTGCACGTCAAATTAATATTCCATTTACCATTGGAGGCGGAATTAATGAATTATCCGATGCGGATGTTTTATTAAATGCAGGTGCCGATAAGATTTCAATTAACTCGGCTGCGGTTAGGAACCCAAAGTTGTTGGATGAATTTGCAAAAGCCTTTGGGGTTCAATTTGTAGTCTTGGCTGTTGATACTCGCTTCGTGGATGGCAAGAACTATGTTCACCTTCGCGGCGGTCGGGATATGACAGATATACAAACGGAAGACTGGGTCAAGGAAGCCGAGAACCGTGGTGCAGGTGAGATTTTGCTGACTTCGATGGATCATGATGGCACCAAGAATGGATTTGACAATGGCTTATTAAAGCAAATTAATGATTCCATTCATATTCCATTGATAGCCTCTGGCGGAGCTGGAAATCAACAGCATTTTGTGGATGTATTTCAGCAATCCAATGTGGATGCAGCATTAGCGGCTTCTGTATTTCATTACGGGGAAATATTAATTCCCGAATTAAAAGAAACATTACACGCTAACGGAATAGCCGTTAGACGTTGATCATAATAATAAGATGACAATTGATTTTAATAAAGCTGATGGACTCGTTCCGGTTGTAATTCAAGATAATCAAACCCTAGAGGTTTTGATGTTGGGTTATATGAATGAGGAGGCTTGGAAAAAGACACAAGAGGAGAAGAAGGTAACTTTCTTTTCCAGAAGTAAAAATAGACTTTGGACCAAAGGTGAAGAGAGTGGAAACTTCCTACATGTAATCAGTAGCCATATCGATTGTGATCAAGATACGATCTTAATTAAAGTTGATCCGGTAGGTCCAACTTGTCATACTGGTACTCGCAGTTGTTTTAATACAGAGTTTAATCAAAACTTTCTGCTTCAATTGGAGCGTATCGTGCAACATAGAATAGACTTTCCAAGTGATGAGTCTTATGTGAATCGCCTTAGATCCAGGGGGATCAATAAAATAGCACAAAAAGTAGGTGAAGAGGCTGTAGAAACAGTAATTGCGGCTTTGACCGAAACGGAGAAAGATTTTATTAATGAGACTTCGGATCTGATGTTCCACCTTATTGTCTTGTTAAAAGAGAAGGGTATGAGTTTGGAGACCATTGCCAAGAATTTGGAAAGCAGACATCAATAGTTTAAAAATATTTGAAATAGAAGCAGGTCCTCAACTGAAAGTTAGGGACCTGTTTTTATTTCTAGGCTATCCGAGGTATATTTGTATACCATGAATCCAGACAAGATTAACATCAACTTAAAAGGGACATTAACAGGTCATCAGAATCCAATTTTTACATTAGCCATTTCAGAGCTTCATCCGGAGATATTATTTACGGGAGGGAATGATAAGGGAGTGGTTCAATGGGATTTGAAAACGATGAGCTTTCAACGGATTTTATGTAAAGTTTCTAGTTCAGTATATAGTTTGTTGACCATTCCAGGAACTAGCTTGTTAGCGATTGGGATGCGTTCTGGGCAGGTACTAGTTGTGGATACCTTGGACCAAGTCTTAAAAGCCAATTTAATGGTTGATTCCGGTGCGGTCTTCTCCATAAAAACTATTCCGGGCAAGAATGAAATGATTGCTATTGGTGAGGAGGGTTATGCATATGTTTGGAGTTTGGAGAGCTTTGAATTGTTATATCGATTTAAGGTTTCTACGACGACGGTTCGGGTCATTGAACCAAATAGTGCTGGTTCCATTATAGCATTTGGGGATAAAAATGGTGAAATACATTTGTTTGACGCGAATGATTTTCATGAAATATGTTCCAAAAAGGTACATTCACAATCCGTGACCAGTTTACAATTTGACTCTCAGGATCAATTACTCTCTGGAGGGAGAGATGCCAAGCTGGTGAAGTCAGATCTAGAATTAAAGCAAATCCAAGAGATTGTACCCCATATGTTTACTGTATATGGAATTGAGCAGGGCAATCCGAAAGAATTGGTTGCTACTGTAAGTCGAGATAAAACATTAAAGATTTGGCGTGCAGAGGACTTAACATTAGTTAAAAATATTTCCAGAGATCGTGCCTTTGATAGCCATTATCTTTCCATCAATGCCATGTTGTGGTTTCAAAACCAGATCTTCACGGTAAGTGATGATAAAACGGTTAAGATATGGTCGGTGGATCTTGAATAATTACCGGAATTTGCTTTCTACGAATACTGCATCGGTAATACACAATCACGGTAGATATCATGGCTAATCCCATGGCGATAAGTAAATATGGGCCTAAATCAAAATTTTGCGAGATAGGATTTGTTTTCGATTGGTCATAAACCCCATAACATCCCCAAGCCAATACCGCTGATACCGATGGTAAGTAATTGTAATAGGAATAAGTCAGCATAATGATGCTTATTATGGTCAATATTCCCAGGTTTAGGTAAAAGAATAAATGATCCCCCAAAGACAGACTCAATTTGGAAAGGATGATAGCTGAATTAAAACCTAGGACGAACATCAACCAACCTGTATAAACCCCAAATCCGAGTCTAATAAAATACCTTGTAAATGAATTTGATGTTAATTTTTTAATCTGGATGCGTTTATTGATCAGGATAAGCGTAAATAAACAAATACAAGAATATAAGATAGACCAATAGAAATAGTCATTATGTTTTAATGTCATGCTTAAACCTAATGCTAGTTGGTTAAGGATAAGCAGATAATCGATTTTTTGAACTTTTTTGATGGTATTCTCATTGGAATTTGTTGGCTGACTTCCCACATACATGAGATACGCTGCGAGGACCATGTTGAACGCAATAAAGGTCCAAATTTTATAGGTAAATTTCGCGGGGGTTAAGTAAGATGGGTAGAATGCTATGGTGTCCGTAAAAGAATAATTAAACAGAAAACCATTTTCCAAGCATGCAATCCATAAAAAGTTTATGGCTACTATCACTAAATTCAATAAAGATAACGTCTTTGGTGCAGCCATATATGGTTAATAGTTATGTGTTTGGCAGCACAAATATACATTATTTACTTAGAATTAAGAAGCTCTAAAATTTGAATTAAGTATTGCTTATCGATTAAGTCGAAGGAATTTAAATCTTTACTATCGATGTCGAGGATTGCCATACACTTTCCGTCCATGAAGACTGGCAGTACAATTTCCGATTTAGAAAGGGAGCTACAAGCAATATGTCCAGGGAACTCATCTACATTAGGGACGATTAAAGTTTCTTCCTTCGCCCAAGCCGTGCCACAAACACCGCGGTTATGCGCAATTCGAGTACAGGCAACTGGACCTTGGAAAGGGCCTAAAACCAATTCATTTCCTTCCACTAAATAAAATCCTACCCAAAAGAAATCGAATTGCTCTTTTAAGGCGGCACAAATATTTCCAAGATTGGCAATCAGGTTGGTTTCGCCATGAAGAAGTCCTTTAATTTGGGGTAATAAGGATTGATATTGTTCTTCTTTGTTACCTTTTGCGATTTGTAAATCTTCAGCCATGCAGTAATTATTAATTTTGCTGCAAATATACAAAAACGTGTGGTTAAATAGATTATTGCTAAGGATGATGACCTTAAAATTATAGGATAAAAAAAAGCCGTCAATTTAATTGACGGCTTTTAACATGCTTTTAATTTAAAGAATAAATGCTATTTACAGTTTTTTCAATGCTGCTTTAATTAATTGTTCAACGGATAAATCCGGTTCTGCGGCATAGATCGATTGCAGCGCTTTCTCGGCCTGAGCCTTCGGGAATCCCAGCATGACCAAAGCTGTCAAAGCTTCTTCAGCAGAAGAAGGTTTACTGATTGGAAGAGGGATAAGAGCATCTGGCCCTTGTTTTTTAAGTTTATCCTGAAGTTCAAGAATTACCCTTTGCGCCGTTTTAGGACCGATTCCTTTAATTTTCTGAATGATATTCACCTGACCATTTACGATGGCTTGTTGAATTTCTTCAGGAGTAATTGAAGAAAGCATCATTCTTCCGGTATTGGGGCCAATTCCCGAAACCGAAATCAGATGATGGAACAAATGTCTTTCTGCTTCAGTAGCAAAGCCAAACAGCGTTTGGGAATCTTCGCGAACTTGAAAGGAAGCAAATAATTTACATTCTTCCTGGTCTTTAATCTGACTGTAAGTAGTTAAAGAAATATGTAAATAATAGCCAATCCCACCCACTTCAAGAACGACATGGGTAGGGGCTTTAAATACTAGTTTACCTTTAAAATATTCGTACATAAGCAATGCTTATTGATTTTTAGATTCTTTTTCATGTTCAATGGCATCTACCACGGCAATGGTAACCATGTTTACAATTTCACGAACCGAACTATCCAATTGTAAAACGTGGATAGGTTTGTTCATACCAAGAAGAACGGGACCCACAGCTTCTGCATTACCCACCTCTTGAAGAAGTTTGTAAGCGATGTTTCCAGATTCCAGGTTCGGGAATACTAAAGTATTAGCTGGCTCACCATTCAAAGTTGAGAATGGGAAGTTGTCCGCTAGTAAGTTTTTGTTTAAAGCGAAATTTGCTTGGATTTCACCATCAGCTACAATTTCAGGATGCTGTTTGTGCAGGATACTTACAGCTTCTCTTACTTTGTCGGAGATATCACCAATATTCGAACCGAAGTTAGAGTAAGATAACATCGCCAAACGAGGTTTGATATTGAAACGCTTCACTGCAGAATCCAATAACACAGAGATATCGGCTAATTCCTGAGCGTTCGGGTTTGAATTAACGGTTGTATCGCCAAAGAATAAAGGACCTTGGCTAGTCAACATGATATACATACCAGCTACTCTGCTACCTGGTTTAGCACCGATAACCTGTAATGCTGGGCGAATGGTTGAAGCATAATTGCGAGTCAAACCAGAGATCAAAGTATCTGCATCACCAAATTCTACCATACTTGCAGCAAAGTAGTTACGGTTGGTCATTAACTTTTTAGAATCTAATTTATTAACGCCTCTACGTTGTCTTTTTTGGTACAAGTGATCCGCATATTTTTCGAATCTTTCTGTTTTGATTTCAGATTGAGGGTCAATTATCTCTACGCCATCCAACTCAAAGCCGTATTCATGAATTAAGCCATTGATTTTTTCTTGGTTACCCAATAGGATTGGGAAAGCAATTCCTTCTTCCTTAACGATTTGGGCAGCACGTAAGGTTTTGTAATTATCTGCTTCTGCGAATACCACACGTTTAGGGTTGGATTTCGCTTTTGCAGTGATAGTACGGATCAAACGATCATCTTTACCTAATCTTTTACGTAATTCATCGCGGTATGCATCCCAATCTTCAATTACCTTACGAGCAACACCGGATTCAATTGCTGCTTTAGCAACTGCTACGGAAACTTCGGTAATCAATCGAGGGTCTGTAGGCTTAGGAATTACGTAATCAATTCCGAAACGAATGTTATTAGTGTTATAAGCGATGTTTACTTCTTCCGGTACAGGTTGTTTAGCTAATTCAGCGATTGCTTTCACTGCTGCAATTTTCATTTCTTCATTAATGGCAGTAGCTCTAACGTCTAAAGCTCCACGGAAGATATAAGGGAAACCTAAAACGTTGTTTACCTGATTAGGGAAATCAGAACGTCCAGTACCCATGATAATATCATCACGAGTTTCAATTGCTAATTCATATGCAATTTCAGGGTTAGGATTCGCCATTGCCAGAACGATAGGCTTCGGAGCCATGCTTTTCAGCATTTCTGGAGTCAAAACATCTGCTGCCGATAGACCGATGAATACATCTGCATTATTAACAGCGTCTGCTAAAGTATGGATATCGCGGTCAGTAGCCCATTCTGCTTTTGTAGCATCCAAGACTTCTCTATCCTTACGGATCACGCCTTTACTATCCAACATCACAATATTTTCTTTCTTAGCACCTACGGCAACATACATTGCGGTACAAGAAATTGCTGCTGCACCAGCGCCATTTACGACGATTTTAAGGTCAGCAATATTTTTACCTTGTAATTCAGAAGCATTGATCAGTGCAGCACCAGAGATGATAGCTGTACCATGTTGGTCATCATGCATTACAGGGATATTCATTTCCGCCTTCAGTCTACGTTCAATTTCGAAACATTCAGGGGCTTTAATGTCTTCAAGGTTAACACCACCGAAAGTAGGTTCTAATGCTTTAACGATATTTACGAATTCATCTACATTTTTAGTGTCTAATTCGATGTCAAAGACATCAATGTCGGCAAAGATTTTAAATAAAAGTCCTTTACCTTCCATTACTGGTTTACCAGCTTGCGCACCGATATCACCTAGTCCCAATACAGCAGTACCGTTACTAATTACGGCCACCAAATTTCCTTTAGCGGTATATTTATAAGCGTCTTCGCTATTTTCTGCGATTGCTAAACAAGGTTCAGCTACCCCTGGGGAATAGGCCAAAGATAAGTCTCTTTGCGAACTATGAGGTTTTGTAGGAACGACTGCAATTTTACCCGGACGCCCCATTGCATGGTAATTTAAAGCGTCTTTTTTTCTGTTGATGTTACTCATTACAATTTTGGTTTATTCTATATTTCGTGATTATCACCTCGTAATAATCTATTTTAATGCATCTAATAATTTAAACATTCTCTGGCGCATCTGTCCAGCAGGTCCTTGGTAGTTATTAACTAACAAGGCGAAGGTATATTCCTGACCATCACTTGCTATCTGATAGCCAGTATAACCTAAAACACCGCCAATAGTACCACTTTTCATTGAAGTATTATTAATTTTTGGTAATGATTTCAAGAATTCATCATACCAAGGCCTTCCTTTAGCATACTGCATGATCTTAGCCATAGCTTGTGTAGTCACTCTGTTTTGCGGGGATAATCCAGAACCGTCAAAGGTATTGATGGCGCTAGGTTGAATGGAAAGTTTGTTTTGCCAGTATTTTGAGACCAAATTCGCGGCATTTTCCGTATTGAAATCCATGGCTGAAACTCCACCGATTAGTTTCAATAAAGCCTCCCCGTAAAGGTTAATGCTTTTTTGATTAAACCAATGAATAATTTCTCCCATTCGTGGAGATTTAGTGGCAATAATAAGGTTTCTATTTCCTTGCAGCAGCGATAATGAATCGAGGTTCATTAATCTTTTTGCAGTTGTTACTGAGTCAGCGATTAAGATAGAATCTCTTTGGAGCACATCATACAATGAATATGCGAGGTCCAATGCTGGGTCAGGAACAGAGATTTCAATTGTTTTTTTAAGGTCAGCGCCATAGGTCCCTCTCAGGAAAACTTCGGTGGAGTAAGGTGCTGAATAGGCATATACCTTATCCCCGGAGCCATTGGAACCGGTTTTAACTTCATTAATCAAGTTGTAGAATGGGGCCTTTTGGACTGGGTTTAAAGTTGCTGGTTGACCCGGTTTTGAACTTGTAAAATTGATGCCGAGTTTATTTTCTTTCCAGTTTAAGGCAGAAACACCTGCGCCATAATAATTTCCGATATCGGTCCACATCCAAGTTCCTGGAACATCGTATCCATTAAAGAGTTTATCATCAGCGATGATTTTGCCATTGATGTTTTTAATGCCAAGTTTTTTGATGGCCTCGACCCAATTGGCCAAGATTACTTCCGGTTTGGTTTGCGGATATCGGTCACTGCCAAGGGTGGGGTCGCCTTTCCCGTCAATGATGATATTTCCATTTAAAGTACCTAGGGAGTCAATTTCTCCAGTATAGGAAAGATCCGTTTGGAAAGTAAAATCTGCTCCCAATAAGTCTAGTGCCGTAATGGAGGTAATCACCTTCAAGGTTGATGCTGTTGGCATTCCAATCTGATTATTGCTATCGAAAACAATCTCACCAGTTTTAGAATTGATGACGGTCAGGGATGCCATTCCATTTTGAAGAGATGGGTTTTTAGTGAAGGATTCAAAAGCTGTTTTAACTTTTGATTTTACTTCTTGAGCCTGTACAGATTGAAAACTAGTCAGGCTTAAAACCGCAAAGAAATAGAAAAATGAAAAAAATCTTCTCATAGCTAGCAAATATCGTAATCTACTGCACAAGTAGTGCATTTAAATTGTAAAATTTCAAATGTATGATGAAGTAAACGTATTAATTGTGAGAGTTTTTATAACTTGCGATGATTATTAAAAATTACATAATGAAGTACATCGATAAGTTAGCTTCCCTCCGACAAGAGATGAAAGAGAAGGCTGTAGATGCCTATATTATTCCTTCCTCTGATCCTCATATTAGCGAATACCTTCCAGAACGATACAAATGTATAGCATGGACCTCAGGTTTTACCGGTTCAGCGGGGACATTGGCCATTACGCAGGATTTTGCAGGTTTATGGACAGATTCACGCTATTTTGTACAAGCTAATGAGCAATTGGCAGGTACCGGTTTTGAATTGGTTAAACTCCAGGTTCAAGGAAAAGCTGAATATGCGTCCTGGCTTGCGAAGAAATTGAAAAAAGGAGATACTGTAGCTTTTGATGGGAATTTAGCCTCGGTTGCTGTTGCGCAATCGGTTCAATCTGAATTGGAGCCATTAGGAATTAATGTAAATGGTCATCTAGATTTATTAGAACCTATTTGGAACAATAGACCAGAACTTCCTAAAGAAAAAGCCTATTTATTGGATGTAGCAAGTACTGGACAATCTACCAAGGATAAATTAGCAGTAGTAAAAGAGAAGTTAAAAGATAAACGTGCGGATTTGCATTTTGTATCCTCGCTAGATGATTTAGCTTGGATTCTGAATATCCGTGGGAATGATGTGCATTGTAACCCTGTAGTATTAGGATTCTTATTAATTGAGACAGATAAAAACACTTTGTTTTTTGATCAGGAGAAACTAAGTTCTTCCGATCTGGCTTCCTTAAAGGAGTCTGGGGTTGAAGTTTCAGCATATCATTTGGCATTTGATGCGATTAAGCAAGTGAAAGGCGAACGTATCTTATTGGATCCTAAGCGTACTTGTTTTGCAAATTATGACTCAGTCCCTGAAGGTATTGAAATCATTGAAGATATGAATCCATCCACTTTGTTGAAATCTATCAAAAACGAAGTGGAGATTAATCATACTCGCCATGCGATGGTTAAAGATGGAGTTGCATTAACTAAATTCTTTAAATGGGTAGAGGAGAATGTAGGTTCAGGTGAATTGTCAGAAATTTCCATTGCTGAGAAATTACAAGATCTACGTGCAGCATCTGAAGGCTTTGTAGATATTTCATTTGATACCATTGCTGGATATAAAGCGCATGGAGCATTACCTCACTATAAAGCTACAGATACAAGTAATTCAACATTAAGTGCTGAAGGATTATTATTAGTGGATTCAGGCGGTCAATATAAAGATGGTACGACCGATATTACCAGGGTAATTTCGTTAGGTAATATTACAGCTGAGGAGAAAAAGGATTATACCATTGTTTTAAAAGGTACTATTGAGGGTTCTCAAGCAATTTTCCCAGCTGGAACGAAAGGATATTCCATTGACGCTATTACCAGAAGACCTATCTGGGAAACATTTAGAAATTATGGTCATGGCACCGGTCACGGTGTAGGATATTTCTTGAATGTACATGAAGGACCGCAAGTGTTTAATATGGCAGCAATCGATATCCCAGTCGAAGAAGGTATGATTACCTCCATTGAACCGGGTTTATATAGAGAAGGACATTACGGAATTCGTATTGAGAATCTGGTATTATCGAAAAAAGTGGAGAGCAATCAGTTTGGTGAATTTATGGACTTCGAGACGTTGACCATTTGTTACATCGATACCCAATTGGTAGATAAGAGTTTGTTGGAACAAAAACATGTAGATTGGTTGAATAAGTACAATGCATGGGTATATGAACAATTGTCGCCGAAATTGGAAGAAGCAGAAAAAAATTGGTTGAAAGAAAAGACCAAAGGTATTTAAAACGAAACGGGCTGTTAATCAACAGCCCGTTTTGGTTTTATAAATAGGGGTCATCCTATTTTTTTTCCATCCAAATCCTATTGAATAATATGGGGTCGTCGGCGGAAAATTCGATGGTTAATTCCTGTGGTTTAGAAATTTTTATTTTTTCGACGGGAACATCCAGGAATTCTTCTACATACCAATTTTGATTGGGTTCAACTGTTATTTTTCCGTTGGGTTGTATGGTTGTAGAGATTGGGCTGTTGTTTTCCGTGATATGGATTTTGGTTGGTTTACCAGTTCCATTGTGTAAGGAGGTTTCTAGGGAATATTCTCCGGCTTCGGGGAGAAAGACTTTCCATATAACCTTTTGATTTGCTTTTAAGATCAGGTGGTCGGGTTTGGTGCCATCGAAGGCTTTGAATTCCAGATCTTTTGAAAGGTGGTTTTTAGCATTGAGTGAAAATCCTCCGAAAGTAGATTCAGCAGCGACATCGGTATTGAATTGTGGTTGTTCAATGGTTACTTTCAAAACCGAGACATAAGGGTCGGGCTGTTGATCAGGTAAGTGAATATGGAGGATCGGGCCATATTGTTCAAACTTAAGGGGCTGAGCAGTTTCGCCATTGAGGACTTCAATTTTTTTGGGGCTGCTTTGGATTCCTGTTACTCTTAGGATTTTATCCAATGGCCAATTATAAACGTGCAGGAATAGTTCTTTTGTTTTATTGTTGATGGTCATTTTTCCCCAATCGTGTTGAGAAAAACGAATTGGTAAGCCATTGTTGAAATATATAGCTTGACCGTATTTATTTAGCCATCCGCCCATGTCCAGTAATCTTTGTACACCTTCATAGGGCACGGATCCATCCGCTCTTGGGCCGATATTCAAGGTGTAAGAGCCATTTAGACTAACATTATTTATCAAGGATTGGAAGAGCTGATTGGTAGATTTCCATTCGTTTTCAAGAGCATTGAATCCCCATGAGTGGGCAATAGTACCTGGGGTCTCCCATATATGATCGGTATACGCAGATCCGAACTGGTTGTCACCTAAAGTTTCAAAATCTACATGTTCATTTTCAATAGGGAAACCAAGTCTGGAATTGATTAAACATTTGGGTTGCAGTTCATGAATCAAATTAGCTAATTGGTCCAGTTGTTCCTTTTTGATGATGCTTTGTTGATAAGGAATCCACATGTCAAACCACATCATGGCGATATCACCATAATCAGTAAGCAATTCACGAATTTGAGGGATTACTTTTTCTTGCCAATATTGGTTGTATTGAGCATCCGTAACTCGGCCTGTGACTTCCTGATTATGATTCCATGCATAAGGGTGTTGCCAATCGATCCAATGAGAATAATAGAAACATAATTTGATATTATGTTTTTTACAAGCTTCTGCAATTTCTTTGATCACATCTCTATTTGTTCCACTAAGTTTAGGTAAGGAATAATCACTTACCTTACTATTCCATAGGGCCACACCATCATGATGTTTGGAGGTAATGACAATATACTTCATGCCGGCTTTTTTAGCCAGGAGCACCCATTCTTCAGGGTTTATTTTGTTCCAATCAAATCTCTTTGCTAATTCACCATATTCAGCTTCCCCAATTCGGTTTCTATATCGGATCCATTCCGCATAATTGTTGGGGTGTCGCAGTCTTTCGCCTTTCCAAATTCCTTCGGTGGCACTGTATAGTCCCCAATGGATAAACATACCGAAGCGGTCATCTTCCAGCCATTGGGCTTTTTTGGTTTGAGAAAAGGAGTGTAGGGAACTGAGAATAAAGAGTAGTACAAGAAGATAATGTTTCATAATTAATAAATTTGAAGGTCCAAAAGTCGGGGGTTCAGTCCGACAGGATTAACAGCACAATATTTTGTAAAAATAAAAAAGCGATCGAATATGTATTCGATCGCTTCCTAAAATTACGAAGATTTTATTGTTTTTTAGCCCACCAAAGCGGAGTAGATACTTTATCCTCACCACCTAGTAAACCAACAGCTTTCTCATAATTTGCTTCATCAGACTCTCTGAAAGTCGAAGGATAAGGCAAACGTTGAGGGAAGAATTTCACGTTATTAGTCATGAAGTTACCACTGTTCAAATCTGGAAGATTTGGAAGCGGGTTTTCAATCGCTGGGTTTTCAAAGAAAGGAAGACCTAATCTTCTATGGTCATTCCAAGCTTCTAAAGGCAACCAAGGCATATTGGCAATGTATTTTTGGGTAATGATTTTAGTTAATGCATCATTACGAACTGTACCATTTTTGTAAATAGTATTTACAGGATATGCAATTGTTGTAGTTCCCGCAGCTTTGGTATACCCATCGATGTAAGACATGCTACGAGAGTTTCCTGGCTCAGTGGTATGAGTGAATTTCACGGAAGTACCTACATTATTATAGTTTGTAGAATTCAAGTACTCTGTAGCAAATTGAGATACTCCATTGTATTCAAAACTTGCTTTCACACCATTTTCGTAAGCTTGTTGAGCTGTAGTACCGGTAGTCCAGCCTTTTAATGCAGCCTCTGCAAGAAGGAAATAACTTTCCCATGAAGCGAAGAATACTCTTTTGCTACCACTCGCTCTATAAGCTTGGGACAATCCTGGGATTTTACCAACTTGGATTGTTCTAATTTCATTGGCTGAACCTTTAGCACCGAAGTCACCAATTGCTTGAGCACTCCAAGTATTCTTAACATCTAATTCAATATCACCAGCAGTTCTTTTTAATTTTACTTTAGTGATTTTGGCATCATCAGTCCACGAAGGGTACAATGAAAATTGTGGGCTATTTACATCTCCAGGGATATAGAAAGTTTTATACGCTCTAGGGTCAATGGTATTTGGCAATCCATCGAAGAAATAGCCAGCCATCGGGTCGTTAGTTTTCTGGGAGAAATGTTCCAATAATCTTAACCCAGCATAGTTTGCTGGTTTAATTTTAGGAGCAAAAGTAGCTGCTAATTGATTCGCGGATTTGATACCACCAAGACCTACATAAAGGTTATTTAAGGTAGCAGAAAGGACTTGTCCATTCCATTCACGACTCATAACACCTGATAGGGGATCCCATCCTGGTCTTTCAGCCACATCAAACATATCTTCAGCATTTTTGATATATTTTCCAGTAGCTACAGCGTTCTCAAATTCAGTTCTTGCTTTTGTAGGATCAACCTCAGCAATTCTCATTGCAAGACGCATTCTCATTGAGTTTGCATATTTAACCCAGTTATCCAGGTCGAATGCATAGGCATTATCATATTTTTTGTAGTCTGAAGGAATTGTTGCTGAATTGATTTTACTCACAGCATCTTTTAATTCCTCTAACATATAATAATACACATCCTTTACGTTGGAATACTCAGGATTTTCACCTTGGAATCCATTGATTGGAATAGGGCCAAAATTGTCCGTTGCTTCACTCATCAAATAAGCTCTCCAAATTCTAGAAATTTGAACAACATTATTAATATGTGCTTCTGCAGTGTTATCTGCGATTCTTTTATTACCTACCGTAATTGCAAGGTTTACATTGTTCAACCATTGAGAAAGATAACCTCTACCCCAATAGTCAGATGACCAACCATCTGAGTGAGTTCCACCAGCTAAACCAGTAGACAGGTGCTGTCTAGCAGCTGTTTTCCAATAAAGAACGAACATCCGTTCTGCGATATGCGGATCTTGTTGAGCACCAATAATGGCATTATTTAACAAGTACTCAACGCGAACTTGATCTTCATTAACTTTCGTAGGGTCTACATTCAGTTCTTCAAATTTAGAACAAGAAGCCAAGCTAGCAGTAAGCATAATGGCAAGACCTATTTTTGATATAATATTTTTCATTTTATTGACCTGTTAAATTTTAAAAACCTAATGTTAGGTTAACAAAGTATGAACGCGATGTCGGTGTTGCGAAGTTTTCAAAACCAGTTGCGTTGCTATTGATAGAGAATACTGATTCAGGATCTACCCCATTCGCATAGCTTTTAATCATCCAAGCGTTGTTTACTGTGAAAGCAATACGAGCGCGTTGAAGGATATTGCTCTTCAATACTGAAGAAGGCAAGTTGTAGCTAAGGGTAATATTTCTCAATCTGATGTTTGTAGCATCGTAGATATTCGCTTCGCCGATACCCATGTTACCCGTTGTAGCCACTTGCGTCCAATATTGTTGCACGGTTACAGACTTGGTGTTTTGAGTGTAGTTTTGGCCATCTTGAATAACACCATCCACTACAAAGTCAGCACGTTTACCATCAGTAACAGTTGCTGCTGCGGTACCATTTGCTTGTAAGTTTACATTCGTTCCGGAGAAGAATTCACCACCAAAGCGACCATCAATTTGGAAGCTTAGTCCGATGTTTTTGTAGCTAAATGAGTTTGTCCATCCTGCTAATGCTTTTGGCGATTGGTTACCCAATACTTGACCATCTACACTTTGAGGAAGTCCATTTCCATTCAGGATTAATTTTCCATAATGCGGACTATTTTGATCATCCACTCTTAAGAATTTAGAGCCAATAATCTGACCGAAGATTTCGTTAGAAATAGCACGAACTGCGATGTTATCAAAACCACCTAAATTATAGTATTCGATTTCCGGAGTCAATTCAATGATTCTATTAACGTTTTTAGAGAAGTTAACCGATGAATTCCAGTTTAGACCATCATCAGATCTTAGGATTTGACCATCTAAAGCGATTTCAAAACCAGAGTTTTGGATGTTACCAGCATTGATTTTTTTCGCTCTGAAACCACTCATAGGGTTCATTGGGATATCCAGTAATTGGTTTGTTGCATTGTTTTTATACCAAGCAAAGTCAATTCCCAATCTGCTATCCAATAAACGCGTGTCAAAACCAAACTCTAAAGTTTTAATCAATTCACTTCTTACATTAGGGTTGTAGAATACCTCTCCTAATCCAGAAGTGGTGTTGCCATTCGGGTCACGACCAATATCATATGCATTAAAGATTTGGTAAGGTCCCATGTCATTACCTACTGTTGCATAAGAAGCTCTTAATTTCAAGAAGTTAATCGCCGAAGGTAAATTTCCACCAGATTTTCTGATTAAATCAGATACCACTAATGATGTGCTCACAGAAGGGTAGAAATATGAGCGATATTCTTTAGATAAAGCTGAAGACCAGTCATTACGACCAGTAACATTTAGGAACCAATATCCATCGTAATTAAGTTCAGCAGTACCATAAAGGGAATTGATTTGTTTTCTGTTGTTATATTGGTTAGGAGTTGGATTTCCTTTTCCGTTAGTAACATAGAAGAAGTTAGGAACCTCAAGTTCACCTACGCCTACGCCTAGGAATGTTTCGTCACTACGCATAATTTGACCGAATACCGAACCATTCACTCCCCATTTACTTCCATTGATTTCGTCTTTTCTAGCATGTAAAGCCAAAGTAAAGTTTTTCTCAGCGAACTCAGTTTTACCAGTTGAATAAAGACCTGTGCTGCTTAAAGGGCTACCAGAATAAGTTTTGTTTTCAAATCTTGAAGCATAGGTATCTAATCCTGCACGACCTTCAATATCCAACCAATCTGTAATCTTGTATTTGATATTTGCATTGCTTAAGAAACGATTTCTTACGTCGTTATTTAAGTTATATTCTGCTAACCAATAAGGGTTAATCGAGTTTGTAGTTCCGTACCAACGCATTTTACCAGTGTTGTCTACTGGGTTTTTATAGTTAAGGATGTTGATAGATCTAGGCATTCTGAACAATGTTGCGAACGCGTTAGAGTTGTTTTGCCCAGAGATAGGACGGTTTGTAGCGTCGTTATTCATGTATTGAACTTTCACTTCTGTTGACCAACGTTTGTTAGGTCCGAAAGTGGTTGATACTTTAGACATCAAGTTCAATCTTTCCAAAGAAGAACCAGGGATTTTACTTTGGTCATTCAAATAAGTTGCTGACGAGTAAATATTAGTTTCACCGATTTGTTGTTGGAAAGCAACGTTTTGAGTGTGGTTAAAACCAGTTTTGAAGAAGTTATTGATGTTATCATAGGCCTGGTATTTATTTCCATCGATAGCTTCACCCCAGTTATTGGTACTGATAGCGTCAAATACACCATTTGAACCTTGTCCAAAAGCACTTTGGATTTCAGGAGTCATGAATATTGTTTCGAAACCTACTGTAGACGAATATGTAATTCCAGTTCCTTTTTGAGCTTTACCAGATTTTGTTGTAATGATAATAGCACCATTACCTGCTCTAGATCCGTATAATGCGGATGCAGCACCACTTTTTAGGACTGACATACTTTCAATGTCTTCGGGGTTAATATCCCCTAATCCATTCCCCATATCAGTACCTGGATTCCAGAAGTCATTATTTACTTTACCATTTCCACCTTTAGCTCCTAAGAAGTTATTCATAGGTACTCCATCGACAATAATCAAAGGTTGGTTATCGCCTGTTAAGGAGTTATTACCACGAAGGGTAATTTTTGTGGAAGATGCAGGTCCGCTAGAACCTTTGATAACTTGTAAACCAGAAACTTTACCAACCAGGGCATTCGCAACGTTAGTTTCCTTTGCATCAGTTAGTTGTTCGGATTTAACTTCTTGGAATGAATATCCAAGGGATTTACGTTCTCTTTTGATACCCATTGCGGTCACAACTACTTCGTCGATGTTACTAGCATCTTCCTGCAAGTTGATATTCAATGAGGTAGAGGAAACTGTTGCTTCTTTAGTTAGGTATCCCATGCTTGAGAAGCGGATTTTTTGGCCATTGTTGGCTTCAATGGAGAAATTACCTTCACTATTTGTTTGAGTGACTTTGTCTGTACCGACAACTGACACGCTCACGCCTGGAAGATTTGCTCCGTTTGGACCTGTTACTTTCCCGGTAACAGTTTGCTGTGCAAATAACGTAGAAATACTGATTAGCATCACTATTGTTAAGCTGCAACATTTAGAGTAAAAATTGCTCATTTGTTGATGATTTAAGTAATTAGTCTGTTAATTGTGTTTTATAAATGTGTTTGTCCGCATTTAAAATGCAAATACAGGTTGCCCCTAGTAACTGCATGTTTTCAGTGTTAGAAAATTCGATTTGAGTATTTTGAGAAAGTCTTTTGATACTAAATTCCATGATTGCACTTTGAATTTTTGGTAAGAGGACATCTTTCGCTCTTGCACCACGTCCGCTAATGAGTACCATTTGCGGATTGATGATATGGATAAGCGTTGCTATTCCTTTACCAAGCATATAACCGATTCTGTTGATAGCTTCCATGGCTAATTGGTCACCTAATATGGCGGCATCAAGGAGATTATCGGCGTTAATAAATTTTTGTTGGTTATAAATTTCCTGGAGCGAAGAAGGGTCTCCAGCGATTAATGAGTTAGTGGCGAATTGTACCGCGGCTAAAAGAGAAGCTTCAACTTCGAGGCATCCTTTTTTTCCGCAGGAGCATAGTTTGTTAGAGTCCGAAAGGGGGATATGACTAAACTCACCTGCATATCCAGAGTGTCCACGGTAGAGTTCATTGTCGAGGATCATTCCAAGACCTACACCCCAATTGAGGTTTACTACCATGACATCTTTATTAGATTTTGCTTTTCCAAATTTATGTTCTGCAATTGCGATTGCAGAAGAGTCGTTTTCAACGAAGGTTGGTAGATTGAATTCCTTTTGGATATTGGCTTTCAGATCATAAAAAGGTGAACCACTGCTATAAGAATTATTTATTCCGGTATTGCTGTCGACAAAACCTGGGATAGTAATGCTAATTGCATAGATAAGAGATTTATCAAAATCTTTAGTGGTTTCATGGATCAGTGCGATCAGTTTTAGAAAAGCATCTTCATTTTTAAGATCAATGATCTCGGTTTTAATTTCAGTTTTGAGCTCGTTTTTAAAATTAACAACAGCTATAGAGGTATAGAATTGATCAATAGCTAGGGAAATGATGTAAGGTAGGTGTTTTTCACTAGGTATAAATTGCGCTGCACGTCTACCTCCAGTAGAAGGTGCTAACCCATCTTGTTCAATTAGTTTAAGTTGTAAAAGTTTATTGACGGCATTGGTAATATTCGGCACACTCTTTCCGATCGAGTTGCTGAGCTCTGCAATCGATTGCGGATTTGAAAAATACAACCGCTTAAGTATCGTTAATTTAAGGCTATCCAAGCTGAAATTGATTATTTAATATTGGGGTAAAGTTAAAGTAAAATTAAATTAACTACCAAATACTTTTTAAAAATATTAAAAAGTGACGCAAGTCATCTTTAATTTAGTAGTAAACGGGGTTGATTTGTTGCGTTTTTATGCGTAATTGATTAATTTTCCAGTTTAGAGTGCGTATTTGTGACGGTTTAATTGTAACTTCGGTTGAATATAAATTATGAAACAGCGTTATTATTCTTTAGATGTCTTTAGGGGAGCGACAGTTGCCTTAATGATTTTGGTTAATAATCCAGGGACATGGTCGCATATGTTTGCACCATTGAAGCATGCGCCATGGCATGGTTGCACTCCCACGGATTTAGTTTTTCCATTTTTTCTATTTGCAGTCGGCAATGCGATGTCCTTTGTGATACCGAGGTTGCAGGAAGCTGGAGATTCCGTTTTTTGGAAGAAAGTAATCAAGCGGACGATATTGATTTTTCTAATTGGCCTTGGGTTAAATTGGTTTCCATTTGTACATTGGTCAGATGGGGCTTTACAATTTAGAGAGTGGGTAAATAGTAGTAATCCAGAGCAGGGAGTTCGGATCCTTGGGGTATTACAACGGATTGCTATAGCCTACTTCTTTGCTTCAGTATTAGCTTATTATTTTAAGCCGAGGACGTTGATTTATATTTCTGCCGCCATATTGTTAGCCTATTGGGGCATTTGTGCCTTATTGGGAACTGGCGATCCATATTCCTTAGAGGGATGGTTTGGAACCGCTATCGATAAGCAAATATTAAGTGTTGCCCATATGTATAAAGGTGAGGGAGTTCCATTTGATCCGGAAGGATTAATGAGTGCGATGCCAGCTGTTATACAAGTTGTTTTTGGATATTTGGCGGGTGTATTTATCAAGAAACAAGGGCAGGTTGATTGGTTGTGGACGAAGGTTCCACAGAGCAATGAGCCACACTTTAAACTATTGTCAGGGATGTTTGTGACGGGTTTTATCTTGGTTGTTTTAGCTTGGACGTGGTCTTTAGGTTTCCCAATCAATAAGAAGATCTGGACAAGTTCATACGTTTTATATACGACAGGGTTAGGGATTATGACCATTGGCGGCATGATCTGGTATATTGAAGTTCAAGGGGTGAAGAATTGGTTGACGAAGTTTTTTGACGTATTTGGGAAGAATCCACTTTTTATCTTTGTTTTAAGTGGGTTATTACCGAAGACTTTGGGTTTGATTCGAATTCCAAGCGGAGTAAATGATTTGGGAGAGACCACTTTCACAAGTCCATTATCATGGTTTTATAAGAATATTTGTGCGCAGATTCCAGGGCCTCCGGAATTGGGTTCTTTTTTCTATTCCTTATGTTTTTTAGTATTGATGTGGGCGATCTGTTACTGGTTAGATCAAAAGAAAATCTATATTAAGGTATAATTCCAAGCTGTTGAGTATTAGAAGTCTAATTATTTGAACAATAAATTTTTTGTTTTGGTAATAAGATGTTAACTTTGCAGCCAATTAATAGAATTTTTAACGCTTTAATATTATTCACGAAATGTATTTAAGTAAAGAGTACAAAGCTGACATCTTCCAAGAATTTGCTGGAGCAGCTGAAAACACAGGTTCTGCGGAAGGACAAGTAGCTTTATTTACAAAGAGAATTGCTCACTTAACTGGGCACTTGAAATCAAACAGAAAAGATTTTAACACTCAACGTTCCCTACAAAAATTAGTAGGTAAGCGTCGTTCATTATTAGCTTATTTGTACAAAAAGGATATCGAAAGATACCGTGCTATCATCAAAGCATTAGGCTTACGTGATATCATCAAATAAGACATCTGTAAAGAGCTTTATAAAGGGGATTTTGACTTGGTCAGAATCCCTTTTTTATTGCCCATTATTTTTTGTTTGAGGAGCTGATTATGGGATAGAGGAGATTTGTTGAGTAGTTCTTTATTATAGATTAATAAATTTTAGTTGGGCTTATGAATGCTGGGCTAAGGTTTTAAAATTTCGGTGAGATAGGAGTGGGCAATAAATTTTTAATTACATTTGTGCGATTAAAAAGGTCAATATTAATTTGGTGCATTAAAAATGACGCAAATGCATCACAAAGAAAAAACAATGAGTTATAACGAAAAGAAAGTAACAATTGAGATGGGTGGCGGACTAGCTCCCATTGAATTGTCGACTGGTAAATTAGCGAAGCAAGCTGATGGGTCAGTAGTATTGAAACAAGGAGCAACGATGTTGCTAGCGACTGTTGTTTCCTCGAAGGAGCCAAAAGCAGGCGCGGATTTTCTTCCATTATCAGTAGATTACCAAGAGAAATATGCGGCTACAGGTCGTATCCCAGGTGGATTTTTACGTCGTGAGGCAAGATTATCAGATTATGAGGTTTTGATTTCACGTTTAATAGATAGGGCATTACGTCCATTATTCCCAGAGACCTACCATGCTGACACGCAAGTAATGGTAAGTTTAATTTCTGCGGACAAAGAAATTATGCCAGATGCACTAGCAGGATTAGCGGCATCAGCTGCGATTGCGGTTTCAGATATTCCATTTAATGGGCCAATTTCTGAAGTACGTGTTGCGAAAATTGATGGCGAATTGGTAATCAATCCAACGGTTTCAGCTTTGGAAAAGGCGAGCTTAGAATTTATCGTTGCGGGATCTGCACAAGATATCGTGATGGTTGAAGGAGAAGCGAAAGAGATTTCAGAAACTGAAATGGTAGAAGCGATTGCTTTTGCACATGAAGCGATCAAGAAACAAGTTGCTGGACAAGTAGAATTAGCAAACCTAGTAGGTTCAGGAGAGAAACGTGATTTCAATCATGAGCCATCTAATCCTGAATTAAAGGATGCTATCTATGCAGCTACTTATGAGAAGGTTTATGAAGTTGCTAAATCAAGATCTAGCAAGCATGAGCGTACAGAGAAATTTGCGGAGATTGGTCAATCATTTTTCGAGACCTTAGGAGAAGAGCTAGATGAGGATACAGAATTCTTAATGAAGAAGTATTACCATGATGTTCAGTATGATGCAGTTCGTAATCTAGTGTTAGACGAAGGAATTCGTTTAGATGGTCGTGATGTACGTACCGTACGTCCTATCTGGTCAGAGGTAGATTATTTACCAGCTGCACATGGATCAGCAGTTTTTACCCGTGGTGAAACACAATCATTAACTTCAGTTACTTTAGGAGCAAAGGATGATGAGCAAATGATCGATGGAGCATTCTTCCATGGTTACAATAAATTCATCTTACATTATAATTTCCCAGGATTTTCAACAGGTGAAGTTAGACCGAACAGAGGTCCAGGTCGTCGTGAAGTAGGACATGGTAACTTAGCAATGCGTTCATTGAAACAAGTTCTACCTACAGAAGATAATCCATACACCATTCGTGTAGTATCTGATATTTTAGAATCCAATGGTTCTTCATCGATGGCAACAGTTTGTGCTGGTACATTAGCATTGATGGATGCCGGAGTTAAGATTGCAGCTCCTGTTTCAGGAATTGCGATGGGCTTGATTACAGATGAGAAAACAGGAAAATATGCTATTCTTTCTGATATTTTAGGGGATGAGGATCACTTAGGTGACATGGACTTTAAAGTAACGGGAACTGCAAATGGTATTGTTGGCTGTCAAATGGACCTTAAGATCAATGGTCTTAAATGGGAAGTATTGACTCAAGCTTTAGACCAAGCGAAAGAAGCTCGTTTACATATCTTAGATGAAATGGCTAAAACTATTTCAGCTCCACGTGAAGACTACAAACCTCATGCACCACGTATTATCCAAATCTTAATTGATAAGGAATTTATTGGCGCAGTGATTGGTCCAGGTGGTAAAATCATTCAAGAGATGCAACGTGAAACTGGTGCTACAATTTCAATTGAAGAAGTAGAAAACAAAGGTGTTGTTCAAATCTTTGCTGATAATAAAGAGGCGATTGACGCTGCCCTAGCGAGAATTAAAGCGATTGTTGCTAAACCAGAAATCGGTGAGATTTATGAAGGTAAGGTTAAATCAATTATGCCATTTGGTGCATTTGTTGAAATCATGCCTGGTAAAGACGGTTTATTGCATATTTCAGAAATTGACTGGAAACGTCTTGAAACAATGGACGGTGTGTTTAAAGAAGGAGATATGGTGACTGTTAAACTTTTGGATGTTGACAAACAAGGTAAAATGAAGCTTTCTCGCAAGGTTTTATTGCCTCGTCCTCCAAGAGAAGATAAACCAAAACAAGAAAACAAGCCGCAAGGTGAATAAATAAAAAAAGAGCAATGAAAGTTGCTCTTTTTTTATTTAGTAGTTAGTATTTAGTATAGAGTATTTAGACTCTTACATGGGTGAATAGGGTTTGGGTAGGGTGTAAATTTATTGTGTAAATTAATATGTATTAAGAGTTTCCTTAATTTTTGTAAATTAATGGAATGAAAAACCTACTAAACCTAATCCTTATATTATTTCCAACATTACTCCTAGGTCAGGATACTGATCTGAAACTGTGGTATGAACAGCCTGCGAGTAAGTGGACTGAGGCGTTGCCATTGGGAAATGGTCGTCTTGGAGCAATGATTTATGGTCGCTATGATCATGAATTAATGCAGCTCAACGAAGAGAGTCTTTGGGCGGGGAGTAAGATCAATAACAATAATCCACAATCTGCTGCGCATCTGAAAGAGATTCAGGATGCTATTTTCAATAGCCGATTTGATGAGGCCAAGGAATTGGCCAGTCAATATATGGTTGGGACACCAGCTCGAATTCGCTCGTATCAGCCTTTGGGTAATCTACGAGTTGATTATGATTGGGCTGGGGAAAAAGTCGATGGTTATACTCGGGAATTGAATTTAAACGAAGGAGTGCATCGGACAACTTTTAATGTGCAATCGAATAAGATTGTCCAAACATCCTATATATCAGCGGTCAACAATACATTTTTTCTGAATTGGGAGTCCACAGAGCCGATTTCGTTTACAGTAAGTCTGGATAGGAGTCGAGATGTTATTGAATATAAAACATTTAAGTCTGGGGCCTATTATTCAGGTCAGATTCAAGATTCTGTTAAAAAGGATTCTGGTCCTGCGGGATCTCATATGCGTTTTATAGCTGGAATAGATGTGATGAGCATAGATGGAGCCTATGAGGTTTTCAAGGAAAATGGTCGTGCTGGTATCCGGTTCAAGAATGTAAAAAAGTTAGAGTTAGCTTTTAATGGGCTGACGGATTATAATCTAGCGAAGTTGGATGTTGACCCCAGCAAAGATCTAAGGAAGGAATTAGATTTTCATTTTGAATTTTTGAAAGGGAAACATGTTTGGAATTACTTTAATCGTCATGTTTCGGAACATAAGGAAAAGTTTGAGCGCGTTAAGATTTCGTTGAATGGGGAGGATTTTTCAAGTTTACCTACGGATAAGCGATTAAGGGCATTTTCTGCAGGCAACCAAGATTTTGGGATTCAAACCTTATTTTATCAATACGGGAGGTATTTGTTGATGTCATCGAGTCGACCTCCGGCAAAATTACCTGCCAATCTCCAAGGTATTTGGAATCAGGAATACGAAGCGCCATGGAATTCAGACTTTCACACCAATATCAATCTACAGATGAATTATTGGCCTGCTGAAACGGGTGATTTAGGGGAGACTAGTCTTGTTTTAGCAAATTTTATGAAGGAAATCCTGAAACCAGGGGGAGTAACTGCTAAAGAAATGTATGCTGCACGAGGTTGGACGATCCATCATTTAACGGATCCATTTGGGAGAACGGGTGTGGCAGATGGTGTTTGGGGCGTTTCGCCAATGGCAGGACCTTGGATGACTTTTCCAATTTTTAGGCATTATGAATTCAAGGAGAATGAATTCTATTTAAAAACTGTGGCTTATCCGATATTGAAAGGCTCATTGCTATGGGTTTTAGACTTTTTGGTTAAATCGCCAGAAGGCTATTTGGTAACTAATCCTTCGCATTCACCAGAGAACGAGTTTAAGACCATTGTGGACGGGAAAGAAGTTCGGTCACAATTATCGTATTCAAGTACCATAGATATTGAAATCATATTAGAGCTGTTTGATAATTTTGAGAAGGCAGCGAATATCCTTAAACAGGATAAAGAATTGTTGGCGGAGATTGCGAGAGTTCGTAAGCAGTTGCCTCCGATCCGCGTTGGAAAGAGCGGAGCAATTCAAGAATGGATCCATGATTATGAAGAAGTTGAACCGGGTCATCGGCATATGTCCCATTTATTGGGGTTATATCCGGGACATTCCATCAGTTCCAAACAACCAGAATTATTTGCTGCCGCGAAGAAAACCATTGAAAACAGGCTTTCTTCAGGCGGTGGTCATACAGGTTGGAGTAAAGCTTGGATTGTGAATTTCTATGCACGATTATTTGATGGAGAGAATGCGAATAAGCATTTGAAAGAATTAATTGGGAAAACCTGTTTACCAAACTTGTTCAGTACGCATCCACCATTTCAGATAGATGGTAATTTTGGCGGAGCTGCTGGATTAGCCGAGATGTTGGTTCAATCGAAGGATGATGAAATCCAATTATTACCAGCTATACCTTCAGAATGGAAAAGTGGGAAGGTTGAGGGGCTTGTATGCAGAGGGAATAAGAAGTTAAGTTTTGTATGGGATGAAGGTGAAATAACGAGCCTTCGGATTATTTCAGGAAAGAATGAACCGGTGAAAATTCGTTTTGGGCAGATAGTAAAGGATTATCAATTAAAAAAAGGAAAAAATGAATTGACCTTTGGGGAGAAATAGATTTCTGTTTGAACAGATAGTATTTTGGTTACTCATTGGAAAGAATAGTTTACTCGATAACTGAAGGGGTTTACTCATTGTTAAAGAATTTAGTTTGCAAATCATAGTAGTTTAGTTTGGCCGAATCAAAAGGAAAAATTAAATGATATTATTATGAAAACTAAATTTTTAATGATTTTAATGGCGTTGATCATATTTGGATCAGGTTCATGTAAGAAGGGAGATCAAGGGGAGATGGGTCCAACAGGAGAGAAGGGGGATAAAGGAGATCGGGGAATCACTGGTACGAAGGGAGACGATGGTTCTATGATTTATAGTGGAACCGTTGTCCCTGCGAATACTTTGGGTAAGAATGGAGATTTTTATTTTAGGAAGAGCACCGGTGATTTATATGGGCCTAAAGTAGCAACAGGTTGGGGAAGTCCGACCAAGTTGAAAGGTGCAGATGGAAAAAATGGTACGAATGGGAAAAACGGTTCACAGTTTCTATCGGGAACGACCATTCCTGCCACGACCTTAGGAGTGGTTGGTGATTTTTATTTTAATACCAGCCAAATGGTTCTATATGGGCCAAAGACAGCAACAGGTTGGGGAATAGGAACTAATTTAAAAGCTCAAGCTAAGGTGATGTATTCAGGATGGAGAACTGCTGTAAGAATGGTAGATACTTCTTTTGACAATACGAGAGTTCGAGCAGCTCATATTTATGAACCTCAATTAACAGCAGATGTAATAAAAAATTCAGCCATACTTGTTTATTTGGATTATGGACAAGGTCTATACCCATTACCATTTACATCCAGTGCTTTTTTTAGAATGTCGACTATTACATTTCACGCAAAATTGAGAGAGCTGGTCATTATGAGAATGGTTTATGATGGAGGTCCTGTAGTATCTATTAACGTTAATATCCTTTATCGATATGTGATTATACCAGGGAATTATTATATGGCCATGAAGAATAAAAAAGTTAATTTGAAAGATCCCGTTGCGGTCGAAAAGGCCTTACAAGAGGTCGTGGAATAAGTTTAACAAAAAAAAGGTGTCAAAATGACACCTTTTTTTATTATTAAGTTTCTTATTATAACATCATTACGCCTGGAATTTCTCCTACTTTTTTGTAATATTCAATTACTTCATCTGCGCTATTGACATAGTTTTCAATAGATATGGAGGTATATTTCCCACCGGAGGATTTTTTCTCAGAAAATTTTGCTGATGCATGCGTAAATAAAGCTTTTACTTTATCAGCTTGATCTGAATCTGATTTCACAATAAATTTAAAAGTATAGATGGAAGGGAATTGTTCCACTTCAATCAACTTATCTTTAAAGTTTTTGTAGAAATCTTGATTATTGCTATCGTCTTGTATGTCTTTAATGTTGATGTTGTTGTTTAATTCATCCATGTTTTTCTTCTCCTTTCCCATGATTAACAATAAGTGTACCTAAGGCCAATATATGACAAAACGTTAGATTATCGGTTTTGTTTAGTTTTCCATTGAAGTCGGCAAGGATTTCTTTTTAGTTCCTAATTTAAAGTTGGGTTTATCTCCCATTTTGAATTCCAATGTTCCCCCTTTCAGCATATCTTGATGGTTGATATAAGATTTTTTATAAGGTTTCCCATTTAAGTTGATGGATTGAATATAAATATTCTGTTTGTTGTTGTTATTGGCGATTATGGTAAAAACTTTTCCATTGGGCATGGTTATTTCAGCTTTATCCAGCACTGGGCTTCCAAAGACGTATTCACCATTAACCGGGGAAGCAGGGTATAATCCCATCATCGACCATACTGCCCAAGCACTCATTTGTCCGGCATCTTCATTTCCTGCGTATCCATCAGGTTTGTCATGATACATGGAGTCGATTATTTCTCTTACCTTTTCTTGCGTTTTCCAAGGCTTACCTAAATAGGAATACATGTAAGCGATATGGTGGCTAGGTTCATTTCCATGGGCATATTGCCCGATAAAACCGCTTGCATCAGGAGATTGGTTTTCACCAGTCATATAAGATGGGGCTTTAAATAATGTATCCAACATTTTGTCTAAGCCATCTTTTTTCGGGAATAGTTTAGCAAGTCCACGGACATCGTGCGGGACAAAGAATGAATGTTGCCAAGCATTACCTTCTATGTATTGGCTTTTAGAGAATTCATGTTCAGAGTAAAAAGGGTCGAAAGGTTCTACAAACTTACCATCTTTTAATTTAGCGCGCATGAATCCAGAATTCGGGTCAAAGAGCTGGATGTAATTTTTAGCACGTTTGGTATATTCTTGATATTCTTTATTCTTGCCTAATTTTTTAGCGACTAAAGAAATGCAATAATCGTCGAATGCATATTCCAAGGTAGAAGTTACTGATCCTCCATTGACATCTTGAGGAACATAGCCATATTGTATATAATCAGGTACTTCTCTGATTTTTTGGTTAGCACTTGCCAGCATGGCTTGAAAAGCTTTTTCCTGATCAATTCCAGGGATATCTTTCAGGACAGCATCTGCAAGGACAGGTACGGCATGGTAGCCCGTCATGGTATTGGTTTCGAAAGTGCTTAAATCCCAAACTGGCAATAATCCATTTTCATCATAGAATGCTAACATGCTATTCATCATGTCAGTATATCGCTCAGGTTGCGTAATGGTGAATAGAGGTTTTAAGGCGCGGAAAGTATCCCATAATGAGAACAGGGTGTATTTTTGGCCGTTATTAGGCATTTTATGGGTCTCACCTTTATAGTTTTTATATTCCGAATCTTGATCAGAATACAAGGTCGGCGAGACAGCCGTGTGGTAAAGTGCGGAATAGAAAATCTTTTTTAAGGTTTCATCCTTAGATTCGACTTTTATTTTAGCAAGTTCCTTTTCCCATTGGTTTTCTGCGTTTTGTTTGACCTGATTAAAATTCCAATTAGGGATTTCCTGCAAAGCCAATAACGCTTTCTCAGTAGATGTTGTCGATAAGGCGACTTTTAATTCCACCTCAGTGCTTCCAGGGAATGTAAATTGGGCATTTACTGCATTTATTGGGCCTTGTCTGGAGTCATTGGTTTGTCCAATTTTTTTGGAGTTGGATTTTTGTCCATTTAACAAATACGATTTGAAGTCTTTATTAAAACGGAGCGCAAAATATATATGTTGCTGATTAGCCCAGCCATAAGAATATCTTTTCCCGATTGCTGTACTATCATTTAAGATTTGGATTTCGGTATCCATAGGTCTGTCCCAGTTGAAAGCATGACCGAGATCCAAACGTATGGTAGGATTTGCAGCGTTTGGGAATAAGTATTGATGATAACCAACACGTTCAGTTGAGGTAAGATTCGCTTGAATCCCATTATCTAATTTTACTGCGTAAAAACCAGGGCTTGCATTTTCATTGTCATGTGAGAATTTTACTCTGGTATCCAGGTCTTTTTGAGGGATAGGATTAATTAGTGGCATGATTGCTATATCAAGCCAATCTCCAATTCCCGTTCCACTGAGGTGCATATGACTAAATCCAGCGATTGAATCTGCGGAAATATGATATCCACTCACCCAATCCCAGCCGTTTTTTCCATTATCTGGAGATAACTGGACCAATGCAAATGGGACTGTTGCACCGGGATAAGTATGACCATGTCCACCTGTACCGATGAAAGGGTCTACAAATTTTGTCAGCTGCTGAGCGTTTGATTTTCCGATAGTTAGGGTGATCAATGCAGCGGAGATAAAAATTTTTGTGTAAGATTTATAATGTAAGTTCATAAAAGCCGTTATAAATAGTGTACGAAAACAAATGTACGTTTTTAAACCTAATAAACCCTTTTAGCCAAATTTTTAGCATTATCTTTAGCATAAATTTGCTAAAATTTAGCCGAGTTTATATATTTGATAGATTTTGAATTGCATTTTTATTAACCTAACATGAGAAAAAGAATATTAATTAGTGACATTGCCAAAAACCTTGGTGTATCCGTAACGACGGTTTCCTTTATATTAAATGGGAAAGCGAAGGAGAAGCGGATCAGTGAGGGTTTGACAAAGCGTGTACTAGATTATGTAAAAAAAGTGGGTTACAAGCCCAACCAATTAGCCCAGAGTTTACGCACCGGTCAATCCAAGATATTGGGTTTGATTGTTGAAGATATTTCCAATCCTTTTTTCTCGAATGTAGCCAAGTATATTGAGCGTATTGCCTATGATAATGGTTATCATATTATTTATTGCAGTATGGATAATGATGAAACGAAGGCGAGAGAATTGATTCAATTATTTTATGATCGTCAGGTAGATGGGTATATTATCACTCCGCCAGAAGGGTTAGACGATACATTGGCGAATTTGATCAAGAACAATGTTCCTTTGGTTTTATTCGACCGATATATTCCACAATTAGAGACGCATTATGTTGTGTTAGACAACTTTAATGGCTCCTTTGATGCGACGAAGCATTTATTGGAGAATCCGATGAATAAGCGGGTTGGTTTTGTATCCTTATATTCGAATCAGACGCAGATGCGAGATCGTTTGGATGGATATATGAAGGCGATTGATGAGTATCAGCAACAAGCTTATATTAAAAAAGTGAAGATTGATGAGAATGAGGATTCGGCGGTTGATCAAATTCACGATTTTATTAGTGCGAATAATTTGGATGCGGTTTTATTTGCGACGAATTATTTAGGGATTGACGGACTGAAAGCGGTGAAGAAGTATAACATGAAATTGCCGAATATGGTAGCATTTGATGACCATACGTTGTTTAAGTTATATGAGCCGGGGATTAGTGTCGTTACACAAGATACCTCTGCGATAGCGAATGAGTTGATTCATACGCTATTGAACGAGATTAAGGGAAAAAATAAGGAATTACAAAAGATTGTAATTCCTAGTGAGTTATTAGTTCGCGGGTCTTCGGTTATTTCTGAGGAGACGCTGGAACAAACTTCATTGAAATAGAATTCACGCAGTGCCTAGTGTTTTTGGAGGTGAAATTTTCGCCTTCAAAAACATGGCCTAAGTGGGCACCACAGGCGTTACAAATAATTTCCGTTCGGCGGCCATCGGCGTCGATTACTCTTTTCACCGCACCAGGGATTTCATCATCGAAGCTAGGCCATCCACAGTGAGATTCAAATTTATCTTCCGAATTATAGAGGGGTGCGTCACATCTTTTACAAACATAAGTTCCCTTTTCTTTGTTGTTTAACAGTTCCCCGGTAAAAGGTCTTTCGGTTCCTTTTTGGAGGATTACATACTGTTCTTCAGGGGTTAATTCGTTGTATTTTTTGTTTTGGTCCATGATTTCATGCGCTTGATTTGATTGTGAATGGGCACAACCAGATAAAATAATTAAAATTAATATGCAATATATTGCTTTCATAGAGGGACTAATTTACGAAAATAGATAATAAGAAATATCAATTGAATGTTAATTTGTGTTGTCCTAGAGCGCTAAAAGCGGTTCTATTTAGAATGATTATAAATTGACAAATTACGTCATCAAATTGTCAGGGATTGCTTAATAAGTTATACTTTTGTGCATTGTTTTGTACGGTATTGAGTACATGTACTGGAGAGTCAACAATTAATTATTACACATAAAATAGTATAAAGTGCTAAATATGAGAAATATCTCATCCGTTTTGGGAAGACTTGCGAAGTCAATATCAATCAGTTTGGTATTGTTATTTGCCGTTACTACTACCACGCAGGCGCAGGATGCTGCGAATGGTGCAGCGCTATTCAAGTCGAATGCGTGTAATTCATGTCACGCAGTTGGTAAGAAATTGACTGGTCCAGATTTAGCTGGCTTGTCAGAGCGCCGTGAAGAAGGATGGATTGTTAAATGGATCCACAACCCGCAAGGGATGATTGATTCAGGCGATCCACAAGCAGTTGAGTTGAAATCTCAATTTGCTACAACGATGGCTCCTTATGCAAACCTTTCAGAAGGTGATATTAAGGATATCATTGCGTATTTGCAAGCAGAAGAGGTTAAGCAAGCTGAGAAGAAAGCTGCCGCACCAGCTGGAGGCGCAGGTTCTGGCAGTTCAGATGCGAACAACTTGATGATCATTGGATTGATTGCTTTAGTTGTCGTAGCTGTAGCTGTGATCTTTGCGTTGAACAGAGTAACAAAAACATTAGAGCGTGTTATAGAGAATAACAAAGCTGCGATTGATGAAGCTCAAGCTAAGAACGACGAAGAAGAGGAGAGCGGTTCTGTGAAATTTGCTAAGGCATTTTTAAAGAACAAAAAGCTAGTATTCTTTGTGGTATTAATGTTTGTAGGTTTATTAGGAGTTGCTGGCTGGAAAACTATGTGGAACGTAGGTGTTCATGAGGGCTATAAACCGGTTCAACCTATTAAATTCTCGCATCAGATTCACGCTGGGGTTAACCAAATTGAGTGTCAGTATTGTCACGGTGGTGCCTTCAAATCTAAAAATGCTTCTATTCCATCTGCGAATGTATGTATGAACTGTCATAACACGATTACAGGATCAGATCATTACGATGGAGAGATTTCACCAGAGATTGCAAAATTATACCGTGCTGTAGATTGGGATCCAGAAGCTAGAACTTATGGAACAAATACAAGACCTATTGAATGGGTTAGGATTCATAATTTACCAGACTTTGCATACTTCAACCACTCACAACACGTAGTTGTTGCGGGAGTAGAGTGTCAAACTTGTCACGGACCTATCCAAGATATGGAAGAAGTTTATCAATATTCTCCACTTACGATGAAATGGTGTATTGACTGTCACAGAGAGACTTCTGTAAATACAGACAATGCATATTACGATCAATTGATCGAGGCTCACGATAAGTTGAAGAAAGGTGAGAAGATGACAGCTGCAATGATCGGTGGATTAGAGTGTGGTAAGTGTCACTATTAATAAATTAATTTAGAATAACGGAATCTTATATATAGCTTAAATGGAAAGCAATAAAAAATATTGGAAAGGTTTAGAGGAATTGAATCAAACTCCTGCTTTTGTTGAAGGAAGCAAGAGTGAGTTTGCTGAGCCTATTCCCGTAGAAGATGTGTTAAATGAAGCTGGTTTAAGTACCAAGACACCTCGTCGTGACTTTTTGAAAGCTTTAGGTTTTGGTTTAGGGGCTGTTACATTAGCAGCTTGTAACCGTACGCCAATTCACAAGGCAGTGCCTTATGTGATCAAGCCAGAGGAAGTAACACCAGGTGTGCCTAACTTCTACGCTTCTTCCTTCAATGGTCAAAGTGTAATTGTTAGAACAAGAGAAGGAAGACCTATTTCATTGGAAGCAAATCCAAATGGAATTGGTTTGAATCAAGGTACAGACGCTTCAACATCAGCTGCAGTACTTGACTTATATGATATGTCCAAATTACAGAATCCTCAAATTGGAGGTAGAGATGTAGAATGGGCGAAATTAGATCAAGCGGTAGTTGATGCATTAAATAAAGCTCAAGCAGCAGGAAAGCAAATCACAATTGTTTCAAATACAATTAACAGTCCTTCCTCATTAGCAGCAATTGCTGCATTAGCAGCTAAGTATCCTGCAACTCAACACGTACAAGTTGATGCAGTATCTTACAGCGGTATCATTGAAGCAAACAGAGCTTCATTTGGTAAAGCAGTTGTTCCTACTTATCATTTTGACAAGGCTCAGGTTGTTGTTTCAGTAGCAGCGGATTTCTTGGGTACATGGGTAGCAGGCGAAGAGCACACACAAGATTATATTAAAAATCGTGACTACAAATCACTAAAAGGTGGTAAGATGTCACGTCATATTCAATTTGAATCAGGCTTATCAATGACTGGTTCAAATGCTGACGTTCGTATTGCGATTAAACCTTCGGAAGAAGGAGCTGTATTAATCAGCTTATATAATGCAATTACTGGACAATCTATTGCTGGTGGTACAAACAACGCGAAGGCAAAAACAGCGATTACACTTGCTGCAAAAGAATTATTGAACTCTAAAGGGTCTTCAGTAGTTGTTGCAGGATCAAACGATATCAATGTTCAAGCCTTAGCAAATGCGATCAATACAGCATTAGGAGCTTACGGAGCAATTATCGACTTAGATAATTTCTCAAAACAACATCAAGGATCTGATTCAGCATTCCAAACATTCTTAACTGCTGCTAAAGCGGGACAAGTAGGAGTAGCGATCTTCTGGAATACAAACCCAGTTTATGATTACTTTAAGGCTGATGATGTCATAGCTGCAATCAAGAAGATTGATTATACAGTTTCTTTTGCAGACCGTGCTGACGAGACAGCTTCAGAATTGAAAGCTATCGCGACCAACAGTACATTCTTGGAATCATGGGGTGATGCTTCTGCTAAAGAAGGATTATTCACGATTGTTCAACCTACTATCAATCCAGTATTCAATACACGTCAAGCGGAGCAAAGTTTAATCAACTGGGCTGGATTGAATAAAGCTATCCACGATTTCGTAAAAGAAAACTGGGAAGCGAACATTTTGGCTGGTACAGGAAAAACTTGGAAAGATGTTTTGCAACAAGGTTTTGTTTTCAAAGGATCGACTACAGGTTCATCATATGCAGCTAATGTAGATGTAAATGCTGCTGCAACAGCGATTGCAAATGATGCAAAACGTGTTGCTGGCGGAGTAGAATTAAAAGTTTACGAATCACCAAATATTAGAGACGGACGCTGGGCGAACAACGCTTATTTACAAGAGTTGCCAGATCCAGTTTCAAAAGTAACTTGGGATAACTTTGCAGCTATTAACCCGGCAGATGCTGAGGAATTAGGTGTTAAAGAAACAGGAAAAGTTACAGTTGAGGCGAATGGTTACAAAGTAGACCTTCCAGTATTGTTACAACCAGGTCAAGCTAGAGGAACTGTTTCAGTTGCGATAGGATATGGACGTACGAAAGTAGGTAAGGCTGGTAACAATGTAGGTGTAAATGCTTATCCATTTGCTAGTTTAGTAAACGGCACGATTCAATTTACTTCAAAAGCTACGATTTCGAAAGCTTCTGGAATTTATGAATTGGCTCAAACACAAACTCACCACACTATCGAAGGTCGTAACATCATCCGTGAGACAACCTTTGCAAACTACTTAAAGGATCCTAATTCAGAATCAGGACGTTTTTCAGATAAGCACCAAACTTATGACTTATGGAATAAGTTTGAGCAGCCAGGTCACCGTTGGGTGATGGCGATTGATTTGAACGCTTGTACAGGTTGTGGATCATGTATTGTTGCATGTAGTGTTGAGAACAACGTACCTGTTGTAGGTCGTGATGAGGTTCGTCGTCGTCGTGAAATGCACTGGTTGCGTATTGACCGTTATTACACGCTTAATACAGGTGAAGGTAAATTAACGAAAGAAAAAGAGATTGCTAAGGCAGAAGGTTATGACTATGAGGATGTAACAGTTGTTTATCAACCGATGTTATGTCAACACTGTGAGCATGCGCCTTGTGAGACTGTATGTCCGGTATTAGCGACAGTACACTCTTCAGAAGGATTAAACCACATGGCTTATAACCGTTGTTTCGGTACAAGATATTGTGCGAACAACTGTCCATATAAAGTACGTCGTTTCAACTGGTTCAACTACTGGAATGATTCTCGTTTTGACAACTATTTGAACAACGAGTTCACCCAATTAGTATTGAATCCGGATGTAACCACTCGTTCACGTGGGGTTATGGAGAAATGTTCGATGTGTATCCAACGTATCCAAGCTGGTAAATTGCAAGCTAAAGTAGAGAACCGTAAAGTAAAAGACGGGGATATCAAAATGGCGTGTCAATCAGCATGTTCGGCAAACGCAATCATCTTTGGTGATGCAAACGATCCAGAGTCAGAAGTTTCTAAAGCATTACGTAATGAGCGTGTTTATTATGTGCTTGAAGAAATCAACGTACAACCAAATATTGGTTATATGACGAAGGTAAGAAACACATTTGAAGCATAATTTATTCTAGACTGAAATAAAATAACTATGTCATCGCATAACGAATCAATATTAAGAGAACCATTAATCACCGGCAAGGATATCACCTATGCAAAGATTACAGATGATATCTTACTTCCGGTTGAAAATAAACCAAACAAAGCGTGGTGGATCGGTTTTACCGTAGCTGCCTTAGGCGCGATGTTATGGGTTGTGAGTGTTGGATACACGTTTTGGACGGGTATCGGCGCTTGGGGATTAAACAAGACAGTAGGTTGGGCATGGGATATCACCGACTTCGTATGGTGGGTTGGTATTGGTCACGCTGGTACTTTGATCTCCGCAGTATTATTAATTTTCCGTCAGAACTGGCGTAACTCCATTAACAGATCGGCTGAGGCGATGACAATCTTTGCCGTTATCTGTGCTGCTACCTACGTTGTAGCTCACATGGGACGTCCATGGTTGGCATATTGGATTTTCCCATTGCCAAATCAATTCGGATCATTATGGGTTAACTTTAACTCACCATTAGTATGGGATGCATTTGCGATCTCTACATATTTCACAGTATCCTTAGTATTCTGGTACTGTGGTCTATTACCTGATATTGCATCGGTTCGCGACCGTGCTACAGGTATCAAACAAAGAGTATATTCAATCTTATCATTTGGATGGAATGGTTCGGTTAAAACATGGCAACGATTTGAGATTGTTTCCTTGATTTTAGCAGGTATTTCAACTCCATTAGTATTATCAGTACACACGATCGTATCGATGGACTTTGCTACCTCGGTTATTCCAGGATGGCATACGACGATCTTCCCTCCATATTTCGTTGCAGGGGCGATCTTCTCAGGATTTGCGATGGTACAGACCTTATTGTTGATTTTACGTAAAGTAATGAACTTTGAGGACTACATTACGATGTTCCACATTGAAGCCATGAACAAGATTATCATGACTACAGGATCAATCGTAGGTATTGCTTACTTAACTGAGTTATTCATTGCATGGTACTCAGGATCAGAATACGAGATGTATGCATTTGCAAACCGTATTGCTGGACCATATGCTTGGGCTTACTGGGCGATGATGACCTGTAACGTAATTTCACCACAGTTATTCTGGTTTAAAAAGATTCGTACAAGTATTCCTATTTCATGGATCTTATCGATTGTAGTAAACATCGGTATGTGGTTTGAGCGTTTTGTAATTATCGTAACATCATTACACCGCGATTACTTACCATCTTCATGGGCAATGTTCTACCCTACATGGGTTGACGTAGGTATTTTCGTAGGATCGATTGGACTATTCTTTACTTTATTCTTATTATTCCTTCGTTTCTTACCAGGTATTGCGATTGCAGAGGTTAAGTTATTGTTGAAAAGCTCAAGCTTGCAGCATAAAACTAAACTTGTACAAGAAGGTGCATTCCCTGAGGAGCAAGTTGAGTACTTCAGAGATTCTTTGGAGAAATATGATTCAGTAACAGAATCGGATATTAAAGCATTACATCAAAAATAATAGCAATGAGCAATACAAAATATATACTAGGTAGTTTTGCTGATCCTGATGAAATGATGCATGGGATTGACAAGTTGCAAGCAAACAATATTAGCATTTACGATTGTTTCACACCGATGCCAATCCACGGGATTGAGGCTAAATTAGGTGTTAAACCATCAAGATTACCCATTGCGGCATTTATTTTTGGTGCATTGGGAACATGTTTAGGATTTAGTCTTTTGTTTTACACCATGTCGTATGACTGGCCGATGAACGTAGGGGGAAAGCCATCCATGCCATTACCAAACTTTGTTCCGGTAACATTTGAGGTGACTATTTTATTATGTGCCTTAGGTATGGTTGCAACGTTCTTTTTCCGTAATCATTTGTTTCCAGGACGCGCACCACGTGTAATGGACTTGAGAGCAACGGATGATCGTTTTATTATTGCAGTAGATGCAAATGAAAATACTGACCATGCGTTGATCGATGGCTTATTGAAAGAAGCAGGAGCAGTAGAAGTTAAGTACAATGAAAGAAAATATGTTAGTTATGAATAAAAAGAATTTTCTTGGAACTGTATGTGTTGCTGTGGCTTTAACAGCAGTTGTTTCTTCATGCGGAGATGGCACCACTCGCAGTGCAGGATGGGAATTCTCACGTAATATGTATGATCCGATTGCTTTTAATCCGGATCAGCCGAATAAGAATTTTAAGAACAATATTACTGCTCAAACTCCGCCACAGGGCTCTAATCCGATTGGATTTGACCGTTTTGATTACGGGAATTCTGTTGAAGAATATGAGCGTGCAGGATTGGAGTTGAAGAATCCAATTGTTGTAAATCCGACTCACTTGAAAGAAGGTGAGGCCTTATACCTAACTTACTGTGCGGTTTGTCATGGTAAAGAAGGTGCGGGTGATGGAACCATTACAAAAGATAGAGAGGTTGAAGATTCAAGAGGTAAGCGTGCTTTAGAGAACTTTCCTCCGCCACCATCCTATCAAAAATCAGCAGGAACTCCATCTTCAAGAGGAGGACAAATGTCTGAGTTAACAGATGGTAAAATTTACCACACTATTACTTATGGTTATAATGCGATGGGCTCACATGCCTCACAATTATCTCCAGAAGAGCGTTGGAAAGTGGTAATGTATGTTCACGAATTACAAAAAAAATAATTTAACATCGATATTATAAATGGGAACTCACAATCATCATCACGATTATAATTTCAGCGAGCAATTTAAATTCGCAGGTATCGCTAAGGTCCTGAGTTTAGTTGCGATCGTTGTAGGGATAGCCGCAATTGCATTTGGCTTACTATCAAGTGACCATATAATGGTTGAGCGTACATATGCCAATTTATTATTGATGGGATATTATTTTACTTGTGTTTGTGCAGCTGGAGCGTTTTTCGTTGCCTTACAACTAGTAACTCAATCAGCTTGGTCTGCGGGATTAATCCGTATTCCACAAGCAATGGCTAGTATTTTACCAATTGCTTCAATCATTTTATTAATCATTGTAGCATTAGGTTTATCAACACATAATTTATACCACCACTGGCATGCAGATGGATTAACAGATCCAAACAGCCCGAACTATGATAGTTTAGTTGCTGGAAAATCTGCTTTCTTAAATGTACCAGGATTTTTAATCCGTCAGATTATTTTCATGGGTAGTTATAGCATTTTTGCTTTTATCCTTGCAAAGTTATCTTACAATGAGGATTTAGCAGGTGGATTAAATTCATATAAAAAGAGCTTTAAATTATCGGCTATCTTTTTAGTAATCTTCGGATTTACTACCCCAATTTGGTCATTTGATACCATCATGTCTTTAGAGGCACACTGGTTTTCAACTATGTTCGGTTGGTATAACTTCGCAGCAATGTGGGTTAGTGGATTAGCAGCAATTACTGTAATCTTAATTTTGCTTAAAAAAGCAGGTTACATGAATTGGGTTAATGAAAACCACTTACATGACTTAGGTAAATTAATGTTTGGTTTCTCAATTTTCTGGACATATGTATGGTTTGCACAGTTTATGTTGATTTACTATTCAAACATTCCAGAGGAAACGGTTTATTTCTATAAACGTTGGGAGCCAGAATATAAGCCTTGGTTTTGGATTAACATTATTATTAACTTTGTGGCGCCATTATTAATATTGGTTGACCGTGATGCAAAGCGTAAGCAAAATATGATGTTATTCGTATCGATCGTATTATTGTTGGGTCACTGGTTAGACTATTATATCATGATTATGCCGGGTACTGTTGAGAATCACAGAGGCTTTGGTATTGTTGAGATTGGTACCGCAATAGGATTTGTTGGAATCTTTACTTTCTTAGTTCTATCGAAATTGAGCAAACATGCTTTAGTTCCGAAGAATCACCCATTCTTGGATGAGAGTTTACACCATCAAATTTAATAGAGATTAAGTTGAAATAACGTTCAAACGTGTCATAAGAGATGAAGTTTAAATTACATAACAGATTTAAGTCCTTATTTGGAGGCTTATTAGCTATTAACCTATTGTTTGCTGCTCCTGCGATGGCTTCCATTCAGGATCAAGCAGCTGATACAGCTAAGGTTGAGCAAGCGGCAACACCTGCAGTTACTGCAGATTCGGCTGCTGCCCCTGCTGACAGTTCTGCTGCGGCTGTAGCTGCAACAGATTCAGCTAGCGTTTCAGCATCAGATACTTCAGGCAGCACGGTAGTACCTGCTGCTACAACTACACAAAAAGAAGAAAAGAAAATTGATCCTCAAGTATATAAGAACTTGACTTATTATATTTTACTTTTCTTATTTATCTGTACAGTAGTTGCAGTAATTGGTAAAGTTCAGTCAATCTATGTATTGACTAAAAAAGTAAATGGAAAATATAACCCATTGGCAAATAACACGCTTCAAGCGGGATTGTTATTTGTTTTCTTGGTTGGATTTTTAGGATTTGTATACTACGGATACGCAGTATGGGGTAGCTGGTCATGGAGACCTGCTGCAACAGAGCATGGTAAGGATATCGATACGATGTTTATCATCACTACGGTTATTATTACCATCGTATTAGTATTGGTTCATATTTTATTATTAACCTTTACCTATATCTACAGAATGCGTGCTAAGCGCAAAGCGTATTTCTATCCTCATAATGATGCTATTGAAAGATTATGGACAATTGTACCAGCAGTTGTATTAACAATTTTGGTATTGTTCGGATTCTTTACATGGCGTTCAATTACTAATATCCCTGAAGATTTGAAGAAATCTGCATTACAGATTGAGGTATTAGGAGAACAATTTATGTGGACAGTACGTTATCCAGGAGCTGATGGTGAATTTGGTAAGCGTAATTACAAATTAACTACACCATTAAACTCATACGGTATTGACTATAATGACAAGACAGCGTGGGATGATGTGAAAGGTGATGAGATCGTAATTCCGGTTAACAAGCCAGTTCGTTTCCACATTATGTCTAAAGATATTATTCACTCTTTCTATATTCCTGATTTCCGTGTTCAAATCAACGCAGTACCAGGGATGACAAACTACTTCCAGTTTACACCAACCATCACAACTGATGAGATGCGTGATAAGATGAATGATCCTCAGTATAACTTCGTGATGTTATGTGCGAAAATCTGTGGAGAGTCTCACTATAACATGCAGAAAAATGTAAGAGTTGTTACAGAAGCTGAGTACAAAGAGTGGTTAAGCAAACAAGCTAAATTCTTCACTGAAGACCTTCAAAAAGAGTTTGCTCAAACAGAAGGAGAAAACACAGAGAAGAATGACCGTATCGCGGCTTCATTAAATTAAATATAACAGAGAATTTAAATAGAATATGTCAACTACAGTTATATCGCACGACGCAGCTCATCACGGATCACATGATCACCATCATGAGACGTTTTTGACGAAGTATATCTTCAGTCAAGATCATAAGATGATTGCTAAGCAGTTCTTGATCACTGGTATCATAATGGCGGTTTTCGCTATGATCCTGTCGATTTTATTCCGTATTCAATTAGCATGGCCTGATCATGAGTTTCCAATTCTTGAGGTTTTCTTAGGGAAATGGGCTGAAGGGGGTCGTATTAGACCGGATTTTTTCCTTTCATTGGTGACCATTCACGGTACCATGATGGTATTCTTTGTATTAACAGCAGGTTTATCAGGTACATTCAGTAACTTGTTAATTCCTTATCAATTGGGAGCTAGAGATATGGCATCTCCATTGATGAACATGTTATCATACTGGTTTTTCTTTACAGCATGTGTTATCATGGTTGCTTCTTTCTTTATTGAAAGTGGACCTGCATCTGCTGGATGGACAATCTATCCTCCATTATCGGCGGTGCCTAAAGCAATTGCTGGTTCTGGATTAGGGATGACCTTATGGTTAATTTCTATGGCTTTATTTATCGCTTCACAGGTATTAGGTGGTGTGAACTACATTTCTACTGTGTTAAACATGCGTACTAAAGGTATGGAATTATGGAAAATGCCTCTTACTATTTGGGCGTTCTTCTTAACTGCTATCGTAGGTTTATTATCATTCCCGGTATTAGTATCAGCGGTAGTATTATTATTCTTTGACCGTTCAGTAGGTACTTCATTCTATTTATCAGACTTAGTTGTTCAAGGTACTATTCTACCTAACGAAGGTGGTTCACCTATCTTGTTCCAACACTTGTTCTGGTTCTTAGGTCACCCTGAGGTATATATCGTAGTTATGCCTGCATTAGGTTTGACTTCAGAGATTATTTCTACAAACTCACGTAAACCAATCTTTGGTTACCATGCGATGGTTTATTCATTAGTAGGTATTACAGTATTATCTTTCATCGTTTGGGGTCACCACATGTTCGTAACAGGTATGAGTCCATTCTTGGGAGGTGTATTTATGATCACTACCTTGATTATCGCGGTACCTTCCGCTGTAAAAGCGTTCAACTATATCGCAACATTATGGAGAGGAAATATCCGTTTTACTCCAGCGATGATGTTTGCAATTGGTATGGTTTCGTTCTTCGTATCAGGAGGTTTAACAGGATTGTATTTAGGTAATGCTGCATTAGATATCAACTTACATGATACTTACTTCGTAGTAGCTCACTTCCACTTGGTAATGGGTTCTGCATCTATCTTCGGTATGTTGGCGGGTGTTTATCACTGGTATCCAAAAATGTTCGGTCGTATGATGGACGAGCGTTTAGGATATTTCCACTTCTGGTTAACATTCATTGGCGCGTACTTGGTATTCTTCCCAATGCACTTTATGGGTATTGATGGAGTTCCTCGTCGTTACTATGCATTTACTGAATTCCCTTTCATGGAGAAATGGGTGTCAGTTAACTTATTGATTACTTGGGCAGCAATTGTTTCAGCTGTTGGTCAGGTAGCATTCTTGTGGAACTTTTTCGGATCAATTTGGTGTGGAAAACGTGCTCCGCAAAACCCTTGGAATTCAAATACATTGGAGTGGACTACTCCAGTAGAACATATTCACGGAAACTGGCCAGGAGAAATCCCTACAGTATACCGTTGGCCATACGATTATAGTAAGCCTGGAAATGATCTGGATTTCATTCCTCAAAGCACTCCACTTTCACAAACAATGAGTTCAAACTTATTGCATGACTGGGATGGCAATGAAGAAGGAATTGCGGCTCAAAAAGCTTACAATCGTGAGCATAACAGAGAAGAAGAAGGGTAGGTTATTACCTACCTCTCTTTATACTTTTTAATGTAAAAGGAGAGATCTATGTATCCAGCAGCTGAAAAGCGTTTTATACGGATAAATAAGATCACGATTTTCGTTCTTTTCTTAGTAATAACAGCAGGTGGTGTCGTTCGGAGTACAGGTTCAGGAATGGGCTGTCCGGATTGGCCAAAGTGTTTCAACAGGATTATTCCGCCGACCGATGTTTCTCAATTGCCTGAAGGCTATGAGCAACATTATGTTGAAGGTAGAGTAAAAAAGAATGAACGATTTGCAAAAATGATAGAAGCCTTTGGCTACTCACATCTAGCAGATCAAATTCGACACGATGAAACCATCCATGAGCATGAAGAGTTCAATGCTGTAAAAACTTGGACAGAGTATGTTAATCGTCTGACTGGAGTTTTAGCCGGTTTCAGTATGCTGTTTACAGCAATATATTCTTTTACTTATTGGAAAAGGAAAAAAGCCATAGCAATATGGAGCGTTCTTAATCTTATTGTCGTTGTGATACAAGCCTGGTTAGGGTCAATTGTTGTTTCAACAAACCTAACACCTTGGGTCATTACCATTCACATGTTGTTAGCATTGATAATCGTTTGTATAGCAATTCAAACGTACTATTGGGCTATCAAATTTAGGAATGACAAGTACTTGAAAAATAGAGATCAGAGTTTTACTTGGATTACATTGTTTTCAATTGCGCTATTAGTTGTTCAAGTTGTGTTTGGGACAGAAGTCCGAGAAGTGATTGATCATTTGAATCAACAAGGACTTCCTCGGAGTGAATGGATTGAATCCATTGGGTTGCCATATCATACACATCGAATCTTAGCATATGTTACTTTAGCTTTAACAGTATTTTTATACTTTAAGCTAAGAGCTTCTGAGTTGAATGGAACTGTTCAATTTAATTATGCCAAGATATCGTTAGTGTTGGTTTGTATACAGATGTTGTCAGGAATTATTTTGGCAAGGTTTCATGTTCCTGCAGTTGCACAAACAGTACATTTAGTGATTGCAAGTTTATTGGTTGGAGCACAATATTATTTATTGTTGATTCTGAATAAGCCATCAAAACTTAACTCAGCAACTGTTTAAGGATATATTTTGACTATGAAGGAATTTATTTCAGATTTTAATAAACTTGTCAAGCTGAGGCTTACGCTTACAGTTGTGTTCTCTGCTTCGATTTCGTTTTTAATTGGAGCGACACAGCAAGGAGATATAATCTGGTTTAATTGGGCATTATTAACGATTGGTGGGTTTTTAGTAACTGGTGCGGCGAATGGATTTAATGAGATCATAGAGAAGGATCTTGATAAATTAATGAAGCGTACCGAGGATAGACCACTTCCAGCAGGAAGAATGACCACCGGACAGGCATTGATTTTAAGCGTGTTCATGGGAATTGCCGGAACGTTAATCTTAGTGAGATTGAATTTTATTGCAGGTTTACTTTCAGTATTTTCAATTTTCTTGTATGCATTTGTGTATACCCCGTTAAAACAAAAATCACCGATCGCCGTTTGGGTCGGCGCAATACCAGGAGCATTACCTCCACTAATTGGATACTATGCTGCATTCAAATCCGCAGGTTTCGGATTGGCATATGCAGAAGTTAGTGAACAAGCAGTAGTTATTACTCCATTGGTTTTGTTTGCAATTCAGTTCTTTTGGCAATTTCCCCATTTTTGGGCCATTGCTTGGGTGTCGGATGATGATTATAAAAGAGCAGGTTTTAGGTTATTACCTACAACCAGAAAGGATAAATTATCAGCATGGTTTATTTTAATATCGTGTTTGTTAATGATTCCAATTGGTTTTCTACCAATGTATTATGGAATAGGAGGTTGGGTATTTACCATCTTATCCTTAATCGGTGGATTACTTTTCACCTGGTATGGTCTGCAACACTTACAAAAAATGGAAGTAAGTACTGCAAAGAAGATTATGTTTACATCTTTTGCCTACTTACCACTAACACAGTTAGTATTGTTGTTTGACTTTATACCTTTTAAATAAAAAATGGAATTACAATTATCTATGGATAAGCAAGAGTTGATGAATGAGGAACTACTAAAATCAAGAAAAGCTAAGAAATTTAATCTTTGGCTTGGAATGATCGGGATGTTCATGATGTTTGCTGCTTTAACCAGTGGATTTATAGTATATACCGCAAGTGGAGTGGATAAAGGGATTAAAACTATTCTACCACATGCATTTATTTATAGTACCACGGTAATTGTATTGAGCAGTATTAGCATGCACTTTGCTTACAAAGCGGTAAAAGCTAATCAGATAGCAAAACAAAAGATCTTTTTACTAATTACTATCGTATTAGGTATTGTGTTCTTTTGGTTGCAAGTTGAAGCTTGGTCTGTGTTATTCCACAGAGGGATAACTTTTGTAAACAGCAATGCATCACAATCGTTCATTTACGTATTTACAGGCTTACACTTAGCCCACATCATAGCCGGAATATTGGTGTTGGTTAGATGTTATATTGGAGCAGTTAGGAAGATTGCTTTGGATAACAACATTTTCCGGATGGAACTTGCCTCGATTTTTTGGCATTTTCTAGATCTATTATGGATTTATATTTATGTTTTCTTACTTTTGAATCAATAACAGTAAACAATGAGTACAACAGTATCGCAATTGGATAAGGTAAAACAAGGACCTTGGAGCGGAGGTAAATCACCTTGGAACTTAGAGTATGGAAAGATCATGATGTGGTTTTTCCTAGTATCAGATGCATTTACATTCTCTGCATTCTTGATTTATTATGGTGCTCAAAAATTTGCGCAACCTAGCTGGATTGATGCGGATAAGGTATTCCAATCGATTCCGGGGATCGCTGATTCAGGCCAACCATTGGTTTTCGTGGGTATCATGACCTTTATTTTGATTATGTCTTCCGTAACGATGGTATTAGCCGTTGAAGCAGGACATCGAAATTCGAAACAAGAGGTTGTTAAATGGATGTTGTGGACTATTTTAGGTGGTCTTATGTTCTTAGGCTGTCAAGCTTTAGAATGGTCTCACTTGCACCACATGGGATTCTGGTTCGGTCAAAACCCTGCTACAGGATTAGAAGATACAGATGCCATCGTCACAGCATTACAGCCTTACTTTACTAAGGACATTTCCTACACAGCTGCATTGCAGTTCTCTAACTTATTCTTTACCATTACAGGTTTCCACGGATTCCACGTATCGATCGGTGTATTGTTGAACATTATCGTGTTGAGCATGACCTTAAACAATACGTTTGAGAGAAGAGGAACTTACTTGATGATTGAAAAAGTAGGTTTGTACTGGCACTTTGTAGACTTAGTTTGGGTATTCGTATTTACCTTCTTCTACCTAGTATAATTTTTGTAGGATTTAAAAAAACATCATTGAACATGACTAATCACGAACATATATCAGAGCACGATGCGCATGCGCATGGCGAAGGAATGGATAAGAAACGTATCTGGAGTGTATTCTTTGTTCTATTAGCTTTAACAGCATTAGAATTCTTAATCGCTTTAGGATTTGTACACCACTGGGGAATCCTACAAAAAGGTATGCTAGTTAATGTAATTTATATTGCATTGACATTAGTAAAAGCATATTACATTGTAGCATTCTTCATGCACTTGAAGTTTGAGAAATCTAGCTTTATTGTCACCTGTGCTGTCGTATTTTTCTTTATTATCTATTTCATTATATTAATGTTGGTTGAAGGTGGTTATTTACACACTGTAATGACTCATCAGCCTACTTTCCCACATAAATAAGCATTTAAGTAATGAGTAAAACTACTCGTTCGAAAAATATATCAAAATTAATAATCCTGGCACTTGTTCTATTTGTGCCAGGTTTTTTATATATACTGGTTAACAAAATGGGCTCTAATGAGTATCTAAAGTTACCAGTGTTCGGAGACAAAAAACTTTCTGGTGAAATGAGACGAGTAATGGGGAGAGAAATCCCAGATACCATTTTTCATCAGTTATCCCCGGTAGAATTCATGAATTATGATGATAAACCGGTGAAATTTCTAGGAACAGATACAGCCGTATCTGTGGTTCATTTATTTTATACAAGAGATCAAGGATTATCGAAACAGCTGGTTCACGATATGAGTACCATTGCTGCTAGATTCAAATCTAATCCGAAAGTGGAACTATATTCTATTTCTGTAGATCCTCATGACTCTGCAACAGATCTTCAAAAGTATATTGCCCCTTATCAAAAAGGAATCAATCCACATTGGTTCGTTGTTAATAAACCAAGTGTAGATATCTTTGATTATGCTAGGTCGTCCATGTTGATAGAAGCAATGGCTGTTCCGGGAGATAGTAGCAAATTTATTATCAGTAATCAATTTGTTTTGATTGATTCGCAAAAACGAATTCGTGGTTTTTATGATATCTCATTGAGATCTGAATTAGATCGTTTAGAGGATGAAATCAAAGTTCAATTAGTAGAAGAGGTTAGAAATAATCCATTAAAAGTAGAGAGAAAGTAATTATGGGAATGACAGAAGAAGAAAAGAAATATAAAGGAATAATTTGGACCCTGTCTATTATCATTCCTTTAGCAGTGGCAGCGTTATTTGGCATTAACCTTAAGAAAATGGGTTATGATGTAGAACCACTTAGCTTTTTGCCTCCTATCTATGCGACCATCAATGGACTTACTGCGGTTTGTTTAGTTATTGCTGTAGCTGCGATTAAGCGAGGAAATGCAAAAATGCATGAAAACCTGATTAAGTTATGTATGGTTTTCTCATCCTTATTCCTATTAATGTATGTAGCTTACCATATGACCTCCACTTCGACCAGTTATGGAGGAGAAGGAGTCATTAGATATGTGTATTTTTTCATTCTTGTGACACATATCATTTTATCGGTGGTCATTATCCCATTCGTATTATTTACTTTTGTTAGAGGGATTGCTGGTGCATATGAACGCCATAAAAAATTGGCTCGCATCACTTATCCAATGTGGCTTTATGTTGCAGTAACAGGAGTAATTGTATATCTGATGATTTCTCCTTATTACACTCATTAATAATTTGAGATATGAAAAAAGTTTGGATTTATCAGGCAGATCGTTTTTTTACTCAACCGGAGCATGAAATAGCTCAGGCTAAGTTAGATTCTTTTATCAAAGAGTGGACTGCACATGGTAGTCAATTGGCTGGTAAGGCAGAAATTATTAATAATTTGTTTATTGTTCTTACAGTAGATGAAGAGATTGCTCAGGTTACTGGGTGTTCAATTGATAAATCTGTAAGGATTTTGAAAGAGTTGGAGGAAGAACTTAATATAGGATTGTTCAATAGAACACTGATCAGCTATAGAGATAATGAAAACAACATTCAATTGGTGTCAAGAGATGTGTTTGAAGCCTTATGCAAAGAAGGTGAAGTGAATGCTGATACTATAGTTTTCAATAATTTAGTTCAGACAGAAGGCGATTTAGCAGAAAAGTGGGAGGTACCAATGAAAGACAGTTGGCACGCCACGGTATTTAAATAATATTCTTTTTTTATAAGATATATAAGGCTCTACTGTTCAGTAGAGCCTTTTTATTTTAATGTAAAATCTGTTATTTCTTATCAATACTAAGTTTACCTGGTCCCATAATAGCGAAGGCAATATAAACGATCATAAATTCAATTGCATGGGAAGCACCTGATAATCCATCCCCTTTTGCCAAGTGGTTCAAGGTAGCAACTAACATGGTTATTGCAAGAATTATTGCTGCTGGGCGTGTCCATAATCCGAGCATCAAAAGTAAGGAACCTAATGTTTCTGCTAATCCGGCACTGAATCCGAAAACCGTAGGCATAAAATCTATCCCTAGATTTGCCATTGATTTTCCAATACCTGCCCATCTTTCGGGGCCACCCATTAATTTTTGTAAGCCATGAAATGCAATCATCGTCAATCCGAATCCTAAGCGAATGATCAATAGTCCTAAGTCAATTCTTGAATTTTTCATAATTATTAATAGTTATTGTAACTGAATCGAAGATACGTATTCCTAAAAATAGCATTCTTACCATAGATCAAGAAGATAATTTTTATGATTAAAAAAATTATTTTGGCTATTCTTCATGAAAATGTCCTAAGTGATAGTAGAATACTTCAATTTGCCTTATCTTTGTTCCCTAAGCCAAAAGGGCTCTTTTTTAAACATTAATTTGCAATCAAATTGGATATATTTAGTAAACAACGTTATACCATTACTTCGGCCTTGCCATATGCTAATGGCCCATTACATATAGGTCACCTTGCTGGAGCTTATATTCCCGGTGATATTTTCGTGCGTTTCTTACGCTTGAACAACAAGGATGTTGTTTATGTATGTGGATCCGATGAGCATGGGGCGGCTATTACCATCAAAGCAAAAAAAGAAGGTGTAACACCTCAAGAGATTATAGATAAATACAACCAACAGATCAAAGAAAGCTTTGAAGAGTTCGGTATTTCATTTAATATCTACCATCGTACCTCAGAGCCAATCCATCATCAATTATCACAAGAATTCTTTTTGAATTTATATGAAAAAGGTGAATTTATTGAGCGATTCTCAGAACAATATTACGATGAAGAATATCATCAATTTCTAGCAGATCGCTATATTGTTGGTACATGTCCACATTGTGGAAATGAAGGAGCTTATGGTGACCAATGTGAAAAATGTGGTACTTCCTTAAATCCTACGGATTTAATTAACCCAAAATCTACACTTAGCGGAAAAGCACCAGTACTTAAAGAAACCAAACACTGGTATTTGCCATTGGATAAATATCAACCATGGTTGGAAAAATGGCTGATTGAAGGCAAAAAGAATGAGTTAAAATCCAATGTTTTTGGACAGTGTCAGTCATGGTTAAAATCTGGATTACAACCCCGTTCAATGACTAGGGATTTAGACTGGGGAGTAGATGTACCATTGGATGAAGCGGAAGGAAAGAAACTATATGTATGGTTGGATGCTCCGATAGGCTATATTTCTGCCACAAAACAGTGGGCAATCGACGAAGGAAAGGATTGGGAAAAATATTGGAAGCAACAACCAAATGCTGAGGAAAACTCTACATTAATCCATTTCATTGGTAAGGATAATATCGTTTTCCACTGTATTATCTTCCCAGCGATCCTTCATGCTCATGGAGAGTATATTCTACCAGAGAATGTTCCTGCAAACGAATTCTTGAATCTAGAAGGCGATAAACTATCTACTTCTAGAAATCATGCGGTATGGTTACATGAATATTTAGAGGAATTCCCAGGAAAACAAGATGAATTGAGATATATGTTAACCTCGATTCTACCGGAAACTTCAGACTCTGAATTTACCTGGAAAGATTTTCAAGCACGTGTTAACAATGAGTTAGTCGCTATTTACGGTAATTTCGTGAACCGTGTGATGGTTCTTTCGCATAAATATTTTGATGGAAAAGTATTGTTGGGTTCTCCATTAACAGAATCGGATTTAGCGGTTCTTAAAGAACTTTCTGCTTTGCCAGATTTGATTAAGCAATCCCTTTCGCAATACAGATTCCGCGAGGCATTGGCTCAATTTATGAATGTTGCCCGTTTGGGAAATAAATACCTTGCTGATGAGGAACCATGGAAGGTCATCAAACAAGATGAAGAACGTGTGAAAACAGTTCTTTTTGTTGCTAGCCAAATCGTTGCAAACCTTGCATTGCTAGGTCAACCATTCTTCCCATTCACAAGTACCAAGGTATTTGAGATGTTGAATCTAGCGGCGAAAAGCTGGGATGATGCAGGTAAATCGGATTTATTAGAATCAGGGCATCAATTAGGTGAAACCCAATTATTGTTTGATAAGATTACAGACGAACAAGTAGAATTCCAACTGAATAAATTAGCAAATGCGAAGGTGAGCAATGCTTTGGCAGCACCGAAAGCAGAACAAAAAGCCAATATCAACTTCGACGAATTCATGAAAATGGATATCCGTGTTGGAAGAATCTTAACTGCGGAAAAGGTAGCTAAAACTAAGAAATTATTAAAACTGACTATTGACACAGGTATTGATAAACGCACTGTAGTTTCGGGAATTGCGGAATACTTTACTCCTGAGGAGATTGTTGGTAAACAAGTTTCTATTTTAGTGAATTTGGAACCTCGTGAAATCAAAGGAATTCAATCACAAGGAATGATCTTGATGGCGGAAGATGCTGATGGTCGTTTAGACTTTGTAAGACCAAGTACTGATATCTCCGCTGGTAGCATCGTGAGATAATTAGATACGCTAAGAATATATTGAGAGGTAGCCAATAATCAGGCTACCTCTTTTTTATTTGGGTCAGTTCCATTGTTTTCTTTGAAAAAATAACTACCTATAGTCCTTGATCCAAAGATCAAAAAGAAAGCAAATACCAAGCGAATCAAGGCAATCCAGAGGTAATATCTATCAAAACCGAAATCATCAGCATTGTTTTGGACTACCATAACCTGTCGGATTATTCCAGAAATAAAAATTGGGAATTCGGTAATCATCAGGTAAACCCCAAAGGATATCAAGATCACTCGAAAGCTATTTTGAGTATTCCCTGAAAAATCAATATCCTCTTCATTCCTAAAGGTATCCTGAGGTAATTTATTCAATATTTTATCCGTCTTAAAAACAAAAAAATATGAAATTGTGAAGACGATCAAAAAGTATAGTATGTTTAATATTAAATCAGAATAATTTTCTAGCTGAAATGGCTGCTCAAAGGAGTATGGAATAAAGAGATAGATGAAAAGATTCTTTAAACTCTCCAAGCTATAGATAAAAATAAATATCCCAATGGCTTTAAAGAGGAGGTCATATACGTTTCTAGCTCTCATAATTTGGTGGTTTTATGCAAGTTAGTGAAATAATGCTGTTATAAAAAACGATAGCAGATCAATTTTGATCTGCTATCGTTTTTTATATTGTCCGTATTCTTATATGACTTATTCTTTTGATTTTCCAGTACCACTGATAAGTACCATTAGCACAAATAAAACAAAGGAAGGTACTACCCAACCCAATTCATATTTAAAAAATGGAATATGATTTAAAGTTGAAAGAGTGGCTTCACTCAATAAGTTAAAATGCTTTGCTAAAGATAAAGTTGCAATCAACGTAGAGGCAATCAATGCTGCCACGTATGGCTTTTTATTCTTCACAAACGTTCCAAAAAATACCGTGTAAAGAACTAGTGTAATCACAATTGGGTAAACAAAAGTTAAAATTGGATAGGCAAAAGTGATAATATTATCCACACCAGTAATCGATAAGATACAAGATGCAATACAACATACAGTCACTAATAACTTATAGCTCAATTTCCCTTTGGTCAAGGTCGAAAAGAATGTTCCGACTGCTGATGTCAATGCGATTGCCGTTGTCAGACATGCTAATGCGATACTGATGGCAATGGCGATCGTTCCAAAAGGTCCCATGATAGCACGGGAAATATGGATTAATAGTTCAGATCTTTTAATCGCAAGATCTTCAATTCCAGAAGTTGCACCCAGGTAGATCAAACCACCATAAATAATAAATAAACAGGATGAAGCCAAGATTCCAGCGGCAATAACCACTTGGTTCTTGGATTTAATAGTTTTGTAACCCTTCGTCCTGGAGGCTGTAATAATGATTCCCGCAAAGATTACTGATGCTAATACATCCAATGTTTGGTAACCATCTACAAAACCCAGGGTAAAAGATTCGGCAGTATCCAATGAAGACTCTTTAAAGTCTGACATTGGCGCAAATACCCCCATTCCAATCAGGCTAATCAATAAAATTAACAAGAGTGGAGTCAAAATATTACCGATGATGTCGACGACTTTCGAAGGTGCTATGGTAAGCAACCAAGTAATTGCAAAAAAGCCAATAGAGGTCCATAAGGGATCTGAATTGGGAAAGGAAGGTAATATTCCGACCTCAAAAGTCGTGGCTGCTGTTCTTGGGATGGCAATCAATGGGCCGATACATAGCATGATGATGGTCCCTAGAACTGGGGAAAGGAAATGATTGATCCGAGTTCCTAAATCCTGGAAAGATTCTCCTGAATTGACAACCGACAAAATCCCGAAAAAAGGTAATAGAATCCCAGTCAGTCCAAAGGCTAAAATGGTGATCCCGACATGATCTCCAATTTGTATTCCGATATAGGGTGGGAGTAATAGGTTTCCAGCTCCGAAGAACATGGCGAATAAAGCAAATCCGATGGTGATAATATCTCTCGTTTTCTTCAAAATAATCAAGTGTAAAAAATTTCAATTAATTGTTTGGCTTCCTTGACATCGTGAACCCGCAATAGCTGGGCTCCTCGTTCAAGTAATAAGGTGTTAAGTGCGATTGTTCCAGGTAATACTTGGTCGGCGGTAGAATTGATTTTTTTATAAAGCATAGACTTTCTAGAAATACCTCCCAGAAGGGGCAATCCAAAATAGTGCAGCTCATTGATGCGTAACAGCAAATCATAATTTTGGTCTATGGTTTTTGCAAATCCATATCCAGGGTCAAGAATAATATCCTTTACACCCAACTGTCTTAATTTGGCGATACTATGCCCCAAACTAACGGCTACATCATTGACAACATCATCATAATCGGTCAATTTTTGCATGGTCGCAGGTGTTCCGCGCATATGCATTAATATATATGGTACTTGTAGTGTTGCTACGGTAGTAAACATTTCCGGATCCAAGGTCCCACCTGAAATATCATTGATAATATGGACGCCAGCATCCACACAGGCTTTAGCGACATCAGCACGAAAAGTATCGATAGATAGAATCGCTTTAGGAAAATGTTGATGAATGGATTCAATAATAGGGATGGCGCGGTCCAATTCTTCTTGAGGACTAATTTCCTTTGCACCAGGGCGACTTGAATAAGCTCCAATGTCTAGAATATCAGCACCTTCAATTAATAATTTCTCCGCATGGGCAAGAGCTAAATCTTCCGATTGATGCTGGCCGCCATCAAAAAAAGAATCTGGTGTCAGATTTAGAATCCCCATGATTTTTGGAGTTTCAAAGGTCATAAGTTGATTGCCGAGTCGGATGCTCTGGCAAGGAACGGTCTGAAAAACTGACATTTACGTAAGATTAATAAAAAAATAAGGCTGCAAATTCTCATTTGCAGCCCCCAAAATAAGTCTTTTAAGTCTACTTTACAACTAGAACACCATCGGCAACTAGTGAAATGTCTTTTCTAGGCTTGTCGATCTTGGCAATTTCTTCCTTGCTCTTGCCCATATCTTCAGCATAATGCTTCTGCCATTCAACCGTAGTTTCTTTAACTTTAGCTTTTCCTTCCAAAACTACAGTTTTTCCAATTAGGTCCTGCGGAACAAAATAACCATAGTCCGTAAATCTTACCATGATAGGTTCTTTGCCAGCTTCTGTCTTTAAAGTCAGAAAACATCCCTTCTTGGTGCAAACCTGAACCACTTCACCTTCAACTTTTCCGGTGTAAGTCTCCTGGCTAGCTAAGTTCTTTTCAAGTTGCTTAACAGTGATAGCGCCTTTTTTATCTACTTTTTTCCCGTAATTCACTCCAGCCTTTGCCGGTTGAATTGCAGTCTGCGCATTACTGATAGCAATAAATGCTAATGCACAAATAAAGAATGAAATAATCTTTTTCATATTTACTTTCTTATAAATTCAAATTTACCACTAGGGTCCAACTTCATAATCGTAGAGGCAGTCCCATTCGACAACTCTTGTTGACCAAATTTAACCACATAATCTACGCCTTGTATTATATCTTCAGATATTTCTGAAAAATTCCTGGCTGAAGGCTCTCCACTGATATTTGCTGAGGTCGAAACGATAGGCTTACGAAACCTTTGTAACAGTTGCTCACAAAATGGATGATTGACCACCCGAATACCAATACTACCATCCTCTGCAATCGCATTCGGCGCTAGATTTTTAGCATTGGAGTAAATAATCGTCAATGGTTTTTCGCTCGCGTCCAATAACTCGTAAGCTACTTCAGGAACCTCACGCACATAACTAACCAATTGATTATCATTCCCCAATAGGATGATCATGCTCTTGCCTTTATCTCTACCTTTTAAAGCAAAAATTTTCTCTACCGCCTCAGGATTCGTCGCATCACAACCAATTCCCCAAATCGTATCAGTAGGATAAAGAATCAAACCACCAGATTTTAATGTTTCTAAGGCCTGGTTTAAATCTTCCTTATCTATATAAGGTCTCATTGCCATGGATTAAACCGCAACATTGTGATCACGAAGCGCATCATTCAAAGATGTCTTCTTATCTGTAGATTCCTTACGTTGACCGATGATCAATGCACAAGGAACCTGATATTCTCCTGCTGGGAATTTCTTGGTATATGATCCTGGAATAACCACTGAACGTGCAGGAACATATCCTTTATATTCAATAGGCTCAGGACCTGAAACATCAATAATCTTAGTCGATGCTGTCAATACTACGTTTGCACCTAGTACAGCCTCTTCTTCAACGCGAACACCTTCAACAACAATGGCTCTTGAACCTACAAATACGTTGTCTTCAATAATTACTGGAGCAGCTTGAACAGGCTCTAATACCCCACCAATACCAACACCACCGCTCAAGTGAACATTTTTACCAATCTGTGCACAAGATCCAACAGTTGCCCACGTGTCAACCATCGTTCCTTCACCCACATAAGCACCAATATTTACATACGAAGGCATCATGATAACACCTTTCGACAAGAATGAACCATAACGCGCAGATGCTCCTGGTACTACACGAACTCCTATTTCCTTGTAATTCGTTTTCAGTTTCATCTTGTCATGGTAAACAAACGGATCATTCTTGATCACCTCCATGCTACGGATAGGGAAGTAAAGAATGACAGCCTTTTTAATCCAATCATTAACATACCAAGACTCACCAACTGGCTCAGCAACACGTAGTTCGCCTTTGTCCAAATGTTGGATAACGAACTCAATGGCTTCGTAATATTCTTTGTACTCTAATAATTGTCTGTTTTCCCAAGCTTCTTCTATTAATTTTTGAAGGGTTGTGTTGTCTAGCATAATATTGTTGAAACTAATTTTAAATTAATAACAAATATGGAGAATTTTAATGATATGTGAGTTACAAGAGGGGCAAAATTAAGAAGATATGACTATTTTTGTAGGATGGCGGAAGTATCAGACAAATTGCGGATTGATAAATACTTATGGGCAATTCGTATATTCAAAACCAGAAGTTTGGCAACAGAAGCTTGCAAAGCTGGTAAAGTTAAGCTCAATGGGCAAAATGTAAAGCCTTCAGCTGTCGTGAAAGTCGGTGAAACCTATAGCGTGCAAAAAGGAATCGAACGGAAAGTCCTCAAAGTAACTGGCTTACTTGAACGTCGTGTAGATGCTAAAACGGCTATCCAATTTTATGAAGATCATACACCAGTAGAAGATACCTATGCTTTTAAATCGTCTTTCCATGCCCCAATCTTAAAAAGAGACCGTGGAACTGGAAGACCAACCAAAAAAGATCGACGTGAAATCGATGATTTGAAAAGTGACTGGTGGGACGAAGAACAAAATGAAAATTAAACTTGAATTAAAATATAATTTCTGCTCTGTATTATGCTTGTTAATCTTGATTTTCCAAGGTTCAACAGTAAGCGCTAATGCAGATATTAGTCCTAAGGACTCGGTTGAACGCGAACTTAAAAAAGTTCTGGGTAGAAAAATCGAATTCGAAAAGGAAAAATTATTGAAAATATTCGATATCAAGGAACGCCTTAAATTAATGCGTACGCCTAATGATCGATATGAATTCCAGGAAAAATTATATGATGAATTCAAGACCTACCAAATTGATTCCGCAATATTTTATGTCAATGAGAATAAAAAAATTGCGCAGCAGCTCAATGATATCGTTAAAAAAAATGAGGTAGATATACAATTAGCCGGGTTATACTCTTCCGCCGGTAGATTTATTGAGTCCAGTGAAATCCTGAAAGGAATCCCTCGACAAAGCCTCTCAAGCGAACAAGAAGCTGATTACTATCGTGCATTCTCCGATTTTTATTCCCATTACGGGCAAAGTACAAACCATTACCCGTACTTTACTTTAAGTGGAATCTACCGCGATTCTTTATTGAGTGTACTCCCTGTTGATTCCAGAGAACATCGCATCAGCTCTGCAACGCGAGCATTGTTCGGTAATAATTATGATAAAGCCGAAAAAGAATTATTGCAGCTATTAAGTGAATATAAAGAACCACAGCATGAAAGAGCTGTTATTGCCTATTTTCTAGGCCTACTCTATAAAAATAAAGATGACCAAGAAAAGGAAATCTATTATTTGGGTCTTTCTGCAATTACCGATATTAAAAATACCGTAAAAGATAATGCCTCCTTACAAAGTTTAGCACTGGTTTATTTCGAGAGGAACGAAATTGACAACGCTTATTTGTTTATTCAAGAAGCGATGGAAGATGCTTTGTTTTGTAATGTGAGATTTAGGACTATTGAAAACTCCTCTTTTTATCCGATCATCAATTCCGCCTTTCAGGAAAAAGAACTCGCGAATAAAAATCAACTCAAGAATTTCCTATATACCATTTCCTTCATGTCCATCCTCCTATTGGTCGCTTTCATTATTCTCTATATGCAGATGAAGCGTCTGAAAAGAACCCGAAAGGACCTGAAAAGCCTTAATAATGAGTTGCAAGGCCTAAATGGGCAGTTGCTTAAAGTGAATCAGGACCTTCAAGAATCCAATCATATCAAGGAAGAATATATGGCTCAATTCTTTGAATTATGCTCTTCTTATATTGATAAACTGGACAATACCCGGAAAGGAATATTAAAGAAAATTTCCAATAACCAATTGGATGAACTCAGCAAAGAGCTCAAATCTCAAGATTTTATCAAGACCGAATTGGACGATTTATATCACAATTTCGATGTTATCTTCTTAAATCTATATCCAACCTTTATTCAGGAGTTTAATAAACTCCTAAAACCCGAGGAACAATTGACGTTGAAGCATGATGAATTGTTAAATTCTGAACTCCGAATCTTTGCTTTGATTCGACTAGGAATTTCCGATTCTACTAAAATCGCACGCTTCCTTCGCTACTCTTTACGGACAGTTTACAACTACCGTGTCAAGGTTCGAAATAAAGTTTTAGGGAGCAAAGAGGACTTCGATGAACAGATTAAGGAGATCGGTAACCTAAAATTTTAGCAAAATCCTTTACTTTTTTTCTTTTTAAAAGCGTCTAATAGCCTGTAAAACAATGGTTATTGCTTTACTTCAGTTACTTTTTTGATTTCACACCCGCCAAATGCTTAATATAACTTAGCACCCTGCTTAACTTTGGATTGGGAAGTTTAGGTATTGCCTAAATTATTTTATTAATCTAATAACTGATTATAAGACGTATGAAACTTTTTACTAAAGTTAGTATCGGTCTTTTCCTTTTTATGATATCTGTTTTTTCAAATTTTGCAATCGCGCAAAATGGAATCAAAGTTTCTGGAAAGGTTATAGACGAAGCCAACAATGAACCTATTATTGGCGCTACAATCACCGTTATCGGAGGGTCAGCATCTACCTCTTCGGATAACACTGGACTATTTACACTCGAAAATGTTCCAGCAAACTCTAAAATTCGAGTATCTTTCCTAGGCTACGATAGCCAGGAACAGGTCGTACAAACCTCCTTAATGACCATTGCACTAAGTGCAGTAACAAACACTTTGGAAGATGTGGTGGTTATTGGATATGGTTCTGTCAAAAGAAAAGATGTAACAGCCGCTATTTCTTCGGTATCCATGGAAGACGTTGACGAAAGACCAATCGTCAATGCCAACCAAGCGATTCAAGGTAAAGCAGCGGGTGTAACGGTTTCTCAACCTTCTGGTGCTCCAGGTGGTGGAACCTCGATCCGTATCCGTGGTACGACTTCCTTCAACGGAAGTAATGACCCGCTTTATGTAGTAGATGGGGTAACTGTTGACAATATTAACTTCCTTTCGCCTACAGATATCGCCGATATGCAAATCTTAAAAGATGCATCTTCAGCTTCAATCTATGGATCAAGGGCAGCAAATGGGGTAATCTTAATTACTACAAAACAAGGTAGAGTAGGAAGTCCTAAAATCTCATTAAATGCCTTGGCAACTCAGAACCGAGTAACCAGCAAAATTACGCCTTTAAATACGGCGCAATACAAAGAATTGATGGATGAAATCGGAATCGTGAAATTGCCGGACGGATTGACCGACCAAACAAATTGGTTTGACGAAACTTTCAGCAACGGATTAACCCAAGATTATCAACTTTCAATCTCAGATGGTTCTGAAAGAATCAAATACTTCCTTTCAGGTGGTTATGTAGATGATAAAGGTATTGTCAACTCTACTTTTTTCAAACGTTATAACTTCAGAGGAAATATTGAAAATAAAGTTAGGGATTGGTTGACCATTAATGCCAATTTCTCCTACGCAGATTATAATGGAAATGGAATGGTTGAAGGTACAGGTTCCAACAGAGGCGGAGTAGTTTTAGCAACTGTCAATACCCCAACCTTTGCGCCTATTATGGATCCATTCAATCCAAAACAATTCTATAATAACTTTTATGGATTGAATGTTACTTCGCCATTGGAGAATTTAGCAACTACAGGAAATAATAAAAATCGTGAAAACCGATTAATCGGTTCAGGATCAGCAACGGTACACTTTGCTCCAGGCTTAAATTTCAAAACCTTATTTGCTATCGATAGAAGAAATGCGTTTTCTTCAACTTTCTTGGATCCATTATCTACCTCATGGGGAAGAAATCAATATGGAGAAGCAACGGATTCTAGAAATATGAACACCGTATTAACCTTTGATAATACTTTGACCTATAACAAAAGCATCAATAAAAACAACTTTGAAGCGATGGCTGGTTCAGCCTGGTTAAGTTCATTATATTCCAGTAGTTTTATAATGGGCTCTCATTTTAGGAATGACCTTATTGAAACCCTGAATGTAGCCAATAAAATTTCTTGGACAGGAACGGGTTCTGATGCATCGGATTGGGCGATGATGTCTTATTTCGGTCGTCTATCCTATAATTATGATGGAAAATATTTAGTTACTGCCAATTTAAGGTTTGATGGATCCTCTAAATTACATCCTACTCGCCGTTGGTCATCTTTCCCTTCAATTTCTGCCGCTTGGAGACTTTCATCTGAAGAATTCCTGAGTGATGTTACTTGGATGAACGACTTGAAACTACGTGGTGGTTGGGGACAAACGGGTAACCAATCAGGTATTGGTGACTACGCTTACCTGCTTCGCTACAATATTATCCGCTCCCCTTGGTTTGAAGAAGGAAAAACAAATGATGTACCTTCCTTTGTACAAGCTAATCTAAGAACTAAAGATTTAGGCTGGGAAAGAACAACCCAAACGGGTGTCGGATTAGATTTTACGGGTTTTAATAATAGATTGACCGTAAACCTAGATTACTATTACAAGAAAACAACAGATATGTTGATGTATGTTGATATACCGGGTAGTGGTAATTTCACCCAAATTCAAAGAAACGAAGGCGTAATGAACAACCGTGGTTTTGAAACCAATATCAATGCAGATATCCTTAAAGGTGAATGGTCTTGGAACTCCGGATTTAATATTTCATTCAATAGAAATAAATTCGCCGAATTAAAATTGAAACCTGTTTATTTTGATGCCAATACGACGGATTATGTGAATGAATCTGTGGTAAGAAATGAGGCTGGAAAACCTTTAGGAGGTTTCTTTGGATATGTAAGTGAAGGCGTTGATCCTGAAACTGGTAACATGATTTACAAGGATATCAATGGTGATGGTAAAGTAACAGTGAACGATAAAACATATATCGGTGATCCAAACCCTAACTTTACTTTCGGCTTTACAAATTCCGTTTCTTACAAAGGATTTAACCTGAACGTCTTTATCCAAGGATCGCAAGGTAATGATATTTACAATGTGTCTAGAATGGATATGGAAGGGATGTATGATGGTAAAAACCAATCTACTCGCGTATTACAACGTTGGAGAGTACCAGGCCAAATAACAGATGTGCCAAGAGCAGGTTATGATATGAAAAACTCCTCTTATTTTGTAGAAGATGGTAGCTATATCCGCCTGAAAAATGTTTCCCTTTCTTATAACATCAAAGCACCAGCTTTATCCAGAATTGGAATTAATAAATTGGCTCCATTTATCTCTGCCACTAACTTAATCACCTTAACTAAATATTCAGGCTTGGATCCAGAGGTTAACCAGTGGGGAAATTCAGGTAGGGTGCAAGGTTTAGATTGGGGTACTTATCCTCAAACTAGGTCATTCGTGTTTGGATTAAATATGGAGTTCTAAGATTATGATGATGAGAACAATGAAATTTAGTTTAAAAAATTTAATGATAGCTGTACTAAGTACAGTTTTCATCTCAAGCTGCTCTCTTGAAAAGGATCCTCTTGGTCAATATTCTGAATTGACTGAAGGAGTAAATGAAGAAGGAGAAAAAGTAGTCTTTAAAGATAAAGCCGCTGTAGATGTCTATATGCAAGGTTTATATAATATCCTTCGTGATAGACAGGAACACTGGTATCTAGACCAAATGCTGATCGCTGAATCACATTCGGATAATGCATATGCCGGAACTACTGGTGCGGAAGTAGTGCCTTATGAAAATAATGGTATTGAAGGTTCCAATTCAGTAGTACAACGTGATTGGAATCGGTATCTGGAAGATATTGCGAAAGTAAATATCTTGATTGTCAATGTGGATTCAGTGAAAGATAATTCCCTATCTACAGCATTAAGAAAACAATATAAAGCTGAAGCTCGAATTTTAAGAGCATTGGTATACTTTGATATGGTTCGCCTATGGGGAGATATCCCTTTGGTTACTACCGTAGGTAGAGATATTACAGCTGAAAATATTGAAGAGGTATATAATGATTATTTCCCGAGTCAAACTCCTGAAAAGGAAGTGTATGAGTTCTTGGCAAAAGAACTTGAGGAAGTTATCCCAGATGCGCCATCCAATAATTCAGCAAATAAAACCAAGTTCTCCAAATCCGTTGCCCGAGCTTTATTGGCAAAGATTTATGCAGAAAAACCTATTCGTAATTATGCGAAAGTAATTCAGTATGTGGATGAACTAACTTCAGATGGTTTTGAACTGGAAGCAGATTATAAGAATTTATTTGGTGTGAAAGATGGAAATGCCGAGCCGTTGATCAGAAATAGTAAAGAATCGATTTTAGAAACGCAATTCTTTGCTGGAAATGGTAACTGGGTAACCTGGATGTTTGGTCGCGATCTTTCTAACTACAATAGCAATTTTACATGGGCAAAATGGATCACTCCTTCAAGGGACTTAATCAATGCATTCAACCGCGAAGGAGATGAGATCCGCTCTGCTGAGTCTATCGTGTATTACGAAACGACTTGGAGCAATTATTATCCGGCAAACCATTATCCTTTCATGTATAAAACACGTTCTGCCTTTAGTAATATTATCAAATTACGCTATGCTGACTTGTTGTTGTTGAAGGCTGAAGCTTTAATCAATGGTGACTCACAAAATCTAGCTGCTGCGGCAAACATCATTGATCAGATCCGCCAAAGGGTGAAACTTCCTAAATTAACCAATGCCTCCAAAGGAAGCAAAGATGCTATGTTGACTGCATTGTTGACTGAAAGAAGATTAGAACTGGCTTTCGAAGGACAACGTTGGTATGATTTAGTTCGCTTGAACAAAGTGGAGTCAGTGATGAATGCTGTTTATGCTAAAGATTCTGGAAGAAAAGCACAAGTTTATCCTTTCACAGAAAACTCATATCGCTTGCCAATTCCGCAATCTATCATTGACGAAAACCCTAAAATCAAACAAAATCTAGGTTATTAATATTTTACGATGAATAATTTAAAGAAATATATATTAGTTGCCAGCATGTTTTCCAGTATTCTGACGGCATGCGGTAGTGATACTGGCAATGGTGGCGGTGAACCCGTGACTCCGGTTGAACCTACGAAAGGCGATGTGTTGGTTTACACAACAACAGGATCCTTAAGTCATGACTTCAAAAAGTCCTACCTGGATTTCAGTAAGAGTAGTAATATGGGAACTAAGACCATCAAGATTGATGAGAGCAAAAAATTCCAAACAATGGATGGTTTTGGCGCAGCAATCACGGGTTCTACAGCATATAACTTGTTGAAAATGGCACCTGCTGATCGTACGAAATTCCTAAAAGAAACTTTCTCTATGACGGAGGGAATGGGCCAAAGTTATATCCGTATCGCTATCGGATGTTCGGATTTCTCGCTAGATGAATATACTTTAGCAGATGAACCAGGTATCGAAAATTTCGCATTGCAATCCGAAGAGCTGGAATATGTTATCCCTGTTCTAAAAGAAATCCTAGCTATTAATCCCGATATCAAGATCATGGGTTCTCCATGGACTCCTCCAAAATGGATGAAGGTGAATAACCTAACGGAACTAAAACCTTATGACTCTTGGACTGGTGGCCATTTGAATCCTAAATACTATCAGGATTATGCTACCTATTTCGTAAAATGGATTCAAGCAATGAAAGGTCATGGAATTAATATTTATTCCATCACCACTCAAAATGAACCATTAAATGATAAAAACTCAGCTTCATTGGTTATGTTCTGGAATGAACAACAGGCTTTCGTGAAAAATGCCCTTGGACCGAAAATGAAAGCTGCAGGATTGACTACAAAGATCTATGCATTTGATCATAACTATAACTATGATAATATGCCGGAACAACAAGATTATCCAATCAAGATTTTTGAAGATCCTGCTGCTGCAGCTTATTTTGCAGGTTCGGCTTACCATAACTACGGTGGTGATAAAGCAGAACTGTTAGATATCCATGCCAAAGCTCCTAATAAGGATATCATCTTTACAGAAACTTCCATCGGTACTTGGAATGACGGTCATGCCTTAGGAAAAAGATTGTTGGAAGATATGCGTGAGGTTGCCTTAGGTACGGTCAATAACTGGAGTAAAGGGGTGATCGTTTGGAACTTGATGTTGGACTCTGAACGTGGACCAAATCGCGAAGGCGGTTGTCAAACTTGTTATGGTGCTGTAGATATCAGCAAAGCAGATTATAAAACCATTCGTAAGAATTCACACTATTATATTATCGGCCATATGTCTGCAGTGGTAAAACCAGGTGCAGTGCGTATCGGATCTGAAGGATATACGGATGCTGGATTGTCCTATTCAGCCTTCAAAAATACAGATGGTACTTATGCTTTTGTTATTGCCAATGCAAACGGAAGTAATTCTAGAATAGTAATTGAGGATGGAAAGAATCATTTCACTTATGATATTCCAGCTGGTTCTGTTGTTTCTTATTCTTGGAAAAAATGAAAAAATTAATCAATTATTTAGCCTTCTCACTTCTTTTGAGCTTAATGTTCTCCTGTAAAGAAGATGAGTTAATCGTACCTTATGGCGGTGGGGAACCTGCCATTGAAATTGTAACAAGTCCTACAGCATCATTATTTGCTGATAGCTTACAATTCTCGGTAAATGTATCAGATAAAAGTGTTGCCTTATCAACTTTAAAAGTACAGTTACTGTTTAATGATGAGGTTGTTTCAGAAAAAACCATCCGTACAAAGGATGCTGGAGCTTATTCAGGTAAACTATTTGTTCCATTTTTGAAAAATATCCCTAATGGAACTGGTTTATTGAGATTTACGCTTCAAAACGTTCAAATGGTAAGTACAACCCAGGAGAAAGTAATCAGTCTTTCAAGACCTGATTTCCCTTACCTAAACTTGATAGCCGAAGGAAAAACTTACCGAATGGCAAAAGTTGGCCCTAATCAATATGAAGTTACTGATGACTTTAAAATGAAAGCGCCAGCTTATATTGAGGCTCCTAAAGTCGGTGAATTTGGAAATCCAGTGCAATTCGGATGGGAAAATAAAGCTGTTCTTCAAGGAATAAATACCCCTATTCCATTTTCAAATGGATTTGATGGAGTATATAAGATTTCATTCAATACCCTGACCTATGTTGCAGCACCTTTCTTACGCTATGCGCTGAATGATACTGACATGCAGATGATCGATGATAATAACTTCTCGGTAGATCTTACTGTAAATAAAGATGAAGAATTAATCTTTGAAGGTTTACCAGCAGGATGGTGGGTAGATAAAGATTATATCCGTCAGGATGGTAATAAATACTATTTCAATGCAATGTCTGGCAAATACCGCTTTATCGCAGATTTGAAAAATAAATATGTGAAAGTGGAAGCCATGAATGGTAATGATCTAGCTCGATTAAATGCTGATGGTACGGGTGCAATCTGGATTATCGGACAAGGTATCGGTAAACCTACAGTTGCAGGAAATCAAGTAGATTGGAATCCAGGTAATGCAATCTGTATGACCCCAATTGGTGGTAAGAAATATCAAGTTACCGTAGTGGGTGGTCAATCTATCAATACCAATGATATCAACTTTAAATTCTTCCATGAAAAAGGTTGGAATGGGGAATTCAAAAACACAGACCTGACAACGGAAAGTGATTTGATTTTAATTGGAGATGGTAAGAATGGTCGTGACCCAGGAAACTTAGGTCTACAAAAAGATAAAACCTTAGAAGCCGGAGCAACTTACGTCTTCGTAGTTGACTTATCTGCAGGTAATAATAAAGCAAAACTTACAGTGACAAAACAATAAAACTTACTAACAGTTTGGATTAATTAGGGGTGGATCAAGGCGTTTCCACCCCTTTTGTTTTTGTAGGATTTAATTCCAATCTTTGTTTTAAACTAAATCTGATTATGAAATATAGTGTGACCTGCTTATTAATTTTAATGAGTATTATGACGAATTCTACAGCTTCTTTTGCCCAATCCAAGTCCAAACCCAAGTATGTTTTGGCGATACACGGCGGTGCCGGAACCATTCTTAAAAAGAACATGACTGACTCTTTGGAGAAAGCCTACATAGCTAAACTTACAGAGTCTTTACAGGCTGGTTACGATCAGATCAAACAAGGAAATTCAAGCTTGGATGCTATTGAAGCAGCAATTCATGTCATGGAGGATTCACCTTTATTTAATGCCGGAAAAGGTGCTGTTTTTACCAATCAAGGTAAGAATGAACTCGATGCAGCCATTATGGATGGCTCCAATTTAAAGGCTGGTGCAGTCGCTGGAGTTACAAACATTAAAAACCCAATATCTGCTGCCAGAGCCGTGATGGATAAATCTGAACATGTGATGATGGTGGGGAAAGGTGCCGAAGAATTTGCCAAAAATAACGGAATTGAAATCGTCGATCCTGCTTATTTCTGGACCAAACAACGCTGGGATGGACTTCAACGTGCCTTAGAAAGAGATCAAGAAAGAGCTGAACTCGATCATGATGATCAAAAGGCATTCATACCCCCATATAAAGATGAGAAATTCGGTACAGTAGGTTGCGTAGCATTGGATAAACAAGGAAACCTGGCTGCAGGTACCTCAACTGGTGGAATGACCAATAAGAAATTTGGAAGGGTAGGTGATGCTCCAATTATTGGTGCCGGAACTTATGCCAATAATGCAACTGTAGCCATCTCTTGTACGGGATGGGGGGAATTCTTTATTCGCTCTGTGGCTGCCTTTAATGTGTCTGCAAAAATGCAATATGCAAAAATGAACCTCGCAAAAGCTTCCCAAGAGGTTATCGATGAAATCGGTAAATTAGGTGGTGATGGTGGTATGATTGCCATCGATAAAAATGGTGAAGTTGCCATGCCTTTCAATACGGAAGGAATGTACAGAGGTACTGTGACTGCCGATGGAAAAATTTCCGTAGAAATCTATAAATAAGCCATTATTCTGGAATAGAATAATAATTCAGATACCTGACGATGCTATTAGCTCTTCGATTGATATAATTCGAAGGTCTTCTAGCATCCCACTTTTGTGGACTTGGTAAAATAGCAATGATCAAGGCAGCTTCCTTTTTAGTGAGGCTTTTCGCCGACTTATGGAAATAATACTTAGCAGCAGCTTCTGCTCCATATACTCCTTGACCTGTTTCGATCACATTTAAATACACTTCCAGAATCCGCTTTTTACTCCAAAAAACTTCAATAAGTACAGTGAAATAGGTTTCCAAACCTTTGCGGAACCATGATCGTCCCGGCCATAAGAATACATTCTTCGCTGTTTGCTGACTTATCGTACTTCCTCCCCGCAAGCGCTTGCCCTCTTTGTTCTTTTCAAATGCCTCTTTGATGGCTTCCGTATCAAAACCATTATGAGTCATGAAATGAGCGTCTTCTCCGGCTAAGGCCGCACGTTTTAGGTTGTCTGAAATGTCATCATAATCCAACCATTCCCTTTCTAATTTCCAACCTTTTCCGTCTGCTTTCCTTTCAAATCCACGTTGTAACATTAAATAGGTAATTGGTGGGTTAGTAAATCGAAGGGCAATGACCCAAAGTATAGATAATACAAAAAAAGCAATGATCCCACGTAAAACCCAGGGAAGGACCATGGTTTTAAGCTTTGTCATGAAGGATGTTTTGGTTTGCTTTTTCCTGTTCTTTGTTGTAGAACGCTTGATTGCCATTACTTTGAAATTTTATGCAAACATAAGATGTATTTTTTAATTTTTATGTCATTTCCGCAATGCTTTTTGACAGCTCCTTTTTTTGCAAATCCCTACATTTCTGCTATTTTTACAACTTATACAAAAATAGCGTAACCTTGGCAAAAGCAAAGAAACAAACCCCTCTAATGCAGCAATATAATACCATTAAGGCCAAATACCCTGGCGCCTTATTGTTGTTTCGAGTTGGGGATTTTTATGAGACGTTCGGTGAGGATGCTGTGAAAGCAGCCAAGATTTTAGGAATTGTACTTACAAAAAGAGGAAATGGGTCTGAATCTGAAACCGCATTAGCCGGTTTTCCACATCATTCCCTGGAAACTTATTTGCCAAAATTAGTGCGCGCAGGCCAACGTGTCGCCATCTGCGACCAATTGGAAGATCCTAAACAAACCAAAACAATCGTAAAAAGAGGTGTGACTGAATTGGTTACTCCTGGTGTTTCTTACAATGAAAATATTGTTCAGCAAAAATCCAATAACTACCTCGCTTCCATTTTTATGGATAAACAGGTTATCGGGATTTCTTTTCTAGATATTTCAACCGGTGAGTTTTTGGTTGCCCAAGGCTCAATTGGTTATATCGATAAATTATTGCAAGGTTTTAAACCAACCGAAATAATACTTCCTAAAAAACAGTATAAGGAGTTTTTAGAACATTTTGGATCAGGTTACTATACTTATACCCTGGATGAATGGCCTTATACCGGTGATTATGCCTCAGAAAACTTGTTGAAACATTTTGAAGTCAATTCCATGAAAGGCTTTGGAATCGATAGGATGCCAACGGGAATTATTGCGGCCGGAGTTGCACTTCACTACCTAAATGAAACTGAACATCGAAACCTTCAACATATTTCCAATATCTCCAGGATTGAAGAAGACCGTTATATGTGGTTGGACCGATTTACCATTCGAAACCTCGAACTAATTAGTTCAACGAATGAAAATGCCATTACCTTATCCGATGTGCTCGACGAAACTTCTTCCCCAATGGGAGCAAGATTGTTGAAAAGATGGATTGTCATGCCCCTAAAGGATGAAAAAGCCATCAACGAAAGGTTAAAGGTTGTGGAAGATTTCTATAAAAATCGTTCGCTAAGAGATCAATTGGTTCAAGAAATCAAACAAGTGGGCGACTTGGAAAGGTTAATTTCCAAAATAGGCCTTCAAAAAGCCAATCCAAGGGAAATCATTCAACTTAAAAGAGCATTGTATGCTGTTGAAAAACTGAAGGAACTCTGCCAGGAACAAGAATCTGAATCCCTGAAAGTGATTGCTGAACAGTTAAATCCTTGTTTAATTATTCGCGATAAAATTGAAAATACGCTTCAGGCGGAGCCGCCGGTAGCATTGAATAAAGGGAATGTCATTGCTGATCAAATCGATCCTGATCTGGATAAACTCAGAAAGGTAGCCTTTGGTGGTAAAGATTATCTACTCGAAATCCAAAGAAGAGAGGCTGAGGCAACTGGAATCCCTTCCTTGAAAATAGCCTTCAATAATGTATTTGGCTATTATTTGGAAGTGACCAATACCCATAAGGATAAAGTCCCTTCTGGCTGGATCAGAAAGCAAACCTTGGTGAACGCAGAACGATATATCACGGAGGAACTAAAGGAATATGAAGAGCAGATTTTAGGTGCTGAGGAAAAAATCCAGGCTATCGAAAATCGGATCTATGCGGAATTGCTGCTAGCCATTTCGGAATACATCAAACCTATTCAATTAAACGCTCAATTATTGGCAAAACTGGATGTTCTATTGAATTTTGCAATTATCGCAGAAAAGAATTTCTATGTTAAGCCCGATGTCAATTCCAGTAGAAACCTGGATATTAAAGGTGGTCGACATCCGGTTATTGAGAAAAACCTGCCTATCGGACAGGATTATATTACCAATGATACCTTCCTTGATCCGGAAGGACAACAGATTATTATCATCACGGGTCCAAATATGGCCGGTAAATCCGCCTTATTAAGACAAACTGGTTTAATTGTATTAATGGCGCAAATCGGATCTTTTGTCCCAGCAAAGGAAGCTTCGATTGGAATAGTTGATAAAATCTTTACTCGTGTGGGAGCCTCTGATAATTTAAGTTCGGGGGAATCTACCTTTATGGTGGAAATGAACGAAACGGCAAGTATTATGAACAACTTGTCGGACCGTAGCTTAATCCTATTGGATGAAATCGGTCGTGGTACCAGTACATACGATGGAATTTCCATCGCATGGGCTATTGCTGAATACCTTCATAATCATCCTTCTTGCCGAGCTAAAACATTATTTGCTACCCATTACCATGAACTAAATGAGTTGTGTAATTCCATGCCTCGCATCAAGAACTTTAATGTGAGTGTGAAGGAAGTGAATAACAAAGTGATTTTCTTAAGAAAATTGGTCCCTGGAGGCTCTGAACATAGTTTCGGTATCCATGTTGCCAAGTTAGCCGGTATGCCGCCAAAACTTATTGGTAGAGCTGGGGAAATCCTAAAACGCCTAGAACAAGAACGTACTGGTGGTGAAAAAATTAAGGATAGCATGCGTAAGATTCAGAAACAAGCTTACCAATTGCAAATGTTTGCCATTGATGATCCGGTGCTCGAAAAAATCAGGGATATGCTGAATAACTTGGATGTGAATACCTTAACGCCAGTTGAAGCATTAATGAAATTAGATGAAATTCAACGCTTGTTGAAAAACTAAGATGATTCTTATTGATTAGTATCAATAAGAATCATAAATATCATAGCTGATGTTATTAAAATTATAACTCAATCGAGGGTCTATCCGAATGATCATACTACCCCGGAATGTTTCTCCAGAATATAGTGTTCGAATGGGTACCTCATTGAAGAATGTCGCCCCATTATGACTAACTAAGGAGAATTCCAGATAATAGTTTCCATCTTGCCCTTGGTAATAGTCTAAATCAGAGAGATTGCTAACTGCAAACTCTACACGTACTGCATCAGGACCAACATCATACACGTCTATCAAATCAACCGCAAAATCTTCTGGATAAAATAATGGCCCGTCAATATATTCTTTTGAACAAGCTGAAAATAGTCCAACGACCATAATCAAAGCAACGATTCTAAGTATTTTTGTTTTCATATTCTGTCCGTCTTTAGAGAAATAGACTTGGTAAAATTCATTTAGATTAATTGCTCAAGATAAAATTTAATCAAAAGCCATTTTTTAAAGCAAAAAAGCACATTTAGACTTACCTTTGTTGCATGGGAAATATCTTCCAATTCAAAGAGTTTTCAGTAAATCAAGAGCACTGTGCCATGCGTATCAATACCGATGGGGTATTGCTGGCCGCCTTGACAGAGTCGGATCGCGCGGAACAAATCCTTGATATAGGCACTGGAACCGGTGTAATTGCTTTGATGTTGGCACAAAAGTTTACTGCCGCTGAAATATGGGCCGTTGAAATTGACCAACAAACAGCGGCTCGAGCGAAGGAAAATTTTGAAAATTCCCCGTTTAAAAATCATTTAAACATCGTTAACTCGGATATTTTCCATTGGAAAACGGACCTGAAATTTAACCTGATCGTTACTAACCCTCCTTTTTACATCAATTCACTACATAACCCCGATCCCCGGAAAAAGGTTGCCAAACATGCCGATGTAGAATTCTTTAAAGGAATGTTCGAATTTGCAGGAAATAGATTGTCAGAGGATGGAAAGTTACAGATCATAGTTCCTGTAGAGTTGTTGGGATTTATGGTCGAGCAGGGAAAACTTAATGGTTTGAACCTTTGCAAACAAATCGATATCCAATCATTCGTTGATTCTGAACCCTTTCGATGTATCTTGAGTTTTGAAAGACAACAGAAAACTTTGACGAAGAATTCCTTTGTCATTTATCAAGAACGCTCACAATATTCAGATGCATATAAACAGATTTTAAAACCTTATTTCTTAGCTTTTTAATATGAGGATTGGATTGATATCAGATACACACGGTTATCTGGATGAGGCCGTTTTTAAACATTTTGAAAATTGTGATGAAGTCTGGCATATTGGAGACTTTGGCTCCATGGAAGTCATTGAAAAATTAGAAGCATTCAAACCTTTACGGGGGGTATATGGAAATATTGACGATAAGGATATCCGACTTAAATTCCCCGAAAACCTTAGGTTTAATTGCGAGAAAGTGGATGTTTGGCTGACTCATATTGGGGGTTACCCTGGAAAATATAGCCCCTTGGTCAAAGCAGAAATTACTAAGAATCCACCTAAATTATTTATTAGCGGACATTCCCATATCTTGAAAGTGCAGTTTGATCCTAAACTTCAATTACTTCACCTGAATCCCGGAGCTGCAGGAAAACAAGGTTGGCATCAGGTTAGAACCCTCATGCGATTTGAAATTAATGGCGATAAAATCGAAAATTTAGAAGTGATAGAATTAGGAAGCAGGGCTCTATAAGCTATCCCTAACCTCCAATAAAAAGCTCTTAAGTCCTTCCAAGGATTCAATAATCCTTTGGTTTTCTCTAGCTTCGTTCTTGTTGCTTCTTAAGAATTCACGTGCTCCCTGTAAAGTATAGCCCTTGTCCTTCACCAAATTGAAGATGATCTTTAGATTGGCAATATCATTCTGCGTGAATAGGCGATTCCCCTTTTTATTTTTCTTAGGCTGAAGAATGTCAAATTCACGCTCATAGAAACGAATTTGAGATGCATTTACACCGAACATTTCAGTGACTTCCCCCATGGTATAATACAGCTTGTTAATTTCTCGTTCTTTGTACGGCATGAACTTTTCGTTTTTGTGTAATAACAAATATACAATCTAAGTTTGATAATCAAAAAAACCATGATTGATATAAAGTTAAAGGCTATTTCGTAATTTTATACTTTAGATGAAAGGTAAAGTGATCGTAAGTAAATTCTGGACAAAGTTCTTTTCCATTGGAAAGGCACAAGCCATTACTATATTCCCTTTTATTTTCCTCAAATATCGCTCAGACCTGAAAAATCAAGTTCTCCTGAATCACGAACGAATCCATGTATTACAAGCAATTGAACTGCTTATCCTGCCTTTTTATTTGCTCTATCTACTGGAGTTCTTCATTAGATTTATTCAATTTCGAAATTTTACCCGTGCTTATCTTAATATCTCCTTTGAGCGCGAAGCTTATGAAAATGAACATAACCTTCAATACCTACAAAAAAGGAAGCTATATAGCTTCCTGAAATATGTAACAAGGGATAAAGCTTAGTTTATTAAGTCTACCAATTGTCCGTTCTGAATGGCGAAACCGGTAATCCCGTTGAATTGAATAAGTTCGGCATCGCGATTTCCGTAAACCCAAATCTTACCGCAACTGGGTTTTTAACCTCCGCCGATTCTACAATTAATTTATCGCCTTTAATTTTTCCCTTCGCTGGCTTGAATTCCTTATCAGCTCCGGCAATAAATAAATCAGTAATTTCACCCTTCGATGTTAACTTACCCTCCAGGTTATTAAAACTGACCTCAATCGCATTGCCTTTAATTTCTTGAGATTTATAAATCGGCGATTTATAATCCTTGAGTGGCTTGTTATAAATTTCAGCAAATGCCAGATCAGCTAGACGTTTTGCCACTGCCTTCTTTTGAATAGGATGGATATCCTGAATATTATCTACAAGGTCCGTAATCACAACCATTCCAGTTTTTGGGAGCTCCATCGCTGTTTTCGCTTGTTGCTCTCTCAGGTATGCAGCCAAAGGTTCTTTGTTGTTATACTGAAATGGGGCAATCTGAACAAAGTAAAAAGGAAAATCCTGATTCCAAGCTGATCGCCAAGAGGTAATCATCGTCTTCATCAATTTATCGTAACCATCCCAGGTACCCACATTACTTTCGCCCTGATACCAAAATGCAGCTGTCAGATTATATCCTGCAAATGGATGCACCATCGCATTCCATAATACGCCACTATTGTGCGGACGCCAATCATTGGCACCTTGAATTTTTGCTCGCTGTAATAAAAACGGATCGTTCTCTATTAAATAGCTTGGGGTCCATACTTCTGCCGCAGTGCCTCCCCAGCTTGAATTGATAATCCCTACGGGGATATTTTCTTCTCTATTGATATCTTTACCGATAAAATAACCAATGGCTGAAAAGGGCTGTAAGGACTCTGCACTCAAGGTTGCCCATTTATTGGAAATTTGATCCTGAGGAGTGTAAGAACCATTTCTGCTAATATGTAATAAACGTATATTAGGGTTTTTCGCATTCGGCATCTCATCAATGATTTCCTTTAAATTCTGAGCGGCTCCCCATTCCATATTGGATTGCCCTGAACATAGAAAAACATCGCCTAATAAAATATCAGATAAGGTTATGGTCTCTTGATTGGCAATAACTTTTAATTCGTAAGGACCACCAGCTTTTCCTTCTGGGAGTTTGGTTCGCCATTGACCATCACCGTTGGTCTTTGCAATAACGGTATCCTGAAACCAGGAACCAATAATTTTTACATTACTGCTGGCCGTTGCCAACCCCCAAAAATTTATTTCAGTTTCACGTTGTAATACCATATGGTCTGAAAAGAAATTGGGAATTCGTAATTGAGCAAGAACTTCTTGATTTAAGGCAAAAACCGCCAATAGGGAAACAATTAAGGTTTTCTTGAGATTCATGTGAGTTTAGTTAGGTTTATTGTTATCTAAATTTAATAAAAAAATCTCATTCTTCTCTAATATCCTAATAGCAGAAAAATTCAATAGGAGATTGGTTTAAATTCTGCAATCCCTCGGATATCCTTCGGGGTTAATCCGGACCTTGGCCGAAAAAATTCGAGCAAGATCCGGCTTTTGTCCGAAGGAGGTCCGAAGAAGGTCCGGGAAAACTCAAAATTAGAACCCAGTATGAACCGTATTATTATCCTATTTAAATCCTGAAAAATTTGTCGGTTTAAGCAAAATTGGAGTATAAAAAAAGAGCGAGGTAAATCTACCTCGCTCTTTGAATTTTATCTTTAGGATCTACTACTTTACCATTTTTAGGAAAGTAGAGACTTTTTCTTTCAATTGTCTTCTGTCAACGATAAAGTCTAGGAAACCATGTTCCAATACGAATTCAGAAGTTTGGAATCCTTTCGGAAGGTCTTTCTTGATTGTTTCTTTGATTACACGTGGACCAGCAAAACCGATTAATGCACCTGGTTCTGCAATATTGATATCACCAAGCATAGCATAGGATGCGGTTACACCACCTGTAGTTGGGTCAGTCAATAAACAGATATAAGGTAATTTTGCTTGTGCCAATAAGGCTAATTTTGCGGATGTTTTCGCCATTTGCATCAATGAGAATGCTGCTTCCATCATACGGGCACCACCGGATTTGGAGATTAACATAAACGGTAATTTATGTTCGATACAATAATCAATCGATCTTGAAATCTTCTCACCGACCACAGAACCCATAGAACCTCCGATAAAGGAGAAATCCATACAAGCAACAACCAAATCTTGGCCATTTACTTTACCAACCGCAGATCTTAATGCATCATTAAGGCCTGTTTTTGCTTGGCTGTCTAACAATCTGTCCTTGTAAGGTTTGGTATCCACAAAGTTTAATGGATCACCAGCTTTTAGGTTCGGGAATAATTCAGTGAATTCGTTGTTATCAAATAATATGGAGAAATAAGCAGTTGAACCAATACGGATATGGTAGTCACAATAATGACAAACATACTTGTTTTCAACTTGTTCCACATTCAAAAGAGGTTTTTTACAATTTGGACATTTATTCCACATCCCATCTGGTGCCTCTTTTTTGTTTTCTGTTGCAGTATGTATACCTGCTTTATTTCTTTTAAACCAACTCATAGACTCATGTTAATTCGGTTTACAAATAAACGAAAAATATCTAATATGTGTATTTAGAAAACGAAATGATGGAAATTAAGGTGAGAATAGGTCAATAAAAAATGGGTAAGCTACCTCTATCGCACCGCTCAACCAAATACCCTTGCTTTGTTCCCAACCTGGGGGAGTCAATGGGAGCTGGTCGTAGAGGACTTACCCACGGCAAAATTAACAAAAAATTAATCTTTCCGAAAAGAAAATTGCATTCTCGCTGTATTCGGCTGAGGTTCAACCCGAAAATTACATTTTGTCCCTTTGATATTCCCCCCGAAGAGCGAAATATCCAAATACCCCAAGCCCAATCGAGATGATCGGCGTCAGGATAAATAAGATGATAATTCCAAAAACGACATCTTCTTGTTTTCCGGAAATAATTTTTGGCAAACCAAATTTGGCTATGCAGAAATATGCCGCAAGTAGCGCTAAGGCAATCCAAACTATTCCTAATATTTTCTTTATGCTTTCCATTTTAATTCAAATCTTTTGCTACCATGTTCTTGTTAATATAAAATGCTCCAATCACAAAACAGACCGCTGAAATAATGATTGGATACCATAAACCCTCCAAATAAAAGGTCGGATCAGCAGCTCCCTTCGCATTGGTAGCCAGGTAGGTTGACACCGCAGGCAATAGCCCCCCGAATATTCCATTTCCAATATGGTATGGTAGTGACATGGAAGTGTATCTGATCTTGACAGGGAATATTTCCACTAAAAAGGCTGCAATCGGGCCATAAACTAAAGTGATATAAATTATCTGAATGAAAATTAAGGAAATCAATTTTACATAGTTCCCTCCAGATAAGTACATGCTGTTTTTCACTGTGGTCTTTACATTTTCAATTTGATTAGCTCCAGCAGGTTCACTGTGTTTGATGTGTTCTTCCTTACTATAGGATCCATCTGAATAATATCTGGTAATTGTTTTTACTTCATTTTCATTTTCAGGACTCAGCTCAGTAATGGTTTCTGTTCGTTTTTCAGCCAATTCTTGTTTCAAACTCGTATCCGTAATCTGATACATGGCTTGATAGATCGGACGATAGGTGAGGACAGCAAGGAGCATCCCTGTTAACATTACCCACTTTCGACCTACCTTATCGGAGAGCCGCCCAAATACCACGAAAAATGGAGTTCCAAAAAGAAGGGCTATGCCTAGAATCATATCAGCCTGGTCAGAATCCAGAAACATCACTGTCTTCATAAAACTCATGGAGTAAAACTGACCGGTATACCAAACCACACCTTGCCCCATCGCGGCACCAAATAAAGCCAACAAAACAAATTTCAGGTTGTATTTATTGCCAAAACTTTCTTTTAAAGGGTTTGTAGATGTTTTTCCTTCTGCTTTAGCTTTCTTGAATTCGGGAGATTCATCCATATTTTTACGAATCAAGTAGGATACGTAGACCATTAATATGGAAAGTAAAAATGGAACCCGCCAGCCCCAATGATCAAATTGTGCCTCAGTAAGAATGAACTTGGTCAACAAGATAACCACCAGAGAAATAAATAAACCAAAGGTAGCTGTGGTTTGGATCCAGGAAGTCCAATACCCCCTTTCACCATTTGGTGCATGCTCAGCAACATAAGTCGCCGCACCACCATACTCACCACCAAGGGCTAATCCTTGTAGTAATCTTAATATGAGGACAATCAATGGCGCCAGGAAACCTATGCTTTCATAACTCGGAATACAACCAATAAGAAAGGTTGCACCACCCATCAGCATCAGGGTTACCATAAAGGTGTATTTACGACCGATTAAATCGCCTAATCTTCCAAAGAAAAGAGCTCCAAATGGTCGTACTACAAATCCAGCAGCAAAGGTGGCTAGTGTAGACAGAAAAGCTGCCGTTGGATTGTCAGAAGGGAAAAATTTGGTGGAAATGACAATGGATAAACTTCCGAAAATAAAGAAGTCATACCATTCGATCAGGGTGCCTAGGGAAGAAGCCCCAATGACCTTCCAAATTCCTTTTTTACTAGTTTGTTCTTGCATATAAGTGTTTAGGTTTAAGGTAGTTTATATATTTTTCCCGGTAATGCCTGAATGATTCCATTCATTTCCATTTCCAGTAAAATCATAGCTAGTTTACTTTGTGGCAAATCACAATAAGCTGCAATTTCATCAATTGCAGACTCTTTGCAGTCTTTAAGATAATCAAAAACTCTTTGTTCTTCCATGGACAATTCAAAAATTAATGGAATTTGTGGGTTGTGATTATTCCCATTCGATTGATCATCCCATTGCATCAGCTGCTTGAGGTCCTTGGCATTGCGTATCAAGTGGGCTTTATGATTTCGGATCAACTCATTGCATCCAGCGGAATAAAACAGGTCCACCGAGCCTGGAAATGCGCATACATCTCGGTTATAGCTATTGGCGATATCAGCCGTAATTAAAGCACCACCTTTTGTTGCCGCTTCCACCACGATCGTTACATCCGCAAGACCAGCAACAATGCGATTGCGCATTGGGAAATGTGGTTTTTCAGCAATAGTTCCGGAAGGATATTCACTAATCAAACATCCCTGAGAGCTGATTTTTTCAGCAATCTCCCGATGATCGAATGGATATACTCGATCCAAACCATGGGCTAACACAGCTGCGGTTTCCAATCCTTCATCAAGGGCAGTTTTATGGGCAATAATATCAATGCCATAAGCAAGACCACTAACCACCAGGATGTCCAACTCCTTTAAATCATGAATCAATTCTTCGGTTAGTCTACGACCATAGGAGGTCGCATTTCGAGTTCCGACAATACTTACGGTTTTTTGCTTATTTAATTGACATGAACCCTTTTTATAAATAATTAGGGGAGCATCTTCACAGTGCTTTAATCGAGAGGGATAATCTACATCTTCGAACCATAATACTTCAATCTGATTCTCGATAATAAATTGATATTCTGCTTCTGCTTCTTTTAAATAGGACTTAGAGATTAATTGATTAATAGAATTTTTATGAATACCAGGAATCAAGGCTAATTCCTTCTTTGGACATCTGAATATTTCTTCCAAGCTCCCACAATAAGCCAATAACAATCGACTTGTTTTAGGACCTATACCTTTAATCTTGGTTAAGGCAATTTTTTCTATTGCATTCATTCTGGTTAGCTTAGGACTAAAGATAATCAATCGAATTCCTTATGCAAAATCAATAAAGTTTAATTGATTACCTTTGTAAAAAAAGAAATACCATGGAATTGCAAGAACCTTTTGATATAGAAGTTGGCGATATAACTTATTCAGTTTTTCCTGATGAAAAGGATACCTACACTGTTTTTAAAGATGGGAAAGAATATGTTCAGATCATTAAAGACACCGAAACATCATGGTTAAAATTGAACCCTGAAACCGGTTTGCCCTTGTTTGGAATGGACGAGGAAATTAATCTGATAGGATCTGAAATTCAAAGAGTGTTAAAGTAGAAATCTATTTTGACAATATTTAGAATAAAAACCAAAAAAATAGAACGCAAATTCAGGAGGTGATTATTATTTGCGATTAATCGTAAATAATAGGGCTATTTAGGTTTAATATTGGTACAATTAATGCAAAAGTTACAGATGTTCATTACCCTTAACGCCATTATTTCACAAAGTTATTGCTGAATAATGCGTAAAAATATTCACTGGAGATAGAAGGGATAATAAAAGTGTTTTATTCTTCTGCAAATTCCCAATCCGTATGAAATGGGGTGTTGTTTCCTTGAGCCCGGTATTCTTCCAGTATTGGTCTTAAAGATTTATAGTTTGTGTCACAGAAGGCCTTTTCATGTTCGTTTTTGCAGTAATCAACAAGATCCATCATTAACTTAAGTGCCATCCCTTCATTTGAAGGGATAACATCACAATGTGATTTGTTATTAGGAAAACCTATTGGGGATGGGTTACCTATAAATATTGGGGAATATTTGATGTTTGCATAATCCTTTATCATACTTGTTGGTAATTTGAAAACTAAACATGAGGATGGATCAATAAAATCAGTTGAGTTTTTTTTATAGGTTAGTCCTCTTAGAATTAAGGATTTTTTTTCACAAATGTACTTATCCCAATTCATGGAAAGACCCTCTTCTCCTTCTCGTAATTCAAAGACAGATTCATTAGGTATTCGTCTTTTCCCAGATAAAGAATCTTGTCTATCTACCAATTTGGAAGGAGCTAATCTAAATAGATATGAAGTATCATCTAAACCAACTTTGTCCGATAATTTGGAAGCTTCTACTTTTTCAATATTTTCATCCATTCTAGTAAAGAACTATCAAATGAATCTATCTCGACTGAACCAGATTTATCTGTTCCATCTACATAATGGTCGCCATAAAATTTTGCTCCAATTTTATTTTCTTCAACCTCCTTGAATTTTATCAGAAGACGGGCATCCTCTGTTCTCCAAGATAAATCAATAGCTCCATTTGGAGTTGGATTTATCTCTGGGGCATCAATTATTATTCCTTGTTTATCCAATGTTTTTGAATAAACTACTAAAAATCTTACAGCTGTTGAGTATACCCTAGTTGGTACTGATTTTGCTCCTTCATCATCCCAATTATTAGTGAAACTATAGGATATCCCTTTCGAATACTCTAATTCTTCTAAAATATGAGCCAAGCTTTCAGGAAGTGTAAATTTTTCACCTAAAATTTCAATATCTATACCCTTTAAATTCTTTTTAGAATAATTAAAACCAATAGAAGGATTTTCGTTAGAATATCTTATTTCATCAACAAGTGAATGTTTTACGTATCTAGCGTTTAATCGTTCGAAGGTTATACGAGAACCTTCATCAGTAAAATTTCTAATTAAATCTTTTTTATTCATTATCTATGAAAAGTTTATCATTGGTGAATAATCACTTTTAATAATTTCTTCCTTTTGTATCGCTCTTTCTATTGTAGCGTTTAATTCCTTTAAACTATCAATATCCATAGATATATAAATATCTTTATTTTCCATGGAATCTATAATTTCTAATTTTAAGTTGTGTGTAATAATAGCAGATCTCGATTTATCTAAAATATCAGAATTAAAAATAAATCTAATATCAGTAATTACCTCACTATAAACTAATGTCTTTTCAAAACTAGACCCTAAAACATTTTTTTTCAAATAGGTGTTTAGTGTACTCGAATTAAATGATAATGTGTTTATTCTAGTTTTAAATAACTTTTCATCTACAGGGTCTGATCCGGCAAATGATTTGAAAGATTCCAACAAATCTTCTGCCATATTTTTAGTGGGATACCTTGCTTTTAATGAAGATAGTGAATAAATGACATCATTAACAGATTCATCTATTCCGATTTCGAGAATAAAACGTTTAGTTGAATCCCGAGCAGATTCTAAATTATTAAATTCTTTAAAAGACTTGATATAATCAATTATCTTATCAAAAAGTAAAGAATCCATAGTGACAAGATTCTCAAACCCTTGACGCAAATGTTCTGGAATACGTAATGATGACATATAAATTTCTATTTGAACCTATTAGTTTTTCCAAAGTGTTTAATACAGTTCTCTTATCGTGGCTTTGCTAATGATTGCAAGTTAGCAAGTAAAATGAGATTTTAGACTATAAACTATATATTTTTATTTCTTTTTCAAGGGTTTTAACACTTTTTTAACAAAAAATCTCATTAACCGAAAAATAAAAGGAATTTTAATTTATTTATTAAAAAGTTTATTTTGAATAGGTCTTTATTTCTTTTCGGACAATACTTAGATTGCCAGTTTGTTTCATTTCTATCTTTTCAATTTTCCGGAAATGCTTTCCTTTTCTTTTTAAAAATAATATGTTGCGGATAAATTCCAGGCTTCAATTTTTTTTACAAAACCTTTTTATTTTGGTAAAATGTGATTTTCAATAGACCTTACTCATTTTAGAATTCTTCAAAATCTTCCTCTAAAAAATTTTTCATCTCCGATTTGGAATATCATTAAACCAGTAGGTTATAAAAATAGATTCTTCGGTGTAGATCAGAATTATCCCTTATACCAAACTATCTATGGTTTTCATGTTTAATTATGAATCCATTTATCCAACCTAAGGTTGGGTGTTATCTGAGCATGGCAAAGAGTCTATTTAATTAGGTAAGTTTAAGGGCGTATGCACTACGCCCCTTTACTACATTGGTATGTACATAACGTATTTTGTTTCAAAGAAATCTTCTTTGAAATAATGGGGGATCGGGTGTAATTCGGCCTTTACTCTAGCTTCTTTGATCTCTTCTTTTAAATCACCGCCCTTTAGATAAAGGATTCCATTAGGAATACTGTTTTTATCTTGTTTTTCGATTTTGTTTCTTACCCAAGGAATAAAATCGCCCAGGCGAGTAACAGCTCTTGATACCACGAAATCATATTTATAATCCAATTGCTCAGCACGAATATGGTCGGCTTCGACATTTTTCAAGCCTAATCCCTCTGCTACTTCTCGCACGACCTTAATTTTCTTTCCAATAGAATCTACCAAATGGAACTGAACCTCCGGAAATAGAATCGCTAAAGGAATTCCTGGGAACCCACCACCTGTACCTACATCCAGGATGCGTGTTTTTGGAGCAAATTCTCCTACGAATTTACCAATTGCCAAGGAGTGCAAAACATGCTTCAGGTAAAGGCTTTCAATATCTTTTCTGGAAATAACATTGATTTGGTCATTCCATAAGGGATATAGTTCTTCCAATTTGGCAAATTGTTCTTTTTGCGTTTCAGTAAGTTTTGGGAAGTAATTATAGATAATGTCGACTGTAGGATTCACGATGTAATAAATTAAGGGTTTTTATTTCCAGGAAACCTGTTTTTTAGAACGGTTAAAGAGTCCATTAAAACAGATATAAAAATAATAATATAGATCTAATATCGGCAACCAAATTAATAGGTCGCTGACTGCTAGTTTTTTGTAGATAGGGTTAAAGACCAAGAATTGGCAGATCAATCGGATTAGATAAGCCGCCAATGCGATGTACCAATAGCTTGGGCTGACTGCCACTGCAACAATAATCGCAATGTAAAACAAGAGTGCAGTGACCAATTGAATTCCCAACATACTTTGATGCCTACCTTTGTATAAGGTTGATGCGCCTGAATGTCTAGCTTTCTGTTTGTAATAAGACTTCCAGGTTCTTTTAGGATCTGAATATACGAAAGCATCTGGATGGATATTGATTTCCACATTCCGTCTATTTGCATTGGCATTGACAAAAAGGTCATCATCACCAGATTTGATATGCATATGTTCGGTAAAGCCCCGTGCCTTAAAGAACAAGTCTTTCTGATAAGCTAAATTTCTACCAACCCCCATATAAGCATCCTTTTTCAAAGCATAAGATAAATAGCTCATGGCTGTATGGCTTGTTTCAAAACGGATAAGACGGTTTAAGAAACCTGGGAATTTGAAATAGGGAGAATACCCTAATACAATTTCCTTGTTTTCAAGAAAAGAACCCGCCATTTCCTTAAGCCACAGACTGCTATTGGGTTGACAATCCGCATCGGTCATCAAGAGGTAAGGATTTTGTGCTCCTTTGATTCCCATTGTTAAAGCGAATTTCTTGCTATGCTTTAATTGAATATGCTCTTTAATTTCAACAACCTTCAGATGGGCATATTTCTCGGTAAAATCCTTTAATACCCATTTGGTATCATCTCCAGAGCAATCATTGACAACAATTACTTCGAAATTGGAATAATCCTGTTCCAAAATAGCAGGAAGGTAAGTTTTAAGGTTTTCCTGCTCATTATGAGCGCAGATAATTATGGATACAGGTCTGTCATTAGCGGTATCTTGATGAGATTTGACCTTATGGAGAGCTAACTTTCCATAAACAAATAGAATAAAATACAGCTGAAAGATCAAAAAGAGGCCTAGAATTCCATAGGGAATCAGCGAAATATCCAATTGTGTAAAGATCTGAGCGTTCATAAAATTAGGTTCAAAGATACAGGTTATCGGTTAAATAGTTTGTGAATTGTTAAGAAATGCGAATTAAAGGGCTGATATGTTAATCGCAAGGAATTTTATAGTATTTTTGCGGTCGATTAAGGAATACTATGAATTTTACGCTTCAAGCACAAGATAAATTTTCAAGAGCACGGGCTGGGGAGATTGAAACCGCCCACGGGAAAATCCAAACGCCCATTTTTATGCCAGTTGGAACAGCAGGAACAGTGAAAGCTGTTCATCAGCATGAATTGGTGAATGATATTCAGGCACAGATTATTTTAGGGAATACCTACCATTTATACCTTAGACCAGGATTGGATGTCTTAAATAAGGCAGGAGGATTACATAAATTTATTAATTGGGATCGTCCTATTCTGACAGATTCAGGAGGTTACCAAGTTTATTCCCTAACAGAAGTTCGTAAAATCAAAGAAGAAGGAGTCACCTTCAGATCCCATATTGATGGTTCGAAGCATTTGTTTACACCAGAAAATGTAATGGATACCCAGCGCATTATCGGTGCTGATATTATTATGGCCTTTGATGAATGTACTCCCTATCCGTGTGATTATCGCTATGCGAGAAGATCCATGGAAATGACACACCGTTGGTTAAAACGCTGTTGTGATCGTTTTGATAGTACAGATCCATTATATGGTTATGATCAAACCTTATTTCCTATTGTTCAAGGTTCTGTATACAAGGATTTAAGAGAGAAATCGGCTGAAACTATTGCATCCTTCAATCGCGAAGGAAATGCCATTGGCGGTCTTTCTGTCGGAGAGCCTGCTGAGGAGATGTATGCAATGACCGAAGTGGTGACGAATATTTTGCCACATGACAAGCCTAGATATCTGATGGGAGTGGGAACTCCAGTGAATCTTTTGGAGAATATTGCCTTAGGAATCGATATGTTCGATTGTGTAATGCCAACTCGTAATGCGAGAAACGGGATGTTGTTCACCCAAAATGGTATTATCAACATCAAGAATGAAAAGTGGAAGGATGATTTCAGTCCTATTGAGGCTGAATCTGATTTGTTGGTGGATCAAATCCATAGCAAAGCATACTTGAGACATTTGATTAGATCTCAAGAAATTTTAGGTGCACAAATCGCTTCATTACATAATTTACATTTTTATCTTTGGTTAGTGAACCAAGCTAGGGAAAAAATTATAGATGGTACCTTCTATGATTGGAAAAACAAGATGGTTCCAGTATTAGGTCAACGATTATAATAATTAAGATAAGCATGTTTAAGATCATCGATCGATATATCATGAAAAAGTACTTAAGTACTTTTGTATTCACAGTTGCGATTTTCTGTGTCGTGATTGTGATTTTCGATATATCCGAGAAAATTGATGATTTCAACAAGTATGGTGCAACCATGACGCAGGTGTTTTTTGAATACTATGCGTTGGGGAGTTTGCCATTCTTTATCAACATGTTGACCCCATTATTTAATTTTATTGCTGTAATTTTCTTTACCTCGAAGATGGCCGATCAAACGGAGATTGTACCGATCTTAAGTGGAGGGATGAGTTTCAACAGGTTATTGAGGCCATATATGATTTGTGCGGCATTGATTTTTGGAATGACCTTATTATCCAACGTTTACATTATCCCCTTTACCAATAAGGTGAAGGTGAATTTTGAAAACGTTTATGTGAAACCGAATAAAGTAAGTACAACTTCCTCGTCGATTCACATGCAGGTAGATTCCAATACCTATGTGTACATGGGTTCTTTCGACACCAAATCTAAAGTAGGTTACAACTTCAGTCTTGAGAAATTTGATGGAGACAAGATGATGGAGAAGCTGATGGCTGAGCGAGTAACCTGGGATTCTGTTGCTCGAAAATGGAGTTTACATACCTATACCACTCGTGAGATCAAGGGATTGAAAGAGGAAATGTTGAGTGGGGAGAAGAAAGATACCACCTTGGATATGCGTCCGCAGGATTTCGAATCCTATGAGGATGTATTCACCACGATGGATCAGCATGAGCTAAACGAGCGAATCAGTAAAGAAGAAGTTCGCGGAACAGGGATGATGAATGAACTGTTGCTCGAAAAATACAAACGAATTATTAACCCGTTTTCGGCTTTTATTTTGACTTTGATTGGGGTTTCCTTGTCATCGAAGAAAGTCCGTGGGGGGATTGGCTTGAGTTTAGGTTTAGGGATCGGCTTAAGCTGTATTTATATTGTACTTGAGAGATTTTCAAGTATGTTCTCTATTAAGGGAGGTTTGGATCCTTTGATTTCGGTATTAATTCCCAATGTCATCTTCTTGATATTGAGTTTTTACTTATTGAAAAAGGCGCCGAAGTAAGCATATCAAACCATGTCACAATTGACTATCAACCGCAATACATTGATATTGCATTTTACCGTATTAATTTGGGGATTTACGGGAGTATTAGGGGAATTAATTACTGTATCTGCCCTTCATTTGGTGTGGTATCGGGTTTTAATCGCCGCAGTTTCACTTGTTGTCTATTATTTCTTTAAACGCAAATCCTTATTGGTTTCCAAGGGTCAACTGATGCAATATTTAGGTGTTGGGTTGCTCGTTGGATTACACTGGGTTTTGTTCTTTCATGCCATCAAGGTGTCGACTGTCTCGGTGACTTTGGTGACCTTATCCTCCGTAACGCTGTTCACTGCAATATTGGAACCAATCATCAATCGAAAGCGAATTTCCATTGCTGATGTTGTGGTCGGGTTGGTCATTATATTCGGGATTTACCTCATCTTTAAATTTGAATTTAAATACTTCTGGGGGATCGTATTTGGCTTATCCTGTGCGTTTTGCGCCAGCATATTTTCCATTTTAAATTCTAGGATGGTGAAAAAAGGAAGTCCAACAACGATTACCTTATATGAGATGATTGGAGCATGGATTGGAGTTTCCGTTGTGATGTTATTTACTGGAGATTTTGATGAGCAGATGATCCTTAGTCAATCGGATCTTTTATACTTATTATTGCTTGGTGTGGTCTGTACAGCAATAGCTTACGTATTGGGAGTTGCGGTTATGCGGGAGCTTTCGGCTTTTACAGTGGCATTGACTACGAATATGGAACCTGTTTATGGGATTATCCTGGCCTTGCTCATTTTTGGACAAAAAGAAGCCATGAGTACGGGCTTTTATTTTGGCGCAGTGATCGTATTAACGGCTGTATTTATTTATCCTTACCTAAAGACAAAAATCAAAATTTAATTTTTTGTTGACATTGATTTTATCCTAAAGTTACAATTAGTTGCTTATGCAAACGTTTGTTTATTTTATGCAAACGATTTCGTTCTATGGATAAGGGTTAATTTTTTACTTAAACTTTTACTTTCAGAAACTAAATTGTGATATCACAGAAGAGGTATTGCTAAATATTTAATTAAGTAAAGTTTATGAAAAAGAGATTTTCAAGACCATTTTTTCCATTGAAAAGATCTCATTTAGTTGCAGGAGCCGTTATTATTGGGTTAAGTTTACCGGGTAGTTCTTCTGTTGCGAATGAGTTGAACAGGGATGAAGTGGAGAGCTATTCTTCACAGCAAGAAGTCAAAGGAAAGGTGACTTCAGGAGGAGTGGTTTTGCCAGGGGTAACAGTGACTGTAAAGGAAGATCCTAGCAAATCTACTTCCACGAATGCTTCAGGAGAGTTTAACATTGCGGCCGAAAATGGTCAGACTTTAGTTTTTACGGCTATTGGTCATGAGAAAAAAGAGGTTGCCATTACAGGAACTACTGTGAATGTGGAGCTAAATTCTAGTGAGGAGAATATTGACGAAGTCGTTGTGACGGGATATTCTACTCAAAAGAAGGGTGATATCAGTGCTTCAATTGTATCCTTGGATCAAAAGAAACTGAAAGATACCAAGTCTCCGAATGTTTCCAATCTATTACAAGGAAAGGTAGCTGGGGTTGATGTTGTTGGTACAGGTCGACCGGGTCAACAAGCGAATGTGAAGATTAGAGGTCGTAGCTCTCTTTCATCAGGGACCAACCCATTATGGGTTGTTGATGGTGTTATTACACATGGGGTAGCCAATATTAATCCAAATGATATTGAGAGTATTTCGGTGTTAAAAGATGCCGCTGCAACGACACAATATGGTTCCCGAGGTACAAACGGGGTAATCGTTGTGACAACAAAACGAGCTTTACGAGAAGGAGAAGGAACTTTTTCAGTTAACCTTTCTTCGGGTATCAGTAAATTTAATTTTGGGAATTTTGATTTAATGAATTCTCAGGAGATTTGGGACTATTATCAAACTTTCCCTAATCAAGACGATATTGATGATAATGTCAGCAAGGATGTCTTGAATAATGATTACAACTGGCTGAAAAACGGAACTCAAAATGCTCCTGTCAATGATTTTTCAGCTAGTTATATGGGTAAAACAGATAAAACCTCTGTTTTTGCCAGTGCCAATTATTATGGTGAAAAAGGTTCAATCAAGGGGTATGATTTTGAAAGGTTAACAGGCCGCTTCAATGTAGAGCATAAGCTGACCGATCGTTTGACTTTCAAGCCTAAATTAAATGCTTCTTATACGACCTATACGGATAAACAGCATTCCCTATACAATATGATGTTCTATTTGCCATGGGATAATCCATATAATACCGATGGAACTATCAAAAATCCGCAAGCTCCTAATGCTACGGTAGCTTGGTTTGGTCGTGACCATACCAACTATTTGTATGACCTGCAGTATAACTATGGGAAAGGGCAGACTTTGGATATGCAAGGGAATTTTGATTTCTCCTATAGGATTTCAGATCGATTCACATTCGAATCCATGAATAACCTAACTTATTATAATCAAACTGCAATGAGATATGCAGATCCTAACTCCAATGAAGGACGCGGTAATAAGGGAACTATATATCAATTTTCAGATAAACGTATTACAAGGTTCTTCAACCAAATGTTGAAGTATAATGAAACTTTCGGAAAACACACAGTTTCTGGTTTTGCGGCATATGAGTATTCAGATTATGTTTATTCCAGTCAAAATGCGACAGGAAAAGGGATTGCACCAGGATCTGAGATTTTAGGAAATGCGGCTAGTGTATTGGATTTTGGAGGTACAAAGAACGATTATTCCTTTCAATCAGGAATCTTGCAGGGTACTTATGGATATGATAACCGTTATAATGTAATGGCCTCCTTCCGTGTGGATGGATCTTCCAGATTTGGTAGGGAGCAACAGTATGGAGCGTTTTATTCAGTGAGTGGTGCTTGGAATATTAATAATGAAGCCTTCTTCAATGTTCCATCAATCAACTTATTACGTTTGAAAGCTTCTTATGGAGGTGTAGGAAACGTGCCTGTTGATTATTATTCTTCATTTGCTACCTATGGACTTAATGCGCAATATAATGGAGAACCAGCTGCAATTCAGCAAAATTTCCAAAATGCACATGTAAGCTGGGAGAAATCCTACGATGCGAACTTAGGTTTAGAATTAGGAATGTTCAACAGATTAAATCTATCTGTTGATTTATATAATAAAAACACAAGTGGTTTACTATATTTCGTTGATTTTCCATCAACAGCAGGCTGGGATGGATATTGGTTGAATATTGGTGGATTGAGAAACCGCGGGGTTGAAGTGGCTTTGAGTGGTTCTGTATTTAGTCCGGGAAATCCTTTCCAATGGGATTTAGGGGTAAATATTGCACATAACAATAACCGCATTACTTCCTTGAAAGACGATCAAGATATTCCAAAAGGGAATAGGAGATTTTCAGTAGGACATGATGTTGATTCATGGTACATGCGTAAATGGGTAGGGGTAAATCCTGAGAATGGGGCTCCGTTATGGGAATCCGTGAATGAGGAAACCGGAGAGGTTTCAACGACTTCAAATTACAATGATGCTGCCTTACAATTTGTGGGAGCTGCTACACCTAAGTTTCAAGGAGGATTCAACTCGGCCATGACTTACAAAGGATTTAACTTGAATGCCAATTTTGCCTATCAAAATGGAGGAATTACTTATAATGCTGCCAGAGAGTTGTTTGATTCAGATGGAGCATATGCATCCTATAATCAGTTGATTTTAAAAGATGGTTGGTCAAGATGGTCTCCAGAAAATCCTAATGCTACGCATCCTAAAGCAGAATACAATAATACGAGTCTTTCAAACAAGACCTCTTCAAGATACCTAGAGAGCACCAATTTCTTGAGATTAAGAAATGTGACCTTGGGTTATACCTTTTCAGAGAGTCTAGTTAATAAATTAAAATTAAAAGGATTGAATGTTTATGTTTCAGGAGATAACCTATGGACATCGACTAAGTTCTCCGGATTGGATCCAGAGGCTGCAATCTTAGGAAATGATAACGCTGTAGATAAAGCAGGGGGCGGTGATGCGACTGCTCAATATCCGGCACCAAAGCGCTTGGTTTTTGGGCTTAATCTAACATTTTAAAAGAAAGAACGATGAAGAAATTATTCATAATAAGTGGGCTTGTTGGTTTGTTGATGACATCTTGTTCTTTGGATAAGGAGCCATATAATGCATTAACCAACGAAAATATAGAAAATACCGAAGGAGCCTTAAAGGCCTTACATTTGGGAAATTACCATAGTTTGAAGGGCTGGGTTGAAAACTGGCACCGTGTTACGGAATACCCTGGAGACAATGTTTCTTTAAGTGGTACGACAACAGATAACCTCTTTTATAATTATAACTATAAGAGAGTTGTCAATAATGGTCGGGTAAATAATTACTGGGAAAACTCATATCGTGTAATTGCAGGGACAAACTTGTTAATGCAGAAGCTAAAAGAAGGTGAAGATGATGATCAGGATCAAATGATTGCTGAGAACCTTTACTTGCGTAGCTTAATGTATTTTTATTTGGCGAATGTCTTTGGCAAGCCTTATACACAAGATCCACAATCTTTGGCAGTACCCATCAAATTAACAGATGATCCATTTGAGATATTACCACGAAATACTGTAAAAGAGGTTTACGATCAGATTGAGAAAGATTTATTGAAAGCGGAAGGATTGTTTAAAAGCTATAAGAGCAATGTTTATGCAAGTGTTTATTCCACTCAAGCTTTACTAGCAAGAATTTATCTGTTTAAGGGAGATAATCAAAAAGCCCTTCAATATGCGAATAAAGTTATTGAGTCAGGTAAGTTTAGTTTATTGGCGGGGTCAGAATATAATAAGCTAACGGTTTCTGTTCCTGAGGAGAATAAGGAAAATATTTTTGCGATTAAGTTTGTCAAGGATCTCGATTATGCGGATGATGGTTGGAATACGATTGGGTCCATGTATGCAAATATTCTAGGTTCTGGATGGGGAGAAATGTATGCTTCTAGAACATACTTGGAGGAAGTGCGTAAATATCCAGAAGATGTACGATATAAAATGATTCAGCCAGTTGTAGAGAAGGCTGATGAATTGCATGCGTACTATGTAAATGACACGTATAAGTATGAAAGTGTTCAGGTTGTTCAATCAGGTTCAGACTATTCCTATACAGAAGGTGGATCGAAGAAAAACCTGATTAAGGAATCGAATGGAGCAGGGGCATTCCAATATTACATCCAAATTGGAGGTAAGAAAAGAACGGTCTTGATCGATAAGAAGTTGGCGAACAGAAATGGATACCTGAAGTATTTTGTTCTTAAATGTTCAGGCCAGGAAGGGCAGGCGCATTTATGGTCACCAATTATTTCCAGATTATCGGAGATTTATTTGATCCGTGCTGAGGCGAGTGCCAAATTGGGGGATGTAGCATCGGCATTGAAAGATGTAAATGTCATCAGACAAAGAGCAGGCATTCCATCAGCAGGACTATGGACAAGTTCCAATCTAAAGGGACAAACAGCATTGGATGTTGTATTGTTGGAAAGACAACTGGAATTGGCATGGGAAGGTCATCGTAAATTTGATGTTTTCAGAAATGCCAAGACCATGGATAGAAAATATCCAGGAACCCATACTGCTGGAAGTAGCCCAATATTAAGTATTGATGCGAAAAGTAATATCGCCATTGAATTTATTCCAGAACAACAAATCGTCTTGTCGAACGGGGTTTTAAAACAAAACCAATAGACAATAAGAATAAGAAAAGCTAATGAACTCATTAGCTTTTCTTATTAAATATTGTCCTAATTATTTAAAGTATTGAGACTTTATTTATCATATTAAAAAAAAGAAGCAATAAAAAAGGACATTTTAACCATTTTGGAAAATTCTTAAATTTTACTTTTGATAAATGTTTTGTTGCTTAAAAGGTACAATGTAACAATGTGATTGCATAGTTGAGTTAGGAAGATTTCCAATGTGTTAAAAAACTCTATAAATCAAATTATTATGATAGTTTCTCAAAGAAGTTGGGTTAAAATTTCCTACTGGAAATATTTAAGTTTTAGGAATAAATTTTCTATCTTTCAGCATTATTTGACGAAGTCAAGTCTCTTTATAGATAAATTTATGAAAGTATTTTGATTGGATTAACCGCCAATCAAATTCAAAATAGAATTTCTAACTGTTAATTTTCAAAACTAATTTTAGGTCAACCTCACAGGTTGACCTATTTTTTTTGTGTAATGCCTGTCATTTTGTGATTTCTCACGCAAGATGTGCGATTTATCCTTAACTTTGTACCTTTACAAGATACCTGAAATTGTTGCCGTGAGGTAACGAATTAAAAGAAATATGGCAAATATCGTAGCAATTGTTGGAAGACCTAACGTTGGAAAATCCACATTATATAATCGTTTGACAGAGAGTAGGAAAGCTATTGTTGATGACTTTAGCGGAGTTACTCGCGATAGACATTATGGTCAAGCGGAATGGATCGGTAAGAAATTTACCGTTATAGACACTGGAGGGTTTGTTCATGGTTCGGATGATGTATTTGAAGCAGCGATCCGCGAACAAGTTCTGATTGCTATTGATGAAGCATCCGTTATCTTATTTGTTGTGGATGTAACCACAGGAATTACAGATTTAGATGATGAGATTGCAGACATGTTGAGACGTAGTAAAAAACCTGTTTATGTAGTCTCAAATAAAGTAGACAGTGCGAAGCAAACAAATGATTCAGCAGAATTCTACTCCTTTGGTCTAGGTGATATCTACAATATCTCTTCCATGACTGGTTCAGGAACAGGGGAATTATTGGATGCGGTGGTTAGCAATTTTGAAAATGTAGAAGAAGAAGATTCTGAACTTCCAAAATTTACGATTGTAGGTCGTCCAAACGTTGGTAAATCATCCTTGACAAATGCCTTATTAGGTAAGGAGAGAAATATCGTAACTCCAATTGCAGGAACTACACGTGATTCAATTCGCATCCATTATAACCAATTCGGACATGAGTTTTTATTGGTGGATACTGCAGGTTTAAGAAGGAAGTCCAAAGTTAACGAGGATATTGAGTTCTACTCGGTGATGCGTACGATCAAGGCTCTGGAGGATTCGGATGTTGTAATCTTAATGATCGATGCCAAAGATGGCATCGAGGCTCAGGATATCAATATTTTCCATTTGGCGGAGAAGAACAAAAAAGGGATTGTGATCTTGGTGAATAAATGGGATACGGTTGAGAAGGATCATAAGACTGCCAAGGAATTCGAACAATCTATTAAGAGCAAGATTGCTCCATTTACAGATGTGCCTATTTTATTTACATCGGTAACCGAGAAACAACGTATTTTCAAAGCTGTGGAAACAGCGATGGAGGTATATAATAATAAAACGAAGAAAATCCCTACTTCTAAATTGAATGATGTGATGTTGGAAATTATTGAGAATTATCCACCGCCAGCAACCAAAGGGAAGTATATTAAAATTAAATATATCACACAATTACCAGGAAGATCGCCAATGTTTGCTTTCTTCTGTAATCTTCCTCAATATATTAAAGATCCTTATAAGCGTTTTGTTGAAAACAAATTAAGAGAGCACTTTGATTTTACAGGAGTACCTATCCAAATATTCTTTAGACAAAAATAATCAGTTTCAATCATCGTATGGAGCATAATTTAGTATTATACAATACGCTTACCCGAAAGAAAGAAAAGTTTGTACCTATACACCCGAATATGGTTGGGATGTATGTTTGTGGACCTACTGTGTACAGCGATGTACATTTAGGAAACTGTAGGACTTTTGTTTCCTTTGATTTGATTTTCAGATACCTGGTTCATCTTGGATATAAAGTACGTTATGTGCGTAATATTACGGATGCGGGGCATTTGGAAGGAGATAATGATGAAGGGGATGATAAATTTGCGAAAAAGGCAAAGCTGGAGCAATTAGAGCCGATGGAGATTGTCCAAAAGTACACGATTGGATTCCATGATGTTTTGCGTCTATTCAATACCATACCTCCAAGTATAGAGCCAACAGCTACTGGTCATATCTCGGAGCAGATTGAAATGGTTCAGGAGATTATCAAGAATGGCTTTGCTTATGAGGTCAACGGAACGGTTTACTTTGATGTGGAGAAATATGTCAAGGAGTATAATTATACGATTTTAACCAACCGTAATCTTGAGGATCTATTGAACAATACGCGTGAGTTAGGCGGTCAAGATGAGAAAAGAGGTCGTTTGGATTTTGCCTTATGGATCAAGGCTAAGCCGGAGCATATCATGCGTTGGCCATCACCATGGGGAGTAGGTTTTCCTGGCTGGCATATTGAATGTTCGGCCATGAGTAGAAAATATTTGGGTGACCAATTTGATATTCATGGTGGCGGAATGGATCTGGCAGCGACTCACCATACCAATGAAATAGCACAATCAGAAGCTTGTAACCATACTAGTCCTGCGAAATATTGGATGCATACCAATATGTTAACAGTGAATGGAACAAGGATGTCAAAATCTGCGGGCAACGGATTCCTTCCGGGGGAGTTGTTTACAGGGAATCATCCTTTGTTGAATAGAGGTTATTCTCCAATGGCTGTTCGTTTCTTTATGCTTCAGGCGCATTATAGAAGTACGCTTGATTTTTCGAATGATGCTCTAGATGCTGCGGATAAAGGGTACAAACGATTAATGTCTGCCATCGGTCTTTTGGATAAGATTGTTCCATCGAAGACTTCGAATTTCGGAGACTTGGAGGAGATCAAAAAACGCAGTTATGCCGCCATGGACGATGACTTCAATAGTCCGGTGCTTATTGCAGAGTTGTTTGAGGTAGTTCGTATTATTAATTCGATCTATGATGGGAAGTTAAACATTAGCGAGAGTGATTTACAAGCGCTAAAACAGTACATGCAGGACTTTGTGTTCGATGTATTGGGTTTAAAAGATGATCAAATTGGAGAGGGTGATAATATGGAGGATTTGATGCAAATTATTATCAATTTGCGCAATGACGCAAAGAAGAACAAGGATTTTGTGACCTCAGATCGCATCCGTGAGCAATTGACTGCCGCAGGTATTCAATTGAAAGATAGCAAGGATGGGACACTTTGGAATAAGATTTGATTAGTAAGGTAAAAATTAAAAGAATGATTAATAAAAAAGGCTTAACTCTTTTAGCCGCAACGCTAATTTCTTTTTCGAGTTTTGCCCAACTACCTGAGAAGGTAGGGGGACTTCTTTCGGTTGATAGAACAGCTGCTAACCTTTCTAAAAATGAAAGTCCATATGCTGGACTTAAATATATTGTTGATAAGGAAACTACATTCTTGGTTCCTTCGCCTGTAAATGCGGCAAATTACCTTGACAATAGACCAAACTTACCAGACCGTTTATCCTGGAACCCAAATTTTGCCTTAGTTTCCAGAAGTTTGGACTGGGGTGTTACTTCGGGACCGATAGAATTCCAGAAGATGGGTTCTATCAAACGCTATGGTCAATACCTAACGGTTTGGCATCGGGATAGAAAAGGTAACTGGAGAGCACATCTACGTGCTGAAGTTGAAAACTACGGTAAGAAAAAGGCAAGTTCTTTGGAATACTACGAGCCAGACGATAAAAACTATCTAAAACACCGTTCGGTAAAACGTCTTGAACAACGAGAAGAAGTTGTTTTACAAACGGACGAATTGTTTTCGACCATTTTGAAAGCAGATACGAAAACTGGATATAACGAATTTTTGGCGGATGATGCGAGGTTTTATTTTCCGTGGCAGAATGAAATTGAGGGTAGAGACAATGTTATCGCCTTTTTAAAGAAGGAACGGATTGAAATTGATACTGACCCTACAGAAGTAGGAAGAGCTTACAGTGGTGAGTTTGCATATACCTCGGGTACAGCAACGGTAGGACATAAGGATAAAGTTGTAAAGTTTAGCTATATCCGAATCTGGCAATTGACCGATGAATTTCAATGGAAGGTTATCCTAGAAATGATGTTTGAAAGATAAAATCAAGATATAAAAATAAAGCCCGATCATTTGATCGGGCTTTATTTTTATATCTGTTATTGTATTAATCTTCTTTTGAAGCTGCTAAATTATTTGATGTTGGAGTAATCCACATTTGTAATTCATCACAGGTTGCAAATTCAGGATTAATATGTACGAATGTATTTTTAGTTTTCTTTTCGAACCATTCGCTTAAGCTTCTACGCGTTTTATCTTCTTGCGCTGCCTCCTGGATTTTAGCGAAGTCTTGTTCTAAGTTTGCTTCATGCGGCGGAATACGCTTTTTAAGGTAAGAGATTTTATAGCCAGATTTGCCTGTTCTAGGATCTTGGAATTGGTAAGGTCTTGATAACTGACCTTCTTTCAAGCTATCGATAGCCATGAAAACTTCTTTCTCCAATAAGTCAACAGGAATTAAAGTTGATCTTGAAGGGGATTGGGGATTGATAACCATACCACCATTGAACTTTGTTTCTTTGTTGTCTGAGTATAATGTAGCAGCCGAACTGAAAGGGATTTTTCCACCTTCAATCTTGTCATAGATGGAATCAATTTTTCCTTTGATACGGTCTAGACTTGCTGTTGTTGGTTTTGTTGTTACCAGGATATGTCTAGCATTTACCTCTTCACCGCGGCGTTCTAGTACTTGTAAGAAGTGGAATCCATATTCTGTTTCAAATACTGGAGATATCTCACCTTCTTTTAATCTAAATGCCATTGCTGAGAACTCTTTAACATAGTTTTCACGAGGTGCAAAGCCTAATTCACCACCTTGAACGGCAGATCCTGGGTCTTCTGAATAGAAACGAGCTACCGTACCGAAATCAGTTCCATCAAGGATTTGCTGACGATAACCTTCAGCTTTAGCTCTAAACACATTTTTTTCTTCTTTGGTTAATTCCGGATAGATGACAACTTCTCCAATTTCAACTTCGGTGTTGAATTTAGGTAAGCTATCTTGGTTTAGTCCTTCAAAGTATTTTTTTACCTCCTGCGGAGTAACTGTGATTTTACTGATGATTGTATTTTGGAATTTTTCGGCTTTGATTTGTTCCGAAAGAACAGGTCTCATTTCCTCTTTATATTGTAATAGAGAGCGTTTCAAAAACCCTTCTAATCTTTCCTTACCACCGGCACGACGAGTCATTTCACGCATTCTTGCGTTCAATTGGTCATCAACTTCAGATTCGGATACTTCTACAGAGTCTAAGACCGCTTGTTGAGATAACAACTTGGTCATAATCAACTGTTGTAATGCGGTACATTTGAAGTCATCGGAAGGGGTACCTCCATTTGCCAAATACTGAGAATATTGCATGTCAACATCTGATTGCAAAATAATTCCAGAACCCACAGTCGCCACCACGCGATCAATCAGTTTTTCTTGAGCATTAGCTTGAAATGAACAAGCTAATAAAATTAATATAAGTAAACTTGAAAAGTTCTTCATGTTATGTGTTGTCACGCTAAATCTAAAGTTCAATCGCAAAATTATTAAATATTATGCCTTTTTTCTACTTTTATATCGTAATAATTGTATTAATACCTAAGTCTGGCTAATATATTCGGACTAAATTACTTAAACAGCATTAAACTTCGGGCGATTTAACCATATTTAACAGATGAACAGACCTGTATTATTCTTCCTTTTTCTTTTGATGAATGTCACATTATTGAATGCACAATCCAATCAGGTGCCACTTTACGTCGGCACATACACTTCAGCGGATGGGAGTAAAGGGATTTATGAGTTTAGTTTTGATACCAAAACCGGAGATGCCAGCTTGGTTCGAGAAACAAGTACAGCAAATCCTTCCTTTATAGCGAGGACTGATAGATTTTTGTTGGCAACCAATGAAATGACTGATGGTAGTCAATCCCTTTCTTCGTTCTCCTTAGGCAGTGATGGACTGACATTCATCAATAAATTAGGTTCTGGTGGTTCAGCTCCTTGCCATGTGGTAATTGGAAAGGATGGAAATTTTGCCGTGGTTTCGAATTATTTAGGGGGTGCTTTGGATTTATTTAAGCTTTCTCCAAACGGAGAGATCTTATCCAAGGACGATACAAAGATTTATAATGGGAGTAGTGTAAATAAAGCACGTCAAGAGGCTTCGCATATTCATTCTGCCTTTTTTGGACCTGATAATTTACTGTATGTTTCGGATTTGGGAGGAGACAAAATATATATTCTAGACATTCAAAAAACTGAAGGCGGGAAATTTCAATTTGTTGAAAAGGGGAAAATCAATGTGAATCTAGGTGGAGGTCCGAGACATATTGCCTTTCATCCGAATGGTAAGTTGATGTATTCATTGATGGAAATGACGGGGGATATCGAAAGTTTCAAAAAGAAAAATGGCGTTTGGGAATCTTATCAGATTATTTCGATGCGTTGGCCAGAATTTGAAGGAAAAAGTGGGGCTGCTGATTTGAAGGTATCTTCAGATGGTCGATTCTTATATTCTACAGATCGAATCGATGCAAATACGATTACTACCTTTGCGATTAGTAAATCCGGTAAATTGAGAAGAATTGAAGTGAATTCAGTCTTTGGGAAAGGACCTCGTAATTTTAACTTCAGTCCAGACGAGCGTTTTGTATTAGTAGGGAATCAATTGACGGATGAGATTGTTATTTTCAACAGGAATCAAAAGACTGGAAAACTAACTGATTCCGGAAAGCGAATCAAGGCTTCCAAGCCCGTTTGTATCATCTTCTAATTAATCTGTTGCATCATCAGTATGGGCAATATTGTCGTGTGCCGACTTATCTGCCTTTTTAGGATCACTTTCTAAACAGTGAGTCTCCTTATTGTACATCCCTTTCAGTTCATCGACTACTGTTCCTTTCCATAGTGGGATTCCGATAAAATAGGCTGCTTTTCCGATCATATGGGCTGCGATTGGTGCAGTAAGGAGGAGGAAGAAGATGATGGCAATAGATTTAGTGGTTACTGAAACATCATCAGGGAACATAATAGCTGCGCAAATCAGTAATAAACCCACACCCAAGGTGGATGCCTTTACTGTTACGGATAATCTTAAATAAAAGTCAGGCATTCTCAATACACCAATGGATGCAAAGAGAATGGATAAGGCACCTACGGTGCTTAATATGGCGAGAATAATATCAATCATCTTGTTGTTTTTCTATGTAATAGGAAAAGGCGATGGTTCCCAAAAAGGCAATCAGAGCTAGAATAATAGAGACATCCAAAAGGACTTCCTGTTCCTGACGGATGCTATACACGGTAATAATTCCAATCCCAATGGTAATGATAAGGTCCAGAGCCATTACACGGTCCACTACGGATGGTCCCTTAAACAAACGGATAAAGACCAATAATACCGAAATGGTTAATATTGGCAGAATGACAAAATCAAAATAGGTTTCTAAACTCATCGTAATATCTCCAATAATTTTCGTTCAACCCCTGTTTTTAAAGTCCTGATAAATTGCTCTTCATCTTTTAAATACATGACATGGATATAGATCGCCTTTTTATCATCGCTGATATCAATAATCAAGGTTCCTGGTGTCAAGGAGATAAAAGTTGCCAAAATATTGATTTCAAAATCCGTTGTAGTATTCACTGGATATCTGACAATACCCGGTTTAAAGAAATATTTTGGGGTGATTACATCGTAAGCCACCTGAATATTGGCCTTGATCAATTCGAATAAGAAGAAAAAGAAAAAGCTTATGATTTTTGGTACCCTATAGAAATAACGTTGATCGGTTTCATTTCTATTCATGATCCATAGGACTCCAAAGCCAAGCAAGTAGCCAAAGATAAAATTAGAATAGTAGAGAGAACCCGTCAGGGCTACCCAGATAAAGGATAGCAAGAGGTTCATTAAAAAAAACTTGATCATTGTTCAAAAGCTTTATCGCCCAAAACGGTACGGATGTAAGGGCTAGTGTCCAACAATTCATTTGTAATTCGATCGACCACGGTGATGATATTCTCGGCATTAAAACCAATGTATAGCGTCACTGAGCACAGTATTAATATAGGCAATACCAATAATATTTTCTTAAATAAAGGCAGCTCTTTGAATTTATCTTCGACTAGCACATCTTCAGGTACATTCTTCCAGAAAACATCTGCCCACATTTTTGCAATTACATAAAGAGTTACCAAACTTCCGATAATCAATGCCGCAATAAAGAAGTATTGTTTATCCACAAATGCTTCCTGGAACAGGTAGATTTTAGGCCAGAATCCTGATAATGGTGGAATTCCAACTAGAGAAAAGAGCACCAATGCAATCACCAGGGAGATCAAAGGATAATCCTTATAAAGTCCACCTAATTTTTTCATATCCATGGTTCCTCGGACGAGTCGGATATAACCTGCAATCAAGAACATATTGGTTTTCACCATGATGTCATGGATTAGATAAAACACGGTTCCCATCAATGCAATCTTACTGAACATGGCGATACCTCCGAGCATAAAACCAATGTGGCAGACAATCAAATAAGAAAACATCCTTCTGATATTGGTTTTTATTAAAGCTCCGAAAGCACCTGTTATCACCGTTAAAACAGCGAGGACCATAAATAAGTTTCTGGTAAACTCGTCTGGAATAAATATGAGGCTAAATACTCTCAGAATGGCATAGATTCCAAGCTTCGTCAAGAGACCACCGAAAGTAGCGGCAACTGCTGAAGGCGGCGTATGATAGGACGAAGGTAGCCAATAATAGAGTGGGAAAACTGCGGATTTAATACCAAAACCTAGAATAAAAAAGATGGAAGTGATTCCTACCAGGGCCTGATTGTCAAAATCCCTAATCTTTAAGGAAAGATCCGCCATGTTTAATGAGCCGGTAATCCCGTATAGAATACCAATTCCGGTCAGGAAGAAGGTGGAGGCCAGAATATTCATGGCCATATATTTTACAGCACCTTCCAATTGAGCCTTTCTACCTCCAAGGGTCATGAGTACAAAGGAAGAGATGATTACCACTTCAAACCAAACATACAGGTTAAAGATATCGCCGGTTAGGAAAGCTCCATTTAAGCCCATTAAGAGAAAATGGAAGATTGGGAAGTACCCATAAAGCATTCTTTGTCTGCTAAGTCCTACGGATGAAAATATGGACACTGCGAATCCGGCAATGGAGGTCAGCAATACCATGGTGGTACTTAACATATCCGCGACGAATACAATACCAAATGGAGGTTCCCAATTGGAGGCATTCATATGCAAGGATCCTTCAGAATAAACCTTTGCGAATAATCGAATGGCGATCAATAGTCCAATAAAGGCACCACCCACACTGAGGAAACGTTGGGATACGGTTTTTCTCCAGGCAATTAATTGTATAATGGCCGTGAAAAGATGTATGAAAACTGGGGCTAAAATATGGTTATCGATCATATATCTTCTTCTTCCGGCGTATTTAAGTCATCTAAATCATCAGTATCCACTAAAGCATAAACACGTTTTAACAGTACAATCGCGAAGGCTGTCAATGCGAAGCTGATTACAATCGCTGTCAATATCAAAGCTTGAGGGATAGGGTCGGCATAAATATCTTGAAAGACATTGTGGTCCGTATCTATTACTGGAGGTTTGCCTTTGGTAATGGATCCCAATAAGAAAATCAGGATATTGGTTCCATTTCCAAGCAACATAATTCCTAATAATAATTTTACCATACTCCTTCGAAGGATGAGGTATACTCCGGCGGCATACAAGAAACCTAAAACGAGTACAAGTAGTAGTTCCATGGATTAATCCTTCGTTAAAGAAATGGTGAATAAAATAGTTAGTACCACGCCAATCACGACGAGGTAAACCCCTAGATCAAAGAATAGGGCGGAGCCGATCATTCCTATTACTGGAATTTTTTCTTCCCACCATAGTCCTGTCATTGGAGGTAATCCAAAGAAAGTAGGCATAACCACACTTACAGCAGAAATTCCTAATCCAATTGGAATCAGGGACAAGGGTTTCCTGCCCAATATCTTCATGGTCGCTTCCGTACCATTGGCAAAGCTGTGCAATACGAAGGCTATGGATGCCACTAATCCACCCACAAAACCTCCTCCTGGATAATAATGCCCTCTTAATAATAGAAAGAAGGAAAATAAAAGTAAGATGGGTAGCAAATATCGTGTTGCTGTTTGTAATATTATACTGCGCATATCCTTATTCCTTTTCTGACGATTTTAATCTCAATTTTAATAAACTATACACCCCTAGTGCGGCAATTCCCAATACCACGGTTTCAAACATGGTATCAATTCCTCTAAAGTCTGCAAGAATCAGGTTTACCACATTTTTTCCTTTCGCAAGGATATAGGCATTCTCACCATAGAAATCACTTGTTTCTGTTGAAATAGGTTCGTAAAGAACTTTTAATGCGATTATGGAAAGAATTGCTCCAAAGCCTAATGCGACGATGCTGTCACGATATCTTTCGCGTTTGGAGGCTAGATTCAAGAAGCTAGGAAGTTTATAGAGAACCAATACAAATAATACCGTACTCAAGGTATCGATTGTAAATTGGGTCATTGCTAAATCTGGAGCACTATAGAAGACATACATCAAACAGATACAGTAGCCGATAACACTCATGGCCACAACCGAAGTAAGTCGGGATGGGGTTGCTACCACGATAATTAAAGCTCCCAAAAGGATAATAACGACGGCCACTTCATAAATTGTAAGTGGCGTGAGGTTATCGAAATCGATTTGAATAGGTCCACTTTGCCATAATTTATAGATCAGCAATGCTTCTGCAAAAAGGATAATCTTCATATGGTAGGACCGCAGGTAGCCATTATGAAAGAAGTTGCTGAACCAATCGGCAAATCTTACAATATCATTGCTGTATCCAGTCAAGATACGCTGTGGGGAAATCCCCTGTAGCTTTTCTATCTTATTAAGTTTTGAAAGGCTCGGTTTGTTAGTGAAGTATAAGATTGTACCGGCAGCTAATGTTGCCAAACTCAGGATAAGCACCGTATTGAATCCATGCCATATAGCGAGGTGCATTTCTGTATCGGCACCAAAGATGCTATTGGCAGTTTGCTTGCCTAATAAATCACCCACTAATCCTGGTAATAATCCAAATAATAATCCTAAGCAACCTAAAATAAGTGGAGGAATCCACATGGATTTATAGGGGAGGTGGAGTTTTTCGTATTCCGATGGTAATTGTCCAAAGAAGGGTTTTATTCCGGCCATAAAGCCTGCTGCTACCAAACAAACATTGGTAGCTACAGCAATTATGGTGAGGATCAGGACCCAATTTTTTTCGGCATGTAAAGTTGCTTCGTAAATAAGGTCTTTTCCGATAAATCCGAATGTGGATGGTAATCCGGCACTACTGAGAGCTGCTAATACTGCCGCGATGGCGACAGGACCCAGGACCTGTTTTAATCCGGCGAGTTTAGTAATATCGCGTGTTCCTGTTTCATGGTCGATAATTCCTGTTACCAGGAATAAAGTTGCTTTGTATAGCGCATGAACCAGTATAAAAACACTGGCTGCAATGACAGCTTCCTTCGTCCCTACCCCCAATAAGAAAACCAGCATTCCCAGTGCTGAAATGGTCGTATAGGCTAAGATAGCTTTAAGATCAACCCTAAAAAGGGAGTGTATTGCGGCATATAGCATTGTAAATCCACCGATTCCAGTCAGGGTGTAAGTCCATAATTCGGTTCCACTCAGGATGGGGAAGAATCTTGCCAGGAGATAGATCCCGGCTTTTACCATGGTCGCGGAGTGTAAATATGCAGAGACTGGTGTTGGAGCTTTCATGGCTCCAGGCAGCCAAAAATGGAAAGGGAATTGCGCAGATTTTGTAAATGCGCCTATAAATATTAAGAATAAAATTAAAGGATATTGTGGGTGGTTAAGGATGACATCGTGGTATTGAATCAGTTCGGATATTTGATAAGTTCCTGCAACATTGCCAATCAATACCAATCCGGCCAGGAGAAAGAATCCACCCATTCCCGTTATGGTCAATGCCGTCATGGCACTCTTTCGGGAGGCTTCCTGATCATTATTAAACCCAATCAGGAAAAAAGAACTGATACTCGTCAATTCCCAGAAGATAAATAATAAAAAGATATTGTCGGAGAGCACCAAGCCGAGCATGGCTGACATAAACAAGTATAAATAGCCGAAGAAGCGGTCGAAAAAGGGGTGTCCTTTTAAGTAGGTTCTGGCATAGAAGAATATTCCTGTTCCGATCCCGGTAATTAGTAAGCAGAATAGGAGAGAAAGTCCATCTAATCTAAGGTTGAAATCCACTCCTAAGGAAGGAACCCAGCTTATTGCTTGAAAAAAAGTTGATCCATCGGCTATTTTAGGGACATATCCTAAATAATACAGGAATAGACCAGTTGGAATCAAAGGAATAAGGATGCTCCAAGATGATTTTAGTCTTTTGCCAAATGGGATTAGCAAAATCGAAGAAATCAAACCTAGAAGTATCGTAAATAACATGGGCGCTTTCTTAAAGTATTATGGGATTCGGCTAAAAATAATAAAAAACAGGCATTTTTCTCGCCTCCAAATTGATAAAACTTAATGCAATTCGAAAAAAATCCGCTTTTCTTTTTAAATTTAACTAGTCAATAATTAATCATTATGAATTCTAAACCTATTTCAATTTTAACCCTGCTCCTTGGGTTGTTATTTTTATCGCATGCAGGTATGGCCCAGCAAGGCTATGTAAAACCTAAATTAACAAACAGTGAGTCCTGGTCATTAGTTTTAGTTCCGGACCCGCAAACCTATGTTAAATATGATCGGAATGTGGGGATTTTAAATTTGATGACTTCTTGGATTCGGGAGAATGTTGATTCCTTAAACACCCAATTTGTACTATGTACCGGAGATTTGGTGGAGCAAAATGATTTATTAAATCCGGATACAAAAGCGGCTAACCAAAATAGTAAGCAGCAATGGACCAATACAAGTGAAGCATTTCGGAAACTAGATAATCGAGTACCTTATGTTTTGGCGACAGGAAATCATGATTATGGTCATGTCAGCGCTGAATATAGGTCTACGCAATTTGATAAGTACTTCTCTGCGGAGCAGAATGGATTTAATGCAAAGGCCTTGCGAGAGATTGGTCCTGCATTAAATGGAAATTCAACGGCTGTAAATGCAGTTTTTGAGTTTGAAACGCCACATCCCAAAAAACTTTTGGTTATAGTGTTGGAATTTGCTCCACGCAATGAAGTTCTAGATTGGGCTTTGAAAACCTTGAATCAGGCGAAATATGAAAATCATGATGTTATCTTATTGACTCATACCTATCTGGACAGAAATAGTAATCATATCAAGAAGGAAGGGTACAAGATTGAGGATGCCAACTATGGAGCGGCTGTTTTTGAAAAACTTGTAAAACCATCCAAGAATATACGCATGGTATTTTCTGGACATATAGGTGCTCCTGATGATTTTGAAGGACATATAGGTTTCAGACAGGATAAGAATGCTGCTGGAAAGACCGTTACACAGATGACTTTTAATGCGCAAGCCATGGGCGGCGGATGGTTTGGAAATGGGGGTGATGGTTGGTTGAGATATTTGGAGTTTTTGCCAGATGGAAAAACCGTAAAAGTGAAAACTTTCTCACCTTTATTTGCGATTTCTCCTGCAACACAAAACCTAGCGTATAAAAAGGAAAAAAATCAAGAGTTTGAGTTTTCTTTGGATTAAAGATGTAAGAATTAAATAGTATATAAAAACCCCGTCATGAATTATGACGGGGTTCTTTTTTGGAGTTTATTCTCTTTATTTGGTTAAGATTCTTAAATCAGACCTTATTTTTTCATCTCTTTAGATCCTTCAATGATAGCTTCAACAACTGTTGGATCTTGAAGGGTAGAAGTATCACCAAGATTATTTAATTCACCTTCAGCGATCTTACGCAAGATTCTACGCATGATTTTTCCAGATCTTGTTTTAGGCAAATCCGTTACGAATTGAATAATATCCGGTTTAGCGATTGCCCCGATAATACGTGTTACAGTTTGCAAGATATCCTGACGAGTTTTCTCAGCATCGATATGGTGGTTTGCAATTACATAAGCATAGATTCCTTGACCTTTAACAGGGTGCGGATAGCCTACGATTGCGGATTCTACCACATCGGAGTGCATATTGATGGCATTTTCTACCTCTGCGGTTCCGATACGGTGTCCAGACACATTTAATACATCATCGACCCGACCTGTGATGCGGTAGTATCCTTCAGGGCTACGGTAACAACCATCACCTGTAAAATACATATCCGAATAGGTAGAGAAATAAGTTTGTCTACAACGTTCATGATCGCCCCAAGTCGTGCGGAGCATACCTGGCCAAGGGAATTTGATACATAAGTTTCCTGATACATCATTTCCTTCGATTTCTTCACCATTCTCATCCATTAAACATGGTTGTACCCCTGGAAGCGGTAGCATTGCATAACCTGGAATTTCAGGAGTAATACCTGCGATAGGCGTAATCAGGTGACCACCATTTTCTGTTTGCCACCAAGTATCCACGATAGGGCATTTACCATGGCCTACCTTTTCATGATACCAATTCCAAGCTTCCTCATTGATAGGTTCACCAACAGTTCCTAAAACACGTAGTGATGAAAGATCTTTACCTTCTAAGTACTGATCCCCAAATGCCATCAAGGAACGGATTGCTGTAGGAGCAGTATACAAGATGTTTACTTTATATTTTTCCACGATATCCCAGAATCTACTTGCGTCTGGATAAGTAGGAATACCTTCAAACATCAATGAAGTAGCACCTTGCGAAAGAGGTCCATAAACAATGTAACTATGACCGGTAATCCATCCAATATCAGCAGTACAGAAGTAAACTTCTCCTGGCTTATATTGGAAAGTATTGGCAAAGGTATAGCCGGTATAGACCATATAGCCAGCTGTAGTATGTACTACACCTTTAGGTTTACCTGTTGAACCGGAAGTGTATAAAATAAATAAGGTGTCTTCAGCATCCATTTCTTCTGCAGGACAAGCTGGATTACCTTGCGTTTCGACTTTCTTGATTTCATCTTCCCACCATACATCGCGACCTTTGATCATAGAAACCGGCGTACGAGTACGGGTCAATACGATTACTTTTTCTACAGAATCACATTGCATTAATGCATCATCCACGATAGATTTTAGTTCCAGAACCTTTTGACCACGGAAACCGCCATCAGAAGTGATCACTAATTTACATTCTGCGTCATTGATTCTATCTGCGATTGATCGCGCAGAGAAACCACCAAATACCACATTATGAATAGCACCAATACGAGCACAAGCTAGAACAGCAATAACCAATTCAGGTACCATAGGTAAGTAAATACAAACACGGTCACCTTTGCGGATATTGTTATTCTTAAGAACATTAGCGAATTGCTCTACTTTTTGAAGTAGTTGTTTATAGGTTAAGACACGGTGCGCTTCATTGGGGTCATTAGGTTCCCAGATGATTGCAGGTTGATCTCCTAATTTATAGATATGACGATCGAGGCAGTTTTCAGTAATATTTAACTTAGCACCTTCAAACCACTTTATATCGGGATCTTTAAAATTCCATTTAAGTACATTGTTCCATTTTCTTTTCCAAAAGAAATGGTCCGCCACATCCCCCCAGAAAGCTTCTGGTTCTTCTACACTTCTTTTGTAAGCTTCTTGATACTCGTCAAAAGATTTAAGCTGAAAATTCATCTTTTTTTTAAAAATTATAGGTCTACATTATCTTTACATCAGGAAATTATTTAATTCGGTCAATTAGTTATTGAATGCGGAAAAAATAAGGACCTGTATAGCTAATTTAATTTTTTTTCGATTGAAATACTAATTTTTGTAGGCTAGGAACAAATATTGACAGCAATTGTTAGGTTACAATGACAAGGTTTTTGAAAAGACTGTATTACTTTTTGGTTCATACCAATGTATTAATTGCACTTGCAGCAGTTGCTCAATGTGCCTTGACCTATTATATTCTAAATCTACCGGTCAATGATCCGATTCTGGTCATCGAAGGAGCAACAACACTATTATTATATAATCTGAGTTTGTATCTATCCTTGCCAAAGGATCCGAGTAAATCTCCATTTCATAGAACCAGATGGATCGGTAAGAATATGTGGTTGTTTTGGTTGTTAAGTGCCATAGCTACAGTGATAACCATTTGGGCACTTTTTCAGGTGCATTTAATGACTTTGTTTTTCTTGGGATTTATTGGCGTGATAAGTTTGGCTTATGCAGTGCCATTACTGAAAGTGAAGGGTAAATGGGTGGGTATGCGTCAGGTTCCGGGTTTAAAGGTGTTTTATATAGCCTTGGTTTGGTCCTTAAGTAGTGTTGGATTGCCGGTCGTGGAGTTGTATGCCAATGGCGCCAATATTGATTGGTATCAAGCAAACTATCTGGGACTTGTAAAAATCGTATTTCTAGTCCTCTGTACATTGCCTTTCGATATTCGGGATTATGAACAAGATAGTTTATATAATTTGAAGACCGTTCCGATTCTATTGGGAAAGCAAAGGGCAATTAATCTATCCTATGGAATAGGCGTATTTCACTTGATTCTGATTCTTTTATCGCCGAATACCTGGGCAGTGCGGATAGCTTTGCTGATAACAACAGTATTGATTCTCATTATGTTCCGATTTATTATCTTTTCGAAAGAAAAGCACTATCATCATGTCTATCTACTGGATCTCGCACTTGTGTTACAGTGGTTCTTTGTGTGGTTATTGATTTAGAAATGCAATAATCTTATCAGCTAAGACATCAGAAAGCTTATAATAACTTTCGAAAGTCCATCCGGCCACATGGGGACTTAAAAGGACATTATCTCTTTCAATCAGGTTTTGATACCAGGATTGTTCTCCCAATGCTGGGAATTTCTCCACAGGCAAGACATCAAAAGCTGCCGCGATAATTTTTCCTTCATCTAATTTTTTGATAACTGCAGGAACATTGACTATTCCTCCACGAGCCCCCATTAGGAAGAAGATGGGTTTTCTAAAATGGAATAGATATTCATCATCCACCAAGCCTTTTGTTTCACGGGTAAGTGGAATATGGAAACTCAATACATCCGCCCGGCGGACAACCTCTTCCATAGAAACCTCAGTGGCATACTGGTCAGAAAAACCAGTTTTATATTTGTCATAAGCAATCACATTGACATCGAAACCAGAGAGTTTTTTCGCCATTGCTTGACCGTTATGACCATACCCAATTAAAGCTACGGTTCTACCTTTTAGTTCATAGCCGCGATTTTCTTCACGATTCCATTGACCTGCACGAACTTCTCTATCGCCACGATTCAGGTTGTTCATTAGACTGAGCAGCATTCCAATCATATGTTCACCCACAGCATCACGATTGCCCTCATTGGCAGGAATCAAGAAAATCCCTTTGCTCGCCGCATAGGCTTCATCAATATTATCCATTCCTGCACCAGCACGACCTATCATTTTCAGGTTAGGATTTATATCAATAAATTCCTTATCGACCTGAAACTTCGAACGAATGATTAATCCGTCAAAATTAGGAATCTGTTCTTCGGCTTGCTCTCTAGTGAAATCTGGTTGATAAGAATAGGATATTCCAGCCTTATCTAATTTCTGCAAGAGGATTTCGTGTATATCGTCGACTATTAAAATGTTCATAATGGATACTATTATTTCATGAAGTCTTCTTTAAACACCTTGAGCAATGATTTTTGGTTCATGCTGTCGGGCATTATTTTCATGAGTTTATTTCGGATTGAAATTAGGAATTTATTTTCCCATTGAGCCACATCACCTATGAATTTGGAGGTGTCTGTGATATATTTTGTTCTGGCCAATCTTTTCTTTTCGAAGGTTTCGAAAGCTTGATGAACAGGCTGGTTGTTCATTAATTCTTTGGAAAGAACGGCTACATCTTCCATAGCTTGGCATGCTCCCTGTCCCATATTGGGGGTGCAAGCATGGGCAGCATCACCAATAATCAGGATGTTGCCAAAAGCAAAGTTTTTGAGTGGTTTTATATCAATAATATCACTCCATATTAAGTCACTATCTTCGGTGTTGTCAAGAACTTCCTGTATAGGGCTGTGATAGTTTGCGAATTGATTCTTAAGATCCTGGACTTGATAATTTTTAAAAGAGGGGTTTTGCTGGGGGCCATTAATGCAGGCATACCAATAAACCCGATCATTTACCATCGGAGATAATCCGAACCGACCTTTATGCCCCCAGGTTTCAGATCCTTTCTGGATTTTTAATTGGGAGTTGTCGATTGTAGCTCGCCAGCAACTATAACCAGCATATCGAGGTTTTGAATCCGGAATTAATTGCTGCCGAAGGGGGGATTTTATTCCATCGGCTATGATCAGATATTTTGTTTTATGGATAGTTCCATCTTCAAAAAACACTTCTATATAATCTTGTTGTTGTTCAAATTTGAGTGCTTTTTTACCAGCGAAAACAGATTCTGGATTTACTTTGGAAAGTAAATACTGGTGTAGATCAATACGATGTATGGCAAAGTTTTTCTGCTCATACGTTTCGGATATTTTTTTGGTATTGGGATTGACCAAAATATCACCTTTTTGATCCAGAATGGTAAAGGAGTCCATGTAATATCCGATTTCTTCGACTTCTTGTCGAATTCCGATATAATCGAGCGCATGCATTGCATTTGCTGCAAGGCCGAATCCTGCGCCAATACCTTTGATAATTTTGGATCTTTCAAAGAGAGTGAATTCACGACCAAGATTTTGGAGGGCAATTGCTGTCGTTAGACCTGCGACCCCGGCTCCAATGATGCTAAATTCACTAATGTTATCCATATCAGAGGCTTTTAGAAATTTCGTTTGTTAGGATTTCAAAATCTTGTACGGTTAAGCGTTCAGCTCTTAATTCGTAAAGTGGGTTATCGCTCATTCTATCTTTCGGTACAACGGCCGAAAGGGCATTTCTCAAGGTTTTTCTTCTTTGATTAAATCCAGCTTTCACTACTCTCCAGAAAAGTTTTTCATCGCAGTCCAAGGTTTCACGGTTATTTCTAACCATTCTCATAACTCCGGAAAGTACTTTTGGCGGTGGATTGAATGCACCAGCTTTCACTGTAAAGAGATAGGAAACATCATAATAAGCCTGTAAAAAGACGCTTAGAATGCCATATTCCTTACTTCCAGGTTTTGCGACACAACGTTCAGCGACTTCTTTTTGAAACATGCCGACCATTTCGATCACCCGATTTCTTTCTTCCAGTACCTTAAATAAGATTTGCGAGGAGATATTATAAGGGAAGTTGCCGATAACAGCCATTTTTTCTCCGAAATATTTGTTGAAATCCAGGGTTAGAAAATCACCATGGATTAATCGGTTTCCAAGCTCAGGGTATTTATCAGCTAGATATTCAATTGATTCATCATCCACATCGATCAGGAAAGTTTCGTAAGCTTGATTTTGAAGGAGGAAATCCGATAGTACGCCCATACCTGGTCCAACTTCCAACACCTGATTGAATCCCAGGGAAGGAGTTAATGCTTCAACAATTCGTTGTGCTGCATTTTTATCGTTAAGGAAATGCTGACCTAGATGTTTTTTTGCGCGTACAGAACTCATAGAGAATATTTGACACAAAGATAGTGTTTTTTAAGACAGGAGGATTTCAATATGGGCTTCCATTTGCATGTTAATAGCAAATGAACCCTAATGTTTATGATTTTTTGCTATTTTTGACTGTATCTAAAAGCATTGACGATGAGTGAAAAACTAAAAATTGGCATTTCAGTAGGTGATATTAACGGAATCGGTTTAGAAGTGATTATTAAATCATTGATGGATAATCGCGTTATGGATTTCTTCACACCCATAGTTTATGGCAATACGAAGGTTGCTTCATTTCACCGGAAGGCAATTGGCGTGAATGATTTCAGTTTTAATGTGATTAATTCTGCAGATCAGGCAAATTCAAAGCGTCCAAACATGATCAACTGTTGGCAGGAAGATGTGAAGATAACATTGGGCGAACAGAATGAAATTGGTGGAAAATATGCTTTCATCTCCCTAGAGAAAGCTACTGAGGATTTAAAAGCCGGATTAATTGATGCTTTGGTTACTGCGCCAATCAATAAGCATAATATTCAACAGGAGGGTTTTAATTTTCCTGGCCATACAGAGTATTTACAAGCTGCATTTGGGGCGAAGGATGTGTTGATGTTTATGGTTAGTGATGAGCTTCGAGTAGGTGTTGTTACTGGACATATTCCTGTGAAGGAGGTTGCTTCTTCCATCACAGAGGATAGCATTCTACATAAATTGAGAATGATGAATGAAAGTCTGAAGAAGGACTTTTGGATTCAGAAACCAAAGATTGCAGTGTTGGGATTAAATCCACATGCTGGCGATGATGGCTTGATAGGGACGGAGGATAAGGATATCATCAGACCAGCGATTGAGAAGGCAAATGAGGAGGATATATTCTGCTTTGGACCTTTTCCTGCGGATGGACTTTTTGCAGGCGATGCTTACACTAAATTCGATGCAGTATTGGCCATGTATCATGATCAAGGCTTGATACCTTTTAAACATATTGCTTCACGCAATGGAATTAACTTTACGGCAGGACTACCAGTTGTTCGTACTTCACCAGACCATGGTACAGGATATGATATTGCTGGAAAGAATCTGGCATCCCATGCTTCCTTTTTAGAGGCGATATTTGAGGCCGTTCATATTGTAAATAGACGTAGAGAGCAAGAAGTTTTAACCGAAAACCCATTGGCTTTCCGCAGATTATCGAAAGATAGGGACTAAGTTCCTATTTGATTTTACATAGGCGTCCATCTGTTTACTATAAAATTCATTACTTTTGCACTTTGTTGCTATGAGTGAGAATTTAAGTCATCCCATATTTTCCATAATAAGAGAATTAGCCCATCAGGAAGGGGTTTCCTGTTTTGTGATTGGCGGTTATGTTCGTGATCGGATTATGGGCCGACCATTTAAGGATGATATCGATATCCTTGTTCTAGGGAGTGGGATTGATTTTGCGAATAAATTAGGAGAAAAACTACATACTAAAGTTGCTGTTTATAAGTCTTTTGGTACCGCGATGTTGGTATACGAGGGTTTACAAGTAGAATTTGTGGGAGCTCGTAAAGAGTCCTATCGTAAGGATTCCAGAAAGCCAATAGTGGAAGATGGAACCTTAGAAGACGATCAAAATCGCCGTGATTTCACGATCAATGCGATGGCATTTTCACTGAATGAAAGTGATTATGGAGCTTTGATAGATCCATTCAATGGCGTTGATGACATCCAGAATCGCGTAATCAAAACCCCTTTAGCACCAGATATTACATTTTCCGATGATCCTCTTCGGATGATGCGTGCAATCCGCTTTGCTACTCAACTAAATTTTAAGATAGATGGGGTAGCATTGAATGCGATTTGTGAACAAGCAGATCGGATTCAAATTATCTCTAAAGAAAGAATCACCGACGAATTAAATAAAATTATTTTAGCTGAAAAACCATCCATTGGATTCAAGTATTTATTTGATACTGGTCTATTGGAGAAGATATTTCCGGCCATGTACCAGTTGTACGGTGTGGAATACGTTGATGGAAAAGGGCATAAGGATAATTTTTATCATACCTTGGAAGTGTTGGATAATGTGGCAGAGATGTCAAATGATCTTTGGCTTAGATGGGCTGCGATTATGCATGATATTGCGAAACCAGCGACGAAAAGGTTTGATAAGAAAGTGGGCTGGACATTTCATGGGCATGAAGACCGAGGTGCCAAAATGGTCCCTAAATTATTTGCTGAACTTAAGCTGCCGCTGAATGAGAAGATGAAGTTTGTCCAGAAATTAGTGATGCTTCATTTGCGGCCGATTGTTTTGGCGAAGGATATCGTTACGGATTCAGCGGTTCGTAGGCTTCTTTTTGAAGCGGCGGATGACATTGATGATTTGATGCTGTTATGTCATGCTGATGTAACAACTAAAAATGAATACAAAAAACGAAAATACCGGGATAACTTTGAGCTGGTTAAGCAAAAGTTGAAAGACGTTGAAGAGCGGGATCACCTTCGGAACTGGCAGCCACCGATTGATGGTGAGGACATTATGGAGACCTTTGGGATTGGACCAGGGAAGCATGTCGGTATGATCAAGAAGGCTATTCGAGAAGCGATCCTAGAGGGTGATATTCCTAATTCGCGTGAGGAAGCTCTAGCTTTTATGGTAGAAAAAGGAAAAACATTGGGCTTAACCAAGGTTTGAAAGAATTGATTTTTTAAAAAAATATGTAATTTTAAGCTTGAATTAAAGCTAGTCCTATTAAATACATTTTATTAACATGGCGATTTATAGATTTAGAATAACTTTTGAAGACTACGAGGATGTTTACAGGGAAATTGACATGCCTTCAAAAAGTACATTTTTGGATTTACACACACAGATTCAGAAAACTACAGGCTATGAACTGGAGCGTTCTTCATCCTTTTACGTAAGTAATGATCAATGGAAGAAAGGGACTGAAATTGCTTATTTGCCAAATGACAGGAAAAAAGCATCTGGCGTATTGAATGTTGAGGAGATCCGTTTAAGTAAGTTTATTGATGATCCACATCAGAAATTCTATTACACTTATAACTTTGACCGTCCTTATGATTTTCATGTTGAATTAATAAAGATTTTGAAAGAGGAGGAAGGCAAAGGATATCCAGCTATCTTCAAGAAAGTTGGGGAAGCTCCAAGAAATTTAACAGCGGCGAATTTTCCAATTACAGCGGAAGAAGACGATGATGATGACTTCGTGCCAGAGGAAACTGAAGAGTATGGAGTAGATGAGGAGGATGATTATGATATGTTTGATGATGAGGAGGGCGAAGAGTCAGAAGGAGAATCGAACAAGTCTAATCAAGATGATTATTAAGAAATAATAGATAAAATTTTTGAATAGATGATAGAGCTATCTATCATCTATTTTTTTTGATATAAAGCTGGATATTTGGCAAGGTAAAATGGAAATGAGTAGACAAAAGACATTAATCGTTGTTGTTGGACCCACGGCTGTTGGGAAAACGGCATTGGCAATTGAATTGGCTAATCATTTTAAGACCTCGATTATTTCTGCGGATTCAAGGCAATTTTATCGGGAGATGAACATTGGAACTGCCAAGCCTGACCAGGATGAATTGGCACAAGCACAACATTATTTTATCAATTCTCATTCGATTACGGAAGATTATACAGCCGGTGACTATGAAAGGGAAGCCTTGATTCGGTTGGCGGTACTCTTCAAAAGCTGTGATACTGTGGTTGCTGTTGGGGGGTCAGGATTATTTGTTCGAGCATTGACCGAAGGATTGGATGATCTGCCGAAAGCTCCCGAGGAAACCCGGGAAAGATTAAACGAATGGTTTCGTAATGAAGGCCTGGAGCCCTTGAAGCAGCGCTTGCAGGAAATTGATCCGGATTATTACAGTAGAGCAGATATTGATAATCCACAGCGTGTAATCCGTGCTATCGAAGTATATGAAGCCTCTGGATTGCCGATTTCTCATTTTATGAAAAATCAAAAGGCAAATCGTTCGTTTCAAGTTATTACCATTGGGTTAAATACGGATAGAGAGCTATTGTATAATAGAATCAACCAACGAGTAGACTTAATGATGGCCGCAGGCTTACTTGATGAAGTCAAATCGTTGATCGCCTATAGAGATAAACCGGCTTTACTCACGGTAGGCTATGCGGAGATATTTGACTATCTAGATGGTCATATTAGCTTGGACGATGCAGTTTCTCAGATCAAGCAGAATTCACGTCGCTATGCCAAAAGACAGATTACCTGGTTCAAGAAATATGGAAATACCGTATGGTTTGAGCCAAATGAAAAGGATAAAATTATTGCTTATTTGGAAGAGCAATTACAAGATTGAATAAAATAGAAATAGCCCAGGGATGGGCTATTTCTGCTTAATAGTGTATACTTACTAATAGTTAGATGGATTAGTCATTTTAAAATTTCATCATCTGTTCCATTTTTCTAAAAACCTTTCTTTCTCCCTAATTTATGCTTGATGAACAAGCCATAATTATTGATTATTTTATTCAAAATCGATTAAATATAATATTGGATAGAGAGTTGAATTTAGATTTTCATATTTGATGTATAGATAGTGTTGGATGACGTATTTCAAAGATATTGGTAAATCAGGTATAAGAAAATACCTGTTTACAGGTATTTCTGTTCAGAATAATGTTACGAAAACCATTTCGCTATTAACGCAATCGATTGTTAGGATTTGGTCGGCTCGATTTGTTTATCTTAGAATATTTTTAAATCTAAAATATGAACTCTATTTTTAGAAAGCGTTGCTTCTTAATCCCGTTAGTTTTATTTACGTATCAATTGACATTGGCACAATCCAGAGTTGAAGAATCATTCAATGATGGCTGGAAATTCTATAAAGCCAATAATTCTACATTTTTTACTGATTTTGATAATGGTCAGAAATACTTTGAGAGTCAAGGGCAGTGGACCAAATTAGAAGTTTGGGAGGATGTGAATCTTCCGCATACCTATAATAAGGACGATATGCAGAAAGACCGTAATTTCTATGAAGGGAAAGCGGTTTATCAGAAGACCTTTACTCCAGCAGAGTCAGACCAAAACCGTAGGACCTTTTTGAAATTTGAAGGGGTAGGTGCGGTTGCTCAACTTTTTGTCAATGGCAATTACATTGGAGAACATAAAGGTGGATACTCCATGTTCACTTTTGAAATAGGTCATTCTATCAATTACGGAAAGGAGAATACCATTACTGTGATTACAGATAATAAATCCAGAAGGGATATCATTCCTATCAATCATTTCTTATTCCCGGTATATGGAGGTATTTATAGACCAGTACATTTGATCAGTACCAATAAAACCAACTTTGTAGTAACGGATCAAGCTTCTCCCGGAGTTTTTATTAGACAAAAAAATGTCTCCAAACAATCTGCTGATATTCACGTTGAGGCGAAATTAGAAACACGTGAAAAGGTTTATCAAGATGTGGAGTTTGTTGTAGAAATAAAGGATAATACCGGAAAGGTCGTTGAAACTAAAAAACAGCCAATCAAAATTTCTCCACAAGGATATACTTACATCAATGAGGTTATCAAATTAAAATCACCGCATTTATGGGATGGGGTTAGAGATCCATACCTCTATTCTATTGAAAGTAAAATAGTATCAAAGGGGCAAGAGTTAGATGTTGTTAAACAGCCTCTGGGAGTACGCAGCATAGAACTGATTGCAGGTAAAGGTGTCTTTTTAAATGGTAAAAAGTATCCGATGTTTGGAGTAACAAGGCATCAGGATCGTGAGGGTTTTGGGTCTGCGTTAAGCTTTGAGCAACATAAGGAAGATATGATGATGATTAAGGAAATGGGTGCTACGACGATTCGTTTGGCTCACTATCAGCAATCTTCGGATGTATATGCCTTGGCGGATTCTATTGGATTCCTTACATGGGCAGAGATTCCATTTGTAAACCGTGTTTCATACTATGAGAATGACAATGCGAAACAACAAATGGCGGAATTGGTGAAACAGAATTTCAACCATCCATCCATTTATATCTGGGGTGTACATAATGAGGTCTATTCTAAAACGGCCGATGAGCAAGTGCCGGTTTTATCACGTGAATTAAGTGATATTGCGAAGACTTTAGATCCTGATCGTTATACCGTTGCGGTTTCAGGATACAATGTGATTGACCGTCCCGATAACCTAAGTACAGATGTACAAGGAATCAATCATTATTTTGGATGGTATGGCGGTAAGATCGAAGACCTAGGTCCTTGGGCGCAAAAGGTTGAGAAGGATTTTCCAGAGTATAAAATCATTTTATCGGAGTATGGTGCAGATGGGAATATTGATATCGGTCAGGAAGTGCTGGAGGCACCTAAGGATGTTGTAACTGGAAAATCTTTTCCTGAGAACTATCAAACGGAAACCCATATTCAACAATGGGCGGCTATTGAAAAGAACCCTATTATCCTAGCATCGTATTTATGGAATAGTTTTGAGTTTGCTGTCCCAGCATGGAACCGTGGAGGTGTGAATGCGCGGAATTTAAAAGGATTGATCACCTTCGATAGAAAGAGAAAAAAGGATTCATTCTATTGGTATAAAGCGAACTGGAACCCAGAGCCAATGATCTATTTGGCAAACAGAAGGGATAATATGAGAACTCATAAACAGACGAAAATTCAATTGTTCTCCAACCTTTCAAAAGTGCAGGTACTGGTGAATGGGAAAGAATATACAGCTAAACCTGGGGTAAACAGCAAACATTGGGTTGTAGATGCTGTGGAGTTAAAGACAGGAGAAAATATCATTCAGGCGAAAGGAAAGAGCGGAGATAAGGAATTTACAGATGAAATGATCTGGAACTTGAAATAAACTTTTTTTTATGAAAAGAATAGTAAAACCGACCTTATTAGGTTTAGCCATATTATTAAGCCAGCAATCCTACGGTCAATGGACAGGTCCGAAGGTAAAACCGACGAATCATACGGAGGTGAAGTATGGTACTTTGACACCTAAACACCGTACAGATCCGGCAATGGAAGCTTTTAGAAATTATGGGCTCGGACAGTTCATCCACTGGGGATTGTATGCTATTCCGGGGAATGAATGGGAAGGGGTAAGTGCGAGAAAAGGTGCTGCAGCATCGGAGTGGATTAGAACCTGGTCAGGACCTACTGCTCCAAAGAATTGGAAAGAAACCTATGATAACCTTTACAAGCAGTTTAATCCGAAGGCTTTTGATGCCCATAAGTGGGCTAAACAGGCGAAGGACATGGGCGCCAAGTACATGATATTTACCACAAAGCATCATGATGGATTTGCCTTATGGCCGACAAAATATTCAAGCTACAATATTAGTAAATCGCCATATAAGAAGGATATCGTAAAAGAGGTGGTGGATGCTTATACCGCTGAAGGAATTGACGTTTATTTATACTTTTCTATCCTGGAGTGGAATAACCCAGATTATCTGAGTAAGGAGCCTAAAACAGAAGAGGAAAAGAAAAGATTCAATAAATTCTTACAATATACCAAGAACCAATTGTTGGAGTTATTACAGAACTATCCACAAATCAAAGGTTTTTGGTTTGATGGTACTTGGGACCAATCGTGGGTGAAGGCCTATGATTTCACCTATAATTTAGAAAAGGAACTTCGAGAGAAGCATCCTGGTCTCATCATCGGATCTAGATTCAGAAATGATGAGCATGGGAAAAGACACTTTGATAGCAACGGGGAAATTTTAGGGGATTATGAGCAAGGATGGGAAAGGAAGCTTCCTCAGGAATACGAATGGATAGAAGGAAATGATTGGGATGCCGTGATGACGATTCCGCCAAATGGTTGGGGATATATGAAAGATTGGTCAGGAATCTATACCAAGAGTACTGATGATATTCTCGATATGCTAATGCATACGGTTTCTTTGAATGGAAACTTCGTGTTGAACTTTGGACCTGATGGTAATGGATTAATGCATCCTGGGGAGGATAAAGTGGCTGCTGAGCTAGCTGAGTGGATGAAGATAAATTCAGAAGCTGTTTATGGAGTGAGACATGTTGATCTTCCGAAAACAAAGCTTGGTTATCTAACACAAAAGGATAAAAATTTATACCTCACGGTATTCAATAGGCCGGTAAACAATATAGCCAGAATAGCTATTTCTAAAAAAGCTAAAGAAGTTCCTGTAAATGCAGTATTATTAGCTAACGGCCAAAAACTTGAAGTCAAACATGCTGATATCGGTCTAGATCTCGATAAGAACACATACTATGATGTAATAATTCCTAGCGAATTTACTTCCAAGAGAGCATTTGTCATTAAGATGGAGATGGGAGCAGCTTCTACAGAAGCGGAAAAGCTGATGGACGCAAAAATGTAAAGAGTAATTATAAATATTTATTAAGTAAAAAAAAACCGGCTGTTCATTTGAACAGCCGATTTCTTTTCTATTACAATTTTACCATTTAGGATTTTGCTCGATTTTATTATTTATTGCGATTTCCTGAGTTGGAATAGGCCATAAATAATCTTTCTCGGGGTCGAACTTCCTTAGCTTAGCGTCTTGAAGAATAATATTTCCCTTGCTATCTACTGGAGTTGTTGCTGACCATTTTTCTCCTGAGTTATTTAAGAATTCACTAAATAAATAACTTCCCATTAAAGGTTTTTTCATTTCAATCTCTGCTGTTTTCCAACGAATCAGATCCCAATAGGCAAACCCTTCATAAGCCAATTCTACCAGTCTTTCACGACGGATTTCCTCTCTCATGTTCAAGGTGTTTGTATTGACAAATTGATTGCTCAATTTTGGCATATCAACAAAGTTAGGTTGTCCTGCCGTACCGATATTTATTTGAGGTAAACGACCTCTTAATAAATTGATGGTAAGATCTAGATCTGCATCAGTAATGCTTTCATTTAGTTCGTAGGTTGCTTCTGCGTAGATTAATAATACCTCAGCATATCTCAAAACTGGTTTGTCAATAAATGAAGACTGTAGATTCCAGAATTCCTTGTTTGCATATTTACGGATTCCATAACCACTGCGATGTTGTCTAGGGTTAGGAAGGGTATAGTTACTACTTGAGATAAATTCATCACCTGGTTTGAAAAGAGTGAAGCTCATCCGTGGATCTTTTTTATTGAAATACTCTATATATTTCATGTCCTTATTAGGCTCCACATATAACTTAGACTTCGTAATTGGAAGACCATCTGCCATCAAGTAATTGTCAACAAAGTTCTGCGTAGGAAGGATATTGCTACCTTCATAATAGCGTTGTACCGCAGTGCTGGTTACACTATTCTCACGGTTTACACCATATTGTCTAACAATGATATTTTCCTTGTTTGCTGACCCTTCACCTGCCAATTGGAATAGGTTAAAATAAGCATCATCTGTTCTTTCACCTTTAGATCCAGTCTTCGCCTGAGTGAATAAGGAGTGTTGTTTGGAATCCATTACTTCCTTTGCTGCATCCCTAGCAATGGTTAAATGTTTTTTAGCATCCCCGTATTTATGGAATTTCTCTCTAGTTCCTTCAAATAATGCTACTCTAGCTTTAAAAGCAAGGGCAGCAGTTTTTGAAATACGACCATATTCTTTGGCTGATACCAACTCGCTGCTTGATCTCAAGTATTGGATGGCAACATCTATATCCTTTAAGATTAAATCAAGGATTTCAGCGCGAGAAGCTCTAGCAGAGAATACCTCGGGATCACCGATTTTAAGGGTTTTTGTAATCATTGGAACCCCTCCGAAGCGCTTGAACATTTCGTAATAAAAAGTTGCACGGAAGAAGTGAGCTTCGCCGATATACCAATTTACTTCCGTCTCAGCAGCTCCTTTTTCAAGGACTTTAGGAGCATTTTCGATTAATTTGTTGGCTTGGAAGATTCCATAATAATTGTAATCTCCACTTGTCGGAGGAGTAGCTCTTGACCCATCACTAATTCCTGTTCCCGATCCGCTATTGGAATATCCATAACTTGACCAGACATCCTCCGATACATCTCCTGAAGTTAAGCCTGGAAGAGTCGTGTAGAAGTAGTTTGCTGCCATTCTTAAATCACTGACTGTATTCCAGTAATTTCCGTCATTCATGCTAGTCTCTGGAATTTCGTTGACATCACATGAACTGATCCCTGTAAAGATCAAGGATCCTATAATTAAATAAATAAATCTCTTTTTCATAATTTCAATCTTATAAATCGATATTCAATCCAAATGAAACCGTTGTTGCAAATGGGTAAGGTGATACCTTGCCATCCTCTGGTCTAATTTCCGGGTCAATTGCTCCTTTGAATACTCCTAATTTTGAAACAGTTAGAAGGTCTTCAGCAGACACATAAAGGCGTACTCGCTCAAATGGAAGTTTTGCAAATTGTGTTTTTGATAAAGAATAGCCCAATTGAACATTCTTTAATCTAGCATATGCTCCACTTAAATACCATTTATCTGAATTTTGGAAGTTGTGGCTACCTTCTAAAAATGGTCTTGGGAAAGCCGCATTTCTATTGTCTTCAGTCCAGTAATCCATTTGGAAATCCATTGGTAGATACCAAGAATATAATTGCGGTTGAATCAACTCATTGCTTGGTTTTAAAAGACGTTTACCAATCCCTTGGATGAAAAATGAAAAGTCGAAATTCTTATATCCTAAATAGGCGTTGATCCCAAACTGATACCTTGGATTTGTGTCTCCTAAATAAATTAAATCCCCTGTATCACCTAGAGTATTTCCTCCTGGAGTGATTTTACCATCGCCATTAAGGTCTATGTATTTTACATCACCTAGGCCTGGTACTCCATTTTTGTTGATAAATTGTGCGTAGCTAGGAGCGTTTTGCAATTCACCTTCGGATTGGAAATAACCATCGGTTTTATAAACCCAAACTGAATTCATTGCATAACCTTCAACTAATTTATTTGAACCTGTGTAGACTACGTTGTTTGCTCCGCCATAATGGATAAGTCTGTTTTTGTTATCCGCTAAACTCACACCGACATTATAGTTGAAATCACCTACCTGGTCTCTATAACCAAGGCTGGCTTCCCATCCCCAAGTTTTTAACCTACCATCGTTTGACTTTGGAATTGCTATACCAAGTGTTGCTGGTAAACTTAAGCTAACCAACATGTTGTTGTTATACTTTTGATAGTAATCAAAAGATCCAAATAATTTGCGATTTAACAAGCTGAAATCAAGACCTAAGTTTCGCGTTTCAATGGTTTCCCAGGTGATTGCCTGAGCAGGAATTGCAGACTGGTATAAGTAGGTCTGCTTAATGTCATTCAACAATAAGTTTGAATTTGTACTCAATTGTGCAATGTAATCATAGAATCCAACTCCGATTTTTGAACCCACTTTACCCCATGAGATTCTTGGTTTTAACTCATTGATAAAAGGTGTTGCTCCTTGGAACCATTCCTCCTTAGCAACATTCCATCCTACGGAGTATGAAGGGAATACTTTCCTTCTAATATCTGGCGACAATCTTGAACTTTCATCACTACGGAAAGTAGCTTCAAAAAGGTATTTTTCTTTGTAATTATAGTTGAAACGTCCAAAAAAGGATTGTACTTTCTCTCTTTGCGCCCCTTGATTATGCGATTTATTCAATGGGTCTGAAGTAAAGTTTAAGCTAGGGCTGTCATTTACATATAAGTTTTTCGTAGAAGCCGTAATATATTGATAATCGTGATCATAGAACTGATAACCTCCCAATACATGGAAATTATGGTTTTCAGCAATTGTAAGGTCATAATCAACTAAGGCCTGCACATTTTGCTTCAGCGTTTTATAATTCGTGATTGAGTAGGAATTAGGGTTGTTTAACTGCGTTTTACTTTTTGCTGTTGGCCCTGAATAGTAATCTACAGTCCTTCTGAAGTTACGGTTTTGTAGATCGATACTTTCTCGGCTATACATCAACCTAACCTCTAATCCTTTTACTAAATTATTGACCGTTGCTGTAACGTTATTGAAGTAAGTTCTTTTTAAATCATCATTAAAACCACCATCTTTCATCAATGCATAACCAAATGCTGAAGATGTTCCACTTCTATAATAAGTTCCATCTTCGTTATAGATAGGGAATCTCATTCTAGAGGAATAAAACTGACGTAAAATAGAGTTACCCCCACCGTCAATAGAATAGCCTCCATCCTGAGGGTTATCAGTTTTTTGATTAATGAATGCATTTCCAACATCCAATTTCAAATAATCAGTCACTTGTGCTGAAATATTTGCCCTTGCATTGATTCTTGAAAATTTATCATCACCTACTTTGAACATACCATTTTGGGCCATATTTCCCAATGATGCCATATAGGTAATCTTTTCACTACCCCCAGTGAACTGGATATTGTTGTTGTAGATATTGTATTTCTTTTGAATGACTTGATCCAAGATATTCTCTTGGTTATAAGTTCTCCATAGGTCGTTTGATCCTAAAACGAATGTAGGACCATTAACTGCATAATTTAAATCCTCTTCGTTATATTCCTCGGCGATTCCTGCATTTTTACGTGCTAGGTTAACATAATTCATTTCATCGATCAAGGAAAGTCTGTCTGGCATTGATCCAGGTCTTTGAATCCCTAAATTACTGGAAAGAGAGATTCTACCTTTTCCTGATTTACCTTTTTTGGTGGTTACTAAAATCACACCTCCTGAAGACGCCGCTCCATAGATTGCTGTCGCACCACCATCTTTCAAGATGCTGATATTCTCTACGTCACTCGGATTTAAGGCAACAAATGTTTCTTCAGAACTGATCACTCCGTCGATAACGACAAGTGGTGACACCGAACCGTTAGCTGAAGTTTCCCCACGGACGGAGATGTTCAATCCTTGGCCGCCTGGTCTACCTGAATTTCTGGTAACAACCAATCCTGGTGCAGCGCCTTGAAGCATATTCGTAATGGTTGGAGAGGGTCTGTTTTGTAGAACTTTAGGGTCAACCTGTGATACAGCACTCGTTAAATGCGATTTCTTTTGGGTACCATATCCTACAACGACAACTTCATCCAATACATCTTCAGAGGAGTCCAAGATCACATTTTTAGCATTAGATGCCGATACGCTCTTCGTTGTATATCCAATAAACGAAAAACTTAAAACGGACGAGCTGCTTGAAACAGCAATGCTGAATTTACCATTTGCATCTGTTGAGGTGCTTTTGTTCTCATTTTGGACAGTAACAGTTACGCCTGAAAGCGGATTGCCATCTTTGTCTTTTACAGTTCCAGATACTTCGGTTTGTAATGATTTGTTAAATGTAATATTTGCGTAATTACGCGAAATTTCAATTTTCCCTTCATTCCCGAATGTTGCGGTTGCGAAGAGTAGCGAGGGTGATAATAAAGCTAAATGAATAAATGCTTTAGACCACCTCACTTTAGTAAAGTAGTGATTTTTGTTCATTTCATTTCTGATCAATAGTTGTTAAGAGTTATTTGGCTATTTCGCAATAATGGTAGGAAAGTTATTTAAGAATGAAAGAATGACCACTCAACACAAACGTTTGTGTTACTTACGAAAACGATTGAGCCTAGACGATATTTACATATTATTTTCAAGGAAATTGGAGATTTGATTTCCTTATTAATTAAAAATTTGAATTTTCTTATTATTGGTTTAAGTCGCTTAAAAACAGGCGTTTTTATAAATAAAAAAAGACCATCAATTTGATGGTCTTTTTATGAAGATGAAAATCTTTAATTTATTTAACAATGAAGTTCCATCCAAATGGATCCTCAATTTTACCATATCTTAAATCGTTCAAGTAGGCAAGTACTTTATTAGAGAACTCACGTCCTTCAACCGGAGGTAATTTATAATCTTGACCATTAAATCCAATTCTATCAATATGGGTAATGGTAGCAGCTGTACCTGCAGCGAATGCTTCGGTTACTGTTCCTGCTTCAATACCTTCCAATAGCTCTTGAACAGATACTTTTCTTTGTTCAGCTTTATAACCCCATTTTTCCGCAAGTTCCATAATGGTTCTTCTGGTTACACCATGTAAGATTGTGTCACCATGAGGGGTAATAATAGTATCTCCGATACGGAAGATTAAGTTTGCTGTACCAGCTTCCTCGATGTATTTGTGTTCCAATGCATCTGTCCACATAATTTGATCATAGCCTTCGTTGTTCGCCAACTGAGTAGGATATAGGGAAAGTGCATAATTACCAGCATTTTTAGAAAATCCAACACCACCTTCAGCAGCACGTGTATAATGAGTTTCTACTTTTAAACTGATTGGTTTGCTATAATATGCTCCAACAGGACAGGTAATAATAATAAATTGATAAGATTTCGATGGATGTACTCCTAGAGCAGCTTCAGTCCCGAACATAAATGGACGGATGTATAAGGCTGTTCCTTCTTTCGAAGGAATCCAATTGCGATCTACATCTAATAATTTTTTCAATCCATCCATGAAAATCTCCTCAGGGACTTCTGGCATCTCTAACCTGCTGGCGGATTTATTAAAACGCTCCCAGTTTTTGTCCGGACGGAAGATACTTACTGTACCATCCTGAAATTTATAACCTTTAATACCTTCAAAAATGGCTTGTCCATAATGTAAAGCTGACATCGATGGGCTAACACTCAGGTTTCCGTAGGGTACAATTTTTACATCTTCCCATTGTCCGTTGTCATAATTGGCAACCAACATATGGTCCGACATTATTTTACCAAATACTAAATTATCAAAGTCTACTTGTGAAATTCTTGATTGTTGTGTAGGCTCTACTTGAATAGTGAAATTTTCTATGGCACTCATATCAAAAAGAATATTTATTGCTGTGCAATTTAGGGAAAAATATTAAAAGCTTTATTGAATTCTGGATTATTAATGATTCCTATTTCATATTCCTTCCATTTGTTCCTGTATTTCTTATTAATCAGGCTATTTTATTTAAAATGAAATATGTATGTTTTCCTATCCATAACTGTATACAGTTTGCTATACTGAGAAACTGCTGAAATCGATTGTTAAAGGATTTCTTACCAATTTTATTTCTCGGTACAATATTTGGATTAGGGCTTATGCTTTTTAGCAAGCAAATGAAAAGGAGAACGAACCAATTATTGGCGTTATAAAGAGGGGATAATGGATGTGCTAAATTTTTAAGGACGTCGATATTCATTCTACTCTTTTTTTCAAAAATTAAAAGGCATGTAATTAAAGGTTTAACTAACAAATCCAAAAAATGGAAAGAGAATCGACTGATTTAAATGCTCAAGCCGCTCCGACAGTAGGAGTATGGAAATTTATCCTAGGTTTTTTTATCTACCTATATAAAACAGCAATTCGTCCCTAATTTCACATTGGGACGATTGAAACAAAGCATAGCCAAATTGGCTAAGCAATAGCTATTAAGAAGCTTGGATTAACTTTAAGAGTGGGTCTAAGTATTCCCTGTTATTAGCAAGGCGAGGCACCTTATTCTGACCGCCTAATTTACCCCTACTTTTCATCCACATATAGAAACTACCTTTCCTAGCTTGATGTATTATCGGGAAGGAAAGTGCCATGTTTTTATATCGTTTTGCATCATAATCCGAATTTATCTCTCGAAGGGTTGCATCTAAGATTTCTCCAAATCGTTGGAAGTTATCGGGTTCTTGCTCAAATTCAATAATCCACTCATGTGCACCGGCAGTTTTATCATTGAAATATACCGGTCCTGCTGTATAATCTTGAATCGTAGCTCCTGTTGCTTTACAAGCGACTTCTAAAGCCTGATCGGCATTATCTACAATGACTTCTTCACCAAAGGTATTGATGTATTGCTTGGTTCTTCCTGAAATTTGAAAACGATATGGGGAAAGTGAGGTGAATTTAATGGTATCTCCGATTTTATACCGCCAAAGCCCTGCATTGGTAGAAATAATCAAAGCATAGTTCTTGCCTAATTCCACTTCATGCAAACACAATGTTTTTGGGTTTTCTTCATGGATTTGATCCATCGGCAAGAATTCGTAGTAAATTCCATAATCCAACATTAACAGCAGATCCTCAGAATCAGAACGGTCCTGAAGGCCAAAATAACCTTCTGAAGCATTATAGTTCTCCAGATAGTACATGTTGTCCGAAGGGATTAGCTTTTTGAATTGCTCTCGATACGGTCTGAAGCTCACACCTCCATGACTGTAGAATTCTAAATTTGGCCAAACCTCCAAAAGGTTGTCTTTGCCTGTGATTTCAAGGATTCGGTTCGCCATGACCATGTTCCAAGTCGGCACACCTGCTAAACTCGTTACGTTTTCTTTGATGGTAATTTGAGCGATTTGCTCTATTTTCTCTTCAAAGTTGGGGTTTAAAGTAACCTCAATATTTGGAGTTCGTTTAAATTCTGCCCAAAATGGAAGATTTCGGATAAGGATGGAAGATAAATCTCCATAGTAGGAATCAGGGCTAAAGTTATTGATCTGGGAAGATCCTCCGATAACCACCGATTTACCCATAAAAACCTTATTCTCGGGTTTGTTATGACAAAAAATCGAAAGCATATCCTTACCACCTTGGTAATGACATTCTTCCAAAGATTCAATGCTAACAGGAATAAACTTACTTCGGTCAGAGGTAGTTCCTGAAGATTTCGCAAACCATTTAATATCTGAAGGCCATAATATATTCTGTTCGCCCTTGATCATCCGGTCCACATAGCCTTTAATATCATCATAATCCTGGATCGGAACCCGATTCTTGTATTCTTCGGGAGTATAGATGCTATTATAACCATATTTTTTCCCCCATTCTGTTGCTTCTGCAGCTGAAATAAGGCTTTGAAACCACTCATCTTGAACATCATGGGGATACTTCATGAACAAATCAATCTGATGCATCCGCTTTTTCATTATCCAAGTAAAAAGAGAATTCAATAAAGCCATAGGGTATTCAGGATATTTAGGTTTTTAGAATTTTTTACGTCTTAATTCGAAGTGTCTACCCAAATAAAATTTACGGGCAAGTTCATTATCCGCAATTTCTTCTGGCGTACCAGTTAACATGATTTTTCCTTCTGTCAATAGGTAGGCTCTATCTGTAATAGAAAGGGTTTCTTGAACGTTGTGGTCGGTAATAAGAATCCCGATATTTCTGGTTTTAAGTTTTGCAACGATAGTTTGGATTTCTTCCACGGCAATCGGGTCAACCCCTGCAAAAGGCTCATCCAAAAGAATAAAGTGTGGATTTGCAGCTAAGGCGCGAGCAATCTCGGTCCGCCTACGCTCACCACCGGATAATAAGTCACCGCGGTTTTTTCGCACTCTATGCAAACTGAATTCCGTCAAGAGCTCCTCCAGTTTCGCCTTTCGTTCTTCCTTATTCGGATAGTGAATTTCAAGAACAGCAAGGATATTATTCTCGACCGAAAGCTTCCGGAATACAGAGGCTTCCTGCGCCAAATAACCAATTCCTCGTTGCGCCCGCTTATACATCGGGTCTTGGGTAATCTCCAAATCATCTAAGTAAACATGGCCATCATTTGGCTTAATCAATCCTACAATCATGTAAAATGAAGTCGTTTTACCAGCTCCATTTGGCCCTAGTAATCCAACAATTTCTCCTTGTTCTACATGAAAGGAAACATCATTAACGACAGTACGTTGCTTATATTTCTTGATTAAATGTTCTGCTCTTAGAATCATGTGAATAAACCCTTATTTGCAAATATATTTTTTAAAATTGAATTGCCTTTACATTTAGTTGCAAATTCTTCTTCCCACGCCAAGTGTTTTCTTCAATGCTGAAACAGATATCAAAGGCATTTCCGGAATTAATTTGCCCAACAAACTCGCCTAATCCAAATCCAATACACTCAAATATAGGAGAATCCTCTTGTTTTACAGAAAATTTAAGGTGTGTTGTTCCTACTATATAGGCATTGTTGCCCATCGTTACGCCCTTGCAAATAAAGGTCGGAGCTTCATTTTCTGGACCAAATGGTTGAAACTGTTGTAACACACGATTAAATTTAGCATCAATCTCCGAAAGTCTGATTTCCTTCTCGATTGATACCTCCTGCTGAAGCATTTCTGGTTTGATGCTTTTGCTCACAACCTCTTCAAAACGCTGTTGGAATAATCCAATATTATCTGTTGGCATGGTTAATCCCGCAGCATATTTATGTCCACCGTATTGGTCTAATAAATCACTACATTCACTTAAGGCCTCATATAGATCAAATCCCAAAACAGATCTTGCTGATCCGGCAATATGTCCATTGGTATTGGTTAAAATAATGGTTGGACGATAGTACTTCTCCGTCAATCTGGAAGCCACAATACCAATCACCCCTTTATGCCAATCTTCCTTATAAAGTACCGTTGTTTTACGGGTTTGTAAATGCAGGTTATTATCCAAAAGGTCTAATGCTTCCTTGGTAATCTGTAAATCATAACCCTTACGTGTATTATTTTGATCATCAACATTCGCCGAGAATATTTTAGCTTCAGGCAATGTTTTAGCGATCAATAGTTTTACAGCATCCTTGGCATGGTCAATCCGTCCAGCCGCATTGATGCGTGGACCAATTTGAAATACAATATCATTTACAGTGAATTGTCCGGATTTATGGGTTGATAAGTTGATTAGTGCCTGAAGGCCACAGGAAGGATTGCTATTTAATTTTTTTAGACCAAAATGGGTCAATATACGGTTCTCACCCGTAATAGGCACGATATCAGAAGCGATGCTGACAGCTACCAAATCCAAATATTGATAAGCTCCATCCATGTTCATCCCATTCTGTTGAATAAAGGCTTGAACAATCTTGAAGCCGATTCCACAGCCTGATAATTCTTTGTAAGGGTAGGGGCAATCGTTTCGCTTAGGGTCTAAAACAGCAATCGCATCCGGAAGTTCATCGCCAGGCAAATGGTGATCTCCAATGATAAAATCAATGCCTAGTGAATTCGCATATTCAACCTTATCAACTGCTTTGATACCACAGTCAAGGGCGATTATCAAGGTAAATCCATTTGCTTTAGCATAGTCAATTCCAGTATTGGAAATACCATAGCCTTCGCTATATCGGTCGGGAATATAAAATTCTATCCCTGAATGAAAATCTCTGAAAAAACTGTAAACAACAGAAACTGCTGTTGTTCCATCGACGTCATAATCCCCATAGATCAATATCTTTTCCTTGTTCCCAATAGCACGTTCAATCCTATTGATGGCAAGGTCCATGTCTTTCATCAAAAAGGGGTCATGTAGATGGTCTATGGATGGTCGAAAGAACTCTTTCGCTTGATCGAAGGTCTCGATCCTTCGGTTAATTAATAATTCTGCAATAATGTGGTTTACACCCAGTTCCTTTTGTAGCTTTTTTGACTTGTCTGCGTTCTTTTTAGGTTTCAGCACCCACCTTTTTTGCATATCTTTGCCTTCTAATAAACGTGTAAAGATACATTATATCAAGGTACTTACCTAATGAGAACCCCGATGTAAAATGATATGCACACATAACTGTCAAGATAACAAACAAATACAAATGGCTCGAGCGCACTCACTATTTGAAGGTTCTTACTCTGTAGATAAAAGCAAACAATTTATTCCCTTCGATCCCAAGAAAGATGATCCAAAAGATAGACCTGGATCCTTATTTATCCATGTCCATCCGTTTCTGATTGAGACCAAGGACGGATTGATTGTTTTAGATACTGGACTAGGACTTCGCAATGAAAATAATGAACTCGTCATCCACGAAAACATCAAAAAACTAGGTTTTTCAGTAGATGATGTCCGTTATGTCCTGATGACACACCTGCATAAAGATCATGCAAGTGGCATGGTTGATATCAAAGATGGCGTAAAGCGTCTGGCATTCCCAAATGCCGAATATGTCATTCAGGAACAAGAATGGGAGGCAGCTTACAGCTCAGAATCTCCTTCATATCGTACTGATGTTTTTGATGTACTGCAAAGAAGTGGTAATATCCTGTTTGTAAATGGTGATGGACAGCTAACGCCAGAAATCAGATACGAGCTTTCAGGTGGTCATAGTGAATTCCACCAGGTATTTCATGTGGAAACAGAAGGGGAACATTTTTTCTTCGGCGGTGATGAACTCCCTGAGCCAGAGGAAATCTTCAGAAGCTTTATCGCAAAATACGATTTCGATGGCCGTAGGGCGCGGGATCTAAGAGCTGAATATTGGGCGGCTGGTGCTCCTGAAGGATGGGTGTTTTTATTTTATCACTCCAAAAACATCGCTGTTGGAAGGCCAGAACAAAGAGCAGATGGCTCTTATAAGATTGTAAATGCCGAATAATCCAACGAGAATCGATATATTTGAAGATAACGAAGTAATAATTTTTCTAATTTTTAATTAAATAATAGAAATCATGTCGATAGTTAGAGAAAGTGACCTAATTGGTATTGGTAAGAAATACCAAATTGAAACTGATGCTGGAGACAATATGGTGGTTGTCATCCATGATGATGGTCGTCGAGAATTGTACCGCCATGACGACGATGACAATGAAACCCACTGTGTAATGACTTTGTCGGATGAAGAATCACGCCAGGTTGCAGGGATTCTTGGAGGGCTATCATACAAACCAAAAGCGTTGGAAACCATTGAAGTGGCATTAGATGACTTACGTATCGAATGGTACAAGGTAGGGGAATCCAATGATGGCGTAAATAAAAGTATTGGACAGCTGGAAGTAAGACAGCGCACTGGTGCCTCAATCATCGCTGCAATTAGGGAAGAAGAAACTATCATCAATCCAGGACCTGATTATGTAATCACGCCTGGTACCACCTTGGTGATCGCTGGAAAGCAGAAGAATATCAAATTATTAAAAGAAATTTTACTATAAGAATTTATGCACAGTAACCTTATCATAGAAATTGGAATTGCCGTATTATTAGTCGCTTTAGTTGGTTTATTAGCCAACAGACTCAAATTTTCAGTAATTCCCTTTTTTATTGTTATTGGTATGGTGCTGGGCAATCAAAACTACCCAGGTTTTGTAGCCGATTTTCTTGCTAAAGTCAATAATGAAAACTTAACTGCCGCTGTTGATTCCGTTTGGTCCTTTCTGACTTTTACTGAAAGTAAACCCTTTATCGACTTTATGGGCAGATTGGGTGTTCTTTTCCTCTTATTCTATCTCGGACTTGAATTTTCTGTAGGACGATTGATAAAATCGGGTAAATCCATCGTTGCAGGTGGAAGTATCTATGTTTTACTCAACTTCCTGTCCGGAATATTGGTGGGATGGATGATGAATCTTCCTTTCAAGGAAATGATGGTGCTGTGTGGTATTATGACCAGTTCATCCACTGCCATCGTAGCAAAAGTGCTGACCGACCTGAAACGTACGGCAAATCCGGAAACTGAAGTGATCATGGGAATGATCATGTTTGATGACCTCTTTATAGCCATGCATATTTCTTTCCTCTCAGGATTGATTTTAACAGGTGGAGGCTCCTTCTGGACCGTTGCTGGTACTTCCTTGCTCGCATTGGGATTCATCCTTTCCTTCTTGATTTTGGGAAGAAAATTAGTCCCTTTCATTGATAAACTACTGCATGAGAAATCCTCCGAACTGTTCGTTCTAATCATCTTTAGTTTACTGTTCACTATTGCAGGATTCTCAGAAACTATTCATGTGGCTGAAGCCATTGGAGCATTGATGGCAGGTTTAGTATTTGCTGATTCTAAATATTTGAAAAAGATTGAAGGCATCGTATTGCCCTATAAGGATTTCTTTGGAGCGATGTTCTTCTTTAGTTTTGGGCTTTCCATCGATATGTATTCTTTAGGAGGAGCTGTCGGATGGGCGACCTTCGCTGCTGTTATTACCGTTATTGGAAATGTGGCCTCAGGATATTTCGCAAGCCGATTCTCTGGTTTAAAACCCAAAAACTCTGTCGATATTGGTTTTACCTTATCAGCAAGAGGAGAGTTTTCAATTATTATGGCAAATATTGGAAAAGCAGGTAAATTATTGCCGGTTATTCAATCCTTTGTCGTAGTCTATGTATTGATTTTATCCATCATTTCACCGCTGTTAACCAAAGAGTCTAGAAATATCTGGAATAAATTGGCTGGACAAAATGATGTTCCTAAGAAACCTAAAAAGAAGCTTAGTGATTTAGAAGCTTCTGTTCAAGATAATAATTAACAAAAAAGCGCTAGTGATAAACCAGCGCTTTTTTGTTAATCGTCGTATCCGAATCTCTTCAGATAGTTTTTCTTACTTCTCCAATCTGGCAGAACTTTCACAAATAGTTCTAAAAAGACTTTTCCTCCGATAAATTCTTCAATATCTTGGCGGGCATAGGTACCTACCTTTTTAATCATCGATCCTGCTTTTCCGATGATGATGTTCTTCTGAGAATCACGCTCCACAATAATTTCTGCAGCAATTCGGGTAATATGGGCTTCCTCCTTGAATGCAGTCACCACCACCTCGGTACTATAAGGGATTTCCTTGTCGTAAAGCTTGAATACTTTCTCACGGATAATCTCTGAAACAAAAAATCGCATGGTTTTATCTGTCAACTCATCCTTCTCATAGTAGGGTGGATGCTCAGGAAGCTTACTTTTGATATAAGCCATAACAGCTTCAACATTGTAACCCAATAATGCCGAAATCGGAAATACCGCATCAGGATTGATCTTCTCTTGCCAAAATGCAATCTTCGCTTTGACTTCCTCCTCTGAAGATTTATCAACTTTATTGATGACCACGGCAACCGGAGAACTCGTGTTTCTTAATTTCTCTAAAACATCATTCTCATCATACTTTTCGTGGATGTCTGTAACAAATAATAGAACGTCAGCATCAATGATGGAACTCATAACGAAGTTCATCATGGACTCTTGAAGATCATAATTCGGTTTTATTACACCTGGCGTATCAGAAAAAACAATCTGATAGTCTTCATCGTTGACAATTCCAATGATGCGGTGTCTAGTTGTCTGAGCCTTAGGGGTTATGATGGACATCTTCTCACCCACTAGGGCATTCATCAAGGTCGATTTACCCGCATTAGGCTTACCGATTATACTTACGAATCCTGCTTTATGTGACATTATTTGATTTTTTATTTGTTTTACAAAGAAACAAATAATATCTTTGTGCTCCAATTCGGAGATAGTATAATCTACTTTTAAGTAATACCAACGTAGATTTCTAGAAAATATATTGCGGGGTGGAGCAGTTGGTAGCTCGTCGGGCTCATAACCCGAAGGTCATCAGTTCGAGTCTGGTCCCCGCTACTACGAAGGTTTCAATCGAAAGGTTGGAACCTTTTTTTATTTCTATAAATTCGAATCCTTGTAAAATATCAAAGGCAGCCCCTTCGAGCTGCCCTTAATAAAAATGGAAATACTTTATTTCTTACCCTTAGAAATAATAATTCTCTTAACTATACCGCCGCTGCGGTATATATAGCTTCTTTACTCTCTAAAACTGAAGTCCCCATTAAAAACTCATCTACCTTTCTAGCACACTCCCGACCTTCTGAAATTGCCCATACGACCAAGGATTGACCTCTACGCATATCCCCAGCAACGAATACCTTGTCTACATTAGTCTTGTATTCCGTTTCGCTGGCATCTACATTCCCTCGATCCGTCGTTCTTATACCCAATTGACTAAGTAACCCTTCCTGCTGCGGATGTAGGAATCCCATCGCTAGGGTCACGAGCTCACAAGGAATCTCTCTGGTTGAACCTTCAACCTCCTTAAAGGATAAAGGTCTGCCTGATGGGTCTAATTCCCATTCTAGGTCAACTATCAAAGCAGCTCTCAAATTGCCTTCATCGTCCCCTAGAAATTCTTTTGTGCTGATACTCCAATGTCTTTGACAGCCTTCTTCGTGCGAGCTAGTCGTTTTTAAAAGCATCGGATAGCTCGGCCAAGGCATAGCTTCGGTACGTGCTGTTGGAGGTGTAGGCATTAACTCAAATTGTAGAACAGACTTCGCACCATGTCTGTTTGAGGTGCCAACACAGTCTGAACCTGTGTCTCCACCACCAATAACCAGCACATTCTTATCTTTTGCATGGATCTCCTCTACTTCAATAGCTGAATTGCCAACTCTTTTATTTTGTTGTTTCAGAAACTCCATGGCATAATGAACACCTTTTAATTCCCTGCCAGGTATATTCAGATTTCTGGGGATCGTCGATCCACCAGCGAGAACAATCGCATCATATTGATCCAATTCTGCCGCTGGCACATTGTTGCCAACCTCCGCATTGGTTCTGAATTGTACACCGGATTGCTCCATAATTTCTATCCGACGATCAATAACTGATTTGTCCAGTTTAAAGTCAGGAATCCCGTAGCGTAATAATCCGCCGATCTTATCATCCCTTTCATAAACCACTACATCATGTCCTGCTTTGTTCAATTGGGCTGCTGCAGCTAATCCTGAGGGGCCTGAGCCGACAACGGCAACGCGCTTGCCAGTCTTCAGGTAACTCTTGTTCGGCTTCACATAGCCCTTCTTATAGGCAATCTCGATGATATGTTTTTCAATCTCCTCAATCGCGACTGGATTTTTGTTGATTCCCAGTACGCAGGCTGACTCGCATGGTGCCGGACATATCCGTCCAGTGAATTCAGGAAAGTTATTGGTGGAGGTTAAAATCTGATAAGCTTCCTCCCAGTTGCCATCGTATACCGCATCATTAAACTCCGGAATAACATTCCCAAGCGGACAGCCTGAATGACAAAATGGTATTCCGCAATTCATGCATCGCGCAGCCTGATGGTTTAGTTGTTCTTCACTAAAGGAATGAACAAACTCTTGATAATTCTTTTTTCTGCTTTCCACAGCATCTTTCTGAGGAAGCGCTCTTTCAAATTCTAAAAATCCTGTTGGTTTTCCCATGTTGATGTCCTCCTAGATTATACTGTTACTAATTTCTTATTGACCACATTCTTGTATTCCCTTGGGTATACTTTGATGAAGCGATTCTTTTCTGCTGCCCAATTGTTCAAGATTGAACTTGCCCTTTCACTCTTCGTAAGGTGAATATGGCGTTTTAACAGGGCAATGATTGCAGTTTCGTCTTCGGTTTCTAAGGGGTCAAGGTCGACCATTTCCTTATTGCAGTTTTCCTTGAAAGTGCCTGCAATATCATAGATCCATGCAATCCCACCGCTCATTCCTGCAGCAAAGTTTCTTCCGGTTTCACCAAGGATTAATGCTCTACCTCCGGTCATGTATTCACATCCATGGTCTCCAACTCCTTCTACAACAGCTGTAGCGCCAGAGTTTCGGACTGCAAAGCGTTCGCCTGCCTTTCCATTGATAAATAAGTGACCCGAGGTTGCTCCGTAAAGCGCAACATTCCCGATGATAATATTATCCTGCGGAACCAAATGGCTTTCCTTCGCTGGATAGATTGCCAATTGAGCACCTGATAATCCTTTTCCAACATAGTCATTGGCTTCTCCTTCTAACTCAAAGGAAATTCCCTTGGTATTGAATGCTCCGAATGACTGCCCTGCTGATCCCTCAAATTTGAAGTTGATCGTATTGTCTGGTAGACCTTCAGATCCATATAATTTGGATATTTCGTTCGATAGCAAGGTCCCTATGGTACGGTCCGTATTTCTTACCTTGAAGGTTCCAAATACTGGCGTCTTGGTCTCCAAGGCCAATTTCGATTGGTTCAATAGGCCCCAATCCAAAATCATGCTCATGCCGTGATCTTGCTCCTCAGTATTGTATAGTGTTTCGCCAGTTGCATTGGCAGCAACATGTAAAATGCCCGAGAAATTGATCTTATTTACTTTCCAATGGCCTAGGTTCTCTCTTTTCTTTAAGAATTGAGCCTTTCCAACCATTTCATTAATGGATTTGAATCCTAACTCTGCCATGATCTCACGCATCTCTTCAGCCAAGAAGCGGAATAAGTTCACCACATCTTCTGGTTTACCTGTGAATAACTTTCTCAGTTCTGGATCTTGAGTGGCTACACCAACCGGACAGGTGTTCAAATGGCATTTACGCATCATGATACATCCGCCAGCAACTAATGCTGCAGTTGCTACGCCCCATTCTTCAGCGCCTAATAGTGTCGCAATTACTAAATCCCTACCAGTTTTCATTTGGCCATCCGCCTGTAATACGACGCGGCTACGAAGTTTGTTTAAGACCAGGGTTTGATGTGCTTCCGCCAATCCAAGTTCCCATGGAAGGCCTGCGTGCTTGATGGAGCTAATTGGAGAAGCGCCTGTTCCACCATCGTATCCTGCAATCAGGATAACGTCTGCATGAGCTTTCGCTACCCCAGCAGCAATAGTACCAACCCCAGCTTTTGAAACCAATTTCACGTTGATTCTGGCCTGTCTGTTAGCATTTTTTAAATCAAAGATCAATTGTGCTAAATCCTCGATCGAATAGATATCATGGTGTGGTGGTGGGGAAATCAATCCTACTCCCGGTGTAGAGTGTCTTACTTTTGCAATCCAATCATCTACTTTATGCCCCGGTAATTGACCGCCTTCTCCTGGTTTTGCTCCCTGCGCCATCTTAATCTGTAACTCATCAGCTTGGGTCAAGTAATTTGAAGTTACCCCAAACCTTGCCGAAGCAACTTGCTTGATTGCTGATCGCATGGAATCCCCATTCGGTAATTTCTGATACCGGATTTCATCTTCTCCACCTTCCCCAGTATTTGATTTTCCGCCAATCCGATTCATTGCAATAGCTAAAGTGCTGTGTGCCTCGTGCGAAATCGAACCAAAGGACATAGCGCCTGTAGCAAATCGTTTCATGATTTCACTGGCAGGTTCTACCTGGTCGATGGAGATTGGACTCCGGTGTTTTGCAAAATCCAATAAACCCCGAAGTGTGAACATTCGTTCCTTCTGGTTATTGATTAAGGTTGCATATTTCTTGTATGTAGAAAAATCATCAGTTCTACATGCTTGTTGTAATAAATGTACCGTCTGTGGGTTCCATAAATGCCCTTCACCTCTTCTTTTCCATTGGTAAAGTCCGCCTTCAGGCAATAAGGTTGGTGCAGAACGGCTGTTTTCGAATCCGCGCCAATGTTTCGCCAAAGCTTCTCTAGCAATATCGTCGAGGTTCAAGCCTCCAATCCTGGAAACCGCTCCACAGAAATATCGATCTACCACCTCACTGTCAATCCCTAGTACCTCAAAAATTTGAGCACCATGGTAGGATTGCAAGGTAGAGATTCCCATCTTCGAAAATATTTTCAATAAGCCATTGCAGACAGCTTTTACATAGTTCTTCTTCAGGTCATCCCAAGTTAAATCGGTTTCTAAATGACCGATTTCTTTCATCGTACGGATGCTTGCCAAGGCCATATATGGATTAATCGCTGTAGCTCCGAATGCTAACAGACAAGCAAAATGATGAACTTCCCACGCATCTCCAGCCTCAACAACCAATCCTACCGCACCGCGGTTTCCTGTTTTGATCAAATGGTGATGAACAGCTGATACTGCTAATAATGAAGGGATCGCACAGTGCTGCGAATCGATCGCACGGTCAGATAAAATAATCACCTCAAAGCCATCGCGTACCGCATCGTCTGCGTAGCGGCATAGTCTTTCCAAACCGGCTTCTAAAGATCCTTCCTTGCCATCAGCGCGGAAATAACTTTGAATGGTTTTCGCCTGGAATACCCCAGTATCAATGGAGCGTAGTTTTTCCAACTCGCTGGAGGTTAATATCGGATGCTCCAAAGTCACACAATGACAGAACTTCTTGTCCTCTACCAGGATGTTTCCGGAGTTTCCAATGAATGTCGCTAAACTCATAACCAGTCGCTCCCTGATCGGGTCGATTGGTGGATTGGTTACCTGAGCAAAGAACTGTTTGAAATAACTCGAGATATGTTGCGGTTGATCAGACAACACGGCCAATGGAACATCTGTTCCCATCGAGCCAATCGGCTCATAGCCCGTCAAGGCCATTGGTGTTAATATCGTTTCAATATCCTCTCTTGAGTATCCAAACGATAATTGATATTTAAATACAGACTCCTTGGATAGGTAAGTAAATGTAACCCGAGGGTCTGCTAATTCTTCTAGTTTAATCTTATAATTGTTGATCCACTCACCATATGGTTGTTGACAGATCAATTCTCCTTTAACCTCTTCGTCAGAACGAATCTTTCCAGCTTCCATATCTACTACAAAGATTTTACCTGGTTGCTGTCTTCCTTTTTTAATGATCAATGACTCATCAATGGGTAGTGCTCCTGCTTCGGAAGCTACAACCACGCGGTCATCTGAAGTAATGGCATAGCGTAATGGACGAAGTCCGTTTCGGTCTAAGGTAGCACCAATGATTTTACCATCAGTAAAACATAATGCTGCCGGACCATCCCACGGCTCCATTAAGGTAGCGTGGTATTCATAGAACGCCTTTTTTAATGGATCCATCTGTTCGTTTCCATCCCAGGCCTCAGGAACTAGCATCAACATCACATGAGGTAAACTACGACCACTGTGAAGCAGTAATTCCACCACATTGTCCAGGCAAGCTGAATCCGATTGCCCGCGGTCTACCACTGGCAATAAAATTTCCATTTCTTCCTTCGTGAAATAAGGCGAGGAATAAGCTCTCACACCAGCATAAAACCAGTTTAAGTTTCCGGTTAAGGTATTGATTTCCCCATTGTGAGCAATCATCCGAAAAGGTTGTGCCAATGACCATGAAGGAAAAGTATTGGTTGAAAACCTAGAGTGAACCAAGCCAAATGCTGATACCACCCGAGGGTCCCTAAGGTCTTTAAAGTAGGATCCTACTTGATAAGTCGTTAATTGTCCTTTATAAATTATGGTTTTGCATGATAGTGAAGCGAGGTAAAGTGGTAGGGGGTACTCTTGGTGAAGTTTGATTTTTTGGATGATTAAGCGTCGTAATACAAATAATTTCCGCTCAAAATCCTCCGTGTTTGCAACCCCTGTTGGGCGTGAGATAAAGAACTGTACGATTTCTGGTTCTGCTCCCAAGGCCGTAGGGCCTATCCCTTCTCGATTCACTGGAACTGGCCGGAATCCTAATAATTCCATGCCTCTTTCAGTCGCAGCATCAGCAATAACTTCCCGGCAAATCCGATTCAGAGCCTCTTCCTTCGGAAGAAATAACATACCTACACCGTAATAACCTGGCTCCTGAAGTTGGATGCCAAGCTTAATACATTCTTCCCATAAAAATTCATGAGGTAATTGAATCATGATTCCAGCGCCATCACCTGACTCCGGATCACATCCACATGCTCCACGGTGTTCCATGTTCTCTAACATGGTCAAGGCATCTTGTACCTGTTGATGTGACTTCTGACCCTTGATGTGGGCGACAAATCCTACACCACAGGCATCGTGCTCAAACGCTGGGTTATAAAGTCCTTCTTGCTGCATTGTAATATGATAATTTTATAAATAACAAACGAGTTTGCTAATATATGAATAAAATCATAAAATATTTGCAATAATTATAAAAAAAGATAAAGAACATTAAAGTTAATGTAAAATTAACGTCGTTTGATAATTGAAATTGTATTTGTTTCGCTATATCCTTAGAAAAATGAAATATCATTCGCTACATTTGCTATTTGAACTAATAAATTATGTTAATCAAAGAAATTGAAATTTATAGGTTGAGCATTCCGATGGAACCTTTCGTGATTGCTACTGGGGTGATGGAATTTGCGCAGAATACATTCGTGAAGATTATTTCTGATGAAGGCTTGTATGGGGTAGGGGAATGTTCTGCTTTTCCAATGATTGTTGGTGAAACACAAAATACCTGTATTGCTCTTGCTCAGGATTTTGCGAAAATCTGGATCGGTAAAGACCCTTTAAATATTGAAGAACGTTTGGCTGAACTCCATCTCTATATTGCTCGCAATGCCACCATAAAATCGGCATTTGATATGGCCTTATATGATTTGGCAGCCAAAAATGCTGGCTTACCCCTTTATCAATTCTTAGGTGGAAAGCCTCGCGAAATTGTAACTGATATTACTATCGGAATCGCTAGTCCGGAAGAAATGGCTGCTAAAGCTAAAAACTTGCACGATCATGGAGCTGTCGCTTTAAAAGTAAAACTTGGAAAAAAGCCTCAAGACGATATTGCACGGATTAAGGCCATTCGCCAAGCCGTAGGATTTGATATACCAATTCGAATTGATGCCAACCAAGGTTGGAGCTATGAAGAGGCTCTGGAAGCCTTGAAAGGATTGGAACCTTTGAAAATCCAGTTCTGTGAACAACCTATGCGTACTTATAATGATCACCTTTTGCCGCAATTGCGATCTGAAACTATCGTTCCGATTATGGCTGATGAGTCGGTTTATGATCATCACGATGCGGAGCGTCTTTGCCGCACGGATAGCTGTGATTATATCAATATCAAATTCTCTAAATCCTCTGGAATTGCCGAATCCCTCAAGATTCAAGCGGTTGCCCAAGAATTTGGAATTCCTTGTATGATCGGTGGAATGTTGGAAAGCAGATTGGCTTTGGCCGCAAAAACTCACTTTGCCTATGCAGCTCCAAATGTCAAATTCTTCGACTTGGATACCTGCATGGTGGGTCACCTCGAAGATCCTGTTATCGGCGGTATTCAATATGATGGCTATGCCATAAAAATTACCGAAGGACCGGGAATTGCAGCCGATATCGATCCTGTATTTCTAGATAAATGTGAAAAATGGGTGATTTCTTAACATATATATCCCGATGAAAACTTTATGTGCATTAAATAATGATACCTGGAATTTAGGAACCAGTGAAATCCTCATCCTTGTGATTATGCTGGTCATCTTGATATTCTTGTTTTGGATTATCTCAAAAATCATGAAGACCAAATAATGAATAGGCGCGTTCAAAGCGCCGATTCATTCTCTCAATTTCATTTTTTAACATTTGTTAAAAAACAGCCTTTATCGCTTGAAAATCAGCTTTTATAATATCAATAATCCTAGTCAATTTTATTGCCATAGCCAATTTTCATCGTATTTAGGCTGATTGAGCCTATTTGAAGCCCCTACACTGAAGGTATTCTTGAATAAATCTGTACCTTTGTGAACATTTATTTGAATATAAGATTATGAGTACACAAAGAGGTCCTATTTCTCAATTTATCGAGAAAAACTATCTTCACTTCAATGCCGCTTCCTTAGTTGATGCCGCAAAAGGATATGAGACACACCTTGCTGAAGGTGGTAAAATGTTAGTTTCATTAGCAGGTGCTATGAGTACTGCTGAACTTGGTATTTCATTAGCTGAAATGATCCGTCAGGATAAAGTAGCTATTATCTCCTGTACAGGTGCAAACTTGGAAGAAGATGTGATGAACCTGGTAGCACACTCTCACTATAAACGCGTTCCTAACTACCGTGATCTTACTCCTCAAGATGAATGGGAATTGTTGGAAAACCACTACAACCGTGTGACTGACACATGTATCCCTGAAGAAGAGGCGTTCAGAAGATTACAAACTCACCTTGAAAAAGTATGGAAAGATGCAGAAGCTGCTGGCGAACGCTATTTCCCACATGAATTCTTATACAAAGTGGTATTGTCAGGTGTATTGGAAGAACACTATGAAATTGACCCTAAAAACTCTTGGATTTTAGCTGCTGCTGAAAGAAATATCCCTATTATCGTTCCGGGATGGGAAGATTCTACCACTGGTAATATCTTCGCTTCTTACGTAATCAAAGGTGAATTAAAAGCTTCTACCGTGAAATCTGGTATTGAGTATATGATTTACTTAACTGAATGGTACCGTGCGAACTCAGGTGGTAAAGGCGTTGGTTTCTTCCAAATCGGTGGTGGTATCGCTGGTGACTTCCCTATCTGTGTAGTTCCTATGATGTACCAAGACCTTGAATGGCATGATGTTCCTTTCTGGTCGTATTTCTGCCAAATCTCAGACTCAACTACTTCTTACGGTTCTTATTCTGGGGCAGTGCCAAATGAGAAAATTACCTGGGGTAAATTGGATACCCAATCTCCTAAGTTTATCGTAGAATCGGATGCAACTATCGTAGCACCATTGATTTTTGCTTGGGTATTAGGTCAATAAAATAAATCAACGGAGAAAAGGAGATATGTTGGATAAAAATCTAATAACAGATAATCCGATTGCTATTCAGGCTTTAATGTCTGAAACAGTATTTGATATCCCCGATTCAACAATGCCTATTGTTGAAACTCAATCCGTTGTCTCAAATAATACAACTCCTCAACAGGGCCATTTTCAGGCTTCTGCTGAGGAGTTTGTTTATCAAGGGGATAAATCTACAGGAATCCTCTTTATCCTGCGATATCCCGATTTCCCTTACTTCTCGCCTCAAGCGGAAGAAGCTTTCCTGAAAACTATTGGTGCCTTGCAGTTAAATGCTGGAAATGTAGCGGTCCTTAACTTAGCAAACCCCCATAATCCCAATGAATGGAAACGAATTATGCAGTTTTTTCAACCCAAGAAAATTACCCTGCTAGGTGTGGAACCAACCTCCTTGAACCTTCCTGAAATAGGTCATAATTCCTATATGCGTGGTAAAATCGCTACCGTTTTCAATACCTTCAGCTTTGAAGAAATGTTCGCTGATGTTCAGAAAAAGAAATTGTTCTGGATGGAATTCAAAACTTTTATCCAATCTTAAATTTAATTTTTCCCTTCTACTTTTCTTGATTGCCTAATTAGAATGCTATTTTTGAAGCTTAATTATTTAGCTATGGAATTAGTTTTTGCAACAAATAACGCACATAAATTAGAGGAAGTACAACAGATGGTAGGGAATAAGTTTACCCTGAAGTCTCTCGCTGATATTGGTTGTGAAGACGATATTCCTGAAACCGGCGTTACTTTCCAAGAGAATGCCCAGCAAAAGACCGACTACCTATTCAATAAATATCATATCAATTGTTTTGCTGATGATTCCGGACTTGAAATTGATGCCTTAAATGGCGAGCCTGGTGTATATTCCGCCCGATATTCTGGTTCTAGGGATATGGAAAAGAATATTGATTTGGTTCTGGAGAAACTACAAAATAAAACCAACCGGAAAGCAAGATTCAAAACGGTAATCTCCCTTTACTTGGATAATGAACAATATTTCTTTGAAGGAACAGTGGAAGGGCGTATCATCGATGCTAGAACAGGGACAGAAGGATTTGGTTATGATCCTATCTTTGTTCCAGATGGATTTGATGAAACTTTTGCAGAAATGAGCCTCGAGCAAAAAAACAAAATCAGCCACCGCGCAAAAGCCGTCGAAAAATTTGTAAAATTTCTAAACGATACGAAATAATTTATATCCTGCCATAAAAACATAGTTTTCAAGCTATGTTAACAATGTCTAATTTTTCAACTGATAACATATTATTAATATGTTTAAACAACTATTTGTTACAAAGAGTTAATGTAAGTTAAAAATTACCACATCTTGCGACAGCTATTCTAATAATTAACAATTATCAAATCATTTTATTAACTAATCTTTTTATTGTGTTAATGTTGGCTTAAATCACCGCGGGTACTTTTACGCCAAATATTAACCCGCAATTCAATGAGATTAATTAAAGCTCCAAGGCTGTATTTAGCAGCTTTTTTGCTTGCAGGATTACAAATCCCAAGCTCCCACAGTATGGGTGAGGTTCGATTATTTGTCCAAGACCAACAAGTCTTCTCCGGCAAGGTTACGGATGAATCCTCTCACCCCATTCAAGGTGCCACTGTAAAAAATCTGAACTCCGGTATTTCAACCCAAACGGACGTCAATGGTCAATTCAATCTGAAAGCCACCAAAGGTGAGTCTATCCAAATCAGCTTTGTCGGTTTTGATAGTAAGATTTTTATCATTGACCAACAGACTACCTTCAGCCTGACTTCCAATTCCTCCAACTTAGAAGAACTTGTGGTTGTTGGTTATGGTACGCAAAAGAAAGTTAATCTTTCCGGTGCGGTCGATTTTGTAAGTGGTAAAGAATTAGAAAGCCGTCCTATTTCGAATGTGTCCCAAGGTTTGCAAGGTCTAGTACCAAATTTGAATGTTCAGTTCAACTCCGGTGCGCCTGGTGAAGCCGCAAAAATTAATATCCGAGGGATTACCTCTATTAATGGTGGTGACCCCTTGATTCTATTGGATAATGTCCCTATTAGTTCAGCTGAACTAAATAGAGTCTCCCCTCAGGATATTGAATCCCTATCAGTAATCAAAGATGCCTCCGCAGCAGCTATTTATGGCGCTAGAGCATCTTTCGGTGTAATCCTTATTACCTCTAAATCAGGTAAAGGTGCACTCAAAATTAATTATAGCAATAACTTCACCTGGAATACACCAACCGTAATTCCGAAAAAAATTACGGACCCTTATGTATTCTCCCGTTTATTGGAAACATCAACCGATAATACCCCTTGGGACAACGTGAATTTCTCAGAGCAATATTACCAATATGCCAAAGAAAGGTCCGACAACCCTGGTATTGCCGATGTGAGAAAAGACCCTAGTAACCCGAAGCAATGGGAATACATGGGTAACCAAGATTGGACACTTTATTTCTTGTCAGATTGGAATAATACTCATAATCATGACCTGTCAATCTCGGGCTCCAGTGAAAAAGTGAATTATTATTTGAGCGCTGGGTACAACCGCCAAAATTCTCCGATCAAAATCGCTGATGATTACTTCGACAGGTATAGTATCCGCTCTAAAATTAATTACAAATTGACGGACTTCCTCTCGGTTGGAAATAATACCGTTGTTGGATTGAATAAAAGGATGAGTCCTTCTCAAATCGATATGTTTGAGATTTACCATGTATTCCCAACCAGTGTATTGAAAAATCCTGATGGAAGCTGGGCATACTCTGATGTTCAACGAAATGTAGGTGCTGGACGTATTGCTGCAAAAATGGTCGATGGGGGACAAAGTAAAATTAATCGTAATGACCTTCAATCTACCTTTAACGCTGAACTTCGCCTTTTCGATAGTAAGTTTAAAATCAATGCCGATTATACCTTTCAAAGAAATACCGCCAATTTCAATAGATATACCACGAAATACAAAATAGGTTATGGTCCAGAGGATATTCGTGAAGAAGGTGAATCCGGGGCATTCCGTCAGGCTGGTTTTTCCTATTATAATGTTTATAACATCTTCGGAACCTATAATCAGACCTTTGGGAAACATCATGTAACTGGAGTATTGGGATTTAGTCAAGAGGATTACCGATTGGAAAACTTTACGGTTGAAAAGAAAGGATTGATTTCTGAGCTTTTCCCAACCATTGCTTTGGCAACAGGAACCACCAATGCTAATGAAGAAATTGATAAATATGCCCTGAGAGGTGCCTTTTATCGCTTGAATTATATTTATAATGATAAGTATATCTTAGAATTTAATGGTCGTTATGACGGATCTTCTAGGTTCGCTAAAGACAGTAGATTTGGTTTCTTTCCTTCTGGATCTGTGGCATGGCTGATCAATAAAGAGAACTTTATGTCAGAGGTTAATTGGTTAAGTCAATTGAAACTTCGTGGTTCTTACGGTGAATTAGGTAACCAATCCGTAACTGACTTTGGTTATATACCGACCATGGAACCATATGAGTCAGGTTACCTGATTAATGGAAAAATAAACCCTTCAATTAAGGCTCCTGGTTTGGTATCCAAGCGATATACCTGGGAAAAAGTTACAACCTACAACTTAGGTCTTGACTTTGGATTTATGCAAAACAAACTGAATGGCTCTTTCGATATCTATCGTAGAAATACCATGGGGATGTTGACCTTTGGTAAAGAGTTGCCTAAAATCCTAGGGGTCAAAGAACCTAATGAAAATGCTGCTGATCTAGCAACCAATGGTTGGGAATTCACCCTTTCCTACAACGATTCCAAGGATGTATCCGGTTCAATCCTGAATTTTGGAGCTACTTTCGTACTCTCTGATTCTTATTCTAAGATTACCAAATTTGATAACCCAAATAAAAGAATTACCCAATTCTATAATGGAATGCAAATGGGCGAAATCTGGGGATTGGAAAGCGATGGTTTCTTCCAGAACGCTGAGGAAATTAGTAAACTAGACCAACAATCCATTATTCCTTGGGGGGCTTTGAGCATTGTACCTGGATGGCCGAAGTTTGTTGATCAAGATGGCAATGGCAAAATTGAAAAAGGCTATATCCTGGGTGACACCAAAGACTTAAAGATCATTGGAAACTCTACACCACGATATAATTTTGGCCTTAACTTAAATGCCAGCTGGAAAGGATTTGATGTAAGAGCTTTCTTCCAAGGAATCGGTAAACGTGATTATTATCCTTTGGATTACCTCTATTGGGGTGTATATCAACAACCCTATGGAAATATTTATTCCCATCTTTTGGATTTCTACCGTCCTAATAATGATTCGGATGCTGACCGTGCGAAACATTCAGCCGCTTATTTAGCTCTTGGACTAGCTGATCAAAATCTAGATGCCAAATACCCTGTCTTACAATCTTGGTTAGCCGATTTGAACCTTGGTACAAGGGTAGATGAAGCACAAGGGGCAGCAATTCCTCAAACCAGGTATTTACTAAATGCAGCCTACCTAAGATTCAAAAACTTAACCATTGGATATAGCTTGCCAAATAGAATGTTGCAAAAAGCTAATGTTAAAAATCTTAGAATTTATGTGAGTGCTGAAAATCTTATGGAATGGTCAGCAGTGAAGGATTTCTTTGATCCTGAAGTATTGAATATCAACACTTATACCGATCCTACCAAAGCCAGAAGAAGGGAAGGTAATGGAGTAATGTATCCATTCCAACGTAGTTTCTCCGCTGGGCTTCAATTAACTTTTTAAAAACAATGAAACAATATATTAAACTAAGTTTTATAGCTATCTCCTTACTTGCTCTAGGAGGATGTAATGATAGCTACCTCGATAGATTGCCTGAAACTAAGGTGCAGAAAGAAAACTTCTTTAAAACAGAGTCTGATCTTGAGATGTATGTGTTGAACCTTTACGATTTTCAGAATAATAGCTTTTATGAGCAGGATGCTACAACGGATAATGCCAGCACAACCGGGAATAAGGAAATCAAGAATATCATGCTCGGAACGGCTTCTGCAAATACAGTTACTACAGGTTGGAGCTGGGAAAAATTAAGGGATATTAATTTCATGCTTGAAAACCTTCCACAGGCAAAGATCTCGGAAGCAAAACTAAAACATTATGAAGGCCTTGCACGCTACTTTAGAGCAAGATTCTATGTAGATAAAATTCAAAGGTTTTCCGATGTCCCTTGGGTAGATAAAGTTGTCAATGCGGATGATGAAAAGACTTTATTTGGAAAAAGAGATTCCCGGGAATTGGTCGTGCAAAAAATCATGGAGGATTTCAAATTTGCCTTTGAAAATGTGGAAGCAACCAAAGTCGCAGGAAAAGTGAATAAATGGGTAATCGGACAAGAATATAGTCGTTTTGCTCTTTTTGAAGGAACCTATAGGAAGTACCATAAATACTTGAACCTTGATAAATCTGTAAATGATTTTCTGACTATTGCTTACCAGACTGCGGAAAACATCATGAACAATGGGGGTTATTCCATCCATAATACTGGAAAGACTGATGCCGATTATGCTTCATTATACAATAGTCCTAACTTGGAAAGTAACAATGAAATTGTTCTAGGTCGTTTTTATGCCAATAACGTAATCAATCGGGATCAATGGCCAGGAATGTTTGGTAATTATGAATATTACCCTTTAAGAGATATGGTCCAAAGTTACTTAATGAAAGATGGATCAATTTATACCAATAAACCTGGTTATGAAAAATTCTCTTTCGTGCAGGAGTTTAAAGATCGTGACCCCAGGTTGGCACAAACTTATGCAGCTCCTGGATGGCATTTGGTTTATGTAAGCACCTATTCTCAAGGGCCAGGCCTCTATGTACAACAGTTGAGCAAGAACTTTTCAGGATACCACCAGATCAAAGGTTTTCTAAACAGCAGCGTACAGGAAGATAGATTTAATATCGATATTCCTCTTTACAGATATGCTGAAGTACTTCTGACCTTTGCTGAGGCTAAAGCTGAGCTGGGAATCTTAAACAACCAAGCCGATCTTGATAAGTCCATCAATTTGTTGAGAAGACGTGCTGGAATGCCTAATATGACTCTTAATCCTGTATTGGACCCTAAATTGGCCAATGACTTCAAAGAAACAGCTGGACCTCATCAAAGTCTTATTTTGGAAATCAGAAGAGAGCGCAGAGTAGAACTTGCTTTTGAAGGTTTCCGATTTATGGATTTAATGCGGTGGAAAGCCGGAAAATTATTGGAAAAGAAACCGCAGGGAATTTATTTCAGTGGATTGGGAGATCATGATGTGACAGGCGATGGAGTTCCTGATATAAAATTAATTGCTAGCAATCAGTCACTGCCAGAAGTTCGTGAAAAGAATAGTCTGGGGGTAACTCTAAGGTACTATAAAGTTGGAAAAATCGGTCAGGATGTATCGGTATTCTTGAGTGATGGAAACTCTGGTTATATTGATGTAGTCGATAAGGTCGGTTCCTTTGATGAACCTAAGTATTATTATAGACCAATCCCTAAAAATGATACGGATATCAATCCTAATCTTAAACAGATTTTTGGCTGGTAGTAGTTGAAATGCTAGTTCTTAAATAATTATAAATTGTTTTAATGAAAAATCGCTGTCTATTTTGGACAGCGATTTTTTTATGTTATTTAATTTTATTTAAACTATCTGGCTTTACCTTGAAGCTACTATCTGCTTGAACCTTTATCGTACTATCTGTCTTAACTTTCAAAGTACTATCTGGTTTTCCTTTCAAAGTACTATCCGGTTGATTCACCGGTTTAACAGCTGGTTGATTACTGGAAGAATCTGGGACAGTTTTAAGAGTTTCCTTATTTTCTAATCCTTTTTCTTCTTTCGGTTTCACCGCTGGGCTTTTCTGTTCATTTCCAGTTTCTGGATTATCCCCTGAATCTGTAGCTGTACCTGGCTGTTTATCTTTCTGATCTGGAACTGCAGCTGTTTTCACACGTTTTCTGTTCAACATATCCTCCACAGATTTAGGCCGGTCTTCGGGCTTCCATAAGAAGCCTGGCAAGACCTCAATCTCTTGAGTAACCAACTTGAATGGATATATCTTCTGATCAACCTTCCGGATGGAAAAATAATCGATTATTTTCTTACCCTCCATAAAAACCTTGATCCGACTACTTCGATCGTGAAACATTTCTGTAATCGTATGCGTCTTGTCATTGGTAGTGAATACAAGGTTCTCCGCATTCCCATCAACAAATATCCGGTCAATATTATTATTGGCAAAAAAGGCAGTTATCTTTCGACCTTTGAGCTGATTGAATTTCAAGGTATCCAAAACGGCGTTGACCATAAAGGCATTATCCTTTAAAAGGGCATTATCCATTTTATTGTTCTTAATCTGCATATAGATGGTATCTGCATTGATTTGAGATCCATCTGACCAGATCATAGGTGAACCCATAAAACGGAACATGGAGTCGACCATGCCGTAATAAACAGAGTCTGCAACAGCTTGTAAGTCCGATTTATAGACCCTAACATTATAATATGCTTTTACAATCCGGGTCCTAGCTGTATCGGAATAAATTTTCGTTGAATCCTTCATGACCGTATCCACAGCCTGGGCTGCCTTGAGGGCATTGTTAAACAAACTGTCGTGCTCCGCCTTCGTCGGCATGACGGCATTCTTTCGCAAGATACTATCGGCTTTTGTGGAGGCCTGAATACTTGCAGGGTCGACAGGTTTTGGTTTTACAGGTGTTTTGGGCGCTGGCTTTTTAACAGCTGGCTTCGAGTTGCTTACTGCATCTTTGCTGACAGAAGGTTTTGCAGCTTCTTTTACAGCAGATTGTGTAACACTGGAATCGCCCGTAGACACCAGGTCAACCTCATCCATATCTCCATAATCCACTTCCACGGTATCTTCCAACTGACCACCATTCCGATCCAATTTCAAATCCAGAGGTCTATATTCCCGAACAAAGATGACCTTTGAAAACAAGGTGTCAGCCGTCATATAGGCGGTATCAATTTTGGTGTTTTGCCGGACGATAGGTTTGGATAAGCTATCCGGTTCTGCCGGTTTAATAATCCCGTTTTTGCTGTCCGCTAGTTTTTCCTTCTCCTTCGCTTCTAACTGCTCAAGCTCCTTCTCGCGCTCTTTTTCCTGTTCCTTTTCTAACTTTCTTAACTCTCGCTTGGAAAGATTTTCCCTGTTCACCGTATCGACCTGTACCGAGTCTTGACTATTATCAGTGGAATCCGTTCTGATAACATATTTTATGAGCGGCTTGTCGGTCATCAAAATAGATTGATCCGCCTCTATATATTTTCCGTATTCACCACTTGCATAAAACTTATCCAAAGTATCCACAAACAATACATTCCGAAAGGCTTCACCGAGACCTTTATTACGGTCATAAAATAAACTATCCCCTTTTAAAAAGCGGCTGCCCTCAGTATATAAGTTGTTTTTATTGAATTTTGCAACTCCGAATTCTGTGTTGTATGTACCCTTTTCTGTGTATAATTTCTCCCCTTGACGTCCATTAATCGTAGTCGGACCAAAGAAAAATGCATCCCTATACATGGTGTTATATTGCATAGAGTCCGTGTAGATAATCGTACTGGCATTTCGAACAACCACTTTATTATTGAAATAGGCATCCTTTGTGTTCTCAAAATAATATGCCCGTTGGGAGGTAATTGTATCTCCTTGCCCTATAATCCGACCACCACCGGTATATGTTCCCTGTTGGCTTCTTAAGTTATAGGTCAGGTAGTTGGTGGTCAAGGTACTTTGTGCATCGACCATTTTCACATTTTTCGTCAATACAGCATGCTGTGATGATGCATCGTAATGTAAATGTGTTCCTTGAATAACTGTTCCTGAGGGTTGGGTAATAACTATATTGCCATGAGCCTCAAAAAACTCATTCCCAATATCATCCTTATATAAATCCCCGCTATCTGCTGCTAGGGTAGAACCCTTATGTTCATACACCGCATTATAACTTCGAAGAATTTTCTGATTGATAAATCTACTGCTTGACGAAGATACCAGGCGCATTGGGGCATTGTCCGTTGCGGTATTAACGGGGGTAAACTCATCTTGTCCATATGTAGACAAGCATATCATGCTTATTAATAGTACTAATAGGTATCTCACAAGCGCAAAAATATAGAATTAATTAGCAAAAAATTGTTAAACAATAAATTTTAATGCCCCTAACTCAAGATTATTTATTATCTGTAATTTTGGACTATGTCCGTTTCAAAAAGATTAATTCAGTTTATCGAAGATAAGGAGCTCTTGGTCAAAGATGCAAGAGTAGTATTAGCTATCAGTGGGGGAAAAGACTCCATGCTTATGGCTACCTTATTTCATGATCTAAAAATTGACTGTATTATCGCTCATTGTAATTTTCATTTACGTGCTGAAGAATCGGATAAGGATGAAGCATTGGTTCGTGAATATGGTAAAACATTAGGATTCCCGGTTTTTGTAAATCATTTTGATACGGAAGAATATGCCTTGGAAAATAAGGTTTCCATACAAATGGCAGCTCGGGAACTGAGGTATGCCTGGTTTGAAGAATTAAGACAGGAAAATAATTGCCAGTGCATTGCGGTAGCCCAACATGCCAATGATCATCTGGAAACCATGTTGTTAAATTTAACGCGATCGACTGGTATTCAGGGATTACTGGGTATTCAACCCAAAAGAGGTTCTATTATCAGACCTATATTATTTTTGACTGCCGATGAAGTTGCCGCAGAGGTTAATAATCGACAGATTCCGTACCGTGATGATCAATCTAATTTCTCGACTAAATATGCCCGAAATGTAATCAGATTGGAGATTATCCCCAAGTTTAAGGAAATACAGCCTGAATTTGAATCAATTCTTGCTCAGAACATGAAGCATTTTGAAGAAAGCCAACAGCTGATTCATAAAATGCTGGACAAACTTCGAAAGGAACTGTTTCGTACGGAAGGAAAGTTTGTGAAAGTGAATTTAAAAGATCTGAAAGAGCATGTGTCAGATTCTTATTTAATGTTTGAACTTTTTAGGCCTTTTCATTTTCAAAGGAATGTGCTTGAAGATTTAGGGGCGGTTATCGATAAGGGGATGGGTCAGCTCTTTGAATCCGATACTCATGAAATGTTATTGGATCGGGTGGACCTTATTATTCGGGAAAAAAGAAAACCTAATTTTAATGAAATTGTGATTCCTGATTTAACTGAAATCCCAAATATTCAAGGGAAATCCCTGTATTTTATCGAAGATCAAGAGTTTAGCACAAACAAGGATGTGAATGTAATTCAGTTAGACCAGGATTTGCTTCAATTCCCTTTACTATTACGAACATGGAAACAAGGCGATTCTTTTAAGCCTTTGGGTATGAGTGGGTCCAAAAAACTGAGTGATTACTTTATCCAGCAAAAATTAAATCGATTTGAAAAAGATGAGCTGCCTATATTGGTTAATTCCGACGGACAGGTTATTTGGTTGCTCGGAATGCGCTTAGATAATCGCTTTAAAGTGACAGAAAATACAAAGAAAGTACTTACTTTAGTATACAAATAGCAATTATGGAAGAAGAACAAATCTTATTTCAGGAAAAACAATATTTAGGGAGGGATTGGACTTGGATTAGTGTCAGATTAATCCTGGCATTGTTTTGTTTTGTTGCATATTATATCAATTGGGAGCATGTGGTATCCCAGCAATTATTTTTTATTGTGGGTGTCGGGATTCTGATCGTATCCATTATCATGTTGTATATGGTCAGCTATAGGACAACAGTCACCAAGACCCATGTAATTTTAAGTGGTTTGTGGACCACGAGTTTGGTAAAAATTGATCTTAACTCCATTCGGAAAATAGAAAAAGGAAAGTATTCAAACTTTTTCTTTAATAATCCTGTTTATAATTTACATAAGAACGGAAAGATTAGATTCTATTCTGGCGGTAAGGAAGCTTTATGGCTTACCGATAATGATGGATTAGTGTATGTGATTGGTTCTCAGCATCCGACACAACTGCTTCAAGCCGTACTAAAGGCAAAAGCGGAAAAGTAAAAAAATGTTAACTGAGATTTTCTTGACAATCCTATCATCTTTGATGTCTTTTATTTATTAAATTTGATTTAAAGCATTTAAAAATGACATTTATATATTTCTTAATATCAGCAGTTGTATTTTACTACCTATTTAAAATTGGGATTCGTCTTTTGATGCCCTTTTTTATGAAGAAGGTAGCCGAAAAGATTATGAATGGTGCCCAAGGGCAATATGCCAATGGTGGTCCTAATCAACAAAACTATAATGATCCTTTCTCTCAGTTCAAACAACAGCAACAACAACGCCCTGACGGAAAAGTACGTGTGGAATACATGCCGCCCAAAGAGCACAAAGCTAAAAAAGGAACCGAGACTGCAGGTGAGTTTATTGACTTTGAAGAAGTAAAATAAAGATTAGCCCAAGGAAAAAGCATATCTTTGCATTGCTATGTGGCTGAAACATCTATCCGTCTTAAATTTTAAGAACTACGCAGATTCTTCTTTAGATTTTTTACCTGAAACAAATGCCTTTACAGGGCAGAATGGTTCAGGTAAGACTAATTTATTGGATGCAATCCACTATCTATCCCTTTGTAAATCCTATTTCAATCCCATCGATTCCCAGCACATCAAAAAAGGGGAGGACTGGTTTATGGTTCAAGGACAATTTGATAAAGAAACCGTTATGGATGCGGTCTCTTGTGGCATCAAGAGGAATCAAAAAAAACAATTCAAGAAAAATAAAAAAGAATACAACCGCCTTGCGGACCACATAGGCCAGTTTCCTTTGGTCATGATTTCTCCAAATGATTCCTTTATCATCATGGATGGTAGTGAAGAACGCCGGAAATTCGTTGATAATGTAATCTCCCAAACCGATAATCAGTATCTCGATATCCTGATTTCATACAACCGGATTCTTTTAAACCGTAATACCGTACTAAAGAATATTCGTGAAACCGGAGTTTTCGACCTGGGATTACTGGAAGTATTAAATTTTCAGCTCGTCGAAGCCGGAGAGCGAATCTTCGAACGCCGTCAAAAATTTATGGAGGAATTTCTTCCCGAATTTCGCAGATACTATCAGTTCTTGTCGGAGGATGTAGAACAGGTGGATCTTGTATATGAATCTCAACTTCAAAATCAAGATTTTTTGGACCTATTGACCAAACAGTTGGACAAAGATCGGGCTCTGGAAAGAACAACCGTAGGGATCCATAAGGATGACCTGCAATTCAGTATTCACGATGGTATGCCTCTGAAGAAGTTTGGTTCTCAAGGTCAACAGAAATCCTTCTTAATCGCATTGAAGTTAGCTCAATATGCTTTTCTGAAAAATAGAAAACAATTCAAACCACTACTCTTGCTCGATGATATCTTCGATAAATTGGACGAACAAAGAACCCGGAAACTGATGCAGCTGGTTTCGGAAGATGAATTCGGACAGATCTTCCTGACGGACACCGACTCCAATAGAATAAGGAAAATATTTCAAGAAATAGGAAAGCCAATTCGTATCTTTGACATTCAAGGAGGTCAGATCAATGGCGAAGTATAATGATGATGCATTTAGGAGAAGTGATGATGTCACCATCAAACAAGCAGTAGAAAAATTATTAGATGTTTATAGACTGAGAAGGAAATATGATGAAACATCCATTCTCTCTGCTTGGCCTGAACTCATTGGAAGTGCAATCGCAAACCGAACCCAACAAATCTATATCAAAGATAAAAAGCTTTTCGTTCGCGTTGAATCTGCAGTCATCAAAAATGAACTCGCAATGATGCGTAGACAGATTATTGGCCGTGTCAATGAGTATGTAGGGAAGGTCGTAATCGAAGAGTTTATTATTCTTTAGTTCTTTTTTTCTTAAACTAATCTATGAAATATTACCTGTCAGCATTGACAGGCTTTATTATTTGGGGAACATTTGCCCTGGTACTAAGGCCTCTCAGTGATTATGGAGCCCTCGACATATTAATTCACCGCGTACTTTTTGCCTCAGTCTGTATCTTATTGGCTTGTTTTATTTTTCGAAGAAAGCAAACCCTCGCCAGTATAAAATACCTCAAGTCCACAAATTCCAAGGAAAGAAAAAAACTCCTCATCAATGTATTGGCAAGTGCCGTGCTATTGGGAATGAACTGGTTTATTTTCATCTATGTCATGAATGCAATCAGTGTGAATGCCACGGCATTGGCCTATCTGATCTGCCCAATCCTGACCACCGTTCTGGCCAGTATCTTCCTTAAGGAACGTCTTGGCAATTGGCAATGGTTTGCTGTTGGATTAAGTGTGGTGAGTTGCCTGCTATTGGCCTACGGTCATTTTCTGGATTTAATCTATAGCTTTTTTATCGCCCTATCCTATGCGGCTTACTTAGTTCTGCAGAAGAATAAATTTCAAATCGATAAATTCTTTACGCTTACTATCCATATCCTGGTGAGTACCATCTTATTGTTACCCATTCTTAGCATCATTGACCCTTCAGTGCCGAAAACTACCGAATTCTATAGCTATATCTTGATAATTGCCATAGGGTACACCATTATTCCCCTATTCTTGAATATCTATGCCCTGAAAGGGCTGGATTCATCTGTTGTTGGAATCCTACTATACCTCAACCCGATCATTAGTTTCTGTTTGGCCATTTTTTATTACAAAGAGGCTATCAATAGCACCCAAATCATTGCATTTGGATTGATATTGGTTGCAGTTATCATTTTTAATATTGCTTATATTTATGAGAGAAGGCGTCAAACGCAGTTAAAAATGGAAGGCTAATGAATTTTAAGCAGCAATTATTACAGATGTTCGAACTCTCTGATGAGCAGGTGGAATTGATTGTCTCCAGGTTTGTACCGGAAGAATTATCCAAGAACCAATTGTTTTTAGAAGCTGGAAAACCTTGTAATAAGCTTAGTTTTATTGAAGAAGGAATCTGTAGGGTCTTTAAATGGACCGATTCAAAGGAAGTAACGCAATGGATTGGAAACGATGGCTATTTTATTACTGACTTGGCTTCTTTCTTTTTCGATAACCCCTCCATTGGTTCCATTGAAGCCTTGACCCCCACAAAATTGTGGACTTTGAATAAAAAAGATTACCTCGAAATCCAAGATTCCATCCCAAATTGGAATGTTATTGAAAAGCGATTTATTGCCAAATTCTTTATGCAAATCGAACATCGCGTGTTTGATTTTATTGCTCTATCGGCTGAAGAACGATATAACAAATATTTTGAGCAGAATAAATCCTTCTTTAATCAAGTTCCCTTACAATATATTGCCTCTGTATTGGGGATGAGCCCAGAAACCCTAAGTAGAATCCGGAATAAAATTTCTTCTTGATAAATGTCAAGTGCTTCTAGCTGGGGCTGCCTTAACTTTGAGGTATGAAAGAACAAATAGAAACACAAATCATAATCGATGCTCACATAGAAGCTGTATGGGCGGTATTATCTGACTTTAAAGCCTATCCTGAATGGAGCCCAACCATCGCTGAGTTTTTTGGTAATCCTGAAGTTGGTAAAAGGACAAAAGTTTTACTTGGACAACCCGGTGGTACCAGTATGAAAATGAACCCTGTCTTTTTGAAAATAGAACCCAACAAAGAATTACGCTGGCGCGGTAGTCTTATGATCAATGGGATCTTTGATGGTGAACATTATTTTATCCTACAAAATGCTGGAAATAATCAAACCCTCCTTACTCAAGGAGAGAAGTTTTCCGGAATTCTGGTTCCATTTCTAAAGAAAATGATTCAAGGAAATACAAAGAAAGGCTTTGAACTTTTCAATGCCGCCATCAAGGAAAGGGTAGAAGCTAGACTATAAGTATTGCTCTAAATCACCTTTTCCTTCCCGTATTATTTCGAAATCACCAGAAGTGACATCTACGACCGTGGAAGCAACGTTATCACCGTACCCGCCATCTATCACTAGATCTACCTTATCCTCGAATTTCTCATAGATTAATTCAGGATCTGTAGAATATTCAATGATTTCATCATCATCGTGAATCGATGTCGTCACAATAGGATTGCCTAATTCCTTCACAATGTCACGAACGATATTGTTGTCCGGAATACGGATACCCACGGTTTTCTTTTTAGAACTCAGTAGTTTTGGTACTTGCGAGCTCGCATTGAAAATAAAGGTGAATGGACCGGGTAAAGCTTTTTTCAATACCCGAAAGACGGTCGTGTCAAATGGTTTTGTGTATTGAGAAATATCTGTCAGATCATAACAGATAAAAGATAGATTCGATTTGTCAGGCTTTAATCCGCGAATGGAACAAACGCGTTCAATGGCCTTCTGGTTCGTAATATCACAACCAATACCATATACCGTATCTGTTGGATAGATAATCACGCCTCCTTTTCTTAATACCTCCACTGCTTCTTCTATAGCCTTTGGATTCGGATTGTCATTGTAGATCTTTAGTAACATGGATTAGTTTATATAATTGTTGTCAATATTAAATAATAAACAAAAACCGTCAAAATAATGTTTGTTTTGACGGTTTTTTATATTTTGAATTATTTCTAAAATTCTGCGTTGTTTGGGGTCCTTGGAAAAGGAATTACATCGCGGATATTCGTCATACCCGTCGTAAATAATACCAATCGCTCAAATCCTACTCCAAATCCTGAATGCGGCACTGAACCAAAACGACGTGTATCTAAGAACCATTCCATCTCTTCAGTAGGAATGCCTACTTCACCCATTCTGGTGATTAGTTTTTCTAGGTTTTCTTCACGTTGTGATCCTCCGACCATTTCGCCAATCCCAGGGAATAAGATATCCATCGCACGAACAGTTTGTCTTCCATTCGCATCCACTGGATTCTGTTTCATGTAGAATGATTTGATCTCTCTTGGATAGTCTGTTAAGATTACGGGTTTTTTGAAATGCTTTTCAACCAAGAAACGCTCATGCTCGGATTGTAAATCAGCTCCCCAATTCTCAATCAAATATTTGAATTGTTTCTTTTGATTAGGCTTGCTTCTCAATAAAATTTCGATAGCCTCCGTATAAGTTACACGCTCGAAATCATTGTTGATGACGAAGTTTAACTTTTCGATCAGATTTAATTCAGAACGTTCGTTTTGTGGTTTAGATTTCTCTTCTTCCAATAAACGATTGTTTAGGAATTCAATTTCTTCAGGACATTGCTCCAATGCGTAACGGATTACATATTTCAATAAATCCTCAGCCAAGTCCATGTTATCTTCTAATTCATAGAAAGCCATCTCTGGCTCAATCATCCAGAATTCTGCTAAGTGACGTGTTGTATTGGAGTTTTCAGCTCTAAAAGTTGGTCCGAAAGTATAGATGTTTCCAAATGCTAATGCCGCTAATTCACCTTCCAACTGACCAGAAACGGTTAGGTTGGTTGATTTTCCAAAGAAGTCTTCTTTGAAATCAATCTCCCCATTTTCAGTTCTTGGGATATTGTTTAAGTCTAAAGTCGTTACACGGAACATCTCTCCAGCTCCTTCTGCATCCGAACCTGTAATGATTGGGGTATGCATGTAGACGAAGTCACGTTCCTGGAAAAATTTATTCACCGCAAAAGCCAATGCATTACGAACTTTGAAAATTGCATTGAAAGTACCCGTACGGAAACGTAGGTGTGCAATCTCACGAAGAAATTCCAAACTATGTTTCTTAGGTTGCAATGGGTATTTCTCAGGGTCTGAATCGCCAATGATTGAAACATCAGTAGCCTTGATCTCAACTTTTTGCCCTTTACCCATGGATTCTACCAAATTTCCTTTTACACGTACAGCAGCACCTGTTGTGATTCTTTTCAAAATCGCATCCGATGTATTCTCAAAATCAATGACCGCCTGAATATTATTGATAGTAGACCCGTCATTGATAGCTATAAATTGATTATTACGGAAGGTACGAACCCATCCTTTTACAATAACTTCTTTGCCGAAATCCTCTGATTTTAATAATTCTTTAATTCGTGTATGTTCCATTTTGTAGAAAAAATATAAATATGGTCGCCATTTAGGCTTACAAAAATAGCCAAATAATTGATTTATGGGCTATTTTACCCAGCCTTTTTCAATAACTTCTTTCGCATGGTAGGTCAAAATTGATGTCGCACCAGCTCTTTTGAAACTCATTAAGGTTTCTAAAATTACCTGCTCACTTAACCATCCATTGGCAATCGCCGCTTTTAACATCGCGTATTCTCCCGATACGTTATATGCAGCAATTGGTAAATCGAAATTATCACTTAATAATTTAATAACATCTAAATACGGTAATCCTGGTTTTACCATTAGAAAATCCGCACCTTCTTGCGTATCTAACTGAGCCTCAATTAATGCTTCCTTACTATTGGCAGGATTCATCTGATAAGATTTCTTATCTCCTTTTTTCGGTGCTGACCCTAAGGCATCACGGAATGGACCATAATACGCAGATGCATATTTCGCAGTATAGGACATCAAGGATACATTGCTGAAACCATTGTCGTCCAAAATAGTACGTAAATAGCCAATTCTGCCATCCATCATATCGGAAGGTGCAATAATATCCGCGCCATTCTGTGCATGTGCCAAAGCCATTTTTCCTAATACCTCCAAGGTCTCATCGTTTAGAATTTCACCATTCTCAACAATTCCATCGTGACCATCTGAACTGTAAGGATCCATCGCCACATCTGTAACAACACAAGCCTCAGGGAAGTTCTTCTTCACCGCTTCAATAGCTCTCAAGTATAAAGTTCCTTCACGGTAACTTTCAGTCGCATATTTGTCCTTCAAGGACTCTTCAACAGCAGGGAATAAATCGAATGCCTTTAATCCTAAATTCATACAGCTCTCTACCTCGCGTAATAAATTATCAATCGAATAACGGTAGATACCTGGCATGGAGGATACTTCAACTTTTTGGTTGTCTCCATCTACAATAAACAAAGGGAAAATCAAATTCGATGCAAATACATGGTTCTCTTGAACCATATCGCGGATTACTGCTGATTTTCTGTTTCTTCTAGGACGGTGTAACATGTTTTTAATTTTTATGTAAGAGTAAAGGGGGAATTATCCCCCTTTACAATATGTTTATTAATAATCTAATCCAAATACAGCTTCTGCCAAACCTATTTCATCTGGGGTATAGGGAAGTGTGTATTTTAATCCAAGGGCATCAATGGCTTTGGCCGTTGAGTGACCAATACAAATAATCTTTTGATCTGGTTCTGCTAAATTCTCACGAAAATAAGCCTCTACATTACTTGGGCTCGTGAAAATTAATACCTCGGCATTGCTCTTATCAACTTCTTCCTCGATGACCGTCTCATAGATCGGCATATCAATTACCTTCGTATTTTCCGTCAATGCTCTTTGAATGGTTTGTAATGAACCCTCAGCACGTGGAATCAAGACCGTTTGACCATCAACCATTTTCGCAAATTCTTGCGCAATTCCCTCGGTATCAATACCTAAATCGTCTCCAGAGAAGTCTGCAACACGATTGAACTTACGTAAGGTGTCTTCTGAACCTCTTCCAAGAACACCAATTTTGGTTTTCTTTAAAATCCAAGGCTCTAATTTAAAGAAATGCTCAATGGCATTCTTTGAATTGAAGAAAATCCAGTCCGCTCTTTTTAGAATAAAAGAATCTAATTTATTGATGGTTGGGAAAATGCGAATTAATGAACGAGCATCTACCTGAATATCATGTTTCTTTAAGAAACGTGCTAAATAAGAGTTTTCAGCAAGATCACGCGTGATAAACACTGAAGATGGAAGTTTTCTGTCTTTCTTATATTTTGAAAAGATCTTGTCCGCCATACCTTCAACGGTATTTGACTCTAGGAATAGACGATCAGGAAAGTCCTCATTCGTGTCAGCAATCGAAGTCCAAGATTGAAATACGCCATCTTTCTTACGGCAATAGCTTCCTAGTGGAGCATGACAACCGGCATCGAATAAGTTCAATACTTTACGTTCCACTGAAATAGCTTCTGCTACTTCCTTATCGTGGATTTGCTGTAATACCTCAAATAACTCTTTATCCGATTCACGGATTTGAATCGCCAATACACCTTGTGCAGGTGCTGGTACTACCTCTACAGGAGCAATTTCCTCAAGATGAAAATCCGAAAGGTCCATGCTGATCCTTGAAATACCTGCTTTTGCCAATACAATAGCATCGTATTTATCATCGCGTAATTTCTGTACGCGAGTCTGTAGATTCCCACGAAGGTCATCAAATTCCAGATCTGGACGAAGGGATAGCAATTGGGCTTTTCTTCTGTTGGAAGAGGTACCAACTGTGGCATTATGTTTTAAGGAAAGACGTTTTGTAATATCGACGCAGTCCTTATGAATAATTAATAGTTCGGAGGGGTCTTCACGCTCAGATACTGCAGCAATGATTAATCCCGGCGGATTTACAGTAGGTAAATCCTTGTGTGAATGAACCGCTAAATCAATTTGACCTGATAATAATTCTTCTTCCAATTCCTTGGTGAAAAAGCCTTTACCTTCCAACTTGTCCAAACGTAGGTGTTGAACAATATCCCCTTGGGTCTTGATGATTTTTAATTCAGCTTCTATTGATATTTCGGCTAATCGATCCTTAACAAAGTTGGCTTGCCATAATGCTAATTCACTTCCTCGGGTACCGATAATTAGTTTTCTGTTCACGTTCAAAGATTTACAAATGAATATTCCGGAGGCAAATTTAAGGAAATAGCCTCTTAATTCTGATGATTTAATGTCAGAATCAGAATATTTTTAAGAAAATTTAATATTAATTACTTTCTGATTCGGCAGATTTTACCAAGATCTCCTTCGCCATAACCATAGGAACTTTGATGTATTTCTTCTCCATATAGTTAATTACCTTGTTCAGGACTTCGCGAGCTTGCGGATCTAATTGTTCGACCTCATTTGCAAACACTTCCGATAAAGCCATCGCTTTGATTTCTTTGATCTTCTCCGGAACCTCCTTCATGGCAACCTCGACACGACGTTGTTTCAATAATGGTAAGAATTCCTTAATGTTCTGCTCAATGATTTTTTCTGCATTCTCCAATTCAGCATAACGCTCTTGAATGTTTTTCTCAGCAATTTGTTGCAAGCTGCTCACCTCAATATAGTGAATTGGGTGTTTGGCAATCACAGCGGCATCAATATCGTTTGGAATAGCTAAGTCTACAATCACCTTCTTGTCATCCTCGCCATTCAATAAAGATTCATATAAATCCTCATGAATAATCGCTTCCGGAGCACCAGTACAAGTGATCATCATATCAAAACCCTTCTTGTAATTTTTCAATTCACTCAACGGATAAACCTGCGCTTGTAATTCCTCAGCTAAGGCCTGCGCATTGGCAACCGTACGGTTGAAAATCGTAAAATTACTGTATTTATGCTTCTTAAGATACTTTGCTAAATTTTGGTTGGTCTCACCCGATCCTATCACTAGAATTCTTGGGTTATCCTTTAATTTTACTTCACGTAATTTACGGTATGCCAGGGAAACAACCGAAATTGGATTTCTAGAAATATTCGTGAAGGTATAGACTTCTTTGGCAGTTTTTACTAATCGGTCCATCATCAATCTCAAGAAATCTCCGGTAAATCCAGCCGCCTTACAACGATCGTATGCACGACGAATCTGTGCCAAGATTTCTTTCTCCCCAACAACCAAACTCTCCATCGAGCAGGAGGTGCGGAATAAATGATTTAATGCATCAAGACCTGAATATCTGTTTACTTGTCCCAAATAACATTGCATACGCTCCGCCGGAACACAAAAATTCATGCTGTCCAAAAATTGGACTACAAAATCATCGTTCAACTCATGCGAACCATAAAATACAAATTCCACCCGGTTACATGTACCGATGTAGAATATTTCAGGAATGTCTAAATTGTTTTTTAAGTTAATAAGGCGGCTATCCAATTCTTCATTGCATATCACCAAATTCCCCAAATCCTTTAGATCAACATGTTTATGGGTAAACGCTATAACTTTTAAATTCTTCAAAGCCTAATTATTTCTCCAATAATTTTGTACTGCAAATGTAGATTAAAAGCACGTTGATATTGTCAAAAATGTGTCAATACAGTGAATTTAGAACGATTATAAATAGTGTTAAAATAATGTTAAAGCGCTGTTATAAAGGCTTATACAAAGGGAATTGTCGAAAATTTGTGATGACAATCATTTCTTCATCACACAATAAATGACATTAATTACAGTTTCTGAATACCCAATTCCCCAAAACAGAACCTGATTTCCCACTTTAAATGCTTTAAATCCTATTATTAGCTTTTCTATTTCCGCTCAAATGCTCATCTTTGATATATAATTCACGTCATGAGAAGTTTAAATAAACCACTTGCCTTAATAGGTTTTTTTGTAGTCTTTTTTTCTGCAATTTTCTGCCCTTTCCTCAAAGTTCCGTTGCAGGCTAATTGGAATCTTTATCAGGTTGATACCGCCTTATTTATGATCACTAATGGTTTGTTGGGACTGTCTGTTCTCTTATTCTTTATGCGAAAATTAAGTGCTTTTCGGATATCTGCTTTGGTATTGATTGCTTGGATTGTTATTGCATTTATTCTGGTTTTCTTTCAAATCAATAATTATCTAGGATTTAAACTTATCGATGGACTGCTATCAAAAACCTTAAATATAAAATGGGGTTGGGCAGTGTTGTTATTTGGTGCATTATTGATATTATTTTCCGTAGGAAAAAGAGAGAGGAAGATTGAAGGGTAGGTGTTGCTAATAATGAAATCCTATGCTACCGTACAACGGACTGATCGGAGTGTTAATTTCAATCCAATAAGGTTGCGTAGATAAAAACTCCAGAGGAGTTTAATATTAGTAGAAGAATTTTTTACGGAATAAGCCCGGGCCAAAGGCAATCGCTAAAGCGATTGCCTTTGGCCCGGGCTATTTACCTTTTAATTATCGGTGTTACTAACATTGAACCCCTCTGGGGTTCTTGATTCGCTATCGTATTTTTGAAACGGATTTTAGAAGGAGGCGTATGCGATACGCTCCTAAGTATTGGCTGAACAAAAATGGATTCTTCGCTGCGCTCAGAATGACAGAAAAATTGTGTTTGGGTTGAGGTAAAAAACGATTCTTCGGCAAAGCCGAAGAATCGTTTTTTACCTCAACCTATTTAATATTGTGATTGTCATTCCGCATCAAGGATGCGGAATCTATTTTATGCGATATTTTGACAAACATGTCACCCCGCTGGGGTTCTTGTCTCCTCAGTGATTACCTTCCAAGGAAAGTTGTCCAGTCAAATTATTAATCAGTAGGTATGGATGTTGCTAATAATGTAATCCTATGTGATCGTCCAACGGACTGATCGGAGTATTAATTTCAACCCTATAAGGGTTGCGTAGATAAAAACTCCAGAGGAGTTTAATATTAGTAAAAGAATGCGTTTATGGAATAAGCCCGGCCCAAAGTCAATCGCTTTAGCGATTGACTTTGGGCCGGGCTATTTATCTTTTAATTATTAGTGTTACTAACATTGAACCCCTCTGGGGTTCTTAATACGCTTTCGTATTTTTGAAACGGATTTTAGGCGCGGATATTTTGGAAGGAGGGCGTATGCGATACGCTCCTAAGTATTTGTTGAACAAAAATGGATTCTTCGTTGCGCTCAGAATGACAGAATAATTGTGTTTGGGTTGAGGTAAAAAACGATTCTTCGGCTTTGCCGAAGAATCGTTTTTTACCTCAACCTATTTAATATTGTGATTGTCATTCCGCATCTTCGATGCGGAATCTATTTTATGCGATATTTTGACAAACATGTCACCCCGCTGGGGCTGTACCTTGGTATACGATTCTTGCTACAAACATGTCACCCCCGCTGGGGCTGTACCTTGGTAAATGATTCTTGCCACAAACATGTCACCCCGCTGGGGCTGTACCTTGGTAAATGGTTCTTGCCACAAACATGTCACCCCGCTGGGGTTGTACCTTGGTAAATGATTCTTGCTACAAATATGTCACCCCGCTGGGGCTGTACCTTGGTAAATGATTCTTGCTACAAACATGCCACCCCGCTGGGGCTGTACCTTGGTAAATGGTTCTTGCTACAAACATGTCACCCTGATGGGGTTCTTGTCTCCGCTTAGTAGCCGATGACTATCTAAAATCTCACATCTCATATCTCAATTCTATTACCACTACCTCCCCGGTCTATGCGAAATAAAATGCTGTTTTAATTTATCCAAACCAATATTCTCTTATACCTTATCCAGCTCAAATAACCATGCTTTCTCTGGCAGAACTTCTGAATTTTCCTTGGAATTTATCAGGTCTAGCGGTTTTACTTTTAGGGTTTTTTCGATTGGCGGAAAAGCATTATGCTGTCTGCGTGAAGTTCTAAGGATTTGAAACTCCAAATTCGGCCATTTGTTGATTGCGGAAAAATTTCCAGTATAAATTTGGTTGTACTCTCTAGCAGGAACAACATTGGCGAAAATTCCAGTTCTTTTATTACCGACAGACTCAGAAACGGTGACCATTAATTCGAAAGAAGTTTCATTGACAATGAAAAACTTAACCAATCCATCCTTCTGTTCGCCAGTTAATGCTAGAAAAATGCCTTTCTCAATGAATTTTCCGGTTTGAACAACGGTTGTTGGTTCCTCATCCTCTTCCATCCGCATATTTCCATGGACCAAGGTGATTTTATCCTGCATCACAGGGATTTCAAAACCTGTATCGTCTGTGACACCAACTAATCCATTTTTTAAGAATGCCGTGATATGACCCTCAATAGGCTCATCCACGAATCTAACTAAATCTCCTATTTTATAATTCATCGTAAGCTTTCAATAATATTCACAAAATTATGGATATCCCTTAAATCATTATAAAGGTGTATTCCAATTCGTATTCCTGTTCCCCGAGGAAAACATTTGATCCCCATATTCATGAGGTTAGGATAAAGTTCCTGCGGAATCTGAACATTGATCAATGATGATCTAATGTTTCTTTCAGCAATATATGGTAAAATCAAATCCCTTTCCAGCAAGAGTTTGTAGGCCTCATCCGATAAAACTTTGATATGGTCCTGAATGTTTTGTAGACCTTGCTTTTTTAGAAAACGCAAGCTGCTTTGTAAAGTGCCATGACTTAAAGTATCCTGATGGCCAGGCTCGAAGAAGGTATCCAATATTTTCTTATTTTTCCACATGGCCACCTGAGGTAATGGAACATCAGATTTCAGATCCTCAAGCATCAATTTTAATTGATCACTTAGGAGGATAAAACCATTTCCAAACCCTGATAGCAACCATTTATAACCCGATCCAGCAAGTGCATCGATGCATGATTCCTGAAAATCAAATGGCGCCACACCCAAGTATTGGGTACCATCAGCTATGATAAGTAGGTTCGGGTGACTCTTTTTTAGGTTCTTGATAAAATCAAGATCTATCATTAAGCCTGAAATATATTGAACCAAACTAAGAACCAATACATCTGGTTTATGCTTTTCAATTCCATGTATTATGGTTTCCTCCAGCTTGGCAGATACTGGAATCGAGAAGAATTTTAATTTTCTGTTGACTAGAGGATATTGCAGAGATGGATATTCATCCTCCAATACCAAATAGGTAAGCTGCTCCGGAAGTAAATCCAGTAAGGTAGCGAAGCCAAAAGAGAAATTAGGGGTCAGGAAGGTGTTTTCCGGTTTCGAGTGAAAGAAATCGGCCACTGTTTCCTTGACGGAATAAATGAATTCAGGTTGCTCATCCCTTAAGTCCGATTTGATTTCAAAGAAATCTTGTTCCCATTTTTGTCTCCAGGCCAAAGTTTCCTTTGGCAATAACCCATTTCCGGGGGTATTGAGATAAATCAGGTCATCGGGTAGATTAAAGTGTTCTTTGAAATTCATAGGGCAATATTTCTTGATTATGAAGAATCGTTAAATATTCGGACTGGCTGATGGTTTCTGCTCCCATGCTACTGAGGTGATCCGAAGGAATCTGGCAATCAATTAAGGATAATCCAAAATTTTGGGCTAAGTAGATCAGGGCAATTTTGGAAGCATTGGAGGCCTTGGAAAACATGCTTTCTCCACAAAATACTTTGCCAACCTGCACTCCATAAAGTCCACCGACTAATTTTTGATCCTGCCAAACCTCTATGCTATGCGCATATCCTGCCTCATGTAATCGGATATAGGCTTCCTGCATATCTGCAATAATCCATGTTCCGTCCTGATCTTTCCTCGGCATGCTCGCACAATTTTCGATGACAGATTTGAAGTCCTGATCAATTGTAACCTTGAATTTATTGGATTTCATAATCTGCTTCATGCTTTTAGAAAGTTTGATTTTATTGGGTACTAAAACGAATCTTTCCAATGGGGCGAACCATAGAATAGGATTTTCCTCATTGTACCAAGGGAAAATACCATTTTCATAAGCCAATAGGAGGCGTTCAAGCTGTAAATCGGCTCCGATTGCTAATAAACCATCTTCATCCGCTAGGGATGGATGGGGGAAAACCAATTTGTTTTCATCCAATAAATAGGGCATGATATTCTGAACTTACCTATTCCGGTTGTCTAGGTTCTTTGCTGATTTCGTCAAAAATCTTATCCATATGTTCCACGTATTCATTGGTATCATCCAAGAAGAATTCCAATTGCGGGACAATGCGGGCTTGATTTTTAATACGTGTTCCTAGTTTATACCGAATTTCATTAGATTTTGATTTAATGTTATCGATATCTGCTTTTGCAGTTTTGGTATTTAAAAAACTCAAATAAACTCTAGCGATTGCTAAATCCGGAGTGACACGTACCCTGGTAACGGTAATAAAAGCACCGGGAGCCCAAGAATTGCCCTCACGTTGAAACATTTCTGCAAGATCTTGTTGTATTACTCCAGCAAATCGTTGTTGTCTTTTACTTTCTGTTCCCATCTTCTAATCTGTATTGGGAAAGCTGTATTGCTTTTCCTTGATACAAATATACAGGTTTTCATTGAACTAATGGGATTATCCAACATCTGCTGTTAATTGGAAAGAGTGGAAGGCCTTATTTGCATATTCACTCAATTTAAATTTCAAACAAGTTGGTCCTTTTACCGCATTTTTATCGGACTTTCTTCGGACCTTCTTCGGACCTTGGTCGGGAAAATTCGAACAAGGTCCGAAGAAAATCCGAGCCAATACAAAACTTGGTATGAGATTGGATATATGAAAAAATGGAAGCGAATTGAAAATTAAGACATAAAAAAAAGACTTGTCGTGGGCATGGTGACAAGTCTTTAATCAAAATTAGTTTATAAGTGGATAGAATAATTCTTTCAAAGTTTTAAGACTTTCCGGTCTATCATGTTTTAGTAATTTGTAGTTGGCTATTAAGCGTAAGTGTAAACTCACTTTTAATATCTTTCATTCCCCTTTACATCACAAACATAGAGCTTTAATTACGTTGTCACAAGATGTTTTTTAAAAAAAAGTAAGTGATTACTTAATTGTAAAACTCTTTGAAAATGCCTATTCCTTTATTAAAAGTTTATTACAATTTAATATTTGCTATCGCTTATCCTCTTGAATGTTAAGCAGGAAAATGTGCATTACAGGTATGCTAAAACGGAAAAGCATTAACATTTTTTAACATTTAAAAAGTTAAGCTAGTTTAAAATTTATTTTTAAAAACTTGATGAAAAATTAATCATTTTCCATGATTTTGAGCCTGGAATTTTCTTTGAAAAAATTATTAAGTGTTTGCATGACGCTTTTAATTTTTCGGTATGTTTAGCTAATTCTTCTTGATAAGAAAAAAAATGAAGGGGAATGCTGTTCTTGCATTTTGCGTAGATATTGGTACTTTTGTTCGACAAGATTTTGAAGATGAAAATTTGGCAAAAAAATATTGATGTAGATTCCTTTGTTGAGACTTTTACCGTCGGACAAGACCGAGAAATGGATATGAACCTGGCAGCAGCCGATGTATTGGGTTCATTGGCGCATACCAAAATGTTGAATAGCATTGGATTGATGACCGATCAGGATTTGTTGGATGTACAAAAAGAACTCAAGAATATTTATAGAGAAATCTTGGCAGGGAATTTCAAGATTGAAGATTCTGTTGAAGATGTACACTCGCAAGTAGAAATGATGCTTACCGAGCGTATTGGCGAAGCAGGAAAGAAAATTCATTCCGGTCGATCTAGAAATGACCAAGTTTTGGTGGATTTGAAATTATATTTCAGATCAGAGATCGAAAGCATCTTTAAGAATACCGAGGAATTATTCCAGGAGCTTATTTCCTTAAGCAATCAATATAAATCTGTATTAATGCCGGGCTATACCCATCTTCAGATCGCCATGCCTTCATCCTTTGGTTTGTGGTTTGGTGCATATGCGGAAAGCCTGGTGGATGACCTTCAGTTGTTGAAAGCGGCATGGAATGTATGCAATAAAAATCCATTGGGTTCCGCAGCAGGCTATGGTTCTTCCTTTCCATTGAACAGAACAATGACGACGGAGTTATTAGGTTTTGAAGATCTAAATTATAATGTGGTTTATGCCCAAATGGGAAGAGGGAAAACCGAACGTATCCTGGCACAAGCGATGAGTTCCATTGCTGCTACCTTAGCGAAATTTGCCATGGATGTCACCTTGTTTATCAATCAGAATTTTGGGTTTATTTCCTTTCCGGCGCATTTGACCACCGGGTCTTCCATTATGCCGCATAAGAAAAACCCGGATGTATTCGAATTGATTCGTTCCCGTTGCAATAAGATTCAGGCGTTGCCAAATGAAATTGCCTTGATGACAACCAATCTTCCGGTAGGATATCATCGGGATTTACAATTATTAAAAGAGAATCTATTCCCAGCCTTCCAATCCCTAAATGATTGCCTGGCAATTGCGAAGTATATGTTGGAGAATATCAGTATCAAGGATAATATCTTGGATGACCCTAAATACGATTACTTGTTCTCTGTAGAAGTAGTGAACAATGAGGTGTTGAATGGTGTTCCATTCCGGGAGGCCTATCGTAAAATCGGAATTGATATCGAAGAGGGAAAATTCCAACCAGCAAAAGAAGTCAACCATACCCATGAGGGAAGTATTGGTAACTTATGCAATGACCAAATTGAAAGAATGTTTGAGACCGTAAAAGCTGAATTCGGGTTTGAAAAAGTAGATCAAGCTTTGGAGAGTCTTTTAAAGTAGGCTTAAAAGATATAAAAAAGAAAGCAGGCCATTGGGATTATCTCAATGGCCTGCTTTCTTTTTTATGCATATCCAGTATATACTCAAGACCTGTCTAGAAGATTTGGTCTAAGCTGGATTGTTATTTTTTTTCTATTTCTTGATATTAAATTTATATCTGATTTCACTTTCAAAAACTTCATCTGGGTTCAGTCTAACGCTTGGGAATTTTTCTTGATTGGGACTATCAGGATAATGTTGTGCTTCAAAGCAAAGTCCGCCATAGCGTAGGTATTTTCTTCCGGATTTACCTTCGTCTTCATGCAGGAAATTTCCAGTATACAGGTGGATGCTTGGTTCAGTACTGAATACTTGAAGTTCAATTCCAGATTCTTTAGAATATGCTGAAGCGATAGGTTCGCTGATGGGTTGTTTATTGGCAAAACTATGGTCATAACCATTAGCAATTTGAATCTGTTCTTCAGGGCTATTGATTTCAGTTGCTAGCACTTTGGGGGTTCTGAAGTCAAATGCTGTGCCTTCCACAGGATATAAATCGCCAGTAGGAATTTGATTTTCATTCAATGGGAGGAATTCATCCGTATTGATCCATACCACATGATTTAATACATCGCCATTTCCTTCTCCATTCAGGTTAAAATAGGCATGATTGGTAAAGTTGACCACTGTTGGAGCGTTTGTGGTAGCTCTGAATTTGATAATGATTTCATTTTCATTATTTAATTCGTAGGATACCGTTGTTTTCAATTCTCCGGGAAATCCTTCTTCGCCATCAGGAGAAACATAATAGAAGTCGACCTGCTTATTAAAGCTGACTTGTCTATCCCATACTCGGGTATGAAAACCAGTTGCACCACCATGCAAGCAGTTAGTCCCATTGTTTTGATCCAAGCTATATTCTTTACCATCCAGGGCGAATTTTCCATTGGCGATACGGTTGCAGAATCGACCGATCGATGCTCCATGATAAACTTCTTTTGCTTCCAGATAACCTTGGATGCTATCAAAGCCGAGAACTACATCAATTAAGTTTCCATTTTTATCAGGAACAAGCGCACTTACGAGCCTAGCCCCGTAATCTGTTAATGCGATTTGCATTCCAGCACGATTTGTGAGCGTTATCAGATGGGTGTTCTTACCATGCAGTTTGCTTTCAAAGTCCTTAGGGTGAGGTAGTTTATAAGTCGTCATTCTGTTTTTGTTGCTTCTGCTAAAGATAATAATAAAGGGATTCGTTCCAAAGAACTATCATTTTAATAATCGCAAGGATTTTATTATTTTGTTTAAAATCAATCGTCATGTTCAAGATTTCTTTGCTTTTTTTTGTTGCAGGTGTTCTGGTTCTTGCCTTTGCAGTATTTGTTCCTTCCAAAGATTCTTCCATTACGATTAACTTTTATGATACGTATTACGTACTTTCTTCCATCTCGCTATTTAAATTTTTAGGTCTACTCGGATTAATTTTTTCCGGTTTATATTATTTTACAGAACAGAAGTTATATTCAAAAACTTGGAGCATCATGCATTTAATTAGTTTTATCTGTTTGATTGTGAATGTATGGACCTGGGGATTTGTGGAGCGGGTTTATTTTGGAAATTTTGAAGCCGATGTGTCAAGCCGTTTACCCAATGCGGAGCAGGCAGAACGAATAATAAAGATTCAACAGTTCTATGTTGGGACTTTTTTATTGATGGTTTTCCTTCAGTTACTTTATGTATTGAATTTAGTGGTTGGAATGATCTACAAGAAGTCGAATACTGAAGAAGAATAATTTTTTTTCATCACCCTTTGATTTGCAAAATGTTGAGTTAGAATTTGATGTCGATTCCTTTTTCGGGAGAGGCTTGAAATTTTAAAATGGTATATTTGTCAATCAAAATCTGAGATTTTACATGAATTGGAAACAACTGATATCGGCTAGGCGTTGGGGCTATGAAAGTCGTGAGAATAATGAGCAATTTGATGCACGTTCTGAGTTTCAGCGCGATTATGACCGTTTGATATTCTCATCCCCATTTCGGAGGCTACAGAATAAAACCCAGGTATTTCCATTGCCGGGAGCAGTCTTTGTTCATAACCGATTGACACATAGTTTGGAGGTTGCTTCGGTAGGTCGTTCCTTGGGGAGATTGTTTTACAATTTGTTGAAGGAAAATCATCCCAATATAGATGAGGAAGCGCCTTATCTACAGGAGGTTGGAAATATTGTTTCTGCGGCATGTTTGTCCCATGATTTGGGAAATCCAGCTTTTGGGCATTCTGGGGAAGCTGCCATTTCAAGTTTTTTTACAGAAGGAAAAGGGCAGAAATATCAGGAATTGGTCAGCAAGGAGCAGTGGGAGGATCTGATTCATTTTGAAGGTAATGCGAATGCATTGCGGATTTTGACGCACGCTTTTAATGGTAAAGACCCAAAAGGATTTGCGTTGACCTATACGAGCTTGGCTTCGATTGTAAAGTATCCATGTGCAGCCATTGATGGGCATGTCAAAGGCTCACACCATAGAAAGAAATACGGTTACTTTGATTCAGAGCAAGCAAGCTTTGAAAAAATTGCCCTAGAATTGGGCTTACAGGCAGACCCTTCCAATCCGAAGGGGTATTTGCGTCATCCACTGGTTTATTTGGTGGAGGCGGCAGATGATATCTGTTATAATATTATTGATTTAGAAGATGCCCACCATTTAAAAATTCTTTCCTATCAGGAAGTTGAGGATTTATTATTGCCATTATGTGCTGGTGAAGATTTACGGGATCGATTGGATTCCTTGGCCGATACCGCAAGTCGGGTTTCATTATTGCGTGCAAAAGCAATAAATACACTGATTTGGGCCTGTGCGAAGGTGTTTGTGGAAAATGAGGATAAATTTCTATCGGGGACCTTTGAGAAACCATTGATGGATGCTTTAGATCCGGAAATTGTGGATCAGATGAAAATCATTTCCAAAATTTCGGTTGCGCGGATTTACAATGCGCCAACTGTAGTGCAGATTGAAATTGCAGGTTTTAAGGTCATGAATGCCTTGTTGGAAGAATTTGTGCCAGCTTATTTAAAGTCGAACAAATCCATGTTTGACAAAAAGTTGGTAGCCATGATTCCAGAGCAGTTTCATACGGATAAAGTAGATACCTATTCCAAAATTCGGGCAGTGCTTGATTTCGTGTCGGGCATGACTGATGTATATGCGGTAGAGCTTTACCGAAAAATCCAGGGGATTTCAATTGCTTCCTTGGAATAATAAGGGAAAAGCTATCGGATGAACAAATTATAAAATGATTCCTAATCATAGGGATGGATTAAATTATTGAATGAAAGTAGTAATAGCAGAGAAACCTTCAGTAGCGCGGGATTTGGCAAGGGTCATGGGAGCTAAGGAGATGAAGGATGGATATATTTCGGGGAATGGATTTGCCTTTACCTATGCCTTTGGGCATTTGGTTCAATTATGTACACCACAAGCGTATGGATTTCATAATTGGTCGGTTTCCAATTTGCCGATCATTCCGACAAAGTTTTCCCTGGAGGTGAAGAAGGTGAAGCGAGATGGGAAGCAGATGGATGATGCTGGGGCATTGAAGCAATTGAATATCATCAAAGCTTTATTGAATGAGGCGGAAGAAATCATTGTGGCGACGGATGCTGGACGGGAAGGAGAATTGATCTTCAGGAATATCTATTATTATTTAAATTCTAAAGTTCCCTTTAAGCGATTGTGGATATCCTCACAAACGGATAAAGCGATAAAAGAAGGTTTTGCCAATTTAAAGGAAGGGGTTGAGTATGATAGTTTATACATGTCAGCTCGTTCCAGGTCAGAATCTGATTGGCTGATTGGGATCAATGCTACCCAAGCATTGACATTAGCAGCAGGAAACCGAGGTTTACTGTCCTTGGGACGCGTACAGACACCTACCTTGGCAATGATCTGTTCTCGGTATTTGGAAAATAAGGATTTCAAACCGCAGGCATTTTATAAGATTCAAGCTGGATTTGAGAAAGAAGGAATTCAATTTAAAGCAACTTCCAATAAGATTGATAAGAAGGAGGTAGCGGAAGAAACTGTTGCCAAATTACAGGTGGGTATGAATGCTTCTGTGAAGAACGTAGAAGCAAAGGAAACCAAGGAGCAACCACCATTGTTGTTTGACTTGACCTCCTTGCAGCAAGATGCCAATAAGAAATATGGCTATTCTGCAGATCAGACTCTGAGTATTGCACAGACTTTATATGAAAAGAAAGTAATAACCTATCCGCGGACGGGTTCCAGATATATTGGGGAAGATGTTTTTGAGAAGATCGAGGAGTTGTTTCAACATTTGGCGGATACGGCGCAGGAACAAATCGCAGTAATTAGCAAGAATTTGATTGGTGCCAAGCTCAACAAACGTTCGGTAGACGATAAGAAAGTAACGGATCACCATGCGTTGCTGGTTACTGATGAGAAACCAGGGCCTATGCCTATGGACCAACAGAATATCTACAATATGATAGCCAAGAGAATGGTAGAGAGTTTCTCTGAGGTTTGCCTGAAGGATATTACGACCGTCACGATTGATGCTGCGGGCGTGGAATTGATTGCGAAGGGTACTGTGATTAAGCAATATGGATGGCGATTATCGGCAGACCAGGTTGAGTTGCCTGATGAAGATAAGAATACGGATGATCAGGATAATGAAAATGCGCAGTTACCAAAGCTGATTGTTGAGGAGCTTTTGGAAGTATTGACCTTGGAATTGGCTGAGCGGTTTACAAAAGCGAGACCCATCCATACTGAGGCATCCTTGTTAAAGGCGATGGAGACTTCAGGTAAGGAGATAGAGGATGATGAGATGCGTCAAGCCATGAAGGATTGTGGATTGGGAACTCCGGCGACTCGTGCAGCGACTATTGAAACCTTATTTCAAAGGGACTATATCAAACGAGATAAAAAGAAATTAATCCCGACCGAAAAGGGACTTTCTGTATATTTTCTCGTGAAGGATCGTTCCATTGCAAAAGTGACCTTGACAGGAAAATGGGAGCAGAAGCTGGAGGAAATGCGCGAAAATAAAGTGAGTTATGATGTGTTTATGAAACATATCAAGGATTACACGGCGAAAATTACCAAGGAGCTTTTACAGTTGCGAGTTGCGATTGCACATGAAGAGTTAAAGCCATTGCAAAAAGGCAAGATAAAATGTCCAAAATGCAAACCTGGATCTATTCAACTATACGATAAGGTTGCCCAATGCGATCATTATGCACGAGGCTGCGATTTCAAAATCTGGCGGACCTTAAATGGGGTATTCCTCGATGAGAAGGAAATGAAAAACCTTCTGGAAAAAGGGCGTACCTCTGTTTTACAAGGAATAAAAGGGCAGGATGGGCAGGTAATTTCGGCAGCTTTACTATATGAAAACAATAAGGTAAATATTGCTTGATTTAGTTAACTTAGGTAGATGGATACTATCTATGTTTTTACTGGATTGGGGGCAGACCGTCGGGTTTTCGAAAAACTTGATTTTTCTGGAATGGAGGTTGTTTACGTGGATTGGTTAAAGCCGAGACCAGCGGAAGCCTTCGAGAGTTATGTATTCCGATTAGCAGAGCATTATCAATTGCCAAAACAAGGAGCCAATGTCCTTGGGCTATCCTTTGGAGGGATGTGTATTGCTGAGCTTTCCAAATATTATGATTTCAAAAAAACTGTCCTAATCTCCTCAGCGAAGACAAAAGATGAATTACCTAAAGTTCTGGGGGTATCCAAATTCCTGTCCCTACATAAATTATTCTCGGGTGCTGCTGCCAATTTTGCGAACTCCAAGATCTTATATTGGCTTTTTGGCTTGAAATCAGATGAGGAACAGTTTCTGTTTGACACCATGCTCAATGATTCAGACCCGGATTTTCAGAAATGGGCAATCGATAAAATAGTAAACTGGGAAAACACCCATGTTCCAGTCAATTGTCTTCAGATTCATGGTGATAAAGACCGTTTGATTCCCATTCAAAATGTGGATTACAGCATTCGGATTAAAGGCGGCGGTCATTTTATGGTTTGGAATAAAGCCGAAGAGGTGAATTATCCTATTCGAAATTTCTTGTTATAAGTAAATCTGTCTATCAAAGTCATGTTGTCGTCAATTGTAGAAGCATGGTTTTCCTTCTATGAGTTTTGTATTACCTTTGCAGCTTATGATAAATAAACTCTACAATCCATTTTTGGATTTTCAATTTGACAATAAGACCTGTTTTTTATCTGGTAAATCCTTAAACTCTGAGGATGAGAAAATTCAGGTTTTTCCTGTTTGGATGATGCGATCCTTTGATTTGGAGGATAAGCCTTTTAAATTGTTGGATGAGAGTTTAGTAACCTATAAACAACTGCAATTACCCTGTTCAGCAGAAGTAGCAGCTGTATTTTCAGAGGTAGAGCAAAAGGTCGAGGATGCGGTACAGGTTGGATACACTGCTTTAAAAGATCTGGATCAATTGACTTTGTTTCAATGGGTCGGAAAGATATTATATGGAGTTGTTTTCAATGAGATTCAAGTTGGAATAAGACAAGCTTTTCTTTCGGGAGAGTCATTGAATTTTTCTCAAGCATTGGTTCATAAATTTAAGAACCTACATTTTATGTTGCAATCTTTGATCTGCACGATGGAGTTTGAGCATAAAAATCCATTTACCATCCTAGTTCTTCCTGTTGATAGCGCTCCAGAAACTTTTATGTACCGAGATGAAATCAATACTTTGATTTTTTCCATTCGTATGAAGGATTTTGCCATCATAGCGACCTTGCAGGATAATGGTGTTCATCAGATCTATCATGAGGAGGTATTGAATAAAGTTGCGGGCAAGGTATTGCATCCGATTCAGTTTGAGGAGATCTGTGCACGTTATTTTTATTCCGCCTATTTATTTAACCGTTTACCAGAGTACACTTATATGGAGGTTCCGGAGAAAGTTTTTGTGGAGCCGATGCCATTGAATGATTGGACACTCAAGCCAATCTTTGATCAATGGGTTGTCAAGACCTATGGGCAGGTATTAGAGAACTTTTGGAAGCCATGGGGTTATACCTTATTCGAGATTATTAAAGACCCAGAAAACCCGATGACGTTCATAAGTGATGAACATGGGGAATTTATTTCAGAGGTTCAACTTCCAAGGTAAATTATATTCAAATTCATTTAAATTTTCGTAACTTAATACTGTTGATTAGTAGAATGTTATGAGGTTGTTTGCCATAATCATATTGATTTTTTTCAGTTCGACTACTTTTGCGCAGGAGAAGCCTGTACAGGATAGTAGTATAGTTCGGGAAGTGGATAAAGTTCCTCAATTTGTTGGGGGGTTAGGAGGTTGGCAGCGATTTTTAGCAAATACGATCAATATTGACCGGGCAATTCTAGAGATGGATAGTGCTCAATATGCTGAGTTTGGATTACGGCAGACTGCAGTATTGGAATTTACAGTATGTGAGGATGGGGAAGTTTGTGATGTGGAGATATTAAATAAATCCAAGATCAGCCCTGCATTTGCCAAAGAAGCCTTGCGAGTGATGAAGCGATCCCCAAAGTGGATTCCCGCACTCAAAGGTGATAAAACCGTTAGAACCCGATTCCGACAACCAATAACCGCTGTTTTAGATGGAAGTTAATTTTAGCTAAAACTATATAGCTACAATTATGACCTTGATTATCGGGGTTTAATACCTGTCTAATCCTTTTTCTATTCAAAATGATACTTTAATTTTCAGGAATTCTTTCGTTTTAATATTAAATTTGACAAACCAAATTAATCGAAATTAAAATGAAAAAACATCCTGACTGACTCTATTATTTTCTCAATAATTAATCTTTCAATAGAGTTTTCTCCTAACGTATTCAATACTAAACATTTTACTTGTTCATGCACCTGAACATTGCTTCGGCTTAGTTAGAGGAAAACTAAAAGAACTTAACTTATTGTCTTTTTCAGGATCTCATTTAAGATTGCATTATAATTTTTTATTTCAGCAAGAAATTGGGGTTCTAAATTATTATTAACAAAATCAAAGGGTCATGATCATCCAGCAATTGGAATGAATCACCAAACAATGAATGACCTAGTAAACAAACAATGTAGATGAATTTTACAAAAAAAACTAACCACAACTATTTGAAAGCAGGATTATTTCTTGCTTTTTTGGCGGGGTCAAACATTTCCTATTCCCAGGAAGCAATCAAGTATCAATTACCGCCTCAATCCATAGTTGATTTAATCGATGCTCCTCAAATTCCGGTAGAACAATTCAGTCCAGATGGTAGGTATATGTTGATTCTGGAAGCACCGGGATTACAATCCATTATTCAAGCTTCACAACCAGTTTTGGGGATTGCCGGATTGAGAATCAATCCCATAAATAATACCACGGTTGCTGAAAGTTTAGGAACTTTCAAAGGAATAAAGGTTCGGGATTTAAGGACTGGAATGGATTTCAGTTTATCAGGCTTGCCTCAAGATGCTCAGATATCAGATGTTAAATGGTCTTCGAAAGCAGGGGTTTTTGCTTTCTTGAATAAATCATTGCAGGATACCGAATTGTGGTTAGCAGATTTGAACAGTAAATCTGTGAAAAAAATATTGAATAAAGTAAATGATACTTACGGAACCAGTTATCAATGGAATAGCGATGGTACTGCACTTCTTGTGCAACAGATTAGTGCTTCAAGAGGGGCTGTTCCTGTACAAAATCCAGTTCCAACAGGTCCAGTGGTTCAAGAGAATTTGGGTGGAATTACGCCTTCAAGAACCTATCAGAACTTATTGGCTAATGCGTATGATGAATCCTTGATGGAATATTATTTGGGCTCCGAATTAGTTCAGGTGGATTTACAAGGACAGTCAAAGGCATTATCCATCAATGGGATTTTTAAATCTGTTTCCTATTCGCCAGATGGGAAATATATTTTGACAGAAAAGGTTGTCAGACCTTATTCCTATCTGGTCCCAATTTATTTATTTCCAGCCGAAGTATCCGTTTATTCAGCTACAGGATCCAAAGTAAAGGATATTTATACCCTTCCATTGGCGGATAATCTACCTATTAGCTTTGATGCGGTATTGGAAGGTCCTAGAAATTTTGAGTGGAGAAAAGATAAGGATGCCAGTTTGGTATATGTAGAAGCATTGGATAAAGGAAATCCTAATGCAGCATCAGAAATTCGGGATGAATTATTTGAGCTATCAGCACCTTATGATTTGACGAATTCCAAAAAGATTTACTCGGGCAGCTATCGTGTTCGGGATATACAATGGGGAGAAAGTATGGCGATTGTATCGGAGAATTGGCGTAAGGATCGTTCTTCAAAGCTTACCTTGATCAACCCGAAAAGCAATCAGGTAGTTCGGGTTTTATCAACACGGAAATCTGAGGATACTTATAGCGATCCAGGGAGCTTTATCAAGAATGCGAAAGGGCAATTATTGAGTGATGGAAAGGGTTCTGTATTTACTCAAGGTCAAGGAGCTTCAGCCGAAGGGGATCGTCCATTCGTTATGAAATGGAATGTGGAGAATGGAAAGCAGGACACCCTGTATAAATCAAAAAGAGGGTATTATGAAGAGCCTATTTTCTTTAATAATACAGGTGTTTTATATGTTTCCAGAGAGTCCGCAAAAGAGGCTCCCAATGTTTATTCCATCAATATCAAGAATAAAAAGGAATCAAGAATAACTGATTTCAAGGATCCATATCCAAGTATTGCACAGGTTCAGAAAACATTATTGTCTTACCCAAGGAAGGATGGATTGAACCTTTCAGGTACTTTATATGTGCCGGCAGACTTCAAAAAAGGAGATGCGCCATTGCCAGTTTTGGTTTGGGCCTATCCGCGTGAGTTCAAAACAAAGGAAGCGGCTGGTCAGGTAAAAGGATCTGCCAATAAATTCCCGAGGTTAGCCTTTCGTTCGCCTGTATTTTGGGTGACTCAGGGATATGCGGTGGTAGATCAAGCGGATATGCCAATCGTTGGAGAAGGAACTGCGGAGCCGAATGACACTTTTATTGAGCAAATAAAGGATAATGCAAGTGCTTTGATTGATCATATTGTAGGATTAGGAGTAGCTGATCGTCATCGAATCGGGGTAGGTGGTCATTCCTACGGTGCATTTATGACAGCGAATTTATTGGCACATACTGATTTATTTGCTGCTGGTATTGCCAGAAGTGGTGCATACAACAGAACCTTGACTCCTTTTGGTTTTCAGGGTGAGGCGAGAACCTATTGGCAAGCCAAAGAGACCTACGATGCGATGTCTCCATTTACCTATGCTCCACAAATCAAAAGACCAATATTATTGACTCATGGCATGGATGATGAGAATTCAGGAACATTTCCTATTCAAAGTGAAAGATTATATGCAGCGATTAAAGGACATGGAGGAATTGTACGTTTAGTGATGTTACCGAAGGAATTTCATGGGTATAGAAGTCGCGAAGGGGTATTGCATACCTTTTGGGAGCAACATCAATGGTTGGAGAAATATGTAAAAAACAGAAAGAAAGATGATTAAGACTACGATAAAATCCATACTGGTTGCCTTATTGATTGGGCAATTTCAATATTCAACAGCCCAACAAGTAACTAATCCAAAGAGCCATTTTGGCTTTAATATCGGAGATGACTATATGCTTGCGAATTACAAACAAATGGAGGGCTATTTTCTGAAAGTAGCTCAGGAATCTGATCGGGTTCTGATTCGTGATGGGGGCTTAACTGAAGAGGGTAGAAAGCAACATTTGATAATCATCTCTTCTCCAGAGAATCTAAAGGAGATTGAAAAGTACAGGAAGATTTCTCAGACGCTGGGAAGAGCAGAAGGAATCACAGAGGAAGAAGCAAGGGAATTAGCAGCTGTTGGAAAGCCCGTGGTATGGATTGATGGCGGAATGCACTCCAACGAAATGGTGGGTTCCCATCAATTGATAGAAACTCTATATCAATTGACCAATAGGAATGATGCGGAAATTAAGAACTATCTGGATAAGGTGGTGGTATTGATGTGGCATGTCAATCCGGATGGTCAGGATTTATTGGCTGATTGGTATATGCAATATGAGGATAAGGCGAAGCGTAATATGTCAATTCCGACCTTATATCAAAAATATGTTGGGCATGACAATAATCGGGATTTCTTTATGTTCAACATGAAGGAAGCAAGTAATTTAGCCAGGGTGGTTTATGTAGATTGGTTGCCTCAGATTATTTACAATCATCACCAAACTTCGCCAGATGGTACTATTGTGGCCGGACCTCCATATCGTGATCCATTCAATCATGTGTTTGATCCGCTGTTGGTCACTGGGATTGATGGGGTTGGATTTGCCATGATCAATCGTTTGAATGAAGAGGATAAACCGGGCTATGTCCGGATGGATCAATCTGGATTTTCTACTTGGTGGAATGGCGGCTTAAGAACAGCGCCATATTTCCACAATATGATTGGAATCCTGACAGAAGTTACAGGTAGCCCTACACCTTCCAATATTCCATTGGTGCCAGAGCGTCAGGTTCCGAGAAACGGATTGCCATATCCTGTAGCACCACAGGCCTGGAATTTCAAGAAATCCATTGATTATTCAGTATCCATGAACTTTGCGATTTTGGATTATGCAGCCAGAAACGGTGATAAGTTGTTGTATAACATCTATAAGATGGGTAAAAACTCGATTGACCGTGGAAATAAAGATCATTGGACAAAGTACCCGAAATATGCGGAACAGATTGAGGAGAAATATAATGCAGATTTAGCTGCAGGAACGGTTAAGAAAGAGGAAAGTAATTCTTTTTATAGGACGAGGACTATTCCAAAAAGTTATTACGATGCGATATTCACTGATAAGTCAAAGCGTGATCCAAGAGGTTATATCCTATCTGCAGATCAGGCAGATTTTCCAACTGCTATAAAATTTGTGAATGCATTGATTAAATCTGGAGTTTATGTCTATCAGGCGAATTCGGATTTCGCTATAAATAATAAGCAGTATCCAAAAGGTTCCATTGTGGTGAAGACTAATCAGGCCTTTAGACCTCAGGTATTGGATATGTTTGAACCGCAGGATCATCCACATGATGTAGAGTATGAAGGTGGTCCTCCAATTCGTCCTTACGATGCGGCAGGCTGGACCTTGGCGATGCAAATGGGAGTTGATTATGACCGCGTTTATGAAGATATTAATGGACCATTGAATAAAATTGAAAGTGGGGTATTGATGTCGGCATTGCCGGTTGAGGTTCAAAATTCAAAGGGCGGATATTTAATCAATGGAAAGGCGAATGATGCTTTTTTAGCCATTAATCAATTGTTGAAGTCTGGAGTAAAAGTTTATCGGGATTTAGAATCCAAAGATTTTTATGTAGATGCGAAGGCAGCTTCAAAAGTCAAAGAATTTGGCCAGACCTTAGGATTAAAGAGTCAAGCCATTGCAAAAAAGCCGACGCAGTTGAAGTCAGTAGAGTCTCTGAAAATCGGGTTGTTTGATTATTATGGCGGCAGTATGCCATCCGGATGGGTGAGATGGATTCTGGAACAGTATGGTTATGATTATGATTTGTTCTATCCTCAAGATATTGATAATAATACAGTCAAGGACTATGATGTTTTGTTATTTGTTGGGCAAGGAATACCTGCTTATGGGGCAAAGACAAGTGGAAGATCAGTGGATGCAGGAATAGTTCCAGATCAATACAAGCATATGCTAGGTTCAGTAACGGCAGAAAAATCCATTCCAGTATTGAAGACATTCGTGGAGAATGGTGGGCAGATCGTAACGATCGGAGCATCTTCCGAATTAGTTTATCATTTTGGTTTGGAAGTAGAGAATCCATTGATGGAAACCAACGAAGAAGGGAAGAAAGTAAAATTATCCAATGTGAAATATTACGTTCCAACCAGTATTCTTCGGGCAGAAGTTGATTTAACAAAGCCTGAGAATTATGGCTTGAATCAAGACCTGAATATCGTATTCAATAATAGTCCGGTTTTTAAATTTGAGAATTCGGATACGCTTTATTCATTGGGATCTATAAAATCCGATCATTCCTTATTGAGTGGTTGGGCTCATGGTCAAGAATATTTGAAAGATGTTAATATTGGATTAGTATCCAAGGTTGGAAAGGGTAAATTGGTCGCAATAGGTCCTGAAATAACCAATAGGGCACAAAGCCATGGTACATTCAAGATGTTATTCAATCAGTTATATCGTTAATAGAAAAAGGGAGCTTCAAGCTCCCTTTTTCTATTTATTGTAGTTCATTTCTATTTTCAGGAAACGACCTGTTTCAGAATTCTTTTGTTTTATCAAATCCTCAGGAACTCCCTGGAAGAGTAATTTTCCGCCATTCTTTCCACCTTCAGGTCCCATATCAATTACCCAGTCAGCGGCTTTGATCACGTCGAGGTTATGTTCAATAATCAACACGGTATTTCCGCGGTCCACCAATCTATTGATAACGCCCAATAAGACATTGACATCTTCAAAATGTAGTCCAGTGGTAGGTTCATCCAAGATATAGAACGTTTTGCCGGTATCTTTCTTAGAAAGTTCGGTTGCTAATTTTACGCGTTGGGCTTCACCACCTGAGAGGGTTGTTGAAGATTGACCCAGGGTGATATAACCCAAGCCTACGTCTTGCAAGGTTTTAATTTTCCTGTAAATGGAAGGGATGTTTTCAAAGAAAACAACGGCTTCGTCGATGCTCATATCCAAAACATCGGAAATTGATTTTCCACGATAACGGACTTCTAAGGTCTCTCTGTTATAGCGTTTTCCGTTGCAGGTTTCACAGGGAACCTGAACATCAGGTAGGAAGTTCATTTCAATAATCTTCATACCAGCACCCTGGCAGGTTTCACATCTTCCACCTTTGACATTGAATGAAAATCGTCCAGGTTTATAACCTCTGATTTTCGCTTCAGGCAACTGTACATAGAGCGCTCTGATATCGGAGAATACACCGGTATAAGTCGAAGGGTTTGAACGTGGAGTCCGACCAATAGGTGACTGATCAATTTCAATAACCTTATCGATATTTTCCAAGCCTTCGATTTTGTCATACGGCAAAGGTTTCGCTTTAGCACGGAAGAAATGATGGTTCAGAATAGGGTATAGGGTATTTGTAATCAAGCTTGATTTCCCAGAGCCTGAAACTCCCGTTACAAGGACCAATTCTCCCAATGGGATATCAATGCTCACATTCTTTAAGTTATGGCCTTTAGCGCCTTTTAAACTAAGCGTATGACCATTTCCTTTCCTTCTTTCTGTCGGGATTTTGATTTCTTTGTTGCCGTTCAGGTAATCCGTCGTCAAGGTATTCATTTTCATCAATTCCTTTGGCGTACCTTGGGCAACCACTTTACCACCATGGACACCTGCAGCAGGTCCCATATCGATAACATAATCCGAATGTAGGATCATATCCTTGTCGTGTTCCACCACAAGAATAGAATTTCCGATATCCCGAAGATTTTTAAGTGCACTGATCAAGCGTTCGTTGTCCCTTTGATGGAGACCAATACTAGGCTCGTCCAGGATATAAAGCACATTGACCAATTGTGATCCGATTTGGGTCGCCAAACGAATCCGTTGGGCTTCACCACCAGATAAACTTTTGGAACTTCTGTTTAAGGTCAGATAATTCAACCCTACATCCAAAAGGAATCCAATTCTGGTTTTTATTTCTTTGATTATTTCAGTAGCAATAATGTTTTGTCTATCTGAAAGTTTGGTTTCTACATCGTCGAACCATTCATCCAAGGCGACAATATCCATTTCCGCTAATTCAGCGATGTTCTTGTCGGCAACTTTAATATGTAATGATTCTTTCTTTAAACGCGCTCCATGACATTCAGGACATACCACTTGAGTTCTAAACTCATCCAAGCCTTGAGTATCATCGCTGTATTTTGCACTCATTTCTTCAAGCATCTTGAAGATACCTTCAAATTGAACTTTATATTCACGAGCACCATAAGAACCATAGGATACCGTTAAGTGGATAGGTTCTTCCTCTCCAAATAACAGGTTATCAATAATTTCTTCGGATAGTTTTTCAATAGGCGTGGTCAGTGAGAAATCATATTTCTTAGCAACAGCCTTCAAAACCGCAAAATTCCAGGAATCCTTAGCCGGTCCTAAGGGAACGATTGCTCCTTTTTGGATGTTTAGGCTACGGTCTGGGATAACAATTTTTTTATCAATTTCATAGATATAACCTAGTCCATCGCATTTTGGACAAGCGCCATAAGGGGAGTTGAACGAGAATGTGTTTGGCTGCGGTTCATCATAGGAGATGCCTGACTCAGCATCCATTAAATATCTACTGAAAAATTGTTCTTTATTTTCCTTGTTGGCAATTTTAATGATTCCTTTTGCTGTTTTTAAGGCTTGACCAATGGAAGTGAACAATCTTTTGCGAGAGTCCTTTTCAACAATGATACGGTCGACTACGATTTCAATATCGTGGATTTTATAACGGTCGACCTGCATTTTAGGAGCGATATCCAATATTTCTCCATCCACGCGAACTTTTGTATATCCTTGTTTTCTAATTTGCTCAAAGAGTTCACGGTAATGACCTTTACGACCTTTTACCACTGGGGCAAGGACATAAATACCTTCTCCATTGAATTCATTTAGGATACGGTCAGTGATTTCATCATCCGACATGCGTTCCATCTTTCTGCCAGTCACATAGGAATAAGCTTCTCCGATTCGGGCATAAAGTAAACGAAGGAAGTCATAGATTTCAGTAATCGTCCCAACGGTAGATCTAGGATTCTTGGAAGTTGTTTTTTGTTCGATTGAAATTACAGGGCTTAATCCTGAGATTTTATCGACATCAGGTCTTTCCATTCCACCTAAAAACTGACGGCTATAGGCAGAAAATGTTTCCATATATCGGCGTTGACCCTCAGCATATATAGTGTCAAAGGCCAAGGAAGACTTGCCACTACCACTTAATCCAGTGATAACAACCAGTTGGTTTCTCGGAAATGATACATCAATATTTTTAAGGTTATGTACGCGGGCTCCAAATACTTCTAATTCACTTTGATCCCCAAGGTCTACTGCTTTTTTTACGGCCATTAATCTCTCCTTTTAGCAAAGTGCAAAGTTACAGATTTTTAAGTAGAGATTTCTAAGATGCTCGTCTCTAATCTAATATTAGGCAGGATTGTTGAAAAGTATTACCTTTAAAATACAAACAAGGCATTTTGAAAAAACTAGACGTAAATAAATCTGAGCGCGAAATTATTGAACAAGCTATAGAACACTGGGAGAAGGAGCAGTTGTTGACGCGGGAGAAATCTGAGGAATTAAAATCCAATATGGATGATAAGGGTTTTGAATGGGGGATGCTAGCGAGATATGCCTTCTGGATTGCCTTGGCATCATTGATATTTTCTGTTGTTTCCTTGTTTTCGGATGATTATTTATCCAAACTGGTAGAGGGTTTTTATGAGACCCCCAATGTGATCTTTTGTTTGGGTTTTGCAGGAGTAGCGGTGTTTTTTTATATTTTAGGTTTCAGAAATAAGGCGAAAAACCCTGGTAAGAATTTTTCAAATGAAACCTTGATGCTTGCTGGAGCATTTTCCACGGCTGCAAGTATTGGATTTTTAGGTCAGGTGTTGGATCGTAATGAAAATCATTTTACCCTTCTGTTTTTATTGTCAATCATCATCTATGCCGTTCTGTCAATCAAATTGACCTCTAAACTATTATGGGTGTTTACCTTGGTTGCCTTAGGGATTTGGTTTGCGACTGAGACCGCCTATCATAGTAATTGGGGATTTAAGTTCTGGGGGATGAATTATCCTTTGCGCTTCACCATTTTCGGAATATTACTGACCAGCTTAGCAATTTTTATTCAACCCAGAATAAAGAAAATCGCGATTTTTCAATCGACATCTTTTGTGGTTGGGCTATTGTATAGCATGATTGCCTTGTGGTTACTTTCCATCTTTGGCAACTATAGTGATTTCGATAAATGGTCGAGTGTGCGGCAATATGAGATTTTCTATTGGGGTTTATTAGGCATTGCTATTTCCTTGGGATTGGCGATATACGGAATGAAGACCAAAGATCATGTGTCCAGGGATATCGGTTTCGTATTTTTTATTTTAAACCTGTATACCCGATTTGTCGAATACCTATGGGACAATATCAATAGGACTATATTCTTCTTAATATTAGCGGTTTCCTTTTGGTTTGTAGGGAAATGGGCTGAGAGTATCTGGAAGAAGAAAGAATAAATAAAGCTTTAGTAATTAATTCCGTGTTCTTTTAAGAAGTAAAGGGCATTTCTTTCGTGTTCGACAAGTGGTTTTAACTCGGCATCTGTCAAAGAGGAAGCTACGGAAACGAAGAATTTATTAATATCAGGAATTATCGCTTCTGAGATCATCTGAACACGTTTGATATGGAATTCGGAGGTAATGATAATTAATAGGTCTGGATTGTATTCTTCGATAGTTTGTTTGGATAGTGAGAAATCCTCGATGGTATTTCTGGATTCCGTTCCTGGTAGGAATCGTTCAGGGGCTACTCCTTTTAAGTTCAAAAAGTTTTTTGCGTAATAATGATGGGGCTTATCTGTGATATTGAAATGGTCTCCTTGACCTCCAGTACAAAGAATTCGAGCTTCCGAATTGCTCATAGATAAGTCGTAGGCGCGGTATAATCTATCCAACGCGATTGCTGAAAGATGACCATACTCATCATTTGGAGCTCCTAAGACCATTATTATCGTTTTCATAAATGAATTAAAATTTTACCCAAAACTATAAAAAAGGTTTGTAATAAAATACAGTTTAATATATAATTCTATAATTATAAAATATTAACCTGTTTTATTTTGATTTCAAGTAGAAATCAATAAAAATAATCTGTATCAGAATTCTGAGTTAATAAAAAAGCCATCCGGCAGGATGGCTTTATATGATGAAAAGAATTTATTCTTACAAGTGGATTACTTCGCCATAAGCGTCAGCAACAGCTTCCATAATAGCTTCACTCATTGTAGGGTGTGGGTGAACCGATTTAATGATTTCGTGGCCAGTAGACTCTAATTTACGAGCAACTACTACTTCAGCGATCATTTCAGTTACGTTAGCACCAATTAAGTGAGCACCTAGGAATTCACCGTATTTAGCATCGAAAATTACTTTTACGAAACCATCTTTAGCACCGGCAGCAGAAGCTTTTCCGGAAGCAGAGAATGGGAATTTACCCACTTTGATTTCATAACCAGCTTCTTTAGCTGCTTTTTCAGTGAAACCTACCGAAGCGATTTCAGGAGAACAGTAAGTACATCCTGGGATGTTATTGTAATCAATAGGATCTACGTGAAGACCTTTGATTTTTTCGATACAAGTAATACCTTCAGCAGAAGCCACGTGCGCTAAAGCTTGACCTTTTACGATATCACCGATCGCATAAACACCATCGATATTTGTTTTATAGAAATCATCTACTAACACACGACCTTTGTCAGTTTTTACACCAACTTCTTCTAGGCCTAGGTTTTCGATGTTTGGCGTGATACCAACAGCAGAAAGAACAACCTCAGCTTCGATGGTTTCAGTACCTTTTTCAGTTTTGATAGAAACTTTACAAAGATCACCTTTAGTATCTACGGATTGTACTTCAGATTTAGTCAGGATGTTGATACCTGCTTTTTTCAGTGATTTCTCTAATTGTTTTGAGATTTCTTCATCTTCAACAGGGACAATTCTGTCCATGAATTCAACGATAGTCACTTTGGTGCCGATGGCATTATAGAAGTACGCGAATTCGACACCGATAGCACCAGAACCAACAACGACCATTGATTTAGGTTGTTTAGGAAGGTTCATTGCTTGGCGGTAACCGATAATTTTCTTACCATCTTGAGGAAGGTTAGGCAATTCTCTAGAGCGTGCACCAGTAGCAAGGATAGTATGTTTAGCAGTATATTCTTTAGTAGATCCATCAGCCGCTTTCACTTCGATTTTACCACCTTTTTTAATTTTTGCAGTACCCATGATCACATCGATCTTGTTCTTTTTCATCAAGAACTGGATCCCTTTGCTCATGCCATCTGCTACACCACGACTTCTTTTTACAATAGCATCAAAGTCGGCTTCACCACCATTTACTTTGATTCCATAATCAGCAGCATGATTTAAATATTCGAATACTTGTGCACTTTTCAAAAGTGCTTTGGTTGGAATACAGCCCCAGTTAAGGCAAATACCACCTAATGCGTCACGTTCGATAATGGCAGTTTTGAATCCTAATTGAGCTGCTCTGATTGCTGCTACGTATCCACCTGGACCACTACCGATAACAATAATGTCGTAATTCATAAATATTAATTGTCGTTATGTTTGCAAATACAATTCTTCAAAAATACACATTTTTTATTTAGTCAGGACATATCTTTTCGGCAAGGATGTCATTTTTATGGGCTATATGTCATTTCGAGGTCACTTCCGAATTAAGCATTTCATTTCCCTAATGGTTTTCCTTTTCTTTGCGCTGACTAATAGTAATTTATATGTTAAGAATATTTCAGCAAGTTGCCCTATGGGAGGCAATCTCTACCGTTTTGTTGTTTTTTGTTGCTATGCCTTTAAAGTATTTGGCGGGAGTTCCTGAAGCTGTGCGTGTTGCCGGATCTATCCATGGATTCTTGGTTGTACTTTTTGTTGTCCTATTGATTGCCTGCTGGCAAACTTACAACTGGAAGTTTGGCCGTGTTGTCAAATACTTCGTTCTTAGTTTGATCCCGATTGTTTCCTTTTGGGTTGAGAAAGACCTTAAAAAAGAGATTGTAGCTCAAAAAGCAGCTTAATCCCTTTTCTTGATATCAGGCTCGATCCCCATATAGGCGTAGGTAATTTCTGTTTTGCCATGTGGGGTTGGAGTTCCTTCCGCATCCAAATTGACAAAAACCAATTTGTCGATTGAAAGAATCACCATCCTTGTTATCTTATTTCGAACCACACAACGCATGGTTAGGGATGTTCTACCAAAATTTATCGCTTCGATACCTAATTCAATAATATCGCCTTGCTTCGCCGAACTCACAAAATTGATTTCTGAAATATATTTGGTTACTACATGTGGATTCCCGAGTTGGACGATGGCGTAGATTACAGCTTCTTCATCTATCCAGCGTAATAATGTTCCTCCAAATAAGGAACCGTTAGGATTTAGGTCCTCAGGTTTGACCCATTTACGAGTATAAAAGTTCATATACAAATATCTGAAAAATAGTCTATTCCTTTAAAGTATAGAGATAATAAAACAATTTTTACAACCTTATGCAGAGGAATATTGCGCTAAAGTGTTGAGTTGAGGTTGAGATGTAATAATAAAAGGCAAACTGTAAAGTTTGCCTTTTAAATAATGTGATTAAGCGTGGATCGCTCTATTTGCGGTTGCTGCAAGGGCAGCTTCTTTTAATGCTTCCGTAAATGTCGGGTGAGCATGGCAGATTCTACCAATATCTTCAGCCGATGCACGGTATTCCATAGCTACAACTGCTTCAGCAATCATGTCAGCAGCACGAGGGCCAATCATGTGTACTCCTAGGATTTCGTCAGTTTCAGCATCCGCCAATACTTTGATAAATCCATCAGTGTCACCAGATGCTTTCGCACGTCCAGATGCTTTGAATGAGAAATTACCAGCTTTATATTTTTTACCTTCTTCTTTTAATTGCTCTTCAGTTTTACCTACAGAAGCAACCTCAGGCCATGTGTAAACTACACCTGGAATTAAGTTATAATCGATATGTGGTTTTTGACCAGCAATAGATTCTGCAACATAAATACCTTCATCTTCAGCCTTATGAGCCAACATGGCACCTTTGATTACATCTCCGATTGCATATACTCCAAGTACAGAAGTTTCTAAATGCTCATTAACAGGGATTTTATTTCCTCTTTCTTCAGTTTTGATACCGATGTTTTCAAGACCCAATCCCTCAGTATAAGCTGTTCTACCAACAGCAACGATACAGTAATCACCTTCTAACACTACATTTTGGCCTTTGGAATCTTCAGCCGTAACAGTTACTTTTTTACCTTTTACAGTAGCACCAGTTACTTTATGACTCATAAAAAATTCCATTCCTAGGTTTTTCTTCAATACGCGTTGAAGCTCTTTACCTAATCCGCCATCCATTGTAGGGATGATTGATTTTGCATATTCAACAACGGATACCTTAGAACCTAATCGAGCATATACAGAACCTAACTCTAATCCGATAACACCACCACCAATAACGATTAGGTGTTTAGGAACTTCAGTTAAGTTTAAGGCTTCAGTAGAAGTGATGATACGTTGTTTATCAACAGGTAGGAAAGGTAAAGCCGAAGGTTTAGAACCAGACGCAATAATTACATTTTTGGTACTTAGTTCTTCCACTTTTCCATCCGCTGCAGTTACTTTAATTGTGTTTTTGTCAACGAATGAACCTACGCCTTGGAAGCTGTCAATTTTATTTTTCTTGAACAAGTAAGTAATACCTGCAGTGTTTTGATCGATTACACTGTTTTTTCTGTCGATCATTTTTTTCATATCGACTTTAAGGTTGCTTAAGCTAATACCGTGTTGTTCAAAATTGTGAGCAGCATTATGATAGTGTTCTGAAGAATCTAACAATGCTTTGGATGGGATACATCCCACATTTAGACAGGTTCCTCCAAATGTGCTATATTTTTCAATAACAGCTGTTTTTAAGCCTAATTGAGCACAACGGATAGCGGCAACATAACCACCTGGACCACTTCCGATTACGATTACGTCGTATTGCATAGAGTTTTTTCTTTGTTTACGAGGCAAATTTACTATTTAAATGCATATTAAGCGAAGAGAAATGCTATTTAGTGGCTAGTATTTTTTAATTAGACGGAGGGATTACAAAATGGAATAGGAGCTGGGGGAATTTGGATTCTTCAGAGGTAAATAGACGAGGGGATATTGGATTAAGATTGAGAGGCAGAATAAACAAGAAAGGCTCCTAATGGAGCCTTTACAATTGTATTTTTTAGGTACTTGGATTATTCAGCAACGATTTGACCGTGCATAATTCCGAAGTGACCAGGGAAGCTACATAGGTAAGGATAAACCCCTTTCTCTAGTGTGAACGTGATTTTATCTTCTTGACCTGGACCTAATAATTTTGTGTGAGCAACGATAGAAGATAATGCTGATTTAGGGATATACTCGTTATCCGCAGCAGCAGTAGCTTCACCACCAAAAGTTGCAACATCAACACCTGGTTTCAATACTACCAAGTTGTGTCCCATTGATTCAACCGGCATAGAGCCTACATTTTTTAAAGTCAATTCAACTGGCTCACCAGCTTTAACACGAATTAAAGTTGTATTGAATTGCATTTGATCGTTTGCTTCCACTGTCCATTGGTTTGATAATGTTACATTTTCAATACCAGCTACAGTTTCAGTAGATGTTGTTGCTTCAGGTTCTGTTGTTGTTGTGGTTTCGGTTGAAGCGCCTTCTTCTTTCTTCTCAGCGTTATTGCCACAAGAAGTAATTCCAATTGCTAAAATTAGCGCTGGAACAATAAATAATTTCTTCATAGCTATTTTTAATATATTTTGTACGAATTTAACATAAATTATTGATTTTAACGAGCTTTAAATCATTAAGAAGTCAATTTTGGGTTTTTATTTTTATTCGTAACCTGGATTATTTTCTGATATAATTCAATTGGATCGAATGGTTTTCCGATTACTCCATCCGCTCCAGCTTGAAATGCAGCCGCTTGTTCATGCTCTAAAACAGAAGCCGAAATCGTAATAATTGGAATGCCATGTTTCTCCGGAATGATATTATTTTTGATCTCTTTAATGGCTTCAAATCCACTCATGATCGGCATATGCGTATCCATCAAAATTAAATCATACTGTTCGCTTTCCACCTTTTCAAGAGCCAAACGGCCATTTTTAACGATATCAACCTTACAGTTCCAACTTCTCAACATATGGGCAAGCATGAATGAATTTAATTCATTATCCTCAGCCACCAAGACCTTCATCTCATCAAATTTCGGGAAACTGTTGTAGGTAGGAACATCTTTTTCTTTTTCCACCTCGCTTTGTGCGGATTCCTCAAACCATCCTTCGAAATAAAATTCGGAACCCTCTCCATAAACACTCTTGGCTCCAACATCTCCGTTTAACAGTTTAGCCAATCTTTTTACAATGGCTAATCCCAAACCTGTTCCACCGAACTTCTTGGTAATTCCATCATCTGCTTGCTCAAAGGCCATAAAGATTTTATCTACGGAATCCTCACGGATTCCAATACCTGTATCTTTAACGGCAAATCGTAGTCTAAAGCGTTCATAGTCCTTATCCACAACTTTTACGTTCAATTGGATTGAACCTTTTTCAGTAAATTTCAAACTGTTTGATACGAAATTGCTGATAATCTGCTGCAGCCTTAAGGAGTCATAGTGAATATATTGGGGAACATCCTCATCCAATTCAATATTGAATTTCAGGTTTTTGTGAGTAGCCTTAATTTTGAAGATTCTGTTGATATCTTCAATCATCTTTGTTAAGCTGAAGTCCTCAAATTCAATCTTTAGCATTCCTGAATCAATTTTTGAAAGATCAAGGATGTCGTTTATGATTAATAGGAGAGAATGTGAAGCATTGTCTAGTCTCTTTAACCAATCTTTTTGTTCCACTGTTAATTCAGAGCTTTTGAACATGTGCATGATACCCATAATGCCGTTGATAGGGGTCCGGATCTCATGACTCATATTGGCTAAGAAGATTTCTTTAGATTTTCTAGCCTGTATTGCTTCCTCACGAGTTTTCAGAAGTTCGATTTTAGACTCTTCAAGCTCTTTGTTCTTTTGAATAAGTTCTTGCTGGATTAAAATCTGTTGGACAAAAGATTTTACTTTGGCAATGGTTATTTCAGGGTTTAGTGGCTTATAAAGGTAATCGACCGCACCGCTTTCCAGCCCTTTTAATAGATATTTGTCCTCTTTAGAAATGGCGGTCACCATAATAGCCATGATATGGCTAGTTTTAGGATTTGATTTCAATAGGGATACAAATTCAAATCCATTAATTTCTGGCATCTGAACATCGACAAGTGCAATAGAAATATCATCTTTCCAGCAGATCTTGAGTGCTTCATTGGGATCAGTGGAACTGACGATATTTACATGGTCAACTTCTTGAAGTAAAGCATGAAGACTGATGATATTTTCTTCTTTATCATCCAATATCAGGATATTGATCGTTTTCATAGGTGACATTACATTAATTGGCTGAAGTATTCTACAATATGTTGATTTGAAATAACTTTTACTTTTTTGGAAACCTCAACACCTGCCAATGGCATAGTATCGATAATGGCTTCTTTAGGATTCTGAACATAACAGTCAGCGCCGTGATTGACCAAGGACTTTAATCCTGTTGAGCCGTCATTGTTTGCTCCCGAAAGTAGGAATGCTGTTGCATTTTTTCCGAAGACTGCAGCCACAGATTCAAAGAACACATCGATCGATGGTCTTGAAAACTGTACAGGGTCAGAAATATCCAGTGAAAAAAGATAATCTGGTTCGACCAAAGTGTGATATCCCGGAGGAGCAAAATAGATATGGTTTTCCAATATAGGGAGCTTATCGCGAACTGAAATCACATTTCGATTCAGTCTTTTGGATAAGCTGTTTTCAATTTTTGTTTCGTATTTTGAATTTCTATGTAATACAATAACAATAGCATCTTTAAACTGAGCAGGTAAATGATCCAAGATCTCAACGATCAGTTCATAAGCTCCTGCGGAACCGCCAATAACGATGATATGTTTTGCCAAATTCTCCATCCTTATTTAATTTTTTGATAGATATTATACTCCTTATCTATCACCTTGAAGTTTTCCATAATTTCATGTCGCATCAATGTTTCTTTGGTCCCCAAGCATAAAAATCCAAATAATGCCAAGGATTGATAGAATAGATTGATAACATGTTCCTGCAATTGAAGGTCGAAATAAATCAATACGTTCCTGCAAGTAATAAGATGAAATTCATTGAAAACTTGATCTGTTGCCAAGTTATGTGTAGAGAATAAAATATTCTGTCTTAAATCATGATTGATAATCGCTGCATCATATCTCGCGGTGTAGTAGTTTGAAAGACTCTCCGTAGAATTATAGGCATTGAAATTATCAGAATACTCCTTGAACTTCTTAATGGGGTAAATTCCTTTTTTGGCAACATCTAGAACCTTGCTATTGATGTCGGTGCCATAAATAAAGGCTCTGTCACTCAAATTATTTTCCTTGAGCAGGATTGCCAAGGAATAGACTTCTTCTCCAGTAGAACATCCTGCACTCCATATTTTGATGCGTGGGAAGGTTTGTAAGTAAGGAATGATATCCTTGTTCAGTTTATTGAAAAAGCCAGGATCTCTAAACATTTCAGTCACATTGACCGTGACTTCTTGAATAAAGTATTGCTGGAACCCTTCAACATTGATTAGGGCATTTTTCAAATCCACCATATCCATCTCCTCAAGGTTCATAATTCGTTGAATTCTACGTTTCAACGAAGAACGCGTATAACCAGATAAATCAAAATCTGATACGTTTTTCAAGAGGAAGACAATTTCCTCTACCTCGGCGAAACTTAATTCATTTGAACCTTTTAACTCAGCCATACTTGCATTAATGATACTAATTTATCTAAATCGATAGGCTTGCTGACATAGTCGTTCGCGCCTAATTCGATTGATTTCTCTCGGTCGCCTTTCATTGCCTTCGCGGTGACAGCAATAATTGGAAGCTGATTGAACTTTTTGTTTTTTCTGATTTCTTGGATTGCCTCATATCCATCCATTTCAGGCATCATGATATCCATTAATACAATGTCGATGTTTTTATTTTCGTCATTGATGATATTCAAAGCCTCCAATCCGTTATTGGCAATCTCGATCTGCATATTGTATTGTTGCAAGGAAGAAGTCAATGCGAATACATTTCGCATATCATCATCCGCGATCAATACAGTTTTATTGTCCAGTGTACTCGTGCCGTAATTTTCCTTCGGACCTATTTTCTCAGGATGTTTGATCGGATTATAAGCCGGTGCTGATAATTTATTCAAGAATAGATTGACCTCATCAATAAGCCTGTTGTTCGATTTGCTCGATTTTAAAACCATTGATTGGGTATGGCGCATAATTCTTTCGGTTTGCTCCGTACTTAAATCGTAAGCTGTATTAATAATAACCGGTAGCTTTTCATATTTTGGATTGGATTTGATGATGTCCAACATCTCTAATCCACTTCCATCAGGAAGCTTCACATCCAAGATTATACAGTCTAGATTCTTTTCTTGTTCTAATTTTTTCAACCCTGATTCGACAGTGAATGCCTGAATAACATTGATATTCTGTTCTGCAAAAGCATTTTTGATCAAGTCACTTTGGAATTCTTGGTCCTCGATCAAAAGAATTTTCTTTAAATCTTTATTGACATTGAGTTTAATAGTTTCAAATGCCTTACCGATGCTTTCGCCAGTAACTGGTTTTGCCATAAATCCTATTGCACCACTTTCCAAGAAGTCTTTCTTGTTAAAGTTAGCGGCAGACATCATGTGTATCGGGATATGCTTGGTGCTTTCATTGGACTTTAAGGTTTTAAGAACCTCCCAACCATCAGCCAATGGCAGCATGACATCTAATATTATTGCATCAGGAATATGATCTTTAGCCATTTGTATTCCAGCGACTCCGTCATAAGCATTCATCACATTGAAACCGAACTCTAAAGCAAATTCCTTTAAGATATCTGCAAAATTCACATCATCCTCAATAATTAGAATCGATTTGATCTCCCTGACAGGTTCAACCACTGGTTCTTCTTCTTTTCGAGGCTTTGCAGATTCCAATACTGGGGCTTTCTGAATAGGATTCTTAGGTTTAGCGATGGTTTCCTTCGCAATTGCTGCTCCTTGTTCCTTATTTTCTACAAATGGGATGATAAGGGTGAATTTACTACCCTTACCGGATTCACTTTCCAAAATAATACGACCTCCCAATAAGGATGATATTTCCTTAGAAATGGATAATCCTAAGCCTGTTCCGCCATATTTACGACTGGTAGAACCATCTTCTTGACGGAATGCTTCGAAAATAAGCGCTTGTTTATCCTCTGAAATTCCTTTTCCATTATCCGATACAGCAAAATGTAGGTTTCCTGATTGATTGAAAATATGGAGCTTGATTTCCCCATTCTGATCAGTGAACTTAAAGGCATTGGACAAGAAATTCTTCAATACTTGCTCCAAACGGTATTCATCGGAAACAAATTGTTCCGGAGCTTTACTGATATCGATATTAAATCGGATTGATTTTTCTTTTGCAACCTCCTTAAATAGGGATTCTAAGTTTGAAACAAAATGTTTGCTCGTGATGCTATCTTTATGGATTTCAACTTTTCCTGATTCAATCTTCGCTAAATCCAATAATTCATTGATCAATTGTAATAAGTCAGATCCTGCATTATGGATGACAGAAGCATATTTTACCTGTTCTTCACTTAGGTTGCTATGTTTATTGTCTTGCAATAATTTTGCAAGAATCAGGATACTATTAAGTGGGGTTCTTAATTCATGGCTCATGTTGGCCATAAATTCCGATTTATATTTACTTGCTTGCTCTACTTCTGTGATTTTTTGTTCTACAATGGAATGAGCATGATTCAAGTCATTGTTTCTTCTTTCCAGCTCAGCAGCTTTTTCGTTCAACTCCTTATTGGCCTGAGAAAGCTCTTCCTGTTGAACCCGCAATTCTTCTTCTGAAGCTTCCAATAAATTGGTTTTGTAAACCAATTCCTCATTGGTAATTCTCAATTCCTCTTGTTGCGCCTCGAGTTCTTCAGTTTGTCTTTGTGTTTCCTCAAGTAATCCTTCAACAAGGGCATGACTTTGTCGGCTATGTAAAGCAGAACCTATTGATCTGCTAGTTCGGGTAAGATAATTAAGGATGCTTTCTTTTTTGTTATCAGGGAATGAACCAATAATTTCAATGATGGCAATACAGAAATCCTCATACACTACAGGGAATAATACTACATCTGCTGAGATGGCTTTTATTATTCCAGTTTGCAGTCTGCTATTGCTGATATCAATGGAATTTAATATCTGAGGATTTTTAGATTCAGCCACTGCACCTAACATTCCTTCGCCCACCCTGATCAAATCAATTTTCTCTTTAGGATCTAATCCGTGGGACTCCCTTAGACTGAACTCATAGGAGTCAATTTTTCTAATATAAAATGCTCCAGCAAAAGCATTTGTAACATCAGAAATAACATTTAATGAAATTTTAGCTATTTCACCTTCTGATAAAACCCCGGAAATGGTATTGTGTAATTTAGATGAGTTAGTAAGTACCCAGTTTACACTTTCAAGTTCTTCGGAAGTTTTAGTGAGGTTGCTATTAAGTTCTTTTTCTTTTTTAGTGTTCTTTCTTAAATACTCCAAAATCCGAAGGGTTTGGACAAAAGCAAAGAAGATACCTAATAAGGAAAGGATTCCGAAAATCGCTGTATAAATGCGGGTCTTATCCAGTTCCTTTGTTTTTTGAATGGTCTGATTCTTACGGACTTCGATAATTTCATTGGTGAAATTATTTCTAGCCTCGTTGATAATGGTTTGTTCATTCGCCAAAGATTTGAAAATCTGATCAGGAGTTTCGGATTTGAAATCATGCTGATTAGCTATGATGGAAGCAGTTATTGCTTTAATATTTTCTATAGATTTTGGAGCAGATTGAAATAACGCATTTGGTTTTTCCATCTGAACAATATTTTCATGAATTTTATCAATCAATTGTTCTTCCAACAATGGATCTGAAGAATTCTCCAGGTTTTTATATTTGGAAAGCTTTTGAATATCGAGCTCCCAGTCTTGAATATTTTTGAATTTTATTTGCGCTAGATCAATATAGTCTGTGATATTTGCTGAATACGCACGTTGCTTGTTCAGGAAATACCAATAAGAGAATATGATGATTAAATTGGCGACAACAACACTAACTATAAATTGCCACTTTAACTGACTAAACTTATTCATATTAGAATAGAAGATTAACTTTATTTTTCATAAGTGATAAATATCCGAAATTCATATAAGAGTTTTAATAATGTTTTAGTAATTAAATATTAAAACCAGAATCAAATGTCCTGAATTAAATTGTAACCTGTTTCGGAAAATTTATACAAAGGTAATGAACTAAATAAGAATCAATACTACCTTGAAAGTCATTTATAATTAACATCTTTTGTTTTATCATCATTTTTAGGTCGTTTTCGAAGGAATCTGAATAACACAAAAATCTAAATTTTTGCTATAAATTTCATTTATTTTGGTTAAAAAATTAATAGTTAGTAGTTTAAGAATGAATTTTATCTTAATTTTTGATGAAATTATCCCTTAAATTCCTAAATGCTTGTCGTAACACCTAAAATTAAAAATAGTTTCCTAATCTTTTAATGAATTCTTAAATGTTTTTTCAACTTGAATTTGTTTAAAATTGAATGTCAGGCATAAATAATGGCCATAATCTTTGAAATATTTTTATATCTTTAAGAAGTTTGAAACAATATTAATCTAGAAGTTAATGGATTCACCTATTCAACTAGTTCTAATTATTACGGGGTCAGTAATAGCTATTTTCTTTTTATTGTATTTATTGCCAGTCAATCTATGGTTTACTGCGCAATTGTCCAATGTAAAAATCAGTTTGTTAAACTTAGTTTTAATGAGATTACGTAAAGTACCACCATCTTTGGTTACCAATGCGATGATCACTTCTACTAAAGCGGGTTTAAAAATTACCTCCAATGAAATTGAAACACATTATTTAGCAGGAGGAAATGTGAACAAAGTTATTAAAGCTTTGATTTCCGCCGATAAGGCCAATATTCCTTTAGATTTTAAGTTAGCGACTGCGATAGATTTAGCAGGGCGCGATGTGTTTGATGCGGTGCAGCTATCTGTAAACCCTCAAGTTATTAATACGCCACCCGTTGCTGCTGTAGCAAAAGACGGTATTCAGCTGATTGCAAAAGCACGTGTAACGGTAAGAGCTAATATTAACCAATTAGTAGGGGGTGCTGGTGAAGAAACAATTCTAGCTCGTGTGGGTGAGGGAATTGTAACCACAATCGGTTCATCTGCTAATCATAAAGAGGTATTAGAAAACCCAGATAGAATTTCCAAAACGGTTCTCTCTAAAGGATTAGATTCAGGGACTGCCTTTGAAATCCTTTCCATTGACATCGCGGATATTGATATTGGTGAAAACGTGGGAGCAAAACTACAAACAGATCAAGCTGAAGCTGATTTGAAAGTCGCTAATGCACGTGCTGAAGAGCGTCGCGCAATGGCGGTTGCAACAGAACAAGAAATGCGTGCGAAAGCCCAAGAAGCGAAAGCAAAAGTAATTGAAGCTGAATCTCAAGTTCCTATGGCAATGGCGGAAGCTTTTAGAAATGGAAACCTAGGAATTATGGATTATTACAAAATGCAAAATATCCAAGCTGATACAGATATGAGGACATCAATCTCAAAACCACAGGGTCCAGATAAGAAATAACAATCAGATAATGATTGCTGAAAAAGCCGTGATTAAGAAGAATTCAAAAATCTTAATCTTGGCTTTTTTTCTAAATGAAAAAACCCTGACGATGGGCGCCAGGGTTTGATACTAACCAATTATAAACCTAAATTATGAAAAGACAATTTTAAAATAATTCCACTTATCCTTCGAATTATGCAACAAAGGTACGTCGAGAAATCACATTTGTCAAGGATTGTATAAAAAAAAGTTTCCCTTGCAACCATTTTCTGACAATTCTCTGATTTAAGTGTTTAAACAAATAAATAAATGGCGTAATTGAATTAAGTTTTAAAGAAATTCGTCTCTATAATTTATTTAATTTTGAACATATTGATTAAATATGATATTAAAGAAGTTTGCTGCGATTAAAGCAGTCGTATTAGATGTTGATGGTGTATTGACAGATGGCCGGTTACTAGTAACTGAAGCCGGAGAACAGTTGCGTAGCTTTTTTGTTAAGGACGGTTATGCTATGCAATTAGCAATCAAAATGGGCTTGGATATTTGGGTTATCTCTGGAGGAAGTTCTGAAGGGGTTAGAAAAAGATTGCAAGGTTTGGGAATTACCGAGATCCATTTAGGGGTGAAGAATAAAATGGATGTCCTCAATCAACTGACAGAAAAGTATCAACTGAATTTACATGACTTGATGTATGTGGGGGATGATATGCCTGATTATGAAGTTATGCAGGTGGTCGGAGTTGCCGTTTGTCCAAATGATGCTGTTGATGATATCAAAACCATTTCACACTATATGTCACCAAAAAATGGAGGTGAGGGAGTTGTGCGCGATGTCCTGGAAAAAATCTTAAAACTTAAGGGGCGTTGGGGTGTTCAAACTGAAATAAAAAGTGTTTAATGATTCTCCAAGATAGATTAAAGTCAATTCCAATCATTTTAGGATCCAAATCTCCGCGACGTAAGGAGCTTCTTAAGTCAATGGATCTTAATTTTTCAGTTGAGGTTAGGGAGACAGATGAATCCTTTGACCCCAAATTAAATGCGATTGAAATTGTAAAACATATTGCTGAAGCAAAGCTTGCGGCATTTAACGAGCCTTCTTATTATGATAAGCTTATTATATGTGCAGATACCATTGTAGTTGATCATAATTTTGCTGTTATTGGTAAGCCTAAAGATGAGGCTGAAGCAAAAGCGGTGATTGCTGGACTCAGTGAGAACGATCATAAGGTGTTTACAGCGGTGGCCATAAAGTATCAAGACCAAGTCTGTTCCTTTGTGGAAGAAACTAAAGTTTGGTTCAATAAGCTAAGTACCGAGGAAATAAATTATTATGTGGATCATTATCATCCACTGGATAAAGCAGGGTCCTATGGAATTCAGGAATGGATAGGTAGGATTGCCATTGAAAGAATTGAAGGTTCTTATGAAAATGTAATTGGTCTACCAACTGCCAGATTGCAGAAAGAACTCAAGAAAATGTTTGGTAAATAACCATAAAAAAGGCGGGAATATTTCCCGCCTTTTCCATTATATTAAATTTATTTTATGTGATAACGAATTCCAGTGTAGAACATTCTGCCTGCAATTGGTCCCCAAAGCATATTGGTGTCAAAATGTTGTCCAAATGGTTGGTCAAAAGCTAGAATAGGATCTTTTTGGTAAAAATTACTCAAATTCTCCCCACCAATGTAGATATCTATGTTTTTATTCTTACCCAAGGTTTTGCTCACCTGAGCGTTCATCGTTACATAAGCATCAGAATAATTTGCCAATTGATATTCTACCGGATTGCTACTCGTATTTGGTAACCTTTTCTTTCCAACCACATTCAAGGTATAATCAAAATGCCAACCTGAGTGGGTATTATAAGCTAGATTCATAAATCCACGGTGTTTCGCAGTCAATGGTTTTTGCAAACTACCTGATTTGAACTCAGTCTCTACATCCAACATACGGTAAGCCATTCTTGCTTCAAAATGTGCTGCAGGCATAAACCTGAATTCTGCTTGAAGACTATTTGAATACGATTTGCCATCAAGATTGTAAAAGGCAACTTCACGTGGGTTTTCAAAATCAACTACCACTTGATTCTGGAAATTATTGTGGAATAATTCTACCGATACTCCAGACTCTCTTCCGAACAATTGGAAGCTTTGATCAATGGTAAACCCAGTGTTCCAAGATACCTCTGGTTTTAATCCATAAGCTCCTTCGCCATTGGCTAGGTTTGCTAAGCCTGCGATACTACGGCTAGATGCAAATATTCCCAAGTTTTCCGCAAAGATGTTCGCTGTGCGTTGTCCTCTTCCTGAACTCAAACGAAGGGTTGTCCCAAGTATAGGCTCATATCGTAACACTGCCCTAGGTGTGGTAAACCAACCATAAAGATTGTTGTAATCTTGACGAATCCCTAAAACAGCATCAAATTTTTCACTAGGACTAAAGGTATATTCTGCAAAAACTCCTGATACCGCTTCTTTTCTACCAAAATTATAGTCGAAATCATCGCTAGAATTAATGCGTTTCAGGTCCTCATCATATTTATCATATTGAACTGAAGCACCAACTTTATACTTGTGAGCAACATCACCTATGATGTCCTGAAACAATAGATTTGCATAGTAGGAATTCTGTTCATTATCATAGGAGTTCAAGCCAAAGAAACTTTCTTGTTTGTATTGGCTCGCAGATAATTGCAAACCGATACTACGGTGTTTATTCGTAGGGAATACATAGCCTAGCTTACCAAATCCCTCAATACGTTGGTTTTTGAACCCTAATCCGTATTTATTGGTCGTGAATTTATCAGTGCTTTCATTAAAATCAATCTGTCCACCAACACGATCATCATGTAGGAATTTGATTCCGAATTGTGCAATGATTCCCTTGCCATTTTCAAAATGCCAACGATTGACTCCAGAAAACAAATTCCCTACAGGCATATCTCGAAAACCATTGTCACTGAAGTTCATCTTTTTATTATACATGAAGTTATCATGTAATAATAATCCAACTGACCACTTTTCATTGATATGATGGGCTAAGTTCAGGTTAATATCCGTACGTCCCATGTTATTGGCGTAGGCATTAAAAAATAACTTCTCGCTATTATGAGGTTTCTTAAGTTCCACATTAATCTGTCCAGCCATGTTTTCAAATCCATTGGCTACAGAACCGATACCCTTACTGATATTAATGGCTTCGATCCAGGTCCCTGCAATACTGTTCAATCCCAATGGCGCGGCAAATCCTCTTGGTCCTGGTAAGCCTTCTACGGTCATTTGCGTATAAATCCCAGCAAGACCTAGCATCTGAATTTGCTTACTTCCCGTTACGGCATCACTGCTCACCACGTCAACCGAAGCATTGGTCTCAAAACTCTCACTTAAATCACAACATGCTGCTTTGAAAAGTTCTTTAGCTGTAATGGTCTCAACGCGATTAGGAGTCAACTTCGAAATGTAATTGGACTTCTGTTTTTTACTGATGACAATCTCCTGAAGGCGGTTGTTCTTAGCTTGAACGACCAATACCTCATGCAGATTCTTTACCTCAATAGTATCTCCTTGCATACTCGCATGGGAAATAACCAAGTTTCTATAAGGCTTTTGGTGCATTATTTTAAACACGCCGTTCTCATTTGTTTTCACCTTTTTTGAAGGGTTGTCCGCCCAAAAAATAGTGACTTCAGCAATAGGAGTTAAATCACCTTTGTCATTTTCATTAACCACAACTCCAGTGACTTCATGGTCGTGATCATGGTTATGACCGCCATCTTCATCATGCTTATGTTCTTCACTCTCATGTGAATGTCCATCTTCAGAATGATCATGGTCATGATCATGATCAGCATGTTCATCATGCTGATGATTTTCTTCATTGTCCATTCTTGAATAGAGACAACATTCATGTAGCTCTTCATATACTTCGTCAGGAGCTCTAAACTCTTTAGTGTCATGGCCCGCAGCGGAAATTCCCTGCTTTATCTTGTCTAATGAAGTTTTGCTAGAATCAAAGCTTACCTTCGCCATTCCTGATTGTACATCCCAATCAATAGATTTAGCACCGGCATCTTTTCCAGCAGTTTCAATTCTCTTCTTACACATGGCACAATTACCAGAAACTTTGAAGCTCTCAGTGATTGTCGTGTTTTGGGCATTCACAGCTGTGCCCACAGCAATAAAAATAAATACGAATAAATATCTAAAAATGTGCATTATATCATTGTTATTAATAATTCAAAAAAGTTAAACTCGATTTTGAGATTATTAATAATCAAATGATGAAACTACAGTTAATAAGATATACAGAGTGGTTTTCCGCGAATAAGGCGGGCTTGAAAGGTTGAGGTTCCTCAGGCTTTTCATTTAAGACTAATTCCCATTGGGTTAAAATCCATGGAATTAAAACTATGGCTGGTGAAAAGTCAAAAATACTACCGAACAACATCTTAGACCGGGTTTGGTCATTCTCCGATGTCAGTTCTAAATCTACCTTGGAATCTTTACAGGAATGGTCGTCCTCACATTGTGACTTGCTCTCATCATGAGAATGTTCATGGTCTTTATGCAAATCAATACACATCGGACAACTGTCATGTGATACTTTAGCTTCCTCCAAAACAGAAAATTGAGTACTTTTTCCACAATGGTGCATATGTATACTAGCTCCTGTACTACATACAGAATAAATCAATAGTAAGCATATGGCTACAATTTTTCTCATGACGATTCCAAATATAGTAAACTCAATATTAATATGTGGATAATTAATTGTAAATTTTTCTTGTCAAAAGAATTCACACTATTTATATTAGAATTGACTTAGTACTTTATAAACCTTTTTTTATGGAAACAATAGCTGCACATCCAAATCTGCTATATTTTGGCTTGGTAAGTCTTGTATCAGCAGGAATCTTGGTAATTTTCCTATTCAACAAAATTCTGAGAAGAGTTAATTAATAGTAATTCATGGCTTTTTGATATCTCTAAGCCATGAATTTTTTGATGAGCTTAAAAATTCAGACAAAAATGAACACATTAAAGGGGATGAAATTTCATCCCCTTTTTCTTATCCTTTTATCGAACTAATAAATTCCGGAATCTTTTTTAAATAATCTTCCTCTGATAATAACTTAACAAAGGCAGTTCCAATGATGGCAGCATTTGCATATTTTGTCGCCTTCTCAAAGGTATCTTTATTATGGATCCCAAACCCTATCACAATAGGATTCTTCAAATCCATATCCTTGATCCTCTTAAAGTAAGTTTCTGATTGCTCCTGAACATTTAATTTTGTTCCTGTGGTTGCATTCGAGGATAATAAATAGATAATACTGGTGGAAAGTGAATCAATTTTGCGGATGCGGTCTTCTGATGTCTGCGGAGTTACCAGAAATACATTGCTAACATTGTTCTCCTCAAAAACTCCTTGATACAATTCCTCATACTCATACATCGGCAAATCAGGGATAATAGTACCATTAACACCAACCTCCTTACATGCCTTACAGAAATTTTCAACTCCAAATTGAATAACAGGATTTACATAACCCATGAGGTAAACAGGGATAGAAACTCTTTTTCGAAGATCTTTCAGCTGTTCAAACAAGACCTTTAAGGTCATCCCATTTTTTAATGCTACCTCTGAACTATGTTGAATGGTTGGACCATCAGCAACAGGATCAGAATATGGGAATCCAATTTCTAAAAAATCAGCACCTGCTTTTTCTAAAGCCTCGGCGATATCTAGCGTACTATCCAATGATGGGTAGCCTGCAGTAAAATATATGGAAAGCAATCCGTTTGCTTGTTTATTTAATTGTATCATATTAAAAGCCAAAGTATTTCATGTAATTATCCAAATCCTTGTCGCCACGTCCCGAAAGACAGATAACAACTGTCTCATCTCCCTTAAAGTTCATCTTTTCCAAGTGAGCCAAGGCATGCGAACTTTCGATGGCAGGAATTATTCCCTCTAGTTTTGTCAATTGCAATCCTGCCTGCATAGCCTCATCATCTGTTGCACTCACGTAGGTTCCGCGCCCCGATTTAAATAGCCATGCATGTTGCGGTCCAATACCTGGATAGTCTAATCCTGCAGAAATGGAATAAGGCTCAATCACCTGTCCATCCTCTGTCTGCATTAATATCGAACGGCTACCGTGTAATACCCCTTCATTCCCTAATACAGTTGTTGCTGCCGACTCTCCGCTATCAACGCCATGACCTGCAGCCTCAACCGCTATCAGTTGCACACCCTCATCATCCAAGAAATGATAAAACATTCCCGCAGCATTTGATCCACCACCAACACATGCCATCACAATATCAGGAGTCGTCTTCCCGGTTTTCTCCAAAAGTTGTTTCTTGGTTTCCTCAGAAATAATAGATTGAAATCGAGCAACCATATCCGGATAAGGATGTGGCCCTACCACTGAACCAATTATATAATGCGTATCCACTGGATTATTGATCCAATCTCGCAATGCTTCATTGGTTGCATCCTTTAAAGTCTTACTTCCAGAAGTCGCTGCCACAACTTTTGCCCCCATCATCTTCATGCGGGCAACATTTGGTGCTTGTCTCTGAATATCAATCTCGCCCATATAAACCACACATTCAAGACCTTTCAAGGCGCAGACTGTCGCTGTCGCAACCCCATGTTGTCCTGCTCCGGTTTCCGCAATAATCCGCTTCTTGCCCAAACGCTCTGCCAACAATATCTGACCAATTGTATTATTGATCTTGTGGGCTCCCGTATGATTTAGATCCTCACGTTTTAAGAAAATCTTCGCATTGTATTTTTCCGAAAGCCTTTGAGCATGATATAAGGGGGAAGGTCTGCCTACATAATCACGTAATAAGTACTCAAATTCCTGCTTGAAGGAAGGATCTTCCATAATCTCCAAATACTGCTGTTGCAATTCCTCAACATTCGGGTACAGCATCTCAGGAATATAGGCCCCTCCAAATGGTCCGTAGTATCCTTTATTATTTACTTGATATTTGCTCATTTCGTATGGTTTTCAATGCTAATTTTAATTTTTCAATATCTTTAAGACCTGGCTCGATTTCAAACTTCGAATTCAAATCCAGACCTACTAATCTTTTATCTTCAAAGTTTATGGCCTCCTCAAGATTCTCCAAGGATAGCCCTCCACTTAAAAAATATGGTTTTTCGAAAGGATATTCCTTCAGCTTTTGCCAGTTAAAAGCTTTTCCCGTTCCGCCATAAGCCGGGCTTTTACTGTCAAACAGGAAAAAATCTACATGGTCCACAAAGGATTCCAATTGGTTCCAATCGAATTCCTCATCAATTCCAAAAGCTTTTATCACTTCCAATCCTTCGGACTTTAGGGCAGATGCCATTTCAGCTGTTTCATCTCCATGCAATTGTACGGCTTTCAGGGATAACCTATTTACACTTTCCAGTATCTCTGCAATACTTGAGTTTACAAAAACTCCGGTTTTTTTTATGTTTTTTGAAATATCAAGGTTGGCTAGGTCTCCAACATATCGAGCTGATTTCTGATAAAAAATATGCCCCATATACTGGATTGGAAGTTCCAGAAGCTGCAAGATATTATCTGGCTCCTTCATTCCGCAAACCTTGATCAATAGTTCTTTAGGCATTAACTAATGTTTTAAAACTGTTCAATGCTTTTAGCCCCAACAAAGAGGTTTCAGCCTCATAATAACAATCTCCAAAGCTTTTCTCCGGGTTGAATGTCTTAATTCCGAAAGCTGCATTTGTTAATACGACATTGTTTTGAATATCCGTTCCTTTTCCTTCTATGATCTGCCTGAATATTTTTGCAGCATCTTCGATACTATCTCCGCCTGCTAGGTCATTCGCATCAACTGCCGTAAATCCTAATTCATCAACTGTAAAGTAGTTTTCACCCTGATTGTTGATCACCTTGAAATCTCCAGTCAAGGAAATCTCATCATAACCATCCAGGGCATGCATGATGCTATATTGTTTATCGGTATTTTGATATAGATAAGCATATAAACGCGCAAGTTCTAAACTAAATACACCCACGGATTGAAACTTCGGATTTGCAGGATTGGTTAATGGGCCAAGCATATTAAAGAAGGTTTTTACGGCCAATGCTTTTCTAATAGGAGCTACGGTTTTCATCGCTGGATGAAATAATGGCGCATGTAGAAAACAGATATTGGAGGTTTCCAACTGTTTTTCCAAAACATCCTTATCTGTTGTGAAGGTATATCCTAAATATTCCATCACATTTGAAGACCCACAGCTGGACGATACGCCCACATTCCCATGTTTTGCAACATGATATCCCGCTCCAGCCACCACAAATGAGGCCAAGGTTGAAATATTGAAAGTGTTTTTGCCATCACCACCTGTTCCACACATGTCAATCAGTTCATAACCGTTGAAGTCAACCTTATTGCAAAGGTCATACATCGCATCTCGGAAGCCACCTAATTCCTCAACCCGGATGCTGCGCATTCCATAGATGGTCATAAAGGCCGCTATCTGATGATTATCATATTTCCCGGTAGCAATGTTGGTCAGGATGTCATAAGCTTCCTTTCTGCTGAAGGACTTATATTCAAATAAATGCGCTAGAATTTCTTTCATATTTTGTAATAAAAAAGGGCTTGCCAACAAGGCAAGCCCACTATTATTTAGTTCTTTAATTCAACCAATAGGTGTTTGCCACAACATTATTTGTTGTGCCACCACCAAGTTGTATTGAATTGAATTGTATTCATCGTTAGTTTAACAAATATCCTAGATGTTTTTGATAATTGCAAGAAATCCTAAGAAAAAATGATTATTTGTTAATATAGGACAAAATGTGCGCGCTCATCTCCCTTGGAAACCAAGGTGAATGATCCGATCTTGTCGCCCTCAACATAGATACTGGTAACCAATCTATTTTTATAATAGATAAAGTACATGTCATTGACATTCAAACCCTCTGGGTCGATATCACGAACTTCCTTTCGCGGTAATTGGCTGTAGTTTTTGATCTCAATCTGATCAATATTCTTACTGGTCAGATTCAACCGGATTTCCTCCAAGCTGACTTCTAGATAGTCATATAATTCATCCGAAGGCTCCTCAACATTTACCCACTTACTCAAAATTACATCCAAAGGAATTTCCTTATTATTTAGGTCATAAATAAAATCCGTCGCAATATCGAGACTGTTAAAATTACTTTCCATTTGTTCTTCTTCCTCATGCTCATGCTGAGCAAATGATAGGATAGGAGTTAATAAAAGGAAAAAATAAATTAAATAATGTTTCATTCTTTATTTTCTATTGTCGTTCTATTGACCAAATAAATAACGAAAGGATTAATCCATTGCATTAATTTACGAAGCATTAATAAAAAAGCGCCCTTCATCAAGGCGCTTTCTATACCGATTTTTAATATTCGTCTTCGTTGAAAAAGAAATCATCTTTAGTTGGATAATCTGGCCAGATTTCCTCAATGTTTTCATAAGGTTCACCATCATCTTCCAACGCCTGAAGATTCTCAATTACTTCAACTGGTGCTCCTGAGCGAATAGCGTAATCTATTAATTCGTCTTTTGTCGCTGGCCATGGAGCGTCTTCTAAATGAGAAGCTAATTCAAGTGTCCAATACATATCTCTTTAATTAAGTTTCACGTTTTCGCAAAAATAATATTTAATTTAACTAATGCAAGTAAATTATCTTTAATTCTTTGTTAATAACCTTATCTTGCAGTAATTCAGTTTATTAAAATAAAAGATTTCGTAAAATTAATGTCCCTGATTCCAAACTTTTTTCATTTTTTCATAAACTTCCATTTCAATGGAATCATATTTTTGACTTTGACTCGGATGATAGTTGATTGGTTTAAGGACTGAGATATGAATCACTCCGGGTTTAGAGCCAAACCTGGCACCATCATCAAACAATATTTCCCAGGCATTGTGGATGACTACAGGTAGGATAGGAGTATGGTTTTCTAGAGCCATCTTAAATGCCCCAGCTTTGAAACTATGAAGTTTGGGTGGATATTCTTCATCAATCTTCCCCTCCGGAAAGATTACTACAGATTTTCCTTCTTTCAATAACTCTGTCGCCCGTTTAAAAGCCTTAAATGCCGATATCTTACTTGTGCGGTTTACAGGAATATCTATGGACTTAAAAAATATCCGGGTTACAGGATTCTTTAGCAATTCAACTTTTCCAACAAACGAAAATTCCTGCGGACATAAATATGTTAATGCCGTAATATCTAGGATGGATGTATGGTTGGGGCAAATGATATAGGGAATTGACCAGTCTATCGGTTCTTCATAATGGATTTTGAACCGTATTCCAACTAAATGTACACTCAGGATGGATATCCATTTGCGAAACCAAACAATCGCCGAATAATGCTTAATGGGATTCTTCGAAAGGAAATAGAGAATGGGAAAACTTAATGAAAAGAAAAATAGGACAGATATAAAATATAATAACCTATGGATTTTCTTTAAAATTATTAACATATCTTCCTATAACATCGTTTTGCGATGGTATAAAAATATAAAAAGCTTCACGATTGTGAAGCTTTTTATTTTATTTACTTAATTCCGCATAATATTTATGGAATAAAGGAATAGTTTCAATTCCTTTCAAGTAGTTTTCGATTCCATACTTCTCATTAGGAGAGTGTAGGTTATCTGAATCTAAACCGAATCCTAAAAGAACAGTTTTAATTCCTAATTCTTTTTCGAATAGAGCAACAATTGGAATGGATCCTCCACCTCTTGTTGGGATTGGTTTTTTATTGAAAGTATCTTCCAATGCTTTTTCAGCTGCTTTGTAAGCGATACTATCTGTAGGTGTAACCACTGGTTCACCTCCGTGATGCGGTTTAACCTCTACTTTTACTGATTTAGGAGCAATCTTCTCAAAATGTTCCTTGAATAATTTTGTGATACGCTCAGAGTTTTGATTAGGTACTAAACGCATTGAAATTTTAGCAAATGCTTTCGATGGCAATACAGTTTTTGCACCTTCTCCGATATATCCACCCCAGATTCCATTAACTTCCAATGTAGGACGGATACCTGTACGTTCAATCGTAGTGAAACCTTTTTCACCCCATAATTCCTGAACTCCTAAGTCTTGCTCATATTCTTGAACATCAAAAGGCGCTTCATTCAATGCTTTACGCTCTGCTTCGGTCAATTCCAAAACATCATCGTAGAAACCTGGAATGGCAATATGATTGTTCTCATCATGTAAGGAAGCAATCATTTTTGAAAGAATAGTCGCTGGATTGGCAACTGCACCACCATAAACACCTGAGTGTAAATCACGGTTTGGACCAGTTACTTCTACTTCTACATAGGAAAGACCACGTAAGCCAGTTTCTAGGGATGGGTTTTCCAAGCTGATCATGGATGTATCTGAAATTACAATTACATCTGCTTTTAAGCGCTCTTTATTTGCATTCACGAAAATGCCTAAGTTCGCTGAACCAACTTCTTCCTCGCCTTCGATCATGAATTTCACATTACATGCTAATTCATTCTCTTTCATCATGTATTCGAACGCTTTTACGTGCATGTAAAATTGTCCTTTGTCATCCGCTGAACCGCGAGCATAAATTTTACCATCGCGAACAGTAGGCTCAAAAGGTGGAGTCTCCCATAATTCAATAGGATCTGCCGGTTGAACATCATAGTGTCCATAAACTAAAACTGTCGGTAAGCTTGGGTCAATGATTTTCTCCCCATATACGATAGGATAACCTGCAGTAGGACAAATTTCTACCTTGTCTGCGCCAGCATCCTTAAGTTTTTGAGCTACAAATTCTGCCGTATTTAGTACACCTTCCTTATACTGTGGGTCAGCACTAACTGATGGAAAGCGCAGTAATTCAAATAATTCTTCTAAGAAGCGATCTTTGTTTGCTTCTACATAGTCTTTGATTTTTTGCATTTCAAAAGTGTTTTTACAAAGGTAATGAAATATATTTTTACAAAAGATGTAACTTTTCCTTTCTTCCTCCGACATATTATTTTAGAAATTTTTAATGAATGAAAATTCATTCTTAATGGTCTTGTGTTAAATGATTGTTAAATACTTTACATTTTCCTTTTATTTCTCACAATAGTGATAATTTAGCTTTGCCTTTATTTGATTTGAAACTTTAACTTTTTTATGAAACTACTAACCAAAGTAATTCTAAGCCTTTCCTTCGGTTTATTTTCACTTGCAAGTTTTGCCCAGACCAAAATCACGGGAACAGTCGTTGATGAAACTGACAAAACAAAACTTACTAATGCATCAGTCATGCTCTTGCATGCCAGAGACTCCATTTTGGTCGACTTTACACGTGCCAATCAAGATGGTAAATTCACCCTGACTAATCCTGATACTTCGGATTATTTGCTCATTGTGAGTTATCCTAAATTCGGAGACTTTTTTGAAACTATTAATAAAGGCTCCGGCAACAAAAACCTCGGTGAAATCGGTTTACAAAGTGCCGCCAACTTAATCGAAGAAGTTTTGGTAACTGGTAAAATTCCAATCGTAATCAAAGGGGATACCGTAGAATATGATGCCTCCAGCTTTACTACCGAGAAGAATGCCAAGGTGGAAGATCTATTAAAGGTTCTACCGGGGATTTCAGTCGATGCGAGTGGTAAAATCACTGCTCAAGGTAAGACCGTAGAAAAAGTACTGGTCGATGGGGAAGAATTCTTTGGGGATGACCCGAAATTGGTAACCCGGAATATTCGTTCGGATATGGTAGATAAGGTTCAGGTTTTTGAAAAGAAATCCGAAGAAGCTGAACGTACTGGGGTGGATGATGGCCAACGCATACAAACCATTAATGTTAAATTAAAAGAAGACGCTAAAAACGGAATGTTTGGCTTATTAGAAGGCGGTGGCGGTCTGGATAATAAATCCGGATATTATATGGGTAAAGCAGCTGTCAATAAGTTCAAAGGTTCTCAGAAAATATCTGCTTTCGGAATTACCTCAAATAATGGTACAACGGATTTAGATTGGCGTGAAGCTGAAAAATTTGGTATAGATAATAGTAATGTTACTGTTCTTGATGATGGTGGAATTATGATAACTGGTGGTGGGGGCTTTCTCAACAATACCAATAGAGGACAACCTCGCGTATTAACAGCTGGTGTTTCCTTTATGGATGCTTGGAAAGAAAAAAATCATAAACTGAACTTAAACTATAAATATGGTTTAGCAGAAAATGAAGTGACCACCAATTCCATTAATCAGACAGCATTAAAAGATGGTCTTTCCTATTCTGAAAACAGTAATCAAGATGCTTCCAAAAGTTTAGGACACCGTTTTAATACCAAATATGATTATAAAATCGACTCATTAACGACCTTGACCTTACGTGTTGCGGCTTCGAAAATGAAAAATGAAAATAACACTTCTTTGAAAGGGGAAAGTTATTTGGATGGGGTATTAAGATCGGAAAATGATAGAACACAAGATATCACTTCCAATAGTAATGATTTCAATTACGATGCAAACTTCACTAGAAAATTCGCCAAAGAAGGTCGTTCATTCAGTATGAAGTTCACTGGAAATAATGGGAAGTCTGAAACGGATATGTTCCTAAACTCTTCTTTGGTAGATAAAGTTACTAACCAGGAACAATTGGTTGACCAGTTTAAGGATAACACGTCGAATACTAGCTCTATTATGGCTGGTGCAACATATTCAGAACCTATTTCCAAGAAAATCAATATGGCTTTAGGTTATGAATATACCAACTCAAAAGCCCATTCGGTAAATAGTGCCTATAATAAAGATGCTGATGGTAATTACACAGAGTTTGATGATATTTTCAGTAATGATTTTAACTTCAATACCGTTCGTAATGCAGCTAATCTAACCTTTAACTATAAGGCTGAAAAAATCGAGTTCAATCTGACCAACAATATCAGACATGATGATATGTATCAGAAAAATAACTTGCAGAATAATGAAATGAGCAGAAATTACTTGACTTACAACCCAAGAGCTCGTTTCAGATATAATTTCTCAAAAGCAAAGTCATTGAACTTGTCCTATAACAGATCAAATTCATTACCTTCTTTGTTCCAGATTCAACCGCTTAGACAAAATGAGGATCAAATGAACCAGTATTTTGGAAATGAAGAATTAAAGCCTTCAGTATCCAACAATTTCAACCTGAACTATTTTTACTATGATATGTTGAAAGGTAAGAATATCTATTCAGGAATTGGTTTGACTCAAACCTTAGATGCAATTCAAACAGATGTGGTAATTTACCCTTCTTCACGTCGTGAAATGTACTATGTGAACTCGGACAAAGCCATGTTAAACGGTTATTTATACGGTGGATACTTCTTCAACCTGATCAAAAAGCATCAGATCAAAATGAGCCTTGGTGCAAATGGTAACTTGAATAATTACTATAATAAAATCAAGGATTTAACCAATGCTGCGAATCCTAATGAATTTGAAGAAAATAAAAATATCAGCTATGGATTCAGTGGAGATATTGGTTTTCAAAAAAGTACGACCAAGGGATTTGACTTTAATATCAGTTTTTCTCCAGGGTACAGAGTGATGGAAACAACTTTAAATCCAGAATTGAACTCCTCAGGTTTTACTTTTGATTCTTACGGTAGATACACTTATTACCTACCAGCCAAGATTCAATTTACTGGAGAGATCAATTTTGAATATGAAGCTGCGACAAAAACATTACCAACAGATTTCAGCCGTCTTAAGTTTAATCCAGGAATACAGAAGAAGTTCATGAAGAATGAAAACCTGACTGTTAACTTCTATGTGAATGACTTATTTAACCAGAATGTTGGCTTTAGCAGAAGACAGACTGGTCAAGGATTTACCCAACAGACATTCAATAATATCTCTAGATATTACATGTTGAAATTGACTTGGGAGTTTACATCAATGAAAGGAGCTGAGTAATTATGAAAATGAAAAATATTATCACAACCATATTATTAGCAATCTTAAGTGTTGGATTTGCTAAGGCGCAATACGCATTTTTCCCTGAGCAAGGGGTAATCACTTACGATAAAACGGTTCACGTCAAGAATCTGATGCGTAGACATCTTCAAACTTTAAAGGATGATAATTTCTCCAAAAAGTATTTTGAAGAAATGATGACGAAAGCACCTGAAACAGCGGTATTAACCAAGAAGCTTTCATTTAGTGGACCTGAAATCAGTGTAGAGCCCGTAGAAAAAGAGCAATCACAATTAGTTTCCAATTTATTGAGAATGGGATTGTTGGATTACGGCGCTAAGATCTATCAGAATTTGGATAAGAATGAATCCTTATTGACCATGGAAATGGGCGGTTCTCAAGTGAACATTAAAGACTCTTTGACCAATGTGAAATGGAAAATCACCAACGAGTACCGAAACATTGCAGGCTACGATTGTAGAAGAGCCAATGGAGTCACTTTAGACTCTGTGTACGTCGTTGCTTTCTACACTGACCAAATACCTACCTCTGCAGCTCCGAGTACCGTACATGGATTGCCAGGTATGATTCTAGGCTTAGTAGTTCCAGAGCAACACTTCAACATCTACGCCACAAAGGTCGAGATGACTGCAACAACGGTCAACTCCAATATTTTCAAAAAGAAAGCTGAAACCATGACCCGCGAAGAAGCCAGAGTTCGTTTCAAAGAAATCTTCGGCCGCTGGATGACCGACAAACAATTCAGCCTAATCATGGCCGCCATGCTGCTCTAATTCCAACAAATTTTATATATTAAGTAACTCAATTAATGATGATGCAAAGAGCCAAATTTATTTGGCTCTTTCTTTTAGTATTTAGTAGTTAGTATTTAGTATTTAGACTTCCTGCCTAACTCTAAATACAGTTTCCCTTTTCAATATTTCCACTTCCATCAATCACAAATAGTGTTTCCCGTTTCAATATTTCCACTTCCATCAATCACAAATAGCGTTTCCCGTTCCAATATTTCCACTTCCATCAATCACAAATAGCGTTTCCCGTTCCAATATTCATACTTTCAGACCATATCCTTCCTCCATTATCTTGGCCAATCCTCCAATCCTGCAAATCCTGGTCAATCCTGCCACCCATTACCCCCCCCCTCCAAAAATAAAAAAATCCCGGCTTTTTAAAACCGGGATTTTTATGCTCTAATTCAACGAATTATTTCTTTGAATCGTTTTTCTTCGAAGTAACTTCGTTACGAATGTCTTGAGCTAAAGTTTTGATTTCTTGTAACCCTTTACGAACACGTGTTCCTGCTGCAGAGTTTCCATTATTGAAGAATTTTTCTGCGTCAGCTTCGATTGAAGCTACTAGCTCTTTTAATTTAGTGTAGTTTTCCATTTTTTAATTAATATAATTTTAGTTTTTCTTAATTAATTCTCTAATATATCATAAATATACAAAAGGAAAGCAAACAATGCGAATTTTAAAATGTTTTTTTGTGTTATAAACGCCTTTTTTGTGGCATCTACTCTACTATTTTCAATTCGTCAATAATGTTTTGTGCTCCCGCAAACTTGTCAATTATGAAAAGAACATATCGGATATCAACCGAAATAGTGCGTTGCAACTTAGGATCAAAAATCACGTCTCCGGCCATTGCTTCAATATTTCCATCAAAAGCCAAGCCAATTAATTCTCCATTACCATTTAAAACTGGGGATCCTGAGTTACCACCGGTAATATCCTGATCACTTAAAAAGTTAACTGGGAGATAACCTGCTTTATCTGCATAACGTCCAAAGTCCTTATTTTCATATAATTCCATTAACTTTTTAGGTAAATCGAATTCCTCATCTCCAGGTTTATATTTTGCAATAGTACCTTTCAATGTGGTATAAAAATTTTGCTTAGCATCGTTTCTTTTATCTTTCGGAAGGGCGCGAATGGTACCATAAGTCAATCTTAAAGTCGAGTTCGCATCCGGATAATATTTACCATTTGGATCCATTTCCAATACTCCAGCGATATATTTGCGGGATGCAGTCAAGAACTCATCGTTCATTTTTTCTGCCTCTGGAGAAGTCTCACGGTATTTATCCATCAATGCTGAAGATAGCTTGTAAAGAGGGTCTGAATCAATTAATTCTGCCTTAGGATTCTTTAAGTACTCTGCTAATTTTGCTTGTGAACCAAATACAGAATTATCAAATGCGGATTGAATATCCGATTGGAAGTTTCCACCGTTTTTGCTCGCCATATCGCGAACATAAGTTGAAATTTCTCCACCTTTGGCAGCATATAAGTTTAACTCATCCGCTAAAACATCAACCTCTAAAGGCATATGAGCCTTTTCATAGTTGTCTGCAATAAATGCCTCCAAACGTGGAGCCATCTCTTTGCGCTTAGCTTCATTTTCCTGAGCATATTGTTTTAGACCAGCACCTAATGAAGCCGGCATAGCTGCAAATGTCGAAGAACGTAACATACCAACTAAATAGTTGTCTTGTCTCGCCTTATCATTTGTTTTTGCATAGTAATCATTGATTACAGCTATAACATTACCATACTTCTCCTTGTTCTCAGCACGGTTCGCCCATTTGTTGAATTTCTTCTCTTGCTTACGCTTCGCTGCGGCTGTCTTGTGTTTTTTCAAGGCATCGATCATTCCTTGTCTATTCTTCCAGTAGTTGGCAACTCCTGAATATTTAGAAGCATAGTTTAATTTTACAGCTTGGTCTTTATCCATGTATTTTTTCATGGCATCCATACCTACTTTTGAAGCTTCAACCCATGCAGGGTATGCATAGTTTACATTCTGGTCAATACCTGCTGCGTTCATCCAGCGGTTTGTACGACCTGGGTAACCTAAGATCATCGAGAAATCCCCATCTTGGAATCCTTTGATACTTACAGGTAAGAATCTTTTTGGTTTCAAGGGAACATTATCCTTTGAATAAGCAGCTGGATTACCATCTTTATCAGCATAAACGCGGAATATAGAGAAGTCACCTGTATGACGAGGCCATTCCCAGTTATCCGTATCACCACCAAATTTACCAATGCTGCTCGGAGGAGTACCTACTAAACGAACGTCAGTAAAATCTTGATAAACGAAGTAGTAATATTCATTGCCATTGTAGAATGGACGAACTGAAACTACATATTTTCCACCCTCACTGTTTTCTTGTTGAATTTTTGCAATCTCTTGATTAATTACTTTCTCACGCTCTTTTTCCGACATCTTGTCGTTTACTAAGCCCAAGATACGTTTTGAAACATCATCCATACGTACGAAAAAACGTACGAATAAAGATTTAGGCTTTAATTCTTCACTGTGATTTTTAGCCCAAAATCCATTGGTTAAGTAATCGTGTTCAGGAGTTGATAATTCAGCAATCGCACCGTAACCACAGTGGTGGTTGGTAAATACTAAACCACTTCCAGATACAATCTCAGCGGTACATCCACCATTAAATTGTACGATAGCATCTTTTAAGCTGGAATTATTGATGCTATAAATTTCTTCGGCTGTTAATTTCAAGCCTTTCTTTTGCATGTCAGCTTCGTTCAGACGCTTTAGGTGCATCAGGAACCACATGCCCTCATCTGCAAATGAGAAGGTACTAACGAGCGTTAGCACACATAGTAATACTAGTTTTTTCATATCAACCTTTTTATTGGTAAACAAATTTGCTGGAATTTATGCGCAAATCAAAATGATTTGTAAGGAAATCAGCGCCATGCATGTCCTTGGATTTAACTATCTTTGCCGAGATGGCGTCATTTGAAGACTTTAAATTTAATAAGCAAATCCTAAATGCTATAGCTGAAGCAGGGTATACAACCACCACTGAGATTCAGGAAAAAGCAATTACTCCAATCCTCGCTGGACAGGATGTAATGGGAATTGCGCAAACTGGAACCGGTAAGACCGCTGCATTTGTCCTACCTATGTTGATGAAGCTGAAATATGCCCAAGGAAATGATCCTAGAGCCTTAATTTTAAGCCCAACCAGAGAATTGGCAATGCAGATTGAAGAACATATCAAACAGTTCTCAACCTATTTAGATCTTAGAACCGTGCTTCTATATGGCGGTTTGGGACCTAAAACTCAAAAAGAACTCCTTAAAAATGGTTGCGATATTATCGTCGCCACTCCAGGTCGTTTCCTAGATCTATATCTGGAAGGGGATATAAATGTGAAAAGCTTGAAATTCCTCGTTCTTGATGAAGCCGATAAAATGATGGACATGGGATTTATTGGAAAAATCCATAGAATCCTTGAAATTGTCCCTAGAAAAAGACAAAACTTATTGTTCTCAGCGACAATGAGTGAATTGGTTAGAAAAATCGCTGGTGACTTCTTGGCTTTTCCAACCGTCATTGAGGTAACAGAACAAGCAACTCCAGCAAAAACAGTGACTCAGGAACTGTATCATGTTCCAAATCTGAAAACAAAGATCAATTTATTGCAACATTTCTTTAAAGATGATGAAACCTTCAATAGAATCATCGTTTTTTGTAAGACAAAGGTTGTTGCTGACCGTGTATATTCTTTCTTGGAACGTAAGTATGGTCCTGATGATGTTCGGGTAATTCATGCTAATAAGGGGCAGAATACCAGAATTAACTCCATCAACGCCTTTAAAGATGGTGAAGTACGGATTTTGGTGGCAACGGATGTTGCTGCTCGTGGATTAGATGTTTCTCAAGTCAGTCACGTGATTAATTTTGATGTACCAATCGTAATCGAAGATTATGTACATCGCATTGGACGTACAGGTAGAGCATTCCAAACCGGAGATGCCATTACATTTTGTAATCCTGGTGAGGAATATTACATCTCAAAAATTGAAAAACTTATCCGACAATCTATTCCTGTCAAGGAATTGCCGGCGGATGTCATTATTGAAAAAACACCTTTCGATGAAAAACAGGCCATCGCTAGGGAAATAGATAATCAGAAGAAAAAAGATGACCCTGATTTCAAAGGTGCCTTCCACGAAAAGAAATATGTGATTAAAGCTAACAACGCCAGAAAATCAAGCCGTGGAAAAGCAAAACCTGGAAATAAAGGGAACAATAAACCAGGGAAAAAAAGATGAAATTAACCCCCCTGAATATAACACTAGCTTGTATTTTGGTATGGGCAGTCTCTGAAATGGGAACCGGTGAAAAACCTTTGTTCTCTTGGGGAATGCTTGTTATTTTATCCATTGTATTAATTGTGGTTGACATCCTTTTCCGTTTATGGACCAAGAATGTTCAGCGATTATGGATGATGCAAATAGGGTTTATTCTGGTCGTGGGAATTGTTTCAATGTTAATAAAATTACAGTTTTAGATATGAAGAAAGCAGAGATCAAACTCCAAATCGAGTTAGATGATAACAATGTGCCTGATACTATTCAGTGGAGTTCAACGGATGGACAAAATACAGAAGAGCTGCCAGCAAAAGCGATGTTCTTAGCTCTTTGGGATGCCCAATATAAAAACTCCCTAAGAATCGACCTTTGGACGAAGGATATGCCTTATGATGAAATGAAACGTTTCTTTTATGAAACCCTACAAACTTTAGGAGATTCTTTCCTAAGATCATCTGGCGGTGACCCTATGGCTGAAAAGATTATCGGTGATTTACGCGATTATTGCGCTCATTATGCCGATAAGATGGAAATCTTAGAACAACAAAATTAATTGAATTGAATCCGCCAATTCCGTAATTGGCAAAATGAAAATGTAAAATGGATTACTTTTTAGTGAAATCTGAACCATTTAAGTATAGTTGGGAACAATTTAACAAGGATGGGGAAACTTTCTGGGATGGGGTTCGTAATTATCAAGCCAGAAATAATCTGAAAGCTATGAAAAAAGGAGATTTGGTTCTCTATTATCATAGTAATGAGGGTAAAGAAGTCGTTGGCTTGGCGAAGGTAATCAAAGAATTCTACCAGGACCCTACTACTGAAGATGAACGCTGGGTAGTCGTGGACCTGGCTCCAGTCGAAACATTTAAACATCCAGTTACCTTGGAAACCATCAAAGCCGACCCTTTACTTCAGGATATTGCTTTGGTTCGTCAAGGAAGACTTTCCGTAATGCCTTTAAAAGCTGAAGAGTTTGACCGTATCGTCCAACTCGGAAATGCTGAATAAAATATAAGAAACTCCCAATCGGGAGTTTTTTTTGCTCAATACCTAACCTTATTGATAATCTAAAAAGCATACTTCGCTCATTCTAATCTGATAATTCAAAAATTAAAAATAACTTTATACATACTAAACTATTAATAACCAGTGGTTCAGCGTATGATAAAGGCAGTAATTTTGGATGATGAAATTCGCGGAAGCGGATTATTGCAGCATAAATTGCAGGAATTCCAGGAATTGCTACAAGTAGAAGCTGTATTTAATGACCCACAGGAAGCTCTGATAGAACTTCCGAAAATAGAATGTGACATTCTTTTCCTGGATGTTGAAATGCCTTTCATGAATGGATTTGAGTTTTTAGAAAAACTTGGTCAATTTGAATTTGAAGTCATATTCGTGACTGCATATAATATCTATACTCTGGATGCACTCAAAGCCAATGCATTGGATTATCTTTTGAAACCTGTTAATAATGAGGAACTCCGAAAAGCAATGGTTAAGCTTGAACTTCGGATTTCCCAAAAGGTTAAACTGAAAAAGGCCGATTCCAATGAAAAACACCTCCATACCAGTAGGATTGCTTTACCTACAGCTGAAGGTATACACCTGGTTAGAAAAGATGATATCCTTAGAATTGAGGCCATGAGCAATTATAGCATCTTTTACCTCAACAATTTATCTAAAATAATCGTTTCCAGAACCTTAAAGGAATTTGAAATGTTATTAGAGAATACCCAATTGTTTAGAGTAAACCGGAGTGTCATCGTGAACCTGGATTATGTCGTTAAATATAGAAAAGGGGAGGGAGGAACAGTAGAGTTAGAAGATGGTTCCGAGATTGAAGTCTCTCCGAATAAAAAAAAGCAATTGATGGATAGGTTATTTACATCATTCTGATGCCAAAATGAATTTTAGACTTTTTTTGTCCGTTTTATGTGCCTGGGTTTTTATGTATTCGGGAGTGAAGTCTCAAAACCGAATCTATAATTTCTTGCATTTTACGGAAAAAGAAGGGCTCAGCAGTAATGAAATTCATGGTATTGCCGAAGATAATAATGGTCTAATCTGGATGAGTGGCAGAAATGGACTTTCCTATTTCGATGGACATTCCTTTAACCATATCAAATTTGATAGGAATAGCGATATCCTAATGAATTATCTAGGAAATTTGACCATTGATGCGAAAAATAGAATCTGGATAACCACCAATAGCCGCGGATTGATCTGTTATGATCGTACCAAGCCTGAAGGGGAAAACTTAAAGGCTTATCAGGCAAAGGTGAGTAATAAGGGCTTGATCAAAACAAATCTCTATGATGTATTGGCATCTAAATCTGGACTGATCTATTTTTCTGGGCAAGAAACCGATCTCCAATCCTTGAACCCCGAAACAGGAGAAATTAAACAGATTTCAATCCCTGGAATTGACAATAAAAATTACCTCACTATTTTTAGCTTGGATGAAGATTCCTTAGGAAATATCTGGATGGGGACCCGTTATAATGGATTGATTTATTATAACCCAAACACTCATGCCTCCAAACAAATCGACTTAAAAAATCCTGGTGAGAATGCAGTTGATGGTGTAGTATTGAGACCTGATCGATTTTATACTGGATATTATGATTATGACCTGATTTCAGCAGATTACAACTTTCAACAGGTCCAAACCTCAATCTTAGGTTGGAACAAAAGCATCAATTATTATGACAACAGTGTCAGTAATATCTCTTATTGGCCGGTTGAAAATAAAGTTTTGATAGGTCATGTTTCCAATGGGTTATATACCTATCAAATCGATAATCAGAAGGTCGAGCATATCACTTTAAAAGATCTTATGCCTTTGATGTCCAAACCCATGCGCGTCCATGACTTTTGTGTCGTCAAGAATGGTTACTGGATGGCGAGTGATGCGGGCTTATTTTTTTATTCTAGCCAATTAAATCAAGTCAATACCTTAATTCCAAATTTGGTTAAAGATCCCATTACAGAACTTTTTCGCTGGAAAGGGAAGCTATGGTATAAAACCGAAAATTCCTTTGGTGAGTTAGATGAAGATCTAAAAGTTCGAAAGTCATCTTATTCGTTGAATTCCTTAAAAATTGGAAAGGTTACTGCCAATGAAACTGGGATCTATTTCTCAACGCTTGACAATGGGGTTTACCAATTTGTTGATCCCAAGACTGGATTGATCCCATTGGAAATCTCAGGCGATATTTTTGGATTCAGAAAAGCAGATTGTAATTCAATTCTATTGGATACCGTTGCAGGAGAGAAGGTCTTATGGATTGGGTCTTGGAACTCGGGCTTGTATAAATACCATCTCCAATCCAAAACTATTGAACTGTTTGCTATGTCAGATGGTCTCCCTGATCCTAAAGTAATTTGTGTTGGAATGGATGCTAAAGGTTCTATTTGGTTGGGCATGGATGGCTATGGGCTGGTTCTCTTGGAAAATAAAATAAAACCAAGATTTCTGCAATTCTCCCAAGGCCAAAAAAAGGAAAAATCAATTCAATCCAATACCGTCTTTTCCTTTTTCCTTGATCATGACAAAAGATTTTGGTTCTGTAATTCCAGCTCTGGGATAGCGGAGATTATTAAAACTCCTGAAGGTTATGATTTTGTTCAATATCCTGAACAATCCTTGCAGCCATGGTTGTATACTGTCAAAATTCAACAAGATAAGAATGGTTTATTTTGGATGAAATCCTTGGATGGTACCATGCTGTTTCAACCCCAAAAGAAGCAATTTTTCCATCTCAATGAATCTGCTGGAATCTATCCACCTGAAGAAATAAATACGCATAATTACTTTATTGATGCAGATCGAATTGTTTGGTGTACGGATTCAGGACTTATTTCTGGGGCATTGCCTAAGTTCCAAGCTAAAACCGATCCTAAGATCAAGGCTTTGCTCAATAAGTTTACTGTGCAGCATCTGGATCGTAGTTATGAATTGTTAAAGAATAGTATTCATCTTAAACCTGATGAAAACAACTTCTCCATCAGTTTTTCTGCAGCTGAGCAGATTATTAATCCCGACCTGAAATTCCAGTATCGTTTAGTCGGATTTGATGAAGATTGGATTAGCTCTTCTTCTGACCTGATGGCCTTATACAATAATTTGGAAGGTGGGGATTATGTCTTTCAGGTTCGCGTAGCAGATCAATTTGGAAACTGGTCTTCAACAATCAGTAAGATCCCAATCAAGCTGGACTCCCATTGGTATGCCACTATTTGGTTTAAAATTTTCTTTGTGCTCTTATTTGTCTCCATTATTAGTTTATTTTTCCTTTATAGGATCAAAGAACATAAGAAGATCAATAAGCTCCAAGCTGATTATAATAAGAATTTGAAGGAAGAGTTGATCCGGAATGAGATAAAAATCAAAGAGCAAGCTGCAGATATTGAAAAAGAGAAACAGGAACGACTTGAAAATGATTATAAGCAGAAACTTTATGAAAGTGAGTTGAAGGCCATTCGCTCCCAGATGAATCCTCATTTTATCTTTAATGTCTTGAATTCCATTGAAGCGTATGTGGTCGAAAAAGATAGTAAAAGCGCCAGCGACCTGATTCAAAAATTTGCCAGTATCAGTCGGTTGGTTCTAGAGAATTCTCAATTTTCAACCGTGAGTCTAAAATCTGAGATTATGTTGTTAAAACTTTATCTGGAACTCGAACAGGAACGTTTTAACCATGCATTTGATTTTGATATCGCCTTGGATGATAATCTAAATAATGATGATGTTAAAATTCCTTCCATGCTTATCCAGCCTGTCGTTGAAAACGCCGTTCACCATGGAGTGCGCCATTTAAAAAAGAAAAAGGGATTGATCAAGATTGTCATCATGGAAGATGAGAACAAGATTATCATCAAAATAATGGATAATGGCTTAGGCTTCAAGGAAAATTCAAACCTTAAATCTTCTGTATTTAAACAGAGTTCATTTGGCTTAAAGGGGGTTCTTGAGAGAATCAATATCATCAATAGTAATTACTCAAGTCCAATAGCCTCCCTGGCCATTGAAAAATTAGTCCATGAGGATGCCTTTACAACAGCTGTGATCATCACTTTACCGTTGAGCCCTAAAATAAAATATCCCGATTGATGGACCGGGATATTTCTGTTAGACTTTATGTTCAAATAAATTGACCAAATTCTTTATTTCCGTTGCATTTTCTGGTTTTAATTTCCCAGCTAATAACAAGCGTAATTCTCTTCTTCGCATCGCTTCAGCAAATAAGGTCTTTTCCTTGTCTGATTCCGGAATCAATTTTGGGATAGCCTTAGGGCGATCATTCTCATCAATGGATACAAAGGTATAGTAAGCCTCATTGGACTTCACCTTGGTGCCTAAAGGAAGGTTTTGAGCGAAGATTTCCATTCTCACCTCAACTGAAGTGTTGAATGCACGGGTAACCTGCGCTTCGATCGTTACAACTTCCCCTAATTTGATCGAGCGTTTGAAGGAAACATTGTCTACTGAAACCGTCACAACCTGATTATTACAATGCTTCTGTGCTGCCATCGCAGCGCAAATATCCATCCAGTATAATAACCTACCACCCATTAAGTTTCCAAAGGTGTTGGTATCATTGGGAAGAACTAATTCGTTCATCTCCGTATAGGATTCCCTTGCGTATTTCTCTTGCATGATTATGATCTATAGTATGAATATTGTTGTTCAATAAATTTTAATGAGTCCAAAAAGGAGGTTGGCTGATAACCCAATTCCTGAATGGCTTTATTCAAGATAAACCCAGTTTTCTGAGGACGGTTTTTAGATTGACCTATTTCCTCAGCTTTTATCGGGCTAATTAAGCTCTTGTCTAAGCCCCAAAAGTCAGCAACCGCTTCTACAGCTTCCAAAATGCTATACATTTTGTCGCTGGAAATATGGAAGATGCCTTCGGCATTTCTTTCAATACATAAAATACAGGCCTCTGCCAAATCATCAACCCACGTTGGCATTCGCCATTGATCTGAAACTACTTTTATAGCTTCCTGATTCTCTAGCTTGGATTTTGCCCAAAGTACTAAATTGGACCTGTTGCGGTCTGCAATAATTCCGTAAACCAAAATGGTTCTTAATATCGCTGCACGACAACCAGATTCTAGAATTGCTGCCTCAGCGTCCAATTTGCTCTGTCCATAGGCATTGCATGGATTGGTAGCCGCCGTTTCATCATAAGGCCCCGCCTGTCCATCAAATACAAAATCTGTAGATAAGAAAGTAAAGTGGATGTCGTCTTTCAAACATTGATGTGCAAGTGTTGCAACGACTTCTACATTTAATTTTTGACAAGTCTCCGCATCTTGTTCACAGGCCTCTACGCTAGTCATAGCAGCTGTATGAACGATATGGGTCGGTTTAAACTTTGCTATCAGCTCCAACAATCTATCTGTATCCAATAAGTCCAACTGAACAAATTCATAACCCTCCTGTAAAGGATTTCTGTTCGCTGAATTCGAAGTACAACATAAACTATAATCGGTCTTTTGAATAATGAAATCTGTCAATTTCTGACCTAAGAAACCATTAGACCCTGTGAGTAATACCCGTGTTGATTTTGAACCTAGTTTGTCCATTGGAAGTCCATTTTTGGTTGTTTCATTGAGTTGTCCAAGACATCAATTTCTAATTTCAAAATAGCTTCCATGGCTTTGTAATCTATCTTGTCTGCATCGTCAGTGGGCTTATGATAATCATCATGTCCACCGGTATGGAAGAATAATACGGGGATATTCTTTTTATAGAAAGAGGTTTGGTCTGAACCACCATTGCCGTCTTTGCTCTTATTGAACTTGATCGTACTGGTAATTCCCTCGAATATTTTTGGAAAAGCAGAGCTAGTTCCATATCCGATAACCGCCAAACCATTATCTGGGTTGTATCTTCCAATCATATCCATGTTTAACATCCATTGGATAGAGTTTAATGGAATAGTAGGGTTCTCCGTGAAATGCTTTGAACCTAATAATCCTAATTCCTCTGCTCCAAATCCTATGAACAACATGTTAAAAGGTTCTTTGATATCATTTGTAGCATAATGTCTTGCCAATTCCAAAAGACCAGCTACGCCAGAGGCATTGTCATCGGCTCCATTATGAATTTTTCCAACTCCTAATGAATCGCGGGAACCGCCGATATGACCCGTTCCTAAATGATCATAATGTGCACCAATCACAATGGTGTAATCCGCTGAATTATCTAGGAAACCAATAATATTATCTGATTTACGCTCCGGATTATCAACCTTGACTCTTTTTACCGTAGCAATAAAGTTTTGACGATAACCTTTTTCACCCTTGGGGATTAACTTATATTTTTTGAAATATTTCTCCACATAATCTGCCGCCTTGGAAGAACCTTTCATTCCGGTTTCTCTCCCTTTCATTCTATCAGCAGATAAATACTTAATATGTTTTTCTAAATTCTTGGGATTTATTTGTGCAGTTGCCCATATTGGTGCTGCAAAAAATGCCAACATGATGGCAACAGAAAAGAGTACTCGGAAATTTTTCATGTCCAAATATACGGATAAAGCTAAAAAGGGAAATAATTAGCTTGGTTAACTTTGTTTAATCGAAATGTTAGTCTTCGATGATTTCACTATTGGCATGTGATTTCTCCTCATGTTCTTCCTTGAAATATCTTTTTTGGAAGATCAGGATTAAGAATACACCCACTGAGATTGCAGAGTCTGCAATGTTAAAAACTGGACGGAAGAACAAGAAGTCCTCGCCACCCCAGATAGGAAACCAAGTTGGGAAAGTACCGCTTAAGAGCGGAAAATAAAGCATGTCGACCACTTTTCCATGTAGGAAAGTGGCATAGCCGCCAGCCTCTGGGAATAGCACAGCCTTGGAGAACGGTGTACTTTCACTAAATATTAAACCATAAAATGCACTATCAATGATATTGCCCAGTGCTCCAGCAAAGATTAATGCCACATTCAGGATAAAACCACGGTTATATTTATTCTTGACCATATAGTGAAGACCGTATCCAATACCCATAACCGCAATAATACGGAAGACACTCAGAAATAGCTTGCCATATTCACCGCCGAATTCCATACCATAGGCCATGCCTGGATTTTCAATGAAGTGAATCAAAACCTTATCCCCAAGAACTTTGAAGTCTTGGCCGATAGTCATGTTCATTTTAACCCAAAATTTAGAAATCTGGTCTACAAGTAAAATAATTAGTATTAGTAGTACGGGCTTGGTATATCCTTTCATAGCATACAAAAATGGTCTTTGCTTTTGATAACAAAGACCATTTATTTAATCTTTTGCTTAATATTGTTTGTTCTTCGCCTCAATACTCAACGTGGTATGAGGGACTGCTTTCAATCTTTCTTTCTGAATTAACTTTCCAGTCTCTCTACAGATCCCGTAAGTTTTGTTCTCGATACGAACTAATGCCGCTTCAAGATTGTCAATAAATTTCTTTTGACGCGCCGCTAATTGGTTGATTTGCTCTTTCTCCAAAGTCGCTGAACCGTCTTCTAATGTCTTGTAAGTACCTGCTGTATCGTCAGTTCCATTTGCATTGCTATTGCTTAATGAAGTCGTTAATGACGTTAATTCTTCTCTAGCAATACGTACCTTCTCAAGAATTATTGCTTTAAATTCCTGTAATTCAGCATCACTGTACCGTGTTTTCTCTGTGTTTCCCATACTTTAAATTTTTTCTATTGATAGCAATAAATTCTCTCCGTCAATCTCGATAGCATCTCCATTTGCCAGCGCACTATCGAAACGTAAACTGTCGGCCAAAATTTCCGTACAAATATACGAGAAATTATTATCTACAGCTTGTTGAATTTCAGTATTTTGACTTAAGGTTACATTTATACGGTCGGTAACTTCAAATCCCTTCTCTTTCCTAAGGTTTTGGATACGGTTAATTAACTCTCTCGCCATCCCTTCATCCTTTAACTCAGCAGAAATATGAACATCTAATGCCACCGTCAATCGTCCTAAATTTGCAACCTGCCATCCCTCTACATCTTCTGCTATGATGTCTACATCTTCGCTGCTAATTACATATTTCGTGCCAGTTAACGCAATTGAACCATTGTTTTCTAAAGTTTGGATTTCATCAGCACTCATCGATTGAATAGCCGCAGCTACCATTTTCATATCCTTACCTACCTTAGCACCAAGTACTTTGAAGTTCGGCTTGATCTTCTTTTTAATGATCCCAGTGGTGTCAGTAATAAATTCAATATCCTTGATATTTGTCTCCGAAAGTATCAAATCTTTTACTTTCTCCACCTTTTCTTGGAAAGAACTGTCCAGTACAGGCACCAATATTTTGCTCAATGGCTGTCTTACATTGATTCCGGTCTTTTTACGTAGGGATAAGGTCAATGATGAAATATCCTGAGCCAAGCCCATACGCTCCTCTAATTCTTTATCTACCAATTCTTCATGGTAAACTGGATAATCGGCTAAATGAACGGACTCAAACTTCTCCTTGCCCGTAGCAGCATTTAAATCCAGATATAATTGATCCGCAAAGAATGGAGAAATTGGAGCAATTAATTTTGAAATCGTATCCAAACAGGTATATAAAGTTTGGTATGCTGATATCTTATCTTGTGAGTATTCACCTTTCCAGAAACGACGACGACATAAACGAACATACCAGTTACTCAAATGCTCATCTACAAAGTTCTGAATCGCACGCGCCGCCTTGGTAGGTTCATAATCTCCATAATATCCATCTACCTCTTTGCTTAAGCTATTTAATAAGGAAATAATCCAGCGGTCAATCTCTGGACGATGTTTTAATGGAATTTCCGGTTCAGCATAATTGAATTTGTCGATATTCGCATATAAAGCAAAGAATGCATAGGTATTGTATAAAGTTCCGAAAAACTTCCGACGAACTTCATCCAATCCTTCAATATTGAATTTCAAGTTATCCCAAGGTGCTGCATTGCTGATCATGTACCAACGCGTAGCATCTGCTGAATATTGGTCGATTGTAGCAAATGGATCAACTCCATTTCCTAAACGCTTGGACATTTTATTACCATTTTTGTCCAATACCAATCCATTCGAAACTACATTCTTGAAGGCTATCGATCCGCGCACCATGGTAGATATCGCATGCAAGGTGAAGAACCAACCTCTGGTTTGGTCAACCCCCTCAGCAATAAAATCTGCAGGGAATGCTGAAAAATACTCATCCTTGAATGGTAGTGGATCGCCACTTTCTAATTTATCGTAATCCAAACCCCATTGTGCATAAGGCATGGCTCCTGAATCAAACCATACGTCAATTAAATCCGGCTCACGGAATAATTTCTGACCTCCATCAGAAACCAAGATGATATCATCTACATAAGGTCTGTGTAGGTCTAATTCCTTAGTGCCAAATTTATCTAAATAGGATTTGTTGGTAGCTTTCTCATCTGCTGTTAAAATATCTGAATTTAAGGAAGCTTCCAAATAGGATTTCAATTCTGGCATGGAACCAATACAAATCTCTTCGTTTTCGTCCTCACTTCTCCAGATCGGTAGGGGAGTACCCCAATATCTTGAACGAGATAAATTCCAATCCACCAAGTTTTCTAGCCAGTTGCCAAAACGGCCTGTGCCTGTAGCCTCTGGTTTCCAGTTGATGGTTTTATTTAATGCCACCATTTCATCCTTCACTGAAGTGGTCTTGATAAACCAGCTATCCAATGGATAATATAAGACTGGTTTGTCAGTACGCCAACAGTGTGGATAGGTGTGCTCGTATTTCTTAACGTCAAATGCTTTGTTCTCTTCTTTCAGCTTGATTGCAATCAAAACATCAGTAGGTCGGAAATCTTTGTCAGCACGTTCTTCATTGGAGTAATATTCCTCCTTTACAAAACGACCTGCGAAATCAGTGATTTCCTTAACAAATTTACCTGTTTTGTCTACGGTAGGAACTTCCTTGCCATTCTCATCAAGAACCATGATCGATGGAATACCATTCTCACGAGCTACTCTAAAGTCATCTGCACCATAAGTAGGCGAGGTATGCACGATACCTGTACCATCTTCTGTGGTTACAAAGTCTCCAAGGATTACTCGGAATGCTTTTTCTCTCAATTCCTCCGAGGTCACATACGGCATCAATTGATGATAACGAAGACCTTCGATTTCTGCTCCCTTGAATTCTTCGACGATTTCCCAAGGAATAACCTTGTCGCCAAATTTATAGTCTTGGAAGGACACCTGTTGTCCATCAGCTTTAAAATGCTTTGAAATTAAATTCTTAGCTAAAATGACAGAAACCGGAGTTCCAGTATATTGATTAAAGGTTTTTACCTTAACATAGTCGATATTCTTTCCAACTGTTAATGCACTATTTCCTGGAAGAGTCCAAGGGGTAGTGGTCCATGCCAGAAAGGCAACATCCTCATCCGGATTTTCTACTAACCTTTCCATCATAGGATGGATTTGTTGTTTATCAAGACGGAATTCCGCAACGATTGTTGTGTCCTTAACGTCTTTATAAGTTCCTGGTTGGTTTAATTCATGAGAACTTAAGCCAGTTCCAGCAGCTGGAGAATACGGTTGGATGGTATAGCCCTTATAAAGGAGTCCTTTTTTGTAAAGGTCTTTTAATAAGAACCATAAAGTTTCGATGTATTCGTTTTGATACGTGATATAAGGATGTTCAAGATCAACCCAATAGCCCATTTTTTGAGTTAGGTCATTCCATACATCTGTATATTTCATGACTTCCTTACGGCAGGCATCATTATAATCTTTAACAGAAATTTTCTTGCCAATATCTTCTTTCGTGATTCCTAAAGTCTTTTCAACAGCAAGTTCAATAGGTAAGCCATGGGTATCCCATCCACCTTTACGTTTAACTTGGTAGCCTTTTAGGGTTTTATAGCGACAGAAAATATCCTTGATGGTTCTCGCCATAACATGGTGAATACCTGGCATCCCATTCGCGGATGGCGGACCCTCATAAAAAGTATAGGGTTTGCTGGCTGGTCGATTGGATATACTCTTCGCAAAGATGTCGTCGGACTCCCAACGTTTTAATACTTCTTTGCCTATTTCTGATAGATTTAACTGCTTATATTCCTTATACATCACGTACTCTAATTCTGTTTTTTAAAGGTCGCTAATTTAATGAAAATTTTGTTAGTTCCTGCCTTGTATAGCGTAATTCCTATTAGACATTCCACATCAGCATTTCAATAGGCCAATATGCAGTCCCAAAAAATCTCCAAAAAATCTAAACGCTAATAAAATGGGTTATGGATAATTTCTCAAGATTTATAAAAATAAACCAGGAAAAATAGGAAGATGTGAATATGTTTATTCCTAAAACTGAGTCTAAAAACCTAGTAAGAATTGTAATCTAGCTATAAACTCTTTTTAGGAGAAAGAGGTCTAACTACTAAATACTAACTACTAAATACTAGATTAAAAAAGGCTTCGCCAAATTTCGACAATTTCAATAGTTTGTTTTGCGTAGGAGTCTAAAATTAAACAACAGATTTGGGTATTCTCTCTAGCGATATTGTTTCAATAATTGTCAATTATAAAGACGAAACCTTTTAACGGCAATAGTTTTATGCAGAGAAGCTGCTTCCGCAGCCACAAGTGCTTGATGCGTTAGGATTATTAAATGTAAATCCACGAGCATCCAAACCGTTTCTGAAATCGATTTCCATTCCTGCCAAATATAATCCGTGGGCTTTATTCATAAAAACACGGATACCTTGGATATTGTACTCGGTATCGCCATCTTTTTGTTGGTCGAATCCTAAAATGTAGCTCATTCCAGAACAACCCCCACCTTCAACGCCAATACGAAGCCCGAAATCAGCACTGATTTCTTGTTGCTCGATTAGTTTATTTAGTTCGCTTAGTGCACCTTCGGTAAAAGTTACCGGAGCTACAGCTGTCATATTTTCTGAAGCCATATTTTTTTCCTCTGAATTTACTTCTGCAAAAATACATCTTTTTCAGGTTATTTGTCTATGTCAAACCTGATTTTGACAATCTATAAACACTCGGAACAGCCTCCCTATACGAATGAACCAAGATTCCCGTTAAGAATGATGAAGGCATTCGGGTCAGCCTAATTTCTGATAATTCTTATCAAAATGGCAATTCTTAAAATTCAATCGAGAAATTTAGGTAATTATAAGCCCATTTCTTTGTAATTATCTATATTTGCAACAAATTTGAAATTTTAATATCCCCCAATAAAAAATAGCAATATGGAAAGAGATCAATCCATTTTTAATCTAATTGCTGAAGAGCTAAAACGCCAAGAAGAAGGTATTGAGCTTATCGCTTCAGAAAACTTTGTGAGCAAGCAGGTTATGGAAGCTGCTGGTTCTGTTTTGACAAACAAATATGCCGAAGGACTTCCAGGAAAACGTTACTACGGAGGTTGTGAGGTTGTAGATAAAATTGAAACAATCGCAATTGACCGTGCTAAAGAATTATTCGGTGCTGAATGGGTGAACGTTCAACCTCACTCAGGTGCACAAGCAAATGCTGCTGTGTTCTTAGCAATCTTGAAACCTGGTGATAAAATCTTAGGATTCGATCTTAGCCATGGTGGTCACTTAACGCATGGTTCGCCAGCAAACTTCTCCGGAAAACTTTACCAACCTTTGTTCTATGGTGTTAAAGAAGATACTGGATTAATCGACTACGAAAAGTTAGAAGAAACTGCTCGTCAAGAAAAACCTAAAGTAATTATTTGTGGTGCTTCTGCTTATTCTCGTGATTGGGATTATGCTCGTATCCGTAAAGTAGCTGATGAAATCGGAGCACTTGTTGTCGCTGACGTTTCTCACCCTGCTGGATTAATCGCTCGCGGTTTATTAAATGACCCAATTCCTCACTGTCATATCGTAACAACTACTACGCATAAAACCCTTCGTGGTCCTCGCGGTGGTATGATCATGGTCGGTAAGGATTTCGAAAACCCTTGGGGTATCAAAACTCCAAAAGGTGAAACTCGTACAATCACTCAATTATTAGACTTAGCTGTATTCCCAGGTACGCAAGGTGGTCCTTTGGAACATACTATTGCGGCTAAAGCGATCGCTTACGGTGAGGCTCTTTCTGATGACTATTTAACGTATATCAAACAAGTGAAAGCGAATGCTGCAGCACTTGCGCAGTTCTTCGTTGAAAAAGACTATAAAATCATTTCTGGCGGTACTGACAACCACTTAATGTTGGTAGACCTAAGAAATAAAGATATTTCAGGTAAAGATGCAGAAGCTGTATTAGGCTTAGCAGGTATTACTACGAATAAGAACATGGTTCCTTTCGATTCACGTTCTCCATTTGTTACTTCAGGTGTTCGTTTCGGAACAGCTGCAATCACAACTCGTGGTATCAAAGAAAATGAAATCATTCAAATCGGTGAATTGATCGATGAAGCATTGAACAACCGTTCAGATAATGCTGCCCTTGACCGTATCCACGGAAAAGTAAAAGAAATGATGGCTCAATTTCCTTTATATAAATAATAATTGAGTAAAAATAACTTTCAAATGGCTCCAAACGTTAAATTTGGAGCCATTTTTGTTATTAGTTTTTAATGTGAAGAAATGTTAAAATTCTAAACCTTTTTTTGAATAATCGGAAATTTTAATTCTCTTTGATTCTACAACATTAAACAAATCGCTTATCGAAACACAACTACGCTTAAACTAAAATATTACAAAGACATAGAAAACTCTTACATCATTTGTGGAGGCATAATTATGAAACTATTGAATAAGAAAAGTGACCAGGAACTGGTACAAGCGTATGTTAAAGGCGAAGAAAGAGCCTTGCAAGTACTATTAGAGCGTTATAAAACGAAAATCTATACTTCTATATATCATCAGGTAAAGGATCAATACCTTGCTGAGGATATTTTTCAAGAGACTTTTATCAAAGTTATCAATACCCTAAAAGCTGGTCGTTATAATGATGAAGGTAAGTTTTTGCCTTGGGTAATGCGTATTGCCCATAATATGGTAATTGACCACTTTAGAAAAGAGAAAAGAGCACCAAATGTAATCAACAATGATGGATTCGATATTTTTGAAGTCCTTCAATTCTCGGATGATAGCGTTGAAATGAAAATGGTCAAAGACCAAAGGGATGTAGATTTAAAGAAAATCATCCAGTTATTGCCGGATGATCAGAAAGAAGTGCTGATCATGCGATTATTCTGTGACATGAGCTTTAAAGATATCGCCGATATCACCGAAGTCAGTATCAATACCGCCCTGGGAAGAATGCGTTATGCATTGAGTAATCTGCGCAAAATGATCGAAGAAAATAATATGATGTTTCAATTAGGATAGAAATAAACATAGGATTAAGATTAATAATTTAAAGAGGTCTGCAACAGCATTGCAGGCCTCTTTTTTTTGAGCTTAAGTATAGGTTGGAATTCGATACTACTTCTAGTTTTATAGGGTTTAAATTTTGGTTTTTACCGGACCTCCGCCGGACTTTCTCCGGATCTTTGCCGGATCTTGTTCGAATTTTTTCGAAGGAGGTCCGGCGAATATCCGGCACAAGTCAGGAGAAAAAATGAGCTTGTCCAATTGTCATTTCTTATTTGAATAAATATAGGTTTGAAAACTAAGGGATATTTAAGGTTCATTTTGAGGAATAAAATGGATAGGTAGTTTATTTCCCCGAAATGATAATTGTTATTATTTAGGTAAATCCTCTGTCAATTTGTCCAATTTATGTACATTTCGACTTGTTTTAGCGGGATTTTTTTCTTTCTTTGTAGGGAAATCGCATTTGGAATTAGTTTTGTTATAACTATTGAAAATAGAAAATTAAGATATTGAAGATATGTATTGGATAATTTTTATCGGAATCATGCTAGTGAGCTGGATAGTTCAGTTTACTTTCAGAAATAAGTTTAAGAAATACTCGGAGATGCCACTGTCATCAGGGCTATCAGGAGCTGAAATTGCGCAGAAGATGCTCAATGAGAACGGGATCAATGATGTTCAGATTATTTCCGTAGAAGGACAATTGACGGACCACTATAATCCGGCAAATAAAACGGTGAACTTAAGTCCGGATGTATATCACGGACGTTCTGTTGCAGCTGCGGCAGTAGCGGCGCACGAGTGTGGACACGCCGTGCAACATGCGACCGCTTATTCTTGGTTGCAATTCCGTTCGGCTATGGTGCCAATCGTGAGTGTTGCATCTAAGTTGACAACATGGGTATTGATGATTGGTATTGTTGTGATGGTTTGGCAACAGATCCCTTGGGTTTTAGCCATTGGGGTTGCTGCATTGGCATTAACGACTATATTTAGTTTTATCACCTTACCTGTAGAGTTTGATGCGTCTAACCGCGCACTTGCTTGGATGAATGCCTCCAATGTAACACATAGTACGGAAGAACATGATGGTGCTAAAGATGCTTTGAAATGGGCAGCTATGACTTATGTAGTTGCGGCTCTTGCTTCCTTAGTAACCTTATTATATTATGCTTCCATTCTTTTTGGAAGACGTGATTAAGGAATAGCTTAAAAAAAACGCTAAGCCCCGATTGAAAAATCGGGGCTTTTATTTATTGGAAATTATGCAATCGCTTTTTTATCGTCTATTTATCCGCTGAAAATTCAGGGATATTAGTCGTAAAATCTTAAATTAAAAAAGCAAAAAGCTATATTTGTAGGATTAAGTCAAATCAGGTTTATACCTAAAGTTCTCAGTGCTAAGCTGGGGATGGAACAAAGTATTGATTTTTAGAAAGTTAAAAGATGTTTTCAAATCTACAGGATAAATTAGACAGGGCCTTTAAGGTATTAAAGGGGCAAGGGAATATTACGGAAATCAACGTTGCGGAAACCATGAAGGAAATTCGCAAGGCATTATTGGATGCCGATGTGAATTACAAGACTGCCAAAACGTTTACAGATGACGTAAAACAAAAAGCATTAGGTGAGAATGTATTGACCAGTATTTCGCCAGGTCAGTTGCTGACTAAGATCATGAACGATGAGCTTACAGAGTTGATGGGTGGAACAGTTACTGAGCTTGAAATCACTAAAAATCCTACTGTTATTTTGATTGCTGGTTTGAACGGTGCGGGTAAAACGACCTTCTCTGGGAAATTGGCAAACTTTCTAAAAGCTTCAAAGGGTAAAAAACCTTTATTGGTTGCGGGTGACGTTTACCGTCCTGCTGCCATTGACCAATTGGAAGTTTTAGGACAACAAGTTGGAGTTCCGGTTTATGTGGATCGCGAATCTACAGATCCTATTGGAATCGCTGTTGCCGGTGTGGAAGAAGCAAAACGCAATGGTCAAAATGTGGTAATTATTGATACCGCGGGTCGTTTGGCAATCGATGAGGCTTTGATGAAAGAGATCACAGCAGTAAAAGATGCTACGCAACCACATGAGATCTTATTTGTGGTGGATTCCATGACAGGTCAAGATGCGGTGAATACAGCAAAAGCTTTTAATGACCGTTTAGACTTTACAGGGGTTGTATTAACCAAATTAGATGGTGATACTCGTGGTGGTGCTGCACTTTCCATTAAATCTGTGGTCAACAAACCGATTAAATTTATTGGTACAGGCGAGAAGATGGAAGCATTGGATGTGTTCCACCCAGATCGTATGGCATCCCGTATTTTGGGTATGGGTGACGTTGTATCCTTAGTAGAGCGTGCTCAACAACAATTCGACGAAAAACAAGCAGCGGAACTTCAGAAGAAAATCCGTAAGAATAAATTTGATTTCAACGACTTTAAATCACAAATCCAGCAAATCAAGAAAATGGGTAACATGAAAGATTTGATGGGGATGATTCCGGGAGTTGGAAAAGCAATTAAGGATGTAGAGATTGATGATAATGCGTTTAAACCTATTGAAGCGATTATTGATTCGATGACTCCATTTGAACGTGAGAATCCAGATGCTATCGATACAAAAAGAAGAAATCGTATTGCTAATGGATCAGGAACTAGCCTTGATGAGGTAAATAAACTGATGAAGCAGTTCTCTGATATGCGTAAGGTAATGAAACAAATGTCAAATCCAGGTATGGCAGCGAAGATGATGCGTAATATGCCAAAAATGCCAGGAAAGCCATTTTAGTAAATAGAACAAGGATAATGAAGGGGTTGTAGAGCATTCTACAACCTCTTTTTGTTTATTGATGCGCAAGAAAACTAAAATCCTATACATTTGAATGAATTAATTGTTAATTTTGTAGCATGGACGACCCCGGGCAGATATCGGAATATGGTAAGATACTCTTAATGGCTATCATTGGTATCGTATTGGTTAGTGCCACCATGTTCCTTGCTCGAATCTTGTCTCCAAAAAATCCCAATCCTATTAAATTAAGTACTTATGAATGTGGGGAAGAAACCACAGGGACTTCTTGGGTACAATTTAATCCACGATTTTATGTGATTGCCTTAGTGTTTTTACTGTTTGATGTAGAGTTGATTTTTATATTTCCATGGGCTACGGTTTTTGGAAATGCTGAGATCAATGCGATAGATCCACGCTGGGGATGGTTTACCTTAATTGAAATGGCAATTTTTCTAGCTGTATTGATTGTAGGATTAATCTATGTCTGGCGGAGTGGTGATATCAGTTGGATCAAGCCAAAACATCAAAAGCCAGTGGTGATGGTTGGAATTCCGGCATCGGCTTATGATCAGTTGAATGCGAAGGAATATCACATCAAGGATTTTAAGGAGCAAGAAATAGAAGAGGTTTTGGCTGAAAAAGCTGCTTCACCTGTGAAATTAGGATTTAAACCGAAATTTAAGAAACCAAGTTCAGAGACATGAGTTTAGACCAGCAATTGCAACAAAATAATGGGGTTATCATCGCCAAGATGGATGATCTATTAAATTGGGCTAGGCTATCCTCGATGTGGCCTATAAGTTTTGGTATTGCATGTTGTGCCATCGAGATGATGGGTGCAATGGCAGCTACCTATGATTTAGACCGTTTAGGCGTTTTCCCTCGGCCTTCACCGCGACAATCAGATGTGATGATTATTGCCGGAACGGTAACTTTTAAAATGGCCGACCGCATTAAGAAATTATATGAACAAATGCCGGATCCGAAATATGTGATCTCCATGGGTTCATGTTCAAATTGTGGTGGACCGTATTGGCAACATGGCTATCATGTGGTAAAAGGTGTAGACAAGATTATTCCTGTGGACGTCTATGTTCAAGGTTGTCCACCGAGGCCGGAAGCTCTTATCGGAGCATTTTTAGAATTACAAAAAATAATAGAACAACAGTCTTTATTGAAAGGGGATATTTTCCCGATGGAAGTAGAGCAATAAAATAATTATGGCAAAAGATTTTTATGGTGATTTACGCCTGGGAATTTTAGGCGGAGGCCAGTTAGGTCGAATGCTTATCCAAGAAGCAATTAACTTTAATGTGAATGTGCATGTGTTGGACCCAGATCCGAATGCACCCTGCAAGAAATTGTGTAATCAATTTGAAGTTGGTTCGCTAGCTGATTTTGATACCGTATATAATTTCGGTAAGGATTTGGATATGCTGACCATTGAGATTGAAAAAGTAAATGTAGATGCATTGGAAGCCTTGGAAAACGAAGGTGTTTTGGTATATCCGCAATCACGCGTTATCCGTTTGATTCAAGATAAAGGATTGCAAAAGCAGTTTTTTAAACAAAACGATATTCCTACTTCGGCATTCCAGTTTGTTTCCAATAAGGAAGGATTGGCAAATTGCCAAATCCCATTGCCTTATATCCAAAAACTTCGTAAGGATGGTTATGATGGTAAAGGGGTGAAGCGAATTAATTCTCCGGCTGATTTTGAAAATGCCTTTGAAGGTCCATGTATAGTGGAGGAATTGGTGCCCTTTGAAAAGGAGATTGCCGTTATGGTGGCTCGTAATGATAAAGGCGAGATGATGACTTTCCCAATGGTGGAAATGGAATTCAATCCACAAGCGAACCTTGTAGAATTCTTGATTTCTCCTTCGACTTATTCTTTCGATATTCAAATGAAGGCAGAGAGCATTGCTATGAAGATTGCCAATGATCTACAGATTGTTGGAGTTTTAGCAGTAGAAATGTTCTTGACAGCAGAAGGAGATATTTTAGTGAATGAACTGGCTCCAAGACCTCATAATTCAGGTCATCAAACTATTGAAGGTAATTATACTTCTCAATTTGGCCAACATTTAAGAGCGATCTTTAATTTGCCATTAGGCAATACAGCATCTCGTTCAAATGCCATTATGGTGAATTTATTGGGTGAAGAAGGTTATGAAGGATTGGCAAAATATGAAGGCATTGAGGAAGCATTGGGGATAGAGGGAGTATATGTACATTTGTATGGTAAAAAATATACTAAGCCATTCCGTAAGATGGGGCATGTCACCATTGTAAATCAAGATCGTGCGATTGCCATTGAGAATGCACGTAAGATACAGGAATTGATTCGAGTAATAGCTTAATTTTATATTGATAATCATGGAAAACGCAAAAGTAGCAATCATCATGGGGAGCAAGTCTGACTTGCCAATTATGCAGGATGCCATTGAAGTTTTAAAATATTTAGGAGTTTCTTATGAGGTGAGTGTTGTTTCGGCACATCGTACGCCCAAGCGTATGTTTGATTTTGCGGAGCAAGCAGCAGGTCGCGGCTTAAAGGTTATTATTGCCGGAGCTGGTGGCGCTGCACATTTACCAGGTATGGTAGCTTCCATTACTCATCTTCCTGTAATCGGAGTTCCTGTAAAGTCTTCAAATTCCATTGATGGCTGGGATTCGGTATTATCTATTCTACAGATGCCAAACGGTATTCCAGTTGCAACAGTGGCTTTAAATGCAGCGAAAAACGCAGGTATTCTAGCCGCACAGATCTTAGCAACTAGTGATGATGCCTTAGCAGGTAGAATCTTAGAGTTTAAGAAAGAGTTGAAGGATAAAGTTGAAGAGAGTGCAGAGGAAGTAGAGAGATTAGTTTTCTAGGCTTTCGAAAGGTATAAGAAAGGCGGAAAAGTTAATCTTTTCCGCCTTTTTTCATTATTTAAAAGTTTTTTGAACGTAGTCATAACTTTTCTTGATACTAGCGTATTTATCAGGCGCATAGATATCATCTTGTTCTACGAAGGCATATTTTAAGCCACTTTCATTTGCAAAATGCGAGATAGCAGTAAAGTCAATACTTCCAGAACCGACCTCAGCATATTTAATGCTCTTCATGGTTTCCATTAGATCCAATGTATCTCTTTTACCCGTTTTAGGATTAATTTTATTGATGTCCAAAGGTGTTGAGAATGCTCGGTCCATATCTTTGACATGCCATAGCGGGAAACGACCTGGGTGTTTCGAGAAATAGGATTGCGGACTGGCACCAGCTTTGGTAATCCAGAACATATCCAATTCAAAGTCTACGAGGTCTTTTTCAGTGAAGGCTAACAGGACATCGAGTCCATTTGTACCATTCCCGAATTCTTTAAATTCCCAGAAATGGTTATGATAGCCCATCTTGATACCTGCCTTTTTGGACATTTCACCAGCTTTATTAAGCTGTTCAGCCATGTATTGGTAATCAGTTTGGTCAAGTTTGTTCAATTTGTGCATTGGAGGAACAGGTGCAATAATATATTCCTGACCGAGGTTATGCGCAATTTCGATGTATTTCTCAATGTTTTCTTTATCCGAACTATCTTTATCCAAATACTTGCCCAAATCATAGTGTCCACTATGGGTTTTCAGGTTATTATCATTCAAGATTTTCTTAAGTTCATCGACGGAGATGCCCCAGAAAGTACCATTATTAGGGTCAGCACCATAGGTTTCTACGTGTGTATAGCCGATTTTGCCAACTGACTTTAATACTTCTTGAGGGTTTTGTGCGAGAAGATCTCGAAGAGTGAATAACTGTAAACCAATGTTTTTAAGAGGAGAGCCTGATTTTTTGTTCAAGCTGTCACAAGAAATCAAGTGAGGAGCAACAAGACCGCCAACTAATCCCATGCTCGCAAGCTTGAGGAAATTTCTTCTTGATTGTGTCATGCAGAATGTTTTTATTAATTGAATATAGGTAAATTTTTAATAAAAAAAGGATTCTTAATTTAAGAATCCTTTCATAATAATTTTTAAAAGATTGCCTTAGATGGTCATGATATCTTTTTCTTTGATTTCAGCTAGCTGATCAACTTTAGCGATAAAAGTATCGGTTAATTTTTGAACCTCTGCTTCACCCACTTTGATTTCATCTTCTGAGGCACCGTCGTTTTTCAATTTCTTGATTTGTTCATTTCCATCTTTACGGATGTTACGGATTGCCACACGACCTTTTTCAGTTTCTTCTTTTACTTTTTTCACTAAATCACGACGACGTTCTTCAGTAAGCGGAGGAACAGCTAAGCGGATGATTGAACCGTCATTTTGAGGGTTCAAACCGATGTTAGAGTCCATGATAGCCTTTTCAATTGTTGAAAGAAGGTTTTTTTCCCATGGTTGTACAACGATGGTTCTTGCGTCTGGTGTGTTTATGTTGCTGACTTGCGATAGAGGCGTTGCAGTGCCATAATAATCAACATAAATTCCATCAAGCATACCAGGACTAGCTTTACCTGCGCGAATCTTGGTTAATTCAGATTCTGTATGAGCTACAGCTTTCGTCATACCGTCTTTGCAGTCGTCCAGTTGAAGTGAAATTAATTCGTTCATATCTTGATTTATTATTTGCTTTTAATTAATTACTAACCACAGTTCCTACATGTTCACCATTGGCTAACTTCAATAAGTTGCCGGGTTTGTTCATGTCGAAAACAATAATAGGTAGGTTGTTTTCTTGACAAAGCGTAAATGCGGTCATATCCATTACATTCAGTCCTTTTTCATATACATCAGTAAAGGAGATATGGTCGAATTTCTTTGCCGAAGGATCCTTCTCCGGATCTGCAGTATAGATACCATCTACACGAGTACCTTTTAATACCGCATCTGCATTGATTTCAATGGCCCGTAAGGACGCCGCAGTATCGGTTGTGAAGTAAGGATTACCTGTACCAGCACCGAAGATCACGATACGGCCTTTTTCTAAGTGACGTACAGCACGTCTGCGGATAAATGGTTCACAAATTTGTTCCATTTTGATCGCTGTCAATAGACGAGTTTTCATGCCAACCTTCTCTAAGGCATCTTGTAATGCCATGGAGTTGATTACGGTGGCCAACATTCCCATGTAATCCGCTTGAACACGGTCCATTCCTGCTTTTTCAGCACTTAACCCACGGTAAATGTTACCTCCACCAATGACGATGGCGATTTCCATGCCTAAGCTATGAAGTTCCTGAATGTCTTTTGCGTATTGTTGAACACGATTAATGTCGATACCGTAGCTTTGCTCGCCCATTAAAGCTTCGCCACTAAGTTTAAGTAGGATGCGTTTGTATTTCATATTTGACTTTTTGGAGTAGTTCCAAAAGCCAAAGATATGACTTTTTGCTTGCGATTAATTAGATTTATTTCCTTTTTTTACCTTTTCGATAACCTCGGAATAAAAATCCTCATAAATTGGCACTATTTTACTTAATTCAAAGTCCTTCGCTCTTTGTAATGCATTCTCCTTAAATTCATTCAATCGTTGACAATCCTCCAAAATATAAATGGAGTTCTTCGCCATATCATCTATATCCCCAACATCGCTTAAGAAACCGCTAAATCCTTCTTTATTCAACTCTGGAAGCCCGCCCGTATTGGATGAAACAACAGGCACCTTACATGCCATGGCCTCCAAGGCTGCAAGCCCAAAACTCTCTGATCCCGATGGCATCAAGAATAAATCAGCAATTGATAAGATTTCCTCAATGGCATCCTGCTTTCCTAAGAAACGGATACAATCCATAATGCCTAATTCCCTGGCTAATTCTTCGGCATTTCTACGTTCAGGACCATCTCCCACCATCAACAACTTGCTTGGGACCTGCTGTGTAACTTTATGGAATATGCGAACCACATCTTCAACGCGTTTTACCTTCCTGAAGTTGGAGGTATGAACGATGATTCGTTCTTGATTAGGAGCAATTGCTTTTTTGAAATGCTCATGATTCTTATTGTGGAATCGTTGTAAGTCGATAAAGTTGGGAATGACCTTAATACCATTGCTGATATCAAAGTATGCAAGGGTTTGTTCTTTCAAGTTTTCAGATACCGTCGTAACGCCATCGGATTTGTTGATGGAAAATGTTACCACTGGACTGAAACTTTTATCCTTTCCAACAAGAGTGATATCAGTACCATGCAGGGTAGTTACCACAGGAATATTGATTCCATATGTTTCCAGAATTTGTTTTGCCAAGAATGCTACCGATGCATGCGGAATAGCATAATGCACATGCAATAAATCCAAACCCTCAAAACGTACCACATCCACCAGTTTACTTGCCAATGCAGTTTCATATGGTGGAAAATCAAATAATGGATATTGATTAATGGCTACTTCATGGTAAAATAAATTCTCTGAGAAGAAGTCAAGTCTAGCCGGTTGGCTGTAAGTAATAAAGTGAACCTGATGTCCATTATTTGCCAATGCTTTTCCTAGCTCTGTCGCGACAACACCACTTCCTCCAAAAGTTGGATAACATACTATGCCTATCTTCATATTTCTAGTTTCGTTTATTAAAGATAATAATGAATGTAGATACTCATGCAAAATTTTTAGCGGAATGGGAAAAATTGTAATTTTATTACAAATGCATGTAAATAAAGAACAGTTGATACAGGAATTGAGTTTCAAAACTTCTCGTTCCGGAGGTAAGGGTGGACAGAATGTCAACAAGGTTTCCTCAAAAGTTATGTTGAATTGGAATGTGGACGAATCTTCGGTATTCCATGAGGATCAAAAAATGCTTATTAAGGAACGCTTGGCCAATAGAATCTCCAAGGAAGGGCTGTTGCAATTGGACTCTAGTATTGATCGCAGTCAGTTGAAGAATAAAGAATTGGTGATCGAGCGTTTCTTTAGTATCCTGGAAAATGCACTTAAAATAGATGCTGAACGAAAACCTACGAAAATTCCCAAATCAGTAATTCTCAATAGATTGGACCGTAAGAAAAAGCAATCCTCCAAAAAGTCTGATCGTCAATGGCGGTTTGAAGAATAAATATGACGCAAGCAATGCGTTTTACCGAATATTTTAAATGGCACCGATCTGGCTTTTAGGGAGAAGGGCGCATGCAATGCTTTTTACTGAATATAATCGAACCGATCCCGGTTTCATGGGAAAGGGCGCATGCAATGCGCTCCTACACATAGTCTTTTATAAATAAAAACAAATTAATCCTTCTGATAATCAATAAGTAACGATTTTATTTTTGTTTATAACTAATTTTTTAGTTGTATAACTAAAATATTAGTTATAAATTCGTTTTATAATCGATTATAGGCAATATTGTCTTTTTTTTAAACTATTACAGAATAATGAACGAGTTAAAAGAATTAACAAAGGCTGAGGAGCAGATCATGCACAGTTTATGGGAATTGGGGGGTGGATTTGTCAAGGATATCATTGAGGTGCTACCAGAACCGAAGCCGGCTTATAATACAGTATCTACCATCGTAAGGATTCTCGAGACCAAGGGTTTTGTGGATCATGAGTCTTTTGGGAAAAGCCATCGCTATTTTCCAAAGATTGAAAAAGAAGAGTATAAGAAATTAATAACAGGAAAACTCTTACAAGGGTATTTTGAAAATTCTGCGAGCTCCATGCTTTCTTTTTTTCTAGAAGAAAAGAAGTTGGACGTGCAGGATTTGGATGAAATCATGAAACTTATTGAGAAGCATAAGAAATAAAATCGAGTATGACTTACCTATTGATATCTAACCTGGCCTTGCTGCTATTCTTTTTAATCTATCGATATGGATTAAGGAAGTTTACTTTCTTTAGTTTGAATCGCTGGTATTTATTGAGTAGCGTTTTAATAGCCTACTTATTTCCGCTGTTGTTGTTTGTAGAATTTCAGGTTCCTGAGGTCGTTCAGGTTACACTACCTCTGCTTGATTTAACAACTAAGGAAATATCCGGCACAGCTGAATCTCCCGAAATGTATGGGAGCAGCACGAATTGGATGGAAGTCATTTATTGGCTTGGAGTAGGGGTTACGCTTGCTTGGTTTGGTTTTAGAATATTCAAGATCACCAGTAGAAAGTATTCGAAGCAAGAACAGGGGAATTATTCCTTTTTAGGAAAAATTCATCTGGATGTTAAGAGGGAAGATTCGTCGCTTATCCAAGCGCATGAAGAAATCCATGTGAAACAAAGGCACAGTTTTGACCTTATTTTTATCGAATTATTCCGAGCATTCAATTGGTTCAATCCCGTTTTTATATGGATTCGTGATGAACTTAAATTCCAACATGAATGTATAGTTGATGCTCATTTTGATGATAATAAGGTTGCCTACGCGGAACTATTATTGGCTTATGCCATGAATGTACATCCATCAAGACTAAGTCATGAGTTTTCCAATAAATCATTACTTAAAGAAAGAATTAAAATGATATTCAAACATAGATCAAATTCAAAAAACAAGGTATTTTATTTAAGTATTTTACCCGTGGCCATGCTGCTTGTTGGGTTAATCGTGAATTGTAAATCTCCGGAAAAAGAAAAAGCTGCTTCGGATAATATAGTTACTGAGAGTACAAGTTCTCCGTCTGCAGATGCTAATCAGGCTGCTTCAGCAGAAAATGATAAGCAAATATCGAAGGAGGATATTCCAGTTCCTATAGTCACAGATCCAAAAAATAATACAGTCTATGACTTTGATAAATTAGAAGTTTATCCATCCTATCCTGGTGGAATAGATAAATTTCGCAAAGAGGTTGCAGAAAATTTAGTTTACCCGAAGGAAGCACTTGAAGCGGAAGTTGTTGGGAAAATTGAACTTTCCTTTGTAATAGATAAACAAGGTAATTTGACTGATATTCAAGTGGTCAAAGATTTAGGCTATGGAACTGGCGAAGCGGCAATCAAATCATTAAAGAGTACAAAAAAATGGTCGGCTGGAATAATTAATGGCAAAACGGTAAATGCTAGGTACACACTTCCAATCCAAATGGACCTAAGAAATCAATAAATCCACTAATTTATTATGTACATGCTAATAAAAGCTTTCATCAAGTTTTTACTGGGGATATTATTGCTCCTGTTTTTTTCCTGTAAAACACAGGAATTTGCGAAGAACGGCTATTTCACAGGTGAAGTTGATAAGTATTTCAATGAAAAAGAAGGGCTGAATGTTTGGCTTTACCGATCATTTCAACCTAGAGATACTGGCAATACTGGGTTAAGAATCCAAAAACTGTATCCTTTGGATCAAAGTATGATGAAATTGGCAGGTTTAGGAAAAAAGGGAGATAAGGTTCTGTTTTCTGTTGTTCCTGAGAATAAGCCAACCTATAATTTGCTAGCCGTAAAACATAAACGAAAGAGGTTTGATGTAGATGATTTTGAAAAAAAGGAATATAAAAAAGCTCCTTACTACGAAAAAGACTATTCTTCATCAGGATTGATTGTAAAGCATGTTTATATTCCTTATGATCATCACAAAGGCTTGAGTCTCTTGTTTTATGCATTAGAAATAGAAGGAAATTTAAGAAATAAACCTTTGGATAGGTTCAATTATTTGGCTGGAATCAATGCATTGGAGGTTCTAGAATCAAAGTCCTATAATCCTTCTTGGCAAATTTTTGATTGTGATGAGCATGAAAGAAAGGATTGGGTACTAAAACCGAATCCTGATTTGCTGAAGGAACGGAAGAGCATGTACTTGAAATTATATGATATCTATGGTCCCAATAAAACCATTTCTTATTTTAAAATTATTAAGAAGGATGATGTTGGTCCAATTTCCTTAAAGTTATGTCCAAATGATTATGAGCTGGAATATTATGATGAAGCTGGAAGTTTATTAGAAAAGGACAGTTTTAAGATTGGGAAAAATAGTCTTTAAGATTTCTCAATTGAACATAAAAAAGCCATTCAGAATACGAATGGCTTTTTTATTTCTATTATGAGATTACCTTTAGGAAAGGAAAAGTTTTTCTAATTCCAAAGGTGCAACATATTGGCCATCTTTGTACACGCGCATATTACCGCCAGATATTTCATCAATTAAAATAATCTGATTATTTGTTTTGTCGTGTCCGAATTCTAATTTGATATCGTATAATTCAAGTCCTTTTTTGGCAAGCTCATCTTTGACAATTCCACAGATTTTTTTAGTCAAATCCTTAAGTTCTTGATATTGTTCATGGCTCAATAAGCCCAACATCGCTAAAGCATCTTCAGAAATAACAGGGTCTCCGCGTTCATCATCCTTAATGGTTACTTCCACAAAGCTATCCAAGGCTTGGCCTTCTTGGCAATAAGCAGCATATCTTCTTAAAAATGATCCTACCGCTCTGTAACGGCAAATAACCTCAAGACCTTTTCCAAATACTTTGGCGTCTTTAACGATCATCTGTACTTTATCAATATCTGAAGAAATAAAGTGAGTAGGAATTCCCAATTTATTTAATACTTCAAAGAAGTAAGTGGTCATTTTTAAGCCAGACCTTCCAGCACCTTCAATTGTTAATCCGACCGTGTTTGCTCCAGGGTCAAACACCCCGTTTTCACCAGTAACATCATCTTTGAACTGAAGTAATATTTGATTATCTCCAAGACTATATACGTCTTTGGTTTTTCCTTGATAGATTTTTTCCATGATGGTTTCTGTTAATTGAGGCGAATTTATCAAAAAAATGAGTTTATTGCCTAAATTATCCGAAAAAACTACGCTATTTGTCTAATTTTAGCGTTCGCAGCTCTCGTTGTAATTCCTCAATTTTATCAATTAAGTGATTTACCACTTCAATTCCCTGAATATTTAATTCAAGTTCGTAATGCCATGTTGAAAAACGTTCTACATAAACCACCTGCTCCTCTTCCAAATATTCCTGTTCCTCTTGCACAATGATTTCAATTAGGCCGTTTTTATGTAATTCTTGTACAAATGTCCGTTCAATATTATTGGTCTTGCAGATGTCGATTACTCTAAATAATGTCTTTTCCATCTCTTATTTCTTTAATGAATCCGCTAATTGTTCTACTATTTTCTTTTGATCTTCGTTCAGATTGGTCGGAAGACTCACCTGGATTTCAGCATATAAATCACCGAAATCACCCTCTTTCTTATAAACTGGGAATCCCTTTCCTTTCAGCCTTATCTTAGCTCCATTTTGGGTTTCCGGTTTTATCTTCACATTGATTTTTCCTGTTAAAGTATCGACAATGGTTTCACCACCCAATAGGGCCGTTGGCAGGTCAACCTCAATATTGGTGTAAAGGTCATTGCCCTTGCGCACAAACTTGGAATCCGGGCGAATGGAGAAAGTAATATATAGATCTCCTTTAGGCCCGCCATTGACTCCATCAGCACCTTGACCTTTTAATTTGATTTTTTGACCATCTTCAACCCCTGCAGGAATTGTTATCCGGATATTTTTACCATTGACGGTAAAGGTTTGTTTATGGGTTTGAGAGGCTTGCAGCAAGGTTAAGTCCAGGGTCGTTTCATAGTCCTGACCACGGTAGCTGCCGCGTTTTCCGGAGCTTCTTCCTCCACCGAACCTAGATCCAAAGAGGTCTTCGAAGAAATCAGAGTATTCTCCAGTATCGTAATTACCATTATAATTGTTGAAGTCAAAGCCTTCAAAAGGATTTTGACCGCCGCCAGCAGATCTTCCGCGAGCACCTTGAGAACGAGCATATTCCTGTTGCGCCTTTTCGTATTCCTCACCATGCTTCCAGTTTTCACCATATTGGTCGTATTTCTTTCTTTTCTCTGGATCGGTCAATACCTCATTGGCCTCATTTATTTCTTGAAATTTCTTCTTTGCACTTTCATCGTTGGGATTTAAATCAGGATGATACTTCCGGGCAAGCTTCCGGTAAGCCTTTTTGATGTCATCTTGACTTGCGGATTTATCCAATCCTAACACATTGTAATAGTCTAAAAACGCCATATATAATATTGATTTAAAAAAAGAACAAGTTGCCTTAGGTTTTGTTTATTAATAGCTTCTCTCAAATTTACAATGTATAACTGTAAAAGTAAAGGATGAAAAGGTAAACAAATTGGTTTATGAAGTGTTAGTTCTAAAAAGGAATAATTATGAATACCAATAGACTATCAAAAGAGATGGAAACATCGTTGATTAAACAAATGACAAAAGAAAATCAGGCATCCCAGATTTATCTATCATTGGGATGTTGGGCAGATACCAAAGGTTATGGTGGAGTGGCAAATTTCTTGTTTCGTCATGCGCAAGAAGAAAGAAACCACATGATCAAGATTATGATGTATATCTTAGAAAGAGGAGGGACGCCGAAAGTGGAGGCCGTGACGGAACATAAGAAACTTCCTAAATCGATGTCAGAATGCTTTGATATGGTCTTCCAACATGAAGTAGATAACACGAATGCAATTTACGGATTGGTGAATCAGTCGATGGAGGAGAAAGATTGGGCGACATGGAATTTCGCACAATGGTTTGTTAAAGAACAAACCGAGGAAGAGAAATTAGCACTTTCATTGATCGATAAGTTGAAAATTGCCGGTGGTGACCGTGCAACAGATGAGTCTTTATTTGAATTGGATAAATATTTGGGAAATGCTCCTGATGATGTGGCTTTGGCAAGAGAATCTACAGCAGATAATCCGGAATAGACATACTTTTATCTAAAATATAAATGGCTCCCAAAGCCATAACTTGAAAAACTGAAAAGGGCAGAATATTAATTCTGCCCTTCTTTATATTTTATTGCTCAAATCTATTATTGAGCAGGTGCTGGAGTTTTATCTACCACTAGTTTCTTATCGCGGTTTGCAATCTCCCAAGCTGTATGGAAAACAAGTTTTTCGCGTTTTGCCATCATTGGGAAGTCGATTTTATCCACTGTATCATTTGGTGTATGATAGTCTGGATGCAATCCAGAGAAGAAGAAAATCACTGGAATACCGTGTTTCGCCAAGTTGTATTGGTCAGAACGGTAATAGATACGCATTGGATCCTTAGGATCATCATACATATAATCTAATTCCATTTGCGTATAGTCATTGTTTGCTTTTTCGTTGATTGCTTTTAACTCAGAGCTCAACATTTCAGAACCAATGGCGTGGATATAATTATGATTTCCGTTTAAGTGCTTGTCATCGATACGACCAATCATATCCATATTCAAACAAGTAACCGTATTACTCAATGGGAAAATTGGATTTTGAGAGTAGAAATTAGAACCTAATAATCCTTTTTCTTCAGCAGCAAAGGCCATGAATAAGATTGTTCTTCTAGGACCTTTTCCATCTTTCTTAGCAGCAGCAAATGCTTTAGCCAATTCCATAACACCTACAGTACCTGAACCATTGTCATCAGCACCTGGGAAGAATGTTCCATCAGGAAGGATACCATCATGATCATAGTGACCTGAGATAATTACAACCTCATCTTTAAGGTCTGTTCCTTCAATCACTCCTAATACGTTAGGATCATGGAATTCTTCTTTCTTAACACCCATTGTAGCGTCTACAGATGCTTTAACATCGAATGAATTTGGCTTACCTGTTGAATTAATAGTTGCAATAACTTTGTCAATTGAAGTATTGTTTGCAGCTAGAATTTGGTTTGCGATATCCATGGTAATGTTCGCAACTGGAATATCCATTGTTGCTTGATTTGCGTTGGATTGCGCGTCACTTGATTTTAAAGTGAAACGACCGGCAGTCATGCGGTTTCCAAATTTGCTGATCATTTCAGCATTTTGAGAATTTACAGCAATGATCATTTTGGGTTTCAATTTGGTAAGTTCTTGAATTCTCTTGAAACGGCTGGTAGACCATTCAGAAGGATTGCCAGAACCAGTGATCAAGGAATTGCCATTTTTAATTGGCTCACCTTCATTGATCACTAAGACCACCTTACCTGCAATATCAAGTCCTTTAAGATCATTGTATTTGTCAGTTTGAATACCATATCCTACAAATACAATATCAGAAGCCTTAAAGTCTCTGCTATTGTTGTTGCCTTGGATAAATAAGTCTTTACCGTTTACCAATGGCTTGTTATTGATAATGAATTTATCAACAACATAGGAGTTTCGGATTAAGTCCACAGGTTGGAAATAAGAACCATTTACAGCTGGTTTTAAGCCTAGGTCCTTGAATACATTGGCAATGTATTCCACTGTTTTTTTACCACCTTCTTGACCTGTACCGCGACCTTCAAATTCGCGAGAAGCAAGAATGGTCAAGTGTTTTTTAGCTGACTCTTCAGTCAATAAATCAGCATATTTTTTCTGATTTACCTGCTTGTTTACCGAACAGCTAAAAAGGGTTGGAATTAAGAATGAAAGGATAAGTAATTTTTTCATTATTGTTTTTAATTGGTTATGCACATGAGATTTTGTTGACACGGTTTGCATGACGACCGCCTTCAAAGTCGGTAGTCAAGAAAGTGCGAACAATACGTTTTGCTAAATCTAGGTCAATGAAACGCGCAGGAATACATACCACATTGGCATCATTATGCTGACGTGCTAATGCTGATATTTCCTCTAACCAACAAATAGCTGCACGAATACCCTGGTGTTTATTCGCAGTAATGGCTACCCCATTTGCACTTCCGCAAATTAGAATTCCTAATTCGTTTTCTTTGTTTTCTACACTGCTTGCAAGGGGATGCGCATAATCTGGGTAGTCCACAGAATCTGCAGTAGCAGGACCGAAATCCTGAACAGTATAACCTAGTTCATTTAAGAATGTGATTAGAGCTGCTTTATATTCAACCCCAGCGTGATCACTGCCAATTGCGATTTTTTTAGACATGATATATTATTTTGTATTATAAAATTCTTTTTCTGCTAACTCCTTTGATTTTTTCACATTCGCGGATACCATAATACTTAATTCGTATAGGATAAACATTGGAGCACTCACCGTAAGGAGCGTTATTACATCCGCTGTAGGAGTAATAATTGCCGCAATAACTAAAATGATAACAATAGCATATCTACGGCTGGCACGCATAAACTCCGGCGTCATAATGCCAATCTTCGATAAAATAAAGATCAAGATAGGTAGTAAGAATATAATCCCACAACCTAAAGTAAGCGTGGCAATTGTGGACAAGTAAGAGTCTATGGTAATTTGGTTGGTAATTTCATCACTTAACGAAACGTTAGCAAGGAAGTTAACCGACAATGGAACTACGATATAGTAACCGAATAAGGCTCCGATGATGAATAGTACTGTCGCGTAGAATACAAATCCTCGTGCTGATTTTCTTTCAATATCCGTTAATGCCGGTTTGATGAATAACCAGATTTCGAATAATAGATAAGGGAAACCTAATGCTACCGCCATCAATAGACAGGAGTTAATCTGTAGCATGAACTGCCCGGCCAATTCCGTATTGATGATGTTGAAAGGAATCTTCTCGACACAAAAACCTTCAAGATTTAATGCTGCTCCAACCTTACACATCATTCGGTAAGTCCAAAAATCCAGACTCTTGGGGCCCATGATTATTTGGTTGAAGACGAAGTCGTAAAATGTAAATGAAAGAATTGCGAAAACGGTTATTGCAATAACGGAGCGGATGATATGCCATCTCAGGATTTCCAAATGATCGAAGAAGGACATTTCTGCTTCGATGTTCTTTCCTTTATTCTTAATGGCTTCAATAAGTTTAATATTCTTGGACATGTATTTTCTATGCGGTAATCTATTCGTTAGAAAACAAAAATACCATTCTTCTCTCGAAGAATGGCATGTTTTGTATATGTAAAGTAAATTTTATACAACCTCCTCATCAGGATACTCCGTAAGGTCGAAAGTTTCCATGAATTTCGTTGTGAAATTACCTGCCCTAAAGTTAGGATCACGCATCAAACGAAGGTGAAGTGGAATAGTTGTTTTTACACCCTCAATTACAAATTCACTTAATGCACGCTCCATTGTATTGATAGCTTCTTCACGAGTTTGGGCTACACAAATCAATTTTGCAATCATTGAGTCGTAGTTAGGAGGGATTGAATATCCTGAATAAACGTGCGTATCTACACGAACCCCGTGTCCACCTGGTGAGTGGAAATTGGTAATCTTACCGGGAGAGGGACGGAAGTTGTTGAAAGGGTCTTCCGCATTGATACGACATTCAATTGCATGCATGGTTGGCTCATAGCTTTTTCCTGAAATAGGAATTCCTGCAGCAACTTTAATTTGTTCTTTGATCAAGTCGAAGTTGATAACTTCTTCTGTAACTGGATGCTCAACTTGAATACGAGTATTCATTTCCATAAAGTAGAAGTTGCGGTGTTTGTCAACTAGGAACTCAATTGTTCCAGCACCTTCATATTTAACCGCTCTAGCACCTAGGATAGCAGCTTCACCCATTTTAGCACGCAATTCTGGCGTAATAAATGGAGATGGAGCTTCTTCAACTAACTTTTGGTGTCTTCTTTGGATAGAACAATCACGCTCAGAAAGGTGACATACTGTTCCGTATTGGTCACCAATCACTTGGATTTCAATGTGACGAGGATCTTCAACGAATTTCTCTAAGTACAATCCATCGTTTCCGAATGCTGCACCTGACTCTTGACGAGCAGAATCCCATGCGTTTTCAAACTCTTCGTCTTTCCAAATGATACGCATACCTCTACCACCACCACCAGCAGTTGCCTTTAAGATGACAGGGTATCCCATTTCATTTGCGATTTTTAAACCAGTTTTTACATCTGGTAATAATCCGTCTGAACCAGGGATAGTAGGTACACCAGCCTTTTTCATGGTTTCTTTAGCGGATGCTTTATCTCCCATTTTCTCAATCTGGTCGGCAGTAGCACCAATAAATTTGATGCCGTACTCAGCACAGATAGCGGAGAATTTAGCGTTTTCTGATAAGAAACCGTATCCAGGGTGGATTGCATCTGCATTTGTTAACTCTGCAGCCGCAATAATATTTGGAATATTTAAATAGGAATCTTTACTAGCAGGAGGACCAATACAAACAGCTTCGTCCGCAAAGCGAACGTGTAAACTATCGCGGTCAGCAGTAGAATATACTGCAACACTTTGAATCCCCATCTCTTTACAAGTACGGATAATTCGAAGCGCAATCTCCCCTCTATTTGCAATTAATATTTTTTTGAACATAATACTGTATGATGTAACACTTTATCTCTTAGCACAATAAAAAAGTTTCTGGAATTACTCCGGAAACTAACTAGGATCTACTAAGAATAAAGGTTGGTCGTATTCTACAGGTTGTGCATCATTTACTAAAATCTTCACGATTTTACCTGATACTTCCGATTCGATTTCGTTGAATAATTTCATGGCTTCAACGATACAGATTACCTTTCCAGGAGTTACTTCATCACCTACGTTGACAAATGAAGCTTTGTCTGGACCTGGAGAACGGTAGAATGTTCCGATAATTGGAGACTTAATAGTAATGTATTTCGAGCTTTCATCCGCTGGTGCTGCAGGAGTAGCCGGAGTAGCCGGAGCTGCTGCAGGTGCCGCAACTGGTGCTGCTACAGGAGCAACTTGAGCTGCAGGAACTGTCGCAGTTACGTATGTAGGCTCTTGATTAGTCTTTATCGTAATTTTAAAATCTTTCTCTTCGATTGATACTTCATTCACACCCGATTTGGAAACGAATTTGATCAGATCTTGAATTTGTTTAATATCCATACTCATATGCTAGTAGGTTTGTTTAATAATTTTAAAAAATAAATAGCTATAAAGGTAATAATAAAATGCTGATTAATACGCCCATCTTAAATAAATGGAGCCCCATGTAAATCCTCCACCAAAGGCAGCAAGAATTAAATTGTCTCCTTTTTTAAGCTGGCTTTCCCATTCCCATAAACATAGTGGAATAGTGCCGCTCGTCGTATTACCGTATTTTTGAATGTTTACCATTACTTTTTCCTCAGGTAATCCAGCGCGTTCCGCAGTAGCATCAATAATACGTTTGTTCGCCTGATGTGGTACTAACCAATTAACATCTTCTGATGTCAATTTGTTTCTTTCCATCACTTCAACAGCTACATCAGCCATATTGGTTACTGCAAATTTAAATACTGTACGACCTTCTTGATAAGCATAGTGTAAACCAGCATCAACAGTTTCGTGTGTTGCAGGGTTCAATGAACCACCGCCTTTGATATTTAAGAATTGACCGCCTGATCCGTCTGTTTTTAAAACAGCATCAATCAATCCGTTTCCTTCTTCATTTGGTTCTAATAATACTGCACCACATCCGTCACCGAATAAAATGCATGTATTTCTGTCTGTATAGTTGACAACAGATGACATCTTATCTCCACCAACAACCAATACTTTTTTGTGTTTTCCAGACTCAATAAATTGAGCTCCAGTGGTTAATCCGAAGAGAAATCCCGAACATGCGGCTTGTAAGTCGAAACCCCAAGCTTTTTTAGCGCCGATTTTGTCTGCTAAGATGTTGGCAGTCGCCGGGAATAGCATATCAGGAGTACTGGTACAGAAGATAATTAAATCAAGATCCTCGGCAGAAATCCCTCTTTTCTCCAATAAACCCTTCACTGCTGGAACTGCTAAATCAGAAGTAGCTTTTCCTGGATCCTTTAATATTCTTCGCTCACGAATTCCTGTGCGGGTTACGATCCATTCGTCGTTAGTGTCTACCATAGTTTCCAACTCTTTGTTGGTCAGGATATAGTCAGGAACGTAACCATGTACTGCAGTAATAGCTGCGTGAATTTTAGACATATTTTTTAGTTAAATGCAGATTTGATCTTCTCAATAAATTGTGAGGCGATCATATCTCTCGACAATAATACCATATTTTTAATTGCCTCTGGACTTGAAATTCCATGGCCAATGATTACAGGGGCATTGACCCCAAGAATTGGGCTGCCACCATATTGCTCGTAATTAAACCTATCAAAGAATTGATCTTTAAATCCTTTCTTCAACGTAACTACATAAAATGATTCAGCTAGCTTGAGCACTACATTGCCAGTATAGCCATCGCATACAATTACATCGGCATGATCACTAAATAAATCACGTCCTTCTGCATTTCCGATAAAATTGATTTTGTTGTTTTCTTTTAATAGAGGGTAGGTAGCGATGGTTAGGTTGTTTCCTTTTTCTTCTTCTTCACCAATGTTCAGTAGTCCGACCTTTGGTGAGGGAATGCCATATACATGTTCTGCATAAAGGCTTCCTAGGATAGCAAATTGGTTCAGCATTTCTGGTTTACAATCTGCATTCGCTCCGACATCCAATAAAATTCCAAATCCGTCTTTCAGCTTCGGAACATTGGTCGCAATTGCAGGTCGTATAACGCCTGAAATAGTCTTTACACTAAACATAGCACCAACCAGCATGGCGCCGGTATTACCTGCTGAAGAGAATGAATCTATCTCTCCATTTTTCAATAAGTCAAATCCCTTGGCTATTGAAGAGTTCGGCTTTTGGCTGATTGCTTTTGTGGGATGTTCGTGCATGCTGATGTTCTCAGGTGCATGAACATAATCAAATTTTGAGGGGTCAGATCCAGCTTCGGCAATAGCTTTCTTATTCGCTTCTTCATCGCCAAATAGGACAATTCGTTGCGAATCATCCAACTGTTTTTGAGCTTCAATCGCTCCTTTGATATTTGAATCTGGAGCAAAATCCCCCCCCAACACGTCTAATCCAATCTTCATTCGTTATTATTTATATTATTCAATAATACGCAAAAAACATCCCAAGTGAAAGTTAATAATATAAAATATTATACTTTTTTGGGATGTTTTTAAGAAAGATGTCGTTAGACAGCAGCGGTGTTCTCAATAATTAATTTACCGTTGTAGTATAAGTTACCGTCTACTGTATATGCGTGGTGAGGTCTGTGCACCGCGCCAGTTTCTTTACAAACAGTTAAGCTAGGTAATTCAGCTTTATAGTGTGTTCTTCTCTTGTCTCTTCTAGATTTAGAAGTTTTACGTTTTGGATGTGCCATCTCGTATTTTTTGTTTTAGTTATTTTTAATATTCTTCAATGCTTCCCAACGAGGATCAATGTTTCCATTGTCTTCCTCAGACGAGCTCTCTTCTTCATTTTGAATCATGTCCAACATCTCTGGATCACATGCTATCCCATCCCCGTTTTCACTACACTTAGGGTAGGGTGGAACTGCCACATTTATATACTCATAAAGTAATGGGGCAATATCTAATTCATAATCATTCTTGGATAAGGTAATCACTTCTTCTGTGTCCTCGTTCCAATCCTCATCGATGAATTTTACCAAAGCACGTTCCTTAATGTGAACAGGCGAATCAAAGGTCGATAGACAAACATCGCAAGTCAGTTTTATTGTGCCTTGAATGTCGAAATTAGCTATCAACATGTTTTCCTGTTTCTGCAAGTCGACAACCGCTTTCAGGTTGCCTTCCTGTACTAAGGAATGTTCGTAACATGCAAAGAACTTCTCGTCGATTTCAAAGTCAAAACTGTGCTTACCTGTTGAAAGACCTGAAAATGGTATTCTGTATTTTTTTAGATACTTCACAATCTTGCATTTGAGCCTGCAAAAGTAACGATTAATTAAGTATAAATGAAATTTATTTTAAAAAATCGTTTAGGCTATTCGTAATAATTTTTTCCTAATTCAATTTTCGGACGATCATTCGCCATCCGCCATTTATTGGTGTCCCGCAAGGAGTAGGCACAACCGCAGTATTCCTGCATGTAAAACCTCTCTTTTTTGCTGATTTCCAACATCCGTGCAGAGCCGCCTTTCTTGCGCCAGTTGAATGTCCAATACTCCATATCCGGAAACCTGGAAGCTGCCCTTAAGCCACAGTCATTGATCTGCTCCATGTTTTTCCATCTGGAAATCCCCAGTGAGCTTGAAATAACATCAAAGCCATGCTCAGCAGCATATTCGGCAGTTTTCTCAAATCGCATATCAAAACACATCGTACAACGACTTCCGCGCTCAGGCTCGTTCTCCATGCCCTTAGCCAGTTCAAACCAATGATCTACATCATAGTCCGCATCAATAAATGGAATGTTGTGTTTCTCAGCAAAACGAATGTTTTCCTCTTTCCTCAGATCGTACTCTTTCCTTGGGTGAATATTGGGATTATAGAAATAGATCGTAAAATCTATATTGGATGCAATTAATGCCTCCATTACCTCACCAGAACAGGGAGCACAGCAGGAGTGAAGCAAAAGCTTTTTCCCTTCGTTGGGCAATTCCAACTTCTCTCTTACAAATTCTTTGTTCTCCATTGCTTTATAATCTATTCTGCAATTTTACACAAATCCTTCAATTTAACCAACTTTAACAATCTTAAACGCTTAGGTAGCCTACGACAAACGATAATTTTATACATTTGTAATAAATTATTTGTTTTATGAAACTAAGGTACCTATTTGTTCTCCTTGCAATCGCCACAGTGATAGGGTTTTATTCCTGTGAAAAAGACGATGATGAACCTCATACCAGCAATAATATTTCCCGACTTTATATATCCTATTCTGATTTTAATGAGAATCTAGGTTCAACTAGATTTAATAATATAGTCTTGTTACCTTATTCGGATACGACAGCAGCAGAAATGAGTGTTGGTGCAAGCCCATTTTTATCAGGTGCTAGAGGTGGTAGAACCATCTATTTCAACCCTAGTGCACAAAAGATTTTTCAAGCATCATTTAACACCACAGTCGTAGATACATTTATTTATAAGCTCTCAATTGGGGAGACAGGTGCCTTGAGTAATGATAGGGGACAAATTCGTCAATCCGTATTACAATCTGTTCGTGGCTTAGTATTTCATCCTAGTTTGGATAAATTATATGCAATTGATAATGGAGGAACTAATCCTATGTTTTATGCCTTTGACAGGCCAAGAGGTTTGGAAGAATTCAGAAAACCTGGACAGAAATTTCAATTCCAAAATGATATTGATCCATGGGATGTGACTATTGTAAAAAGTGGATTAGTGGTAAGTAAATCTGGTGCAAATGGGGGAGTGGAGATCTATGATGGGTTGATTATTAGCCGAGATTCTACCATAAATTCTGTACCGCCTTCAAAAGTGTTGTCTGTTTCTGGTACCCAAGGTAATATTCGTGGGATGTCTGTAGATACGGTTAATAACATGATGGCCTTGACCGATTTTCTTCAAACAGGTTCTGGAAGTAATGTTACTTATCAAGGACGGGTTTTGATTTTTGATGACTATGCTAAAATCAGTCAAGCCTCTGGTACTATCACACCTACCCGAATCATTACAGGTGCGCTGACTGGATTAAAACAACCAGTAGATGTAGAACTGGATTTCAGAAAAGACAGTAAATATATTTATGTTGCTGACCGAAACTCCAAAGCCGTTTATCGATTCTTAAAAACAGATAATGGAAATGTGGCTCCAAATGCGACTTATCAGTATAAGCAAGCAGGACGGGCAGATTTTTCTACCCCAGAGGGCATATCCTTAGACGCAAGAAATTAAAAGATATAATAGTATCGAATAGGAAGACGAGGTTATTGAATCTCGTCTTCTTCAATTAAAGCCAGTAGAGTTTCAACCTCAAGCCTCTTTTCCGCATTGTCTACATGCTCGTAGGCAGCAATCAAATTCCTTATAACCCGCTTAATAATGGAGATATTATCACAAGGCAGGGTATAGTTGTCCGATAATGGGAGATTAAGTTGTCTCAGGAAGGCATAAATATCCTCCTCACGCATAATTTGCCCTCTATTGAACACATTGATATAAAACTCAACCTTATCATGATTTTCACCATCTACATAAGCCAATACAAAATGTTTAGGTAAGTTCACACCATAGATCGGAATATCTAGTTTTTGCGCCACCAATGCATAGATGCAAGCTAAGCTAATAGGATTCCCTTTCTTGGTTTCAAGAACCTTATGGATAAATGAATTTTGGGGATCATGATAATTAGAAGTATTCCCAGATAGACCAAATTCCCTGAACAGAATATTGTTCAATAGCTTCACCTTTTCCACCGGACTCATATCATACATCAAATGATACCAAGCATTCCGACGAATCTCCGCTAATTGATAATATACTTGTTCTTCATGAAGATTGGGGTATTGATAGCGATTGATGATGAGTAGACCTTCTAGCAGATCCTCCGAATTATTGAGTTTCCAGAGCTGCAGGTCATTTTTGACTTGATCGTACTGAATTCTATGAATGATATTCTCAATCCGACTTTGGGAAAGCGGGTCAAAAGAAGATTCCCACGAGTGTTCCAACAAAGGGATTACCTCAGGCCCACAGGTGATTAATTTGTGCTCTATCTCTTGAAAAATCTCCCGGTCGGGGTCATCCAAAAGATAGATGAGTGCCTTAATTTCTTTTTCATTCACAATGAAATTTACGAAATAAAAGGCAATCCCAAAAATCCTTCACAATATTGTTATTTTAACTGACCATCCAACATATTGAGGATCGACTTACCATATTCTGCATTCTTCTCAGAGTGAGTGACTTGTATAATGGTCATCCCTTCATCATTCAGTTGTTTGAAAAGTTCCATAATTTCTTCACCTTGCTTGGAATTCAGGTTTCCAGTAGGTTCATCTGCCAATAGTAATCGCGGTGAACCCGCCAATGCTCTGGCAATTCCGACTACCTGTTGTTGACCACCTGATAATTGCGCAGGAAATAAATCTTTCTTCCCTACAATATTAAAACGGTCCAACATATCAGATACAATGCTCTTACGTTCTGATGAAGATAAATTTTTATAGATCAATGGGGTTTCAATATTTTCATAAACAGTCAACTCATCAATCAAATGATAAGACTGGAAAACATAGCCTATATGTGATTGAAACAACTGAGAACGCTTTTTCGCTTTCATATTCAGCACATCTTCCCCCATAAAAGTGTAGCTACCTTCATCCGGTTCATCCAACATCCCAATTACATTCAATAGAGTAGACTTACCTGAACCCGAAGGACCCATAATGGATACAAAATCCCCTTCATTGATCTCTAAATTGATGTCCTTTAATATAAAGTTCTTGGCACCTCCGACACTGTACCATTTGAATATGTGCTCTAGTTTAATCATGTTTTTTTATAGTATTTAGTATTTAGTATTTAGTATTTAGTATTTAGTATTTAGTATTTAGTATTTAGACCTTTCCTGCTCCACATGAACGTCTTAAATCATCTTATCCTTTCCAATCAGGTTAATATCTCAAATCTCATATCTCAATTCTCAAATCCATTCAAGGGCACAGCCCTTGAATCATTCATCTCTCAAGCTATTCACTGGATTTTCATTTGATGCCTTAAATGATTGGAAGCTTACAGTAATAAATATTATCAATAATAAGCTAAAAATCGCAAGACCAAAATACCAGAATTTTATTTCTATATGATAGGCAAAATTGTTCAACCATGATCCGATTAAAAGGTAAGCAATAGGTACTGCTATCACAGTCCCAATTATGAATATTATTAAGAATGGTTTATTGAATTGGTAAAATATAGAATGAACTGATGCTCCCAAGACCTTCCGAATGCTCATTTCTTTCCTCTTTATAGATACTTGGTAAGCAGACATGCTAAATAAACCTAAACAGGCAACAATAACTGCTATTAGTGTGAAACCATTGAATGCCTTTTGCAGTTGGATTTGTTTCATTTGAAGTCTGGCATAGCTTTGATCCATAAATTCATAATCCAAAGGCAATGCTTCCGCAGCTGGATTCTTCAGCCACTCCTGTTTTACGGTTTGAATTGCCGCTTCGGTTTTACCTTCTGCAGTTTTTACAATCAATGCCGATTTAAATCTTCCTTTTGCGCATTCATTTTTATAGGAATAAATGGTTGGATTCACCTTATTTTCAAATCCATAGGCAATACTATTTTTTACTACACCGATAATTTCAAAATTAGCATCACAACCCTGAATAGTAGCTCCTATAGGATTCTCCAGATTCCAGGCTTTTGCGGCAGCTTCATTAATCACAGCATAATGTTTACTGGAATCTGAAACTAATTTGCTCATGGATAAATTGTCACCACCGACCAAGAAATTCATGTTTAAGGTTTGAAAAAATTCAGGATCAATACCTACATGATCTAGATCATGTTTTTCATTGTTATTATTGAATAGAAATTGGGCTGGCAATTCTCTTGATCCAGGGATATTTGTAGCCCTAGCCACAGATTCTATACTTGGGTCTTGCAGCAATCGCTGCTTGAAGTCATAAAAAGATCCATCCAATTTATTGTCGTAATACATCGCAACCCCAATAAAATTGACAACCTGAGATGGTTCAAAGCCTTTATCGGTTTCTCTCATAAAATTGACTTGCTGTCGCACAACAAACATCCCAGTTACAAAGATAATGGCAATAATAAATTGCGCTATCATCAAGGAATTTCGAAGGCGGTTATTCATGCCAAATGACAGGTTATTTCCTTTTAAAAGTTTCACAGAATTAAATCCTGATAATGAAATCGCCGGATAAATCCCTGAAATCAAGGTGCAAACTAAAATACCAACCAATAACTGACCAACTGTTTCATAGTTCAGGATATACTTCAGTAAATCATCATTAAACCATTTTTGAAGGGCATTACCAGCAATGAATATCATAAAAAAAGATAAGATTGCCGAAAAGCTTGTTAAGATGAATACTTCCAAAAGTAATTGCCTAATTAAGGCAAATCTCGAACTTCCAAGGATTTTCTTTATGGCTAATCCTTTAAGCCTTTGATTCGCCTTCGCCATCATCATATTGGCGAAATTTGCACAAGCAAGAACTAAAATAATAACAGATAAGACCCCCAGAATCCATACTATCAAGTAATTCGTATTGCTACCCGCTTTTGGTTGTAAGTATAGGTTTTGAAGCGGATCTAAATAGACCTTACCCTTAGCAAAGGCAGAACTTTGAATCCTTTCCTTTTTGGAAAATTTGCTGGTAAATAGGTCATTTATTTTACTGGTTAATTGCTCGATATCAGCACCCTTTTTTACTTGGATAAAGGTTTGAGCTAGATAAGGATTTCCTTCTTCCTCCGTTTCTATTTTTCGGATAAAGAGAACGTCTCCATCGATAATGGAAAGCTCTCTTTCTTGAACTAACCCATAGAATGTGTCATGAACTCCCATGGCAAGACTAAGTGCTGGAACTTTCTTGGGCTCACTAAAATCTTTATATTCCTTAAAAAGCAATTTTGCAATTGGCTCTTTTATTAGATTCGCTTCATTCTGCTCCGCATTTTTGTACAATGGACCGTTCTTATTTTCGAATTGAAATATCCTTGCTAGGGAAGAGTCTATTGCTAATACTTTTTTTATATAGACGGTTGATTCCCCAAATAAAGGATAATTCCCCCATGTAAAATCAACCTTTCTCCCAGCATATTCTATTTCCGGGAAATTATCTTTCAGCGTTTGTGCAAATGAAGGGAGCATATCAACACTGTATTCTCCGTTGGCTTCCAGACCAACTTGATAAATGTGATCATAATTTGGATTCCATTTATCATAGCTGGTTTCCCGATTGATATATTGATAGGATAATATAAACCCAGCGAACCCGAGTGTTAGACCAAGGATATTCAAAATTGAAAACACCTTATTCTTCCAAAGATTTCGCCATGCGATTTTTATATCATGATTCATCATATCGCTTCCTAAATTATTACTAAAGTTCTCCTAATAATATTTTACAATCGCCTTGCCATAAATATAATGGATTGATTTTCACTATGATGTTAGCCGAATTACAAAATCTCCTGTTCGATATCGAACAGTTTTCGTACGGAATTGAACGGTCAATTTAGGATAGCTCTTGAATTACTCATCACGTAAGCTATCCACAGGATTTGTCAATGCTGCTCTTATGGTTTGGATATTGACGGTTATTAAGGTAACTACAAGCACGATTAACCCCGCTAGAATAAAAAACCACCATTGAACATCAATTTTATAGGCAAAATCCTCCAGCCATAAATTACAGAGGTACCAGGCAATCGGCCCAGAAATCATAATCGCCAAAATAGACATCAGAACGTATTCCTTCGAAAATAAACTCGAAATTCTATAAATGGTTGCTCCCAAGACTTTGCGGATTCCGATTTCTTTATTCCGCTGTTCAACACTTTGATAAATTAATCCAGTGACGCCTAATGCAGAAATAAACAGTGCAAGAAATGAAAAGAAAGTGAAAAGTTGAGCTTGTTGTGTTTCCTTTGTATATGATTTGGCAACTACCTCATCTACCCATTCATAGTTGATTAAACGATCAGGGAAGTGGCTTTTCAAAACATTATCTATAGCAGTTAAACTAGCCTTTTCTTGACCTTCCTTGATCTTGATCAAAACATTCCCCCATGAGCTCAATTGAATCGCTGTGATTACGGTAGGCACTTGTTTCTTATGGAAAGATTCACTATGAAAATCAGCAATTATCCCAACTGGAATGATTCCTAAATCTTCATTAAGCTTTCCTAATTCAGTAATTCCCAGCCTATTTGCAGTGCTTTCAGTAATTAAGGCATTGCGAATCGGATCCTGACCTTCTTTAGCCAGATCACTATAGCCTTCATAATCAGAAGGTCTTAAATATCGACCTTTGGTTAACCGAATATCTAGTAATGAAATTAAATCGGTATCTCCGGTAATAAAACTTACCTGAATTTCCTTTCCATGGTTATGAATATCATTAATAGATCTGGCCATGTATCCAGAACCAACATTTGGAGTCCAACTGGTTATGCTGGTCTTTTCTACTCCTGGGATTCTGGACAATTCATTTTTGATTACCTCAGGACCAGCTCCAAAACGAAAGGTTTTGATACTTAGTAAATTTTCAGTGTTCAACCCTCTTGGAGTTGTTTGCATTAAATTCAATTGAGATTTAATGGTTATTAATCCAATTATTACGATCAGTGAAATGCAAAATTGTAATACGATCAACGATCTTTTTGTAAATACCTCTGAAAAACTGGATTTTGATATTTTATTCTTTAAGGCATCAGCAGACTTAACATTCGAAACTATCCAAGCAGGGTAAAGCCCAATGACAAGGCTCAATATTACACAACCAGCAAATGATAGAGTCAGAATAATAGGGGTTAAGCTTTTGATATAGGAAAGATCAGTATTTAAGAACTTCTCTAACGGCGATAATCCAAATAAATAGAGTATGGAACTCAATACAAAGGATATCATGAAAATTATGCTGGTTTCTGCTAATAAACCTATTATCAATTGACTTTTGCTTGCTCCCATAATCTTAAAAAGATTAATGGCTTTCACCTTTCTGATCGTCCGGATAGCATACAGGTTTATGAAATTAATACAGGATATCACAAGTACCAGGATTGCTATCCCCTGAAATATCAAACTATTCTTTTTGTTACCACTGATTTCCGTCATGCCGAGTGGTTCCATATAAATTTCCTGCAGCGGTTGAAGTTGGTAGCTAAGTTTGTTTTTTTTGGAGTCGTTTAGAAAATTAGTGTACCACTGGTTGGCTTTTTTTGAAAATTGAGAAACATCCGTGCCTTTTTTCAACAAAATATATTGTTCCATATAGAAACCATAGCCATCTTTACTCAATTCCATTGGATTTTTTGGCCCCAATTCGATAGCGGAGGTCCTAAAGATGGAGTTCGTAGGCAAATCATCGATTACTGCAGTTATTACAAACTCTTCCTTTTTAGAACTAAAAGGGTTTGCGTTGAATACAACTTTCCCGATTACCTCCTGATCTTTAAAGTATTGCTCCTTGAAGGACTTGCTAATCACTAGGTTTTTCTTTCCTTCAATGATGGGTACAGGTTTTCCCTCCAGAACCTTTAGGTCTAAAAGGTCAAAAATATTTGCATCAGCCCTTAATGCTGGAGCCTCGAAAGGCTCACTGTTCGAACCTTCAGTATTCAAATAAACCTTGCCAGAAATGATGGCGCTTTCAGATTCAACTTCAGGAAAGTTTTTCTTCCACTCGCTCGCTAAATTAGCATAAGCACTGGGAATCCTACTTTCTAAGCCTTCAGTGCTATCCAAGGTGGTTATTCTATAAATTTGAGAAGAATTTTTCCAGCTTTTATCAAAAGAATTTTCCTCGATAACTACCGAAAAAACCAACAGACACAAGGTAAATGCAAGTGTTAAACCTATAATATTTATCCAACTATACGTACCGTTCTTTTGAATATTTCGAACCGCTATTTTTAGTGTATTCATTTTTTTAAATATAAAATAAGTCCTTAATACTTCCTCGCCTTTCCACTCTCACATATCTCAATACTCAAATCTCATATCTATTCAAGGGCAAAGCCCTTGAATTACTCATCCCTCAAGCTATCCACCGGATTGGCTTTAGCGGCTTTTAAGGATTGGTAGCTCATGGTAATAAATGCTATTAATATGGTTGCAATGGCTGGAATCACAAACATCCACCAAGAAATTTCAATTTTATAAGCAAAATCGTCCAACCATTTATTGGAAGCCCACCAAGCGATCGGTGATGCAATCAGGATGGAAATCAAAATCAACTTAATGTAGTCTTTGGATAATAATCCAATTATTCCAGAAATAGAGCTTCCTAATACCTTTCTAATTCCTATTTCTTTGGTGCGTTGAGCCGTTGAAATAGTGACCAAACCAATTAATCCCAGACAGCTTAATAAAATGGTTATCCCAGTTGATAGGTTGATGATTTTAGAGAATTTATAATCTGTTTCATACATCTGACGGATGTTTTCATCATAGAATTTAAAGGCAAATGGAGCATTGGGATAAATATTCTTCCATTCTTTTTCCACGATATCCAATGCAGATTTCCAGGTCTTTGGATCATCATGAAGTCTGATGCCGATTTGCAAAAGTTGTCCCCTTATATTTGAAGCCAGCATGGCAACACCACTTTTCTCTGTATGAAAAGTCTTACTGTTGAAATTGGAGGTAACTCCGGTAATGGTGCGGTCCCTATCATAGGCTTGAACTGGCTTTCCAATCGCTTCTTCCGGACTTTTGAAGCCAAGTTTCTCAATGGCTATTTCATTAAGTATTATGCCTGTCGATGTATCCGCAATGGTCATATTTCTTCCTGCGAGTAATTTAATGTCGTAGACATCATAATAATCCTTATCAACAAATTTAAATGGAACATTAACTTTTACAATTCCTGTATCTGCTGTAGAAGAAACAAAATTCCCCCAATGGTCTTGTGATAATGGTAAATGACCTAGTGCAGCTCCAGAAATCTGAGAATGTTTAAGTAATGCTTCCTTAAAGACAAATGGATCCACATCAGCGTTTTGGTCAGCCTTCCATGGTAAAGTAATGTTTATTAACGCCTGATGATTGAAACCCAAGTCCGAAGACATGGTATGTTTCATTTGCATACCAATGATAAAGGTGGTAACAACAAAACATTGCGCAATCACAAATTGAAATACAATAAGAACCTTTCTGATGGAAATACTACCTAGCGATAGTTTGCCAATCCCTTTCATCTTGATGACCTCAGAAATCTGAACCTTGTTAATCAGATAAGCAGGATAGATACTCGAAACGGCAGTAATAAAAACCAATAAACCGACAAGGAAAATAGCCACAGCTATAACATCTGAAAATGAATTCAAATTCTCAGGCAAAAATGATTGGAAAGTTTTTTCAAAAACTTTTGTAATCGGCCATGAAAGGAGCAAGGCCAGTGTGGTAATGAAGAATGTTTCTACAAAAAAGGATTTGGTGACATCAAAAGGCTGTTCTCCCAATGTCTTTCGAATGCCAATTTCTTTCGCACGATATGGTACTTGTGCAGTAGTTAGATTGATATAGTTGATAGTGGCTAATAAGAGTAGAAAAATACCTATTCCAATAAATCCGTAAACTAATTTAATATTGGTGCTATTCTGAAGGCTTTTGTCAAAATGAACATCAGCTAAAGGAGTCACACCTGCTCCTGCTTTAAAATTCATTTCGTCAAAATCCTTTTTAGTCATTTCATAGATTTTGTCGCTAATCTGTTTGACAAAAGCATCCTTGCTTTCTACGGATTTTAATTTAACAAACAGAGTGTAATTTGACATAAAGGACTGCCACATATCATTGTAAAAGTTATTCTCATTTACTTTGATGAATTCCTTCGCCAAAAAACTACTTGGACTTTCCAGATCCTTCACTACCCCCGCAATAGAGAAGAGTGTCGTGTCATACATTAATGTTTTTCCAACAACCTCTTTGGGATCTATATTGGGGAAATACTGTTTTGCTCTGCTTGAAGTTAAGATCACCTCATTAGGTTCCTGTAATGCGTGAGCAGGGTTTCCTGCCAACCATTCATATGGAACCATTTTAAAATAATCACTCGTGGTCTCAATGATATTTTTCGGATCCTCAATCTTAAAGGTCTCCTTCGACTCAGCACTGTTCGTGATTTTCGGAATATATCGCATATTCACTGGAACAGTTAATTCAACATTCGAAAAGTTCTCTTTGATATATTTAGCTAATGGAAAAGGCACTCCATCAAAGCGGTCAGTTGACTCTACTTCATAGAATACGCCATAAACCTTAAATATTTTCTCTCTTTCAGCATGGTTCTTGTCAAAACTGAATTCATAATTCACAAGCCTGAAAACAATCCAACAGGCACTGATCCCAATGGCCAGACCAATAATATTGAGGAAGGTAAAAAGCTTATTCTTCCATAATTTTCTAATAATCAGATTTAAATTTTTCATAATCTATGCTAAATCAAAAAATAATTAATATCCCAAAACTCAATAATCCCTCGCCTTTCCACTTTCTCAAATCTCACATCTATTTCCCTTTCCACTATCTCACATCTCACATCTCAATACTCATATCTACCTTCCACTATCTCAATACTCACATCTCATATCTATTCAAGGGCAAAGCCCTTGAATTACTCATCCCTCAAGCTATCCACTGGATTAGCTCTTGCAGCTTTAAATGCTTGCCCGCCAATAGTCATAAAAGAAATAACCATGGTAATCAATCCGGCAGCTAAGAAAATCCACCATTCAATCTGAATATGATAAACAAAGTTTGTAAGCCATTTATCCATTGCCCAATACCCCAAAGGAATAGCAATGATAAAAGCTAGCAACACCAGTTTTAAAAAGTCAGAAGTCAACAGGGTAACCAATTTACCCACCGATGCACCAAGAACCTTGCGTATGCCAATCTCCTTTATTCTTTGTTGCGCAGCGTATGCTGAAATTGCAAAAAGACCAATACAAGCGATTACCACAGTAACCAATGCAAAAAGCTGCATAATTTTAGTAGTCTGTTGTTCTTGTTTATAAAGCGCTGCATAGTCCTCATCTAAAAAATGGTAATTAAAAGTAGTATTAGGTAGTATTCTGGTGAATGTTGACTCAATATCTTGAAGAGCTTGGGTCGTATTTGTACCAGCATTTATTTTTATAAATACATTTCCAAAATAGCTGTATTCAGGAAAGAGGGCGACAGGTCTAACTTCCTCCTTTAAGGATGCAAAATTAAAGTTGTCTACAACGGCTTTGATCGGACCAATACGTCCATTAATATTGACTGTTTTCCCGATTGCTTCCTCCGGAGTCCAACCAATCTTTTCTGCTGCCATTTTATTGATTATAATGCCTACTGATCGGTTAGCTGAAGTATCTCTTGCTTTGATGATGTCCGTTTCATTCAATCCCTCACCCGCAAGGATAGGAATCTCAAAAACACTTAGAAAATCTTTCTCAATTGGTAATGCTGTGATATCCATGCTGAAGTTAGGCTTTTTCCCTTGAGAAGTTTCCAAGGAATAACCGCCTTGAACATTGACAGGTGAATCGTAAGAAGCGGAAACTCCTTTGATCGATCGCTGATTTCTCAGTTCATTCTTTAATGTCTCCAAGCCCTTTGTTTTTAACACATCACCATCCAATACCACAATTTGAGATCGATTCAAACCTGTATCCATAGTTTGGATAAATTGCATTTGACGATATGCAAACAAGGTACAGATCACTAGAAAAATGGAAATACAATATTGGAAGGTGATTAATATTTTGGCAATAGGAAACTTTGCTTTATTAGACTTTAGTTGGCCTTTGATTACATTGATGGGTTTGAATTGTGCAATTACCCATGCTGGCCAACCTGACGCCATAAAATTTAATACAATATAGAATACAAATACAGCAAGGTAAAAATAAGGATTGGACCAAATCTCAAGTTTCATGGGAACCCCCAGATACACACTAAAAACTGGCAATAATAACCAAGCGAGTAAAATCCCAAGGATTAAAGCAGTGCCCACCATTAATCCACCCTCAATGATAAATTGATTGAAAATACCATTTTTATGTGCTCCAATAACCTTTCTAACTGCAATTTCTTTCGCTCTTTCTGTAGCATGCGATAAGGAAAGATTGGTGAAGTTTACTGCTGATATCAGTAGCAGGGCAGCAGCCAAGAAACCAAAAATATAAAGATAGAGTAGGTTCCCTGATCCTGCAGCTTTGGAATGTAAATGCACCGTCTGAATGTTCTCCAGGTTTATTTTTATTTGATATCCCGCATCATACTGTTCCTTGAATTGCTGCTTCATAAAAGCATCAATCTTTTCTTCCAAAGCGATTTGGTTAACATGCTCCTTTAATAAGACAAATGTGATATCGTTCGCAGAACCCCATTGTGGTTCTTCCTGATACCGTGATAAACCTTTATTCGACAATAAAGCTGAAAAATGATTCTCCGTATAAGTTGGTAAATCAGCAATTACAGCAGTGACAGTCCAGGGTTTTTTGTCAATCATAATGGTTTTGCCGATAGGATTTCCATTGGCAAAATATTTCTTAGCCAATTTCTCCGTCAATACAATATCATTCGGATTTGATAAAGCCGAATTTGTATTCCCTGAAACTACCTGGTAGTCTAATACTTTGAAGAAATCTTCATCAACATACTTTAATCCTGATTCCTTAATGGATTCTGAACCGTTCTCAATTAAAGCCGCATTATTATAGGTATACATGCGCACAGCTTTTTCAATTTCAGGAAATTCCTTCGCAAAAATTGGAGCAACAGCGGTAGGAGTTACTTGCCAATAGGTGTAATCAGCGTCTTCGGGCGACTTTACAGAGGAGGTAACAAGGGAAACCCGTTCCGAATTAGTTAAAAACCGATCATAACTTAATTCATGATATACATAGGCTAACAACAGTAAAAAACAGGTTATTCCTAAGGCTAAACTTGCAATATTGATAATCGAAAATCCCCTGTTTTTTCGAATATTCCGGATGGCTAGTTTTAAATTATTCATGCTAATATTGGTTATTGTGACTTTTGATTAAATGCATTCATGATTGAAGCATTTACTCAGTAAATCAAAATACAATACATTTGCCATAAATGTATTGTATTGATAATCAGTTGTATATGGTTAATACATAAAAAAACAATGTTCGATATCGAACGCTTTTTGTTCACTACTGAACGATGAATTAAAATTTCACCTCTCAATCCTCTCAATCCTCTCTCACCTTTCCACTATCTCAAATCTCACATCTCACATCTCACATCTATTCAAGGGTTTGCCCTTGAATATGAATTACTCATCCTTCAAGCTGTTCACAGGATTGATTCTTCCAATTCTTAAGGCATGATAAAAGATCGTGCTAAAGGCAATCAACAAGCTCATAGCACCGGCTACAAAAAACACCCATGGTTTAATATCAATTCTATAACTAAAGTCAAGTAACCAGTTGTTCATTGCCCACCACGCAATTGGGGAAGCGATGATTATGGCAACAAAAACAAGTTTAATAAAATCTGCAGACAGCAATTTTATGATCCCTGGAAGGCTAGCGCCTAATACTTTTCGGATACCGATTTCTTTAGTTCGTTGTTGGGTTACAAAAGCTGCTAATCCAAACAGTCCCAAGCAAGCAATAAATATGGCGAAAACTGCAAAGGTTGAAACTATGGCTTGCGTGCGCTGAACGTCGGCATAAAGGTTCTCAAACCCCTCGTCTAAGAATGTATATTGAATTTTCTGATTTGGCGAAAAACTGCTCCATATTTTATTGATTTCAGCAAGGGTTTGTTCAAGGTTATTAGTATTTAGCTTGATGGAAATCATGTTGGGACTTCCACTAACCATCAAAGCCAATGGTTTTACAGCATCACCCTTCATATCGCCAAAAATAAAGTCTTCAACTACCCCTATAATAGTGAAGGTTGCAAAATTCCGGATCTTGGCTCCGATGGGATTGGTTATGCCGAGCTCCTTTACCATTTTTTGGTTGACAACTACAGCGCTAGAGTCGGTTGGCATCTCCTTATTAAAGTTCCTGCCTTCAATAAGTTTAATACCGAATGTTTTAAGGTAATCCTCATCGACCAGCCAGTTCTGCCCGCCAATGCCGACATCCTCATTCTGCCTACCATCAATCCAATAGGCGTTGCCATTTCGTCTTACACCATCCAACATAACGGGTAAATAATCCCCAACAGACACCGAAGCAACAGTAGATATACCTTTCAATTCCTCCTTCAGAGCTTTTTGTTTACCGTCCAAAGTCCCTGTTCCTCGTAATACCAAAACCTGTTCTTTGTTGAATCCTAGGTCTTTATGTAGTATGTATTTTACCTGTTGATTAATGATTAGTGTCCCAATTATCAAGATAATAGAGGTCGAAAATTGAAACACGACCAATCCATTTCTAAACCAGTTATTGCCAGATTTTAAATTTAATTTTCCCTTCAATACGGCAATTGGTTTAAAGGAAGAAAGATATAATGCGGGGTATACTCCAGAAATTACACCAATAAAACATCCAAATAATAGGAGAGAAGGAATAAAAAATAAATTGTTCCACGGGAAATTTAAGGATTTGCCAGCTATTCCATTGAAAGATGGCAATAGCAGATAAGCAATTGCGATGGCAAGCAATATCGATATCAAAGAATAAATTAATGATTCAGTAATAAATTGCCAGATCAATGCCCTACGGTCTGATCCAATCGTTTTTCTTACACCCACTTCCTTAGCTCGAGTGTTTGCATTTGCAGTGGAAAGATTGATAAAATTGATAATGGCAATAATCAATATCAAAGCTGCAATTCCTGCAAAGATATAAACCATTTGTGCATCACCTCGATTCTGATTTTCAATCTTATTATTTTGGATTCCTTTCGAATGTAAGTGGATATCCTTCAAGGGTTGTAAGGTCATCTTCGCTGACTTCCAAATTTCTTCATTGACAGCCATTCCTGCCTGCACTACTGCCGGTCGATAATGTTCATCAATATAAGATCTAGATATTTTTTTCTCCAGCTTAGCAATATCAGTTCCAGCTTTTACCTTGAAATAAGTTGAATAATTAGACGCCAACCAGTTCTGTTTCTCCCCAGGATATGGCTCATGACCATTTAAGGTCATAAAGAAATCAAAACCATAAAAGTTTGAATTCGTTGGGATATCATCTATAACAGCCGTTATGGAATAACTCTTAGATTTATCATTATTTAGATAAATGTTCTTTCCTGTCGGATCCCCTTTGAATAACTTCTCGGCTTTACTTTTAGTAATTACAATAGTATTGGGATTATCTAGGGAATGATTTAAGGTACCATAAACCGTTTCCATCGGAAACATATCCATAATGCCTTGGTCGACAAAACAAAATCCTTCCTCGCTGAACAATTCAGGATTTTCATTGGTCGAAACCTGATTACTGCCCGCACCAAATAGTGGGTTTGATAATACCCGACCATAGGAAGTAATTTCTGGAAATTCCTCCTTCAATTCAGGTCCGGCTGGCGCAGGCATTGAAACGCCCTTCTGTACCACATTATCCCTGGTAACAACTCCAACAACCCTAAATATTTGATTCGAATCCTTGTAGAACTTATCATAACTCAGTTCATGCTGAATATATAGCACAATCAATAAGCAAATAGCCATGCTAAAAGCAAAACCACCTATTTTGATAATGGAATAAAACCTTTGATTCTTAAGGTTCCTCCACGCGATTTTTATATTGTTCTCAAACATAATAGTAGTATTGTGATATGAGAATTGAGATTTGAGAAGCAAAGTTTCAAACCTAATTCAACTAATATTTTCTTCAGTCTAAATTTTCAATAATAACTGTAAAGTTTTATCCCTCGCCTTTCCACCATCTCATATCTCACATCTTACATCTCACATCTATTCAAGGGCTTTGCCCTTGAATTACTCATCCCTCAAGCTGTCCACAATATTTGCATTGGCTGCGCGAAAGGCTTGCCAAGCAATCGTAGACCAAGCTATAAGTACCGAAACTCCTGCTGCTAAGGCAAACATCCACCATTGTATATCGATGCGGTAAGCATATGTTTGTAACCATTTGCTCATAACCCACCATGCTATAGGTGCTGCAATAAAAAATGCAAGCAATACCAATCGGATAAAGTCTTTGGAAAGTAGCATAATGATACTGGAAACAGATGAACCTAAAACCTTACGAATGCCTATTTCCTTCACCCTATTGTTGATGGTCAATAATGCTAATGCAAATAATCCCAAGCAGGAAATCATAATGGCAATGCTTGTTCCGCTGATAACAATCCGTGAAAATACCCTTTCATTCTGGTATAAGTTCTGCGTGTTTTCATCCAAATAGGTAGGCTCTACCGTTGCCTTTGGATTTACTTTCTTCCAGATTCCATTCAGTTTATCCAGGGTTTCCGCCAATTGTTTAGTCTCAACGCGAACAAAAATATATTCAACATTAAATACATTAGGATTAACAGAAACTGTTAATGGATCTACTTGCTCCCTCAGATTCTGGAAGTTGAAATCATCCATAATGCCTATCACCGTGCTTCCTTCATTGAGGTCAATCTTCTGACCTAAAATCTTATCTTCTCCTCCCATTATAGCAGCCATTTGCTTATTGATAATGACAGCATTACTATCTGTACCAAAAGATCGATCAAAATCTCTCCCCGCAACTAACTTGATTCCTAAGGTTTTTAAATAATCATAATCAATACGCATATAATTGGTCTTGATTTCTTTGTTCTCATGCTCAAAACCAAATATGCTCCTTTGAACCGTTCCATCTTTTCCTTTACCAATATTAATATCCGCAGCACTGACCGACTTCACCCAAGGTTGTGAACTCAACTCAACCCGCATTCTCTGAAGTGCATCTTCCTGATTAATGCCTGATCCAATTGGAATACTGATAACTTCAGTCTTATCAAATCCCAGCGGTTTGTTTGAAATATAATTTAATTGAGTACTTATTACGATCGTCGCTATAATTAATAGAATAGCTATTACAAATTGCAAAACCGTCAATGAGCTCCTCAAACTCGAAGCCTTGATTTTGTTGGACCCTTTTAAGGATTGAATGATATTGCTACGGGCAGCTTTCAACGCTGGTAGACCTCCAGCAAATAAGGATAACACAAAAAATACCAATAGATAGATGATCAAATTCTTACCTGTAAATAAGTTGGTGATCTTCAATTGGTAATTCATATTAGCATTGAATTGCGGAAGTATGAGGTAGGCTATAAGCAACCCAACTAAAAGGGATAGGATACATAAGATTAAAGATTCTAAGGTAAGTTGTTTCACAATATCCCATGTGGTACCACCTAATGTTTTTCGAGTTCCAATTTCACGATTCCTGCTGATGGAATTTGCTAATGATAAGTTAATGAAATTGGAAGCCGCAATAAATAATATCAACCCGGAGATTAATAATAAAATCCAAGGATAATTTGATGATAATGAATTTTCAGGCCCAAAATCATTTAAATGGACTTTTGAAAGGGGTAATAAATGAAAACTGTAATAACTGCCATTGATATCTGTCTTTGCACCATCACGTTTTAAACGATCAATGTCTTCTTTGAAAAACTGCTCCGTAAATGCTTTTGTTTCCCTTGCAAATACGTCATCATTTACTTTAGCTTTCATCTTCACATAGACCTCATGGTCCATATTGTCCCACGCTTGAGCCGATTCTTGATACCTTGGCCTATTTTCGAATCTATATAAGGATGAGAATTTTAAACTGGAATTTTTAGGATTATCTTCTAAAACAGCACCAACAGTTGCTGCCTTCCAGGTGCCATCCAAATTGACCTCTACTTGCTTTCCTAAAACATCTGCCGTTCCAAATAGATTCTTGGCCATCGTTTCAGTCAGTACTAAATTGCTAAGATCATTCAGAACATTCGTACTTCCACTCAAAAACTCAAAATCGAAGATCTTAAAGAAATCAGCATCCACAAATCGATTCATGGAAGAAAATTCCTTATCCCCATTCTTCAAAATAATAGTGCTATTGGCATAGCGCGTAATATTTTCTATACTCGGAATATCCTTTTTTAACTGTGGTGCCAATGGTGTCGGCATCGAGCTATCACTTCTTTTTCCTGTTGTCGGCTCTGTCGTTTTATACAACATCGCAATCCTTTCACCATCCTTATGAAAATTATCATAAGACAATTCAAACATGCCTGTCAAAAACAAAACAGTAGACGCAGCAATTGCAACCGCCAATCCAATGATGTGAATCGCACTTAAGGATTTGGACTTTATTATAGATCTCCAAGCTGTTTTAAACATTTTAGATGTATTAAGATGTGAATATTGTGATATGAGATGCAAATTCCATATCAATTTTTTTTGCTGTAAATTGTGATTCAATTCATTTGCCACAGTTGTAAGTGTCTGTTAGGTAGCGTTTTAAATGTTTGAGCCGTTGGCGATATGTTCATTATCGGACAGTGTAATGTCCAGCAATGGACAGGATGTCAAGGATTTGAAGAAGGACCAAGATCATGCGGAATGAGAAACTGCCCTTAAATTAACCGAAGCGGGGATATGGGGTTCGATAATTCAAAGCGAAATACCTATCGGAAAAATGAAACGTTTTGTACGGGCGTATTGCATACGCCCTTTTTGTAATAATAAGGCATATGTTATTTTATTATCCTTGATGGTCTGAAATCGGAGGGATTCTGAGCTGCGCCGAAGAATCTGTTTCTTAAAACCCAATTTCGGTGTCATTCCGCATCGAAGATGCGGAATCTATTTTAGGCGATATGTTTGACCATCATGCCGCCCCTCTGGGGCTGTGTCTTGCTGAATGATTCTTGCTACAAATATGTCACCCCTCTGGGGTTCGATAATGCAGGGCGAAAATACCTATCGGATAAATGAAACGATTTGTACGGGCGTATTGCATACGCCCTTTTTTAATAATATGGTATATGTTATTTTATTATCCTTGATGGTCTGTTATTAACCTTAGATGGTCTGTTATTGGAGGGATACTTCGGCACAGTTCAGATTCCTATTCAACCCTTTATGGGTTGCGGAGATAAAAACTCCAGAGGAGTTTAATATTAGTAATAGCATATATCTAAGTAATAAGCCCCGACCAAAAGCAATCGCTAAAGCGATTGCTTTTGGTCGGGGCAATTTAACTTTATGGTCTTTTGTTACTTATATTGAACCCCTCTGGGGTTCTAGCCCCCGTTAATATTATCCCGCTCAAGTATCGGCTTTCCACTATCTCAAATCTCACATCTCAATACTCATATCTACCTTCCACTATCTCAAATCTCAGGTCTCAATACTCATATCTACCTTACTCATCCCTTAAGCTTTCTACTGGGTTTACTTTTGCAGCTTTTATGGCTTGATAGCTTACTGTAAGCATAGCGGCAACAATTGCTATCAACCCACCAAAAACGAATGGAAACCAAGAGATCTCAATGCGGTAGATAAAATCTTCTAACCATTTATTACATGCCCACCACACAATAGGGGAGGCAATAAGGATAGCAATCAGTACCATCTTCACAAAATCCTTTGAAAGAAGCCCTACAATTCCTGTTATGCTTGCTCCCAAAACTTTACGTATTCCAATTTCCTTCGTTCTTTGAAAGGCTGTTATTGTAGCTAATCCAAAAAGACCCAAACAGCTTAATAGAATGGCAATTCCTGTACTGATATTAGTAATCTTTTGAAGTTGCTCCTCCTTTTTATATAGGGCTAAAATGGTTTCATCATAGAATTTAAATTCTATATTATCGGCTGGAAAGAATTCTAGCCATTTAGCTTTTAGATTAGCGATTATGCTAGGCCATTCTTTATAGTTTGCCTCATTTAAACGAATATTGAAAGTGCCAGAATAAGGACCTGTCATCATGGCCAACGGTTCCATCACATTGTAGAAATCTCTCGTATGGAAGTCTTGAACAACTCCAACAATTGGAAATTTCGAATTATTTTGTTCAATTAACTTACCAACGGCTTCCTGTGGTGTTTTAAACCCAAAACCTAGTAAGGCTGATTCATTGATGATATATCCATTGGTCGTATCTGAATTGGATAAATTTTGTCCAGCCAATAACTTTATTCCATAAAATTTTAGATATTTCGAGTCTACTTCTTTCTTAAAAAGAATCTGTGAAATAGGTTCATCGGCTTCATTACTCATATATCTAAAAGGACTTGAACTGTATCCATCAGCCAATGGACGATTGCCAATACTTACCTCTTCAACGCCTTTTAATTTTTCTAATTCGACAGCTAAGGTTTTTTTCTTGGAAGCAAAGTTCTCCGAGTCAAAATACTTATATGGAATATCAGCCAATAGCACAGCATCCTTTTTAAACCCTAAATCCTTTTTGACAGTAAATTGTAACTGCTGACCAATAATAATTGCCGCAACAATAAACACTTGCGCAATAATAAATTGAAATACTATTAATGCCTTTCTAAGGTTAAAGTTACCATTGCTAGTTCCAACATTTCCCTTGCTTCGAAAGATATCAATAGCATTCACCTTAGTAATTAGCCAAGAAGGATATAATCCAGCGATGAAAACTGTAAACAGTAAAACCACGAAGATAAAAGAACCAAAAACAATAGGATTGTTATACGCAATGGCATTTTGACTGATTAAATCTCCAATTAAAAAGTAACCAAGTTTTGAAACAAAGTAACTCACAAAAATTGAGGCCGAAATAATAATTAAAGTCTCTATCATCATTTGAGCAACTAAGCTTTTTTGAGAGCTACCCAAAGTTTTACGAATTCCAATTTCCTTAGATCTTTGTGGGATTTGTGCTGTTGTTAAGTTTATATAATTTATACATGCCAAAAGAAGTAAGAATATGGATACACCTATAATTCCATAAATAACAGATTTACTAGTTTTTTCCATTCCATACTCTTTCATAAATGTTGAAAAATGGGAATCTCTTAGTGGTAAAAAATCAATGATTCTATTATATGTAAATTGAGGTTTACGCTCTTTTTTAAACTCATCAAATTTTCTGTTGGTAATATTAATAATTTGGGTTAAAGCGCTTTTTAATTTACCTTGACTTTCAGCTTGAATATATATCCTATCAGATCCATTCGTATTGGTCCAACTACCCAACTGATTGTCATTTTCAGTCTTCTGAAGTTGGAAAAATTCCTTACCGGAAAACTCTGAGGGGTAATCTAAGTTTGCTACAATTCCAGTTACTGTTTTTTGTAATGTATCTGAATATATCAAAGTCTTTCCGATGATCTCGCTACTTTTTAAATTCGGGAAATATAGTTTAGCTCTTTCCTCGGTTAAAACAACCTGATTCGGATTGGATAATGCACCAACCTTATTCCCTGCCAACCATGTATAAGGAACCATTTCAAAATAGGATTCCTCAGTTTCCATCACTTTGCTCTCAAAGTCGAGTTCTTCAACTCGCTTGGGTTGACCATTACCTTCCGGAATAATCACACTCTCCGTATAAAATTGAAAATATGGAACAACCCTCTCCAACGACGAAACATCTTCTTTCAATGCAAAAAATACAGGTCTTGACATCCCGCCATTCCATGCGTCTTCCTTATCATCAAATTTAAAATGACTAATAACCCTATAGATATTTTCATGGTTAGGATTGGACTTTTCATAGCTCAACTCATAACTGACATACTTAAATATTACCCAACAAGAACTGATTCCTATCGTCAATCCTAAGATATTTAGAAATGTAAATAACTTATTTCTCTTTAAATGCCTAATGCTGTTTTTGAATAATAATTGGAACATAATGGTAGAATTGAGTAAAAGATAAATTCCAGTTTTATTTATGAATTAATTCAAAATCAATTCATTTGCCATAGTTGTAAGTTGTTGTAGTATAAGTCGTTAAGTGTTTGGGCCGTTGGTGATATGTTCATTATCGGACAGTGTAATGTCCAGCAATGAACAGGATGTCAAGGATTTGAAGAAGGACCAAGATCATGCGGAATGAGAAACTTCCTCTAAACTAACCAAAGCGGGGATATGGGGTTCGATAATTCAAAGCGAAATACCTATCGGATAAATGAAACGTTTTGTACGGGCGTATTGCATACGCCCTTTTCGTATCTCTTGATGGTCTGTCAACGGAGGGATTGATTCTTCGGCAGAGCTCAGATTCCTATGCAACCCTTTATGGGTTGCGGAGATAAAAACTCCAGAGGAGTTTAATGTTAGTAATAGGATAGGTCTAAGTAATAAGCCCCGACCAAAAGCAATCGCTAAAGCGATTGCTTTTGGTCGGGGCAATTTAACTTTATGGTTTTTTGTTACTAATATTGAACCCCTCTGGGGTTCTTAAAACGCTATCGTTTTTTTGAAACGGATTTTAGTGGCGGATATATTGAAAGGAGGGAGTATGCGAAACGCCCCAACGTATTGGCTGAACAGAAATGGATTCTTCGCTGCGCTCAGAATGACAGAAAAATTGTGTTTGGGTTGAGGTAAAAAAAGATTCTTCGGCAAAGCCGAAGAATCTTTTTTTACCTCAACCTATTTAATATTGTGATTGTCATTCCGCATCGAAGATGCGGAATCTATTTTAGGCGATATGTTTGACAAACATGCCGCCCCTCTGGGGCTGTACCTAGGTAAATTATCCTTGCTACAAATATGTCACCCCTCTGGGGTTCTAGCCCTCGTAAATATTATCCCGCTCACATCGGCTTTCTACTATCTCCCATCTCCAATCTCAATACTCATATCTATTCAAGGGCAAAGCCCTTGAATCACTCATCCCTCAAGCTATCCACAGGATTGGCTTTAGCGGCAAAATAAGTTTTTGAAGATAGAACAAGGGTGGCAACAGCGGTTAGTCCAAAGCCTGCGACTACGAATATCCACCAGGAAAGTTCTGTTTTATAGACAAAGTCATTTAGCCATTCATGCATAAAATACCAAGCGATAGGGAAGGCTATCAAGGAGGCAATGATCACCAGCAACAACAGGTTTTTTAATAATAAAAATATTATCTGGCTGATTGAAGCGCCCAGGACTTTTCGGATTCCTATTTCTTTGACCCTTTGGTTGGTGATAAAAACCGCTAGACCAAATAACCCTAAGGATGCGATTGTAATGGACAACCAAACTGCCCAACTCAACAGCTTCGATAGGTTCTGCTCCGTTTTATAAAAACTGGCAATCATATCATCAACGAATTTATAGTCGAATGTGTCTTCTGGATAGATCGTCTTAAACTTAGTTTCAATTTTACTTATAGCATTTTTCCAGGATTCAGGGTGATTTTTATCTAATGCAACATGCATCATATAGCCCGAATTACTGCTCCAATACATGGTAGGTCTTACGGCTTCACGGGCAGAAGAGATATTAAAATCCTTCATCACCCCGACAATGGTCGTTTGGCCATTGTTGAAGGTTTTGCCAATGGCATCCTCAGGTTTTTTTAAACCAAGAAGTTCTAACATCTTGAAATTGATAATACTTTCCGAAACGGAGTCAAGGACTCGAACGTTTCTACCCGCTATTAGCGGAATATTATAAACCTTAATAAAGTTCTCATCCCCGTTCCTGGCATCGAAGGTTACCATTTTCTTGTCCGACGTATTTTGGTCATACTCCATTCCGGAGCTCATATAACCATTAAATGCCGGCGATTGATTGCCAAAACTAACCGCATTTACTTCAGCTAAATTTTCCAATTCGGTCTTTAAGACCTTTCCCTTTTGCTCACGGTCAAAATTTGGAATATAAAAAGTAACCACAGCATCCTTATTGAAACCCATATCCATATTAATTGCATAATGGATTTGCTTGGATACTACCAATACGGCAATCAAAAAGACTTGTGCCAAAACAAATTGGAAAATGGTCAATCCTTTTCTTACCCAGGCGCTTCTACTCAGATTACTGTTTTTTGTGGCTTGATTTTTCAAGGCCATAATAGGAGAATATCCCGTTAGGACCCAAGCCGGATAAAAACCTGCGATACAGGTAATGACCAGCAGTTGAAGAACCAAAAATCCTATGATTTCAAAAACTGGAATGGACGAAACGGTAAATCCTTTAGGAAGAAAACCTTCAAAGGCATGAGTTAATATAGGCAACATTAAAACCGATAATATCGTAGCAAATCCTGCAACTAAAAATGTCTCCAATAGAAATTGTCTTACCAAATTTGACTTATTCCCACCCAATGTTTTCCTGATTCCAATCTCTTTAGCACGCTCTGTAGATTGAGCCGTAGAGAGATTGATAAAATTAATAGCTCCTAAAGTAAGTAGGAATACCGCTAATAAAATTAAATTTCTTAAGGTGGATTCTTTTACAGCATTGTAATTGAATTTAATGTCAAAATGGACATCCTTTAAGGGTTGAAGGATAAAATTATCCTTCCATTCATAATTATTTTGTTCTTTGTTTTTACTTAAGATCCCAGCAATTACTTTTTCAATATTTTTAGGGGAAGTTCCCTGTTTTAATAAGAGAATACACTGATTGCCGCCATTATAATTACTCCATTGATCCCAAGATTTTATCACTTTCAAGGAAGCATTGTTTTCAACCGTTGAAACAGAAATAATTCCATCATATTTGAAATCAGAATTCTCTTTCATATCTGCTACGACAGCTCCAACAGTCAATTGTATACTATCAGAAAATAAGATATTTTTCCCGACCACCTCACTAGCATTAGCCTTTGGAAACAGAACCTCAACTTTACTTTGGGTAAGAACAATCGTATTAGGCTCTTTTAGGGAATTGATATTTCCCGCTAAAGGAACATGTGGAAATATGCTAAAGTATTTTTCATTGCTAAAGGTCAAACCTTCTTCATTTGGAAACACCTTTTCTTCCTGATCAGCTTCCTTTTGGATTTTTAACTTCGTAGTACCTAATTCCAAATTCGGAACAACTGCCTCTACACCTGTTAATTCCGTTTGCATCGCCCGGATCAATGGAACCAATACAGCATCGCCCTTATACCCCCCATCACTAACAACCCGGTATACCCGGTCTCCATGCGGAAGATGCTTGTCAAAACTAAAGTCATAGCGCACCATCAGAAAAATGATCAAGGTCGCACAAATTCCAATAGCTAAACTTATTACACTTATAGATGAAATCAGAAGGTTTTTCTTTAAGAATCTCCAAGCTGTATTAAATTGGTTCTTTAGCATAGCATTTTTTATTATTACAGTTAATAACCTTTATTTCTCAATCCTCACACTGGCTTTTAATTCGTTAACCGGTAAGGGTAAATTTTCAACCTAATTATTTATAAGGCATTGCCTTCTTAAATTATCAACCCTAAATGGGTTGCGGAGATAAAAACTCCAGAGGAGTTTAATGTTAGTAGATAAATATGTTTATGCAATAGGCCTTGGCGAAGAGCAATCGCTTAAGCGATTGCTCTTCGCCAAGGCTATGTGATTTTATGGCCCAATGCTACAAATATGTCACCCCTCTGGGGTTCTTAACTTTGCTAACATTTCTTCTTCCTCGACTTTGTTATATAATTTACGGGCGAATGCTACAAATATGTCACCCCTCTGGGGTTTTAAACTTTGCTAACATTCCTTCATCCTCGACTCGGCCGAAGGAACATCTTTCCACTATCTCAAATCTCAAATCTCAATACTCACATCTACCTTCCACCATCTCAATACTCACATCTATTCAAGGGCAAAGCCCTTGAATTAATTACTCATCCCTCAAGCTATCCACCGGATTTGCCAAGGCTGCTTTAATAGACTGGAAACTAATGGTCGCTAGCGATATCAGAATAGCTGCTGCTCCAGCGATTACAAAATAGTACCATTCAATATTGATGCGGTATTCAAAATCTTGCAGCCAATTATTCATTACCCACCAAGCAATAGGAGAAGCAATTAAAATGGATATTATTACCAGTTTGATAAAGTCCATGGAAAGGAGAGTAGTGATCTGTGGAACCGAAGCCCCTAGCACTTTTCTTACGGCAATTTCCTTCATTCTGGTTTCCGCCATATAGGCGATCAAGGCAAGAAGTCCCAAACAGGAAATAAAGATGGTCAGGCCAGCAAAGAGCATAGAAACTGTCCCTACAGCTTGCGTTTCTTTGAATTTACCTTCAAACAATTTATCAATAAAATGATAGGAGAAAGGATATTCTGTATTGTATTTTTTAAATATGGCTTCAATTGTTTTTAAGTTGTCGCTAGTTGAATGAGCCGGATTAAGGCGATAGTGAATAACGTCAAACCATGCATGAGGCCCTAAAATAATGGTAGGTTTACTGTTGCCAAATGGGGAGTCCATGATGAAATCTTTGATTACTCCAACGACAGTCCATTTTCTTCCTACTCCCTCAATGGTACTTCCAATTGGATTTTCCAATTTCAAAGCTTTAACGGCGGATTCATCCAACATGATCGCTGAACTGTCCGTCGGAAACTTATATATGTCAATGTCTCTACCAGAAACTAATCTAAATCCAATGTTTTTAATGGCATCAGCATCCGAACTAAACCAGAGATAATTTATTCTTTTATCCTCTTCTGAAGAAGCGTTCGAAATTATCCCTTGACCCGATGAATAGTAATCTGTAACAGGAGACATGTTCTTGGATACAGAAACTACTGCTTGACTTGACAATAACTCATTCCTTATATTTTGATAATTTCTAGCAATATTTCCTTCTATTTCAGTATATAACAAACCATTGGCTTGGTATCCTTGATCACGCTCTTTACTGTACTGAATCTGTCTTGTAACTACCACAGTCGCAATAATTAATATTATGGCGAAAGAAAACTGAATGACAACTAAAACAGAACGAATATTTACACCTTTTTTACTGGCATTAAATTTTCCCTTCAAGGTGCTGATGGGTTTAAAAGCCGATAAGAAAAAAGCGGGATACACTCCAGCCAATATCCCAGTTAATAGTGCAAAGACAATTAAAAAGAGCCAAGTATTTAGAGTTAAAAAGCCAATGCTAAGATTTTTTGAAACCAGTTCATTGAAATATGGTAATGCAATGAAAATAATGATAATAGATAGCAGTAAGGCAAAGAAGCTAATTAAAACACTTTCAGTTAAGAATTGGATTACAAGTGTTTTCTTGTTAGCTCCAATCACTTTTCTGACACCAACTTCTTTGGCCCTTCGTTCTGACTTTGCTGTGCTTAAATTCATAAAATTTATGCAGGCAACTAATAGGATAAAACCACCAATCCAAGCAAAAAGCTTAACCAAATCTATCCGACCTGAATCATAATTCCCTCCTTTGCCATTATTATATAAGTAAGAGTCTTGATATGGGAAGGCAAATAATTCGACTGTAGTCTTCGAACCACTCCGAATCATATCTTCATCGGCATTGATGTGATTTCTTGTGAAAGCTTTTATTTTTTCATTAAAACTAGATAACGAAATTCCTTCTTTCAATAAGATGAAAGTCTTAATAGAATTATTACCCCAGTTCTCATCGTAAAAGCCTATTTTTTTTCCATATTCCCAAGAAATTAAACCTTCAAAGTTAAAACTTGAATTGCTAGGAATGTCTTGAATTACGGCTTGAACTTTTACTTGATTTACAGAATCTATTTTGATAATCTTTCCAATGGGATTTTCTGAACCAAAAAGAGCTCTTGCTTTTTTCTCAGTTAGTACGATTGAATTAGGGTCTTTTAATAAACCAGTTTTATCACCTGAAATAAATGAAAAACTAAACATTTCAAATAAACCAGAATCCACAAATGCTAATTGGGATTTTAATTTTTTGTCTTGGTAAGTGGTTAAAAATAAGTGAAAATTACTATATCTTGAATAAGTTTCAATATCTGGAAATTCTTCTTTCATAGAAGGACCAAGTATCTTTGGAGTGGCAGTCCAAGCAAATTTTGAACCTTGGTTTTCATCCCTATTGCTCATAATATACAAGCGATCGTTTTTCTCATGATAACGATCCATGCTCAGCATATTCTGTAACCATAGCAAAATCATCAAAGCCCCAGCCATACCTATAGCCAGTCCAACAATATTAATGGACGTAAATCCCTTGTTTTTCAGGAGATTTCGCCAAGCTATTTTTATGTAGGTTTTTAACATGACTCTTTATTTCTTTATTGATTATTACGATTAGTATTCTCCAATTGCCTTAAAAACACATCCCACTATCCTTTCACCGTCTTTCCACTATCTCACATCTCAAATCTCAGATCTCACATCTATTCAAGGGCTTTGCCCTTGAATTAATTACTCATCCCTCAAGCTATCCACCGGATTTGCCAAGGCTGCTTTAATGGACTGGAAACTAATGGTCGCTAGGGATATCAGAATAGCTGCTGCCCCTGCGATTACAAAATAGTACCATTCAATATTGATGCGGTATTCAAAATCTTGCAGCCAATTATTCATTACCCACCAAGCAATAGGAGAAGCAATTAAAATGGATATTATTACCAGTTTGATAAAGTCCATGGAAAGGAGAGAAGTGATCTGAGGAACTGAAGCCCCTAATACTTTTCTTACAGCGATTTCCTTCATTCTTGTTTCCGCCATATAGGCGATCAAGGCAAGAAGTCCCAAACAGGAAATAAAAATGGTCAATCCAGCAAATAGCATCGCAATAGTACCTATTGCTTGAGCTTCTTTGAATTTATTTTCAAATACCTTATCAATAAAGTGATAGGAGAAGGGATAATCAGGATTGTATTTCTTGAATATGCCTTCAATTGTTTTTAAGTTGTCACTGGTAGAACGTGCTGGGTTTAAACGATAATGAATGTTATTATACCAGGAATTTGGTCCTAACATTACTGTTGGCTCCTTTTTGCCGAATGGAGAATCCATTACAAAATCTTTGATTACCCCAACTACCGTCCACTTTTGTTCATCCCCAGTAATAATACTTCCTAAAGGATGTTCTAATTTCAATGCTTTGACCGCAGATTCATTTAATACTATTGCAGAACTATCAGTTGGAAATTTATAAACGTCAATATCTCGACCAGCAACTAAAGTAAATCCTAGATTTTTAACTGCGTCTGCATCTGAACTATATCGGTTAAAACTGATTCTTTTATCCTCCTCAATAGAAGCATCTGAGGTGAATCCCCAACCTGAACTATATCTGTCTGTTACTGGAGACATATTTTTGGAAATGGAAATTATCGCATTGCTCGAAAGTAATTCATTCCGAATACTTTGGTAATTCTTCGTTATATCACCTTCCATTTCAGTATAAACTAATCCATTATCCGAATATCCACGATCCCTATCTTTTGTATGTTGGATTTGCCTCGAAACTATTATTGTTGCTATGATTAATATTATTGCCAATGTAAATTGAACAATTACCAGTACGGATCGAATATTGATTCCTTTTGTACTACCCTTAAACTTTCCTTTAAGAGTAGCTATAGGTTTAAAAGCTGATAGAAAAAATGCAGGATATGCACCAGCCAAAATACCGGTCAAAATTGAAAAAGCCACTAAGAAAATCCATGTAGATGAAGTTAACAAGGATAGAGAAAGGTTTTTCGATACCAATTCATTGAAATAGGGAAGTGCTAATATGATCATGATGACCGTAAGGACCATGGCTAATAAACTGATCAGGATACTTTCAGTTAAAAACTGAAAAATAAGACTTTTCTTATCAGCTCCAATAACTTTCCGAACGCCAACTTCTTTTGCTCGACGTTCAGATTTGGCTGTACTTAAATTCATGAAATTTATGCAGGCAACCAACAGAATAAAGCCACCAATCCACGCAAATAGTTTTACTAAATCTATTCTTCCTGATGCATATACACCTCCTTCACCATTATTGTATAAAAATGCATCCTTGTAAGGAAATGCAAATATTTCAACGGTACTTTTGGTATACCGATCCCTAATATTTTGTCCCCCATTAATATGGTCTCTTGTAAAATTCTTTATTTTATTATTGAAGTCAGTTAAGTTAACTCCTTGCTTCAATAGAATATAGGTTATTAATGAATTATTGGACCAGTTTTCATCGTAATATCCAATAGATTTTGCGTATTCCCAAGAAAGTAGACCTTCAAAATCCAAACTTGAATTCGCAGGTATATCTTTAATAACTGCCTGTACTTTTACTTGATTGACTGAATCTATTTTGATGATTTTGCCAATTGGATCTTCATTTCCAAATAGGTCAACAGCTTTTTTCTCCGTTAATACAATCGATTTAGAATCCTTCAATAATCCAGTTTTATCTCCTGAAACAACAGGAAAACTGAACATGTTGAAGAATCCTGGATCTACAATTGAAAAATTAGTTTTTATTTTTTTGTCTTGATAGGTTGTTAAAAATGAATATTGTTCACCAATCCTTGAAAAAGATTCAATATCTGGAAATGATTTAATCATTTCTTCTCCCAAAATCTTTGGAGTATAAACCCAAGCAAATTTTGAACCTTGGTGCTCGTCCCTATTGCTCATCACATACAAGCGATCGCTTTTCTCATGATAACGATCCATGGTCAGCATATTCTGTAGCCATAGCAAAATCATCAATGCTCCAGCCATACCTATAGCCAATCCAACAATATTAATGGCCGTAAATCCCTTGTTTTTCAGGAGATTTCGCCAAGCTATTTTTATGTAGTTCTTAAGCATAATGTCTTAATATTATTGATAGTCGTTTTGAAATAGAAGAGATTTTCGCTGATCGCTCCACAACTATTAGGATTTTACTTTTACAATTAACCTCAGGAAAACTGATGATTGTTTTCTTCTGACAAACACGGTCGAACAAAACTTCTGACTTTATAATAGTTGATGCTACTTCTCTTTTAATAGAAAATTCCTTGCTATTCTCTGCATACCAAGCTCCATCCAATGGAATGTATTTATTAAAGGCATGTTGAAAATTTAACCATGCCAATCCCGTCAAAAGCATTGTGATTCCCAGACCCCAAACCAGATTTTTATTCATAATTTTCTTACTCTTCTTTAGAAAATTTAGGGCTCCATTTATTGATTGATTTCCCATGGTCTTTGATTAGTTTTCAGATACTTAAATACCTGTGATTATTATTTCTATTAATATCTGTTTGGTACTTCCAATTCATTTGCCAAACTTGTAAATGATTGAAAAACAATCCTTTGTATGTTTTGATAAGATAATATATGTTCGTTTTCGGACGATTAGTTGTTCGATTTTGAATAAAGGGACAACAACTTGGTCATCCCTTACTTATTAATTAGGTTATTTATTATTCATCTCGTAAACTATTCACCGGATTTGCCATTGCGGCTTTGATAGCTTGATAACTCACAGTTAGGATTGTAATCAATAAAGCCAATACGGCGGTAAAAACAAAGATTTCCCAGCTGACATTGATTCTATAACTATAGGTGCTGAGATATTTATTCATGACCCAATAGGCGATAGGAAAAGCAATCAGACAGGCTATTCCAATTAGTAAAATAAACTCTTTCGACAATAACCTGGTAACGGAGAATACGGATGCACCTAGTACTTTACGCACTCCGATTTCTTTGGTTCTGCTTTCTGCCATATAGGCTGCCAATCCAAATAAACCAAGACATGAGATAATAATGGTCAGCCCTGCAAATAGTGCTGCAAGCTTTCCGGTTTTTTGGGTTTCCTTAAATTTCAAAGCATAAGCTTCGTCTACAAATTTGTAATCAAAAGGAAAATCAGGATTATATTTTTTGAAGATGGCCTCTGCTTTTTGCAGGGCATCTGTTGTCGTCAAGTTCGGATTGAAGCGGATATGAATATTATTCATCCAGCCGCTAGCTCCTTCAATAACCAAAGGTTTAACAGGTTCAAAAGGAGATTCTTGAATAAAATCTTTAATAACCCCAATGATTTGGAATTTTCTTCCACCATCATCGAAGATTTTGCCAATAGGATCTTGGAATCCCATGACCTTTGCTCCTGATTCATTAATCAAGGCGGACATAGAATCCGTAGGGAATTTGGTCAAATCAAAATCGCGACCTGCAATCAGAGTGAAACCCAAGGTTTCAACTACCTTATCATCGCCGGTCTGGCGGTTAAAATCAATAATGCTATTTGGATCCTTTCCCTCCCAAGTGAAGCCATTCCAACCACTCCAGCGCTCAGTTAATGGTGACATTAATCGGGTTATGGATTGCGCCACATTTTGATCCAATAGTTCATGCTTGATCAATTCAACATTTTTGGTGATTTCTCCTACCTCTGGAACATAGATGAGGTTCTCTTTTTCAAAGCCAAAATCACGATCCTGAGCGTGTTTAATTTGTTTTTGGATAACAACAGTACTCACGATCAATATCAAGGCAATGCTAAATTGTGTAACTACCAGGATCTTCCTCGGGTTAATTTTTTGCTGAATACTATATAATCGACCTTTTAATACCTTGACCGGATTAAAGGATGATAAAAAGAAAGCAGGATATATACCAGCTAATAAGCCAGTGAACAAAACAAATCCGCCGAGTAGCATCCAAAACCTAAAATCATGAAACGGAATCCTGAATTTCATGCCCACTAAATCATTAAAGGATGGAAGGACCAGGATAACAAGAATAAAAGCTATTAAACCTGAAATACAAGCCAGTAATAATGATTCTGAAAGGAATTGAAAAACCAAACTTCTTTTTTGTGCACCTACCACCTTTCTAATGCCAACCTCCTTTGCTCTCTTTTCACTTTGAGCTGTACTGAGGTTCATAAAGTTTATACAGGCAATCAATAAAATCAAGCTGGCAATCAGGATAAATGTTTTTACCATTTCTATCCTTCCACCTGTTACTTTTCCGTTTTCATATTTGTTGTATAAATAAGAATCTCCAAAAGAAGTTAGAAAATTCTTTGTTTTTACATCCGAATGCCTTGGAGTAATATCCTTTATTTGTTCTTGGATTAGAGGGAGCTGCTTTTTATCATTAATCTCCACGTATAAGTCAACAGAACTATTTCCCCATAGGTCATCTGAAAAACCAAGTTTTTCCATCAAGGTCCAAGGAACATAGTATTCATAGCCTTGAAAAATAAAATTAGGTTCTGTTTCCTTGATCACTCCTGTGACCGTAAGGATGTTGGCACTATCGAGTTTAATGGTTTTCCCCAATGCCTCGGTAGTTCCAAAGAGATTATCTGCAAGTTTTTCTGTTAATACTATGCTGTTGGGGTTTATTAACATGGTATTTCTATTCCCATTGTATAATGGTAATTCAAACATGTTCAAAAAGGAAGAATCTACAAAAACACCTGTCCTCGCTGGTACTTTTTTATCCCCAACTGTAAATAAGAACCCTCTGGTCCTACTTAATCGGGATACGTTTTTTATCCCTGAAATTTCTTCTTTTACAGTGGCCGCCAATGGCTTCGGTGTTGAAAACCAAGTTGCCGTATCCTTATCTGTTGCTTCTTGACTACCAACGATATAGAGATGATCTGTTTTCGGGAAATTTTTGTTGAATCCAAATTGAAAATTAACCCACAGCAAAATTAACATGGCTGATGCCATACCAATCGCTAAACCAACAATATTTATGGATGTAAAGCCCTTGTTCTTCTTTAAGTTCCGAAAGGCGATCTTAAAATAATTTCTTAACATAATTTTATTTATTTAGCGATTTGGTAAAGTATTATACTAAACTGCTGTCGTCGTTTCCAAGATTACTTGTCCATCCAGCATACGGATAACACGGTCTGAGAATTTTGCGTCATGTTCAGAGTGGGTAACCATAACGATGGTGGTTCCAGCTTCATTTAGTTCGGTTAATAGTTGCATCACCTCATTACCATTGCTGGAGTCCAAGTTACCTGTAGGCTCATCGGCAAGGATCAACTTCGGATTGTTTACTACTGCACGTGCCACGGCAACACGCTGTTGCTGACCTCCAGATAGCTGCTGTGGGAAGTGGTTTCGGCGATGCATGATCTGAACCTTTTCCAAAACTTCCTCAACCCGCTTTTTACGCTCTGCCGCAGGTACATTGGTGTAAACCAATGGAAGTTCCACGTTTTCAAATACTGTTAATTCATCAATTAGGTTAAAGCTTTGGAAGACAAAACCAATGTTATGCTTACGCAAATCCGAACGCTTATTTTCCTTGAAGTGTGCAACCTCAATATTGTTGAAAAGATAACTACCTTCATCCAAATCATCCAATAAACCGATAATGTTTAATAGGGTAGATTTTCCACAACCCGAAGGGCCCATTACAGCAACAAATTCACCTTCCTTAACGTGGATGTTCACATCGTTTAAGGCAACGGTCTCTACCTCCTCGGTACGGTAGAATTTTTGAAGATTGGTTATTTTTATCATGTGTTTCTTTGTTTAAATAAATTAAAATAGAGTTTTATAATAGGTAATTGTTATTCGCTTCGCAATGTTTTTGTTGGGTTGCTTGTTGCTGCCCTCAAGGCTTGGGAACTAATGGTAAAGAGGGCGATAAGTAATGCCAATCCTGCAACGATAAGGAAAATCATCCAAGGCATATCCATGTGATAATTATACCCCTTTAACCAGTCCTGCATAAACCACCAGGCAACAGGAAAGGCAATCAAACATGATATCCCAACTAAAATAATAAATTCAGTGTTCAACATCTTCACAAGTCTACCGACTGATGCACCCAGAACTTTACGGATGCTGACTTCCCGCGCTCTTTGTTCAGCTGAAAATGAAGCCAATCCTAATAATCCCAAACAGGAAATAATGATGGCCAAAATAGAGAACAAACTAGCTAACTTTTGCAGCATCATTTCTGAAGAAAAATAGTTGTTAAAATCATCATCCAAAAAGGAGTAATTGAATGGAAAATCAGGGTTATACTTCTTCACGATTCCCTCAATCTCTTTCAATACCTTTGGAAAGTCGGCTCCCGTTTTTGTTTTGATGTTTAATATGCCATCTTCTACGCCAAAGGCTTGTCCTATAGACAGAGGAGCCAAAACCAAAGGTTCTGCTTCATCATAAATACTGTTGTAGACATAATTTTTCACAACGCCTGCAACGGTTAATGCTTCTCCTTGAAACCTGATCAACTTCCCGGCTACTAAGCCATCTGGTTGAATCAGTTTCGCCATGCTTTCATTGATCAAAACCGAACTGCTATCGCCTAAAAGATTAGGTCTGAACGATCTACCATCCATGATTTTCATGCTCAAGGCATCTACAAAATCTTCATCTACAAAGGAAAATCCTATCAAGATCGAAGACTTCGGATCTTTCCCATCCCATTCGAATGCAGAGGTATTAGAACCAACTTGCAAGACGCTGCCACGACTCAATCCTACAACTTCTACATTCCCGGTTGCCTTCAACTCTTGTTTGATTACAGGAATATGTTTCGACATATCCCCTAAAATATTCGTCATAATAACCTGACTCCGGTCAAAACCTAAATCACGGTCCTTGGCATACTGAATCTGAAGGTAAATGACAGAGGTACATATCATTAAGATAATGGCTGCTGTAAATTGTGCAATGACTAAACCTTTGCGGATAAGATTGCTTCTTCCAGCTTTTCTCTTGCCTCCTTTCAAAGTAGTCAATGGATCAAAAGAAGAAAGGAAAAATGCTGGATAACTTCCAGATATGATCCCAACTACCAAAATAATGGCCGTAATAAATCCAATTTGCTGCCAATTGCCAAAATCAATAGCAAGCTCTTTGTTGACCATGGTATTAAATGTTGGTAATCCTAGTTTAACCATTCCGATAGCCAAAATGCCGGCAAGAAATGCGAAAACAATGGATTCACCCAAGAATTGCATAATCAAGGAGCCCTTCTTGGCACCAACAATCTTACGCATGCTGACTTCTTTTGCTCTTTTTTCAGATCTTGCAGTCGACAGGTTCATGAAATTGATACAGGCAATTAATAAGACCAACCAAGCGATAGAAGTAAATAATCGAACGTTTTTTATTTTTCCATCTTTTTCAATGCCTTGTTTAAATCGATCGTACATGCGCCATCTTTCCATCGGGTAAAGGAAATTCTCCGAATTAGCTTCTTTATCATTGTTAATCTCGGCTATATAATTCTTAACCTTCGCATTCACTGCATTTAAATCTGCATTTGGCTCTAATTGAACAATGGTTTGGATGCTGTTATTTCCCCAAGCGTCATATCCAAAATTTTTATTAGCTTCCAGTATTGTGAAATTCAGGAGCCAATCATATCGGTAATTCGTGTTTTTTGGAAAATCCTTGGTAACAGCTGATACGGTATAAACTTGATTGTTGTCGAACTTGATCGTCTTTCCAATTGGGTTATCATCATTGAAGAAGCGTTTGGCAGTGGATTCGCTCAAAACTATACTGCTTGGGTTATCCAATGCTGTTTTTGCATTTCCTGCCAAGAATTCTGGATTGAGGATACTCAGAATTTCTGGATCCACATAATTTCCAGATTGGTAGATCTGTTTATCCCCAACCGTAAATAGTTTTGTATTGCCCCAGTCAATCCTACCTGCATTAAGAATTCCTGGAATATCCTTTTTTATCGCTTTAGCAAATGGACCTGGCGTAGCGCCAAATACATTGATGTTTCCATCATAAGTCTGCTTTGACTTGGCTACATAGATGTCCTTTTTATTGCTGAAATAATCATTGTAGGAAAGCTCATCTTGAACCCAAAGGAAAATTAGGGCAGTTACTGTAATTCCTAAGGCTAAACCAAAAATATTCAAGAAACTATATCCCTTGGTTTTCCAGAGGTTTCTAAAGGCGGATTTAATGAAGTTTTTAATCATAATTTAATTGTTGGTTGTTGATTGCCTTTAATTTTTCATTTATTCATTTGGACTTTTACCTTGTATAACTGCCGTCATCGAATTAGCAGATCAGTGACGACAGTATTAAGGTAAAATCTTATTGCTTTATATTCAATTCCTGTATTTTATCATAGGTCTCATAACTCGATACCACCACTTTATCGCCAGGTTTTAATCCATTCAATACCTCATAGTATTCTGGATTTTGTCTTCCTAATTGGAGATCGGTGCGGTAAGCTGTTTTACCATCTTTATCCAATTTGAAGATCCAGTTTCCGGCAGTTTGTTGATAAAATCCTCCTTTTGCCAATAAGATGGCTTTGGTTTCATCACTCAATGCCAAACGAATGGTTAAGGTTTGTCCTCGACGGATGCCTTCTGGTCTTTCTCCAACAAACTCCATGTCTACTTGGAACCTTCCGTCTTTCACTTGGGTGTAAACCTTTTTGATTCTCAATTCATAGGTTTTATTTCCAATAGAAAATTGTCCTTTTAGATCGGGAAAGATGCGGTTGATATAGTGTTCATCAATTTCAGCTCTTACCTTGAATCCGGTCAGTACATCAATCTGTCCCAAACGTTCCCCAGGGTTTTTATTTTGTCCGACTTCCGCATCAAAGGAGGTCAATTGCCCATCAACCGGAGCACGAAGGATTAGATCGCCCACCTTTTTACGCATCAGATCCAATGCTTGCTGCGTACTTTGATAGGTTTTACGGTCTTGGTTCAACTTCTGGTTATTTGAAATTTCATCCTGTTTCAAGATCTGCTTGGTCAATTCCACACGCTCTTTTTGGTAATTATACTCGTTCAGCGATTTCTGATATTCCTGCGATCCAATAGCTTTCTCTGCCAATAGTTTTTTATTCAATTCGTAAACACGTTTCGATTCTTTATAAGCTTGTTCAACATCCGCCATCTGGTTTTTATTGGAGATGGACGCTTGTTGTGCATTGGTCTGTGCAATTTGTGCCTGTGTTAATAGGTTCAATACCTGAGTTTCATTCTGTACCAGACTTAACTCCATATCTGTATTGGAAAGACGCATAATCGGATCCCCTTTATGAAGATGAGCACCATCTTCCACATATTTTTCTTCAACCCGACCTCCTACAGAAGCATCCAGGTAAATGCTGCTGATCGGTAATACCGAACCGTTGATCGGAATAAATTCTTGAAATGTATCTTCTTTTACCTCGAAAATGGAAATACGCTCAGCGTCTACATTCAGTTTACTATTTCCACTGGTGTAATAGTAACTAGCTCCAATCAGAGCGACAATACCCGCAATTCCGGCAATAGTCAATATTCTTTTGGTATTCCACTTATTCTGTTTAATCGGTCTGTCCATGTAATTCTATATTCAAATTTGATAAATGCATAGACAAGGTTGTGCCAAAGTTTTAAAACAATGAAAATCAATTGATTAAATAATTTTACCCTTTAATTACTGTTCGAAAGCGAACAGTAATTGTGCGATGCTGAACAATCTATTTACAGATTATTAAAAGGACATATAATAATAAATGGACAAGCCCGAAAACAAGAATTTCCAAATAAATTTTTGGGATATAAGCTTTATGGCTGAATTCGAAAAAAATAGGGGAAAAATATGGGAATAATTAGATGTTTTACCGGATTTTCTAGGGACTTTCTCCGGACCTTCTTCGGATCTTGTTCGAATTTTTGCGAAGAAGGTCCGAGGAAGGTCCGATAAACCTGTGGAGATAGGTAAATTTTGCTTTGAATAAGAATTGTATTTAGCCTGAATACGACTACAGCGTAAAAATTCAATCCGAACTTATTTTGAGTGTTCATAAGCGAACACTTTCCTGTTCGAAGCCGAACAGGTTAACTGGACTATAAATATTAATATTTTGAAAATCAGCGTGTTAATTATTTGGCACAGCCTATGGAATGGAGTGGGAAATGAAATTTAGATGAAAAGAAATTACTATTACGTAATCATATTTGTTTGTTGTTTAGTTAGCACGGCAAAAGGACAGGGTGGCTCCCTGTCCTTGGCCGATTGCATTCAGCAAGCAATTCAAAATAACCCAAGCCTGAAAAGAAATGAACTTATTGTGGATCGTGCTGATCTACAACATAAACAAGCGAAATATGATCGCTTGCCTTCCTTGAATGCCAGTGTTGGCCATGATATATCCCAAGGAAGGACTATCGACCCGACTACCAATCAATACATAGATAAAAACAATAGCTCAGGGAGACAGTCCCTGAGCTTAAACGTCCCGATTTTTAACGGATTTGCGATTATTCATAATATTCGGATGCGTTCCAATGCCTTGGATGCTGGAAAATTGGAGTACGAAGGATTTGTAAATGATTTGAAGCTGGATGTAATTGAAGCTTATGTAAAAGTATTGACGGCTCAGGATATGCTGGTGCAAACCGAAGGTCAATTAGCAGTTACCAAAGAGCAACTCCATCGAAATGAAATCCTGAATAAGGAAGGTGCTACCAATCCTGGGGATCTTTATGATATCAAAGGACAATACAGTAGTGACCTGAATACTGTAGAATTAACAAAGCAAACCTTAAATGATGCTCGGGTAACGCTTGCAGGCTTAATGAATATTGATGTCAATAGCCTTACTGAATTAGAATCCATAGATATCCCTGCCGAAATACAGGTGAAAAGTTCGGAAGAGTTATTTCAACAATCCTTAAATGCCTTGCCTCAATACAAAGCTATGGATTGGCGAATCAAGGAAATGGAAGAAGGAATTAAGGTTGCCAAGTCTAATTACTGGCCTAGCTTATCCTTAAGTGGTGGAATGAGTTCCAATTATAGTCGTGAAGGTGGGGCCGTTTTCAATCAGATCAAGAATAACTTAAGCAAGGGCGTTGGATTGTCTTTATCCATACCGATATTCAATCAATTCAAGAATAGAACCCAGGTTAGATTAGCACAAGTATCTTTAAGTGATGCTAACCTGAACCGGGATATTTTGAGAAACGAGTTAAGGATGCAGACGGCACAAGCGGTATTTAATTTGAACACAACCCAAAAGAATGTGTTGAATTTGCGGGATCAGGAAGTTAGTTACGCTGAATCCTTTAGAATCGCAACGGTTCATTTTGAAGCTGGCAATAGCAACTCCGTAATTTATTTAACTGCTAAGAATAAATTAGATGCCACCCGCAGTCAATTAATTATCAAACAGTACGAATGGTTGATGCAAAAATATGTGAATGATTATTATGCAGGTTCATTAAATTTATAGTTAACTTAGCTTGCGATGAAGAAAGCGACCATTTTAGTTGTCGATGACGACCAAGATTTATTAACTGCCACACGAATCCTATTAAGACCAAACGTTAAAGAAGTATTAGTAGAACATAATCCAGAGCGGTTAATGAATATCCTGGAAAAGAATCCAGTGGATATCGTTATGCTCGACATGAACTATAAGAGTGCGATTAATACCGGGAACGAGGGTTTGTTTTGGTTGTCGAAAATCAAGACCCATTTTCCGAAGGTTAATGTCGTGATGATTACAGCTTATGGGGCAGTGGATTTGGCTGTTAAATCCCTAAAACAAGGCGCTTCTGATTTTATCGTTAAGCCATGGCAAAACGAACAATTATTAAATACCTTAAATACCATTTACGAAGAAAGTAGGCCTAGCCAAAAGGATAAGGTTGTCATTAATCCTCGAGATCAGCATGGTATTATTGGAAATTCTGCTATCATGGAGGATTTACAATACAAGCTGGATAAGGTTTCACCGACAGAGGCGAATATTCTGATCTTAGGTGAAAATGGAACCGGGAAAGATTTGATTGCCAATGCTATTCATCAACGTTCATTACGGGCGAAAGAGGCTTTTGTTAAGGTGGATGTGGGATCATTGACTGAAACCTTGTTTGAAAGTGAGCTTTTTGGATATAAGAAAGGTGCATTTACGGATGCGCGTGAGGATCGAAAAGGACGTTTCGAACATGCTGATGCCGGAACTCTTTTTTTGGATGAAATTGGAAATATAAGTTTGCAACAGCAAGCGAAATTGTTGAGTGTTCTACAAAATAGAGCAGTAGTTCCATTGGGATCAAGTCAGCCCATACCAGTTGATATCCGATTGATTTCCGCTACGAATGTTCCTTTGAAGGTACTTGCTGATGAAAATCGATTTAGAAAAGATTTAATCTACAGAATCAATACCTTAGAGATTCAGGTACCGCCATTGCGAGAAAGAGTAGGCGATATCCCCCTATTGGCAGAGCATTTCCTAAAATTCTATAATGGGAAATACCATAAAAATGTAAGTGGATTTGAATCCGATGCCTTAACCAAATTAAAAGCATACCATTTTCCGGGCAATGTCAGGGAACTACAATATAGCATTGAGAGAGCTGTAATTATGTCTGATCAGGCGAGTATTCGTGCAGAGGATATCTTATTTTCTCCAATTGAGCAGCAGATTGAAGAAAAGCCCATTCTAAATGACTTCTCCTCGCATAACCTGGAAGAGATGGAACGTAAGGCCATCAAATCAGCAATAGATCGGTTTAATGGGAATATCAGTAAAGCAGCCAAGGAACTGGGGCTTACTCGTGCAGCACTTTACCGTAGATTGGAAAAATATAACCTGTAATCAATGAACAGGCTTGCCATAACAGATTTTTTTAAGATGCTGTTGCTTATAGTCTTGGCTATAGGGATCGCATTTTTAATTTTTAAAGGATTCTATCTATATGCAGGTCTTGGCTTTTTATTTCTCCTCATCTTTTCTTACCGCCTGTTTTCAAGACATCGCTTCCTCTTGAAGCAGATGGTCGAGTTTTCAGAAGCCGTCAAATACCGCGATTTTACAAGAAGATTTGTTGTCAAAAGTGAAAAAACTGCTGAAGGAAAACTGTATTCGGCTTTTAACCAGATCAACGATGTTTATAAGAATATCAGTATTGATCAAGCGCTTCAACATCAGTATCTGAATAAAGTGATCAATATGTTGGATACGGCCATCATCTTTTATGATGCGGATTCAGGCAAGGTAATCTGGTTAAATGATGCCTTTAAGGATCTTTTTCAGGTACCGCACTTGGGGAATATCTCCGGCATGGAAAAGCGTCATCCTGAGCTCTATCAAAAAACCATGCAGTTGAAAGTTGGCAAGCATCAAATGGAAACTGCCCATTCCAGCAAAGGAAAGATTAAGTTGCTCATGCAAAGTTCAGGCTTTGAAACCCAGGATGGATCCTTCAGAATTATCGTTTACCAAAATATCAATGAGGCCATTGACGAGACTGAAACCAGGGCATGGCATAAACTACTTCGGGTTCTGACCCATGAAATCATGAACTCTATTGGGCCCATTAGCTCATTGGCTGAAACCTTACATGATCGTTTGGAACATTGGGAAGGTGAACAAGAAATTGATGATCTCAAACTTGGTATTTTCACCATCAAACGTAGGAGTGAAGGCTTATTGCAGTTTGCCAAGAGTTATCGTTTGATCAATAAAGTCGATCAACCACAATTTTCAGAGATTTTAGTGATTCAGCTTTTCGAGAATATCTATCAATTATTGGAGCCAACCTTGATTCAGAAAAATATCGATGTTGATATTATCATTAAGAATACGCGGATGATTTTGAGAGCGGATTTGAACTTATTGGAGCAGGTTATCATAAACCTATTGTTGAATGCAATTGAGGCTGTCAAGGAAGTCGAAGAGCCCTATATTAGTTTGTCTGCTATCGAGACGCGGGATATTATCCAATTGAAGATTCAGGACAATGGTGGGGGTATGTCTCCAGAGATTCAGGAGCAGATCTTTACGCCATTCTTTACCACCAAGAAAACCGGTACAGGAGTGGGTCTGACCTTGAGTAAACAAATCATGTTGATGCATGGTGGAAACATTTCTGTAGACAGTAAGGAGGGTGAAGGAAGTACTTTTACCCTACAATTCTGAAGCAATTTGTATTTTTGTGCCGCAATGCGGTATCTTTTCAATTATATCTATCATTTTTTGATTTCCAATAGTCGTCATGGCACACATTCTCCATTTGTGTATGCGTTGGCCGAAAAAGTGATCTATAATCCTACCTTTAAAAGCAAAAATTTCGTGAAATTCCCAGAGGGATTTAAGGTTAAGTATTATTCCAAACTAAAGAATATCCTGAGTTTCTGGGAAATTGAAAAATTGACTGATGATTTAAAGGAAAACGATTCCGAAGCCTATTGGGTAAAAACTATCCAAGATGAGGAGGAGTTAATATTTCTTATTGATTCTGGAAAGATTCTGATTATCCATGAGCCATATAAGCAAATCAAGAAATGGAAAACCCTAATCTCCAATAAGGAGGTTACAGTTTCCATCAATTTATTTCATTTTGGGATCATCTTGAAAAGAGAAGGCCAACGTAAAGAAGACTTTTTATTGAGGTACCTGAATTAGGAAAAATTAAAAAGCTTCACTAATACTTAGGTAGAATCCAGATTGTCTTTTTTCGCCGGGTCTTTGCTCGCCATAGGCGTAATCAAAGCGGATGCTACTATTATGTTCCAAACTGAAGAAATATCTGAGTCCAGCACCAAAGGATGGTACCAAGCGCAAGTCATGTTGTTTGGAGAAGGTACTCCCTGTTCCCAGAAATCCATTGATCCCAATTCTTGGGTGGAATCTATATCTTAATTCTGCTTGAGCCGTCAGATAATTTTTATCCTTATATCGACCAAGGTAATAGCCACGCATGGTCATATCACCACCCAAGTCACGCATAACGTAAAACGGAACATTCTTCCCGTAGGTACCACGATATAAACCCTGAGCAGCAACTGTCAATTGTTTTGTAATCGGGTAAAAGCCGCGAAGATCTAATTCTACCTGATTTCCAATAAAGTTGTCTTTTCCAAATAAATTGGGAGCTACGCTATATTTTGCACGGGAGTAAAACCCTTTGGTAGTGTAAGTGGTATTATTTCGGGTGTCATATAAGGCAGAAACCCCGATAGCCAAATATTGTCCACCTTCTTTACCATATACTTCCGGGGATTCAAAGACGCCACCGGCTTCCATGTCATTAAATTGAAAATTCTCGAAATTCAAGTTCAATCCGGCATAAAAGTTAGGGGCGAATCTTTTTTCACCATCTAATTTGATGCGGTAAAGTTTTTGATCGAGGTAATCTTCATCGGATTTCCAGGTGTCATTTCCAATTCCGTAGAAGTTAAAGGGCCAATCTCTGAATCGCATTTCACTGAGGATATGGTAATCATTGTTTTTGGTCCAGATGTCGGAAGTTAACTTGATATTTTTTTGTTTTTTGGTGGTAAGCGTTCCAATGAGTGTTACATTGGAGGTTCTGCTATCAAGATTTTCTTTATCAATATAGAAGTTATAGGTCCCTGCGATGCCATATTCGAAACCTGTTTCCTGGGCATATCCTATTGCTGGGAGTACGACGAAACTTCCGGAACGGGAAGAATCTTTCTTGGAGGAGACGAACTTTTGGATGAATTTTTGGACGATGCCATTCTTTTCTTGGGCATTACTTTGGGAAGGAAAGCAGGTAATGGAAGTTAAAATGGCGCAGAGTATAGTATATTTTTTCAAATCAAATGCAGTTAAAGGGACAAATATAGGGTATTGAATTGAATGGGATATGAAAATTATTTACTTGCATATCAATGATATGGTTTTCAGGAGCAAAAAAAATGACCAAATATTTTTGATATGTTCAGCGGTTAGCTATCTTTGCAACATCAAATCGGGAGAATAGGTACTGAAATGATGTTGTTCTTTAAGTAGAAAAAAAAATAAAAATAAAACTTGCGAATATCAGATTAATATTAGATTTTTGCACTCGCTATCCAAGGATAGACGTTCTTTAAAACAGAAAGTTTTATTAAATTAAATATGCCTCCTTAGCTCAGCTGGTAGAGCAACTGACTTGTAATCAGTAGGTCATTGGTTCGATTCCGATAGGAGGCTCAAAACAACGCAAGTTGTAGGTCTGGAGGGGTTCCAGAGCGGTCAAATGGGACGGACTGTAAATCCGTTGCTTCGGCTTCGAAGGTTCGAATCCTTCTCCCTCCACCAAAAAAGTTTGTCCTTATCCTTTCGGGGTTCCTGAGTGACAAACTCTTAAGCGGAAGTAGCTCAGTTGGTAGAGCGATAGCCTTCCAAGCTATAGGTCGCGAGTTCGAACCTCGTCTTCCGCTCAATTTATAAAACAAATCTAAGTCTCTGTCTTCTTAAACATTTATTTTTAAAAAGGGTAGAGGCTTATATCTGTAAATAAGCTTTTTGTAAGCCGAAGTAGCTCAGGGGTAGAGCACTTCCTTGGTAAGGAAGAGGTCGTGGGTTCAAATCCCATCTTTGGCTCGAATACATAAGTTTTGTAACTTTGTAAGATTAATTAAAAGAAATATTTTATAATTACTAATTCGCATAAACATGGCAAAAGAGAAATTTGACCGTAGTAAACCGCACTTAAACATTGGTACTATCGGTCACGTTGACCACGGTAAAACAACTACAACAGCTGCTATCACTAAAGTTTTAGCTGATAAAGGTTTTTCAGAGGCTCGTTCATTTGATTCAATTGACTCTGCTCCTGAAGAGAAAGAGCGTGGTATCACAATTAACACTTCACACGTAGAATACCAAACAGCTAACCGTCACTATGCACACGTTGACTGTCCAGGTCACGCCGATTACGTTAAGAACATGGTAACGGGTGCTGCACAGATGGATGGAGCTATCATCGTAGTTGCTGCTACAGATGGTCCTATGCCTCAAACTCGCGAGCACATCCTATTAGCTCGTCAGGTAGGTGTTCCTGCGTTAGTAGTTTTCTTGAACAAAGTAGACTTAGTTGATGACTCTGAGTTATTAGACTTAGTTGAAATGGAAGTTCGTGAATTATTATCATTCTACGAATTCCCAGGTGATGACGTTCCTGTAATCAAAGGTTCTGCATTAGGAGCTTTGAACGGTGAGACTCAGTGGGTTGATTCAATCATGGAATTAATGGACGCGGTAGATAACTACATTCCAATTCCTCCACGTTTGACAGATCTTCCTTTCTTGATGCCTATCGAGGACGTATTCTCAATCACTGGTCGTGGTACAGTTGCTACAGGTCGTATCGAAAGAGGTGTAATCAACTCTGGTGATCCAGTTGAGATCTTAGGTATGGGTGCTGAGAACTTGAAATCTACAGTAACAGGTGTTGAGATGTTCCGTAAGATCTTAGATTACGGTGAAGCAGGTGATAACGTAGGTTTATTGTTACGTGGTATTGAGAAAACTGATATCCGTCGTGGTATGGTTATCTGTAAACCAGGTTCAGTAACTCCTCACACAGACTTCAAAGCAGAGGTTTACGTATTGTCAAAAGCAGAAGGTGGTCGTCACACTCCGTTCTTTAACAAATACCGTCCTCAGTTCTATTTCCGTACAACTGACGTGACTGGAGAAATCACTCTAGAAGAAGGTACTGAAATGGTTATGCCAGGTGATAACGTAACTATCAGTGTTAAATTGATCAACGCTATCGCAATGGAAAAAGGTCTACGTTTCGCTATCCGTGAGGGTGGTCGTACAGTAGGTGCTGGTCAGGTAACTGAAATCGTAAAATAATCTTTAGAGATTATCTACATAAGAAATAAGCTAATTGGCTCATGCTAATTAGCTTATTTTTTCAAAGATTATCAGTTTTTTGTTCGGTTATATAGCCTGCAAAAAATTCATGCGGAATTGGTAGCATGAATAATTTTCTGATTTTCTGAGGTTTAAATCTTTCTGTTTCCTGATGCTCAGGGAATCGAATTGGTAGAATCACAGCAAGGGTTTTACCACAAAAAAAATCTTTCGAAAATCGGAAATAAATTGAAATAATATTTGCTGCAATGGGGTCTAAAGCCTATATTTGCAACATCAAAAAAATCTACACGGGCATAGTTCAATGGTAGAATAGAGGTCTCCAAAACCTTTGATCTGGGTTCGAATCCTGGTGCCCGTGCTAATAAAAATAGAAACTTAAAAAATGGCAAAAGTACTTGATTTTATTAAGGACTCTTATACAGAGGTTACCGAGAAAGTGACTTGGCCTACTTGGGCTCAACTGCAAAGTCATGCGGTTATTGTACTTGTTGCATCTGTTATTATTGCATTGGTAATTTTCATAATGGATAAAGCATCAAGCAATGTAATGGAACTGCTGTACAATACAGCGTCTTAATTTTCTAATCCAAACAGTATTATGGCAGATCAAAGTTTAAAGTGGTACGTTGTGCGTGCTGTGAGCGGAAAAGAGAAAAAGGTAAAACAATACCTGGAAGCTGAAATTAACCGCTTAGGCATTCAACATTTGGTAACACAAGTGTTAATCCCGATGGAGAAATACTACCAAATGCGCGATGGCAAGAAAGTTGCCAAAGAACGTAACTACTACCCTGGATATGTTTTGATCGAAGCGGCATTAGACGGTGAGATCGAACACGCAATCAAAAACGTAAATAGCGTTATCGGATTTTTAGGCGATAAAGCAGGTAATGCAATCCCTTTACGTCCAGCTGAAGTTAACCGTATCTTAGGTAAGGTTGATGAAATGGCAGAACAAGGTGAATCCATCAGCGTACCTTATTACGTAGGTGAAACCGTGAAAGTAAATGACGGTCCTTTCAACGGATTTACTGGTGAAATTGAAGAGGTTCATGAAGACAAGAAAAAATTAACCGTAATGGTAAAAGTATTCGGTCGTAAAACTCCTCTTGAATTGAACTACATGCAAGTTGAAAAAGAGTAAAAGATATTTAGGAGTTAGTATTTAAATACTGACAATATAAATAAAGATAACAAAAGCCTTATCCATCTGGATAAGGCTTTTTGCTTTTCATAAATTTTTAACCCTATTGTCCTGGGAAACATTCAGCGCCTCCCAATGGCTCTCATTCTATGCTGATAATTTGTATATTTAGCAATTGAATCACCTGAATTAATGATGTTACATCCTGAAACCAACTTGCCTAATTTAACGGCTCCAAAGAAAATTCGTGTTCGCGCAATTGATATCATGCGAGGCTTGACCTTGTTTCTGATGTTGTTCGTGAATGACCTCTATATGCCTGGTGTTCCAAAGTGGATGTTGCATACCGAAGCACAAGTGGATGGAATGGGGTTGGCGGATTGGGTTTTTCCGGGATTCCTGTTTATGGTTGGAATGGCAATTCCATACGCGGTAGCTGCGAGACGCAAAATAGGCGAGCCAACCTGGCAAATCTGGTTTCATATCATTAGTAGGTCCATTAGCTTGATCATAATCGGGCTTTTGGTGGTGAATTCTGCCAGCTTAAATCCGGAGTTGACAGGGATGAATAAATTACTTTGGTTGGGCTTGGTCTATGTCTGTATATTTCTCATCTGGAATAATTACCCCAAGGATAAACATCGTAATTTATTTATCAGCCTCAAATGGATTGGAATCATTGGCTTGGTCATTTTGGCCTATTTGTTTAGGTCCGGTACTGCAGAATCAGTGGGTTGGTTTGAAAAAAGCTGGTGGGGTATCTTAGGACAAATCGGCTGGGGATACTTGGTTGCCGGATCAGTTTACCTCCTCCTAAAGGACAAACTATGGGCAGCCTTTTTGGCCATAATATTCTTTTTATTGCTGAATGTTTCCTCCCTGAATGGATGGATACCGAATATTATTCCTTTCCAAGAATTCTTTGATGTGGTACTGCATGGCAATGTACCGATGATTGTGCTTTCAGGATTGGCAGCAACCCTCATTGTTAAAAAGTATTCAGCGGATTGGAGGAAATTGGCTATTTATTTAACCTTATATGGATTGGTCAGTTTGATATTGGGATTGATCTTCCATCAGTGGTTTATAGTTTCCAAAATTCTAGCTACCCCTTCTTGGGGGCTCTTGTGTAATGGAATCAGCATTATACTATTTGTCCTGATATATTATCTGATTGATGTACGAGGGAATACAAAATTCAGCAAGCTTTTTGAATCTGCAGGACAGAATTCATTGACCACCTACTTGGCACCTGATCTCATCTATTTTCTAGTTTGGGGCTTGGGAATTCCATTGTTTTTCTATAAACAGATGGACCATATGTGGTTGGCGGTACTAGGTTCTTTGGTCTGGGCATATCTCATGCTCTGGTTTGGAATCCTATTGAACCGTATAGGTATTAAACTTAAACTCTAATAATAATATGAAAAGAAATCACATTAATCAGCTTTTGTTCCTGGGTTTGATTTTATTGCTTGCAGTTCCAATTAGCCTGTTTGCAAAAAATAAGAAACCTGTTATTATTGCCTATGTCACTTCAGGGAAAGGACCCCTTCCGGATCCGAGCCTGATTAGTCATATCAATTATGCTTTTGGACATGTTAACAAAACTTTTGATGGAGTAATTGTGGATAACCCTGAGCGTTTGAAAGAAGTAGTTGCATTGAAGAAACAAAGTCCAGATTTGAAAATACTTTTATCTATTGGAGGATGGACTTCGGGTAGATTTAGCGAAATGGCAGCAGATGCCAATAATCGATTGGGCTTTGCGCGTGATTGCCAAAAAATTGTGAAGGAGTTTAACCTGGATGGGATTGATATAGATTGGGAATACCCAACCAGCAATGAAGCTGGAATTTCATCTTCTCCAGATGATACCAAGAACTTTACCTTGCTGATGAATGACATTCGGAAGGCGATAGGGAAAAAGAAACTATTGACCCTTGCTACCATTGCAGATGGAAGGTTTATTGACTTTAAGGCGATCGATAAGGATATAGATTTTGTGAATATCATGATGTATGATGTTTCGAAACCTCCATTGCAACATAATAGTCTTTATGATTCCGAGTTGGCTGGAAGGATTACCCTTGTGGGGGCATTGCAAGCACATATGGATGCAGGAGTACCTAAGAAAAAGTTGGTGATGGGAATTCCATTTTATGGAAGAGGAGATAAGAAACAAGTTAGTGATTTCGTATTGTTCAAGGATGTGCCTAAGCTGACTCAGTTTGAGGAGAAATGGGATGATCAATCCAAGGTCCCCTATTTGGTGGATAGCACAGGAACACTAGTGTTGACTTTTGAAAATGAGAAATCCATTCGTGAAAAAGCTGCCTATATCAAATCCCAGGGAATATTGGGTGCGATGTATTGGGAATTTAAAGGCGATGATGCGAATCTGACCTTGAGCAAAGCCTTATATGAAGGGTTGAAATAGGAAAGATAAACAAAATGTCATTTAAATTGTTGATATTTAGGGAATAGTGAATTCCTTTTCTGTTTAAACTAAAAATTCAAGCTTATGGAACTTACAAGAATAAAACCCAATTATTTGGGCTATGTAGGGATATTTTGTCTCCTGAACATTGGTCATATCGCATTTGCTCAAGATAATGAGACAGCTTATTTTTCAGATATTACAGAGAGTAGTTTGCCCCTAGATCCAAAAACACATGCCTTGGATGTGGCATTGGTTGATGTCAATGGAGATGGTTCTTTGGATATTGTCCTTGCTTTAGAAAATCAGCCCAACAGGTTATATATCAATGATGGGAATGGGAATTACAGCTGGAAGAAGGATGTTTTTGCCAATGAAAACAATGACACCGAACATGTTCGGGTTGCAGACATGGATAATGACGGCTTTGCGGATGTGGTATTTGTTGCTGAAGATAATAAGACCCATGAATATTACCTGGGCAACGGAGATGGTACATTTCGAAATGTATCGGACCGCTTACTCGGAAAGAGCGAAGGGAATGGTTTAGATATAGGCGATGTGAATGGGGATGGTCTTCCCGATATTGTCATTGGGAATACAGGAGAGGGAGCTCGCACCTTTGTTTGGTTGAATGATCCGGATAAACCTGGGTATTTAAAGAATTCGCCAGAAGGTAGTGTTCCGGACAATCATGATGAAGTTCAGTCGGTGAAATTATTTGATGCCGATGGAGATGGGGATCTGGATATGGTCTTAGGAACTGAAACACCACCAAGTCGCTTATACTTCAATGATGGAAAGGGAAATTTTACGGAGAAGGAAGGTGCATTACAGACTTCGGAGCCCTTGCATAGTCGAGAGGTGATTGTATTTGATGCGGATGGAGATGGCAAAGAGGATATCTTTTTTGCGAACCTGACGAGTAATGGGGGACAGAAGGAGCGGAACCCTACCGGGAGATTATTTATGAACAAAGGGGATGGGAAATTTGTAGACGAGACGGACTCCCGTATTCCGGCCTATTCATTTTCGACTTACGCGTGTAATGTGATTGATTTTGATCGGGACGGGGATCTGGATATAATTTTAAGTGCATTAAAGATTCCGCCATTTGAGGCGATGCAGGTTCAGGCTTTGCGGAATGATGGTTCTGGGAAATTCAGTTTTGCGACGGAGGAGGTTATTCCGAAGGTTACGGTAGAGCGGTCTTGGGGGATTGATGTAGGGGATGTGAATGGGGATAAGATTCCGGACTTAATGATAGGGGCTTGGGGGGACCAAGTTCGCTTATTACTAGGTAAATAAAAAAATAAAAAATACTTTTTTATTATCAGATATTTAGTTATCTTTGCACCTCGTTTGGTTGCAAAACTATGTTTTGTGGCTATCGAAAATTAAATGTTACGTTATTGCTTCCAACTTACTAACAAACATTTAACAAATTAAATCACAGAAAAAATGGCAAAAGAAGTCAGTGCGTTAGTAAAATTACAAGTGAAGGGCGGAGCTGCGAATCCATCTCCACCGGTAGGACCTGCATTAGGTGCTAAAGGTGTGAACATTATGGATTTCTGTAAGCAATTTAACGCTCGTACGCAAGACAAACCAGGTCAAGTATTACCTGTTGTGATCACTGTATATGCCGACAAATCTTTTGATTTTATCATTAAAACTCCACCGGTAGCTGTTCAATTAAAGGATGCGGCTAAGCTTAAGAGCGGATCGGGAGAGCCTAACCGTAAGAAAGTTGCTTCCATTACATGGGATCAAGTAAAAACGATTGCGGAAGATAAGATGCCAGATTTGAATGCATTTACTGTAGAATCAGCTATGAGAATGGTTGCTGGTACAGCGCGTAGTATGGGTATCACTGTATCTGGTGATGCTCCTTGGAAAAATTAATTAACGAAATCAGTTTAAGACAGTGGCTAGATTAACAAAAAATCAAAAAGCGGCACTATCCAAAATTGAAGCTGGTAAGGCATACTCTTTAAAGGAAGCGTCAGCTTTAGTTAAAGAGATCACCAACACCAAATTTGATGCTTCTGTGGATATCGACGTTCGTTTGGGCGTAGATCCTCGTAAAGCAAATCAAATGGTTCGTGGTATTGCAACATTGCCACACGGTACTGGTAAGACGGTACGTGTATTAGTTTTGTGTACTCCTGACAAGGAGGAAGAAGCTAAGGCGGCAGGAGCAGACTACGTAGGTCTTGATGACTATATCAGCAAAATCGAAGGTGGTTGGACTGACGTTGACATTATCATCACAATGCCTAGTGTTATGGCGAAAGTAGGTAAATTGGGTCGTATTTTAGGTCCAAGAAACTTAATGCCTAACCCTAAAACAGGAACAGTAACTACGGAAGTAGGCAAAGCTGTTACTGAGGTAAAAGCTGGTAAGATCGACTTCAAAGTTGACAAAACAGGTATCATCCACACTTCAGTTGGTAAAGTGTCTTTCGACGCAGATAAAATCTATGATAACGCATTAGAAGTGTTACAAACAATTTCACGTTTGAAACCATCTGCAGCAAAAGGAACGTACTTCAAGAGTATTCACATTTCTTCAACTATGAGTCCTAGTATTCATATTGAAACTAAATCAGTAGCAGGAATTTAATCATGAGAAAAGAACTTAAACATGAAATTGTTGAAGCTTTAGCAGAACAGATTAAATCTTACGGTAATTTTTACATTACTGATACTGCTAATCTGACAGTAGAGAAGGTGAATAATATTCGTCGTAAATGTTTCGAGCAGGGAATCGAGATTAAAGTTGTGAAAAACACTTTAATTAAGAAAGCGTTGTTAGAGGCTGGCGTAGATTCAGAAGAGATCTTTGGCGTATTAAAAGGAGCGTCTACATTAATGTTTTCCGAAACAGGAAATGCTCCCGCGAAATTGATCAAACAATTACGTAAAGAAGGTGAAAAACCAGTATTGAAAGCAGCATACATTCAAGAGACTGCTTTCGTAGGTGACAACCAACTTGATGCATTAGTAACTCTTAAATCTAAGGAAGAACTTATTGCAGACGTTATTGCTTTACTTCAATCTCCTGCGAAGAATGTTATTTCTGCACTTCAATCAGGCGGAAATACAATTTCAGGCTTAGTAAAAGCTTTAGAAGAAAGAGGCTAACGAACCCTCACATTAACAAACGTTCGTTAAATTTTAATTAACAATTTTTTTAAAAGAACATTCAAAAATTCAAAATAAAATGGCAGATTTAAAACAACTTGCTGAACAGTTAGTTAACTTAACAGTAAAAGAAGTTAAAGAATTAGCTGATATCTTAAAAGACGAATACGGTATTGAGCCTGCTGCTGCTGCTGTAGCTGTTGCTGCTGCTCCAGGTGCTGGTGATGGTGCTGCTGCTGCTGAAGAGAAAACATCTTTCGATGTTATCTTGAAAGAAGCTGGTGGTCAGAAATTAGCTGTCGTAAAATTAGTTAAAGATTTAGCTGGTTTAGGTTTGAAAGAAGCAAAAGACTTAGTTGACGGTGCACCTAAAGAATTAAAAACTGGTGTTTCTAAAGACGAAGCTGAAGCTTTGAAAAAACAATTAGAAGAAGCTGGAGCTGTTGTTGAGATTAAGTAATCTCGCATAAAGCACCAAAAACTTAGACTCTGATAGTCCAAATCTATCAGAGTCTATTCCTGTTTATAAATATTTGTATGGATCAAGCTGCTGCTGATGCTTGATCGGAAGGCTAAATCAGCAGATGTTAGCTCAGTTTTTTAAAACTAAATTCTTATTCCCTTGGCAAACAATAATATTCAAAAAGAAAGAGTAAATTTTGCGACAAGTAAGAAGGTAATTGATTATCCGGATTTCTTGGACGTGCAATTAGAGTCTTTCAAGGAGTTTTTTCAATTAGAAACTACTTCTGACAACCGCCATCAGGAAGGGCTTTACAAGGTTTTCGCAGAAAACTTCCCTATTTCTGATTCAAGAAACATCTTTGTGCTAGAGTTTTTGGATTATTTCATTGATCCACCGCGTTATGATATTCAAGAGTGTATTGAACGTGGATTGACTTATAGCGTACCTTTAAAGGCTAAATTGAAGTTGTCTTGTAATGATGAGGAACACGAAGATTTCGAAACCATTGTACAAGACGTGTATTTAGGAACTATTCCGTACATGACTCCAAAAGGTACATTCGTGATCAATGGAGCTGAACGTGTTATTGTTTCTCAATTACACCGTTCCCCTGGTGTGTTCTTTGGTCAAAGTAGACATACCAATGGTACTAAACTTTATTCTGCTAGGGTTATTCCTTTTAAAGGTTCTTGGATTGAATTTGCTACAGACGTGAATAACGTGATGTATGCTTATATCGATCGTAAGAAAAAATTCCCAGTTACTACCTTGTTACGTGCAATCGGTTTCGATTCGGATAAGGAAATCTTAGAACTTTTCGACCTTGCAGATGAAGTAAAAGTTAGTAAATCTGGATTGAAGAAATACGTTGGTCGTCGTTTAGCGGCTAGGGTATTGAACAAATGGACAGAGGATTTCGTAGACGAGGATACAGGTGAAGTAGTATCTATCGACCGTAACGAGATCATCCTTGAACGTGAAACCGTATTAGAAGAAGACCACATTGACTTGATCATCGAAGCAGGTGTTAAATCCATCATCTTGACAAAAGAAGATGAATCGAACAATGCGGACTATTCAATTATATATAACACTTTACAAAAAGATACTTCGAACTCAGAGAAAGAAGCGGTAGAACATATCTATCGTCAATTACGTAACGCAGAACCACCTGATGAGGAAACTGCACGTGGTATCATTGACCGTTTATTCTTCTCGGATAAACGTTACGATTTAGGAGATGTGGGTAGATACCGTATCAACCGTAAATTGAAACTTGATACTCCTTCTGACACGAAAGTATTAACTCGTGAAGATATTATCGCTATCGTGAAGTATTTGATCAACTTGATCAATTCAAAAGCTGAGGTGGATGATATCGACCACTTATCTAACCGTCGCGTTCGTACGGTAGGTGAGCAATTATATGCTCAATTCGGAGTAGGTCTAGCTCGTATGGCTCGTACTATCCGTGAGCGTATGAATATTCGTGATAACGAGGTGTTTACACCTACTGATTTGATTAATGCTCGTACATTATCATCAGTAATCAATTCATTCTTCGGAACGAATCAGTTATCACAATTTATGGATCAAACCAACCCATTGGCTGAGATTACGCACAAGCGTCGTTTATCAGCATTAGGTCCAGGTGGTCTTTCAAGAGAGCGTGCTGGTTTCGAGGTACGTGACGTTCACTATACGCACTACGGTCGTTTGTGTACTATTGAAACTCCAGAGGGTCCAAACATTGGTTTGATTTCATCATTATCCGTTCATGCGAAGATCAATAACTTAGGATTTATTGAAACTCCATACCGTATCGTTTCAGATGGTAAGGTTGTAGTTGATAAACCAGTTGTTTATTTATCAGCAGAGGACGAGGATGATAAGACAATTGCGCAAGCAAATGCATTATATGATGATAAAGGTAATTTCTTAGATGCGAAAGTAAAAGCGAGATATGAGGGTGACTTCCCGATTATTGAGCCTGAGAAATTAGACTATATGGACGTTTCTCCGAACCAGATTACATCAATTGCGGCTTCATTGATTCCATTCTTGGAGCATGATGATGCCAACCGTGCATTGATGGGTTCGAACATGCAGCGTCAGGCAGTTCCATTGTTGCGTCCGCAAGCACCGGTTGTAGGTACAGGATTAGAAGCTCGTGTAGCGAAAGATTCACGTACATTGATCAATGCTGAAGGAAATGGTACAGTAGAATATGTAGATGCACAAGAAATTCACATCCGTTACGATAGAAACGACAATGATCGTTTAGTATCATTCGACGACGATGTGAAAGCTTATAGATTAACGAAATTCAAGAAAACCAACCAGAATACTTGTATCAACTTGAAGCCAATCGTAACGAAAGGACAACGTGTTGAAAAAGGACAAGTATTATGTGAGGGCTATGCAACTGAAGATGGTGAATTAGCATTAGGTAGAAACTTGAAAGTAGCGTTCATGCCTTGGCAAGGATACAACTTTGAGGATGCGATCGTAATTTCAGAGCGTGTTGTATCACAGGATTTATTCACTTCATTACATATTGAGGAATTCGAACTAGAGGTTCGTGATACAAAACGTGGTGAGGAAGAATTGACTGCAGATATTCCTAACGTTTCAGAAGAAGCTACGAAAGACCTTGATGAAAACGGTATTATCCGTGTTGGTGCTGAGGTTGGTGAAGGTGACATCCTAATTGGTAAGATTACACCAAAAGGAGAGTCAGATCCTTCACCAGAAGAGAAGTTATTACGTGCAATCTTTGGTGACAAAGCGGGTGACGTGAAGGATGCTTCCTTGAAAACTCCACCATCTATCAAAGGTGTGGTTATCGATACGAAGTTATTCTCTCGTGCGAAGAAAATGTCTAAAGAAGTTGAACGCAAAGCTTTAGAGAAATTAGAAGTAGCTCACGACAGAAATATCAAGATTCTTAAAGATCGTTTAGTTGAAAAATTATTCACGATCGTAAATGGTAAAACTTCACAAGGTATTTACAATGTTTACAAAGAGTTATTGGTAGCTAAGGGTGCTAAATTTACTCAAAAGATTCTTACTGATCTTGACTATAACAACGTAAATCCTACAGGCTGGACTACAGATGATGACAAGAATGATATGATCAAACTTGCATTGCACAACTACAACATTAAAGTTAATGAGGAGTTAGGTGCATTCAAGCGCGAGAAATTTGCAATCTCTGTTGGTGATGAGCTTCCTTCAGGAATCGTTCAGATGGCAAAAGTATATGTTGCTAAAAAACGTAAGCTGAAAGTAGGAGATAAGATGGCGGGACGTCACGGTAATAAGGGTATTGTTGCACGTATTGTACGTGATGAGGACATGCCATTCTTAGAAGACGGAACTCCAGTTGATATCGTGTTGAACCCACTAGGGGTACCATCGCGTATGAACCTTGGACAGATTTATGAAACTGTATTAGGTTGGGCAGGACAAAAATTAGGTGTTAAATTCGCCACTCCAATCTTTGATGGTGCAGAAATGGACCAGGTAGAAGAGTGGGTTGAGAAAGCAGGCTTACCTAAGTCAGGTCGTACATACCTATACAATGGATTAACGGGTGATCGTTTTGACCAACCTACAACAGTTGGAGTAATCTACATGTTGAAATTAGGACACATGGTTGATGATAAGATGCACGCACGTTCAATTGGACCATACTCGTTAATTACACAACAACCATTAGGTGGTAAGGCACAATTCGGTGGTCAGCGTTTCGGTGAGATGGAGGTTTGGGCATTAGAGGCATTCGGTGCTTCCAATATCCTACAAGAGATCTTAACTGTAAAATCGGATGATGTTGTAGGTCGTGCTAAAACTTACGAGGCAATCGTAAAAGGCAATAACTTACCAACGCCATCAGTACCAGAATCGTTTAACGTATTGGTACATGAGCTACGCGGATTAGGTTTAGATATCACATTGGATTAATCAAGCAAATAGAGCTTAAGAAGGTGCATAACCTTCTTAAGCTTTCACATACAGCTTTAACTTTTTACTAAGTATGTCTTACAAAAAAGATAACAAAATCAAAAGTAACTTTACATCGATTACGATCAGCTTAGCATCTCCAGAGACTATTTTGGAGCGTTCAAGTGGTGAAGTTACTAAACCAGAAACTATCAACTACCGGACTTATAAACCAGAGCGTGATGGTCTATTCTGTGAGCGTATTTTCGGTCCAGTAAAAGACTACGAATGTCACTGTGGTAAGTACAAGCGTATCCGTTATAAGGGAATCGTTTGTGACCGTTGTGGTGTTGAAGTTACAGAGAAGAAAGTACGTCGTGAGCGTATGGGACACATTAACTTGGTGGTTCCAGTAGCACACATTTGGTACTTCCGTTCTCTACCAAACAAAATTGGTTACTTATTAGGACTTCCAACGAAGAAGTTGGATATGATCATCTACTACGAAAGATACGTGGTTATTCAAGCAGGTATCAAAGAAGAAGATGGTATTTCATATATGGATTTCTTGACAGAAGAGGAATATCTAGATATCTTGGATACTCTTCCTAAGGAAAACCAATACTTGGATGACAATGATCCTCAGAAATTCATCGCTAAGATGGGTGCAGAGGCATTGGAAGATTTGTTGAAACGTCTAGACTTAGACCAGTTATCATACGATCTTCGTCACCAAGCTGCGAATGAAACTTCACAACAACGTAAAAACGAGGCATTGAAACGTCTTCACGTTGTAGAGGCTTTCCGTGGTGCAAATGATCATATTGAGAACCGTCCTGAATGGATGATTGTTAAGATCGTTCCTATTATTCCACCAGAGTTACGTCCTTTAGTTCCTTTGGATGGTGGTCGTTTTGCGACTTCAGATTTAAATGACTTATACCGTCGTGTTATTATCCGTAACAACCGTTTGAAGCGTTTGATCGAGATCAAAGCTCCAGAGGTAATCTTACGTAACGAGAAACGTATGCTTCAAGAAGCAGTAGACTCGTTATTTGATAACTCACGTAAGGTGAATGCTGTTAAAACTGAAGGTAACCGTGCTTTAAAATCTTTATCGGATATCCTTAAAGGTAAGCAAGGTCGTTTCCGTCAGAACTTATTAGGTAAGCGTGTTGACTACTCTGCTCGTTCGGTAATCGTCGTTGGTCCTCACTTGAAATTACACGAGTGTGGTCTTCCTAAAGATATGGCTGCGGAGCTTTACAAACCGTTTATCATCCGTAAGATGATTGAAAGAGGAATCGTAAAGACCGTTAAGTCAGCGAAGAAAATTGTAGATCGCAAAGATCCAGTAGTATGGGATATTCTTGAGAATGTATTAAAAGGACACCCAGTATTACTAAACCGTGCGCCTACGCTTCACCGTTTGGGTATTCAGGCTTTCCAACCAACATTAGTTGAAGGTAAAGCGATTCAATTACACCCATTAGTGTGTACAGCGTTCAACGCCGATTTCGACGGTGACCAGATGGCAGTTCACTTACCATTAGGTAATGCTGCAATTTTGGAAGCCCAAATCTTGATGTTGGCAGCACACAACATTCTTAACCCTGCAAACGGTTCACCAGTTACAGTACCATCACAAGATATGGTATTGGGTCTTTACTATATTACTAAAGGCCGTAAGACTGATGACAAGCTTGTGATGAAAGGTGAAGGAAGTACTTTCTATTCAGCTGAAGAGGTAATCATTGCCTTGAACGAAGCGAAAGTTGATCTTCACTCATTCATTAAAGTTAAAGCTCGCGTTAAGACTAAAGAAGGAGAATTCAAGGATCAAATCATTGAAACGACTGTTGGTCGTGTGATCTTCAACCAAATCGTTCCAGAAGAGGTAGGATACATCAATGAGTTATTGACTAAAAAATCCCTTCGTAATGTTATTGGAGAAATCGTGAAGAACACGGGTATGGCTCGTGCAGCGAAATTCTTGGATGACATGAAAGAATTAGGATTCCAAACGGCATTCAAAGGAGGTCTATCGTTCAACCTACAAGATTTGAACATTCCTGCTGCGAAAGCTGATTTGATCACTCAAGCTACAAACGAAGTTGAAGAAGTAATGAACAACTATAACATGGGTTTCATTACGAACAACGAACGTTATAACCAAATCATCGATATCTGGACGCGTATCAACAACAAGTTGACAGCACACGTTATGGATATCCTTTCGAATGACAACCAAGGATTCAACTCTGTATATATGATGTTGGATTCAGGAGCTCGTGGTTCGAAAGAGCAGATCCGTCAGTTATGCGGTATGCGTGGTTTGATGGCGAAACCTCAGAAATCTGGTACTTCAGGTGGTGAGATTATCGAAAACCCGATTCTTTCAAACTTCAAAGAAGGTTTGTCAGTATTGGAGTACTTTATCTCTACCCACGGTGCTCGTAAAGGTCTTGCCGATACAGCTTTGAAAACAGCCGATGCGGGTTACTTAACTCGTCGTTTACATGATGTTGCTCAGGATATGATTGTTGTTGAGCAAGATTGTAACGGTTTACGCGGTATCTATACCACTGCGCTTAAGGATAATGATGATATCGTTGAACCATTGTACGACCGTATTTTAGGACGTACTCCATTGAACGATGTTGTTCATCCTGAGACAGAAGAATTGATCGTTGCTGCGAACGAAGATATCACTGAAGAAGTTGCTGAGGCTATCGAGAATGCAGGTATTGAAGGGGTTGAAATCCGTTCAGTATTGACTTGTGAGTCTAAGCGCGGAGTTTGTGCATGTTGTTATGGACGTAACTTAGCGTCAGGAAAACGTGTTCAATTAGGTGAGGCTGTAGGTGTAATTGCTGCACAGTCAATCGGTGAGCCAGGTACGCAGTTAACACTTCGTACGTTCCACGTCGGTGGTACGGCTTCGAACATTGCTGCAGAATCATCGATCATCTCTAAATACGATGGTAAAATCGAATTTGAGAATGTTCGTACTGTAGAAAAAGAAGGTGAATTTGGTCCTTACCAAGTAGTATTGGGTCGTTCAGGAGAGATTAAAGTGGTAAATGAAGACAGAAAAGTTCTTTACCAACAAATCATTCCTTACGGATCTAACCTATATGTTTCAGAAGGTGAGAAAGTTGATAAAGGAACTAAGTTAGTTGACTGGGATCCATACAACGCTGTAATTATCTCTGAATTTGCAGGTAAGGTAGAATTTGATGCGATTATCGAAGGTATTACTTTCCGCGAGGAATCTGATGAGCAAACTGGACACAAAGAGAAAGTTATCATCGAGACTCGTGATAAGACGAAGAACCCGACGATCAAAGTATTGGATAACAAAGGCGAAATCATTCGTTCATATAACATTCCAGTAGGAGCACACGTTTCAGTATCTGATGGACAAAAAGTAAAAGAAGGTGCGATTTTAGTTAAGATCCCTCGTTCTACAGGTAAGACCCGAGATATTACGGGTGGTCTTCCTCGTGTAACTGAGTTGTTCGAGGCTCGTAATCCTTCAAACCCAGCAGTTGTAACTGAAATCGATGGTGTTGTAACCTTAGGTGGTGTTAAACGTGGTAACCGTGAAATTTCGATCGAGTCTCGTGATGGACAAGTGAAGAAATACTTAGTACCACTTTCGAAACACATCTTGGTACAGGATAATGACTTTATCAAAGCGGGTATGCCACTTTCAGATGGTCAGATTTCTCCAGGTGATATTTTATCAATCAAAGGCCCATCAGCGGTTCAAGAGTACATTGTAAATGGTATTCAAGAGGTTTACCGTCTACAAGGGGTAAAAATCAACGATAAACACTTTGAAACAATCGTTCACCAAATGATGCAAAAAGTGAATATCGAAGATCCAGGAGATACTCGTTTCTTAGAGAAAGAAGCTGTAAACAAATGGGACTTCATGGAAGAAAACGATTCACTTTACGACAAGAAAGTGGTTGTAGATGCGGGTGATTCTAAATCATTGCGTCCAGGCCAGATCGTAAATCTTCGTAAATTACGTGAAGAAAACTCTAGCTTGAAACGTCAAGACATGAAATTAGTGGAAGTGCGTGATGCAATTCCTGCGACTTCAAGTCCATTGTTACAAGGTATTACAAGAGCTTCCTTAGGTACGAAATCATTTATTTCGGCTGCATCCTTCCAGGAAACTACGAAAGTATTGAACGAAGCTGCTATCGCAGGTAAACGTGATAACTTATTAGGATTGAAAGAAAACGTAATTGTTGGACACTTAATCCCTTCAGGTACAGGTTTACGTCAGTACAGTAACATCATCGTTGGTTCTCGTGAAGAATACGATCAGTTATTAGCTTCGAAAGAAGAAGATTAATCTGAGATTTATTAGGAATGTAAATTCCTTGAGATATAAAAAAGCCCAGCACGAGTAGCTGGGCTTTTTTCATGTGCTGATTTTTAAATTGGACATCCTAACGAAGGGGAGGAATTCATGGTTTGTACTCCAAAAATTAAAACATTATTAACATTTTCATCTTATATTTGTTGAACTAATTATGACTGACATCGCATCTATCGATTTTATTATTAATCAACTTGAATGGGATTGGAACGACTTGTTGAAAGCCGTATTATCTCTATGTGCAGGATTTGTTCTCGGATTTGAGCGAGAATGGAAAGATAAATCTGCTGGGTTTAAAACCATTTCTATTATCTGTTTGGGTAGTACTTTATTTTCATTGCTTTCTTTTAAACTGGGGGCTGGGGAATCAGAAGACGCTACACGGATAGCTTCCTATGTGGTTTCAGGAATTGGTTTCCTGGGTGCGGGTGTAATCTTTAAAGATGGGGTCAATGTGAATGGATTGACCACAGCCAGCATTATCTGGATGTCTGCAGCCATTGGTATGGCCATCGGATTCGGAGTATATATAATTGCTGCTATCTTTTTATTGGCCTGTTTTGCCATTATTGTTTCTGGTCCATTATTGAATAAATATGTGATCCATAATATCGTAAGATTGGTCAGTGTGAGTATGGAGCGAGCGGATTTGGATGCAAAGGATGTATTGCTTTCGGAGATTAAGCCCTTGGCAAAACATATTAAAATAAAAAAGCAGACCATGTCTGCTGAATTATTGACGATTGAACTTGAGGTTCTGATCGATAAAAGAAATATCCGAAGATTTGAGCGAGCCATCTTGGAAAACAAAAAGCTCGTTGAAATTAGCCTTTAACTTCTTGTTTTTCGCGTTTTGCCCAGCTCAAAAGCTTACTGCAGTTTTCTGATATTAGTCCGAACTGGTATTCTCCATTTATTTTCACGAATAATTTAGAACCTAAGCCTACCGCACTTACACCTGCGTCAAACCATTTGCTGATACTTTCCTCTGAACAATCTACACCACCAGTTGGCATGAATCTTAATTTTGGGAAAATGGGTTTTATACTTTTTAAGAAGCCTGGGCCCAAGGTATCACCTGGGAATAGCTTGATAAAGGTACAACCTGAGAATTGAGCATCGGCAATTTCAGTGGGAGTCATACATCCCGGAATCCAAAGGATTTCATTTTTTCTGGCTGTTGCGACCACGCATTCTGAGAATATAGGACTTACCAGGAAATCGGTTCCCAATTCAATGAAACGGTCCGCATCGTCGCCATGCATGATGGTTCCGATTCCTAGTTTAAGGTCTGGGAAATGTTCCTCTTTGTAGTTCCTTAAGATTTTGAAGTTTTGTTCTGCAAAAGGTCCTCGGTTTACAAATTCGAATACACGGATGCCACCAGCATAACAGCTTTTTAATACCTTGATACAGGTGTCCACATCATCATCATAAAACACTGGAATTACCGGACTTTTTAGGATCTGATCGATTACTTGATTTTTCATGTTAGATTGCTTTTCCATTTCCAAAATCTCCTTCAACAAATAGTTTTTGAAACCCTGCTGCTGTAGCAAAGTTAATAATTTCCTGGGCTGACATTTCATGTTTTAAGGCATGAATCAAACCCGCCATAAATGCATCTCCGCTACCAATTCTATCAATTACTTCGTAGGTTTCATGGGTATCCGAAATTGTGTCCTCCGTTTTACTATGGTAGGTGCCGTAAAAGAGATTGTGTTTGGCATGATCCATGAACCTGAACGTATTGGCTATGTGTTTGGCTTTTGGGAAATGGTTAAAAATATAGGTTGCCGAGATCTTTGAGCTCTTGGCGTAAATTTCTTTGGTTGTTTGTCTGTCCAAACCTATTTCTACAGGACTTCCTAACATCGTGTTTGCCGCCCAGATATTTCCCATGATAACATCGCAATAGGAAACTAATGTAGGCATGATTTCCAATGCTGTTTTACCATATTTCCAGAGTTTACTACGGAAGTTTAGATCAACAGAAATGCTGATATTTCTAGCTTGAGCTTTAATTAAAATAGCTTCCATCAGGTTTGCCATTTCCTGAGAGAGGGCAGGTGTTAATGCTGACCAATGTAGCCAGTCAACATCTTCGAAAAGTAAGTCAAAATCAATCTCCTCTTTTTGGAGCATGCTGAAGCTCGAATATTTACGGTCGTAAATAACTTCCCCATTGCTTAAGCCATTCGCGGATAGCAGGAAATAACTACCAATGCGGTCTCCGGAAGTAAGTGACTTGGAGCAATCTACCGATAGGTTTTGCATGGCTTCCTTGATTTCGGTCGCCAGTGCATTATCGGGGAAAGCGCTAAAGAATTGTACTTTATCGCCCATTTGGCCCAATCCTACGGCTACATTGGCCTCTGATCCTCCGGGATATATTTTTAACCGATTGTCGCCTTTTTCAAAGATGTGTTCATTTGCACTTTGAAGGCGGTAAAGTATTTCTCCTAATGTTAATATCTGTGGCATAGGTTAAACTGAACAACAATATAATAGTTTTTGATGGATAGTTCGGGGGATTTTACGAAAACGTTTAAGTAATAATCCTGATTCTAATGCCTTTAATTCCCTATAAAATCACTAATATTGAGTATTAATCAACCATAAACTATGAGTATTCTAGATCAATTCTCACTAAAAGATAAAGTTATAGTCATTACCGGCGGGACCGGTATTTTAGGGAAATCTTTTGTGAAAGCACTTGCTGAGGCTGGCGCGAAAATTTGTATCCTCGGTAGAAATGAGGAGAAAATTAACGAGAGAATCAAGATGGCCACTGATTTGGGCACTGAAGCCATTGGGATTGTCGTTGATGTCATGGATGAAGAATCTGTCAAAGGAGCAAAGCAACAAATTGTCGATCATTTCGGTAGCATCGATGGGCTTATTAATGCTGTTGGAGGGAATATTCCTGGAGCAACCATTGCTGATGATCAAAACATCTTTGATAATAAAATTCAAGATACTATCAAAGCCATTGAGTTAAACTTATATGGAACTATTATTCCTACTCTTGTATTTGGTGAACTGATTGCTGAAAAAGGAGTTGGATCCATTATTAATATTTCTTCCCTGGCGGCTTCTCGTCCTTTAACACGTGTTCTTGGATATACCGTTGCCAAGCATGCGATAGACGGTTTTACGAAGTGGATGTCGACAGAATTGGCATTGCGTTATGGCGATAAAGTTCGCGTAAATGCTATTGCACCGGGCGTATTTTTAACAGAACAAAACAGGACTTTATTGACTAACCCGGATGGTTCATACACTGATAGAGCACAGAAATTTATTAATGGAACTCCATATAGAAGATTGGGTGATCCTTCAGAATTGGAAGGAACATTGGTGTTTTTGTTAAGTGATGCTTCGGCATTTATCTCTGGAGAAATCATTTTTGTAGATGGTGGATTTAATTCCTGGTGTGGCGTATAATATGGAAAATAATAAATATTTAGAACAAACGTGGCGATGGTATGGTCCAAATGACCCTGTTACATTGCAGGATGTAAAACAGGCTGGAGCAACAGGAATCGTGTCGGCATTGCATCATATTCCACATGGTGAAGTATGGCCACTGGAAGATATTCAAGAGAGGAAAAGAATCATTGAGGAGGCTGGACTGACTTGGTCTGTTGTTGAATCCGTACATGTTCACGAGGCGATAAAAACCAGGTCTGCTGAGGCGGGAGAATATATCGAACGGTATAAGAAATCGCTGGAAAACCTAGCGGCATGTGGAATAAAAACCATTTGTTATAATTTCATGCCGGTGTTGGATTGGACGCGTACGCAATTGGATCTGATCATGAAAGATGGTTCTAAAGCCTTATATTTTGATTGGATCGACCTTGCGATATTTGATATTTATATCCTGAAACGTGAGGATGCTGCTCAGGATTATTCTGATGAAATAAAACAAATGGCGCAGGAGAGATTTGCTGGGATGAGCGAAGCGGATAAAACTGATTTGCAGTTCAACGTGTTGATGGGTATTCCGGGTGAAGCTGATCTTTCACTTGAGTCCCTACAACAAAGTATTGATATCTATAAAAATATTGGCAGAGAAGGATTGAAACAAAACCTGCTTTACTTTTTAGGGGCAATTGCGGATACCTGTGAGGCGAATGGAATTAAGATGACTATTCACCCAGATGATCCTCCATATGCGATCTTAGGGCTTCCTAGGGTGGTCAGTAATGAGGAGGATTTGGTTTATTTGATTACGGAACAACCGAAAACGTTTAACGGTATCTGTTTCTGTACAGGTTCCTTGGGAGCTGGTCCTAAAAATAATCTTCCACAAATACTGGATAGGGTTAAGCATAGGGTTTACTTTGCGCATCTAAGAAATGTTAAACGGGATGCTATCGGAAGTTTTTATGAAGCAGACCATCTGGATGGGGATGTAGATATGTATGCTATCGTCAAAGGCTTGAGTGCTGAAAATCAAACTAGAGAGGTTGCTATTCCTTTTAGACCTGATCATGGTCACCAAATGCTTGATGATATCAACAAAGTAACCAATCCGGGCTACTCAGCTATTGGAAGACTTCGCGGTCTGGCAGAGCTAAGGGGATTAGAATTGGGAATCATTAGATCTTAACCTAGGGTCTACCGACATAATCTACTAATTATGAATACGAGTAAACCTACGAAATATAGGTGGACGATTTGTGCATTGATATTTTTTGCTACAACCATCAATTACCTTGATAGACAGGTTCTTTCGCTAACATGGAAAGATTTTATTGCTCCGGAATTCCATTGGACCAATAATGACTATGGAAATGTGGCGGCCATCTTCTCCATCGTATATGCTATTTCAATGCTGCTTTCTGGTCGGTTCATCGATAAGTTGGGGACGAAAAAAGGCTATTTATGGGCAATTGCCATCTGGTCTGTGGGGGCTATTTTGCATGCTTTCTGTGGAATGATTACTTCAGGAGTGTTAGCAGGTGAATGGTTGGTTAGTTTTGGAAGAGCAAAGGAGGTGATTGCTGGAATCGAGGATGTTAGTAAGGTTGTAAATATCTCTGTAACCGTATTTATTTTTGCGCGGATTATATTAGCCCTAGGGGAAGGCGGTAACTTTCCGGCGGCCATGAAAGCCTGTGTAGAATATTTCCCAAAGAAGGATCGAGCCTTTTCAACTTCCATATTTAATTCAGGTACGACTATTGGAGCTTTGTTAGCTCCGCTTATTATTCCAGTTATTGCTGCTAAATATGGTTGGGAAATGTCATTTATCATTATTGGAGCATTAGGTTTTATTTGGATGGGCTTTTGGCAATTTATGTACAAGAAGCCGGAAGAAAATCCGAAGGTGAATGCTGCAGAACTCGCCTATATAAAGCAGGATGTAGATCATGGAGAGGTTAATGAGGTTGGTTCTGTTCAAGTTAAAACAAAGGTTTCGGTTCGGGAATGTCTGAAGTACAAACAAACTTGGGCTTTGATCTTTGGTAAGTTCTTGACCGATGGGGTTTGGTGGTTTTTATTATTCTGGTTTCCTGCGTATTTAAGTTCGGTTTATGATATTAAATCCTCAGATATTGAAGGGCAGGTGGCGATATTCGTATTATATGCGATAACCATGTTATCTATTATTGGAGGATGGTTGCCGACCTATTTTGTAGAAAAGAAAGGGATGGAGGTATATGCAGGTCGAATGCGGGCAATGTTGATTTTCGCATTTTTTCCGTTGCTGATTCTGTTTGCACAACCATTAGGGGAGTATTCCTATTGGTTTCCGGTGATTCTGATCGGTATAAGTGCGGCAGCACATCAATCATGGTCCGCTAATATCTTTTCCGCTGTGGGAGATATGTTTCCTAAAAAAGCAATTGCAACAGTTACTGGGATTAGTGGTTTGGCGGGAGGTGTTGGGTCATTCCTAATCAATAAGATATCTGGAGTACTCTTTGATTATGCAGAGCAGACAAACATGAAAGTGTTTGGTTTCGAAGGAATTGAATCAGGCTACTTTATCATCTTTGCTGCTTGTTCAGTAGCTTATCTGTTGGCTTGGGTGATTATGAGATCACTGGTGCCAAAGATGAAATTGATTCATCTATAGAAGAGGATTAAGAGACTTTAAAAATTTAGAAATAAAGGACATAAAACATAAGGAGCGAGTATTATTCGCTCCTCTTGTTTAGATTGTTTTCTTGTAAAAATCGAATAGTCCTTGAATGTTTCCTGAGCTCAGGATTGGCATAGCTGATTTTAATATATCTTCTTCCCAATCCCACCATTTCATTTCTAACAATAAGGAAATTTCCTGATCTGAAAAGCGTTTTCTGATTTGCTTAGCAGGATTGCCACCCATAATAGCATAGGGTTCAACATCTTTGGTAATGAGGGCGCGGCTGCCAATAACAGCGCCATCGCCAATCTTTATACCAGGCATTATCATCGCTTCAGTACCTATCCAGACATCATTTCCAATGACGGTATCACCAGCTGATAGAAAGCCATTTTCACTACCATTGAAACTCGCTACTTCTGGCATAAAATGGAAAGGAAAGGAGGAGACCCAATCGTATCGGTGGCCTTGATTTCCCGCCATGATAAAACTTGCGCCACTCCCTATCGAACAAAAGGAACCAATGATAAGTTTGTCGACAGCTCTTTCATCAGGGAATAAATATCTGGCGCAATCATCAAATGAATGACCATGATAATAGCCTGAATAGTAAGAATACTTGCCGGCAATAATATTGGGATTTGTATTATAGTTTTGGATTATTTGTCCTTTAAACGGACTTTTGAAGTGATTTTTCATATTAGCATTTTTTATTATTAACAATACAGAATTGGACGAATGAATCGCCTATTCTATTAGAATCTATGTGCTAACTAATGCTAATCTGATTTTTTCATATCCCTAAAATAATGATTTATAATTTATTAGTTGAATCCAACCTTCTAATCCTTTTTAAATAAACCTGGCAAAGCTGGTTTTTTTCCTGATTTAATGGCTTTGATAAATGGTAAAAATTCATTCTTATACCAAGGGATATAATCTCGAAAACGATCTGTTAATCGACTTTCCAGAGTTTCATAAATTTTCAGAGCCTCCTTTTCTTTACCTTGTTGAATCAGGTTATAGATAAATAATAAGCTTATGGAGTACAGATCATCGATCAATAAGAAATCATTGATTGGTTCCATAGCTTCAAATATTTTGATATATGAAGCGAAGGACTTAGAAAAGAAAGGCTTTGGAAACTCTTTATTTATCTTGTCGAAATAACTTGTTCCCAATCCTTCGAGATAGTTTAAGAACTCTTGATTTGATGCAGCGATTTTTTTACTTGTAGATTTTAATGGGAGAACCCATAGGCCTATGAAGTTGAGTTTCTTATCGAGTTCATCACTGGAAATAAATTCAAAAGGATTGGTCTTAAAATGAGCGTCATTGAGATTCGTGCTAAGCGACTTTTGCTGCCACTCTAAAAGTAAACCATGCTGTACATATTGGGTTGCATAAATAGAACTTAAATCCACATCTAAGCTTATTTCTGTGAAGAAACGGCTAGTTCTATTATCTACTGATAGATCTTTGTACCATACCCAACTGTATTTTTCTGACGGTTGCTCAATATTTTCCACCAAAAATGTCCAAGAATTTTTATCCATCATCTCCTTTGCCATCGTTGAAATCAAGTCGATATGTTGTGGTAATTCAATCGCAGCCTTTATTTCTTTTTGATAGCTAGCATATATTTTTTCGATTGATTTTTTAGAATCCATTAAAAAACTAACCTTAGCTCTTTCATCGGAATCTGACAGATTAGATAATTCATTTGAAAGTCTAGGGATTTCAAAATCAGTATCCTTCTGTTTGACTTTTAATAAATTAAAATTTATGTTGTAATCCCGAAGTTTTAATAATTGTTCATCCTTCAACCAGTCTTCAAAACCTTTGGGTAATCCATCCTCAGTACCAATGTCATAGTCTAAAAAAGCATTGAGAAAAGCTAGATAAAAATTATGCATTAAAGGAATATTTTCATATTCTTTAGCTAGTTGAATAATTTGAGCCACTAACTCAAGCACTGGGATTTCAGTAGGTTTTTCAGGTGCTTCTTTCCATTTTCCAGTAGCCAATAGTCTTTCCCAAGTTTGTGATCCATATTGAGGGAAAATATATCCATCTTCTTGAAAGAGTACATCGGACTCCTCGTCGTTGATATCACTGAGAATCCAGTCGGAATCTTCTAAGTTTTTAAAGTAATCAGGATTTTTCTTGTAATCAGGGTGTTGATCTATGGGAAGCTTCTTGATGAAACCAATCTTTTCTAAAAAAGGAAAACAACGTAAAACCGTATAACTTGTATCAAATCTGTTTTGGAAATTATACAAGTTAAAAATGATGTTACGTTGTTCTGCTGCTGAAAGCTCTGTTCTTTCTATTAAATGAACGGAGTCTTCAACTAAATTTTCTATTTCATGATATGACATAATAACTAATCCTTGTCCAATCCTAAAGATGCGAAACTAATTCGTGAAATCTTTATGAAATCAAGGGTTTAGCTATTAACAAATCATCTACATTTATTGAGAAACAGTAATTTCTTCTACCTTTTGGTTGACAAAAATCTTATTTAATAGTAATTGTTTAATTGAAGTGGGATCCACGGTTTCATCAAGGTCATCGAAGTTACCAATCAAGATTGGATAGTATTCCTCATCAACATCTACGATTCCATGTGATCCTTTCACCAATGTTGCATCCAAAGGTGTAATGTCAAGAACCGCAGCAAAGCCGATCTTCTTCAGAATCAATTTACCAATCGCTCTAGATTTGGAAGTCATAAACATTTCCACTGGATCATATCCGGGTTTCTTGTGGATATCTACCATTCTTGCATAATCTGGTGCTACGGCATCATCCTCCCAAAAATAATAAGTAAACCAAGCATTTTTATCAGCCAATAATACCAAATCTCCTGAACGTTCATGGTCGATATGGTAAGCTTTCTGACCTTCTTTATCTAATACTTTCGAAACTCCTGGAACTTTGGCTAGCAATGCCTTAAGCTTATCCTTGGTTTCTGAAGTTTTGGTATAAACATGGGCAATTTGGTGATCAGCAACGGCAAATGCCTCAGAGGCCCCAGCATCCAATAATTCTAGTCCTCTTTCAATTCGAATATCAATTAATCCTTCTTTTCTCAGAATTCTGTTGATGTGAATAGGTTGGTTTACTGGACCAATTCCATACTCAGATAATAAAACAACCTCGACATCCCGTTTCTGAAAGAAAGTAACCATTCTTTCTACGAGTTGGTCGATTTGCTTTAATTCTGCAGGAACATTTTCTCCTGTGGGACCATATTTCTGTAGACAGTAATCTAAATGAGGAAGGTAGACTAAATTAAGTGTTGGCTGATGTTTTTCTTCAACATACATAGCAGATTCTGCAATCCAATTAGAAGAGGTAATATTGGCATTCGGCCCCCAGAAATTGAACAATGGGAATTTTCCGAATTTTTCTGTCAGCTCATCCCGAAGAGTACTTGGATAAGCATAGCAATCGGGCATCTTTCTACCATCTGCAAGGTAATTTGGTCTAGGGGTCGCAGAAAAATCAGCATCATTGTACATGTTGTACCACCAAAACATCTGTGCACAGGTGAAATCAGCATTCTTTTTCTTACCAGTCACCCAGATATTCTCCCCTTGCACCAACTTATTGGATTGTTTCCAGAATTTTATTTCTGAATCTGTATGATCATACCAACCATTACCAACTATCCCATGTTCACTGGGTGCAACACCTGTCAAATATGTTGTTTGTGCAGATGTTGTTAATGCTGGTAATACCGGTTTAATCTTCCTTAATTTATTTTGTTTGATGAATTTTTCAATGAAGGGAGTATGTTCTCCAATAACAGAACTTGAAAGCCCAACAATATCAATTACAGCAATTCTTTTCATTTTAACTCCTTATTTTATCCAATAACCAATTTAGTTCCCTCGCAATAGATTCCTCAATCGGTGCTTGCAATGATTTAGGTAAAACACCCCATGTATAGGTTTCAACCTCGATGTGATTAGTTCTTGGTTCCGCCTTATGTAATTCTATAACTTCTAAAATATCCTTTTGGGTAGAATCCAACTCTCCATAACTCTCCAAAAATATCGGAACATGAAAGTGGCTTCTCCACTCCACATGATTCAAATCATTGGAATCGTTCAATGCCTCCGGAAGATCCTTATACTTAATTAAATTACCTTCATTATCCTTGGCAATTACCTGATGTAGATAAATCGGCTCATTAAATTCTTTCAATTTGGCTTTCTGTTTCTCACGCTCATCAGGATGCTCAGAAAGTTTAACTTTCAATGCAGAACTAACTTGAAACTTACCAATCTTAATATTCAGGTCCTTTAACTGTTTCATGCATTCCTGATGATTCTCGTATTCTAAGGCAAAATGACAGACGTCATAACAGATACAAATGTATCGGTTTATGATAGCAGTAGCTTGTTCCGAATCCAGTTTATATTTTTCCTTGAAAAAGCCGATTGCCATAGGTATCAATTCTTGCTGGTACCAAGAAATAAATTCTTGGGAATCTTCCAGCATACCATCTGGTTCCGGTTCGATATCAAGATGCATATATCGGGTCGTAGAGACCTCTTTTTGATAAAGATACTCTGCGATTTGAAGAATATGCCTAGTGCATATATCCCTTTTCCTTTGCCATTCAGCACTATTTTGTTCATGCCAAAAACGATAGGACAGTGGAGAGGTTGAAATTCCACCTTCCTGCCTTTCATCCAATAGTTGGCTCAATATGTCAAATAGTTCTTTGGTATATTCAAAACGTTCTTTGGTAGTCCAATCCGGCGCATGCACCTGATCTTTTACCTCTTTAAGGTGAAAGTCTCCATACGGAAATCCATTCATCGTAAAAACGTAGATATTATTGTCAGACAGCCAATTTTGGAATTCTTTCATCTCCTCAGGATGATTCAATTCCTTAGCTGCTTGCGCAGATAGTCGCAAGCCTAATCCGAAATCTTGATCTGGAGAAACTGCTGCCTTTATTTTAGGAAGATTTGTTTTTAATTCATGGAAATGATCTTTCCACGACTCTCCCGGGTGAATATTACTACAATAAGATAGATGAGAATTAGCTAGCTTCATAAACAGGATTTTGATTTTGACAGAAGTTCTTTAAGAAATCAATCGCTTGAATAATTAAATCATAATCCAAATGATGATAATCTTTGCCTTTGCCTAATTTTTCCAATAATACAACTGTTAATTTACCTCCAAGATGTTCTTGGAAGTCCAATAAACCAGATAATAAAATAAACCTAGCTTCCTCAGAATCCAATATAGGATGATAAATCGGCAGGCCTAAATTGGTAAGTAGATTAACTACTCGTATAGCTTCCTTTTCAGAAATATTACCAATTAAGTAGGAGTAAAGGACATCAATGGCAATTCCAATTGATACCGCCTCACCGTGCAGAACCTGGAAGTCAGTCATCTGCTCAAGCTTATGTGCACTCCAATGTCCAAAATCCAATGGTCTTGAAGACCCTAATTCAAATGGATCACCATTACGGATATGCTCCAGATGCTTATCAGCACAGCGATAGATTAAATCCTCCATTTCTGCGGAGTTTCGCTCTTTAATCATCGCGGCATTGTTTTCAATCCATTCATAAAAACTCAGATCCTTAATTAAAGCTACTTTTATAGCTTCTGAAACACCCGCTATCCAAGAACGCTCATCCAGCGTTTGCAGGAATTCATAGTCATTGAAGACCGCTTTAGCAGGTGTAAAGGTTCCTAAAAAGTTCTTTTTCCCTTTATAATTCACCGAATTCTTAACCCCAACGCCCGAATCATTCTGTGATAGTACCGTAGTGGGAATCCGGATATGTTTAATTCCGCGGTGGGATATCGCAGCAGCATAGCCAACAAGATCTAATATTGCTCCACCACCGATTCCTACAATGTAGGAATGTCTGTCAATACCATATTGATCCACAGCCTGAATGATAGAGTCCAAGCAATTGCTATCGTTCTTACAGATTTCACCACCAGGAATAACCAATGGTTCACTGGATAGAATAAAGTCCTCAGACTCCATAAAATAATTATGAATTTGTTCAGCAAGATTTGGATGTTTATCCATAAATCCTGCATCGATGACAAAAAGAATCTTTTGTTTAAAACCAGGGTTACTATGTTTGGCAAGGAAATCTTTAAAAAGGTTATTCCCCAAGGAGAAAAGCCCTTTAGTAAAAAAGATATTATATTGATATTCAATAGTGAATTTTTGTTCTAATACACGTTCCATGTGACTTTGGGTTTAGGTTACGGCAAATTTTTTAGCTAAGAAAATTGAAATTGGGAGAATGGCACAAACTGCTAGAGCCAATATCCAAAATCCCGATATGGCAATCCAGCTGGCATTCATCAATATGAGCGCTAATACACCGAATTTCACAGCCTTTCGAACATCCATGGGGTCCAAAGACTTTAAAGCCTTGAACAATGGACGCGCGATCATTAAAGTGAAAAACAGAATGAAAATTATAGCTAAATAATTCCTGCTGACAAATGTAAAATAGAGTAAGGTTAGAATAACCATGGCATATAAACCTATAGAAACCAACATAGCGGTTTTATTATTCCCGTAAACCTCTCCACGACTAATATTTGTTACTGATGCAATATAAATAATAGGAACAATTGCGATATACCAGTACTCCAATGAAGCAGGTAATAAGGCCATTCCCAATAATAAGTTTAGTCCACGACAGGTTCCCATGACGATAGGACCAGCGATAAAATGATGTTTTGCTTTACCATTGTAGAGCAAACACATCAGGACGATGGCAAGGGAAATGCTGAATGCCGAAACATTGACCAGAAAGGCTAATGCACAGCCGATCGCAAAGGCAACAGCCCCCAGTATAGCGGCAGAAGACTTTTTGATTCTTCCAGAAGGAATCGGTCGCTCAGGCCTTTCCACCTGATCCAACGCTGCATCAAACACATCATTGAATACTATTCCGCCAGTATACAATAGCATACTCGAAATGGTAATCAAAATCAGATTATTTACCTCAGGTAAATCATGATGTAAAAACAAACAGGCAATGGCGACGCCCGCAAGGACATCGGAAATGGCTGTTAAAACATTGGACGGCCGGATTATTTGGATCCATGGTTTCAACATACGCCCTGGTAATTAAGAAATAATAATAGAATCCTTGTTTAACCTAGGCTGTTGACCACCACGTAAAATGGTATTCCCTTCAAACTTCTCGTTCGGGTCTGCAATGAAAGTCCTATCCAAGCTGTTTAAATCCAGATGTTTACTTACTTGAAATGCATCCAATGCATTCTGATAGGTTACTTTTTCAATATCCTCCCGTGAAATACCATGTTGAACCATTAAGGCTGCGGTTTTAGGCACTGCCAATGGATCACTGATTCCCCAATCCGCAGCGGAATTTACCATGATACGCTCTGAACCATATTGTTTCACGATTTCAACCATACGTTCATTCCCCATTTTGGTAAATGGATAAATGGTAAATCCGGCATAGAATCCACGATCTAAAACTTCCTTGACGGTTTCCTCAGAATTGTGGTCAATGATCACCGTTTGAGGATCCAGTCCATGTTCGATGGCGATATCCATGCTGCGTGTTGTTCCTCGGGTTTTATCACGGTGGGGGGTATGCACTTGAACCGGAACTGAAGCTTCTTTAGCCAGTTCCAATTGTGCTCTGTAGTATTTTTCTTCAGCGGGGGTCTGATCATCAAAACCAATCTCTCCAATCCCTAGAACCCCTTCTTTATAGATAAAGTGAGGCAATAACTCCATCACTTGTTCAGCTAATGCTTCATTGTTTGCCTCCCTGGAGTTTAATCCAATCGTGCAGAAGTGTCTAATTCCGAATTGTGAAGCTCTAAATCTTTCCCAACCGATAAGACTACTATAATAATCCTTAAACGTATCGATACCTGTTCTAGGTTGACCAACCCAAAATGCAGGTTCAATTAATAACAAAACCCCTGCATCAAACAGTGCTTGGTAATCATCCGTCGTTCGGGAAACCATATGAATATGCGGATCCACGAATTTCATCCCTTTAATTAATTCAAAGTCTAACGGCATTGGTCTACCCATGCTCGCCAGGTCTCTATTTAATTCTGTACACATTACTGACTGTTTTTTAATTTTTCTCTAATAATTCTGGGCGTATAGTGCTTTGCTGTTTGAAGATTTCTTCAGCGCGTGGAGGTAAATGATCCTTCGCCAATTCCCACAACATGGGGTGAATCTCTCGCTTGGCAGAATCGCGTTCATATATGTAATCGACAATGGAGTTCGCAAGATTTACATTGTTCCTTTCGTAAAGACCATAAATCTTCTTAATCTCTTTGCCTGTAAAAAAGCTTTTTAAAACTAATTGGTTCCAAGCCTCTTCGCTCAAATAGGTCGCCGGAAACTTATTCTGTTCCATGATGGCTCCCTGAACCGGGCCGATATTATTACGTATGCCTTCCTGGCAACGTTCAATCCAAATTCTTGGGAATTGATAAATATTCAATGCCGAATAGAGCGCCTCGAGCTCTTGCATATCCGCATAATTGAATAGCTTCTCAATAAAGGTAAAGTAGGGTTCTTGTTGGTCTTCAATCAAGCCCAATAGATAAACCCTTGCAAGTCTAAGTACGGTCCAATTATCAACAATCAAGGGATTGCTTTCCTCTTGGACCATACTTACTAATTTTTCCTTGCTAGTATTTAATTTCCTGCTTAATGAGGAAAATATTCTGACGAAACTTGTAGAATAATTATCCGCAATATTTTGTTCACATTCCTCCAAATAGCTCTTCTCTTCTGCGGTTAGCAGTTCGAATAAGGTATTTCTCACTTGTTCTCTCCATTCCATATTGCGTATTAGATTTTATTATTTTAATATTTTAATCTGCATGTCTTTATACTCCACTTTCATTGGAGGTCCTACATGCACCTGAACTCCAATCAATCCTTTATCCTTGCGGTTTTCAGGATCATTATCAATTACCTCGGCGATGATCTTTCCGTTTACGTAATGGGTTAGTTTATTGCCTTCAGCAACGATTTCAAGGTCATTCCAATCATTCGGTTTAACGATGGTCTTCAATTCCTCTGGAGTAGCAACAGAATCAAGGACCTTCATATTCGTCCAGGCATTGCCTTTTGATTCGCCTTTTACTCCGTCAGCAGGATTTAAGATCTCCGTTCGTTGACCGCGATAAGCTAAGGTTGTACGCTTGCGCTCTTCGTAGTTTTGACCGGTATAATTGTTTTTACCGTCAATATCCGCCTGATAACCCCTAAGGGCATTCGGCAGCTCCGTAAAGCGATCGCTTCTGTAATTTACACCACTATTTCCATTTTCGGAAATTTTAAATTTAGTTTTCAACGAAAAGTCGCCTACATCACCTCCGTTCCAGATCAAAAATGTATTGTTTTTCAATGGTTCTTGGTCTTCGCGGATCTCGCCAGAAAGAACACCATTTTCCATTTTCCAATAGGTGCTGTCACCTTCCCATCCGGATAATGAGTTCGGTTCGAACATGGCGATATAGCCCTGCTCACTCATCGTATTTTCTGTGGAAGTGCTGTCAGTCGCATTGTTTTTCTCTGCCGTATTTCCATTGCAGGAGCTCAGTAAAACCGTAGCAGTTAAGCAAATACAACTGAATTTGAATATTTTTTTCATGATGGATTTTCTAGTGATTATTTGTTTTTCCATTCCACATGGGTGTCTTCCCATTTCCTGTTTTTTGCAGAATTGATTACTGCCTCACAAACCTTCTGAGTCTCCAAGGCATCCCTAAAAGTTGGGTGACATTCTTCACCTTTTTCTAGGCTTTGTAAAAAATCTGCTACTTGATGAACAAAGGAATGTTCATAGCCTAATGACAGTCCAGGAACCCACCATTTATCCATATATGGTTGGTCACCATCCGTCACGTGAATAGACCTCCATCCTCTGACGATGGAATCATCGGCATTGTTGAAATATTCCAAACGATTCATGTCATGAAGATCCCATTTCAACGAACCTTTCTCACCATTGATTTCAAAAGTGAACAAGGCCTTATGTCCACGAGCATAGCGCGTAGATTCGAATAATCCTAATGATTGATTATCAAAGTGGCAGTGGAAAATACAGGCATCATCAATTTTTACATCTTCCATTTTGCCTGTTTCTTCATGCATACGTTGCTTTACAAAGATCTCTGTCATTGCCGATACATCCTTGATTCCTCCATTCAACCACATCGCCAAGTCAATACAGTGAGCCAATAGATCGCCTGTTACTCCTGAACCAGCAGCATCTGCATCCATTCTCCAGAATGCAGCACCTCCTTGCGGAAGGTTTTCATTGATGGTCCAATCCTGCAAGAAGTTACTACGATAATGGAAAATCTTACCCAATTTACCACTATCCACAATTTGCTTCGCCAAGGTAACAGCTGGTAAACGACGATAGTTGTACCATATCGTATTTTTAACCTTATTGGATTCCACAGCTTCCACCATTTTCTCACCTTCCTCTAAAGTTCGAGATAAGGGTTTCTCACATAAGACCATCTTACCTGCCGCTGCTGCCGCAATCGCGATCTCCATGTGCATATTATTGGGGGTACAGATGTCTACAGCATCGATATCATCCCTTGCTATTAATTTCCTCCAATCCGTTTCATAAGATTCATATCCCCATTGCTCAGCAAAAGCTTTCACTTTGTCTTCACTGCGGGAACAAACCGCCTTTAAAACAGGTTGATACTCCAAATTAGGGAAGAAATTAGGTACGCGTTTATATCCATTCGAATGTGTTCTTCCCATAAAACCACATCCAATTAATCCTATTCTTAATTCTTTTTTGCTCATGATTTTTTGTTTAGAAAATTATGCCGACCAGCCATTTACATCGCGAACTTCAATCAAGGTTTTCAATATTGAATCCCATGTTTCCTGTTTATGCATCACCTCATTCGGGAACATACAGCCATCCCAACAGATATGATCAAATGCTTTCGTTGGATTCCCGTTTTCATCTTTCATCCAGAATCCAGCATCTTTGGCAATATCCAATCTGCCATTTGGATCCGTTGGCAAACAATGTCTTCCGGTTTTATCGTGTGAACCAGATCCGAATACTGTTCCATCATTTTGTGCCACATGGAAATCAATCGTCCATGGACGCAATTTCGAGGTTAAAAACTTCAATCCTCTTTCTAATTCCTCACGATCATCCCACTGAAAATCTGCTTTCAATATGCGGTCTTCCGGAGCATTATATCCCAATAGATACAAGAAAGTATGCGACATATCCGCTTGGAATCCCATATTATCACGGTCTACCATTTCCAGAGTCTCCAACATCGTTTTCCAACTCTGCATACCACCCCAGCAGATTTCTCCTTCAGCAGCAATTCGCTCGCCATATTCAGCCGCAGCATCACAAGCTCTACGGAAAGTATCGGCAATCAGTTTCGTGTTCTCTGTTGGGTTTTTCGCCCATTCTTCTACACTGCTTGCTGAATCCACGCGGATTACATTATTTGTTCTGATACCTTCTTTACGAAGTTTATACCCAAATTCCGCTGCTTTTCTTACGACTTCAACAAAACGGTCACGGTCAGTTTGTGAACCCATTGCTGATCCACCATCAGGTGGCCAAATAGGAGCTACCAAGGTGCCGATAGCCAAACCGTAGGTGCCGCCAATTTTATCTACAACAGATTTTATATGATCATCAGAGGTATCTAACTTAACATGCGGATCAAATAATCCTAAGTCAACACCATCGAATTTTACTCCATTTACTTCGGCCTTCGCTGTTTTCTCCAATAACTCATCCAATGAAATGATGGGCTCATGGTCTCCTTTTCCTACAATGCCTGGCCATGTAGCATTGTGTAATTTTGGGAAATTGTTCTTGCTCATAAATAATTGTTTTATCAATGATTAACCTTTTACATCTAAATCCGGATTATCTGGTCCGAAATGTTTCAACATCACTATAGGATCAGTGCTTGAATGATTTTGAATCACAACACCGCGCTTAGCAGCCTCTTCAGAAACAAAATACTCATCAAAGGTCAACTGTCCATAACGGATTAATGCCGGAGTTTCAATGGTCCAATCATTCATTTTACCATATCCTTGCATCATAATCAATCCATAGGCAGCCGAATCTTTAATGGTCACTGTTTGTCCAGGGAATACCGTTAATTCTTTCGCACTAAATGCAGTTGATTTATAGCAAACCCATTTTTCTGAATATCCTGCAGCTTCCATTTCTTTTTCATCATGAACAGGTTTTGGTGCCATGAATCTGTTTTTCATCATATCAGGATCCACATTTAAATCCCAATCAATGATGTCCATCAGAGCATCATAATCGCCTTTCATGTTCTCAGGAACACCTTTCCATAATAATTCTTCCGGAATGATGGCTTCATTCACCAAAGATTGATACATCGCGAATACATCTGATGCTTTCTGCGGTTCATAAGTACACATACTTCCAGGAGCATGTAGCAAACCTGGAGGAACATCCCATCCCGTCCCTGGCTCCAAACGATAAGCTTGTGAGTAATTCGTGATTTTATTATCCCCTTTGCTGAAATTCTCCAAACATTCTTTAATAGTTTCTTTGGATGTTCCCGGAGCGATTCCCATAAAGGTATATGGAAAATCACCACCGTGATTATTCAACTGAGGAGGGAAGTAATAAGCTTCCGGTTTTCCTTGTTGTTCAATTAATGCAGCTTTTTCATCGTTGTGATGGATATGGTGGGGTAGTGGCCCCATATTGTCGAAAAATTTCGAATACATTGGCCAGCTTTGATACTCATCCCAAAGGCGGTCACCAATTAATTTCCCCTTCAAATGATCCACACAGTCCGATAATAAAACCTGCTCTGTCTTTCCATTTTCCTCATAGACCACAAAACTCAAACCCTCAAACTCACCAGTTAATGGACCATTCTTAGCAGGTGTCGTTGATGAAAACCAACGCTCATCAATTCCACCACGTTCTCCACCTAGCACATAATAATCGTCTGGATGAAGTTTAATTCGTCGACCAGGTACACAAAATGATCTCGGTACCCAATTCGGAGCTAATCTCAATATTCCTTTTCCTTGTTCGAATGCCTTTTCAATGATTTCCATTCTTTTGATATTTATAGGTTTATATACTTGTTTACAAATTCGTTGATGGAGGTAGAGTTATTCAATATACTGATTTCTAAGTTATATTTCCTCTTTTCTCCGGGTTTCAACTGGATTAATTCCCCGCGCTCACGCATTAATTTCTGCCCTAATGGTGGGTGACTTCCAGGTTCCATCCCTGTTACATATTCTCCTTTGCCCCAATGTTGCCAATTGGTCAACCAAGGCAATTGTTCCTTGTTAAAACTAATTCTCAATGCAAAGCCTAACTTCTCATTGTAAATTCCGCAATCTACTTTGCCAGATGCATCAGCATCCACATCGATCAATGCGGCTTCTTCGCCAGAACCGCTGTGATCCTCACGGGGCTCCTGGCAGGTCCGGAAATCCTGACCCTCCTTAAATATTTTATTCGCATCTCCTGATTCACGAGACTTCCATGCTCCTTTCCAAAGGAGTTTCGTTCCGGCATCAATAAAAGGCCATCCAAAATTGAAGTGGTATAAAATCATATGGGAAGAATTGATATTACCAACATTTTGAATTTCATCATCCAAATAAATGGTAGGATGTCCTAGAACACATCGAATAGTGCGCTTAATTTCGATGTTATCGCCTAGGGGATGGCCTTGAAAAATCTTTCCGGTAATGGACATTTCAAAATCTCCATTTGCTATATCCGGTTGTTTTACGGAGATGAGTTCTGCCGGGCTATTGCTGAATTGATCATGCAATCCTCGCTCGCCATATTCATCCGATTCTGGACCTCCAACATGGGTTACCCCACAGGTGGTCAATAGGCCGCCGCCAAAGGTTCTTAGCCAATCAATGCCTTTATCTGAAAAAGGTTGGGGAGCGGTTACTCCCAATCGACTTAACCAACTCAAGTTAAACTGGTTGAATGAAGCATCTGCAATGTCCAGCCCTCGGTCTATCACAACTTTAAATCGTAATCCTGCACCTGTGTTTATCCAGGCTATCCGAGTTCCCTTGCCTCTTCCATTATCTAAAATAGAAGTTTCAATGCCTCCGACCTGCGCCACATGGGAGACCTTATTCAACCAGTCTTGATTTGAGTTTTCCAATTCTTTAAATTTTATTTTTTCTTATAAACATCACTGTTCTCATTTCCTCCTGACATCAAATACGCCATGATATCTTTTACCTCATCCGGATTCATTGAATTCAATGTTCCTGGAGGCATAATCGATACTTCCGAACGATTCATCGACTTGACATCGCTCTTCGCAATGGTCTTCGTCACTTGTGGGGCATATGGATTTTGTGAAATCACATAATTCTTCTCATCCTCACTCATTAAACGACCTAATAAGTTTGTGCCATCTTTCATGTGGAATAATTTAGACTCATATTGGTCTGAAATAACCTTACTAGGTTCGATGATCGCTTCCAACATATCGCGTTTTGAGAAACGTGTTCCTAATTGTGTCAAGTCTGGACCTACAGATCCACCTTCGCCTTTGACAGTATGACAAGAACCACATTTTACTGCAAGGAATAATTCTCTACCACGTTTGAAATTGCGTTCGCCTGTATTCTCGTCCACTACTTTCAGCGCTGAGTCAATTTCCCAGCCTCTTCCTGGACCTTTTGGACCTTCAACTTTATCCGCCAATCTATTTCCTTGGGCATTGATCAAAGAGTCTCCAGACATTTTGCCGTACATCGCCAATTGATCCTGCGGAACATTCTTCAAGGCCATTTTACGTGCATTATCGATGAAACCGATGTAACTGTTTCCTCCTTTGAATCCAAAGGCTTTGTAGAACCAGTTGAAATATTGTTCTCTAAGTTCTGGAGTCCAACCCACGCTGGTATTACTCAAGGCAGTTGCCATAAAGATTTGTTGCGCAGGTGGGATATTAGCCAACATATCAGCGATATCCAATCCATATTGCGGATTTCTTAAAATCAAATTCGAAGAATTCATAAAGCTGGTTTGCGTGGTGTCATCCTTCGCATTTGCCAATAATTCCAGAGATTTTTTAACAGCCGGCTCACTATTTAACGCAAGTAGAATCTTCGATAATTCTCTATTCATGTAGTTTGATTTCGCCGGATAGAATGGTTCCAATCGTTGTGCTAATGCTGCCGCATCTGCATCATTGACCTTACCCATACGGGCAATCACAAGCTCATAAACTCTCAATAAATTCTCCAACATCTTAGGCGTGATTTTCTCAACAGGAATAGTAGCCAATTTCTTCATGATCTGAGGCTGCATGGATGCATCCGCCACATGGGCCATAGCCACCATTACTTCTGTCAAACGAACCACATTGCGCTCTGCAAAAACTTTGTCTTTCCAAGTGTCAAATGGTTGATGCTCCACAGCTATGCGTGCCGCATAACGAATATGACGATCTTCATGACCTAGGTATTCCCAAACTTTATCCACAGTGCCCGCTGGAGATGGTCTATGGTATTGCTCGATTTCTCTACGCAATTTCACTAAATCAGATGGCTCCGATTTCTTAACTTCATTGTTGATCTTTTCACGATCTTTATGATATACACGGTATAAATCTGACTCCAAACGACGACCACCTGTCAAGAAATATAAACTTCCATCAGGTCCAATAGTACCATCTGTAAGTGGAAGTGGAGATCCTGAAATAAACTCCTCTGCTTTTGCGGTATAACTTGATCCCTTCGGTTCTAAATGGATAGCATAGATAATCCCGAAACTCCAGTCAAACGCCAATAAGCTGTTTCTGTATTTTTCTGGGAACTTCGCTTGATTAGGATTGATAAAGTTGGTTGGTGAACCTTGTCCAATGTTCAAGGTAGCAGGTAGGTTATCCAAAAAGCGCTCATCCCACTTCGCATCACCTTTTCTCCAACCATATTCAGCACCACTTGTCACATGCAGTATACGCGTAGGACGATACCACGGCATACCAAAATCCCATTCCATATCGGAATCATAGGTGAATAATTCACCTTCATTATTGAAGGCAAGGTCAAAACCATTACGCATACCTGAAGCAATCAGATCCCATGATTTACCTTCTGAATCTGTTTTTGCAATCCAGCCTCCATTTAAATGAGAGTCAGAATCATGACCATGAGTGTCCAGGATATACGGTATTAAATTATCAACCTTATCACTTGGCAATGAACGGTAATTGTCCATTTTAGGAATGGTCGTAAAGTTTCCAGCGATTACATAGATCATGGAATCCGGTCCTAGGACAATACTGTGTGGACCATGTTCCCCTTCGCCATCCAATGCCATCAACTGCGTGATTTTATCCAATTTATCATCGTTGTTGGTATCCTGCAAACGATACAAGCCCGATCCTTTTGAAAGATTCTCATTAGGACGGTGGTTAATCATTACATATAAGCTGTTATAAGCCCAAAGCAACCCTTGTGCGAAGCCCATTCCAACTTTTGTAGAGGATGTATCCTTCGGATCACGACCCTCAATAGGAAAATCTAGTGCTTCGATTTTAGGCTTTACCGTTGAGTCCGACCCAAGTGGCGGCAATTCGACCCGGAATAACCCGCCAAATTGATCCGATGTGATCATCCGACCTTTATCATCAAAAGTCATTGATACCCAGGAACCTTTTTTGTCATCCGAAGGGCTATAGATATGCTCGATCTCAAAACCTTCCGGCAAAACGATTTTATCCGTTTTTGGATTAGGTTCTTTGACCACTTCTTTTTCCTTTTCTTGTTTACATGATCCTGCTAAGAAGAGGAGAAGCATAGCAAACAAATACGATTGTGCTCTTTTAGTCTTTATCATTTGGTTTTTATGTTGTTTTATGGTTTATAACAGCTTTTTAATTTACCAACCCTGATTCTGAGGAATTCCATTAATCTGAATTTCTCGCTGCGGAATTGGGAACAATAGTTTAAATGGTTGAATGTTGTAAGATGCTGCACTTAATCTGGTTAATCTCTTCTTCTCTTCAGCACCATGAGCGGTCATTACTTCTATAGCTTTTCCCGTTCTTAACAATTGATACCATCTATGATCCTCAAAGGCCACCTCAATACGTTGTTCTTTTGCAATTGCATCACGCAATGCTTCTTTGGAAAGTCCAGCTAATGGTTGCAAGCCTGCACGTTTGCGGACTAGGTTTAGGTTAGCAATAGGATTTCCGCTTCCAGCTTCGTTCTGAGCTTCTGCCAATAATAACAATACATGCCCGTACCGGTAAACTGGCCAATTCTCATTCGAACGCCCATCCTCAATATATGGTGGATGGTAAAATTTCTTAATGAATGGAATCTTGCCTCCAAATGCTACCGACTCCTGGAATTTCGAATTCGAAGGGTCAGAAAACAATTGAATAGATTTATCACGACGGTTATCTCCCTGCTCATAGGCATTGTAGATACTTGGAGTCGGAATATTACTTCCGCCTAAGTTTCCAGAATATCCTACCAACTGCATTTTCGCATTCCGAGGGCCAAACATGTAAATGAAATTACTGTTCTCGCCTTCTACCGATTGATCGTATTGTATCTCAAAAATCGATTCTGCATTATTTTTGTTCGCTGGATTGAAGCAGGATGCATAATCTGGCATCAAGGAATAACCTAATTTGGTTACTTCCTGAAAATTGGTTACTGCTTCAGCATATTGTTTTCTGGTCAGATAAACATCGCCCAGTAAAGTATATGCTGCTCCTTTGGTTACTCTTCCAGCATTGTTCTTTTCATAGCTTGCCGGTAAATTGGCGATCGCATCCTTGGCATCCTGAATAATGACAGCATAAACCTCATCCACGCTTGCTTTCTTACCATCGGTGAAAGCATCTTGTGGATTTGCCACCTCTTTTGTATGCAAAGGAAGCTCACCAAATAATCGGACAAGATGAAAATAGGCAAATCCTCTGATAAATTTAGCCTCACCGAGGTATTGTAACTTTATTTTTTCATCCGAGAAGGTTACTTGGTCAATTCTGCTGATAATTACGTTCGCCTGTTGGATGATTCCATAGAGATTTACCCAAGTCGTATTGACGTAATTATTGGATGAGGTAATCAAGAATTCATCAATCTCTTCCCGCTGTTGTGCACCACGGTCTGTTTCATCATACTGATAATTGGTATTGTCGGAACGCATTTCGGTCATCGCCCAGAAATCACTGGTATATAAACCTTGTAATCTACTGTAAACACCATTCACCGCACGAAGGACTTGACCCTCGTTTTCATAATAATTATCGCCACTGGAAAATGTATAGGGTTTTACATCCAATAAATGGTTGCAGGAAGTGCTCATGCTCAATAACCCTAGACCTAAAAGAATATATCTTAATTTCATAATCTTTGTCTCTTAAAAGTTAAAATTCAAACCTAATGTGTAGATCTTTGGAACAGGGTATGCCGAGTAATCAATTCCCGGTACCAATGGCGATGTGTCACCACGGTTAATGTTTGTTCCTTCTGGATTGCCTTCATATCCTGTAAATAAGAATGGATTTTGAAGGTTCGCATAGATCCTTAGGTTGTTAACAATTCCTCCTATACTTTTTGGTAGGGTATAACCAACAGTTATGTTTTTTATCCATAAGTAGTCAGTTTTGTCAATGAATAGCGAGTGTGTATCCCGATACATGACACGACCTCTACCCGTACCATTGGTTGTTGGTACCAATCCACTTCCTGGATTAGATTCTGAACGCCAGCGATCTGCAACTTCCTTTCTAACATTGAATACACCATCGATGTTATCTGTATAGAATCTTGTCGCATGTAGCATTTCTTGTCCTTTCGAACCTACCATCATGACTCTCAAGTCAAAAGCTTTATAAGTCAGGTTATTTGTCATTCCGAAAGTGAAGTCCGGATATGGATTACCAATGACGTCAAAGTCATCATTTGGCGTAATCTGTCCATCACCATTGACATCTCTCATCCTTAAATTCCCCGGAATGGCACCTGGAAACGCTGCGTATTGGTCAACTTCAGCTTGATTTTGATAGATTCCTTCTACAACATATCCGATGATCATACCTACTGGCTCACCGATACGGGTAATATTGGTGAAGTTACCCTCTGAACTCGCTCCTGAATAAATAGGATCGGTACTACGGCCTAAGGCAATAACCTTATTCCGGTTGAAGGAGATGTTGAAGTCCGTGTTCCATGTGAAATTATCCTTCACCATGTTGGCTGAACTTACTGAAAACTCATATCCTTTATTTTCTACATCTCCACGGTTTTCAACAACAGACCCAAATCCTGATGATTGTGGAATTGGGGTTCCCAATAAGAGATCCAAGGTATTCCGCTTATAATAGTTGGCAGTGAAGGACAAGCGATTATTCCAGGTACTAAAGTCTACACCTATGTTCAATTCTTTCATTCTCTCCCAACCCAAGAAACTATTTCCTAAACTATTCATCGTACGACCTGGTGCTAAACTACCTCCGAAGACATAATTCGCTGTTCCAATGCCGCTCAAGGATGCATAGTTTGCAATGTTGAAGTTTCCTGATCGACCGAATGATGCTCTAAGTTTCAATTCATTTATCCATTCCTTGTCTTTTAAGAAAGGTTCCTCAGATAAACGCCAACCCACAGCTACCGAAGGGAATGAACCCCAACGGTTGTCTTTTCCGAATCGCGATGAACCATCTGCACGATAAGATGCAGTAAGGATATAACGATCCAAATAAGAATAATTCACCCTCGCCAAATATGAAATCAATGCCCAGTCTTCAATACCTGTTCCTCCAGTAATCCGAGCAGCAGCATTTAAAGTCTGAATATCATCATCCGGAAATTGACTTCCATTGAAATTGGCATTCTTATTTTTTTGTACCTGTACTGAATATCCCGCTAATGCTGAAATCGAATGACCACTTTCAGTGCTGTAATCATAGTTCAAAGTATTCTCATTCGCCCAGTTCAAGTAACTGCCACGCCAATAGCTTCCACTTGGAATTGTTGGCCCCGGAGCATTTTGATTAGGAATAGTGGATGGTCTGAAATATTCACCACTTTCATCTTGATAATCTACGTTGAAGGTTGTCTTGAACTTTAAATTATCCAAGAAGCTATATTCAGCATAGGTGCTCATCAACATTTTAAGCTTTGAGCTCTTGTTGGTCCTTTGATTCAGATACATCACGGGATTCGGGTTTCCGAATGTTCCTGCTGATTGAATGTAGGGAACATAGGAGCCATCATCGTTATAGATCTTTCCAACCGGTGTTGTAATTTCAAAGAATTCATCACGACCTTGACCGTTGATTCCACCTTCTAAATACGATAGCGTAGGGTTGATGTTCATCCCTAGTTTAAGTTTTCTTAGGAAATTCCCTTCTACATTTGCCCGAATTGAAAAACGGTCAAATCCAGAATTCAACATGACTCCTTTTTGGTTGAGGTATCCTGCTGAAACAAAAGAGCGAATACTTTCATTACCTCCTGAAAAACTCACGTTAATATCTGACATGGGTGCAATACGAGTTACCGCATCATACCAATCTACACCTTCACCCAATGCTGCTGGGTTGCGGTATTCTTCTGGGATATCATTTATTGTTGGTTCGCGGCCTTCCTCGAATCTGATCTTATCTTCGATGGCCTCCTTGCGGAACTGTGCGAATTCCGCCGCATTCATTAAATTAGGTCTTCCTTTTTGTGGAACTTGTTGCAAGCCTGAACTGGCAGCAACATCGATCTTCATCTTTCCATCCGAGCCTCTTTTGGTGTTGATCAAGATTACCCCGTTTGATCCGCGAGAACCGTAAATCGCTGTCGCCGATGCATCCTTCAATACCGTCATGGATTCAATGTCATTCGGATTCATGGTCGCTAATGGGTTTCCACGTTCTGAGGATGAACCGGGAACCGGGAAACCATCAATAACATATAATGGCTGACTTCCAGCACCAATAGCACTCATACCGCGGATTTGAATCTTAGGACCTCCACCAGGGGTACCATTGGATGTACTTACCGACACCCCGGCGATTTGTCCTGAAAGTGCCTGATCCGGACTCGCCAATGCTTGTCCTTTCACGTTTTTCATGGATACCGCTGCAATGGATCCTGTAACATCCTTTTTCTGTTGACTACCATATCCCACAACGACAATCTCGGAGATATCCTCACTGCTGCCTTCTAAAGAAACGTTTTGTGTCCCGGCAGCATTGACTACGATTTCCTTCTGTGCGAAGCCGATATTGTCAAAAGTTAAGGATTGACCTTTGTTCAACTCAATTTCATAATTTCCTTCAGCATCCGAAGCGGTCGCTGAAGTGGTTCCTTTCACACGAATGGAAACCCCTGCCAAAGGCATACCTTGAGCATCCGTCACCTTTCCTGTTACCTTAATTTTCTCTTGAGGAGTTGAGGTCAGTGAACTGAAGTCCAAACTATGGCTCATGGAAATATGAAATGTCTCTTTATCCAATGATGAATAATTTGTGGTCTCGGAATGTCCCGCCTGAGATAGTATCAGTGCTGGGAAGATTAACGATAATTGCAAGAATCTCTTCTTAGGTTCAGTTCCGAAAGTGAACCCAAATACCTTCCTGAATGTTGCTGAAGGCGCAATGAATCGATGGTTTTTAGTTTTGTTTAATTGGTCATATTGCATACCTTTGCAAAGTTAAATGGTTAAACAATAAAGAGTTTCGACCCTCTTGTGACGTTTAAAAAGACCATTAATAATATAGAACCGATGGTGCGGGAACACTATCGGTTTTTTTATATAGGTCTCAATCCTTGTTATTTATCAATAACAAATCATCCTTTTTCTAAGTTATACATGTTTTAGTCTTCATTTGGTTTATTGGTAACCTAGGTTGTGGGGTTACCAGAATTAGTTATTTAATTAGGTTGCCTATCCTTAAAGGCTTGATTCAAATATAAATATCCAATTTAGGTTGAGCATCCTGCACCGTCCTGTTTAAATACCCTCATGTAAGAGCAGGATAGTCCTTTCCATCCGCTTGCTTAACTTTAAAAACATTTTCAGAATTATAACCTATTCTACCATGACACATAAATTTTCTCTAATACTATTCAGTATTTGTTTATCATTTTTTGTCTCTCATGCTCAGCATAAATTGAGTGATGGCTCCAAGCATATCAGCCCATTGACCCGGGAATATATCTATCCAACCCGTATTGTTTGGCAAGATGGCCAGATCAATGCTTCAGATAATTTAATGCTGGACGGAAATGGTCAGGCAAATTTGAATAACGAGCATATTACCATTCTTAAAAATAATGCTACGCAGACCAGTTCTGTTCTTTTGGATTTTGGCAAGGAGATTAATGGTGCTGTAGAAATTATCACCGGCATGTGGGGCGGAGGAAATACCCCTAGAAATGTTCGGATAAGGTTAGGAGAGTCTGTTTCTGAGGCCATGTCGGAGATTGGTGCCAAAGGTGCTACAAATGACCATGCTATGCGGGACATGAAATTGCAACTACCATGGTTAGGCAAAAACCAGACTGGTGAATCGGGATTCCGTTTTGTTCGGATCGACTTTTTGGACCCCGATGCTGAATTACATTTAAGAGAAGTTAGAGCGATTGCTACCTATCGTGACATCCCTTATCTTGGGACTTTCAAAAGTAGCGATGGGCGATTAAATAAAATCTGGGAAGTAGGAGCATATACCGTGCACCTGAATATGCAGGATTATTTATGGGATGCCATAAAACGCGACCGTCTGGTATGGGTGGGGGATTTACATCCTGAAGTAGCAACAGTAAATACCGTTTTTGGATATAATGATGTTGTTCCCAAAAGTCTGGATTTAGCAAGAGAATCTACTCCGCTTCCAGGTTGGATGTGTGGCATCAGTACCTATTCCATGTGGTGGATTGTATTGCACTATGATTGGTATATGGCACATGGTGATCTAGCTTATTTGGAAGAGCAAAAGCCATATCTGCAAGGATTGGTTAAACAGATCTTGAGCAAGGTGAAAAATGGAAAAGAGCAAATGGATGGGACTCGCTTTTTGGATTGGCCTTCCAGTGAAGATAGTTTGGCCGTACATGCAGGATTGCAAGCCATGACCATATTAGGGCTTGAAAAAGCTTCTCAAATAAGTACTTTCTTAAATGATCCAGAGACCAAAAAACTTTGTGATGATGCCTTGGTGAAAATGAGAAAAGTAAAACCCGATCATAATCAATCCAAACAGGCAGCAGCATTAATGTCATTGGTGGGATTAATGGATAAAGAAAAGGCTTATCAAGATGTATTAAAAGTCGGTGGTGCGAAAAACTTCTCCACTTTTTATGGCTATTATATGCTGGAAGCCATGGCCAAAGCAGGTAAATATCAGGAAGCAATGGATATCATCTCCGAATATTGGGGGGCTATGTTGGATTTAGGAGCTACTACCTTCTGGGAAGATTTTAATATTGAATGGCTTCCAAATGCAAGCCGTATTGATGAATTGGTGCCCGAAGGAAAGGTCGATATTCATGGCGATTTTGGGGCATATTGCTATGTTGGACATCGTCATAGTTTTGCACATGGCTGGGCTTCGGGTCCTACCTCTTGGTTATCCGAGCATGTACTTGGAATCAAAGTCGCTGAACCCGGCGGCAAGGCTTATACCGTTAAACCCCATTTGGGAAATCTAAGTTTTGCTGAAGGTACTTTCCCTACTAAATATGGTATCATAAAAGTTAAGCACACAAAAGATACAAATGGAAAAATAATTTCCGAAATTGAAGCACCTAAGGAAATTAAAATAATAAGATAATCCGACCATGAAATTATATCAGCTATTCTACTCTATTTCCCTATTTCTGCTCTTACAATTGAATTTTGCTTGGGCCAATATTCAACCTACCTACTTGCGCACGGAGTATAAGGTTAATCCTTTCGTGGAAGAAAGCAAGCCACGGTTAAGTTGGGAATTGCAAGGCAAGGGATTCAATAAGTCTCAGATGGCCTACCAAGTGCTGGTAGCCAGCACGGAAGCCTTATTGAAGAAGAATCAGGGTGATTTATGGGATAGCAAAAAAGTAACCAGCAATCAAACTAATCAAATTGAATATTCTGGTAAGTTATTGAAGTCTGGACAACGTGTTTTTTGGAAAGTTAGGGTTTGGGATGAGAAGGATAGAGCTGGTGATTGGTCAGAAAACCAATATTGGGAATTGGCGAAACCTAATCCTGAAGATTGGAAAGCTAAATGGGTGGGTATAGATTTGAATCACTTGGCAAAACCAGGAGAATATCACTTACCTCCATCACCTTATATTCGGAAACAAGCTAACCTGAAAAAGAAAGTAAAATCAGCTCGTTTATATGTCAGTTCTTTGGGCTTACACAATTTTTATATCAATGGAAATAAAGTTGGTGAAGACTTCTTCGCTTCTGGATGGACGGATTATAATAAACGTGTTTACTATAATGTTTACGATGTTAGTGAATATCTTAATTCAGGAGAAAACACTTTTGGCGCCATACTTTCCAGCGGATGGTATGCAGGCTATTTAGGCTATGCTCTTTTAGTGGGCTCACCGCAAGTCCATCAGTTCTATGGCAAATTCCCATTAATAAAAGCCCAAATCGATATCCTTTATGAGGATGGTACGAAGGAAGAAGTCATTACTGATTCCAGCTGGAAAACTGGTACAGGAGCAATTCTAGAATCTGATTTTTTAGAAGGTGAGAAACATGATGCGACCAAGGAACCTGAAGGATGGAATAAGGTAGGCTTTGATGCTTCCTTATGGGCAAATATCCAGGAATTTCCAGACAGAAAGGGACAGCTTATTGAACTGTATCCAAGTAATCCTGTTCGTATTCTTCAAGAATTACCAGCCAAGTCAGTGAAAAAAATTGCCGAAGGGAAGTATATCATTGATTTTGGTCAAAACTTCGCCGGCAATATTCGTCTAAAAATTAGTGGATCCAAAGGGGATTCCTTGCAGTTTAGATATGGTGAAATGCTCTTTCCTGATGGAAAACTAATGACTGATAATTTAAGAAAAGCTAGGGCTACAGATACTTATATCTTAAATGGTTCGAAGAATGAAGAATGGAGTCCAAGTTTTACTTTTCATGGTTTTCAATTTGTAGAAGTTTCTGGTCTAAAGGAAGAACCTAGTAAGGATTTCTTAACTGGTTTGGTATTAAGTTCTGACCTGGATCAGGTAGGGCAATTTCATTCTGATAACAGCATGTTGAATCAGCTATATAGCAATATCCTGTGGACGCAAAAGGCGAACTATCTGGATATTCCGACGGATTGTCCTCAGCGCGATGAACGCTTGGGCTGGACTGGGGACGCGCAAATTTATATGCGCTCCGCAATTTTCAATGCCGATGTTGCTCCATTTCATAAAAAATGGATTCAAGATTTAAATGATGCCCAGTGGTCCAATGGAGCTTTCCCGATTTATGCTCCTATGCCCGTAAATAATCAGGGTGAAGCAGCCATTCGTGCATCAGATGCCTTCTCTCCGGGATGGTCTGAAGCAGGAATAATCTGTACCTATGAATATTTCAAAGCCTACAATGATTTACGCATTGTCCGGAAATCACTACCTTATATGAATAAGTTTATGGCATTCCTCAAAGCTAGAACCAAAGGCAGTGTTTTGCGGGAAGGTTCCTTTGAAGATGTCAATCCTAAAGGAGGATTTGGCGATTGGTTATCGGTAGGTGAAAAAACTAGCCCTGACCTATTGGCCACGACTTATTATTTCTATTGCAATAAATTAATGGCCCAGATGTGCCGAGCCATTGGGAATATGCGACTGGCTCATGATTATGAAAAAGAATCCCATGCAGTAAAACTTGGATTCAAAAAACACTATATGGACCAAGATGGTAAGTTGAAAACCAATGCCGCATTTTATGGTAATGGCGAAGGATATGTTGAAGGGCAGAATGGATTTTCAGGTCATACCCAAACAGCATATGCAAATGCTTTATACTCTGGGATTTTAGATGAGGAAGATGCAAATTTAGCAGGGAAGTATTTACGTGACTTATTGGAAGCAAATGGTAATAAATTAAGTACTGGATTTTTAGGATTCAAACCTTTATTACCTGCCTTAACAGCTTCTGGTTCTTCTGATATGGCTTATGAGCTTTTACAAAGCACTGAATATCCTTCCTTAGGTTATGAGGTTGTGAATGGCGCAACTTCGATTTGGGAGCGTTGGGATAGTTTCACCAAAGACCAAGGATTTGTACACAATGCCGCAATGAATTCCTTTTCACATTATGCATTCGGCTCGGTCAATGAATGGATGTTTGAGCATTTGCTAGGCATTCGAGCCAAGGAAAATGGCTATCAGGAAGTATATATACAACCTGAGATTGGTGATTTTGGAATGAAATCAGCTTCCGGATCTTTCCGTTCCATGTCGGGAAATATCAAAAGTGCTTGGACAAAATCCGATAAGGAAATTGTGCAAGAGATTGAAATTCCGGTAAATGTGAAAGCAGTTTGTATCATAAATTCGGAGAATACCCAAAATATCATTGTCAATGGGGAACCCGTTGATCGGAATAATTTGGTCTTATCTGTCAAGAAATTAAATGGCCAGATCATGATTGAACTAGGTTCCGGGAAGTACGAAATCAAAACTAAAATATGAAACAAGTCGCTTTTAAAATGAAACTCAATGCCGGGAATGAGGCGGAATATCTGCGCAGACATCAGGAAATATGGCCAAAACTAGCCGATTTGCTAAAGGAAAGTGGAGTTTCAGATTATGCCATTTATTTGGATCCTGATACATTGGACCTATTTGCAGTTCAAAAGTTAAGGGCTGATTTTGATGAGGATAAATTAAAGGAAAATCCAATCATGAAAGAATGGTGGGAATATATGAAAGACCTCATGGAAACGAATCCCGATTATTCCCCAAAAACTTCTATCTTAAAAGAAGTATTTTACTTACCTTAGGTTTTATACTTTGTAAACCTATATTGAAATACTTTAGAACTTATGACTTCCAAGGTAACTGATTTCTTGAAAACTATTCAGATTAGTGACTTTTCAGCAACTCCAAAATATAAACAATTGGCAAGTGCCATTATCGATGCGGTAAAAATTGGAACACTGGAAAAGGACGACATGTTGCCTTCGATCAATGAGCTTTCTGTTTACGTCGATATATCCAGAGATACCGTAGAAAAAGCCTATAAATTCCTTAAGAATGCGGAAGTAATAGCTTCTATTCCTGGAAAAGGTTATTACATTGCCACTGCGGATGTCAAACAAAGACAGAAAATCGCAATTCTTCTCAATAAACTTAGTGCCCATAAAAAGATCGTCTATGATTCCTTTGCCAGGGAATTAGAAGATGATGCAGCGCTCGATTTATTTGTTTATAACTCCGATATCACTTACCTGAGGACCTTATTGGGTGGTCTAACCAAGACTTATGATTATTATGTTCTTTTCCCACACTTTAAAGAGGGTAGGGACCAAGCCCCGGAGATTATTAACAAGTTGATTCCTCGAGAGAAACTTGTTTTGTTGGGAAAGTATATTGATGATATTCAGGGTGATTTTGCTGCGGTATATGAAAATTACGAAAAAGACATTTATGGGGCTTTGGAAGAAGCATTACCTTCTTTAAGTAAATACCATACCCTGAACCTGATCTTCCCAGATAATAGTGATTATCCGAAAGCCATCATCAAAGGTTTCTATAAGTTTGCTCAACAGTATGCCTTCAATCATTCATTGGTCAGCGAGTTGGACAAAGAAAAAATTGAGTTGGGAAGCTGTTATATCAACATAGCGGAGGACGACCTGGTGAAGTTATTGGATAAGATCATTAAGAAGAACCTTAAAATCGGTCAGGATGTGGGAGTCATATCCTACAATGAAACGCCATTGAAAAAGTTTATTCTGAATGGGATTACCACGATTTCTACCGATTTCCAGATGATGGGTAAAATGGCGGCTGAACTTATCAAAAATAGATCCAAAGAACATATGGAAGTACCTTTTTACCTAAAACAAAGACCTTCCATCTAAGGTAGATTTTCCTTAAAACATTTTGCCTAGGTTAACTGTTCATAACCAAGCAAAAATTCACAAAATGAAAATCTTCAAGTCCATTATCTTCACCTTATTTGGTTTAGCATTTATCTTCTTCGGAACGGCAAAATTTGTTAATATCATTCCTCCACCCGAATTGACTGAAGCCCAATTATCCATTACAGAAGCTTTGGTGAAATTAAAATGGTTAATTCCTTTGGTAGGAACCATGGAAATAATAGGAGGGTTCTTGGTTGCCATCCCTAAAACGAGAGCCTTAGGAGCTATCGTATTACTCCCAATCCTGATTGGTGTCGTCCTGCATCATTTAACATTAGATCCTGCAGGAACACCTATGGCAGCTGTCCTTGGCCTGATTGATATCTGGATCATCGTCGATAACCGTAGAAAATATCTCCCCATGATAAACCAGGCTTAATAATAGTTCACAAAATCAAAATTCTTCAAATTAGAGATACAAAATAGATATAAAATAAATTCAATTGATCAGTCTTTCTACTATCTCAATACTCACATCCCACATCTCATATCTAAAAACAATAAATGCGAGCATTGCTCGCATCTATTGTTTTTATTTAACAGGGTACTCTTTAAAAATTCCTTCGACTACCTTGGGAAGATTGTTGATTGACTTTTCTGGGGTATTGATTTCGCCAGACCCTCTAGCTTGCCAAACCACCGAATTTGATTTTCGGTCTACGGCTTCAATAATCAAGTGGGAGTAACGAACTTTCTCTTTACCCACAGGGTAAGATCTTCCGCCCCAGCCATAGCCCCACCAAGGACTATAACCCCAAGGACCTCCCCAGCCCCAACCAGCGTTACCATAAACCATTCTACTCTTGTTGTTCACTATAGTGATGTAACGGAATAAAATGTCTGGATTCTCCTTGCTATAATGCATTCCTCTTGCTTCTAATTCCCGATTGGCACTGGAAAGAATATTGTTCCTTGCAATATCATTCGTAAAATAGTTTTTTGATAAAGAATCAACCGGTGGTAACCACCCATAGGTTTTATATTGCGAGAAGTCCAAGGTTTGAACTCTCGTAGTATTATATTTATACGAGCTACAGGCGCCTAGAACCAAGACAACCCCTAGTAGCATAACTGACCAAAACTTTTTCATAAATCTCAATTTATTGTATTAGACGTAATTAGCCTTATAAAGTTTAATCTTAAAATGAATATTTTGCCACCAATGGCATTGATCTCCCTGGACCAAATGCTTTCGGGCTAACCCGCAGAATAGGAGGCGCTTGAAACCTCTTGAACTCCGCATTGCAAAGTAGCTTATTCACCCGATTTACCAAGGCTTCATCGAAGCCTAAGTTGATGACATCTTCCCTTGATTTCTCCATCTCAATCAGCTGAAATAAAATAGAATCCAGGATATCATAATCCGGCAATGAATCAGAATCCTTTTGATCTGGTCTTAATTCTGCAGAAGGTGGTTTTACTATCGTATTGATTGGAATTATCTCGCGTTCCCGATTGATGTACTTCGCCAATTCATAAGCCTGAGTTTTATATACATCTCCGATAACACTTAATGAACCCGCCATATCTCCATATAAGGTTCCATAGCCTACAGCCGCCTCACTCTTGTTTGAAGTGTTCAGTAAAATATTGCCGAATTTATTTGAAATGGCCATTAACAAGGTTCCCCGAGTTCTAGCCTGAATATTTTCCTCTGTGGTATCTTTTTCCTTCCCTGCAAAAGTCTCTGCCAAAGTATCCTCAAATGCAGAAGCGATATCTTTAATCGGAATTATTTTATGTTGGCAGCCTGTGTTTTCCACCAAGTCCAAAGCATCTTTCAAAGAATGATCCGTTGAATAAATGGAAGGCATTAATACAGAAAGAACATTTTCCGATCCTAAGGCTTCACATGCCAAGGCAGCAACCAAGGCAGAGTCCAATCCTCCAGAAAGTCCTAGAACAGCAGTTTTAAATCCAGATTTTTGAAAATAATCTTTTAATCCTAAGATGAGAGCATCATGGATCAATGATATTTCTGAAGTTTTTACCGGCTGATAAGTTGTGCTGCTGATGAGATCATTATTCTGTAATTCTACATATTGAAGATCTTCTTCAAATGCTTTTAATTCAAGGATGACCTCTGCTTTTTTATTTAATGCCAAGGAGCGACCATCAAAGATAATATCAGTTTGCGCACCGATTTGATTCACATAAATCAGCGGAGCACTTCCCTTGATAACATTCCGCATAAGCACGTTTTTTCTGCTGTCAAAATGCGTATATGAAAATGGAGAGGCCGCAATATTGATAATCAAGTCTGGATTTTCTTTCGCCAATTCCAGCATAATATCCCCTACATAAGAATTTGGTCCATCATCATCCCACAGATCTTCACAGATGGTTAAGGCAATGGTTTTCCCTTTGAAATTTATGCAACTGACATGCGGATTAGGTTCGAAATAACGATACTCATCAAAGACATCATAATCTGGTAATAAACTCTTTTTGCAGATGTTCTTGACTTCGCCATCTTCGATCAAAAGAGCCGCGTTGTATAAGAGCTTTCCTTCGCCATCTTGATTGGGTACCGGCGCTCCGATTATACAAGCAATTCCTTGGCAATGTTGGGCGATGGACTCAATACTTTGATAGCATTGTTTTAAGAATGCAGGGTTGCGAAGTAAGTCCTTTGCTGGATAACCAGAAATGGCTAATTCCGCAAATACAATAAGTTCGGCATCCGCGGTTTTGGCTTTTTGAATGGTATCAATAATTTTCTGATTGTTCTTTTCAAAATTTCCAATATGGTAGTTAAGCTGTGATAAAGCAATCTTCATAAATCCTGAATTTATTGTAAAAATAGCAATTAAATTTAGTTTTAACCTAAACCCGAATGGTCAAATGCGTGTGAAAAAGGGCAGGAAAAACGGATTTTTAGGAATGGATTAATATTGGAGAATGACCAAGGGTCGTTCAGGTCAAATTTTTATTTCTATCGGATTTTTAGCGGAGTTGGGTCGGAGTTCCCTCGGACCTTGTTCGAATTTTTGCGGCTATTGTCCGAAGAAGGTCCGGAGAAGGTCCGGCTGTGATCCGGTAATGTTATGAATTATGGCTGTATTATTTACGAGTATAAATAGGAGTAGAGGGTACAAAAAAAGGCAATCGAAAGATTGCCTTTTTTGTAAATATTATTTGATTTTTTGTACTAGTACTGACTTTTCAATTCAGTTACCTCAATGTTGAACACCAATGGTGAGTCAGCAGGAATCTCTCCTTTTGTTTTATTGTCATAACAGTAAGGAGATGGAGCAATAAATCTGATTTTATTGCCTTTTAACAATCCGTGTGGTAAAATACCTGAGAATGAATTTTTAGATTTGTTTTGTGGATAAAAAATGTACAACCAAGCTGGAATTACATTATTAATTGCCATTTGAGTAGGTGTAGTTTTTTCATCAAAAACTTTACCATCCATTAATTCACCTTTGTATTTGATGTTAGCAATTACAGGAACCCAAGAGTTTGCTGTTGCTACATATTCATAAGTACTGTCTACTGTTGAAGGTAATACTTCATACCAAATACCTGTAGCACTGTCTTTCTTTGCATTTGCACCAAATTTTTGTTTTGCATATTCTTCAAGAATTGGCGCTTGCTTTTTTAATGTAGAATCAATTCGTGCATTTTCTTCTTCTTGAGTCGGACCATCATATTCATCTGTTTTCATACAAGAAGAAACAGAAACCACAGCTAAAAGAGCAATAACGAATAATTTTAAGTTTTTCATATTTGTTTAAGTATCTTAATTACGTAACGGTAAACGAGTCTAAATTTTATTTTGCTACAGCTACCGATATAAAATTATAAAATATTTAATATTTGCTTAATACTTAGATAATTAATTTTTTTCGATTTGACGGAAAAATCTGCGTTTAACAGCATTGTCATAGGGAAAATAGCCTTGTTCTTTTCGCCGATTAATATTTGTGCAATAGGATGAAATTTTCCAGTTTTTTTTATTTTATGCTCACTTGCATAAGTTTCGCCATCAAAATTCACCGTATCGACCGACTCTGCATCAAATTCTACAGCATAATATTCTTTATTGAGTTTTTCAATGACTTTTGGATCCTGAAATGTTTCATTCAACATTTTCTTGCAATAGGCACACCAATCGGTATGCAAGAATATTAACACTGGTTTAGGGTTCTGATTTAAGGAGTCACTCAATTGTTCAAAACTAATCCAATTAACGACAGATTCGCCAGGCTCTTGGGCCTTAAGCGAACCTGTCATCATCAGGTAGGTGAATATGAATATTTGTAACAACCTCATTAGTGAAAATGTCCTACTTTAATACCAAATGTTATTGTTCTTGGTCTTGATGGGCCATATATATAGTTGGAATCACGTAGTGCTCCTTTATCAAAGTCTTTTTGAAATGCATTGAATATGTTCTGCATTCCACCGAATAGTTCAATGCTGAAGTCTTTCTTTAAAGAGAAGGTATATCCTAATCTGAAGTTGGCTTCAACAAAGTCCGGTGAATTCTTAAGAACCATTTCTTCGCCTTCCAAGACATGGGGAACAAGCATGCTGCCGGTATACACACCGGTAATATCAACATTGAATGGTTCCCAAGGCTTCCAGTTTGCATTGAAGTAACCGTAAACATTTGGTGTGCGAACGAATTTCTTGCTGCTTACATTCTCAGCTGGAGTCTTTCCTTCATACAATAACTGATCATCTGCATACTCAGAACGTTGAATGGTTCCACCCATTTGAAAGCTATACTTTGAAGACGGAGCAATGTTCAATTCCAGGTTTGAACCATACACTTTAGCTCCTGTACCATTTCTCATTTCCTGAATGATTAAGTTTTCATCCTCCGAGGTCATGATATTGGTGAATGGGTTTTGTAAATCTGTATAGAATCCTTCAACCAATAAGCTGGTTTGAACAGCGCCGAAATTCTTAGTGAAATTCAAGGATCCCGTATAGGCGTTCGAATATTCAGTTTCCAAGTTTTCGCCTATTAATACAAATACTTGTTGACCACCAATGGAAGTAACGTGCATATCTTCATTGAAAGCCTGTGGAGCTCTAAATCCGCGAGCAAATCCACCGCGGAATTGAAGATAATCCGTGATATCATATAAAAGGGTTAATCTTGGACTAAATGTTCCAAAATTTTGAGCTGAGTTGCGGTCGTAACCTGCTAATTTATAGCTTCCATCGACATAGGTGTAATCATAGCGTGCACCAATCAAAGTTTTTAGATTCTCTAAAATATTCCATTCATACTGTGCATATGAACCCAAACCATGAGTTTTCTGATCAATCAATCGGTCATAGCCCGGAATATTGTCCTTAGTACGGTTGTTATTGTATTCCACTCCAGCAGTGATCACATCTTTTTCAAAGGTATAGGTGTACTGAGCGCCTACGACCATTGCAAAATCGTCCGTATCACCATAGGCATTGGAAGCAAGGATACTGTCTTGTGCAGTTCTTCCACCACCTAAACCACCATAAAAGCTTTCTCTATCTGTTACTTGACCAGAACCATAAAGCGATAATTTATGTTTATAATCCTTAGAATAATGGTCATAAGTCAAACCTCCAATAAAGGTGTTCGTTCTTAATTGTTCCGTTACATCGGTAAAGTGAGGTGCTTTATCCAAATGGTCACCACCTCGGCGGAATTCATTTAAGGCACTTAGATCCAAAGTGATTTTATTGAATTCCGAAGGTTTAAAAAATGCCTTTGTTCCAAAGGTGATGTTTTTCAACTTGGTCATTTCAGAAAATCCATCGCCATTCGCATCGTATGCTTCACGGTTACGGTGCATTCCATAAAAAGTTGCTCCAGCCTTCAAATCATTATCTACATAGGAGGTATTGAAGTCAATGGTGTTGTCCCAAGCAGAACCACCAATGATGGAGTTGGTTGATTTGATTTGCCAATCATTCTCAACAGGATCCTTGGTAATGATGTTTATGGTTCCGGCAATGGCATTTGCGCCAAACAAAGCCGATCCACCAGAACGAACCACTTCAATTCTATCAATCATGGAGGTTGGAATTTGATCCAGTCCATAAACCGAGTTCAATGCCGAGAACACTGAACGGCTATTGATTAGAATCTGCGAGTAGGCTCCCTCCATGCCGTTTAATCTTACTTGCGTGAAGCCACAGTTTTGGCAATTGTTTTCAACCCGTACTCCCGGTTGATAGTTTAATGTTTCAGACATGGCTACCGACTGGGTTGCTGTAAATAGTTTTGGACTCAAAACATTCACGATAACCGGTGCCTTTTTCCTTTCCATTCCATATCGGGAAGCACTAACTACGACTTCATTCAGATTCAAATTATCTTCATGCAGGGTAATAGTGATTCCTGTTTGGGAGCTGGAACTGATTTGTTTTTTTGTTGTTTGATAACCTACGGCTCTAACCGTTAAGTTTTTATTTTGATTTCCGTGTAAGTCTAATTCAAAATACCCCAAACTGTCTGTTGCGGTTCCAACTTTGGTTCCTTCCAACTGTACCGTTGCATTGGGGATTCCATCTTGTTTATCGTTTATGATACGACCTGAAATTTGGGCAAATAAAGCCTGATTACCTAGGCCTAGGCATATTAAGATCAGGAAACTCCTGAGTAAAAGTAATTTCATATATATTTTAGCTGTTCTGTTTTAGCTGAATTTCAATACCCAGGTGGTATAGGAACCCAGCAATGAGTAGGAGCATAATTGTCCTACAAAAAATAAATTAACATTGACGATGTGCTGAAGACCTCTGACCATAAATAAGGGTTAGAGGAAAGCATCATTGTCAATCCACGAAAAAATGATTAAGCTAAAATAGAGGGAGGGCCACGTCCAGCGCAGATGTTATGGACTTGGAGAATAATATTAAAGGTCCTAATTCCAAATTCTATAACGTTGAATTCTGGAAGAATAGGGGCTTCAAATACATAAGGAGACCAGTTCAGATAACTTCCCTGGAATACGATATCTAGAAAACGAATTTCAGCATCGGAATGATGATGATGGTGTTTTTTTTCGCCTAGATTATAAGGGTGGATGTGAGTGACAATTTCACCGGTCGATGTGACCTCTTTGTGCATGAAGACTACACCACTAGTAATGATACCACACATCCATACGAGAAGGAAGCTGGCAACAAATTGGCGGTATGAGGTTAGTCTATGCATGCACAAGTCAAAAGTATGCTAAAATTAGCATAAAAAATGCTTTTATTTCTGTTTAAACAATTTTATTATGCTCGTCAGGGAATACTAGGAGAGGTTTATGGTTTCTAGCCTCTTCACGTTCCATAAGTGCATAAGAAATAATAATGACGATATCTCCCACTTGCACTAAGCGAGCTGCGGCACCATTTAAACAGATAGTTCCGGTTCCACGCTCTCCAGGGATAACATAAGTCTCAAGTCTTGCGCCATTATTATTGTTTACGATCTGAACTTTTTCGTTGGCAATAATATCGGCAGCGTCCATTAAATCTTGATCAATGGTTATACTTCCCACATAATTCAATTCAGCCTGCGTAACGCGGGCTCTATGAATTTTTGATTTCATTACTTCTATCATCATGATACAAAGTTAGTCTTTTAATATAAATCGGCTTAAAAATTATTCTAATGAGAAAGTAATATATTGTCGATCAGGCGGACATTTTCTACCCAGGCAACGATCAGGGCAACATATTCCTTTCCAGCTTCGATTTCCTGAGCCGGTGCTAAGGTCGTCGTTTCACAAATGCTTAAATATTCCAACTCCAGAGCAGGGTTTGCAGCAATGATTGCTTTTGCCTTGTCCAACAATTCGGAAACGGATTGATTTCCAAAATTATCCTTGATATAGCGTAGGGATTGAATAATAGTTAATGCATTTTCCTTGCCTTCTTCGGATAAACGTGCATTTCTGGAGCTAAGTGCCAATCCTTTTTCACTTCTAACAATTGGGCAGATCAGCAGTTCGATATCCAACTTTTTGATTTCAATCATTTTTTGGATGACCATAACTTGTTGAAAGTCCTTTTGACCGAAGCAAGCTTTGTTTGGTTTGACCAAATCAAATAGCTTATAAACGATTTGTGTAACACCTTGGAAGTGTCCAGGGCGGTGTTCACCTTCCCAGATTTGATCTAGATTTCCGAGGTCAATATGCCATTCTGGGTCATTTTCGGGGTACATTTCTTCGACTGAAGGCATGAATAGGATATCACAGTCCACGGATTCGAGCAGAGCGATATCATTTTCGATGGGACGGGGATATTTTTCCAGGTCTTTGGGGTCGTTAAATTGCGTTGGATTAACGAAAATGCTGCATACGGTAATATCGGTAAGGGGTTTTGCAAAGTTTATTAAGGAGAGGTGTCCTTGGTGCAAAGCGCCCATGGTTGGAACCAGGGTGATGACTTTATTTTCTTGTCGGATTCCACTCAATTCTTGTTGGAGTTCCTGTTTAGTGCGAAAAATTTTCACGGTCAAAAATTAAAAATAAGCTGCAAAAATGGGGAATAATCTTTAAATTATAAAATGATGATTTTTAATCAATTGTAAAATTGATAAATTAATTGTATCTTTGTAGACCGATTTTACTATTCAATAATATAAAAAACAGTTGGAGATGGCAAAAACGAAAATCTTGTTTATAACCCATGAAATGTCGCCTTTCCTTGAATTAAGTAAAATTTCTGAAATAACACGCCAGTTACCACATGCTATGCAAGAAAAAGGGTTCGAAATCCGGATCTTGATGCCGCGTTTTGGTAATATTAATGAGCGCAGAAATCGTCTTCATGAAGTGATAAGGTTGTCGGGAATGAACATTGTGGTGGACAATAATGATAATCCGCTAATTATTAAGGTAGCATCATTGCCAGCGGCGAGGATGCAGGTGTACTTCTTGGATAATGAAGAGTACTTTCAGCGGAAAAAAGTTTTTCGTGATGAGCAAGGAAAAGGCTTCGCAGACAATAATGAGCGGTCATTATTTTTCTGTAAAGGCGCTTTGGAAACCGTTAAGAAATTAGGGTGGTCTCCAGACGTGGTTCACTGCCATGGTTGGTTTACAGCGATGGTACCTGCTTACTTGAAAACAGTTTATCAGGATGATCCGACGTTTAAAGACTCCAAGGTGTTCTTCTCATTGTACAATGAGGAATTCGGAAATGATTCTTTAGGAACGAAGTATGCAGAAATGGCTGCACAAGCAGATATCGATGCGGACAAGTTGAAAGATTATGGCTCAGGTAGCTACGTTGACATTTACAAAGGTGCTCTTTCCTTTACCGATGTTGTCGTGAAAGCTGATGCTGAGATTCATCCAGAAATCCTTTCTTACATCCAAGAAAATAATATCCGTACCTTCGAACCATCATCTGATGAAGACTATGAAGCTTTCTCAGACCTATACGATGAGTTCGTAAACGAAGAAGTTTCAGCGTAAAACTGAAAAAAATTAAAGAGACCAAAAAAGGGCAGAGATCATATCTCTGCCCTTTTTTATTGGGGTATCTGCGATACAACCCTACGCATGGCTGGTTAAAAATAGATTCTTCGCTGCGCTCAGAATGACAGCAAATTTGTATGGGGGTTGTGGGGGAATAAAACAAATATTCCGCCCCGCTGGGGCTGTACGTTCGAAAATGCTTCTTGCTACAAATATGTCACCCCTACGGGGTTTGATCTTCGTCAGCGGTGCAAGAAACTCCAGAGGAGTTTAATGTTAGTAGAAAGGAATTTAAAATGAAATAAGCCCTGCCCCAAAACTGCAATCGCTTTAGCGATTGAAGTTTTGGGGCAGGGCTCCTTGTTTTCTACCTTCGGGTTACTAATATTGAACCCCTCTGGGGTTCCTACAAAGATGCCGCCCCGCTGGGGCTGTACGTTCGAAAATGCCTATTGCTACAAATATGTCACCCCTATGGGGTTTGTTCATTTATGGATGGATAATCATAAAAGGGCGTATGCGATACGGCCACAAGGGTTTGTTCATATAAGAATGGATAATCGTAAAAGGGCGTATGCGATACGCCCCTTCTATGTTGTATTCCAAGTTTTTTCTTGATTATTTGTTTCTAGGTGTTGATTTTATGTTTTTGATTCTTCCTTTAAGGCCAAAAACTCTCCGTCCGACGGATTTTCCGCCGGTAGCCAAATGACAATTACTTTCCAAACAACCTTCTATGAGCAGACTTATAGCTGCAATGTCTTTTTCAGTTGATAAAGTACGGGTGCCGCATTCTACGAAAAAAGCGGACTCAATGCCGCAAGGGGCGTTTAGCGGTCACCCGAAATGATTTGTTTATTCAAGTATCGTCATTCTACAATGCCATTAACATAATATGTCTTGGTCTTTAGCACATATGCTATCCTATTGACCAGTTTTCTCGCTGTTTTTATAATCGCCAGATTCTTTTTCATCCGCATACAGGACTTGGAGAAACACAGTCCCAGTACGGGGTCGTTTCGTACAGCCGTCCAGGCGGCCTCGACCAACATCCGTCTGAGGATACTGTGCCTGCGGAAAGTTAACTCCCCGTTGGAATCCCTTTCCCCCGAACTGTGCTTGGTCGGCACGATGCCTATAAAGCTAGCCAATTGGTCGTTATTCTCAAAGCGGGTGATGTCCTCGAGTTCGACCAGTAGGCTCATCGCAGTCACAGGTCCGATCCCGGGGACCGAACGTAACAGTTCGTAGTTCTGGGCGTGTCTGGGCTCGCGCATCATCTGACGGAGTTCCCGGTTTATCTGGAGCAGCAGTTCCCTGTTGTGTTCCACCTTCTGGATGAGCAGTTCCAGGGTCTTCTGGGCATATTTGCCGCTGAGCTTGATATCCTGTTTCAGCCACTCCATAAATCGCCTGGACCAGTGCGACCCACTGAATCGGAAGATCTCGGGATATTCTATGCCGTTCAGGTACAGGAAAGACTTCAATCTGTTCTTGAACCTGCAGGTATCCTTGACCGTCCTGTGGCGCAACCTCATTAGGGACCTGTCTTGCTCACAATGGACCGTGGGGACATATACCCCCCGTAAAACACCGGCCCGAAGGGCCCTTCCCAATTTCTTGCTATCTATCGGATCGCTTTTGTGGAGCAGCTCCTTCTGGGTGCTGGGAACATCGGCGGGATTGACCACGATGTTGTTGACCCCGTGGGCCTGGAGTTCGCGATGGATCCAGAATCCACAGAATCCCGCCTCATATACCGAATGGTAGGAGGCTCCAGGATAATTTTTCCAAAGATGGTTCACCAGGACCTCAACGTTGGACTCCTGATGGATGGACTTAAGGAACAGTTCCTTGCTGTAGATCGCAACGTTCCAGCTCTTTAGGTGGACATCTATTCCGATATAGATCGGTTGTCCATCAAAATTTAAAGTCGTATTTTGTCGTAGCATAAGATTAGGATTTATGTTGTTATTTAGGTTATATAAAAATATAAACAAATAATCTTATGCTATCTCTTTGTGATAGCACGTCCTAAATACAAACATAAGGCCTACGCATGGCTGGTGATAAATAGGCAGGTCTCAAATCTAACATCTCCCATCCCATATCTATTTTATTGCTATCTTCGCTACTATGAAGATTAAAGTTGGATTTGGTTTTGATGTCCATCAGATGAAGTCGGGACATCCATTTGTGGTTGGTGGGGTAACATTGGACCACCATGCGGGTGCTTTTGGGCATTCTGATGCGGATGTATTGGCACATGCCATTTGTGATGCGATTTTGGGGGCGGCGAATTTAGAGGATATCGGGTATCATTTTCCAAATACAGATGACCGTTGGAAAGGGGCAAATAGCTTGGATCTGTTAAGACACTGTATCAAATTGATTAAGGAGAAGGGTTTTGAGTTGGGGAATATCGATGGGATGCTTTGTTTGGAGGCTCCAAAGATTAAGCCTTATATTCCGCAAATGAAAAAGAATATTGCAGAAGCGGCAGGAATTTCTGTTGAAGATGTTTCTATTAAGGCAACAACGAATGAGAAAATGGGTTTTATTGGTCGTGAAGAAGGAGTGGTCGCTTATGCGGTTTGTTTGTTGGAGAAAACAAATTATTGATTAAAACGTCTAAAGTAATTGATTGCAATAATCGTGGCAATCAGTGCTAATAGACTTCCAAGATAAAAAGGTGCGCTCGGTAGATATATCGGGCCATTTTTTTTGGTGAAAAAGGAGAATAGACTGGTCATTAGCAATGGGCCAATAATGGCTGTCAGACTGATGATACTGGTCAATCCGCCTTGGATTTGACCTTGTTCGTTGGCGGGGGTATGGTTGGAAATTGAACTCTGCATGGCAGGTCCGGCGATACCGGCAAAAACATAAAAGATACTGGCAATAAATAATCCCCACGTAGTGCCTGCCATTCCAAATGCTAATAAGGAACCACAATACAAGAAAAGTCCGAATATTATACTTTTGGGAATTCCGACTTTCGGAATAATGACACGGATTAATCCGGCTTGTACAATGGTTAGCAAAACGCCGATGATACCTAATGAGTAGCCGACCATACGCTCATTCCATTGGAATTTTTCCATGGTAAAGTAAGACCAGGTACTTTGGACAGCATGTGCAGCGATGTTGATCAGGAAAATGCAAATCACCAGAGGCATGATGACAGGATATTTTTTAATATGCCTGAAACTTCCAATGGGGTTGGCGTTTATCCAGCGGAAATTGCGGCGATGTTCTTTTGGAAGGGATTCCGGGACTACAAAATAGCCGTAAATAAAATTTAGGAAGGTTAAACCTGCAGCGGCGAAAAAAGGATATCGAGGACCGTAATGGCCAAGAACACCTCCGATAACAGGACCAATGATAAATCCTAGACCGAATGCAGCGCCAAGGAGTCCGAAATTTTGGGCTTTCTTTTCTTTGGTAGAAACATCGGCAATATAGGCGGCGGCAACGGTATGGCTGGCACCAGTGATTCCGGCTACAAGACGACCTACAAAGAGCCAGAAGATACTTGGAGCAAAGCCGATCAGTAAATAGTTGATGGTAAATCCAAAAAGAGAACAAAGCAAAACCGGCCTTCTACCATAATGGTCACTTAGATTTCCTAGTATGGCAGCAAAAAAGAACTGGGTAAAGGCGTAACAAAAGGTCAGCCATCCCCCATAAGAAGAAGCTTGACTTAGGTCGCCATGGATCAATTCTTTAATCAAAGCAGGCATCACCGGGATGATGATTCCCAGACCGATGGAGTCTAAAACGACGGTGATAAAGATAAAAAGTAAACCTGCTTGTGATTTTATTTTTGGCATATACGAAAACTAAGATAGTTAATTTTATGCCTTGAAATGTTTTTAAAGGGATAAAATATAGGTTTGTTCCAAAATTTTTAGAACTATCCCTGGTAAGTTTTATTTACATCAGGAAAAATATGGTATTTTTGTTGTTGCCAATTGAGATTTGGCACACTTACTGTTTATAGGGAAATGGACTTAAAGTAGTAAGGGTAAGTTCGTTGTTTCATTAAATTTACAAATGAAGAGAGAATCAAAAAGTAGTAAACTTACAGAAGAGGATGTAAAACGATATACGGGGGTCTTTTGGAAAGTGTTGTTGGGAATTGTGTTGTTTGGCTGTTTATTCCTCCTGAGTGTTAGAATAGGAATATTTGGTAAGTTGCCTACCTTCAAGGATCTTGAAAATCCAAAAAGTAATTTAGCTTCAGAAATTTTGACCGATGATAATAGAGTCTTAGGGACCTATTTTGTTCATAACCGGTCCAATGTTAAATACACTGAGTTAGCTCCAGCTTTGGTTCATGCCTTAATTTCTACGGAAGATAAGCGTTTCTATGAACACTCTGGTATTGACTATTCTCGTACGATGTCTACCGTTTTATTGACCTTAGCAGGTAATAAACAAGGTGGTAGTACCATCACTCAGCAATTGGCATTGAATTTATTTGCCGAGAAAAGAGAGAAAAATTCCATCAAAAGGATTATGCAGAAGTTTCAAGAATGGATTACCTCCGTTCGTTTGGAAAGAAACTATACCAAGGAAGAAATCGTCATGATGTATTTCAATACGGTTGATTTTGGGGCATATAACACTTTTGGGATTAAATCTGCTGCCCGTACATTCTTTAATTCGACTCCGGATAAACTTACACCAGATCAATCTGCTTTATTAGTAGGGATGTTAAAGGGTCCAGGATATTACTCTCCGGTTCGTTACCCTGAAAGAGCGATTGCAAGACGTAATTTGGTGCTTCAGAACATGAGGGATCAGAATTTTATTACAAACGAGGAGTTTGATAAGTATAAAGCTCAACCCTTAGGATTGAAATTAACTATTTCAAACTATGGAGAAGGGTTGGCGCCATATTTTAGAGCGGTCTTAAAAGAAGAAATCAAGAAAGAATTCCAACGATTGGCGATTACTAAGCCAGATGGTACTCCATATGACTTGGATCGTGATGGATTGAAAATTTATACACCGATTAATTTTAAAATGCAACAGTACGCAGAGGAAGCTCAGAAAGAGTGGATGCGTCGTTTGCAGAATGAATTTGATAAACAATGGCGTCGTAGAAATGCCTTTACTGGTAAAAATGCAAACTTACTAGTTACAGGGATGAAGCGTTCGGATCGTTATCGAGTATTGAAGGCTGAAGGTCTTTCGGAAGAACAGATCAAGAAGGATTTTGAGAAGAAGGTTCCAATGAATTTATTTACTTGGAAGGGTGCTGTAGATACGGTAATGTCTCCAATGGACTCGATTAAATACACGAAATTATTCTTGCGTAATGCGATGGTTTCCATGGAACCACAGACAGGATATATTCGTGCATGGGTTGGTGGTGTTGATTTTGAGCATTTCAAATATGACCAAGTAAAATTAGGTACTCGTCAGGTGGGATCCACAGCGAAGCCATTTGTCTATGCCTATGCGATTGATAATGGTTATGGGCCATGTGTTTCGGTGCCGAATCATATGCGTACTTATGGGGATTGGACCCCACGTGGAACGACACAAGGCGGAGACCCTATCACCTTGAAAAATGCCATTAAATATTCACAAAACTTTGCCTCTGCATATTTAATTAGTGAGGTTGGAGCTGCGAATGTGGCGGACTTGACTAAGCGTATGGGGGTTAATTCAAATATTCCAAACAATCTTTCGATTGCATTAGGTTCTTACGATGCGTCTCTATTCGATATGGTTGGTGCTTATTCAGCCTTTGTAAACCAAGGGACATGGGTAGAGCCGACAATGATTTTGAGAATTGAGGATAAAAACGGTTCTCCGATTTACGAAAAGGCACCGAAAGTATTGAAGGCCTTGAACAGTGAAACTGCTTATGCAATGGTTGATATGTTGAAAGGTGTTGTTGATGGTGGTACTGGTTCTCGTTTGAGATGGGATCCAAACTTTGGTGGTTTGAAAAACCCAATTGGTGGTAAAACCGGTACGACAAATGATAACTCGGATGCTTGGTTTATTGGTATTACACCAGAATTGGTAACAGGGGTTTGGACAGGTGCTGAAGATCGGGGTATCAGTTTTAGTAGTATGCAATATGGACAAGGTGCGGCAGCGGCGATGCCAGTGTTTGGTTTATATATGAACAAAGTATATAAAGACAAGGATCTGAGCTATTCGCAAGAGGATTTCCCTCAGCCTCCAGGTGGTATCACACGTTTTGAAATGAACTGTTCGAATTTTTCACAGTTCTATGGAAATGATCCTTCAAAGAATGATACCCAAATAACAGATGATGATAGGTTAGGTTTTTAACCGATTCTTTAATAAATTAGACCAGACCTTTATTCTTCGAAAATAAAGGTCTGTTTTTTTTGCTACGATGGAATTTGACTATAAGAAAGAATTAACAAAGATACCCCATAAACCAGGGGTTTACCAGTATTTTGATAAGGACGATACGCTGATCTACGTTGGTAAGGCGAAGAACCTGAAAAATAGGGTGTCCTCTTATTTTGTCAATGAAAACCAATTGAATAGCAAGACCAGGGTATTGGTCAGAAAAATTCAGCGGATTGCTTTTACCATTGTGGATACGGAGATTGATGCTTGGTTATTGGAAAATAACTTGATCAAAAAGCATCAACCTCGGTATAATGTAATGTTGAAAGACGACAAGACCTATCCTTGGATCGTGATCAAAAATGAACCTTTCCCACGTATATTCTGGACCAGAAAATATATTAAGGATGGTTCCCGCTATTACGGACCATATGCCTCTGTAGGAATGATGCATATTATTCTGGATATGATCCGGGAGTTATTTCCCTTAAGAACCTGTAACCTGAGTCTTACCGATGAAAATATTTCCAAAGGAAAGTTTAAGGTCTGCCTGGAATATCAGATTGGAAACTGTCTAGGTCCATGTGAAGGTTATCAGTCGCAGGAGAATTATGACCAGAATTTATCCGATATCAAAGATATCCTGAATGGGAAAATTGCTGTGGTGACGAACCGGATCAAAGAACAGATGAATGATGCGGTACAACAGATGGACTTTGAAGCGGCTCATCAGCTCAAGGTAAAGTTGGACAAGCTATCCAACTACCAGAGTAAATCTACAGTGGTTAGCTCTTCAATTACTAATGTTGACGTATTCAGTATTGCTTCCGAGGATAATTATGCATTTGTGAACTTTTTGAAAGTGGTTAATGGGGTTGTAATTCAAACGCAAACCGTTGAATTGAAAAAACGTTTGGATGAAACCAATGAAGAATTATTGGCCATTGCCATTCCTCAATTAAGAACTCGATTACGGAGCCATTCTCGGGAAATCATTGTTCCATTTGAATTAGATATTGAAGGCAATGAAGATATCAAGTTTCATATCCCCAAATTGGGAGATAAGAAAAAGTTATTGGAGCTATCGCAAAAGAACGTTGCTTATTTTAAGAAAGAGCGTTTGTTGCAGTATGAGAAATTAAATCCGGATGTAAAAACGGATAGAATTTTAAAGCAAATGCAGAAAGACCTTCGCTTGCCACAATTACCTAAACATATTGAATGTTTTGATAACTCGAATATTCAGGGGAATTTTCCAGTATCGGCGGTTGTGGTATTTAAGGATGCGAAGCCATCGAAGAAGGATTATCGCCATTTCAATGTAAAGACTGTTGAGGGGCCGAATGATTTTGCGACGATGGAGGAAGCTGTTTTTAGGCGCTATAGAAGGTTGTTGGATGAAGACCAGACTTTGCCACAGTTGATCATTATTGATGGTGGTAAGGGGCAATTAGGGGCTGCCTTAAAGAGTTTAAAGCTGTTGGGGATTGAGAAGCAGGTCACCGTGATTGGTATTGCTAAGCGTCTGGAGGAACTTTACTATCCGGGTGACCAATATCCCTTGTATTTGGACAAGAAATCCGAAACTTTAAAGATCATTCAACATTTAAGGGATGAGGCCCATCGATTTGGTATTACCTTCCATAGAAATCAACGGAGTAGGAAAACCTTTGTTTCCGAGTTGGACAATATTCCAGGGATTGGGAAAGTAACTGTCGAGAAGTTATTGAAAACATTCAAGTCGGTTAAGAAAGTCAGAGAAGCTTCAGAAGAGGAATTAAAAAAAGTGCTTAATCTAAAACAGATGCAAGCACTTAAGGAATATTTTGGGGAGAAGAATTAGGGATTACATAAATCCTAATTCCAATTTAGCTTCTTCAGACATCATATCTTTGTTCCAAGGTGGGTCGAAGGTAAGTTCTACGATTGCTTCTTCGATGCCTTCGATTGCAGCAACTTTTTCTTGCACCTCGTCCATGATTTGTCCTGCCACAGGGCATGCAGGAGCGGTTAAAGTCATTACAATCTTAGCTTGTTTATTTTCTTTGGTAATGATTTCATAAATCAATCCTAAGTCCAAGATATTGGCGGGTTTTAGTTCTGGGTCATAAATTGTAGCTAAGGCCTCTTGAATTTGAGGAGCCAAGCCTAATCTATCCATGATAATAATGTTCATATCTTAATTTTTTGATTCAGCCAGTACCTCGTTATAGATTTTTTCAAGTTCGTTCATAACGATTGGTTGGCTATATTTTTGTAAATATTCTTTTTGGCAGTTGGCCTTGATCTCAAGGATTTTCTCTTTGGGAAGTGACTTCCACTCTGCCAATGTTTGTACCATATTGATATGGTTATGCGGGTCGAAAAGTAAACCCGTATACAAAGGTACGACCATTTCAGTTAAAATACCAATACTACTGGCAATCACTGGAGTTCCTAATGCATAAGCTTCCAAAACCGCCAAAGGCATTGATTCATAACAAACCGAGGGGACAATGACCGCGGAGGCCGAAGCAATTTGATTGCTCAGGGTTTGTTTGTCCTGAAAGCCCATATATTGCATGTTTGGACTGTTGCTGACAATCAATTCCACTTCATTTTGTAAAGGTCCGGTGCCAAAAATCTTAATCTTATGATCAGTTGCCTTCCAGGCGTGTAAGAGTGGTATTATTCCTTTTTCTTCGGATAGCCTGCCTACATAGACAAAGTAATCAGAAGGATATTCTTTAGTCACTTCAGCAACTTTCACAAAGTTGGGCTTGACCACAAATTTGTCCATAGGGACATTCAATTTTGATTTGGCGAATATGGACTTCGAGAATTCGGATAAGGTAATAAAGCGGTTAATGGCATTAAATGTTCCACGTTTTCGATGAATCCAATAGGTAAATGCTGTCCAGAAGGTTTTGAAGTAAGAGTTTTCAAGGACTTTCTTTTTTACAGCATCCCAAGGGAAATCTGAGTTGATGGAGTTTAAATAGATATTTTCATCGTAAAAAAGTGTTGCCGAGGGGCAGATTAACCTGAAATTATGCAAGGTCATGAGCATAGGGATCTTCATTTTTTGAATATGAAGAATAAATAAGGGCCCCAAGGCATAATGCATATTGTGGATATGAATAATATCAGGTTTAAATTCGTTGATACGTTCTTTGATTTTCTTGACCTCTGGCCAATTGATTGGGTAAAGCAGGTATTGCAGGTAGCCTTTTAGCCCTTTAACATTGCGAACCGTATAGAGATCCACCTCATGATTTTTTCTCAATGCCTCCATTTCTTGGCCCATGACAAAATCCTCGCCACCGATGTGTTGGTATTGATTGTGGATAATGAGTATTCGCATAAATAGATCTCTAGAATTTCCTTGCAATTTACACAGTAAAAGGCTAAAATCAAATCCAGAAGGTGGGGCTATTCCACCTCAATTTCTTATCTTCGTGCTAATTTTACAAGATTATGTTTGAACAGCATCCTTATGGTAAGTTGATTGGTGAGTACATTCAAAATGCTGAATTCCCGAAACAACCTGCCGATTTATACGATCCGATAAAGTATATTCTTTCCTTAGCTGGTAAGCGAATCAGGCCTATGTTGGTATTGATGGGCGCTAAGTTATTTGGCAAGGAGAACCTTGAAGAGGTTGTTCCGGCGAGTATTGCCATTGAGTATTTTCATAATTTCTCTTTGATTCATGATGATATCATGGACCGTGCACCTTTGAGAAGAGGGCAGGCGACGGTTCATCAAAAATGGAATGATAATGTCGCGATTCTATCCGGTGATGCACTTTTGGTCAAAGCTTATCAGGAATTAGGGAAAAGTCCAGCGGACCGTATCCCTGATCTATTACAGGTTTTCAGCAAAATAGCCTTGGAAGTATGTGAAGGTCAGCAATTGGATATGGATTTTGAGAAGACTGCACATGTTTCGGAGGATGACTATTTAAACATGATCCGTCTGAAGACTTCGGTACTGTTGGGTGGAGCATTGCAAATGGGCTCAATATTGGCACATGCAGATGCAAATCAACAGAAGTTGATATATGATTTTGGAGTAAACCTGGGTATTGCCTTTCAGCTTCAGGACGATTATCTGGATGTTTACGGAGACCCCAATACCTTCGGCAAGCAAGTAGGAGGTGATATATTATGCAATAAAAAGACCTACTTAAGGATTAAGACAGAGCAATTAATTGACTCCGATGCTCGAGTAGAATTTGAGGAGTTGATTCAATCGGATTCAATTTTAGATACCGAAAAAGTTAGCCGCATGAAAAATCTTTATGCCCAATTTAATATTGATGGCTATGCTGAGGAAATTAAGTTGCGGTTTATGGACCTGGCTTACAATAAATTGGATGAAATTGCCGTTCCTGAATCGCAGAAAGAAGAATTGAAGAAATTAGCAGATACCTTGATGCATCGCACGCGCTAATTATGAAAAGTCCTAGGATTTTTATAATTTGGTGAAAACAGTATAAAATAAACAGAGCTAAGGACGTTAATGGAGCCATTAAAAATTACCATATTTCAAGCATACCTATTTTGGGAGAATGTCGATAAAAACCTTCAAAATTTAGGTTTGAGGTTATCTTCGTTGCGTGAAAAAACAGATCTGATTATTTTACCTGAAATGTTCAACACAGGATTCACGACCAATGTGGAAAAATGTGCTGAGCCTATGAATGGAAAAACCATGCATTGGTTGTTTGAAACTGCGAAGAAATTTGAATGTGTGGTTGCTGGTTCATTAATAATAGAAGAAGATAGTAAATATTTCAATCGTTTTGTATGGATGTCTCCAGACGGGAGTTTTGTACACTACGATAAACGGCATTTATTTTCGATGGTTGGGGAGGATAAAGTTTTCACTTCGGGTCAATCCAGGATAATTTTTCAATTGAAAGGTTGGAAAATCTGTCCAATGATTTGTTATGACCTGAGATTCCCAACTTGGTCTAGAAATCAAAATGGGGCTTATGACCTGATAGTTTATACGGCTAGCTGGCCAGATAAGCGTTCAGCACATTGGCGAGCGTTGATCCCTGCGAGAGCAATCGAAAATCAAGCATTTGTGATTGGAGTAAACCGGGTAGGGCATGATGGGAAGGAAGTATATTACTCTGGAGGGTCTATGTGTATCTCTCCGAATGGTGATGTCGTTTATTATAAACCTGAAGATGAGGATTTGTATACATTTACATTAAATCCTAAAGATTTGGAAGAAAGTAGAGAGCAATTTCCTTTCTTGAAAGATCAAGACCAATTTAAATTCTTATAGTTCAGAAACAATAGGATGGAAAATTGATTCCTAAGCCATATGGAATCAGAATGGGCGATTAATCCTTATAAGGTCTTTCGAGGACTGCTTGTTGGATTATAGCTTGGCGTAAGTTGAAATGATGGACCACATCTAGCGATTCAACCTCCATTGGCTTACTTTGTGCCTTTTGTCTTTCCTCTTTCAATCTTTTTTCGGCAGCACGTCTTTGTTGTTCTAATTTTCGTTGTCTTACCATTTCCACTTCATCATATGTTGGAACATCTGAATAGATTTCAACGGGCTTTTGATGAGATACCAAGGTAGGCTTTTGAACAGGCTTTGCTTTTGCGGGTTGAGGAACTTCAGCAGGTGGTGTTTTGAATGGATTCTCTGTTTGGAGCTGCTTTTTAAGCTGTTCCATCCTTTTTTTAGCTTTTTCTTGCTCTTCTTGGTAGCCTTGATAAATCTTGTAGATTACACTACCAATAATGATGAGAATGATTAAAATTGGATTATCCATATCTATAAAAATAAGGTTTTTTATTGAAAGTTTATCCTTTTTGGGAATATTCAGAAAATAATCTATTTTTTATGATTCTATTAATTTTTGCCTATTCTTTTTCGATGTTATTAAACATTGATAAATAAATTTGTAAATACCGTAATTAATTATTTAATTGCATCAACAACTTTTTACCATATTAACCTGACATGATGACAAATGAAATTTATTATGCAAGTGAATTCTATTCATTCTTAACGGGGAGAGTTTCTACAGCAATTGGCAGACGATTGCAAAGAAACTTTAAGGATAGTGGACTTCATATTACAGCAGAGCAGTGGAGTGTTTTGTACTTCCTATGGGAGTCTGAAGGGCTGAGCCAACAAGAGATTGCAAAATTAACCTTTCGGGACAAACCTAGTGTCTCCAGATTAATCTCCAACCTTGAAAAACAAAAACTATTGGTTCGCGTATGTAGTTCAGGAGATAAGCGTGCTAATCAGATCTATTTGACTGCACAGGGGCATAAAATCAAGGATAAGTGTATGCAACAAGCAGAAAAAACTATCTCCGAAGCATTGAGAGGTGTTGATAGAACTTCTATGCAACAGGCTCAACAACTATTAGAGATAGTTTTTAATAACTTAAAGTAAGACTGGCTTAATCAAAAACCTCCGGAGCGAAATCGCTACGGTTATTCACCAACTTACCTGTATTTTTAAAGTATATATCTTGGAAGCTTAAGGTATTCTGACTATCTACCTTACGGAAGAATTTGTCAGCATTAACCTCATCTAGGCTATTGAAACCACAGGCTTCCATGATTTCTACGGTCGCACGTAGGGTATTACGGTGGAATTGTGCTACACGCACATATTTATCATCCACATTTAATCCTTTGTAAAGGTGCGGTTGTTGGGTGGCAACACCTACCGGACATACGTCCTCATTACATTTCAAGGCTTGTATACATCCTAATGCGAACATCATTCCACGAGCACTATAACAAGCATCTGCTCCTAAAGCAATAACTTTAAGGATATCAAATCCTGTTACAATACGGCTGGAAACGATGATTTTGATATGTTTCTTTAATCCAAAATTGATTAAGGTCGTAGTAACGAAAGCAAGTGCATCATACAATGGCATACCCAAGTTGTCAGTGAACTCCAATGGAGCAGCACCTGTACCACCTTCAGATCCATCGATAGAAATGAAGTCAGGCATAATTTGCGTTTCTTGCATTGCTTGACAGATCTCGATAAATTCTTGTTTATCACCAATACATAATTTGAAACCTACAGGTTTATAGTCTGAAAGCTCGCGTAATTTTTGGATGAAGTTCATCATCTCTACTGGTGTTTTGAAAGAGCTGTGTGCTGGAGGAGACATAACGTCGGTTCCAGGAACAACGTGACGAATAGCAGCAACTTCAGGCGTGTTTTTCGCTGCAGGAAGGATACCACCATGACCAGGTTTTGCACCTTGTGATAATTTCAACTCAATCATTTTTACATAAGGGCGAGTTGATTTTTCACGGAAAAGATTCGGTTCAAAATATCCGTTTTCATCTCTACAACCGAAATATCCAGTACCTACCTGCCAAATTAAGTCACCACCATTGATATGATATTGTGAGATACCACCTTCACCGGTGTTATGAGCAAAATTTTGAAGGGCAGCACCTTTGTTCAATGCCGTGATTGCTGTGCGGCTCAAGGCACCATAACTCATCGCTGAGATATTGAATACACTTAAGCTATAAGGTTGCTTACAAGCAGCATTTCCGACCGTGGTACGAAGATTATGGTCTTCAATATGAACGGGGAAAATACTGTGAGCCGCCCATTCATTACCGACTGCCTGCGGATCACTCTGCATACCGAATGCAACGGTCTCGCGTTGGTTTTTCGCACGTTGGTAAACGATGGAACGTTGACGTCTGTTGAAAGGTCTACCATCTGTATCCGATTCCCAGAAGTATTGTCTTAATTCAGGACGGATAGATTCCAAGAAATAACGGAAGTATCCAACAAGAGGGTAGTTTCTCAAAATCGCATGTTTCGTTTGGAAACTGTGATATAATGCGATTACTAATAATGGGAAAGGTATAATTAATAACCAAAACCATTTAGGAGTAAAGATGACACCAAAAGAGATAATTATTAAGTTGATTAAAATAATAATCCCTAGGATGAGTTTTCTTACTTGCATGATGTAAATATTATGCTAAACTTATTATAATTTATTACCACAGTTTAGGTTCCGCCATAAATGTGCCATAAAAGGAACGAGAACCCTGTAACCGGTTATTTGGATGCAAAATTAGCAAGTTCAGGGGGGATTATGAAAAAATTAGTGAGAAGTTTAAAGATTTAGTGAATTGATAATTTTATGATTTATTCTCTCTTGTTTTTATAATAAGGTCCGATATTTTTTGGTAAATAAGTTGCCAATCAGGATGGGGACTAAGAAAGTTGAAATGCGTCAACATGGTAGTTTGGTCATTTCGGACTGCTGGACCTGTCTGAACCTGGCTAGGTTCGTGATTTTGTGTTTTTTCTGCCGTTTCCTGAATAATCGGGCGAATAAAATCAAAGGGTAAGTTGTGCTCCTGCAACAGTTCATAAGATACTTGATAAAGAGCATTGCTGAAGTTGTTCGCAAATACCGCAGAAACATGAAGCGCCAATCGCTGGGAACTGTCACACGGGAATACTTTGTCGGAAAGTTGCTGGGCTAGCGCTGAAAGTTTTTGTAAGACTTCAGGCTGATTTCCTTCGATTCCAAAAGGAGTATGGCTCAAGTCCAGAGCTTTGCTTTTTGAAAAACTCTGTACCGGATAGATGACTCCATGATTCCGGAAGTGTTGAAGAATGGAAATATTGGTCGCCCCTGAGCAATGGGCAATAATTCCATTTAGTTGGCTAGGTAGTTTGCCTGCTAACTCAGGTAATGCTGAGTCAGAAACAGCCATTAAATACAAGTCAGCATCTGAAATGAGGTCATCCAGGTTATCAATGGCCTGCGCAGATAAAACATTAGCCAATGCGTCGGCATTGGCTAATGTTCTACTATATACTTGAGCAATATGATGTCCTGCATTTGCGAAAGCTTTCCCTAAATGGGTAGCAATATTTCCACTACCAATGAGGACAATATTCATTATGCTGCTATTTTATCTTCTTTATTTTTATTGTCTTTAACACGACGGTAGATTGCCATTCCAAATCCAATCGTCATCACGATGGTACCACACCAGAAGAAGTTGATGTAAGGGAATTTGATTGCCTTAAATACCACCCATTTCTTTTCAGGTAATGGTTTTTGATAAGCCATCAATTCCAATTTGTTTTTCTCAGGCATAATCTTCGTGAATCTGAAACGTAATCCTTGCTCTTCAACATCTTTGTAGAAATCAAAAGTATTACCACCTTTGATCAAGAAGATCGGTTCAACAGGGAATTCTTTTCCTTCTTTGGAAACAACCTTGATTTTCATTCCAACTAGAATGTCATCATCAGCTTTTGGCATGTTTTCAAGCTTAGCATCCTTGTTGATGCCTTGAATAACATAGAATCCATTTCTATAACGTAGGGTATCACCCACATTGACTTCATAGGTTGCAGGTTCTTCATAATCTTCGAAACCAGCACTTCCACCTTCTTCAGGATTATGTTCAGCAGGTTTCTGAGAGTCAGAAGCAGCAGCCGTAATAATCGTGTAGATATCATGAGTTAGGAAGTGTTTAGTACCTGGAGTACCAATCAATCCACCCATTTGAGGGTTGTTTTGAGCAAATGGTTTTAAGATAAATGAATTTTTGGTGTTTCCAGTTTCTTCATCTATCTCGTCATATTTGATCTTATAATAAACATTGGGTTTAGCTACAGAGTCACCGATATAGGTGATTTTGTATTTACCCATGTCTACAGGTTCACCTTCTGTAAGGAATAAGTTGTCACCAGGTTTTTCTACTTGGTCAAATCCCGCAACAGCAATGTAATTACTGTTGTTTACCGATACAACCTCGTTGGTAGCAGCGGCAATCAATGCTCCGATCAATAATAAACCAAAACCGATGTGTGATACTGCAGAACCCGCCAAACGCCACTTTCCTTTGAATGAATCTCCTAATATTCTCAAGTTAACCAGAATACAGAACACCGAAGTGAATGTAATCAGGATGAACATGATATTGGTATAGATATTTGTGAAATAAACGATGATAGCAGAGATAATCAGCGCAAATACAAAAGAAGCTATGGTTGCTGCCCAGAATTTTTTGCTGTCTGTACGTTTGTATTTCAGGAATTGCGTAAATGCTGTTAATAACATTACTACTACGGCAAAGGCACCTTGCCATTTGTTGTAGTGTGGAATAGGGTCAACTGGAGGAGCGACTTTGGTTCCAAATAATGCATTGAACACCGGAATGGAGGTCGTTGCAATCATTTGAACACAAGCAACGGTAAGAACCAATGCACCGATAAACAACCAGAATTCACGAGAGTAGATTTCTTCTTCTTTTTTCGTGCTCGGCATGTCTTTTCTTCTCCATACCAATAGGCCAATCATGATCAGTAAGAAAACCACATTGAACAAGATCAACTGTCCGGACATTCCTAAGCTGGTGAAGGAGTGTACGGAGGTTTCACCAAGGATACCACTACGAGTTAGGTAGGAGGCATAGATCACCAATACGAAGCTGATTAGGGCCAAGAATACGGAGGTGAAATATGCATGGCCAGTATTCTTAAAAGCTACCATCACGTGTACAGCAGCGATCAAGGTTAACCAAGGGATAATTGAAACGTTTTCAACAGGGTCCCATGCCCAGAAGCCACCAAAGTTCAATGCTTCATACGCCCAGAAAGACCCCATGATAATACCTGCGCCGAGGATCATCACAGCAAAGAGTGCCCAAGGTAATCCTGGATTAATCCATTCCTTATAGCGTTTTTGCCATAATCCGGCAGCTGCGTATGCGAAAGGAACAATCATGGATGCAAAGCCCAAGAATAGAGTTGGAGGATGGATAACCATCCAGTAATTCTGTAATAAAGGGTTAAGACCACGACCGTCTTTTATCATGGATAGGTAGTTTGGATCTTTTAAGATTGGCCAATCCATAGCGTCTCTAAGTAGGATAAACGGTGAACTACCAATACGAGATCCCAATATTTCAACTCCTAATAGCATGGATGCCAGAAAGAGTTGACATAGCATGACAAAGGTCATTACTGGGCTTTCCCAGCTTTTTGCTTTGAATACTAATATGGAGCCCATTACAACTTGCCAAAACATCCATAACCAGAAACTTCCTTCTTGACCTTCCCAAAATGATGAGATGATATAATGCGTAGGAAGGGTCATTGAGGAATGGGCCCAAGCATAATGGTAAACAAATAAGTGATTGTAAATGATATAAAATAGGGTGGCACCAATTACGACGATGGATAAGGCGTTTAACCAAAAACCAATGCGCCCTAATTGTTTCCAAGATTTTTCTTCAGGGTATTGAGATGCAAAGAAATAGGAAATGAAGGATAATAATGCTGCTCCAAATGAAAGGACTACGAAAAACTGTCCAATTTGACCTGGAAGTAGATTTTCTCCAACGTAATTTACGTCCATAAAATATTGAGATATAGGATTCTTAATTTACTGATGCTGTAGCCGGGGCCGCGGAAGATTCAATAACTTCCATCTGATCTTGATTGTATTTTGAAGGACATTTCATCAAAATCTTGCTGGCATGGAAAACTTTGCCTTCCATTTTTCCGGTCAATACGATTTGCTCGGATCTTTCGATATCCTGTGGTTTGGAACCCTTAAATACAACCTGACATTCCGTACTGTCGTTATCAAACATGTAAAAGGAAAAATGATTTGCGTCCTTTACAGGATCATAATGCAAGTCTTTTTCTTTATTCAAAACACCTACCACATACAATTCTGTATTCTTTTCCTTCGCCTCTGTAAATGTCGAATATGTACTAGAATCGGTATAGATCACAAGTATCATCGCAATAGCTATCGCTATAATTACAATTAAAATGATCGAACTTTTCTTCATCTCTTTGTGAATATAATATTAACCAAATGCAAAATTACGAAATACTAGGGCAAGCAATGAATTTAACAAAGAAATTGAATTATTTAGAATGGTTCTAGTTAACAATGGTTTAATATGGTATAACGTTGTTTATTAGTGTGTTATGGGTTTTTATTCAAATCGTTTCAGTTTGTCTTACTGGATGTTGACTGTAAAAGGATTGTAATATTAGTGATTCAAATTAAGAAGCTCCTTCAAATCAGATAGTTTGAAGGAGCTTCTTAACATTAGTTTTTTCTTTTTGTCGTTATGCTTCAGCCTGTTCCGGATTAAACTTCTCCCCGGAGAATCTGGTAACCAACATAGCAGCAACTGTATCTCCAGTAGCATTTAAAACTGTGGCTAATGGGTCTACCAAAGCTCCAATAATCAAGATGGATGGAACGGCTTCGTTTGGAATTCCGTAGATTGAAATCATCAACATTTCTCCAATAAATCCTCCGTTAGGAATACCTCCGGCAACCATCGATACCAAAACCGTAATACCCACCGCAGTAATCAATGTGGAAGGTTCGAAGAAATCCCAACCTAGGATTGAGAAGGCCACATAGATTTTTAATATGGATGATATGGCTGAACCATTTTTATACAAGGTATTTCCCAATGGAACTACGATAGATGAGATTTCTTTGGGGATACCAATTCGGTTGGATGCAATTAGATTAGCTGGTAAAGTTGCTAAGCTACTACAGGTACTGATTGCAGTTAATGATGGCGATATATTATGTTTCCAGTAAGATTTTACACCTGAAGATCCCTTTGCAACAAAGGCATAAATGCTGAAGAATACCAGGAAAAACACGATTCCAAAGCCATAGTAGAAACCTAAAGGTTTTGCATAGAAACCGAATAACTCAGGTCCCAAAGTTTTAACCTGATAAGCAAAATAAGCTCCTAAACCAATTGGTCCAGCTTTCATCACTAGGATAAGTAGGTTTTCCATCACCTTATTCCCTGCATTCAGGAAAGCTGTAAACTGCTTACCCATTTCGCCTGATTTACGCGTTGCTGTTCCAACAAGCAATGCGAAGATGACGAAAGCAAGGATATTTTTTCTGGAAAGTAGGTTAGCAAACTCATCAACTGTCAAGAAACGAACGATACGGTCGCCCCAGGTTTCATTGGCATTTGTGGAAAGAGCTTCATTCACAGCAGAACCATCGGAAATCGCTGTTACCGGGAATGCCCATAAACCGGCGATTGTAGCTACTGCAGCAATGACAATAGTTCCTATAAAAACCGCTGTCATAACCCCAATGGTTTTACCTAATTTGTTGCTATCCTCAATATTCGCAATGGAGGAGGAAATCGCAAAAAACAAAAGCGGGATGACTGAAACGAAGAGTAGATTTAAGAAAATATCACCAATGGGCTTTAGGAAATCTACCATTTGAGGTAGGAATATTCCAACAAGACTACCGATGGTAATACCTATCAGAAGTAAGATGATACTTCCGTAATTTTTTAAAATTTCTTTCATTTAAGTAATTTGTTCAAGCTAAAATACTTGTTTTTATTTTAGATTTGCCAAAAATATATAATGGAATTCGTTAAAACAGCAGATGGCTCAAAAACTTTGTATCATGCAGAGGTTGGTGAACACTATCATTCCAAACATGGTGCCCATCAGGAAAGTATTCATGTTTTTTTAAATACGGGATTGCGATTTTGGTTAGAAAAGGAGTCTAGCCAGTCGGCAGCTGTTTTAGAGATTGGTTTTGGAACAGGCTTGAATTTCTTGATGACCGCCGATTACTGTTCAAAAAACGATATTGAAGTAAATTATGTTGGCATCGAAGCCTTTCCTTTGGCTGAGAATTTGATCCAGCAATCTGAATATGATCAATATGTTTCGCAGCAAGTTTGGGATAATTTCGTTCAGAATTACTCGAAAGCTATAGATTCTCAAGTTGATATGGGTGAAAAGACCTACTTAACGATTGCTCATCAGAAAGTAATGGATTTCACTACAGAGCAACGCTTCGATGTGATCTATTTTGATGCCTTTGCAGAGATACACCAACCTGAGATGTGGACTCCTGAGACTTTGGCTCATGTGTGTCAGTTCTTAAAGGCAGGAGGGGTATTTGTGACTTATGCGATTACGGGGAACTTGAAAAGAGCGATGAAGGCCATTGGCTTCACGATTGAAAAAGCGCCTGGTGCTCCCGGGAAACGTGAAATGTTGAGAGCAACCAAGCTTTAAAATGCTGTTAATTCTTATTAATCCGACCTAAAGGTCTGCGATTTTGACCTTCTGATTTCGTTAGATTATCACCTAGATCCTTGCGGGCTTCATCCGCGATTTCCAATAACTTCTCCAAGATTTCCGGATTTTGCTCAATGACATTATATCGTTCTCCTGGATCTCGACGAAGGTCATAGAGTTCCATGGTTTTAACTTCAAGTTCGTTGTATTTACCCCCAAAACCGTCATTTCCAGGAAGCACCCCTTCATAGGATCTCGATTTGTGAGGAAAAACTAACTTCCAGTTTTCAAAACGAACGGCCTCTAAATCATTTTGGTTATAGTAGTAATACATTGATTTTCTGGATGCTTCAGCTTTCGGATCATTAATTTGTGATAGGAAACTAATCCCATCAATTTGATTGGGATGTTCAGAGTAATTGGTGATTTCTGCGATGGTTGCAAAAATATCCATGCTACTTGTCAGGTTATTATTGATACGACCTTCTTTGATTTTACTTGGCCAATAAACGATACAAGGCACGCGTTGACCACCTTCCCAGCTGGCCCCTTTTCCTTCTCTAAATCCCCCTGAAGAGCCATTATGATTTCCGAAGTTTAGCCAAGGACCATTATCACTCGTGAAGATTACAATGCTATTGTCCCTCAACCCATTTGCTTTTAGGGCATCCAAGATTTGTCGCATGGAATCATCGATTTCATGCATAACATCGCCAAAAAGTCCTTGTTCCGAGGTTCCTCGGAACTTTTTGGAAGCTGCAATAGGAACATGCGTCATGCTATGCGCCAGATATAAAAAGAAAGGTTTCTTCTTGTTGTTTGTGATGAAATCAATCGCTTCCTTGGTATAGGCTTCAGTTAGTAAAGCTTGATCTTCCAGGTTGTTTATTTTCATAACCGTATCCGGAATATTTTGACCTTCTTTTATTTTCAATAATGGTAAAACAGGATATTTTGCAACATAACTATCTGGTTTTGCTGGTTTTCCATCAAATCCTACTGGCCACATATCGTTTGAATAAGGGATTCCATAATAGGAGTCAAAGCCTTGCTTGGTTGGTAGAAATTCCGGTTCACTTCCTAAATGCCATTTCCCGATAATTTGAGTCGCATAGCCTTTGCTTTTAAGCATTTCCGCCATGGTAACCTCATCTGGATTAAGCCCCACTCCGGTCTTTGGCATAAATGCCCCACTGATTCCCATTCTGTTCGGATAATTTCCAGTTAACAATGCTGACCTTGAAGCAGAACAAACAGCTTGCGGAACCAAGAAATTGGTAAACCGAATTCCCGTATTCGCCATTTTATCCAGCGTTGTTGTCTGATAACCTAATGCCCCTGTTACTCCAAGATCACCATATCCAAGGTCATCCATAAAAACAAGGATAATATTGGGTTTGGATGTGTTCTTTTGTGCAAAGGCCGTATTTAACAGGACACTAAAGATCAGAAATAGTGAAAGTTTGATATTCATAAGGTTTAGGAATTTTAACTAATATAAAGAAAAGACGGCTGACATCTGTAATTTGGAGTTTAATATTAAGAAAAACAGTAAATGAAATGGAGTGTTAGTTTTTAAAACGGAGGGGTAGTAGAGAACTCCTTTTATTAAGTTCTTTTGGAGCTAATAAAAAAAGGTCGCTGAGGAATTCCTCAGCGACCTTTTTTGTTGTTGTGTAGTGTTTCTTAGTGACCTTCGTTACCATCAGCACCATGAGCATGACCATGAGATAATTCTTCAGGAGTTGCTTCACGAGTATTTAAGATTTCGATATCGAAGTTTAATTTCTTTCCAGCCATTGGGTGGTTTAAGTCAGCAACAACTGCCTCAGGAGTTACTTCTACTACTACAGCGCGGAATTGATTTCCTTGGTTGTCTTGTAATGGAAGAACCTCACCTACTGGAGGAAGACCAGTTTCTTTAAACATGTCTGCCGGTAATTGTGCAATTGCACGCTCATCGCGTTCGCCATAAGCATCAGCAGCCTCTAATTCGAATGATTTTTTATCACCAGCAGCTAAACCAGCAATATTTTCTTCAAATTTAGGAAGCATCATGCCTACACCATATAAAAATGTTAAAGGATTTTCAGTTGTTGTTTGCTCTACAAATGTTTTTTCACCGTTATCTTCAATTGTATGAAGTACGTAATTCAATGTTACTACATTGTTGTTTTCTACTGCCATTCTGATTAGATTGTGGGAACCTATCCCTGTTTATTATTTATTAATTCTATAATATTTGATATTGATGACTGCGGAAGACTACAAGTCTTATTCTGACAAAGGTATGCTTTGGCATCCGCAGGGTTTTTATGCTCTAACAAAGGAAGACTGCTTTTTGTTCCTCCCAAAGTGATTTTGTTAGGAATATAATATTGATCGAGTTCCTCTCGCCAGCTCTTGGCATCCTCGCCCGTGATAGCGATTTCCCAAAGCCCAAAATGTAATTCTAATAGTTGGATTGCCCAATTTGAATAAGCCGAACCATAAGATTTAATATGTGGAAATACGTTTGCAAAAACTCTCTCTGCAATTTCCGTGTACCTACTATTATCAAATAATACGCCGAGTTTAAATAAACAACGAACGAAAGTCGATGAAGAAGCAGGGATTACATTGTCCATAATCTCACTTTTGCGAGTAATTAGTACTTCAGCGTCTGCAGCACTATAATAGAATATGCCCTCCTGGGAATCAAAAAACTGCTCTATTGCTAACTCTGAATAGGATTTTGCTTTATTCAACCAATCTTCCTCGAAGGTAGCTTCATATAATGCAATATAAGCCTCGATGGTAAATGCATAATCATCCAAAAAACCGAAAATTGTTCTATTCTTATCTGACGGCTGGTGAAGAAGTCTGCCATTTTGGCAACAAAGCTCTTCGATGAATCCTGCAACAGCCTTTGCCAAGTCCAAATAATGATTATTATTGAAGGTTCGATAGGCATCAACCAGCCCTTTTAAAAAAAGAGAATTCCAGGTCGTTAATTGTTTATGATCTAAGCCCGGACGAATTCTCTTACTACGGTAGTTTAACAACTTTGCTTTGATCTCTTTTAAATGGCTTTGCCATTCTTCTTCCGTATATCCAGCCTCTTTTATGAGTTCCTGATCTTCTGAACTAACAAAAGGAATATTGATTTGCTCCTCGGTCCAGTTACCACTTTTTTTGATGTTGAAATAATTCCGAGCCAGTTCTGCATCCGCACCTAGGAAATCGAATTCTTGATCTTCAAAAGTGTAGAATTTTCCTTCCACACCTTCCGAATCAGCATCAAGGGCAGAATAGAAACCGCCGTTCGAATCTAACATTTCCCGTTCAGCCCATGCTATAGTTTCTTCTACGACATTTTTATACAAGGTAGAAGGTCTGTTCTGATAAGCCTCGCTATATAAACTCAGTAATTGTCCATTATCATAAAGCATCTTCTCAAAATGAGGAACATGCCAACGGCCATCTACTGAATATCTCGCAAATCCGCCGCCTATTTGATCATAAATACCGCCATTAGCCATCTTTTCTAAAGTGAAATGGACATGGTTTAAAACTTCTTGATCATGATTAAGAAAGCCATAGCGTAGGAAGAATATCCAATTGTTTGGCAAAGGAAACTTAGGTTCACGGAAATATCCGCCATTTTTACCATCAAATTGTTCTTTCCAGGGTTCTACAACTTGAAGAATATCTTCTAATTTATATTGTTCGGGAATACTTTGAATAGGGAGTTTTTCGGCTTGTTTAATGCCTTGGGTAAGGCGTTCAGCATATTCTATAGCAACTTCAGGTTTTTCTTCCCACATTTGGGCTATTTGTAACAAAACCTGCTGCCAATCCTGAGGTTTGAAATAAGTTCCACCATAGATAGGCCTTCCATCTGGTAAACAAATACAATTCAATGGCCATCCTCCTGAATTCGTCATCAGTTGTACTGCTATCATGTATATCTGATCAATATCAGGTCGTTCCTCACGATCAACTTTTATCGATACAAAGAACTTATTCATGGTTTGAGCAATAGCATCGTTTTCGAAGCTTTCCCTTTCCATAACATGACACCAATGGCATGCTGAATAACCAATGCTCACAATAATTAATTTATTCTCAGCCTTTGCTTTATTTAATGCCTCCTCTGACCATGGAAACCAATGGACAGGATTATGTTCATGTTGCTTTAAATAGGGGGAGTTTTCACCTTGTAGTTTGTTTGCCATAACATACGAAGGTAAAAACTATTATTTTAAAATCCCTACCAGCTTTGCAGTTCCGCCAGCAAGCATTTTAAAGGTTAAATCATCTTCCAATTGCAATATAGAAGCATTTGAAGTCGCAAGTTCGATTTCCGAATGACTTAAATAGTTCGTCAAATTCGAAAGTCCTGGATTATGTCCAAATACTAATAAAGTATCATATTTGTCAGCTACAGTATTGATAACCTTTAGAATGTCCATAAAGTGGGCTTCATAAATTTCCCTCGTTTGTTGGATTGCATCCTTCGGATAATTTAATACCTCACAAAATATCTCAGCAGTTTGAATAGCGCGGTTTGCTGTGGAGGAAATCACTAGGGTTTTATCATCAATTTGAAGCGTTTTCTTTAGCTCTTCTGCAATGCGATGTGCTCTTTCGCGACCTTTCTTCTGTAAATCTCTGTCAAAATCATCCTTCGTAAAAGTATGTTCTTCAGCCTTGGCGTGTCTGATAAGGTATAGTGTATTCATGATGTTATTAGCTTGTAAGGTATACAAGATAAAAATTTAATAATTAATAAATCGTTCTGAAATTGTTAAGAAATAGTATTTTGACAGATGTTTATTAACTTCGTTGAAAATAGTGGTACTGGTTAATAAATAAAATGGATTTTGAAAAAAAAATATCGCTAATAGTAGGATTAAAAAATAATTTAGACTACACTCAGTCATTCTACAAAAGATTACGCGAATTATATAAAGAGGTCGAAGTGGTATTTGTCAGTTATGGTAGTACCGATGGAACCCATGAGTGGTTGGATAGTTTAAATGATAAGAATTTAAAATATTATTATTCCGAAGAGTCCAAGTCACTATCTCACACTTATAATAAAGGAGTTGAAATATCTACTTCAGAACTAATTAGCTACCTGCATAATGATATCATAATTGGTAAGGGATTTTTGGAGGAATTGGTGAAATCATGGCAAAAGGATGCTGTGCTCTTCTATTCGCTTGTGGAGCCTCCAATTTTTGCAGGTGATAAAAGAGATTGGAAAACAAATATTGATTTTGGAAATGATTTAATGAGCTTTGATGAGGAAGGCTTTGATAAGTATGTTGAAGAGGAGGCTCATAAGCAACAAAATCCTTTTGAAACCAATGATGAAAGTTTCTTTATATGCGTCGAGAGACAATGGTTAATTGAGATGGGGGGGCTTGATACCTTGTTTTATCCAATGTTTTATGAAGACTCGGACCTTATAATGCGGTTTTATCTTCAAAATGCAAGGTTTATTGTTGTACCAAAAGCTATTGGTTATCATTTTGTCAGCAAAACTTCTAGGTATTCCAAGGAATTTGAAAATAGGACAAAAGCTATTGAGGAATTGAGTTTTAAGAATTTTTTCAGAAAATGGAGATGCCATCCCAATAGCTCTATTAAAAAGGCATATGACCTTGTTGCCGTTGTCGATAATGCAACTGTCGATGGAATGTCTGAAATTGAACCTTTTTTCGCAAAAGTATATTCTGATCTTGATAAAAAAAGTTATGTGGATAAATTTCAAACAACCACAAAAATTGATTTAAGTGAAAGATTGGAATCAAAAAATAAACTCCAGAAACATGATATAATAATCTATTTGGATGAAGGAAAACTGATAGAGAAGGATTACTTGCGGATAAAAGACTTATCTGATATAATTGCAAGAAATGAAATAAAATCAAAAAAGTTCATCAAAAGCCTATTTAAAGATTATTCGAAAATTAAGACAGGGAATATTTCTGGAAAAATAAATAATTTTCGATCTTTGGAAAAGAATTTTCCAATAGTTGTTAATCAAAAATAAATTTATTCTAGTGTCTATATTTTCATATTTATTTGGCAAGCGTCCTTCCATCACATATGCAATTACGGTTTGTAATGAACGATTGGAAATCAAAAAATTATTGGATTTTTTAATTCCAAGAATTAGACAAAAAGATGAAATCGTAGTCTTACAAGATGTAACGAAAAGAGATGAGGGGGTTTCCGAAATTCTAAGTAATTATGGAAATAAGATAATTAAGGCAGAGTCAAATTTAAATGGAGATTTTGCTACATTTAAAAATCAGTTAATAACATTGGCAAAATGCGAATATCTGTTTCAAATTGATGCCGATGAAATGTTGCCAGATTCGCTTATTGAAAAGTTGCCAGGTTATCTCGCGTTAAAGTCTAAATACGATTGTTTCAATGTTCCAAGGATCAATACTGTAGAAGGAATTACAGAAGAACATCTCAACAAATGGAACTGGAAACTAAATGAAGATGGATATATTAACTACCCAGACTGGCAGGCAAGGATAATAATGCTCAAAACCGATTATCCAATTAAGTGGCGCAATAAAGTTCATGAGGTTTTGACCGGTTATAAAAAAATGGGACGGTTAAAAGGTAAAGGCTATGAGTTTGCTATTATTCATAAAAAAGAGATAAATAAACAAGAGCAACAAAATGCCTATTATGATAAAATCTTTTAGGGTTTTTATTCCCAAATGTACTTTTTATCTTTTCCCAGATATCGATTTTTGAAATTTTTGAATTTGACTTTCATTTGTATGTAAGGCAGATTTTTAATCGATTCCAACTTATCATTCAATAAAGAAATTTCTATTTTTTGTTTTGAAATTTCTTGCAACAAATCTTTACCTGACCCTTTTTTGAGAAGGTTGTTTTGAATGAAATTTAAACGGGCCCTCATTTTTGCACCGATATATTCTGGACTATTTCTTTCTTGTATATCCTTATTGCCTCTTGATGCTAATTTGTTTGCTTCCATTGGATTATGGAAAACAAACTTCATTTTTTCTGCAGCGTCTGCAATATCAGGTTCTGCCCACATATCCTCCGCAATGCTGAATTTGTTGTAAAGTTCGGCAGATACCAGCTTGTACTTAACAAGAAATCCATTATTGGTGTTCATAAAATCCTTATTTCCTGAATAGTCGGTCGCAATGACAGGTATGTTCAGATACATGGCCTCAGCCATGGTTAGCCCAAACCCTTCAGATCTGTGTAATGAAATGAAACAATTACATTGTTTGATCAAACTATGAATTTCTTCTCTGGTTAATGTTTTTTCAATATAGATAATTGATGCGTTCTCCGATAATCTTGAATCAATTAACTGTTTTTCAGATTCAAAGTTTGGTCTTTCAGATGCTTTGATAACCAACTTTACGGTAGGATGGTTTTTTCCAAAGGCCAGTTCATAGGCGTCTATTACACCGATTGGATTTTTTCTTTCTATGGAGCTGTTGTAATCAAAAATGGTAAGGAAATAGTAATTATCCTGACTTAAATCAAAATAATCTCTATCATGAGGCACATTTAATATCTCAATAGAATGTGGAATATTGATTACAGGAATGGGGGAATATAAACTGATGGACTCTGCAGAATAATTGCTTGGCGTCCATATTTCATCAAATAAGTCAAAATAAACATGAGCTACCTCTGGAAATCTTTCCAATTCCCAAACCCAAAACCCAATATTATACTTTCCTTTGAGATAAGTATCCGAATAATTCTCAATGAATGAGGTTAATTTATCAAAGTTTAATTGGACAATATTAATTGGATGAGAATTTTGGTTGCTCAAAACATCTACTTCCTGATGTTCTTGATCTAGAATTTCCTTATTAATATTATGATTGAATTCATTAATACATGTGGAAATATTGGCTGCTCTTAGTGCTCTAATATTTGCTCTAGTGCCTTCACCAAGACCAAATTGTTTATTTATATACCCAATAATATTTATAGCAAGTTCTTTCATCGGCATCTGTAGAAATCTAATCCATCTCTAATTGTTAACGCCTAAAAATTCAAATTGCTACAATCTGGATAAACTTTTTTAAGGTTTTGAGTGTTTTTTGATGCCAAAATCAGTCCATGTTTTCTTCTGATTTATGGTCTCTTCTAATATGAGGTCATTTTTTGCAAGATTATCTTTGTTGTTTTCTTTGTGATAGAGATGATATGCAACGGCAGCAAATTTTAAAAATCGCTTCTTAACTCCACTATTCATCAACCTAAAAGCCATTTCAGAATCTTCTGACCCCCATCCTTGTATGCTTTCATTATATCCATTAACCTTCATAAGGTCTCTTTTCCAAAATGACATATTGCATCCCCTCAAGATCTTAGGTTGATTTTTTTTGTATCTATCAGCCAAAAACCTAGAAAGAAAACCAGAACGCATGCTATTCAGAATAAAAGATAACGGAAATTTACTCCTATCAACTTTTATGGTCCCTTTTTGTTCCAACAATTCTTTACTCTGTTCTTGGTCTACCCAAACTCTACTCCCACATAGAAATGCATTCGGTTCAATTAAGGACAGATGGTCTGAAATAAAATGAGGGTCTAATAGGATATCTCCGTCAATTTGTATAATATATTCAGACTGTGCGGCTTCAATCGCTTTATTTCTTATCACGCTCAAACGAAACCCTTCATCTGGATGCCAGATATGATGAATGGGAACTTTAGATAGTGATTTTAATCTTTCAACCGCCTGTTTTGTAGGTTCTCTAGATCCGTCATCTGCAATTAAAATCTCATCGGGTAATCTATCTTGGGCTAGTATGGTTTGCACACATCTTTCCAGTGCTTCTGGCCAATTGTATGTAGAAACCATAATGGCTACAGTATTCGGTCTTTTCGATAAATCACTCATTCTAATTGTTTAAATATTTGTCTATTCCACTATCAACCCAAGTAATATTATCTTTTTGAGTCTGTTCCATGATTTCCTTATTTCGCGCCTCTTGATTATTGTTCTTTTTCTCCGGATGATAAAGATGGTAGACAATTGCAGCAAATTTAATGACTGATTTTTTTACCCCAGTATTCATCATCCGTAAAGTTAAATCACTATCCTCATGACCCCAACCTTCATACGCTTCATTATAACCATTCACAGCAAAGATATCCTTTCGCCAAAAAGACATGTTGGCGCCTCTAGCATAATAAACTGGAAATGAATTCTTATATCTGTTCAAAAGAAAATTTGACAAGAGAGGGAATCTAATGCCATTTTCAATTCTTTTATTGCCTCCACCGAGTAATTTGGGATGAACATTGTTTTCTTCGATTAACTTCTTGGAATACTCATCACTCAACATCACACGACTACCTTGCAAAAGATAATTCGGACGAGCAGCTTTTAGGTGGTCACGAATAAAATCTTTATGCAGAAAGACATCTCCATCGATCTGAATGAGATATTCATATGCTGCGACCGCAAAGCATTGATTTAGAATCTTCGATTTTCTAAAACCGTGATCCTCTTGCCATAAATGTTTGATGGGAATAGGAAAGCTGCCTCGAATGGATTCAATTAATTCTTTTGTTTCATTCGTAGAACCATCGTCAGCAATAATTACTTCCTTTGGAAGGATGCTCTGCTCTAGAATGCTTTTTAAGCATAAATTCAGTGCCCCCGGCCAATTATAGGTAGCAACAATAAGCGAACAGTCCTTTATCTTCATAAATCCTTTAGCATATAATATTTCAATTATATATATTCTTGTCTAATTGTTAAAATATATTTTTGATTTCTATCTAGCTAAAGATTTACATAGCTTCAATCAATTTCTTTAATCTGCCCATGATCAACGGCCAAGAATAATTTCTTTGGACATATTCCTTTGCTCTGGCTTTGTTCAATTCTATAAGTGTTGGATCTGAAATATATTTATGTATTTTCTGATGAAAATCTTTCTCACTCATATAGGCTTCCGTTGCCCCTTCGCTCTTGATGGAATGGCCAAGCAAAACATCTGATTTACTATTTACCAGTACTGTCTTACCAAGATCCATTGCCTCCAGTAGAAGTAATGATAAACTTTCATTCCTTGAAGGGTTAACAATTAAAGTCGCATTTTTTATCAATGATACTTTCTCTTCATCCGTCACAAATCCCGTGTAAATGATGTCCGGATGTTCAATTTTCTCTTGAAACAATCTCCCCGTTAAAACTAGTTTTAGATCTGAGGGATGTTTCTCTTTGTAAGAAATAAACCAAGGAATCAATTTATCCATTTTAGACCCGCAAACTCGTCCAAAATAATGTATATATCGCTCAGGTAAATTGAACTTTTCTATTAATTCCGCTAATTGGACCTCATTTTCAAAATCAGTCTCAACGCCAACTGCGAGAATACTATTTTCAGACATTTTGTTCCCAAATATCTTAAGGCTTAACTGGTGCTCCTCTTCCGTATTGAATCCAATATGCTTTACACTCGTAAATACATGGGTGTGAACTGAACGAAATACATCGCCCTCATTGTGTACTGTTGGAATCAACAATGTTTTTTCTGGGGCAATTCTAGCTCCAAAAACAGTATGCGGATAAACATAAGAGAACAAAATTATTGCCTTATATTCTTCTTTATGCGTTTCTAAATAATCTAAGAGATCTTTTGAATAGAAACCATGGCTTTTAAGTAGGTTTTCTTCATTTTCAATCCCTAAATTCCATACCGGATTCATATTTGCAACTGATTCTAAAAGACCCAATCGAAATAAATTCCTCCTTACCTTTCTTGAAAATTTAGTTTTCTTACGCCAAATATTATGTTCCTTGGCATCAAATGGCTTACAGTCAAACCTCAATACATTTACTCCATTAAGGTTTTCCCGATCATCCTTATAATATGGCTCAAAAGTATTGTAATTGATTGTTTTGCTTGTCAAAACATCCACCTCATAATCATTTACTAGTCGCTCAGCAAGCATTTTGCAATGATATTCAGCCCCTCCATTTACTTCTTTCCCGTATTGACAAACTAAAAAACAGATTTTTTCCATATTATGTTAAACGTATTTCTAATCCTAATTTGCTACTATTCTTCTATTTTTCCCTTCACTCTTTCCACAACCATCTCACTACTTACCAAGTCAATGGCTTCAACACCATCGCACAGACAGGATTTATTGCCATAAACCGAGTTTGGTCTATTGGGATGTTCAACCTGAACACAATCTTCCGGTAATTGACCATATCCCAAGAATCCTGCATAAGGATGGGTTGCTCCCCAGATTGAAATACAAGGAACTCCCATTAATGAGGCCATGTGCATTCCTGAGCTGTCCATACTGATCATTAAATCCAAATGTGCAATAATATCAAGCTCTTCACTCAGCTTATATTTTCCAACTACAGAATGAACGTTTGGAAATCCTTCTGCCCATTGCTCTGTTATTTCCTTCTCCTTGGAGCCGCCACCAAATAGTACAACTTCAATGCCTAATTCAGCCAACGCTTTGATTACGGTAGCCATTTTCTCATAAGGTAGAACTTTGAAGCTGTGTTGTGCAAAAGCAGAAATACCAACTTTCTTGGCATTTGATGCCAAGATCGGCATCATTCCTTGCGGAATTAATCGATGTTGCTTTTGAAGTTGATGACTTAGTTCGATGCGGTAACCCAATGCTCGAAAAACATCAGCATAGCGTTCCGTTGTTAGCTTCAAAGGCTTAAAAACTTTGTTTTTATCTCTTGTCAAGGCTTTCTTTTCCGGTCTTCCCTTATCCAAAATCCGAACCTGATATCCGGCAGTTTTGAAAAGGAGATCCAAAAACCTAGACCTGATATTATTATGTAGGTCAGCAACCTGTGCAGCCTTATATTTTTTTAATTCATTGAACAACTTGACAAGTCCTGCTACCCCTTTGTGCTTTCCTTTGGGGTCAATGGGATGAAAAATAACCCTTGGAATCCCTTCAAAAAAGGCAGAAAAAAACGGACGTGAAACCATAATGATCTCAGTGTCCGTATGCTGTTCTTGAAATTCCCTTAAAACTGAAGCAACCATGGCTACATCACCCATTGCTGAAAATCTAGTGACCAGGATACGCTTCATTTCCAATGAATTATTTCTGTGCCCCGTATAGTACAGGATTTAAGTTCGGGTCGTTGTACATCTTCATTTGCTTGTACACCTTCATATATTTCTTGCCGCCTTGAATATCACTCAATAACTCATCGATACTTTGTGATAAATCCTTGCGTTGCTCCAACAAAATATTCAACTTTTCCTGACATGCCTCTTGATGTGCTTTAGACACATCCGTACGCAAGGTCTCCTGCCCCATATGATAGATCTTCAAAGCCAAAATCGAAAGCCTATCAATAGCCCATGCGGGACTTTCAGAATTGATCTTTGCATCAGGTTGAGCAACGACATCCTTGAATTCCTGCAAATAATAACTATCAATAAATTCCACGGTATCGGTACGTTCTTGATTTTGTCTGTCAATTCTTCTTTTCCAGTATAAACCCTCACGAGGATCAATATTCGGATTTCGGACCACATCTTCCATGTGCCATTGAGCAGTATCAATCCAGCATTTTAAATATAATAAATGCTCCAAGCTCTCTCGGCTGTATGGATTCACAATCGGCTGGTCAATCTTATCGTGAACATGGTAATCTTCAATTACCTGCTGAAAAATGTTGTTTGCTATTGAAGAGATCATGTACAAATATAGTATTTACTATTTAGTAGTTGGCATTAGAAACCTCCAAAACCTCCTAAAAACGATACTTATTTAATGGATATGCCTACTTTATTTTTTGAGAAAGATTCAATAATTAAATCTTAAGAAACTAATTGCCAATAGCTAAATACTTTAAGAAAATACTCGGGAATAAACCCAATACGATTATTGAAATGGTTAAAATTACCCCAATAACCAACATCGTCTTACTGAAATTCTCCTTGGGCTGAATTTCTTCTTCTTTATTTGATTTTAAGAAGGCGAAAAGAGGGATTTTAAAATAATAGAATAAGGATATCACTGAAGTTAATGCGCCGATGATTAATAACCATAAAAAGATTAAATCCGTGCTATTTTGATAGATTTCAAAGATACTGCTAAAAACCAATAGCTTTCCGACAAATCCCGCAGTAGGAGGGATTCCCACCAATGAAATACCTAGAATGGAAAAGCAAGTGAAAATAACAGGTAGTTTTTTACCCAATCCAGTATAGGAGGATAAGGAAGTGCTACCTAATTTTTGTTCCAATACATCAATAAAAGCAAAGCTTCCCAGGTTCATCAAAACATAGATGAAGGTATAATAGAAGAGGATATCCTGCTGACCATTGGTATATCCAATAATGGCCATCAACAGAAAACCAGTATGTCCAATGGAGGAATAAGCCATCATCCTTTTGATATCTGTTTGTCGCAATGCAATCAGATTACCAAATAACATGGTCACAATGGCAACTACGGAAATAAACATAAAGGTCAATTCCGAGAAGAAGAATGGAGTACTGATCCAGGCTGCAGCCAATCGACTCATCAAGATAATCGCCGCTATTTTAGGAACCGTGGATAGAAATGCTGTTACTGGAGTCGCCGCTCCCTCATATACATCTGGTGCCCACAAGTGGAAGGGAACAAAACTTAATTTAAAACCTATCCCTGTAAAAACAAACAATAAGGCGATACTGCACATCACCTCTGGAGCAGCAATTAGTCCTTGAATATGTCTCGGACTTGCAAAGTTTAAATCCCCTGTAAATCCATAAACCAATGAAAGACCATAGAGCATGACTGCCGAACAAGCGGAGCCAAAGAGAGCATATTTCATCGCTGCCTCAGCCTGCTTCTTATTTTCTGAGAAATAGCCCACCATGATATAGGAACTGATAGAAACCATTTCAATGGAAATAAATGCCAATAACCAATGTGTGGTCAGCGAAATCAGGTTCATTCCAATCCCTGCAGCCAACAAAATACTATATAAATCGCCTTTCCGCCGCGTGAATTCCCTATGTTGAAAATATTGTTGAATGAATATTGCCGAAATAAATAGACCAAATGCAATGAAAAGCCTCGCAAAATAAGCGGTCTTATCAATGGTCAACATCCCATAGAAGCCGTAGTTTGCATAATCATGTTGGGAAAATAATATGACCGTAGACGCGATTATACTCAATAGACTGATAAAGAAGGATGAATGCTTCCAATACTTATCAAAAAATAAGGTGCTAGCGATACTCAATAGGAAACCAATGGACAGGGTTAACTCAACCTTGAACAAGGGTACCGATCGAATAATCTGATCTATATGGTCCGAAACCTGAAAAGCAAAATCGTTCATCTCCCTAATTCCCTACAAATATGCTGTAACCAAATCCAATAAACTCAACACGGAGTTGTTTAATACCCCAAAAACCAAGGATGGCATCACTCCTAATAATAAGGCTAATGCTAAAGTTGGAAATAAGATTATCTGTTCTCTTTTATTTAAATCCGTTAATTCGGCAACCCATGTTTCTCCACCTTTTAATCGTGTTTGTCCAAAAAACATACGTTGTAAGGTCCAAAGGAAATATGCCGCACTCATCAGAATCCCCAAGGATCCGAAAATTGCCATCCATCGTGGAATTCCAGTCTGCATACTTTCAGCATTAAAGGTCCCAATAATGACAAAGGCCTCACCGATAAACGCTGAAAACCCTGGTAAACCTAGTGAAGCAAAAAATGCAATCGCAACATAGGCTGTATATTTAGGCATAATGCTAGCCAATCCTCTAAAATTGTAGATATATCGGTCGTGAACACGGTCATACAGGACTCCAACTAAGAAGAACAATGCTGCCGATAAAAATCCATGACTCAACATCTGAAACATAGCCCCAGAAATACCTTCCGCAGTCAGGGAGGATATTCCCAATAACACAAATCCCATATGTGAAACCGACGAATATGCAATTAATCGCTTCAAATCAGTTTGTGCCAAGGCATTCAGTGCACCATAAATTATGGATACCACACCTATCAATCCTAACCACCAATTGGCGTCTACCATAGCATCTGGAAAAATCCCCAAACAGATCCGAATTACCCCGTATCCGCCTATTTTTAATAAAATTCCGGCAAGGATAATCGAAACTGGTGTAGGTGCTTCTACGTGCGCATCAGGCAACCATGTATGTAATGGGACAATAGGAATCTTGATGGCAAAGGCAATGAATAATACGATAAATCCTATCATCCTCGCTGGAATCCCTAATATCTCATTGGCATTCCCTAAGAAATCAAAGAAGGATCCCGGAACATAATTCTCAGGATTCATCATATATAACATATTGAAAGTATGTGCTCCGGTATGTGGGTTTTGAACTGAGAAATAAAGCCCAACAATAACCAATAACATAAATACTGATCCAAATAGGGTGTAGATAAAGAACTTGATCGCAGCATATTCTCTTCTTGATCCACCCCAGATACCAATCAAAAAGTATAATGGAAGCAACATCACCTCGTAGAATACATAGAATAAGAAAAAGTCCAATGCACAGAAAATACCCATTACTGCAGTATTCAATAGCATCAACAAGGCAAAATATCCTTTTTTACTTTTCTCCATATTCCATGAGGCACCTACAGCCATCAACATGACAAAGGAACTCAGCAAGAGCAATGGCAATGAAAAACCATCAACACCCAGGAAGTAATCGATCTCCAATTTACCCATGGAGCCTAAACTCAGCCTAATCCATGGCAATTGCTCCACATACTGATATGTGGAAACCTCATCAAAGGCTCCAGCAGATCCCTCGAAATTGGCGTATAAATAACCTGCCAATCCAAATTGAATCAACGTGACCAGCAAAGCAATATATTTGAAGCTCTGTCCCAATCGGTTCGGAAGCAACAAAATGCCTGCAACAGCTAGCAAAGGCAAAAATATAAGTAAGGATAATGCACCCATCTTATTTTAATATCAAATAAATTATTCCAATTAATAATACCGTAAAGGCGAAACCCAAATAGTTCTGTAGCCTTCCGTTTTGTACCCATCTTAATAAATGTCCAATGTAATACGCTGTGCCAGCAATACTATTCACTAAACCATCAACCAGGTTCTTATCTATCCAAGCACTGAAATTTGCCAATCCTCTGGTTAGCCCTGCTAAGAGATTCACAAATCCATCTACAATATTTCGATCAATCCAATACAAGCCATTACTCAAGCTCAACGTGCTATTCACGAACATTTTTTGATATCCTTCATTCAAATAACCTTGATTTAAGGATAATTCTATCCAGCTATTGTTCGGATTCAATGGGTATTTGTTCTTCACATACCAGTTCCATCCGATTACCCAAGAAATCGCCGATCCTAATGTTAATACCACCGGTAAAATCAAGTGTAAGGAATGCATCTCCGAAAACGGATATTGCACATTAAAACCAGCTAATATAAGGGAGTGATGGTAAGCCAATGGATTCCATGAAAACACGATGAATAAACAGCAAATCCCTAAAAAGATCATAGGGCCTATCATCGTTGAACCGGCTTCATGCAGATGCGGTTTTTCCAATTTAAGTTTAAACTCTCCAAAGAAAACCTTGAATATCAATCGACCAATATAAAATGCAGTTAGAATACTTACTATGGTTAAAGTAATTGGAATAATAAAATATACTCCGCCATGATGCGCAGCCCATTCAAAGGCAGAAATCAAGATTGCATCTTTCGATAAAAATCCAGAAGTCAATGGAAATCCTGCCAATGCCAATGATGCGATTAACATCAAGATAAAGGTCTTAGGCATCCATTTTCTCAATCCACCCATATTGTTGATATCCTGAGGGTCGAAGTCTAAATTATGGGACTCTTTTAAATGCAGCATTTCATGAATGACAGCTCCTGCCGCCAAGAATAGTAAACATTTGAAAAAGGCATGTGTCGCAAGGTGAAACATGGCAGCATCCCAAGCACCTACACCCACAGCAACTACCATAAACCCTAATTGAGAAATCGTGGAAAAGGCCAAAATCCTTTTAATATCACGTTGCCCCAAGGCAAAATAAGCAGCAATAAATGCGGTGATTGTTCCAATGATAGCAATTACCAATAATGCTGTTTCATTGAATAGTGGGAATACGGTACATAACAAAAATACCCCGGCAGCAACCATCGTTGCAGCATGAATCAAGGAGGAAACTGAAGTCGGACCTTCCATCGCATCAGGTAACCAGACATGCAATGGGAATTGTGCCGATTTAGCCATCGCACCAACAAAGAAACATAAACCTGTAAAGGTCATCCAGCCAGATGGAAGGTCTGTAGTCTGATAGAATAATCCTTCTTTGCCAAATAGCTCAACCAAGTTTAAGCTGCCATAAAAGCTATATACCGAAGCAATTCCTAATAGAAATCCTAGGTCTCCAATCCGGTTAATGATAAAAGCTTTCTTGTTTGCTTGTACAGCAGATTCTCGTGTAAACCAAAATCCAATCAAGAGATAGGATGCAAAACCAACCAACTCCCAAAAGATATACATCATAAAGAGGTTGTTGGAAATGGTTAATCCCAACATCGCAAAACAAAAGAGACTTAAATACATCCAATAACGATGGATGCCCGGGTCTCCTTTCATGTATGACCGCGAATAGATATGAACAGGTAATGCAATCACACATACGATCAATTGCATAAGAACCGTCAGGTTATTTAATAAAATACCTATGGTAAAATTATGGGTTCCTATCGTGAACCAGGAATAATTCGATGAGATAGGCTCTGAACGCCAGATTTCCAAAAATACAAAAGCGACCGAAAATAGGCTGCTTAGGATTATGGAAGCTAAGGCAATATTTCCAGACTGATCCCGCTTACCCAAAATAGCCTGAGCCAAAAACGCAAGCAATGGAAGTACTACGACGATAATACTTCCCAGGATAGGTGATATGTTTAATAAATCGCCCATCAGTCTCTTAAGTCTGTAATATTATCAGGGTTAATACTCTTATATTTTCTATATAGATTTAGGATGATGGCTAAACCTACGGCAACGGATGCGGCAGCTAATACAATGGCAAATAATGCAAAAACTTGTCCGCTATAGTTGATTTTATCATACCTGCTGAATGCTACTAAATTCAGAATCGCTGCATTGATAATAAATTCTATTCCCACCAAAATCATGATCGCATTTCTCTTGGCAACAATAGCGTACAGTCCGATGCAAAATAAACAAGCCGATACTACTAGAAAATGGGTCAAGGTAATCACTTCGGATCCTCCTTTCTGGAAAGATGAGCCGCCCCAATCAAAGCCGCTAATAGAAAAATGGAAATTACCTCAAACGGTAGAATATATTGGGTCATAAACTTTAAACCCAATTGATTGATATTATTGTCAGTGGATTTCAAAATGTTTCCACTTCTGATATTTTCCGTAATCCATTTTGGCGTATTCTCCTGCCATTCGATAATTCCATAGATCATAACGCCTAAGAATCCCAAACAGAGAATTAAGGTTTGCCAATTAGGTAGGGAAAGGAATTTACTCGATGTGTTTTGCAAATCGGCCAAAAGCTCCTTGTTGGACAGCATAAAAGCAAAAATCATTAAGATCAATACCCCACCAACATATACCATAATTTGGGTAATGGCAACAAAATCCGCTAAAGCAAAAATAAATAGTCCTGCCATTCCAAATAGAACAACGAAGAATAAGAATAAGGCTCTAGCTGTGTTTTTTAAGCTAACCACCAATAAGGCGGAGCCCAAGGTCAATGCTGCAAAGGCGTAAAAAATGGCTAACTCCATTATTTATTCTTTGCTGCCTCCTTCTCAGCTTGAAACTTCGTCCACTCTTCCTTACGTTTTTTGATCTCAGCATCCGACATCTCTGCGAATGAATAGGTCAAATCCGCAAGATTGCTGGTAACTACATCGTATTTATCGGTCATGGTAATACACTCCGTCGGACATACAACCGTACATAATCCACAGTACATACATTTTGCCATGTCGATATCAAACTCCTCAGCATATAATCTCTTTACCGATCCGTCTGAAGTTTTTCCTATCGCTTCAGGGGATTTAATGGCTTCTATAGTGATACAATCCACTGGACATGCCTTGGCACATAGATCACAAACTATACAATCGTCTATTACTACATCCAATTGATACCGAGCAACCTCAGGAATTGGCATGGTTACTTTTGGATATTGAACCGTCGTCACTCCCGACTGCTCATCAAAATAATGATCTTTTTTGATGTCCAGCGATTGACGAGCCTTTCGGGCACTAAAAAGGTGCTTCACTGTTAAAGTAAGTCCTTTTAAGGCCGTTGCCACTCCTTGTATGGTCGTTTTTAAGATCAATTATATCATGATTAAAATTCGCCATAGCCCCGATATTGCCATGCATACGAAAGCTAATGGAATCAATATTTTCCAACATAAAGTCATCAGCTGATCAGCCCGGAACCGTGGAAGGGTCCAACGTATCCAAATCTGAACGGCAACAATGAACAATGATTTTATCAAAGTCCAGAATACGCCCCAAAATGGTCCTGTTGTCCAATCTGCCAATCGAACGGCACCAATATTTGGTAAAATGGTATTCCAGCCTCCTAAAAAGATAACCACGCCTAACATGGCTACCAAAAACATCATGGCATACTCCGCAAGAAATAAAAAGGCAAATCGAATGCCCCCATATTCTGTATGAAAACCGCCAATAAGCTCACTCTCAGCCTCTGGAATATCAAATGGTGCCCTATTACACTCCGCCAAGGAGGCAATGAAAAATATGGCATAACTGATCAATAGGTGTGGAGCCTGGAAAATATTCCAAGATAAAATCCCCCCAATGTCATTGACCTTCCAGAAACCTAAAAAGTATATATCTTGATCTGCCCAAATCCCTTGATTGAGGGCAATCTCATTAAGATTCAACGTTTGTGTGATCATCACGGCTGCGATCAGCGATAATCCTACCGGTAATTCATAGGAGATCATCTGCGCGATGGCTCGAATAGAACCCAATAATGAATATTTATTGTTGGAACCCCAACCTGCCATTAATATCCCGATCGCATCGATGGAAACCACGGCCATAATAAAAAATAATCCGGTATGAGTATTGGACGGTAATAGATCAGGACCCCAAGGCACTACACTATAGCCAATAAATACTGCAACGAAAATAATAATCGGAGCGACAGCAAATAATATCTTATCCGATGCTGCTGGAGAAATAAATTCTTTCTGAAGTAATTTAAGGATATCTGCGATGGTTTGTAATAACCCGAATTTTCCTGTTTCCATCGGACCAAGACGATCCTGTACGAAACCTGCTATCTTACGCTCAGCATAGACTGCAAAAAGCGTAAACAAGGCAATAAACAAAAATATTGCTACAGGTGTTAGGATATTCAAGATTAAGCTGTCCAATCTTCTTTTTAGATTAATTCTTAATTAGCTACAAACATAAGGAAATACCATTAAATAAGCCATAACTAATATCATTTTGAACAGCTATCAGTGCAATTTTTTAAAATATTGTTTTTTCCCACTTCCCTGGAATCCTCGCATGGTATTTGCATTATCTCATAAAATATATGATGGTACAATGGACAATCTGTTGAATTATCATTCTGTATTTTCCTGAAATCACCAATTATTGATATGGATTTTAAGGAATTTTAAAAATATTTTAAACCTTTTGAAATATTTTGGGTATTTATATAGTAGTTTAAACAATGTTATCTATGAAAAAATCTATTTTTAGTGTATTAGCAGTAATCACAATTTTATTTGCAGGATGTGCAGGAGCAAAGAAAACAACTGGGAACCAAAATCCTGACTTCGCTGAAATCACTGGAAACAAGTGGCGTTTAATTGAATTAAATGGTAAAAAAGTCCCTGAGAAATTAAATGGTAAAGAACCATTCTTAGTTTTTATGGCGGAAGAATCTCGCTATTCGGCTTCTGGTGGTTGTAATACCATGGGCGGTGAATATGTTATTGCAGGTACAAATCAGATATCTTTCAAACCAGGAATGTCAACAATGATGGCTTGTGAAGATATGGAAACAGATAAATTATTAGCTGAAGTATTCAAAACAACAAATAACTATTCGTTAGCAGATGGAATCTTATCGCTAAACGTTGGTCGTAGAATGCCATTGGCGAAATTCCAAAAAGTGGATGCCGAAGTGAGTCTGGAAGGAACTTGGGAATTAGATTATATCGCAAATGCATCGAAACCTTTCAATGAATTGTACCCTGATAAAAAACCGACCCTAATTTTTGATGCCGGTTCTACTAAAGTTTCTGGAAATGCAGGTTGTAATACCTTCAATTCTTCTGTAACAGTGAATGGTAAGAATATTAAATTCGGTCCATTAGCTACTACAAGAATGGCATGTCCAGGTGAAGGCGAGCCTTTATTCATTCAGTCTTTGCAAAAAGTGAATGTTCAAAGTGTAAATGATAACACCTTAACATTGATCGTAGGTGATATCGCAACCATGCGCTTCAAAAAAGTAAAATAAGACAACAATTATCTAGATAAACAAGGGCGATGTTTGTAAAAACATCGCCCTTGTTATTTTATGGAATCTTCATTGTTTGAGGGATTCCTTTAGAGCTTTTGCTCTTTATATTTTATTTATATTCCAGCTTCCTCTTCTACCCAAAGGCCATCGGATTTAATGATGTCAATCAACTCATCCAAAGCCTTGGCTGATGAAACGTTCCTTTTTACCACTTCTTTACCACGGTATAGAGTAATTTTATCGGGGCCTGCTCCAACATATCCATAATCAGCATCCGCCATCTCCCCAGGGCCATTGACGATACAACCCATAATACCGATTTTCAACCCTTTTAAATGATTTGTCCGGCTACGGATCATTTGAGTCGTTTCCTGAAGGTCAAATAAAGTTCTTCCACAACTTGGACAGGAAATATATTCTGTTTTTGAAATCCTGGATCTTGTCGCTTGAAGAATACCAAAGGATATCGAAGCAATCTTATCCGTCGGAGTAGCTATTGAATCCAACCAAATTCCTGATCCTAATCCATCAATCAATAAGGCTCCGAAATCAGTCGCCGCATATAATTGAATCTTCGAAATTGGTTCCTCCGGATCCATGATGTCACCAACAGGACCTGAAAAATCAGAGGCAGGATAACTCCTTTTTAATATGACCGGACAATCAATGCCAATCTCCTGCAGGTTAGCAAAAAACTGCCTTTGATCCGCCATTCCATGTAAATGATCAGTCTCTAAAATAAAAACTGTCGTTTTATCAACTTGCAGATTCGCAAATTCTTCCGACTCCAATTGATCATTGCTCACATAGATCAAATTCATGGCTGAATCTTTCAATTCAGCAGTATTGAATTCTTCAATGCTATAAATGGGATGGATATTGGTTTTATTTTCTAAACCTTTCCAGGTTTTGTAATTATACAATTGTTTTAAATTACCCGGCATCGTAAAGGATGGCAAGAAATCCCCTAAATAAACAAAATCAACAGATTGATCCCCCATATGATATTTGTCTAGGATCGCATCGTATTTATAACCTACATCAGAAAGTATAAAAGGATCTTTTAGATTTTTAGCCGACAGGTCAACAATGATTCTTGGAACTAATGATCCACCAATAAATGCATTTACTTCCTGCGAGGTATAGGGTTTTGTTTCTTGCGAAGGAGCAATCTTGATTATTTCTCTTTCCTTGGATTGTTCTAATTCCTTAACTCTTTTACTGTATCTGTTTACCAAGGCAATTGCAACGGGAGCCTCTTTTTCCGGTTCTTCCGTTAGTGAAACCCGAACGGTATCGCCTAAGCCATCTTCCAACAAGGTCCCAATTCCTACCGCTGATTTAATACGACCATCTTCACCATCACCAGCTTCAGTCACACCAAGGTGTAAGGGGTAGTTCATGTTTTCAGCAACCATTTTCTCCACCAATAGGCGATAAGCTTGCACCATCACCATCGGGTTGGAGGATTTCATGGAAACACAAAGGTTATAATAATTTAAATCTTCGCAGATCCGGATAAATTCCAATGCGGATTCAACCATTCCTTCTGGTGTATCACCATAACGGCTCATAATCCGGTCGGAAAGTGAACCATGGTTCGTACCAATCCGCATGGCTGTGCCATATTCCTTACAGATGTTTACCAATGGAGCGAATTTCTTGTAAATCCGATTCAACTCTCCTTGATATTCTGAATCTGTATAATCGATTTGATCAAATTTCTTTTTATCAGCGTAATTTCCTGGATTTACCCGCACTTTTTCGACGATTCTCGCGGCTACCTCAGCAGCATTAGGGGTAAAATGGATATCAGCAACCAAGGGTACAGTATAACCCCTTGCCCGAAGTTCTTTTTTAATATTCGCTAGGTTTTCAGCTTCCTTGATGCTAGGTGCGGTAATGCGTACATATTCACAGCCTGCATCCACCATCTTGATAGTTTGCTCCACCGAACCCATGGTATCCATGGTGTCAACCGTGGTCATACTCTGGATCCGAATCGGATTATTCCCGCCCATTGGGATATCCCCAATCTGTACCTCACGGGTAAAGAATCGTGAATATTCCGTCTTGCTGTTGCAATATCCCCCAGCTAATGTTGTCAGATGCTTACTTTCCATATCAAGGCAAAGTTAGCTAATTTTCAGATTTAGTATCGTAATATCGATAATGAATTTGCAGCACCCGCAACTTTGATATCATACTTATTAGTTTCTTGATCAAAATTCTTGCTCTTGCGGACATCGTCTATCACAACATCTACATCCTCGTATTTATTGTTGGAGAATAAAGCGTCAGTTTCTACTTGACAAGCAGCTCCTTTAGGTAAGTACAATATTACTTTTGATGCTGCGGTGTTTACCTCAATGTCACAAACACCATCAGAAGGCTTTGGAAGATATAAATTCAAGGAACTAGCGCCTGAATTTACTTCTAGTTTTCCAATCCGCATTTGCTTAAAATCACCAGTGATGGCAGCAGCACCAACATTGAACTCTAAATCCCATAGCGGTTTTGTGTTCAAGGCAACTTCGATCAAGCTGTTGTTGTATTTGTTGTTTTTCATCTTGCTGGTCAACTCCATGCTGACATTCTTTTCTCCCTTGCTTTGTAAGTTTAAGGAAGCAGTTGCCTGCGCAGTTTTGGCATCCAAGATCAAGCTTGAATCTTTCCCAGCGCTGAAATTGTATTTTGCAGCTCCACCATTGATGGTCAACTTTGCAGTTTCGGTACCTTCACTTAAGTTCTGTGAAACAACTTGCGTAAATGGACCTTCAATATCATCACCGGTATTCACTTCGATGTTTCCAAGACGGTCATAAAAAGTATCCTTGCTGGTAATTCCTTTGTAGAAAATAATTCCACATAGGATAATATTGGAAGCGATGACAATATATTTCGAATATGTTCTTCCTTGAAGCAAGAGACTTATACCTATGGACACCAATATTAAGGGCCATAAGTTAATAATGCCGTAGAAGTTGAAATCTATAACTTTCATGTTGTGTAGCAGAAAAACTAATCCTGCAAATACCAACCATATACCTGTTGCAATTTTATTGTTCATTGTTTGTTAGCTTTGTTGAACCAAAACTACTACGATAATACAAATTAATTAATGGAAAATAGGCTTGACTCTTCATTTTTTCGGTAAATGAATTAGTTTTGTCGGTGAAAAGATTCAATGAGAATTTGTATCTTGAACACGTCCAAAACATTTTGCTGGACCATTCGTTAGAAATATTGATTAAAAACAAAATATATAACAAAACCAACGTATGATATTTTATTATTTTGGTGAATATCTCTTGCTACTAAAAAAGGTTTTTCGGAAACCTGAGAAAATGAAGATTTATCTAAAGGAAATCTTCCATGAAATGACAGAGATAGGAGTGGGGTCGTTGGGCTTAATTGTGATTATTTCTACCTTTATTGGTGCGGTAATGACGATGCAAATTGCCTTTCAGTTGGTGTCTGACTTGATTCCAACCTCAGTAATTGGTCAAATCAACCGTGACTCCAATATTCTTGAATTAGGACCAACCATTTCTGGCTTGGTATTAATGGGTAAGGTCGGGTCTTCTATTTCCTCCCAAATCGGATCTATGCGCGTAACGGAACAAATTGATGCCTTAGAAATCATGGGTATTAATGCTGCCGGATACCTGATCCTTCCTAAGATTATTGCCGGAATTATTATGGTACCTGCCTTGGTAATTTTTGCCATTGGCTGCGCCTTGATTGGCGGTCTTTTGGGGGGTGCATTATCCGGTGCTGTAACCCCTGATGATTATATCGAAGGGATCCGCGGTGGATTTAATGGCTTTACCATGGTGGTCGCAATGGTGAAAGCAACCGTATTCGGCTTTATTATCACCTCCGTTCCTGCTTATAAAGGGTTCTATGTGCGTGGTGGTGCATTGGAAGTAGGACAAGCCGGTACCAGAGCCGTGGTAATCGGTTGTATTTCTATTCTAGCATGTGACTATTTAATCACTGCGTTAATGTTGTAATTCTCTATGATCGAAATAACAAATATTCATAAATCTTTTGGCGATAATGTGGTGTTAGATGGTATTGATGCCATTTTCGAGCCCGGTAAAGTCAGCCAAATCATTGGTGGCTCCGGTTCTGGGAAAAGTACCCTGCTCAAATGTATTGTCGGACTCCATCAACCAAACCAAGGAAAGGTGTTCTTCGATAAACAGGAATTCACCAAAATGGACTTTGAAGAGAAAGTGCCAATCCGTAAGGAAATTGGAATGCTCTTCCAAAACTCCGCCCTTTTCGACTCCATGACCGTTGAACAGAATATCGTCTTTACCCTCGATATGTTCACCGAAATGAGTAAAGGCGAAAAAATTGATCGTGCTAATTTCTGTCTTGAACGGGTAAACCTCGCTGGAAAAAATAAACTCTATCCTTCGGAATTATCGGGAGGGATGAAAAAAAGAGTCGGTATTGCTCGGGCCATAAGTATGAGCCCTAAATATCTGTTCTGTGATGAACCCAATTCCGGTCTCGATCCTGCAACATCCATCCTTATTGATGAACTTGTGCAAGACCTGACTGAAGAATATAAATGTACTACGGTCGTTGTAACCCATGATATGAACTCTGTAATGGGAATCGGCGATTATATTCTATTCCTCTACAAGGGGAAGAAATATTGGGAAGGCTCCAATCAGGACATGTTAAAATCTGATAATAAAGAGTTGAACGACTTTGTTTTTGCAAGCCCATTGATGAAAGCTGCTCGGAATACCTTGAAAAAAGATGAGTAATTCCTTTTTCTTTGAATTTCCTATCTTTGCAAAATAATTTTCATTAAATAAAGCATCTTGAACAACGATACCCAAATTCAACTCCTTACCCCACAACATTGGAAAGATTATGAACTAATCGACTGTGGAGATTTCGAAAAATTAGAACGTTTTGGTGAACTGATCCTAATTCGTCCTGAACCTCAGGCTGTATGGCCAAAGGCATTGGGGGATGCTGAATGGAATAAAAGGTACCATATCAAGTTCAAAGGTCGTTCGGCAACTTCTGGAGATTGGATGAAAAAAAATCCTAAAACCCCAGACCGCTGGCATATCCAGTATAAAAACGAGGACGCAGCCATAAAATTCAGACTTGGATTAACCTCTTTCAAACATGTGGGAATCTTCCCTGAACAAGCTGTCAATTGGGATTATATCTCAAATTCTGTAAAATCATTCAAGACTCCGAAACCTAAGGTATTAAACTTATTTGCCTATACTGGCGGTGCTTCCTTGATTGCAAAAGCTGCTGGTGCAGATACAACCCACGTTGACTCCATCAAACAGGTGGTAACCTGGGCTAATGAAAATCAAGAACTTTCGGGATTGACTGACATCCGTTGGGTGGTGGAAGATGCCTTGAAATTTGTGAAACGTGAGCTGAAGCGTGGTAATACCTACAACGGAATTATTCTTGACCCGCCAGCTTACGGGCATGGTCCTAAAGGTGAAAAATGGAAACTTGAAGACCATATCATGGAGATGATGCGTGATGTCGTTCAATTACTGGATCCAAAGGAACACTTCCTAATCCTGAATACCTACTCATTAGGATTTTCATCCGTAATCGTTGAAAACCTGATCAGAACATCATTCCCACAAGTGGAAAACCTTGAAATCGGGGAGTTATTTCTTCAAGCAACCGCTGGTCCTAAACTTCCTTTAGGTGTCTTCGGGAAATTCAGAAAAATAGCAAAGTAAAATCTAAAAAATTATAAAGTAAAAAGCCATCGATTGATGGCTTTTTTGTTGTTCATAGGTAGGTTTTATTTATTACACATTTTAAAGGACACATTCATCCGATTTAAGTTCAAGAAATGCTCCTGCGATTTTCCATAGCACCTGACACAGAAAACTGTATTGCAGGAGCGTTTTCACTATTTAGACCTAAACCTTTAATCTCTTTCATTGTTGCCACGCTTCCTCCATCCACACTACAATCTATCCAATTCAACCCCTACAAAACCCCTATCTCCCTAACCCACAAAGCATGCAACCTTAATGTCCGCAAATAACAAAACATTCCGCACCTAAAAAGTAATAGTAATCAAAGAGAAAATATGATATTGGTCACAACGTTAGCGGAGCTTAGTATTTAGTAGTTAGTATAGAGTATTTAGACCTATGGCTGACTACTAAGTTTTAAAACAAATCTCGTCAAATGGCGGCGGAAAGTCATCTAACTACTAAATACTAACTACTAAATACTACTTAAAAACAATCGTCCTATTCCCATGCAGCATTACTCTATCTTCGGCTAGGAGTTGGATAGCGCTGCTGAGGACTGCTTTTTCGATTTCGGTACCTGCTGTGCGCATGTGGTTGACATCGTAGCTGTGGTCGATGGATTTTGTGTTTTGAACGATGATGGGTCCTTCATCCAGGTCGTCGGTGACAAAGTGCGCGGTCGCGCCGATGATTTTTACGCCGCGGTCATGAGCCTGTTTATAGGGATTGGCTCCGATGAAGGCAGGTAAGAAGGAATGATGGATATTGATCAACTGTCCTCTGAATTTGGAAACAAAGTTTGGCGACAGGATCCGCATAAATTTCGCAAGGATGATATAGTCTGGAGAATAACTGGAGATCACTTCAGCTAGCCCTTCTTCAAACTGTTCCTTGCTTTTGTCCAGATGGCTGACATAGTGAAATGGGAGGTCAAATTTCTCGGTGAACTCCTGTAAATTATCGTAGTTGCCAATAACGGCCACTACTTCCGCAGGCATGGTGTTAAAATAATTCCTAACCAGAATATCCGCCAAACAATGATGCTCCTTGGTGACCAAAACCACAAGTCTTTTTCTTTGGTTCGGATTAACCATCACCTGGCTGTTTGCTGGTAACCTCGCCGTCAAGGCCTGATGAAGAACCTCCGTATTGTAAAGTTCCCCCGCACAGACTACACGTACAAAGAATTTCTTATTGGCCTCATCCACAAATTCGCGCATGGTGACAATATTGAGCTCCTGCTCCGCCAAAACATTTGAAATAATGGCAACAAGTCCAACGGCATCCGTACACTGGATGAGAATTAAGGTTTGCGTATTCATGTAGGTTAGGTTGTAAAAAATGGGAGGAGAAATCCTCCTCCCCAATATGTTATACGGCTTCTTGAACCGCGTCTACCAAATCCTCCTCGGTAGATTCTTCTTTTGAATTGACCATGTCATCCTCCGTATCCAACTCAACACGTAAGTTGTTTACAATATGAACCTGACGGTCTGGGGTATTCTTACCCATATAATATTCCAACAATTGTGGAAGCTTATTGTCTTTTGATAGGATAACAGGTTCCAATCGGATATTCTCACCGATGAACATGCCAAATTCCGATGGCGAAATCTCACCCAATCCTTTGAATCGTGTGATCTCTGGTTTGCTACCCAATTTGTTGATCGCATTTACACGCTCCTCATCCGAATAACAATAGATGGTTTCCTTCTTATTACGGACCCTGAATAATGGCGTTTGCAGAATTGAAACGTGTCCCGCTTTTACAAGCTCAGGGAAAAATTGCAAGAAGAAAGTCATCAAGAGTAGACGAATGTGCATTCCATCCACATCGGCATCGGTTGCTATTACGATATTATTGTAACGCAGTCCTTCGATACCGTCTTCAATATTCAAAGCATGTTGCAATAGGTTGAATTCCTCATTCTCATAAACGATTTTCTTGGTCAAGCCATACGAGTTCAAAGGTTTCCCTTTTAAACTAAAGACTGCTTGGGTTTGAACATCCCTTGATTTAGTAATCGACCCGGATGCAGAATCCCCCTCGGTGATAAATAAGGTTGTCTCTAGGTTACGCTCATGCTTATCACTGAAGTGAACCTTGCAATCTCTTAGTTTTCTATTATGCAAGGAGGCTTTCTTCGCCCTTTCATTTGCTAATTTCTTAATTCCGGCAATATCCTTACGCTCGCGCTCAGATTGAAGGATTCTTTTCTGTAAAGCCTCCGCTGTTGCTGGATTTTTATGCAAGTAATCATCCAATGCTTTTTTAACAAAGTCATTGATGAAGGTACGAACCGTCGGACCATCAGGACCAATATTGGTCGATCCTAATTTAGTCTTGGTTTGTGATTCGAAAACCGGTTCCTGTACTTTGATGGCAATCGCTCCGATGATGGAGGCACGTACATCCGAAGCATCAAATTCTTTTTTGTAGAATTCACGAATGGTTTTTACAACCGCTTCACGGAATGCCGCCTGATGTGTACCACCTTGGGTAGTATGCTGGCCATTTACAAAGGAATAATATTCTTCCCCATATTGCTGGCCGTGGGTCATGGCAATCTCTATATCTTCACCACGTAGATGAATGATCGGATAACGCATGCTTTCCGTATCGACGTTGCGCTCCAATAAATCTTTTAATCCATTCTCAGAAATAAAACGCTGACCATTGAAGTTTATCGTTAGTCCTGAGTTTAAGAAAACATAATTCCAGATCATGTTTTCCACAAATTCCAAGCGATATTTATAGTTTCGGAAAATGGAGTCATCTGGATAGAAGGTTACAGAAGTACCATTCCGTTGTGTAGTATCCTTTTGTTCATCCGATACCAGTTCACCTTTACTGAATTGTGCAATACGAGTGACGTTTTGTCGATAGGATTGAACCGAGAACTGATTAGATAGGGCGTTGACTGCTTTTGTACCAACACCATTCAGACCTACCGATTTTTGGAAGGCTTTACTATCATACTTACCACCGGTATTGATCTTGGAAACAACATCCACAACCGACCCGATTGGAATACCACGGCCATAATCGCGTACCGTCACTTTATTTTCATTAACAGTAATATCAATGATCTTTCCGGCGCCCATCACAAACTCATCGATGGAGTTATCGACTACCTCCTTCAATAATACATATATACCATCATCATAGGCGGATCCATCGCCCAACTTCCCTATATACATCCCCGGACGTAGTCGGATATGCTCCTTCCAGTCTAAGGACCGTATGCTATCTTCGTTATATGTTGTCATAATGCTCTTCGATATTCTTGAACCATCGCAAAAATATAAAAAAGTTAATCGACTTTTGCACAACACTTTTGCACATTTAATTCAACAATCGGCTTTTATTGGTTAGAAATGTTGAATAAACACTCAAATTATTGCCATTAAGAACTTATTCCCGAGGACAATCCTGACCCACTTTTCCACAATGATGTTGAAATTTAGCCTGTTTCACCTGAAAATAAGCTGTTTACCTCTAGATTCGTAGCTTGTTGGACTGTGTTTTTATTGGAGAAAATCATGAATTAATATAGCCTTCATTTTCTAAACAAGACCTGAAATATATAGAGAATAATTAGGCGTTTTATCGGACCTTCTCCGGACCTTCTTCGGATGTCCGTCGGATCTTGTTCGAAATTTTGCGAAGAAGGTCCGGCGGAATTCCGACGGAAATCCGAAAGTTCTCCGGGAGAAATAATAGGTTGACCAAAATTTTTCTCTTATTAATCCTGAAGAAGCAGGTAGTATTAATTTTTGCTAGCGGTAGATCCTTAGGTTTAGGCAAAATAAAAAGGGAGGTTTAGCACAAACCTCCCTTTTATGGTATTTAAAATATTTTTAGATTCCTCTACCGAAATCGTCCTGTACACGTACGATATCGTCCTCATCAGATGGATTTGCGGCATCGGTATGTTGCCAAATTTCAGCAACCACGCCGTATGATCCTAATCCTACAAGACGGTGTCTTTCACCTTGTGATAAACGGATAGATTCACCTTCTTTTAAAATCTTTAATTCATGCTCCTCATCAGTAGGGCTTGTTACAACGCCAACTTCACCGCGAATAACTCTCCAAATTTCGGCTCTACGGTGGTGATACTGCCATGATAAGCGCTTATTTGGTCCTACAATCAATACTTTAGGGCTTAATTTTCCTGAAATTTTTAACTCTTGAACATTTAATCCCTCAAAGTAAGCGTCGGCAAACTCCTGTGCCTGATCCTCGTTGATCACAAAAAATCCACCCCAAGGTCTATTCTGATCTTCACTCTCAATCTTGAATCCCTTGCTAGTCAATTTATTTGATATCTCTTGAAATAGTTCGCTTTTATCTATATATGTCATGGTTACGATGTTTACTTACGTGAAGATAATATAACTTTTGTATTAAAACAAGCCTATAAAAAAGTCTAACAAATGATTTCCCTTATATTTGCAGGATAACAAAAATCTTCATGTCACAAGCATTCGATTCTCAAAACGATATTTTTGCCAAAGCCGTTGCGTTCGTCAATCAAACGCAGCAACCCATTTTCTTGACAGGAAAAGCAGGAACCGGGAAAACCACCTTTTTAAAGTTCATTCGAGAGAATAGCTATAAGAAAATGGCCATCACGGCACCTACGGGGGTCGCTGCCATGAATGCCGGCGGTACAACCCTGCATGCCTTATTTTGGTTGCCCTTTGGTGTCTTTATCGAAGATTATCCCCTGCAATGGGAAGATAAAGACCAGTTTATCTACAATAAACATCGATTGTTTAGCACCATTAAATTAACCAAGAATAGAAGGGCTATCCTACAGGAGCTTGAACTCTTGGTGATTGATGAGGTTTCCATGGTTCGTGCGGACACCTTGGATGCCATTGACGTTATTTTAAAAAGTGTGCGTAGGGATATGCGTCCTTTCGGAGGAGTTCAGGTGCTGTTCATCGGCGACTTATACCAATTGCCACCGGTTGTGCAAGATCGAGAATGGCAGGTCCTTCGCGATTATTATTCCAGTGTGTTTTTCTTCGATGCCAAAGTGTTCAAGCAACAACCTCCGATCCTGATCGAGTTGCAAAAGATTTATAGACAGCAAGATTCTGCCTTCATCGATATTCTGAATAAAATCCGGAATAACGAAACTGCACAAACCGATTTGGATGCCTTGAATGAGCATTATAAGCCAGATTTTACGCCGCCTGAAGGTGAACAATACATCACTTTAGCCTCGCATAATCGCCTGGCTGATCAAATCAATCAGGAGAAATTGGAAAGTTTGGAGACCAAGCTACACCAGATCAAATCCATCGTAAAAGATGAGTTTCAAAATGGCTTATTTCCAGCGGAAGAGGTTTTGAGCCTGCGCATAGGAGCACAAGTCATGTTTATCAAAAATGATGTGGGTGATGAAAGAAGATATTTCAATGGAAAGATTGGAACCGTCAAGGATATACAGATTGATAAGCATAAGGTGATTGTTTCCTTCCCGAATGGGGAAGAGGATGTGGAAGTGAAAAGAGAAACCTGGGAGAATATCCGCTATTCCTACAACAAAGGGGATGATAAAATTGAAGAAGAGGTATTGGGGACTTTTTCACAGTTTCCTCTGCGGTTGGCATGGGCGATCACCATCCATAAAAGTCAGGGATTGACTTTTGACAAGGCAATTATTGATGCTGGAACCTCCTTTGCGGCTGGTCAGGTCTATGTTGCCTTGAGTAGGTTGACCGGCTTGGAAGGTTTGGTATTACGTTCCAGAGTGCCTTCTTATGCTATTCGAACCGATTTCCAGGTGGTCAGCTTTATGAAGCAAATGGAGGCTATGGGCGATCTTGATCCGATCTTACAGGAAGCGCAAAAGCGATACTTAGGTCAGATCTTATTGCAAAGTTTCCGTTGGACAAATCTCTGTGATGAAATCGAAGCCTTGATCCTCGAACAGGAAGGAAAGAAAATTGAAGGCAAGGAAGAAGCGGTGGTATTTCTGAAGGATCTATTAGGTAAACTCAAAGCACAAGAGCAGGTCGCCAATAAATTTATTACGCAATTATATAAAATGTTGGCTCAGTCGGAGATTGATTATGAAAAGATCTGCGAACGTTCCAATGCTGCGGTCAGTTGGTTTATTCCGACCTTCAGCAAGGAATGTCTGGAACCGATGGAGAAGCATATTGAGGAATGGAAAATTAAGAAGAGAACCAAAAAATATATTTCCAGTTTGAAGAGTATCTTGTTGGATTTCAAAAGGAAGCATGAACAATTGAAACATAGCCAGACCATTGCAGAAGCCTTGAATAAATCTTCGGATGAATTGACTGAGGAGTTGTTGAAATGGAATAAGCCCAAGGAAAATCTGGAGAAAGAAGTAGAAGAGAAGGAGAAGGATACGAAGCAGATTTCATTGGATATGTTTATGGACGGGATGGATATCGAGGAGATTGCAACCAAGCGAGATATGGTGATTGGGACCATTTATGGTCATTTGATTAATTTCATTGGGTCCGATATTGAGGCGACAGATTTGATGGCTGAAGAAGAGCTTCAACGGATAGTGAAAGTGCTGAAGGAACATCCGGAAGCTTCGGCAACGGAGGTGAGAACCATCATGGATTCGAAGGTTGATTATCCACAGATCAGGATTGCGCAAAAGTATTTAGAGGTTCAATAGTTGTTACGAAAAATTATTCAACAGGGCCATTAATTTGTGTTTTTCAAATTATTAGCTAGAAAGATTGAAAAATATTCCTCAAAACAAACAGCCTATTCAGATTTAATTATCTTTGTTTCTTTACACATCTACAGGATTTTGAAGGAAAGCAAGCCAAATAAGAAGGTCAACAAATGGTTGGTGTTTACCTCCATGCCATTTCAAATGGGGGTAACGATCTATGTTTTTTATTGGTTAGGGACCTGGTTAGATGAGAAATATGCTGTGGAAGGGGAATGGTGGATGAAAGGATTGACCATGTTTGGGGTTGTACTTTCCCTATATCAATTTATTAAACAAGTAAATTATATCAATAAAAATGAATAGATACCTGCTTTTATTACTCGTTCTGATTGGGGTTTCGGCCATTAGTTTTGGAATACACTATGCGGTTTTGAAGATGAATCATCATGATCATTGGTGGATCGGATCAGGCTATAGTTTGGAAGGTATGTACACCTTTGGAGCGATTGCATCGGTAGTGATGGTTTTGATTTTATTGATCATTGATTATGCGATGCCGGTGCAGGTAGGATTTGCATTTTTAGTGGGCATGACCCTAAAAGCGGTGGGCAGTTATGTGTACATCCATGAGGGCATAAATTTATTGGAAAATGATTTTATTGAATTAAATTTTTTGGTGGTATTTTTTGTTTATTTACTGTTTGATGCCTTCGCTGCATATTATATTGTAAATCAACAAGAAACAGCGAATAAAAACTAAATTTTTAAAAAGTTTGAACAAATCTGAATTTATGCCAAATAAAATTGTAATTTTGCGCAAAATTTGTCATAATTCAACATTATTTTAAAATGGTGAGTCTTAAGAAAGTACTTTTATTATTTGCGGTAATTTTGTTTACTGTTAATCCCTTCCGTTCAGTTGCTCAAGAGGCACACTCTCATGGTGAAACATCTAGTTCTGAGGAGATTGAAGCTCATATTCAACACCACTTAAAGGATGATTATTACTTCAATTTCTTTACTGATTCCAAGACTGGAAAGAATTATGGCTTCCCATTACCAGTTATTTTGATCGATGGTGGGTTGAAGGTATTTTCTTCAGGTGAATTTGACCACGGTAAAAAAGTGGTTTATAAAGAAGGAAATTATTACAAATTATACCATGGCAAAATCTACAAAACAGATGCTGCAGGTACGATTACTTATGATGATAAACATCACCCAACCAACGCTAAACCTTGGGATTTCTCCATTACGAAGAATGTTTTAGGTTTGATGTTGGCGGCTTTATTGTTGTTTATCGGCTTTATGAGCTTAGCAAAAACTTATAAAAATGGTTCAAACGTAGTTCCAAAAGGAATTGGACGTGCATTGGAGCCATTAGTTTTATACGTAAGAGATGAGATGGCGATTCCTAACATTGGACATCGTTATAAAGAATTTATGCCCTACTTGTTATCGGTATTCTTCTTGATTTTCTTATTAAATATTTTAGGATTGACGCCACTAGGCTTAAACGTAACTGGAAATATCTCTGTTACATTGTGTTTGGCGTTATTCACATTTGTGATTACCAACTTCAAAGCAAATAAAGATTACTGGAAGCACATTTTCTGGATGCCAGGTGTTCCTGTAATTTTCAAGTTTGTCTTAGCACCAATCGAGGTATTAGGATTGTTCACCAAGCCTTTTTCCTTGATGGTACGTTTATTTGCTAACATTACTGCAGGTCACACGGTAGTAATGGGATTGATTGCTGTTGTTTATTTGTTGCAACACCAATTGACGGTAGTAGGATCGGTGAGTGTATCAGTACTTCTAACCTTATTATTATTCTTATTAGAATTATTGGTAGCATTCTTACAAGCGTTTATCTTTACGATGTTATCGTCCTTATTTATCGGGATGGCAGTCGAAGAACATTCGCATCATTAATCGAATTTTTTGTTAAATTTTTAAATATAAAATTGTTATGATTCCAAATTTAGTAGGAGCAGGTTTGATCGTTATCGGAGCTGGTTTAGGTTTAGGTAAAATCGGTGGTTCAGCAATGGAAGCTATCGCTCGTCAACCAGAAGCAGCATCTAAAATCCAAACAGCGATGATCATCATCGGTGCCTTATTGGAAGGTTTAGCATTCGGTGCTCTTCTATTAGGTAAATAAGCTTAGCTTATTCAAAAAACAATAAATACAACTTGCAACGGTTGGTTGCAAGTTGTGTTTATCAAAAGACAAAAAATTTAAATTCAAAAATATAATAACGTAAATAAATGGACGCTTTAATTCATGATTTTTCATTCGGGTTATTTTTCTGGCAACTGATCATTCTTTTGATCGTTATCTTTTTGTTGGGAAAATTTGCTTGGAAACCGATTGTAAATGCTTTAGAGGAACGCGAAAAAGGCATTACTGATGCTTTGGCTTCTGCAGAGAAAGCTAAATTGGAAATGGCACGTTTGACAAATGAGAACGAGAATTTGTTGAAAAAAGCTCGTGAGGAGCGCGATGTTATCTTAAAAGAAGCAAAGCAATTGAAAGATAAAATCGTTGCAGAGGCGAAAGAAGTTGCCCAAGTGGAAGGATCTAAATTGATCGAGCAAGCAAAACGCGAGATTGAAGATCAAAAATTAAAAGCTTTGGCAGAGGTTAAGAATCAAGTTTCAACCTTATCTTTAGATATCGCACGCAAAGTTTTAACCAAAGAATTCGAAGACCAAGGCAAGCAAGAAGCTTTAGTGGCTGACTTGATGAAAGATGTTAAATTAAACTAATTGGTTACCGAATTTAAAAATTAACGTATGTCAGTTTTCAAAGTAGCTTCAAGATATGCAAAGTCATTAATTGACTTATCGCAAGAGCAACAAAGCCTGGATGCGGTTAAAGCAGACATTGAAGGTGTTATTGCGATAATCAAATCCAACACGGAATTGCAGGCAGTTTTAAATAATCCGATTATCAAAACGGATAAGAAACTAGCTATCTTGAAGGCTTTATTTCAAGATAAAGTAAAACCAGAGATATTGGAATTCTTCAATATCATGGTGAGAAAAGGTCGTGCAGAGATAGTTTATGCTACAGCCTTGGAGTTTATTCGTGAATATAATGAGGTAAAAGGTATTGTTCATGCAGAAGTTATTTCGGCAAGTCCATTATCCGAAACCAACCTTCAAGCCTTAAAGCAAGAGATTTCATCACAAATCAATGCTGAGGTTATTTTAGCCAATAAAGTAGATAAATCCTTAATCGGAGGCTTTATTGTTAAAGTTGGAGACAGGCAGATTGATGCCAGTATTCAAGGAAAACTTAATAAGTTAGAAAGACATTTCGAAGTTCAAGGAGTTTAATCCTGCATTCGAGAGAAAGATATAATAGAATCAAAAACCCCTTATACGAATTACAACAATGATAGAGGTAAGACCAGATGAAGTTTCGGCAATTCTAAGAGAGCAATTGTCAGGCTTTAAGTCAGCAGCCGAGTTAGAAGAAGTGGGTACCGTATTGCAAGTAGGTGACGGTATTGCACGTATTTACGGCTTAACAAAAGTTCAATCAGGAGAGTTGGTTGAGTTTGCGAATGGACTACAAGGTATTGTGATGAACTTAGAAGAAGACAACGTAGGTGTTGTACTTTTAGGTGCATCGGATGAAATTAAAGAAGGTGATACTATCAAACGTACCAACCGTATCGCATCTATTAAAGTAGGTGAAGGTATGTTAGGTCGTGTGGTAAATACATTAGGTCAGCCTATCGATGGTAAAGGCCCAATTACTGGAGAGACTTTCGAGATGCCAATTGAGCGTAAAGCTCCTGGGGTTATCTACCGTCAACCAGTAACTGAACCATTACAGACTGGTATTAAAGCGATCGATGCCATGATTCCAATCGGACGTGGACAACGTGAGCTTGTAATCGGTGACCGTCAAACAGGTAAAACTGCTGTTTGTATCGATACGATTTTAAATCAAAAAGAATTTTATGATGCTGGTCAACCAGTATTCTGTATATATGTAGCTGTTGGACAGAAAAACTCAACTGTTGCGAATATCGTTCGTACATTGGAGGAAAAAGGTGCTATGCCTTACACAGTTATTGTTTCTGCATCTGCTGCAGATCCTGCACCAATGCAGTTCTACGCGCCAATGGCGGGTGCTGCTATCGGTGAGTACTTCCGTGATACAGGTCGTCCGGCATTGATCGTTTATGATGACTTGTCAAAACAAGCGGTTGCTTACCGTGAGGTGTCTTTATTATTGAAACGTCCTCCAGGCCGTGAAGCATACCCAGGAGACGTATTCTACCTTCACTCTCGTTTATTAGAGCGTGCTGCGAAAATCAATAGCTCTGATGAGATCGCTCGTAACATGAATGACTTACCTGAATCTTTGAAAGATAAAGTTAAAGGTGGTGGTTCATTAACAGCACTTCCAATCATTGAAACTCAAGCGGGTGACGTATCTGCATATATCCCTACCAACGTAATTTCAATTACTGACGGTCAGATCTTCTTGGAATCAAACTTGTTTAACGCAGGTATCCGTCCAGCGATCAACGTAGGTATCTCTGTATCACGTGTAGGTGGTAACGCGCAGATTAAATCAATGAAGAAAGTTGCTGGTACTTTGAAATTAGATCAAGCACAATACCGTGAGCTAGAAGCTTTCGCGAAATTTGGTTCTGATTTAGATGCTGCTACAAAAGCAGTATTGGACAAAGGTATCCGTAACGTGGAAATCTTGAAACAAGGTCAATATTCACCAGTTTCAGTTGAGAAACAAGTTGCTATTATCTACGCAGGTACAAAAGGTTTATTACGTAATGTTCCTGTAAACAAGGTAAGAGAGTTCGAAGAAGAATTCTTGACCCAATTAGAGCAACGTCATCCAGAAGTATTGTCAGCGCTTAAAGCTGGTAAATTCTCTGATGAATTAACTGATGTATTAGAAAAAGTAGCTAAAGAATTAGCTTCAAAATATTAAAAGGATCTGAGGTTGGAGAAATGAGATTTGAGAAAGTAGAAAGTGTTTTCTAGGTTTCAAATCTCAGTTCTCAGATCTCATGTCTAAATTTGACATATGGCAAACTTAAAAGAAGTTAGAAATCGTATTACCTCCGTTACCTCTACGCAACAGATTACCAAAGCAATGAAAATGGTATCTGCAGCGAAGTTGAAGCGTGCTACCAATGCTATCATTCAATTGCGTCCTTATGCGACAAAATTGAGGGAGATTTTGGCTCAGGTTTCAGCCTCAGTAGAAGGTAATAACTCGCCTTTCACCCAAGATCGTATTCCTACCAAGGTATTGATCATTGTGGTAACCTCGAACAGAGGTTTAGCGGGAGCTTTCAATGCTAATGCCATTAAAACTGCCAATAATTTAATTGCATCAAAATATGCTGATCAATTCGCAAGAGGAGATGTAAGCATCATCGCAATCGGAAAAAGAGGCCAGGATTTCTTCAGTAAGCGTGATTTCAAAGTTATTGGTAATAACAATGATTTATTCAATAACTTGGATTTTGAAAACGTTTCAAAGATCACAGAATATGTGATGGAACAGTTTAAAGAAGGAAACATTGACCGTGTTGAAGTAGTTTACAACCAATTCCGTAATGCAGCGGTTCAAATCTTGACTTCAGAGCAAATATTACCTCTTTTGCCTGAAAATAAAGAAGAAGATTCAGTTGCCGAATTGGACTACATCATCGAGCCTTCCAAAGAGAAAATCATTGAGGAGCTTATCCCGAAAGCAATTAAGATTCAGTTATACAAAGCTGTACTAGACTCGCATGCCTCAGAGCACGGAGCCCGTATGACAGCAATGGATAAAGCAACAGAAAACGCAGGCGATTTGCTACGCCAATTGAAATTGTCGTACAACCAAGCGCGTCAAGCAGCAATTACAACAGAATTAACGGAAATCGTTTCTGGTGCTGCAGCCCTTTCAAATGGGTAATCAATAAAAATATTAATTTGTATAAGGAAAGCCGTTATTGTAAAATAACGGCTTTTTTGTTTGATGAAATAAAGGAGAGTATATGAAACGGCGGTTCGATTCGTTTTAAAAATCCGATATACAATCCGCTATGAATTTTCAAACCCCGTAGGGGTGACATATTTGTAGCAACCCGATAATACCACAACGCAGCCCCATAGGGGCGGCATGTTTGTCTAAGAAATCGCTTAAAATAGATTCCGCATCGAAGATGCGGAAAGACAATTTTCCAATTTTCCATCAAATAATAAAGGGCGTATGCGATACGCCCCTACCAATGTTTGATAAAATAGATTCCGCATCATCGATGCGGAATGACAATCACATAATTAAATTAGGTCGAGGTAAAGAAAGGTTCTTCGGCCTCGCCGAAGAACCTTTCTTTACCTCGACCCAAACACAATTTTTCTGTCATTCTGAGCGAAGCGAAGAATCTATTTCAAATTTACCTCTAACCCTTCAATTCGTTTCAGATATCCGTCAGCGCAGATAAGAACCCCATAGGGGTTCAATATTAGTAAGCCGCTTATATAAAAGAATAGCCCTCGCCCAATGCAATCGCTTTAGCGATTGCATTGGGCGAGGGCTTATTGGGATAAACACATCTTTCTACAAATATGTCACCCCTCTGGGGTTTCTAGTCGCAAAAGCCCATTTTTTTCAAATACGGATATCAGCCTTGTATTTTCAAACCCCATAGGGGTGACATGTTTGTAGCAACACGATTATAACACAACACAGCCCCATAGGGGCGACATATTTGTCTAACAAATCGCTTAAAATAGATTCCTCATCTTCGATTCGGAAAGACAATTTTCCAATTTTCCATCAAAAAATAAAGGGCGTATGCGATACGCCCCTTCTATGTTGTATTCCAAGTTTTTTCTTGATTATTTGTTTCTAGGTGTTGATTTTATGTTTTTGATTCTTCCTTTAAGGCCAAAAACTCTCCGTCCGACGGATTTTCCGCCGGTAGCCAAATGACAATTACTTTCCAAACAACCTTCTATGAGCAGACTTATAGCTGCAATGTCTTTTTCAGTTGATAAAGTACGGGTGCCGCATTCTACGAAAAAAGCGGACTCAATGCCGCAAGGGGCGTTTAGCGGTCACCCGAAATGATTTGTTTATTCAAGTATCGTCATTCTACAATGCCATTAACATAATATGTCTTGGTCTTTAGCACATATGCTATCCTATTGACCAGTTTTCTCGCTGTTTTTATAATCGCCAGATTCTTTTTCATCCGCATACAGGACTTGGAGAAACACAGTCCCAGTACGGGGTCGTTTCGTACAGCCGTCCAGGCGGCCTCGACCAACATCCGTCTGAGGATACTGTGCCTGCGGAAAGTTAACTCCCCGTTGGAATCCCTTTCCCCCGAACTGTGCTTGGTCGGCACGATGCCTATAAAGCTAGCCAATTGGTCGTTATTCTCAAAGCGGGTGATGTCCTCGAGTTCGACCAGTAGGCTCATCGCAGTCACAGGTCCGATCCCGGGGACCGAACGTAACAGTTCGTAGTTCTGGGCGTGTCTGGGCTCGCGCATCATCTGACGGAGTTCCCGGTTTATCTGGAGCAGCAGTTCCCTGTTGTGTTCCACCTTCTGGATGAGCAGTTCCAGGGTCTTCTGGGCATATTTGCCGCTGAGCTTGATATCCTGTTTCAGCCACTCCATAAATCGCCTGGACCAGTGCGACCCACTGAATCGGAAGATCTCGGGATATTCTATGCCGTTCAGGTACAGGAAAGACTTCAATCTGTTCTTGAACCTGCAGGTATCCTTGACCGTCCTGTGGCGCAACCTCATTAGGGACCTGTCTTGCTCACAATGGACCGTGGGGACATATACCCCCCGTAAAACACCGGCCCGAAGGGCCCTTCCCAATTTCTTGCTATCTATCGGATCGCTTTTGTGGAGCAGCTCCTTCTGGGTGCTGGGAACATCGGCGGGATTGACCACGATGTTGTTGACCCCGTGGGCCTGGAGTTCGCGATGGATCCAGAATCCACAGAATCCCGCCTCATATACCGAATGGTAGGAGGCTCCAGGATAATTTTTCCAAAGATGGTTCACCAGGACCTCAACGTTGGACTCCTGATGGATGGACTTAAGGAACAGTTCCTTGCTGTAGATCGCAACGTTCCAGCTCTTTAGGTGGACATCTATTCCGATATAGATCGGTTGTCCATCAAAATTTAAAGTCGTATTTTGTCGTAGCATAAGATTAGGATTTATGTTGTTATTTAGGTTATATAAAAATATAAACAAATAATCTTATGCTATCTCTTTGTGATAGCACGTCCTAAATACAAACATAAGGCCTACCAATGTTTGATAAAATAGATTCCTCATCTTCGATTCGGAATGACAATCACATTACCTTTGGTTGTGGGGGATAAAGTTTCTTCGGCAACGCCGAAGAAACTTTATCCCCCACAACCCCAATACAATTTTTCTGTCATTCTGAGCGAAGCGAAGAATCTATTTCAAATTTACCTCTAACCGGACAATTTATCTCAGATATCCGCTATGAATTTTTAAACCCCATAGGGGTGACATATTTGTAGCAACACGATAATACCACAACACAGCCCCAGCGGGGCGGCATATTTGTAGCAACCCGATTATAACACAACACAGCCCCAGCGGGGCGACATGTTTGTCAATAACCCGCCCCCAACAAAATCCAATTATTAAAAACTAATCCCCGGTATTCCTGTTTTTTATATTAAGAGGATTCGAGTTAATATACTAACAATATTATCATAATATTAAGCCTGGTTGGGTTTGTATTTCTGACTATTATCGTAATTTTGTCAAAATATTAGTTTTCTATTTGCCCTGTGGGGTAAATTTTTAATTTTGTGGTCTTAATAGCTGTCTATCGCGCAATTGTAGGGTTAAATCATTAACCTTTGGTGAGAATGAAATTATAGTAAGAAATGGCAAAGAAGTTATATGTATCAAATTCGACGGAATCTTCGCGGATGTTCAAGAATGATTTTCTTGAATCTCTAACGAAGGTTCATTATAGTGTTCCAATCATTTTTTGGATACCTGTAAAGATTTATTTTATTTGGAGAGCCTTGGTGCCTGGAGAGTTGTCCGTAGGGACCGTGGTCATGTATTACATCTTTGGATTACTTTTTTGGACGCTTGCGGAATATGTTCTTCACCGTTGGGTTTTTCATTATGAACCGTCATCGAAATTTGGGAAACGCATTCACTTTATTTTTCATGGGGTTCACCATGATTTTCCGAAAGATCGCTTGAGATTGGTGATGCCCTTGTCGGCGAGTATTCCCATGGCAGCAATCATCTATTTTATTTTTAGCTTTTTCTTTTCACCTTATACTTTGGCGGCCTTTTTCTCAGGTTTCCTGCTTGGGTATTTGATTTATGATGAATGCCACTATGCCATGCATCATGCTAATTTTAAATCGGGATTATTCAAAAGAATCAAGGATCACCATATGCTTCATCATTATTCAGAACCAGAAAAAGGTTTTGGGGTGAGTTCAGCAATCTGGGATGTGATTTTTGGATCAGGCTTCTCAAAAAAGAAAAGTGCAAGTACCGAAAAGAAAAAGGTGAATGAATTAAAAAATGTACGAGAACAACAATTAAATTAAAAACTATATGCAAAAGGGCTCAGAATTTCTGAGCCCTTTTAAATTATCTTAAAATTCGCGCGGTCAATGAATGATTACCAGCGTATCAATGCAGATCCCCAAGTAAATCCAGCACCAAATGCTGCCAGACAAACGAGGTCACCATCTTTAATTTTTCCGGATTCCCAGGCTTCGCAAAGTGCAATCGGCACCGATGCGGCAGTTGTGTTACCGTATTTCTGGATGTTGTTGAATACCTTGTCATCCGTTAATCCCAGGGTCTTCTGTACGAATTGAGAAATACGTAGGTTAGCCTGATGCGGAATCAGCATGTCGATATCCGTAGTCTTCAATTTATTTTGAGCAAGCGCCTCGCCAATGACTTCCGGGAATTTAACGACAGCTTTTTTGAATACTGCCTGTCCATCCATATAAGGGAATGCTGAACCATCGTCCAACATTTCTTTGGTCATTAGCATTTCACCCAGCTCTACATCCGGCCATTTAGGCATAGCATCACCTAGGTAGTAACCTGCAGAAGCACCAGGATAGTACATAGCTAATTTCTCAGCTTCGGCACCATCAGAGTGAAGGTGTGTACTTAAGATGCCTTTTCCTTCTTCTGTGCTCGGTTGTAAAACCACTGCGCCAGCACCATCCCCAAAGATGACAGAAACTGCACGCCCTCGCGTTGAAAAGTCAAGTGCGAAGGAATGTTTTTCAGAACCGACAACCAGGATGTTTTTGTACATACCTGTTTTAATAAATTGGTCGGCAATAGAAAGAGCATAGATAAATCCTGAACATTGGTTTCTAACATCTAGGGCACCGATTTCTTTCATGCCCATTTCACGTTGTAACAGAACGCCACATCCTGGAAAATAGTAATCTGGAGATAGGGTTGCAAAGATGATAAAGTCAATTTCTTCAGCAGTGGTATTTGCTCTTTCAATAGCGATCTTAGAAGCCTCAACCGCCATGCTTGTGGTTGTTTCCCCAATTCTGTTGGCATATCGACGCTCCTTAATACCTGTACGTTCCTGAATCCACTCATCACTGGTTTCCATGAATCGTGTCAGGTCATTATTGGTATATACGTTCTTGGGAACATAATATCCCAAGCCCGCGATTTTTGATTGAAACATAGGTCTAACTTTAATAAACAATTCAGCTAAAATACTGATTTATTTGAAAAATAAGCTATTTTTGCTCTATGAGCGTTGAAGTTGAACAAGAAACATTTACCCTTGAAGAAATCCTGGCGGTGACCAAAGATTCAAACAAGTTAATTTTGTGGAACGATGATTTCAATACCTTTGAACACGTCATCCATTGCCTGATGCATTATCTTCAATACTCGGAAACAGAAGCCTCCAGAATTGCATGGACCGTTCATACCAAAGGGAAATGTACCATTCTCGAAGGTTCATTTACCGAAGTTGAGGTCTATCGAAAAATCCTTAAAACTGAAGGGCTGACGGTTTCTGTAGAATAATTCTCCCCCTCGTAATAATGCAGTTACGTGCATTTAACTTTCTTAATTAATGCGCAACTTTGTGGCTTAAATCACAAGAAAGTTCTAAGATGCTACTTAAAAAAACCTTCAGCAGTTTATTTTTATTAATTCCTATTATTTTATTTGCCCAGAAAGTCGATATTCAAGGTCGTATTTTGGAACAGGACAGCTCCGCAGCCATTGGCGCTAGTGTGAGTTTATTGTCAACAGTAAATAACGCCTATATTCGCGGTCAACAAACTGGTTCCAATGGTACTTTTTCTATATCAGATGTAGATCCAGGGACCTATAATCTTCAGGTTACCTATATTGGATTTAAGACCTATACCCGGAATAATTTCGTAGTATCTGCGGGCAATAATATTAATCTTGGTTCCATTGTATTGGCCGAAGAAGGGGAGAAGATTTCAGAAGTTGTCGTTCAAGGAAAAGTTCCGGACTTGCAAATTGGGATCGATAAGAAAGTCTTCGATGTTTCCCAGAGCATGGTCAGTGTGGGTGGTTCTGCCCAGGATTTATTGGGGAATGTTCCAACGCTGCAATTAGAATCCGATGGTAGTGTCAGCTTAAGAGGTTCGAGCAATGTTCGTTTTCTAGTGGATGGAAAAGAATCTTCAATGGCGGGTTCTGATATCAATTCCTTCCTACAATCCTTACCTGCGGATGCGATTGCAAAAGTGGAGATCATCACCAATCCATCAGCCAAGTATGACGCTGAAGGTCAATCAGGAATTATCAATATTATATTAAAGAAAAATGCACGTTTAGGCTTAAATGGTTCGGTGAATGCATCGGGAGGATCGTATGAGAATGCCAATGCCGGAGTTACCTTGAATTATAGAGATGGGAAGGTGAATTATTTTGGTAACTACAACTTCAGCAGAAGAAATAGCTTGGGAAGTGGATTTTCTGATAATATTGATTATATCAATGGTAGCATTACGGATAAGAGTCCAAGAACGCAAAGTCTTGAAGAAAGTAACCGATTAGGGTATAACCATACGGTTCGATTGGGTACTGACTATTATATGAATGATAAGACGACTTTAAGTTTGACGACAAATTTAAGTTTAAGAGATAATGAGCGTGGGAATGATATTAACTACAATTACTGGAATGTTCCGGGATTGGGAAATAGCAGTTTCCGTAATTCCTTGCAAAATGAAGATGATTTAGGGATTGATGCACAAGCTGATTTCAAGCGTACCCTAAAGCGCGAAGGTGAAGAATTGACGGCGAATGTTTCCTTTGGATATGATACAGAAGATGGGGTGAATGATTTTCATCAAACCTTTGCCAATGGGAATGCGGATTTAAAGCGAGTTAACAATACTTCTGAAACTGGCAAGAACTGGAATATGCAATTGGATTATGTGTTGCCATTTGGTGAGAACCATAAATTTGAAGCTGGATATCGCAGTATTCTTAGGTATTCCGATGAGAGTCAATACTCGGAGGAATTAGATTCCCTTACTCAACAGTTTCTTCCGGATTATCGGATTACCAATGATTTTGATATGAGCAGTACAGTTCATGCTTTATATGCGAATTATCAAAGACAGCTAACGGAAAAGTTAGGTGTACAATTGGGATTGAGGGCTGAGCAGGCGAATTTAAATACAAACATCTATTCACATGATTTAGATAACCCATCCGTTATTAAAAAAGACCAGGGGAAACTGGATTACTTCAGATTGTACCCAAGTGTATTCTTGAGTTACTCGGTAGGTCAAGGCAAGGGTGATAAGGTTCAATTAAGTTATTCAAGAAGGGTTCAACGTCCAAGAGGATGGCAAGTGAATCCGTTTATAGATGTTTCGGATGTTCAGAATTATCGTCAGGGTAATCCTAATCTACTTCCTGAAGATATTCATGCAACAGAATTGAGCTTTTCAAAATTCTATGATAAATGGAATTTTATATCCTCAGTATTTTATCGTCGTGTGAATGATCAGACCCAACCTGTAATTTATGATGAGAATTTGATTTCAGATATCGTGGGTGATCGTACGAATGTGACCTATATGAAATGGGAAAATGCTTCCGACCTGGATGCGATGGGTTTTGAATTGATCACAAAGGTAAATTTGACCAAATGGTGGGATGTGACTGCTAATGCGAATTTATCACATATGACTTTTCATCCAAAAGCAGGTTTAGGTTTAGTTGGTAGAGAGTCTTTCAATTGGAACGGTAATTTAACGACCAATTTCAAATTTACACCAACCTTCTCGGCACAGGTACGTGGCGACTATAGAAGTGGGATGAAAACCATGCAAGGGGAGATGAAGCCTATGCGTGGAGTAGATGTGGCTATCAAAAAAGACGTGTTAAAGAATAAGGGTAGCTTAATGTTAAATGTTAGAGATGCATTTAACACGCGTAAATTTGAGATGCATAATTACCTGCCAAACAGAGATATGCAGTTTTCACACCGTTGGATGAAACGTATGATTACCTTATCCTTTACCTATAGATTTGGCTTGCAGAATTTTGGTAGAAAAGACAGAGAGCAGCAAGGTCCAGATATGGATGATATGGGTGGGCAACAATTTTAATACTTGATTTTACGATAAGAATAATTAAATTAGACTTTTACTTAATTAACTTTATACTATGAAAAGAAACTTTATGTATGTATTAGTGGGCGCGATTGGATTGACCGTTGCTTCTTGTGCTACAAAGAATTCAACAGCGTCAAAGGGAGCGGATGTTCCTGCCTATGAAGTACTGAATCTGCCTAAAGTATCCCTAAAAGATTTTAAAAAGAACTCCTCAGGAGCATACGTTTTATTTGATGGATCTTCCCTAAATGGCTGGAGAGGCTATGGTAAGGACCATGTTCCGAGCAAATGGGCAATTGATAACGGAACATTGAAATTTTCCAAAGCGCCTGCAGGTGTTCAAAACCCGGAAGGTGGCGATTTGATCTTCGCTCATGATTTCAAGAATTTTGAATTGGAATTTGAATGGAAGATTTCAAAAGCTGGAAATTCAGGAACTTTCTTCTTAGCGAAAGAAATCAAAGATCAACCGATCTATATTTCAAGTCCGGAATTTCAATTATTGGACAATGAGAACCACCCTGATGCGAAAGCAGGGGTTGATGGAAACCGTAAATCATCATCCTTATATGATATGATTCCGGCAAAACCTCAAAATGCATTCCCAGCAGGAGAGTGGAATAGAGCTAAAATTGTGGTAAACAAAGGAAAAGTAACTCATTACCAAAACGATGAAAAAGTTGTTGAGTATGAGTTGTGGACTCCAGAATGGACCCAATTATTGGAAGCAAGTAAATTCAGCAAGGAAAAATGGCCTTTGGCATTTGAGTTATTGAATAATGTTGGTGGTAAGACAAAATCAGGTGTGATTGGATTCCAAGATCACGGTGATGATGTTTGGTTAAGAAATATCACTGTAAAAGAATTATAATGTTTATTCTCAATAAATATTGGAAAGAGAGCCTTTTGAGCTCTCTTTTTTGTATCCTTTCGATCGTAGGGTATAGTCAAGAAACCAAATGGCACGATGTTTTGGAAGCGAAAGCATTGGAAGGACGGGTCAAGGCTGTTGAGACAGCGGATGGTTATGCACGCTTACCCTTAAATTTAAAAGGGGAGGTGCGAGAGCCCGTTTGGAATCTCGGACAGGATGGAGCCGGTGTATATGTTGAATTTAAAACTTCTGCGAAGTCTTTTGTAGTAAGATATCAAGTATCCAAGGGTTTGAATATGCCCCATATGCCAACAACTGGAGTGAGTGGCTTGGATCTATATACCAAGGCTACAGATTCGAAGTCCTGGGAATGGATTTATGGAAAATATAATTTCAAAGATACCATCTCCTACACCTATGAGGATTATGGTCAACACCCGAATAATATCTATCGATTGTATCTGCCGCTCTATAATGCTGTAAAGTGGATGGAAATTGGCCTTCCAGCAAATGAAAAGTTGGAATTTCATCATGCAGACCTCAAACCAATCATTGTTTATGGAACTTCCATTGCGCAAGGAGCTTGTGCCTCTCGACCAGGTTTGGGTTGGACGAATTGGTTAGGTCGAGACTTTGATCAGGAAGTCATCAACTTGGCATTCAGTGGTAATGGACGGTTGGAACAGCCAATTCTGGATCTAATCAAGCAAGAAGATGCTGCTGTTTTTATTTTGGATTGTATTCCCAATCTATCAGTTTCTGGAGAAGACGGAGAACGAAAATTGACTGGGTTGATTGACAATGCAGTATCAACGATTCGTGCGGTCCATCCTAAAACGCCAATCGTCATTGCTGCACATAGTTCAAGTGAGGTTCCAGCCGTTTTAAACTTGAAAAGCAATGCAGATTATCAAAGTCGATCCAGAGTGGCTGAGAAAGCCGTAAAAGCTCTGCAAAAAAATGGAGATAAAAATCTTTATTGGCTTTCGGAGAAAGAAATAGGATTAGATAATAATTCTACAGTTGACTATGCACATCCGAATGATTATGGGATGGAAAAAATAGCGAAAGCCTATAGTAAGCTTTTGAAAAGAATTTTGAAGTAAAAAAATATAGCAGCTTTTTTCTTAGAAAAGCTGCTGTAATTCTTTAAGATCTTTGATCATGTGATTGACATCATCGGGTTTCTCCAACTCGAAGGGATTAAAGAAGATCGCTTCAAGACCCGCGTTTTGAGCACCTCTGACATCCGCGTCCAGGTTATCCCCAATCATCACAGCTTCAGTTTTATTAGCCTTTCCGTTGTTTAGGGCATGTTGAAAAATTCGGATATCCGGTTTATTGATACCGACGATTTCAGAGATCACAATCGTTTCAAAATAAGGAGCAAGATTACTGTGCTCCAATTTTTTTTCGCAGGCCTCCTTAAATCCATTTGAAATCAGATGTAAGGTATATTTATCCTTAAGATAAGTTAAGGTTTCATGTGCATTCGGAAAAAGGTTTTTCTTCGTTGGACAGATTTCAAGGTACTCTTCTTCAAATGCCAGCGGGAAAAGTTCCGGGTCTACGCCCAATTGACTAAATGTATCTGCGAACCTAAGTTTCCTTAGGGTCGGCTTATCAATTTTTCCATGGTGATACAGATTCCAAAGTCTATGGTTGTTTTCTGTATAAGTGGCGATAAACTGATTGGAAGTTGGGGAATTGAACAAATCGTCAAAGGAATACCTGTAATAAAGTTCATGTAATGTTTCTTCAGCATTTCTATCGAAATCCCAAATGGTATGGTCTAAATCGAAAAATAGATGTTTTTTATCATTGAACATGTGCAAATATACGGGCTAATGCTTGCTGTATCAACCGGGAATCTAAGTTTACTGTCATAAAGTTGGGCTAACTTTCTAATAAGGCCGTATTTGAGTACATTTGCGCAGTAATCAACAGATATGAAGAAAGCTTTATTTCTATTTTATTTTCTTGTCTTTTATGCGATTACCCAATTGTTATGGTGGGGCTTTATTTTGGTAAAGTTTGAACCAGACCGCAAGGGGATGATTATTGGTGAAGGACTGATATTCCTATTGATTTTTATTTGGGGTGCTTTAAAGCTTAAGAAATATGTAAAAAGAGAACATGAGATCAGTCAACAGCAACAAAATTTTCTTTTGGCAATCACTCATGAATTGAAATCTCCTTTAGCTTCGGTAAAGCTTTATATTCAGACTATCTTAAAAAGAGATTTAGATCGGGAACAGCAAAAGGTTTTCTTGTCCAATTCATTGAAGGATATTGAACGTCTGGATGATTTAGTGGAGAATATTTTGTTGACCACAAAACTAGAGAATAGGGCCTATCAGCTTCCAAAGGAGGCTTTTAATGTTACTGAATTAGTTGAGCAGATTGTTGATCGACTACAGAAGAATGCCTGCAAATCCCAAGTCATTAAATTTGATTTAGAGGAGAATATTGAGTTAAAGGCGGATAAGTTTGCCATCAGCAATGTTATTACGAATCTGATAGAGAATGCGGTTAAGTATTCACCACCTTGTGCTACGGTTTATGTGAAGTTGAAAAAACAGGGAAATAACCTTTTATTTTCGGTAACGGACCATGGTGAAGGAATACCGGATGATGAAAAAAAACTTATCTTTAATAAGTTTTATCGCGTAGGAAGTGAATCGACCCGTAAAACTAAAGGAACTGGTTTGGGTTTATATATTGTTAAGACAGTATTACAAAAACACAATGCTACTATCCGCGTAAAGGATAATACGCCTACAGGTAGCATCTTTGAAGTTATTTTTGAAAATTATGCAAACTAAACAACGAATACTATTAGTTGAAGATGAAGAGCATCTGTTAGAAGCTATCAAGTTAAATTTAGAACTTGAGGGATACCGTGTTACTACGGCTACAGATGGAAAGAAAGCATTAAAAATATTTAAGGAGGAGCGTTTCAATTTAATTATTTTGGACGTTATGATTCCTGAGATTGATGGCTTCCAGGTAGCAGAAACCATTAGGCTTCAGAATTCTGAAGTTCCTATTATGTTTTTGACTGCCAAGAACAGTTCTGAAGATCGTATTACCGGATTGAAAAAAGGTGCCGATGATTATTTGGTAAAACCATTCAATTTGGAAGAATTGATTCTACGCGTGAGCAATCTAATCCGTCGTGGTATGAAAGGGGAAGACTTGAAAGAGTTGAATTCTTATACCATTGGTGATAAAACTATTTATTTTAACTCCTTTGAACTACATCATGCAGATGGTAGCATCACTTCCTTGACGAAGAAGGAGACGATGTTGCTAAAACTGTTGATTGAACGTAGAAATGAGGCTGTTTCACGTGAGCAAATCTTAGAGACAGTTTGGAATTATGATGTTTATCCTTCAACACGGACCATTGATAATTTTATCCTGACTTTTAGAAAATATTTTGAACCTGATCAAAAACATCCAATTTATTTCCATTCCATTCGTGGTGTTGGATATAAGTTTACAGACAACTCGAACTAAATAGATGACCAATCAAGCTCGAAAAATAGTGATCGCAATTGCGATTGCTTTTCTATTGTATGCCATTTATGCCAAGCATTATAATATTGCGGTTTACATCTTTGGAGGGATAACCTACTTAGTATGGAGCTATTTAAAGGAAGGCAATGTTTATTTGGCGACACAAGCTTTTCACAAACAAGATTACGAGAAGACCAAAAGGTTGCTGGCGGATATCAAGAATCCGGATAAGCTTCGAAAAGGGAGAAGGAATTTTTATGAGTTTATGATGGGCAATATTGCGTTAAAGGAAGAGCGGATTGAGGAGGCTGAGTATCATTTTCAGTTAGCATCGCGATTACCATGGCGCAAGGACAATGAGAAGGGGATGGTGTTGATTAATTTAGCGAATATCAATTTAAGGAAACATGATTACGAGCGTGTTCAAGCTTATTTAGATTTAGCTGGTAAATTAAGACTAACTGCGAGACAGCAGTCAATAATAGAGAAAATACAAAACGAAGTAAATAAGAATAAGTAGTGGACAAAAATTTGAAGAACGATCTATTGATTCGCGCTGCGTTATCGCAGCCTACGGAACGACCTCCAGTATGGATGATGCGTCAAGCAGGAAGATTTATGAAGGAATATTGGGAAATCAAGAACAAATATTCTTTCTTGGAGATGTGCAAAACTCCTGAGATTGCCGCAGATGTTACCATGCTGCCAATAGACCTATTAGGTGTTGATGCAGCTATTTTATTTTCGGATATCTTGGTTACGGCCGAGGCCATGGGGGGAGACCTATCCTTTGAACAAGGTGTGGGTCCGCGATTCTCCAATCCGATAAGAACTGTTCAAGATGCCGAGAATCTATCGGTGGATTGTTTGGATAAACTACAATATGTAGGTGATGCCATTAAGGTTATCCAAGGACGTTTGGACGGAAAAGTGCCATTGATTGGTTTCGCAGGAGCACCATTTACCATTTTAAGTTATTTGGTAGAAGGTGGATCTTCCAAGGATTTTAAATTGACAAAAACCTTGTTGAACAATCAACCGGAATTGGCGCATTCCATCTTGCAAAAAATTGCTGATGTAACGGTGAACTACATGAACATGCAGATTGAAGCCGGAGTAAATGCATTACAATTGTTCGATAGCTGGGCATTGGCTTTATCATGGAATGATTACCATGAGTTCTCCCATAAATACAATAAATACATTATTTCTAGATTGAATAGAAAAGATGTTCCTGTCATTTCTTTCTGTAAAGGTAGTTCGGTATTTGCACCAGTTATGGCTGAAGCGCAACCTGATGTGGTATCAGTAGATTGGAATGCAGATTTATTGAATATCAAAAAGTCTTTACCAAGCAATATGGCTGTTCAAGGAAATCTTGACCCATTTGTACTTTATGCAGACAAACCTGTGATCAAGAAAAAGATCTTAGATCTGTTTGAACGTATGCGTGGTGAGAATGGATTTATCTTTAATCTAGGTCACGGTATCATGCCTGATATTCCTTTTGACAACGTGAAATATGCTGTTGAAACCATTAAGGAATTCAGATACTAAGCATTTAAAATATTAACGAAAGGAGCTGTCACTAAGTGTCAGCTCCTTTCGTTTAAACAGTGAATTCATTACTTGCTCATGTCAGTAATTGCTGATTTAATTTTTATTTTTGAGAATTAATTGAAATTATGGTCTATCTATACGCGAAAGCAATACATATCATTTTTGTAATCTGTTGGATGGCTGGGTTATTCTATATGCCTAGGTTGTTTATCTATCACACCGAGGCCAAGAAAAAATCAGCCGTTGAGTATCAGGTATTGCATAAGCAATTTGTGATTATGGAGAATAGGCTATGGTGGGTTATTACGACTCCTTCCATGTATATAGCAGTAATTTCAGCCCTACTGATGCTTCATCTCAATCCGGGATTATTATCTGCGGGTTGGATGCAGGTGAAATTAGGTTTTGTGACCGCATTAATTGCCTATCATTTTATTTCTCAAAAGATTATGTATCGATTGAGAGATGAAGTTTCCAGCTGGACCTCCACGCAGTTGAGAATGTGGAATGAGGTATCTACCATTATATTGTTTGCTATTGTCTTTTTGGTAATTCTAAAGTCAACCATAGGTTGGGTATTTGGAGTTCTCGGAATTTTTGGATTAGGAATTTTACTCATGATACTTGTCAAACTTTACAAAAAGTACCGTAAAAGTAAGGGTGAACAAGTTGATTAATATTTATGTTATGAAGAGATTACTTTGGATTGTAGGAGTTATTATGCTGCCGTTACTTTCAACAGCTCAGGAACATGATTGGGCATTTGGTTTATATAGTGATTTGAAACTGGATGATCCATCCTATGATGCCAGCTTTGGGGTTCAGGGGAAGTATGATTTTACCAATAGGCAGTCTTTACAGGCACAATTTCACGGTCGTGGAGATTTATTAGCAGTTGGCGCTGATTATTTGGTCAGTATCCTGAACAAGGAGAAATCCAATTTCAATGTATTTTTAGGCGCAGGTCTAGGACAGGAATTTTTCACTTATGATTATTCTGTAGATGGCGATAATGAGGAGCCTATGCGTAGAAAAGAGAACTTTACCAAGGTTAATGGACAGGTAGGAATCAGTTATTACTTTCCAACGGTAGATTTATCCCTTTATACAGGTTATAAAGTAAAATATCAGTTCAAGGATGAGGTAACTGAACCCAATTATATCATGTTGGGATTACGATATCACATTTGGTAATGTTTTGGAGGTTAATTCCCTCCAAAACAAATGTATTTTACTTCGATATATTCATCCAATCCGTATTTTGATCCCTCTCGACCTAATCCAGATTGTTTAACTCCACCAAATGGGGCAGAAGCATTAGATATCAATCCAGTATTCACACCGACCATTCCAGCTTCAAGTTGTTCTGCAACACGGAAACATTGATTTACATCTTGGCTAAAGAAGTATGCTGCCAATCCAAATGGGGTATCGTTTGCTAATTTAATAGCTTCCTCTTCCGTCTTGAATTTGAATAAAGCACAAACAGGTCCGAAGGTTTCTTCAGAGGCGATCAAACTGTGATTTGGCATATTCGATAATACAGTAGGTTCGTAGAACAAGCCTTTGATTCTTTTACCACCCGTTTCAATTTTTGCCCCTTTATCCAAAGCATCCTGAACATGTTCCTCCACTTTTTCTAGACCTTCAGCATTGATCAATGGACCTACTTGGGAGGTTTTCTTTAATCCATCTCCAACCTGCAACGCTTTTACCGCTGCGCTTAGTTTTTTAGTGAATTCAGCATAAACATCTTCCTGAACATAGAATCGGTTGATGGATACACAAGTCTGACCGGTATTTCTAAATTTACCTGCAACAGCACCTTCTACAGCTTTATCAATATCAGCATTATTAAAGACCAGGAATGGTGCATTACCACCAAGTTCAAGTGATATTTTTTTAATGGTAGATGCTGCTTGTTCCATTAAGGTTTGTCCAACCGAGGTTGAACCTGTAAAAGATATTTTACGGATTTTATCATTGGTTGCGAGTTCTTTACCAATTCCACGGCTATCTTTCGAAGTGATAACATTCAGGACACCTTTAGGTACCCCAGCCTGATCTGCTAATTTTGCCAATGCAATTGCTGAGAATGGCGTTTGAGATGCAGGTTTCAATACCACGGTACAGCCGGCTGCTAGAGCAGGACCTACCTTACGGGTAATCATAGCCAATGGGAAATTCCAAGGCGTAATAGCAGCAACCACTCCAACAGATTGTTTGATGGTTTGCATTCTGGCATTTCCAGCTAGGGAAGGAATAGTTTCTCCGTAAGCACGTTTTGCTTCTTCGGCAAACCAGTCAATAAAAGAGTTTGCATAGTCCACCTCAGTGAGTGATTCCCGGATTGGTTTGCCACTTTCCAGAGTCATGATCTCTGCCAATTCCTGCTTATGCTCATTGATTAAATTATATAAGTTTCTTAGAATTCTAGAACGCTCAGCAACAGGTGTATTTTTCCAAGAATCCCAAGCTTTATGGGCACTATCAATAAATTTCTTGCAATCTTTAACTGTTAAGTCAGGCAGGTTGCCCACTGGTTTTAAAGTTGAAGGATTAATGACTTCAAATGTTTTATCAGATTGGATGAAAGAACCGTTAAAATAAGCCTTTTGAATTAATAAGGGATTTTTCATAGTGATTTTATTATTCCAACAATCAGGAAGGCCGATAGTTTATCGGTGCTGTTGGATGTTATTAAAAAAAATGGAGGTCCCAAGACCTCCACTTTGTATTTTTAGAGATTGCTTAGGGTATGACCCATTTTATCTCTTTTAGTTTTCAAGTATTCTTCATTGTACTTGTTAGGTACAATTTCGATAGGCACATTGTCTACTATTTCTAAGCCATAGCCGATTAATCCAGCACGTTTTGTTGGATTATTAGACATAAGACGCATTTTCGTTACACCCATATAGCGAAGGATTTGTGCTCCCACACCATAGTCGCGTAAATCAGGTTTGAAACCTAATTGAAGATTTGCATCCACGGTATCAATTCCAGTTTCCTGAAGTTTATAAGCGTGTAGTTTATTCACTAGGCCGATTCCTCTGCCTTCTTGATTCATATAAACAACTATACCTTTACCTTCTTTTTGGATCATCTCCATGGCTTTATGCAATTGAGGTCCACAGTCACAACGGCAAGATCCAAAGATATCACCTGTAACACATGAGCTATGTACTCTGACCAATACAGGTTCATCTTCCGCCCATTCACCTTTATATAAAGCTAAGTGTTGTTCGCCGGTATTTTTTTGGGTAAATGCTTTCATTTTGAAATCACCCCATTCGGTTGGCATATCTACACTTACCTCTTCTTTAATTAAAGTATCGTGTTTTAAGCGATATTCAATCAAATCTTCGATAGAGACGATTTTAAGGTCGAATCGTTCAGCCACTTTGATTAAATCAGGAAGACGAGCCATTTCGCCATCATCTTTCAGGATTTCTACCAATACTCCAGCAGGTTCGAAACCCGCTAAACGCGCTAAATCCACCGAAGCTTCAGTATGTCCAGTTCTACGCAAAACCCCACCATCTTTGGCGATTAAAGGGAAGATATGACCAGGACGACCTAATTCTTCAGGCTTAATATTAGGGTCAATTAATGCTTTGATTGTTTTCGAGCGGTCAGATGCTGAAATTCCAGTGGTACAACCATAGCCTTGCAAGTCAACAGAAACAGTGAAGTTCGTTTCATACACTGCTGTATTGTTGTTCACCATTAAACCAAGGTTTAATTCTCTACAGCGCTCTTCAGTCAATGGAGCACATACCAATCCTCTACCATGGGTAGCCATGAAATTAATGATTTCTGGAGTGGCATTACGAGCTGCGGTTACAAAGTCCCCTTCGTTCTCACGGTCTTCATCATCTACAACAATGATAACCTTTCCAGCTTTTATGTCTTCGATTGCTTCTTCAATCGTATTTAATTGAATTTTCATTTGTTTTAAATATTAGTGCAAAGGTAGGGCTTAATAACCATTATTTTATAAGCAAGTTGTCATAAAAACTATCCTCAAGACTCATATTTGGCAAGTATCTCCAATTTCAATTCTTTGAAAGAATAATATTTTGAGTTTACCAAGGAGCACCTATCCGATATGATTTGATGTTTTATTATAATAATTGATTTGTTTGTTATGATAGATGTTTATACAATCATTTTTTAAAAATAAACTATTCCGCACAATACTCAAAATTTAGGTTTTATTTGATTCCTGTACTCACTGGGTTTAATATGATAATATTCAGTATACACTTTGGAGAAGTGATGCGCATATTTAAAACCAGTTAGGAAAGCAATTTCTTTGATTTCGAGGTTTGAATTTGTCAATAATTCATGTGCTTTGCGGAGTTTATTTCTACGAATATAACCGAAGACAGTATCGCCAAATAAGTCCTTAAAAGCATTCTTGAGTTTGAATTCATTGATGGCGAATTTCTTGGTCAAGATTTTAAAGGTCAATTCCTGGTGGAAATTTTCATCCAAGAAATTCTTGACTTCAAGGATTTGATCGATATCCTTCTGGTTCCATTTAGGATGATTGATACTATTCGTTGCACCTGAAAATACAGTGATCATTAATTCCATTGCTTTGATCCGAATAAACTGCTTGGCAAATTCCGCTTGGTATTGATGATTTAATAATTCATGAATCAGTTGCATTTGCTTCGGATTAATGATGATTGCTTTTTTGCAGAAGGTATAATTCTGTAAAAGGAAATGCTCTTTAAGTTGAAGGTCAGAAAATCCTTGGGTTCTTAGTAATTTGAAAAGTTCATTAGGCTCGATGTAAATATCCAGGACTTTTCGAGGACAGTTATAAGTTAGGAAACCATCCGTATGTTCAATCTTGATAAATTGATAATGGTTGGAGGGGATAATAATAAAATCCTGTTGTAGGCTTTCAAAATGTGAATAACCTTCAATTTCAAACTGGACCTTGATGAGTTGTGAATTATGTTTAACTCTTAATTTGAAAGGTTTTAACAGGTTCCATTCTTGATAACTGACCGAAATGGAATCGTCATTATATTTCATTAAGCGGCCTTCCAGAAATTCATTCTTTACCAATTTTAGATCAAAACCATTGGTTACATGGTTGTTATCCGCCTCGGTTAACAAATCATTTAATTCTTCTTTTCCATATAATTCATGGAGCGTTACTGTTTTGATATTATCCCTTATTTGTTGTTGAATTTCCACGCTATGTTATCGATGCATGTTCAAATGTAATACTTTTGCTCCATTATTTTTAATTAATCTAAATAAGTTTATATATGGTATTTAAGTTAACAGACCATTATATTAAAATCACACTGACTATTTTAATATTATTTTCATTACCAGCATTATTATTAGCACAACAGACCGGAACGATTGAAGGAGAGGTGTTTACCATCGATGGGAAACCATTTTCTTATGCATCCATCCGATTGCGAGACACAAAATTTAATACTTCGGTAAATGAGCAAGGAGAATACAAATTAACTGCGCCAAAAGGTGATTATATCCTGGAGGTAAGCTATGCGAATTATACCGTTTCAACAGTTGCAGTAAAGGTTCAAGCAGGAGAAGCTACAAAATTAGATCGAATCACGGTTCAATCAAAGTCAACACAGTTACGTGAAATCATTGTATCGGATATACAACGGAATAAATTTGCGAGGAAAGAAACGCAGGATATCGCTCGGATGCCCTTGGCGAATCTAGAGAATCCGCAGGCCTATAGTGTCATTACAAAAGACTTGATGATGGAAACATCGGCTACGGATTATATTACGGCAATGGCACAAGTACCAGGGGCAGTCATTGCGAATGGCGTGAATGATAGTGGGCATGGTGTTTTAATGCGTGGATTCTCCAATACTAATCAGGGAGGTTCCAATATGGTGCGGAATGGTATGCCTGTTGAATCGAGAGCGGTTTCAGAAATCTTTAACCTGGAAAAAGTTGAAGTGATAAAGGGTCCATCTGCCACCTTATTTGGAGCTCAATCTTCCTCATATGGTGGTATCATTAATAATGTGACCAAAAAACCTTTTGAATCCTTACGTGGTGAGGTGAGTTATACGACGGGAAGTTTTGGAATGAACCGGATAACAGCTGATGTGAATACTCCATTGAATTCAGACAGGACGGCATTGGGTCGATTCAATGTTTTGGGGATGACCAATAATGGTTTTCAGAATGAAGGGAAGACCACAGCTATGGGATTCGCAACAAGCTTATTGTTCAAGGCCAATGGTAAAACAACGGTTCGATTGGATGCCGATGTGTATAATACAACCAAACCCTTGGTTGCCTTTTTAAGAAACACCAATAAGCTTTCCTATTCCAATATGAAAGAATATGGAATGCCATATGATAGGTCATTTACGTCTGATGATATTGCCACCAATCGGACAAACGTGAATATTGGGGCTGAGATTGAGTATCAGATCTCTCAGAATTGGTCTTCAAGGACTTCCTTCCTTTACAATAACACAGGAGATAAGGGTTCCATATTTATGGTTCCCATGATTGTGGATGATAATCGGGTAGAACGTCGCTATCGAATTTTTGATGATTACAGTATGAATTTTACTGCCGTTCAGCAGAATTTCAATGGTTCTTATAATATAGGTTCGCTTAGTAATAAAGTCTTGATTGGTGCTGATGCAACATTCTTCAAAGACAAGAATTTATATATGGTGCCTTACTTTGCGATTTATGATACGGTGAGTGTTAAGGATCAATATTGGAAGCCCTTGACCAAAGCAGAGGTCGATGCTTCAAGGCCAAAGCGTAGTTATGGCGATGGCTTGGATGAGAGCAATTATCGCGTGATCAGTGGTTATATTTCCAATGTGACTAATATTTCAGATCGCTTATTTGTGATGTTAAGTGCTCGTGTAAATGCATTTCGCCAGAACGATTTGACAGCCTATAATCCAGGGCAGCCTCAAGTTATCAATGAACAAGGGAAAGTGGAGCAAAAAGCAACAGAACCATCATTTGAAGTAGAAGAAGGGTATTCACAAGTGAATGTATCGCCGAAGTTCGGCATTGTATATCAGCCGATAAAAGATAAGGTTTCAGTATTTGCCAACTACATGAATAGTTTTTCAAACATTGGTGCCTCCCAAGGATTGTCCAATCCGAATGATCCAGAATCAGATCCTATATTAAAACAATGGAAACCCGAACAAGCTAACCAGATTGAAGTTGGTTCCAAATTGGAATTGTTCGAAGGTCTCCTAAATGCTTCCGTGAGTTATTACAACATTACAGTTAAGGATAAGTTAAGGTCGATTATTCCAGGAGTGAGTGTTCAAGACGGTGAACTGACTAGTAAAGGAGTAGAGGTAGATATTATTGCGAGTCCGGTTCGAGGCTGGAATATTATTGCTGGCTATGGCTATAATGATAGCAAATATGTGATTGCTGCAGAGAATCAAGTTGGCAAGCGAGATGCATGGAGCCCGAAGCATGTGGCGAATTTTTGGACCTCCTATAAGTTTTTAGACAATGGGGTCAAAGGATTGGGTTTTGGGGCAGGGCTGAACTATGTAGGCGATGTCTTGATGAATATGCAAGATGATTTTTATGTGCCGGAGTATACAGTCATTAATGCGACTACATTTTATGATCAACCGAAATATCGTGTTGGGTTGAAATTCAACAATATCGCTAATATAAAATACTGGGATGTATATGGGAAACCACAACGACCATTTGAGTTTTTAGCAAGTCTTTCTTTCAAATTCTAATTTGATTTTTCTAATGCTAAGCTACTGCAGGATTTATTCTGCGGTAGCTACTTTTTAAAACTAAAAGATAACATACCAAGATGCAAAACATTGATTTGAAAACAAAACCAAGGCTCAAACCAGCTGTTGGAGAGGAAGGGAGAAAATCTTCGGGACCTTCGAAGAAAAAAGGCAAAAGTTGGTTTACAAAGATAAACGCCTGGCTACATCTGTGGCCATCCATTGTCTCCGGAATCATTGTGGTGTTTGTCTGTTTGACGGGCACCATCATTGTTTATTGCGATGAGATAATAGACTTTACAGCAGGAGATGCCCGGTATGTGGAAGTCGGAAAAGAGAAAGCCACGGCCGAACAGATGATTAATGCTATTCATGCGGTAGATCCTAAATTGAGGCTATCCCAAATGGTTTTCTTCAATGATCCGAATCGATCCGTCAGAGTACGAGCATTTCATGATGAAAGCAAGAAATTAAACTTTATTTATCTCAATCCTTATACGGCTGAAGTACTCAAGGTGGACTATACTGGGCATTTCTTTTATGTGATGGCTCATTTGCATTCAAACTTGCTGAATAGAACTTTTGGGGCTTGGGTAGTTTTGGTATCAACGGTCATTTTCTTTATAAGTTGTATTACGGGATTGATTTTATGGTGGCCGAAACGATGGACCAAGAAGACCAGACAAGACAGTTTTACCATCAAGTGGAAGGCAAGGTTCAAACGTCTAAACTACGATTTACATAATGTGTATGGGTTTTATTCTTTGCTGTTATGTTTCATTTTAAGTGCAACAGGCATCATTATCTTTTTCCATTCCCTAGGAGATGTGATTATTAAATCATTTGGGGGCTCCTCGGAACATATGGAAGCGGCTTTACCAAAAGTACAGGAAGAAAAGACCTCACTAGACCTTGCACAGTTTGCATATCAATCCTTGCAGAAAAATCCTGAACAGAAGAATGCTTCGATATGGGTTTACAATCTCGAAGAAGTCGGAGCCTTTGTATTTCAGATGGGTGTTTCAGGATTGAAAAGTACGGAGAATTTAGACATGGAGATTTATGATCGATATAGTGGTGAAGCACTTCATGTTGAGCAGCCATATGTAGTACACGAAAAGGTGGAGAATTATATCTGGCAACTACATATGGGGCAATGGTGGGGCCAGTTTGGGAAACTATCCACTTTTATAGCGGGAATAATAGCAACCTCCTTGCCGATAACCGGATTTCTGATTTGGTGGGGTCGAAGAAAGAAGAAAAAGAAAGTATCAAGAGCTTAAGATATCATACCTATGAAAGCAACAATAAATCATTTCATTTTAATCTATTTACATGCAGTTACAATTCAAATTATGCAGCATTTTTCTGTTGTTTTCTATCATTGTCCAAGCTCAGAACCAGGTTCAGGGTATTGTGCAAAATGATATTGGCGAACCTATTCATCAAGTTAGTGTACAATTAAAATCAATACATACTGAATTTCAAAAATCAACATCCAGCAATCAAATAGGTAAGTTTAGCATAGATGTTCCCGATGGTGAATATGATATCCATATTTCACATTTAGCTCATTCAACTTATAGAAAAGCAGGATTGAAGGTTGGTTCGAGTGGCATTGACCTCGGCTCTATTACCCTATTCCCCCAAGCTCAAACCTTGGAGGAAATTGAGATCAAAGGTGAAAGGAGGCTTATTGAACGCTTCTCGGATCGACTGGTGATCAATGTTGAAAAAAGTATCCTTGCGGATGGTATGACGGCATTAGAGATCCTACAGAGAGCGCCAGCTGTCAAGGTGGATGATGATGGGAATATCAGTATGCGGGGCAAATCAGATGTTGCTATCATGATCAATGGTAAATTATCTTATCTATCTCCAAAAGACTTAGCCACCTTATTGAAAGGAACCTCTTCATCCTCCATTAAAAGTGTTGAACTTATTACGAATCCTTCCGCCAAATTTGATGCGCAAGGATTGGGCGGGATGATTAACATCGTCATGAAAAATGAGAAGAAATCAGGGTTCAATCTTTCTGTCAACAGCTACGGTGGAGCCGGTCGGAAAGCCAGATACGGCGGCGGATTTACACTAAATAGTCAAAGAAACAGTTGGAACTTTTTAGTTGGTTATGATAAAGGTTATCGTGGGGAACGGGAGTATCGCACCTTTAATCGTTTTTTTGAAAAAAACGCCAATGAGACGTTTCCACGGAAATCCATTCAATATTCGGATACCGATGAACCCTTGGAAACCAATAATGCCAAAGTCGGGATTGATTATCAGGCTACTGAAAAACTAAGTTTGGGAATCGGTTGGACGGGGAGTTTTGGAACCTATAAAAATTTCAACCAAGGATATAATAATATACTGTTCAGTAACGATGAGTTAATCTCCAACTCCTTGACCAATAATAGTAATGTGAGCCGTTGGAATACCCAGACCGTTATGGGGAATGTGCAACAAAAGGTTGGAGACAAGGGTAGTGTCTTATCGGCGGATTTTGAATACCTGTATGGAGATTATCAATCGGATCAGAATTTAATCTCTGATTTTCAAAAGACCGGTTTTCAGGAAGCATTCGAGTCGAGACGAAAAAATCAAACACCTTCGGTAAGTAAATTATATGTTGGAAAAATTGATTACCTCCAACATATCAATGACCATCAGCGGTTAGAAGTTGGGTGGAAGAGTAGTTTTGTTAATGCGGATAATAATGCGATCAATGATACTCTTCGGGTAGGAAATTGGGTTCGCGACGCGACTACCAGTAACCATTTTCTCTATGAGGAGCATATTCATGCGGGCTATTTAAATTATCATTTGGAATTTAACGATTGGAATATTACGGCAGGCCTACGTGCGGAGAACACATTTTCATTGGGCAAGCAATTGACCAGTCAAAAACAACAAGAAAGAACCTATACCAATTGGTTCCCAAGTGCGGCAATCAGTAAAAAAATAAATGATAAGCATCAGGTTCAGTTTTCATACAGCAAGCGGATAAATAGGCCTGATTATGATGATCTGAATCCATTCCGATACTATGTGGATGCTTTTGTTTTTTATGAAGGTAATCCATTATTGCAACCTGAGATGGCCAATGCATTTGAATTCAACTATAGTTTCGCAAAGAACTTACATGCCTCCCTTTATTATACCAGTGTGAAGGATGTCATGACCAGTGTGTTGACTCAAATTCCGGAGCAGAATGTTACCATTCGTTCAATTTCAAATATTGAGGGGTTCAGAAATAAGGGTATCAATTTGAATCATTCCTATAGTCCATTAAGTTTTTGGACCAGTATCAATAATGCCAATGTCTTTGAGAATCATTTCTTTGGGGAGTTCAATAAGGAGGCTATCAATAATAGATCTTGGTCCTATTCCCTACAATCGAATAATATTTTCAAATTACCGAAGAAATGGTCTATTGAGTTAAATGGACAGTATAATTCAGCGGAATCAGATGGTGTTTTTCGTAGAAAAGGCTTTGGTTTTGTTTCATCCGGGCTGATGAAGAATGTTTGGAACGACAAGATTTCATTGAAATTTGCGGTGAATGACATTTTTAAAACGATGACTTATCGAACCGAATCGCATGCTTCGGGCGTTCGGATGAATCAGAATTTTGATTTAGATTCGCGGACTTTTATATTTTCTGCGAGCATCAAATTGGGAAAAGATTTCAATGGGAAGGAGAGAAGGAAGGAGAGTGAGGAACAGAATAGGCTCAGGAGTGGGAATTAAACTTGGTAAACGAAAAAAGGGCTTCTATGATGAAGCCCTTTTCTATTTACAATGTAATTATATTATACTAAGAAGGTCTTTTGAGTTCTTTCTTTTTGACAAAGAAACCTACAATTTTATTCCAGATTGCTTGGGCTTTCATTTTGTATTGGTCGGCATCAAATAATGCGGAGTCCGAGGTTGACTTATAGGTCAAGAAAATAGCCAGCGGGGTGAGGACAATGATTGCCATCCACATTCCCAACATTGGTGTTAAGCTGGCATCTTTGGCAGCTTTTTCCGCCAAGGTAGCAATAACGTGATAGATCAGGAAGAATATAATCGCCATTACTACGGGTAGTCCCAGACCACCTTTACGGATAATGGCACCAAGTGGAGCCCCAATGCCAAAGAGCAAGAGACAGGAAACAGCTAGGGTAAATTTCCTATGCCATTCAATATCATAGCGTATATCTTTTTCCGCATAGGGCATAAATTCAGCCTCGCGGTTGGCCGCCATGTCCTTTATCTGTCGAGCCTGATTCAGACCATTGTTAATCGCCATCCTCAGCTGTCCATTTTTTTCAAGATCAGGCATGCTGACCTTCGAATTAGTTTTCTTAGGTCCATTTTCCCGATAATATTGGGAGTAATAATTGACATAACGTTTGGCCTCCAAAGAGTTGATCCGTTGCAAACTATCGATGTAAATTTTATTGGAGTCAGAATATAGCTTTAACTGTTTCAGGTTCAGCATCTGATGATGAGAACGAAATAGGTCCTGATCTGTTCTATTCATCTGGAAACTTCCCATGTCGAACTTGGTAGTCGTTTCTTTAAATCTAAAACGGGTAAATTGCTGACGAGGGTCATACCTTTTGGCATTCTCCACCCGAGCATCTTCGTATCTTACGCCGTCTTTTAATTCTAGAACCATAAAGTTATTATCCGCAGAGTTCTGAATAAATCCTTCCTTGGCAAAGGTGACATTTGTGGCAGTACCACCAGAAGGATGTTCATAAATCATCAAGTCCTTCAAAGTAGTCCCATCTTCGCTCTTGCCTTTTGCACGGATAGAATAGCCTGGGATTGTATTATTAAATACACCGGGTTTAATAAAGAAATCGGCTTTTTTCTTACGTACATCGTACAGTAAAGAGCCCATTTTCAAGTTAACCACCGGCAGGATATAATCGGAGAAGAAAAATGAACCAGCACTGAATAAGCCTACCACAACAAATAATGGGGTCATTGCCTTACGTAGGGATACTCCCGCAGCTTTAATAGCGACCAATTCATAGCTTTCACCCAAGTTTCCAAAGGTCATGATTGAGGAAAGCAACATGGATAATGGGAGAGCCATTGAAAGCTGTACAGCACATTGGTAGCCCAATAATTCCAAAATTACATACCATTGAAACCCTTTACCAATCAGGTCATCGATGTACTTGAATAAAAACAGCATCAATAGTACAAACATGACGATAAAGAAAGTCACCAAGAAGGGCTTAATAAATGCTTGTAATATGAGTAAGTTTACTTTTTTCATGTAATTTTCAAATCACCATTTGAATCTATCCTCCATGGAGGATATGGTCTAGCTGCAAAGATACAATTTTTGCGTTCTCAAAAATGTTAGAAAAAAGTTAATGTGCTTGAAAATATTGGTTTAATAGTTTGGTGTTTACTGTTGGCTTAGGACTACAAATAGGCCTTCAGGTTTAGTTGAAGGCCTACATTTATGTTATTCTTAAGCTCCAATTACCCTTTGCAGGTAACCGATGGAGTTATTCCAAATTAATTTTCTATCATCCAGATTATCTTCCTTAACATAGTCAGTTACGCTTAGAGCTACATCATTTGTCAATTCATCCTGAATGATTTCGATTTCAAAGAAATACGGTTCATCATCCAACCATTTGAATTTCACACTTTTATTTTCCTTTGTAGCCACAAGTTTTGCACGATGAGATTCATTATCCCAGATAAATTCATAGATACCATCATGAAAATTCACATCGTCTGCGAACCATTGAGCAAGCTCATTAGGTTCCTGAAGGTAAGGGAATAGGATTCTAGGAGAAGAATTTAATACATATTCTAAATTTAATTTAATCTTTTCTGCCATTTGATATGTATAAGTAGATCTATAATATTTTTGTTAGTAATCAATAAGTAGCAAATTCTGCTACTTTTTGTAAGTATAATGAATAAATCCAATATTCAAAAAAATCTAATTAAAATCTTTTATTCACAAAAAGGGCATTATTAACAGTTTGAAAGGGAGTAGAAAGGGATTATTCTTAAAAATTCCTTAAAATTCTTAGGGGATCTATCTTTTTGAGTATAAATAGATTGTAAGGAATAAATGTTTAATTGGCTGTATACGCACTAAAATTGTATAAAATTTTCTTTGAAAATTATTCCTTATTGCTATCTTTGCATACCGAAAAACGGCGGGGTAGCTCAGATGGTTAGAGCGCAGGATTCATAACCCTGAGGTCGGCAGTTCGATCCTGCTCCCCGCTACCAAAGTTGCAAAAGAGGCAAAATCCAGTCCTAATTCTGGTATGCCTCTTTTTTTATTGCTTGTAATCTGTTGAAAATAAGCAATATACAAAAAGACCGAATTTATTCTCGGGGTTCGACATTCATCGGTTTTCTTGCTATAGGTTATGCCCTCTGGAAAGAGCAAAAACTGTATACGCTTCTTGGTATTATAGTCGGCAGAAACCCACTTTAAAGGCAATTCAAGGGCGAATTTCGTCGCAAAACCGACCCCGTTGTCAAGGTTCGACACTTGCCGGGCGAGCTTCATCAGATTCTTCTCGATTTCTTCCTTTTCGGCTTTGTACCTGCCCCTGTATTTGCTGTACAGATCGCTTCCGATCTCTTCCTCGATGTAGCGTTCCTCCAGCCTGTCAATCTTCTTTATGATATCGGCATGCTGCTCCTGCAGGGCTTTGTATTCCGCCTGTTCGCCCGAGGTCTGCTCGTTGAACCTGGCGATTGCCTGCTGGTTTATAACCTTTGTGATGCCTTTGTCGCCTTCGACCTTGAACGTGTGAAGGATGCGCTCAAAATGCGTATTGAGGGCGTTGGCGCTCTTGTTGTTGTTGCAGGCCTTGGTGCTGCACTTGTAATAATAGAGGTTCTTTTTCTTTACGATGTAACCCCTCATCGGTTTGCCGCAATGACCACAGACCATAAAACGTTTGAGCGGTATCTGGGCGTTCTCTTCGACGATCCTGTATCCCTGGGCATTTTCCCTGAGCAGGCCATTGACCTTCAGGAACACTTCCTTTGTAACAAGTTCCTCCTGGTTGCCCTTTACAACCTTGCCCTCGAGCATGTTGTGTGCCATCATGCCGCAATAGAACGGATTACGGAGGATCTTGGACATATGCTGGTGGCATATTTTCAGCCCTTTTTGGGCAAGCCGTTCCCGGATGGTCTCGATGGAGACGTTGTCGAAGGCTTTCCAGTGGAATGCCTGTCTCAGGAGCCTGCCTTTGGCATTAATGACGATCCTGCGCTTGCCGTTTTGCCTGACGACCTCGAAGCCCATCGGCGGCTGGGTCGGCCAATCGCCACGCAGGAGCATTTCCCGGGTTCCGGCCATGCACTTCTGCCTGCGCAGCTGGTTGTCGAATTCGCCGAACAGGAAGAGCATCTTCTGTTGCATCTGCCCAGAGGCGTTCGAGGTATCAATGGGCTGTGTTACGGATACGATCTCAATACCGAGACGGCGCAGCTCGTTGGTGAGCCAGATGGAGTTGTCGTTGCGTGAGAAGCGTTCAAGGCTATAGACCAGGATGTAGGAGATCTTCCCCCTGTACTTCTTGACGAAGGAGATCATGGCGGTAAACTGCTTGCGCTCATCGGTCTCGGCGCTTTCGTAGGTTCCTCCGAAAGTGGCGGCGATTTCATAGCCCATTTTTTCGGCATAGAGCGTACAGGCCTTGAGCTGCGTCGCGAGGCTCAGGTTATCGGCCTGCTGGCTGCTGCTGACCCGTGTGTAGATCACGCAGTCCTTGCTGCTCTTTAATACCTTGTGCTCCTTTTTTCCTTTTGCAAAGTTGTCAAAAAAAAGTGTTTGAGTCATAAGCGATCAATTAAAACGTTGGCTTAAACAATGCTCTAATATACTAAAAATCAGCGGTATTGCCTTGATTTTCCTGTTGTTTTCTGTAACAATCGAGCGCAATTTCGACAAATATTTTCACGGTATCAATGACCTCTTTCGCCTGTTCGTCCGTAAAGTGGGCGAACATGGGTATGGACTTCACTTCCTCGACGGTGACGTCGTGCCTGCGTGTTATATCTTCCTTTTTTACGTATTTCATGAGGTGTGGTGTTTGGGCGAATAATGGAAAGCTGCCTAGTGTAAAAAAACAGCAAATAAAAGATTGATATACAGATATTTATATGTATATTTGTAGTATAGTTAAGGAGGCAATACCATGAAGGCTTTCATTTATTTCTGCATCACATCCATGTTCTCTGCGGGAGCCTTGCTCGCCACGCTGTCGATGTCCAACCCCTGGCCGGTACGTGCCGCAGTTGTCGGGGCGTGGGTGCTTTTTATCTGGGGCGTGGGAAAACGTGACCGGGAGGAACAACGCCGCCGGGATCGTGAGGATCGGTTCGATGAGTGGCTGCGTTCACAATCCCGGGACGGAAGGCATTACTAATGGCCGCTGGAGAATACCGTATTTTCCGCGAAGGATTTCTGAAAGTTATACGTGATGCCCCGGATGGGGTATTTTCTTTTTTGCCAGTCGGCGATATGCTAACGACCATATCCGCGAGGACTGTCCAGTCCCCCTTTCTTCTTCTCGAGTAACAGCTCCATGATCTCTACGTCACTTTCGTAGGTCTGTCCCTCATAAACATAGCCGATGTCATCCTCATAGTGGAACAACTCCAGATCATTGTCGTCAAGGCTGATGTCCACGAGTTCTTTGTCCTGATAGGTCGCTTCGCCAAAAATGCACATGCCCGGCTCCTGGTATTCGTGGATGAATCCGGTCTGGAAGTGGTCGGCGATCTGCACGAGGACATCGGTGTTCGGTGCCCATTTGGTTTCATAGCTGATGTATCCATCCTGTACATAGATATCAAAGAGGTATCCGGTATCCGCCTCAACGAATGACGGCAGCTGTCCCTCCCGGGCCTGCTTTTCCCGTTCGGACATTTCGTTGAACAGGGCATCGATTTCCTTTATCTTTTGCTCGTCGCCAGAGAACTGGACGACATTGTAGCACCAATTTGCCATAGCTGTCAGTTTTTATTGTGGTTGGTCATTGCCCTTCAGCGGGCGAAGGGGCTGCCGCATCAGGGTGCATTTTTCTTTTTAGCGGGTAACAGACTATCTCCGGTGACCGGATGGATAGTCCTGCTGTTCCTTTTTTATCGCCAGCATCATTTCGAGTATCTCGGCATCGCTGTCGTAATAAAGGCCTTCATATACATAGGCCTGTTCCTGCAAGTCATAGCTGAACTGCTCGAAATCTTCCAACCCGAGCCGGATATCGGTCAGTGTCCCCTGCATGTAGTCGGCTTCTCCGAACACCGCGCATCCTAATTCATGGTAGTCGAGCGCGAAATCCGCTCCATAGCGATCGGCGACCTGCACCAGCAGGCCGATGTTCGGCACCGAGGGCGTCTCGAAAAATATATTCCGGTCGAAGAAGTCTATATGGTGGATGTACCCCTCGTTGCCTTCGATAAATGGCGGACGCTGCCCCTGCCCGGTTTCTTTTTCCAGGGCGGACATTGCCCGGAACAGCCAGGTGATTTCCCGGAGTGCTCCGGGTTCAACCGAGAATTGAACGGAATTACAGCACCAGTTTTCCATATGCGATCTTTTAATCTTTTACCTGATAAATTATGTTTTACAGGGAGCGTCCCCTGGACAGCTCCCGGTCGATGGACAGCACCGTGATCTGGGAAGCATTGAACACCACGTATTCGACCTGCTGGTTACCGAGATTGGACACGATGCCATCATAACCGGCGGCGATCATGATTTCGTGCGCATCCTCGCTGTTCAGGCTATCGTACATTTCGCCGATCTCCCCAAGGCTGATCTCATCGTAGATGGTCTGCAGTGCCGTGGCATTGTCCAGCCTGTCCCCGCTAAGGATCTCCCAAATAGTCGAAGCCTGGCTTCCGTCGCTGAAAATGGAATGCAGCCTGAGGTCTTTGGGATTCCTGACGTCGAGATTGGCGGTGATGATGGTGTCGCCGAACAGGAGCGCATTTTCCCTTTTGTCGGCAAAGAAGAAGCCGTGCACGGTATTGTCCCAGGCGGTGCTGCTGCCCTTGAAGGAGTCCTCGAAGCGTTCGAAGAAGGCATGCGTGCCGTCATAGAATACCGCATGGGGATCGATTGTCGGCCTTACGTAGCTATCCATCGCCTGCGGTATCAAAAGGTTCATCGAAATCGGCCTCCAGCTGCTCGCCTATGGGGTAATTGGCCACGAGCATCTCGGTCTTTGTCTTCTGGTCGCCGCCCTTGGCATTGACCGAGACCTTTTGCCTGATCGACCATTTTTGCCAGCCGTACTGTTTGGTGTACCGCTCCAGCGGTGGCGAAGGATAGGACGAGAGCAGGAACTTGCCCTTTATCCTGCTGAGCAGGTAGAGGAGCTCTTCGTAGTCGCGTTCGCTGTAGCCGTCATAATGACCGAGATCCGAGTTGTAATAAGGCGGATCGCAATAGAAGAAACTATCGGGGGTATCCCTGCTGGCGATGACGTAAAGTGCATCGGCGCATTCGAGCTGGCAGCGCTGCAGCCTGTCGGCCAATACCCGGGTAAAGCCGTCGCGCTTGCTGTTGACCTTGCGCGTGGTGGTGTTGGAAGAGATGTCAAATCCCCAGCTGCCGTCGAGCATACCGGCGAAGGATTGGGTGCTGAGTATCCAGACGGCCCATGCCCGCCTGACGTCGGAGAACAGCTCAGGGTTGTTGTAGACCACCCAGGCCTTTCGGTGCAGGTCGCGGCTGTGGAGCGAGGTGCGTATCTCGGCCTCCAACCCGGTGAAGTCTTCCTTGGCAACCCTGTAGAAGTTGACCAGTTCGAGGTTGGTATCGTTGATGACCTCTACCTTGGAGGGGCGCTTGGCAAAAAAGATGGCCGCCCCGCCCACGAATGGTTCGCAATAAAGGGTATGCCGTGGAATGAGGGAGATGATCCTTGCGGCGAGCTTCTGCTTGCCGCCGTAGTAAGAGATGGGCGTGCGTAGCCGGATCTTGTTCATGTCTTATATATAAGGAGTGAAAGGGTCAAAGGATCTGCTCGATGGTAAAGTCCATGGGCTGGCCATCCACGATAAGTGTTACCCTGCACTTGATGTCGGGGTTGCCGATGCTGTGTACGGGAAAGCGCCTGCCGTTGAGATGGTAATGTGGCGATGAGGTTTCGAGGTTGAGGGTGGCAAAGCCGGATCCCCTGATCCGGTCGATGCGCTGGAATATTCTTTTCATATGCTATGTCCTGAATGTGTTTTGTGTTCCCCGTCATGGGGTGTTCCTGCGGGCAGGATGAAGCGCGGTCTTAAAGGGCACGGTATTGTCTGCCCCTGGCAGGGGGTGCGCTTTAAGTCCGCGCGCGGGTGCCCTAAGGTCTACGGGGTCGGTCCGACGAACCGAACGCAGCCGGCGATAGCGTGGTGCGCGGCGGCGGAGACGTTCCGCAGTCCTACAAGGCAATGGAATAAACCCGGCCTAACGCCCGCGCTTCGTTTTTGCGGACTGATCCGGCTCCCAGGGATCGGGTGCGCGCGAATTGTCCACACCGAGCTGATCGGTACGTTTCTGCAACAGGCAGGCGAAAAGCCCAAGCTCTGGAAGGTCATAAGAGCGATCCCGGAGCAGGCCTTCGACCAATGCGCCTGCTTCTTTGAGCTGCTCGCCGGTCTGCGCCCTATTGATGACCTGCCGGATATGGTCGGCGGAAGGCTCAAGGGCGACCTGTTGCAAACAGATATACTCAAAGAAGGCGCGGTCTTCATGGGGAGGCCGGTAGGTCAGGTTGTAGCTGACGTCGAACCGTTCGGCGAGGCGGTTGAGTTCGGCAATCGGTGGCGACCACCGAGACTCGAAATTGAACGTGTCCCGGTAAATAAAGATGTCCAGGAAGGGAGGCGAATTATATTCCAGGGCAGCACAGTGGGCCAATGCCCTGTCGCTGTTGCTGCCGGAGAAGGTGACGGAGTTGGAGCAATAGTCTGCCATGCCCTACCTCCCCCTTTTCTGGTCTTTTTCCTGCCCGGCTTCCTGTTCCCAGGGCAGTGCTTCGGCCACCTGTCCGGTGTTTTGGGACGGTGTTTCCGGTGTTTGCTGCTGTTGCCGCTCCCTTTCCTTTGTTGCCGCCTTTTCAGGAAATATGATCTCGTCTCGGATCTCCACCATGTTCCTGTCATAGATGTCGATGGTCTTCATCTGGGGATTGGCCGCGATGGATACCGGGATATTCTTTTTGCCGATCGTGAGTTCGGCCTGGACGTAGTTGCCATTGCGTAGTGCGACGTGTGCCTCGTTCATTTTCTCGGGGGTAGCGAGTCCCTTTATGGGGTATTTGTGCAGCGCATCGATCAGGTCATACCCATATTCGGGCCTGAAAGTGCGCAGGGGGTGGTTGCCATAGGCATCGGTGATGTCCAGGTTGAGCTTGAACCACATATTGACCTTTTCGGGCTGCGCACCCTGTTGCTGATTGTCGTCCCTGCCACGCAGGAAGACCTCCTTCTCAAGCGACAGGCCCGAGAGCAGCTTGTGTGCCTGCAGGGCGGTGATGCGGTGATCCCGGGCCAGGTCAAACCTTTGCGAGATCGCAACGGGATTATTTGCACTGCGAAGGGTAACGTCATACGTATTGAGGAAATACATATCGCTGTCCCTGGATCGGTTGAAGTTGATGGCAAATGAAAGGTGGTCGGTGCGCGGTGCACCGGCATCCCTTGCCTCGAGCGGTCTTCGCTGGCTGGTGATGCCGAGGCTGAAGGTCGGGAGTTCGCGCCTGATGGCGGTCTCCAGCACATCGTTGAGCCTGCTGCCGAAGCCCAGGCCGTCAAGGGTTTTCTTGAGGTATTCCAGATTGTTCTCGTTCATGGTAATCGGATTTTAAATAGATTAAAAAATGTGTTCAGAAAAGGGTCATCTGCCCGCGTGCCGAAGGGCTGTAGCCGTTCTCGATGGCGAGGTTCTCGGCTATCCCGGTCACGAGCTGCTCGATAGAGGCGTAGTCGGTTCCGTTGAGTGCCTGCGTGTAGAAGAAATGCGAGCGGTAACCGGTCTCGCTGACGATCCCGGACTCCGCACGGTACTCGATGTGGCTGACCAGGGGATCTTTCTGGTCTTTTTCCCGTTTTTCCGGCCAATAGAATTTATACTCGACCTGCACCGGGAAACCGAAAACGGAGATCTCGATGCTGGTGTTCTGCTTGAAATGTTCGGGGATCATAACTTGTCAATTTGGTGGTTCGGTTTCCCGATGTGCCAGCAAGGCGGCAAACGATACCGCCCCCTTTGGCTTAACGGTGCGGTAGGTGGATCGAAAACCGGTGAGCACGCGGAAACGGTGCAGGGAAAACTCCGGCACCGGGATGCGCACCGTGCTGTCCCTGTGGGAGAAGGTGACCTGCCCGTCATCCAGCCTGAAGACGGTATCCCTGCGCATCAGCCAGAGAGCGACCCTGCAGTCGAGTACCCTGCCGTAGAGGTCGTCATCGAATACGCCGACCGTCCTGGCATTGGGATAGCGGTCGCCGAGTGCCAGCAGCTGGCCTGCGGTGGGCTTTAGCCCGATGACGGTAAATACGTTGCTACCGGGCCTTGCCAGCAGCCGGGGATGGAGGTGGCAGAAACAGAGGGCATCGATCGCGGTATGGAAAAGGAAATGCTGCCTTGCCATGTGCGGCTCGGTTGCACCCTCCATCGCTTTCAAGATGGGTATCCCTGCCGGGGTGATGTCCATCCATGGTGCAAAATAGTCCCGTACGCGGCTGTCGATCCACGTCAATGCGGATGTGTGCATCTATCGGGAGCGGCTTTTCCCGATCCCCCTTTCGTGCTGTTCCAGATCAGGCCGTGGATCGGGGGCGAACTGTACCTGCGGTTGCTTATTGCGCTGCCATTGCTGCATGTCCTGCACCGCCCGTTGGTAGCCCTCGGTGTAAGCGTCCTTCTGGCTATTTTTGTTGCCGAAAAGATTGCGGAGGCCGCGAAGCAGCATGTAGGAAATACCGCCGTCCAGTATGAGCGAGTACATCAGGGCATCCCTGTTGGAGGTCACGCCGCTCCGGCTGCTGGCGCGGCGTTGCAGGCGTGTTCCGTCCGAGAGCTGGACGACATCTCCGTTGCGGTATTGCTCTTTCTGGAGGTCGGACAGCTTTTCGCCGTTGATCTTCGCGGGAACCTTAACCTTGGCGGGATCGGTGGCGATGAACTCCCTGGTTTCGGGATCGTACTCGATGACCCACGACTTTTTCTTGCCGTCGCCCGCCTGGTAGGTTTTCAGGACATGGGTCAGCGTACCCTGCTCGAGTTGTTCGGCCTCGAAGTCCAGTAAAAGGGGGTCTTTCCTGACATCGCGGTAAATGGGATGCAGCTGCAGCGTGATATGCCCGTTGGGGTCACGTTCAAGCGAAAGCTTGGCATCCATCTTTTTGATGTGTATGCCGTCGCTGTTCAGGTCGCGCAGGGTGATGAGGTCTGTGCGGTGCCCTGCGAGCAGGGCGCTGAGGTCTTCCTCCGACAGGTCGGGTTTGCCGTTCCTGATGAGTCCGATTTTCCTTAGTTCCCCGATGGGGAGATCGTTTTCATTGAATTGATTGTCCATAAAAAATGATTAGTGTTCGTTATCGATCTGTTGTATAAGTCCATGCAGAAACTTCCATGGGTTGATATAGGTGCCACCTCGGCGTATGCTGAAATGCAGGTGTTCGCCCGTAGCGCGTCCGGAGGTGCCGGTCATGCCGATGGGATAGCCTGCGGTAAGCTGCTGGCCGGGTTCTACGGTAATGTGCGAAAGATGTCCGTATACGCTAAGCACATCGCCATGGTCGATGCGTACGAAATTGCCGAGGTTCCTATGATAGCCGGTCTCGGCCACTGTTCCGCCCATGATACTGCGCACGACCTGTCCCCTGGCGGCAAGGTCGATGCCGTTGTGGAAGTCGGGCATTCCTGTTATGGGATGCCTGCGCCAACCGAAGCGGGAGGTAATCCTGTAATCGTCCAATGGCAGGCTGATATCGGGTGCCGATGGATTGGGCACAGGCACGGATACCGGTATGGGCACCGCCGGTTTTGGCAGGATAGGTTTCAATACGGTTGGCCTGTCCGCCACCGGATAAAGTTCAATGCGCTTTGGAGGGGATGTCTGTGCGGCCTGCCTGTCCGGCAGGAGCAACAGGGCCAATATGGCGAGCAGGATTCCGGGGCGTGGGATCTGCGCGTTCAACGCCTCATTCCTTTCTCCCAGAGCGCATCCCTGTCCTGGGGCAAGGTCAGTTCCAGCCTGCTGGACAGGGGCATGGTGGCAAAGCGCAGGGTCTGTTCATTAGCCATGGCCATACCTAGCGCCTCGTGCTGCTGGCGCGGGGTTCCGTTTTCAAGGATCATGCTGATACGCAGCAGCGTCTTGAAGTCATGGGCTTCCATTTGCCGTAAAGATTCCATCATGTCGCGGTACAGTTCGTTATGAGGTTTTAATACCAGCAGGGCATCGGTGGCATAGAGCGACCTACGCGCATCGGCAAAGCTGACCTCGATGACCTCGCTGTCATAGCTTACATGGGAGATCGTGCCCAGCTGCCCCTGCCTGTCTGCAGGGTCTGTGGTGAGCATAGGGTGCACCAGCACGGGTTTGCCTATCAAGTTTTCCATAATGTTGTTTTTTTAGAATGAATGTTTCACTGCCTGTTCCCCTGCCGCATGGAACCGGAACCCATCCGTGCCGGTTGGGGGCGCGGTGGTGCTGGAGGCTTGAAGCGGGAAACGATGGCCAGCACTTCGCTATGGATCCTGTGGAAATTCTGGAGCAGCACCTCGTCCTGTCGCCCGCCGAAGTCATAGAATACGGGCAGTTCCCGGTAGGCTTCCTCTTCCCTGCGTATGGCCTGGAGGTCGAGATCGATACGGCAGTTGACGGCCGATGTCTCGAATTTCCCGGTGTATTTCTCCACGGCATCCGATGCGAGCATGCCGACCATTTCGCCCGCTTTGAGCGCCGCGATCTTACCAGCCGGGATGAGGGGTTCGAGCTTCTCGCTGATGGAGACCGAGGTTTTTGTACGGTCGATGGACAGGCTTTCGCCCATCTGCTTGACCTTTCCGAATATCCGCTCGAGCCATTCCAGGGTCTCCTTGTTCCTTACCGAGCCGGAGAGCACGTTGCCGACGACGGAAGTGATGGTGGTGGCCGTTTCCTTTCCGTACTGCTGCTGGAATTGGGGCAGTTCCTGCAATCCGAGCAGCACGGCCGTCAGGTTGGATCGCGCCTGTGCGATGAGGTTCTCGACCTTGTGTGCATAGAGCGTGGGCGCTTCGTCGATGACCAGCCCGACCGGCCTGTTTCCCCTGGAGTTGATGAGCCGCGTGATGCGATTGAGCACGACCGAGTAGCAGGCGGAGTTGATGCTCTGGGTGTTGGGGTCGTTGGCGAGGATCAGTATCGAAGGGTTCCGGGGATCGCTGATCTTGAGGTCGAAATCCTCGCCGGAGAACACCCAGAAGGTTTCCTTGGTGGCCAGCCTGCTGATGAAGATCTTGAGCGTACCGACCTGTCCTTCCAATTGGTCAAATGCGCGTGCCTTGTATGCCGTCATGAACGGCGAGAGCAGGGATTCGAGCTCCTTGTTGCTGAACAGCACCGTGAATATTTCCTCGTAGGATCGGTTAAGGAAGGCCAGCACATGCGGGAAGCTGGAATAACGCCCGTCCTCGTACCTGCTGAAAAAATAAATACAGGAGGCCAGGAAGTTGATGGCGGACTGTGTAAAGAACTGGTCGCTGCCACCGGACTTGTCGCCTTTTTTCATGGCCTCGACCAACGCCTCGGCGGTTTCCGAGGCATCGGCAAGGGTACGGAGGTACTCGGCCTTCCATGGGTTGATGCGCCTGCTCTTCTCGGGCTGGGTAAGGTTGACCACGTGGAAACCGTAGCCGTCGCATTTGCCGTGCTGTTTGGCGAGCAGGTAGTGGTAATAGGCTACCTTTCCGAGGTCGGGAAATTTGAAGTCGTAAATGCACAGGGTAAATTCCAGCGCGATGAACTGCCTGATGACGGGCATGACCACACCAAAACTCTTACCACTTCCGGGCGTTCCGGCCAGAAGGGTGCCGCGGAAAACGTTTTCCAGCACGATGAAACCTCTCCTTACTTTTCCCTTATAATAGAAAAGCATGGGGATGTTGACTGCATAGGGCGAGATCTTTGGCCTGGTGGCCTGCATGAAGGACTCGCCCTCGACGTTCCATTTGTCCTTGCCGAGTTTAGAGCTGATGATCTTGGAGACGTTGTCCATGGCCAGGTGGCATAGCAGGGCACCTGCTATGCTGCACCCGATATAGGCCAGGTCGTACCATCCGGTGTATGGCAAAGGCCAGGCTCCCGGCCTGTCGTAGCACCACAGGCTGGCCGCCAACAGCAAGATCCCCGCTGAGAGCGGATAGGCAATGGCATTTTTGGGATTGAGGTCTTTATCCTTGCGGCTGAGCGTACCGATGGAGACCAGGCAGATCAGGATGATGGTAAACAGCTTGCTGTGGATGGGATAATGGTAGATGGGTATCCTTGCCATGCGCTCCAGGAAATAGGTCGTTCCGTAACGCTCGCCCGTCTGTGCCACGACCAGCTTTGCCGCATAGACGAACATCAGTATGTCGATGGCTACGGAAAGGTAAATGGCGAATTGCAGGAAGCGGTGCATCGCCTGCTGTTCTTTGGATTCCTCCATAATGATTTGATTTATAGTGGCTGGAAGACTGCCGCAAGACAGTCTTCCATGGGGTAAAATTTTGATTCATTACAAAAAATTCAAGCTAACTCCAGCCCAAGTGCGCAAAACGCACAAATTTTTCGTGCTAAGTCGACGATTTCTACAAATTTTTCGGATTAACAGGCTAAGTGCCCCGGCCAGGCTGCTGTTGCCTGTCGAGCCTGTCAATCTGGTACTCGATCCAATCGTTGACGCTGAATACGATTGCTTGCGCAATCCTGTCATTGCCCATTGCCCAATTAAGTGCTTCTTCCCTTTCTTCGGGTGTGCTGTTCCAATGAAGTTCGTAGATGTTAAAAATATCCGAGATCTCCGAAGCATTCAACCGGATTTCTGGCATATCGATGCGCAACCTATCCTCGACGATTTCCGGAGGAACCAGCATCAGCAGGGCATCAGTACCGTAGAGTCCGATCATCTGATTTTTAAACCTGACATACGCGGAGCAGTCTTCATAAAGTACGTGGATGATGGTTCCAAGGTGCCCCTGCATCTTCACGGGATCGGTGGTCAGGTCGGGATGTACCATGACCGTTGTGCCATTAAGTTCTTCCATCTTAAGTCGGTAAAAAGGGCCAATCAAAAAGTGTCGGCATCGAGTATGTCGCCATATTTTATTTTAAGGGTGACCGTCCGACCGGATATCTGCTTTTCGGACAGCTCGACGTTCAGCACTTTGCTTGCAGGAAAAGTCGCCTTTTTTAGCACGTAGATATTCCTGTAGCTTCGCTTGAAGGAAGCGTGCGGGTACAGCTGCCAGATGGGCGTGATCTCGATGGACTGCACGTTGGTAGCCTTGGTTATCTTTTTGTCCTCGATCTTGAAGCGTAGCTCATCGACGTCGTAGGCGAGGTTGGTCGCGTTGCGGTAGGTGATGTCCAGCAGGACAAGGTCTCCGACCGTGTAAACGCTGTTCAGCTCGACACGTATTCCGTAGGTGCTGGCCTTGCGGATGGGCGTGGGGCTTCGCCTTGTGAGCAGCGAAAGTGCATGGCTGCGGAGTTCCGGTGTTGTCAGCTCCACGGCCGTGTTGATGGGACGGGTATGGTGTGGCAGGATATCGAAGCCGGTGGCCAGTCCGGCCTCGGGCGCACCCTCGAACAGATGGAGGTTGTACTGTGCGATAAAGTCCTCGCCGATGATGGTGACCACCCCCAGGTTGCCCGATCGGCTGTCGAGAGTGGAGTCAGGCACCCACTTCAGGCGCAGGACGTTCGGTTCGGCCAGGTCGCCCACTACCTGATGCGTGGAAATGTCTACGTAGCGGATGGGCTGGGGCGATATCACGTGCAGGGAGCTGCGGCTGTCAAGGATGATACTTGGGAGTTCCTGGCGGTATGTCCCGGCCTTTTCCTGTGCGCTGCTATGCAATCCCGCCAGTAGCAGGGATAGGATCAAAAATATTGCTTTCATGTTCTTTTTGTGGGTTAGTAGTTCTTTTGATTGTTCCGGAGCTGTTCGGGGTCGATCAGGTACACCAGTGTATTGTATTTGATCTTTGCCTTGTTCTGGCGGATCATCTTGTTGAACGCCGTGGTGGTGGACTGGAACATTTTCTGTACCATGCCCATGATCAGCTGGCTGTTGTTCTCGGCGGCCTGCTGGAGGGTCATCCCCTGGCTGGCGTTGCCGCCCAACTCCTTGGTGAATTCACGGAAGGCGGACGCCGGGACGTAGAGCCCCTGCAATCCGTCGTGGTCGTAGACCTCCAGGCGGACGGGAAGGATATGCTGGGCGTTCATGATGGAGGTTATGCTCAGGTTGACACGCTGTCCGGTGAAGCCGGAGATCTGGGCATAGATGTAGGTGCCCTTTTTGATCAGGAAGCTACCCGCCATCATGTCCTCGAGCAAGCGGATGCGCAGGCGCGATCCGGCATATCCCTTGATGTCCTGGTCGACGATAGCGGTAATGAAGGTCTCCCGGCTTTCGGGCCTGACCGTATTGAATACGGCTGCGTTGCCGGAAGCCTTGGATACGGCAAGGTTAGGATGATCGGCCTGTTGTCCGGCGAGCTGCTCGGCCTGTTGGAGGCGCTGCTGTTCCGCTTTGTAGTCGGGATCGTTGGCCTTGCCCATGCTGTCGATCAGTTCCATCTGCTGGCGGAAGAGCGCCATGGGATCGGGCTGTGGCTGTGGTGCCTGGCGTGTGTCGGACTGTCTGATTACGCCCGCGAGTGCCTCCCGGAGTGCCCTGTCGTGTGGATCGCCATCTCCGGTGCGGGGAGGCCTGCCGGTGGCATCGGGGAGCCCACCCTGCTGGCTTCCGCCGTAGCGACCTTTCATGGCGCGGTCGATGGAGTCGAGCTTGCGGCGCTCGTTTTCATTATATAAGGTATTTGGAACTTCGGCTATGGCCTGTTCGTCCTGCAGGCTGCCGATAGCAGTGTAGCCGTCGGCCTGCCTGTACTGGTTGCGGTAAGCGTCGAGCTTGTCGGACAGGGCGCGGTCGCGCACCTGGTCGGACACCCCGGCAAGGTCGGCCTGCAGCGAATCTTTGCCCGCCTGCTCGGGCTGTTCCTTACCGAAGCTGCTCTTGTACACATAGAAGAATATGCACAGGAACGGCAGCAGGATGAGCGGTATGACGTACCGCGGTTTTCTGAAATCTATGTTCATCTGATAATAATTTTGATTGTTAGCGGACAGATGGAGCCTTTGATGACCTGAAATAATCATTTTCCTGCGGATTTAATGATTATTCAGGTCATGTCGGGTTCATGGTGCTGGATTGTTTTTATCGTTAGTGGAAATTGACCGCTGGATCAGCTCGAAGCGCCGGAGGGCATCGGTGAGCAGGATGCTGTCTGCCGCGCTGAGCGTATCCTTTTTGACGATGGCCGCGATGACCTGCTGGAGGTCTGCGACTTCGCGGATGGCCGAATAGGTATCGATGATGCCGGTGAGTTCCGGTACCGCACCGCCGGATGGCGGAGGGGAAAATGCCGGTAGCGTATGGGGCGTGCCCACCCGCATGACGGAGAAGGCCAGTATGCCCGAGCAGAGCATGCAGACGACCATCCCCGCGAAGAAATGCACGGGATAACGTTCCACCAGCCTGCGGCAGGATGTCCCGGTACGCCTCATGCGGTCAAGCAGCCCGTCCCATGCACCAGCATGGGAAGCGGGGTCAGAAGGTGTTTTTCTGTACATTTTGGATGTCCTTGTTTTCAATTGTTTTCCACCGGGTGATCAGCACGGCGTGGGGGTTGTTGTCCGAGCGTATCTCCAGGTCGCTGAGGTATCCCTCGGTGATGAGCGAGCGGGTGATGGTGGAGCTGCGCCTGTCGATCTTCTGGGTGCCGTAATAGCGGAAGTAGCGCTGCGGCATATCGATGTGTATGCTGTCGGTACGCAGGGTCAGCACCGCGCTGGAGGAAAGGATGGAGTTGAAAAATCCCTTTTCCTTGAGGTTGTTGTACTGGAGTGCGCCGCTCTCGTCGATGAGGTACATGGCCTGTTTCATCTGGTATTCCATGAACCTGTCGTCCGGGGTGAGCGAGAAGAACAGGCTGTGGAAGCGGCCTACGTGCGCACGGTACTCGGCCTCGCGGTTCATCTGTACGTCGGTCTGCCTTGCGGGCATGGGGACGCTGGCGGCATCCATGATGTAGATGCTCTTTCGCGCATCTGCCACCTGCCTGTAGGCGAAGAAGGATACACCGGTGACCATGAGGACGGCGGCGACGAGGCAGCCCGCCGAGAGAAAAGTGGCGAGCCTCACCTTGGTTTCTATGTTCTTGATGATCATTGCTGTCGTTTGTTATTTCATTCCCTTGGTTAATATCCTGCCCATCATGCGCGACATGCCGCCCGCGCCCCTTCCCATGGTGGAGGCCGCCGATGAGATGCCCGAGGTAGAGATGATCCAGGTGGATATGCTCGGTACGGTGAGCATGGTGAGCGCGCCGATGACAAAGGTTCCGATGACCATCCCGAAGGAGAGCACGCCGTTTCCGGCGAACCATGCCAGCTTCTCCATATTCGGCCCTACCGTGCCGACCAGTTCCTGGTAACGGGATATCTCGGCTTCCATGGCGTACTGCTGAAAGAGCGATGCCACGTACATCACGAGGTAGGCGATCCCGGAGTAGAGGTTGACCGATATGAAGCGGGCAATCCATGTACTGAAGCTGTCCCTAAAGGCGGGCAAGATGCTTGCCGCCAACGAGAAGGGGCCGAGTATGATGAGGATGGTCGAGTAGATGATCTGTATGATGAACACGATGTAAACGCAAATCCGCAGGAGCCATACGGCAAGGGTCTCCAGGAGGGAGGTCATCAGCAGCTGGAGGCCGACCTGTAGCCGGTTGCGTACCTGCACGACCGAATTCCAAACATCGGCGAATCCCTCCTTGACGGTGGAGGTGACCGATTCCCATGCCTTCCCGTACCAGGTATCGGCCTCGGTCTTGGCGGTTTCGGTCTCTGCCTGTACGGTCAGCAGCTGGTCGGCGATGTCGACCATGAGCTTGGCGCGCTGCAGGCGCAGGTTGTTGACCTCGGTCTGGCTGCCATCGAACATGGCCTCGGTCTTTGCCGCCACGATGTCCGTGGGATAGGCCACCACGCGCGTGAATGTCGGCCACCAGAGGATGACCATGACCAATCCGAACGGCCTGAGCAGGGGCATGACCTCGAGCTGCTTGTCGCCCGCCATCATCTCATAGGTCTTGATGGCGAAGAACACGAGCATGAATATAGCACTGAGTGCCTGGGCATCGGCGATAAAGGCATCGTAGTGCGTCCAGATGGTGTTCTTCATCTGTTTGAGGAAGTGCATCATTCCTTCCTCATAGACACCGTTCCCCTGCAGAAAGTTGAACGTATCCTTGAAGGAGTCCGGCACGGATACCGGTGCCCCCTGTGCCATGATGCCGGTTGCTAAAAATGTAGTCAGGTTCATTTGTTAGGGTTTTAGAGTTTGGATTTGCCGAGGATATCATCGGCGATCTGGATGTCCGACCTGCCGGGCTGCCCTGCGATGGGCTGTGCGGATTCCCTGACGTTCCTGTTTGTCCTGGACAGGGCCAGGTAGAGCTTTGCCCGCTGTTTCTTTGCTTCCCACGTCGAGAGCAGGGAGCGGTATTCGGCGAGCAGGCGGTGGTAGGCCATGATGCGCGATCCGCGTTCGATGTCGGTCGTCCTTGCCCCATCGAGGCGTTCGGCCAGTGCGGTGGTCTCTTCCCTGTACCAATCCAGCACACCTGTTCGGGCAAGGTACTCCCTGATCTCGGGCGTACTGCCCTGCAGGGGATCGGTGCCGTCGGTGAGCGGGCTGAACTCGCCCCGGTAGTAGAGCTGCCAGAGCGGGTCGGCGGCGGAGACCGCACCTGCATATCCTGCCATTTCGGTAAGGGCGGTATTACGGAGGGTATCGACATGTTTCTTATAGGCTTCCTCGGTGTTCTTCATGGCGGCCACCAGAAGCAGGCGCTGGGATTGCGGGCCCGCCGCGCTGAGCGGCCTGAGGTCGGTCTTGGAGTAGCTGGGGTGCCATGCCCAGGTGAGCCAGTAATTGGGGTTAAGGCCAAGAAAGCCCTTGGTGGGCGTGAATTTCTTGCGATCCCATTGCTTGAATACCATGCGTTCCTGTTGGTTGACAATATGCTTGTCGGTCTGGTACTTGACCGTCTGCGCCCTGCCTTGCACGAGCGAGAGCAGGAAAAGTGCAGGCCATAATATAAGGTGTACTCTCATGTCTTTAGTCTTTTAGGATTTTTACTTTGTAGATAATGTCATCCACCATGCGCCTGTCCTGGTTGATGAACCGGTCGTAGGGGTTGATGGTGCGGAGTATGCCACGCAGCTTGGCGTAGTACATGGCGCGGTGCATGCTGTAGGTGAGCGCCCGCATAACGCGGAGCTCCAGGACGATCTTGCGGAGCAGGGCATCCCGTTTCTCGTAGTCCATCAGTACGTTCTGCCCCTCTTTGAGGACGAATTCCGATACCTCGGCGGCGAGGTTCACGCCCCGGTTCTTCATCTGCCGTGCCACATCTTCGGCAAACAGCAGCAGGTACGGGGCATCCCTTGCGGTCTGCAGCATCAGGTCGCATTCGTGGATGATCTCGGTGCCGATCTGTCCGATCTGCCGGACGGTCAGCCCGCTCCGCAGGGCCTGGTCTACCTCGGTGAGTGCCCGGTGGATCATGTCCTGCACCAGTACGACCGAGCTGACGTTGAGGTTGATGTCCTCCAGGCGATCCCTGATGGTGCCCAAATAGCTGCTATGGGTGATCTCGGCCGCTGAGCGCACGGCGGCATTCTCGCCGACGATGGCCAGGTGCTTGCTGTCGTAGATGATGGTAACGTAGCTCTGGGCGTGGCACAGTGTGCTGGCCAGCAGCAGGTATGCCGATAAAAAAATGGTTCTTTTCATTGCCCGATCTGTTTAATTTTGGAAAGTATGTTTTCGACCAGCTGCCTGTCACGGTTGACATATTCGCCGAAGGGGTTCATGGATTCGAGCATGCGCCTGCGGTTACTGTAGTACATATTGGCCGCCAGCCCGCGTGAGGTTCCGGCGATGCGCCTGAGCTCGGTCAGCACATGCCCGAATAGGAGTTTGCGGTCGCTGGCCTTCATCTGGTTGATATCGCCGATGCTGACGGCCAGCGCATAGAGGTACCGGCTGAGGCTGTATGCCCTTTCCGCCAGGTCTGCCTCGGTCTGGTAGGCCATGGCGATGAGCAGCGGATCCTGTCCGGCAAGGCGGACGATGGTGGCCTGGTGTTCGACGATCTCCCGGATGACCGGTGCGGCCTCGAGGCCGATCTGTGTGGCATCTATGGCAAGGCCGAGCGTATGGAAGCGGCTCTGCAGCGTTCGGTATTTCTGCTTGAGCTCGTCCATCTTGGAGCGGTTGACTTCCTCGTTGGCCGAGGTGACCGCCTGACGGGAACGTGCGGTTTTCTGGCGGCTGTTCTCGTCCTTGCTGTGCTGCACGAGCTGGTGGAGCAGCTCAACGTTCAGCTGGGCATGGGCTTGGCTGGCTATACAGAACAGCCATAGCACCGTAATTGTAAACACTCTCATTGTTTTAGATATTTGGCATTCCGCACGATATCGTCAGCAATACGTTTGTCGATATTGATAAATCCGGCATAAGGGTTCAGGGAATTGAGTATACCGCGCTGCCTGGCCCAATACATGAATCGGTACATGCCGTAGGCCACCCCGCGCAGGATAGTCAGTTCGGTGACCATCCGGTTGAGGAGCTTGGCACGCTCGCCGGAATCCATCAGGTTCTGCCTGCCACCTACGGTCACGAAAGAGGCGACCTCCGTGGCGAGGTTCGTCGCCCGGGTCTTGAACTCCCTGGCCCCCTGTTCGGCAAACAGCAACAGGCCGGGGTTGCTGCCCGCGATGTCCATGGCTTTGTTCACGTCGCGGACAATGTCGGTGCTGATGTCGGCGATGTCCTTTACGGCGAGCAGGTTACGCACCACGGAGGATACCTCGCTAAGCCCCTTGTATATCTTGTCCTGCAGGTCGTTTACGATGACCAGCTGTCCGGTGACGGCAAGCTGCCCGCGCTGGATGAGCGTGAGCCTGTCGTTGGTGGTATTCAGCTGGCCGTTGATCACGGCGGCATGGGCACCCGTGGCGGCAGCCACCGCCGGGTCGATGTAGATTTGGGCATGGAGGCCGGTGCCAAAAACGAGCATGCCCAGGAGGATGAGTAGTCTGTTCATGGTAAAAAAGGATTAATGGATCAATCGATATGTTTTGGGACGGGCTTTCCTGCCTTGTTGACCCTGGCGACAAATGCCCCCAGGGCAAGGCCGCTGGCCTGCATGTCGGCGACAAAGGCGCTGAGGCCATGCTGGTAGTCCCCATGCGCACGGACATAGGTTTCCACCGCACTTTTCTCGGGCTTTTCTGTCGTATAACAGAGGTATTGAAAAATCGAGACCTCCACGCCATAGACCTCGCCAACCGTTCCCCTGCGGATGTAGACCTCCTTGAACCTGCCACGGTTCTCCTTATTTTCGAGCTGGTTGATGGTAAAGATCTTGCGGCGTTCGGTCTCGGTGATGGAGAGCAGCTTGGCGATGGCATCGTAGTTCTCGCGGAACTTGGACTGGTCGAGCAGGCAGATGGTATCCGAGTTGGCCAGGATGGAGTCCTTGACGATGGGGTTGCCCAGGATGTCGCCCAGCTCCTGGGTGACCACGATGACCTCGCCCCAGAACTTCCGGACGGTCTTGTACAGGTAGAGCAGATAGGAAGCCATGAGCGGCGAGGCAATCGCTTTCCAGGCCTCTTCCACGATAAGGGCTTTCCGGCGGTCTTTGCGGTGGCGCATTTTCTGGAGGAAAACGTCCATGATAATGAGGGTGACTATCGGAAAAAGCACCTTATTTTCCTTCAGGTTATCGATTTCGAACACAATGAACTGCTCGGAAAAGAGCGAGGAGTCGGCCGCTTCGTTGAGCACTGTGCCGAACTCCTGCCCGGAGTGGAACTTGCGCAGCACGTAGCGGTATTCGTCCAGGTCGAAGGAGATGGATTCCTGCTCGGTGATGTCGCGTATCCTGTCCACCGAGTAGGCGTAGAACGAGTCGAAATCGAGCTTTGCCGGCCGTCTGGGGTTCTGCGGGCCAGGATCGAGCCAGAAATGCTCGTAATAATAGGACGATAGCACGTTGGAGAGCACGGTGTCCTCGATCTGGGTGAGCTGTCCGTCGGCACCTTTCCATAACAGGGCGATCAGGGTCTTGAGGAAATCCTTTTTTTCGAGGTTGAACTCCTTCTGCGAGATGGCGAAAGGGTTCATCGATATCGGTTTTTCCTCGGTATAGGTGATGTACTTTCCGCCGTAATAGCTGCACAGCCCGGAGTAGCTGTCCCCGGTGTCGACGATGACCACGTCCATGTTGTAACGGCAGTACTGCTCGACCAGCGCATTCATAAAAAAAGATTTCCCGCTTCCCGACGGGCCTAACGTAAACTTCGATCGATTGTTGATCCTTCCGGTACGCATGGGCAGGTCTGCCGGGTCGATGCCCACGGGGATACCCTGGCGATCGGTGAAGCGGATCAGGAAGTCCGAGTCCTCGTCGGTCTGCATGGATTCCTTGAAGAGCAAACAGATGGCTGCATCGGAGGTCGTGAGGTACCAGTCGTACTTCTTCAGCTCGATGCCATTTCCCGGGAGCGCCGTGCGGAACAGCTCGAGCTGGTTGTAGGCATTCCTTGAGGGGATGATGCCCTGCTGGAAGAGGGCGGCCTCGATGAAGTTGGCGGCCTTTCCGATCTTTTCGGCATCGGCGCAGAGCAGGATGTTGAAATGCGCATTGACGAGCAGCTGGTTTTCGCGGGCAACGTCCACCAGGAGCTGGTCGATGTCCTCCACGGCGATCATGTTTGCCGGATCGGGCACCCCGGAGTGGCGTTTGCGCTTGAGCTCAAGTTTGTTCAGGGTGGCCTGTTGCCCGGGTATCTCGATGAGCTGGTTGTAGATGATGCAGCGGTAGTCCGGCACGCCGTGCAGGAAGAAGAGGTTGTCCACCGGAAAATCCCTCAGGTTGCGGCCGTCCTGACGCTGGGCATAGGTACCTACCGTTTCGGGCAGGTCGATGGTATCGGTATCGATCAGGCTGATGCTGCGCACCCTCCTGCCGCCCATGCCCAGCTCGATATCACTGGCTAGCAGGTTATCCAGTACGACGTTCTCCGAGGCGAAGTCCATCGCCAGCAGGCGCGAGACATAGCCCTGTATCTCCCGTTCGTCCAGGCGGTGGGGCTGTATCCCGGCACCCTGCATCAGGTCTTGGAGTTTGTCAATCTGCTGGGCGAAGTCGGCCAGCGCCTTGGGGTCATGCACGTAAAACGCACCTTTTTTTACCTGCCGGGTAATGGTCAGGTAGGTGGTGACGCTGGTGTATTCCCTGCCGCCGAAGTGCCGGTTGTATTGCTCCTGGAGAAACTCGGCGGCCTGTCCCGCCTGGTAGGTCTTGCGGGAGAGGATGTCCTGCTTCTGGATGATGTGACCCTCGCCGAGGATCTTGATCATGTTGAGCAGGGTATTGTGGTAGGCGGTGTAGGGTTCGGGATCCGCGCCATATTGCGTAACGGGGTTGCGCAGGCGGAGTATGGCCGAGTAGTCGCCCCGCTCGCCGTAGAGCAGGGCGGTATCCCGGAAATGGTCGATACCGGCATAGGGCATCCGGAATGCCGTCTTAGGATGAGTGGTCTGCATAGCGTTGTCTGAGTTTTACGGGATGGATGAATACGCCCCTGTGGCGCGATTTGTCGTGCAGGCCGCCTTTCTGCCGGTGGAAGGTATAGGTCAGCCCGCCTGCGATGGCCAGAATGGTGACCAATCCGCCGAGGTACATGCTGGTGAGCGCCCCGGTCAGGCCACCGCCTACAAGGCCAAGGGCCAGGGATCCGATTCCCCAGCCGATGAATTTGCCCTTGAACCCCCGATATACAAGGGGCTTCTGAAGCCCCTTGTATATGGAGAACCTGCGGATCATCAGACGCCGAAGAATGCCTTGATGACCACCGATACCAGTACAAGGAAGAGGCAGGAACCTCCCCAGCCCATCAATTCTTTATTGATGTCCTGGTCGCCCGAGTTCCACTTGATGTAGACGCGGACACCCCCGATGATCCCGACCACCGCGCCGATGGCCAGCGTCAAAGTGGATACGGGATCGACGTAGCTGGTCAGCGAGGAGGTGGCGGCGTTGATGCCGGTTGTTCCCCCTCCGGTCTGCGCCATCAGGGAGTTTGCCGCGGCGAGGATGGCCACGGCGGAAGCAAACAGTTTTTTGGTTCTTACTGTCATTGGATAAAAAATTAAAGGGTGTATGGAAAAATATGGGTTAACTGATCCCGTAGAGGGCTTTGAGGAATGCGCCGACAAGCGTGAGGAAGAGGCAGGAGAAGAACCAGCCCATCACCTGCGCATCGATGTGGTGCTGCTTGCCGGACTGCCAGTTGGCATAGATGCGCAGCCCGCCGAGTATCCCGGCAATGGCACCGATGACCAGCACCAGATCGGAGAGCGAAAAATACCAGCGGTGCATCTCGCCCGAGGCGAAGTAGAACTCATTGATGCCCGGCTGGGCCTGGCCCATGACGGGCATCAGGGACAAGAGCAGGCTGGCCGTCCAGCGTGCTGGTGGACTCGGCGAGCTGTTATGCATAGAATATTTCCCCGGTATATTCGATAAGGTTGTCCTTGGCCAGGTTGAATAGTTCCTTGAGCCCGACCGCGCCGGTAGACCTGATCGGGCCGGACAATTGCGGTGGCGGTTCGTCTGCGGTTTCGGTAGCTTGTGGTGCCTGCGGAGTCCCCGGCTGTAACGCGGTAGCTGTTTCGGCAGGTTCGGGGATGGGTGCCTCGGCGGGTACGATGATCTCCGGCCGGACGTCCTCATCGAAGAAGAGTACGTCGCCGGGGCTGTAGGCCTTGGGCGGCTTACGGGAGATGAGCAGGTCGAACAATAGGTTGAGGCCGTAGTAGGCCATGTAGGCCAGGGCGAGTGTAATCAGGAAACTTGTCCAGTTCATGGTGCTGTGTTTTTAAGGGTTTCTTGGATATGTTCGGGGAGCCAGGGGTGCTGGCCGAGGTATTGGTGCAGGGCATAGACGATGAAGCGGTTCATGTCGACGCCCTTGGCGAGCTTCATGCGCTTGAGCAGGTTCAATGTCCGAGCATCGACGCGGATCATGCTCTTTTCGGTAAGCTCGGGCCGGAAGGCCTCGATGGATGCAAAGAACGCATCGGCCTTCTTTTGGTCGGTCTGTGTCTTCGGAGGCTTCTTTGGCCTTTCGGGTGCTGGTGCTACGGGTTTGTCGGGAGCCTGCCCTTCGCTGTCTGCTGTTTCGCCGGTACGGAGTTTCTCACGGAGCTGGTCGGCGAGTGACTTGATCTGGTTCATGTGGCCACCTCCCTGTTGATGTAGGTGCCGTAGATGAGGTCGAGCAGCGGCAGGACGGCGGGCAGCACGATGGCCGGTGTTTGGAGGGTATCCACGCGCTGGAAATCGATACGGTCAGCGATGCCTGGGGTTACCCTGCCGAATTTGGTCAGCACTTTGTCGACCTCCTTGCGGGTGTCGTAGCGTACGGTCGCCTTGATCCGGTTGGGAACGAAGACGATGGGGGCACGGTTGTTAATCTTGCCTGCGACCATGGCAAAGAGCAGGGTCGAGTCGACCGAAAACTCGTCGTAATTGAACGGGCAGAGGATCAGCTCGCCGGAGAGGATGACCGGGATCAGCCCGTCGTCGTCCATCTTTCCGGGCAGGTCGATCAATACCGTCTCTCCGGGGTTGGCGGTCAATACCTTTAGCAGCATGGGGAAGTGTGTAAGGTCGGCAGGGATGACATCGTAGGACGGTTCGTTGTCCAGCACCCTAGCCTTTTCGAACTTTACCGATACGGATTGCTGGTAGTCCATGTCCAGGACGGTAACCTTGCGCCCGTGGGCGGCAGTAAGGTAATTGGCCAGCAGCAGGGTGAGCGTGCTCTTGCCCGCCCCGCCCTTTTGGTTTCCTATGAGTATGACCATGGCGGTGATGTTTTAAAGTTTATTTTAGGGAATTGTTAAGTTCTGATATCCTCCAGGGATCGCTTTGCTAAGTTTATCGGGTATTGGTTCTTGCTTTCTGCTTACGGCGGCGGTTGCGCCCATGGATGGCCTCATCGTCCACATCGTCCGAGATATTGATGTCGATGGCGGGCAATATGGATTCCGGTATGAATTCCTGGTCTGGCCAGGAACCGTTAACCAGTCCGGGGCTGTTGACTGCCAAAGGTTCTTCTTTCCCAGAGCCGTCATCCTGCTGCGAATTGTTCTCCCAGGGTCTTTCCGCTCCGATCGCCGATGGTTTGAAGGTTTCGACTTTGCCTGGCAGGGGTTTTTCGGTAGATGTTCCCTGCGATTGCGACTGAGCCGATTCGGATCCGATGAATTCCGCCAATGGCATGATCTCGCCACCTTTATAGACGGCTTTTCCGGCATGGTCGATGAGTGTGTAGCCGTGCGGCGGCCTGCCGTCCTTGCCATGGAAGAGTACCTGTATGCCGAATTTTTCGCGGAGGAGCTCGGCGAGTGCGGAACGGTACGTTGTGCCCGAGACCTGCAATGCCGGATTGACTGTTTTGGCATATCGCTGGATAATGGCACGTAGCTGGGCAACCTTGTTCTTGTCCTTCTGCCGCTGGGCGATCCGGGCATCAACCGTTGCCAGGGGAACCGTACCGAGTTCCAGGTCGTCTTTGCTGATGGCATAGGCATCGGCCGCCAGCGTAAGTGCGTAGCCCTGCGCTTCCAGCAGCATCATGAATTGCGCATGGGTCGAGTAGCCGTAGCCAAGCGCCTTTTGCAGGTGCGCTGCCATTGCCTGCTTTTCATCCACGCCCATGACCTTGTCGAGTACCCGGTACGCCCGTAGCTTTTCGTAACGGTCGGATATCTTTTTGCCGTCACGGCCTACCCGGGTGGACACGAGGTGGACGTGGTTGTTGGCGGTATCCTTGTGGTAGATGAGCAGATAGGGCTGCTCGCCGTAACCCATGCCCTCCATCCACTTTTGGGCGATGTCCGCCAGTTCCTCTTTGCTGTGCTCCCGTCCCTTGGTGGAGATGGCGACATGGAACTGAGGGTATTTGGTGCGGGTGCTGCGTGCCGATACCGCTTCGAGGTAATTGATATAGTCCTGCGGACGGAGGTCTTCCAGCCCCAGGAGTACGCCGAAGTTCTTGGCAAGCAGCAGCTCCCCACGGTCTTTTTCGACCTTTCCGGTGTTGTAGCGGACGGCCTTGAAGGTGGCGGATTTCCGGAGTATCTTAACGATCATCGTGTAACGGTTAGGTCTATTTCATTGTTCGCAGCAGCTGGCGGAGCGTCTTTTCCAGCTCGCGCTGGATGCTGATGTAGTCCCTGAACAGGGTATTGAAGTTAGCGATGACCCCGGGTTCGAGCCGCTGCTGCCGGTTGAGGACATTGGCGTGCCTTGCCAGCTGGTTGATGTTGTTGCCTGCCCTGCCGAGTTCGGCACCGATGGCATCGAGCTGGACGAGCAGTTCCTTTGCGTTGACGGCAGTGGCCGTTCCGGCGCCGAGCACCCGCTTGCGGATCAGCTCCATTCGGTTCATCCCGGATGCCCCCTGTATGCGGAGCAGCTCCGAGAATTCCTCGTCGGTGAGTTTGGCCTTGATCAGCCGGTCACGCTTGCCGGTGAGCATCGCTGGCCTCCCGGCCTTCTTTTTGGGCTTGTCCATAGGCTTGTGTGTGGTCTTTGGCCCCCTTTTGGAAAAAAAACCAAGTTGCGCAGGTTTTTTTCCCCTTTGTCCGAGGCTCCCCCAAAGGGGTGCCGCAGGGCAAAGGCAAGGTGGTTTTCGGGGTACCCGAAAACACAACTTGCAGCTGACAAAACAAGAAGCTTGTTTGACAGATGGCCGGAGGTTTACGCGGGCTGACTCCTTAGCGGGTGCTTGTGTAAAACCCGGGGGCAGTGGCTATTGCTTGGCTATTTGGCAAATAAGGTAGCTCAATAGTCAATTTGCCAATCAATTGGTATGCTAAATCGCCTATTGTTTGGCTTGCTTAGCGATGGGCGAGGCTATGCTTGGTTTGCTTAGCACTTGGCGGGCTTATTAGCTGATTGCTTGGCGTGTCCAGCTGCCGACCGCTTTGCTAAATTATCCGCTAAACAGTTGGCAAGCTTAACAGCTAATTGCTTGGCATGCCGATTGGCTAATCCGCCTATTACCTGCGATATGTAGCCAATATCTTTTCATAGACGTGTTCTTCCTCCCAGGGAAGGCGGCAGGGTGTCCTTGCCATCAGCATTTCGTTGTAATCCTTGTGGCTACCGTATTGACCAGAGCAGTCCCTGACATGCGGGTAAGCGAGCTGCAAGACCTGTAAAGCCATTTCCCCAGCTTTGTCACGGTCGAGGTAGGCATTGATCAGGGAATAGCTGCTTGCCTTGCCTACGGCTGCATCGATGAGGTTAACCGAGTTGAGGACAATCACGCTGTCCGTATTACCGGGGCTGTCGGTCAGCCAACTAAGGTAGTCCATGTAGCCCTCGAAAATTGCCAGCTTATCAGGATCGCCAGGGACAAAGGAAATGGCCTTTCGGCCAAGGCAGGCCTTGAAATCCCTTTCACCGATCCTGTTGCGGAGCTCCCAGGCACCGGCCTCGTTCTGCCAGCCTGCCGAGAAAAATTGCCTGCCCTGTTTGGGACCGCTATGGATGGAGTAGTATATCTCCTTGACTCTGCCCTGGGCAGCTTCCCATATGCCGCGGCTCCGCAGATAGCGGGTGATGGCAGGATGGGTGCCAAGTTCCCTGACCTGTTCGATGCGGTAGTTTGGGATCAGGGTTGCCTGCTGACGCGGACGCCTTTCGCGAACATCTTCCGGGCTGACTTCCGTTAGGGGTATTGCCATAACGCCGACGATCTTTTCCAGCACTTCTGGAAAGGAAGCGGGATGCCAATAGGCCAGCCCGAAATCGATGACATTGCCCCCCTTGATCCCCGAACGGCCAGCACCGCCGTGGTCGAACCAGACATCCAGTTTTTCGTTGACGCATAGAGAGGGTGTGTTTTCCTCCCGTAGCATGCTGCTGTAGAAGAGCTCCCTGCCCGATCGGTGGGCAGGGGTATGCCCGAGACGGGCAAGCAGGTCGACCATTGACACCTGGCCTTTGACCTGTTCTGTGGTTATCCATTTTTTCATGTGTTTGAATAAAAAGTTAGCAATGTGGGTTTTGAGGGGCGGGCGCTAAGCCATGGCCAAATTCCCGTAAACTACAAAGGGGGCTAAATTTGCCCCCTTTGCTTATGTTTTGAGAAGTTATATATCTTCCGAATTGTTATCGTTGAATTTCCGTATCGCTACGCGAGTGGACGCTCTGTATATATACTGTGTTCGGGAATACCCACGTAGGTACCTACATACCTGCCGAAACCGGCTGCCTATGGTTCATCGGACCTGAGTTTTTCTCCCGGCCGACTGCACTGTAACTCCCGGCCTGCAACCGGAAGCGCTTCTTCCCCCAATGTCAAAGAACGTGTCCTTTATTAGGGTCAAAATTGGCAAGGATCGGCGGGGCGCTTTACCAATATGGAAATGTTGGTATCGATTTTTATTTGGTATGGAGTAGTGCGTATTGGGTATTGATAGATATGCTTTGTTGAGGAATTTAATGGTTATAGGGCTAGCAACACGTCAAATTTTGGGAAATGGACATGGAATTGGCCGTACCGGCCACTATCGTCCCGGATTTTTTGGTTTCCCGGGATGATAGGGCTGGCTTTTTATACCAACATGGAAAAGTTGGTTAGGATTTATTTCGGCAAAAAGAGAGCTATTTATGTACCCTTTTGCGCTATTTTTTACCTGTTCGGTATTTTAGTGATTCCTCAATATGTGTATGGATGGCCTGGCGCATCTCATCGAGGAACTTGGTATAGCTGACAGTTTTGCGCCTTCGGATATCGAGAAACATGCGGTAAGCCTGTCCAAGATCGACGTTAAGGCTTTCCTCAAGCCATTCGACAACGTCGCTGATTTCTGCTTTTCCACCGTTGATCCGGTGGGTATAGTAGATGCCATATGCGATCTCGATCAGCTCGACCTTATCGCCCGACCACCAGCGCTTCTTGGCTACCATCATTTCTGACATGAAACTATTGTCTGTTTCCTGATACAATAGTCGCACACGTAGTATAATCGCATCACGCAGCATTTCATAGGCGCGGAACTTAGCGAACAGGAAGTCCAGGTTGGTGGAAAAATTGCCCGGGTCGTGCTGATCTTCTTGCCCGGGAGGGAAAGAGCCTCTGTTCCGGCTAAGGAAAAAATCTTCATCCATTGCGGTCTGGTCTGCCAAGTAATACTGGTAGTGAAAGGCATGCCTGCGGAAGAACCTGTTGATGATCCCCAATTCTTCCGTATAATAGTCACGGATTTCCTGGTCGGTGCCTACCGGAATACCGGCCATGATGTGATGCAGTTCGATCACGTATATGTGCCAGCAATGGATATGTGGCTTTTGATATTTGAAGAAGTCTATCTCCATGTCATCGCTAGAAAATCGGTGGCTGTTCCTGAGTTTCCGCAATTGGTTGAGTGCCGAGACCGTACAATGTAGCGATTCTGTCAGGTTCTGTATGTTATTCCTGACCGATCCGTTGATGGTTTCCAACTGTGCCAGCATGCTGGCATAAAGTTTTTCTGTTTCCTTTCTCATCATTCTTAAATTTTTTTCAATGGCAATGCAACAGTCCTGATTCGCAAAAACCAGGATTGTTGCATAGAGACCCTTCCGACTTTCGGAAAGGGAAATTTCAAAGATAGGGCAGGCTGGGAGGCATACTTATCGTAGGTTCTTCGTATTGTATTACGTAGCTTTTACGAAACGCGTTATGTTAAATTAATATTAACACAGCATAAATAAACATGATTATGCCGGAGTATTCAGTTTGATTAGCAATTCCTGACGCGAGTTGACACCCACCTTGAGGAAGATGTGTTCGGTGTGCTTTTCGACTGTGCGGTTGGATATAAACAGCTTATCTGCGATCTCACGACGGGTTAGGCGGTGACATAGCAGGATGGCCACTTCGGACTCTCTGGGGGAGAGCATGTTACGCTGGCAGTTTCGGGTAATAACATCGGTGTCCATGGTCAGCAGGCGCAGGTTTTCCAGTTGCTGCTGTTCGGCGCGGCCGAGGACGACCGAGCGATAGAGCAGCAGGGTGCCGAAGGCGAGGAAGCCCAGATTAGTAAATAGTGTCTCGGTGAGTTGTCCCCACCCAAAGTAAACCACCGGTGCCAGAAATGCCCATGGCATGATCGCAATGTAGGCCACGAACTCTTCGATGAAAAAGTTCCGGTTCCGGTCTTTGCGAAATGCTAATTGTACGGAACGTCCGATGGCCACCAATAAGGTCAGCGAATAGGCTGTTGGTGCAAGGTACCCGTATCGGTGGGTGAAGTCAATGTCTCCGTGAATGGTCAACCCTGCTAAAAAAAAGTAAATGTAAGGCAGTATCAAAAATAGTGGTACGCCATATATGGCCAGAAATCGGAGTTTCACCAATCCAAAAATGCGATAGAAATAAAACGGAAAATAGGAAACAATAATAAATCCAACGGTATTGACAATCATGTGCTGGGCATATAAGGGGGTTGTATAGGCGGGGTTTGGCAACAGTCCATTAGCGATATTGAAACCGATGAGGAGTACCAGCAGGATGACGTAGCCGAACCTTGTCCGGTCATATGGACGCTGGAGGTAAAGCGCTGCTTGTGCGCCGAGGAAAATCAGTTCGATAACGATGGCAGCTAGTGTGACCGGATGCATCTGAGTACAGCCTATTTGCATATTAATCTTTTTAATTAAGGATGGTAAAATAAGGCCTGCAATGGTTTCCTTGTATCATTAAATATTACTGGTTTGTGTATTGTTTTTTTGTCCTGCTACTGTTTCTTAAATAGCCTATCGTATTGTGTTGGTTGTTCGGGATGAAACCGTATAAAACAGCTTTCCGCCTGCACCGCATTCCAGCCATCTTTCCGCAAATTTTCAATAGTGTGTTCATACATGTGTTCAAAAGGAAGGATATATAACCGAATAGCGGACTGGTTATACCTTAAGTTCAGGTGGGCTGATGAACGCTGAAAGTTGCCATCAGCCTGAAGTGGTAATCTGGATGGTGGCAACAAGGGGGCAATGTGTTTTTCGGGTTGGCAGATTGCCACCTGTTCCTTGTTGTCGTTTGTGTCCGGATTTTATTCAGTGACTTTACGATCAAACGATCCAGGTGCCTGGAACAGCAAATCAGGCTTACATCCAGTATGACCAATCCAATTATAATTAGTGTTGTATTCATTTCATGTGCTTTTGGTTTGTCGCTGTCTTAATGTTAAACCGGCTTTGTAATCTTCATATACCGTTGTATTTCCCGGTGTTTTCTGGTGTCTGGCATTGCCGTTTTCTTTACCTGCCGCAGTGCTGGGTCCAATACATTCACTTTAAGGTGGTGTTGTAGCTCATTATACTCGGCAATGCAGTTGGCCAGTTCCGAAAGTAAGTTTTCGTACCGGAGGTAAAGACCCGACAAATCGATTGCCTTCTCATTGTATTCAGCCGAAGCCTCCGTATCGGGCAAATAGCGTTTCCAACTGTCGAAACGCGGTAACCAGCGCCCGGTGATGTCTGTTGCAGATTGCTTTCATGGTTTTTAATAATTTCCTTTGTCCACCTATGTTTTAGTTTTCAAAAACAACTCAGGGGCTCTTTAGCACCCCCTGAATTGTTTTAAGTTTGAAAGTTCTTTAGTATCTCTCCTTGGGAAGTTTAAATAGCCTGGCTACATCTGCCGTCCAACTTCCAGGTGTTACAAAATACGCCTGCACCTTACCCTTAGTATCCGCTTTGCGTGGAACCAATAACTGAGACTGATGTCGGCTTAAATTTTCGCTGCCAAATGCCCAATTATCGGTTGTACCGGCCTTAACAAAATAAACGGGGTAATCTTTATTTACATCCGTAAAACCCGTTGCGGCAGTATAATCACTGTACACAAACTGGCCAGGCTTTACGTTTTTGGCCAGATAGGCAAGCTGGCCGGCATCGTTCTTCATGTAAATATCTATCAAATCGGTACTCTGTGGGTAGTGTACGTAAAATCCCAGTTTGTTGGTTGCGGGGTTTGCCGCAGGCGGCTCTGACCAAACATTCTGCCCGTTGATAATCACTACCGGAAAAAAAAATTCAAGTTCTCCAGAGGGCAAGCTTAGCTTTTTGCTCCATATTTCTTTGCCCGTTTGTTTCTCCTTAATACGTATCATGGCCTCCCTCGTCTCCGGGAAATAGGGGTATGTTTTTCCAATGCTTAGGTAATTCTTTGCGGCTAGTGGGTTTTTACGGTACACCACCGTGTCGATGGAAAACTCCAGCACTTCACTACCGGTATTATACCCCCCTATGTTAACATGAATTGCTTTTTCCAGCAACTTTTCTTTATTGCAAGCGGTAAATACACCTGCAAGCAACACTATGCTTAAAATCTTTATCAGTTGTTGTTTCATTTTATATGCTTTTTATTTATTAAATCTGTATAGTTAAAGGCTGACCCCAGGCCTCATCATAAATGATGACAAAACTTCGTACCTGCCCTTTGCTACCGTCTGTTGGAAAGAAAGGATTGCCACTTATGTAACTTCTGTAGACATCATCAAAGAAATAGCCTATGCCCTTGTTGCCTGATTTATAAAAAACTGGAAAAAGATCATTTAATCGCGTTGAAAAGTCGACATCATAATATTGCCATTTGTTCGGCTCTATATTCCGACCGATAATCGTTAATGGATTAAACTCACTATCTTCTATTACTAAATCTGCCAAATCATTATTCTCCTTGTTGATAATATACAAGCCTACTTTATTGATATTAGGGTCAGCTGCTGGGGGGGTTACGGTGAGCAATTTTCCATCAAAGTAAGGAACACTGATTTCCACCTGGCTCTCTCCCTTTTTCAACTCCTTTTCAAGTATTATTTTACCCGTACTTTTCTCCTTAATCAGCAGTTTGGCCGAAGCCTGGTCAGGTGTAAATATAAATTTTTCGGTTTGGCTGATATATCCGTTAGGTGTAATAAGGTTTTTAAATTTGAAAGTATCAATCTGTACTTCCAGATTTTCGTTACTTCCATTATACCCCTTAATTAAAATGGAGGTAGCTTCAGTATCATAAAAGAATTTTTCATCGTTTTTATCGCAGGCACCCAAGCTAAGCAGCATTGTGCTAACAAGCAGGATGTAAAGTCTATTCAAATATTTCATTTTTTTCTGTTTTTATTTATGGATGAATGAAAAAATGTTAAAAGCTATAGGAAACCGAGAGACTAAATGCGGTGCCTGTTTTACGGCTATATGTTTCTACATCACCTATACGGGTTTTCGTCTTTCCATCTGCGCTGGTCTCATAGTATCCTTCTTCATATTTCTCGGAAAAGCCATATTTCCATTCAAACAGCTCGGCCCATTCGGTCAGCTCTTTGCCTTCGGTATTTGGCTTTCTCTTATAGGTATTGGCGTGGTTACTGTAAAAACGGAACGGTGCGTTTAGCAGGTTGCTGATGTTTAGTTTGGTTTCCAGCTTTTTATTTTTCAGGAATTTGTAACTTAACTGCGCATCCAATTGGTTGCGAGGGCGTTCACTTTCAGACATTTCAGGTAGCATACCAACCGTAAGCGTTTTATAGCCGCTGTGGTTAAATGCTATATTGGCACCCAAGCGCTCGCCTGCGTATTGCAAGCCAATATTTGCCAAGATGGGTACCTGCCCGTAAAGTGGGCGTTTTTCTTTCAGGAACGTTTTCTCCCGTAAAACATAGCCTCTTTCTTGGTTATCCAGATTGCCACCATATCCAAGGGTCTCATACCTGTACGCACTGGCCTGCACTTCAGAATTCTGTATGGTCAGGTTTCCGCTGAAATAAAGATTGTCCAAAAATTTCCACTCCGGATAAATAAAACCAAAGCTTTTCCGAATATCAAATTCCCATCCTTTTACATCAGCGTAGTCCGAATTCTCGGTGAATAGATCAATGGCGGCGCTGCTGTCAAATATCCGTAAATAAAGCTCCACCGGGTTCTTAAAATGTTTTTGGAAATAGCCAACCGAAATAACTTCGCCAGCCTTTGGGTACCATTCCATACGCAGATCATAGTGATCAATGTGTGTAGAGATAAGTCCGGTGTTACGCTGTGTTCTACCGTATACGTAATTGTAACGTGCAAAGGTTGAGTTTTCGATTAAGGATGGCCTGATGGAAGACTTACCATAAGACGCCCTGAGGTTGAAATCCTTGAATGGCGTAATCGTAAGGTTTGCCGATGGTTGGTACATCCATTCCTTGTCTTCTGCTTGGGCATCTATTGTTTTGTGAACAATTCTTCCGGTTTCCGGGTCTACGTAGCGTGTTTTATCGCGGTTCTTCAAATCAATTTCCGAATAGTAATCCGAGGCCCCGTCTTCTAACATTTCATATTTGTAGTACTCCGCCCTTAGGCCCCATACCAACCGTATCCAGTTGTTATAGCGGTTGTCCATCATGGCATAAAATGCCCGGTTGGTGTTTTTCCCTTCGTATCTGTTGCCGTTAAAAGCCATTGGATAGTAATAAGGGTCTTTCAGTGGGTCCTTAAAATCCAGCGCCGACGTCCACTGCTGGATTGGAACAGTATTTAAGTTATGTGACCATGTATCTGCGACGCCAATGGGTAAAACATTCCACTTATAGTTGCCTTTGGTATCCATGTAGTTGTAACCGGCCTTTACCTGCTGCTTGTGGTTTTTAACCGTAAAGTTATATTTCAGGGAGATGTCTACCATCTTGTTGGTTTCCGTATATTTGTATTGCTCTCTGTTAACACCATAGCTCCAAGTGTTGGTTGTAAGGCCGGGGCTGTAATAATAAGCCGCCGTATTATTTATTCCGATAACAGGGTATAAAGAAGCGTCTACGGCATCTTGCTCCAAATTGGTTACCTTGTTGCGGGCCAAACTCCAGTCTAAGCCAAAACTGCCAAATGTATGTTCGCCGTTAACCCGGTTTTGCAACAAGTCGATAAATTTAGGTCGATCATATTCTCTTATTTCCGGATCTTCACCATAGCCGTGATCACTACTGAAGCCCTCCAAACGGAAGAACTGATTAGAAAACACCCGTGAATAAAAGTTGCGTGATGTTATTTTGTGATTTTTACCACTCCATCCAGCGTTCAGCAAGCCACCCCAGGATGTGTTAAAATTATATTGGGCCGCCGTTGAATGCATGAGTTGCTCTCCCGTCTCGGCATTGTAAAAAATACCTGGATCACCGTCGAGAGGTTTCCATCGGCCCCTGTTATACTGAGAAATATCATCAATGTTTTGCTCGTTTCGGTAGCTTAGGGAGCCCACAAAACCAATACGACTGTTTTTAAGGTTATAACTTCGGCCCAAACTGAACTGATAGTTCTGTGCAGGTTTCGCGTGGTAAACACGGGTTCCCAATCGCTCTGTACCCCCTATTTTTTTGTTCTGCTCAGCAATCATTTCAGGGGTTATTTTTATAACGCCCTCGGGAACGGTGTGGTTATAGGGGTTACGCGGATTATAGTTGGATTTGTTAAAAAAGAAAAGGTCGTCCGGAAAATGATCGCGGCCACCATCATCAAAGCCAAGATAATCATTTTTGCCACGGCCATAGCCTAAGAAATCCTTTCCGGTGCTTCCATTGGTGTATTTACCGCCAAAATTGATGGTGGTAAAATTAGCATTGGGGATGGCAAAGGTATTTACCTGTACCAAACCGCCACCAAAGCCAAAGCCCATGTCTGGTGTTGCTGTCTTACTTACCACCACATTGTCCACCAGGTTGCTGGGGATAATATCAAACTCAAAATCACGCACCTGTACATCGGTGCTCGGCAACCTGGCGCCGTCCATCATTGTTAAGTTATAGCGTTCGGCAATACCGCGTACCACTACCCGGCGGTTGTCGGTCGTACTTACTCCCGAGATACGTTTAAGGGTTTCGCCGATGTTTTTATCTGGCAAAGCGGCTATTTGCTCGCGGCTGATACCGTTAGAAACCCCCGCTTCGTTCTTTTGGCGGGTGTAAAGAGCGTTGGTGCTCTCTGTTTTAAAACTTCCGGTTACCACTACCTGATTGAGCTGGCTGCTGGCTTCCTTAAGTACAAGGTCTAAAGATGTGTTTCCACCCGCTTTTACGGTTACATCGGTAATGCGCTTGGTCTGAAAGCCCATAAAGCTGATCTCGATGGTGTAGCTACCAGGCTGAACGTTCAGGAAATAGCTTCCGTTGCTGCCGCTTTGTGCCGCCTGTCCGGTTTGAACAATCTTGATGCTGGCACCAGGGAGCGGTTCGCCTTTTTCATCTATCACCTTGCCAGAGATGCGACCGGACTGCTGGCGGGCGGGAACATTTTTATTGCTGTTTGTTGCCGAAGGTGAAGTCTTCCTGATGGTCACTATTTTATTGTTTACCGTGTAAGCAAAAGGAAGGTTGGAAAAACAAAGGGACAAGACTTTGTTTATATCAGCATTTTTGAAATTTACCGATACTTTAGCCACGCCATCAAATATTTCCGCATCATAAAAAAAATCGTATCCCGTTTTGTCGCTTATTTCTTCCAGCAGATTTGGAAGCGACACGCTTTGTTTATTTATACTGAGGAGTTGTCCGTAAGTCGCTGCGCTTAACTGTATCAGCAGGCAGGTCATTAGTACCATAGTTATTTTCATAACACGCATGAATTGATAAAAATTTCTATGTTTATTATATCTCTTTAATGGCCGTAGAGAATATTCATTTGAATATTTCATATTTTTGTTGAATAATTATTGTCGTTTTTAAAATTGTGCAAACTTTTTTTTGGGATGGCCTTGATTATCCGGCGGAAGATGTTCGAGCATCTCCGCCTCTTTTTATTAGGCCCAATAGTTTGGTATTACTTTTTCACGATGAGCCTCCTTTCTTTGAGCTGTACCTGGATTTTATCGGTAGCGGAGATCATCGCTATTACCGCTGATAGGGGTTGGTTTCTGGAAACTTTTCCCGTAAACTTCATTTTCCCCAGTTCTTGCGGGCATTCTATGTCAAGATCGTACCACCTCGAGATTTTGCGTAAGATGCTCTGCAACTCTTCCCTTTGGAAAATAAAATTGCCGTTTATCCATGCCAGGTCTTGTTTTATATTTGCTTCGGTTACGGATATGGTGCTTCCCAATGTGGCCTTCTGACCAGGCTTTAGCATCGTGTAAGCCTGGTCTGTGGTCGATTTCAGACCTACGCTACCTTCTACCAAAATGGTGGATTGATAGTTTTCATCGTTATAGGCATTTACGTTGAAGTTAGTGCCTAGTACTTGTATTTCCTGCCTAGCGGTTTCCACGAAAAATGGGATGCGTTTGTTTTTGCTATTGGTGGCTTTGGCTATTTCAAAGTAGACTTCACCTGTCATCTTTACACGACGTTCTTTATCAGAGAAATGTACGGGGTAGGTTAGCGATGATGCTGCATTTAGCAAGGCTTTGGAGCCGTCAGGAAGCGTTACACGGTATTGACCGCCATTTGGCGTTACCACGCTGTTGAAAGCGCTGGATTTCTTAGATGAATTATCCTTCAACGTGTAAACAATCTCGCCTTCCTTTGTTTTTTCTATCTCCAGGCCTTCCTGCAGCGCTATCCGCCCGTTTTCGGCTGCCGATAGAGAAACCGTAAATCCGTCTGACAAGGTCAGCAGAGCTTTATCACTACCTGGAAGTATATCGTTTTGCTGCCCGGCAGGTTGTGCTGTATCAATAGTTTTTAATTGGGTGTTATAGATGATAAGTGTAGCACTTCCAATGAAAAACAGCATGGCCGCAACTGCTTTTATCCAGGACGAAGTGTTCAGTGAAAAAATATTTTTTCCTTCCCGATGGTTTGGCGGAGGAAGCTGCACTATTTTGTTTTTTCGTTGGTCGAGTTCCTGTTTAAACTTTTCCAGATCGTTGTCATCTGTATTTAGCCTTGCTTGTAACCCCAACTGGTCCCATACTTCTGAGATGCAGCCTTCCACGTAATCCTTATCGGTATCCATGGAAAGGTATAGTTCCACGAGTTCGCTTTCATGGGGAAGGCATTCTCCCCTGAAGTAGCGGATCAGAGTTTCTCTTGTTGGCCGGCTCATTTTATTCATTGTTTACGGGCGTTACTATAGCCCTCTACCATTAACAATGAAAAAGTAGGCCTTAGCCACTAGGTGAAAAGTATGATTTCATGATTTGTTAATATACGGTGGTTGGTAGTTAATATTAAATTAACCCGGAAAGAGGTGAGTACCGAATCATCAACCGATAAAAAGGGAAACGGTTGGGCAAGTGAGGGCTAAAACCAAGAGCAGGTTGGGACATTCGTGCATTTCTTCCCGAAAAACTTTGAGTGCTGCATTCATGTGGTTGCCCACTGTGTTGATGGATAGGCCGGTATTGTCGGCAATTTCCTTTTGGGTCATATCCTGTTCCCGGCTCAACTGGAATATGGTTTTCTGTCTCGGGGTTAATTTGTCCAAAGCCGATTGGTATTTAAGGCGGAGGTCCTGTAGGGTAAACTCGGGATGCGCTACCATTCCCAGCTCCGCCAGATCGATCGTTTCTATGGGTTGGGTCACCAATACACGTTTTCTGGCATGTGCCACAATTTCACGGCGTAGGATACCAAAGAGGTATTCATCCGGTCTGGAAACGTATGTTACCCGATGTTTATTCTGCCACAGTTTCAGAAAGGTATTCATGACCAGTTCTTCGGCATCTTCCGGGTTTCGAATCATTTGAAGCGAAAAGGCGTGCATTTGGTGGAAATAATGGTCTACAATGCTCTTAAAGGCTATTTCGTCACCTTTAAGCCATTGCTCGATATACTTATCTATTTCCTTTTTTGCCATTTTTGGATGATGAACCTCAACACAAAATTAGATAAAAACGCGGCGGAATAATGATTATATTTTTGTTAAAAAATTATTAATTTTTATAAATAGAACTTAAACGCTTTTATTTCTTTTAAGCGCTTAAAAAAGTCTCTGCTTTAATATAGACCGACTTGCCCACACTTAGGCGGGCCTGCACTTGTCTCCGTGTATCTTTCAAAAATTACCAGTTTTATTTAAGCGGAATCGTGTGTACGCAATATTATCATGTAACTGGTGCCAGCGGTTTTGTTTATCGTATCATTTTATCATAGGCGTTGTTTTTGTATTGTTTTTTGGTCCTGCTACTGTTTCTTAAATAGCCTATCGTATTGTGTTGGTTGTTCGGGATGAAACCGTATAAAACAGCTTTCCGCCTGCACTGCATTCCAGCCATCTTTCCGCAAATTTTCAATAGTGTGTTCATACATGTGTTCAAAAGGAAGGATATATAACTGAATAGCGGACTGGTTATACCTTAAGTTCAGGTGGGCTGATGAACGCTGAAAGTTGCCATCAGCCTGAAGTGGTAATCTGGATGGTGGCAACAAAGAGGGCAATGTGTTTTTCGGGTTGGCAGATTGCCTCCTGTTCCTTGTTGTCGTTTGTGTTCCGGATTTTATTCAGTGACTTTACGATCAAACGATCCAGATGCCTGGAACAGCAAATCAGGCTTACATCCAGTATGACCAATCCGATTATAATTAGTGTTGTATTCATTTCATGTGCTTTTGTTTTTCGCTGTCTTATTGTTAAACCGCCTTTGCAACCTTCATATACCGTTGTATTTCCCGGTGTTTTCTGGTGTCTGGCTTTGCCGTTATCTTTACCTTCCGCCGTGCTGGGTCCAATTCATTCACTTTAAGGTGGTAGTGTAGCTCATTATACTTGGCAATGCAGTTGGCCAGTTCCTAAAGTAAGTTTTCGTACCGGAGGTAAAGACCCGACAAATCGATTGCCTTCTCGCTGTATTCAGCCGAAGCCTCCGTATCGGTCAATAGCGTTTCCAACTGTCGAAACGCGGTAACCAGCGCCCGGTGATGTCTGTTGCAGATTGCTTTCATGTTTTTTAGTTAACCTTTTATAAATTGTATAGGAAGTTCTTTGCACAATTTCCTAAAATACTTCTGCACTTTTATGAAGCTATTTAAAGCTTGCGAAGCGATGAAACCCCGTAAGCCTTAATAGCTTTAATGTATTTTAAATGCCTTTTGCATTCGATATTACCTAAAAAGCACAAGGAGCCTTGGCTCCATTCCACCATTCATACGTTGCGCAAAGCTGCATTTTTTAAGGTTTTAATATGAACCAACTACTTCCTATCTATCTGGATAGAAAAATAACTTCGCTAAACCATGGCCATAAGGCAATGGCCTGTAAAAAAATACGGCTACATCAGTCAAAATGAAATGTTAGTAGCATAAAAAGTCTCCACTTTTAAGTTGCATTTCCACCCGTACAGATGTATTCGAAGGATTTGGAACAAGGAGTATTGCAGTGGAAACATTCTGAATGGGATACAATTAAAGGGATTGGTGGCAATGGAGGATACGGACGTGTTCGTGGGAAGTGGTTATCAAAGGTCGATAATTTGTGGAGTCCGTAATTTGAAAATGAGTGTGGTTTGTGGATTGAATTCTTCGGCATTAGGCCTTTCAATCAACGATATCTTTATAGGGACATAACTAAATAAACGCAAATTATCTGGTCACAGATCATGTTAACCGTAGAACTGATTTTTAGTTAGAATAGAATGTAAGAACGTTTCCCGCAATGGTGACACTTAAACCGCTTGATCGGCAAAAAGAAAAAAAGTGTTTTTACCCAAGTTGCTCGGGGAACGCGCTCATAAAGTTTTGCCTTCTTACATTTTGGGCATTGGAGTTCATCGTTGTTCGTTGTCGGGGCATCCAATACATTTTGTGAAAATTCGGTATCCATCGCTAAACTAAACGTTATATCTTTCTTGAAATAATTTAAGGAATCGACAAAGGTACGTTCTGATACATAGTGTACTCCAAGGATATGCCCTTACTGTCTTTATCGATTTTTGCAAAGATACGTAAGATCTGTTGGCTTAAAAGTTAAGTTTTTGTTTCTCTTTTGTTACCTCGCTTAAAGCGATTAGTCTATTTATTATGACTGTTAAAAATTCTTGTGGCAAAAACTTTAGTAAGAATCCCTTGCACAACTTGTTCAAATTGTACCAGGGATTATGTTGTCAGGCGCTGATTGCTTTCCCGTATAGATATGATTCTAGCTTGCAAAAAGTACTTTGGTCGCTATTTCATAGAAAGTATTTCCTTTTTTATAAATGGAGGTGCTTCGTCCCAGGTTTCTCTGGAGATCATGTACAGCGTAAACAAATTTTTAACCGTTAAGGGATTAATTAAGGTTGGATATCAATGCCCTTGTGTGCAGCCTTATCATCTGTTTTATCTGACTCATGGGTCTGGATTTTCCGGCCATTGGGTAATATCTTTTGTCCAAACTTTAAAGGGTCAGCATCGTCCGGAAGCCGGATGGACTTCTCCGGTCGGCTCCTTATGAGTGGTCAATATCCCCCAGAATCAGACTGAAAACCGTACAATAAGGGATCAGTATCTGCCGGAATGCCATGCTGTAGTTACCTTGAATCGAACTTTACATCCCTAAAACCGCCGGAATCAGGCGGTCAGCTTGCTCCGGTGTATGCAGTTTAATTCCTCGAAGCTGTGCTTCGAAAACAAAACATAATCCATTTAATACCTCGGCGGCTCCGACCCGAGGTTGTTTATTAATTTCCTAAAACTGAAATAAAGAAGTCGGTCTATATACGGTTGTTTATTATGTATGTTTGTCGAAATCGAATTTATAAAAGATATACAAAATACGTAATGGAGAGAATTGCGTATATTTACGAGCGGAGCGTTAGCTGATATTTTAAAACAACGACACAATGGATAACAAATCGACACTTCTAGCAAATAGAATATTTCCTGACAATAATGACTTTGAAGTCGAGGTGTTGAATATTCCTGCAGAAAAAAGAAAACTAATTACAGAAACATATGATTTCACAGTTTCGACAATCAATGACTACATTAATAACCAACATATTGTAATTCCAAATTTTCAAAGAGGTTATGTTTGGAACAGAACACAAGCTTCAAGACTTATTGAATCATTAATTATTCAATGTCCAATTCCGGTTGTTTATCTAAGTCAAAATGGAGATGAAACACTTTCGGTCATAGACGGCAACCAAAGATTAACGAGTATTAGCCTATTTCTCAACAATGGATTCCCTTTAACAGGATTATCAACATATCCCGAATTAGATGGTTTAACTTATAACGAATTAGACCCAAGATTTCAAAGACATATTATCAATAGAACAATCCGATGCATAGCAATTTTAAAGGAGACCCATCCACAAATTAAATTTGATGTTTTTGAACGACTAAATACTGGTTCGGTAAGATTAAACCCTCAAGAACTGCGACACGGAATCTATAATGGAACATTGATGACAAAAATTGAAGAACTTGCTAAGTTGCCTCTATTTAAAAAACTAACGTCAACTACTAATGACAATAGAATGAAGGGTGACGAACTTGTTTTAAGATATTTTACATTATTTGAAAGATACGCTGATTACGTGAAGCCAATGTCAGTGTTTTTAAACAAATATGCGGAAGAAAATCGCCTTATGGCTGAAAATAAAGTTGATGAATTAGCAAAAAATTTTATTTTAAACTTAAACAAGTGTCATTCCCTTTATGGGGATTTTGCATTTAAAACGTTTGACGAAAGCCGTAAAAGACTTAAGGCAAACACTGCTTTATATGAAGCTCAAATGCTTTCAATGAATTCCTTAAACCCAACGTTGGAACAAATTGAAGCAATTAATAAAGCAGAAGTAATCGACCAACTTGAAGTTTTACTTGGTAATGCCGATTTTTATAATACAATAACCAAAGCAACTACGGACAAAAATGTAATTACAAAACGAATAACTGATTACACAGAATTTCTTCAAACATTATTTTAGATATGCCGTACTCAAAAAGTAGGGCAAGAAAAGATTTTGAACTAGAATCTAACAAATTACTAAAACTTGCCAAAAAGGTTTCTTTTAAATCATCTTCGCTCACATACGACCATAAACAATTAATAAATCAATCTTGCATATTTTTGCTTTCTGCTCGTATTGAAGATTACACCAAAAACCTAATTGAAGATTTATTATACAGTTACAGGACAAATGGGGCTATTTTAGAGCATATTCCCAAAAATGTCAGGACAAAAGTTTTACTTGATAAACAAGTAAATCACTACAGATTATATTATAATAGTTCAGACGAGAGAGTTCTTTTGAAAAATATTTCAATTGACAGCAATTTTTACCAACTACTTAACGATAGTGTTGCTTTTTCAACACAAATCCACTCTTCTAATATCATTGGAACTAACAAATATCCATCAATTAAGAATTTGAAAATATTATTTTACCGACTTGGAATCAATGATATAATTGCTGAACTCCACCGCAAGGCTCAAAAAGACATCACAACAGCAATTGAGTCTTTTTTAAGTTTAAGGGAAGCTATTGCACATCAAGGAGCTCCAGCAATTACATTTGATGATATAGAACGTCATTTTAAAAATATTAATGAAGCAATTAACTATTTAGACAGGATTGTTTATTCACATATTACAAGGGAATCAGGGACGACGTATTGGACATAAAAGCGATCAGCCCAAGATATTGCTAAAAGTGAAGTTAAACAGTTTCGATTCAACTTTAGTACTACCTAACCCTCGCTTTCGGTAATACTCGAACCTTTGAAACTCTTAAAAAATCAAGGTTCTATTCTAATTTGGGCTATCTAAAAACACAGTTTTCCAGACGATAACACATTTTATCAAGTAAAAACGCCCCATAGGTAAAACAATAGGGTGTTTTTTTTCAAGAATTGGATCTATTTCGAAGTTTTCTTTGGAGAGGTAAGATTTTAATCTGTTCAAAAAGACCCTTAGCCTTCATTATGGCTTCATAATCCTCTAACAAGTTAAACTTTCTGCAACTTGCCCCTGCGGTGTTCTTGCCAATATTTGTACAAAGCTTCAAATTTGGGTAAATGCTCCTTTCTTGGAATACTCATTTCGTTTTCCCAAGCGAGAATAGTCGAACCATCAACATTCAACAACTTTCCGAGCTTCTTGTTACTCAATCCATTTCTCCATCTGTAGACCTTCAATCTTGCTGAAAGTTTTGTTTCATCAAATTTAATTGGGCAATAACCTAAAAATTCAGTAATCTTAGGGATCTATTGGATTTGGGGTATAGACCTATTTTTTCCCAATTTGTGATGTAATCTTCGCTGACATCGAAGATCTTTGCCACATCCTCTTGGAGTAGTTTTAGTTCCATACGCTTATTTCTTATATGGTCGCCTATGGATTTAGGGCTTTCCGGGGTAGGATAAATCAATCCTTTTTCCGGTTCGGTCTTCAAAATGCGTACATGGCAACGCAGAAATGCCTCTATAGCGAAATTCATATCCTGAAAATAAATGAATTTAGTGAAAAATTCCTATTCAGCAGAAAAACATAAGTTATTGCGTTGCAGTTAGTCTGATTTCAACCAGCGCTAATATCGAATCGTAAATTGTCTGTCTATTTACATTTAAATTGAAGGCAGAAAGCACTGCTTCATCAAAAGCTATGCGATCAGGTTGTTCCAATTCATCAGCAATTGAGGACATAATCGGACGATTAATCAACGGCACAAAGGCATCTTTGATCGTACTAATATCTGCGGAATTCAATACGGAGATATCCAAAATATGCATGTACTGTTTTATCCGATCGCTGCTTAAATCAAGTGCACCAAGTCCACGTCCGAAACCCATCCCTTCAATTATAAACATTGATATCGCACTATTCATTATTGCATGGTAAAGTTCAATATCAACTTCATTTATTGGTTTTAACGGAACAAGTCTCTGATCCGAAAAAGCCGGAGGATTTACACGGCCTACAAAAAGACGATCTCCGTAATTTATAAATAAAACGAGATCGGACAATTCATCGGTATCCATTTCGTACCATAACAAGTTGGCCCGCGACAACTTTTTAATGTTCTCTTCCGTATTAAATTTCTTTATCCAGTTTAAAGCCCCCGAATGCCCTAAAGCAGTTAGTTCAGCTTCCGATCGAGAACAGCAGAAAGCTTCCTTTGCTGCAGGCATGCTTAGATGACTAAAATCTGAAGGCCCTTTTGCCAACGGTTTAATATATTCCGCTTCGATTCCGTGTCCAGCTTTAGGATAAAAAAGTTCATTTTTCCCTCTTCGTTCACCTCTTTTGATATTGAATATTCCTTTTAACGGAACCAATGGAACATCCAATATCCAATCGCAATTCACAAATTGTGCATTACCACCCAAACCTAAAATCCTGAACCGATCCAATTGTTCCGGGCTAACGCTTCTCACAATTAGCGAATCATTCTGGGTTTGCCCAAGTTCGATTTGCGCTGCAAGAAGTTGCAAAGCATTTTCATCTCCAATTGCTTCTAGGGGTCTAGTTAAAACGATATAAGAAATATTGCCACTTTCATGCTCGGGATCACTTTTCTTATCCATGATAAGCATGTTCGTTACCACTTCGCTATTATTGAACCATCTTCCTGCTCCAGAAGTGATAACGCATTTTAGATCATAGTATCTACCAAGTAAATTATAAAAATCATCCCCCCAATCTGTCCCGAGCCAAGCGTTTGTTATAATTATGCCTAAACGTCCATTCTCACAAAGTAACGAATGCAATGAAAAAGGAAGATAAGCCGCTACATCTGCTCTTCTTGAAAAGTTAGCCATACCCATCCTGCTAACAATATCTCTCAATGCATTTCCGTATTGATCCCTTCCTGCTTGAGCTACAAAAGGAAGATTACTGGTAATCGCATCGAACTGGCCAAGAGTTTCGGAAAAAAGTTGTCCGGTTGACGGATTCCTAAACTCAATAACCGTATCGTTACGAAGGGTAAATGCGTCTCTTTGAAATATCCTCAAAGGCACATGCATCAGACCAGGCTTTGCAATTGCAAAAGTCGCAATTTGTACCGCCTGTGGATCCTGGTCTCCGGCAAATATGAGTGAAGCTGCGTTTTCGGCAGAAACACCATTTAACAACTTTTGCTCTAGAGCAGCTCGAACAATCGTTCCGCTACCACAACATGGATCAAGGATTCTATCATCAACTACGTTACGAAGGCATATTTGAACTAGTAATCTCGCAAGATCAATGGGCGTTGGATATTGTCCTCGAAGCTTTCGCGTAGCGACCTCTACTGTGGCTTCCAAAATTCCCGACAGCTGTGCCTGATCAACCGCTCCCAACCTTAGATCCGATAACAATCTATTAAATTGCATAAGTTGGCTCCAGACCCGATCTGTTATTTCTAACAACCCTAAGCTATCAGAAAAAATAGTCCAGAAATTACATTCTTCCGACAACTGTTGAAAAATAGCCAATGCTTGATTTGGAGTGGTTTCTTCATTTATATTGGAAACAATTCGAGCTCGCATGTCGGTTTCACGCAAAATATTCGCAAAAAGTAGTTTCCCAATCCAGTTAGAGATAACGACTTTAGCGAGAACCTGCTCTTTTTCCTTACCTCCATATTCGGCGCGGTAGTTATTCCACCAAACAGTAACCTGAGAACGAAAAACACTTTTACGCCTCATTGCGTCAACAATTGCATCATTAACTTCGGACGAATTATCCAAAATGAGAGCTGTCACTCCTCCGCTACGATAAGCCTCTACGAATTGACGCCCTTCTAATTCACCACGGTCAAAAAGATCATTTAAATAGTTGAATATTTCTGTAGCCAGAGCTTCCCATCTTGATCGATTTGAAAGCACTGCAGATCTAGTATCTATATCCGCCAAAGTGGACCAAACGTGTGAACGTTCGAAATTACTAGTCGAAGTATTTCTAATATATAAATGCGCGTGTGTTACATTCCATAAAATGAAGCTATCTAAGCCTAAGGCATTCGCCTTGACTTCAGCGTTGTGGATAAAATCTCCATCACTGATACTTGTGTCAGGCATCTTCAGTTCCCATCCCTGCAAAATTCTCGCAGTCTCACGATCCCCAAATAACAAAACATCAGGAAATAGACTTCCACCATCAACTCTCACTGTTTGCTCGCCGCCTGCATCTTTTATCGAACGATTGTTAGCATTTGCTAAGGATTTTATATGGCCAATAAGGTCTATCGCCCAAGACCTTTCATTATAGGAAGCGTTTGGATTTCTCATAATGCTATACTCGGTTCGTCGTTAATCACCAAGTTTACATCAACCATCCCCTTTTTGTTAAGTTGTGTTGTACTGGATGAAGGTTGCAGTTCCGAAAATAATGCTGGAGGTTCTTGCTTATTTTTAAATGCCCTCTCAACCTCTGCTAATCTTTCCTTTGCAACTTTTATATAATCTATGCTTTTTTCTTTGAATAGGTGAACTTCTTCGTTCTTTTCAATACCTATAAATCTACGCTGTTCCAACGCTGCTGCCACAAGAAAGCTACCACTACCAAAAGCATTGTCAAGGACAATGTCGCCCTCTTTAGTAAACATTCGGATTAAGTATCTCCCAAGTGCAACAGGCTTTTGAGTAGGATGCCAAACGCGGCCTCCGGTCTCACTTTCGGCAGTTTTACAATATAAAGTATCAGTGGGGAAACGTTCGCCATCACTTTTAACCTGCACAGGCTTAAAATCTCCGTAACTACCTGTAAATTGTGCCTTCCTTACTCCCTTGTTATATGGTTCTCCTGGCGACATAACAGGATAATAATTCGGTTGACTTCCGTAAAACACACAAATGTCTTCATGTTGTCTTAATGGCTGACGGCGTGCGTTCAAAAAGTTTGTAGGCTTACTTTTAATCCAAACGAATTTGTACTTGAACCAAGGTTCGTTACTCAAAATAAGCTTAGCTGTGAAAATTCCTTGGGACGAAAGTACAATTACACCCTTTGGTTTTATTATTCGTCGGTATTCATTCCATAGTTCCGTCAACGGGATTACACTGTCCCATTTATTTTGGGTAGTTCCATAAGGTAAATCGCATAAAATCATGTCGATTGAACCACTGTCAATTTTTTTCATGACCTCAAGACAATCCCCCTTATAAATATCGCCGCCACGGTACTTCATTCGCTATTCTGGTATTTAAAAGTTCAAAAAAATAGAACAATACAAAAGTTTTGACTACACTAAATCTATGACAAATTAATGCATTTTATCGGTATTTGAAAGACTTATTCGATCCAAAACAGTAATTAGCTTAATCACAAATGGATAAATCTAAACAAACCTTAAGAACTCAAGTATATAGCTCCTTATTTGTAACAAACGTATTCCTGTTTGCATACAGTTCGATGCAAACTTAAGAATTACTAAAATAGTTAGCAAAAAAAATAATTAATTTTGTCTTATCTTTGAAACAAAAAGTGACATGAAATATTTGGAAGAACAGGATGTTACTCTGGAGATGATCATAAAGGCGAAGCTTCTAAACCCAGGAGCAGTATTGTATGCGGCTTCAGACAATGCTATTACAGGAGTGCTAAATAGTGACGGCTCGATTTCTTTAAAGATTAATGATGTTATAAAAAAATTCCCCTATCCTAGCGGCGCGGCCCGAGCTATTCGTAATATCAGCGTGAGTGGTTGGGTATTTTGGAAAATAAAAGAAGATGGCAAATTGATCGATTTGCTGGAATATAAGGAAAGGTACAAAGCATTAAAGCTATAAATCTACGACAAGACAATCCAAGCGCTAAATTCATAAACTATGCTCTATACAGTTTAATGATTTTAGGAATTAAACTTAGTATCCTCTGTTGTTCCGCATGGGATGTATCAACTGGCAATGAGAATTTTCCTCCAGCCTTCACTTTAAGATTACCAGGTCCTTCAGTAAGCGCCTCCGCCCGGCCAAATTTACCGTTTGCATTCGAAAGGTAAAAAATGATAATTATTGGTATATCTAATCCTAGATGATTGAAAAAATATTCTTTAAAGATCGCTAAGCTATTATATTTTCTACCATCAGGAGATGGATAGTAATTAGATAAGGTTTGACCAGATACATCTGGAGAAAGAGTATGCTTTTTGAATTCAAAAATAGCAACGGGTTCGGCATTTTGATTTAGTAATAGCATATCCATATCTCCGGGATAAGCACTGTCGGTTTTGGATAAAAGACACTCAAGATTTGTTGTGCCATAGATTAGTCCTTTATTTCCAACATGAACCTGCCCTCCCGAATATGTTTGTACCAAACCTTTGAATGTACTAATAGACAACACCTAGGCATAAAATGTGAAATCATCTTTTAAGGATACTATGCTGAGAGTATCTTTGCGAGAATAAACGGAAATGATATTCGCCCAGGATATGCACGAATGGGTGGTTCTAGTACTCAGATTTTACTTCAAAATGACTACACACCCTTTCTTATAAAGCATCAAATCCAGATTACTTGCTATCGGAAGAAAAATTTAGTGTCGCACACGGAAAAACTACACCGATAACATTGTTCAGTATAAGCCAAACTGACCCTTTGAAAATTGTCAGCATGCCTAACGATATTGAACAACCTGAACCAGATTCAGTAGTGATAATTATTGCAAACTTTACGGATTTTCTTGCCGAGAATATGGATTTGGAAATCGTTCAGTCCAATAAATCCCGGGCGCCATTTACCAACTCTAACTACATTGTCGTTGGCTTAATCCCGAATGTTGGTAAGGATTTGTTGAACAATAATTTTACACCATTTTTTAAAGTTCCGGTAACTCCATTCATCAATATTAATGGAAATAATTACAACTATATATTACGACCGAAGAACAGCGTCACAGGAGAGAATATACTACCTGAAGAGGATTTTCCAAGAGGATTTTTTGGAGGTTATTTTTTGTCTGCCAGCAGCGACAACAGAATCGTTCAAGGCTATTTATATGGAAAAAATGTGTGGGAACTCCAAATTGGTCTATGAGTCTGAGGAGGTCTAATACATTATTCGTTCGATATTTTCCGGAAGCAGACGTCCCCCCCATATGGCTAACAATTGGTGTCAGAAAAGGATTAATTGATGCGCAAATAAAAATTTCAACAATATGTATATGAAAAATAAAGTAACAGCACGATAGTGCTAGGATTATAAAAGATATACCATATCGGGCATATCCAGCAGAGCATTTAAACAAGGCCCCGTGTTCGATCGGCTGTCCATATGGCTTCTTTGACAACTTTTTTAAACTTATATAAATATTATTTAATTATGGCAAAGGTACTATATACCGTTGAAGAAGACATTTCCGATGATTTGCTTACCTATATAGGAAATAAGGCTCAGGTTCTTAGGCCGTTGGATGAATTTACATTGGATAGCATCGTGGACTGCGAAGTTTTAAATCCTGAGGTACAGGACTATGTGGAAAACGTCTTTGCACAGGCGAATCCTCATTTGCAGGAAGAGGAATTTACAGTGGAAACACCTTACCTCACTGATTTTGCGCTTTCTTTTGAACAGAACAAAGCGGTTTTGAGAAAAGTTGGATTATTGGGCTAGTGGCTCAGGTTAAAGGAAAAAATCCGAAAGGTGTTCTGTTAAGTGGTAGGTAGGATCGAAGGGGATTTGGACTGGAAAGAAATTATTAAGCTGGTATTGTTGGCATTAGTCCCGGCTTTTGCTTTTGGTGTGCCAGCGGTGGTATTGCCTATCTTTGTAGCGTTGGGAGCGTCTCTGATGAAATACGATTACGCTCAGGTCTGTCCGGCATAATTTTTAAGACTTTGTATGCAGAGTACCAACGATCTGATGCGCGAAAAGCGCATCAGTCTGCTCCGTCTGGCAGGGAAGAAGTCGAAAGAGCTAACGGTGTCATGGTAATAGAAAAGTGCTATGACTAGACCGATGTGCGACGGCAACATCCTGTCATCTCCGGTCACTTTCTCAAAGTAAGTGGTAAAAAGATGTCCAGGCATTCCCATATTTCTATCCATCCCATGTCTCCCTTCCATCATCTTTTGGATATCATCCCCATGATAATAGATACTCTCACCGATCTTTTTGTAGGGCAGCGTCCCGTTGACAGGGAGGTTCTGCAAAGTTCCCTGCGATATACCGAGCATCTTCCTTACCTCGGCACTGCGGAACCACTGGCGGTCATTTTCCCTTTTCACATTTTCCTTTACGAGTTGCCTGATCTCCTCCATCATTTCCTTTTGCATCTTGCAGAGGTCTTCTTTCGTTACGATGTCTATATGCATAGTTTCCAAATTTGTTCTCGATACGTAGCGGCCACCGGTATGTGCGGTGCCACGGAACAAAATTGAGTGATATTACGAGGGGGTGGATGACCAACCAAGTCTGCTTGGTCATGTCCAGATAGTGGACGGGGAGGTTATTTTTGGTCTTTGGGCACGATCTTGAAGAGTTTTTCGTGCTCTTCGATCTTCACACCTTTTGCGGCATCTTTGGGAGTAGTTCTGCCCTTACCACATCCTAGATGCACCGGCTAAGGGCGTTGTTATCGATGATCTTCATAGCCATTTTGTTTTCTATAAAACTGGAGAAAAGGTGGATGCGATCGTGACTACACGGAGCCGCGTGGTTAAAATGGAGGGGGGTGGATAAAGTTGGGATAGAACGTAAACCGATCAATGCCAATATTGTGGCAAACGGGTTAAGATAGTATGGTATAGGAATGGTGAAAGAAAAGGTCAGCTGCGCCTCTTGGTCTCTACGATTCGGAAAGTTTCTTTTTCTCGGGTACCGGACCGTATTTGGATCCTGTGTAAAATTTATTTATCATTTTAACTAAAAAAAGCTTGATTTTTGAATGAAATCGTTTGACAATCAAATTTTTGTAAATGTTAACCAAATCATATGTTCAAAGATAAAGTTATAGAAATTTTCGTGGAAGGGTCTGATTTTTTGAAATGAAATTCAACCTCATATTAGAGGAAAAACGAATAGGCGAAAAAAATTAGGAAAAAGATGAAGACAGGCTTGTGTGAGAGTGAAATTATCAGTCTGATGGTTCTTTTCATTCTGGACAATTTACCCATCTTAAGACATTTTATATTCATTACGCATTGTCTCATTTAAATGACCTGTTTCCTGGTTTACCATTTTACAATCGGTTCGTGGAGCTCCAACATCGATGCGCGATTTTGTTTATGTTGCTTGTGAAGATGTGATGGTTAGGTAAGAGTGAAGGAATCAATTTTATAGACTCAACACATATCAAGGTGCGGCACAACAGAAGAATACACGGTAATAAAGTTTTGAGGGACACTGCAGAGCGAGGACAGTGTTCCCTCGGGTGGTTCTATGGCTTCAAATTACATCTGGTCATCAATGGCATAGGGAAATACTATCATTTTACCTCACCAAAGGCAATGTTGACGACCAATCTAAAAAGTATGATGGCTATGGGCAAGGATGTTTTTGAGAAACTCTATGGGAATAAAGGCTATATTTCTTAAGCAATGTCTGATATACCTTGTATAAATGGAATCCATCGGCAAGTGTAACCTAAATTGAGAGGAAATCTGAATCAATTTTCAGAATAATGTTTAAAAACATTTAATATGCTTTCGAATGTTTAATTAATTTTAAATAATTCCTTAATATTCCCTTAATAAACCTTACCTATTTTTAGCATCTGAAAAAAACATCCAAAAGAAAGGAGGAATAGCATAAAAAAATCGTGCCGCTATAACGAGTACTAACTCATAATTTATAATATACATGCTGAGGGATTCCTAAGTTGAAGGAATATCCCGGCAAAGATTCAACCTTAACAATTCGATTACAAGTTCAATCCGTGGAATTGGTAAAATATATTTACATGTTTATAAACTTTAAAAAGGGTGCTGCAACTGTTTCGTACGCTGCAGGCCTTTGCTTTTTAATGCAATTACCATGCATTAATCATTCTTACGCAAGGGAGACACACTTAATGGGAGCAACATTCTCCTCAATCAAAGACGTGCTAAATGGCGCTGAAGAACAAAGAGGAAGAATTTCAGGAACCATTGTAGATGAATCGGGATCTCCCATTGCCGGTGTTACAGTCAGCATTAGCGATCTTGGAATCACAACCTCCACCGACAATCAGGGGAAATATAGTATCAATGTACCTACAGGACTTCATATACTTAAAGTAAGCTCTATTGCCTATACCTCTCAAGAAAAGAGAATTCAGGTTACCTCGAATACAAATCAAGTCAATAATTTTACCCTAGCTTCGAACAGTGACGGGATTGATGAGGTGGTGGTAGTTGGATACGGTACTTCCAAAAAAACCGATGTTACCGGTTCTACCAGTACCATTTCAACTAAACAATTTGAAAACGCTCCGGCAACTCGAATTGACCAGCTACTTCAGGGCCAGGCATCTGGGGTGGATGTAAAGTCTACCAATGGAGCGCCTGGCGCACCTACGACCATTAGAATCCGCGGTTCTAGATCTATTACGGCGACCAATGAACCGATCTATGTAATTGACGGGATTGTGGATCCAAGTGGTACCAGTTTAAATTCCATTAATCCAAGCGACATTGAAAGCATAAACATCCTCAAGGATGCCTCCACAACAGCGATCTATGGTTCTAGAGCTTCAAATGGTGTAATCCTGGTAACCACAAAGAAAGGTGTTGCCGGTAAAGACATTGTACGCTTTTCGACCAATCAGGGCTTTTCACAGCTACCCAGAAAATTGGACTTAATGAATGCCCGAGAATTTGCAGAATTTATTAATGAGGCTCTGGTATATGGCAATAAACCTCCTCTCTACCCCAATGTCGACTCGTTGATCAATCAGATCGGAGAAGGGACTGACTGGATTGATGCGGTTACCCAAACGGCTCCATTCGCGAGCTATGATGCATCAGCATCGGGCGGAGAAGGCGGTGACCGGGGATATACCTATTTCGTTTCTGCCAATCTATTAGACCAGAAAGGGATTATTAAAAACACAGGGTTTAAAAGGTATCAAGGAAGAATAAACTTGACCAAGAAATTCGGGAACCGAATTAATATGGGGGTAAGCACCAATATCAGTAGAGAGCAGCACAGAATCAGCAGCTTGAATTTTGGCACCAATACGGGTTGGTCTACCTCGTATATCTTCCTTCCTCCTACGATGCCTATTTATAAAGAAGATGGTTCTTATGAGACCTACAATCCGATTTGGTATACCGGTGGACATATCAACAATCCTGTAGCGGTTCTGGATAAAGTAAAGAATCAAAGAGCGATCAATAACATATTGTCCAATGCATACTTAGAAATTGAGCTTCTCAAAGATTTGAAAGTGAAATCCACTCTAGGAGTAAACTTCATCAACCAGCGGGGAGATTACTACAGTCCTACGGATATGCCTCAAAATATTTTCAATAATCGTCTATTCGGATCTGCCAATTCCGACATCTACAACACACTGGGTTTGATTAATGAAAATACGCTGAATTTCAAGAGATCCTTCGAAGAGCATACTCTGGATCTTTTGGCTGGTACAAGTTACCAGACCAAAAGTATCAATCGGCTCTTTGGTTCGGGAAGTAACTTAACCAATGATATTACCCAGTATAACAATTTAGGGCTGGCCGAGCAGCAATTCCGTGGGTTAGCATCCCATCTGGATGAAAACACTATCGTGTCATTTCTTGGAAGAGTAAATTACAATTATGCTGGAAAGTATTATTTTACGCTTACCGGCCGGGCCGATGGTGCCTCCAACTTTGCCCAAGGAAAGAAATGGGGAATGTTCCCTTCGGGAGCTGCTAAATGGCGCATTTCTCAAGAACCTTTCTTTTTGGAATCCAATATAAACGGAACAATTTCAGAACTTGCGATCCGCGCTAGTTACGGTATCTCTGGAAATCAAGGAATCGCCAACTACCAATCGCTAGCCTCGCTTCCTTCGACCACCAACTCCTATATCTTTGGGGGACAGCAGACCTTAGGCTACACCCAGGGGAACCTATCTAATAAAGATTTAAGCTGGGAAACTACAGCGCAATTTGATGCCGGACTGGACGTCCATTTTTTTAATGGCAGAATTAATTTAACGGCAGATTATTACGATATGACCAGCCGCGATTTACTGCTAACCGTTCAGTTGCCTTCTCAAACCGGATACACCTCCAGACTGATAAACCTTGGAAAATCGCAAAACAAGGGATTTGACTTCTCTGTTTCGGGCGAAGTGCTTCGCAAAGGAGATTTCTCTTGGCAGGCCAACGTGAATGTTTCCACCAACAGTCAGAAAGTAACCGATATCGGTCCCCTTAGCAAAGTTTTTTTGGATGCAGGTATTGGGTACGGCGTAACCACCAGTTACCTAGAGAAAGGATATCCAATTGGAGCAAATTTCGGTCTAGAATATGCCGGAACTTGGAAAACCCAACAGGAAATCGATGCTGAGCTGGCAAAGCCTGCTCAAGACCGAGAGTTTGTCTCGCACAACAGTCATTACCTTCCAGGAGGACCAAAATACAAGGATTATAGCTCTGATGGTCAACTAAACGTAAACGACTACCATTACCTAGGTCAGGCTAACCCGAAACTATTCGGTGGGGTGGGAAGTACATTCGCTTATAAAAGATTGTCGCTAGACGTATTCTTTCAATTCAATCAGGGTGCTAAGATGTACAACGCGATGGAATTTTTTAATGGAACGGGCACCTCGTTTTCTAACCAATTCAAATACATAATCGATCGCTGGTCTCCTGAAAACCCAACTTCTGATATTCCAAAAGTTGAATCAAGGGACAACATCGCAAGCACCAGGCTACTACAGGATGCCTCTTTCATCCGATTCAAGTCTGCTCAAATCAGATACGCTCTAGGTGGGGTGATACTTCCGAAAATCATCAAAGATATGGATGTATTCGCCAGTGGTACCAATTTATTTCTATGGACAAAATACCGCGGTTTTGACCCTGAGGTTAACACCAGTGGCGGAAGTTCTACCTTGATTGCTAACGACAACGGAAATTATCCAAACGGCAGAGTGGTTACATTCGGCGTTAACTTAACACTTTAATGAGATATAAGATGAAAATAGCATCTAAATTATACAGAACCGGGGCATTTTTAGCCATTCTATTATCGAGTGCCGGTTTCACAAGCTGTGAAAAATCATTGGAAGAAGAGGCGAAGACTTTTATTAATCCAGATGATTTCTTTACCAATGAAACTCAATGTATTCAAGCTGTCAATGGGGTGTACCAAACGCTATACAGCATTTACAGTTCACCAGATTATTGGCGCATGGTCGATTTGGGAACGGACGTTGCTTATTCAAATGACGTGAATTCTGCAGTCCAGAACTACGAGTTCGGATCAGGCAGTAACGGCACCGGGAGTCTTTGGCTTAATGCATATTCAGGAATAAAGAATGCTAACCTGGTGATCAGTCGTGTCGCAGTTGCTGAAATTGATAACACAATAAAACAAAGAATCTTATCGGAGGCCAAATTCCTCAGAGCACTCTATTATTTCAACTTGTCCAATACGTTTGGCGGCGTACCGCTATGGACACAGGAAATTGATATCAACGCCGTTTCATCGCTCAGCAGAAGCAGCTTAGCAGATGTAAGAGCTCAAATTATTCAGGATCTTACTGAGGCTGAAATGGGACTTCCCCTCTCCTATCCATCGTCTGATATAGGTAGGGTAACCAAAGGTGCTGCGCAAGCTTTACTTGCAAAGGTTTATCTATTTGGGAAAGATTGGAAAAATGCTAAGGCCACCGCTTTGAAGGTCGTTAATTCCGGCAGTTATTCGCTAATGACAAACTACGATCAACTCTTTGACGTGAACACTGGTTTTAAGAATAATAAGGAATCCATCTTTGAGGTTCAATATTTAAGGGAACCGACTTCCAATACAAACACGCGCACTCATTCCCAGATATCTTATTATATTCCACAACGTGACGCCGGAAAAAGGACCTACGCCGGGGTAGATTTTGGCAATCTAGTTGTCGACGGTTGGAGCGTCTTTTTACCCACCGCAAAACTGGCATCCATGTTCGAGCCGGGCGATAAGCGTAAAGACATCGTGCTAGGTTTCGGATTTAGAGACCAAAAGTTCACTAGATTCCCCAAGCCTGGATACCCTTGGTTTGGTAGTAAATTTTGGGATTTAAATGCCAATGGGCAGTCTTCGGGAAAAAACCTTTATCTTCTTCGTTATGCCGACGTGCTTCTCATGCTCAGCGAAGCTGAAAACGAACTTGGAAACACTGCCGAAAGTATTCGATGGATGAACATGATCAGGGTTCGAGCCGGTCTACCTGAATTAGCGGCTAGCACGACCCGAGCTGAAATTACCAATAAGATATTTAACGAAAGAGCCATCGAGTTTGTGGGAGAATTTCAAAGGAGATTCGATTTAAACCGTTGGGGAAAATTAGTAGAGGCCGCAAAATCTGTCGCAGTCGACAACCCTGTTGGCGCAGCAAAAGTGAAGCCTTTCCATCAGTATTATCCTATATCTCAGGAAGAAATTATTAAGAATCCTAACTTGGTACAAAACGAAGGGTATTAACGATAAAAAATTTTTATGATCGTTTTTCTAATCCTTTATCAATTCCTCGGCGCTGGTTGAGGGCACTGAATAAGCCTCAACTTTTTAAGGAAACTTAAAGAAATGACTGAGTATAGGGTTTCCCTTACTCGGTCATTTTTGTTTAAAGGATTTCTGGAAGGTTGTTTTTGCTGAAATGATAGGCGATAAGCAATTATTTATCAATTAATATCAAAAATTTAGTTTACGATGAAGTTAGATAATCATCAAGGGGATTCGCATTCGCATAACCCGAAAGTACCCCTGAAATTTGTAATAGAAGGTAAAGAGTATGAAACTTATGACCAGTACAAAACAGGGGCAGATATAAAACAGCTTGCAGGAATACCCTTAGAGACTGAATTGTTCTTATCAATCAGCAAACCTTATAAGGATGAGCTTATTGAAAATGAGAAACAAGTAAATCTGGCTCGGCCAGAAACGGAATATTTCTTTGTAAAGAAAAAGCTCCAGTTCATTATTAATGACAAGCCCTTTACCTGGTACAAACAATATATCAGAGGCATTCAAATCAGAGGCCTGGGCAATATACCAGCTGAAGATGATATTTTCCTTGATATCAAGGAAGGTTGGCAGGACAATCAAATACTAGATGACGAAGTAGTTGATTTAGCCCGTCCGGGCAAAGAAAAATTTTCCTCTAAGCCTCGATCAATTGAAGTAACCATCATTGTCAATGCACGTCCGCATATATGGAAAGAAATAAACATTTCTTTTGAGCAATTAATTAGTTGTTTTGGCATTTGGATCGTACGATAATAACCCAAACAAAGGTTATATAGTTACTTTCAGTAGAGGTTGGGAGCCTAAACCTGAAGGCACTATGGTTAAAGGTTCAGTTGTTCGTGTCAAAAATAAAATGGTGTTCGATGTCACAGCAACTGATAAATCATAGTCAAGACCTTAAACGTCTGAGAGACGAAGGTTATGAGATCGAGGTACGTGGTGGATATTTACTTATAAACCATATACCTTATGCCGATCAAAATAAAGAAATCCAATACGGTACATTAGTAACTTCATTACATAATAATCAAGATCATGTTATAAGTTTTATAGGAGACAACACATGTGAAATTGACGGTACAGTCATCACAGCTTTTCAACACAGTAATATTGGCACTGTTCTAAATAATCAGATTACAGTAAATTGATCTTTTTCCAATAAGCCTGCTGCCGGATATCTGAACTACTACGAAAAGGTTAAAAGGTATGCAGACATTATTTCCGCACCAGCTAAATATCTAGATTCTTTTGTTACTGAAAAGACTTTTAAGGTGATAGCTGACAGTGCTAATGAAACAGTATTCCAGTACATTGACACCAATTCGAGCCGAGCAAATATAGAGATGATTAATATGAAGTTAGAAAGGCAGAAAATAGCAATTATTGGCTTGGGAGGTACTGGAGCATACATCTTGGATATGGTTGCTAAAACACCGGTAAAAGAAATCCATCTTTTTGATGGAGACAGCTTTGATCAGCACAATGCTTTCCGTTAACCTGGAGCGGCCTCAATAAGTGATCTTGATGAAAATCCGAGAAAGGCAGCATATTATCAAAAGTTGTATTCTAACATGCACAAGTATGTTTATATCCATGACTACTATGTGAAGAAAGAGAATCTATTAGAGTTGGATAAAATGGATTATGTATTTGTATGTGTTGATAGAAATGCTGCTAGGAAGATGATAACAGATTATTTGGCCATTATAGGTATTCCGTTTTCTGATGTCGGTTTAGGTGTGAATGTCGTTGATGACAAACTTACGGGTGCTGTAAGAGTTACTTCTGCCACCCGCGACAAAAATGACCATTTACCACTTCGAATTTTTTCAGAAGATTCCGATAATAACGAGTATGCTACTAATATTCAAATTGCGGAGTTGAATGCATTGAATGCAATTTTGTTACAGCATAAGTTCGTTGAGTTCATGCCCGAAAAGGTTGAAGAAGGTGTTTTGTATGTCTCAATCGAATACTGCACTGCAATACATAAATGTGTATGTGGTTGTGGCCATGAAGTCGTGACTCCATTGTCTCCGACAGGAGGTTGACATTTAACGGTAAATCTGTTACGCTTCATCCGTCTATTGGAAATTGGAATTTTGAATGTCAGTCTCACTATTGGATAAGCAATAACAAGATTAAGTTTTTGGGTCGATGGAATGAAACAGAGATCCGTTCAGGTAGAGAAAATGATTTGCACCGTAAAGAGGATTATTTTAATAAACCTGCAGATACCATAAACGAAGAGCTTATTAATCAACAAATTCCGAAACCAACTATTTGTCAGAAAATCTCTAAATTTTTTCAGATTATAAAATCTTTATTTTTTTATAAAGCCGATAGTAATTGTTAATCATCGAGGCACTGTTTAAAATCTATGATTCTTTGATAATCATCCAAAAGGTTAGACTTTCCGCAACTGCTCCTACTTAAGGAGACACCAGATAATGCTAGTCTCCCTTTTTTATGGGCATAAAAATCTGTGATCCATATTGTTATGATTCGATAATTTTTGGTTCGACATTTTACCGTCTAAAAGGTCGCTTCTATATGCGTAATCCGTTGAAAGTGGGCTGTATTGATGTTTAACGTTCTTTTTTTAAAGTTGGATTTGTCCTTAAGGATACGCTGACCTTTCCTTCTATTTTATTTGTGTTTTTGCTATCAGAGAAAGAAAATCTAATATCACAATAACATCAGTTCCAAATGTTACGGAGGGGTTAAGAAATTTGATAGACATTTTTGTTCATATTATCGACATTTATGCACGATTCGTTTAATATATGCGCCGACAACTTAGTAACGAGAAATCGGCCTTTGTAAGGACCTGTTTTGCCGAATACACACTGCTACCAGAAAAACCACTTACCACTCTTCTTTTCTGTTAGGTATTTTTCGTCACGGAAACCAATTCCTTTCTTGTATTGCTGGTCGAAAATATTACCAAGGTCTCGCGCCGTCATTATCACGTCTTTCGAATCGATTAACCTTTGGTTTATGGACTCTGTTAAAAACGCACCGCAAATCTGCAATTCATCATTACAAATTAGTTTTTCATGCAGCGTTTCTCGCATTATTAAAAAATCTAAAAACTCCTTCGGTCTTTTGCCTCGTGCCAACAACGTGAGAATAAAGGTTTCTAAATCATCGAGCTTAACTGCCCACGGATAGGAACTTTCATCAGGTATCTCCAGCAGGGCAGAAAGATCAATCTGTACCTGACCAAACGTCTTCAAGTTCACAACGACCGAAAATGCATTATCTTGGAACTCCGATGTATCGATAGTTTCCAGCACATTGCCCTTGTAATCACAAATAACCAGTGGCTGAGCAGCCAAGAACTTGCTTTCAACTCGCTTGCATTGATCATAGCCATAGCCAATACAACCCTTAAAATCGTCTTTGATACGTACAAATGCTTTATCGGGGTCGCGGAGCGGTTCTCGTAGGTTGTAACCCTTAGCCTCGATAATTAACGCATAGTTCTTCCAAAGGTTCAGCAAGTCCTGCTCACAGCCATCGACATAATAGCCCCTAAAAATTTTATAATCGCGTTTCAGTAACGCCTTAAATAGTTCCTCAATGCGGTCTTCCAGCAAATTGCCTTTTCTGGCTACCAGAGCAGCTGTATCTGCCTTGATTTTTGAACAAGTCTTTTCTAATAAACTTTCAATTGCGTGGGTTACCTGCTTTACCTCAAAAATCTGATACATCCGTCGCCCAGGTTAACGATCGGTTTTTCATACAGCGGATTTCCGGGTTTCACGGCTGTGTAGTACAAAAAGTCCGATTGTTCTCTTTTGGCAGAAAGCAAGTTTAAAATCGTCTCAACCTTTTCAATGGGTAATTCTGGAGAAACAAGTTCGTTTGAAAAAAAGCGATCTATAATGCCGTGGTCAGCCATATAATAGAATACTGACTCCATCGTATCATCCATCATCGCCTTCAACGGCTCTGGCGCTGTATTGACCATCTGTACTTTCGCATAGTCGCGCCAATTCGCGCGGGGAGTACCTTTCGGACCAACGCCTTGAAAATTCTTCTGATGTAAGGCATCGATATTTGCGTAGAATTGCAAAAAATCCGCTGTTTGCAAACCGGTTTCCTTTATCACAATAACATCTAACGGCGCATACAGATCCTTTACCCAATTGATAATTTGCTCTTCAAAATTGAGTGGTCCCTGATTAAAATAATCAAGAAAAGAAGGCATCGCAACTTTTCGGACTTTCTGCCAGTGGTCATCCACTACTTCGTCCTTTGGAAAAAACATGGCGGCGTATACCTGTTCTATTTTATTCAACAAGTTCACGATTTCGTCCCATTTATCAGGATCATACATATTATCTGCTCCATTCATCGGATCAGAGGTCATCAAAAGACCGGCCAGATAATACAACTGCCGCTGGGGTGAGGACAGCTTACCGAGCTGATCAGCCGCTGTATGATTTCCACCGGCATGCATTAATCCCGAAAGATCGCCTAACAGCCATCCTGTATCATAGGTGTAAATAAGCTCTTTTAATTGCTTTGATAATTCTTCTAACGTCATGGGTTTAAATTGGTACTTGCTAAAAAAATGTGTCTTTAAGCACGATTATTTTACCTCTTTGATCCATGTAAAAGTTTCTTTCATTTCTTTGCGAGCATCTTCTTCCGAACCTATTGAATTAGCAATTATGTCAGTCATTTTTCCTTCCGTAGTCTGGTAAAATAAACTTACTTCGCCAAACGATTTTCCTTCGTAATGCAGGTACCCCTTTGGTAGCTCTTCTAAAGACTCGCTGTAATGATAATTTACGCCGTATGTGCTATTGTAATGATATAGTGCCAGATAACATAGATTTATATGGGATTATCAACTCAAAAAGACTGCCAAGGCAAATGGCGATATATATTGATGAAAATTTGGCAGTTAACAAATAAGTATTTAACATGCTGTTGTCTTTGTAGCTTAATTTATGATAAGGCCACAATTTGCTTAAACAGCTTCAATCCGTTTCTTGGAATGGCAATTTCGTTATGCCGTGCGAGAATAGCTGACTCAACCACACTAAGAAGTTTTCTGAACCTCTTTTGCATTTCTAAAACCTTAATCTTACCTTTGGCATAGGAATCGAGCGCCTCAGGTATGAGTGACTGAAACGCGAGGCTATCAATTAATGACAAAGCCTTACAGCAAACTTTAGTTAAACCGCTGGCATAGGTTGTGTTTAAACACTCATGACAACAATATAAGTCCAGTTTTAACATGAGGTTGCTATGCAATTTGAAATCACAAAAAAATGCGCTGATTCGCTGCGCTCTTTCTCTTTAGAAAAATTCGGTATTCCATTAAAGTCTTCGCACGCACATGAACTTGTGGCAGCTTATTTTGGTTATTCGTCCCGTGCCTCCTTACTGTCGGACTCTAAACGTCCTATCAGCAATTTGACAGAGGCAGAATTTATTGTTCTAACGCCAACTGCTTTTATAAAAGAACGTTGCAAAAATCTTCAAGGCTTGCGGGAAGATTTGGTACATGAATTGGCAGAAGGCGTTTACTCACCACTTTACGATGAAAAATGGATTACACGGCAATCTATTTGGCCAACTTTGGAAGAATTGGGAAGAGGGCTTGCCGACCAGCATTTGAACTCGAAGCTCTCTTTTTTTGGAGACCTAAAGGTTCAACGACATGGTGTTAAGTTAGAATTCCATGAAGGAGAAGTCGCAATCGCGGTTTTTCGCGAATACGTTTCTCCCAGCCAATTGTTGTCATTTCAACAGGGTAAAAAAGGTGTTGTCGATGTATTCAATCTGAGGCGGGTAGCGGGCTCTATTGGTTACATAAAAACAAGTCACTATTCTACCGAAGCGGAGACTTTGGACGAAGCTATAGTCAAAATGAGGGATGGCTACCATCAGATGATCAGTAGCGCGGAGCTCTCTGTTGAGGCATCAACAATTGTAGAGCCTGAGCTTAGCTTTTCAAACTGGCTAACAAAGCAGAAAATCAGAAATTCGCCACTCGGTGATCTGGCAAGCAAGCGTGGATTCTCAGACGGAGATGAGCGATGGCCATTGTATAGTACCCTTGAAGATTACCGAGACTATTTAACTGGTAAAAATCCACCTTTGGGTGCGATGAGAGCATTAGAAAGCGCATGGAAATCCTATCAGAATTATTTAAAAAAGAAGAAGTCGCCCAGTTCTGTTAAAAATGTCAAAAGGTCTCCTGAAAGCACGTACGATTCAAGAAAAATTGTGTTCATCAAAAATATTACCCCACTTCCTTATTCAAAACGGACAATTGAAAATTTTGTACCTGGAGATAAGGCATGGGTGTCCTGGGAAGGAAAAAAGGCCATTCCTGTCACAATTGTCGAAGTTGATGAAAGGTACTATATGTTTAGGATCGAGCGGCCTATTAAACAAGCTGGAGAGGAACACTATGTACGGTTAGACGAAGTGCGGAGTACCCCGGAGTTAGCGTGTATCAATCATGTCACTTCATAAAGCTTATTTGACTCCATCTAAATACTGAATAATCTCGTGCCATCTCTGTTACAGGAGGCACGGGATTATCCTTTACACTTTTCTGATATGGTCATTCGACCGCTTAATGAAAAACATTGATTAGTTTGAAATTAAGAGATTTATGGTAGTGATTTTTAGCAATAGTCGATCTCTCGAATTTTTAATCTCCTAAAAAAATTTTATTGATCATTTCTTCGTCTGTTCCTTGTATATCAATCCAATTAAAATTTGATTTCAAATCGCCCAATTCTGTTGCATAAGCAAGGTTGTCGACAAAAGTGTGTTCCCCTTTTTTATAAACCTTAAACATCGCGACTACTTCAAGGTCTAAGAAAGTCTCAACGGCAGGGATGGTTAATGCGACGTTAAACCCTTGGTATTCCGTCCTTACGCTTGGGTATGTTACACCTGATAAGTTTCTAAATGTAGTAGCCATTTCGGTATACGCAGCGGAGATTTTGTAATCACTATCTGATTGGATACCCTTCTTTGCGAATTCATCTGAAAAGAAACGAAGTAAAAATTCGATGTCTTCTATCTTATCCGGTATCTCTTTCTTTAGCCTATCTATATGGTATTCATAAGAACTCCTTATTTGGGGAATGTTTTCAATATTGCTTTCGTTGAAAACCATTTCTACCACCTCAAAGTCTTCCTTTATTCGCCACTTGCCTACGGTTATCACAAATGTTCCGGTTGACTGCTTATCAATACCTCGAAACATCTCAGAGATTTCAAATAAGTTGACAATACGTGGATATTCAATATGTTCTGTTTTTATCGCGCCGTAGAATAGTGACTGTCCTGGCGTATTTGCTCGTCCGAATCTTTTTATGTTATGAAAATCTGTACGGTAACTAAGGCACTTTCCGCATAGAAAACCTGATCGTGCTCGTTAATTCTTGCTCTCTCGTTATGATGTCCGGCTTTAAGTTTAGCAGTTACGAAAGGAATCAGCTTTAACTCATTCAAGATTGTGTAAAGCACCTTTTGATAAGAAACTTTTTTTAAATCCGTGGACTTCAATTCGTGAACGATCCTTTCAAGTGTATCCCTGTGGGGGAGATTTTGCATGTTGTAGTTTTTTGCTTCCATACTAGGAGTTTGTTTCTGACGATTGAATTGTAATTGACCCTAATTTGCTAGTAAGCTCGGTCATCTCATTACTTTATTTTAAATATACAAATCTATATATTACGAAGTATTACATTTTACCACTCAGATCTGAGGAGAAAGTCTGACGGATGTATTAAATAATTTCGTTGCCTATAATATAATATTTACTTATATTTAGCAATTTATCCATCATGATTGCTTTCACTATTTGAATTATCGGTTTTTTTGACAAGAATTGAACAACTATTTATCCAGCTCGGTTATACCAGAGAAAACGGCCTTTTTTATTTAGAAGAGTCGAGTGATTGGGTGCATAAATTCCCATATCGTATTAGTAAAGTTCTGAGAGATATCATTAAACCATATGCTTTTTTCAGTCTGCACCACTTGGGAGATGTAGATTCTGAGCATCCGGAACCTATAAACAATCCCATTATTCTTTTTTTTGATAAACCAGAAGAAAAAAAACGTAAGGAAATACCAAAATGGTCATTTTGCTTTGGTCAAGCTCCTATAGTCATCATCAATTCTGCAGACGATGAACCATTGGATATATTTCACGGATATAACTTTGTGGGTGATGGCAATTATTTACTTGAAAAGATAGATGCGAGTGAACATGAATTTAGCCTTGTCAATCTTACCCTTGGAAAGACGTGGAAGAACCTTTATCAAAAATACTTTAAAAATGTACCCAAAGTAGACAAATACCTACTTAACAATATAATTGATGCGAGAAGAATTTTGATTGCATCCGATGGAGGCAATCTTTTACCTAAAATAGCAAACAGATTAATTGGCCGATTACTTTTTATACGCTACCTAATAGATCGGAGGGTAGAGTTCAAGGATCAAGACTATATTTCAGGAGAAGACAAATTAAGAAGGCAACACAGTTTAAACGAATTAATAAAGGATAAGGATAAGCTTTATAAATTTTTTCAATATCTAACTGAGAAATATCAGGGAGATCTTTTTCCTCTTATCGAAGAGAAGGTGGACAAGAACACTGGAGAGGTCATAAGATCATATGACGAGGAATTGCAAGTAGCCAAAAATCATCTTGAAATCCTTTATCACTTGTTTTCGGGTTCTTCATTTTTTCGGTCTGGAACCTCTCACAACGGCTACTCTGTTCAACCATCATTGTTTATGATTTACGATTTTGAAGTGATACCCGTTGAATTAATTAGCAATATTTATGAAAACTTCATAGGCAAAGAAGCTGAAAATGTAGATGTACTTTTAACGAATTATAAAAACACTAAACAGTTTGAGATCAAGGCCTACTATACCCCACCTTTCATTGTAGATTATGTTCTGTCACAAACAGTGACTCCATTTATAGCTAATCAGACTAAAGCGAGCTGTAAGGTTTTGGATCCTGCTTGTGGATCGGGGATTTTCTTGGTAGAAACATTACGAAAAATCATTGAGAAGGAAATAATTCTTCTTGCTAGGAAAGGGGACAAAATATCAAATCAACGCCTTTGGGAATTGTTGAGAGAGAACGTCTATGGAATTGATATCGATGAAGATGCTATAGAGATAACAATTTTTTCATTATACATCACACTTTTGGATTATAAGACTCCACTTGAAATAGAGGACTTCAAATTCGAACAATTGAGAGGGATCAACTTATTCGGGGGCCACCAACATGACTTTTTCAATGAAGAAGCTCCCTTTAATGAAATTTTCAGAGAACAGGTCTCCCTTGATTTTATCCTTGGGAATCCTCCTTGGGGTACGGTAAATTCTTCAAGATACGAAGAATACATCAAAAAAAGGAATTTGGCAGAATTAGCGACAGTCGAGGTTAGCGATGACGGAGTTACCAATCGAGCTAATTTGACATTAGAGCTTGGAAACAGAGAGATTTCACAGGCTTTTTTGGTTCGAGTAAGTGACTTTGCGCTTAATCCGAATCTTCGTATTGGCATGATTGTGACAGGAAAGAGCTTGTACAATTCAGATTCTACCTGTAAAAATTGGCGACAATATTTTTTGAGTAAATTTGTTCTTACCCAGGTTCTGGAACTGTCCTGTGTAAATAATAAGATTGTTGCGGGAAATCAAATATTTGAAGAAGCGAAACAGGCTCCTGCAATACTGTTTTACCAACTTCCAAAGAAGCGGACCGATATTCAAAAGAATCTCGTAACTCATATCACAGTCAAACCCAATAGATTTTTTAATTATTTCAGGACTATAGTTATTGAAAAGCATGACATAAAGAAAATTCTACAAGCTAATTTTAATAGGAGCCTAGATGGATTTGATTGGTTATGGAAAGTGATGCTCCACGGAAATATTTTGGATTTCTATTTCATGAAACGGTTGAAGTCATATGATACGATAGCCTATTTCAAAGAATATTATGGCTTGAAAACTAATGGAGGGCTGAAAGTTAGGGACGGCAATAAAAAGAAAAATACGGATTCTGTCCGAAATTATAAGTTCCTAGATGTCGAAGGTAAGAAAGAGTTTAGTCAGTTCAGTTTAGTCCCTTCGCTGACCTGGGCTAAGACTATTGACGATATGAGACAGCGGTATGCGTCAAGAAAGGCCGGGAGTCTTGGACGTAATAATATTGATGGTGAGGGAAATGTTGGTTATTTGCCTGATCTTTTTTATTTCCAAGGGGAGAAACTCTTGGTAAAAAAAGGACTTCAGGCTGGAGAAGATTTCAAAGCTGTCGCAGCCTACACTACTGAAGATATGCTTTTCACTGCCACAGTCTGTGCATTTAAGCCTGCTGTTGGTAATACTTCATCTGAGGTGACGGGTCTATTAAAGAGCCTTACTGCAATAATAAATTCGCGATTTTTCACCTATTATGTTTTCAATACAAGTTCATCCGCAGGAGTTGATAGAACAAGGATTGATTTTGAAGAGATTTTTTCAGCCCCAGCGATAAACAACGAAGCTCTTGCAGATATTGTTGATCAAATACAGGAACTCTATAAGGAAATCAATTCCCGTGAATTCTCTACTTATGAAGTATATCAATTGAGAGAGCAGATCAATGATCTGGAAAAAAGATGTCAGCAAAAGATCGCTGAGCTTTTTGATATCAATCCCATTGAACAATCTTTGATAGACTATTCTACAGAAATAGCAATTCCTGTTTTAAAGCGAGCGGAGGAGACTGGATATGGTGGCAATAACATTTTTAGGATGCTTTCGATAAATGAGGATGCCGATAAAAAATATTTACAGTCATATGCGGAAGTGTTTATAGATCACTTTAGACATAGATTTAACTCACCACAACAATCTTTTTTTGTCAATGTCCATATTGCCGAAGACTTCATTGGGTGTCATTTCATCGTTGATAAGCAACCCGAAAACGGAGAGATTGTCGTTTTTAAAGGGACGGATGATTCTGCTCTTTTAAATGAATTAGGATTTCTCGGTATTCACAGTGTTACTCGAGACCTGTATATCCAACAAGATGTCCGTGGATTTAACAAAAATACCTTTTACATTATAAAACCTAATGAAAAGAAATGCTGGCACAAAGCTGTTGCTCATCATGACCTTTTAGAATTTATTGAGGCTTTAGCTCGGGCTGAAACGTCTAACCATAAACAGGCTCAATTATGATGGATGGTCTACAATTTATTACTGCTACGGATAATAGACAATATTATATAGAATCTTTCTTAAAATCTATTGTTTACGGCTATCAAAATCTGACAGCAAGTAAGCTACAGTATAGTAGAAAGACTATTCATGAACTAATTAAAAATATATCAAAGTCGGACAAGGCATACAACGAATTGGAGGACTACCTATGTACAGAGTTAGTTAATAAACACGTCAAACCGAATCTACACCTATTTGGTTTAGAGAATTTCACTGTAAATGTTGGAGTGAGAGAAACAAAAGAAAGTGTCACGGTAGGTCATTTAGATATAAAATTTGAAGTACCTAGCTTAGGAATAACGAGATATTATGCTTTTGAAGCGAAACGTATAGATAAAAATCTAAAGAAGCAAAAGTATTATCTTTCTGGCGGTATAAAGAGATTTACGAACCATAAATACTATCCGGAAACAAATACATCCGTTGCGGGAATGCTAGGATTTATTGAAATTGAGAGTTCACGCACGGGATCAAGAATTGAGGCGGATAAAATTAAAGATGCACTGAATAGCTTGATTGCTAAATCTGCGGAAATTCTAACCGTACAACCACTTATTGCAATTAAACTAAAGGACGCAAAATATCCTGAGGTCAGTAGTTTTAAATCAGTTTATTTATCAAAGCATACTCGTGATACGGATAAAGAAGAACTTTTGATCTATCATGTTTTCCTTGATTATTATGATATCTTAACCTCCTAATCTGAATTCCTCTCTAGTGTTAATTTAACAATCTTACTTCTATTAGGGAATAAAGGGGGGGTACTAAAGTCGTGGATATAATGAAAAAGTTACAAATGGGCAGGTACTTGTCATTACCAGTAGACTGGGAATAGACAAACCTCCATTAAAAATAGGTTTAAAGACATTGGGTATTTCACGATATCTGAATTCCGTCGTGACATCATCCGCTCGAAATTAGCGCATGGAAGAGATAGGTTGCCTTTGGAATACCGCCAGGATTATGTTGAAGAATAGGATTTGATTTCAATGACACAAAAGTACCTGCTTGTTTACATTCAAGCAGGTTATATATAAAGGAGCATGTGATAAGATTATGTCATAGTAGCATCCAAGATCGCTTCATAATCTTTGAGGCTAGACTTTCCGCAACTGCATGACTATACTTTACTATGGTTGATAATTTAAGAAATCAGTAGAAATTGTAGAACATAGAAAAGCATATTCCATAGTTTGGAATAGACTATTTTTTGTTTTATTATTCAAGTAATTTTTTTGCATCCAAGATGGCTTCGTAGTCTTCGATGAGGTTAGACTTTCCGCAACTGCACCCTACTGGAAAAAGCTCAGCTTACGCTGAGCTTTTTTAGTATTTAGTATTTGGTATTTAGACCTAAGTTTAAAAATTGCTATTTACCTAATCTTTTATTTACCACCAAGGAACTTAAGGTATCACATATAATTCGAGTACCCATTAATGCAGTTTGGTTATGATGGTCATAAGGAGGGCTTACTTCTACAAGTTCCATCCCAATCAACCCAGGTTCAGCCAATTTTTTTACTAATTGAAGAATTTCACGTGGTAAAAATCCTCCAGGTTCTGGCCAACCAGTTCCCATTGAAATACCTGAATCAACGGAATCTATGTCCACCGTTAAATAAACGGCTTTAACACCATCTGCCCAGGCTTTTTCTAAGGCTATTTCAGCAATTTTTGCAATTCCATACTCATCGACATCAGCCATTGTTAATATTGTATTGCCGTTTTTCTTGGTTTCAATACTCCCTTTCACATCATTTTGCCATCCACCAATTCCAATCTGGACAATATTTTTTCCATCAATATTTGGCAACTTACTAGCATGGAATAAGGGCGTGTCATGCATCTTTTCGTCCATCTCACTGGGCTGCATATCCAAATGCCTATCCAATTGAATTACTCCCACTTTTCCTTCTATAGCTTTAGCAACACCTCTTAGAGTTCCGTATGCAATTGAATGGTCTCCACCTAAAACTACTGGAAATACTCCATTAGAAATGATGTGATGTAAGGCTTTCTCTAGTTGAGCATTATGTTTTTCTAAATTATGGATAGAATAGATGTCTCCTAAATCACACATAGAAATGGATTCGGCCAAGTCAATACCGGCTTCAAAATGATAAGTACGATATAATTTTGAAATTTGTCGCATGGCCTCAGGGCCAAATCGTGTTCCAGGTCTAAACGTAGTTCCAGCATCAAATGGTGCTCCTACAAAAGCTACATCATATTTGCTCACTTCATTGACATCTTCTAAGAAAGGGCTTCGCAGAAATGTCGATAAGCCCGCATAAGATGGGCTTCCTCCCCGAACAAAAGTCGTAATATTAGGATCGTTGATCCCTTCCGACGCAGTCAGACCTGTTTTTTGGGCGTTGGAAATACTTTTTTCATATTGATCCCTAGAAATTTTACTTGCTGCATCCAGTGCAAAGTCACCTTCAAAGTTTTTGAAATTTGTCATATTAATTAATGTTTTTATTTTTAAAAGCAAAAAATATGCTAAACTATTAATAATTATGAGCTTATGTAATTATTTTACATTTGATAAAAAATTAGGCTTCATTTCTAAAATACTTGGCTTTTTGTTGTTTAATTCTATTAGCTTCCTATAGTAGGATGAGGATGCACTTTCAATTCGAGGATTCCTATTTTTTTAAATCCTTCTAATCATGTACATGAATTCATATATTAGTGTATTGTTAACACATTGTTGGCCAGTTTATTGATGCCTAAAAAACCGTAATTTCTAAAGGAATGTAGTGTATCAGAATACTGACATTGATGTTGACAACAGTACAAGGGTAGTGGAAATTGAAAAAAAGTAATTTTAAACGGATGAGCTATGAAAGGTTTTATTTTTTTGATTACAATCATCATAACATTATGTTCCTGTGAGCGTAATGATATTGAAATTAACAATTCTAGCATTATTGGAGAATGGAAATTAGTCCAAAGAGAACAATACGGAATAAATTCTGAAGGACATTATGAATTGTTTACAACTGATTTCCGTTCAGAAAATGTGATATATAATTTTCAAAAAAACAATTTGTTAAAAATTAGCGGCGGTGAAAAGATTCGATATAGTAATGGTGAATTCCCATATGAATTCAAAAAAGATTATTTAAGTGGTTTTCCTTCGGCTGAGGAAACTAAAATTAACCTTGTTGTTATGCATGGTTCAAAATGGGTTTTTAATTCTTCAGGATCTCAAATTACTTTGGATAATTCTTACGTTGATGGCGCAAAATTCACTTTTGAAAAGAAATAAAAGTAATTTACAACACTAAAAAATAAAATCAGTTTTTGTATTCTTTTTTAGTTCAAATTTTATTTTTTTTAAAAAAAGAAAGTACTATTTATTCTTTCTAAAAATTTTTTTTAACTCATCAAAATTAAAGACATCTGTCCATTCTTTTAAAAAGCCTTCAACTGATCCATTACTAAAAGTCCCTGTGATTTGGCTTTTACAGAAATCTATATGATTAATTAATTTACTAAAGGTTTTCTTATTAGCTGTTCTATAATAATAACATGATTGAAATATCTGCAATGGTATATATTCGTATTTATCAATCTCAGGATTGTATTTGAAAATAGCATACAATTCGAATCCACTATCTGATTTATACAAACTTTTGTCTAATTGTAAGGGAACTTGTTTAATGTCTTTTACATCTTTCAACTTTTTGTCTGCGAAGTATTCACGACGGTTTTCTATTGCCTTATTTAAACTTTCCTTAGTTATTACTGATGCAATATCACTCTCCTTAAATCCTAATATATCTAAATAACTCTCATTCGTTTGATAGGAAAATATCTTGCCATCAGGCAGTGAAATAAAACTGATGTTTTTTAATCCCCATGCAATATTGTGATGTTTATAAAAAAAGAAGTATTCAATCATGATCAATTTATGGAGTTTTAAAAATTTTTAATGCAATAAGCAAAGTCTAAACAGAAAATAGATATCCTGTATTCACAAAACTTTATGAAAAATGATATGGATCTCAGTTTTGGATTTGCCAACATGAATTTATGCTAATCCGAGTTATAAATAAAATGGTTTTCCGTAAATAATTAACTATTTAATTGACTTACGAGGAATTTGATGACTATCATTAAATTTTATCGTTGTATCTCTGAATAAAAATTTTATTGGTTGATGGTTGTTGTATCTGGATGTAATCAGATAAGAATTTTCTGACTTTACTTTCTGATAAAATTTACCTAAATCTTGTTGTGTGATTTTTGTTTGACCATAAATGTAAAAATAGATTTTAATTATTTTCCCGTAACCATTTACTGCAAATGTCATTTTTATGTATTCTCCATCTTTTTTCAAAGTAGAATAATTACTAAAAAGAAGTAGAAGTGGGTCATAATCATACGAATTTTTAAATTCCATGGTTGGTAATATTTCTTCCACAGGTGTACCATTAATATTTGATGGATTGCTACCATAATCTGGATCATTTAGAACTGAAATGGAGAGTTCATGTGCATAAATGAGAGAAATGGAAACTTTGAAAATGGTACCATTATAAGAAAAAGTTCCAAGTCTGACTAAATCCTGGCTTTTGCAGAATAAAGTGGTCAGTACAAACAGAAATGTAAATATTAATTTAATTTCATTCATAATTCATGATAGGCTGTCTAGAAATTGGATAACTATTATTAGATATTATCGTGGTAACCATCAATAAAATCTTATTGTGTTATTTTTGTATGATCATATATATAAGAGTAAATTTTATTGATCTTTCCATAACCATTCAATGAAAATATCATTCTCATAAATTTTCCATTTTTAGATATGGACAATGCAACGAATAATGAAATGCTATTTTAATCTTCAATATTTATTATATCAATTCTGATTACTTCTGACTAATAATCTCTTTTAATTTCTCAGGATTATTTTCATACGCTGCAATTTCTCCGATATGATCTTCTATGAACGATATAAATATTGGGTTGACCTCCAGGTTTTTATTTTCCTTTTTGGCTTTGATATTTTTGTAGATGTAGATAGGTGTTTTAACTAATCCAAATGGTAATCCCCACCAGCCTAATAGACTCGTCATTAAAATTGCTTGATTATTTTTTTTGTCTAAGCAAGATGGACATCCAATAATAGGTTTATTTTCAGTTGCTGTAAAAATGACAAAGCTTTTCACGGTGTGGACGCTGGAAGCCATTAACTTATCAGTGGTGCTACTGCAAATAGGACAAGGCAAATTTCTTAAAATTTGCGCATAATATAATAATTCTTCAATAGTGTATTCCTTATTCTGCGCTAACAGCCCTTCATAAATATTGGGATCAAGGTTTCGTTTCTTGATTTCCTCTTCAATAATGTCATATACCTCAGGAAGTAGCCCTGTTGCATTTGTTGTGGCTACTCTAATGAGTTCATTGTCCGACATTTTTTCATAATTCGCTGCTATTGCTTTTAAGTCCATATTTATTCGTTTGGGAAATCCTGGTTCTGCATTGTGATAATAGGCCTAAAAGTAGATTAATTAATTTTTTAAAGCAATAGGAATAGAGCGTGATTTACACAAAGATTTTATAAGATATTTTCTCCTTTTTTAAAAACTACCTGAAAAGAAAAGAATGCTATTGAGCAGCAGTTAAATCATTGTTATCAATGATATATTTATTTATTGAATTTCACTGATTTATCCATAACTATAAATTTTAGATTGACATGTTTATTGTCCTTGGATTTCAATTCAATTTTATTTTCCTTTTTTAATTTTTTATAGAATTTTCCTAAATCCTGTTGCGAGATTTTGGTCTTGGAATCAAGATAGAATAGAATTTTATTGATTACTCCTTGGCCATCGGTTGAAATAACCATTTGGATATATTCGCCATCATTTTTTAAATTTTCGTAATTACTGAACAAAGGTAACAATGAATCATAATTATAGGAATCATGGATTTCCAAGGTCCTTAAAATTTCTTCCGTAGGTGTTCCATTAATTTTTTCGGGATTTGTTGAGATTTCAGGACCATCTTTTGGGGTAATTAATAACTCCTCTTCGTTGTCAGGGAGTTCTGAAACTTCAAATTTTGTTCCTTTAAAGGTGAAATCTCCCGGCTTTATAGGACTTTGGCTTTTTCCATAAGAGGAAATAAGAATGAATAAAGAAGTAAATAATACGCTTAATAACTTACTGTTCATTTTATTGCGATTTATGTAAATGTTTCTTGAATATATGAAATAATCCAGGAAATAGCTGAAAATCTTTGATTTGGGGGAATAAATCTTTTCAATTAGCAATCCCATCTTATAATTTAATACCTTTGAAATATTCATCAAATTAACCTATAGAAGATCAGATGTCGAAAGAGAAAGAATCTTTTAATATTCAAAAGCGGGTAAAAAGTTTCGGGTACTCCATTGCAGGGTTGAAACATCTTTTTTTATATGAGCATAATGCAAGGATTCATTTAATTGCAGCTGTACTGGTTATTCTTGCGGGATGGTATTTTGAGGTGAGTAGGATGGAGTGGTTGGCAATTGTATTGTGTATAGGCTTGGTTATTATTACAGAAACACTAAATACAGCAATAGAGGTTGTTTGTGATTATTTATCTCCAGATTTTCATCCGAAGATTAAAATAATAAAAGACCTGGCTTCCGGGGCGGTTTTGGTAAGCGCTATGACTGCGGTGGTCATAGCAGCAATAATTTTTATTCCTAAACTATTGCTGCTAATCAATTAAAATTATTTTTTCATCAAGTAATTTGCTACTGCTTCATAAGCTGGCAGGGAATGGGCATCGTTGGCTGTATTGCTTGCTACCGGATGGGAGGCAAGTCGAACCAATACCATTTCGGCAGTTGGGTCGATATAGATGGTTTGTCCATGTACTCCTCGAGCACAGAAAGCTCCATTTTTGTTGTTAGATATCCACCACATATTTCTATAGCTCCAATTTTTCAGGTTTGTATAGCCGGCTTTTGTAAAATCAGATTGTTTTCCACCCTTACGAATATCTTCAATCACTTCCTTTTTTAAGATTTGCTTGCCATTAAAATTCCCGTTATTTCGGATCATTTCTCCGAACATGGCTAAGTCTCTTAAGTTGGCATTAAATCCGCCACCTGCGAAGGCAATTCCAGAACGGTCGATTTGGTAATAGCCATCATGATGTGCTCCAATGGGTTGCCATATTTTTTCGGAAAGCAGTTCAGGGATACTTTTCCCGGTTGCTCTACTGATGATCCAGCCCATTGCATCGGTATTGATGGTTTTATATCCGAATGCCTCACCATGTTTCCCAGCTTTTTTTACAGTTTCCAAAAATTCATAATAATTTTTTGGGCCATTATATCCTTCAGGAACAGGAACAGGATTTCCAGCAGCGGAGAAGACCCAGATATCTGCTTTGGGATCAGCATAATCTTCACTGTAATCCAGGGAGGTGGTCATATCTAGAACTTGTCTTATTGTAGCATCTCCGAAGGCTGAATTCTTGAGTTCGGGCACATAATCCTGCACTAACTTATTTTCATCCAGAACGCCCTCAGCGACCAAACTAGCGCCCAAGGTTCCGGTAAAGGTTTTACTCACGGACATTACAGCATGAGTTCCTTCTTGATCCAGTTCAGCGAAGTATTTTTCATAGACAATTTTCCCTTTGTGGAGAATAATCAATCCATCGGTATAGTTTATTCCCAAGGACTCTTGAAATGATACTGGTTTTGTTTCGCCTAAAGGAATAAAACTTAATTGGTCAATATCATTATCTATATTACTTTGAAATGTATATGGAGTGCTATAGTTCGCTCTGACAACTTTGGTTGGCATGAACTCTCGCATGTGGCATACGCTATAACGGAGGCCAGGAAATTGAAAGAAACTTCCATCAAATAAGGATAAGGTACTGTCTTTTGCCGGAGGAGATCCCTTCATCCAGCCCATAGTTTTAGGGTTGGATTGTTCAGCGTTTAAATAGTTTTGTGCGCTCAATGAAGTACAGATTGTAATATGAAGTAAACAGAATAATAACTTTTTCATTTAGTTCAAAGTTAAGCTATATTGAACTAATAGAGGAAAGTCAAAAAATGTTTTACTCTTTATTTGAATATTTGGGACTTGTATTCCGTTGGGGTAATGCCTTTTACAGATTTGAATATTTTATTGAAATTGGAAAGGCTATTGAAACCACATTCATAGGCAATATTGGTAATCTGTATGCTATTTTCAGCAATCATTTTACAGGCCTCACTAATCCTAACTTCGTTTACAAACTGTATAAAGGTCTTCTGTGTCCTAGATTTGAAGTAGCGGCAGAAGGCATGTTTAGACATACTTGACATATCCGAGACATCGGATAAGAGAATCTCCTTAGGATAGTTGTCAAATACATACTTGAATACTCTTTCGATTTTATTGTTATCGATCGGATTATAATTATTGGTATAGCCTGTACTTGAGATGGATTCGTATTCAGCGCAATTGATTAGAATTTCGATGATTTCGATAAGTAAGATTGTCTTTTGAGGGCCGTAAGGAAGTTTAACAATCTTCACAAGTTTCTTTTTGAGTTCATCTTTAGTTTTACCATAAAAGATCAACCCTCTTTTAGAGAGGTTAAAGAAAGCTTCTAATTTCGAGGTGTTAAAAAACTGAGCAAAAGCCTGAACAATGAGAGCAGGTTCAATATAAAGAGCCAAAGATTTGGCTTCATTATGCGTTGGGGTATTTATTTGGTCGTTGTGCCACACATGGGGGAGGTCAGAACCAATGAATGTCAGTTCGTCTTTTAGGAAACGATCTACGTTGTCACCAATAATCCTTTTACCTTCACTTTTGACGATATATGTCATTTGACAAGCGCTGTGGAAATGGAATTCTGTTGAGAAAAATGGTCTATTCACCTCTCTTGTCGCGAAGGTAGCAATTTCGGAACCTTCTAATATTTTGGCATAAACAGGTTTCATTTTTCGATAGATTGGTGGTTATTATTGCCTCCAATATACTTGAAATAGTTCGATTATCGAAAAAGATAAACTACATGTTAATATAGTGTTGGTATTTGTTAATACTGGCAAAGTTCAGTAATGGAGTTTATATTATTTTCGTGTATTCTATTTTCATAGACAAGACATTTAACGAATTGATATGTGGGGAAAAATTAACCTAAACCTACTTTTTATTGGATTAATCTCTTTCCTCATATCAATTTCGTGTCAATCTGAAAAGCATCAAGTCTTACGATATGCATCAATTACAGGCTTGAAGTCAGATAAAGTAGATGAATATAAAAAGTTGCATGCTGCTGTTTGGCCTTCAGTTTTAAAGAAGTTGAAAGATTGCCAAATACAGAATTACTCGATATACCTAAAGGAAATAAAGGGAGAATTTTTTCTCTTCAGTTACTTCGAATATACTGGAGATAATTTTGAGCAGGACATGGAAAAAATGGCTGCTGATCCGGAGACGCAAAAGTGGTGGAAAGAAACAGACCCCTGTCAAATTCCGTTGGATGATGCGAAGTCAAAAGGTGAGGTTTGGTCAGGAATGGAAGAGGTCTTCCATATGGAATAATGCACAAGAGTTAGTTAGTCAATATAGTTTTTAATTTGGTTTAAATCCACCTTGGGGAAGGTGGATTTTTCTTTTTATAAAACTTTTTAAAACTTGAAAATTATCCATTATTCGGTCTAATAAGGTTTCTTTCTCTTAAAAAACAAGTCAATATAGTTGCAATACCAGGCAATATAGTTTATACCCTAAATCGTTTTTGAAAATACCTTTGGGAATAAATCTAAAGAAATCATTCAATTATGAAGTTAAGAGTTCAATTAACCATAGTCTTATTGGCAATATTAGGACATGTATTAGCGCAAGAAAAAGGGATTTTACCCATTTCATCGACTACAGCCAATAAATATCAAATAGATCAGATTAATCGGAAATATGGCATGTTTATCCATTTTGGAATCAATACTTTTCATGATCAAGAATGGACAGATGGTTCTAAGCCTGCCAGTAGTTATAATCCATCGGCCATTGATGCAAAACAATGGGTTGCTACAGCAAAAGCTGCTGGTATGAAACATATTATTTTGGTTTCCAAACACCATGAAGGCTTCTGTTTGTGGGACAGCAAGTATACTGACTATGATGTTGCGAGTTCGCCAAATAAAACCAATGTGGTTGAAGAAGTCGCCAAAGAGTGTAAAAAACAAGGGATCAAACTTGGTCTTTATTATTCCTTATGGGATAGGAAACAAAATGCTGATGTTAAAGATGTAAAGGCGGATAAAGCCTATAATGAGTATTTATTGAAGCAGCTTGCGGAATTATTGTCCATCACTGGCAAGTATGGGCATATCGTAGAACTTTGGTTAGACGGCGGCTGGGAAAAGGAAAATTATCGTTGGCCTACTCAGGAGATTTATTCCTTGGTAAAAAGTAAAGCTCCAGAATGTCAGATTGGTATCAATTGGAGTATTGGCCTTCCAGAAAATGTCGATAAACATCCTGTCCTCCCAAGTGATCAAAAGGACTATTTCCCGATTCGATATTTCCCGAGTGATTTCAGGCTTGGTGATCCATATTTACCTCATAATCCAGATCCAAAATTATTTGTAGCACAGGGCAATGTTTATTACATGCCATTTGAAACTACTGTTGTTCTTGGAGAGCGATGGTTTTTTAACACGACGGATAAGAAATACAAAAGCCTGGATGAATTGGATGATATCTATCATAAGGCTACTAGTCAAGATAATATCCTTATTCTGAATGTTGGTCCGAATCGTGAAGGTCGGGTTAAAGAAGGGGATGTGGATATATTAATGAAATTGAAGAACAAACTTAAACTATAAAAAATTTAATCACCTAAACTAAAAACAAAACCTAAAATGATTTTAAAGTATAACATCCAGGACAAAAGGTTTCCACTGAGTACTGGGGCGGGCAGCGATGCGATTCATAAGGATCCGATTTATTCCTATGCAGTAACACGATTAGTGGATGAAGCCGGGCGGGTTGGAACTGGTCTTGCCTTCACTATAGGTGCTGGCAATGAATTGGTCTGCCAGGCGGCGGCCTTCTATGCGGAGAAGCTTAAGGGGCGTGATATTGAAGAGTTGATGTCCAATTTTGGGCAGGTCTTCAATGAATTGAGCAATGAACAGCAATTCCGTTGGCTTGGTCCGCAGAAAGGGGTTGTTCATCTCGCCCTCGCCTCTATTACCAATGCATGTTATGATCTCTGGGCAAAGACTCGTGGAGTCCCATTATGGAAACTCTTGATTGATTTGTCTGCGAAAGACTTGGTCAACACCTTGGATTTATCTTATCTGGAAGATGAGCTGAGCAAAGAGGAAGCCCTCCATTTATTGGAAGAAAATCTGATGACGCGAGAACAACGGATGGGGATTTTGGAAACTGGATATCAAGGCTACGATACATCAGTAGGATGGTTTAATTATTCAGATGAACAGGTTCGAATAAATTGTAAGAAAGCCATTGATAATGGTTTTTCGGCGATGAAATTAAAGGTAGGTAGTAAGGATGCCTTTCGGGATATTCGTCGGGCAAATATAGTACGTGAGGTTGCTGGTGATGATGCGAAAGTGATGTTGGATGCGAATCAGCAATGGACTTTTCCTCAAGCTGTTTCAATTTGCCAAGAATTGAAGGAGATGAATCCCTATTGGGTGGAAGAACCCACGCATCCTGATGATGTTCTAGCTCATCAGAAGTTGGCAAAAATGGTTTCACCCATCAAAATAGCAATGGGTGAGCATGTGCCGAATAAGGTTTTATTTAAGAATTATCTTCAATTGGGTGCCGCTGGTTTTATACAGGTTGATGCAGTTCGAGTAGGAGGGGTGAGTGAATTTCTGACAGTGAGCCTATTGGCACGAAAATTTAATATACCAGTAGTACCCCATGTTGGCGACATGGGGCAATTGCATCAGCACCTTGTCCTTTTCAATCATGTAAACTTGGGACATGAGGCTCTATTTCTGGAGCATATTCCACATTTGAGATCTCATTTTGTGCATCCTGTTAGGTTGCAAGATGGTGTTTATAAAACCCCAATGGAAGTTGGGAGCAGTTGTGATTTAATCTAAAGGCGATGTTAGGAGGCATAGATTTAGGCATATCGATATTTTATATCTTATTTATTCTAGCGGTTGGCATTTGGGCTGGGATGAATAAAAACGGTAAAAGCCAAGTCAATAGTGCTGCTGGATACTTTCTGGCAGGAAAATCACTGCGTTGGCCGGCAATCGGATTGGCTTTATTTGCCACCAATATTTCGACTGTTCATCTGGTAAGCTTAGCGCAGAGTGGTTTTGATACAGGCTTATTGAATGGGAATTTTGAGTGGATGGCTGCATTTACCCTGATTTTATTGGCTCTATTTTTTGTTCCATTTTATTTAAAGTCAGGAGTAGCCACGCTACCTGATTTTTTGGAGCGACGTTATGATCGAGCGAGTAGGGACTGGTTGACTTGGATATCCATAGTTTCAGCCATCGTAATCCATATTGCTTTTTCGATGTTAGCAGGTGGGATAGTCCTCAAGACCCTATTTGGGTTTAATATGTATCTGAGTATTGGTATTATCTGCATTATTACGGGCTTGTACACCATATTAGGAGGCTTAAAGGCGGTAGTTGTCACCGAGTCTATTCAAACTCTTGTATTATTAACAGGCGCATTTATAATAACCTATGCAGCATTCGATAAAATGGGAGGCTGGCAACCCATGCGAGAGGTATTGGATTTGGAGGGGCAAATGGAACGACTATCGATGTTGAGGCCAAGTGGAGATTCCAGTGGCATGCCTTGGCAAGCGGTAATTTTAGGTTATCCGATTTTAGGAATCTGGTATTGGTGTGCTGATCAGACTATCGTTCAAAGAGTATTAGGCGCGAAAGATGAGAATCACGGTCGAGTAGGGGCCTTATTCTGTGGTTTTTTAAAAATATTACCGGTATTTATTTTCGTTCTCCCAGGTCTTTTTGCATTTACATTATTTAAGTCAGGTCATTTGGATTTAACGAGTTTAGGAATGGATGCAGAAGGGAATGTAAATTCAAAAGGAATCTACACCTTGATGATTACCCAACTCTTACCTTCAGGACTCATTGGGGTTTTGGTTGCAGCCTTGCTTTCCGGCTTAATGAGTCAGATTTCAGGAGCCTTAAACTCCATTTCTACCATGGTAAGCTATGATATCTATAAGCAAAAGAAACCTGAAGCTACAGATAAGCAATTAATCAGAATTGGGAAAATTTCAGCAGTTTTTGCTATGATTTTATCCCTGGCATTATTGCCATTCCTAGATAAATATGAATCTATTTTCAACGGGATTAATGATGTGATTGCCCATATAGCACCGCCTATTACCTGTGTGTTTTTATTGGGTGTATTCTGGAAAAAAGCATCTGCTGTCTCCTCGAAATGGACCTTATGGATAGGTTCCATCTTAGGACTTTTGGTCTTTTCGGTCAATAAACTGATGCCGGAATCTTTCATAGGACATATTCCATTTATGATGATGGCCTTTTATCTTTTTATCGTTTGTGTAATTATCCAAGTTACCCTTTCACTTATTTTTCCGGTTCAACATACTGCAGAAAGTCAACAATTGTATTGGAAAAATCCTTTGGATCCCTTACGTGGAGAAGCTTGGAAGGGAATTGGAAACTATAGATTGTTATCAGGACTATTGCTTGGAATGGTGATATTCCTTTATATTGTATTCAGGTAAAAATGGAAGCTATGACTGAATTAAATGGGAAAGTGATATTAATTACTGGCGGAACTGCAGGAATAGGGTTGGAATGTGTCAAAGCCTATGTGGCTGCAGGAGCTTTGGTGACTTTCATTGGTTTGGATACGGAATCCGTTGAAAAAACCATAGAATTAATTCCTGAAGGTCATTTGGGAATAGTGGGAGATGTGACAAAAGCGAAGGAAGTAGAGATGATGATAGAAAGGACCATAGAGCAATATGGGAGGATTGATGTTGTTCACAATAATGCAGGATTGGCGAGTCCATCAAAACCACTACATGAAACCAGTGATGAGGAATGGGATCTTTTAATGCAAGTAAATGTGAAAAGCATTCTGTTGACTACTCGTTATGCTTATCCCCACCTGAAAATGAGTAAAGGCTGTATTTTGAATACCAGTAGTTTGGTGGGTGAAATTGGTCAAGATAACCATGCTGCCTATGCAGGAACCAAAGGAGCCGTCAATGCATTGACGAAGTCTATGGCGATAGATTATGCAAAGGATGGTATCAGGGTTAATTCGGTTATGCCGGCAGCGGTAATGACTCCAATGCTTAAGAATTGGATTCAGGAACAGCCGAATCCGGAGAATATGATTGGATTTTTAAATGATATTCACTTGTTAGGATATTGTCCTGAAGGGAATGTCATTGCTGATGTTTGTGTTTTTTTGATTTCTGAGAAGGCACGATTTATTACAGGTGTGAATTTACCAGTCAGCGGCGGAGCAGAAATAGGATATAGAAGATTTGAGAAGGGTTAAGTCTTGGGTTATTTTACAGGTTTGAAAGTCATCACTGTATTATAGCCATGCATCACTGAATCATTTTTGAGTTTCAGAGTCAATTCATCCTCAGAGAGGCTAATGATTTTATAGCTGCTATGAATAATCAAAGAATCTGATGAAATATTCATCTTATTGAGTACTTTCTCATTGACACGGTAGGACAGGGTTATTGTAGAGTCAAGTCCATTAAAAGTATAATCGCCCCAATATTCTGAAGTACGTATAGCTGATGGGTTCATAAGGCTTTGGGCGTCCATATTTCCTTTTACAGAATCTTGAACGATATGACTATACTGTGTTCCGGTAAAACTTAGGGTGGTGGTCCGATTGTAGTGTTCAGGATTGCTGTTATCAGTAAAAACTTCATCGATCAGAACATTGTTTTTCCAGATGTATTTTTCCAATAAGGCTTTGTTGAATTCACCATCCACAGGGGACATATCTTCCTCCTTGCACCCAAATAAGAGTGCGATAATAAAAAAGAGTAGGATTTTTCCTTTCATGTTAATTCCCCAATTGGTGAAAATAATGGTATTCCGGTTAATTTACTTTGATTAATTAAATTTACGTCAAAGTCTTTTATTATCAAACACTTAACTGATTTTTTTGTTTGAGCGCATTGAAATTCAAATGTATATGCGTCTCAATTCGTTAGCAAATGTGGTAATTTTCTTTTAAGAAATAAAATATTTCTGAAATTAAATCGCTAAATCTCTTCAAAACAATTGCGCGGAATTAGCAATGTCTAATTAATATTACCAGGGCTTAGATTAGCCAATATACATTTGAATTTTCTTTTATTCTGATTCTTAGTATTTTACAGAATAGTGAATAACCATCATGTTGTTATCATACTCTTTTTGGTAAATACGGGTTAAGGCATAGCTTTGGTTGATATCCTCAAACAATTTGGTTCCTGATCCAATTATCACAGGATTTAATTTTATTTTAACCTCGTCCAGAAGTTTATTTTTCAAGAGCCAACCAGCTAATTTTCCGCCACCACATAAATAGATGTCCGTATCAGCTGTTTGTTTTAGTTCTTTAATTCGATTCACATCGAGGGCTAATATTTTGACTTGTTCATGGAGTTTTTCAATCTTTAAATTGTTGGAGAGGATATATTGAGTCATATGTCCATAAGTTGGAGAAGGTTCTCCAGGTTTAACACCAAATTGATATCCAAATTCATAAGTATTCCTTCCCATCAAGACATGTTTAAATTCTTGGAGATCATTCATATAATCCTGAACGGCTTCACCTTCATAGGTATAGGCACTAACATCGTCATTGGGACCTGAAATAAACCCATCAATGGAGGTTGCGACGTAATAGATAATCTTTTTCATATAGTTTCCTTTCTGAATTTATGTTAGGTTAATATTTTGTTTTATTTCTACCTCTTCCAAAAAATACTGATCATGGGAAACCACGATCAAAGTCCCGTTAAAAGATTTGATGGCATTGCTAAGGATCTGAATATTCTGAATGTCAATATTGTTTGTAGGTTCATCCAAAATGATTATGTCAGGTGCTTGACTACTAATATTGAGGCAACATAGTAATAAACGCATTCGTTCACCACCACTAAGCATGAGGCAAGATTTATCCCAAGTCTCCTTGGAAAACAAGAATCTGTTCAAACGGATCTTGACTTCATGTTCCATCAACCCAGACTGATTGAAGGATTGTGCCATGTCGTAAATAGAAATCGGCGATTGAATCATGGAATAATCCTGATCCACATAGACATATTTGAAGTCATTCTTAGCGATTTGTCCTTCGGAAGGGGGGATTTTTCCAATAATCATATTGATCAAACTGCTTTTCCCCGAGCCATTCTTGCCATGTATGGCTAATCGATCTGCATATTTCACTTGAAAACTTAGGTTTTCCTTCCAGAGATTTCTGTTGTTAATTTTTAAGTTGACTTGTTTGAGGTCGATTAGAGTTTTGCCTATGGATAATCCAGACTCTTCAAATCCGAATTTCATTTGGTCAATCTCGGAAAGATTGGCTCTAAGTTCTCTTAGGTTTTGATGAATTCCAAATATTTTCTCCTGATGTACACCTTTTAATTTAGAACTGCTGCCTTCAGCTTTATTCTTCAATGCGCCCATCAGAATCTTGGGGATCCCTGCTTTTTCTTGTTTCTTCTTGCCACGAGCATTTAATTTGTTCTGACGTTCCAAGGCTTCTCTTTCCTTTTCTTTTGCCTTTCGAAGTTCTTTTTCCTTTGATTTTACATCGTTGTCCAAGGCATTGAGGGCAACTTCTTTTTGCTCTGCAAAGAACTCGTAATTGCCACCATATCGGGAAATTCCGGATTTACTCATTTCAGCAATTTCGGGAAGTAAGTTTAACAAAGCCCTGTCATGACTTACAATTAATAAGGTTTTATTGCATGATTCAATAAACTGATATAGTTGATTTCGAGAATCTAAGTCCAGGTGATTGCTAGGCTCATCCATCAAAATTATTTCAGGTTCATGTATGGCAATGCCGGCTAGAAAGACTTTTGTTTTTTGTCCGCCACTTAAGGTATTCATTGGACTATCCAAAGAGAAGCCAGCTAAACTCCATTGTTCTAAGGCTTGGGAAACCCGATCTTCTATTGTCCAGTCGTCATTCAAGATATCCAAGCTATTTTCAGAAAGATTACCTTCCAATATGTCATGGTATGCCTGTAGTTTATCTGCTATCCCCAATGCCTGTGCTATGGTTTGATCATTGTATCGATACTGGAGTTGGGGAATATAATAGGGTACACTACTTGTATGAATAGTTCCGGAATTTAAATGGACTTCAGCAGCAATGGCCTTGAGTAGGGTAGATTTTCCTACACCATTATTACCGATTAATGCTATTTTCTCCTGATTATTGATAGTCAGGGAGAGATCATGAAATAAGACTTCTTTGTTGGGATGAATATATGTTGCGTTCTGAATAATTATCATAAATCCTTTCGCTTTGAGATAAAACCATTGAAAGCTATGAATAGCTTTTGTTGATAGATTGCGGAAAGAATTTGGGTATTACATATATTCTATTTGTGATTTATAATGAGACAAATATAGGAATTATTTTTTAACTCCTTTTTTTTTGAGGAATTACATGTTTTCTATGGTTCTGAAGGTGAGGTTAATTCGGGAGCCATGAACTGTTTTTGTCGGAGGAAGTCGATGTAGCCAATGGTCTTGGGTTTGATCCTTCATAATCAGCAAGCTGCCACTTTCAAGAAATAGGTCGATTTTTTCTTTGGTTGTTTTATGTTTGAAGGAGAACTTTCGTTCGGCGCCAAAGGTAAGGGAGGCTATGGCACCATGCTTTTTCAGGTCCTTCTCGCCATCACTGTGCCATGCCATTCCTTCGGAACCATTATGATAAAGATTCAGAAGACAGGAATTAAAAGTTTCACCAGAATGGGATTCCACAAGGGATTTGAGCACTAAGAGATCCTCAGTCCAGGGTAAAGCGATTTTTTGAATATTGGAATAGCTGTATTCAAAAGAACGATCTCCATACCAAGCAACCTTTCTTTTTGTTTCAATGTGCCTGCCAAAGATAATTGCCTGATCATTTTTCCATTCAATTCTATCAAGTAGTTTCTCAAAATATAATTGCGGCTCATCACAGATTACTCCATAATAATTCACTGTACCATCATAGGGTAAATGGTTTTTGGAGGGATCCTCAGTATTAAATAGTTTCATGGTGATTTTCAATGTCTGTATGTGCAAATTCCCATCCCAGCATAACAGTTTTTCTCAATGGTTTCCAACGGTAGCCGCCTGTATGTCCAGAGGTTTGGATTACTCTATGACATGGAATTAAATAGGCAATGGGATTACTTCCAATGGCAGTTCCGACGGCACGTGAGGCTGAAGGATTACCAATTTTGGTAGCAATGTCTTTATAGGTGTTTAGCTCGCCAAGCGGGATGGATAATAAAGCCTGCCAAACTTTCAACTGAAATGCCGTCCCCTTAAGGTGTAGTTTTATTCGTTTTAAGGAGTTGTTTTTCGGGTCGAATATCGATAATGCTTCAAGATGGATAGGCTGAACCTGTGCGATGAATTCAGCATTCTCGAAAGAATCCTTTAATTCTTCGATTCCTTTTTCACGATCTTCCACAAATGCCAGGAAACAAATTCCTTTTTCTGTGGAAGCAATCAAGCATTGTCCAAAGGGACTGTCCTGAAAGCTATAGGAGATGCTTAACCCTTCTGCACCTTGCTTGAATTCCGCAGGAGTCATCCCTTCAATCTGAACAAACATGTCATGCAGCCTACTGGTACTGCTTACTCCAGTCATTAAATGGGTGTCAAACAAAGTCCTTTGTTCCTCTTTCAGTAATTTCTTTGCATAGCTCACCTGGATATATTGAAGGAATTTTTTGGGACTTGTTCCCACCCAATCCGAGAATAAACGTTGAAAATGAAAGGGGCTTAGATGAACATGTTCCGCAATTTCCTCCAAACTAGGTTTATCCTGGAAATGATCCTGGATAAACTGAATTGCTTTGGCAATTCGGTAATAGTTTAATTCTTGTTGCGTCTTTTCCATATTCAAAGATGATAAGTAATGGGATAAATAAAAATCCGATTCTTGCTAAGTTACGAGAAAATGAAATACTTAAAAGGGTGCATTTTATGGTTATAAGATCAAATATCATTCAATAAAAATGGGCATTGAAAAAATCAAATGCCCATTTTTTTATCTCGCCCTCAAGTTTATCTCGCCAAATAACCACCATCTACCGGATAGTAGGATGCGGTTACGAAGGAAGCTTTATCTGAAGCTAGCCATAAAGCTAATTCAGCAACTTCCTCTGGTTTTCCAAGTCTTTGAAAAGCATGTTGAGTTTCTAAAAATTTTAAGGAATCAGCATCCAGATTGTCATCCACTAAAGGAGTGGAGATAAAACCCGGACCAATAGCATTGATTCGAACCCCCTTGGTTGCATATTCCCAACCTGCGGTTTGCGTTAGACCAACGACTCCGTGTTTTGCAGCAACATACGCAGATGATTTAGCGAACCCTACAGCACCTAAGATCGATGCCATATTGATAATACTACCACCTACTTTTTCTATTTCAGGCAGCTGGTAATGCATGCCATAGAAAACACCATTTAAGTTGATGTCGATTACTTTTTTCCAAGCTTCAATGGACAGATCAGCTACCGGATTGGACTCACCACCAATACCCGCATTATTAACGGCGATATGTAGTGCTCCAAAATTCTCTATTGCTGCCTCCACAATTTTTTTATTATCCTCGGCGGAAGATGCATCTGCTTTTACAAAGATTAGATTTCCTTCGCCGTGGTTGTTGATCAAGTCATTGCCTAACTTTTCGTTTAAATCCGCTACAACTACTTTTGCGCCTTCTTTTACAAAAAGTTCAACGATTGCTTTGCCTATCCCGGAAGCACCTCCAGTCACGATAGCCACTTTGTCATTTAGTTGTTTCATCTTGTTCTCGTATTAAGTTTTAATTAAGATACAAAGAAATGAGCTGCGATTATGTGATGATGGTCATCCAAAAAGCTGATTATGACTTTAATAGGAAAGACCTGTGAAAAGCTTACAATCTTTTGATAAAATTTTGATTTAGTTTCTCTTGCAAGCCCATAATAATGCCGATATGGAATTACACAATCATTGAAGTATTCTCAAAAAATAGGTTATTCCTTTTTGTCGTATGGGTCTCCTGCTAAAATTATCGAATCTCCCTTCCCAAATTCATTAGAATATACTTTGATTAATACGCCAACAGATGATAGAATCAGAGGGCCGAAAATCAAACCTAACATCCCAAAAAGTTTTAATCCGAGGAGAACACCAAATACGGTAATTAGAGGAGGGACATTTCCTAAGGTTTTTAGGATAGTGAAACGAAGGATATTATCAATACTTCCAATTAATATGAAACCATACAATAGAATTCCAATTCCATTTGCAGTTTCGCCCCCAGCAAGGGTAATTATGCCGAGTGGCACATAGATAGTCATGGTACCTAAAACGGGAACAATGGATGCAATGCCGGTGAGCATTCCCATTAAAATAAAGTTTTCAACGCCGAAGATCCAGTAACCTAATACAGCAACCAACCCTTGGAAGAATCCTAGAATTGGAATTCCGATAGCATTGGAACGAACCATTGAATCAAATTCTTTCCATAGTTCTTGTTTACTTTTTGGCGAGAAGGGAACTCCACTGGCGATATATTTTTCCATCTGTCTGCCATAAACTTGCATGAAATACAATACGAATAAGGCGACAATTATATTGATCATTACTTCTGCTACAGAGTTTAATATGCTTGGTACATATTTGGTAAACCTTTGCAACATCGCTAATAGGGCCTCATCCGACATGTCTATATCCTTTAAGAAAGGCTTATCGGCCATGTATTCCTTGAGGAGATTAAACTGAGATACAATTTTATCGGTATTATTTAAAAAACTGGTTATTTGCGGAACCAAGTAATCCACCAAGGCCCAAATAGGCAAAACAATAAAGACGATGGAAATCAGAATAAACAAGAGGCTAGTCAAAATCTTATTCCATTTTCTCTTTTCAGTTAGCTTGAAATAACTGTTACGGAAAAGTACATATAAAGTGATAGCACCAAGAAAGCCAGGTAGATAGTAGTAAAGGTTCTTGAAAATTAAAATACAGACCAGAATGATAATTAAAATTAGCATGATCTGGTTGATGGAGTTGTTGTTTATCTGCTTCGTTCTCATATTCGCGGAAATCTATAGCAATTTAAGAAATAGATGTGAGAAGTTAGATGTGAGATTTGAGATAGAAAGGGGGAATAGGGTTTTTAAAGAAGAGAGATGTGAGAAGTTAGATGTGAGATTTGAGATAGTAAGGGGGAAATAGAGTTTTTAAAGAAGAGAGATGTGAGAATAGAGATGTGAGATTTGAGATAGTAAGGGGGAAATAGGGTTTTTAAAGAAGAGAGATGTTAGAAGTTAGATGTGAGATTTGAGATTGGAAATTTAATATCTCAAATCTCAAATCTCACATCTAATATCTAATCCCATATCCCACATAAAACAAAAAAGCCCATCTTTAAGAAAAGATGGGCTTTTTGTTTTATGTGAAATGCTTACGCGCCTAATTGTACACGTTTGAAAGCAGTTACAGTTAATCCTTTAGCAACTGAGTCTAAGAATTGAGCGATAGATTTTGAAGAATCTTTCACGAATTCTTGGTTCAATAAAGTATTTTCTTTGTAGAATTTGTTCAATTTACCTTGAGCAATTTTTTCTACCATTTCTTCTGGTTTACCTTCAGCACGGATTTGTTCTTTAGCGATTTCAAGTTCGCGTTCGATAGTTTTAGTATCTACACCGTCTTTATCGATAGCAACCGGGTTCATAGCAGCGATTTGCATAGCTACATCTTTTCCAGCTTCTTCAACTCCGTCAGCATCAGCAGAAAGACCTACTAACACACCTAAACGGTAGTTACCGTGGATATAAGCAACAACTTTATCAGCAGCAACAGTTTCGAATTTAGAAACGTCGATTTTCTCACCGATTTTACCAGTTTGCTCGATTAATAAGTCAGCGATTTTAGATCCACCGATTTCTAATGCTTTAAGATCTTCTAGAGAAGCAGGGCTGTTCGCTAATGCAGCGTCAGCTACTGATTCAGCAAATGCAACGAAATCAGCGTTTTTAGCTACGAAGTCAGTTTCGCAGTTTACTTCTACTACGATACCTGATTTGCCATCAGCAGCAGCTTTAGCAATGATTACTCCTTCGTTTGAGTCGCGGTCTTGACGGCTAGCAGCAACTTTAGCACCTTTTTTACGTAGGTAGTCAACAGCAGCTTCGAAATCACCATTAGCTTCCACTAATGCTTTTTTACAGTCCATCATACCAGCGCCAGTTTGTTGACGCAATTTGTTTACATCTGATGCAGAAATTTGTACTGACATAGTATATTTTTTGTTAAAATTACAATTGATGTGTTAACCATTCTTTGTTTTTAAATGAACAGAATGTTAACTTTTTAATATTGAATAGGTTTTTGCTTATTAGCAAAAAACCGGAAAGACAGGAGCGGTAAAAGGAAGCAGATCTTCCAGAAACCAACACTTGTCTATCCGGCTTATGTAATAGAATAAGATTATTCTACGTCTTTCGCTTTACGAGTGCGTTTTCCTGGAGTAGCTTCAGTAGCTTCACCATTGTCTACTGCAGCTTTAGCAGCAGCAGCTTCTTTTTCCGCATCCTCTTCTTTATCGCGCTTGCGCTCTTCTAATCCTTCGATAATCGCTTTACCAATTACACTAGCAATTAAGCTAATTGATTTAGTAGCATCATCGTTTGCAGGGATTGGGAAGTCGATGTTAGTAGGGTCAGAGTTTGTATCCACCATTGCAAAAGTAGGGATGTTTAATTTCATCGCTTCTGCAACTGCAATATGCTCTTTCTTAACGTCGATAATAAATAACGCAGCAGGCAAACGGTTTAAGTCAGCAATACCACCTAAAAGGTTTTCTAACTTAATACGCTCACGTTGAATCATCAATTTTTCTTTTTTCGACAATACATCGTAAGTGCCATCTTTTTGCATTTTATCGATGTTTGACATTTTTTTGATTGATTTACGTACTGTTGCAAAGTTCGTAAGCATACCACCTAACCAACGTTCCGTAACGAAAGGCATGTTTACTGCTTTTGCTTGTTCTGCCACGATTTCTTTCGCTTGTTTCTTTGTAGCTACGAATAAAACTTTACGACCTGATTTCACGATTTGTTTAATCGCTGAAGCTGCCTCTTCTAATTTAGTAAGAGTTTTGTTCAAGTCGATGATGTGGATACCATTGCGTTCCATGAAAATGTACTTAGCCATCTTCGGATCCCACTTACGAGTAAGGTGACCAAAGTGAACACCTGCATCCAATAATTCTTGATATGTTGTTCTTGCCATTTTTTGATCCTCCTTATATTAACGTTTACTGAATTGGAATCTTCTACGTGCTTTACGACGTCCTGGTTTCTTACGCTCAACCATACGGTCATCACGTGTCATCAAACCTTTAGAACGTAAAGCAGGTTTAACTTCTGGGTTAAGCTCTACTAAAGCTTTAGCAATCGCTAAACGAACTGCTTCTGCTTGTCCTTTAACTCCACCACCTTGAACGTTAACATTGATGTCAAAATTTGCAAGAGAATCAGCTACCAATAAAGATTGAGTAACGATGTATTGCAAAGGTAATGTCGGAAAATATTCCTTGTAATCTTTACCATTCACGGTAATATTTCCATTGCCAGCTGTTAAGTAGATGCGGGCAACAGCAGTTTTTCTTCTTCCTGAAGTGTTAGTTGTTGACATAGTCGTTCTCCTTAAAATTTAACTGGTTTTGGATTCTGCGCCTCATGTTTGTGCTCTGTACCTGCATAAACATAAAGGTTTTTAAATAATTGACGTCCTAAACGGTTCTTAGGCAACATCCCGCGAACAGCTTTCTCTATGATGCGCTCAGGGTGTTTAGCCATTAACTCTTTTGGAGAAACGAAACGTTGACCACCTGGGTAGCCTGTGTAGCGAACATATACTTTGTCGCCTAATTTGTTTCCAGTCAATCTAATTTTGTCTGCGTTGATAACAATTACGTTATCTCCACAGTCTACGTGTGGGGTGAATGAAGGCTTGTGCTTTCCACGAATCACTTTCGCAATCTCGCTTGCCAAGCGCCCCAAAATCTCGCCTTCAGCGTCAACAACGATCCATTCCTTGTTAACGGTGTTCTTGTTAGCAGAGACAGTTTTGTAACTTAACGTATTCACTTGCTTTTATTTAATTAATTAATAATGTTTTAATCCTTTTGTAATCACTACAAAGAGGTCTGCAAAGGTACAATATTTTAATTTAATTCTCAAAGCCAATTTTACTTTTTGTTTTGATATCAATGCACTATTGTTTTTTCAAACCCCAAGATCCTTGAAAGTAAATCCGTATTTCTTCTTAATCAACCCTTTATATTTTAGAGTAACCTGGGTATTAACAGGTATTTTTTGATGTTATTTCGGACTTATCTATTTAAAATTTGAGTCAATTACGAAAGGATATTTTTGTTAATGGTTAAACTATTAACATAATTTAAGGTAATACGGATTAAACTTTTCTGCATTTTTGTGCTCTTTAAAATTAATTTATTACCTTGAATTGCCTTAGACCGAGCGCTAAGCATGATATAGGGTGGATAATTAAAGTAAATTAGATGAGAAGATCACAATGGTGCAAACCCCTGGTTCTGGGAATATTGCTGATGGCGGGACAAGTGTTGTTTGCGCAAGATTTGAAAGAAGATAAAGGATATAAGGAGCAGTTAGCCTCCATAGAATCCAAGTTGAAGAGTGGTGATTTGGCCAATGCTTTACAGAGTATAGAAGAAACTCTGCAGAAATACCCGAATGGCGCAGAAGTTTACTATGCTAAGTCCTTATTATATGCCCAAGCCAGAAACTTTGATGTGGCCTTGCCTGCAGCTCAAGAGGCTGTGAAAATATCTCCAGAGAATGTAATCTATAATAATCACCTTTTAGAACTTTATAAAAGTAAGGGTGATTTCAATTCTGCAATTCAGGTTTTGGATGATTTCCTAATCAAACAACCTAATAACCCTCAGGTGTATCGTGAAAAAATCATGATGCAGCATGCAGCAAAAAAATCCGAAGATGCCTTAAAAACTTATGAAATCACCAAGGAAAAGTTTGGTGAAACGGATACGTTGGATGTTTTGAAGGCTGAAATCCTTATGGACTTAGATCGTCCAAGTGAAGCCAATGAATTATTGCAATATTGGAGAAAGAAAAAATCGCCGATCAGACAAGTCTATAGTACGCTGAGTTATATTCTCGTGGATCAGAATAAACCTAAAGATGCCGTTTCGGTTCTTGAAGAAGGTTTGGTCGCTACGAAAGATGATTTGCTGTACCTGGATATGGCCGATGCGAATATGGCATTGAAAAAGAGTTCACAGGCATTTGATAATATTAAAAAAGCCTTTCAATCTGATGCTGTCAACTTTATTGATAAGCACCGTGTCATGATGAATCTGGTGAACAATAATAAAGAATTCAGTAAGGATCAACTTCAAGATCTTGCCAACACCTTGGTGTTAAAACACCCAAGGATGCCTGATAGCCATATGTTCAAGGGGGATATCATGTGGATGCGTGGGGACCTTGTCGAAGCAAAATCCCTGTATCTGACCACTGTAAGCATGAACCCACAGCATATAGAGGCTTGGCGAAAACTTATCAATGTGGAGTTGGCCAAGAATGAATTGGACGAGGCTATTGTGGATGGAAATGAGGCTTTGAGTCATAACCCTGGAAATGTAATCATCACTTATTTTGTTGGTATGGCTTACATGATGAAGAAGGACACCGATAATGCAAGATTATATCTTGAAAGAGCATTGGATCAGAGTGGAAATGAAAATGACTTCGTGAAATCAATGGTGTATGGAGGTTTAGGAGATTTATATCATGAAATAAAGATGGAGTCGGCATCTGAAGTTGCCTATGATGAAGCGATTAAATTGGATAGCAATAACGTAACGGTATTAAATAATGCAGCTTATTATTTGTCTCTTCAAAAGAAAGATTTGGATAAAGCTGCGGATTATGCGAAACGCGCCAATAAGATGGAACCCAATTCTGGAACTTTCCAGGATACCTATGCTTGGGTTTTATTTCAACAAGGAAAGTATCAGGAAGCATTGACCTGGATTGAAAAGTCAATTAAAAACTCAGAGCCTTCAGGGGTGTTATATGATCATTATGGTGACATCTTGATCAAGTTGGGTAAGACAAAAGATGCTGTAAAGCAATGGGAGAAGGCAATGACCTTGTCAGAAGGAAGTTCCTTAGATAAAGAAAAATTAAAACAGAAAATCAGTGAGAAGAAATATATTGAGTAGAATAAGTTTGATTTTGGCAGTTTTCATGTTGGTTTCAGCATGTGCCAGTAAGAAATCGACAGTTAAGAAGCCTGATGCCGGAGTTACTGCGAAGGGGAAGGACTTGTTGAATACCTATGAGTTGAATAATTTGAACTTTATTACCTTTTCTGGGCGTGCTAAGGCAAAGGTACAGGTTGGTGAGGAGACTCAGAATGTAACTTTGAATATCCGTATGGAAAGAGATAAGGCAATCTGGATTTCAGTAACGGCCTTATTGGGAATTGAAGCGGCAAGAGTATTAATTACGCCTGATAGTGTAAAGATTATCAATAGATTGCATAGTGAATATATTGCTAAACCTTTCTCCTATATATATAGGTATACCAATCCGGGAATTTCCTTCAGAATGTTGCAGGATATTTTGGTTGGCAATATTTCTACAGAGATGCTGAGGACGGATCAATTACAGATTGCTACCAGCGATGAGGATGTTCAGGTAATAGGGGTGAAGGACGGTTTGACCTTTCATTATGGAGTGAATAAGAGTAACAGACCTACCATTTTTAATTTGATGGAATTAGGAAAATCTGATAAACTGGAAGCCCATTATGGTGATTTTGCATTGATAGATGGACATAATTTTCCGCAGAGATTCACGTTAAACATTGAAGGAAGTGGTACGAAGGTGTCTTCAGATATGCTTTATAACAAATCAGAATTTAATAAAACGGTGGAGCTGAATTTCAGTATTCCTTCGAGATATAAGGCTATCAACTAATTAGAATAGCCAATAATGTAAAGAAATTATGTTTTTATTATTTTCGTATTAACTATATCCTTATTTTTGGAAGTTCTATAAAATAGAGGCGAAAGAATTTAACATTTCATGGATTTTAAAAAGATTGTACTCAGTATATTTTCCTTATTGCTATTTGTTGGTTTAAGTTACGGACAAAGTAGTTTGGAATTAAAGAAACAAAGGGAAAGAATTGATAGGGAAATCGCTGAGCTTCAAAAAATATTAAGTGCTAAGACACAGGAGAAATTATTATCACAGCAAGAGGTCGCTGCTTTAAGTAAGCAGTTGGACTTGCGGGAGAATAAAATCAGTACCATCAACTCTGAGTTACGCATCATCAATAAAAATATTTCTTCGAATAATGCTATCGTCGATAAGCTAAAAGCGGAATTGGAGAAAATGAGACAGGATTATGAAAAAATGATCCTTTTCGCCTTTAGAAATAAGAACTCCTATAATAAGATGATGTTCATCTTTGCTTCCAAGGATTTTAATCAAGCTTTCAAGCGTGTTAAATACCTTCAACAATTTACGGATGCCAGAAAGATTAAGGTTGCGGAGATAGAAGGGACGAAAAAGCAAATCGAGTTGAAGATTGCGCAGTTGGAAAGAGATAAGAAGACGCAACAATCCTTATTAAAAGAGCAGGAAGCTGAACGTAATACGATTGCAAAAGATAAAGCGGCACACTCGCAAGAGTTAAATCAATTAGCAAGGGAGGAGCGTACTTTCCGTGGTCAATTGACGAAGAAGCAACAAGAGAAGAAACGTTTAGATGCAGCGATCAAGACTGCGATTGCCAGAGAGGTAGAAGCAGCAAGACGTGCTGAGGAAGAGCGTAGAAGAAGATTGGCAGAAGCGGAAGCTAAAAAGACAGGAACGACTGTTACAGAAGCGGAGAAAAAAATCGAGAAGAAAACTGGTTCAGCGGTGTTAAATAATTCACCTGAAGCGACCAAGTTATCGGCAGGATTCTCCTCGAATAGAGGTCGTCTTCCATGGCCGGTAGGGCAAGGAAGTGTAGTACGTAATTATGGTAGTGTGACGGTAGAGCGTGGAGTTCGTGACTTCTATGATTACATCCGTATTCGCACCTCCGATGGAGCGCCAGTAAAAACCGTGTTTGAGGGCACAGTACTGCAAGTAATCAATATTGGATCCTATGCAGTTGTTGTTCAACATGGTGAATATTTGACAGCTTATTCGAACTTGAAATCAGTGTCTGTTTCTAAGGGACAAAAGATCTCTACAGGTACCGTAATTGGGGCTGCAGACTCAGATCCAGAGGTTGGATATTCATACATTGATTTGAGTGTTTATCGCGGTACAACCTCCATGAATCCATCAATATGGATAGCAAGATAGTTACATGGATTTAAATATTTTATCTATATATTTGTTAGATATACCAACAGAAAAGAATTAGTAAATTAGTAGAATATGTATACATCAGGATTATTATTTATCGGTACCAATGAGATTATTATTATCGTGGTATTGGCGTTATTGTTATTTGGGGGAAAGAAAATTCCTGAATTAATGCGTGGGTTAGGACGTGGCGTGAAAGAATTTAAAGAAGGCCAAAAAGATGATCCAAATGCTGAAAACAACACAAATACAACAGCTAATAATGATACAGTTAACAAACAAGGTTAATTCTATTCATTAAAAGATTTTATAAAGTTTCACTAGATATGTTCGTTATCTGGTGAAACTTTTTTTTTATGCTAACCAAAAGAATTGGCACAGATTGCCAACGATAAGCGAAGAACTAACACAGATAGTTTACAGTACTTAAATACTTATGAACAAAAAAATTAGTTTCCTAGTTACAATAGGCTTGTGTGTCATGAAATTGGGATACACACAGGAACAACATTTCGAACCTCATAATTTCGGCGAAACTTTTCAGGCTAATATTATTGACCAAATTGAAAAGGACAAAGAGAAAACATTTTTATTACTCGATTCCGTAAAGCAAGTCGCAGGGAGTTCGGTGGTGTTTAATGAGGAAGATGTCAATATCGCCCAGCGTATTGCTCGAATCCAAAAAACTGTTCCCTTAGAATATAACGCTCGCGTTAAAGCCTATCTGGATAAGTATATCTCCAGAAACTACAAACCTTACATGGAGAAGTTACTCGGGTTGAGCGAATATTATTTCCCTATCTACGATCAGATCTTTGCTGAGCAAGGATTGCCACAAGAAATTCGGTATTTATCTGTCATTGAATCTTCCCTTAATCCGCATACAGTTTCCACTTCAGGAGCGGTAGGTCCATGGCAATTTATTTATGGTACTGCAAAGGTCTATAACCTGACCATGGATTCGAATTTTGATGAACGTAAGGATGTGTATTCAACGACCTATGCCGTTTCAAGTTATTTGAAAGATGCCTATGATGAATTTAACGATTGGTTATTGGCTCTTGCTTCGTATAACTGCGGGAGAGGATGCGTTCGCCGTGCTATAGTTCGTTCCGGATTGAATAGCCCTAATTATTGGGAGCTTTCGCCATATCTGCCAAAAGAAACCCAGAATTATATTCCCAAGTTTATCGCAATGACCTATGTCCTCAACCATGCTGAATTGTATGGATTGAATACAGCGGTCAATGATTTACAATCGGATCATAAAGTGTTGATGTTGGATAAATCCATCAACATGAATCAGGTGGCTTCTGCTTTGACTTGTTCAACAGAATTGCTGAAACAATTGAATCCTGGCTACAAGCGCGATGTGGTGATTGCAAGTCCAGAGAAACAAAGAAGGTTGGTTATTCCGGTGAATGAATCCATGAGTGATTCTTTAATCTATGCAGCTTTGCACAATCAGCAGGATGAAGTTGTTCAGAAGGCGATTGCAGCTGTAGAGGTGAAAGAGGATAAAAATCATCAGGTAGTCAAGGGAGAAACCCTTCAGAGTATTTCTAAGAAATATGGTGTAAGTGTACAAAACTTAATGGCTTGGAATCATTTAACCTCGAGATCATCGATGGTAGGGCGTGAGATTGTAGTGTCAAGAGCTATTGACGAGGAGTTAACCAAAAATGTGGTTGCTGCTGTAAGTCAGGCTAAGACTGTAGCCAAAAAGAATCCAACTTATGTAACCTATGTTGTAAGAAAAGGGGATACCTTATCAGAAATTGCCGGTAAACATCGTGGAGCTACGATTGGCAAGATTAAGTCAGATAATAACCTTCGAGGGTCAAACCTTCGCATCGGTCAGAAATTGAAAATTTATAAAGGTAAAGGCTAAGAAAAAATCGAGGGATTACCTAAACAGATACTAGTAAAAATGGAAGATGCGGCTATGATAAATATGCCGCATCTTCTTGTTTATCGAATTCTTCTAAAACAACCTCTACATGTTCTTTGAGGATCGTTGAAAGTTTTAATCCATAGTAATCACTGAATACCGGGAATTGATGGTGGCTACGGTCAATTAGAACGGCTGTACGCATTCGTTTTAATGGAACGTTAAGAAAGACCCCCAAACCGTAAGCTAAGGTCCTACCGCTGTTTAAAACATCATCTATTAGAATGATTACCTTATTCTTGGCAGTTTCCACAGGAACATCAGTAATAGCTTCCAAGCTACGCTTTGTCTTTTGAACAGTTACTTTGATCAGCTCATAGTTTTTTTCCGGAGCAATTTCCTTTAATAACTTTTGTAGGCGTTCCGCAAACACATAACCACGGTCCGCAAGTCCAACAAGAACAATGGAAGATTCATCAAAATTGTCTTCTATGATTTGGTAAGCAATACGCTTTGACTTTTGGTGAATCTGCTCTTTATTGAGAATAAGTGTTTTCTTTGATGACATTGTTGCTTTTTCTATTCGTGTCTTATAAAAGGAATTCATGTGTAGACTAGATTGTAAAATACAATTAGTACATGAATGCTTTTGATAGGGGTAAATTTAATAAAATTTTAAAAAATAAAGTCCGAAAGCATGACTTTCGGACTTTATTTAATATTATATTTTTTGTTTGATCTAGTGAAGATTGCTTTTGCCAGTAGGATTAGCATCAGCGGTCATGATACGCTCGTTATCCTCTAATTTAGGACGGCCACCATTGTAATAATATCTCTTCCAGTAAGCTTCATTAAGGTTACTTACCATCACACCTTTACTTGAAGAGGCATGTGCAAATTTATCGTCTCCTAAATAAACTCCAACATGTGTAATACTTCTACTTCTAATTTTAAAGAAAACTAGATCTCCCGCTTGTAAATCATTCTTGCGAACCGGAGTTACATTGGAATACTGATTACGGCTATTATAACCGATTGTTGTGTTGAACACATTCTCGTAAACTGCTAAAGAGAATTTTGAACAGTCAATACCTCTTTTAGAATCACCACCCAAACGGTATGGAGTTCCTAACCATTCGTAAACAAATTGATAAAGTTTTGTGTTCGTAGTAGCGTTTGATGCAACGCCCATTATTTGAGAGAAGTATTCTTTTGCTAGGTTATCAGGGTCGGAGGATTTTTGGCTGGTTTGAGCCTGCGAGAATAGACATAAGCCTATGAATAGCATCACTGCCACTAGTTTCTTTGTTTTCATTAAATCGCTAATTTATACAACCATAAGCTCTCTGAAATCTTCATTTTTTTGTAATTTTTCAAACGAGCTGAAGCAAATCTAATACATACTGTATAGAAATCAAAACATTCTTAAAGAAATTTAACAAAGTTTTAACACTTTTAACATTTGCATTTTTTCGATGTTCAACATTCTATTTATCGAAAAACGCTCAAAAACTTGCCCTATTCTAATAAATCACCTGTTTTAATGTTTTTTTTAATTTTTTTAATAAAACTATCTGATTATCTAAAATTTAATAATATATTTGGAAAAACAAAAGCAAAATTAATGTTAAACGCATCTATTATTATTACAATTATCATTACCACCGGGGGAGAAGCCAGGAGGAAGTGACTCTATTGTATAGTAAATAGTACAGATATTAGAAGCCTTCCTCATTTTGAGGAGGGCTTTTTTTATTTTTAAAACAAACAAAACAGTAAATAATCAGAGCAACTAAAGCATGAAAATCCTAAAATTTGGCGGAACATCCGTAGGTTCCGTAGAAAGTATCAAAGCCGTATTGGCAATCGTTAAAGAATCCTTCGAAGCCGGAGAAAAACCATTGGTTGTTTTATCAGCCATGTCAGGAATCACCAACCTATTGACAAAAATGGCCGAAGATGCTTCTGAAGGCAAGTCCTTCATAGAGGATCTGAAGGTGTTGGAAGAAAAACATTTTGAAGTCGTTAAGAAATTAATCGCTGTAAAATTCCAAAACCCAGTATTGACCAGACTTAAATTATTGGTCAATGAACTTGAAGATCTTTTACAAGGTGTAGCAGCTCTCAAAGAGTTAAGCAATCAAAGCAAAGACCTGATCATTTCCTATGGCGAGCGTTGCAGTAATTATTTGGTTGCTAAAATCATGGAACAAGAAGTTCCTGAAGCTGAATATATTAATGCTTCGCATTATGTAAAAACAGACTCCAACTTTGGAAATGCTCATCTAAATGAACCCTTAACAACTCAATTAATTCAAGCCCTTGCTCAAACCCATGCTGATAAACTCCTATTTGTAACTGGATTTATCGGTTCGAATGAGAAAGGTAGAATTACAACATTAGGCCGTGGGGGATCAGACTATACAGCGGCTATTTTCGGTTCGGTGCTCAATGCTTCCGCCATCGAAATATGGACTGACGTAAATGGAATGTTGACTGCGGATCCTCGTATTGTTAAAAAAGCATTCTCATTGCCAGTTTTATCTTATACAGAGGCAATGGAACTATCCTATTTTGGGGCGAAGGTGATTTATCCTCCGACAATGGTTCCAGCCTTCATGAAGAAAATCCCAATTGTTATCCGTAATACCTTCCAACCAAAGTTTCCAGGAACGGTTATTCAATTTGAAACAGGAAAGGCAGCATTTCCAATCAAGGGGATATCTTCTATCTCTGATGTTTCAGTTATCAATCTGACAGGTAGTGGAATGGTTGGTAAATCAGGCTTCAGCGGTAGGTTATTTACCTTGTTGGCGAGAGAGCAGATCAATGTGATCTTGATTACGCAGTCTTCCTCTGAACATAGCATCACCTTTGCGGTAAATCCAAGTGATTCTCAAAAAGCAGTTAATCTAATCCAGAATGAGTTTGAATTGGAGCTACTGGCTAATAAACTCGCTATGCCTGTGGTGGAGGATAACTTATCCATCTTGGCAATCGTAGGAGAGAATATGAAGCGTACTCCAGGGATGTCAGGTAAATTATTTCATGCTTTAGGTAGAAATGGTATCAATGTCCGTGCAATAGCTCAGGGCTCCTCTGAATTTAATATCTCTGTTATTATCAATAAGGAAGATTTATCAAAAGCTCTAAACGCAGTGCATGATGCTTTCTTCGCAGAGTTGAAAAAGACGCTGCATGTATTTAATATAGGGACTGGAAATATTGGCTCTACCTTGTTCAGTCAATTACATAAACAACATTCCTTCCTTGAAGATCAAAATGATGTTGAGATTAAAGTTGTGGGTATTTCAAATTCTAGACGCATGTATTTCAATGCTGATGGGGTTGATTTAGGCAACTGGCAAGCAGAAATGGATGCAAATGGAGAGGTAGCTGACTTAGCAACCTTTATCTCAAAAATGCAGGAAATGAACTTGCCTAACTGCATATTTATCGATAATACAGCAAGCAAGCTCCCGGCAACTTATTATGAGAATATATTTAAATCCAATATTTCAGTTGTAACCTGTAATAAGATCGCCAATTCTGGAGAATATGCACAATACAAATTACTCCATGAAACAGCCCGCAAACATGGCGTTGATTTCTTCTATGAAACTAATGTTGGTGCAGGCTTACCGATCGTTCGTGTCTTGAAAGACCTGATGATGAGTGGTGACCAATTATTGAAAATTGAAGCAATTCTTTCAGGAACAATCTCTTATATCTTTAATAACTTTAAAGGGGATGCATCCTTCTACGATGTGGTGAAAAAAGCACAGGAACTGGGATACACTGAACCGGACCCACGTGATGACCTTGGTGGAATTGATTTCATGAGAAAGATGTTGATTCTGGGTCGTGATGCTGGTTATCCAATTGAGTCTTCGGATGTACAGTTAGGAAATATCCTCCCTGAGAGTTGCTTGAAAGCTTCTTCTGTGGATGAGTTCTATGCAGAATTGTTGAAAGCGGATGATTTCTTCAATAACATCAAGCAAGAAGCAGAGCAGCAAGGAAAGGTAATTCGTTATATCGGAACCCTGGAGAATGGTAAAGTTGCCATCAGCTTACAGATGGTCGATGAGAGTCATCCTTTTTATGCCCTATCTGGTAGTGACAATATTATCTCATTTACTACAGAACGTTATAAGGAAAGACCATTGGTGGTGAAAGGACCTGGCGCAGGAGCAGAGGTGACAGCAGCTGGTGTATTTGCCGATTTAGTCAACGTAGGTGCATAATTCAAAATCATAAAAACTAAGAACATGTCAAATCCTGAACAATTAATAAAAAAGGAAAATACATTGAATCCAGATAACTGGTTAAAAGAAGTACGAGTTTTTGCACCTGCAACAGTGGCAAATATGATTTGTGGCTTCGATATTTTGGGTTTTGCAGTTGAAAAACCTGGCGATGAGGTATTCATGCATCAGGTGGAAGAGGTAGGGGTTAGAATCCGCTCGATCAAAGGAGACGATGGCCGTTTGCCATTAGATCCTGATAAAAATACAGTGAGTGCTTGTGTAAAAATGCTTTTGAATCACCTAGGGATTGAAAATGAAATAGGAGTTGAAATCGATTTAATCAAACACATGCCAATTGGTAGTGGATTAGGTTCCAGTTCCGCGAGTACGGTTGCCGGATTATTTGCCATCAATGCTTTGCTAGGAAACCCATTGACCAAAAACGAACTTATGCCATTTTGTGTGGAAGGAGAAAGATTGGCTTGTGGCCATGGACATGCTGATAATGTCGCTCCGGCATTGATGGGTGGTATCACCTTGATTCGTGGATACGAACCTTTGGATATCATCAGTTTGCCCGTTCCTGAAGATTTAGTTGCCGGAATCGTGTTTCCGCAAGTGGATGTTCCGACAAGGGATGCCAGGCAGTTGATCAAAGAGAAAGTATCATTAAAAGATGCTGTCAATCAATGGGGAAATATCGCAGGATTGGTTGCGGGCTTATATAGAAGTGATTATGATCTAATTGGTCGAAGCATGCACGATGTGTTGATTGAACCAACCAGAGCAATATTGATCCCGGAATTCTATGAAATGAAACGAATCGCTATGGAAGCTGGAGCTTTGAGCTTTGGTATCTCCGGATCGGGACCATCTGTAGTTGCAATCAGCAAAGGTGCTGAGGCTGCGCAATTGGCAGTGAACCGTATTCAGGAACATTTAACAGCGAATGGAATTGAAAGTTTACAGTTTGTATCTGCTGTAAACGCTGAAGGACCAAAAATTCTTTCTTAAATCTAAACTTATTACCATGCAATTTTATAGTACAAACAATAAAAATCTAAGAGTATCCTTCCAAGAGGCCGTTTTCAATTCTCTGCCTCAGGACAAAGGACTTTATATGCCTGAAAATATCCCCTCTTTAGATCCATATTTCATAAAAAATATTCAGCAATATTCATTTCAGGAAATTGCTTTCCAAATTGCGAATGCCATTATTGGCGACGATATCCCTGAGAAAGACCTGAAAGCTATCATCGAGGATGCGATTAATTTTGATGCACCATTGAGATTCCTTAGTCCTGAAACTGCAGTTTTAGAACTTTTCCATGGACCTTCCTATGCATTTAAGGATTTCGGTGCAAGATTTATGAGCCGGGTTATGGGCTATTTCTCGAAACAAGGCGATCAGTTATTAGATGTTTTGGTGGCTACTTCAGGTGATACTGGTGGGGCGGTGGCCTTAGGTTTCCTTGGCGTTGAAGGCACGAGAGTGACAATCCTATACCCTAAAGGTAAAGTATCCAAGGTTCAGGAAGAACAATTGACTACTAATGGACAAAACATCAGAGCCTTGGAAGTGGAAGGAACGTTTGATGATTGCCAAGCTTTGGTCAAACAAGCATTCAACGATCCTGATTTGAATCAGAAATTGAGATTAACCTCTGCAAATTCAATCAATATCGCAAGATTAATACCGCAGACCTTCTATTACTTCTGGGCCTATGCTCAATTGAAATCGCAAGGAATGAATGAAGTCGTATTCACTGTGCCAAGTGGAAACTTTGGAAATATTGGTGCGGGCTTATTAGCTTATAAAATGGGCTTGCCCGTTTCGCATTTTGTCGCTGGAACCAATGTTAATGATACGGTACCACGTTTCTTAAATTCAGGACTGTATGAGCCTAAGGCTTCTGTACAAACTCTGGCAAATGCAATGGATGTTGGAAACCCAAGCAACTGGGTGCGGATTCAAGACCTTTTCCATAATAACCTTTCCGAATTGCAGGGAATGATCAGTTCATACACCTACAATGATGAAGAAACGAAAAAGGGAATGGATGAGCTGTATGAGCAGTTCAAATATGTGGCTTGTCCTCATACATCAATTGCATATCTTGCCTCCAAAGCTTACAGAAAAGACCATCCTGGTGAATATGCCTCAGTGTTCCTATCCACGGCACATCCATGCAAATTCCCAGAAGCGATTTCAGAGGAAGTTTATAAAGAAGTGAAACTTCCAGCAGGAGCAGAGAAGCTCCAAGGCAAACCAAAGTTAGCTGAAGAATTAAAAGTTGATTACAACGCTTTCAAAGCTTATTTGATTGAGAACAATTAAAAACTACTATAAATAAAAAAAGGATCAATACGAGTAAAATCGTATTTGATCCTTTTTTATTATCTGAGAATTTTAATCCAATGTTGCTAGGAATTCTTCCAGCCTTCCAATAGGAAACTTCATTTGAACGAGATTCCCAGTCTTTGTGTTGATGATCAGATAAGTTGGATAACTTTGAATTCCCAAAGTATCATGCATCACTTTAATTTCCTCTTTATCTACCCAATAATTTTCATACTTCTTTGGATGATCTTTTAAGTGATTTGTCCAATTTGTTTGCTTTTCATCAATAGAAAGCCCAATAAATTTAACGTTCTTTTTGCTTTTACCTGCAATCCTTTCATATTCTGGATGTTCTTTGAGGCATGGCCCACACCAAGTCGCCCAGATATCTACGACAATATAGTCAGCTTGCTTATAGAGATCCTTGATGTTTAGGGTGTCATTATTTAAACTTGTTAGCTTGATTTCAGGAAATTGAATTTCAGCTAATTCATCATTGCTTTTATATAATTTTTTATAGTTTTCCCATAACTCGTTCACCCGCTCTTTTGGAAGATCTTGCTCTTTTATTTCTGCAATCAAGATTTGGGCAGCATATATATTTTGAGGTTTTAGATTTTTTAGTGCTGTTTCCATAAATGGATCTTGATAGGCTTTGTTCAGGAACTCTATGGTCAGTAATGAATTTGGATAGTTTTGTAGGACTTTTAAGGATTCTGAAAAATTCTGTTGTACCATATCATCGAAAGACAATTTTCCTTCCTGCCAACTTTTGGTTACTTGAGCTTTCGCTGCATTTAATTCTGAGTTTTGCTTATTGAGTTCACTTCCTTCAATGAATGCAGTTTTTTCTTTTCCGTCAACTTCAAGAATCATCTGCTCAGCATCTACTATAAACCGAATCGGATCCTTGCTCATTTTCAAAACTTTTCGTTCGTTGAGAGCAGTCTGCAAACTCTCTGAATCCTTATATTCATTTTTGCTCAGTACAATGAAAGCATGGTTAACTTGATCCTTAGGCAATTCACCAGGTATCTTAAATTCAAAAGTATTGTTTTCCAATTTGTGAACTTGAAAACCATTAAAACTTGATAGGTGGATATACTGAATACTATCGTCAAGATTATTGATGCTTCCTTTGATGCTTATCTCTTGGGCCACTACGGATTGAAGAACCGCAATAAAGAGGACTACGGTAGTGAAAAGTTTCATAAGTTGTTTATTAGATGGTTATATGAATTTAATGAAAATAATTATTGAAAAAGAATAAATGATCCAACATTAAGAAAAGTGTAGAAGTAAAATCAAGAAAAGAAGGATATTATTCAAAGTTTTTTATTCCATGATGAATTAATTTCTTTCAATTCTATTTATTTTTGCAGTCATGAATAAAATAATCCTGAACAAAGGAAAGGATAAAGCCGCTTGGCAATTACATCCATGGGTCTTTTCCGGTGCAATCTCAGCTGCCCTGGGGAAACCGCAAAATGGAGATATCGTTTCTGTTTTTAATATAGAAGATGAGTTTATTGCCTACGGAATTTATAACGGAAACTCTAGGGTTGCTGTCCGTCTATTGGAATGGGATCCTAGAAATGAAATTAATGAGCAATGGTGGCGAAATCGTGTAACCAAGGCCGTTAATAACCGTAACTTCCTCTTGAATGAGCAAAATAATACGGTCCGTTTGATTTTCGCTGAAGCTGATTTCCTGCCTGGCTTAATCGCCGATAAATATGCTAACTTTATCTCTGTTCAGGTGCATTCTGCGGGTATCGAAAGAGTGAAGGATATAATTGTAGATCAGTTAGTGCAGTTATTACAACCACAAGGAATTTATGAACGTAGTGATTTAAAGTCTCGTGAATATGAAGGCTTGCCGGATACCAATGGAAAATTATTCGGAATTATGCCGCCTGACTTTGTGGATGTCATCGAGAATGGAATACATTATCAGGTTAATATCGCCGAAGGACAGAAGTCGGGATTCTATTGTGATCAAAGAGAAAATAGAGCCATTACAGCAAAATATGCCAAAGGAAAATCGGTATTGGATTGTTTCTGTTATTCCGGAGGATTTACATTGAATGCATTCCATGAGGGCGCATCTTCTGTGACCTCCGTAGATAGTTCTGCTTTGGCGATTGAAACCCTTAAAAACAATGTGAAGAATAATGGCTTCGATAGCAGCAAACATATTGCAGTGCAATCGGATGTCAATAAGTATTTGAGAGAGCTGGGTGAAAAAGGTGAGAAGTTTGACCTAATCGTCCTGGATCCACCAAAATATGCTCCATCAAGAGCAACCCTAGAAAAAGCTTCTCGAGCGTATAAAGATTTAAACCGCCGTGGATTAATGCTTCTCAACAGCGGAGGACTGTTAGCAACATTCTCCTGTTCTGGAGCCATGGATATTGAAACTTTTAAACAAGTGATTGCCTGGGCTGCATTGGATGCCGGAAAAGAAATTCAGTTTATCTATCAATACTGCCAACCCGAAGATCATCCCGTTCGAGCTTCTTTCCCTGAAGGTGAATACTTGAAAGGATTATTGGTCAGAGTAGTCTGATTTAAATAGAATTTAGATGTGAGATATTAGATTTGAGATTTGAGAAATTTCCGGTGAAAAATTAACCCGTTTAATATCACAATTCTCACATCTCACTTCTCATATCTAGTAAACAAAAAAACACTTCAGTTTATTTTTGATTTGAGAAATTTCCGGTGAAAAATTAACCCGTTTAATATCACAATACTCACATCTCACTTCTCATATCTAGTAAACAAAAAACACATAAGTTTATTTTTGATTTGAGAAATTTCTGGCGATAATTTAACCCGTTTAATATCACAATACTCACATCTCACTTCTCATATCTAATAAACAAACAAAACCGCCTCAGTTTTTCTGAGGCGGTTTTGTTTGTTTATTATTTTATCAGATTCAACCAGGCTTCTGCCATAAGGTTGGCACCTGCCATTGTGGTGTGAACTCCATCTGTTGTCCAATAGCCACCATCTTTATTTCTTTTTAATCCTTGATCGAAGATCGTTTGATATGGTAAGAATATAGCCCCATATTCCTGAGCAATTTCTTTAGCGGCATTCAAATATTTTGGAAATTCAGGATACCATGCATCCGTTACATGTTTTACATTTTTAACACCGAATGGTTCAATGATAATCAACTTAACATCTGGAAGGGCAGCTTTTGTTTTATCAAGTAACTCTTTGTATTGAGCTTTGTATTGCTCAGGTGAGTTTTTCGCACCGCTATCCATTGTTCTCCAAAAATCATTTACCCCAATCATAATACTTAGGATATTAGGCTTTAGATCCAAAGCATCAGTTTGCCAACGATTGATTAAGTCAGGAACTCGGTTACCACTGATACCGCGGTTATAAACCTTGATATCCTTATCTGCATATTTATTTAACAAAGTACTTGCTGCCATGAATGCATAGCCGTTTCCGAAGGCATTGCCATCATTTGGCTTTAGGTTCTCTCTATTACGACCAGCATCTGTAATGGAGTCGCCTTGAAATAAGATGACATCCCCTTTATTGATCGTTAATTTTGCTTTAGCACCGGTTGAAAAATCAATAGCATTGGCTAATGAAGTCCCTAAGCCGGCTGCTCCCAAAGTCAACAAGCTCTTCTTTAAAAAGTCTCTTCTGTTTTCCATTGTTTATAATAACTAGGTTGATTGTGTTAAAGCAATTTACCTATTCTAACAGAATTTTTCAATCCCTTCCCTAATTATTTTGCAGGAATGTATAATTTCCTCATCACTTATGGTCAGCGGTGGAGCTACTCTTAGAGCAGTTTCACAGTGCAGATACCAGTCAATAATTAATCCCTGACTTGCACAATAATTACTGACTTGATACACTTGGTCAAAGTTCTCCAATTGAAGACACATCATTAATCCCAAGCCACGGATTTCTCTTATCTGCGGAATATTGAGTTCTGCTCTGAACAAATTCGCTTTCCGATTCACATCCTCAACTAATTTCTCATCTCGAATGACTTTTAATGAGGCGCGAGCAGCTGCACAACTTACAGGATGTCCACCAAAGGTGGTAATATGCCCAAGCATGGGGTTAGATTTGATAACATCCATCATTTCTTTTGGAGCAACAAAGGCACCTAATGGCATTCCACCACCTATACCTTTAGCTAACATTAAAATATCTGGAATAATTCCGAAGTGCTCAAAAGCAAAAAGTTTTCCTGTTCTGCCAAATCCTGTTTGGATTTCATCAAATATCAATAGAGCACCAGTTTCAGTACATTTCTGGCGTAAGGCCTGCATGTATTCCTTGCTTGGAACTCGAACGCCTGCTTCACCTTGGATTGCTTCCACTATGACTGCTGCGGTTTTATCCGTAATCTTATCCAGGTCAGTAGGGCTATTATATTCTATAAATGAAACCTCAGGCAATAGGGGAGCATAAGCTTCCCGGTATTCATCATTTCCAATTAAACTTAATGCTCCTTGGGTACTGCCATGGTAGGCTTGCTTGGCAGCGATGATTTCCCTGCGACCTGTAAATTTCTTGGCGACCTTCATCGATCCTTCAACAGCTTCAGCACCAGAATTGGTGAAATAAACCGATTGAAAGCTTTCTGGAAGAACTTCTAGAAGTTCTGTTGCTAACTGTACCTGCGGTGCTTGAACAAATTCGCCATACACTGTCACGTGCATGAAGCGATCTAATTGTTCTTGAATGGCTTTTAATACTTGTGGATGTCTATGGCCAATGTTGCTCACATTGAAACCAGAAACCAAATCAATATATTTCTCTCCGTTTGGCCCATATAGATAAACTCCTTCAGCACGATCAATTTCTAATAACCTTGGTGAATCTGAAGTTTGGGCAGTGTTTTTTAGGAAGAGTTCTCTATTACTTATCATGATGTTGCAAAGATAGGTATAAAGCCTACAAACCTATAACTTATCCTATTGGAAAATAGTTTAGGCACATCAAAAAAAAAGAAGCTCTAAATGGAGAGCTTCTTTCTTAATGTCTTCTACTGTTGAGTTCTTTGTAGAGCAGTTCTATAAATTCCTGTTCTACGGCAAAGAACTGTGATGCTCGGGCTTGCCCGACGACATCAGCAAACTTCGCCCGATATTTCTTCTTTATGTCGACCTCTTGTGCATCAAATTCAATAACATCATTATTTGATCGAAAGGAATTTCCTTGGGATTTAGAATTCTGATGTCCTTGCGATTTCTTTGATTTCACACTCCTGATTTCTTTCGAATACATATTGTATAAGGGAAAGAACTGTTGTGCTTCCACTGGTGTTAACCGTAATTGTTTAGAAATATAAGCAGCCTTTTGGCGTTCAATAGCATCAAACCTTTCCTGACGTGACTGTCCATTCGCAACAAAACAAGCTATACAAATCAAACAAATTGTTGAAATAATATGTTTTAAACGAATCATTATAAATTATAATTTAAGTAATCTTCTAAAACTTCCTTATCAATCCCAGATCCCACCTCTTTTGACTCTTCTGGTTGATAGATATACTCAGCATAGTATTCTAGATCAGAAGCATCGCTGTAATTGGAAAGGTAGTTGATAATTTCATCCTCAGGGATTTCATTCAACGACATCATTTCCGTTTTCATTGGTTGATTCTGATCTGCATTATATACAGATACAGCAACTATTGCAGCAACGCATGCAGCCGCAGCGGATGTCAACCAAGTAAAGACTTTTCTCTTCTTCCCAGATACTGAAGTTTCAGACTCATTACGTGAAGGCATTTGAATAACCTTCTTGTCCTGTACTTTGTCAAGAATAGCATTTGACATCTGATCAAAATATCCCGCAGGTACTTCAAATCCTTCTGTCGCTACCTGTGCCTTCAATTCCTCCGTATAGATCGAAGCCATGATTTGATCATCTGCCGCTTCAAAATAACCTTCAGGAACTGTAAATCCAGGTTCTGCTATTTCTAGGGTTAACTCTTCTTCTTCAATTCTGTTTAGAATCCGAGCAGTCAAGTTATCAAAGTAACCAGCCGGAACATCATTCTCTTCCATCGTTTTCACCTCTTCAATATGAACTTGGGAAAGGATTTGCTCGCTCATTTGATCAAAATAACCCTCAGGAACATTGAAGGCAGCAACGTCTCTATACTGGTCAATCTTTATCTGACCTAATAGTTGCGATTCTTGTTGTTCAAAGAATCCACGAGGGGTGCTCAATCCTACTTTTCCTGTGTCTGAAATCTGATCAAGTTTAGCGAAGAATAAACTTCTTTCGGTTAGCTTTTCAAAGTAATTTTCAGGTACAATGAAAGGGTTGACACGCAACGAGTTAGGTAGTTGGTTGTCTCCTAAATTTTCGTAATATGTGTTATTTTCTTTCATAGTACCATAATAGATGGTTTTTGCGGCAAAAGGTTTAATCGTTTGAGGCAAAAAAGTTCTCTATTTTTTTAACTGCTAAATGGTATGAAGCCTTTAATGCTCCTACGCTTGTTCCTAACACTTCGGATATTTCCTCGTATTTCATATCCTCGAAATACTTCATGTTAAAAACCAAACGCTGTTTATCAGGCAAGGTTAATAAGGCCTGTTGTAGCTTCATCTGTGCCTTGTCACCATTGAAATAGGCGCCGTCAGCCAATGAATCTGCTAAATAAGCAGAGTTTTCATCATCCAATGAAACACTCTGCTTTTGTTTTTTCTTGTTCAAAAAGGTAATACACTCATTGGTAGCAATGCGGTATAACCAAGTGTACAATTGAGAATCTTCCCTGAATTTCTCAAGATTACGCCATACTTTGATAAATATATCTTGTACAACATCATCAGCATCGTCATGGTCTATGACCATTCGTCTGACATGCCAATAAATCTTTTGCTGATATTTTTTTAGCAGTAAACGGAATGCCTCTTCTCGAGTCTTTTCATCCGCAAACTTGGCTATTATCAGGGAATCTTCCATAGATTGTTATTTTCTTGTAATTACTTTACGTACTGCATTTACAATGTTTGCAGCATTTAATCCGTATTTCTCCATCAATTGTGCTGGAGTACCTGATTCGCCAAAGCTATCGTTTACTGCAACATACTCTTGTGGAGTAGGTAATTTCTGTGCCAATAATTGGGCCACACTGTCGCCAAGTCCACCTAAACGATTGTGCTCCTCTGCGGTAACAACACAACCTGTCTTCGTAACTGACTTTAATACAGCTTCTTCATCCAATGGTTTAATCGTGTGGATATTGATGATTTCAGCACTGATGCCTAATTTCTCCAATTCCTCACCCGCTTGGATCGCTTCCCAAACCAAGTGGCCTGTAGCAATAATCGTTACATCTGTTCCTTCGTTTAACATAACTGCCTTGCCAATCTCAAATTTTTGATCCGCAGGAGTGAAGTTAGGAACTACTGGACGACCAAAACGTAAATATACAGGACCTTCATGGTCTACTAACGCAACTGTAGCTGCCTTTGTTTGGTTGTAATCACATGGATTGATCACAGTCATTCCTGGCAACATCTTCATTAATCCGATATCTTCCAAAATCTGGTGTGTAGCTCCGTCTTCACCTAGGGTTAAGCCAGCGTGTGAAGCACAGATTTTTACATTCTTACCTGAATAAGCAATGGATTGACGGATCTGGTCATAAACACGACCAGTAGAGAAGTTCGCAAATGTTCCTGTGAATGGAATCTTACCACCAATGGTAAGTCCTGCAGCAATACCCATCATGTTAGCTTCCGCAATACCAATTTGGAAGAAACGCTCAGGATAAGCTTTTATAAAGTCGTTCATTTTTAATGAACCAATCAAGTCAGCACATAAGGCTACTACGTTCTCATTTTTCTGACCAGCTTCTAATAATCCGGCGCCGAAACCTGAACGTGTATCTTTTGATTCTGTGTATGTATATTTTTTCATTACTAATACTATCGTGTAATCAATGATTAATAATCACCTATCGTTCTAGGGATTTGGTTTAATGCAGATTCTAATTGCTCATCATTTGGAGCAACACCATGCCATTTATGTGAACCCATCATGAAATCAACTCCTGACCCCATTTCTGTGTGTAATAAAATGATAACTGGTTTTCCTTTTCCTGTACGTGATTTAGCCTCATCTAATCCTGCGATTACTGATGCCATATCATTTCCTTTATCTACCTCTAAAACATCCCATCCAAATGCTTCCCATTTCGCACGTAGGTTGCCCAATGATAATACATCATCAGTAGAACCATCAATTTGAGCACGGTTATAATCTACAGCAGCAATAATGTTATCTACTTTATTGTGCGGAGCATACATCGCAGCTTCCCAAACCTGTCCTTCTTGCAATTCCCCATCACCCATCAATACATAAACTAAATTGTTGTCTTTGTTCAACTTTTTAGCTTGTGCCGCACCTAACGCAACTGATAAGCCTTGGCCTAATGAACCCGAAGCAATACGAATTCCTGGAAGATGCTCATGCGTAGTCGGGTGACCTTGAAGACGGGAGTTGATTTTTCTGAAAGTAGCAAGTTCGCTCACTGGAAAATATCCAGCTCTAGCCAAGGTACTGTAGAAAACTGGAGAAATGTGACCGTTTGACAAGAAGAAAATGTCTTCCCCAATGCCATCCATGTTAAAAGATGGGTCATTTTTCATTGCGTGGAAATACAAGGCCACAAAATAATCAGTACAGCCCAAGGATCCACCCGGGTGACCTGATTGGCATGCATGTACCATACGAACGATGTCTCTTCTTACTTGCGAAGCGATCTGTTCTAGTTTGTTTATATCTGCACTCATTTTAATTATAAAGTTTCGATTATTTTGCCGATAAAGGTAGTGATTTTTAATGGAGTGCCCTTGAAAAAGCTGAATTATTTAGCCCTTAATCCCAACTTCTAAAAGATTTTTGTCCACAATTCACATTTATGAAATTTTTATTATTAAGGTTCGCATGGAATTATTCGGAATTTACAAAAAATAATAGAAATGTTTAGAAAAACTAAAACCTGCCCGAAACCAATTACCCCAAACAAAGAGATAGCTCCTGAAATTTTATCAGAAAAGAAAAAGCCTGATTTCTCAATCAGGCTTTCCCATTTATTTCTTCAAGTATTTATAATAATTAATTTTAATTATTATAAATACTAAATACTAAATACTAAATACTAAATACTAAATACTAAATACTAAATACTAAATACTAAATACTAAATACTACATCGCATTTGCAACCACTTCTTCAACTTCAGGAACCATACGTTTCAATAAACCTTCGATTCCAGCTTTCAAAGTGATGGTTGAAGATGGACAGCCTGAACATGAACCACGAAGCTCAACCGTAACTGTTCCATTGTCAAATGATTTATAAGCAATAGCTCCACCATCTTGTTCTACAGCAGGACGTACATAGTCGTGTAGCACTTGTTGAATCTTAACTTCAACCTCAGAACCTTCAAAATTAATCTCTTCAGAATGTTCTTCAGGTTTAACCGCCAATTCTGACTCTACAGCTCCTTTAACGAATTCCTTTAATAAGGCTTCGATATCATCCCATTCCGCATCCTCAGTTTTGGTGATTGTAACGAAGTTACTCGCAAAGAAAACACCATTTACAAAGTTGAATTTGAATAATTCCCTTGCAAATGCAGATTCCTGAGCTTTTTCTCTATCTGGGTAATCCAAGCTTCCATTAATCAACAATTTGTTGACCAAGAACTTCATCGTCGCTGGATTAGGAGTACTTTCTGTATATACGTTAATAGTTGCCATGTATTCAAGTTGTAATTAAAGATACAAATATACTGTTTAATCTAGTTGCAATACGTCATTACTGCGTAAAAGCTTATAACTTAACCCCAGTATAGTTACTTGGGGAAATTGCTTTAAGCTCTTCTTTGACCTCATCTGTAACATTCAATTGATCCACAAATACCGCAATGGTATCTTTGGTCACATGACTGTTTGTACGAGTAAGGTCCTTTAATGCTTCGTATGGTTTTGGATATCCTTCTCTTCTTAAAATCGTTTGAATCGCTTCTGCCACAACTGCCCAGTTGTTTTCCAAATCCTCTTGGAATGCTGTTTCATTCAATATTAACTTTCTTAAACCTCTTAATGTCGATTTAATAGCAATTAACGTGTATGCAAATGGAACCCCTATATTTCTTAAAACCGTAGAATCTGTCAAGTCTCTTTGTAATCTTGAGATTGGAAGTTTTGCCGCTAGGTGCTCAAATACAGCATTAGCTAAGCCTAAGTTACCCTCTGCATTTTCGAAATCAATAGGGTTGACCTTATGGGGCATTGCCGATGATCCAATTTGACCCGCAGTGATCTTTTGTTTGAAGTAATCCATGGATATATAAGTCCAGATATCACGACATAAATCAATTATGATATTATTGATCCGTTTCATTGCATCACAGCTTGCCGCAAAATTGTCGTAATGCTCAATTTGTGTGGTAGTTTGGGATCGGTCAAGACCTAATACTTCATTTACAAATTTGTTTCCGAATGCTACCCAGTCATTATTTGGATATGCCACATGATGAGCATTAAAATTACCTGTTGCACCACCAAATTTTGCAGAAAATGGCACTTGATTCAACAAATGGATTTGTTTTTCAATACGCTCAATAAAAACCTTGATCTCTTTTCCCAAACGAGTAGGAGAGGCTGGTTGTCCATGGGTTCTTGCCAGCATTGACACATTCTCCCATTCAGCACTCAGTTTTTTTAATTCATCGATTAATTCCTGAATCGCTGGCTGATAAACTTCTTTTAAGGCATCTTTCCAAGAGTGAGGAATCGCTGTGTTATTGATGTCCTGCGATGTTAAACCAAAATGGATAAACTCCAGGGAATCATGTAAACCTAATTTTTCAAATTCATTCTTTAAAAAGTACTCAACAGCTTTAACATCATGGTTGGTAACCTTTTCTGTATCCTTTATCCATTGAGCATCTTCCTGACTAAAATTACGGTAGATATCACGCAACTTATCATTTAAACTACCATCAAAATGGCTTAATTGTGAAATACCAGATTCCGATAAGGCAATAAAATATTCAACCTCTACTAATACTCGGTATTTGATTAAAGCGAATTCAGAAAAGTAATTCGAAAGATCTTTGCTGCTGTTATAATATCTGCCATCGATGGGTGTAATCGCAGTTAATGCTGATAAAGTCATTTTATTTTCTTTTGTACGAATGCAAAAATAAGAAATAGATGTGAGATGTGAGATATGAGATTTGTGACAGTGAGTGTCTTAATCTCAGAAATATAGAATAGAGATGTTTCTGAAGGTTAATATCTCAATACTCATATCTCACATCTCAATACTAGGAAATTAATATCTCAATACTCATATCTCAAATCACAATACTAAGAAAGTTAATATCTCAATACTCATATCTCACATCTCAATACTAGGAAATTAATATCTCAATACTCATATCTCACATCTCAATACTAAGAAAGTTAATATCTCAATACTCATATCTCAAATCTCTGTACCAATCTACCCCAGAAACAACAAAAGCTCGTTTCTAAAACGAGCTCTTGATGTATTTTTAAAAATTTTGTTCGGATTATTGAACGTTTTTCAAAGAATCAGCGATTGAATCACCAGTAGCACGTACTGAATCAGCAACGTTTTCTAATGAATCAGCAACGTTTTCAGTTGTTGAATCTACAACGTTTGACAAAGAGTCAGCAGTAGCTTCAGTTTTAGTTTCTGCGTTGTTACAAGAAGCAACAGCGATAGTTAATGCTAAACCTAAGAATCCGAATTTGAATAAATTTTTCATTTTTAATTTTCTATTTAGTTGAAACAAATTTGTTTATTTAATTCTTAATACCCAATACCTAAAAAGGTAACCCAAGAAATAAAGTTTTTTTAAAATTTTTATTGAACCTTTTGATTTTCAGTCGTTTGATTTTAAATATTTTCCTTAAGGCAGCGCAAATATACTACTGTTTTGCTGATTTGCAACAACAAAAAACAAAAATTGTTATATTTCTGTTAATTTTTTAAAAGAATGTTATGCTAGAAAGACTACAGAATATCCTAAAGCTCATGAAATCAGTCGATTTGGAGCAATTAGACAAGATTTCAAAGAAGGTGGATTTGGCGGAAGTTTTAGGTGCTGTTTCTAAAATGGACGAAAATCAGCTTAAAATGGCCATGAAAATGTTGACCGGAAGTAAAAAGAAAAAAGATCCTCCGCCCATTAACGCTGATTTTTACGATATCTCCGCAAAACTTTCCGACGAAGATAGAGCCTTACAAATGAAAGTTAGATCTTTCCTGGAAACTGAAATTAAACCTATTGTCAATAAATATTGGCTACATGATGAGTTTCCATTTGAAATTATCCCCAAATTAAGAGAACTGAATGTCTGTGGTTATGTATATGATGGTTATGGCTGTGCAGGCGGTACATCCCTAATGGATGGAATTATCGCTGCTGAATTTGGCCGTGTCGACCCTTCAATCGCAACCTTCCTAGGTGTACAAAGTGGATTGGCAATGGGGTCCATCTATATGTGTGGATCCGATGAACAGAAAAATGAGTGGTTGCCAGCAATGCAACAACTGAATAAAATTGGAGCATTTGGACTGACAGAACCTCTGGTTGGTTCGGCAACAGCAGGTGGATTAACCACTACTTGTAAACGCGATGGCGATAATTGGGTGCTGAATGGTCAGAAAAAATGGATTGGAAACTCCACATTCTCTGATATTACCATTATCTGGGCAAGGGATCTTGATGACCAGCAGGTGAAAGGATTCATCGTCCGCAAGGAAAATCCGGGATTTGCAGTAGAGAAGATAAAAGATAAAATGGCCCTTCGGATTGTTCAAAATGGACTAATTACTTTAACAGACTGCGTGGTGCCAGAATCTGATCGCCTGCCAAATGCCAATTCCTTCAAGGATACAGCTAAGGTATTGCAGATGACAAGGGCAGGAGTGGCCTGGATGGCCGTAGGATGTGCTAGAGGAGCTTATGAAAATGCTTTGGACTATACTATCAAAAGAGAGCAATTTGGTAAACCAATCGCCTCATTCCAATTGATTCAAAATCATTTGGTCGAAATGCTCTCAAACCTTACTGCGATGCAAACATTGGTATTCCGCTTATCTGAATTACAGGATGACGAGAAATTAAAAGATGAACACGCTTCCCTGGCAAAGGTATTCTGTACATTAAGAATGCGAGACATTGTCTCCAAAGCCCGTGAGGTAATGGGTGGGAACGGTATCCTCCTGGAATACAATGTAGCTCGCTTCCTTGCCGATGCCGAAGCTATCTATTCCTACGAAGGTACCAAAGAAATCAATTCCCTAATCGTCGGTAGAAGCATCACAGGCTTCAGCGCGTTTGTGTAAGGTAGATGTGGGATATGAGATGTGAGTATTGAGATAGAAAATTGATTAGTATTGAATAATTAGAATTGGGATATGAGAAGTGAGTATTGAGATAGTAATCGGATTAGTATTGAAATTTGAGATAATCTCATTCTTTCCACTATCTCAAATCTCAAATCTAACATCTCAAATCTGAAATAAAAAAAAACTCCTCGGTCATTTGGCCGAGGAGTTTTTGTTTTATTTCTTATCCTTATTCTGTTGAGCGGCTTGTTGAGCTCTCATCATTTCTTCCATTTTCTTTTGGAAGGAAGACTGTTTCTTTTCAGCTTTAGGTTTCTTTTTGTTTGCTTCGATTCCTGCAAGGATTTTATCGTCATTAACAAATTGACGGATAATAACCTGAGTTAAGAACGTAAGTACTGCCGATAAGAAGTAGTAGTAGTTCAAACCTGCTGGGAAACTATTCAATACAAAGAAGAATACTAATGGCATGATGTATCCGATGTATTTCATTTGGTTGTTTACTGCACCAGATGTCGAGTTGTTATACCAAGTCGTTAACAAGGTAGTCAATGTCATCAGGATACACATAAATGAAATGTGATCAACTCCTAATAAAGGAAGAGGAGCGAAGGTTATCGGCGCATCGTATGTTGATAAATCTTTAATCCAAAGGAAGCTCTCACCACGTAATTCAAATAAATTCGGGAAGAAGAAGAAGAACGCTAAGGTGAATGGCATTTGAAGCAACAATGGTAAACATCCACCCAATGGGTTAACACCAGCTTGTTTATAAAGCTTCATTTGCTCTTGTTGTAACAACATTGGATTGTCATCACCTACTTTGGCTTTTATCTCATCTAATTGTGGCTTTAACACACGCATCTTACCCATGGATTGGTATGATTTGTAAGTTAATGGGAACATCAGAAGTTTTAAGAACAAGGTAAGAATCAAGATCACAATACCATAGTTCATGTTGAATCCATCTAGGAAGTCAAAAATTGGAACTGTGATAAATTTATTGATCCATCCCATTGGTCCCCAGCCCATATTGATGATCTTCTCGAATCCATTTCCTTCTGCTTTAAGCGTTTTATATTTGTTAGGACCAAAGAAGAAGCTGAAGCCATGTTGGCTATCGTTTTGTTTGTTTAAAGCTAATTCCGTTGTAGCACGATAATGCTTTACAACGCTGTCTTGCGTAATTAGGGTAGATTTAAGATCTGCATTCACAAACCCTTCCTTACTAGTCAAGATACTCGAGAAGAAATGTTGTTTGAAAGCAATCCAAGAAAGTTTCTTTTCAATCTTTTCCTCATCATCACTTGATTCTGATAAGTGGTCTACCGAACCATCATCTTCTCTATAGAAGATTGCTGATTTCTCACGCTCGGACTTTACATTACGCTCTTTCTGCAATAATGTTGTTTCCCAATTTAAAAGTACTTTATTAGAATTAACATCTACTAAACTTCCAATGCCTACTGTTTTAATGTCGAATTGAACATTGTAATCATTCCCTTTTAAGGTATAGATGTAATCAATGTATTTATCTGCAGCATATGAAAGACGCATAGTTACCGATTTGGAATCTTGTCCAGCAACAGAAACGCTAGCTCCTTGTGCTTGGAAAAATAAATCGTTCGTTTTTACAGCTTTCCCTGGGATATTGAATTCAAGACCAAAACGATTGTCATTACCTTCAAATAAAATAAGTTTTGAACCATCGAAATTAGTCTCTCCTTTTAACTCAACTGATTTTACTCGACCTCCTTTGTTGGTCAAATTAACTTTGATAAGCTCGTTCTCTAAAGTCACGATTTGTTCTGAACCTACGGAGGCTGCCCCAAATGGTTGACTTAATAAAACAGAGTCAGCAACTGCAGGAGTCACGGTAATAGCGGCTTTTAATGAATCGCTAATCGGACCTAATCCGTCTTTTGCTCTTTTGATTGAATCTTGATGTTGTTGCTCTTTCTTAATCTCAGCATCAGAGGGCTTCAAAAAATAAAAAGAACCTGCCAAGATGGCGAAGATAAAGATGAAACCTAGAATGTTATTTCTATCCATTGTTTATTAATTACTATAAATATGTAGAGGTCGAAACTCTACTGTGATTTCTTATGCGTTAATGCAGCGGCTACAAAGCTAACAAAAAGTGGGTGAGGATTTACCACTGTTGACTTTAATTCTGGATGAAATTGTCCAGCAACAAAGAATGGATGGTCCTTCAATTCTACAATTTCTACTAATCCTGTGCTTGGATTGATACCTGAGGCTATCATTCCGGCGTTTTCGTAATCTTTTAGATACGCATTGTTAAATTCGTAACGATGACGGTGTCTCTCCGAAATTTTTGACTTTCCATAAACCCCATACGCCTTCGTTCCTTTTTTGATCTCACAATCGTAAGCTCCTAAACGCATCGTGCCACCCATATTTTTGATGTTCTTTTGCTCCTCCATCAAATTGATAACTGGATGTGGGGTATGCTCGTCCATTTCAAAGCTGTTCGCTCCTTTTAATCCTAGGACATTTCTACCAAATTCAATAACTGAACATTGCATTCCTAAACAAATCCCAAAGAATGGAATTTTGTTCTCACGAACGAAACGAATAGTTTCTAGCTTGCCTTCCAATCCGCGTTCTCCAAATCCCGGAGCTACTAAAACACCATCTAGGCCTTTTAATTTTTCCGATACATTCTCTTGGTTAACACTCTCAGCAGCGATATATTTTACCTTTACACGGGTCTCATTGGTCGCCCCTGCATGGATAAATGCCTCCGCTATGGATTTGTAGGCATCTGGTAATTCAACGTATTTACCAACCAAACCAATATTTACCTCGTCAGTTGGGTTTTTTAATCGGCCTAAGAATGATTTCCAGTTTTCTAAATCCGGCTCATTCTTCGTAGAAAGTTTCAATTTAGCCAAGACAGTCTTGTCTAATTGCTCTTTCAACATATTCAATGGTACATCATAAATCGTAGGTGCATCAATAGATTCCACTACGGCATTGATATTCACATTGCAAAACAATGCAAGTTTCTTGCGGATATCATTGTTTAATTTATGTTCTGTTCTACAAACTAAAATGTCTGGTTGAACACCATATTCCAATAAAGTCTTTACAGAATGTTGTGTAGGCTTAGTTTTTAACTCACCAGCAGCTGCTAGGTAAGGAACTAAAGTTAAGTGGATTACTAAAGAGTCGTTATTGCCCAACTCCCAGCGTAACTGGCGTACTGCCTCAATAAATGGTAAGGATTCAATATCACCAACGGTACCTCCTAATTCAGTGATGACGATATCATATTCTCCAGACTGTCCCAATAATAACATGCGACGTTTGATCTCATCGGTAATATGTGGAACTACCTGAACGGTTTTACCTAAATAGGCACCCGCGCGCTCTTGCTCGATCACATGGCTATAAATACGACCGGTAGTCACATTATTCGCCTGTGAGGTCGGAACATTTAAGAAACGCTCATAGTGACCTAAGTCAAGATCGGTTTCTGCACCATCTTCTGTAACATAACATTCGCCATGTTCATAAGGGTTCAACGTTCCTGGATCAATATTGATGTACGGGTCAAATTTCTGGATGGTTACTTTTAAACCACGTGCTTGGAGAAGCTTGGCAAGGGAAGCTGCAATAATTCCTTTCCCTAACGACGAAGTTACGCCGCCCGTAACAAAGATATATTTAGTCATAACAATAATGGATTTCTAACTTAGATGCCTAGATAAAAAGCATCGTTCATCTGCTCTATGTACGGGATACAAAGGTACGAAATTTTATTAAATATGGGCCAAAAAAAAACTATCCAACGCTTTTACCCGCCTAACAAAACCATTGTCAATCACTTGAACCTTTTTTTATCCATTTTTTTACTTAAATCAGATATCTCCAGCAGTAGATTTCTGCTAACTTTATCTTAAAATTGAATTTTATGGAATATAGAAGAATGGGTAAAACTGGCCTCCAGCTAAGTGCATTGTCATTTGGCTCCTGGGTTACTTTTGCTCGACAAACAGATGATAATACCAATGAAAGGCTAATGGCTCAAGCTTATGAGGCCGGAGTGAACTTTTTTGATAATGCCGAAGTGTATTCTGCAGGCTTGTCTGAAGAAATGATGGGCAGGGTATTAAGAAAATTGAATTGGGATAGATCCTCCTATGTATTATCCAGTAAAGCCTTCTTCGGATGGAAAGGTGTGGATAAAAAACCAAACCAGCATGGCTTGAGTAGAAAGCATTTGATGGAAGCTTGTCATGAAGCATTGGAAAGATTGCAAGTTGAGTATTTGGATTTATACTACTGCCATCGTCCTGATCCTAATGTTCCAATTGAAGAGGTGGTGCGCACGATGAATACCTTGATCCAACAAGGTAAGATCTTTTATTGGGGAACCTCGGAATGGTCCGCTGCTGAAATCGTGGAAGCACATATGCATGCTAAAGAAATGGGATTGGAAGGACCTTCTGTCGAGCAACCTGAATATAATTTATTCAATAGAAGAAAAATCGAAGTGGATTATGCTCCTATCTTTAAAAACATCGGAATGGGAACTACCATTTGGAGTCCTTTGGCATCGGGATTATTGACAGGTAAATATAACGATGGTATTCCTGAAGGATCGAGAATGTCATTGGAAGGCTATGAATGGTTAAGGGATAAGGCGGTTGTCAATGATAAATTGAACCGGGTTAAAGCATTAGGAGATTTCGCTAATGAGTTAGGCGTATCCTTGCCAACATTATGTATAGCCTGGTGTATTAGCAATCCGAATGTAACAACAGCAATCCTTGGAGCGACCAAAGAAAGTCAACTCACAGAAAACCTGAAAGCATTAGAGGTTTTGCCTTTGATAACGGCGGAAGTAAAGGAAAAAATAGACGAGATAATGGGAACTAAACCCGTCGTAATCCAAAATTAATTGGAAGAAAGAATCAATAAATAAGGGCTTCGCGCATTGCAAAGCCCTTAAATATAATTCTTAAAGTCTCTCGATTATCTTTTTGATTTGATACGAGCAGCTTTTCCGGTAAGACCACGTAAATAAAATAATTTCGCGCGACGTACTTTACCAATGCTGTTAACTTCGATTTTCTCAATGTTTGGAGAATTTACAGGGAAAATACGCTCTACGCCAATACCGTTAGAAATTTTACGAACGGTAAAAGTAGCATTAGCTCCTTCGCTGTTTAATTGAATTACCACACCTTGGTACACCTGTACACGCTCTTTATTTCCTTCGCGAATTTTATAATGAACGCTGATGGTATCTCCGGCTTTGAAAGCGGGATTTTCATTTTTTACTACCGCTTGTTCTTCTACAAATTTTACTAAATCCATGATTCTGAGTAATTAATAACGATATTTAACCTGTAAAAATCGGAATGCAATATTACAGCTTTATTTTGATATTTGAAAATTCTTTTTTAAAAATATTCTACTTTCCATAGAATGCCTGCAAAAGTAAATAAAATATAAAAGATTCCCATACCTATTTCACAATATCTCTGAATATTTTTGTTATTTCTTCCTTAGCCCAAATTAAACTACATAAAATGAGTTTGTTATCTTTTTGCCCTAAATTTTTAGACTCTTTCCTCTTTCTTAAATAACCAGAAGGAATAAGTTCGCATTCTCAAAATTTCTATTCTACTTATATAAGTATATTCTTTAATTGCTCCTACAAATAGCCATTGGAACTCATTTCACTAATCCAATTTACTGAATTTTGAGAGCTCTTTTTAGGGTTGAAATAAAAATATTATTCAAATTATCAGATGTTTACATATAAAATGAAATTTAACTATTGGATTTAAAAAATATCCCCTTATATTTGTGCCACACAAAACAAAGGTGATACCTTTTCGGGGTGTAGCGTAGCCCGGTATCGCGCCACATTTGGGATGTGGAGGTCGTAGGTTCGAATCCTGCCACCCCGACTGAAAAATCGAAGCCTTCCGCATAGCGGGAGGCTTTTTTCATTCAGGGGCAGAGCCAAATTTATTTGTGCTCAAGTCCCTGAATGAAAAAAGATCACCTACGGTGAAGCTTCGATTTTTTATGGCCACCCCCACACAGGATGGCTCAGGGTAAGAGTTTGGGGCTTGCGGGGCTGAAGCAATCCTGCTACCCATTGTAGTATTTAGTATAGAGTATTTAGAATTTAGACAAAACCGCACATAAAAGCTCGACTTTCGTCGGGCTTTTATGTGTCCGGGTGTGGTAGATTCGAACCGGGGTTCGATCCGTAGGAGCTTCAGGGTAAGAGTTTGGGCCTGGCGGGGCGCAGCAAATCCTGCCACCCACTCTAGTATTTAGTATAGTGTATTTAGAATTTAGACACAACCGCACATAAAAGCTCGATTTTCGTCGGGCTTTTTTTGTGTCCGGGTGTGGCAGATTCGAACCGGGGATTTTTACCAATTTTTGGTCTTGTGATTGGAAGTTCAAGGCATTCGCTAAAAATGACTCTTTTGCAATATTCAATAAGATACTTTTTGTCCCTTTTCCTCTGTATTGCTATTGCTTACTTTTTGGCAACTCAACTAACATTTGAAAAAAACTCGTAGTTAACAGATAGTTATCAATGCTATCTCATCAATTAAAGGGTTTATATAAAGGATGGATTTTGTAAATTAGCTTCGTTAAACGATAGTTTTTTAAAGAGTTTTTTTAAGTTTTTTAATATAACAAGAAGTGTTAATGTCATATTGAATAACAAAATGAAGAAATTAAACTTGATTATTTTGCAAATAATAATATTGTTTTCTCAACAGGCATTTGCACAAGATACAGTTGATAGCATTGATGTTTTTATCAAAAGGAAGATGGGTCAACTTCAAATACCTGGCCTTCAATTAGCAATTATTAAAGATGGGAAATTAGATAAAGTGGCTAATTATGGTGTTGCAAATATTGAACACCAGATTCCTACTAACACAAAAACTACTTTTTCTATTAATTCAATGACGAAAGCTTTTGTTGGGGTGGCTATAATGCAATTACAAGAACAGGGGAAGTTAAATATTGATGATTCTATTTCTTTATATATAACAGACATACCAGAAACTTGGGAATCAATTACAATCAAGCAAATTTTGAGTAATGTTTCTGGGCTTCCTAACAATATTGATGAGAAAGAACAAGTCCTTGGTGATGGTTCAGAAAGTTTAAATTGGAAAATGGTTAAACAACTTCCTTTGGAATTTAAACCTGGTGAAAAATTTAGTTATAATCAAACAGGCTATTATATTTTAGGAAGAATTATTGATTCCTTAAGTGGTCAAAATTTTACTCAATTTATAGAAGAAAATCAATTTAAAACTTGCGAGATGTCTTCAACTTTATTTGGAGATTCATTCGACATTATTCCTCACAATTCAAATTCTTATTCAACGCTAATTAATATTGACGGAAAATGGATAAATGATGGAAAATTGCACAATGCTTATGCTTCATTTCCTTTATTCTTCCGGACTGCAACTGGAATCATTTCAACTGCAGAAGATTTGAGTAAATGGTTAATAGCCCTACAAAGTGGAAAATTATTGAAAAAAAAAGAAAGTATAAATCAAATGTTTACTGCCACAAAATTAAATAATGGAAAATTTGGAGGATTCAATAAATTGACAAATGGTTATGCATTAGGTTGGCCAACCGTTGAAAGAGATGAACATCCTGCAGTTTCGCCTGTTGGAGGCATGCGATCTGCATTATTTGTGTACCCAATAGATGATTTATCAATAATAATTTTAACCAATCTTCAAGGATCAAATCCTGAATGGTTCATAGATGAGATTGCTGGCTATTATTTTCCTGATATGAAAGTAGAAAACGGTTTTGGATTCAGTATGAATTTGAAATTATTCCGAGAAAAAGTTATAAAAAGTAATTTTCAAAATATTTTTAAAGTTTACCAAAAGTTAAGCCAATCTAATAAAAAATTTATTTTAATGGAGGATGAAGTTAATACCTGGGGATATCAATTAGTAGAGCAAAATAAAATAAATGAAGCTCTGGAGGTTTTCAAATTAAATACCTTTTTATTCCCTAATAGTTGGAATGTATATGATAGTTATGCTGAGACTCTTGAATCTATTGGAAAACAAAAAGAGGCAATTATTAATTATAGAAAATCTTTGGAGTTAAATTCAGAAAATGTAACTGCTCGTAAGTATTTGGAGAATAAAAAATAATTAAAAATCCAACCTTTATTTTATTGATTATGAAAACTAAAAATAATTAGTCTAATACCATTTTCAGTAGAAATATAAGATGTCAATAAAACTTAACAAGAATGGATTTGAAATCACAACAGAAAACGATAACCATAAACAAAAAAACTCGACTTTCGTCGGGCTTTTTTTGTGTCCGGGTGTGGCAGATTCGAACCGGATTTCGATCCATAAGACCCTCACCCTCTACCACATCCTAACCCTGATTAAATCTAAAAGAAAGGTATAGTCTGTTAAGTTATTGTGAAATCTAAAACATACAATTTATCTAAGCCGAAAGGCAAACGAAATTTTTTATTTTCGTGAGAATTATTGTTTCACTATATCACGAATGCAAATCCCTAAGTAAATTTTATGAGTACCATATCAAAACAATCTATTGTTCTTTTTTCTCCTTTTGTTATTATTATAGTAAATATTTTCACTGCATTAATTTTTGGAAAACTAATTGGTAAATGGTCTTTCATTCCATTAATTATTATCGAATGGTTTCTTTTTTTATTCTTCATTCTCAAATTTGGAGATAGGTCATCCATAAAAAATTGGTTAAAAAAAGGAAATACAAATTGGTTATGGATAATAGTGACTTTATTCGTTGGGTTAATTCCAATTCCGATTTTTATTAAACATTATCATTTATTACAAGATTGGACCATATTCATCCCATGGCTACTTTTAGCCCTCATAAATCCTTGGCTTGAGGAGTTCTATTGGAGAGGATTTCTGACTGATGCAACTAAGAATTGGAATAGTATATTATCGATTCTATTTTCTAGTATCGTTTTTGCAGGCAATCATTTTGTATTCGGTATAAACTCAGAAATATTTAGAGGAAGTGCTGTCGTAATTTCAACCCTTATTATGGGAATAGTTTGGGCCATAACCTATAAAAAAACGAATAGCTTAAGATGGGTTATTTTATCTCATTTTCTGGTTGACTTTTTTAACTTATCTGCACCAGCTTTTCTCGATTTATTCAGCGCCGAAATGTAACCATTAGAAGAGTATAGATATGACTGATTGGTATAGAAGAAAAACATGGACTAAAACTGACGAAGATGAATTCTTCGTTAAACTTGGACGTGCAAGAAAATATAACCGGGCCCAATATTTAAGAGTTCAAGCTGGAGAACTTATGGCAACAGAGGATAAAAATCTATTATTCATTGCCGAAATGTTGCTAAATAGGATCTTGACAGAATATCCCGAAAACCTAATGGAAAAAAGTTCAGTATATAATTCTTTAGGTCAGATTAATATTTTAAGAGAAAAATATGAAACCGCCTTAGCTTATTTCCAGAAAGCACTTGACGCTGAAAAAGAATTTCCACATTCTATTACATCTGCATATTTGAATTTTTCTGAAACTGTAATTCGAACGAATAAAACAGAATTATATGAAAAAGTGGAAAATATATTTACCCAAAAAATTAATAATAACGGCTTATATTTTCCAGTTGAAAATTATATTATGTATTCAGTAATGGCGGTAATTGCAGAATATAAAAGGGATTTTGAGCAAGCACAGAATTACGCAGAAATAGCTGAAAAATATGCTACTACTCAAACTAATTCCCTCTGGAATCAGAAAAAGAAAAAGATAGGGGTTGTTAAAAAACGAAAAAGTTGGTTAGATAAGCTAGTAGGGCGGAAGTAAATATTATTATCTTGATTCCATAAATAATAAACTCTCCCTGTATTGTAGCATTTTTTGAAATGCTATCGTCCTTATTAAAAGCTAATTACCAACATTAATTATAACCTTATGAGACTAAAGAACTTATTATTCCTCTTTCTATTTACATTTTTGTCTAGCTCTTGTGAAAAAAATGATATCGAATTTAATTCGGAATACGAATCGAGCCTGAAAGCCTTTCAATCTTTTAAAGCCCAGAATAATAATAGTTATCGATATGTAGTGAGTGGTGATTCATTTGGAGGCAATTCTTGGGAAACAACCATTACAGTGAAAAATGGAACAGTAGTGAAACGTGAATTTCAATACCTCGTTTATAATGGTATTGAAAAACCAACAAATGGTTGGACAGAGAATGATCTCGATAAAATTATTGCAAGAGGCCATAAAGAATATTTTGAGGCTTTGAAAGAAGAAGGTATTTCCTTTTTAGACATCCTATCCTTTGTAGAAGAAAATGGCAAGTTTACAAATCAAAGTAAATACCACCCTGCTTTCTCCGCCATTACTTTGGATGAAATTTATGAAAGAGCAAAAAATGAATGGTTAATAAAAAGTGATAAAGCAGATGTATTTTTTGAGAATAATAATAACGGAATGATTTCCTTAGTTGGATTTTTGCCTAAAGGCTGTATGGATGATTGTTTTGATGGGGTGAGAATAAAACTTATTGAACCATTAAAATAAACATACATCTTGGATTATTAATCCTTAGAGAATCTTTCCCATTGCCAATAAAATAAATAACCAAAAGAATCGATATTCTGATTCTTTTGGTCGATAAACACTTTTTTTTGCTGCACTATTTTTTAAGTGTCTTTATTGATGAAATTCAAATTTAAAACCCTTTGCTTTTTCCAAATTTAATCGCATCCATTAAAGAAAAATGAATCCCAAAGGTTACGACTGTGCCATTGCTTTCCCAATCTAATTCATTCATAGGAGTACTTCCAACCACCTGCAATTCTGCTTTGATAAATTTGTATCCCGCACGTAAGGTCAAGGCTGGTTCAAAGAAATAATGCCTCTTCTGCGTAATTTCTGTCAATCCTTGTTGCGATATATATTCCGGACTCATGCCGTTGGCATCAAAATTACTGTATTTAATGCCTGAAATCCTCGTTGCCAATCCAATATCAAAATAGGGAAATGTAACATTGATACCCGGTTGAATAAATAACCTGTTAAAATTCATGTTGACATCACTGCTCAACTTTCCGCCCCCATAACCTACATAGGTGTCAGCAATCAATCCAAAACCACTCTCCCTATTGATAATAGGGTAATATCCCCCAACTCCACCTTCAAATAAACCCGCATTGGCATCAACATCCCCCTTCGAAGGATCTTCCTCCCCAAAACTATAATTGTAATTCGAATAGTTTACCATCAACCCTAGGTATTGAATAGGGGAGTAGGCTGTTTGTAGATTTAAAATTGAAGAACTTGTATTTGTCCCATTTAAATCTCCTGAACTCGTCGTTCCCGAAATGCCAATTTTTAAATCGCCCTTCTCCTTCATCATCGGAGCATTGACCGCATTCGGTTGATAATAATATCGACTACATGAGCTTTGTAAATAATTCAATCCTATAAGCCCAAGGATAATGAATAGTGATTTTATCTTTAATGTCTTCATTTTGTAATTCCTTTCTGATTGGTTAATTCAAAGTGACGACATTTTAGAATAGCAGAAAACATCCAAAAAGAGGATTTTTTCCAAATCCCTTTTTTGGTGTATTTCCATAACTTGAAAAGGTGATATTCCCATTAGAAACCTTATTTTCTAGTGATTTACCTCCTTATTCTAACAGATTTAACTGTAAATTAGATTGATGAAGATGCATGGACTGATATGGACACTGGCAGTGAATATGCTGATCTTCCTGTTTTCTGTAAAACTGGAAGCCCAGACCATTCTATTGCCCGATACGGCCAATCATCTGAATATAGCCCAATCAACCGCTTTCTTTTATGATGAGTCTGCAAATGATTCTGTACCCCCAGAAAGTCAATTCCAACCCTTCCAGGAACCAATTTATAATTTCGGTAAAAAGGATGGCAACCTATGGCTTCGGACAATACTAGCAAATCAAGATTCTACCAATAGAACCCTGTATTTGGAATTTACTAATCCCAACCTCAATTCCCTGACCTTATATAAAAAGTATGCTGATCGCATGGTATTGGTCAAAATTTTAGGTTCCAGTTATCCTTATCATAACCGATCAGTCAATCATCAAAATTTAATATTCCAATTGGAATTGGACCCCTTGGAAATTGCTAATTACTATATTAAGGTCCATTCCAATTATTCGGCAATCAACTTTAACCTCCTGCTCTGGGATAAACATGAACGGGAAGGATATTATTTGAAAGAAACCACCACCATTTCTTATTTCTTTTTTATTACAACTGCTTTCCTTTTTATTCTGGGAATAACCTTAATCCTAACCAAGGAAAAGAAACAATGGACTTTCTTCCTTTATATCCTTTTTGGTGCCTGTTATATCTACTCAGACCTGGGCTTATCCTACAAAAACCTTTGGGGTAATTATCCGTCGATTCAAAATATTTCCAGCTATATCTTTACTAATCTATATCTGATTTTTGGAGTGAGCTTCTTCAGGGAATATTTTGTAACCAGACGATTTGTGCGGAAACTTGATCAGGTATTATGGATTTTTGTTCTTTGTTCCTTGGCCTTGACCATAATTGCAATGGGCTATCAATGGATTCCACATGGTCTTTTTTCGCTGATCCAAAAATTGAATACAATCATGTTTTCAATGACCTGTGCTATTATTCTGTACATATTAATAATTTTATTGACGAGACAGCGGAATAAGACCGAAACCATTTGGTTTATGATCGCATTTGCCCCACATGCTTATACCATTCTTACTACCAGTATCCGTCAGTTAGGACAATATTATTTTAATTTGGAACTCGATATAGTCTCCAAGGTTCCCTTCTTTCTGTGGACCATTCATGTGCAGAATATGATGCTCTGGTCCATGGTCTGGGAGGTATTGATTGTATTTACATTGATGATGCTGCGGTTGAAAAAAATGTATGAACAGCACAATGCAATGTTACTTGAGCTCGGGAAAAAACAAGAAGAAGACACGAAGCTCCTTATGGCGACTGTCGAGCAGGAAAGGAAAAGAATTGCTCAGGAATTGCATGATAGCTCCGGAGTTCAGCTGTCAGCCATCCGCATGAAATTAACGCATCTCGAAGATCAGTTGGAGAATAAACTTATGAGTGATAATATTCGAAAATTAATGCAGGATGTTGATCGTGTAAATTCAGATATTAGAACCATTTCCCATAACCTGATGCCAATTTCATTGAGCAAATTGGGATTGAAAGCGGCTATCCAAGAATTGGTCAATCATGTTAAATCCAGTTATCCAGCCATAAAAATTAATCTGTTTCAGCAATACGATTCTAAAAGATTAGCCCCCAACAAGGAAGTTCATATTTATAGGATTATCCAAGAATTACTGAATAATATGATGAAGCACGCCATGCCTACGGAAATTAATATTCAATTGATTCAAAATGAAACAGAGTTAATCATAAGTTTGGAAGACAATGGTAAAGGCTTTATTTATAATCCGGAAAAAACAACAGGTCTTGGATTAAAAAGTATTCTTACCAGATCCCAATTAATCGGAGGGAAGTTTGAAGTCGATAGTAAACTGGATGCTGGTTCTTTTTTCTCCATTACTTTGCCAATTCAGGATTAGAGTAGCTGATTTTTATTGGCAAATGTGATCAACTCCGTTATTTTCTTGACTCCGCATTTGGCCATGATATTCTTGCGATGGGTATCCACGGTATTCGAACTGATAAATAACTGATCTGCGATCTTGTTGCTGGAATTACCCTCAGAAATGAGCTTGAGTATCTCCAACTCCCGATGCGATAGGTTGAAACTATCTTTTTTCGAATTTTGATCAAGGCTTCCTGATTCCTCATTCATTAAAAAGGCTTCAACGACTTTATTTTGAACCTGCTGGTCAAGATGTCTTTTGCGATCGTTGACCGCTACAATAGCCTTTATGAGTTCCTCCTTCGCAATGTTTTTTAATACATAACCTAAAGCCCCTTTTCGTAAGGCCTCTCGGATAAGCTCCGTATCATCGTAACCCGTAAGCATTAATATTTTCTGTTCCGGATTCTCTTCTAAAACTGCTTCTATACATTGAATCCCATCCATATCAGGCATATTGAAATCCATCAATATCACATCAGGACGGTTCTGCTCAATAGATGCCAGCAGCTCCTGGGGGTTGGTGCAGGATTGAATATTGCCAAATTGCGGATGCCCACTCAATATCATGACCAAACCATCGACTATAATCTGTTGATCCTCGACAATGAGCAAGTTTATAGGAACTGATGTCGTCTTTTCGTCCATAGGATAAACGTTGCTTCTCTACAAGATACTAAAATATCCTTAACTCTTTTCGATACTTCTTTTGAATTTTGAAGAACTTTTATTTTGGAATTTTTGTATCTTTCTAAAAGATTAACAATTCCCTCGTTGTATTTCTTTTTTTTAAACCTAAAACATTATTCATAAATGAAAAGAAAAGATTTTATTAAAAGTTCAGCTGTACTTGCTGCATCTTCTTTGTTTTTTCGAAGTCAAGCCTTTGCCAATCAAACCTCACCTTTGAGAATCGGTCTTATCGGTGCGAATGGTATGGGCTGGTCAAACTTAAATGCAATTTTAAAGATTGATAAAGTGACCTGTACAGCGCTTTGTGATGTGGATGAAAATGTACTGAACAAAAGAAGCAACGAACTCGAACAAAAGAACATCAAAGTCAAAAAATATATTGATTATAAGGACCTGTTAAAAGATCCGAATGTTGATGCGGTTATTATTGGAACCCCTGATCACTGGCATTGTATGATCATGGTCGATGCTGTTGCTGCTGGAAAACATGTTTATGTGGAAAAACCGCTCGGAAACTCTATCAAGGAATGTGAAGTAATGCTTGCAGCCGACAAAAAATACAATAAAATTGTTCAGGTCGGCCAATGGCAACGTAGTCAACAACATTTTAGGGATGCAATGGGATTTGTCCATAGTGGAAAATTAGGGAAAATCAGATCTGTAAAAGCATGGGCTTACCAAGGATGGATGAAGAGTATTCCGGTAAAACCGGATTCTGCTCCGCCTGCAGGTGTGCATTATGATAAATGGCTGGGACCAGCAACAAAAAGACCCTTCAACCCGAATCGTTTCCATTTTGACTTCAGATGGTTCTGGGATTATGCTGGCGGACTGATGACTGATTGGGGAGTTCATATGTTGGATTTCGCATTGATTGGAATGAAAGTTTCAGACCCGATTTCTATCATGGCAACAGGAGGTAAGTTCGCTTACCCTGATGATGCCGCCGAAACTCCAGATTCCCTAATAACGGTATTCGCTTTTGATGATTTTTACTTGCAATGGGAACAAGCTACTGGTATAGATCTTGGTCCCTATGGAAAAGATCATGGCGTTGCCTTTATCGGTAACAATGGAACCCTGGTCGTGAATAGAGGTAGTTGGGAGGTAATTCCAGAAGGAGGTAGGATGCAGGCAGTAACTCCTCAACCTTCTAAAGACAATGGATTGGAAAAACATATGGAAAATTTTGTTACCGCAATCCGAACTAATGACAAAAGTATCCTCCATGCTCCTGTCGAAGCAGGTGCTCATATTGCAATTCTTTCCCAAATGGGAAATATCGCCTATAGAACTGGAAAAAAACTCTATTGGGATAAAAATAAAGCCAGATTTACAGATGAGGAGGCTAATACTTATTTGGCCGCTAAATACCATAATGGCTATCAATTGCCGAAAGTTTAAGAATAAAATAAGAAAAGCCGGCATTAGCCGGCTTTTCTTTTAGGTGATTTCTTAATCTTCTTTTAAACGGTGAATAGGATTTCCCTTACCTTTACTGTATAATATAAATAATATTATTCCTGCCAATAATGTCAATAGGAGTATGATCGGCAATAAAAAATTCCATGCTGAAATTTCTATCCTAAACTCATAGTTGTACAACCATTTTTTCATCATAAAGAAGCTGATTGGCACTGCAACAAGTATAGAAGTGAAAAATAAAAGGTAATATTCTTTAGAAAATAAAATCAGTAAATCCGATAGTTTCGCGCCTAATATCTTCCTCATTCCAACTTCCTTGCTTCGCGCAGTAATGGATAAGGAAACTAAACCTAATATGCCCAAACAAACGATGATTAATGTAATTACCGTTGCTGAAATCGAAGCTCTGTATAATTGCAATTCGGTTTCATACATTTTCCGAATATTTTCCTCCATAAAATGATATTCAAAAGGTGCTTCAGGCATCAGGAAATGCCATTTCTTCTCAATATTATCAATCGAACTGGATATCGATCCGGGTTTCATGCGAATATTGAAATACCTATAGAGATTGTTTTGTGATACATTCAGCCAAATAATTGCCGTGTTAGGATTATGCATGGAATTAGGAATAAAGTTTTCAGTTATCCCAACTACGCGCACAGGATCAGGAGTGCCATTAATCTTTAGATTTCCACCTATTACGTCATCAGCATGCTCTATGCCCAATACATTCATCGCTTTTCGATTCATCACCACTTCTTTTGGTGCCAACGAATCAACAAGGTCCGAACTGAAAAAACTGCCAGCCAACATTGGAATCTGATAGGTTTCAGCAAATTTGGAATCTGAAATTATCATTTGAGAATTAATGGGCTCATCAGACTTATCCATTAAGGCTATTTCTGCCTTCCCAACAATATTATTTGGCGTTTCATAAGATAAACTGATCTCTTCAACCTCATTCAGCTTCCCTAGTTCTTGTTGGATGGTTTGTGTTTTTCGAACACCTTCCGGACTCCAATCTCGTGTTGTCTGTACTGTTAATATGTAATCTTTTTTATATCCTAAATCACTATTTACAAACAAGTGGATTTGTCTAGCAACGATAATGGTGGAAGTCAAAATAATAATGGCGGTGGTAAATTGAAGGAATAGCAAGGCCTTTCGGAGACTCTGTTTGTTTTTTACTTTATCAAACTGAAGTTTTACAGAATTCAATAAGCTGTTCCTTGAAAGTTTAATCGCTGGATAAAAGCCAGAAATTAAACCTATAAAAATTGAAAACAAGAAAATACCCAAATAAAAATAATAAGGCAATTCCGTTATCTGGGGTAGTTTTCGCATAAAGATGTTTTCAAATAGGGGCTTGGCAAACACATATAATGGAAAACAGATTAATAAAATCAAAACCACAAGAATGACATATTCCGTAAGTAGGAGGCTGGCTATCTGATTGGAACGAGCTCCCATAATCTTCCTGATGCCGATCTCTTTTAAGCGACTTATGTTTTGACCTAAATTGAAATTGATAAAATTAATAATAGCCATCAACAGGATGAATCCGGAAATGTAAAGGAGGATATCAATCATCTTTTGAATTGCGCCATAATTGCTCTCCAGATAATAGGTCTTGAGAGGTTTTAGATCCGGGCTGTAATTATCTGAAAATACCTGGTCAGTATGTTTACCAACTAAGGCTTTAATAGCTGCATTGATTTGATCTAAAGAAATATTCTTTTCCAATTCTACAAATCCTACGATATAAGGATTCTCCCAGCTATCAAGCTCTCGACCGAAATATCTCTCGGAAGCAATAGGTAAAAAGAAATCCCCTTTTAAGCCTGGAGTTAACTCCTGAACTGAATTTCGGTAATTTGGTTTGATGATCCCAGTTACTTTAAAATCATGTTTCTCACCTTTGAAGTTTCTAATGGAAAGTTGTTCTCCCAAAGCATCTATCCGGCCAAAGTACTTTATCGCGGCAGCTTCGGTTATAACTAATGAAAAAGGATCAACCAAGGCGGTATTTACATCTCCAGCATGCAGCTCAAATCCAAACATAGATAAGAATGTGGGGTCCCCTAAACTAGCTGATTCCTCGAACTTATCTGATCCATTGGAAACAATGCAGGTCAACCCGTCTATTCTATAGTAGTTTTTGACTAGCTGTGGATATTCTTCTGCCAAAGCTTTGGGAAGTGCCCCAAGGGTAGTGAGCTCAATTCCTAAACCTTCTTTCTTATACGTGCTCTGTAATAGGTATTGCTGATCCTTATTTCTTAAATGGGCATTTACCTGCTTTGCATCCCAAATGTAGGCGCCTACGATCATTATGAACGTAATTCCACAGATTAATCCGATTAAATTGATAATGTTCTGTAGTTTTTTCTTGCTAATATTTCGCCAAGCAATTTTTATATAACTCCAATTCATTTTTTAGGATTTTGCAAATGCTGATTAATAGTTTAAATATGAAGCTCTAAGAGCAATTTCATTGCCATCGGTATAAGTTGTTTGTTTTTAATAAATTACGCTTTGTTGAAGCCTTTATTGTGTTCGTTTTCGGACATCTTATGTTCAAAAATGAACGTGTGGGGCAAAAAAAAGCGGTGTAGGATTTCTCCTACCCGCTCATTATACTACCCATTGAATTTTATTATAACTTTTTGTTTGTTGAATCCCACCATAATCTGGTTCCACCATTGTCAGGACCTCCCAACATTTTTACCGCTTCATTCACCGCAGCGCTATTGCTGTTATATTCCCTTTCTGGATATGGCATTCTGCGAATTCCAGGATTCGTAGGAATGGTGTTATTGCTGTAGTTTACCACTACTGGAAATAAAATTGGATAGCCCGACCGGCGATATTCGGCCCAGGCTTCATCTCCATCAGGAAACATCGATATCCATTTCTGGGTGATGATTCTTTCTAACTTTCGATCCTTGCTATCAGCCTCATTCCAAGCAATGGTGATCGTACTTAAAAACGGTGAACCCGCTTTGATATCATTTTGCCCTGCTTTGATTGCCTTTGGATCGATGTAAGGCATAGGCTTGTCGCTTGAATTATTTTTATAAGCCGTTGCTGCCGCACTCAATCCATACATTTCAAATGACCTATCGATTCCCTTTTCATAATTGCTCTTCGCATCCCCAGCATTGCTCCAGCCTCTCAAAGCAGCTTCAGCTTTTAGAAACCAACTCTCGGAAGAAACCATTAATTGCATTTTATTAGGTAATGGAAGAAGTTTGGAATAATTATCATACCTGCTCTTTGCATCGATGTCAATACCTGTCCTGATTCCTTTATACTGTCCTTTGACAGCAGGATCCGTAGCCTTTTCAAATAATTTTTCCATGCGTGGATCCTTGTATCCACCTAAGAACGATTCAATACTAGCATGCATCCTGGTATCACTCCAGGTCGTAGTAATAATATTTAAAGGATGGTCTGTACTCAATTTGATAAAGCAATTGTCAGCCGTGGACTCTAGTAATCCTCCATTTTCTGGATTTAGCGCTTTTTCACCTTCTGTTTTTGCCAAGGCTGCATCTTTGAAGGCTACTCGTAAGGCTAATCGTAATCTCAGGGTATTCGCAATCCTTAACCAACGATCATAATTGTTCGATGTATAGGCTAAATCAGATTTTTTCATTGCCGCAGATACTTCTTTCCCCTTGTAAGTCTTTAAAATAGTCGTTGCGGTATCCAAATCCTTGAAAAAGTTCTTATAGGCATCTTCCTGATTATCATAATGAATTTGATCGGATTCATCTGGTGCATTATATTTACTATAGATAATTGGCCCAACTTTGTCCGATGTTCTATGCATGGCTGAAACCTTAAGAATCTTAGCAAAAGCAAAAATATCTTTCATCTTTTCATCATTTCGGGTCATTAGTTCTACTCGAAACAATGGATTCATGGCGCGGATATAACGGTCAACCCATAGGGAAGAATACCAACCCGGAACCAAACTATAGGTCAGGTTATTGGCATTTCCTACAAAGGGTGCTTCCGCTCCAAAATACCCGCCATAGGCATCACTAGTCAAGTTGTTCGATACCTGATATTCTCCTACATTCTCGGATAAGATCGCTCGCTGACCTTGTGCAAGGAAAGAAGCGACCAAGGCAAAGTCTCCCATGGCTTCTTCATCCGTAACACCTGCAGGATTTGTATTTAATTCTGTAAAGTCCTTGGTACAGCTCATGGTCAGGAATAAACTACTCAATAATATTCCCGACAATTTATAATATGATTTTAATGTCTTCATTTCGTTTCTCTTGGTTATTAAAAGGATACTTTTAGGTTTAGTCCATAGCTACGTGTTGCTGGTAAAGAAAAGCTGTCGTAGCCTTGTGCTCCAACACCAGTGGTAGTATTCAACTCTGGGTCATAGGGAGCATCATTGTGGAAGAAAAATAAATTTCTACCTGTCAATGAAATCGATGCACTATTTACTCCTTTCCATTTGATCGGTAATGCATAGGTCAATGCGATCTCACGCATCCTGATATTCGTTGCATCATAAACCTGACCCTCGATTATACCATCGCGATTTCCTACTGCACTATAATATGCTTGTGCAGGAAGCTTTCCTTGCCATGGGGTTCCATCCACCTTTACAGCAGGGATATCCAATCCACCCGCATCTCTCGCGGCAGCACTTTCCTCACTAACGCCAAAGGAATTTAAATAACCGTCGGTTACTGAAATTACTTGTCCGCCAAATCTGGCATCAATCGTAAAACTCAACCCGAATTTTCCGTAATTGATCGTGTTATTCCATCCCACAATGGATTTAGGATTGTTATTCCCAATATATCCTTCAGGTCCAATTTGTGGCCTACCAGTGTCATCAACAACCATAACGCCGTTACTGTCTCTTAAAAATGTTCTTGCCCAAAAATCCCCAAATGATCCATTTAATCTCAGAACATTGAAATTACCACCTACGGAATAACGCTCCCCAAGTTTCGGGGCTAACTCCAAGATCTTATTTCTATTTGCAGTGAAATTTACCGAGGTATTCCAGGTGAAATTATCCTTCTTAATCGCATCAATCCCCAAGGCGGCTTCTATACCCTTGTTCTCCACATTACCGGCATTCAAAAATACCGTGGTATAGACCTGACCAACTGGTGCTTCATACGAAAAATACTGATCCTTGGTATTGGTCTTGTATAGGGCTAGATCAACGTTGATCCGATCATTCCAAAATCTTCCTTCATACCCGACTTCATAACTTCTGCTGATTTCAGGACGAAGTGGTAAACCTTGATATGGACCCGAAACATTGGCATTCAGGATACCGGTCGCTAAAGTATTGGTCGGAATGGTACTATAAATTCCCACATCGTTTCCTACCTCTGCCATAGTTAACCTAAGTTTACTGTAGGTAATAAAGCTTGGCATCTTTATCATGTCTGAAAGGACTGCTGATAAACCTGCAGACCAATAGAAATATCCTTTTTTCTCCTGCGGCGTATTCGCTAGGGTAGAGGCCCAATCGTTACGTGCGGTCAAATCCAAAAAGATCTTATCCTTATAACCTAAATTGGTCGATGCAAAAAGAGATTGCAATTGCCTTCTGCTGATAGATTCGTTCAGGACATTAATCGGTGCATCACGGTATATATTGCTGAGCAAAAACTTATTCGCCACGGCTAGTTTTAACTGATCTAAATTCCATCCGTTAGAACGGGTATCGTTAATGGATGTTCCTGCAGTAAAGTTCAAATCCCAATCCTCAGCAAAGGTCTTGTTCCCAATAAACAATAAATCTCCATACAACGATGTGCTTTCTGTTTGATCGCGGGTATATCGGCCATTATCATTTAAGACACCCTCAATTTTCTCACCTGATAAAACTCCCTGCGTACCTGCATAGACATGACGCTCCCATTTATCCCAACGTTTGTTCAAGGTACCTCTGGCACTTACCGATAACCACTCATTAATGTTGTATTTTAATTGCCCTTGGGCGATAATATTATCTCTCCATTGGAAAGTCGGATTCCTATTCAACACCCAAAACGGATTCTGTGAATGATGCGTTCCTGTCAACCCTGCATCCGCATTGATATTCCACCAATCTTGAAGGTATAAATTCCGTGTCGGGGATAGGTATTCGTAATTATTCTTGTATTTGTCAAAGTCCAAGCCTCTTGGGAAAAGGTATAAACCCGCAATAGGATTAAAATATAAACCCGAAGAGGGACGATTATGAATGTCTTGTCTGGAGTACATCATACTTCCATCAAAGGTTAATTTATTATCGAAAAAATTGGTCGAATTTCTAAAAGTCGCTGAATGCTGCTTAAAAGAATTGGTTGGAAGAATTCCTTTATTGCTGGTATTACCATAAGAGAAATAATTTTGCATCTTTTCGGTTCCACCACTCAGGGAAATGGTATTGATTAAGGTCGTACCAGTATTAAAGAAGTTGTCCACTGGATCTTGAAAGGAACCTTTCTCACCCCAGCTCTCTTCAGAATCTTGGGTAGTCTGGCCATATCGGTATTGTAATTTCGGAAGATAAAATGCTTGATCCGCGGTGATGCTGGAGGATACATCGATCTTTAGATTTCCTTCAGCACCTTTCTTGGTGGTAATCATAATAGCTCCGTTGGCACCTTGACTACCGTATAAGGCTGATGCGGATGCTCCTTTCAAAACATTGATGCTTAGGATGTCATCGGCATTCAAGGTGCTTAAAATATCCCCTCGATCTGGACCGCCACCAAAGGCTCCTTCTGAACCACTACCCCCTGTATTGGTGATTGGTAATCCGTCGATTACATAGAGTGGCTGATTATTTCGGTTGGACTTAAAACCCCGAAGGACAATATTAACCGAACCTCCAATACCGGAAGAACTTCGATTGATTTGCATCCCGGATACCTTACCTGTCAGGTTGTTCATAGGATTCGCATCTTTTACCTTGGTCAACTCTTCACCTTTAACGGTTTGTGTTGAGTAGGTTAGGCTTTTGGATTTTCGTTGAACCCCAAGTGCAGTTACTACGACATCATCGATGCGAGCAGTTTGGGGACTCATCGAAATATTGATCACTGAATCAGTCGCTGATACAGTTTGCTTTACAGTGTTGTAGCCCAAAACACTGATGCTTAGATTGACAGGCCCCGCGGGTGCCTCTAAACTAAATTTTCCTGATTCGTCGGTCGAAGTGGCTTTCTTGCTGGCATCTAAACGAACAGTAGCACCAACAATCGCTGATTTTGTTTGTTCATCAACAACGGTCCCTTTTATTGTTCGTTGCTGTCCATAAGTTAGTTGTATAGCAAATAGCCATAGAAATAGATGGGTTAGTGTTTTATACATAATTGAAGTTTATGAATGTGATTTTATTGTAACGACAATGATACAATGATTACAAAACGTACATATGGGGGATATATTTTGTCTTTTTATGTTAAAAATTCAAGTAAAAAGCTTTTCAAAATCGCTGGTAATCATATGTTACTGTAAACTAATTGGTTATATACTGAAAAAATAATTAATAATTTTTAACTACTAACCTCAATTTAATCCTGCTTTGATTTGGCGGGTAAAAATAATATTTAGAACAGAAAATATTTTAATTTTGAGTAGTTGTTTTAGGTAATGATATCCTAATAGAGAAATGAGTGGGAGGATGACTCTTTCTATTCACACTCTAAGATTTTATCCATATTTTAACTTTAAAAATTTGAACTATGTTAACAATAGCTTGCCCTAAATTGCCCATGCGCGTCAAGACAGTGACGAAAGAATATTATTTGAATCAGTTAGGTTTCCAGGAAATTGGATTCGCAAACTTTGAAAGTTATATGATCTTGAAAAAAGATAATGTGGAACTCCATTTTTTCATTTTCTTAGATCTTGTTCCTGAAGAAAATTATGGACAAGTTTATATTCGTGTAGACAATATTGACCGATTGTATCAGGAATTAATTGAAAAAGGGGTTAATATTCATCCCAATGGAAGCCTTGCTGTCAAACCTTGGGGTCAAAAGGAATTTGCAATCCTCGACCCTGATAGTAACCTGATAACTTTTGGACAAGCCGTCTAATTCTTCTCATTCGCTTATTTCAATTGAACTTCCTTAGCTCCTGATAAGACACCTTAAACACTTGTCAGGAGCTTAACATATTTTTTACCTTATGTTTCCTTTGAATTAATAAAAGATAAATTTGTCTTTTATTAATTCTTGTTTTAACTTTGTCCAATCAAGTCATCAAATTGATTGAGTTCTATCGGGAAATCCTCATATTCAATTTGGACAAAAATGATGATTTGATGTGAATGCTAAGGTCATAACAAATTAACATGAGTTCAATTTTAACTTTTAATTTATTCCATTCCGCTGCGGATTCAGCACATGGTTTACTCCTCCAATCCATTTTCTTTCACTCCAAAATCAGTCCGATTGAGTTTTGGTTAGGATTTCTCTTATTGATTTTCCTGTCCATATTGATCGTGGTTCTGCTTTTGATTGATCGTATTAAACAAATCAGTACTTATCTATTAAAAGAGAAATCAAATTTCTCTCAAAATCCCTTCAAGAATGCTTTACGGAAAATGAACTCAAACCAAATTGCTCGAATCCTTAAACACAAGAGTAAACAAGAAATTAAATCTTGGTTACTGGCCTTTTTCCTTTTTGGCTGCTCTTTATTTCCGCTCGATTCCTTTGCTCAAACCGTTTCCATTGATGGTATCAGTGAATCCGTTTGGTCTAAAGCGGGTGTGATTATTACGTTGGTTTTACTCTTGATACCGACTATTTTCATTCTAGTTTTGTTGTTTGTTAGAATCAATAAAAAGCTAACCCATTTAAATATTCAGGCCCAAAAAGAGGAAGCAGATCTAATCGTGCAGGAATTGGAAAAAAGGCCTTTAGCTGAGGTTCAAAAAGAATTGACCGCTTTTCAGGAAGCTGCCGATTATCAACTGGAGGAAAATCTTCTCGCTGGAAAAGATCCCGCGGAAGATCCAAAAGGTCTACTCACCTTAAATGAAGTGGAAGGTATTCCAATCGTTTCCAAAAAGAAAAAAGCTACCCTTCGGACAAACTTTGATGTCAAGTTATCGAAAATGGTGAATTGCTATCTGATTTCCGCCACCTTTTGGTTGGTATTCGGAACTACCATTGGTGAATACCTGGGCTTTAAATTCGTAGCTCCTGATATGGAAGACTTGAGTTGGTTGAGCTTCGGCCGACTAAGACCTGTACATACCAACGCCGTATTTTGGGGCTGGGCATCCTTAGCTATGATAGGCTTGGGATACTATGTAGTACCAAGGGTGAGTAATACAAAACTCTTTAGCATGAAATTAGGCTGGTACAGCCTGTTCCTAATAAATTTGTGTGTGACTCTGGGGACCATCGCCTTGATGGCCGGAATTAACAATAGTGGTGGCGAGTATAGGGAATATATATGGCCTATTATGCTGCTGTTCGGAATTGCATTGGTATTAACACTAATCAATTATTATAAAACCATTGCAAATAGAACAACAAAAGAAATCTATATCTCAAATTGGTATATCGTATCAGCGGTAATCTTTACGATTGTCATCAGTTTGGCAGCCTACTTACCTTTCTGGCAAAAGGGTCTTGGTGAAACAATTATCCAGGGATATTTTATGCACCAAGGGGTAGGAATGTGGTTTATGCTTTTCTGCTTAGGCCTGGTATATTATTTTTTGCCCCAGCAATTGAATAGGCCTATCTATTCCTATAGCTTAGGTATCCTGGCTTTCTGGACCCAGATTCTTTTTTATACCCTTATCGGTAGTCACCATTTTGTCTTTAGTTCGATTCCTTGGTGGTTGCAAACTGTCGCAATCGTCGGAAGTGCAGGAATGGCAATCCCTGTTATTGCAGGGACCACCAACTTTTTGATGACTTTCAAGGGTTCCTGGTACAAATTAGGAGATAGTTATATCCTTCCATTTTTCTTGGTCGGTATTATCTTTTACTTCACCGGATCTATGCAAGGAACAGCAGAAGCCTTCCGCGAAACTAACCTGATCTGGCACTTCACCGACTTTACCGTTGCCCACTCACACCTGACCATGTATGGCATCATTAGCTTCTTCCTTTGGGCATCAATATATACGATTGTACCCCGATTCACAGGAAAAGAAGCCCCACAGATTAGTATTGGTGCACACTTCTGGTTCGCATTTATTGGTATGCTCATGTATACCGTTCCATTGATGTATGGATCTACCTTGAAAGGGATCATGTGGCTGGAAGGTAAACCATTTATTGATGGAGTCGTGTTTATGGCGCCTTATTGGTTATGGAGAGCGATAGGAGGTAGTTTGATGTGGCTTTCACACCTCATATTTGCATATAACTTATACAAGATGATGGTCCCTGTCAAAGAAATAGACATCGCGGAGGAAATAACAACCCAATTTGAAAACCAGTCAACTCTTAGAGTTCAAAAATAAAACTATCGATCATGAATTTTTTTGACGATCATAAAAAACTATTTATAACAGCAACCTTGTTCTTCGTGCTGCTGACCGTCTTCGTGGCCATTCTTCCAGCATTGAATAACCAGCTGATTAATGCGCCATTGCCTGACTCTGAACCACTTTCCGAAGATGCCATGGCTGGTAAGTCTCTTTTTATTGCCAATGGATGTGTGGCCTGTCATACCCAACAAGTCAGAAATGTGGATTTGGATAAGGTATTCGGTCAACGTCCGAGCGTAGCGGCAGATTATGCCCGAAACGAACGAATGGACCTGTGGAGAAACACTGCGACCTTAATGGGAACTGAAAGAACAGGGCCTGATTTAGCAGATGTAGGTAATCGCCAACCAAGTAAAGAATGGAACCTTGTCCATCTTTACAACCCTAGAATTGTCGTAAAGGAATCCATTATGCCGGCTTACCCTTTCCTGTTTGAATCGAAATCCATTCCAGGAAAAAATGATGTAGTGGTAAATATTCCTGAAGAATTTGCTCCTAGTAATGGTCATAAAGTTATCGCCAGCAAAGAAGCCTTGCAACTAATTGCCTATTTACAATCTCTGAAACAAGTTAAACTGGAAGCTGATGTTCCAGAATTTCTATATAAGAGGAAAGCTCCTGCCGACTCCAATTCGGGTGCAGCTAATGATGAATTAGACGGAGAGGCACTTTATGTAGCTCATTGTCAAGCCTGTCATCAAGCCGATGGCAATGGGCTACCGGGAGCTTTTCCACCTTTGAAAGGTAGTCCCGTAGTAACCGGCGATGACCTCGAATTGTATGTGGATATCATCATGAATGGCTACGATAGTAAACCTGAATATGGTGTTATGGCCCCAGTCGGTGTAACCGCAGGATTTACTGAAAAAGAAGTCGCCGCAATTATTAATTATGAAAGAACAAGCTGGGGAAATAATGGCAAGAAAATTAAACCAGAAGATATTAAACAAATTGTTGATTTCGTAAAAACTCAATCCAACTAACATGAAGAAATTTCAATTAACTCTACTGTTTTGCTCTATCTGTTCTTTCTTGATGGGATGTCCTGTTTGTGAACGAAATCAACCCAAGATATTTCGTGGCTGGGTGCATGGGACAATGCCAAAAAGCGATCTAGAATATGTATTGGTCCTCGCTATATTCCTCATCTCGGTGATTGCACTGATCCTTTTTATTAAAATGTTGATCAAACCCGGTGAAAACCAAGCAGACCATATTAAAAGAGGTATCTTAAATCCTGAAAACTATGAGCCAAAAAAGTAAAATATTCATTTTTATCGATGATGAAAATATCCCAATTGCAGAAACTTATAGTCCTGTCAACTTTGAATTGGATACCCATAAATTAGCCGATGGGAAGCATCAGTTAAGAATTGTCAGTAAAGACCCCGAAGGTAAGGAAGGAATTCGAATTATTCCTTTTGAAGTTCGGAATGGTCCTGCAATTGAAATTACAGGAATCAGAGAAAATGCGGTGCTTGACGATCGGGTGCCAATTATGATCAATGCCTATGGAAAAGGTAATTCAGAAACTTTTCTCATTGACGGTAGTGAAACCCCGCAAGGTATTCCTTGGTGGGTCTGGATTATTATGATCGTATTTATAGGTTGGGCCATGTATTATGTTTTTATGTTCCTTCACCTACCAAGTGGAGGATAATAATTTATCTATTTTTCTATAAACCTTCTAGTTCGGAATTGGTTGATTGTTGCTCTGTTTGATTTCAACTCAATTCCGAAACTTAGAAGGTTATTTTTTACCCCTTTTTTCTCATTTAAGTAATTTAGGTTGTTACAATAGTAAATTTTAGTTAGCTTAATTTTACTTAATAAATGTTTAAATTTTAATTAGTTTGAAATTTAAAACTCTTTTTTATTAGATAATTATATTTGTAGGTAATAATCTAATATTATCTTGAATTCCCCAAAAAATGATTTTGCTAATAAATTTCTATGCTTTATTTTCATCCTAATCAAATTAAATTCTAACCTAAAATGATAAAGATGAATTAAAACTAACTTACCTCCGAACACCTGAAAAACAAACAAACAAATAAACCTTAATTAATGCCTATTTAGGCAATCTTTCAATTTCAATTATTACTATTATGACTCAAAAAAATCGAACTTTTTTTGGGGCAAAATCCTTTTCTATACTGACCGTGTGCTTATTATTAAGTTCACCGGATGTATTTGCTCATAAAAAGGATATTGCCAATATTGTTGTTGGGCATCGACAACAAACAGTTTCCGGATCGATAAAAGACGAGGCTGGAAATCCAATCGTAGGGGCTACTGTCCTTGTTAAAGGGACTACGAAGGCCACTAGTTCTGATGCAAAAGGTGAATTTTCAATTACCGCTAATAATGGAGATATTATTAGTATTCGAAATTTAGGTTATTTGAGCCAAGATATTACTGTCTCAGGAACCCAAACCCTTTCCATCACGCTACTCCCGGATAATGCCAATATTGATGAGGTTGTTGTAATCGGATATGGTACACAAAAACGGGCTAATATTACTTCTGCTATATCAACGGTAAATGGAGATGCCTTGAAGAATGTTTCTCCATCTAATCTTTCAAACGCCATTGCTGGTCGTGCTCCCGGAGTTAAAGTAACGGGTACTTCAGGCCTTGCTGGTGCAACATCAAAAATTAGATTCAGGGGAAGTTTTGCCGAACCTTTATTCGTTATTGATGGGATAGTGCGTGATAAAGCTGCATTTGACGCCTTAGAAGCTAATGAGGTTGAACAAATGTCATTCTTAAAAGATGCAGGTGCGGCTGCAGTTTATGGAACTCGTGCAGGTAATGGTGTTGTGATTGTCACAACAAAAAAAGGAACCGTAAAAAAACCTGAATTTAATTTCCAATCCAATGTCGCTATTGGAAACCCTACAATGACCCCTTTGGCAGATCTAACCACAGCCACCGATGAATTGATTTATCAAAATAGAGTAGCAGAATTTCAAGGTCTCCCAATCCCTAATGGTGATGAAGAATTCAATTATTTCAAGGATAAAAGCTATAGTGTAAACGATGTTATCTGGAGAAACCCTGTAAGTCATCGCCAGTCTATTTCTGTCTCCGGTGGTAGTGAAAAAATTACTTATTATAACCTTTTGAGCTTCAGAAATGAAAATGGCTCCTATAAATCCATCGATCATCAAAAGTTTAATTTGAGATCAAATGTCTCCGCGAATATTACCGATGCCTTTAGTATTGATATGAATATCTCTGCTAATCAGCAAAATTCTAATCGCTTCTATTGGCCTTTCAGTACCTCATCAAATGATGATGATTTTGATGTTTCCGATTTCTATAGAGTAACTTTCAACTGGCCAAAAATGTATCCATTCTATCTGACCCAAGATGGAACGCCAAGTGATACGCCAACTGAATTCCCTGTACAAACTCCAATGGGAAGCTGGCAAGCATGGAATGTCATCGATCAGGTAATCGGAGACCGATATATCGACCGGAAAGTGAGACAGATCAACCCTATTTTATCGCTTAACCTAAAGTTAGATAAATTGATTCCTGGACTTTCAACCAAATTTGTAGGAAGTTATATCGCTGAAGATTACCTCAGAAAAAGATATATGAGTTTCCAAAAGAACTATACTTTCACTTCCTTGAATCCTGACGGAAATCCATTTATTCCGGCTCCTCCTTCTGAAGATCGCATCAATATTTTCACATTTAGCCAGCAAAATCCGTTTATGGATTATTACACGCAGCGGAAATGGGAGTATCAAATGAACTTCTTCTTGAATTATATGCAAACCTTCGGAAAGCATGATGTTGGCGCGACCTTGGTATTTGAACAAGGAGAAAAAGGTTATACCAATATAAATTCCATGGCGCAAAGTCCCATTACTCCTTTGGACCAAATGCATGTGTATCCAACCGACCGAAACTTTAGGTCAACAAATGGATTAGAAGGAATTGATGCTAGACAATCTGTAATCGGTCGTTTTAATTATGCCTATGGAAGTAAATATCTTCTTGAAGCCTCCTTCCGTTATGACGGTGCGGCATTGTTCCCTGAACAAAAAAGATTTGGTTTCTTCCCTTCAGTTTCTGCTGCTTGGAGAATCTCTGAAGAAGAATTCTTTACCAATATCAAGGACAAAATTTCAGATTTGAAACTTCGTTTCGCCTATGGTGCAACAGGTAATTACCTCGACGTAAATGGTAACCCTATTAACCCATTCTCATTTGTTGAGAAATATACCACTACAACCGGATTTATCTTTGGAGATCGTTATTATAATGGTTTAGCTTATGGTTCTACCCCTAATCGCGCAATCACCTGGACAAAGTCTGAAAGTTATAACCTTGGTCTAGATTATGGTTTTATCAATAATAAGTTAAATGGTTCAATTGAAGTCTTTAAACGTGCAGAATCAAATATTTTAGGTCCAAGAACAGTTTTATTACCAGATACCTATGGACGTGCTCTTGCGCCTGAAAATTATGCTGCTAGAAGTTATAAAGGAGGTGAAATTTCGATCAACTGGAATGACAGAATCGGTGAAGTTGGATATGGAATCTCGGGGAATTTAGGTTATGCGGTGGATCAATGGGATATTTTTGACGAACCTGCAGCCTATGCTGACGGTGGTCTGGAACATTTCAGATCCAGAATCGGCAGACCTAATAATGTGATTTATGGATTGAATTCCTTGGGAATCGTGAGAACCCAACAGGAATTAGATGACCTATTAGCCAAAGGATTTAAAACTTATGGAAGAGATCCGTATTTAGGAATGATCTTGTATGATGATATTCGTGGACAAGGATATTCTGATACCCCCGATGGAAAAATTGATGAAAATGATGTCACCTTGCTATCTACCAATAACTCGCCACGATGGGATTATGGATTGGGGTTAAATGCTTCTTGGAAAGGAATTTCAGTGAATGCATTATTCCAAGGTGTTTTCAATTATGATCGGATGATTTCTAACCAAGAAGGTGGGGGTATGCGTCAGCATGGAGGTACCTTTAGACCGTATTATCCTATTTGGGCTGATGATGTTTGGACTACTGAAAATCCAAATGCCAAATACCCTAGACCGGTCGGTTATAATTGGGCTGAATCAGGAACTAATCCTTCATCCTTCTGGATGCGAAGTGGTGCATTTTTCAGATTGAAAGACCTGAATGTTGCCTATCAATTGCCAACAAGTTTCACTGAGAAAATAAAAATGAATAGTATCAATGTATTCTTCAATGGTACTAACCTATTTGTATTCTCACCTATGACGGAGTTTCATGACCCTGAGCAATTGAATTATGACTCTTACCCATTAATGAAGACGTTCACCTTTGGCTTGGACATTAAATTTTAACCGGAATTAATCATGAAAAAGATATTATTAGTAGCAATTGGACTATCCGCCATCTTTACTTCCTGTAAAAATGTGTTGGATATAGAGGACCTTCAATCATTAGATGAGGAGAAGGTGTGGAAAGATCCAAATTTAATCAATGCCTATATGGCGAATTTGTATACAGTCTTTGGAAACTGGAATACCAGCGCTGATGCATATAGTGAACAACTCGTTGGAATTCCAATGCAGTTGAATACCATCACTCCAACTGCAGGACCTTTTAAAACGTGGAACTATACCAATATCCGAAAAATCAATACGGCTATTCAAAAAGTACAAGAGAGTACGAGCATTACTGAAGATGTTAAAAACAAAACCCTAGGGGAAGCTTATTTCTTAAGGGCATACGTATATTTTGATATGTTGAGATTATATGGTGGTATACCCTATATTACTATTCCTCAGGATGCAAAAACCGATGATTTGAATACCCCAAGGAATTCAACCAAGGAAACATTTGATTTATTGGTAAAAGATTTGGATGAAGCCATCAAATTATTGCCGCAGACAATAGAAAAATCCTCCTCGAATTATGGTAGGATTGATGGAAACTTTGCGGCAGCTTTTAAAGCAAAAGTTTTATTATATAAAGCTTCTCCTCAATTTAATCCTTCTAACCCTTTTAATAACGCCTATTGGAAAGAAGCTCACGCAGCAAATAAAACTGCATATGAGCAATTGATAAAAAATAGTTATTCCTTGACTCCTGATTATGCGAATATTACCTTACAAGAGAAAGGACCTGAGGTGGTCTTTGCAGTGATAAATACCTATCCTAATAAAGTCGCGAACTGGGATTATGGAGTAAGACCAGGTTATGAAAGCCGTGGACCTGCTGGTGCCGTACCAACTTGGGATTTTGTAAAAGAATTTCCAATGAAAGATGGGAAAATCTATTCAGATCCAACAGGAAAATATTTTAAATCAGATACTGATTTCTTGCAATCCTACTGGATGAATAGAGATCCTAGATTTGATAAATCAATTGTTTGGAATGGTAAGATTTATGAAGTTTCAGGTAAAGCCGGTAAACGTCAGTATACCTCTTTAGGGATTGCAGATGCATTGGATAACTTTGGAATTAATCCCGCTGCAGGTATAAACTCGACCAATCAAGATCGATATAGTGGTTTCTTTATTCTGAAGAATAGTAAGCTTTCCTTAAAGCAAACGGAGGTGGAAACTCAATACGATGTAGATTTTGTGTTGATGCGACTAGCAGAGGTTATGCTAAATTATGCGGAAACAGCAAATGAAACTGGCGACTTAGCTACTGCACAGGATATGCTGAACCAATTGAGGAAACGTGCTGGTATCGAACCTGGAACTGATGGTAAATATGGTGTCACAGCTTCTAACCGTGACCAAATGCGCGAAGCAATTTTAGCTGAAAGAAATATTGAACTTTGTTTCGAAGGTCATCGCTTTTGGGATTTGAGAAGAAGCAATAAATTAAAAACACTTGATAAGGGAACTAAATACGGCGTTGAAGCCATAGCGATTAATGCCGATGGTTCTGAAATGGATATTAAACAAGCGAGTACCCTTGCAAAAACCTATCAGTTGAAGGAGGCTAACTTTAAATACAGTATCCTTCAAGTTCCTAAAAATGGGGTGAAGGTAAGTGAAGTGCCTGATACTTATTATTTCTTTCCAATTCAACAATCTATCATTGATAGAAATCCAAAAGTTCTACAGAATAAAGATTGGGGTGGAACATTCAACCCAACCATGGAATAAAATTATTTGAATATTTAAGAAGGACTGCTCAAAAGGCAGTCCTTCTTCTTTAAATTTTATTTTTTACCATTTGGTAATTGAGAACCTCTTCATGTTCAGGTACTTTGTTTAAAACAAAAATTATTATCATGGAAAATTCTCAGGTATTATTAACTGGAGTAACAGGGTTTCTTGGAACTCATACGGCAATCGAATTATTGAATAGAGGTTATAGGGTCAAAGGTTCTTTGAGGGATATAAAAAGAGCCGACTCCATCCGACAACTTATTGCAAAATATACAGATCAAAGTGATCGATTGAGTTTTATCCAGGCAGATCTCCTCCAAAAAGAAGTATGGTTGGAGGCTTGCAAAGGTATGGATTACGTCATCCATGCGGCTTCTCCATTTCCAAGGGAACTTCCCAAAGACGAAAATGAATTAATCATTCCGGCTCATGACGGAACCTTAAACGTACTAAAAGCAGCAAATCTAAATGGGGTAAAACGTGTGGTCTTGGTTTCCTCAATTTCAACGGTAGTTTATGGAAAGAATAAGGCGGATTTGAATCAGGTTTTTACTGAAAAAGATTGGACGGATGAAAAGAATAGCCAGGTTACCATGCCTTATTTCAGAAGCAAGACTATTGCAGAAAAGGCGGCATGGAAGTTTATTGAAGAGGAAGGGACGGGCATGGAATTGGTGAGCATTCTTCCTGGAGCGATGTTAGGTCCAGTTTTAGAGCATGATTTCGGAACTTCTGCAAATATCGTAATCAAGATTCTTTCTGGAGGTATGCCTGCAATGCCAAAAATTGGCTTTGAAATCGTAGATGTACGATCTGTGGCTCAATTGTTGGTGGATTCTATTGAATTAAAACAAGCTGCTGGCCACCGTTTTATGGCTTCCGCTGGACATCTGACTATGAAAGACCTAGCCTTAATATTAAAAACTCAATTTCCTGATCGTAAAATCAGTAGTAAGGAATTGCCAAATTTTATGGCTCGGTTAATCTCTATTTTTGAACCTGCATTAAAACCCGTTTTATTAGATTTAGGTTTGAAAAGAAAGGTGGATGCCAGTAAAGCCAATCGGATCTTGAAGTGGAATCCTTATTCCATGGAAGAATCTATCCTAGCATGTGCAAACAGTGTTATTAATCTTGGAATAGTTAAGTAAATGCAAAAGCTAAAATCCATATTGAAGTTTGGGGCAATCTTGTCGGATCAAGACGTTGATGAGATTGCTGCCCACTTTAAAAGTAAATCACTGCGGAATTCCGAATATTTCTTGGAAATAGGTCAAATTGCACATGAAATCGCTTTTATTGAGTCTGGAATTGTGAGAATTTTTAAACCAGATCAGGAGGGAAATGAAATCACAAAATATTTCTTTAAAGAGAATCAATTCTTTGTTGATCTCGAAAGCTATTACTCTGCAACACCTTCAAGTGAAGCATTTCAAGCTGTAGTTGATACCCAACTTTATACTATCCATAAGTTACAAGTTGAAAAGCTCTGTGAAAAAATTCCTAATTTCTTTATTTTTCTAAAAAGCATTACTGAAGCTACCTTATTGAATAAAATAAAGGACAATGACTTTCTGAATTTTGGAAGTTCGAAAACAAAATATCTAGAATTTGTACGTCGATATCCTAACTTAGCTCTTCAGGTTCCTCAACAATATATTGCATCTTACCTAAAAATTACTGCACAATCCTTAAGTAGAATTCGAAGAGAAATCAGTCAGGACCGAAATTGATTAAATTTTTAAACCCAAAAATTATGTGTTCTTTTCTTAAATCCAGTTTTGTATTTCTATTGGCCCTGTCTTTTTTCCAAAGTCAGGCACAGACAGATAAACCACCCCATATAATTATTATCCTCGCAGATGATCTTGGGATAGGCGATCTATCGACTTATTACAATAAATATGAAACCCCTCATTTGGATCAACTTGGAAAAGAAGGAATCAAGTTTAGCAATTATTATAGTGCCTCGCCAATCTGTTCCCCGTCTAGAGCAGGTTTGTTAACGGGACAGCGTCCAGCAAAACTACATTTCACCACCTTTCTAAATACCCGCGAAGATAATCGAAAAAAACAACAGGTTGATTTCTTGGATCCCAATGTTCAGACGATGGCTAAGGTTTTGAAAAATCAAGGATACAAGACAGCGCATTTTGGGAAATGGCATTTAGGTGGTGGTAGGGATGTTACGAATGCTCCAAACTTTGATCAATATGGTTTTGATGCTTGGTCTGGAACTTATGAAAGTCCGGATCCTGATCCCGCCATAACCGCCAGTAATTGGATCTGGTCTGACCAAGACAGTATCAAACGCTGGAATAGGACCAAGTATTTTGTGGATAAAACCCTTAATTTCCTGAAAGAAAATAAAGATAAACCCTGCTTTATTAATGTATGGACCGATGATGTTCATACCCCCTGGATTGCTGCCGATGATGAACAAGGGAAATTCAATTGGAAACCTCAGGAGGAGCGTAGTTTTAAACATGTTCTCAAAGAATATGATAAGCAGATCGGGAGATTAATGACCGGATTAAAGGACTTGGGCATTGATCAAAATACCATTGTTATTTTTATTAGTGATAATGGACCCCTGCCAAATTTTCGACAAGACCGCTCTGCAGGATTGCGTGGAAGTAAATTATCCTTATATGAAGGTGGCATTCGCATGCCCATGTTGATTCGTTGGCCAGCAAAGATCAAGGCAAATCAAGAAGATCAACAAACCATTATTTCAGCGTTGGACCTGCTGCCGACCTTGGCAAAAATTGCAGATGCCCCCATAGCTGAAACCAAGGTCTTGGATGGCCAAGATGTAAGTCAGGCATTTTTTGGGTCTCCCATCAAAAGAAAGGAACCTTTAATCTGGGAATATGGAAGAAATGATTCCACGGTTTTCAGTTTCCCGAAAAAAATCAATCGAAGTCCTGCCTTAGCCTTACGCGACCAAAATTGGAAATTCTTCATGAATGAAGATCAATCGGATATGGAATTGTACGATTTAAGTTCAGATCCTCATGAACAGCATAACATTGCAAGTGAAAGGAAGAAGCTCGCCAAAAAATATGCGAAGATATTAACCAAATGGTGGTCGAATCTACCTGAATTCTCAGTAAAATAATTTCAAAAAACTAAAAAATAATCGGATTGCTATCTCGGTTTGGTGCTAAATGAATATTCGAGATTTGGGCGGTTTTTCAACCGTTCAAATGGCACGTTCTACCGGACTTTTTCCGCAGCTTCGCCGGACCTTCTTCGGATCTCCTTCGAATTTTTGCGGACAAGCTCCGACAGAAGTCAGAAGAAGCTCTGAACGAATATTGAATTCGAACTAAGTTTGAGAGGAATATCTTAGATTTAGTTACTTCTATGGGAAATTTAATATTTCGAAAATATCATCATTTTTAGCTTTAAATCGAGGTTTATTCACTTTAGAGGTTGAAAAATCAAGAAAAATATTGTTAATGTTAATTTTATTTACAGGAATGGTTTGTTTTTCTTTTCTTTTTTTAGCAAATTGATTTTTATTACAATTATTGATGATCCAGGACCAATGGATTTATAAATTATGAAGGACGGAAATCTAGACAGAGCATTTTTTCAGAAATACTATAAACCCCTGTGCTTTTTTGCATGGGAAATGGTGAATGATTCAGATTTAGCGGAGGATTTGGTTCAGGATGCTTTTACTGCCTATTGGAACAATAGAAGTAGGGTGTCCATTGAAGAAGATTCCATCAAGGCATTACTGATCAAACAGCGACGGTTCCCTCACAATCCACCTATCGGGTATTGTGGACTATGAATGCTTCATTATTGTTTGATACCTTCAATTACATCACCATGCTTCAAGAGCCATCTTCACAATTCGGAGGTGTCTCGCCAAATGGGTATATGAGTGATATTGAGTTTGAATATCTCAAACAATCCGGGGACAGTATTTATATGCGTGGGAAAAAGTATGATCAATCGTTGGTTTTAGTGAAAGCTACCAAGGCAGAGAGTGATGGTTATATGAATAAAGGGTTAAAAACTTCAATGGATAAGACCAAGCAGTTTTTCATAGATAATCCCTATTCTTATATTTCAATTGACTCCGCTGGCGTAAATAATATGGTTGCTGTGGATTTATATCCGGCCATGAAAACCACGTCATTTTCAACGATGACTAAAGAAAAACTGGTTCGTGGGGAGAATAGTCTCTTTACTTTCAATCTGACAGGTTTGGATTTTACCACGGATAGTGTGAGTATGTTTGGGGTAATTTTCAAGAAAGCAGTTTGGGAAGGCAATCGCTTGTTTATTCACGATAGCAACGGCAAGAAATATGAGATTAAGAACCATACGGAAGCTGTTATTCCATTGAACAAAGCGATAGGTATTAAGTTCAAGTATTTGTTTTCACCATATAAGACTTATTTCCCTGGTACATCAGCTGATGGTTTGACGATTTTAAAACGTTACCATGATGGACTATTAAATGGAACCGGATTCCCATTCAATTATGGTGACCTCTATTTTACATGGGATAGTTTCAATCAACGTGTAAACTTAATAGGATTTAGTAGTCAAAATGGAGGAGCATCAGGATGGAACACGACTATTGGTTTCAGTTATGTCTTTGATGAAGCTTCGCAAACCTTCAAATTCAGTAAGCGTTCTAATGCTACTGGAGGTTATGTGTCTGCAATTATGGATCAGATGGAGAAATTCCTATTGGAAAGTAGTTTTAAATTGGATTATTACGAAGAATCTGGCGTTTCTTACGGTAGAATTACCGGAGTGGAAAAACCAGGCGTTGTGATGACCTTTTTGTTATTATAAGTAGATCTAATCTATTATAGGGTAAATTGGTTTGGAGCCGTCTTTATAGACGGCTCCTTTTTTGTATTTAAGGTGCTGTTGATTATTAGTTTATTTATTTTGCACTTGGCTAATTTCTTAGTAGATTTAATTATGCCGATAGCTTTCAAACATCTTTGGCAATTTTATAAGCCGATTTTCTTCATCAATCTTGCCTTGAGCTTGGCGATGAGTGTTCAATATATAGGATATTATCCCTATGTATTTATGACGGCGGGTTATCTGAGTTCAGCAGCGATTGTTCGTTTTTTTGAAGGAAATACCAAGTATCTGTTTTTTAATCTCGGTTTGACCAGAAAGGATTTAGTCCTCTATACCTTTATTGCCAATCTGATAATTTCTCTCGTATTTATTCTGATCTTTTACTATGGAATTAGCCGATAAAGAATTGTTTGTGGACTCTGTTCAATTTAGCTATAAAAGTGATCGCCCGCTTTTGACAGGGGGCTATTTAGTGTTAAAAGTAGGGGATATCATTGGATTATTGGGGCGTAACGGATCAGGCAAGTCTACCTTTATGCGGATAATTTTCGGTGATTTACGAGCTCAATATGCTTATATCCGCTTGAATGGGAAGAAGATTAGGAAAGCTTTTCCATCAAAGGATGTTTGTTATTTACCACAGGATTCATTTTTACCCACGAATTTTACGGTCAAAAAATCCATTGAGTTTATGCTTTCCGATTCCCAACGTATTTCCAATTTAGAACGGGATGAGGTGATTTTTCGTATTCTCGGCAATAAGATCGCAGAGCTAGCGGGGGGAGAATTAAGATATCTGGAGATTATGCTCTTGATGGAACAGGATGCTACATTTATTCTATTGGATGAGCCATTTACGGGTTTATCACCCATTTTAAAGGAGAAAATACAGGCCTTAATAGTTGAGAAATCCAGAATCAAAGGTATTTTGGTTTCTGATCATGATTATATGAATGTTTTGGATATCAGTAACCAATTGCTGTTACTGGAAAATGGCGGTTGTCGAAAAATTAATAAGAAGGAGGAGTTGGAACAATTCTATGTTCCTATCGGGACTTTTGATGTTCGCCGAGATCCAAATTTAGAGGCTTAATATTCGGTTTTAAATGGCTTATTCTCCAATAGGCACCTCTAAATTAGTATATTTGCTTAGCAAAACCCTTAAAGATAAATTACATGTCTACAATATTGATAAAGAATGCCCATGTTGTAAATGAAGGCAGCATCCAGGTGTTGGATCTATTTATTAAAAATGGTCGTATTGAAAAGATTGCTGGTAGCATCGACATGGATGCTGACCAAGTCATCAATGCAGAAGGACTACATTTGTTTCCAGGTCTGATTGATGATCAGGTGCATTTTCGCGAACCCGGATTAACACATAAGGCGAATATATTTACAGAAAGTAGGGCTGCAGTTGCTGGTGGAACAACTTCCTTTATGGAAATGCCTAATACTGTACCCAATACCTTGACTCAAAAATTACTTCAAGACAAGTACGATATTGGACAGGATAGTTCCTTGGCGAATTATTCTTTCTTTATGGGAGCCGCCAATGATAACCTAGATGAGGTCTTAAAAACAAATCCACGGGATGTTTGTGGAATCAAGGTTTTTATGGGTTCATCCACGGGGAATATGTTGGTAGATAATGAAAAGGCACTCGAGGCTATTTTTAGTCAGGCTCCAACCTTAATTGCTACCCATTGTGAAGATGAAGCTACGATTCAGGCGAATCTCGCAAAATATAAAGATCAATATGGCGAGAATGTAAGCATTGAAATGCATCCTTTGATCCGTTCTGCAGAGGCTTGTTATCTTTCTTCTTCAAAAGCTGTTGAATTGGCAAAAAAGAATAATACCCGTTTGCATATCTTACATATTTCAACCGCAAAAGAAACCGGTTTATTTGATAATACAATTCCATTGGATCAAAAAAGAATAACAGCTGAGGCTTGTATTCATCATTTATGGTTTTCAGATGCAGACTATAAAAGCAAAGGGAATTTTATCAAATGGAATCCGGCGGTAAAGACGGCTAATGATCGGGATGCGATTTTAAAAGCAGTTTTGGATGGTCATATTGATGTGATTGCTACTGATCATGCTCCACATACCATTGAGGAAAAATCACAGGCTTATTTGCAAGCCCCATCGGGAGGGCCATTGGTTCAACATGCCCTTCAAGCTTTGTTGGATATGGTTAAGCAAGGGAAAATGACCTTGGAGCAGATGGTTCACAAGACGGCCCATAATACGGCCATTCTATTTCAAATAGAACAAAGAGGATTTATTCGGGAGGGATTTTGGGCGGATTTGGTCTTGGTAGATTTGAACAAAGCTTATACGGTAACAAAAGAGAATATTTTATCCAAGTGCGCTTGGTCTCCTTTTGAAAATCATACATTTACTTCGACTATTGAACATACTATTGTTTCGGGATTATTGGCTTACACCAAGGGTCAGATTCAGGAAGTAGGTTCGGGACATCGTTTACTATTCAATCGTTAACCATGAATAAACGTTCATTTATTAAATCCTTGGGGATAGGATTAGCGGCACTTCCATTAATCGGGAAAACGGAAGCCATGGCTGTAGCCAGTCAGTTGAAACCTTTAATTAAAGGGAAGGTCTTAAAAGCTGGTGATACTATTGGCATTATTGCACCAGCGAGTGCAGTTACAGGTGAAGATTCCATTACTTTGACTAAAGAGGTTCTAGAGTATTTTGGTTTTAAAGTTAAAGAAGGAAAGTTTATCCGAGAACGCTATGGGAACTTAGCAGGAACGGATGACCAACGTTTGGAGGATTTACATGCGATGTTTGCCGATAAATCTGTCGCTGGGATCCTATGTATTCGTGGAGGTGCTGGCGCCTCCAGGTTATTGAAGCGTATCGATTATGATATGATAGCCAAAAACCCGAAAGCTCTATTGGGATATAGTGATATTACGGCATTGATCATGGCTTTTCAAGCCAAAATTGGCATGGTTACTTTTCATGGGCCTGTTGGTACAAGTACCTGGAGTAATTTTGTTGCTAAAACCTTTACGGATCAATTCATTGAAAATAAGTTAGTGACCTATACAAACCCTGAGAAAAAAGGGGATGATATTGTTCAGTATAAAGATAGGATTAGCACCATCAATCCAGGGGTTGCTGAAGGGAAACTATTAGGTGGGAATTTGACTTTGATTTCGGGATTATGTGGTTCTGAATTCTTGCCGGATTTCAAGGATAGCATATTGTTCTTGGAGGAAATCAATGAATCCCCGGAAAAGGTAGACCGGATGTTCTGTCAATTGATGAACGCTGGAATACTTTCACAAATAAAGGGGTTTGTCTTTGGTAAGTGTACAGACTGTTCGCCTTCGGGAGGCTATGGTTCCTTGAACTTAGATCAGATTCTAAGGGATTATATCAAACCATTGAATATTCCATCTTACTCAGGAGCAGTTATTGGGCATATCAATGATCAGTTTTTATTGCCGGTTGGTGTAAAAGCAAGAATTGATGCGAATAAGGGTACAATAGAAATTTTAGAAAAAGCGTTAGTATAATATGAAGTTTTTTGTCATTTCCTTAAGTCTTTTGGCTGTAACGGCCTGCAGTAATCCATTCTCAGGGTCTTCCAACTGGAATATTCCGGGGTATAAATTGGATACTGCGCAGATGAATAAGATACATTCCACCTATAAAGAATCGGCTTTATTTTCAAGAAGATTCAAACATAAGGATGTTGATTCATTGATTCAATTGCATAGAAAAAGTGATCTATTTAAGATCACTGAAATAGGTAAGTCAGTTGAAGGCCGTTCGATCAATGAATTGGAATATGGAAATGGCGATAAAAAAGTAATGTTATGGTCCCAGATGCATGGCGATGAACCGACTGCGACGATGGCATTATTTGATTTGTTCAATTTTTTGGAAGGCAAAGGGGATGGGTTTGATTCCGTCCGTACTATGTTAAAGGAAAATTTGAATATTCACTTTATACCCATGTTGAATCCTGATGGTGCAGAACGTTATTTACGTAGAAATGCACAGAGCATTGATTTAAATCGAGATGCTCGAGCATCCCAAACGGTTGAAGGGGCTTTATTAAAGTCTAGAGCAAAGGCTATTCAACCTCGGTATGGCTTCAATCTTCATGATCAAAATATTTATTACAATGTTCCTGGAACTAAAAATCCAGTGACCATTTCTCTTTTGGCACCCGCTTACAATACGGAGAGAGAAATCAATGAGGTTCGGGAAGGAGCGATGCAAATTATTGTGGGGATGAATAAAATTCTTCAGCAGTATATACCTGATGCTGTTGCGAAGTATGATGATACCTATACTCCTAGAGGGTTTGGCGATAATTTCCAATCCTGGGGTGCTAGTACAGTTTTAATTGAATCTGGTGGATTGAAGGGAGATCCTGAAAAACAGGAAATCAGAAAGTTGAATTTTGTAATCATCCTGAATGCATTGATGGAAATAGCGCAAGGGACCTATGAGAACTATGATGCCAAGGGTTACGAGGAGATTCCATTTAATGCAAGCAATATGCATGATATTGTAATCCGCGGTTTAGAATTTGGTTCAGATTCCATTCCTTTAAAGAGTGATATTGCTATTCGACGTGGTGAAAACACCGAGGGACGAGATTACTTTGTCCGTGGCCGCGTAGAAGATATTGGAGATTTACCTGAATCCTTTGGCTATGATGAGGTCGATGGCGAGGGATTAAAATTTATTCAGGGAAAGATTGCGGAGAAGCCGGTTCCGACCTTTGAATCAATAACCCCTGAAATTGCCTATGATCTTTTGAAAAAAGGATATATGGCTGTTCAAGTGACTAACTTAAAACCGGAGCAAGCGAACATGTTGCACAACTTGCCGATACATGTTTATGGAGCCCAAGCCTTTGCGACAACGCCAGTAATTGATTTAGGAGGAACAGCAAATTTCTATATTGGGGATTCTAGTGCTAATTTAAAATATGCTATCCTAAACGGTTATTTAATTGACCTATCAAAACCATTATCGGAAATAGGATTGTTAAAGAATAAAGTCCTTTAGAAGGATTTATATAAAATAAGAAGGGGCATAATCTTATGCCCCTTTCTGTTTTTTATGGTTTATCCCACCACAATTCAGTGCTTAAAGGCACTTCAGCTGGGACATTTGATCCGTTTTCTGTGATTTCATCGGCAGGGTAAGCTACTCTACGGATAAATTTATCACCAAGGACCGCTCCAATTGGAAGTTTAAAATCCTTGTATTTATAATCGAAACGACGCACATCATTCCAGGCTTCTGCATTCAGATAAGTTACCACGTATTTTTCGCGGAAGATATCCAAAAGGGTCAAGTTAGCTTGTCCTTTAGAGATGGCGGTGATGTATTTAGTTGCATCGGCTGCCGGAACACCCAATTTATCCATACTGGCTTTGACCCCTGCCAGGAATGCAGCATACGCAACAGGTTTATTATTATCCCTGAATGCGGCTTCGGCTTCAATGAATTTCACCTCAGCATAGGTCAGGATCATTAATGGAGAAGTTTCGCTACTTACCGGAGATTTAGAGCTGATATAGCATTCATCGCGGACAGTATTTGCTGCACCAACATTCCCTTGACCACTTACAGTACCAACATATACACCATGCACTGTTTTTTCAGTAATCTTTGACACCCGTGGGTCTTCGATTCCGTAGGTTTTTCCATTTAATTGATCAATGAAATTACTACCTAACCAGCCATCAAGGTTGTTTAATAAGTTACTGATTGAAATCGATGCCCAAGGGTTGACACCTTGGAAAGTGCTCATTCCAACGTCTTCGGCATTGGACTCCAAGGAAGCTTGCGCAGCCGCCAAAACTTGTTTAGGGTTATAGGAGGATTTTTTACTGACTTTATTTAATACACGAGCTTTCAGACCATTCGTAAGTTTGATCCATTTGTCGATATCCCCGCCACATAATAAGTCGTCTTTTTCACTTAATTGTTGGGATGGATCGGCTTTTTTGAAGTTTTCAAGAGCCTTGTTGATCAAGTCAACTTGCGCTTTATAAAGATCTTCTTCAGAATCGTAAGGTACAGTCAGGATTGTTTCTTTTCCGAAGGCTTTGCTATAAGGAGCAGAGCCCCAAGTATCAGCGACTAACCCTAACTGGTAGGCAGTTAATGCTTGGGAAACAGCCAAATGGTGATAAGCACCTACTTCTTCAGATTTGACCATCAAGTCATACAGATCAGCTAAAGCATAATACAGGTTATTCCAAGTCGTGGAATTGTTGGTGATCTGATAGGTATCCGTATCCGAACCCCCGGATGGACTGGCGAAATATTGCGAATATTGATTATTAAAGTACGCTATTCTGTAATTATTATAGGCCGCCTTATGAGTAGCTGTAGATAATAATGCGGTCAAAGGTGGATTTTGAACGAAGTTAGGATTTTCAGTTAAATCGAAATAGTCTTTACAGCTGTTCATCGAGAACAAGGCCAAAGCTAATAACGATATTTTTCCTATTTTGATGAATTTGTTCATGATTTTAAGTATTAAAAGCCAACATTTAAGCTGAATAAGAAACTACGAACTGCAGGATAAGTCATCCCAGCAAAACCTTCGATATTAGATCCACTTGCTGTTGTTGAGTTTTCAGGGTCATAACCTGAATATTTAGTCCACAGCGCAAGGTTATTTCCAATAACAGAAATTCGAGCATTCTTAATAACTTTATTATCTAACCATTGTTGAGGGAGGCTATAGCCGATTGAAACGGAGCGAAGTCTAAACCAAGAAGCATCTTCTACGAAAAACTGAGAGTTTCCACGGAAGTTATCCCTGTAATAACCATTTCCATAATCTACGCCATTTTTAGGATCTTTACCTTGTCCTAACCACACTTCTTTTGTGTTCTTGCTTCCATCAGCTAGTACACCGTCAAATACTTTATAATCATTACGGTCTTCCGTATAATCGGCTTCACCGAATGCAGCCATAAAGTTTCCTAATTGATTATATCGGGATTGACCTACGCGAGAATCAACCAAGATATTTAAGGAAAGGTTTTTATAGTTGAAGGTATTATTCCAACCACCCACCCAGCTAGGCTGCACATTTCCTAATTTTTTAGGTACTGATGTAGATTCTAATACTGGGAAACCATTAGCTCCGATCAATAAAGGACGGCTTTCGTCATACTCACGAGTTTTGTCCAATCCTTGAGCGATCTCATCAGCTGTGTAATAACGTTTGTAAGTTCTACCGTAAAGTGTACCATAAGATTCACCTGGACGAATACGCATGGAAACTGTAGAGTTCAAATAACCATATTCCGATGAAACAACGATTTCATCATCCAGGTCTTCGCGAATTTCAAGAATTTTATTTCTATTGATGGAGAAATTGATGTTTGAGTTCCATGTAAAATTGTCTTTTTTAACAGGTACCGTATTAAGGGTTAATTCCAGACCACGGTTTTGGATACTTCCCGCATTTATAGATGCTGTTACGAAACCGGTTGCCGAGGTGACAGGTACTTGAATGATTTGATCTCTACTGATAGAATTATACAATGTAAAATCCAATCCTAATCTACTTTGAAAGAATTTCAATTCAAATCCAGCTTCATAAGTGTCTGTGAATTCAGGTTTTAAGTCAACATTTCCAAGGAGGGCAGGTCTAGTAAAACCAATATATCCCGTAGGCAGGTTGCTATAAGGTCCAAAACCTGAACTTGTAGAATATGGAGGAGCATCCTTACCAATTTGAGCATAGGAGAACCTCAGCTTTCCAAAGTTAATGACTTCCGGAAGAGTGATATGGTCGGAAAATACATAACTAACGGTGGCAGAAGGGTAGTTGAAAGATCTGTTTTTAGGTGCTAAAGAAGAAGTTATATCTTGTCTAGAGGTTAGTGTTAAAAATAGAAAATCTTTATAAGTCATTTCTAATTCAGCAAAAAGTCCCATCAACCTGTATTTTTCAATATACGAGTCGGCCTTAATGATGTTAGCATTTCCTAAGTCGAACCAATTATAGACTGTTAAGTCACCACCTTGTGTAGATGTTCTCTTGATATATCGATCATAAATATCTTGACCAAGTCTCAGTTTTGCATTGAAATCTTCATTGAAATCATGTTTGAAGGTTGCAATAAAGGTGCTGTTAATAGCTCTGAAATTATTGCTATACACATTATAGAATCCACGTCCATCAGCCCCTTCTACACCATTATCATAGACTAGTCTTTCATCGGCAAGACCTTGGTATCCGATGGCTGTTCCTTCGCGATTATCGCGATAGGCGTCAATCCCTGCTCTATACATTAGGTCTAACCATTTCGCTGGGGAAAAGGTGAAATCCACTCCACCAATAACCCGTAAAACATCATCTTTCAATCTATTGGTATTCGCGACATAAATTGGATTGTCGGTATCCCCATAAGATTTCATGGTTCCATTATCCATTAAGTAATCTCGGATATTGTATCTAGGAGTCCAATAGATTAATTGTTCCGCATATCGGTTTGCATTTCCACGATAGCCACCTGAATTAGATACAGCTAGTGAAGACCCACCTTTAAATTTCTCACTAATAATAAAATTGGTATTCAATCGAGCCTGGTAAGTCTTGAAATCGGTGGACGGCATTACCCCATTGTGTTTCATTTGAGAAAGGGAGGTTAAGAAAGTAAATTTCTCGGATCCACCCGAAATATTTAGGGAGTTACGGAATTGATTTCCGGTATCAAATGCTTCTTCAAAAGGTTTATATAATGTACTTGGATGGGTAGGGTCTACTTTCATGGCTTCCTCTACTGTAGGTCCCCATGCAGGCCAGAAATCATCTTTATTGTATACCCCTTTCCAACCTTGGGTATAGGTATCTTGCATTTTAGGGAATTTATTGACATTTTCAAAGCCAACAGTTCCTTGGTAATCAATTCTGAGGGTTCCAGCTTTACCGCTTTTTGTAGTAATGATTACCACCCCATTTGCTCCTCTCAAGCCATATAGGGCAGTTGCTGCACCACCTTTTAGGATATTGATGGTTTCAATATCATCGGGATTAATATCAACCGAACGGTTACTCATACCGCGAACTTCAGCGCCACCTTGAACCGAAGTAGAGTTATCCATTAGGATACCATCTATTACGAAAAGAGGGTTGTTGTCTCGGGTTGGGTCGATGGAGTTGATTCCGCGGATTTGGATATTTGCACCTTGTCCTGGGGCACCCCCCGTAGAACTAATGGTCGCACCTGCAATTTTTCCTTGTAAGGCGTTTACCAGGTTCGGTTGTTTGTTGCTGTTCAAAGTTTCATTTGTAACACCTTGAGCGGCATATCCTAGGGATTTTTCACTTCTTTGAATCCCGAGTGCGGTGACTACGACTTCATCGATTTCACTATCTACATGTTGTAGTTGTACAGACAGGTTTGTCTTACCATTGATAGGTACTTCAATGCTGCTGTATCCTACTGCACGAATCGTTAAAATCCCATTACTTGGGGCATTCAAAGAAAACAATCCGTTCTCATTGCTGGCGGTTCCTTGTTGCGTGCCTTTAATAAAGATAGAAGCCCCTACAATTGGTTCTCCTTCGGCATTGGTCACCTTTCCAGCTATGGACAATTGTTGTGCGGAGAGCATCTGTATGGTGCACAAGGATGCTACCGCAATTGATAAGCAAGTTGGTAGATTCATTTTTAGAGTTATTGGTTATTTAGATAAACGAATATAACGGATTCATGTTAAAAACAATGAATAAATTGCAAAAATATGCAAGATGCATTGTTGTATTCATTACCTAATGGGGTTATTTTTGCGAATACTATTATAATCTTTGCGTGTTTGTGAAGTTTTTCAGAAAAGGCGGAACTGATATGAGGACCAAAAAAAAGGACGATCACATGTGATCGTCCTTGTCATTTCTAGAATATCGTAATATTAATACCCTGGATTTTGTTGTGCTTCTAATCCTGGGTTAGCATTGATTTCTACCTGTGGAATTGGTAACAATGTTTTATAGAATTTCCTTGTAATGGTTTTCTCACGGTGGGTCATCGCGACACCAACATGTTCATCATTGAAGGTAATTGTTTTATTCAGGCGGATCATATCCCAGAAGCGATGACCTTCGCCATATAATTCTTTACTTTTTTCATCTAGGATCATCTGTTCAGTAATAGTTGCTGCGGTTGCTGCTGCCAGATCAGGTGATCTTTTACGGATTTGATTTAGATATTCAGCGGCTTTTGCAGGGTCAGCTGCTTTTTTCTTTAATGCTGCTTCCGCTGCAGTTAAGTACATTTCCGAAAGACGAATCACCTTAATGTTAACAGCAGTATAAGGTGTTTTACCATCACCTGGTTTTTTAGCTGCAGTACCACCTACATACTTATAACAAGCTGCAACGCGGTCTAATTCATCTTTGGTAAATATTCCCCAACGAACATCATTAGGGTCTTGAGCCAAACGATTGACGAAGTAATCAGATGCTGTAAAATTTCCAATAGCATTTTCATCCTTGTTTCTTAAGTAATAGAACCCGAGAGAGGATGAACCTAGATCGCCTTGGTCTTTCATTTTGATGATTTCAAAGATGGACTCAGAGCCTTTTTCTTTAGACCAAGAAGCCACCCAATTTTCATTGGAATAAAGGGAATAAGCTTTACTGGCGATGACTTCATCCGCGGCTTCCAAAGCTTTGTCATAATCCCCCATAGTCAAATACACTCGGGAAAGAATTGCTTTTGCTGCGTAGTAATTAATGTAGCCATGATTAATATTTTTAGGCAAGATTGCCGTTGCTGCATTTAAATCAGCAAGGATTTGCTTATAAACATCGGCTACTTTTTCACGCGAAGGTTTTGCTGTATCTTCTAATAAAGCTGTGGTAATTGGAACTCCCAATGCATTAGGATCATCCGTATAGGTTTTGCCATAAATTCTCACCAGATCAAAGTACATCATTGCGCGAAGGGTCAATGCTTGTCCTTTTTCATTGTCAAACTTAAGGGTTGAACCCGCAGCTTGCAGTGCTTCGATGTTACTGATAATATTATTGGCTTGCAGGATGGCATTAAATCCATCGGTCCAAAATCCGGAGTAGCTATTATTGTCTTTGTTATGATTAAAAACATAAAAGGCATCTAAACCACGACCTTGAGAAACGATTGTTAAATCGCCACCTTTTGCATCTGCGTATAATAGTATATTACGACCATAAAGAGAGCCGGCGCCTAATTTGCTGGTTAAGCCATTGATCATGACTTGGGCATCTTCTACAGTCTTGATCGTTGCCGAGGCTTCGATCGAGTTGGTTGGATCAACATCCAAAAATCCTTTACAAGAGAATAATGATAAACTTGCTAAGGCTATGATATATAAAGATTTCTTTTTCATGTGGATAATATTTGAAGGTTATAAACTGATTTCTAAACCAAAGGTATAGGTCTTACCATAAGGTGTTTCCCAACCTCTCGTTCCATATTGGTTAACCTCAGGGTCTGCCCATTTGAATTTAGAAGACGTTAATAAATTTGTTCCATTGAAGAAGATTCTAGTGCTGCTCAATCCGATTTTATTGGTTATTGAACTTGGCAATCTATAAGCTAGGTTTACATTTTTCAAGCGGATAAAAGAGGCGTCGTAAAGGTGACGGGTTGAATACGCGATGCCATCCTCAGGGTCATTACCACTAATCTTAGGATACAAGGCATCTGTATTATCAGGAGTCCAAGCATTCTCATAAGCATAGTAAGAACGAATTCTTTCCCAATAATAACCGTCTTCAGCGACATCCCTTGAAGCGTGGTCAAACAATTTGCCACCAACCTTATAATTAAAGTTAAGGGATAGGCTAAATCCTTTGTATTCTAAATCTGTATTGATACCACCAAAAGCTTTAGGAATTGGGGTTCCAAAAGGAACATAATCAGCATCTGCTACTTTATTAGTTGCTCCACGACCGTTGTGTAAGAATTCACCTTCAGTTCCGTCATTAGTATACCAAATAGGTTTACCATTGGTCTTGTCTACTCCAGCCCATTCTTTAAGGTAGAAGGTATATACGTCTCCACCTTCACGGTAAATAAAGTCAACACGGCCATCGCCTCCAGTAGGGTCACTCCAAATAACATCTTGACCTTCATTTAAAGCAATGACTTTAGACTTGATCAAAGACGTGTTTACTCCAGCAGACCATCTCAAGTTTTCATTGCGGATGATATCACCAGCAATGGAAATCTCTACACCTTTATTATTAACTGTACCTATATTCTTCAGGATGTTTGAGAATCCAGTGACATTTGAAATGTTCACATCCTGTAAAAGTTGTTTTGAATCTCTGGAGAAATATTCCACAGAACCATTGATTCTATTATTGAATAAGGCAAATTCAGTTCCTACGTTGAAGGAATAGCTTTTTTCCCATTTCAGGTTTTGATCTGCAATAGTAGTAATGGCACCACCAGGTTTCCCATTGTAATTGAATCCAAAAGTTGCTAAGCTCATATAACCGAAATTTTCTGTTGGTAGAGTACCATTGGTACCATATGAAGCTTTTAACTTAATCTGGTCGATTTGTTGTATATCAGCAAAGAAAGATTCTTTTTTCAAGTTCCATGCACCTGAGATCGACCAAAAGTCACCCCATCGCGAGTCTGGACTTAATTTAGAAGAAGCATCAAAGCGGTAAGATGCAGAAGCAAAAAATCTTTCCTGGAAATTATATTGTGCCCTTGAGAAAATAGACATCATATTATGTCCCCAAGAATAAGCGTTTGCATCTTTTATACCTGCCGTTGCTACCGTATGTAGGGAGCTGTTCGGAAGGTTTGATCCACTCGCATATTGATAGTCCACCTTATTTTTTTCAGCTTCGAAACCACCTAATAAATCGATGTTATGGTCATCAAAACTTTTGTTATAAGTTAAGGTAGTTGAAGAAACCATTTTCATATAATTGGTGCTGTATTCAAACACAGAACCATTCGCAGTTGCTCCGTAAGTGGTATGAAAATGTTTGCCACTATAATATAAATGGTCTTTTACTTCAGAATTATCATAAGAGAATACGGTTTTTCCAACCAAACCTGGTGCGAGATTTACTGTTAATGAAGGAGAAACAATCATTCTAAGGGTCTTAGAGTTGTTTTCCCATTGTTTATCGTAATATAGCGGGTTGTATCCCAATGATCCAAAACGTAAAGAATATTCATCTCCTGTTTTATAATCCGTAGGCCAGTATAAAGGGAAAAGCAAGTTATTGGCAAGGTACATATAGTTAGTACCGTTGTTTCTTGTGTCGTTATATCCTTGTTTATCGTTATGGCTTAAATTAAAATTGGTCGCAAACTCTACTTTTTCAGAAAGTTTTTGCGATAGATTTAATCTTCCTGCAATTCTTTCATATTCGTTGGTATAAGCACGACCTTTATCAGTGGTATATGATAATGAAGAATAGTATCGGGTTTTATCATTTGCTCCACTCACCGCCAGGTCATTGGTTTGGAATCTACCGGTACGGAATAAAGCGTTATTCCAATCGAAATATTTCCCATCTCTATTTTCTACACCGTCTGTTTTACCGGTGATATTAACTTTATCAAAAAGACCGGTTCCATTGGTTTTAAATTCATACCCATGTTTTCCAAATCTATTATTGATGCTGTTTAAGGCATAAGTATTTGCTTGTTCATCGGTATATCCATTTGATGTTCTGTAATCATGGAAGATTTCATACATGTATTGAATTTGATCTTGAACATCCGCGGGTTTATAGTTATCAGTAGCCCAGGTTGGGGTCAAACCAAGGGAGGTTCTAAAATCAATTTTTGGTTTTCCTGATTTTCCGGATTTGGTGGTAATCATTACTACCCCATTTGCTGCTCTTGAACCGTATAGTGAGGCTGCGGCGGCATCCTTCAGGACGTTGATGGATTCAATGTCATTAGGATTAATGGTAGACATGATATTATTGGTTGTTCCAGCGAGTTTTCCTTCCATTTGTCCGACATTTCCAGAGGTTACTGGAACACCATCGACCACATATAAAGGTTCGTTGGAGGCATTCATAGAACCAATCCCACGAACTCGGATAGTAGAGGTTGCGCCTGCCTGTCCTGATGTCGTATTAATTTGAACACCTGGAAGTCTACCATTCAAGGCTTGTTCGAATGAAGTAACAGGAACGTCCTTTGCTTTTTCAGCGTAATTGATATTGGCAGTAGATCCCGTGAAGGAGCTTTTCTTGACCGTTCCATAGGCAATAACCATAACCTCATCAATAGCCTGATCATCTTGGTCAAGGGTAATGTTGATTGTTTTTCTTCCGTTCAGAGGAATTTCCAGGGTTTTATATCCGATATAAGATACAGTTAGGGTGGCATTGTGATCTGCATTTAAAGAAAACAAGCCATTTTCATTGCTACTGGTGCTGAACGAAGTTCCTTTTACTGATATTGTCACCCCAACGAGTGGAGTTCCATCAGAGGCCGAAACTTTACCAGCCACAGCAATTTGTTGTGCATTTACGACTTGCATGGATGTACAAGCCATTACACACAAAGTTGTGAGTAAATGATGTTTCATAATTTTGGTAATTTGTTATTATAGGTAAACTATTGAAATATAGGTATTTGTGTCTGTTTTGTTTGTTTATAGGTTTTTGGTAATCAGTAAGTTAAATTTTTTGGATTCCAATTCCGGGGCGGTCAGGCAAGTGGCATAAGCCATCTTTCACGGTCATTCCGTCATAGATGTCGTTTCCTATTAATAGAGCGCCGTCTAAGTCTGCCCAATCCACTAAAGGAGCTAATTGAGCTGCAGCCGTAATGGCACAGGATGTTTCAGTCATGCAGCCTAACATAACCTTCATTTCTAAGGCACGAGCCAACTCGGCCATTTTTTTAGCTTCTCGCATTCCTGTACATTTCATCAATTTGATATTGATTCCAGAGTATACCCCTTTCAGGGCAGGAACATCCACTAGGCGTTGGCAGCCTTCGTCAGCAATGGTAGGAATTGGTGAATTTTCAGTCAACCATGCATTTTCATCAATCATCTCCTTAGGCATAGGCTGTTCCAAGAACACGACATTTCTTTCCTTGAGCCAATTAGCCATTTCGAGGGCTTCCTCTTTATTTTTCCAACCTTGGTTGACATCAGCACAAAGTGGGACATCAGTTACTGAACGGATGGTATCAATGATCATTTTATCCGTATCGAGGCCAAGCTTCACTTTCAAGATTTTGAATTGTTGCGCTTCTGCCACTTTTTTACGGATCATATCTTCCGTGTCAATACCGATAGTATAGGAAGTCGGAGGGATAAAGTCTGGGTTAAAGCCCCAGATTTTATAAAAGGGTTGCCCCATTAATTTACCAAGTACATCATGCAGGGCGATATCTACGGCTGCTTTTGCCGCGGTATTTTTGCTATCGACCTGGTCGATATAGTGTAAGATTTCTTCCGTTTGGAATGGGGAATCAAAAGCAGAAAGATCCACTTTATTGAGGAAATTCATGACCGACTCTTGGGATTCACCAAGATAAGGCGGCATACTTGCTTCACCATAACCAATTATTCCGTCGTATTCCAATTCTGTAAGAACGACAGGTGTTGTAGATCGGCTAAAAGAAGCGACCGTGAATACATGGCGTAATTCCAAGGTATATGGTTTGAAGCGGAGGGTAAATTTCCCCATTTTTTTGCTATGCCAATCGTTGCTGTTCATGGTTATTTTTGGTTGTAATAAGGGTTTTCTTGAATTTTTTGAACTTGTTGGTCTTGAACACCGATGTATCTTTTAGCGGCTACGACTGTTCTGGTTTGGAAGTCGTCATAGTTAGTGGCATCCTTTAGCATAGAATTGATGCGTACCGTTCCAGCAGAGTGAATAAATTCACCATTACCAATATAAAGCGCAACATGGGTTACCCTAGCATTTGGGTTACTATTTTTGCCAGAAGCAAAGAATAATAAGTCTGCTGGTTTAAGATTTTTAAGTGCTTTTGTTGGGTCAAAATGACCGTCTTTATCGAGGATATCAATGGTTTGTCCGGCCAACACTTGTTGGGAGGCATCCCGAGGAATGATATAGCCATTCATATAATATGCTGTTTTGGTGAAGCCACTACAATCCACACCTTTAACTGAAGTTCCGCCCCATAAATAAGGTAAACCCATCATTGTTTTTGCGCTACTGATAACATTTTCAGGTGTAAGATTACGAGAGCTAATCCATTTTTCGAAAGTCAAGGCTTCATCTTTAGGGATATATGCTATCCTTTGATCTGGATAAGAGACTTTATAAAACTTTCCTTCCTCCGCCAACAGTCCCAGAATATTTCCATAAACCAGGTCAGAGACCCGGATGCTTTTAGGATCTGCTTTAGAAAGGGATTTTCCAAATTCAGCAGTATAGATTACTTTGGGAAGCTTTCTCCAGTTTTGCAATTCTGTTTCATTCATAGCTGCAACAGAAGAAGCAGGCACATAAGAGATATAACCTTCCGGAGTTCTAGCACGATATTCGCCATCGACTTTTTGTAATAAGTCCACTTCTGTACCAAGGATAGCTTGGGTTGCCATTTCAGAGGCATTTCCAGGCTTTGTTCTAAAGTTAGCTACAGAAAGATTCACAACTCCATGTTGTTTTTCGCCGACTGTAGCGTCTGGTAAAGGGTTGATTTGAATATGTGCGGGGATATTTGCTGTTTGAGTTTTGATAAATTGACTGGCCTCAGGGACTGAAGATTCAATTACATAGTTATTATTAATAGCATTGGCAGCAGTGATCGCCACAATTTTAGTTCTTTTATCAGGTGCAAATTGTTTTTTAGCATCTTGAACAATAAGGTCTACTTTTTTGTAAATTGTAGAGTCTGTTTGTGCAAAGGAAAGGTTGTTCAAACAGATAAATGTGCAGAATAGCGAAGCAATACGTATCATCATTCTAGTTTTAAATATTAGTTATTTGGGTAAAACCGCATAAATATGCGAAATATTGGGCGGATTGAAGCATCTTTTTACGTTTTTTCCTGATAATTTAAAGGAGATAACGCATATTTTACACATAAATTGAGTTTGTACATTGTAAATTGTATTCCTAATATTGTAATATATGCATTCACGAAGAAAATTTATCAAACAAGGTATATTGGGGGCAGCTAGTCTTGGTACGGTTGCTTCGGCGATTTCCTGTCAGGAGGCGGGGAAAGAGAAGAAAACAGTTCGGAAGCCGATAGTAATTTCGACTTGGGATTTTGGTGTTGCGGCGAATCAGGCTGCATGGGAGATCTTGAAAAAGAATGGTCGGGCATTAGATGCCGTTGAGGCTGGTGTTAAGGTTCCGGAAGCGGACTTAAAGAATGTTACGGTTGGAAAGGGAGGCTATCCCGATCGGGATGGTCATGTAACCTTGGATGCATGTATTATGGATGAGTTGGGGAATTGTGGTTCGGTTGCAGCGATGGAGGATATTGCCCATCCGATTTCTGTTGCGAGATTGGTGATGGAAAAAACGCCTCATGTGATGTTAGTGGGAGCTGGGGCTAGGCAATTTGCATTAGAAAATGGTTTTCAGGCGGAGAATTTATTGACTCCAAGTTCAGAGGAAGCCTGGAAAGAATGGTTGAAGGAGAAGAACTACAAACCCGTGATGAATATTGAGAATAAATCCTTTGCCACGGAGAAACTTCCGGGGAATAAATACAATCACGATACCATCGGGATGTTGGCGATTGATGCGGATGGGAATCTTTCAGGAGCCTGTACGACGAGTGGTATGGCTTTTAAGATGCATGGTCGGGTTGGTGATAGCCCAATTATTGGTGCAGGCTTGTATGTGGATAATGAGGTTGGTGGAGCCACATCGACAGGCGTTGGGGAAGAGGTTATTCGAAATGTAGGTAGTTTCTTGGTGGTAGAGTTGATGCGTCAGGGATATTCACCGGAGGATGCCTGTAAGGAGGCTGTCATGCGGATTGTGAAGAAGAAGCCTGATATTGCCAAGGATATCCAAGTCGGGTTTTTGGCTTTGAATAAAAATGGTGAATATGGATCCTATGCGTTGCAGGATGGGTTTACATTTGCGATTTGTGATTCAGAAAAGCAAGATTTAATAGAGAAAGGTAAGTTTCATTACCAACCAAAATAGAAAATTTAGATTTATTAATTAAAGAAGGCAAAAACAGAAATCTGTTTTTGCCTTTTTATATTGTGTCTACTGTCCTGTGCTGTAAATATTGTAATTTTTTCTGGGCTTATCATTATATATCCGGCATTTTTTTATTGTTTAACAATATCTTAAAACTACTCCGTTTTAATAACAAATTCTTAATGTCTTTTTAATTAATTTTTATCACGTCAAACCTAAATTTGTTTAAACAAACAAAGTAATTATGGTATTTACAGAATTATGGGATTTATTTTGTGTGTTTTACTAATTATTACGATAACAATAAATTTAATTATAGAAATATTAAAATAATGATTAAAAAATTATTATTTATTCTTACTGCTGCGGTTGTGTTATTTGGTTCATGTAGGAAGGATTTCATTATTGACCAGCAGCAACAATCGAGGGTAGTTTTATTTACGAGTAAGATTTCGGGTCAGGTTCAGACGAGGGTTTCGGGGAGTTCATGGGATAATGGTGATTCGATTTCGATTTTTATGTATGAGGGCAATACGCTCCATTTAGGTTCAATTTTCAAGGGCGGATTTAACCGTCATTTCATCAGCAATTCATCGGGTAATTTTTCACCAAGGACAGGTTCAGATTCCATCGTATTTCCGGTGGGGAAGGCGGCAAATTTTGTGGGTTTTTATCCTTATCAGGAGACGGATCAATTAGTGATGAAGCTGGATATATCCTCTCAGGAGAATCTTGCTGGGATAGACTATTTATATGGCAGGAATAGCAAGGCTACGAATTTGACTAGTGGCCCGGTACCGCTAGTATTTGAGCGGATCATGTCGAAGATACAGGTTCGGATTCCGAGTCAGGGGGAAGGTGTCACAGCGAAACTGCATGGATTGTCCACAGCGGGGAGTTTTGATTTGGCGAAGGGCGAATTATCGGTTACTGGTGGCAGTAAAGAAGTTTTGGGGAAAGTGGTTCAATCGGGTTCCGAGGCGGTTATTGAGTGGGTTATATTTCCGGGGCGATTACAGGAGCAATCCAAAATTGTGTTTCAGAATCAGCAGGGGGAGACTTTTACTTGGGAGATTGGGAAGCAGGCTATTTCCTTTGAGCGCGGGAATCGCTATCAGTATACCATTAATTTATCAGGTTCTGGGGTTGTGGATCCACAACCGAATGTTTCCTACATGGAGATACCGGTGATTTCAAATGCTGGAAAATTGGAATACAAGTTCAAGATGACACCAGATGGTTCCAAGCGTAATTTTTCGATGCTTTATGATACGGAGAACCGTCTAGCTTATTGGGTTGCATATCCCTTAAGTCGGAGTTATTTGGGGGGGCAGAGTCGGACGGATGATTGGGGTTACGATCCAGATTTTTCATATGGTTTTCAACCCTACTTAAAAAAAGGGTTTGGGATTACGGGGATTGATCGTGGGCATCAGCTTCCGAGTGCTGATCGCACGAAGAATTATGCGGAGAATGCAACTACATTTTACTATACGAATATGACTGCGCAGGAGGCCACTTTGAATCAAGGGGTTTGGGCGAAGTTAGAGGGGAAAGTTCGGGAGTGGGCAACTAGCAGTGGCGTTGACACCATGTATGTGGTCACTGGAGCACTGATAAAAACCAAAACCGATAGTCGGATTGAATATGTACAGGATAATAATCAAAAGCAGGTTGCGAAGCCTAAATCCTACTTCAAAGCATTAGCTGTAAAAAGAGGGACGGAGTACTATACGATAGGGTATTACATGAAAAATGAGGTTACACAGACGAACGCATTGATCAGTAGTTATCGGATGACGGTCAGTGACTTAGAGAAGGAGACGGGATATACATTTTTCCCTGGTCTTGCTGAGGAAAAGAAAAAGACGATCAATAATGCGATCTGGAATTAAGACTTACTAAATATCAATTTAATAAATTTCAATGAAAACAAATCAATTATTAGGTGCTGCATTGGCGTTTATCGCCTTAGTTTCTTCTTGTAAGAAGGATGATTACAGGAAATTAGAAAAAGGCAATCCTTCGGAGGTACAGTTTACTTCGAAGATTGTGGGCAACCAGCTGACCAAAGCGTCAGGTACAAGTTGGGATGCAAATGATGAAATCGGTGTTTACATGAAGCAAGGTGTTGGATTAAACAATGCTTTAGCGTCGAACAAAAAGTATGTAACCCAAGGAAACGGAAACTTTACGGCTTCAGGTTCTGACCTTATCAACTATCCAGAGACGGGTGCTGTTGATTTTATTGCTTACTACCCTTATACGGCTACCTTAGAAGGTACTTCATTGGGTATTAATGTATCAAATCAAAGTAGCCAGGCGGCGATCGATGTGATGTATTCTGACAATGCGAAGAATTTGGACAAGAACTCGGGTTCTCCGAAATTGGAGTTTGTTCACAAGTTATCGAAGATTGAATTATTGGTAAAAGCGGGAACAGGTGTTTCTAGTTTATCAGGCTTAGCAGTTTCTTACCAAGCTATTCCAACGGTTTCTCGTTTGGATTTAGGAACAGGAGCGATCAGTGCAGGAACCACTCCAGCGAATGTATTGGCTAAAGTTGCGGCTCAGAATACAGATCAGCTTGTAGAAGCGATTTTAATTCCAGGCGAATATGGTGCTAAGGAAGTGATTTTCAGCATTGGTGCGGATACTTACAAATGGGCATTACCTGGGGATTCAAAATATGAATCAGGTAAGAAATATTCATACAATATTACGCTTCAAGTAGGTGGTGCAGTAAAGGTTGAAGGAACGGCAACCATTACAGATTGGACATCAGTTGCAGGTGGATCTTACACGATTGAAAAAGACAAAGGAACAGTTACACCTCCAGTTACGGAAGGAAAAGAAGAAACTGTTTATGAGGAGACCTTTGGAGATCCAACAGAAGATGTGACAAGAGTAAGAATTGCTGATTATAAGTATTTCTTAAACAAGACTGTACAATATTCTGATTTGTATACAGATTCATATGTTGATATCCGCAAGACATCAACTATTGGTATGCACGTTTGGATGCCGGCGAACAGAACTACAGGTATCAAGATTGAAAATGTAAATGCTACGGGCTATTCAAATCTTAAATTAAGCTACAGTTTAGCGGCAAATGGCAGCGAGCAACCAATCGGTGTAGTTAAGGTTAAGGTAAATGGTCAGGAGATGACTACTACGCCAAACGGAAATTTAGGAGCGCAGCATGAATTCACGACTATTCAAGTTAATTCAGCTGTTCCAACAGGAAATTTGACGATTGAATTTTCGGCGGATGCTTCGGTTAACAAAGCGGGTTATCGTTTAGATAACATCAAGTTATTAGGTACAAAATAATTAATCAAATTCATCAAGGGTGAGGTTTGGAGCCTCATCCTTGTACTTTACATTCTTTCGATTGAGATAGGATATGCAAAAGATATTAGCAATTATCTTTTTGTTCATTTTTAGTTTAAGTGCTGGATTTGGTCAAGAAGCTGTTCAGCTTAGGGGCAAGGTGGTTCATAGTCGGACGAAGGTTCCGTTGGTTGGAATTACAATTAACCTGGAGCGGAACAAAATGAGCAGTAGTAGTAATGAGGAGGGGGATTTTGTTTTTGTGAATCTAAGGCCAGGGATGGAGCGATTGATTATTCAGGCGGCAGGGTTCAGGAATTTTGAAATGGAATTCGAATTAAAGGATTCCGAGACTATATTGGAGGACATTGAATTAGATGTTGAGAATCAGATTGATGTACAGACGGTTATGGGGGTTATTGATGACGATGTGGTTTCTTCGGAAGGCGACATGAGTTCACAAGATATTCAGGCATCTGTTATTCTTTCCAATGATATTTATTTGAATAAGGTAGGGTTTAAATTATCACCGTATCGATTTCGTGTTCGGGGCTATGATCCCTTTTATGAGCAGACGTATATCAATGGTGTTTTGGCCAATGATCAATATCGTCGTGTTTTCAATTATGCTTCCATTGGGGCATTAAATGACTTGACCCGGAATGGGGATGTGGTCAATTACAATCAAACAGGAACATTCAGTTTCGGAACCATTGGAGGTTCTGAAAATATCAATATGCGGGCGAGTTCATTTGCCAAAGGGGGGAAGGTTACTTTGTCCTATACCAACAGGAATTATTATGCGCGTTCGATGTTCAGTTATTCGACTGGGCTCAACGACAAGGGTTGGGCATTTACAGGAGCTATAGGCGGTCGTTATTCCGATAAGGGATATATTCCGGGAACTTCGTATCAGAATTTATCCTATGCTTTTTCGATGGAGAAGCAATGGGCAAATGGGGCACATTCCTTATCCTTACTCACTTATGGTTCTCCGGTTGTCCGTGGGCAGCAGGGGTCTTCCTTTCAGGAGGTTTATGATCTGGTGGGGGATAATTTGTACAATCCTAATTGGGGCTACCAGGATGGGAAGGTTCGAAATTCGAGGGTAGTACATGCCTTTGATCCGAGCATGGTTATTTCGCATCGATGGAAAATAGATGAGAAGACCAGTTTAAGTTCAGGCGGAATGTTTCATTATGGCAGGTATAGCAATAGCGCATTAAACTGGTATGATGCGATGGATCCAAGGCCAGATTATTACCGGTATTTGCCATCGAATTTTTCAAGGTTTACGCCTTATCTAGATGTGCGGACCATTGCACAGTATACCGATTTGTGGAAATCCAGGGATCCCAAGGTCACCCAATTAAATTGGGATGAGATGTACCGGCAGAATATGAACGTGGAGAATTGGCGTAAAAATAATGGGGCGGCTTTGTATATGGTTGAGCGGAGGCATTCCGATTTATTAGAGGGGACGATGAGTGTTACGTTCAACAAATTGTATGATAATAATTATACGATTTTAGCTGGTGTTGAAGCGAGGAAGAGTAAATCTTATCAATATAAGACGGTAGATGATTTAATGGGTTCGAACCATGTAGTTGACTTGGATAAGTTTGCGGAGCGTGAGAATCCGGGGAATGCACAAGTCAAGCAAAATGATCTCTTATTTCCAGACCGCAAGGTTTACCGCGGGGACATTTTTGGATACGATTATGATATTGATGTTCAATCGGTGAATGCCTGGGTTTCGAATGGGTTTCAGACCCGGAATTTGGAAGTTTACTATGGTACGAAGATCAGTTATACTGATTTTCAGCGGAAGGGGAATATGCAGAATGGTCGATTTCCAGAACATTCGTATGGCTATGGTCCGAAGTATGATTTTATAGATTTTACAGTCAAGGGAGGTTTGACGTATAAGTTAGATGGTCGGAATTTTATATCTGCGAATACGGCTTATATTACTGAACCACCAATTCCTGATCGTTCCTATGTGATGCCGAGGGTTACGGATCGGGTGGTGAAAGGTTTATCAAGTTCGAGGATTTTTCACAGTGATATTAATTATGTGTTTTCGATGCCACATCTTGCGGGGCGTGTTTCTGTTTTTCAGACCAACTTTTACGATCAATTGGAGCGGATGAATTATTATCATGATTCTCAGCGGACCTTTGTATTTCACAATTTGAGTGGGGTGGATAGGAAGCATCGCGGGATTGAGGCGAGTGTTACGTATAGTTTAAATCAGAATTGGAATTTTGATTTTATAGGGACTTTGGCGGAGTATTATTACAGTAATAATCCGATGGGGACTTTGAATTCAGAGAACGGGTTGTTGGTGAATTTGGAGGAGCAGGTCATTATGAAGAATCTCTTTGTGTCAGGCACACCACAGGCGGCGGGTATTGTTGCTGCGAGGTACTTTTATAATTATTGGTTTTTTGAGGTTAGCGGGAATATGGTTGGATGGAATTATATGTCACCGGCAGCTTTGCGTCGGATGGCTTCTGTTTACACTACGGTAAATCCGTATCAGGAGGAGAGTTACCAAGCCTATCAGAAGCTAACCCATCAGGAGCGATTGCCGAGTCGGACAACTTTTGATGCTTCTATTGGAAAGCTGGTTTATTTAAAGAACAGAAAATCGTTGAATTTCAATCTTTCGGTGATGAACCTGTTGAATTCCAGGAACGTTGGTACAGGGGGATTTGAGCAGGGTCGATTGGATTTAAAATATCCGGATAAGTTTAGTTCCCGCTATTTCTATATGCAGGGGTTGAATGTTTTTTTCAATACAAGTTATAGGTTTTAAAAATTACAGAGCATGAAAAATATGAGGTTAGTTTATTTGTTTCTATTCAGTTTGCTATTTATGGCATGTGAACGGGAATATACGCCACCTGCTTTAAATGAGCCAACCTATAAAGGGAAGTTGGCTAATATTACGATCAAACAATTAAAAGATCGTTTCAAGGATATTAAGGATCCGTTTTTTTTGGAGGAGGAATTGGTGATCAAGGGGGTTGTTTCTGCGAATGATGAATCGGGGAATATCTATAAACAGATCTATATTCAAGATGGTACGGGAGGAATCAACATTGGCGTAGAGCAGAATTCGGTTTATGCCACTTATCAGGTTGGTCAAGAGGTTTATGTGAATTTGAAGGAGCTTTATATATTAAAATATGGAGGTGAGTTGCAGGTTGGTTTAGGCACGACGAATGCGAATCGGATTTCGTGGCAGAGTTTCAAGGAGAAGGTTCAGATGCATTCATGGCCAAATCCGTCGAATGTGAAGCCACGGCAGGTGAGTTTTGATAAGTTGACAGACGATTTGGTTCATCAATTGGTCGAAGTTACGGATATCCGTTTTAGTAACGGGGGGAAGAAGACTTTTTCTGATAAAGATGCCACTAGCAATGAAGAGATAAAAGATAAATCAGGGAAGGTGTTAATTGTTCGGACGAGTAATTATTCCAATTTTTCCCAGGACTTATTACCGAGAGGAACGGGGAGTTTGGTTGGGATTTTGGGTCGTTTCAATGGGGCATGGCAATTAATTTTACGAACGAAGAATGATGTTAAGGAATTTGATGGGGAGGATCCAGAGGAGGTGAAGCCCGTTTCGGGAAGTTTTTTCAAGGAGACTTTTGGTTTAGGGACCTATCCATCTGGAAATCGTCCTAAGATCAATGATTTCAAGGATTTTGACATGAAGTCACCGGTTCAATACCGAGATGATTCTGGGGCTGCAGATATACGAAGTGTTTCTGGGGACAATGGTGCTCATATTTGGTTACCAGCGAATCGAGATGCCAGTATTGTCGTATCTGGAATCAATACGCAAGGGAAGGGAGAGGTAACATTAAATTATCAACTGACGGCAAATTTATTTGAGCCAACGGCGACTGCTGATCTAAATCAAATAGCCCTCAAGGTGAATGGGCAGCGAGTTACGGTTCCTTCGAAAGTGGTATCCAATGCGGCTGGGGATAATAACAAGTGGTTTACTATCAGTATTCCCAAGCTTCCTCAAGTCAATAATCTGACCATTGAATTTATTTCTGCGGCTTCTGAAAATAAAATTGGTTTCCGTTTAGATAATATAGAGTTGATTGGGGGCGATGGGGCTGTGGGGAAAAAGGAAATAATACTGATTAGAGAAAAGAAGAGTCATGATTAGAGAATTGATGGTCAGGTTCTCCTTTTTGGGCTTGTTATTGATTTCAGGGCTAGCACTACGGGGGCAGGCCAAGCAATATTCGGTTTATCCAATTGCATTTTATAATGTGGAGAATTTGTTTGATACTGAGCGGGATAGTACGGTTTTGGATAGTGAATTTACGCCAAAGGGTGGCATGAACTGGACCAAGGAAAAGTATTGGAAGAAACAAGAAAAAATAGCATCAGTATTAGGGAGGATAGGTCAAAAATATGGTCAAACAGGGCCGGTATTGATTGGATTATCAGAGATTGAAAACAGAAAGGTGTTAGAGGATTTGGTGAAGCAAAAGGATATATCGAACAGGGGGTATCAAATTGTTCATTATGATTCTCCAGACCGACGGGGAATAGACGTGGCGATGTTATACAATCCGCAATTTTTCAGATATGTAAGTTCGAGTTTAATACCATACAAATTTCCGGGTAAGGAGGATTATGTCACGCGGGATATCTTAATGGTGAAAGGGGTTATTGCAAATGAGATGGTTCATGTTTTTGTAAACCATTGGCCATCACGTTTTGGTGGAAAGTCTTCCGAGTTAAGGGAGTTTGCAGCGAGTCTTGTAAAAAATGCAGTAGATTCCATCCATCAATCAAATCCACAGGCAAAGATTATTATCATGGGTGACCTGAATGATGATCCGGTAGATATCAGTGTGAAGAATGTTTTAGGAGCAAAGGGTAAGCGGGAGGAAGTAAAAGTTGGGGAGTTGTACAATACTATGTATAAGCATTATTCCAAAGGGATCGGGTCTTTGGGTTATCAGGCTAAATGGAGTTTATTTGATCAGATTATTGTTTCAGAATCACTTTTGGGTGAGAATCGTAAGGCATTAAAACTTTGGAAGTCCGAAATATACAATGCTGATTTTTTGATTAGCAAGGATGGACGATATAAAGGCTACCCTTTACGGACTTTTTCTGGGAATTTATTTCAGAATGGGTACTCGGATCATTTTCCGGTCCTAATTTATTTGTTGAAAGAAATTGAGTAGAAAATTATGAGCAGGCATTTCAGTATCCTATTATTTTATTTACTTCCGATCATTCTGTTTGTGTCTTGTACAAAAGATACGGAAAATGAAGTTTCTGCAGAGGTATCAAGAACTGTAATGGTTTACATGTCTGCCAACAATAATTTAGCGAGTGAAGCCATTGATAACCTCAATCAGATGGAATCGGGATTCAGTGGAGCTAATGGGAAGCTGCTGGTATATGCCAAAATTTTTGGTCAACGGCAAAGGATTTATGAAATTATACATGATACTTCTGATAAAATCGTGAGTAAAGTATTGAAAGAATACCCAGAACATAATGCATCAGATCCATCAACCATGAAAATGGTATTTGAGGATATGGAGAGGCTTGGAAAAGCGAGGAGTTATGCTGCGGTTTTATGGTCGCATGCTACCAACTGGTATCCCGGAAATAAGAAAATGGCCAAGGTAAAATCCTTTGGAGAGGACAATGGTGATACTATGGATGTAAAGGATTTGAAAAAAGCTTTACCCAATAATCTTTCTTATCTAATTTTTGATGCATGTTCCATGGGATCTGTTGAGGTATTATATGAGTTGAAAGATTTGGTGCCCTATGTATTGGCTTCTCCAACGGAAGTAATCAGTGTGGGGATGCCCTATGATCAGATTATTTCGCATTTCTTTGACGAAAATGTTGAACGAGGATTAAAGAAAGCCGGCCAATTATATTTTGATTTTTATAATAGTAAACAAGGCAAAATGCGTTCAGCAAGTTTTTCTTTGATAGATATGAAAGAGATGCAAAATTTAGCTGTAGTGATGGGTTCTGTGATTAATGGGCAGAATGGTCCAAGACAGGTTATCAGGGTTAATGTGCAAAGGTTGGATTTAGATCCATTTGCTACACAGACCGTTCCAGCATTTGATTTACTAGATTTTTGTGAGAAGAATTTTTCAAAAGCGGATGTGGAAATAGTAAAAAAACAGTTGAAAGAAACGGTTTTGTTCAAAGTTTCTACGACACATTTTTTAGGAACTCCTATAGAGGTTTTTTCAGGTTTATCCTGTTATATTCCGATTGAATCCGAATTGGATTTAAATAAATATTATCAGAGTTTAGGATGGAACCAAGCTTCCTCCTATTCGAAGTTATTCCATTGGATGCAATAATTTTTTCTATAATTACTATTGATTTTTTAAGGAGTTCATATTTCTATATGGCTCCTTTCTAATAAATAAAAAGGGAGAATATTCAATTTGAATATTCTCCCTTTCCTAATAAATTTATCGAAGAATTAATCTTCTTCGTCATCATTGGCTCCGAATAAACCTAACTGACCATTGTTATCTATTTGAATATCATCAGGGTTGGTTATTTCGAATGGAATATCATCCACTGGAGCGGATTTTTGTTCAGTTTTTTCCATCGGTTCAGCTTTTGATTTTTCAGTTTCCTTTTCAGGTGTTGATTTTTCAGGTGCTGATTTTTCTACTTCGATCGGAGTTTCATGAGTTGTTGTTTCATTCAGGGCTGGTTGCTCCGTGATTGAAAGGTCTTTTTCATCCGAAAGAAGTTTAATTTTTTGTACCGTATGGAAAGAGAGCCTATTGCCTTGGGCTTTCATACCTTTGACATCAACAATCTCGGTTAACTCTTGCTCTAGATGCTCATGGGTTTGGGATTTTCCTTTAAGAATATCCAATGCGACCACTGGAGTATCATTGTTAGTCAAGAGGATGAGTTTGCTTTCCTCAGGAATAAATCGCACGCGTTTACCAACGGGGTTATCATCAAAATTGAATCTTTTGACGAAGTAGGTTCCAGTTTTGGTGTCTTGATGGATCGCTGTATAGATTTGCCCTGGGATAAATTTTTCGAGGCGAATCATTTTCTCATCGAAGTGATTATTCAAATCGAAGTTTGACAACTCGTAAGAACCATCATTTACGGCCATTAAAATTTTGTCATCGCCATCAAATTCACCAAGGAATTTTCCTCTATTATCTGCATTTAATCTTTTCAGGATATCATCATACCAGATTTTTCTTCCAGCAAGGGTAGATACGCCAGCGCTTTTGAAAGTGACTTTTTTCACTGGATATTTGCTGACAATATTTCCTTGGGAAGCACGCCCTTTAATGGCGATTTCAGCGAAGTCCATATCGAAGTTTAGCTTCCTCAATTTAGTATGCGGTTTAAGCTGGATATTGACAATTTCAGCTTCACCATTTGGATTAGCTGTAAAGTATAGGATTTTAGTTCCTTTACTTGATTTACCGATATCATAATCTTTATCTCGCGTTACTGCGGTTACCGAGAAACGTTTGATATAACTGGTACCGGTTCCTCCGTCTTTGTAAATTGCATTGTAGACGGTTCTTTCATCGCCTTTTTTGAAGACTGCGACATGGATAATGTCTTTACCCACGAAGATTTTGTCTTGTACTTTTACGACAGAATATTTTCCATCTGCTCTAAATACAATAATATCATCGATATCGGAACAATCAGAAACCAATTCATCTTTACGCATATTGGTACCGATGAATCCTTCTTCGCGATTTACATATAGTTTAGCATTTGCCAAGGCTACTTGTGTTGCTTCAACCTTATCAAAAACACGTAATTCGGTTTTACGTTCTCTTCCTTTGCTATATTTTCCACGGATATACTCATACCATTTGATGGTATATTCGGTCAAGTTTCTCAGGTTCTTTTTAACTTCTTTTATTTCATCTTCGAGTGCTTTCATCTGATCGTCTGCTTTTTTAACGTCAAATCGGGTGATGCTACTCATTGGTTTGTCGATCAATCGTTTATAATCTTCCGCTGTAATTGGGCGATAGAATTGGTCGAAGAATGGGCTGAATAATTGATTTAAGACTTCTACTACGGTTTCAAAATCACCTGCGTTTTCATAATCAGCGTGCTTATACATTCCTTCTTGAATAAAGATTTTCAGCAAGGAGCTAAAGAATATCTTTTCTTGGAGTTCGTGTAATCTGATTTCAAGTTCTTGTTTCAACAAGCTCTTGGTTTGTTTTGTATTTTCGATCAAGATATCATTGACGCTCATAAAATGAGGTTTATTCTTCTTGATGACACAGGTATTTGGAGATATTGAGGTTTCACAGCCTGTAAAAGCGTATAGGGCATCAATTGTTACATCTGGAGAGATTCCAGGGGCAAGGTGGACGATGATTTCTACGAATTCGGCTGTATTATCTTCAATTTTTTTAATTTTTATTTTTCCTTTTTCATTGGCAGAGACAATGCTGTCTATCAATGAACCGGTTGTTGTTCCGAAGGGGATTTCCGTTATTGCGAGTGTTTTTTTGTCGCGTTCTTCGATTTTTGCACGCACGCGGATTTTTCCGCCACGTTGTCCTTCATTATACCCAGTTACATCGGCCATTCCTCCTGTTGGGAAGTCTGGATATATGGCAGGTCTTTCACCTTTTAAAACTTGGATGGAGCCATCGATAAGTTCGATGAAGTTGTGGGGCATAATTTTGGTTGCCAATCCTACAGCAATACCTTCAGCACCTTGAGCTAAGAGGAGCGGGAATTTTACGGGTAGTGTAATAGGTTCCTTATTACGGCCATCATAGCTTAATTGCCAATCTGTTGTATCGGGATTAAAGACGACTTCATTGGCAAATTTGGATAAACGCCCTTCAATATACCTCGGTGCGGCAGCGGAGTCTCCAGTAATGGGGTCTCCCCAGTTTCCTTGGCAGTCGATCAATAAATCCTTTTGTCCCAATTGTACCATGGCATCACCAATTGAAGCATCCCCATGGGGGTGATATTTCATGGTATTTCCAATGACATTTGCGGCCTTATTATAACGTCCGTCGTCCATTTCTTTAAGAGAATGGAGGATCCGACGTTGTACCGGTTTGAAGCCATCATTGATATGAGGCACTGCACGGTCCAATATTACATAAGAAGCATAATCCAGAAACCAATTTTCATATAGTCCCGACAAGGGGATAGTATTGCTTTGTTGGTCTTGATTTGGGTTTGAGTCGTTATTTTCTTCTATATCGTTGATTTCGTCACTCATGAACTTTTCCGTAAGATTTTGATGGGTTTACAGGAATGATTTCTGCAAACCTCGTAAAAATACGAAATTCATTTTATTTGTTTTATTTTTAGGATTATTCTACAATTTATTGAAACCATACTATGAGACACTTTATATTTCTATTGATTTTTTGTTTTTCCATCAACCTTCTTTTAGCTCAACAAGGGCAGTATGAATTGAAAGAAAATATTTCTTATGTTTCTTCTTCGGCAGATTCTTATAGCAAGGAGCGATGCCAATTGGATGTTTATTATCCGAAGGACAAGAAAGATTTTACGACGATTTTATGGTTTCATGGTGGAGGCTTGACGGAGGGTAGGAAAGAAATTCCGGCCTACTTAAAGGATAAAGGGGTTGCTGTTATTGGCGTTGGTTATCGTTTGTCACCTAAGGTGAAGGTTGAGGATATTATCAAAGATGCTGCAAAGGCTGTTCACTGGGCCTTTGATCATATTTCAGAATTCGGAGGGAGCAATAAAAAGATTGTTTTGTCGGGTCATTCTGCGGGAGGGTATTTGAATTTGATGCTGGCTTTAAACCCACGGTATTTGGCTGATGAGGGGGTTAATTCGGATGATTTATTTGCTGTGGTCCCATTTAGTGCGCAATGTATCAGTCATTTTACGGCTCGTTCAGAGCGTGGGATTGGCATCAACCAGCCTGTTGTGGATGAATATGCACCGCTTTATTGGGTTCGTAAGAACGAGGTTCCTATCACCTTGATTACGGGAGATCGGGAATTGGAAATGGTCGGTCGATATGAGGAGAATGCGTATTTAGCTCGGATGCTTAAGATCGTTGGTCATCCGGATGTGAAGCTGTTAGAATTGGATGGTTATGATCATGGGATGACTTATCCTGCTTTCCCACTATTACTTAAGGAAATTGCCCGTTTGAATAAATAAATAAACTCTTGTTTTGCTAATATTTTTAGTAATTTTGAATTATCTGATAATTGGAATTACTATGGATTTAGTTGATAGCAAGCGTTTTGTGGCTCATTTGGACTTAGATACGTTTTTTGTAAGCGTTGAGCGTTTGAAGAACAGTAAGTTCATTGGGAAGCCGTTGATTGTGGGTGGTATGAGTGATCGGGCGGTTGTTTCGGCCTGTAGTTATGAGACTCGGAAATTTGGGGTTCACAGTGCTATGCCGATGAAGCTGGCATTGCGTCTTTGTCCGCATGCGATTGTTGTTCGTGGGGATATGGATAGTTACAGTTATTATTCGAGAGTGGTGACGGATGTTGTTCGGGAAACGGTTCCTGTGATGGAGAAGGCTAGTGTTGATGAGTTTTATGTTGACTTGACTGGAGTTGATCGTTTTTTTGGTTGCAGTCAGTTTATGATAGATTTGAAGAGCAAGATTCAGAAGGAGAGTGGTCTACCGATCAGTTACGCTTTGGCTTCGAATAAGTTGATTAGTAAGGTTGCGACGGATGATGCGAAGCCTGATGGGAAGAAGGAGATTCTGCATGGATTAGAGAAGGATTATCTAGCGCCTTTGAAGATCCAACGGATGCCTGGAATTGGCGAGAAGACGAGTGTTCTTTTATTGCAGATGGGGGTTAGGACGATTAAGATTTTGAGTGAGATTCCGGTTCCGATGATGCATAATTTATTGGGGAAAAATGGGATTGATCTATCGAGGAAGGCAAATGGGATTGATCCTTCACCGATTATTCCATATTCTGAGCAGAAGAGCATGGGTACCGAAGAGACGTTTGTCCAGGATACGATTAATATGCAGTTTTTGAATAGTGAGTTGATTCGGATGACGGAGCGTTTGACGTTTCAGTTACGGAAGCAGGAGCGTTTGACGGGTTGTGTTACGGTGAAGCTACGGTATGCGAATTTTGATACGGTGAGTAAGCAAATGGTCATTTCCTATACAGCCTCAGATACTGTTTTGCTGAAGAAGGTCAAGGAGTTATTTGCGAAGCTATATGATCGGCGGATGTTGGTTCGATTAATTGGGGTTCGTTTCAGTCATTTGGTTCAGGGGTCTCAACAGATTAATTTATTTGAGGATACCGAAGAGGCGGTTCGTTTATATCAGGCGATGGACGCGATGCGTGCTCGATATGGCGATGAGGCGATCAAGCGGGCAATCTCTCTAAAAGAGATTAACAAGAAAGACCGTAGTCCGCATTTCTAATTTAATATGTTTTGGAATGCACTACTTTTAAAGAAGGCTTTCCGTAGGTAATATTTTGGAAGGTCTTAAAATATTGGGATGCCATAATTTCCCAGCTATAATTTTCGAGGCTAAACTTTTGATAAGACTTGGCCAAAAGCTGATATTTTTCAGGATCAGCTAAAATTTCATTGATTTGTTTTTTCCAGGCTCTCGGATTTTGGGAGGGGAGCAAGATTCCATTTTTTTCATGTTGAATAGCATCTGTTATTCCTTCCATTGCGGAGGCAATAACGATTGTCCCTGCGAGTGAGGCTTCGAGGCAAACCAATCCAAAGCCTTCCATATCGCCATTTACATGAATATTAGGCATCAAGAATGTGTTTGTATGAGCAAGTAGGGATTGTAAATGAGGAAACGGGATTTTACCTAAATGTTTGACGCGACTATTGATATTTTCCTGTTGAAGGAGTTTCCGGATTTCTCTTTCATCCGAAGGGTATCCTAAGAAGAGGGTGATCAAGTGATACGCTCCTTTTGGAAGGATACGGAGTATTTTTTCTATTCTGCTAGCTTTTTGGTTGAAGGGGCCAATCATGAGAAGCTGAAAGTCATCTGTCAAGGTTGGTACCACTTCTTTTAATAACCAGGAAAACCCTTTTCTTTTGACAGGTCGACCGAGGGTAAGCATGAATTTTTTATTGAAGTCAACTTGGGGATAATAGGATTTAATTTGCTCCAGGGGGATGGGTTCAGCATGAGCAATATCATGGTCTACGCCATTTTTGATAACGGTGATCTTATGTTGAGCAATGCCACGTTGAATGGCAGCATTGGCTGTTGCGGAGCTTACGGCAATAATATGATCATATTCATTGAATCGGGTGAGGATTTTCTTCTGGAAATATTTCCAGGGGAATACCACATCGAGTCCATGGATGGTTACGACTCTTTTAAGATGCTTATAGCCCGAGTGGAATAAAGCAAGGGAGGCAATAAGTCCATCATTAAAGTGAATTAATTGGATATTGGGATTAGCATGAATGATTTTCAAGATATTGCTATTGAGGTTCCAAAAAAAGGACAATAGGCTTTCCTGATCTTTTTGATATACCAGCATGTGCACCTGGGCGTGCGGGTTATTGCAAAAAGCATTAATTAGTTCAAAGGATTGTTTTTCCATTCCACCAGTTGCTGGTGGATACTTATGGCTAACAAATAATATTTCCATTTTGTAAAGTAGCGGTGTTTTTACTATCCTTTTTTATGAAAAGGTAAAGGATAAACCCGACTGCAATCCAGAATAACTGTCTTGTTCGACGTAGGATGGATGCTGATATCCAAACAGAGGCAGAGGTAATACCGATGATTTGGAGCATCATTTTATTTCCCAACTCTTCGAATCCCAATTGTCCTGGGACGAATGCAGCAGCGCTTTTGAAAACAATAATTCCCATATCGAGCAATAAGCCATGCATAGGAAGGATATGGTAGCCAAGAAAAATAATAATGAGATAAAATTCAAGGCTTCCAATGATCCAATGAATCCCTGCGAGGAAATAGGAATACCAAAAAGATTTGGGGTTGGCGCGATAAGCAGTTCTGATATTGAAAATAAGCTGAATAATCTTACTCTTTAGTTTTCCGATGAATGATTTTGGATTTTTTGTAGGGCGTTCAGGTGTTGATTCACCAAAGATGAGCCAATAAAAAAAGGCAAAATTTATAAAAATCAATAGGGCAATAAAGATATAGAATGGGATTCTGATATTTTGAAGAGCCGCCATTCCGATTTGGGTATTGCTAAGCCATAAACAAGCCAATAGGAGGAGAAGGATTTGCGAGAGTACGAGGGTAATTCTAGAAGTTGCAACCGCGCTCAATGCCTTCTCTTTAGAGATTTCATAAGGTTTGAGCATTTCCGCTTTGAGGAGGTCACCCCCGAGAATGCTAGTGGGGTTGAATTGTCCGACCGTTTCACCGACTTGTCGAATCATAAAGAGTCTGAAGAGGCTTATTTTTTTGCGATCATCGGCTAGGCAGGTGTACCAAGACCAAGTTCCGAAGAAATAAGCTAAGAATGTGACTGCAATGAGGTAGACAAATTTATAGTTGATTTTATTGAGTTCTTCCTTTGTTGCTGAAAAATCGGTGTTAAGAATAAATACGGAGATAAATCCAAGGATCACCAGGATTAAAATAAGTTTAATTGTTTTTTTATTAATCCTTAGTTGTTGGCCCATGCCATAGAGTTTAGGGGTTCCGAAGCGAGTTCTTGGATATCATCAAAATAGGTTTCAGCGAGTTTACCCCAGTCTAATTTTTTCACATAGGATAATCCTGCTTGTTGGAATTCTTGTTTGATGCTGTTGTCACTAAGTATTTTATGGATAAAATACACGTATTCGAGGGCATTGTTAGGCATACATTTGTAGCCAGTCCGACCATGTTCGATTAGGCTTGAACTACCCCCGCCATTAGCGATTACACAAGGCAATCCGGAAGCCATTGCTTCAATGACCACATTGCCATAGGTTTCAGAAGTGGAGGTAAAGAGGAATACATCTGATGAGGCGTATAATTTGGAAAGTTCTTCATGGTCTAATTTTCCCAGGAAGATTGCAGTTGGCATGAGGGCTTGGGCTTCTTCTTTGGCTGCACCATCACCAGCAATAATCAGGTTGTACTCGATATTTGACTTTTTAAGCTGCTGATAAATATCTATTAAGGTCTGCACATTTTTCTCCCATACTAATCGGCTGGCGAATAAGATGTTTGGTTTATCGTTGTTGCTGATCTTACGGATATAGTTTGAGTCGGCTTTTTCGGGATTAAATAATCGGAGGTCAATTCCGCGTTGCCATAAGGTAAGACGATCGGGTTGAATGCCGATTTCTTTCAGTTCATCCATGATATTATTTGCAGGGACATAAATTTTATGACAACTATTATAGAATCTCAGCATAGCTCTACGCATCCAATACTCAGCAGGTCTGATTAGAGAAGATAGGTTTCGGAGGTAGTAAGCGATGTAAGAGATAAAATGGGTATGATAAATACTGATAATGGGGATATTTTTTTTTCTGGCGTATTTCATGGCGAAGAATCCCAAGAGGGATGGAGTTGCGATGTGGATAACGTCAGGGGCAAAATTATCTAGGGTTTCTTCGAGTTTCCACTTTGAAAGTTGTGGGACTGCGAAAGAGTAGTCGTCATTGATCGGGATTTTAAAGGTCGGGACCTGGTAAGACTGGTGCGTTCTGAAATTTTCAGGACCTTTTCCATAGATAAAAAGATAAGAAAATGCCGCGTGATCGATACGGTTTATGATTTGAAACATGGTCCTTGAGGCGCCATCGAAATCTTCAATTAGGATTTCCGAAAAAAAAGCAACTTTCTTCATTTAGAATTCAATTGTCTATCGGGTAAAAGTATTGTCTCAATATTTCCTTATTGCTAATTTCTTATTAAGCTATTGTGAATGAAATGTTTATGTTTAGTAAAGGCTTAACAGGTTTTAAACATTGAATCAACAAACCTTTAATATTGATTTAAGATTAGATTTAATTGTGTACGATAATTTTGTGATAGGATTTATGAATGATCGATATGTTAATCAACCTTCCTTATCCTCCAAAAAGTAGAGCGTGGCATTTCAGGTTTTTGGTACTGATGTCGGTTATATTTTCCCTTCTCTTTATTTTCAGTTATAAGCGCAGTAATGGTTCAAAGCCGAGTTTAATGGCTCCTACGTTGGAGTTGGAAAAAAGGCATTCTGGGGAATTGAGTTTATTGACCTATAATATTGCGGGTTTGCCACAGTTGATTTCGAGTGCGGCGACACCACGAGCTTCGAGTATCCGGAGCATAGGCGAGCGGATCAACCGCTTTGATATAGTGAATGTTCAAGAAGATTTTAATTATAATTCCGAGTTATATTCATCGAATCTACATTTATTTCGGACGGAGAGTATGGGAGGAGTTCCATTTGGAGATGGCTTGAGTACCTTATCGAAATATCCGATTCGTGCGACGGAGCGTGTTGCTTGGAAGGATTGCAGTGGGAGTGATTGTTTGACGCCCAAGGGGTTTAGCTATACCCGATTAGAAATTGCGAAGGGCGTTTTTATCGATGTTTATAATGTGCATGCTACGGCTCAGGACAATCCGGTTGCAGTTTTGGCGAGGAAGAAGAACTTAAAGCAGCTACAGAGCTATATTGAAGGTAAATCGTCTTGTGAGGCATTGTTGATTATGGGTGATTTTAATTCACATTATGCTTTTGGAGAGGACCATGTAGTTTCCTTTCGTGAGGAGATGTCCTTGATTGACACTTGGGCATTGCTTCATAATCGGGGGATGATTCCAGGCATTGAGTTGAATTTTATGGCGAAGCATGCCTTGACGGTTACAGATTCATGCGAGAGCATAGATAAAATATATTTCCGGAATAGCGATCAGATTGTTTTTACGCCGAAAAAATATCAGGTTGAGCATGATTTATTCAGCACAGCAGCCGGGGAGCCCTTATCCGATCATTGTGCTATTTCGTTAAAGTTGGAATGGGAATTGACTGATTCATTGGGACATTCCGATCCTAATCCTGGGTTATAGTTTAGGAATTGGCGTTAAGATGTTGATAAGTAACAAAAACTTAATACAGAATTCCAGATTATATAATTTGAAGACAATACTTTTATTTCATATAAGTTAATAGATGACCATACTTTTTATACTTGCAGGGGTAATCATAGTTTTACTATTCATTTTTAAGGGCTTGAAGGGGAAATTGATTGAGGTAGCCATTCCACAGGAGGAGACGAGTTCAGAGCGTTTTTTACAGGGGGAAATCTCATTATTGACTTATAATATTGCGGGTTTGCCTCAGGGGATTTCTGCGGCGAAGCTACCGAGGAAGATAAGTATTGCGGATATTGGAGAGAAAGTTGCGCCCTATGATATTGTGAATGTTCAGGAAGATTTTAACTATAACAGTTCATTTTATTCTCGAAACTTACATCCTTATCGGACCCAAACGAAAGGGAAGATTCCTGTTGGGGATGGTTTAAATACTTTATCGAAATTTCCTATTATCGAGTACCGAAGGATTCCATGGCGTCATTGCAGTGGGCCTGATTGTTGGACGGTTAAGGGGTTTAGTTTTGCTCAGATTCAACTTGCGAATCAGGTTACGGTTGATGTTTATAATGTTCATGCCAATTCCAGTGATGTTGCCCGCGCAGCGCGAGCAAGGCGCGAGAACTTTCGTCAATTGGCAAACTATATCAATGAGCATTCAGTGGATCGGCCAGTTATTGTGATGGGTGATTTTAATGCCCATTATGCCTATAAGCGTGATAATTTACATGAGTTTCTATTGACTACAGGTTTGTCTGATGGTTGGGTTCAGTTTCTTCGGAAAGGAGTTTTTCCAGAGGTGATTCCCAAATTTATCGCGCAACATATGTTGAGTTTGAACAATGAGACTGAAAGTTTGGATAAGATATTTTATAGAAACAGTGCTCATTTGAAATTTCAGCCGATGGATTATCAGGTAGAGATCCAACATTTCACAAATACCGAAGGAGAAGCCCTTTCCGATCACCTTGCGGTTTCCATGCAATTAAATTGGACATGGGAAGATTAGGGGCATTAAAATTTGATTAACCATTAAATATATAACAGTGATCAGCTGAGAATTCCCTTTCTCAGCTTTTTTTATTTCAATTTTTTGGATAGAACTTAATTGTCAATGGCAGAGGGTAATTACATTCATTTTTTGGATTTATTCGGTGGGATTGGGGCATTTTAACTATTTAATTTTGCTAATATTTTTAGTAAAATGATTTAAAAAATTCTTAATCTTGTAAAATGTTTTTGAATTGCAAGACTTGGTTTAGTTTTCATTATGGGACCTATCCTACGAAGGATTTGGTTGAGCGAGCGCAGTCCTTGGGAGTTAAGGCCATGGCCTTAACGAATATCAATAGTACTGCGGATTGTTGGGACTTTGTCTTGAAATGTCAGGAGGCGAGGATCAAGCCTATTTTGGGTGTAGAGATTCGGAATGAGAATGAGTTTTGCTATATACTTTTGGCGAAGAACAATGCGGGTTTATTGGTTATTCAGAGTTTTCTTTCGTTTTATAAGCAGCGGAAGTTGAATTTTCCAAAGAAGCTACCATTTGAGTCTGAGGATGTTTGGATTATTTATTCTTATGATGATCATCCAGCGATTGAGGATTTGGGTCGTCAGGAGTTAATAGGAATCCGACAGGAGGATCTAAATAAATTAAATTGGCAAGAGGCCTTATCGGCGGATTGTTGGGTTGTATTGCAGCCGGTGACCTATCAGGATAAGTCATATTATGATTTACATCGGATTTTAAGGGCCATTGCGAAGAACACCTTATTATCGAAGTTGACGAAGGATGATTATGCGCGGCCGAATGAGGTTTTAATCGATGAAGAGTCTTTGGTTTCCACTTTTGCGCGATTTCCATCCCTTATTAGCAGGACGATGGAGGTTGTGAAGAGCTGTTCGATTGAGATGGAATTTCATGTTGACAAGAACAAGAAGCATTTTACAGCCTCCCAGGAGGGGGATCATGAGTTATTGCGGAAGTTGGCAATCGAGGGCTGCAAGATTCGGTATGGGTCAAAGAATAAACAGGCAATGGAGCGGGTAGAGAAGGAGTTGGGGATCATCAAGCAATCTGAGTTCAATTCCTATTTCTTAATTGTTTGGGATATGCTGCGATATGCTAATGAGCAGGGTTTTTATCATGTTGGTCGGGGGAGCGGGGCGAATTCTGTTGTTGCATATTGTTTACGGATTACGGATGTAGATCCGATTAAATTGGATCTTTATTTTGAGCGATTTTTGAATCCTAATCGGACTTCACCCCCGGATTTTGATATTGATTTCAGTTGGAAGGATCGGGATTCGATTTTTGAATATCTGTTTATGCGTTACGGGCGGCAGAATGTGTCATTATTGGGGATGTACAATACCTTTCAGCGGCGTGCGATTATTCGGGAATTGGGGAAGGTTTTTGGATTGCCGAAGGAGGAGATTGACGAGTTGGTTCATAAGCGGGAATGGAGTGCTGAGGATAAGATTCAGCGTTGGATTCAGAAATATGGTGCCATGTTGGTTGATTTTCCAAGTAATATAAGTGTTCATGCGGGGGGTGTATTGATTAGTGAGAAGCCCTTGAATGAGTATGGCGTATTGGAATTGCCGCCCAAGGGTTTTCTGACCTTGCATATGGATATGTTTGAGGCGGACCGGGTTGGCTTATTCAAGTTTGATATCCTGAGTCAACGTGGCTTAGGCCATATTAAGGATGCACTGGCATTGGTTCAGCAAAATAAGGGCAAGCATATTGACATTCATCAGGTGGATCGATTTTTTGAAGATCCGAAGCTAGCAGAGATGATCCGAAAAGCGGATACCATTGGTTGTTTTTATATCGAGAGTCCGGCTATGCGTCAGCTATTGGGCAAGTTAAAATGTTCAGATTATCTGACTTTAGTGGCTGCGAGTTCTATTATTCGGCCTGGTGTTGCGCAGTCGGGGATGATGAAACAATATATAGAGCGATATCATGATCGAGATAAGATTGAATATCTACATCCCAAAATGAAGGAGCTGCTGGAGGAGACTTTTGGGGTTATGGTTTATCAGGAGGATGTGATCAAGGTTGCGCATCATTTTGGGGGCATATCTTTGGAAGAGGCTGATATTCTACGGAGGGCAATGAGTGGCAAATATCGTTCAGAGAACAAGTTTGAATTGATGCGGGAGAAGTTCTTTGTGAATTGCCGGGCTCAAGGTTATGAGGAAGAGACGACGGCGGAGGTTTGGCGCCAAATGGAAAGTTTTGGGGGCTATTCCTTTGCCAAGGGGCACTCGGCCTCATTTGCAGTCGAGAGTTATCAGAGTCTTTATCTGAAGACCTATTATCCTTGTGAGTTTTATGTTGCAGTAATAAATAATTTCGGGGGCTTCTATCGGACGGAGTTTTACTTTCATGAGTTGCGGCGGAATGGGGGGATAATTGAGCTTCCCTGCATGAACAACAGTGATTTTCTGACTAATATTCAAGACAACCAGGTTTTTGTGGGGTTTATTCATTTGCAAGGTCTCGAGCAGGAGTTTGCCCATAGGGTTGTAGAGGAGCGGCAAAGGAATGGCATATACAAGAATTTGAATGATGTTCTACAGCGTCTACATCCAGCACCTGAGCAGTTGAATATATTAATCCGAATTGGAGCCTTGCGTTTTACCGGTTTGGATAAGAAAACCCTGTTATGGGAAGCGAATTTCAGGAATAAAAGGACAGAAAAGGATGATCCCATTACCTTATTTGAAACTGAAGTGATCAAGTTTTCCTTGCCTGATTTCGAGAAAAACAGAATGGATGACCTACGGGATGAGCTTGATTTACTAGGTTTTGTTGTTGGGGATTTTTATGAGTTATTGGATCCGATTCATTTGCAAGGAACAATACGGGTAAATCAATTAGATAGCCTTTTAGGGCAACAAGTAAAGATTGTGGGACGCTTAGTAACCATAAAAGAAACGCGTACGATCAAGAAGGAACGGATGAGTTTTGGTACTTTTTTAGATGTTGATGGGGACTGGTTGGATACGGTTCATTTTCCACCGACATTAAGGCAATATCCATTTCAGGGGAGTGGGTTTTATGAGTTGCATGGTCGGGTGATGGAAGAGTTTGGAGTGTTTAGTATTGAGGTTTCTGCGATGCGGAAGCTAGGTTTTAATGTTGGGCAATAGATAAAAAAATAGGCCTAAGGGTTGAAATTTATTCGCTGCTTAGGCCTATTGCATATTATTTTTATTCTGTTTTTTTATCGTCTTCTTTTTTGTCGAACTCATCTTGGGGAAGATCTTCATAAGGAAGTTCTTCGGATTCATTGATTTCTTTATAGGTTACTTCGGTATGAGGAGTTTCATCGGGAGTATCGACATTGACATTGATATCCATTTCGATTTTTTTCTTGTTTTTAGGCATTCTAACGATTCCCCACTTCATCAGCAGTTCCTGTGTTGAATTTCGTTTAAGATGTAGTTTTTCAGGTTCGCCGATTAGGAATCCGAAGGCTTCCATATTCGGGTTAGCATCGAAGATAACCTTCAATGTGGCGATGAAAGGAAGGGCGATGATCAATCCGGCCAAACCAAACAGCATACCTCCCAACAAGATTCCGATAATCGCCATTAGCGGGTTGATACTGACTTTTGATCCCACGATATTCGGGGTAATGATATTTCCTTCCAAGAATTGCACGACTTGAAACCAAGCAACCACACCAAGGGCATACAGGGCACTATCTTTAGTTGCCAAAGCAAATAGGGCTGGTAAAATTGATCCAATAGCAATTCCAATATAAGGTAGAAGCATTAGTAGGGAAGCCAAAGATCCGAAGAACCAGGCATAATCAATTCCCAGTGCCATTAATCCAACAGTATTTAAAACTGCCACAATTCCCATTACAGTAATTAATCCGACTAGGTAACTTTGAACTACCTCGTATATTTTATTCAGCACCTCATTGACTTTACTTTGAGGGGATGATTTGAAGGCTTTGAAGAAGAATTCGCGGAAGAAATCGCGATAGTATAGCAGGAAAAAGCTTAATAGAGGAACTAGGATTGCGCTAGCCAGGATATTTCCGATGGATCCGAAGGTCGTGGAGATCATGCCGCCGGCATTTTCCATTGCTTTTTCACCCTGTTCACGGAGTTTTTCCATGACCTCTGTTCTTTCAATTCCGAATTGATTTTCGAGCCATTTTTGTCCACCTTCGAGAACGGACAATACCTTATCCGTAATTGCAGAGGCATCTTTTCCAATAAGGATACTTTCATAAACAATAAACCAAGACAGGCCTGAGATAATAGCAATGGCTACAATTACGGCCAAGATTGCTGAGAAGGCTTTTCCGAGGCGTATTCTTTCGAACAGACGGGCTAAGGGATAGAGGGATATTGAGATCAGGATTGAAAAGATCAGGGGTAATAATACGCCCTGGGTGACATACATTAGTGCTAAGATTAAGGCCAGAGCCATTAGGCTGGATGCAAGCTCAAAAGAATAAGGTCTCTTGGTTTGTTTGTTTTCCATATGATTGCTATAACAGGTTATTAGTTTTTTTGTTTTTTGAATTCCAATGTATCACGTAAAAAAATGCGAGTAAGATTATTATTGCATTTCCATAAAATATATACGGAATCCTCAGGATATGATCATGATAAATATAACCAGCAAATAATGCACCAAAACCGATACCAGCTTCCAGGGCTATGTACATTGTTGCCATTGCTTTTCCGCGGTACTGGGGAAGAGAAAGATCTATTGTCCAAGCATTGACTGCAGGGGAGAAGATTCCCGTTCCGATACCATATAAGCAGGCACCAATAACCAAGTGGGTAACACTATTTCCAAATCCAAGATAAAGGATTGAAATTGCAATCACAATCAAACCGACTTTCATCACTTTGATTCGACCATACCGGTCGGCCACTTTTCCGGAAACAAATCTTATTCCGATGGATGCCAAGGTATAAGCGGTAAAGAACAGTCCTTTGTTACTAATGCCCAGATGTTCACTCCAATCGGGGATTAGAGTCAGGATTACTCCATAAGCCGTATAGGAAAGTAAAGTTACTACGGCGGCCGGTATTACACGGAATTCAATAATATCACGGCGCGATATTTTGAGCATTTCAGGGGAGAATCGTTTTTTATCCTTGAGGGTTTCTTTCATGTTCATCACAATGATGATCGAGAAGAATGCGAAAGCAGAGGAGCTATAGAACATCGTGTTGAGATCAAAATTTGATGCGATGTAACTACCGATTGCAGGTCCGACAGCACCACCGATGCTGAAGCATAATCCATGCATTCCCAGGGCTTCACCCCAGCGGTTGGACGGGATGATATCTGATATATAGGCGGATGTTGCGGTTGGTTTAAAGCCTGTCGAAAATCCATGTACGAGTCTAAGTAAGAAGAATCCAGAGACGCTGCTCAGGAAAGGGTATAAAAATCCGCAGATCACACAAACGGTAGAGCCAATTGCCATTACAGGCACACGGCCCCATTTATCAGTCAGTCGACCACTGAAAGGTCTAGAGATTCCGGCCGTTAAAGTAAAGAGCGCGATAATTAATCCTTTATGGGCGGCACCACCTAAAGAGGAGAGGTAATTTGGTAATTCTGGAATAATCATGTTAAAGCTAGCTGAGAAAAGCAGCGAGCTCAGGCAGAGCAATCCAAACTGGAGGGTGTATAGAGGTTGTTCTTCGTTTTCTATTTTATCCATTTTTCTTTTCCATATTTTGTCGAGTCAATTCTGAACAAAATATTGTTGTTGCAACGGCGACATTTAATGATTCTGCATTTCCTACTCTTGGAATGGTGACGGCTTTGTCCACTTTTGGGATTAAGCTTTCGCGGATTCCATTTCCTTCATTTCCCATCATAATAAACCCTTCATCACCGAAATTGGTTTCATAGATGGATTCCCCATTCAATAAAGCACCAAAAATTGGCATGTTGTTTTTGAGAATAAACTCTTCAAGGTCGAGATAGTGGATTTCTATTCTTGATAGCGAGCCCATGGTCGCTTGAACGACTTTAGGATTATAGGCATCGACCGTTCCAATTGAACAGATGATATTTTCGATTCCAAACCATTCTGCGGTTCGAATAATCGTTCCTAGATTTCCTGGATCTTGGACATCATCGAGGATCAAACTGTGTTTTCCTTTCAAATTCGTAAGGTGCAATTGGTCAAATTGGGGAATTTCTACCAATGCTAATGCGCCCTGAGGGTTCTTTAATCCACTTATTTTATTAAACTCAGCATCTGTAAGTTCATCAAGTTTTATATTTTGCGGTATTTTGCCCAATTTTGCAGCGGCCTCAGCTGTCGCGAATATTTTACTTATCTTGTAGGAAGAATGTATAAATTCCAAAACGGATTTAATGCCTTCGACCACAAATAAGTTATGCTGAGTACGGAACTTTTTATGCTGCAATGAAGTAATTAGACTGATTTGAGCTTTTGACAACATGGGATGAATGACTAATAAAAGAAGTTTTTTATTTTTTGCAAGTATAACGTTTTTGTCGCTAATTATTGCGTCCTGTCGTTCAGCGAAATATCTGGATGATAATCAGTATTTGGTGACTGATGTTGATTTAAATGGTGTTACGCCTGAGTTAAAAGAGCCAGCGGGACTTTATGTGGCTAATGAAATCCGTCCAAATTCTCCTCTATATCTTACTATTTATAATTTATTCAATACCCGAAACGGTCGATATAAAACTGAGAAAATCAAGAATGTGGGTGAGGCACCTAGGGTTCTAGATTCGGCAGTTGTGGAATTGTCTGCGACCCAAATTCAACGATTTTTACAAACAAAAGGTTACTTCAATGCGAAGGTAGAGCCGAAGATAGAGTTCAATAAAAAGAAGGCAAAGATTGATTTCAATGCTGACTTAGGAAACCCTTATACTGTTCGGGAAATCAGTCGCAATGTTCAGGATCCGGCGGTAGATTCCATTTATCAAGAGAAGGTAGTTCCGAATAGTTTATTAAAATCTGGCAAGCGCTATGATGCTGGAGATTTATACCTGGAGCGCGAGCGCTTATACACCCAGATGCGAGAGTCGGGCTACTATGATTATTTGCGGCAATATATGCGTACAGGAATTGACACAATTGGACTCCCAAATCAGGCTGATTTGTTGATTCAAGTGTCCAACAGAGAGGATTCTACTAAACATAAGATTTATTATATAGATAGCGTGTACTTCACCGTGGAGGCTGCAGACCCTGAATTAAAGCGGAATAATGAAGGGAAATATGACAGCTTGACCAAGATCTTCTATACCGATCAAACTGGTAATTTTAAGTTGAGACCCTTGTCGCGATATGCATTGTTAAGGACAGGGCACAAGTTCAATAGCCGTAATGAAGAATTATCCTATGACCGATTATATGAAATGAATGGATTTCGATCTGTGAAGATTAATTATGTTCAGAAAGACTCCAATAAGTTGGATGTTCACTATAATTTGGTTCCGCGTTCTGCCATGAGTAACCAAATAGAAGGGGAGTTTACCTTTAGTTCCGGGATGAGCGGATTCAACGTTGGAAATACTTTTTCCCATCGGAATGTATTTGGTGGATCGGAAACTATCGAAGTCAAATTACGCTATGGAGTTTTATTTGATTCGAGATTACCAGGAAATTTGGCGGATAAAATATTCAATAATGATTTTCAGGTGGGTGTGAACCTGTCGTTTCCAAGATTGCTTACCCCATTCAGGGTAAGGAGCGTTGGCCGATACGGATTGCCAAGGACCACTTTTTCATCCAGCTTACAGTTGTTTTTCCAAGATCAGACCTATGCAAACCGTTATTGGATCAATAGCTTGAATTATATTTGGTATCAAGCTGTCAATAAGATACACAGCTTGACTCCAGTTGTTTTAGAGTATAGACATGGGCAATTAAATGAAGAATTTAAGCAGAGTTTAAATGACCAGGGCTATGGCCTCTATGTTCGAAGCAATGACCGTAAGTATTTTGGATTGGGGGCACAATATGCCTATACCTATAATGCTCCGAAGCTGACCAGTAAGGAGAATTTCAGTTATTTCCGTGGAGCCTTGGATGTGAGTGGTAATTTGCTGGGATTGTTGGGGAATGTGATGAAATTTGAGCAAAATGAAGATGGTGAGAAGTTGATTTTTGGGGTTCCATTCCTGCAATATGTCAAAGGGGAGGTGGATTACAGGTGGTATAGACATTTAGGCGGGAATAAGCAGTTTGTATTCCGCTTAAATTCAGGGATCGCAGTTCCATATGGAAATAATTCCTCATTGAATATGATCTTTGAGAAGAGTTTTTTTGCGGGGGGGATGAATGGGATTCGGGCTTGGCAGGTTAGAACGTTAGGTCCAGGGGGTTACAACCGCTCCTCCATCAATCCTGAATTTCGTGTAAACCTTCGTAACCTAGATCAATTAGGAGAGATCAAAATAGAGTCCAATGCGGAATTTCGGTTCCGGATGTTAAATAATTTCTTTGGTGCCAAATTAAATGGAGCGACCTTTTTGGATGCGGGAAACGTTTGGCGATTACGCGAAGACATTATCAATCCGAATGGTGAATTCCGAGGCGACAAATTCCTGTCACAGATAGCTTTAGGGACAGGATTTGGATTGCGAGTTGATTTGGATTACTTTATTATCCGCTTAGATGCGGGTTTGAAGTTAAAAGATCCTCAATTTACAGGTTCAGACCAATGGGTCATCAAGGATTTTTTCAATTCCAAGAAATTCAAACAAGATTACTATCAGACCAACTGGCCAGACAGATATAGTTTTATCCAATACAACTTCGGGGTAGGAATGCCTTTCTAGAAGAGTTCCTTCAAGCTCATAATACTACTTTCGATCAATTGGCGTACATCCAAACCTTTGCTGTAGTTCAAGTAAAAATATACAGCGGCAATAATTAATAGTGTTATCAAGAATCGCTTGAACTTGTAGGCGATGTATAAAATCAGAAGAGGAAGAATAATCAATAAGAATCCACTGATTTTATAGGGTGTTATTCCTTTGTCGGTCACTCTCAAGAAGAAGAGTTTTCCTAAATCGGAGCCGGCGAATTTATGTTTGAAGAATACGAAGGTAGAAGATTCAATAGGGTTGCTTGTAACAGCGACACCATCAATAAATTTAAGATTTTGAGAAAAACCGTTGATAGTGAAATTGTAATCACCATTTACGGTGTTATCAGTTTTTTCGGCGGTATCAATTGCAATAATTGCCAGTTTACCATTCTGAGAAAGATTTTCTTTTACGGTAAAGTCCTTAATAATTGAGTTTTGCGCCAATGAAAATTGAGGCATAAGGTACATGATACCAAGGCATAAGTAAAGAAACCATCTGTTTTTCATGATGCAATGATACAAAAATGAATGGATTCTAGAAATGTCAGGAAATAAATTCAAGTTTATTAATTGCGGCTGTCTTCTTATCTTTGCTACCGTTATCAATAAAAAAGCATAATTATATGTTGCAATTAAATTACATCCGTGAAAATCGGGACCATGTAGTTGAGAGACTAAAAGTTAAGAATTTCAACGAGGTAGAATTGGTCGATCAGATCATTGCTTTAGACGAACAACGTCGTAAAACTCAAAATCAATCTGACTCTATTGCAGCCGAGGCAAATTCGTCCGCGAAGCAAATTGGGGACTTGATGCGTCAAGGTAAGAAAGAGGAAGCTGAAGCAATCAAATCGCGATCTGCATCATATAAGGAGCAAATCAAGGAACTAACAGAGACCTTGGATAAGGTTGAGAAGGAATTGCATGACAAGTTGATTCAATTACCGAATCTTCCATATAAAATGGTTCCACAAGGGTTAACACCTGAGGACAATGAGGTGGTTTTAGAAAATGGTTCTATTCCGCAATTGCCTGAAGGGGCATTGCCACATTGGGAACTGGCGGCGAAATACGATATCATCGATTTTGAATTAGGAACAAAAATCACGGGTGCGGGATTTCCAGTTTACAAAGGAAAAGGAGCTCGTTTACAACGTGGTTTGATTAACTTTTTCTTGGATGAAGCTGCGAAAATGGGCTATCGTGAGGTTCAAGTTCCAATTGTTGTAAATGAAGATTCAGCATATGCAACCGGACAATTGCCAGATAAAGAGGGGCAGATGTACCATGTTACAAATGATGATTTTTATTTAATTCCAACCGCAGAGGTTCCAATTACAAATATCTATCGTGATACAATTGTAAAAAGCGAAGACTTTCCAATCAGACATTGTGGTTATACACCTTGTTTCCGCCGAGAAGCAGGATCATACGGAGCACATGTTCGTGGCTTGAACAGGTTGCACCAATTTGATAAAGTAGAGCTGGTACAGATTGTAAATCCAGAGAAATCTTATGAAACTTTGGAAGAAATGAGTACTTATGTTCAATCATTATTGCAAAAATTAGGATTGCCATACCGTGTTTTACGTCTATGTGGTGGAGATATGAGCTTTACCTCAGCGATGACTTATGATATGGAAACTTATTCTGCTGCACAAGAGCGTTGGTTGGAGGTTTCTTCCGTTTCAAACTTCGAAACTTATCAAGCGAACCGTCTAAAAGTTCGTTTCAAAGGTGAAGATGGCAAAACTCAGTTAGCACATACCTTAAACGGTTCTGCGCTTGCTTTGCCAAGAATTGTAGCAACCCTGTTAGAAAATAATCAAACCGAAAGAGGAATTAAGATTCCGGAGGTACTGGTACCTTATGTAGGTTTTGAATATATCTCATAATAAGAAATCCCCTCAAAAAGAGGGGATTTTTTTATTATGAGATGTGAGATATTAGATGTGAGATTTGAGATAAAATTGCTTTAAAATCTTCATTACTGCTTGTTTTAAAGTATAAATTATAAGTTTCTAATTTATTGATTTTTTAAATCTATATACTTTCATCGATTTCGTCATCCATTTCTTTTCTTGGTTCCATTCTCACCAAATATTGATCGTTGTCATCCTCGAAAAGAATTTGAACAACCCAATTCTCTTCGTGAGCAATTTTTATAAGAGTTTGTTGGTCAATATAGAGCCAATGAAAAGGTTTTCCCAGGTTGCCCTTGTATTCATATTGGAAATTGATTTCTCCAAAATAATGTTCGGGTCTAGGGATTCTATATTCTTCGTATAGGTATGAAATATCGGAGCTATCAAAGATCAGTTGTCCTTTGTCAGTGAGGATCGATTTTGCATGTTGCAGGAGCTTTTTAAATCCATCAAGAGTTTCAGCGATTCCTATTCCATTCATTAAAAATAGCAGGGTGTCATATTTTTGATCCTTGAAGTCAAAGAAATCAGCATGGATAATATTCTTTACCCCACGTTTTTCCATGATTTTACAAGCTGTCTCAGAAATCTCCATGGCGTCAACCTCGAAGCCTTTTTCCTGCAGATATAAGGCGTGAACACCGGCTCCAGCACCGACGTCTAATACTTTGCCATCACATAGTGATAGCGCGATATATTCCAATTCAGGAATATCTTCTTCCTCACGAAAGAACACTTCAATAGGCATTTCCTCGATGTCTCCATAACTGCTGTGCAGGAGGAGAGGTTCATTCAATTTGCCAAGCGCATGATAATCGTAGAGGGCTTCGCCATATACATCTCTATTCATGGCCATGGATATTTAAAAATCGTTTTGCCATTTTTATTTCTTCAGGATCACCGGTGTGCTTGTTAGGTTCATCAGAAAGTTTGATTACGGGAGTCCACTCGCCTTCATCAGGGAATGCTTCGGTCATTTTAATGACAATATTCATTCGAGACAGACCTACATCATTGGTGAAGTCTGTTCCAATACCAAAGGAATGACCAATTTTGTCTTTGCTGAAATTGACAATTTTCACCACTTTTTCATAATCTAATCCATCGGAGAAGATGATAGTTTTAGTCAATGGGTTAATGCCCTTGCCTTTGTAATGGTCGATTGTTTTTTGAGCAAATTCGATCGGATCGCCGCTATCATGTCTTACACCGTCAAATAATTTGCTTAGTTTTTTATCAAATTGCTTAAAGAATACTTCGGTGGTGTAAGTGTCTGAAAGGGCAATACCCAAGTCGCCCCGATATACGTCAGACCAATTTTCGAGACCTAAGAGATTGGCCATTTTATAGCCGTATTTAGCAGCATGAAACATAAACCATTCATGGGCATGAGTGCCGATAGGTTTGATATGGTATTTCATAGCAAAATGAACATTGCTAGTTCCAATAAATGTTTTGGAAGGATGTTCTTTCAATGCTTTAATCACCAGGTTATGAACTGCGTAAGAATGTCTTCTCCTGGTTCCGAAGTCTGCGATGGTAATGTTGAGTTTATCATACTTGTCCATTTTGTCATTGACAATTTTCATGACTTCAGCATCATCAACTCGTTTTTGTCCAGTCACCTCATAGTATGTTTCACAAATTAAAGCCATCAGCGGTACTTCCCAAAGAATGGTTCTATACCAATAACCTTCGACTTTAACAGATAAGTTAGGTCCATCTTGGGTAATTGTTACTTCATCGGGGTCATAATGATATCCTTGAAGAAAATCAAAATAAGTAGGGTCGATATACGGACAAGTTTTGGCAAAGAAAGATTTCTCGGTGGCAGTAAGTTTTAGATTTGCCAATTGATTTACAGCTTCCCTTAGTTTTTCTGCAAAGCCTTCAGGGAATTGATGTTTTCCGCGGTTGATAAATTGATATCGTGCTTTCGCTTTCGGAAAGAGTTTCACAACAGCATATTGCATTGTGAACTTGTAAAAATCATTGTCTAAAATGGATGTAAGTTTCGCCATTTACTATAAAAATTATTCTTGTGCTTTATTGAAGTTAACAAAAAGGAGGCACAAAAATGCTTTTTTCTCTTTTACTAAACAAAAATGAAGGTTGATTTTAACTCAAAAAAAGAAGTTGAAAGGTTTTTGGAAGTGAAGTGAAAATAAAAACGGTCCGTCAATCGACGGACCGTTTTAACAAATTGTTTCAACTAAATAAAAATTTATCCTCTATTTCCTCTTCCTGAACCACGTTCAGCACGTTGGCTGTTGGATGGTCTAGCTGAAGAACGAGATTCATTGGAGCTACGTTGAACTGAAGGACGGCTTTGAGGTCTTTCAGAAGAACGAGCTTGGAATACTCTATTTTGTGACCTAGATTCTTGTCTAGGTTGACGTTGTTCTCTTTGAGGAGCCGATTGTCTTGGTTGACTACGGTTCATAGATTCATTTCTAGAAGGTCTAGAACTACGGTTCATTGACTCGTTTCTAGCAGGTCTAGAGCTACGGTTCATTGACTCGTTTCTAGCAGGTCTAGAGCTACGGTTCATTGACTCGTTTCTAGCAGGTCTAGAACTACGATTCATTGACTCGTTTCTAGTAGGTCTAGAGCTACGGTTCATAGATTCGTTTCTAGAAGGACTAGAGCTACGGTTCATAGATTCGTTTCTAGTAGGTCTAGAACTACGGTTCATTGACTCGTTTCTAGAAGATCTAGAATTACGGTTCACGGATTCGTTTCTAGAGTTAGAACGGTCCATTGAAACTTGACCACGAGAAGTTGGTTGACGATCTCTAGTGCTGGTTCCTCTTTCTACTCTTCCAGAGCGAGAATTATTGCTATTTCCACGTTCGCCACGGCTTGAATTTCCACTTCCGATATGCATTTCACGTTGGCCGTTTGCATTTCTGGTAATTCTATAACCATTGTTGCTTCTTTCGCTATTTCCACGTCCAGAAGTTCTGCTGTTCTCTACGCGATTTGCTGGAGATCTGTCATTCGAACGGGAGTTACGCGAGTTTTCAAGGCGGCCACTTCTGCTAGTAACAGCGCGATCGTTGCGGTTATTTCGGTCAGGACGGTACATTGAAACTGAACTACGACTAACACGTGATGCCCCACGTCTATTATCGAAATTTACGTTTCTAACATCAACACGTCTACCAATATGTCTTTCGATGTCGCGACGAGCGGGACCACCGTAATAACGATTGTTGTTTACAATATAGGTGTTATTGATGATTGTTGTGTTATTATAGATATTACGACGACCATAAGACCAATGTCTATTTATATAACGATCATAGATTCGGTTCGTTGGAATAAATACCCATAAGTCAAGTGGCAATCCAATGCTCACATTTACACTTACACCAGGGCGCATAGGAGCCCAACCGTAGTATCCACCACCGGTACGCCAATCTACCCAAGCAGGTCCCCATTCATATCCTGGAATCCATGCCCATCCTCTATGGGGTCTGTGAATCCAGCGACCATAATGGAATGGCGCCCATCCCCAGTCATAATTTGAAACCCAAGTGTTACCATATTCGGTCATTGTCCAATAACCATTAGAACCATAAGGTCTGAAATCATCATCTTCATCTGGATACCATACATTTCCATATTCATCATCATAGTCCCAGTCACCGTAAGGATCCAGTTCTTCATGAAAAACATCGAAATCGACATCATCATAACCTTGGGCAGCGGCAGGTTTCATGCTGAATAACCCAAGAAGCATTATTAGAAATGCGCTGTATATTGTGGATGTTTTCAAATTTTTCATATGTCAAAATGTTTATTTTTCACCATAATTTGTAGGTATGACATGAGGATTTTAGGAAAGGTTTAATTGTATAATAATTTTGTCAAACTTTTTTGCTGTGAAGCTGTTTCTGCTAATATTGAACACAGTTTCCGTATGGATAATAGAAATTTTGTACATTTGCCACGAAATATTTCCGATTTCAATATTGAAGAAATACGATAATACAGATAGTTAATGGCTAAGAAAATTGAGTCCTTATTACTAGAGTTTGCGAAGATTCACCGCTTTCTGATGCGTTTTTTTCGCGAAGTGGTGAGCCCACCTTACGAGTTTAAAGAGATCATCAGACAGTGTTATGAAATTGGATGGAAATCCTTTCCTTTGATTAGTTTAACTGGATTTATTGTTGGTTTTGTATTTACCAAGCAGTCTAGGCCTTCATTGGAGGAGTTTGGAGCAGCATCTTGGCTACCAGCATTGATTTCAATCGCTATTGTTCGGGCCTTAGCACCATTGGTGACGGCTTTGATTGCATCTGGGAAAGTAGGTTCACAGATTGGAGCGGAACTGAGTTCCATGAATGTTACTGAACAGATCGATGCAATGGAAGTGTCTGGTACAAATCCATTTAAATTTCTGATTGTTAGTAGAATAATTGCTACAACTTTTATGATTCCTGTTTTATGTTTTTATGTAGCAGGGATTGGATTAGCAGGTGGATATTTGAGTATTATTTCAAAAGATCAATTAAGTATATTAAGTTTTATTACTCAAGTTTTTGAAGCCATTGCGCCAAAAGATATTTTTGCAATGGTTTTCAGGGCTATTGTGTTCGGTTTTACAATTGGGTTTGTGAGTACTTATGTCGGTTATTATTCTTCGAAAGGTACAGAAGGTGTTGGTAAAGCAGCAAATAGTGCAGTAGTTGCTTCCATGTTTATTGTATTTATTGAGGAATTATTAATTGTTCAGGTTCTAGCATTAATGGGATAATCATTTATGGAACAGAAAAAACCAGTAGATATTAATTACGAAGACGTTGTTATCAATGTTGAGGGTGTAAGTAAGTCCTTTGGGGATTTGCATGTATTACGCAATGTTGATTTAAAATTATATAATGGCGAGAACTTGGTAGTCCTGGGGAGATCGGGTACAGGGAAATCTGTGTTGATCAAATTAATCTCCGGATTATTAAAACCTGATGCAGGGAATATTACTGTTCTAGGAGAGGTTGTCAATGAATTGAATGAGAAGGAATTGCGGGATTTACGTTTGAAAATAGGCTTTTCCTTTCAGAATAGTGCGTTATATGATAGTATGACTGTTCGTGAGAACCTTGAGTTTCCTTTGGTTAGGAATAAAAGAAATCTGACCAGGGCAGAAATCAACCGTGAGGTTGAAGATGTGTTAGATGGGGTGGGGTTGTTGAGGACTATTAATCAGATGCCTTCGGAGCTTTCCGGCGGACAAAGAAAACGGATAGGTATTGCTAGAACATTGATTTTGAGACCTGATATCATGATGTATGATGAACCAACAGCTGGATTGGATCCATTAACCTGTTTGGATATTAATACTTTGATTAATGAGGTTCAGGAACGATATAAAACATCCTCCATTATTATTACCCACGATTTAGCTTGTGCAAAGATGGTAGGTGATCGCGTGGCGATGTTATTGGAAGGTAAATTTGAACGAGTAGGTAAATTCTCAGAAATATTTGATACAGATGATGAGAGAGTTAAACCTTTTTATGATTATAATTTTATAGTATAACAGAATATATGGCAGCATCAGAGAGAAAACGATCGATTATAGTAGGGTTGTTTACCTTTATCGGGTTAATCATTTTAGTTGCAGGGATTTTAGTTATTGGAACTCAGCAAAACAAATTCTCAAAAAACTTGACCGTTACAACATATTTCAAAGATGTAAAAGGTTTGAAAGTGGGGAATAACGTTTGGTTTTCAGGGGTTAAAGTTGGTATTATCAAGGAGATAGGATTTGAAAGCGTTGAGAATGTGCGTGTGGTCATGAATGTGGAGGAGAAATCTAGCAAATTCATTCGTAAGGACGTGATTGCTACCCTGAGTTCAGATGGATTAATTGGTAATGCGATTATTAGTTTAGTTGGTGGAACCGAAGCTTACCCTCAGATTGAACATGGAGATGAGATCAAGTCTGGAGTTTCAGGTGGAATGGATGCGATGCTAGCCACCCTGCAAGTAAACAATGAGAACCTTGTGGAAATAACGAAAAACTTCGCAGCATTATCGAAGAATCTTCTAGAAGGAAAAGGTGCTGTTGGAGCAATGATGACCGATGAAACGATTGCTAATAACTTAAAACAGTCGGTTACAACATTAAATGGAACCATGACCCAAGCGAATCAAGCAGTTAATAACTTGGTTACTTTGACTAAGAAATTAAACAGCAATCAAGGATTAATTCATGAGTTATCCACTGATACTGCAGTATTCGCTAGTTTAAGAGAATCAGCGGCTCAATTGCAAGGAGTTACTCAAACAGCTTCAGCATTAATGGCTAATCTGAACCAAACTACTGAGCGTTTAAATGATAAGGACAATGCAATCGGGGTGTTGACCAATGATCCGGAGGCTGCAAATGAGATCAAGCAGATCTTAAGAAACTTGAACTTGAGCACTGAGAAATTGGATCAGAATATGGAGGCTTTACAAAGTAATTTCTTGTTAAGAGGTTTCTTCAAGAAAAAAGCAAAAGAAGAAGCAGCTGCAGCACAAGATTCAATCAAATAATTTCAAGATTTAAATAAAAAATTAAAAAGCGTCCATAGCAGACGCTTTTTTTATAATTAATATGAGTATTTCAGAAAAGGATGTTCTTTACGAAGACAACCATTTAATAGCGATCAATAAACGAGGTGGAGATATTGTCCAAGTTGATGTTTCAGGAGATGCATCCATGGAAGACATGTTGAAGGATTTTTTAGCCAAGAAATATAATAAGCCGAATGCAGCATTTTTAGGGGTAATCCATCGTTTGGACCGCCCGGTTAGTGGGATGATTTTATTTGCCAAAACCAGTAAAGGTTTGGACCGAATGAACCGATTATTTCATGACCGTAAGGTGGAGAAAACCTATTTGGCATTAGTTCGTGAAAAACCGAAACATCCTAAAGGAACACTTAAGAATTGGTTACTCAGGGATCGGAAGAAGATGATTACCAAGGCTTATGATCGTGAAGTAAAGAATGGAAGTTATGCGGAGTTGAATTATGAGGTTGTTGGACAGTTAGATGGCTATTATTTGTTGAAGGTGAATCCGTTGACAGGTCGTACGCATCAAATTCGTAGCCAACTGGCTTATATGGGATGTCCGATTGTTGGAGACAACAAATACGGCTATCAACGTGGAAGCCATAGACGTACAATTTGTTTGCATTCTAGGTCTTTAAGTTTTGTTCATCCGATCAAAGAAGAAGAGATGATCATCAAGGCGCCATTGCCTGAAGATGGCTTCTGGGAGAAATTTAATGTCCTGATTAAAGGAAACATATAAGAAATTTAGGATAATTACGTTAACTTTGCGGTATGAGTATCATTCATAAATTCAGAATAAGTTTAATTGCTAGTCTATTGAGTATTACGCTTATGACTTTGCCTACTGTGAGTTCGGCTCAATGTGCGATGTGTACTTTGAATGCTGAGAATAGTACGCAAGAAGGCAATACCCAAGGGAAAGGTTTGAATGATGGTATTTTGTTTTTATTAGCAATGCCATTTATGATAGCCGCAGGGGTTGGATTTTTATGGTACAAAAAATTCAGAAACACGAGTGGTTCCAATTCTATGCACATGATAAAACAGATTGAGGAATAAAAAATGATTTCAAAATTTCAAGCTGTTTGTCAAAGTAAATGTCCAAAATGTAGAACTGGGAATATGTATTCTGGTTCAGCATATGGTTTATCAAAGCAGAAAATGCATGAATTTTGTCCACATTGTGGATTTAAATTCGAAATAGAGCCCGGCTATTTTTATGCAGCCATGTATGTAAGTTATGCATTTTCAGTTGCAGAAGTATTGATGTTAGCCTTGGCTACAGCCTACTTTACAGGAAGTGAGTCTCCTTGGTTATATATCGCAGTTCTGTTCATTGCCATAATAATATTTGCTCCTTTTAATTACCGTTATTCAAGATTAGTATTATTGCACTACCTTTCTCCAAAGGTGTCTTTTGACCCAAAACTATATGGGGACAGAAAGAATAGTGCAAATTTAGGAGGTTAATTATGAGGGATATATTGCATGATGCTGTCAAAAAGGAATGCTTTTTCAACATGATGTGTGCTAATATAGTCCTGGAGTTTCTGAATAACCTGTTCTTTAATCATCTCAATTTCTTCTTCACTATTCAAAATAGTTTGAAGGCAATACGTTTGTCCTTCGTGTGGAGAATGCAGCATTTTTAATAATTTAATGGTATAGTCAGGGTTTTCATTTAATAACCCTTTCGTCCAATTGATTAATTCTTGATGTACAGAATCTTCTATGATGATGGATACGTTGTATAAAAACATAATTATTTAAACTTTTTTAATGCTGTAAAATTAAGGTTGCAAAAGGAACTTTACGGTATTTTTTTATAATATTTGATTAGAGTCTAAAAAAATAGAATGAATATTAATTACTTGTTCTCTGTTCTACTTATGTTGATTGCTTTATCGTCATGTAAACAAGAGCAGGCTGCACATGTACGTGTCCCTATTGAGGATTTTTTTGTAAAACCTGAAAGAACCTCTTTTAGACTGTCTCCTGATGGGAGTAAAGTTGCTTACTTAGGCGTACATGATCATTGTAAAAATATCTTTATTCTGGACTTAATAGAGCCGGATTCTTCAAAACAACTCACTTATCAGATCAACCTCAATGTCCAAAGTTTCTTTTGGCTGAATAATGATAAGATAATCTTCTCTAATACACAATCCCCAACAGATAGTTTAAGAATGTTTCAAATCAATGTGCGTACCGAAAAACGTCAGGCATTGTTTGAACCGAAGAAATCCAAGTTACGCTGGGTTTATCCAATCATTGAGAAAGACAGTAGTATTTTGGCAAGTATGAATTTGCGTGATTCTTCCCTTTTTGATCTCTATAGAATATATCTTAATGGGAAAAAGCCAGAATTGGTACATCGTAACCCTGGAAATGTCGTGAGTTGGATTGGTGCGCCAGATGCAGTAGTAAGGATGGCATTGACCAGCGATAGTGTTCAGGAGTCCATTCTATATCGAAATGCAGAAAACCAGCCTTTCAAGGAGGTCATGAAAAATGATTTTGAAACGGTGTTTATTCCGTTAGGCTTTGTAAAGAATTCTCAGAAAAATGTCTATGCCTTATCTAATCAGGAACGGGATAAATTAGCCTTGGTTGAATTTGATGTGGAAAAGGGAAAAGAAGTTAGAAATATCTATGAGAATGAATCAGGTGATCTAGGAGCTGAAGGATATTCTGCGAATCTGCAGGAAATGCTTTATGCCACTTCTTTCATTGATAAATACAAGAAAAACATCTTCAATGAAACCTATAAAGAGGTTTACAAAAAACTGAAAAAGAAATTTGAAAAGTCTGAAATAGGCTTTTTGGATAGTGATAAAAGTTTAAACGGGTTCATCGTGAGGGTGTATAGTGATGTTCACCCGGGGGAAACCTATTATTACAATAAGGAAAAGGATGATCTACAATTGTTAAATGAGGAGAATCCGAAGTTGAAAGGGATGGAATTCAATCAGATGGAGGAAGTCGAATTTCTTTCACGTGATAATAAAACCATTCATGCCTATATTACTTATCCGAAGCATAAACGGAAGAATAGTCCGGTAGTCGTTTTGGTTCATGATGGTCCAAATCGGAGGTCTGAATGGGGATTTGATCCAGAGGTGCAGTTTTTGGCTAACCGAGGTTATGCTGTTTTTCAGGTCAATTATCGTGGCTCCACAGGTTATGGTAAAGAATTCTGGACCGCAGGGTTTAAGGAATGGGGTGGCAAGATTCAATCGGACATCACGGATGGAGTGGCCTGGCTGATTCACCAAGGGATTGCTGATAAAGAGAAGATCGCAATTATGGGGACAGGTTTTGGTGGTTATTCAGCGCTTTATGCAGCGGCCTTTAATCCGTCTCTCTATAAATGCGCCATTTCCTCTTCAGGTTATAGTAATCTATTTACCTATTTTAGAGAAATCCCGCCGCACTTAAAGCACTATGTGCAATTGTTTTATAGAATCATTGGGAACCCGGAAACAGAACCAGAGCTTTTCCAAGCTATTTCCCCAATATTTCATGCTGATAAAGTGCGTATTCCCGTATTATTTTTCCAAGGAGGAAAAGATAAATATAGCTCAGTGACGGATGCTAATCAATTTGTTGGTAAATTGAAGAGCAATGAGATACCTGTACGATATATCTTCAAGAAGGAGGAAGGTAAGCGTTTTAGAAATGAAGAGAATATTGTGCAATATTACCAGGAGATTGAAAAATTTCTTGCCGGATACCTGAAGTAGACCATTATGGTAAAGAGAGCTAGTAAATACAGAAAAAACATCGGTTTATTAATAGCCTTTTTAGCCTTTTTGACTGTTTTGTATATCATTTCAGTTTTTTTGGCTAGGACCATGATGTCGAATTTTGTGGAATCCGAATTCTACAACCGTAAAGTCGATGTCTTCGATGCGACCTTAAAACCCTTCAACAGTTTCTTTAACAATGATATTTCTGAAGTTTCCAATTACCAAGGTTATTTGGATTCTACGCATGCTATCAATTATTCAGAGAATGTTCTGAGGAAGAATCCTTTTGTGGATGAAATCATTTTTTATGATGTTCTATTCACGAATCAAAATGCTGCCGTAAGAGGAGTGAGGCTTCAAAATCTATTTATTTATCCAAGATCTATTTTTTCATATAAGTTGGATAAAGAAAATAAATTGGTCAAAGAGAGTATTTCGGGGATGGAGAACCGATTAAATTCGGATGATTTCAATAATATGGCGATTAAGATGGTGAATTTCCTGGACGTCCTGGACGATTCTACCTCTTTAAGTGAAAATGATATTTATAGAATATTTTATAATACTGTACCTGGAAAGATAACTTATTTAAATATTCCACGAGTAAATACGCTTCGTGCCTATAAATCTTTGATGGATGATACTACTTCTGTCACCACACCTGTAGCATTTGACCAGGATTTATTCGTTTATAAGGTCAATCCTCAAAAAATTAAAATTGTCAATAATCAACAACGACTATTTGAAAGTATTAGGATAAAGGCTGTTGCGGATCCTAATGTGATGGAGGAAAAGGCTTATTTATCAACGGATATGCCTTTGCCAGGGGCTTTGTCGGATTATAAATTGCAGTTTGATTCCTCGGAACATTTTTTGAGAGGAGAAATAAATAGAAGATTTTTTCCTGTAGTGTTGGGAGTTTCACTTTTATATTTAATTTTATTGTTAATTATTTATTTAATTTATAGGAATATTTCAATAAACAGTAGGTTATTTCAGTTGCAATATGATTTTATAAACAACCTTACTCATGAGTTTAAAACACCGGTAAGTGTGATTAAGATTGCGGGAAATAATATTAGAAGTGCGGAAAAGATTAGTGACCAAGAGCGGGCGATGTATGGGAAGATCTTAGATCAGGAGGCGGATAAGCTAAATAATTTAATGAATAAACTCTTGTCTTTCACGCAGATAGAAAATAAATCGTTAAAATTCAAGGGAGAATACATTGATTTGAACAGTTTTTGCGAGGAAGTATTTGAGGCTACACGAATTAAGTATCCGGATTTAAACTTGACCCATCATATTGATGTGGATAGTAAAATGCATACTGATCCGGTTTTATTGAATTCCGTGTTCCAGAATTTAATAGATAATGCTTATAAATATTCCGAAGTTTCGAGAAAATTTATTGATATTAGTGTTCAACAATCCAAAAAACACTTCATTATGAAATTTAGTGATAAGGGGATTGGGATTAACAAAAATGAACTAAAGAATATATTTAAGAAATTCTATCGAGTAAAGAATCAATTTAATCAGGGTGGAAGTGTAGGGCTCGGATTAGCATTTTGTAAAGAGATTACCGAATTTATGGGGGGCGAGATTAAAGTGAGCAGTGAAGAGGGTGAAGGGACGACTTTTACTTTAAGCTTTCCCAAATAATGTTTAGAATACTATGAATAAAGATATAACTATTGCCGTTGTAGAAGATGATGATAACCTAAGGTTTTTGGTTAGTCACCGTCTGCAAACCGAGAATTTTCAAGTGATTCAATGCAGTGACGGTTTAGAAGCAGAAAAAATAATTCTGGATCAAAAACCTGATATCGTTCTATTGGATTGGATGCTGCCAGGAAAGGAAGGGATAGATGTATGTGAATCAGTAAGAAAATCTGGGTTTGAAAACATCATCATTATGATGACCGCAAAATCTCAAGACATCGATAAAATTGATGCATACAGCTATGGTGTAACTGATTATATCACCAAGCCATTCAATATGGATGTGTTAGTGGCCATGATTGAGAATAAGGTTCGTTTCTTTGTGCCTAAAACACAAAATGAAGTGTATCACTTTGGTGATACCGAACACCATCCGAATGTACACTCCTTAGTACGTGATGGCAAGAAAATCGAGCTTACCATCCTTGAAAACCGAATTTTATTGCACTTCCTTCAGAATAAAGGTCGCGATATTACTCGTGAGGAATTAATGGAGGTCGTTTGGGGTTATAGTTCAAATGTAAATACCCGTACATTAGACATGCACGTGGTGCGTTTAAGAAAGAAAATTGAGACCAATCCAGATAAACCTTACTACTTACAAACGGTTAGAGGATTGGGGTATAGATTCATCAATGAAGAGAATGAAGATGTAAGTTAGAAATTTGGTTTATTGAATTAAATTATATAACTTCGTCAGAAGAGCAAGACCATGTTGTCCTATTAGTGGATAGTGTGGTCTTGTCTTTTTTTTGTTTATTAAAAAATTAGAAAACTATAAAAAGAGGGTAAAAGGTTAATATTATGGCAGAAGTAACTTATTACACAGAAGAAGGTCTAACAAAGCTAAGAGAAGAGCTACAATACCTAAAAACAGAAGGTCGTTCAAACATTGCTAAAGCGATTGCTGAAGCGAGAGATAAAGGTGACCTTTCTGAGAATGCAGAATATGATGCCGCGAAAGAAGCTCAAGGGCTACATGAAGCGAAGATTGCGAAATTAGAAGAAGTATTGGCATCTGCAAGAATCATTGATGAATCAAACCTAGATACTTCCAAAGTATTGGCATTATCATATGTGAAGATAAAGAACAAGAAGAACGGAGCAGTGATGTCCTATCAATTGGTGTCGGAGACTGAGGCTGATTTAAAAGCAGGAAAGATCTCGGTTAAATCACCGATTGCCCAGGGTCTTTTAGGACTTCAGGTTGGCGATATCGCGACGGTTGACGTTCCTGCAGGACAGCTGGAGTTAGAAGTTTTGGAGATTTCAAGATAACGATATATAGGTTATGTGCGGTATGCCATAACCGCACTTATCTTAAAATTTATGAGCCCCTCAATCGAGGGGCTTTTTTTGTTTTTAGGGATTTTCAATGGCTTACGTCTGATCATAAAGGTGTTAGGATTTCAGGAAAAATTAAGAATTTGCCAATAATTGTCTGTTTTTAGTATTAAGAAATCATTAAATGTCACATTCAAGTTAAATCTTACGCTGTTATGGGGGCTATTTCCTGTTCATATCTGCACAAAATTATTATCTTTGTTTCTCACGAAATTGAACTATAGTTTATGTCAACCATATTCGCTAAAATCGTTGCAGGAGAAATTCCTGCCTATAAAGTTGCCGAGAGCAATGATTACTTAGCTTTTTTAGATGTAAATCCACTAACAGAAGGACATGTCCTAGTAATTCCCAAAAAAGAAACAGACTATATCTTTGATATTAATGACGAAGAATATATGGGAATGTGGGTTTTCGCTAAAATCGTAGCGCAAGGAATCAAACAAGCTTATCCATGTAAAAAAGTCGGTGTAGCTGTAGTAGGTTTAGAAGTTGCCCACGCTCATATTCACTTGATGCCTTTAAATCATGTCCATGACATGAACTTTGAAAAACCAAAGTTGAAACTTTCAGAGGAAACAATGAATACTATTGCAGACAATATTCGTGAAGCAATCTCAACAATAACAAACCCAGCTTAATTTCATTAGCGGGAAATATACTTAACTATGCAAGAATACTTGTTGTCTTTTCAACAATTGCTAGATGCTGAATATCTTTTAAGTCACGGTGGGTTCTACATCGTTTGTCTTATCGTTTTTGCCGAAACCGGTCTCTTCTTTGGATTCTTCCTTCCAGGAGATTATTTGCTATTTTTAGCAGGTCTTTTCTGTGCCCTTCATAAAATAGATGTAGATATTGTTACACTTTATTTCGGGATATTAGCCGCCGGAATACTCGGTAACTTCGCAGGCTATTGGTTTGGTCATCGAACGGGTCCAATGCTGTTTAAACGAAAGGATTCCATCCTTTTTAAACGCAAATATGTCATCATGGCGGAAGAGTTTTTCCAGAAATATGGCGGAACTGCATTAATAATTGGACGATTTGTACCCATAATTCGTACATTTGCACCGATATTTGCAGGTGTTGTACAGCTGAACTTCAGGAAGTTCGTCCTTTATAACATCTTGGGAGCATTATTATGGGTGTCTTTGTTAACACTAACTGGATACTATTTGGGCGTTAAATTCCCTTGGATTATTGACTATGTTGAATATATCATCGTCGGTCTAATCGTCATAGCATTCCTTCCAATTGCAATTGCACTACTTAAAAAGTGGTTGAAAAATAGAAAAACGAAAAACGAAATAAACAAACAGTAATTATTTAATGAGTACACAACATCCTTGGCATCAAGTGTCTCCTGGTGAGGACTTGCCTAACTCCGTAAATGCCATTATCGAAATTCCTAAAGGTTCTAAAGCGAAATACGAAATCGACAAAGACAGTGGTTTGATTAAATTAGACCGCGTTTTGTTCTCTTCTGTAATGTATCCTGCAAACTACGGATTCATTCCTCAAACTTATTGCGACGATAAAGACCCTTTGGATATCTTGGTTTTATGTTCAGTTGATGTTTACCCAATGTGTATGATCGAAGCCAAAGTTGTCGGTGTTATGCACATGATTGATAATGGTGAACAAGATGATAAAATCATTGCTGTAGCTAAACACGATATGTCCGTAAATTACATCAACGACTTATCTGAATTACCTCCTCATACAATGAAGGAAATCGTTCGCTTCTTCCAAGATTATAAAGCACTTGAAGGCAAAAATGTGACCATCGAAAATCTTTATGGCCGCGCTTATGCCCAAAATATCATCATGGAAAGTGTTGAACTTTACAATAAAGAAATTAGGACTAAGTAACCATTTTCATGGACCTCTCAATTTTATTGTCCCTGTTCTTAATGTTTTCCAGTCTTATTGGGCTAGGACAAGAACAGCACCCTTGGCATCAAGTTTCCCCTGGGAAAGATGTTCCAAATACTGTAACTGCAGTCATTGAAATCCCAAAAGGATCCAGAGGGAAATATGAAATTGACAAGGCTTCCGGAATGATTAAGTTGGATAGAGTTTTACATTCTTCAATGGTCTATCCTGCTAATTATGGTTTTATTCCACAAAGTTACTGTGGCGACAAAGATCCACTGGACATACTTGTGCTATGTTCAGTGGATCTTGTTCCTGCATCCCTAGTAGATGCTAAGGTCATTGGTGTGATGAGCATGACCGATTCTGGAGATCAAGATGATAAAATTATTGCCGTAGCTAAAAATGATATGGCCGTAAATTATATCAACGATATCTCCGAACTCCCTCCCCATACCATGAAAGAAATCGTGAACTTCTTTCAAGAGTATAAAAACCTTGAAGGAAAAAAAGTTATTATTAATAAATTAAGTAATCGAGCTATCGCTCAAAATGTTATATTAGAGAGTTTAGAATTGTACAAGAAAGAATTCGCTAATAAAAACCTAAATCATGGCAATTGATATTTTTTGGACTATCTTTTTAGTGCTTGCAAATGGTTTTTTCGTTGCAGCTGAATTCGCTATTGTTAAAGTCCGAGCCTCTCAAATAGAGCTGCAAGCTAAATCCGGAGGTAATGTAGCCAAAATGGCTAAAAATATTACTGAACATTTGGATGGCTACCTCGCAGCGACTCAATTAGGTATCACCCTGGCTTCCCTAGCACTTGGTTGGGTGGGTGAAGCCGTGATGACCAAAATTGTGCATCAGATCTTCGGAGTTTTCAGCATTGAACTTACTGGTAAATTAGCTACTAATTTAGGACACGTCCTTGCATTTAGTATCATTACCTTCTTACATATTGTTTTTGGTGAATTAGCACCTAAATCTATTGCGATCCAAAAACCCGTGGCTACTACAATGAAAGTGGCGCTTCCCCTTCAATTTTTCTATTACATCTTCAGACCTATAATCTGGTGTTTGAATGGCTTTGCAAATTTCCTTTTAAGATTAATCGGAATTCAAGTAAGTGCGCATGAAGCCAGCCACTCTTCTGAAGAATTACAATACCTTCTTGAGAAAGGTAAAGAAAGTGGTGCATTGAACAATGCAGAACATGAATTGATCAAGAATGTATTCGATTTCAATGAGCGGATTGTTAAGAATATCATGGTTCCTAGAACCAAGATCGTAGCGGTCGATAAAGACGATTCTGCTGAAGATTTTATCAATACTGTGACTGAAGAAGGGTACTCACGTATTCCTATTTATGATGATAATATTGACCAAATTATCGGTGTTGTCCATACGAAGGATATCCTTCCTTTATTAGTTAAAGGAAAGGAAGTTGTTCTTAAGAATATCATGCGTAAGCCTTACTTTATCCCGGAAACGAAAAAAATCAATGACTTAATGACTGAGTTCCAACAAAAGAGAATTCAGATCGCATTTGTGCTTGATGAATTTGGTGGAACGGCAGGGATGGTGACCTTGGAGGATATTGTAGAAGAGTTAGTCGGAGAGATCCAGGATGAGTATGATGAAGAAACACCAGTTGTTGAGCAAATCTCTGAAACGGAGTTTATGGTAGACGCAGGTGCTAGTGTGCATGATGCCAATGGATATCTTCCTTTAGAATTACCAGAAAGTTCTGATTACGATACTGTAGCTGGATTGGTTTCTCATTTATTTGAGAAAATCCCTGATGTAGGCGACAGTACTGAAGAACTTGGTTATAGATTTACCATTATCAAAAAAACACAGCAAAATATTGTATTTGTAAAACTTGATCTTGTCGAAACTGCAAACGACGAGGACGAAGAATAATTATTGATATTGTGCATTTATTCTATACAGCTGATTTAAATCCCGAACAAAAATCTTATCAGCTTTCTGAAGAAGAAAGTAAGCATGCAGTCCGTGTATTGCGATTGAATCAAGGTGACAAAGTTCAACTCATTGATGGAGTAGGGGGATTCTATGAAGCTGAGATTTCAGATCCACATCCCAAAAGAACTCAATTAAACATTCTTTCTTATCAAGCCGAATTTCAGAAGCCGCAATATCATTTGCATATTGCTGTAGCTCCGACCAAAAATATTGATCGTATCGAATGGTTTTTGGAAAAAGCAACTGAAATCGGGATTCAAGAAATTACACCTATTATTTCCGAGCATTCTGAGCGCAAGGACGTAAAAACCGAACGATTGAATAAAGTAATCGTCTCTGCGATGAAACAGTCTCTAAAGGCTTATATGCCCGTTCTAAACGAAGCTACCTCCTTAGATTCCTTCCTGAAGAATATTGCAGACCATCAATCACTGAATAAAGCTATTGCTCATTGTGTTGAAGATCAAGATAAGAAGTTCCTTAATCAAGAATTTAAGCCTCATCAAAATTACCTTATCCTGATTGGCCCTGAAGGAGATTTCTCCCCTTCAGAAATAGAAAAAGCCATTTCTGCAGGTTTTATTCCAGTTTCTCTAGGAGAAGCCAGATTACGCACAGAAACGGCCGCTTTATATGCCTGCGCAGAAATTGCGCTTCTAAACCGCTAGTTTACTAATTCCGCATCAATAATTTGAATCTCGGCATTCCCTTTTAAAGGCTCCGGATTAAATTTCATTTTGCCTTTGATCTTGATCGGTTCGTCCGTGAATTTAACAGTACCTTTTTTCATAAAGATCTCTACCATTGGCGGAATACCATTGGTACCACAAAATTGACATTGCGTGATCGGCAATACCGATAGCATATAAGTACTGTGGTTTCTGCCACTTACCAATGGAACCATATAACCTGGTAAATCTACCACGGTGTTTTCCAATTTTTTTAATGCAGGTGGATAGGTGGGGGTATAAACTTTTTTATTTCCAACCGTCGATACCTTATACATCATCTTATCAATGGCCTCCCAGGTGCTGTTCATCATTGGAGTATGATCCGGTACCTGAGCCTCACTGCTATAATTCCCAATCTGAGCCTTTGAAAAGCTCACTGTCATCATCAATACGAATACTGTAAATAAAATCTTCTTCATCATTACTTATTACCTAAAATGGTAGAAATTGTTGTGTTGTATGCTTTCACCGCAGGGATAATCGATGCAATCACACCAATCAAACAAGCAGTAAGCAAAATTAACCATTCTTTACTATAAATCTGGAATGCATGTATAAAGTCAGCACTTTGACTCGTTTGGGTGCTGATCAAATATAGTCCTATATGTCCAATCAATAATCCTAGAATCCCTCCGATACATGTTATTACTAATCCTTCGACAATCAGCATAGTGAATAGTTTAATTTTGCTGGCGCCTAAGGTCCGCATGATGGCAAGATCATATTTGCGGTCTTTCAATGCATTATATAAACTAATAAATACGCTCAAACCTGCAATGATCATAATCACGTATGCCAAGATCTCCAAGGAGTCAATTCCAACCCCCATCAATGAAAATAGACGCGCTGTTTCTAATGCCGGCGATGCAGCTTGCATACTTGTGGATTGGTTCACCAATTTAGGAACAACCCCAATGGCTGCAGGACTGCTAAATTTTACCAATAAAGCAGTAATTTCTAATCCTTTATCTTGAACAATATCATCAGCAATACTTTTTACAAAGACATCTGATCTTGGTCGCTCTGTTACAAGACTATCTTCAGTAACCTGCGCTGATGGACTTGTTTGAGGAGTTTCGGCTTCATGCGCATGATCGTGGTCATGGTCCGCATGATCATGATCCTCATGTGAATGACCAGCCTCATGTTGATGATCATCGTGTTCATGACTATGGTCAGCATGGTCATGATCGTGATCTCCTTCTGGATGATCATGCTCATGATCGTGGTCTTCATGACCAATACCATGAATATCCCATACACTTTCCAAATTCGTCAACAACAGATTGTCAACAATGGATCCTGAAGGTTTTAAAATACCTACTATGGTAAAAGGATGGTCTTCATGAACATGTGCATTTTCAGCCAAACCATGGGCGCCATGAACTTTATCCCCTAATTTTAATTTGTTTTTTCTAGCAGTTTCACTTCCAATGACAACCTCATAGCTTTTCCCCCATAATTTTCCTTCAGCAAGTTGCAATTCATACAGACCCATAAAACTGGTGTCAGTACCTACAATACGATGTCCTTTGAAATTATCTCCTAAGGAAATTGGAACTGCTTTCTCAATAAATGGATTCTGCATTAACTTTTCTGCCTCTGCCAGTTTGATGTTTCCTGTTGGGTTATCTACATGGTATAACGAACTTAGAATCAATTGCAAGGGGCTTCCTTTTGCACCAACCACTAAATCGACTTGCTTACTGTTGCTATCCAGTTGTTTTTCAAAAGTATCACTTGTAATATAGATACTGACCAAAATCGCAACGCCAAATGCAGTTAGGATGATACTTAACAAAGTGGATCCCCATTGTTGTGATATGTTTTTCCAAACTAATTGTAATGTATTCATCTTATTGAGCAGCTAATATATAGTTGTTTGTAAATTCATCCTTCAATCTCTTGTCGTGGGTCGATATTAATAAGGTACTGCCTTGTTCTTTCGCCAATTCCTTGATTAATTCCACTACTAGAAAAGTATTTTTATCATCCAATGCAGCCGTTGGCTCATCAGCAATCAATAAAGCCGGTTTATTGATCAATGCTCTTGCAATAGCCACTCGTTGAACCTGACCCCGACTTAATTCATTCGGCTTCCGGTTTCCATAACCTCCAAGCTGTAATTTCTCCAACAAGGTTTGTATCGCTGAAGCATCCGTAGCAAGGCCTGCCAAACTCTGAGCTAATTTGATATTTTCTGTTACATTTAAGTTTTTTAATAAATGAGCCTCCTGAAAAATAAATCCTAGGTTTTGCGCTCTGAATTTATCCAAATCACTCCCCGAAAGTTGGTATAAATTCTGACCCTTAATAATTACCTCGCCAGTTGTAGGTAAAGAAAATCCTGCAATTAGATTCAATAAAGTGGATTTCCCAGAACCTGAGTCCCCTAAAACTAGAGTATGCTCCTGGTCAGAAAGTTGTAAATCTTGAAAAGATAATTGGGGACCTTTTGGATATTGATACGATAAATTGGAAGTCTTTAATACAAAATCGCTCATAATATTTCTTTGTTGCAAAATAACACTAATTGTTGGCTAAAACCAATCTAAAGGGTAACAATTTGACTAATAGATGTCTTAACAATTAATTAACCAGAGACTAATATTAACATAATGGAGTGTTAATATTCACGTAACAATGCGATTATACTTTTGCAACATAATATTAACATAGTATGAATTGTATTAAAAAACTATTTTCATTGTTGGTCCTATGCTTAGGCGTATTAATGACTTATGCTCAGCAAGCACCATTTGGAGTAAAAGGAACGGTTGTCGACATCGAGTCTTACCAACCGCTGGCAGGTGTTACAGTAACAATTGCTAACTCCCAATTAGGAACAACTACCAATGACAAGGGAGAATTTTACATCCCGCTACCTAGTGATAAATCTGCAGAATACCTAATTCGTGCAACTCTAATGGGCTACGATGCCCAGGAACTTAACTTTACCCTTCAATCCAACGACACTGAGTTCTTGTCTTTTGCACTTAAAAATGTAGATGCCGTAATCGAAGAAGTCGTGGTAACTAGACGCCGTGAGAAATTCACTGAATTGGCGCTATTGGAAGAAAGAAAAAAATCAAACCTGATGATTGAGTCCATTGGAGCTCAAGAACTTTCTAGAAAAGGTGTTAGCGATGCAAGGGCAGCATTGACTAAAATGGCCGGTGTTTCTAGACAAGAAGGTGTAAGAAACGTATTGGTACGTGGTTTAGGTGATCGTTATAACTCAACTTCCCTAAATGGTTTGCCTTTGCCTTCTGAAAATCCATTGTATAAAAACGTTTCCCTTGATTTCTTTGGTACTGATGTGATCCAAAATATCAATGTGAACAAAACCTTTAACCCGACTATTTCTGGTGATGTAGCAGGTGCAAATATTGATATCTTCACCAAAGAGGCTACTGGAAACAGCTTTGAGATCGGAATTTCGGGCGGTGGTAACTCTCAAACAATCGGTCAGAATAATTTCCGTAGAATTGATGGAACTAACTGGTTCGGAACTCTTCCTGCTGGATCTAAACCTCCACTTACTGATTTGAATACTTATGGTTTCCAAAATGCTTGGACTCCTTCCCCAATCAAAAACTTGATTAACTCTGGAATCAAGCTAGCAGCAAATAAAAGATTCTTGATTAATAATAATCCTTTAAGCGTATTCTTTACAGCTGGAATGGAAAGTAAATACCGCTTCTATGAAGGTAAATTCCAAGCGGCAAATAACGAAGGTAAACTGTATTTAGATAAAGATTATTCATCGAATGAATACAATGTATCTCAAAACGGTATGTTGAATGTTCGTTACACTTGGAATAATAGTTACGTAAGCTACAATTCACTTTATATACATGACCAAACTCAAACTATTTGGGATATGTTCGGTATGGGTGAAAATGAATTAGAAGGTGATAAAGAATTAAACAGAAGACAACAAATAAATGATAACCATTTATTTGTAAACCAATTGCTTTCAAGATTACACCTCACAGAAAAACTTTCTGCTGATTTAGGATTAGGATTTAACTATACCATCGGAAATGAGCCTGATCGTAGAAGTAACAAGCTATTATTCAGAAATGATAAATATGCTTTCCACACTAGTTCTGCAAATAGCAATGAAAGATTCTATTCTTACATGAATGAAAAAGGTTTGACTGCAAAAGCGATCTTATCTTACAAATTAGGTGATAATCAAGATTTTGAAAGAAAAATTGACTTCGGTTATAACGGTAATATTGTAAAGAGAGATTTTAAAGCAACCATCTACACCTTCAAATTAACCCCTCCTTATCCTGAAACAGCTGATATCAATGGGTTAGACAACTTCTTTACACAAGAAAATCTTGGAACTAAATACAATATCGAAACTGGACGTGGTAGAAGTAATGTGGATCCTTTCTATTACTTAGGAAATAAAGATGTTCATTCTGCATTGGCGAATTTGACTTACCAATTCGATGAGAAATTTACAGCATTGGTTGGTCTTCGTTTCGACAAAGTCAAACAAACTGTTACATACAATACCAACGTTGGTAACAGCGACGTGAATGGTCCTTCTATTATAGACAAGAACTACTTATTACCTAGTTTGAACCTTAAATATAGTTTAACGGATAAGATGATCTTGAGAGCTTCAGGAAGTCAATCTTATATCTTACCTCAATTTATCGAGATTGCGCCAATGCTTTATAATGGTCAAAACATTACAACCCAAGGTAATAGTAATTTAGTTCCTTCGGAAGTAATCAATGCTGACTTAAAATGGGAATTATACCCAGGTGCGGGTGACCTAGTTTCAGTAGGTGTATTCTATAAACATATCAAGAACCCAATCTCGAGAATTCAAATCTTCTCTGCTGGTAACCCATTTACATTTGCTAATACAGGTAGCCAAGCAACAGTATTAGGTGCTGAGTTAGAAGTTAAAAAAGACTTATTACGTACAGCTGGTGACTTTGGTGAAAATGTCCTTTCAGCAGGTTTGAACTTCTCATACCTATACTCTAAACAAAAATTAGATTACTCTTTCGCAAGATTTGAAAGTACCGAAGATATGTTGGAAGGTGCTTCTCCAATCCTAGTGAATGCAGATATCTCGTATAAAGCGTATTTCAAAAACTTTGATTTACAACCAACCCTAGTCTTGAACTACTTCTCTGACCGTATTTATGCATTGGGAACCAATGGCTATAAAAACGTAATGGAAAAAGGATATCCAACCCTTGATTTCGTAATGAATGGTACAATCAACAAGAAATTTGGAATCAATATTAAAGCAGAAAACATCTTAAATCCTGAAAGACAATACAATCGTGAATTCGCAAATGGTGCTCCAAGTATCCTTGTCGAAAGTTTCAAACGTGGAATTGATTTCAGTGCAGGTGTATCTTATAAATTTTAACAATAAATTAATAAATAACTAACATAAAGGTTAATCCATAGCGGTTTCTTTGTGTAGAAATTAAAAGATTATGAAGACAAAATTATTCTCAATTTTAGCAGCTAGCGCTCTAGCATTTACAGCTTGTTCAACTGACAACACAGTTAAGCCAATTGACAAGAAAGGAGAAGAAAACCTAATCGGTAAAATCACTAAAAACACAACTTTAAATGCGAATATCGAGTACACAATGACAGGAGCGGTATATGTTCAAGATGGAGTAACTTTAACTATCCCTGCAGGTACAGTAATTAAAGCATTAGATGGTGGTACTGACGTTTACTTAATGGTTGAACGTGGTGGAAAGATCATGGCTAATGGTACTGCTGACAAACCAATCGTATTTACTTCTAAAGCAGCAAAACCTAAAGAAGGTGATTGGGGTGGTGTATTAATCAATGGTAAGGCTCCTATCTCAGGTGATGCTGGTAAAGTTACAGAAAACAATGCCGAAATCGGTGAAGCATTCAAATATGGTGGTAGTGTAGTGGATGATAACTCAGGTATTCTTAACTATGTTAGAATTGAATATACTGGTGCACGTATTTCTGAAGAAAAAGAACACAACGGTCTTACTTTAAACGGTGTTGGTAACAAAACTACTTTATCAAACATCTACCTTGCTTACGGTGATGATGATGCAATCGAATTCTTCGGTGGTTCAGTAAACGCTACGAACATCTTAGTAGTTAACTGTACTGATGATATGTTCGACTTTACTGAAGGTTATTCAGGAACTGTGAAAAACGTTTATGGTATCCGTGAAGAAGGTTACTTACCTGTAACTGTTGACCCTCGTGGTATCGAAGCTGATGGTAACATGGATGGTAAGGCTCCAACCCATGTAAACCAATCAAACTTCAAAGTTGATGGTATTACAATTATCAATAATGCTCCAGGTCTTGGTGCTAACTTAACAATGCACGATGTATTCAAAATCAGAAGAGGTGCTAAAGCTACAATTACGAATGCTTTCGTGAAATTTGGCCCTAAAACTAATGTCCTTGATGATAAAGGTGCAGTAGTGGTTGACTTAGCTGATTACACTGACAAAAACGGTGATGCAGCTGCTGGAACTTCTATTGAATATACTATTGTTAAAGAAAACAACCTTGACAAAGCTAAAGTAAAAACAGTTACTGGAACTACTGCTACAGCTAAAGACGGTTTAAAAGGTGCTGATGTATCAGCATTCGGATGGACTAAATACAAGTTTTAATCAAAGAAAAAATAGTTTATCAAATACAATTAGGACTGCCATTTATGGCAGTCCTTTTTTTATGTATGGACTGGAGCATAATTAATCAAAGAATTTATGAGATCTTATCTTCTATTATAAGGTTATTGCACACAAACTTCATATATATAAAAAAATCCTGAGGCGGGGAACCTCAGGATTTCTAACTAACCAATTATTAACCTAAATTATGAAATTTTTACTCTTTTACTCTGTTTGTACTATAATAACGCAAAGCATATGCCGATTGTATTTCTACCTATTGCTATTAACATCTTTTAACAATCCTGTTAGAATTCCATGACAAAAAACTTTCCCAAAGACTTTCAGCTAACAAATCAGTGCAACCTCCCACAAAAAATAAATCCTTATGTCAGTAAAACTGTCCTTTCCCAGTTATAACCTATCCCCATCAATCAGTATCTGAATCAACATCTAACCCATCTAGACCCATCCCATCAATAAGGATCCCATCAACACCTTTCTACAAAAATTAATGGCTATTAATTTCTAATCTCTTATTAAACCAACCCCAAATATTAATCTCCATACAATCCCCATCCCCCAAAAAGATATTTAAATCAGCAAACCAGCATTGATAATCCATACAATTACCCCTGCCCTAGAATACTCGATGATTAACCCCAATAAAAGAGTAAAAAACCATCCCAAAACAAAAATGGTTTAAGAGATTCAACCCCTAAACCATTTCTATTAATTCTTATATTTTGACTGTATAATCTATTCAATCCCTAAAACTACTCGCCCGCCATTGGTCTAACTACTAAATACTAACTACTAAATACTAAATACTAAATACTTTGCTACTACGCTTGCGTTTCATGTTTATGTCTAAACAAAACTGCAAAGAGAATAGCAATTACGAGTGTATATAAAGCAAAGGCTAGCCAGATATGATGCCAATCTTTCAAGTGGATAACCTGATCAAAGATTCCATTGCTTACAGAGACCCCTCTGGAAGTAATGAAATTTTGGAGACTACTGTTATCGGCTGTAGTATCTAAAAATTGAGCCAAAGAAGAGCTGTCAGTAAACGATAGGGTGTAAAACCTATCAATGATCCATCCCGATACCCAAGAGCCAAAAACAGCCCCAAAACCGTTCGTCATCATCATGAACAATCCTTGAGCCGAAGAACGAATTTTGTTATTGGTATTGGTCTCCACAAATAAGGAGCCTGAGATATTGAAAAAGTCAAATGCCATTCCATAGACCACACAGGAAAGAATGATCATCCATAAACCTGATGAAGGATTTCCATAAGCGAACAATCCAAAGCGCAATACCCAGGCAACCATTGCAATCAGCATAACCTGCTTGATCCCGAATTTCTTCAAGAAGAATGGAATAGCAAGGATGAACAAGGTTTCTGAAATCTGGGAAATCGACATAATGATTGTCGAATATTTAACAACGAAGGAGTCTACGTATTTAGGGAAAAACTTGAATTCGTCCAAAAATACATCTCCATAGGCATTTGTAAGTTGCAATGCTGCTCCTAGAAACATGGAAAATACAAAGAACATGGCCATTTTGAAATTGCCGAAAAGTTTGAATGCTTCCAAGCCCAACAATTCCGATATACTGGCGTTTTCTTTAATATTTCTTTGAGGAGGGCATTTAGGCAGGTTGAAAATCGAATAGATTCCCAATAGGATGGAACCTCCGGCAGCAATATAGAATTGACCTTCGGTTGCTTTACTGCCACTTAGGTTGGTCATCCACATCGCTGCGATAAATCCAACTGTTCCCCAAACCCGAATAGGAGGGAAGGCTTTAATCAAGTCGTAATTCCCTTGATTTAATGCGGTATAAGCAATGGAGTTGGATAAGGCCAGCGTAGGCATATAACAACACATGCTTAATAACATGACCGTGAAGAAGGAGCTAGGATCCTGGACTTGTGCCAGATAAATCAAACATGCGGCATACAGTAAGTGTAGAGCAACATATAATTTTTCTGCATTGATCCAGCGGTCCGCAATGATTCCCATCAGCGTAGGCATGAATAATGATGCAATCCCCATGGTTGAGAAAATAGCACCAAACTCGGTACCTCCCCAATTTTTAGTCCCAAACCAATAGTTTGCAATTGTAATCAACCATGCTCCCCAAACGAAAAATTGTAGGAAGTTCATGATTGTTAACCTCAGTTTAATTGACATCGTATTTTTGTTATGGATGTTTTAGGTAGAAATTATGATTTTCGCTTTTCTATTTCGTCCCTAATTTTGGCAGCTGTCTCGTATTGTTCATTCTCGATAGCCTTTTCTAGGGTTTTTTCAAGTTGTTCCAGCGTTAATGAGGCGTAGGGTGATGGTTTGTTCTTTGCTGGTTCTTTTTCTTTCTCTTTTTCTTTTTCAACACTTTCGTGTTCTTTCTCCTCGCTAGGATTTTCAGATTGTTTGTAATTGCCAACGTTCTCAATGTTCTCCAAAAAGGCAAAATCATTGCCCTCAATGACAATACCAGCTGTATTCATGATGAAATCGTAGGTATAAATTGGACATTCAAAGCGTACAGCCAAAGCTACTGCGTCAGAAGTCCGTGCATCGATTTCGGAGGTTTGCTCGCCATCGGTACAGATTAATTTGGCAAAGAAAATTCCATCTACCAGGTTATAAATCAGTACTTCTTCGAGTTTTATTTTGAAAGTTTCTGCAAATGATTTGAATAAATCATGCGTTAGTGGCCTGCTAGGAGTCATTTTTTCAATTTCTACGGCAATGGATTGAGCCTCAAAACCACCAATGATAACAGGTAGTCTACGGTTTCCTCCTACCTCTCCTAGGACAAGAGCGTATGCTCCTGACTGCGTCTGGCTATAGGATAAGCCTACGATATCTAACTTGATTTTCTTCATCGATAACACGTTAACGTGATTACAAAGATGGGAATATTAACAGCAAAAAAAAAGTGACCCTGCGTTTTTTTAGGCAAGGCCACTCGTTCATTGTTTAGTTATTCCTAGTTGTTTTTAATGTTTTTAATCGCTTCTGTCAACTTGGGTACGATTTCAAACGCGTCCCCAACAATCCCATAATCCGCAACCTTAAAGAAGGGTGCCTCCGGATCTTTGTTGATTACTACGATGTTTTTCGACGAGCTAACCCCAGCTAAATGCTGAATCGCTCCTGAAATACCAATTGCAATATACAAATTTGGACTTACAACAATTCCTGTCTGTCCTACGTGCTCTGAATGTGGTCTCCAACCTGCATCGGAAACTGGTTTTGAACATGCTGTAGCTGCACCTAATACTTCAGCCAATTCCTCGATCATTCCCCAGTTCTCAGGACCTTTCATCCCTCTACCGGCTGATACAACAATCTCTGCCTCTGGTAATGAAATCTTATCCGTTGCACGAACAATCTCCTTAACCATAACATTAAAGTCTTGATCCTGTAATTCTGGAGTGAAATCCACGATTTCTACCGACCCTGCATTTTCCTTCAATTCAAAGGCATTCGGGTTTACAGCAATTACTTTTACAGCTGAACTGATGACCTCTGTTGCAAATGCCTTATTTGAAAACGCAGTTTTCTTAACTTCCATTTGCTCTCCATTGAAGGTAGGTAAGTTAATCGCTCCGTCTGCAAATCCAGCATCTAATTTCGCAGCAACTCTCGGTCCCAATCCTTTTCCGCTGAAAGAGTTTGAAAGCACTACGACTTTGGCGCCCTCCTGCTTCGCTGCCGAAGCAATGATCGAAGCGTAAGCTTTATTGACAAAACTCTTTAATTTATCTTGATTAGCATCCAACACTTTGGACACTCCGTATTTTCCTAGTTTTTCCAACTCTGATTTCTCTACATTTCCAATGGAAAGTGCAGTCACAGAATCGCCTGACTGATCAGCAATAGCTTTTGCATAAGATGCAACCTCAAATGCTGACTTCTTTAATACTCCATCTGTATTTTCAATATATACTAAAATTGCCATGATAATTTCTTAAGGATAAATGAATTAAATAACTTTTGCTTCACTGTGTAATAATTGAACCAATTGGTCCACATCTTCCACCAATTTCACTGCACCACGTGGAGCAGGGGATTCAAATTTCGAAATGCTCGATAATTCATTCACCGTGATCGGCTCTATTACCTGCAAAGGTTTTGTTCTTGCGCCCATGATACCACGCATATTTGGAATCTTTGGCTCCGCAACGCCTTCTGCTGTACCAACTACAACAGGCAAGGACACCGTTAATACTTCCTTACCACCTTCGATTTCTCTATCGATGGTCGCATTGTTGTCTTGGATATCTAGTTTCTTCGCGATTGAAACCGATGGTAAATTCAATAATTCACCTAATAATGCAGCAACCTGCGCACCGTTATAATCTATGGATTCACGACCTGTTAAGATCAAATCAAAATTCTGCTCCTTAGCATAATTGGCAATCTGGTTGGCCACAAACCATGCATCTCTAGGCTGTGAGTTAATGCGAACCGCATCATCAGCACCAATAGCCAATGCCTTTCTAATCGTAGGCTCTGTACTCGCATCGCCAACATTGATTACTGTGACAGTACCTTTTCCGCCCTCTGCCAACTCAACTGCCTTGGATAAAGCAATCTCATCATATGGATTAATGATATACTGAATACCATTACTATTAAAAACTGTATTATCGTTGCTGAATGTTATTTTTGAAGTGGTGTCTGGGACATTACTTATACATACTAATATTCTCATAATTCTTACGTTTTACACAAACCTACATTAATTAACGAGCATTTCAAAGCCAAGAATTCATCGTTTTCTTATCTGCGCTAATATTTGTTAATTGATAAAATTTTAATTATTTAATTTATATTTTGATAAATATTTAAAATAACAACAAATATTCCTTCTAAAATTTAAAACATGGCAACAAAAAGGATAAAAAACCAATAGTCATGGATTTGTCATTTTCTATGCTAGCATAGTAAATTTTACTTTATTACCTGACCCTAAACCATTCCCAAATATTATTTACTTTTGTCTATGCAAAGTAGACTCGAACAATTACAGGATTTCTTAAATGAAAGTCCAAATGATCCTTTCCTGAAGTATGCCCTGACCATGGAATTCTTGAAATTGGGGGATAAGCAAAATGCAAGAAAAGGCTTTGAAGATTTATTGGAAGCTCACCCTGATTATGTCGGCACCTACTATCATTTCGGAAAGTTCTTAGAAGCTGAAAATGAAAAAGATGCAGGTATTGAAATCTATGAAAAAGGAATCCAAATCGCACAACAAAAAAGAAATTTCCACGCTTTAGGCGAACTGAAAAACGCCCTCTTATTAGCTCAAGGATTACTTGACGACGAAGATTAATGTTAAATTTTATAAAAAACAGAATTGTGGTATCTTTTTTGTTTTTTTATTAGGTATAGAATTTAACTATGCGAGCTTTAACATTGTCATTAATAGGAGTCATCATCTTGATTTTTGGATTTAGTTGTATAAATAACAAGTCCAATGTCAATCAACTTGTTGGTTCCGAAGATAATGCTATCAAAGGAATCGCAATAGTAGGCACCTATGAAGGGAAATTACCCTGTGCTGATTGTACTACAATTGCGACAGTGCTAAATCTGGATAAAAATAAAACTTACTCCATGCGCTATGAATATGTTGGCAAAAGTAGCGAGGTGTTTGAAAGTACCGGTAAATGGAAAATTAATAAAGACATTTTGAGTTTGGAGAATGTCGATTATAGCTTCAAAATCTCTAAAGGACAATTAAATCAGTTAGATCTCGCCGGAAAAGAAATTAAAGGCGATCTCGCTGAAAAATATATCCTTCAAAAAATAAATTAAGACCTGTTTTCGACAGGTCTTTTTTAATGCCCAAACTAGAGTAGTCCCGTTGTTTTTGATTATTTATTGAATTACATGAATACCTAGTACTAGGTATTTTTGCATTGTTATCGGTTATTTATATTTGGTAAGCACTAATGATGAATTCATGAAAACCAAATATTCCTTTTTTATTTTGCCCCTTTTTTTATTGCTGTTGATTGGTTTTGGACCACTATTTCAGCTGTTGAGTGAAAAGAAAGATTCCTATGAATTGGTTCATCAAATTGTCGGTCATTGGACTGCTTACGAATACTACGATAGTAACATTAAACCAAAAGGTGAACTCTCAAGTTTCGATTACTCCCAAATAAATCAAATCAATAAATTAATCACCTTCAATTCCATCGAAAAACCTTGTTCCGATAAACTAAGTAAGATTGAACAACGTTTGGAATATTTTAAGATAAATTTTAAAGCCGATGCGAAAGCCGAGATTTATGAAAAACAGTTTTATAAGAAAAACTCTTTTGATTCTGGATGCCAACAAATGGTCTATGATGAATCCTATAACCAAACCATTAAAGCCAATTGGGAATTGGACTTAGAAGATGCAAAGCTTATCCTGAATGATTCTACTAATAAGCATCTTACAACCTTCCAGGTTCTATATCTAGCAGATGATGAAATGCATCTTTCTCTTAAGAAAGGTCATGACTTTATACTTGTAAGGCTGCACAAGGACAAGTAAAAAGAGCTGCCATTTCTGACAGCTCTTTTCGATTATTTATGTTCGCAGATTTCTTTGACAATCTGAACTGCAAAATCAATTTCTTCTTTCGTATTGTATTTGCTGAATGAGAACCTTACTGATGGTCGTTTGGAATCTGCACAGATACCTTGAAGAACGTGCGATCCAATTTCTGAGCCTGAACTACAAGCGCTACCACCGGAAGCTGAAACGCCTTTGATGTCCAAATTGAATAATAACATATCACCCATGTTAGTACATGGTAATGAAACATTCAATACCGTATATAAAGACTTGTCAGCATCTACTTCACCATTGAATTTAACATCTGGAATAGCTTTGATCAGCTCATCCTTCATGTAATCCTTCAATGATTGAATATAGTTTTGATGCTCTTCCATTTCAGCATAGGCAATTTCCAAAGCCTTAGCCAATCCTACAATACCATAAACATTTTCAGTACCCCCACGCATATTACGCTCCTGAGCACCACCATAAATCAATGGCTTAATTTTGTTACGGCTATTGATATATAAAAATCCAACTCCTTTAGGACCATGGAATTTGTGTGCTGCTCCAGTAATAAAATCAATTTTTAAATTGGATAAATCATGAGCATAATGACCCATTGTTTGAACAGTGTCCGAATGGAAAACTGCATCAAATTGCTCACATAGCTCACTTACTTTTTTCAAATCCGTTAGGTTACCCAGTTCATTGTTGGCATGCATCAAGGAAACAAAGGTTCTTGGATTCTTTGAAAGTAATTCTTCTAACTGAACAAGGTCTACATTCCCTTTGGAATCTACTGAAAGTAGATCTAAATGAATCTTTCCGGCTTTCTCCATCTCTTCTAAAGTATGAAGAACAGCGTGGTGTTCTATTGGTGAACTGATTGCGTGAGTAATATTATAGGCTTCAATCGCTCGTACAATTGCCATGTTATCAGCTTCTGTACCGCCTGAAGTAAAGAATATCTCCGATGGAGATGCATTCAATAATTTAGCTACGGATCTACGTGCTTTTTCAACGATGGTTTTCATTTCTCGACCATGTGCATGGATCGATGAGGGATTCCCGAAATTCTCATTCAACATCTGTACCATGACCTCAATAACTTCCTTATCTAAGGCAGTGGTGGCGGCATTATCAAAATAAACTTGCATGTCGGCAAATATAATTATTCAATAGGAAAAAGAAGATATATTTATTTTTTTCTGACAATCATTAAGCCTATTGATAATAAGCCTGTTATGAAGGAAAAATAGACTATTAAGTCACTATATTTTGTATAGAAACTCAAGTCTTCACTTAAATTTATTTCTTGGGAGAGAGCAGTGGGTACCCACCAAGAACTCTTTTGAACAATATCACCTCGCTGGTTGATAAAAGCTGAAATACCCGTATTGGCTGACCGAACCACCCAACGCCGATTTTCTATGGCCCGTAACTTCGCATATTGCAGGTGTTGGTCCTTGCCTGAAGTATCTCCCCACCAACCATCATTCGTAATCACAGCAATAAACTGAGCGCCTTTTTTAATGTATTCAGCAACATAATTCCCCCAAATAGATTCATAACAAATCACGGGAGCTACACCAATTCCACTTGCTGAATAAAAAACTGAAGGCTCTGCCTGACTTCCATATCCGCCAGTGGTGCCACCAAAATGTTTAAATAAGGGTGTTAAGATCGTTAAAGCCTTGCCAAAAGGCATTTTCTCAGCTCCAGGTACTAATTTTGACTTGTGATAAAATTGTAGCTTACTTGAGCCGTCAATTAATACCCCAGCATTGAAACTATCGTAAAATACATTACCAATGGGTCTTGCCGTAATGGTCTTTTGATCCTGATAGATGACATAGCTCTCAATTCCTGAAAGCACATTGCCATTATGATATGGTTCTAAAAAGTCAACGACTGTCTGGTATTGGTCATATTCCCTGAACTCTTCCTCATTTATCCCATTTGAACCAGAAATTGCTGTTTCAGGCCAAATGAAAAACTCTGTATTTAGCTTAGCAACTTTCTGAGATAGATCGGTCAGGGTCTTTAATTGTTCCTCCGGTGAAATCGGTCCCCATTTTGAATAGGGATCAATATTGGGCTGTACAGTTACTACCTCCGATGGATTTACATGTTCTTCATAACTGCTGTAGCTAATGAATGAACCAATTGCTGGAATTAATACCCATCCTCCAAAAATTGCCAATAATACCTTTTGATTATAGACTTCGATTTTCTCCTTTCGCTGCCAATACCATAAAAATGCCAGGATATTTGCAACCCAAATCCACAAGGTCCCGCCATATACCCCAGTCACACTATACCATTGGATAACCTGATGGAAGTTGGCAAAACCATTGCCCAAGGTCATCCATGGAAAGGCTAATTCCCAACTCTGATGTAAATATTCATAGGCCATCCAAAAGGAAACCAATCCCATAAAACTGATCAGAATAGAATTCCTTTTCCTTAATTGGTAATATAGACGAAAAACCAATCCCATTAATAATGGTGCAAGAGTAAATGGAATTAGAGATATCATAAAGGATGGAAATGCGCCTAAAAACGCATTCATCGCATTATAAACCCAATAAATTGAGGCTGTATTCCAAATTACTCCAGTTAAGAATGCAAATCCAAATACCTTACGACCTTTGTGCTTATAATCCCCACGGATTATGTTTTCAACCGCTATTAATAGAGGTACAAAGGCAATAAATAGCAAAATGCTAGTATAAGGAATCGGTGGCCATGCCAACCATAATAAGGCTGCACTCAGAATGGACAGAAAATAATTATTCTTCATGTTTTATAGTTGGCTTAAAACCTCAGCTTTTTTGGTTTCATACTCAGCCTGGGTAATAAGCTGCTTATCGTAAAGTGTTTTAAGTTTTTTTAACTTCAAAGTAATCTCATCATCCTCTTCAACCTTGTTTTCCGATACGATTGGTTCAGGAACAGCCGGAGTAGGAGGAGTATAACTATTGGACTGTTGAAAACCTTGGTTTTCAGGTTTCGAATGTTGCTGCTGATTTTGCTGCGCAAACATAGAATTCAAACTAGGTCTTTCCTCAAATTTTGGAAGTTCTGTAGGACGCTCAGGTTCAATAGGAGCAACGGGTTGAATCGGTTCAACCTTTTCCTCAGGTTTGGTAACCGGAGCATTGAAAACCGGTTTGTTTTCTATCACAACCTTGTTTTCTTTATTTTCAGCTTTTTGGTTTTGTAAATTCGCTAATGCATCCTTGATCAACTGATACAATTTCCTGGCTTGTGTTTTTGGAATATAATCAATCGTCAAATTCTCCCCCGTAAATGGAATTACCGTAACTTTCGATCCAAAAATCTCTTCCTTAAATGCTATATCTTTAATATCCTTCCAAGGAAAAATTTCAAAATTCGTCGCCAATCCTAGTTTGGTGAATTCGCATAGAAAAATTCTTCTATTAGAAACCGTAATACTATCGGGTAATAGATTTACAGCTGGTTTCTTTTGCAATGCAATGTAATTAATGGATTCCCCAGGGGTCAGCATATCTAAAATCTTACCGTGGATCTTTTCAACCACTTTTGCATCCTGTCCATCTTGAACAAATTTGTCGATTTGATAATTTTCCATTGATCTGATATTTTCGTCTTTTATTCTTACCTAATTATTCGTGTCCTGCCACACAGCATACAAATTCTCCCTTGATGGGATTCGCCTCGAAATGTGCTTTTACCTCAGCTAAACTTCCACGGACAGTTTCTTCATACAATTTACTGATTTCTCTCGAAATTGATGCCTGCCTCTCAGCGCCAAAAACCTGGATAAACTCATCGATCGTCTTTAAAATTCGATGTGGTGACTCATAAAAAATCATCGTTCTTTTTTCCTCTGCCAAGGATTTCAGCCTCGTCTGCCTGCCTTTTTTTACTGGCAAAAAGCCTTCAAAGCAAAACCGATCATTTGGCAGCCCTGAATTTACCAATGCCGGAACAAAAGCCGTAGCTCCTGGCAGACATTGAACATCCAATCCCTCTTTGATCGTTTCGCGAACTAATAAAAATCCCGGATCTGAAATGGCAGGTGTTCCCGCATCCGAAATTAGGGCTATTTGGTTTCCTTCTTTTAATAAACGGATAATTTCCTGAACTGCTTTATGCTCGTTATGCTGATGATGGGCAAAGACTTTTTTATCGATGCCAAAATGCTTTAACAAGGGTGCACTTGTCCGCGTATCTTCCGCTAGGATAATATCAACCTGCTTTAGAACATTGATTGCCCGAAAGGTCATATCTTCCAAATTTCCAATGGGGGTGGGAACGATGTATAACATATGCCAAAGATAACGATAAACTAAGAATCTATTTCGGTATAATCTTCGGACTTAGGAATATTACGAACAATTTCCTTCCATTCATCAGGGATGTTCGTCAATTTACGCTCTATTATATTCATCCATGCCCCATCTACAACCACAACCGCGGCCTTAACACCGTTTTCCTTGTAGATCTCATGACGAAATGAAAACCTTGAATTCAAGCTGTTGAACTTGGTAATAACAACGCTCACTTTAATACGCTCGTCCAATCCAATTTCCCGTAGATAATTTAACTCTTCCCTAAATAAAATAGGTCCAATCTTACGCTTATTGAATTCCTCTAAGGATAATCCCAATTGATTTAACATGTTACTCCGCGCTTGAGCACAAAAATCCGCATATGCTGAATGACGTAAATGTACATTCGCATCAATTTGTGACCATAACACCTGTCCTTCGTAAAAAATATTGTTTTCCATAAAATCAATCCTAAACTTTTTTTCTAAAAATATGAAAAATATACAATGCTTTGCAGGATTTAATCGATCCTAACATTAACATGATGGTAGCATGCACACTTTATAAATTGACCTAATTTATGACTCTCAATCGCTTTCGTGTAACCGCAAAAATGTTTATTAAAGAAAATGTAATATCTTATTTGTTAATATTTTAATAACATTTGGTTAATAGTCTAGTAAACCTCTGTAAATATTTTTGCCCCAATAAATTATTGACTTTATGAGAATATCTCTATTACTATTATTCAACTTAATCTGCTGTATTTCCTTTGCTCAAAACACAGTTTTGAAGGGAAAGATTATGGACAGCAATGATCATTTTTCGTTACCGGGAGCAACATTAAGAATTGCTGAAGGTAACAAATTCACCATTTCGGATGCAAATGGAAATTTTGAATTTCTAAACCTACCTGCAGGAACTTATACCCTTTCTGTAGATTATTTAGGCTACCAACATTATGAACAAAAAATCAATACAACCAATCAAGCTATTGAGATTTTACTAGAACCAGCAAGTAAAACGATTGACGAGGTTCAAGTCATTGGAGACATTGCAAAAGGACAGGCCAAAGCCCTGAATCAACAAAAAAACAACAGTAATATCAGTAATATCATTTCATCAGACCAAGTTGGTCGTTTCCCTGACCAAAATATTGGGGATGCCTTGAAACGTGTGCCCGGTATTACGATGCAAAATGACCAAGGTGAAGCCCGTAATATTATCGTTCGTGGTTTATCTCCTGAGTTAAACTCTGTTACATTGAATGGTGACCGAATCCCATCAGCAGAAGGTGACAATAGAAATGTACAGATGGATTTAATTCCTTCGGATATGATTTCTTCCATCGAAGTAAATAAGACCCTTACTCCTGATATGGATGCTGATGCAATCGGTGGTAGTGTCAATTTGATTACGCGTGCTGTCCCTAATAAACAAAGGATTTCTGCAACATTGGCGGGAGGGTATTCCCCAGTACGTGAAAAAGCTATTTATAACGGATCATTAATCTACGGTAATCGCTTTTTAAATAATAAAATGGGTATTGTATTGAGTGGAACTATGCAAACCAATGATTTTGGCTCGAATAATATAGAGGCAGAATGGAAAGAAGATGCTGGAAAAGTATCCTTGAATAAAATGCAAATCCGTAAATATGATGTAACTCGTGTTCGTCGTAGTGTTTCTGCGGCATTAGATTATGATTTTAATGCTAGAAATAGAATCGCTTTGAATGCTATGTATAACTGGCGCGATGACCGTGAAAACCGTTTCGCAACAAAATACTCTAAATTTAAATTCGATGAAGCATCAAAGACCTATACCGCTCAAGTTGAACGTGAAACTAAAGGTGGTATAGATAATGACCGTAATAAAGGTCGTCGTCTTGAACGTCAAACAGTCATGAATTTCTCCCTACAAGGGGAACACCTGATCTCTTCATTCTTGGATATGGACTGGTCTGCATCTTATTCTAGAGCTTCTGAATGGAGACCGAATGAGAGATACATTGCTTATGAACAAGCAAAAACTCCTGTATCGGTAGATATCTCTGATCCTTATTTACCTTTTGTAAATCCTACAAGCGCTGATTTGAGCAAATTTGAATTTGGTAAAATAACTGAAAACGAAAATAATACCGATGAAGATGAAATCGGTGCTAAATTAAATTTCAGATTACCGCTATCAGTTATTGATGGTCAAAAAGGTAGATTACGCTTCGGTGGTCGTCTTCGCTTAAAAACGAAAGAAAGAAATAACAACTTCTTTGAATATAAACCTTCAAAAGGCTTTGATGATATGTCAGCTTTGCCATTAGTAAATTGGAGCGCTAAAGGATGGGACCAAGGTGAAAGATATGCTGCAGGTACTTTTGTAGATAAAAACTACTTAGGTGGGTTAAATCTTCATGATAAATCTCAATTTACCGAAGAGTCTGATCCTTCAGAATTCCTTTCCGTAAACTATAATGCGAAAGAACATATCTACGCAGGATATATTCGTTGGGATCAAAATATTACTGAAAATACAGCCTTGATTTTAGGTGGGCGTGTGGAACATACCAGAATTGATTATACGGGTAATAATGTAGTTGATGAAAAAGAGTTGGAAGGACAGATTCGCAATAAAAACAACTACACCAACTTCCTTCCTAGTATTACTTTAAAACACAATTTTACGGATAACTTCGTCCTTCGTGCAGCTGTAACAACAAGCTTGGCAAGACCTAATTATTTTGCCTTAGCTCCTTATGTAAATACTAAAATAGAGGATAAAGAGCTTTTAGCCGGAAATCCTAACTTGAAAGCTACCTACGCAACTAACTACGATGTAATGTTGGAGCATTACTTTAGAAATGTGGGTATTATTTCAGGAGGTGCCTTCTATAAAAACTTGAAAAACTTTATCTACATGTACAATGATAGACGTTTTACCTCAGAACGATTTAAAGAAGCATTCCCAACATTAGATAACCCTATTCAGGCAGGTGAAGACTGGAACTTCTCGCAATTTAGAAACGGTGAAAAAGTAGATGTTTATGGATTTGAGGTTGCCTTCCAAAGACAGTTGGATTTCCTTCCTGGGAAATTTTTACAAGGATTAGCAATCTATACGAATTATACTTTTACCAAATCAAAAGCTAAAGGTATTTCAGGTGAAAAAGGTGTTTTACGTGAAGGATTAGGATTACCTAGAACTGCACCGCACATGTTAAACGGATCCCTGTCTTGGGAAAATAATAAATTCTCCGCTCGGGTATCTGCGAACTATACAGCTGCTTACTTGGATGAAATCGGAAGTGATGCGTTTTCAGATGCTTACTATGATAAGCAATTCTTCCTTGATGCAAATGCGGCTTATAAAGTAACCAAGTCTATCCGCATTTTTGCTGAAGCCAACAACTTAACAAACCAACCATTACGTTACTACCAAGGTGAAGTACAACGCATGCTTCAATTAGAATATTACAAGCCTCGTTATACGCTTGGTGTGAAATATGATTTATAATAGATAATCAAATGAAGAAACAAATTACATTACTAAGTTTTGCGGCAATCGTATTTGCCTCATGTGGAGATAAACTGGCTCCAGTAGCTGAAAATGCTTTGAAACCAACAGTAACAACTGAAGTTGTACCTAATGACACCGATGACCCTGCTATTTGGGTGAATCCAAATGATAGCAGCCAAGTCATCATTATCGGAACTGATAAACATGAAAAAACAGGCGGTTTGTATGCCTACGATATGGATGGTAAGATCATTAATAAGGTTGTTCCATTGGATAGACCCAATAATGTAGATATCGCATACGGATTCAACTTGGCCGGCAAAAAACAAGATATTGCTGTAGTTACTGAGCGTGGTACAGATAAAATCAGAGTTTTTAGTCTTCCTGATCTGAAACCTCTGGACAATGGTGGCATCCCCGTTTTTGTAGGTGAAACGGAGAGATCTCCAATGGGTATTTCCCTGTATACGCAATTGGACTCAACCGGAAATAAAATTTATGCCATCGTAGGTAGAAAGATTGGACCTTCAGGTAAATACCTGTATCAATACGAACTTCAAGATAAAGATGGAGTAATTGTAGGAACTAAGGTTCGTGAGTTTGGAAGTTTCCAAGGAGGAAAAGAAATTGAAGCCATTGCGGTTGATAATGAATTAGGCTATGTATATTATTCGGATGAAGGATTCGGAATCCATAAATACTATGCTGATCCAAGTAAAGGAAATGAGGAACTAGCGATTTTTGGTCAAAAGGATTTTAAAGGGGACCATGAAGGTATTGCTATTTATAAAACAACAGATAGCACTGGTTATATTGTAGCGTCTAACCAACAAAATAACTCTTTCAATATCTATCCTCGTGAAGGTGATGCTGGAAACCCGAATCAATACACTCGTATTGCCGAAGTGCCCGTATCAGCAATTGAATGTGATGGCGCTGTGGCAATCTCAATGCCGATTGGTAGCAAATTCCCGAAAGGAATGTTAGTTGCTATGAGTAACGGAATGGTATTCCATTACTATAATTGGCAAGAATTTCAGGATATTATTGATGCTAAAAATTAGTAATTTTAATAAAGATGGAAGGCCACGATTATCGTGGCCTTCTTTTTTTGATCCTTATTTATCTGTTAGCTAATGTTCTTAATGCCTTAAGTCAGTATGCTCGTAAAGGCCAGATTGAGTAAGTTTGGATGGTCAATTTCATCAACCTCAACCCCTTCAATAGGCCTATTCAATAGTTCATTGTCAGTAATGATTTGATAGCCGGTGAAGTGCTCTTCAATATATTCCGAAATTATTTTCGCCTTCAGGGGGAATTTTTCCTGAAATGATGAAAAATCTGTCTCCCACGTTTTTATATCAAGTATTCGTATCGTGTAAAATGGAATAATCGTGCTGACAAGTATTGAATAATATTTGTCTGGATTTCCTTGGATAAAAAAAGTATAATGAAGGCAAAAATGTCCCGCAGCAAAAGCGAAAATATATATTTCTGAATCCAACAACCTGCCTAGTTCCTGTTTGGTGTTAATGAGGTTTGCAGACTCTTGTTCATATTGTTCTTTTAGGACCTTTCTGTTATTTTGAAATTCTTTACTACTTAAATAGTCGGGACTCATAAAAGGAATGCCAAAAGGATAATATTTTTTTAATTCGCTTAAAATCTCTCCATAGTTCATTGGTCACAATCTTAATAAATTCTTGATTTCGCAAAATGCAATTTGCAATTACAGTATGCGTGATTTCATGATGGTATCAACCGTTTCTCCCAGCTAATTGACAATTCAGTTGAATTTAATAAATAATCTTTAAAATTAATGTTCGATTTTTTATGGGTTTTTGGATGAGGTTTGTTTAAAGTATCAATTCATCATGAATTTTAATATATCATTAAAAATAGATATATGCTGTATATTGTATATATAGCGTATATTTATTACAATTAAAATAATGACTATGAGAAAGAATATCGACCTTGAAGATAGTGTCCTAACGAAAGTTAAAATTCTATCAGCTTTTGAAGGTATAAGTGTAAAGCATCTATTAGAAAAAGCAGTTTCCTTTTATGTGGAATATAAAGAGAATGAGCGTTTTAAGATGTTGACAGAGGAAGAAAAAGAAGATTTAGGCTTGTTATTGCTAATGCAACAATCAGATAGAAATGATACTTCGACTCGTGAAGAGGTAATGGATATTTTAGACTAATGGAAATAATTTTTTTGCGATCATTTGTCAATGATATTAAAAAAATCAATGACAAATCTATTAAGTCAAAGATCAAAGAATTTATCATTCAGGTAGAAAAGGCTAAGACTTTAACTGAAATTCCTGATATTGTTAAAATGAAAGGATTCTCCACTGCCTATCGATTTCGCATTGGGGAATATCGTTTAGGTTTCTTTAAACATGAAAATACTATTGAATTAGCTCGATTTGTCAAAAGAAACGATATTTATAAGGTATTTCCATAATTCTAAATATTGCTTGTTATAAATTAGAGTCAAGTTAATAGATAATACTTTTTTTGACCTTTTCGATTCTCCTTTATTACATGATTTAATTTCACATTTGAACGAAAAGGCCAAAAAATATTTCTATACTTAGTTGTTTCTAACGCACCTTACATTCGCAGCTCTTCTATCATTAAATTCACTTACGCCCATAAATAGGTTAAAATCCAAAGCGCCTCCTCGGTATCTTGTGACTATAAATTGGGAGGTATCATTTGTTCTGAAATAACCTACATCCCCATAAACAATTGGAGCAGGTGGAAGGTTGGAGTTTCCACTTTGATAATGGAAATCTACCAATGCCCGATTTTTATTTCGGTATCCTGCTGCCACAAAAGTTAAATGCCTATTTGGATAGCGAGGCGGTCCCTCAGTACCAACATTTTCAAAATGCATATACCAACCAGCATTTCCCGGTTGGGAGAACCTTCTCCTATCAGCATAATTAGTAGAACTTACCAATAATGTAGCTTCTATAACGGTAGGGAGCCGCCAGGTTTTTTCCGGATAGACTAATTGGCAAGGGTCCCAATTACTAGGAGTGCCCTGTGGTTGTTGGGGCGGTCTTGTGTCAAAATAATCCCGCTCCAAAAAATTGTTCATTCCCCCGTTGATGTTCTTTATCAGAACATTATTGTACTGAATCCTGTATTTGTTGCGGTCTACATTTGGATTGTAAGTTAAATTGCCCCGTGCCCAAAATGCTCCTGAGTACCCTACTGCTGATTCTCTTAATCTCATTTTTATGTTGTATTGTTTTCCAGCAGCGATATTAAATGGAGCATAAAATAAAGGGGTGACCGATTCTATAGTGTTGAATTGTCGGTCAGCAGGAATTTCTGTGGTGGGATTATCTGGATTTATCATTTGGCTCGTTAAAGTAATATACCTGATAACCGCAACAAAATTCATAGGGCTGCTAGATGGGACTGTTAGAAATTGTTTATACTTCACCCAACCTGTCGGAATGGTATCAGAAATTACGTTATCCCAATTTGTAAGTCTAAAATCAGGAGGTATACTAGTGGAGGTAAAAGACCCATTTACCACATGAAATATACCATCTCTTAAACCTCGAGTTTGCGAAGTGATAAAATCCATCACCAATTCCTTAATGCTGGTGAATGCCCCGCGTGCGTCAATTTCGTATCGAATTGCACTTACCATCCTTTTAAAAGTTATGTTGATGCGGTTTTCAGCATTACCATCATCCGATGTACGAATCAACCCGCTCGCGTACAATAGGTCAGTGCCGGCGGTCGTAGAAGTTGCTTTAATGGCTAGAGTGGGATTCGCTGGGTCAAATGTAGGAATCTCCGTGGAATTGTTGAATGAATAGGCAATCCATCGATATTGTTTATTCCGATAAACCGGCAGCGAAAGGTTGCTTGCAGCATTGGATTCACCTTGAGCCTCAAAATCAGTGGTATTGCCTTGTGCATCAGTGTTAAATAATAATACCCGAAACCTGGTGTTGTTAGCTAAACGAGTCGTCGTCACTGCTTTCGTTGGAATTCGATGCGCCTTTTCTTCTATAAAAAGATCATATTCCAATCCATCAATTGCACCTGCATTCTTTTGATAATAATTAAACGTAGTATCGCTATTAGAATGACTTCCTTTGGTAATAATATCCTCGGAACCGGAATTTTCATCCAAGCCAGTAATGCCAAAAATTAATCCCTTATCGGAAGGTAAATCTTCTATAGCTCGCTTACAGTTGCTGAATAATGTCATGCAAATGAAGCCTATCAGGAAAGAAAGGTTGTATCTAGTTGTCATAATTATAAATTTTTTTTTGCCAGATCTTTAAAAATCTATGTTGTGGGTAAAATCACTCTCGTCCTCCCAATTTTCCACCTCTGGTCGCTGATCTCCAGGTCCCGCTGTTCGAATGTTGCTAGAGGTTATTAGGATATCAAATTCTAAATTAATCCTATGCAGAGTTACCTTGGGAGCCATATATGGTCTTCGGAAAGAAGTTGAATTGGGACCGTTCAATCGCTGAATTTCCCATTCTAAATTATTGTGGTTGGCCTTCATATATTAATTGGTTTATTGATCTATTTTATTGATTGTTAATCTGTAATCAACCTCTTGTATTTCCTTAATACAGCGATTTTTAACTAACGGTATCAAAATTAGGTAATAATTGTAACCTTTGGAATAAATTATATAATAATAACACAAACTTTAAGTTGAATCCCTGATTAACGTGATGAATTCAGCGAAAACAATCTTTAAAATTTAATTTGATTAATTTATTGTTAAAATATTGCTTTACATAAGGAAGATGAGTGTAACAAGAATATCGACAAATTGTCCGACTGTATTTGATATTGAGAGATTTATTAAAAAAATTCTTGCCGTTGCAGGAAAAATTAATAGCTAGTGAGGCATATTAATCATAAAAAGGAGCCGAAAACTTAAATTTTCGACTCCTTTTTATGGTTATTATAGAGGTGTTAAATCGAATTTTCTTTTTATTAATTCAGCTTTGATATCTAAACTCCGGAGGCTAATTTCATTAAGAGTGCAGTTAGCCAACCGGCATAAGTACCGATAGCATAACTAAAGACTGATAAGATCACTCCAACCGAAATAAGGGATGGATGAAAAGCAGCGGACATGACCGAGGCTGATGCTACTCCACCAACATTGGCCATACTACCAACGGATAGATAGAAAAATGGAACCTTAAATATCTTCGCAACAATTATTAGGAGTAAGGCATGGAAACTAATCCATAAAAATCCTACGATAAATAAACCAGGGTTGCCGAGTATAGCCATAATATCCATCTGCATTCCAATGGTCGTAATCAGTACGTAAAGTAATACTGTTCCAATTTTGGAGGCTCCAGCGAATTCCAATTTTTTGGCTGGCGTAAAGGATAAGGCAATCCCAAAAACAGTAGCGAAAAATACCAACCAAAAAAAGGTGTTCGTTAAGGAAAATTTCTCAGTCTCTGGATAATGGGTTGCCATAAAGTTGGCAACTGGTTCAGAAAGTAAAGTCGCTAAACCAGTTCCTCCAAAGGCCAAAGCAATCATAATCATATAATCCTTGGTTTCTGGAATCTTGCTGTTGACTTTCACGCGTTCATCCATTTTTTCTTTCAGATGCTCCACATCTTGGGAGTCAGCCTTGAAAAATTTATCAACGATTTTATATTTACTCGCTCCATACAATAAAATGGCCATCCAGATATAAGCAACAAACACATCCACGGCAATGATGGAAGAAAAAAGTGCTGGAGATGGTTGCAATATTTCTTTTAAAGCGACCTGATTAGCGCTTCCCCCAATCCATGATCCTGCTAAGGCTCCTAGCCCTCGCCAAACTTCATCAGGACCTGTTCCTCCAACAACTTCAGGGGCAACCAGTGATGTTAGGTAAACCGCCAAGGGTCCGCCTAAGAGAATTCCGACAGTTCCTGTAATAAACATTAATCCTGCACGTTTGCGTAATGCCCACATTTCCTTGAGGTCAAGATTGATCACAAAAAGTATCAAACATGCCGGTAAGAAGTATCGACTCCCAATTGTAGTCAGGGGAGAATTCGCCCCATCAATGATATTGAATGAATTTAATAAACCCGGCAGAAAATAGCAGAGCAATAATGGTGGAATTACATTGTAAAAACCTTTTACATATTTATTGGATAAACTGGAGGTATAGAATACTAAGCCTAAGATTGTCATTAATAGGCCAAAAACAACAGTTGTGTTTTGTATCAATGCTGTGGCTTCTGTCTCGGTTATTTGCATAAAATTGTAATAATTGTTATTTTGCTGTGAAAATAGCTATTTTTTCAGTTATTTATTGAAATAATCATATTATCAACAGTATTAAATCAATCTGAATCCTTCAAAAATAAATCGAATGGACCGAAGAAATTTTATTAAAAATAGTGGTATTGTCCTTGGTGCCACTTCATTAAACCTATCAAATACAAACCTAAACTTCAAGAAAAAAATAAAAGTCGGATTAGTAGGTTGTGGTGGACGTGGAACAGGTGCGGCATTTCAAGCATTAAGTGCAGATCCAGATGTGGAAATCGTAGCCTTAGCTGATATTTTTTCCCCACAATTGGAAACTGCCCTCGCTTCCTTGCAAGAAGCGCATAAGGACCGAGTAAATGTACCGGAAAAAAAGAAATTTATTGGTTTTGATGCCTATAAAAAACTGATGGCAACCGATGTTGATGTCGTATTATTGGCTACGCCTCCTTGCTTTAGACCGGATCATTTGGCTGAAGCCGTGAAAAAAGGAAAACATATTTTCTGTGAAAAACCAATGGCTGTCGATATTCCAGGCGTACATAAAGTGCGTGAAGCCGTAAAATTAGCAAAAGATAAAAAGTTAAATATTGTTTCAGGCTATTGCTTTAGATATTCAACCCCTAACCGCGAATTAGCAAAACTAATCCATTCCGGAACTATCGGGGATATTTACTCCATCAGTACTTTTAGACTGGGTGGGGAATTAACTGAAAAACCTAAACAAGCGGATTGGACTGATCTTAAATATCAATTATATAATTGGTTCTACTACCAACGCTATTCTGGCGATATTATCGTAGAACAAACCGTTCATAGCATCGATTTTATGAACTGGATTTTAAACCGTGGCTTGCCGAAAACGGTATCCGGAACTGGTGGTAGACAAAGTCGCCCTTGGGATAAATACGGAAATGTATTTGATCACTTCGCAATAGAATTTGACTATGGCGATGGAATGAAAGGTTTCCACTTTGGTAGACAACAAAACGGTACGCAACCTAGAAATTCCGTGGAAGCATTAGGAACGAAAGGTAACTTCAATGTGAGCTTATTGAGTTCATACCAAATCAATGGAGCAAACCCATGGAAGTTTGAAGGAAAAATGAACAATATGTACCAAACCCAACATGATGAACTTTTTGCCGCAGTGAAGAATAATCAAGTCATCAATGATGGTGATTTCATGGCTGATTCTACCTTAATGGCAATCTGGGCTCGTGAAGCTGCATATTCAGGAAGCATTATCTCCTTGGATGAAATCGAAAACTCAACCAAAACCTATGGTCCGAGTGCCGATGAATATAATTGGGAAATGGCAATTGATACAGCTAGAATCCCTAGACCGGGTTTAGCTAATTCATAATTGAAGAAAGGAATTTTGGAAAAAATTAAAATTTTAGTGGTTGGTTGTGGCAATATGGGAGCTTCTCATGCCAAAGCCTATCACGATATGGAAGCGTTTGAAATTGTGGGTTTAGTTTCCCGTGGTGATTCCAAACTGAAATTAAATGAAAAATTAGGGGCTGATTACCCCTTATATGAAGATTACGAACAAGCATTGGAGCAAAGTAAGCCTGATGCCGTATGCATATCTACGTATCCTGATACACATGAAGATTATGCCATTAAGGCTTTCCAAGCTAATGCGCATGTTTTTATTGAAAAACCATTGGCTGATACCGTCATTGGTGCTCAAAAAGTAGTCGATGCAGCAAATGCCGCTGGCAAGAAGTTAGTGGTGGGCTATATCCTAAGACATCACCCTTCTTGGATCAAATTTATTGAGATTGGCAAAACCATGGGTTATCCTTTGGTTATGCGGATGAATTTAAATCAACAGAGTCAGGGTTATATGTGGGATGTACATCGTAACTTGATGAAAAGTTTAAGCCCAATCGTTGATTGTGGCGTGCATTATATTGATGTCATGTGCCAAATGACCAATGCCAATCCTGTTTCTGTAAGTGCTATTGGAGCTCGATTGACCGATGATATTCCTCAGGATAATTATAATTACGGTCAGTTGCAGATTCGCTTTGATGATGGTAGTGTGGGTTGGTATGAAGCGGGCTGGGGTCCAATGATTAGTGATACGGCCTTCTTTATCAAGGATGTCATCGGACCGAAAGGCTGTGTTTCTATTGTGGCTAAAGAAGCTGGAAAAGCAGGGAATTCAGACTCCGTGGAGTCTCACACTAAAACAGAATCCTTAAAAGTTCATTATGCCGATATCAACGCGAAAAATGAATTTGTAAAAACTGATGAGTGGATCGATTTGACCGATGAGCCTGATCATCAGGAATTGTGTAATCGGGAGCAGAGCTTTTTCCTAAAAGCTATTCAAGAGGATCTGAACCTGGATAAATCCATGCAAGATGCCATCAATAGTTTACAGATTGCCATTGCTTGTGATGAGTCAGTAAAAACTGGAGGGATAGTAAAATTATAATATGCGAAAATATCTAATATTGTTAGCAGCTACGGTTTTTAGCCTGTCGCTATTTGCACAGTCTAAGAAACCGAATATTGTTTTAATCCTTGCAGATGACCTTGGTTATGGTGACCTAAGCATCTATGGGCAAGAAAAATTTAGTACGCCCAATATCGATGCCTTAGCTAAAAAGGGGATGTTGTTTACAGATTTTTATGCGGGAGCTCCGGTATGTGCGCCTTCAAGATCAGCTTTAATGACCGGTAAACATACGGGGCATACTTATATTCGCGGAAATAAAGAGATTGTCCCAGAAGGACAAGAGCCTTTGGCTCAGGATATTGAAACCTTTGCCATGTCCTTACAAAAAGCAGGCTATTTGACTGCTGCTTTTGGTAAATGGGGATTAGGAATGGTTGGAACCACAGGTGATCCTTTGCGAAAAGGATTTGATGAATTCTATGGGTACAACTGTCAACGTCAATCGCATCGATATTATCCTACACATCTCTGGGAAAATGAACAACGCATAGACCTGAAAGGGAATGAGGATCTGATGAAAACGACCACTTATGCGCCTGATCTTATTCATAAAAAGTCTTTGACCTTTATTCATAATAATCGGGATGCTGCCCTTTTTATATTTATTCCAACGGTATTGCCACATGCGGAATTGATCGTTCCAGAGGATGAAATCTTTGCGAAGTTTGATGGTAAATTTGAGGAAAAACCCTATCAGGGGAGCCCTTATGGTCCTAATGCAGGTCCTGGCTATACGACACAAGCCAAGCCACGAGCAACCTTCGCTGCCATGGTAACTCGCATGGATGAGCAAGTTGGTGAAGTGGTATCAGCCTTGAAGGAAGAAGGAATTTTAGATAATACCATCATCATTATTACCAGTGATAATGGTTCACACCGAGAAGGTGGTGCAGATCCTGATTTCTTTAAAAGCTCAGGACCCTTCCGTGGAAATAAAAGAGATGTCTACGAAGGAGGTGTCCGTACGCCATTTATTGTACACTGGCCAGCAAAAGTAAAAGCGAATTCAACCTCAGACCATATCGGTGCTTTCTGGGATATCGCTCCAACCTTGTTGGAGATAGCTCATGCTAAACCTTTAAAGAAAACCGATGGAATTAGTTTCCTGCCTACACTTCTTGGTAAAAAAGGACAAAAGGAGCATGACTATTTATATTGGGAGTTTCACGAGCAAGGCGGAAAGCAAGGCCTCAGAATAGGGGATTATAAAGCAATCCGTTTGAATGCCAAAGGGAATCCGAATGCTGAAATAGCCATTTATCATCTTCCTACGGATATTGCGGAGCAAAATAATATTGCAGATAAACATCCGGAATTAGTAGAAAAAGCAAAAAAAATTATGGCTGAAGCCAGAACGGAAAGTAAGATTTTCCCCTTTCAATAAAATTATTAGAACATAAAAAAGCGGGATACCTGATCAGGTATCCCGCTTTTTTATATCATCCAATCCATTAAGGAATATTTAAGTATTTATGAGTTTGTAAGGATATTTCCCATCTTGGATTATCTTTTACGTAGTTAATAATCAATGGTGTCATTTCAGCTGCTTTTGACCATTCTGGCTGTAAATAGAGTTTACAGTTCGCATTTACAAACTTAGCATGATCTTCAGCCCATTGGAAATCGCTTTTATTGAAAACAATAACTTTCAATTCACCAGCAGCACTCAAGACATCTTCCCTGGGGCCTTTGAATTTTTTGGGAGACAAACAGATCCAATCCCAATATCCTGTCAAAGGATAGGCACCAGAAGTTTCCAAAAAGATCTTGATTCCAGCTTCCTTTAATTTTTGAGTCAGGTAAGTTAAATTATATAATAAAGGCTCACCACCCGTTATTACCACGGTTTTAGCAGGATGTTGCAAGGCATGTTCAACAATCACATCTGCTGAAGTCAAAGGATGTAATTCAGCATCCCAGCTTTCCTTAACATCACACCAATGGCAACCCACATCACATCCCCCTAATCGAATAAAATATGCTGCTTTTCCGGTGTGATATCCTTCCCCCTGTATCGTGTAGAATTCTTCCATTAAAGGAAGAAATGTGCCGTCCTCTGGAACTTGATTTGACATGTCTCTGAATTTGAGTTGCAAAATTAGCAAAAAATCAAGATAAATGGAATTGTGATTGCAAGCACTTGACAGAATCATGAGAAAAGGCTTGGGGAAAAACCGGCTTTCATATTCGTTTTTAGTACGCTCGAAATCTTGCTCAAAATCCTAGTTTTATCGGACCTTCTCCGGACCTTCTTCGGACCTTTGGCGGATCTTGGTCGAAAGAATTCGAACAAGGTCCGGAGGAGTTGAGGCCAATGTCCGACACAAATCAGATAGTAGGATGAAATTGACTTGAATATTTCCTTTTTTAGGATTTAATTAATCTGCTAGGTTAATTTTTGCTTGCTGTTGATTTCAAGAAAAGGATGAAAATCAATTGTGAAATCACTGTAAATAAACTTTTTTGCAGGAAACTTCATTTCGAATTGATTGAAAATTTCCGTATTTTTGTCTTGCATTTATTCAGGTGACCTTTATCAAGCAATATAATTGTACATATTGGAAGGGTCATAATTTTATACAAACAATAAATCATGTTGTAAATGATTAATATTACACTACCTGACGGTTCAGTACGTCAGTATGAAAAGGGTACAACTGCTATGCAGGTTGCCCAATCAATTTCCGAAGGATTAGCTAGAAATGTATTAGCGGCAGAGGTGAATGCTGAGGTTTGGGATTCTTCAAGACCTATTGAAGAAGACTCTTCGGTTAAATTGTTAACCTGGAATGATGATAAAGGTAAATCTACTTTTTGGCATTCATCCGCTCACTTATTAGCAGAAGCATTAGAAGCGCTTTATCCAGGTGTTAAGTTTGGGATTGGTCCAGCGATCGAAACTGGTTTCTATTATGATGTAGATTTCGGTGACCGTGAGTTCTCCTCGGATGATTTTAAACAAATCGAGGACAAGATGTTGGAATTGGCAAAGCAAAAAGAAGTTTTTGAACGTAAAGCGGTTTCAAAAGCGGATGCATTGGCTTATTTCGAGGATAAAGGCGATGAATACAAGCTGGATTTGATCAAGGATCTAGAGGATGGAAAGATTACTTTTTATTCTCAGGGTAACTTTACAGACCTGTGTCGTGGACCACATATCCCGAATACAGGATTTATCAAAGCTATTAAATTGACCAATGTAGCAGGTGCTTATTGGCGTGGTGATGAATCACGTAAGCAACTGACTCGTATTTATGGTGTTACTTTTCCAAAGGCTTCAGAATTGACTGAATACTTGAAGTTTATTGAAGAAGCAAAGAAACGTGACCACCGTAAATTGGGTAAGGAATTGGAGTTATTTGCCTTCTCTGAAAAAGTAGGGATGGGATTACCATTGTGGTTACCAAAAGGTACTGCCTTGAGACAAAAACTTCAGGACTTTTTACAAAAAGCGCAGATCAAAGCAGGGTATGAGCCTGTAATAACTCCGCATATTGGTCATAAACAACTTTATATCACTTCTGGCCATTACGAAAAGTATGGTGCGGATTCGTTTCAAGCGATCAAGACTCCGGTTGATGGTGAAGAGTTCTTATTAAAACCAATGAACTGTCCACATCACTGTGAGATTTACAAGACTAAACCTCGCTCTTACAAGGAGTTACCGGTTCGTTTTGCAGAGTTTGGAACTGTTTATCGTTATGAGCAATCTGGTGAGTTACATGGATTAACTCGTGTTAGAGGGTTTACTCAAGATGATGCGCACTTATTCTGTCGTCCTGATCAGGTGAAAGAAGAGTTCAAGAAAGTAATTGATTTAGTTCTTTATGTATTTGGTGCATTAGGGTTTAATGAGTTTATTGCTCAGATATCCTTACGTGACCCGGATAACAAAACTAAATATATCGGTTCTGATGAGAACTGGGCATTAGCTGAGGCGGCGATTATAGAATCCTCTGCTGAAAAGGGATTGCCTACTGTTGTGGAATATGGTGAGGCGGCGTTTTATGGTCCTAAGTTAGACTTCATGGTGAAGGATGCTTTAGGAAGGAAATGGCAACTAGGGACAATCCAGGTTGACTACAATCTTCCGGAGCGTTTTGAGTTGGAGTACACCGGTAGTGACAATATGAAACATCGTCCAGTCATGATTCACCGGGCACCTTTTGGTTCCTTGGAGCGTTTTGTTGCAGTATTGATCGAGCATTGTGGGGGTCAGTTTCCGTTATGGCTTGCTCCTGAGCAGTTTATCATCCTGCCAGTGTCAGAAAAATATGAAGAATATGCTCAAAAACTTTTGGAATCGCTAAATAATTCCGATATTCGCGGTCTGATTGACTTGCGTGACGAGAAAGTTGGGCGTAAGATCCGTGATGCAGAGGTGAAGAAAATGCCTTACATGTTGATTGTAGGGGAGAAGGAGATGGAAAGCGGAACAATCTCAGTTCGTAAACATGGTGGGGTTGATTTAGGTTCAATCACAGCAGAGGAATTTAAAGATTTATTAATAAAAGAAATAACTGTTTAATTAAAGAAACATTTGGCAAAAAGTAACAATTTCGGCCCTAGAGGCCCGATTAGGAAAAAAGAACCCGAACATCGTATCAATGAACATATCCGTGTTCCAGAAGTGCGGTTGGTTGGTGACAATGTAGAACAAGGGGTGTATCCAACAAGACAAGCCTTGGCACTAGCTGATGAGCTTGAGTTGGATTTGGTTGAAATTTCTCCTAATGCTACGCCACCTGTTTGTAAGATTATTGATTACAGTAAATTCGTTTACGAACAAAAGAAAAAGCAAAAGGAAATCAAAGCGAATGCGAAGCAAACGGTCATTAAAGAGATTCGTTTCGGACCGAATACCAGCGAGCATGACTTCGAATTTAAGTTGAAACACGCGATGCGTTTCTTGGAGAGTGGGGAGAAAGTTCGTGCCTACGTACATTTTAAAGGTCGTGCAATCGTGTTTAAGGAACAAGGTGAAATCTTGTTGTTACGTTTTGCGCAAGCCCTTGAGGATTATGGTAAGGTAGAATTGTTGCCGAAGTTAGAAGGAAAACGTATGTTCCTGACTTTGGCGCCAAAAGCTAGCCCCAAAAAATAAGGAGTATCTAACAGATTGAAATAAATTATATAAGTATTATGCCAAAAGTTAAAACCAATTCCAGCGCGAAAAAACGCTTTAAATTGACTGGAACAGGTAAAATAGCAAGAAAAAACGCTTTCAAAAGCCACATCTTGACTAAGAAAACGACTAAACAAAAACGTAACTTAACTACTACTAGTTATGTTAATGACGCTGATATGGGCAACGTTAAACGTATGCTTGCTATCGGTAAATAAGTTTAGAAAAACATTTTATAACAATATTTTTTTAACCGGGTATTGGGTCGTAAGATTGCTGAAAAACGTAACACCTTTTACCAAATTAAATTTTAAAAATTATGCCACGTTCGGTTAACGCAGTTGCTTCTAGAAGAAGAAGAAAAAGAATCCTTAAATTAGCTAAAGGCTATTACGGATCTCGTAGCAAAGTATATACTATTGCTAAAAATACAGTAGAAAAAGGTTTACAGTACGCTTACCGCGACCGTAAAACCAAAAAACGCGAGTTTAGAGCTTTATGGATCCAACGTATCAACGCTGGAGCTCGTCAACACGGAATTTCTTATTCTCAGTTGATTGGTAAATTAAACGCTAAAAACATCGGCCTAAACCGTAAGGTATTAGCTGACTTAGCTTTAAACAATCCAGATGCTTTCAAAGCAGTTGTAGACGCAGTAAAATAAGTTTAAACCGCATCATTTTGTTAGATATTCAAAGCCATTCCTTTTAGGGATGGCTTTTGTTGTTTATAAGAAACACCTTATTCCGGGCTGCCCAATCCTAATTCATCTCCCTTTTCCAAACTGACCTTCTTCAATTCCAAGAGACTTGATAATAGGACTACCACTGTTAATGCAATCAGGAATATAATTATCTCCTTTTGTATTGATAATTTTAATCTATTGATATAAATACCAAAGATAACTCCCGATACTGCACCTAAACTGAAACTCCTTTTCGTGGATTTTATTTCAATGTTATTTACATGTTTACAGTTGGGACAGGTAATTGATTTTTTGTTGAAAATTATTTTTAGAACCAGATTGCTGGATAAATCTTTATCGCAATAACAACAATTTCGGTTATGAGAATTGGTTTTCATATTATTAAGTTAATAATAATTTCTTGGAAAAAAAACAACCGTGACCTGGGCGGGCACGGTTGAGAAATTAAAGTGTTTGTATGAATTGTAAGCGAATTAATAGCCTGGGTTTTGCACCAGGTTTTTATTGGCGTCTATTTCTTGTGCAGAAATCGGCCAATACTCATCTTTATTTTCTCTGTAGACTACTTCTTGAGAGCCGAAAGATTTCACGGCTAGACTATGATTATAAACCGGATTTGCGTTTTCATCAATTTTTGTCAATACATTCCGGTCCCATGAGTTCGCTAGGCGATTTAAATAGATATGTCCATTCATGACCTGTTTTGCGATTCCCCAGCGACGTAGGTCGTACCAACGTAAGCCATCATTTGCCAATTCTACTTTGCGTTCGTATCGTAAAGCTTGACGAAGTTGAGTCTGAGAAAGACCCGTTGGAAGGTTCGGCATATGAGCTCTTTGGCGGATCTGATTGATTGCATCATAGACTGTTCCATCAATGTTATTGTCCTCTATTTTTGCTTCTGCATAAATCAATAATAATTCAGCATATCTGAAGATACCAACATTTAAGTCAGAGAAACCCGCAACGGAAGTAGTAGGAAAATCTAAAAGATCCGTGTGCTTACGCCATAAATAGCCGCTAAAAGATCGGTAAGCGTTTGTCGCATCTGCATTGGTTTGTGAACTTGGTTTGTTTGCTGTGCCATTGATTACCGGCCAGTAGTTATTTACCTTGGCAAAAGAAGCGCTAGGTTCAAACTGGAAGCCCATAAATCTGGAGTGAGGACGTACGGTGTACAAATCCAGACGAGGGTCCCTGTTTTCAAAGGGTTTTTCAGGGTTGTAAGTTGTGGATTCAGTAATGTATTTTCCGTCCAAATCCTGGAAAGAGTCGATAAAGTTTTGAGTTGGTCCCCAATAACAAACACCTTTTCCAAGTCTGGATGCTAAGTAATACCCCTGGTTATGAGTATTCGCACTGATATTACGATTGTATTCCACAACCCATATCCATTCTTTGCTGGTTTCATATCCTTTATGACCAAAAATATTGGCTACTTCAGGTTCACCTTCTGCATGTGTTTTATTGGCAAAATCAATGCTTTTATCAAATTCAGTAAGGGAATGGATGCCATTGGATAGACTGATTGCCTTTTTGGAGGCCTCAGTAGCAACTTTATATTGCTCGGCATATAATGCGACCCTGGCTTTTAAAGTGTATGCAGCTATACTTGAAGCTCTTGAAAAACGTGTTCCAGCTTGTGATACGGGTAGGTTATCAGCGACTGCAGTCAATTCATCGAGGATGAATTTTTCAACTTCAGCCTTTGCGGTGCGACCCGGAAGTTCATCGCCTAATTTCAATGCATTTTTTAATAAAGGAACATCGCCATATAATTCGATCAATTGGGAGTAGCAATATGCACGGATAAATCGCAGTTCTGCATCAATCTTTTTATAATCTGCTTCCGACATGCTGTTTTTTATGTCCGCTAAACGGTCCAGGACATCATGCACTCTTGCAATGGTCGTATAATGTGCTGCCCAAGGTTTAGTAGCTAGGGCATTGTCAGTGGTAATCGAACTCGTGATCGGAGAAGTATAGTTGTTTCCAGGTCTGGCATAGCCAATATCGGTGATATTGTCCATAACGTGCCATATTGGAGTGCTAGAAGCGTCTAACAAGGATAATCCTTTGTAGGCGCCCAAAAGTCCCATTTCAGCCTCCTTTTGGCTTGCAGGGAATGTTTCTGACGAAGGTCCGTCCAGTGGTAACCTTTCTAGGTTACATGAGCTCATTAAAGCAGAGCATAATAAGCTTATTCCTATAATAGATTTTGTCTTCTTGATCATTGTTTCTTAAAATTTAAAGTCTAAACCAAATGTATACACCTTAACTTGAGGGTAAAAGTTGCCTGAACCCAAGGTTACACCATCTTGTGCACCTGAATTGTAATTGATCTCAGGGTCATAGCCTTCGTAGAAGTTTGTTTTTGTAAATAAATTCTGACCGTTCGCATAGATAAAGATTCCGCCAATCTTGCTGTTTGTTAACCAGCTTTTTGGAATTTCATAACCTAGTTGAACATTTTTTAGTCTTAAATAAGAAGCACTTCTCATCCAGTAATCAGAATTCTGCGTGTTATTTGTTGAGGTTACTGAAACACGAGGTAAAGCTGCTCCCTTGTTGTCTTCAGACCAGTAATCCAATTGCCATGGTTTGATTGCCGAGGAATTCACGGCTGGAATTACATAATGTGAATCCAAATAGCCATCAGCCTTAGCTACACCCTGTAAGAAAGCACTGAAGCGAACACCTTTATAACCAAGGTCTAGGTTGAAGCCATAGGTGTAGCGAGGCATGGTGCTGCCTACAATAACTTTGTCTGCATCGGAAATTTTTCCATCCGGGATAGCATTTCCATTCTCATCAAAATCACCAGCAATATCTTTGTATCTAATATCACCAGGTTTGATGGTTCCGAATTGTTTAGGACCATTGTCAATTTCTTCTTGAGATTGGTATAAACCATCAGATAAATAGCCATAGATTGAATTGATGGCATAACCTTCTTGTTGTCTCAATAAGGTTCCCGATACTTGACCTTTCATATCGATGATCTTGTTTCTGACATCGGAGATATTAGCTCCAATACCAAGTTTTAGATCCCCGAATTGGTTGTCATAGCGAAGGGATGCTTCCCAGCCTTGGTTCTGCACTTTTGCCGCATTCTGGAATGGTTGATTTTTTCCATAGAGTTCCGAAATATATAATTTCATCAAGATTCCATCGGTATGTTTTTTATACCAGTCAAAAGTGAAACTGAAATTATTGAACAGGGATGCATCTAAACCTAAGCCCGTCATGGTTGTTTCTTCCCATAATAAACCTGGATTGGCCATAGTATTTAAAGCGATCATTTGCTCCACAGCACCTCCTACAGAAATACTGCCCAAGTTTAGGGTTTCTATGTAGGGTTGGTAGGTAGTGCCGATGTTTTGGTTTCCGAGGATACCCCACGAACCGCGAAGTTTCAATTGGTTGATAGAATTTTTCAAATCTGCCATAAAAGGCTCTTCCGAAATTCTCCATCCCGCAGAGAAAGATGGGAATGCTGCCCAACGGTTTGATTTTGCGAATCTTGAACTTCCATCATACCGAAGGTTGGCCTCCAATAAATAACGGCCTTTATAATCGTAATTGAAGCGTCCAAAGGTCGAAACCAAAAGCCATTGAAATTGATTTCCTGCATTGTTTTTGGTTTCCGTATTTGCTCCAGCATTCAAGACTTCGTAAGTATCGTATGTGAAGTCACGACGATAGCCCATTAGGTATTTCTCATCATAACTTTCACGAGATGCTCCAAGCATTAAACTGAAGTTATGATCGTTAAATGATTTTTGGGCGGTTGTTTGGAAGGAATAGCTGCCATTAAAATAACGATAAGCAGATTCAGTCAATTCTGTGGAAGGCAATGCAGTTCCAGCCTTGTTTCCATCTTCATAATAAGTCATGACCGCTTTTGCAAATTCATGAACATTACGAGTGCGGTATCTTGGTGCTGCCATACCAGAGATGCTTAACCATTCAACAGGTTTATAGTTAATAGAAAGGTTACCTAGTAATTCCAGGTTATTGACTTTCTTATTTCCGCCATCTTCTATAAAGGCAACTGGATTGTTTTTTACCCAACCTTCTGACCAAAGGCCATTCGCTACACGGATTGGGATGTTTGTAGGCATACGACCTAAATAATTCCAGATAGTACCCTCGTTTGCAATTTGTAACCTATTACTGTTTACTGCAGAGATATCAAATCGAATATTCAATTTGTCTGAAGGGTTAATGTCCAAATTGTTTCTGAAGGTATATCTTTGAAATCCTGTGTTGTCAATTAGACCATCTTGCGACACATATCCCAAAGAAGGAGCAACCCGAACTTTTCCGGCGCCAGCATTTAAGGATAGGAAATGGTTATGGGTAAACCCTGATCCATTTAAGATCGCTTTTTGCCAATCAAAATTGTCAGGATTCTCAGCATATAATTTATTGAATTCCTCAAAGTCTTTTTCACTATAGATTACGGATCCATTATCATTCATGTTGGCATCATTAAATACCTTCATAAATGTGGCTCCATCAGTTACCTTAGGAATAAATGTAGCATCCTGCCAACCCGTATATCCTTTGTAATTGATGGCAAATTGGTCCTTGCCACGCTTGGTGGTAATCAAGATTACTCCATTTGCTGCGCGAGAGCCGTAGATTGCAGCAGATGCAGCGTCTTTAAGAATAGAGATGTTTTCAATAAGATTTGCATCTACATTATCAATAGACCCAGCAACTCCATCAATGATGACTAGAGGCTCAGAGTCTGATCCTCCGAAGGAGTTGACTCCACGGATTCGAATTTGTCCCTTATCACCTCCAGGAGCGCCGGATTGAGAAGTTACAGTTACTCCAGGAGCAAGACCTTGTAAAGCCGACGAAGTAGAAACCACAGGTCTTCTTTCTAGTTGTTCACTATTGATCGTTGAGACTGCGCCCGTCAGATTGACTTTCTTTTGTGTGCCATAGCCCACAACGACAACCTCATCAAGGTTGGTTAAGTCTGTGGAGAGGATAATGTTGATTGTGTTTTGGTCTGTTACAGTTCGTTCAGTGTTGGTATAGCCCATACTTGCAAATACCAGAACATCTCCGGTATTGGCTGAAACTTGGTATTCTCCAGTGGAGGATGTTTGTGCTAATGCGTTTAGATGACCTTTAATACTGATGGTGACACCTTCCAGAGGGTTTCCATCTTCATTGGTCACTTTCCCCGTAATATTTTTTTGTTGAGCCCATAGAATGCCTATAGGTAGGAGGCACAACAAAAAAATGAGTTGTAATTGTTTTTTCATTTAGATGTGTATTTAAAAAAATAGGTTCTTTTTGTAGATGTATTCGTGTAGTGATTTTATGTTCTTACAATATGTTTAAAATTGTTTCGAAAGTAGATTAATAATGTTAAATGATTATTAAGTTAGTGTTTTTGTTTTGTTAAAACATGGCAAAAACGCTAATATCATATTAGATTTTATTAAAAAATAACAAATGGTTACTCGCTTGTAAAGCGTTTCGAAAATAAAAAAAAGATTTTTAAACCAAAAATTTAAAAATCTTTTTTCTTCAAAAGTATAGTTAGGGGTAGCTTTATGCTAATATGATTTTGATACCGAGGTCTTCGATAGCTTTGACGATGTTTGGGGACACCTTGTTGTCAGTAATAATGTAATCTACGTCAATAAGTTCGCAGATTTTTCCGAGGCCTCTTTTTCCGAATTTACTGCTATCTGCCAGGATAGCGATTTTTTGAGAGGTTTCGATCATTTTTTGATTGAGGGTAGCTTCAGGGAGATTGCTGATTGAGATTCCAAATTCGAGGTCAATTCCGTCAGCACCAAGGAATAAGATTCCGCAGCTGATTTCATCCAGGATGCGGATGGCGTATTGGCCCGCAACAGATGATGAATTGGATCGGATAAGTCCACCGAGTTGTAAAACTTCAATATTAGGCTTTCCACTGAGCTCTAGACCTACTTTTAACGCTGGGGTAATGACCGTTAACATATGCGTAGATTCGATGTTTTTAGCTAAAGTAAAAACCGTTGTGCCCGAACCGATCATTATTGAATCATTGTCCTTGATTAATTTAATTGCGGCTTGAGCAATGCGTTGTTTTTCTTCGCTGTTGATGGATTCCTTAACCACGATCGGCCGATCAATGGCGTAGGGGTTGCTATTCGAGGCCCCTCCTTTAATTCTGAATAGCAGGTTTTTGTCTTCTAATACCTTCAGGTCCTTGCGGATTGTTACACTGGAAACTTTCATGGTTTCACAAAGCCAGTCAATCGTAATTTTTCCTTTTTCCTTTAAGCTCTTTAGAATGAATTCGTGTCTGTCCGTGATATTCATCATAATTCATTTAAATAAGTTAATATAAAAGCAAATATAGTTAGGTTTTTCGGACTTGCCTATTCTTTTTTTTTATTTAAAAATGTTTTTTTTGTATTCATTTATTTCTACATTTGAAATCGTAACAAAGAAAAATTTAATAACCGAATCTATCTTATGTCGAAATTCACTTTGCCGATTCCAGCCAAAAATAGGAGATGGGTAATCATATTTGTCATTTTCTTGGCCATCGTTTTCAATTATTATGATCGGCAGATTGTTTCTATCCTGAAACCTATGTTGAAGGATGAATTTGATCTGGGAGATGATGGTTATGCCTTGGTGATTAATGTATTTACTGTTTTTTACGCATTGATGTATCCTGTGTCTGGCTGGCTGGTGGATAAGTTTGGAGAACGGAAAGTGATGTTGGTAGGTATCTTGGGTTGGTCGGTGGCCTGTTTGGGTGGCGGATTTTCGCGGACATTTGGTTCCTTTCTATTCTTTAGGGGAATGTTAGGTGCGGCAGAACCAACAAACTTTCCAGCACAGTTAAAAGTTGTTACGGTTTGGTTTTCAGGAAAACTTAGGGCTACAGCCAATAGTCTATGTGTTGCCGGTAGTTCAATTGGGGCCATTATTGCGCCGCCGCTGGTAGCTTGGTTAGCCATGCAGTATAATTTCCATACAGTATTTATTGTTGCCGGGATAGTGGGTTTGATTATCGCTTTGCTGTGGTTCTTGGTTTATACGGAACCTCCTGCAGAAATTCGAAATGAAGCCGTTGGTGCTTCGGAAGATAAATCTGAAGGTACTGCTTTTTCATGGGGTCAATTATGGAAAACCAAAACGCTATGGGGAATCTTATTGATTCGTTTCGTGAGCGATCCGGTGTGGTATTTCTGTTTATTCTGGTTGCCGGGATATTTACAGGAAGAAAGCGGATTGACGTTGGCGCAAATTGGTATGTTCGGATGGATTCCATTCTTGGTTGCTGACTTGGGAGCGATTGGAACATCAGCATGGTCTGATAAAATGGTGCGAAAAGGAAAAGAACCTTTATTGGCCAGGAAAATCATGTTGAGTAGCATTGCTGTCTTAGCACCATTATGTTGTTTAACAGCTTATGTTTCCAATCCATACCTGACCATACTGATTTTTTCTTTGGTAGCTGTAGCTTGTTTAAGTTGGTTATTTACAATTTCAGTAGTGATTGCGGAAGCTTTTCCGGTAAAGAATGTTGCTTCCGTACTCGGAATTGCTGGGGGGTTTGGGGCTTTAGGAGCGGTTTTGTTCAATTATTTTGTTGGGCAAATGATGGGTTCATTAGGTGCAGGGACCATATTTATTGCGATGGCCTTTATGCATCCAATTGCGGTTTTGATTTTATGGACAATGGTCAAAAAAGAAAAACCGAAAGAACTGTTGATTGAAGAGAATAATTAAAATCAAAATATTACAAAGTATTTATAGTTATGGGAGAAGTTAAGACCATTTTGGAGCCTGCAAGAAAGACTCCTGTTCGCATGGAAGTTGATGTGTTAGTTGTTGGAGGCGGCCCTGCGGGAATTATCGCGGCTCAAGCAGCAGCTTCAGACGGCTTAAAGGTTGCCTTAATCGACAACCGAAGTTTTGTCGGTGGAAATATGACCATTGGATTGCCAATTTTGGGCTTCTTGGGACAGAAGGGAAATCAAATTATTAAAGGACTGCCACAAAAGTTTATCGATCGATTAAAAGAGGTTGATGCTGCATCAGAGCATCGTCCATGTCCATTACATATGAGCTTGACCTTAGTAGAGCCCGAAGCGGTAAAGAATGTAGGTCTCAAGGTTTTGGAAGAGTCCGGAGTTAAAGTTTTGCTTTATGTTTTCTCGGCAGGAGTAGTGATGGAAGGGGATGAATTGAAAGGAGTGATTATCGAGAGTAAATCTGGAAGGGAAGTTATTCTGGCGAAAACAGTGATAGACTGTACAGGAGATGCGGATGTAGCTTTCAAAGCAGGGGTAGATTGTGAGCAGGGGAATGATGTAGGTGGAGCACAGCCGCCAACCTTGATGTTCTGTATGGCAGGTGTGGACACTGATAAATTGAGGATGTCCATTGCTGAGGAGCCAAGAACTTACTTGACAGATTTTATTCCGGCAGAATATTTTGGTCAGAATCATCAGTTTATTGTGGTTGGTTTACGGAGTGTTATGGAGAAAGCTCGTCAGGCAGGATACCATTTGCCAGTAGAGCGGACGATATTAATTACGGGTCTTCGTGAAGGCGAGGTTTGGGTAAATATGTCCAGGATTAATGGTGTCGATGGAACCAATCCGGAGAGCTTAACTTTTGGAGAAGTTGAAGGTCGACGCCAGGTTGAGGAGATCCAACGATATTTAGTAGAGTATGTACCAGGATTTGAGAATTCACATTTCACGAAGATGGCTCCATTTTTGGGAATACGCGAAACCCGTCGGATAGTAGGTGATTATGTAATGACCGCGGATGATATCCTGACCTGTCGTCGTTTTGAGGATGCGGTTGCTGTAGCGAGTTATCCATTGGATATTCACCATCCAGAAGGAGGCGGTTGTACATTGACATGGTGTGGAGATAGCTATGATATTCCATATCGTTCCTTAATTCCGCAAAAGGTTAAAAATTTATTGGTTGCGGGCCGTTCGATTTCTACGACCCATGAAGCGATGTCTGCGATTCGTGTAATGGCACCATGTATGGCGATGGGTGAAGCGGCAGGTCGAGCTGCAAAATTGGCGGTTCGAAATGGAGTAACTCCGGCTGAAGTGAATGTGGAAGAATTGAGAGCAGAATTAATTAATTCAGGAGCTTACCTTGGTGAAGATCTAGAGGCAGCAACTGTTTAAAAATAGGATATGAGTCATTCCGAAAATAATAATCGTAGGGCGTTCTTCAAGAAATTGGGCCTGTTGGCAAGTCTGCCAATATTGGGTCAATTTGACCTGCATGCTGAAGAATCTTCAAGATCTAATCAGATTAAGGTCTTAACCTGTAATATCCGGGTGGATCTGGAAGAAGATGCAGCAAAAGGTTTAGGATGGAAAGACCGTAGAGAAGCTTGTCTGGCTGTTATTAAAAGGCAAAAAGCCGATTTGATTGGTTTTCAGGAAGTTTTAAAAGGTCAATTTTTAGACTTAAAAGAGCAGCTGACAGATTATTTTGCTTTTGGATTTGACGGGCCCGAAATGGATCAATATAAAGAAGGGTACCATGGAATTGCCAAGAACCCTATTTTATTTTCCAAAAAGAGATTTGAGTTATTGGCAGCTAGTGCATACTGGCTGTCGGAAACTCCATTGAAAGCTGGAAGTATGTCCTGGGGTTCGGCTCGGGCTAGGAATGCCGTGAATGTTCGTTTGTTGGATAAGAAAACCAAACGAGAAATCAGGCTTAGCAACCTGCATTTAGATCATATCAGCAATGAAGCGAAAGAGGGCCAGATAAAAGTTGTGCTGGGAGACGCCGCCCAATATCAAGCTGATTTCCCACAGGTTCTAACTGGTGATTTTAATGTAGGTATGGATTCCAATGTTTATCGGGATGTAATGGAGGCCGGATGGAAAGATTCCTATGTTCAAGTGAAAGGGGATGAAATTCCTGAAGGAACCACCCATGGGTTCAAAGGCGATAATCCTAGTCGTAAAAAATCAAAAAAGATTGATTTTATTTTTATGAAAGGTCCATTAAAAGCTGTTGAAACCAATATTATCAAGGATAGTTATAAGGGAATGCTTCCGAGTGATCATTATTTTGTAAGTGCGGTTTTGGAGTACCAATAATAAATAAGTTTAGTTAAGCAAAAAAGGACAGAATAAAATCTGTTCTTTTTTTAGCTATTAAAGGTTTAATTATCTTAATTTTTGTTTATTTTTAATTTTACAATCGATTAAACCGAAATAAACCTTAACAAAATTAAATGACACAGACGAATTCAATTGAAAAGCTAGGGATACCTAGTAATTTAAAATGGGGCTACCTAGGCATTCTTATTTTCATGATGGGTGATGGCGTAGAGCAGGGTTGGTTGAGTCCATACCTGATTGATCACGGAATGAGTATGGAGCAATCTGCTGCGCTTTTCACGGTATATGGAATAACAATCGCTATTTCATCATGGTTTTCAGGCGTATTAGCCGAAAGTTATGGTCCGCGGAAATCCATGTTTATGGGTTTGATCTTGTACCTGATTGGGACCATAGGTTTTGTGTCTATGGGAATGGCCAAATTGGATTACAATGCCATGCTTCTTTTCTATGCTATTCGTGGTTTTGGCTATCCCTTATTCGCCTATTCCTTTATGGTCTGGATTAACTACCGTAGTCCAAAGCAGATGTTAGGTCGTGCTGTAGGATGGTTCTGGTTTGTATTCACGGGTGGTTTAAATGTTCTTGGGGCTTACTATTCAAGTTGGGCATTAGAACGAATTGGATATGAGAACACGTTGTGGTCTTCGATTATTTGGGTATTGATTGGGGCATTTTTTGCGCTGGTATTGAATCGTGACAAATTTGAAACGAAGGCTTCCAAAGGCTCAAAAGGTCAAGAATTATTAAACGGGCTTACCATTGTGAAAAAGGAACCGAAAGTATTGATTGGCGGTATTGTACGGGTTATCAATACGACTGCCCAATTTGCCTTTCCAGTTTTCCTGCCCATGTATATGGCAGAGCATGGATTCAATACCAAGGAATGGTTGCAGATCTGGGGGACGATTTTCACAAGTAACATAGCCTTTAACTTAATATTTGGATTTGTTGGAGACCGATTAGGTTGGCAGCGCACCATTATGTGGTTTGGTGGTGTAGGCTGTGCGATTACTACGGTCTTGTTTTATTACTCGCCGGTATGGTTCGGAGGAGCCTATTGGGCAGTAATGGCAGCAGGTATAGCTTGGGGAGGGCTATTGGCCGGTTATGTTCCTTTGTCCGCATTGGTTCCTTCCTTGGTGAAGGAGGATAAAGGAGCAGCCATGGCTATCCTCAACCTGGGTGCTGGTCTGCCGGTATTTGTGGGACCTGCCATCGTAGGATTGCTCATCGGGACCATTGGAAGTGAAGGGGTGATTTGGGTATTGGCTGGATTATATGTTATCAGCGCAATATTAACCAAGTTTATTACGATTCCTGATGCGACTAAGGAATTGAAACAAGAATTGAAAGTCGAATAGAATTGAGTATTGAATAAAATTGAATTTACAACCTATGAAAGTATTGTTAACTGCGCCTTATGAGAACGAAAAAGCATTGAATGAGTTAAAAGGCCTTTTTGATGAAGTCATTTATCGTTCTTGGAAACCTCATGGGCGTGCCTATAATCCGGCTGAATTAAATGCATTACTGAAAGAAACAGGAGTTAATGCCTTGATTTCGGAGCATGATGAAATTACGGAGGAAGTATTACGTGAGAATCCACATTTGAAATTTGTGGGAATCTGCCGCGGTACTCCATCAAATATTGATTTGAAGGTAGCAACCGAATTGGGAATTCCAGTTTTCAATACTCCAGCAAGAAATGCACAAGCCGTTGCGGAGATGTTTATCGCCAATGTGATTACCTTAATGCGGAATACCATGCCAGCCATTAACTGGTTGGAAGGTAAAAATTGGGGCGAAGGTGCACATACTTCTTATTTGGAATTTAAAGGGAATGAATTGGCAGGTAAGCGAGTGGGAATGGTTGGTTTTGGTGCTGTTGCTCAGCATATAGCAAGAATGTTGCAAAACTTTCCATGTGAAATTTATTACTTCGACCCATATTATACTGATCCGAACACTGACTATAAAAAAGTTGAACTGGAGGAGTTGTTTTCAAGCTGCGATGTGGTTGGGATACATCTTCCCGTTACTCCGGAAACTACCGGCATGATCGACAAGAAATATCTATCGCTGTTGAACAAGGATTCCATTTTTGTAAATACTGCGCGTGCTACAGTGGTAAACCGTGAGGATTTATTAGCAGTGATTGAATCAGGACAAATCCGGGGTGCAGTGTTAGATGTGTTCTACAATGAACCACCGGATGAGATTGACTATAAGATGATCTTAAACAAGAATGTTATTGCAACGCCGCATATCGCTGGCGCAACCCATGAAGTGGAAGACCATCATGCATTTATCATGAACAATAACTTGCGAGAATATTTTCACAAGGGTAATAAATCTATTAAACAACTTGTTAATAAAGCTGTAATAGAGAAAACATCAATTAGCTAATCATGGCAAAAAAAGAAGCTTATTTAATCGTTGATATTGGTACTGGGAATGCTCGGGTAGCTGTTTGTGCTACAGATGGTGAGATATTGAGTATCAAAAGGGAGAATGTTCATTATGAATCGGATTTGAAGTATGATGATTCTATCTATTTCAATCCAGAGGAATTATGGACCCAGATATTAAAGCTATCTAAAGAAGCCTTGGCGGAATCGGGAGAGGTTCAAATCAATGCAATCACTGCAACTAGCCAAAGGGAGGGAATAGTGATTGTGGATGCCGCAGGAAAGTCCTTGTTGGGTATGCCTAACATAGACCACCGAGGCCGTAAATGGGAAGTTGATCTGAAGGATAAAGATTTGGTTTATAACCTGTCTGGTCGTTATCCGACTTCTTTATTTTCAGCTTTCAAGTTGGTAGGCGTTAGGGAAGTATATCCTGAACTATTTTATCAGATTGCTTCTGTCATGAGTATCAGTGATTGGATTCAATTTCAATTCTCCGGAATCCATGGTTATGAACATTCACAGGCTTCAGAAACCTTATTATATGATGTTGAGCAGAAATCGTGGTCAGCAGCCTTATTGGAACAATTTCAATTGCCAGCGAGCATCCTGCCGGAAGTTAAAGATTCAGGATCCATTCTTGGAAAGGTTAAGCCTGAGGTAGCTGAATTATTTGGGATCAATCCGGATGCAGTAGTGGTTGTTGGAGGTGGAGATACACAATTAGCAATTCGCAGTATGGACCCATCGGCAAACGATGTGGTTATTGTTTCGGGTACGACTACACCGATAATAAAAATCGTCGATACCTATGAAAAAGATGTCGAGCAGCGCACTTGGACCAGCCGTCATATCGATGCGGATAATTTTATTCTAGAGGCTAATGCAGGGGTAACTGGATTAAACTATCAACGCCTGAAGGAGATATTTTATCCCAATGAAGGGTATGATATTATCGAGAAGGAGCTAGAGGATGCGACATATTCTCAATGTGTGGCTTCTTTGGGGTCTTTGATTGCTGATGAAGAAGAACCATTGACCAAAGGCGGTTTTATCTTCAATGCACCGGTATCTCATCAATTGACTCGTGGGAGCTTTGTCTTTGCGATTTTATGGGATATTGCTTGCAGTATTTATGAGAATTATAAGTTTTTGAGCGCAGTCTCTCCGCATCAAGAATCCTATATATGGGCTTGTGGGGGTGGAGTTGAAAGTAGGAAACTACGTCAATTTATTGCCAACCTATTTGGAAAGAGCATCAAAATCAGAGATACCTTTCGCCAGGCTTCGGTATTGGGCGGCGTGTTCCTATGCAACGATGCATTGGGAGTAAAGAATGTTAGTCCGGAGTTATTGGAAGAAGTTCATCCCCAAGACCATGAGGAGTTTGAAAAGCTATATCAAGAGTGGAGAAACGCTCGTAAAACATTTAAACAGGTCATTTCGTAAATGAGTAAATATTTTTTTGGATTGGATGTCGGGACTCAAGGCGCTCGAGTAGTACTAGTGGATGAGAAGGGTGAATTAATCGCATCCGATTCCCGAAAATTCCAGTTAACAGATACCTTCCGTGAAGAGCAATCCCCAGCCATCTGGTGGAAGGATTGTGAGGAAATGCTGAGTGCTTTAATCCATAATCTTCCGGAGGAAATAAATAAACAAGATATCCTGGCAATCTCTGTGACATCCACCTCTGGAACTGTCATACCCATGGATTCGCAGAATAATCCTTTGCATGATGCCATCATGTATAGCGACCCTCGTTCTGCAGATCAAGGAAGACGCATTAAAGCCATTGTTGAAAAGCATGTTCCAAATGGATATACTGGTTTTAATGCATCTAGCGGAATCAGTAAAATGCTTTGGTACATTGAGACTTTTCCTGAAAAGGTAAAGGACCTTGCCTTATGGATCCATGCTTCCGACTACTTGGTTGGTCAATTGTCTGGAAATTTCAAAAGCACGGATTATACCAATGTGTTGAAATCAGCTTTCGACCTCGAGAAATTAGAATGGCCAGCCTTTGTAAGTGAAGAAATTGGGATTCAAAAATCTTGGCTTCAATCGGTGGTTCCATCAGGAACCGTTGTCGGGAATTTATTGCCAGCATTAGCCAAATCGTGGGGAATACCAGAGATTCAGGTCGTTGTTGGAATGACTGATGGTTGTGCTACGCAAATGGCATCAGGTGCTGTAAAACCGGGAACTTGGAACACTACTATCGGCACGACCTTGGTGATTAAAGGAGTGACTAAATCCAATGTGGTTGATCCATTAGGCAGGTTGTATAGTCATCTCCATCCGGAGGGTTATTGGATGCCCGGCGGAGCAAGTAATACAGGTGCGGACTGGATTTCATTGCAATTTTCAGAAGGATTGGAAGAATTGAATCAGAAGGCTGAGCAATTAATACCGACAGGCGAATTGGCATGGCCATTATTGCAAGAAGGCGAGCGATATCCAATTATGGCACCTCAAGCAAAAGGGTTTACAACTGAAGGATTAGAGCGTGAAAAAGTATTCGCGGCAAACCTGGAAGGAGTGGCATTCATTGAAAAATTGGCCTATGAAATTATTGAAGATTTATCAGGCGAAAAAGTAGATGCCATTTACTCTGCTGGTGGTGGAAGCAATAGTGATGTCTGGTTAAAAATTAGAGCTTCGGTGATGAATGTGCCAATCTACAAATGTAAGGAAGCGAGTGGGGCATTTGGTGCAGCCATCATGGCGGCTTCCAATACCTATTATCATTCGCTTAGGGAGGCCTCCGAAAAAATGACGGCCATAGAAAAGGTGGTCCATGCAGACCCAAAACTGATTGAATCCTATCAATTACAATACGAGAATTTTAAACAGAAGCTTAAAGATTTAAACTATTTATAGATGATTACAATTTGTCTATTGAGGCATGGAGAAACAGCCTATAATGCCGACGGAAATAAGTACTGTGGAAGAACAGATATCCCATTGACCGAAAAAGGATTATCACAGGCAAAAAGAATGCAGGAGTTGTTGAAAGATGTGACTTTTGACCAGATCTTTTGTTCGCCACTTCAACGTGCTAGGAATACTGCTGAAATTGCTTCAGGAACTCCTGAAAAGGTGCAAGTGGATGAACGGTTGATTGAAGTAGACTTTGGACAGTGGGAAGGAAAGCGTTCTGAAGATTTCATCGCCGAAGACCCGAATTCTTGGTATAACTGGTTATCCGACCCAGGGAGTTTTGAAGCAGGAAGAACCGGTGAAAATGCAAATCAAGTCATCAACAGATTGGATAATTTCTATTCGGAACTACTTGATAAATACGATGGACAAACCATTTTGGTCGTTGGGCATAATGGTGTAAATAGATTCTTTATGGCTCATCAACTGGGAATGCCTTTGAAGAATTATCGAAGAATTGTTCAGGAGAACTCCGCCTTGACAATGGTAACCTTGGATAAACATAATGGTTTTAATTTGTTAAAACTGAATGCTTAATTTTAGATCTTGAAAAACAACCTATGAAGAAGACCTATATCGCTTTATTTACATTAATGGCACTGTTGCATGGCCTGCCAGCATCTGCTCAGAAATTGCATAAACTCAATTTTAAAAAGGTTGAGGAAATGTATGCGTATTTTAAATATGCGGATGGCAAAAAGATTATCTCCGGCCATCGTGGTACCATTGAAGAACACATGCCAGAAAATTCCATTCCATCGATGGAAGCGGTATTGAAACATACCTCGGCTATCTTTGAGATCGACCCTCGGCTAACTAAGGATGGAGTGCCTGTCATGGTTCATGATGCTACCTTGGATCGCACAACCACCGGAACAGGGAAGGTGGGTGACTTTACCTGGAAGGAACTTCAGAAATTGAATCTGAAGGATCATAAAGGGAATACAACGAAGTATAAGATCAATACCTTGGAGGAGATGATCAAGTGGGCAAAGGGGAAGACTGTTTTAAACCTGGATAAGAAAGATCTTCCTATGGAAATGACGGCTGAAATTATCCGGAAGCATAATGCCTATGCTTGGGTTTGGGTAACTGTACACAATGTTGAGCAGGCGAAGTTTTATTTGGATAAAAATCCTAAGCAATACTTATCCATGCACATTAAAACGAAAGCGGATTTAGAGGCTTTTAAAGCTTCAGGCTTGCCTTATGATCGGATGATTGTATATATCGGTCCGGAAATAAAGGCTTCAAATCAAGAGATGTATAGCTTCTTCAAAGAAAAAGGGGTGTTATGTATGATTTCTTCGGCTCCAACCTATGATAAGTTGCCAACTGAAGAAGAGCGTGCTGAAAAATATAGGGCTGTTTTTGCAGATGGAGCAACTGTATTAGAATCAGATTTGCCGATAGAGGTCAGTAGAGCTATTAAATAACCCAAGGTTAATTAAGTTTATAGAATAAGGAAACCATCACTGGTTTCCTTTTTTGTTTTTTAATAATTAATGAGGGTGACGAAAGTTGTTTTGGTTTAAGTTGTTGTTTATCAGTTATTAATAATTTTTGTTTGCCTGATAATGCGGCTTTAATAATCAGTATCTTCGTTTTCTGATTATTAACACATGAGAAAACTAATTTTTCTAACCGTACTCCTACTACTGGTTGGTAGCACTGTTTTATGGGCCCAATCGGCAGTAAATATTAGCAAGTCCAATCTTCCAACTTGGTTGAGAGCAAGCAAAATGAAGCCCCAATCTGTTGATTTGAATGAAATCAGTATGGGGTATTATTTTGAATTGATTGAAAGCCAATATAATCTGCAAAACAAGACTCTTTTCAATAGAACCATCAAAGTCGTTACTGAGGATGCTGGAGCGGAAAATGCAGGCCAGGCGAGTGTCAGCTTTGACCCCAGCTACCAAAAACTGGTTATCCATGAGTTAAATATTATCAGAAATGGTGAAGTTTTCAATCGCTTGAATCTTTCCAAATTCAAGACCGTAGCAGTTGAAACTGAGCTTTCCAGGATGATTTACAATGGCACATACTCCGCTGTAGCTGTTTTAGATGATATCAGGAAAGATGATAAGATTGAATTTTCGTATTCTCTAGTCGGTTTCAATCCGGTATTTGAAGGGAAATTTGCCAATACTTTTTATTTAGAAGGATCAGAGCCCAATGGGCTAGTGCATCTGGTTTATATTGTTCCAGAAGGACGTATATTAAACATTCGAAAACATTATAATGCACCAGCAGAGAAACGTGAGGTCATTGGGAATTTGACCTATTATTATTGGGAACAACCCATGATGGCAAATGAACAAATCGGAATATATGCCCCAAGTTGGTATGATAATACTGCGCGTGTGGAGGTTTCTGAATTTTCTACCTGGCGACAAGTAGCGGATTGGGGTAAAAGGATCAATCCGATTCCTGATGTTAAAGCCGGCACTGCCCTCGATAAAGAGATTCAAAAATTCTGGAAGGAAGCAGGTGGTGACAGTTTAAAATTTTTTCAGAAAAGTCTAGATTTCGTTCAGAATTCTATCCGTTATATGGGCATTGAAATGGGAGAGCATTCCCATCGAGCCCATCTCCCTGAAAAGGTATTCAACCAACGGTATGGAGATTGTAAGGATAAATCTCTTTTATTGGCGTCCATGCTTAAGCGTAAAGGCATTAGTTCATCTCTGATCTTTGCTAATACCTATCAAAACAAGGAATTAGACAAGGTGCAACCAAGTCCATTTGCCTTTAATCATGTGGTCTTGGCAGCTGTAATCGATGGTCGTATGATTGCTGTCGATCCAACGATTAGTAACCAAGGGGGAAGCATCCTGAATCGATATTTTCCTTATTATGGGAAAGTATTGTTTCTTGAAAATGGAAATAAACTTTCCGAAGTAAGTAAACCCGTTTCAAAGCATGGTTCCTTTATCAATATCGAAGAAGTAATCCAGATCTTGGATGATGGCAAGGCAAACCTTAAGGTAAAGACCATTTACTATGAACAAGAGGCTGATGGAATACGAAACCAACTTAAAAGTACTTCAAAAAAGCAGTTGCAGAAGGATTATGAAGATTATTATCAACGGATTTATAACAAAGCCAGGAATGTTAGTCCCTTGACCATTGATGATGATTTGGAAAATAATATTTTGATCATCAAAGAAGAATATCTTTTGGAAGCATATATCATCGAAGAGGATAAGCAAAAGGCAGCTCCAATATATGGCAAATACATTTATGATCGTCTTCCAAAAGTACAAGAAGGCGTCATACAACCAATTGCTATTGATTTTCCCTTTGATGTCCATCATGAAATCAAGATTGTCAATAAGGACAATAAGGCTGTAGGCTTTTTTCAGTCGGAAGAAAAGGTTATAGAACGTGATGCATATTGGTATTCAAGAGTTGAATATCCGGATAAGGATACCCTCAAGATTACCTTCAATTTCCGTAACAATGATTCCTTTATTCCAATGGACCAGGCTCAACAATACCTAGAGGATCATAAGGTAATGGGAGAGGGATTGGGATATAGCTATTTTATTAATAATGATGGATATCTAACGATTGGGTCTTTTAACACCCCTAAAATCCCCAAAATGAATTATGGAGCCCTGCTTGCCTTTTTCTTCATCGTCATTGCAACACTGATCTTTTTATTTAAGACTCATTATAAAACTAAACCGACTGGATTTATCAACCTGGATCATGAATATCGTCGAAATAGTATTGGGGGATGGTTAATCGTATTGTTAATTAGGATTGTCATTACAACATTTGCAATAGTACTCATGTTATTTGTTGCAGAAAACTCAGTTAGTGATAGCTTATGGTCAATGCTAGATAAGGTCGGTCATGCCTATGGCTATTTGCTTCTCTTTAATATAGTCTATTTAGTGTTTCAGGCTGCTTATTTAGCTTTTACTATCTATTCTTGTGTATTGTTGTTAGAACGGAGAGATATATTTCCTCAGACCTATTTTTTCGTGAATTTGGGTGGGTTGGTGCTTCTGATTCTAGCTAATATGGGATATACAATTATTTATCCTGATGGTCTAGCATGGGGTTTTATGAATCCAGCAGACTTTTGGTCTATTTTAATAATTATAGCATGGGCCATTTATTTACGGGTTTCCAAAAGGGTGAAAGAAACTTTTACCGTACCATACAATAAGGAAAATTATTACTATTCAGTAGGAGACGAGTCATCAGATAGGGACTCCTCTAATGGACATGAGAATCCACCCATGGAAAACTATGGTCCACATCCATTGAATGAATGAAATAGGGATGTTTAAAAAGGTTTATAGGGACTTGAAATTATTGGAATATGTGATGGGCGTATGAGATACGCCCATATGAAATTAGATTCTTTTTTGTGAGATTTTACAGTAACTATAGGTCATCTCACATCTGGCTTATAGATTACTTTCTTTTTTCAATTTTCTTCTGGTAGTAACAGGTTTAGCTAATTGTTTAGCTTCATATTGTCTTTCCAGATATTTGATAATTTCGCCGGCGATATCCTTTCCCGTTGCCTGTTCGATACCTTCTAATCCAGGAGATGAGTTGACTTCCAGAATAAGAGGACCTCTGGCTGAAGGCAACATATCGACACCAGCAACTGTTAATCCCATTGCTCTGGCAGCAGCAATCGCAGTTTCTCTTTCTGTTCTGGTTAATTTAACAACTTCAGCTGTACCACCACGGTGGAGATTAGAGCGGAATTCTCCTTCTTTAGCAGTTCTTTTCATTGCGCCAACAACTTTTCCATCAACCACAAAAGCACGGATGTCAGTACCTTTGGCTTCTTTGATATATTCTTGGATCAAGATGTTATTTCCTAAACCATAGAACGCTTCAATAACGGAAGAAGCAGCTTTCTTGGTTTCTGCTAATACGACTCCGATTCCTTGGGTTCCTTCCAATAGTTTGATCACCAAAGGAGCTCCACCTACCATAGATATCAAATCATCCACATTGGATGCGGTTCTTGCGAATCCTGTAATAGGTAAACCAAGACCAGCACCTGATAGGATTTGCATACATCTCAGCTTGTCTCTGGATCTGGTAATGGCTTGTGAGGGATTGGCAGAAATAACGCCCATAACCTCAAATTGCCTTACAATAGCAGATCCATAAAAAGTAACTGATGAACCAATCCTAGGGATAATGGCATCAACCTCTGCGATATCTTGACCTTTATAATGAATGGAGGGTTTTGCTTGCTGAATGCCTACATAGCATTTGCTATGATCGATCACTTCGCATTCGTGACCTCTATTAATGGCAGATTCTACTAGTCTACGAGTAGAATATAATGACTTATTCGTCGATAAAACGGCTATTTTCACAATTCTTTATTTGTTAAACAGATAAACGATGTTCCGTGTTCTATATGATATTAGTTGCTAGATTTTTTTTAGATACATCTACCAAGAATTTCCCTGTAATAAAATTACGTCCCAATAACATGGGGTAGGACATTGCTGATCGATTTCGAAAGGACAATTTGATATCATATAGCTGGTTGAACATGCGGATCTTGGTCAAAAAGATATAGCGTATCTCCGATTGTCCAAAAGAGCTTTTAACTGTTCTTTCCCGGTGAACTGGGAAAGTCAGCTTCAAGGTCTTTTCGCTGTCTTCATCAGGTCTGATATAGGCGGTAATATATAAGTGGCCGGATTTTTTGACCACTTCCATTTCTTCACAGTGGAGAACGGATGTTTCTGCGCCGGTATCTATCTTTGCATGGATATTGTAAAGACCAAGTTCCGGAAGATCGATAACTTCTGTTCTGCCAATGGTTTTCTTACCTTTCACAGCCAAATCTATTCGTATACAAATTCTCCAAATGCTGAACGGATGGTCACCTGTTTCTTCTCTGAAGATTCTACACGTCCAATAATCTGGGCAGGAATTCCAAATGACTCTGAAATCTGAATAATATCAGCCGCAATTTCTTCTGGAACATATAATTCCATGCGGTGTCCCATATTAAATACCTTGTACATCTCTTGCCACTCTGTATTGGATTCTTTTTGAATCAATTCAAATAGTGGAGGAATAGGAAAAAGATTATCCTTGATCACATGTACATGGTCAACAAAATGCAATACTTTAGTTTGTGCACCTCCTGAACAGTGAACCATACCATCAATTTGGCTACGGTATTTGTCCAGAATTTGCTTGATAACAGGTGCATACGTACGAGTAGGAGATAATACTAACTTTCCTGCTGTCAATTCTTCACCTGTTTCGGTTTTAATTTGATCCGTTAATGCTTTTCCACCTGCAAATACCAAATCATAAGGCACAGCTGGGTCAAAGCTCTCTGGATATTTTTCTGCTATATACTTGCTGAAAACGTCATGACGTGCTGAAGTTAATCCATTGGATCCCATTCCGCCATTATATTCTTTCTCATAGCTTGCTTTTCCGTATGATGCAAGTCCGACAATCACATTTCCTCCCTTGATTTTGTGATTGGAAATCACATCCTCACGTTTCATTCTACAAGTCACGGTACTATCTACGATAATAGTTCTCACCAAGTCGCCAACGTCAGCAGTTTCACCACCAGTTGAATAAATACCGATACCCAATTCTCTTAATTCAGCAAGAATTTCTTCAGTACCATTAATGATTTCAGCAATAACTTCTCCAGGAATCAGGTTTTTGTTTCTACCAATGGTAGATGAAAGAATAATATTGTCAATAGCTCCAACACACAATAGGTCATCCAGGTTCATGATGATCGCGTCTTGCGCGATACCACGCCATACCGATGCATCTCCAGTTTCTTTCCAATATACATAGGCTAAAGAAGATTTTGTTCCGGCACCATCAGCATGCATAATGTTGCAATATTGCTCATCACCTGCTAAAATATCCGGTACTATCTTACAGAAAGCTTTCGGAAATAATCCTTTATCAATGTTTTTGATTGCGTTGTGTACATCCTCTTTCCCTGCGGATACACCTCGTTGGTTGTATTTTAAATCTGACATCGTGCTGCAAAAATAAACAAACCTCTCGATTATTGCGAAAATATTTCGTTTAGAGAGGTTTGTCTTTGAATATATTACTTAAGATAACCCAATTCATGAGTTATCTTAAGTAATATCCTTTAAATAAGTCTTTGTGATTCCTTATTCAGATATACCTTTAGGATTAAAACCATTGTCCTTGACCTTGATCAATTGACTGAATAAACGTTTCATATTGCTGTCAGTACGTGTATCCTCCTTCAAGTATTTTTCGTTTTCCTTGTCAGTAGCAATGATATTGAAGAGCTTATCGTCAAGGTAATAGTATCTAGCTTCACCAGCTTTTTTGGTCTTCTTCATATCAAATTTAGGGTCAATGATATGGGTGTTGTAATTATAGATTTGCTCATATACAAAAGATAGTTTGTTATCCTTTAAATACATGTCTTGTAATAAATAACCCCCTTCACCATAGTTTCTGACCTTGATTAATTCAAGATTGTTGTTTTTAAAGAAATAGGTGGCAACACCGCCTTCTGTAGACTCGTGAATTTGTGCGGAGTCTATTTTATCCCAATCTTTAATGCCATTGATTCTCTCAAAGTTCTCTCGAACGATTAGGGTAGAATCTGTGCTTTGAACATTCGCACTACTGTCCGTTATTGGACTTTCCTGATTGTTGCTTGTATCGGCTTGGTTAGTGCCTTGATTTTTATTTCCTTGGCAAGCACTGAGAGCAAGGATGGTCGCTACGGAATATATTGCTAGATATTTCATATGTTTTTATTAATAGTTTGGTAGGGAGGGTGCAAAAATAATTCCAAGGAATTAAGAATAAACAAAAAGCCCATTGTAAATTTTTACAATGGGCTTTATTTGATAGCCGAGGCTAATATTTTTATTAATGTTTGAAGTGACGAACACCAGTTGTAACCATGGCTACAGCTTTTTCATTCGCCATATCAATTGATAATTGATCTTTAATGGATCCTCCTGGTTGCAAAACTGCCGAAACACCAGCATCTCCAGCGATTTCAACACAATCAGGGAATGGGAAGAAAGCATCAGATGCCATCACCGAACCTTTAATATCAAAACCGAAAGATTGTGCTTTCTCGATTGCTTGTTTCAAAGCATCAACACGTGATGTTTGACCAACTCCTGAAGCGATTAAAGTACCGTCTTTTGCAAATACAATTGTATTTGATTTAGTATGTTTTACAATTTTGTTAGCAAAATAAAGGTCTTTTAATTGCTCTTCTGTAGGTTTTACTTCCGTTACAGCGGTCATTAATTCAGGACCTTCAACAGTATTGTCTTTGTCTTGTTGAATTACACCGTTCAATAAAGTTTTAAACTGTTGAGCAGGTAATTTAACGTCTTTACGACGAAGGATAATACGGTTTTTCTTAGCAGTAAGGATTTGCAAAGCTTCTTCAGTGTATGAAGGAGCGATTAAAACCTCAAAGAATAAGTTGTTGATTTCTTCAGCAGTAACTTTATCAACTTCACCATTTGTGATCAATACACCACCGAAAGCAGAAACAGGATCACAAGCTAATGCTGCTTCCCAAGCTGCTTTGATAGTAGGACGTGAAGCCACTCCACAAGCGTTGGTATGTTTTAAAATCGCAAATGTTGGCTCATTAAACTCATCAATAATGGCAACAGCTGCATCTACGTCCACTAAATTGTTGTAAGAAAGTTCTTTACCATTTAATTTATCAAACATAGCATCAAGGTTTCCGTAGAAAACACCTTTTTGATGTGGGTTTTCTCCGTAACGCAATACTTGAGCATTTTGTTCAGACTGTTTGAAAACGTCTAATGGTTCTTCCTGATTAAAATAGTTGAAAATTGCAGTATCGTAATGCGAAGAAGTATTGAAAGCGCGTTTTGCGAATGATTTACGTTGTTCTAAAGATGTAGCACCTTCTTGAGCTGCTAATATTTCTTCAAGTTCTTTGTAATCGTTTTTCGAAGAGATAATTACAACATCATTGAAGTTTTTCGCTGCTGCACGGATTAAAGAGATACCGCCGATATCGATTTTTTCAATAATATCTTGCTCTGAAGCACCAGAAGCTACAGTTTCTTCAAATGGGTAAAGATCTACAATTACTAAATCGATCTCTGGAATTTGGTATTCCTCCAATTGTTTCTTGTCGTCATCCAAAGGACGGCGAGACAAAATTCCTCCGAATACTTTTGGATGTAAAGTCTTTACGCGGCCACCTAAAATTGATGGGTAACCAGTTAAATCTTCAACACGCTCAACAGGGATATCTAAATCACGGATAAATGACTCAGTTCCACCAGTGGAATAAAATGTAACTCCGTATTTGTTTAGTAGTTGAATTAGAGGTGCAAGGTTATCTTTGTAATAAACTGAAACCAATGCATTTTTAATCTTAACAGGATGATTCATTGTGCTTTGTTTGGAGCCGCAAAGATAAAAATTTAAAATCTATTTTTCTCAATTTTGTTACCTAATTATAACTATGCGGTTAAACAATCTTTAATAATTAGTATATTGGAGTACCCAATTTAAAAACAAGACTTAAACATGAGAAAAAACATCTTCCTATTGTTAGCCGTATCGATGGGCCTTTGCAGCAGTCAATTAAGTGCTCAAGAAAATATAGGCGCCAAAGAAATAAAAACGGCTTCCCCGATTGTTTCCGCAGACAATTCCGTATCATTCAACCTTGTAGCACCAAAGGCAAATTCTGTTTATTTAACCGGAAATTGGATGAAACAGACTTCGCAAGCTGCTCCCCAAGTTGAAATGAAAAAAGATGCTTCAGGCCTGTGGTCAGTGAGTCAGAATAACATCGGCTCTGATTTATACCTTTATAATTTTATTATTGACGGGGTTCGAATCAATGATCCCTTGAATGTTTACCAAGTAAGGGATGTAAGCAATGTATTCAATTACTTTATTACAAATGGAGGTAATGCTGAATATTATAAAACTAAGGCAGTTCCTCATGGATCCATGATTAAACAATGGTATCCATCTGCTATTAATAATGCGGAACGCCGAATGACGGTTTATACTCCTCCGGGTTATGAGAAGTCCAAGGAGAAGTTTCCTGTCCTTTATCTATTACATGGAATGGGCGGAGATGAGGATGCCTGGCCGACCTTAGGAAGGGTGTCACAGATCATGGATAACTTAATATCTGAAGGTAAAGTAAAACCCATGATTGTGGTTATGCCAAATGGACATACCAGTAATTCGGCAGCTCCTGGCAATTCGGAAAAAGGAGAGTATAAAATAGAATTTTTTACTCCTGATGTAGGATCAGGTGATATGGAGACCAACTTTGCTGAAGTAATCAATTTCGTTGAGAAGAATTACCGCGTTAAAAAGAATAAAGCCAATAGAGCGATTGCAGGATTGTCCATGGGTGGCTCTCATTCTCTATTTATCTCCAGTTACTATCCAAATACCTTTGATTATGTAGGATTGTTTTCTGCAGCCTATAGAATTAATGATAAGATAAAAAGAGATGTCTATGATAATTTTGAGCAAAATCTATTAACACAAAATAAAAATGGCTATAAGTTATATTGGATAGGAATGGGGAAGGAGGACTTTTTATATGAAACTGGTGTTGATTTCCGAAAAAAACTTGATAGCATCAAAATGGAATATGTGTATCACGAATCCGAAGGTGGACATACCTGGTCAAATTGGAGAGATTACTTAGTGGAATTTACAAGTCATCTTTTCAAACCAGTAGGTAAATAAAAAATACAAAGGCCGAAGTTAGCTTCGGCCTTTGCTTATATAATCGATAGTTATATTAATTATATTTTTTTAAAAGGTTTTCAATGACCTTAGGATAGTGCGTATGTTCCAGTTGTTGCCCGTTAAATTTAAGGATTTCTAAAGTATCTCCTGGATCTACTCTGAACCTTGCCTGATGGATGATTTCACCCTCATCAAAATTCTCGTTGACAAAATGAATGGTAATACCATGCTCATCTTCTCCTGCTTCCAATACTGCTTTATGGACACGGTCACCATACATGCCTTTGCCACCAAATTTTGGTAATAAGGCAGGGTGTATATTAATAATTTTATTAGGAAAACTTTTTAACAAGTTTTCAGGAACTAACCATAGGAAGCCAGCTAAAACAACTAAATCAATTTCAAGTCTTTTTAATAGGTCAACGATTTCATCAGTTTGATAGAAATCATGTTTATCAAATACGTGAGTAGGGATTTCAAAGTTGTCTGCACGTTGTAAAACATATGCATCTGGATTATTACTTAAAACTAAGGCAACTTCAGCGCTGTCAGAATATTTGAAATGCTCCATGATTTTTTGGGCATTTGATCCGGAACCTGAAGCAAAAATAGCAATACGCTTTTTCACAGTGTGTTATCGTTTGAGATATTTAAATAATTATTTGACAAATATAGCTGATTTTTTGCAATAAAGGCCTAATTTGCTGCAACATTGAGGCAAATTTGTTAGATTTAGGATCATTTAGCTTAATTTTTCAGTTATGAGGAATTTTATCTTTACCCTGTTTTTAGTATTTGCATCTGTTGGTTTCGCCATCGCCCAGATCCCCGAGAAAATTCCTACTTTCTCTAAGTTTATTGATATGAATACTGGCGCTAAGTTCACCTCTGATTCTTTGAACACTCAACATACTCAAGTTTTTATATTATTCGATCCTGGTTGTGGACATTGTCAAGAGTTAGGACAAGGTATTGGAAAGGCATTGGGTAAGATTCGGGAAGATGTAGACTTCTATTTTATCTCTATGCAAGAGAAGCCCTTGGTGGATGGTTTCATCAATATGTTCGCAAAACCGTTAAAATCTGATAAGCGGGTTAAATTTATTTACGATCCTGAGGGAGAATTTATCCTAAAATTCAATCCAAAGAATTTTCCATCCAGCTATATTTATGAAGCTAAATCTCTACAAATAATCAAACAATTTGACGGCGAAAATAAGGCCGAAAAACTCCTATTATACCTTGAAAAACAGGACTAGAACTATCAAAAAGTTAAACTTTTCAGAAATTACTTTTTATTATTAAAATTTTCTTAATAAAACAAAGTGATATTATTTATTTAATTGTTTTCATATATTTACATCGTTAAAAGTTTTAAAGGAAAAAACTATTCTTGATTGGTAGTAAAATTTGATATCTAGCATTGAGATTATTGTTTTTTTTAAATGAAATTTATGTAGGGTAATGAAATGTGCGAATAATGAATACCTAAAAAGAAAAACTAGGATCCATCTTTTAGAGATCATTTGGAGCAAAACTATTGATAATATTACTAACTAGGAATCGTTAAACTGTTGGGAATGAGTTGTTTTTAGTTTCCTGCAGGATAGTACAAGTTCAATCGGCGATTTAAGTAAGAAAATATTTTCAAGCTGCATTAAACATTTTCAAAAAAATACTGTCTTTGCGAGTATCAACCAACCAAGAATAGAATATTGTAAGGGCCAATTAAATTACAATTTGGTTGATGTATTTATTTATTTATGATTAACATTTATAAGGAATTAAATTACCGTGATAAAGAATCTTTTATTGCGGTGGAGTCTTTAATTAATTCACTTGACCTGGGACCTCAAAAGAAATTGGTTTCTAACCAGTTTCCTGATTGGGTGTATATTGTCAAAGATTATATTAAAGACCATTGGAACAAGCAGATCTCTTTGGATGAATTATCCAAGCTTTGCTCAGTACATAAAGTAACAATATCGAAATATTTCGAAAAATATGCTGGGAGTACAGTGCTGCTGTACCAGAGGAAGATACGAATGATTCGAGCATTGGAACTCATGTATATTAGCGGTTATTCGCTAACTGAGATAGCTTTTTTGTGTGGGTTTTCAGATCAAAGTCATTTCACGAGGTACTTTCGTCAAATGATTGGATTCTTGCCTAAAGAGCTTCAGAAGAACTGACGCTAATTTCGTTCTATTTTAAATTTTAAGCATAGGTTTATTTTGTAATAAGCGGATATAAAACAATTGTTTAACATGAAAATATTACAGGGTAATCGCCTTCCAAAACCAAACGGACATTATAGTACAGCTATTGTGTCAAATCATCTATTATTTGTTTCTGGTCAACTACCAATTTCAGCTGACGGAAAACTTTACGAAGATGAAGACTTTGAAAGTCAGTTTACTGTAGTATTTCAGAACATTGAAAATATCCTATTAGCCTCTTCAAGTAGTTTGCACAAAATTGTGAAGGTGACAGCCTATCTAAGTGATGTTAAATTTTGTCCCCAATTTAACGCCTTATTTGCAGACTTTATTGGAAAGCATAAACCAGCGAGAACTGTCATTACAGTTCCTGAATTGCGACATGGATTTAAAATTGAAGTAGATCTAATAGCAGAAGTTTAACAGTATGCACACATTTTATTAAACCCGCATATTCCTTTTCATTCTATATATTGAGTTTAGAAACGATTATTAATTAGATAATCATTTCTTTAATAAAAGTTTCTAACTCAATGTCGATTGAAATAGCGATTGGTTTTTAATTCTTACTTGGAATTACATCAAGAAATCTATTCACTAAACAGAATTGATTCAAAGACACAAATTTTAATGAGAACTAAACAACAAGTAAGGGGAGGATTCGAAAGAATCCTCCCCTTTATTTTTTATCTTTTTCTAAGCTAATATTCAGCTTATCTCATGTTAAATAGACTATTTGGTTGATAAAACTTTCTCAAGTAATTCAATTCCTATTTCTCCCAAACCATTGCTGGAATTGGATAATAGAATAACTACGGAGTGTTCATCTGGAACAAAGCCTACAAATGAATTGGATCCCGCTGTAGCACCTGTATGATGGTAATAAATCACCCCATCCAACATATTCATATGCCATCCTAAACCGATATCTCCATTCGGAGGTACTAAGAAAGTAAACTGTTTGGTCAGATTCATCGCCTTTTGAACCTCTGTCTCCGGATAAGTCAACTGTGCAAGAGTATAGCGTAGAAGGTCGTTCAGACTTGATTTTAATGAACCAGCTGCTGACATGGATTGAAAGTTCCAAAATGGAACTTGTTGGCCTTTATCATCAAATGGAGGTGCAATATTTTTAACCTTTGGGTTGATTTTATCCGAAGTGTTGGTCATCTCCAATGGTGTAAGGATCATTTCCTTAACCATCGTCATGTACGGTTTCTTGCTAATTGTAGATAGTAAATCGCCCAACAATCCAAATCCAAGATTGCTGTATTCATATTCCAATCCTGCTTCCTTGCTCGCCTTGTAGTCCTTTAAATAAGAGTATAAAGCTTTTTTATCATAAACAGCATAGGGGTCACTATCTGAATACTTCGGAACTTTATTCCAATTGCTGGCCAACCTAGGGAGTCCTGAAGTGTGGTTCGCAAGCATTTTGAATGTTATTTTTTGAATGTCTGGATTCTGAGCTACCGAGTCAGGTAAATATTTAGCAATGGAGTCATCCAATGATAATATTCCTTTATTTACCATTTCAGCCAATAAGGTCGCTGTAAAAGTTTTGGTTACTGAACCAATCTCATAAATGGTATTTGCATCAGGCAGGCTATTATTTCCTGGGGTCGTTTCTCCGTAAAAGAAGGTGTTGATTTTATTCTGGTGTATTATTGCAACCGACAAGGAATGCGCATTTCCATTTTTAGCATATTTCCGTGCTACTGAATCTACATACAAATCCAAAGGGCTTTTTGCTTCTACATTAGAGATGATTTCCTCTTTCTGCGGAACAGCCTTGGCTTCATAAGGTTTTATCTGAAAGCCATTATAGTGCATGGTAGAATCAATAGATAATAACATGCTAAAAGTCGTCTGTTCAAGTTCTACTTTGTAAGTTGCAATTCCCTTGCTGAAAGCTTCCTTGGTAACATTTTTAATTTTCCCAAGTGTATATAGGTTCTCCAGCAAGCTTTTCATCTTGTCAAGGCTGATCCCCTCTTTAAATGAATCACTCGCTAAGTTGTAGATGGAATCCGTTTGTTGCGAATTGTAAAAATACTCAATCCGATTAAAAACCGCCCTATTGTTGTTTTCATCAATAGTTTGGGCTTTTGCAAACCCAGATGCTGTTAATAAAAGGATAATGAGGAAGTTGAATGCTTTTTTACTCATGCCCAAAAATACAAAACAAATTATAAACCTATAACTTGTTTTAAGCGTGCATATCCAGATTTACTAATATTAACCTTTTCACCAGTTAGTAAAGTGGCTATATAACTATCCTTTTCCATCGGTTCAATCTTCTGCAATTGGTCCACTTTAACAATAAAGGAGCGGTGAACCCGAACGTATTGTTTTCCGTCCAATTGTTTTTCAAATGAGCTCATAGTTTTATTTTTTAGAAACATGCCATCAGGAGTATGAATCTTTACATAGTCATCATAGGCCTCTAAAAAATTAATCTGTTGTACCGGAATAATCTTGATTTGATTTCCTGTTTTTACCACAATACGCTCCAATGAACTATCTTCTTCCATAGTTTCCTGCAGTTTAGCAGAGTCTATTTTCGGTGCTTGTTGGGTACCAAAGGAAGCCTTGAATTTATCAATAGCTTTTTGAAAACGATCCGGGCGGATAGGTTTCAATAAATAATCAATTGCATTCTTTTCAAAAGCTTTTAACGCGTATTCATCAAATGCAGTCGTGAAGATAATATGAGGTTGGTTATCCAATAGCTCCAACATTTCAAAACCTGTCAATTTAGGCATTTGAATATCCAGGAATACTAAATCTGGCTGGTGTTGTTGAATGGCTTTCACACCTTCAAATCCATCATTACATTCAGCCAATACTTCAAAATCAGGATGTTCTTTTAAATATTCCAGCACCATACTACGTGCCAATGGTTCGTCGTCTATAAGGATTGTCTTTATCATAATTGTGGGATTCTTAGGGTGGATATAAATGTATTGCCGTCAACCGCTGTCTGCAATAAATCAGTTCTGCCGAATAGAAGGAATAGTCTTCGCTGAATGCTGGTAAGACCAAATCCAGTTCCTTTCTTCTGTTCCGGTTGATCCATTTCAAATGGATTACTGATTTCAATGGTCAGCAGATTGTTCTCTAAATATATACGCGTTTTAATAGTTACTTGATCAGTTACATTATATAAACCGAATTTAATCGCATTTTCTACTAAGGGTTGAAGAATCATAACTGGGATTTTTGCATTAAAAACTTCCTCGTCATATTCAAACTCAGTGCTTAGCCTGTGGCCGAAACGCACTTTTTCTATATCCAAATATAGGCTTAAGTGATTGATTTCTTCTTCAACACTTGTAAATTGTTTCTCATCCTTACGCATGGTTCCGCGCAAAAAATCTGATAATTGAAAAACCATATTCCGCGCTTCAGTTGGTTTGCTACCAATCAAGGCGATGATGGAGTTCAAGCTATTGAATAAAAAGTGAGGTTGTAATTGCTGTCTTAAATTATATAATTCGGCATCACGAACCATGCGCTCACTTTCATCTTTTCTTCTCTTGTTAAAAACTAATTCTTCCTGGATGTTCCAGAAAATATTGATTGTCATTACACAGGTAATGATCAGGAAATTGATTACAAAACGAAAGGGTAGGGAAAAGTCCAGGTAAACCAGGTTGTCATCAGGAGTTACCTGAATAATCAAGATACGGATGATGAGCACACTGATTGCTGAAAAAATTGCAGCCATGGAAAACAGCTTCCAATAGTTCTTGTTGTTTGGAAGATAAAACTGCAAGGTACTGTAGATGAGGTATGAAATACCTGTCATGGTCAGGGCACCAATCACTGCGTCATAAGCTGCAGTCACTTTGGCGATATTGGACCATAGCAATAGCCCGTAAACTATAAGAAAGTATAAAACACAAATAATCCACGATGAGGCATGGATTACATAGCGTTTGGATTGTTCACTAATGGGTTTTTGCATGCCTTAAACTAACTGTTCTTAATCGTTAATCCCCCAAATAAAGAGGTTCCTGTGATATAAATTTTCTTGTTTTCATCCGTAACCACTTCGATCATCGGTCTTCTATCATCAACTTCGCCAAAAATAGAAGATACATTAGAATATACTTTCCAGTTGGTTGGAACAATGATTTTTGTACTTCCAAAAAGTTGGAAAGTATCAATTACTACCGGTTGTTTCAAATCCGCTTGTAAGAAGTTTAATTGAGTGCTACCAAAAACAGAGGTAATATTTCCGCCCAAGAAGTTCTTGCTTAGGATTACTTTTTTAGTATCACTAAAGAAATTGTCCACCTTTAAATAGTTTTCAAAGTCAGGTAAGAAATTTCTGCCATAAGGTCTATGCTCAGTACCGCTGGCCTGAGCATAGGAATCATTAGGATTTGTTGAAGATGGATTGTTTGTTCCATCGGTATTTCCTGGTTGATCTTGGTTTACACGTCTATCCCAGTCATACTCATCGTTTTGCGGAGGAGTTGTTGGAGGCAATTGCGGGTTGCTTTTGTTACGATTGATCAGGTAAAAGCCTAATGCAATTGCTGCAGCTGGAATTATGAATTTTCCTAAATGGATATCAAGTTCATTTTTTAGTAAGAATACCGAACCTATAATAATAAGGACAATCGAAGATTTCTTTTCGAATTTTGAATTTACCCCTATTACCAGACCGATAATGATCAATATGGTTTCCCATCCAAACATCCAATTCGGGATGATGTTACCCATATTCATGTTCTTAAAAAGAATGGCTACGCCTAAAAAAACGATGATAAACCCAACTAAATTCGAAGATTTATTGTTTTTTGGTGGCTTTCCGTAATCTGTTTTCGTTGTTTGATTGTTCATGATGTTGTTTCCTTTTGAATTAGTTTACTCAAAAGTATAGCGAATATAAGCATAGCAACAGAGCTAATAGGTCTCTTGGGCATTTTTTTCGGTGAAATACGAGAATTAGTCGGTAAAAACTCAAATCTCTTTTAAGACAACCTCAATTTTGTAGCAATATTTTAATTATTATAATAATAATTTTTAAATAAAATTTGGATGATTGAAATTAATTATTATATATTTATGACTGAAAATAGAGGGTTAAACTTAAATTTTATATTAATCTAATGGGAGATTTTGACAATAAAGAGCGTGAAGAGGTATTTTCAAAAAAGGTGAGAGCGGGCAAACGTACTTATTTTTTTGATGTGAAAGCCACTCGCTCGAACGATTATTATGTGACAATTACAGAAAGCAAAAAACGCTTCGAAGATGGACAGTTCATCAAACACAAGATCTTCCTTTATAAAGAAGACTTTGAAAAGTTTGCTGAAGGACTTCAAGATGTAGTTGAATACATTAAAGCGAACCAGGATGTTGTGGAAAAAAGATATGAGCCAAATCAAGACGATCAAGGTTTTGAAAACAATGGCGAGCTAGTACAAAAAGACAATTACTCTTTTTAATTTAGTTTTGAATACATTATTAATGGGCCACTAATCATTTAGTGGCTCTTTTTATATTTCTAATAACCAATTTAATCCCTTCGAATTTTACGCGATCGATTTCGTTAAACATGTTACAGGCATTTCTTAACAGATTGATATGAATTTCCTATTTTCGAAGTTTATTGAATCAAATTACAAACTATCACATATGAATAAACTGTTTTCTGCGGCTTGCTTCGCTCTGTTCATCCTTTCCACAGATGCGACATTCGCGCAAACTAAGAAACTTTCTTTTGAACAAGCTTGGAATCAAGCTCCCTCTTTAACTAAAACTATTAGTCGATTCGAAGGTTGGGCGGATGCTAACCATTATATTGAAAGAGCAAATAATCAACTCTATAAAGTCAATGTTAAATCTGGTAAAAGAGAAAGTTATAGCTACCCTGTCAATACGTCTACACGGGTATTTATCAAGGATAAAGATGTTTATATCCAATATCCTGACTCTCCGGCCAAGCAACTTACCCAATCCCCAGAAGTTGATGAACAAAACCCTACTTTATCCCCAGATGGTAAATATGTAGCCTTCACCCGTAAAAGTGATTTATATGGGCTCGAAATAGCATCAGGTAAAGAGATTCGCTATACCAATGATGGTACAGATGTGATATATAACGGTTGGTCATCTTGGGTGTATTATGAAGAAATCTTAGGTCGTCCGACAAACTACCGTGCATTCTGGTGGTCTCCAAATAGTGAAGAAATCGCTTTTATGCGTTTCGATGATACCAAGGTACCTATGTTCCCAATTTATGTTTCAAAAGGGCAACATGGCTACTTGGAAGAAACCAGATACCCGAAAGCTGGTGATCCAAACCCTGAAGTAAAAGTTGGATTCGTGAAAGCTGAAGGCTCTCCAATTGTATGGGCTGATTTTAACGAAAAAGACGATCAATATTTTGGTCAACCATACTGGAGCTTTGATAGCAAGTCTATCATGGTCCAGTGGATGAATAGAGAGCAAAATAATTTGAAATTCTATGCTGTAAATCCACAGTCAGGTCAAAAATCTGAAATCTATAATGAAGATCAACCTACATGGATCAATCTTGACCATGATGAGCGAATCACTTATTTAGCAGATAACAAACATTACATCTTAAAATCGGATAAAACTGGTTGGGCACATTATTACCTGTATAACCTGGATGGAAAATTAGTAAATCCTATTACACAAGGTGATTGGCAAGTGACAGCTATCGAACATATCGACGAGAAGGGCAAAGTGCTATATTTCTCCGCTAGAAAAGAAAACTCCGCAACCAAAGATCTTTACCGTATTGGTTTTGATGGCAAGAATATGAAGAGATTGACTTTCGGAGATTATACGCACAATGTAATGGTTTCTCCTGATGGAAAATACTTCATTACAAATTATTCCAATATCCTGACTCCAAATAAAGTCGCTTTGCTTGATAACAAAGGCAAAGTATTGAAGGAATTGGCGGATAGCAAAGCTGATGATTTTGCAAATTATAAAGTAGCCAAACGCGAATACTTGACCGTTCCTTCTGAGGATGGCAAGTTCAACCTTCCGGTGATCATCACGTATCCTACGGATTTCGATGAGACAAAGCAATATCCGGTTATCATGAGTATTTATGGTGGTCCTGATGCGGGAACGGTAAAAAATACTTGGAAAGGTGTAAATGGAGAGTTTTGGTCTCAAGAAGGTGTAATCCAGATTGAAGCTGATCACAGAGCATCTGGCCATTTCGGTAAACAAGGTGTTGCTTGGATGCATAGAAATTTAGGAAACTGGGAATTGGTAGACTATATCACCATTGCGAAATGGTTGAAAGCTAAACCTTATGTAGCTAAAAATAAATTATTGATGACTGGCCATAGTTATGGTGGTTACATGACTTGTTTAGCATTGACCAAAGGTGCCGATTATTTTGATTTCGGTATTGCTGGTGCGCCGGTAACTAGTTGGGAGTTATATGATACCCACTATACCGAGCGTTGGATGGATACCCCGCAATCTAACCCTGAAGGATATAAAAACGGTTCTATTTTACCTTATGTAAATCAATATAAAGGTCGTTTAAGAATTATGCATGGTGATATGGACGATAATGTTCATATGCAGAATACCATTCAATTGGTGGATGCGCTTACCAGTAGAGCTGTACCTTTTGAATTAATGATTTATCCGGGAAGTAGACATGGTTTTGAACGCTCAAAAAGTGCCTACGATTTCAAGGAAAGAACAAGATTCTATTATCAATATCTTCTGGAAAAACCAATTCCGGAGAATTTGAAATAATAAAAGTTTTAATTAGGCTAAGAATGTAATTTCTTAGCCTTTTTTTATGTGATAACCGCCTTCAGATAATTGATTCCACCGAAAAAAATTATCATATTTGCAATATTATTTATGACATGCTAGATTTTCTTAAAGACATTACATTTAAAGCTAACGACGTTGTTTTAAGAGCGGTAGATATCCTGATGCGGAATTATATTTCTATCGCCGGTCTCTGCTTTTTACTTTTTGTAACTTCCAACCTTTCTTCCTTTCTAGCAATGTATCTGGATTCTTCCAATCTTTTGGTTAAAATCTGCTTGTTATTATTGTTTGTTGGGGTTTATTTCAGCTTGCAATTGGTACTTCTAAAGAAGGCAATATTTTTAGCCAAGGAAGAAAAAAGTCATGGTATCATGGATTACCTTCCTAGTATGCCGCAATTCTGTTACTATATCTTGGGTCTGCTGTTATATAGTTTGATTGCCTTCGTGGTATATATCGTGATGTATGTCCTTTTATTCCCGCTGTTATATCTTGGGGTAAATATGAATACAGTTCAAACCGAAATCCATCCTTTCTTAACTGGATTGATTATGTTGTTTGTATTGATCAGAACCACATTCTTTCCATTCTTTATTCTAGAGAATGGCTTCAATACGTTCAAATCATACCGTTTCAGCTTGGCAATGACCAAAGGGAATGTATTGAAATTACTGACTATAATATTTATCGTTGCATTCACTCATCTACTACAATTAGGTACGGAATACATGGGTTACTCATTAGTTTCAAAGATTTTGAGCCTTATCAATGCCTTTGTTATTATTCCCGTGGTTAGTCTTGTCATGTCAATTGTGTATATTGATATGATGAAAGCCTATAAGGGTGGTTCTGACCCATCCCTTATGGATAACATTATTTAAAAATCATTTAAGTTTTGAGTAAAAGAAAATTAGCCATATTAGGTTCTACAGGGAGTATCGGTACACAGACCTTAGAAGTAGTAGAACTATATCCTGATCATTTTTCAATTACTGTTTTATCTGCCGGGAAAAATGCTGATTTGTTGATTCAACAGGCTTTAAAATTTAAGCCAGCAGCAGTGATCCTTTGCGACCAAGCAGCATATGAAAAAGTGAAACAGGAATTGGCAGGGAAGGGGATTGAAGTGCTGTTCGGCGAAGATGCGCTGGTAGAATCCATGAAAAGAGACGATATCGATATCGTTCTTACGGCTGTAGTAGGAGCTGCTGGTCTTAGACCTACGGTTGCTGCAATTGAGTCGGGAAAAGATATCGCCTTGGCGAATAAGGAAACTTTAGTTGTCGCTGGTGAATTGATTACCTCCTTGGTAGAAAAACATCAGGTCAAATTACTTCCCGTTGATTCGGAGCATTCTGCAATATTTCAATGCCTTGCTGGTGAAGAAGCCAATCCTATTGAAAAAATCATCCTTACCGCTTCTGGGGGACCTTTCCGTGGAAAAACTTTGAATGACCTCCTGCAGGTTACCAAAGCGCAGGCTTTAAAACATCCTAACTGGACCATGGGAGCAAAGATTACTATTGATTCGGCTTCCCTAATGAATAAAGGCCTGGAGGTTATAGAGGCGAAATGGTTATTCGGATTGGAGTATGATCAAATCGATGTAATTATACACCCGCAATCCATCATCCACTCCTTGGTGCAGTTCCAAGACGGATCTTTAAAAGCTCAATTGGGCCTTCCGGATATGAAACTCCCAATTCAGTATGCCTTAACCTATCCGCAACGTTTCGAAAATAACTTTAAGAGATTTAATTTCCTGGATTATCCAAATCTTACCTTCGAACAGCCAGATTTACAAGTCTTCAAAAACCTTAAACTTGCTTTTCAAGCTTTGGAAGAAGGGGGGAATGCACCTTGTGTTTTAAACGGTGCCAATGAAGTTGTGGTTGAAGCGTTCTTGCAAGATAAAGTAGGCTTTGTACAAATGAGTGAGGTGATTGAGGAGACATTGTGTCAGGTGAAATCACAAAAAACGTTAAGTTTAGAGGATTATTTGCAGTTCGATTTAGAAAGCCGAACTGTGGCACGAAGTTTAATAGAACGAATTAAATAAATTTAAATAAATTAATAAAAATATAATAGATGGGAATTGTAATCATGGTTGGGCAAGTACTTTTAGGCTTGTCATTATTAATCATCTTGCATGAGCTTGGACACTTTTTAGCTGCTCGAGCATTCGGAATCAAGGTGGAGAAGTTTTATCTTTTCTTTGATGCCTGGGGTGTAAAATTATTCAAATTCAATTATAAAGGCTGTGAATACGGTATTGGCTGGTTACCATTGGGGGGCTATGTGAAAATTGCAGGTATGATCGATGAATCGATGGATACAGAGCAAATGAAAGGTGAACCTCAACCTTGGGAATTCCGCTCTAAACCTGCTTGGCAAAGATTAATTGTCATGCTTGGTGGTATTATCGTCAATGTGATTGTAGGTATTATTGTTTTCTGGATGTTGACCTTCAAATATGGTACAACTGACTTAAACAATACCCAGTTATATGGGGTTAAGCCAGGTATTATCGGTGAAAAAGTTGGTCTTAAAGAAGGCGATAAAATCCTTGCCGTAAATGGTAAAAAAGCAAACTTGTTCTACCAGGACTTATTGACTTCTGATGTGTTGATGGGGGATGCGGTATTGACCGTTGAACGCCAAGGGCAACAATTAGATATTACTTTGCCAAAAGATATCTTGAATGATGTTTCTGAGCATAAGAAGAATGAATTGGTTCAACCTATGTTCAAGATGCTTCCAATCACTTTGGTGGAAAAAGGGAGTCGTGCGGATAAAATGGGATTGCAGGTAGGAGATAGCATCGTATCTATCAATGGCGTGCAAGTACAACAATTGGATCAGTTTAAATCAGAATTAGCAGCAAACAAAAATAAAGAAGTTTCCTTGGATGTAGTTCGTAAGGGAAGCCCGATGGTTCTTAAGGCAGCAGCTGATAGTTCCTCGGTATTAGGTTTCTCTAACCTACCAGTTGTTCAATATCAATATGGATTTATGGAATCCTTGCCTATCGGAACTGCCAAAGCATTCTCGGTTATTACGGATAATATCAAAGGTTTTGGTAAGATCTTCAAAGGTGAGGTTCGTGCTGACAAGGCATTATCTGGCCCTGTAGGGATTGCAACCATGTTCGGTACAGAGGTAAACTGGGTTAAATTCTGGAGTCTTGTAGGTATGCTTTCTATGGCTTTAGCCTTTATGAATATTTTACCTATTCCAGCACTGGATGGGGGACATGTGATCTTCCTTTTAGTAGAAATGATTCAAGGAAAACCATTAAGCGACAAGTTCTTGGAGAAAGCTCAAATTGTGGGTTTCTTTATCATTGTGGCTTTAATGATCTTTGTCTTTGGAAATGATATTTTCAAATTGACGAAGTAATTCCAATAAAATAAAAGAAAAGCCCCAAGGTGTAAAACATCTTGGGGCTTTTTCGTGTATTAGGAATTGAGATAATTTATAAAAAACAATTGTTTGCGAATTAAAATAATTTGTACCTTTGTCTCCCGATAAAAATGAAAGAGACCTTCTACCCGATAGCGAATCAAAAAGTAGTTTCTACTTCTCGTCAATATATAAATTGATCTGTTAGCCCGTTTGGGCTTTTTTTATGTTTGGGTGTTAAGAAAATCAATCATTAATTTAGTGAATACGTTTTAACTAGAAATAAGAATGACCAACTACAGCAAATTGCCAGCAATTTTAGTCCTAGAGGATGGAACAGTTTTTCATGGTAAAGCCGCAGGTAAAATCGGTACTACCACAGGTGAAATTTGTTTCAACACTGGAACTACAGGTTACCAAGAGATCTTTACAGATCCTTCCTATTATGCACAAATCATGGTGACTACCAATGCGCATATCGGGAATTATGGTATCGATGATGCAGATGAAGAATCTAAAGAAATTCAGATTGCAGGTTTAGTTTGTAAAAACTACAACATTAACTACAGCCGTAAAATGGCTGATCAATCCATTCAAAACTATTTTGAAGAAGAAAATTTAGTCGGTATCTCAGATATTGATACGCGATCTTTAGTTCGCCATATTCGTAGTAAAGGTGCTATGAATGCGATTATTTCTTCGGAGAACCTAGATGAGAATGCATTGAAAGCGCAATTGGCTCAAGTTCCTTCTATGGATGGTTTAGAACTATCTTCTAAAGTTTCAACGAAAGAACCTTATTATTATGGCGAAGAAGGAGCTCCTACGCGTATCGCTGTATTAGATCTAGGTATCAAAAAGAACATCCTGAGAAATTTCGATTCACGCCAAGTGTATGCTAAGGTTTTCCCAGCAAAAACTACCTTCGCGGAAATGCAGGAGTGGAACCCTGATGGTTACTTTATCTCTAATGGTCCTGGTGATCCGGCTGCAATGGATTATGCAATTCAAACTGTTAAAGATATCTTAGCTGCTGATAAACCAATGTTCGGGATTTGTCTTGGTCACCAAATCTTAGCATTAGCAAATGATATCAGAACGCAAAAAATGCATAATGGTCACAGAGGTATCAACCACCCTGTAAAAAATATTATCGCTAATAAATGTGAGATCACTTCTCAAAACCATGGTTTTGGAGTAGTGGCTGAGGATATTGAAAAATCAGACAAAGTTGAGATCACGCACGTTAACTTAAATGACAACTCTATTGAAGGTATTCGTGTGAAAGGTAAGAATGCATTCTCGGTACAATATCACCCAGAATCTTCTCCAGGTCCTCACGATTCTAGATATTTATTCGATGATTTTATCGCCATGGTAAAATCATAAATAATATAAAATTTTAGAAAAGGTCGTATCCGCAAGGATGCGACCTTTTTTTTATCCTTCATTTTCCAGTGTTATGGCAATACTGATGTTACGGTTGGAAAGTATTGAAATATTTCTCTAGCCCATAGCTTCCTAATATTTATGATTTTAATAATATTAATTCCTCGATGGTGGTAATTTTTCTATCAAATAAGGCGAATGACTTAGATTTTTTCATATTTTTGATTAAGAAAGAATTATTGCTATATTAGTGTCTTAAATACACTAAGTAAGATATTTAAATAAACCACAGATAAAATGAGCTTGATAATTGACGTACATGCGCGCCAGATTTTAGATTCGCGCGGAAATCCTACAATAGAAGTTGATGTAACAACGCAAAACGGTTTTGTTGGCCGTGCAGCAGTTCCTTCAGGAGCTTCTACAGGTGCACACGAAGCTGTAGAATTACGCGACGGTGATAAAAAGAAATACCTAGGTAAAGGTGTTTTGAAAGCTGTTGAAAACGTAAATACTAAAATCGCTAAAGCTTTAGAAGGTGTTGACGTATTTGAACAAAATGCAATCGATAAATTAATGATCGATTTAGATGGTTCTGAAAACAAAGGTAAATTAGGTGCAAACGCAATCTTAGGGGTTTCTTTAGCAGTAGCTAAAGCAGCAGCTCAAGAAAGCCGTCAACCATTATATCGTTATATCGGTGGAGTTAATGCAAATACACTTCCTTTGCCAATGATGAACATTGTAAACGGTGGTGCTCACTCTGATGCTCCTATCGCTTTCCAAGAGTTTATGATCATGCCAGTTGGTGCTGAATCTTTCTCTGAAGCTTTACGTTGGGGTGCTGAAGTATTCCATAGCTTGAAAAAAATCCTTCATGACCGTAACTTATCTACTGCTGTAGGTGACGAAGGTGGTTTCGCGCCAACTTTCGAAGGTACTGAAGATGCTATCGAAACAATCCTTGAAGCAATCAAAAAAGCTGGTTACAAACCAGGTAAAGAAATCTGCTTAGCATTAGACTGTGCTTCTACAGAATTCTTCGAAAAAGGAAAATATGACTATGCTAAATTCGAAGGTAAAGGTGGTGCAGTTCGTACTATCGAAGAACAAGTTGATTACCTTGCTGAATTAACTGCTAAATACCCAATTATCTCTATCGAAGATGGTATGGCGGAAGATGACTGGAAAGGTTGGAAATTGTTAACTGAGAAAATCGGTGACCGTGTTCAACTAGTTGGTGACGATTTATTTGTTACAAATACAAAACGTCTTCAAGAAGGTATTGACAAAGGTATCGGAAATTCAATCTTGGTAAAAGTTAACCAAATCGGATCTCTTACTGAGACAATCAATGCGGTTCACTTAGCACAAACAAACGGTTATACTTCTGTAATGTCTCACCGTTCTGGAGAAACTGAAGATACAACAATCGCAGATTTAGCAGTAGCTTTAAACTGTGGTCAAATCAAAACTGGTTCTATCTCTCGTTCTGACCGGATCGCGAAATACAACCAATTGTTGCGTATCGAAGAAGAATTAGGCAACAACGCTAAGTTCATCGGAAAAGATTTTAAATACGCTCCGAAAAAATAATTATCATATTATATGGAAAAAGGAACCAATCGGTTCCTTTTTTTTATGGAATAAATTCGCTTTTTACCTACCTATGATACATCATCTTCATGATAGGATTATTTTTCCACATAGGTTAATTTAATTATTTGATAATCCTGATTCTATCCTTGTTTTGTTCATCCTAAAATAGTTATCTTTAACCGAATTTAAATTTCTTTGGTTGAGCCTATGGAACGCTTTATTAATACTATTCGTAATCAATATCTAATCGCCGGAGTCGCTTTCATTGTTTGGATGTGCTTTTTCGACCGTTACGATATTACTACCCAGTATAATTTTCAAACTGAAAAAACAAAGCTGGAAAAAGAAAAGGAATACTATACCAACGAAATTGAAAGCATTTCCCAATCCATTAAAGATGTGCAGTTCAATCAAAGTGAAATTCAAAGGATAGCCCGCGAAAAATATAAAATGAAAAAAGACCATGAAGATGTCTATATCCTTACCGAAATAGATGCTCCAGAAAATAACTAAAAAAAGAGCTTGGATTATCTCCAAGCTCTTTTTTGTGTATAAATAAGTTTATCCTTCTAGTCTTAATGACTTTTTACCAATGATATTTCTTGATAGGTGTCTGATATAGCAAAGATCCTATAGCCATGATCATGTAATTGCTTAAAGAACTTCTTCCCTCTTTCTTTACCATTCTCGAAGAACCGCTCGTGGGTTTCAACCAGTATCTGTTTGATCGGTATTCCTGAATTCAAAATACCATCCATTACAACGTATTCTGAACCCTCTATATCCATTTTTAAGACATCAATGTGTGTATGCCCCAAATCCTTTACAATCTCGTTAAAATCCTTTAAAAGAACTTCCACAGAATCCTTCTCGTTGACTAGACTATGGTCGTATACACTTCCTGAAACATGATCCTTGTTTTTGGGCAAGTGGAAAGTTACCATTTCGGTTTTCTCACCTAAGCCATAAGGATGAAAATAAAACTGCTCCGGGGTTTCATTATTGCGAACATAATTGATGGATTTTGGCGTAGGGTCAAAACCAAATACCTTCGAGCCATGCTTTGCTATGATCGCTTTATCAAAAGAAATATCTTCTCCGATTCCAAAGGAATAAACTATCGCATTGTCAGGGACTAGGCTAGGGTCTACATAAAAACCGCCATAGCCATTACCATACCATTCCTTAGCACGTTTTTCTTCAACGTCAATAAATGCTATCTTGCCAATACGTGCTTTTACCCAATATTCTAATCTTTTAAGTTTGTCGTTTCTTTCCATTCTTTTTGGTAGATAATTTTAAATATACCCAAAAAATGGAAAAATCCTAAACTTCTGAAATGGCATTAATTATATCATATTGTGTAATGATATTAATCCTGCCTAATTCATCTTCCACCAATACGGCCTGCGTATCTTTGTTGATCAATCCCGATATTTTGTCAATGGAGGTATTCAAATCCACAAATGGAAATGGCTTGGTAGCGATATCTTCCACAGCTGAGGATTTCAAGGATGGATTCTCCAATAAAGCCGTCAGGATATCTGATTCAGTAACCTTTCCAATGACCATACCTTGTTGGGTTACAGGAATCTGTGAAATATTTAAAGACTTCATGGTATTGAAAGCCTCCAACACCGTTTGGTTTGCATCTGCTGTTATGATAGCCTGCTCGCCACGCTTCTTCAAGATGGATTTTGCAGTCAACTTTTCGTCCTTTAAGAAGCCACGCTCACGAAGCCAATCCTCATTGTACATCTTACCCATATAGCGGGATCCATGATCGTGGAAAATAACCACAACCACATCATCCTCTTTAAGGTCTTTTCCTAATTGCATTAGTCCTGCAACAGCCGCTCCCGCAGAGTTACCAGCAAAAATTCCTTCTTTTCTCGCTAAATCGCGCGTCATCAATGCTGCATCCCTGTCAGTAACCTTTTCAAATAAATCAATAAGGCTGAAATCCACATTTTTTGGCAAAAAGTCTTCTCCAATACCTTCAGTGATATATGGATAGATTTCATTCTTGTCAAAAATTCCGGTTTCTTTATATTTCTTGAAGACGGAGCCATAGGTATCTATACCCCAAACCTTAATATTAGGATTCTTCTCTCTGAGGTATCTAGCTGTTCCTGAGATGGTGCCGCCCGTTCCTACGCCTACAACTAAGTGTGTAATCTTACCCTCGGTTTGCTCCCAGATCTCTGGACCTGTTTGCTCATAATGAGCTTTGGAGTTGGATAAATTATCATACTGGTTAGCTTTCCAAGCGTTTGGAACTTCTTTCTCCAAACGGCTTGAAACAGAATAATAGGAGCGAGGGTCCTCCGGATCAACGTTGGTCGGGCAGACAATAACTTCAGCACCAAATGCGCGTAAAGCATCGATCTTTTCCTTCGACTGCTTATCCGTAGTCGTGAATATACAACGATAACCTTTGACCACTGCCGCCATGGCTAATCCCATCCCGGTATTCCCTGATGTACCTTCGATAATGGTACCTCCAGGTTTTAAGAGACCTGCTTCCTCCGCATCTTCGATCATTTTCAAAGCCATACGGTCCTTAATGGAATCCCCAGGGTTGCTGGTTTCAATTTTGGCTAAAATAGTGCCCTTTAAGTTTTGCGTTATCTTGTTTAGTTTAACCAAGGGAGTGTTCCCAATGGTTTCTAAAATGTTGTTATACCACATAGGTGAATTTCTGTCTGTTTGTTGTCTACCACAAAAGTAGATATTTTTTAGAACTTCAGATGTTTTACCGTTAATCCATTATTGATTAATTGCTTCAAGGCATCAATACCAATCTTTACATGGGTCTCCACATAAGATTTGGTTACTGTTACATCTGATTTATCAGTTTTTACACCTTCTGGAACCATCGGCTGATCAGAAACCAACAATAAGGCTCCTGTCGGAATTTTATTCGCAAAACCCACCGAGAAGATGGTCGCTGTTTCCATATCAACAGCCATCGCACGAATGCTCTTCAGGTATTTCTTAAATTGCTTGTCATGTTCCCAAACCCGACGGTTAGTTGTGTAAACCGTTCCGGTCCAATAATCCCTGGAGTGATCACGAATGGTCGTAGAGATTGCTTTCTGCATGGCGAAGGCCGGTAAGGAAGGTACCTCTGCTGGTAAGTAATCATTGGATGTTCCCTCTCCACGAATGGCTGCAATCGGCAATATCAATTCCCCAACATCAATTTTCTTTTTCAAGACACCAGTTTTCCCAAGGAATAATACGGCTTTTGGATGAATGGCAGTCAGTAAATCCATCACGGTTGCTGCAACCGGTGAACCCATCCCAAAATTAATAATGGTAATGCCATCCGCTGTACAAGTTTGCATAGGTTTATCCTCTCCGAGAATAGGAGCATCCCCATGCATCTGAGAAAATAGTTTGACGTAATTGCTGAAATTCGTCAATAAAATATATTCACCAAACTCTTCCAAAGGTCTCCCGGTATATCTTGGCAACCAATTGTTTACAATATCTTCTTTGGTTTTTAATCCTGCTTTAATAGGGGAGTTAACTTCTTGGATATTCTCTTGGTTTTCAGTTTTCTTTTTAGTCATAATTTCATCCTTTCTTAATAATCTAATAATACAAAAAACCCTCGCAACGTAGGCGAGGGTTTAGGTTTTTATGCAACTTGCAATTTTTTAAAGTCTGTCTTGGCAAATTTGTTCTTTGCGTAATCCAAACTTATCTGCAAGGTCTTGTCTTCTGTGTTTTCCTTATTGCTCGGCGTCTCAAACATCGCGTCCAGCATAATGGCCTCACAAATGCTCCGTAATCCTCGAGCCCCTAATTTAAACTCCCATGCCTTGTCAACAATAAAGTCATAAACCTCAGGTTCAAATGATAATTTAACGCCCTCGTACTCGAACAATTTAATGTACTGTTTTACTAAAGCATTTTTTGGCTTGGTCAGGATATTCAATAATGTTTCCTTATCCAATGGATTCAGATGCGTCAATACAGGAAGACGACCAATCAACTCTGGAATCAAACCGAAGTTTTTCAAATCTTGCGGCGTGATGTATTTATATAAGTTGTTCAGGTCGATTTCCTGATCTTCATCTTTCATTTTATAACCAACAGTCTGCGTTCTCAATCTGTTTGCAATTTTCTTTTGAATACCATCAAAAGCTCCACCACAAATAAATAAGATATTGCTGGTGTTTACCGAGATCATTTTTTGATCCGGATGCTTACGACCACCTTGAGGTGGAACATTCACATTCGTACCTTCCAAGATCTTCAATAAAGCTTGTTGAACACCTTCACCAGATACATCGCGAGTAATGGATGGGTTATCACTTTTTCTCGCAATTTTGTCGATCTCATCAATATAGATGATTCCACGTTCTGCTGCAGCAACATCATAATCCGCCGCTTGCAATAATCTCGTCAAGATACTCTCAACATCCTCACCTACATAACCTGCCTCTGTCAATACCGTTGCATCGACGATACAAAATGGTACATTCAGGATCTTGGCAACGGTTTTAGCCAATAAGGTCTTACCTGTACCGGTTTCTCCAACGATAATCAAGTTTGATTTCTCAATCTCAGTCTCATCCGAATCAATACGTTGGTTTAAACGCTTGTAATGATTGTAAACCGCTACAGAAATAACTTTCTTAGCATCATCTTGGCCAATCACATATTGATCCAAATGTTCTTTGATTTCCTTTGGTCGGATTAATTTAAGAGCAGTTTGAATAGATTTATTCTTGCGTTGCTTAAGCTCTTCCGCCAAAATCTCCCCAGCTTGTTGCACACATCTGTCGCAGATATGCGCACCATCACCCGCAATAAGCATTTGCGCCTCATTTTTACTGATGCCGCAAAATGAGCAATGGATATCTCTATTGTTCGATTTACTCATTGTTTTTATTTTGTTTCTTTCTTAGGTAGCAATACCTCATCTATCATACCAAACTCTTTGGCTTCAGCGGCACGCATCCAATAATCACGATCTGATGACTTCTCAACCCAGTCATATGTCTGGCCGGAATGATCAGCAATAATCGTATATAATTCTTCTTTTAATTTCAACATCTCACGTAAGTTGATCTCCATATCCGCAGCAACACCCTGTGCACCGCCTGATGGTTGGTGGATCATAACTCGTGAATGACGTAATGCGGCACGTTTACCTTTTGCACCCGCTACTAATAATACCGCTCCCATGGATGCCGCCATACCTGTACAGATAGTCGCAACGTCCGGAGAAATATATTGCATAGTATCATAAATACCTAATCCAGCATATACACTACCCCCTGGAGAGTTAATGTAAATCTGAATGTCGCGTTGTGCATCCGTCGATTGTAAAAACAACAACTGCGCTTGAACGATATTAGCAACCTGATCATTGATCCCATCTCCTAAAAAGATAATACGATCCATCATCAAGCGTGAAAAAACGTCCATCTGAGCCACATTCAATTGACGCTCCTCAATAATATAAGGTGTCAAGTTGCTCGGAATCTGTTGTTGTAACCTAGAAATATAACCATCTACATGTTGGCTACCAATTCTATGATGCTTAATCGCATATTTTCTAAATTCGTTCTTATCTATATTCATTGTGTGTCCTTCTGTCTTTAAACTACTAATATAATATTTATTTTAATATCCAAAATCTTCCTGATTAAAAGATGGCAGTTCCGTTATAAATGTGAAATTCTCCTGCTCGAAATTTATTCTACAATAATAATGCTCAATTCCATTACTGACTAAAAGAAGGGGAATTTTATAAATACTGTTGTAATTTGCGATCTGTTCGAAGACTTTTTCTGTTATTTTGACAGATGGAGCCTTAAATTCTGCCAAAAGTACGCGTGAGCCCTCGCGGTTATAAATCACCAAATCACTGCGCTTTTGTAACTCGTTTAAGGATAATCCACCCTCAATCTTCATCAACGCCATCGGATATTGATAATGCTTGTTCAAATGACTTACCCAGTGTTGTCGTACCCACTCCTCCGGTGTCAACAACAAATGCTTCTTCCGCAGTTCGTCGAAAATGTAATACTGATCCTGTTTTTTGCTGATTTTTGCCGGAAAGGGCGGTAAGTTCAAAGGAACTGGTCTAAACATTTACAAAATTACGAAATTTTCCAACCTTTTCCAACTCCCAAAAGTCTATCTATTTTTGTACTTTCGTACAGCATGAATGTCCAAACCATATTATCTGATATCAAGAAAAAAAAACTAGCACCCGTTTACCTGTTGCATGGTGAAGAACCCTATTTTATCGACCTGATTTCCGATGCTATCGAACATTCTGTCCTGGATGATGCCCAAAAAGGATTCGACCAATCCGTCGTCTATGGAAAGGATACTGATTTTTCAAATATTATCAGTATGGCCAAACGTTATCCCATGATGAGCAATCATCAGGTAATCGTGGTCAAAGAAGCCCAAAACCTCAAATGGAAAGATGATGATTTGCTGCAAAAATATCTGGAGCAACCCACACCAACCACTGTATTGGTCTTTGCACATAAATACAGCAAGTTTGATAAGCGGAAAAAATCTTTCAAATTGCTGGAGAAAGCAGGGGTGGTCCTTGAGTCAAATAAGCTCTACGATGATAAGGTTGCGGCATGGATCAGCGAACAGTTGCAAGCTTCCGGTCGGAAATTACATCCTCAAGCTGCGGCATTGATGGCCGAATATCTGGGAACCGACCTTTCTAAGATTGCCAATGAAATCGAAAAACTGCAATTGAATATTGCAGCTGATAAAGAAATTACAACCACGGATGTGGAACAGAATATTGGTATCAGTAAAGATTTCAATGTTTTCGAATTGAATACAGCGCTTTCAAAACGAAATGCTTTGAAAGCATTTCAAATCGTTGATTATTTTGCTGCAAATCCCAAAAGTAACCCCATGCCTGTAGTCATAGGATCTCTGGGGACTTACTTTACCAAAATTCTAAAATACCATTACCTGCCTGATAAATCCTCGGCTGCAGCGGCCAAGCAACTTGGAGTTCATCCTTTCTTTGTGAAAGAATATGAATATGCTGCCCGGAATTTCAACCGCAGGAAGACCTTCGAAATTATTCACCTCATCAAGGAATTCGATCTGAAATCCAAAGGAATGAATGTTGGTCATCTTACTGAATCTGGAGACCTCTTGACCGAATTGATCTATAAAATCTTAAACTAATTCTTATGCGTAAGTTACTTGCTGTGTTATGCCTGTCCTTGCTTGGCCATCTCGGTTTTGGACAAAATACCTATTATACCGTGATCCAAGCTGGTGGAAATATTGGAGTTCAAATTCCTAAATACGAAGGTAGTTTCAATGGTTATTCCTTGCATTTTATTTTTGGAAGGAATTTTAATGAAAAAGCATTTCTAGGTTTAGGTCTAGGGAATGAAACACTTCGAGGAGATTATTCTAAATCTGCTAACACTGCAAATGAAGATGTAAGGACGATCAAATATGATCGTAATTTATTCCCAATCTTTATTGATGGTCGATTGCCGTTTATGGATTTTGGTTTGGTATCCAAAGTAGGAGCTTTAGCCAATGTAGGTTATGCTCCAAGCATAGGTCCAGTTTATGATAGAGGATTTATGGGAAAAATGGGATTCTTCTATTTGTATGATTCTATTCGCAAAACAAAGTTTACCGTTTCCGCAACGTATGCAATCCAACAATTACGCGGAAATTTCTATGAATCCAACTTTACCCACCAGCATATCAACCTCTCTGTAGGGATTATGTTGAAATAAGATATTCTAATCCATAAGATTGATCCCAACAACTAGTTAGGATAAAATTTTTTTTAAAAGGTTCTCCATTCTAAAATATAGATGGAGGACCTTTTTTTATTGTATACTAATTCATGAAAAATTCAAGTATAATTCGTCCTACTACCGGATTTTTGCCGGACTTTCTTCGGACCTTCTTCGGACATTGGTCGGAAAAATTCGAACAAGGTCCGGAGAAAATCCGGCGGATTATCGAATTTGACCTTAAGTTGAAAGGGACTTTTTGGGGTCTTCAAAAAACAAATGGAATGGATTTTTTATTATCCATTATTAGGGGATGTTCCCAAAAAGATTCAATCACATGAAACTAGAAAAAGATAAACTTGATATTCAATTAGGAACGGAGTTGAATAAGGAAGGTATTTCTATTGAAGTGACCAAGGATGGGCCTTATGTTTTACATGGAAAAGCCCAGATTATTCAACAGTTTATCATTGCTAATAATGCCGGAATCTCAATCGCTTATCAGGAGGGTAAAGAATTTAAAGCAGAGGATACCGACACCTACTTATGCCGATGTGGCCTTTCAAAAAACAAACCCTATTGCGATAATTCCCATTTGAAAGCACGAGAAAATGGGGTTAATCTAACCGAGACAGCGACCTTCAAACCGGAATTCGTTACTGCCGAAATTATTGAAGGACCTGTAGTTTCCTTATCTGATGATGAGAAATTATGTGCATTTGCTCGATTTTGTGATAATGGGCAACGGATCTGGAATGAGGTGATGGAGGCGAATCATGAATCTGTAGAACTAAGTGTATCCATGGCTCATCATTGTCCTGCAGGTAGATTAATCGTTTGGGATGGAGGAAAGCCAATTGAAGATAAGGATATCAAAGCTCGAGTAGGATTGATCGAGGATATGCCTAACAGTTGTGCGGGACCTTTGGCATTATGGGGAGGGATTCCCCTGAAGAGTGCTAATGGTAAATATTATGAAGTTCGGAATAGACAGACCTTATGTCGCTGTGGGCAATCGTCAAATAAACCATTTTGTGATGGAACACATGCATCCATGGGATTTCAGGATGGATTAGATAAACAGCCAAATCTTGATGGAGAGGTTTATTAGGAAGATTAATTGGAATCACACTAACTAATTTCAATAAGTCCGAGAAAAGAAGACTTTGGATTTTGGAATTATAGCAAAAAATAAAAAG